>NZ_CP120693.1:0-270142 GCF_045571445.1 Bradyrhizobium sp. STM 3566 | reverse complement strand
TGAATGGGCTTCCAACGCTTTCCGATAAGAACGGAATAACGGCGACGGCATCGTACGTTGCGCCAAGAAACGTCATCCAGCCACGTACAGGAAGCCCTGCGCGGCAAGGTCGGCCTTTAAGCCCGTCTGCGCGCCGCCAATATTGGGCGCACCCGGACCACCCAGCTTCGATTGGTAGGTCAGCAGTTGCGTAAAGCCGTACAAACCTGGCGGAGGTGCCGCTGCGGCAGCTCCCACTGCTCCGGGATCTCCGAATTCATGTGCATGCGAACTGCTCGTGATTGCCGAAGCCTTCAGCAAGCCTGCGACTACCGACTTTGTATTTTGCGTTCATGTATTTCCATCCCCTCTATGACCGCGTGGTCGGTAGGTCCGCCAACGCTACGTGGTTGTTTGTTGAAGCAATTGGATTGGAGAGCAATTCAGTTCACGTATCAACTCGCTGGGGCAGAGCTATTCTTTAAAACTCTGCGAAGAGTTAGAAAAGAAACATGGATACAAGAATTTGTATTCTAGATACTACTTTGCATTAACTAGAGTTACATGAGTCAGTTCGAGCGTGCGCTTGCGACGGCCGTAGACACACACCAGGTCCAGGCTCGCTCATGAACTCACAATGCCGGCGCTCTCAAATGCCTTGCGGATTTTTTCGACCGTATCGAAGTGTGCACAAATCGGTCCGCCTAATCCCTCGAGGCGCCTTATGGTCGAGATCGCTACACCAGCGTTGCATGCGTCTTCGGCGGCTTCTCGCCGGACTCGCTTGCGGGCCGTATCGAAGGCTGCGGGTCGAAGGTCGTCATCACGGCGGATGAGGGACTGCGCGGCGGTCGCAAAGTTGCATTGAAGTCCAATGTGGACGAAGCCATCGAAAAGTCCGGCGACGCCGTCAAGTCGCTGATCGTCGTCAAGCGCACCGGCGGAAACGTTGCGTGGAACGCCGGCCGCGACGTCTGGTATCACGAGGAGACAGCCAAGGCGTCCGCGCATTGCCTGCCCGCGGAGATGAAGGCGGAGGACCCGCTGTTCATCCTCTACACCTCGGGCTCGACCGGCGCTCCCAAGGGAGTTGTGCATGCGACGGGCGGCTATCTCGTGTTCGCCTCGATGACGCATCAATACGTCTTCGATTATCACGACGGCGACATCTACTGGTGCACCGCCGATGTCGGCTGGGTCACCGGCCACAGCTATATTTTCTACGGGCCGCTGGCGAAGGCGCGACCACGCTGATGTTCGAGGGCGTGCCGAACTACCCGGATAACTCCCGCTTCTGGAACGTCATCGACAAGCACAAGGTCAACATCTTCTACACCGCGCCGACCGCGATCCGCGCGCTGATGCAGTCGGGCGACGAGCCCGTGAAGAAAGACATCGCGCGCAAGCTTGCGCCTGCTCGGCTCGGTCGGCGAGCCCATCAATCCCGAAGCCTAGGAATGGTATCACCGCGTCGTCGGCGAGGGGCGATGCCCCATTGTCGACACCTGGTGGCAGACCGAGACCGGCGGCATCCTGATCACGCCCTTGCCCGGCGCGACCAAGCTCAAGCCGGGCTCGGCGACGCGGCCGTTCTTCGGCGTGGTCCCCGAGATCGTCGATGCCGAGGGCAAGACGCTGGACGGCGCGACCGAAGGCAATCTGTGCATCGCCAAATCCTGGCCGGGCCAGATGCGCACGGTCTATGGCGACCACGCCCGTTTCGAGCAGACCTATTTCTCGACCTACAAGGGCAAGTACTTCACCGGCAACGGCTGCCGGCGCGACGCCGACGGCTATTACTGGATCACCGGCCGCGTCGACGACGTCATCAACGTCTCCGGCCACCGCATGGGCACCGCCGAAGTCGAGAGCGCGCTGGTGGCACATGAGAAGGTGTCGGAAGCGGCCGCCGTCGGCTTCCCGCACGACATCAAGGGTCAGGGCATCTACGCCTATGTCACTTTGATGCAGGGCCAGGGGCGAGCGAAGCGTTGCGCAAGGAGCTCGTCGCCTGGGTGCGCAAGGACATAGGCCCGATCGCCTCGCCCGACCTGATCCAGTTCGCGCCGGGCCTGCCGAAAACCCGCTCCGGCAAGATCATGCGCCGCATCTTGCGCAAGATCGCCGAAGACGAGCCGGGCAGCCTCGGCGATACCTCGACGCTCGCCGATCCCGCTGTCGTCGACGATCTCGTCAAGAACCGGCAGAACAGGAAGAGCGGGCCGGCTTAATCGGCGACGAACATCGGTGCGATTGTGATCCGGCATGCGCCACTGACCCGCGCAGCCATTCGAAGCCGACTTGACGGAGGAATGATGAGGCTTGTTGTCCTAGGACCACCTGGCGCCGGTAAGGGAACGCAGGCGGGCAGGCTGTCTCAAACACTCGGGATCCCACAGCTCTCCACTGGTGACATGCTGCGCGCAGCCGTATCTGAGGGAACCGCGATCGGGCGACACGTGGCGGAGATCATGGAGCGGCGACCTCGTCCCGGATGGTCTCGTGGTCCGGCTGATCGCCGAGCGCATTACAAAGCCTGACGCGCAGCGTGGTTTCGTCCTGGACGGATTTCCGCGCACGGTGCCCAAGCTGAAAGTCTTGACCATCTCCTAAAGGGTCAGGAATTGAGCCACGTCCTCGAGTTGAAGGTCTGCGAGAAGCACTTGCTGGATCGGATCCTGGGACGAGCCATGCAGGCCCGCGAAAGTGGGAAGGCGGTGCGGGCCGACGACAATGATGAGGCGCTCAGCGCGCGTCTGACAGCGTACGCGAACGAGATCAGGCTGCTGACCGACTATTACGCTGCCAAGGGATTGCTCAGAACGGTCGACGCGTCGCAGCCAGTTGATCATGTTACGGCGGCGCTTGTTCGAGTAATTGAGTGAGCGAAGTTGCCGCAACCCGGGGCGACAAATCTCCGGATAAGTTCAAGCAGGTCGGGCGCGGAGCTCTCTCACAGGCGCCGACCATCTGGTGTTGACGGCGGACGGGAGCGGGGTGAATTTCCAGGTGACGGTGCCGAAGATCCTGGTGAGCAACCCGGACGGACTTGCCGCGATGGCCTATCTCAAACGCGACATGGCGATCCTGGCGATAGCGGTCGAGAGTGGTCCGATCATACCAAGCGGTTGGCTGCGCGCGTTCCGGACCTTGACATCTTTTCGCATGGTCTGGTCGAGCGTGAAAACGGTAGCTGGGAGATCACTGCGAAGGGGCGAGCCGTGTCATAGAGGCCCGTCCTGGCATCGATCCGGCGGAGCCCGTTCAAGACTGTCGGATCCACTGCCGTAGCTTATACGGCAAACGGGACGATTCAGCTGCTCGCTATGGTTTTATTTCCGTTTGCAACGCTTGAACAAGGCATGCGCTCATTCCGCGGAACGCGTGTTATCCTCAAGCTGCGCAATGACCCAATCTGCAAAGGCTCGTACCGCAGATCTCTGTCGACTGGCGCGCGGGTAGATTAGACGGTGACCGACGTAGCGGATGTCGTTTGCGCGCCCTGCCAAAGGAGCGACCAATCGTCCGTTCGCCAGCTCGCGTTCAGCAAGAAGCGTTGATTCCAGCGCCACTCCCAATCCCTCTGCAGCCGTCGCGATCGCGAGAAAGCTGCGATCGAACCTCATGCCGTGGAGCGCAGGTGCTTCCAATCCGTTCGCAGTGAACCATTGGTGCCACTGAACCTGCTTCACGTCAGAGCGGATCAGCGTCTGATCGAGGAGATCGGCAGGCTTCCTGATCGATTTCGCGAGGGTAGGCGAGCAGAGCGGGGTGACCGTCTCCTCCGGGAGCGGAACAACCTCCACACCCTCCGCGCGCGGCGGACCGTAAACAATGTCGATATCAAAATCATCGTTGCTGAAGCGAGCGTAATCCGTGCTCGCAGCTAGGCGGACTTCGAGCTTCGGATAAGCGGCGAGAAACTGTGCAAGTCGCGGGGCAAGCCATTGCGCGGCAAAGCTCGGCGCGGAATGGACGCGCACCAATTGCGGCCCGCGCGCGGCGACTTCCTCGAGACCGCGGCGGAGCTGATCGAACGCCGCTCCGGTATGGCGCATCAGGTTTTCGCCGGCCGGCGTGAGCCGTACGGATCGCGCGCTCCGCTCAAACAATACCGTCCGAAGCGTGTCCTCCAGCTTGCGGATGGCATGACTGACCGCACTCGGTGTCAGGTGAAGCTCATTCGCCGCATCGCGAAACGATCCTGTGCGAGCAGCAGCTTCAAAGGCGCGAATTGCCGATATCGGGACGTTTGACAGCATCCCATAAGTGAACCAGATTCATCCATCCGTGACAACTGTGCGTTTGTCTGTTGCCCGTCCGCGGTGCATTCCTAGCCTTGCCAAGGAAAAACAAGGAGTGGAGGGAACTGATGCTGCTCAGCGGTAAGACGGCTATCATTTCGGGCGCAGCCTCGCCCCGCGGCATCGGGCTTGCCACGGCGCGCCGGTTCGCTACCGAGGGCGCGCGGGTTGCCATTCTCGATATCGATGCTGCAGCTGCAGCGGGTGCAGCGAGCACTCTTGGTACAGAGCATATCGGGCTGCCGTGCGACGTCGCTGACAAGTCATCATGCGAGCGGGCGGTCGCTCGCGTAGTGGAAGCATTCGGCGGCATTGACATCTTGATCAACAATGCCGGCATCACCCAGCCCGTCAAGCTTTTGGAGATTTCGGCGGCCGACTGGGATCGCATTCAGGACGTCAATCTGAAAGGGGTTCTTTTCCTCTCCCAGGCCGTGATCCCGCATATGCGTGCACGGAAGTCTGGATCAATCGCGTGTATGTCGTCCGTCTCGGCTCAGCGCGGCGGCGGAATCTTTGGAGGACCGCACTATTCGGCTGCGAAGGCAGGCGTGCTGGGTCTCGCCAAGGCGATGGCGCGCGAGTTCGGCCCCGACGGCATCCGCGTCAATTGCGTCACGCCCGGTCTGATCGGCACCGATATCACCGCCGGGAAGCTGACGGACGAAATGAGGGCGAAAATCCTGGAAGGCATTCCGCTCAATCGTCTCGGCACGGCAGAAGATGTCGCCGGCATCTACACTTTCCTGGCTTCGGATCTCTCCGCCTACGTCACTGGCGCCGTGATCGACGTCAATGGCGGCATGCTGATCCACTGAGGCGGAACAAGGTCCAGATCGATGGAAACCTCTACCAAGACGCTAACTAATACGCCGACGCTCGCGGATCGGGCCTACAACGTTCGACGCAATGCGTTGCGCATGGGGGAGGTTCAGGGCCAGGGCTATATCGCACAGGCGCTGGACATCTCTGACGTTCTCGCCGTGGCTTACTTTCACGCGATGCGCTACCGTCCTGAAGATCCATCATGGGAGGGGCGGGACCGCTTTCTGCTCTCCAACGGGCATTATGCCATTGCGCTCTATGCGGCTTTGATCGAGGCAGGAATCGTCCCCGAGGAAGAACTCGAAACCTATGGCAGCGATGAAAGCCGTCTGCCGATGTCGGGCATGGCCTCCTATACGCCGGGAATGGAAATCTCGGGCGGCTCGCTCGGGCTTGGGCTCAGCATCGCTGTCGGCATGGGCCTCGGCCTCAAGCGCAAGAAATCCGACGCGCGAGTTTATACGCTGTTCTCGGACGGCGAGTTGGACGAAGGCTCCGTCTGGGAAGCCATCCAGTCGGCGGGCCACTACAAGCTCGACAATCTGATCGGCATTGTCGATGTCAATAACCAGCAGGCGGACGGCCCGTCGACGCAGGTGATGGCGTTCGAACCGCTGGTCGACAAGCTTGAGGCCTTCGGCTGGTTCGTGCAGCGGATCGACGGCAACGATCTCCATGCCGTGATTGCCGCATTCGATGCCGCCAAGTCCCATCCTGAGCCCAAGCCGCGGATGATCATCGCCGACACGCTGATGGGCAAGGGCGTTCCCTTCCTCGAGCAGCGCGAAAAGAACCATTTCATCCGCGTCGAGCAGCACGAATGGCAGCTCGCGCTGGCCGCGCTGGAAGCCGGGAGGCAGGCATGAAGACCGTCAGATCAGCGCCCCTGCCGGGCAAGCCGCGCCTGACCACCTCAGCCATGATCGCCTCGATCGCGGCCGAGGGACAGAAAACGAAGCCAGCGCCGTTTGGCCATGCGCTGGTCGAGCTCGCGCGCAGCCGTCCCGATGTGGTCGGCATGACGGCCGATCTCGGCAAATACACCGACCTGCACATCTTTGCGAAGGAATTTCCGGACCGCTATTACCAGATGGGCATGGCGGAGCAGCTTCTGTTCGGCGCCGCTTCAGGCCTTGCTGCCGAAGGTTTCATGCCGTTCGCGACCACTTACGCCGTGTTCGCATCCCGCCGTGCCTACGATTTCATACATCAGACGATTGCGGAGGAAGACCGCAACGTGAAGATCGTGTGCGCATTGCCCGGCCTGACCTCTGGCTATGGCCCGAGCCATCAAGCCGCGGAGGATCTCGCGCTCTTTCGCGCCATGCCGAACATGACTGTCATCGACCCATGCGATGCGCATGAAATCGAGCAGCTGGTGCCTGCGATCGCGGCGCATGAGGGGCCCGTCTACATGCGCCTTCTGCGTGGTCAGGTGCCGGTGGTGCTGGACGAGTACGACTACAAGTTCGAGCTTGGCAAAGCCAAGCTGATCCGTGACGGGAAGGACGTTCTGATCATCTCATCCGGCATCATGACCATGCGTGCGCTCGAGGCATTGCAAACTCTGAAGAACGACTGTGTCGATGCTGCGGTACTCCACGTTCCGACCATCAAGCCGCTCGACGCCGAGACGATATTGCGTGAAGCCGGCAAGTCAGGCCGCCTGGCCGTCGTTGCCGAAAACCACACGATGATTGGCGGTCTCGGCGAGGCGGTCGCCGCACTCCTGATGCGTTCAGGCGTCCATCCGCCTTTCCGCCAGATTGGATTGCCGGACGAATTTCTTGACGCCGGCGCACTTCCGACACTGCACGACCGCTACGGCATTTCCACTGCCGAAGTCGCAAGGCAGATCAAGCAGTGGCTTTAGCGCACAGGCACTAAGCACCAGTCAGGCCAAATCCGAGTGAAAAGTTGCGACCGCTGCATGTTGCGGCGGACGAGCGATGGCTGTTGCGCAAACGCGGGCGGTCGAAGAGCCCGGACAGCTGAAAACCAGCAGCGGCTCATGCAGCCGGCACAACGTTAATACAGGATCAGGAGGAAAACATGACTGTTTCGAAGCCCGGAAGCATCAGCCGCCGTTCGCTCTTGATGGCGGCTACGGCCGTACCTCTCTGCGGGATTCTGACCCGCCCGGCATCCGCCGCAGAGTTCGTGTACAAGTTCGCGACAGGACAGGATCCGACGCATCCGGTGAATATCCGGGCGCAGGAAGCGATCGACCGCATCAAGGAAGCGACCAGCGGCCGGTTGGAAATCAGGTTGTTTCCAGCCAACCAGCTCGGCTCCGACACCGAGCTCATGACGCAAGTCCGCAGCGGCGGCGTCGAGTTCTTCAATCAATCCTCTTCGATCCTTGCCACCCTGGTGCCTAGCGCCGGCATCGTGAACACGGGCTTCGCTTTTGCCGAGTACGGCAGCGTGTGGAAGGCGATGGACGGCGATCTCGGCACTTACATTCGGGCGCAGATTGCGAAGACGCCGATCATGGCGGTCTCGAAGGCCTGGGACAACGGCTTCCGCCAGGTGACGTCGTCGGGTCGCGAGGTGCGGGCGCCGGATGATCTGAAGAATTTCCAGATCCGCGTTCCGCCCGCGCCGCTGCTGACCTCGCTTTTCAAGGCGCTCGGCGCCGGGCCGACGCCGATCAATTTCAACGAGGTCTATTCCGCGTTGCAGACCAAGGTCGTCGACGGCCAGGAGAATCCGTTGCCGATCATCGCAACCGCGCGTCTCTATGAAGTGCAGAGCACGTGCAGTCTGACCGGACATGTCTGGGACGGCTACTGGATCCTCGGCAACAAGCGGGCCTTCGAGCGCCTGCCCAAGGACGTGCAGGAGATCGTGACACGCGAGCTCGACCGCTCTGCCCTTGATCAGCGCGCCGACATCGCCAAGCTCAGCCAGTCCCTGCGCACCGATCTCGCGGCCAAGGGCCTCAAATTCATCGACGTCGATCGTGCCGCCTTCCGCCAGGCCTTGTCCAAAACTAGCTTTTATGCCGACTGGAAGGGCAAGTTTGGCGAGGAGGCATGGTCGCAGCTCGAAAAAGCCGCGGGCCAGCTATCATGACCAGCATGAGTCATACGCCGCATGTCGATGCCGGTGCGGCGGCCGGCAAGTCTCAAGCGGCCTCGCGGAGCTGGGTGGTGACGGCGAACACCGTGCTCGGCCATGTCGTCGCCGTCCCGGCGGCACTGCTCGTGCTGGCGGAGATCGCGGTGTTGTCCGCGGCGATCGTGGGCAGATACGTATTCCGCTCGCCGATCGTCTGGTCCGACGAACTCGCCGGCATTCTCTTCCTATGGCTTGCGATGCTCGGATCGGTGATTGCGTTCCAGCGCGGCGAGCACATGCGGATGACCGCGGTCGTCGGCGTTCTCAGTATGGAAGCTCGTGCATTCCTGGATGTCGTCGCGGCCGCGGCATCGCTGGCGTTCCTCGTCCTCGTCGTCTGGCCGGCCTATGAGTTCGCCGCCGACGAGGCATTCGTCACGACGCCGGCACTCGAGATCGTCAACAGTTGGCGTGCGGCGGCCTTGCCAATCGGGATCGCGCTGATGCTGATCGCAGCGGTCCTCCGGCTTATTCGAATCGCGAGCCTGCGCAGCTTGCTGGGTTCCCTGGCGATCGTCGCCGGCATTATCGGGACTTTCGTTCTGCTGGGGCCGGTCTTGAAGCCGCTCGGCAATCTGAACCTTTTGATCTTCTTCGTCTTCGTGGTCGGCGCGATGGTCTTTGCGGCCGTACCGATCGCGTTCGCATTCGGCCTTGCTACCGTCGGCTATCTCGCCCTGACAACCAGCACGCCCGACGTGGTGATGATCGGGCGCATGGACGAAGGCATGAGCCACTTGATCCTGCTCGCCGTGCCGCTGTTCGTCTTTCTCGGTCTGCTGATCGAAATGACGGGAATGGCGCGCGCAATGGTCAGCTTCCTGGCTAGCCTGCTCGGCCACGTTCGGGGCGGACTGCACTATGTGCTGGTGGGAGCGATGTATCTGGTCTCGGGCATCTCGGGCTCCAAGGCTGCGGATATGGCGGCGGTAGCTCCGGTATTATTTCCCGAGATGCGGCAGCGCGGGGCCAAGCCGGGCGATCTCGTGGCGCTCCTGGCCGCGACCGGCGCCCAGACCGAAACAATCCCACCCTCACTCGTCCTGATTACGATTGGCTCGGTGACAGGTGTGTCGATCTCAGCGCTGTTCACCGGCGGGTTGCTTCCGGGTGTGGTGCTCGCAGTCATGCTCGCGGCCGTAGTGTGGGGGCGATACCGCCGCGAGGACCTGTCTCACGTCAGAAGAGCGACAGGGCGGGAGATCGGCCGCGCCTTCGTCATCGCGATGCCGGCCCTCGCCCTGCCATTCGTGATCCGGACGGCTGTCGTCGAGGGCGTCGCGACCGCAACGGAGGTTTCGACGATTGGCATCCTATATTCGACCTGCGCGGGCCTCTTCATCTACCGCCAGTTCGACTGGCGCCGCATCTATCCGATGTTGGTCGAAACGGCTTCGCTGTCGGGAGCAATCCTGCTCATCATTGGCGCCGCCACCGGGATGGCCTGGGCGCTGACCCAGTCGGGATTTTCTGCCTCTCTTGCCAAGTTCATGACTAGCCTTCCCGGCGGCGTCCCCGTCTTCCTGGCTGTCACGATCGCGACGTTCGTAATCCTGGGCAGCGTCTTGGAAGGTATTCCGGCCATCGTTCTGTTTGGCCCGCTGCTGTTCCCGATCGCGCGGCAGGTCGGGGTGCACGATGTCCACTACGCAATGGTGGTCGTCCTCGCCATGGGCATCGGTCTGTTCGCGCCGCCATTCGGGGTCGGTTACTACGCAGCCTGTGCCATCAGCCGCATCAACCCGGATGAGGGCATGAAGCCCATCGTCGGCTACATGATCGCGCTTCTGATTGGAACACTTGTCGTCGCCGCCGTGCCCTGGCTATCGATAGGTTATATTTAATGAATAGGCGACAATCCTCCGGAGCCCACTCGCGCCTCGGCCCTGCAGCTTCTCACGGTGCGGCTTCTCTGCAATCGTAACTCTCTGCCACGCTGCTATTGCCTCCGACATAATGTGGGTAGTTGGGATAGCGGCACATCGGACGGGAGGCCTTCAGCGCAAAGGGCGGCGTAGCCCCCTTAACGGTTTGGATCAACGCGTCGGCCGGAGCGATGCCGTCGCTGGCCCAATGGTCGAGTGGCTCAAGCAAATCGACCATGGTGGGGATCGCGACGCCATCCGGTACGGTGGCGCCATTGCCGGTGTGGGTCGAGCCAGGCGAAAGATAAAGGCGCGCCGAGGCATCGACTGTGGTCCGACCGAGTTTAGTCACGACTGACTGGAAATAGTTGATACCCGCAAGTGGGCTCTGCGCGAGGTCGGCCAAGTTCTCTCGCATGATCAGCTTGCCGCCATGGGCAAAGAACGCAGACAGATCAGGATCGGTGGAATCGAGCAACTTCGAGACCTCCTCGAGGCGGGCGCGAAACCTTTCCGGGCGATAGCTTCGCACATCGAATTTTTCGTCCCGCGCGACCACGAAACGCAGAGCGTTCGCGGCATAGATCCACTGTTGCGAAGCCGTGACCACGTCAAGTGGCTCGGTTGGCGGCGCAGTGCCGACCACCCAGCGCGCCATGGTCGATCGGTCGGGGTCGGGTGTTGTCTCGTTGCCATAGAGCCATTGCGGATAGATGGTGATGCTGTTCGCCATCGCGAACGGGAAGGGGTGCGGTGTATGAACCGCCTGGATGGAGGCGATCTGCGGGTCCGACAGGCAGTTGTCGCCCTTATCCATTCCATCAGGGCAGCGCAATGCCACGAGATTCACCTTGGGCTGGCAGGCGAATGCATTGCTGACGATACCATCGCGAAGGCCGTCAAGCTCGTCGCAAGCCTTCATCACGAACTTTGCCAGCATTTCGGTCTTCGCTGGATTGAGCCAGCCCCCCTCGAACTGCGGCAGCACGTGCGGGATGTAGGACTGGAAGAGCATCGACAACTGCACCACCGGCACGACACTGACGACGCCGTCATAGTCGGCCGGGAAGCGCTGAGCCATGGTGAGTCCTTCGCGGCCACCCTCGGATCCGCCGAAATAGTAGATCCGCACCGGCCGCCTGCGATAAAGCGCTTGGCTCAGCACGACGGCCACATCGCGCACCTTCTTGTAGGATGCATAAGCATAGTTGGTTAGCATTTCGTCGTTGAGCGCGAACTTGCCGATCGAGTCGCGAGGAAAGCTCGAAGATTGATGGCCGGAATCGGTGCCGACCGTCGCATAGCCACGCGCAAGCGGCAGGATGTCGTCGGGCGCAGCATCGCGGAGGGGCGCCAGACCGGTGATGAGGCTGCCATTGTAGCCGCCGCCCCCATATTGCACCAACTTACCGTTCCAGGCTGCCGGCAGGTTAAGCTCGAAGTTGATCAATTGGGCCGTCGGGTCAACCGGGGCTATGGTGCCCAGTACTTTGCAGAAATCGGGTGTCTTCGCCTGCGCTGCTGCTGGCACGAAGCTTACAGAGGCGACGACGGCATTCCCGCTGGGAAGCCCGATCAATGTGGCAGGAATGGTCCGATCGGCAAGTCCTTTGCAGCCGTCCTGAAAGGACTCGCCGGCGACCGAGCGTCCGCCGGCCAGGAGCACAATCATCGCGCCAAGCGCCAGACCGAAAGCGGGGGGCGATCGGAGCCGCCTTGCTTGAGCAGAGAGGCCATTGTTTCTGCAGATCATGATTTCACTTCCTAGCGATGTTTCTGTTGCGCAGAGCCGGGACGCACGCATGACTTGTCCCGCGAAGACACCGAGCTGTCAAATGTCTGATACGGACGCAGGATGGTTTTTGTCGAAACGCTCAACGCTTGGCAGCCACGGCGAATCAAACTCTTGACACCGCACCGTGACGATCGTGCTGCAGGCGCTGGCACGGCGCGTGGCTCGCATCAAGCCCGCAGGTGAGGCTACACCACATCTGAACAATACCTTGAGAGGATGGAAGACGCTGCCCGCCCGGCTCATCGCGCGTAACCGATTAGCCGTCACATCAGGACATAACTTCCGCGTGCTTTCGTGAATATCACTTCCTCGCAACTGTAGCGACGGACTGATCGACTTTGCTAGCGGCCGCTGCCCCCGCACACGTCGAGCGGTATTCCGGATATCAAGTCGATCGGGCGCCGGCGTATGGTGTTGGTGTCAGCCGCGCACGCGCCCGATCTGTGTCAGACGTCGCTCAGAGAGCGCCTTTTCTGCTGCCTGGCAAATGCGATTGCTCAGCGTTCCGATGCCCTCGATTTCGACTTTGCATATGTCACCGGCTTCGAGAAACAGGGGTGGATTGCGTGTGGCGCCAATGCCAGCGGGGGTGCCGGTTGCAATCAGATCACCAGGTTCAAGCGTCATCGTGGACGACAGATCTGCAATGATGCGAGCGACGTCAAATATGAGGTCTCCAGGGCTTCGATCTTGCACGACTTCACCATTGACGCGGGTAGCGATCCGCAAATCCTTGGCCCCCAACTCATCCGCAGTCGCAACGACCGGGCCGACCGGGCCGGTCCCACCGAAATTCGATAGTCCACTGAGGGGTACGCAACTGGAAGTCCCGGTAGCTCAGGTCGTGGAACGCCGAGTAGCCGAATACGTAATCGAGTGCCGTCTCTCTACAGAGGCATTTCGGACTTGCCTGCCGACGACAACGATCAGTTCGCCTTCGTGGCGGAGCTTGCTCGAGAGTGGACTGAGGGGAAACGCCTGGTTGTGCGAGGCTAAGGAAGCGGCGGTCGGCAGAAATACCACTGGATGCTCCGGTACGGGAGCGCCGGTCTCCTTCGCGCGACCATGAGTAATTCAAGCCAAGACACAAGATTTTAGAAGGCCTTTCAATGGGCAGCCGATAGATCTGCTAAAAGGAAAGACGGGCAGCGCGCCGCCCACTGCGGCCGCGACGACCATGGGCGAACTCATCAAAAAGGGTGATCGAGCCGGCGCTGTGGCGGTCTCGAAGTTGCGGTTCGACGTCAATGCACAGCGCCTTCCGCAGCCGACGATATCTGGGCCGAACGAGGTGCCGAGGGAGCCAGGGCCAACAGTGTTTGCCGGTTCAGACCGGGACGTTGCGGACTTCGCGGCGAACAGCAATGGAGCGCACAAGGCAATCGCGGTCGAGGATCTGGATCGATGCAGCGAAATAGGCCAAATACATTCTCGAATTCAGACCGCTTCCCGAAGGGCATTTACATTGAAAACCAGGACATCAGGAACAGCGTGGCGGCATGCCAATGTTGGCCGCCTGCTCAACAACGCCGTGCGGCGCTTCGAAGGCCGCGTGCTCGAATTGATGGGCGAGCGGGGCCATGGCGAGACGCGCATCGCTCACGTCAGCCTGACCCGCAATCTCGACGTGGAGGGGACACGCCTCACCGAACTTGCCCGCCGCGCCTCCATGAGCAAGCAGGCGATGGGCGAACTGGTGGATCAGTGCGCCGAGCTCGGTCTCGTCGATCGTATCGCCGACCCCACGGACCGGCGCGCGCGCATCGTCATGTTTACACCGGCCGGGCGCAAATGGCTGGATGCCTTTCGCGATGCCGTCGATATTGCCGAGCAGGAGATGCGCGCCGAGCTTGGCAAGGCCGCAATGGACGCGATCCTGAAGGGCTTGGCGGCCTATGGCGAAAGCTTCGATACGCTCGATGAGCCCGATTAGTCAGGCTGCTTGACGACTTAGTCAGGTTACCTTACCATGCAGGATAATGCTGGTAGGGAGAAGCGTCTTGGAAACACGTCTGACGGCCGCGGTGCTCATCGTCGGCGGAGGGCCATGCGGGCTGATGCTGGCCAACGAGCTTGGCCGGCGCGGCGTCACCGCGATCCTGATCGATGAAAAGCCGGGGACCGCGTTCAATCCGCAAGCCAATGCGACGCAGGCGCGCTCGATGGAGCACTACCGGCGGCTGGGTTTTGCCGAGGAGGTCAGGCGCGAAGGGTTGCCGGCCGATTATCCGACGGACGTCGCGTATTTCACGCGCTACACAGGCTACGAGCTGGCGCGCTTTGCATTGCCGTCATCCTCGCGCGCGGGCGAGCTTATCAAGGGCATGTCGGGCTCCTGGAGCGCAGCGGAGCTGCCGCACCGGGTCTCGCAGAAATATGTCGAGGCGGTGCTGAGGCGTCACGCTGAACGGCTTCCCGGCATCAAGCTCAACTACGGCCACCGGCTGGTCAGCTACGTCGAAAGCGATGACGGCATCGTCGGCGATATCGAGTGTCTCGACGACGGCGGCCGCTTTCAGGTTCGCGCCGACTTCCTCGTCGGCGCCGACGGACCGCGCTCAATGGTGCGGCAGTCGCTCGGCATCGTCTACGGCGGCGAGACCGGCACGCAGCGCGATTTCATGGGCGGCCGCATGTTGGCCGTCTATCTCCGCTCGCCGGAGTTCTACGCAAGCGTCCCCCATGCCAAGGCGTGGATGTACAATTGCTTCAACGGCGACCGCCGCGCCTTCATGGCGTCCGTGAACGGGCAGGACGAATTCGCCTTTCACACCCAGCTCCGGCCCGGCGAAGACGAGAGCGCGATCACGGGCAACGAGGCCAAAGCCGCGTTCCAGCGCGCCTGCGGCGCGCCGATCCCGTGCGAGGTCCTGTCCTTCTTGACCTGGACCGCAGGTCACGCGCTGGTCGCGAACGGGATGCAGCGGGGCAGGGTGTTCCTCGGCGGCGACGCCGCGCATCTGTTCACGCCGACCGGCGGGCTCGGGTACAACACCGCGATCGAGGATGCAGTCAATCTCGGCTGGAAGCTTGCCAGCGTGGTGAAGGGCGCGAGCCCTGTCTCGCTGCTCGACAGCTACGAAATCGAGCGGCGCCCGGTGGCGCTGCGCAATACCGACTATGCCCGGCGCTTTGCGGACTCGCTCGGTCTCTTCGCACCTGCGCCGGAGATCGAGGATGCCACGGACGAGGGCAGCGAGGCGCGACGGATCGCCGGCGCTTATCTCGAGCAGCATGCCCGTGCCGAGTTCAACATCCCTGGCGTCACCTTCGGCGGGCGCTACGATGGCTCGCCGATCATCGTCTCGGATGGTAGCCGGCCGCCGGCGGATGCCGCGAATGTCTACGTGCCCAGCGCTTGTCCCGGCGGTCGCGCGCCGCACGCCTGGCTGGACGACGGCGTGTCTCTGTACGACCTGTTCGGATTCGAATGGACGCTGCTCCAATTCGGCGAAGGCGCCTCGGCGCGCGCGGCGGTCGCGGATGCCGTCCGCAACCTCGGCATCGACGTGAAGCTCGTCACGCTGCCGGCGTCCTTGCGCGACCTCTATGAGGCGGACCTCGTCCTGATACGTCCGGATCAGATCGTTGCGTGGCGCGGTAGCGCGTCTCAAGCGGGAACGATCGGACACGTCCTTGCCCGCGCGCTCGGGCGTAGCGCAAGCAAGGTCGCCCGACTGGCAAGCTGATCGGTTTTGCGCATCCAATCTGCGGACGCGCGGCAATAACAACAAGACGACAATAACACCGGAGGAGGAAACATGACCACTGGAGCATTCGAGGACTACGACGACGATCGTGCAGCCGCCCTCCGCGCCGGGCAGACGGCCGGCAGCCGCCGGCGCATCCTGATCGCTGGCACCATCGGCACCGCCATCGAATGGTACGACTTCTTCATTTATGGCCTTATCGCGCCGCTGGTGTTTGACCAGCTGTTCTTTCCGAAGTTCGACCAGCTCACGGCGAGCATTGCAGTCTTCGCGACGTTCGCCGTCGGATTTCTGGCGCGTCCGCTCGGCGGGCTGGTGTTCGGCCATTTCGGAGATCGCCTGGGCCGCAAATCGGTCCTCTTGTGTACGCTGCTCCTGATGGGGATCGCGACGATGTCGATCGGGCTGCTGCCGACCTACGCCGTCGCCGGCGTGGCCGCGACCATCGCGCTGGTCTTGCTGCGCTTCCTCCAGGGCTTTGCGCTCGGCGGCGAGTCGACCGCGGCGATCCTGATGGCGATCGAGACCGCGCCCGGCCACCGACGCGGCCTCTCCGCCGCTGTGATCCAGGCCGCAGGCCCTGTCGGCGTTGTGCTCGCCTCGTTTGCGGCACTCGCGATCTCGCGGCTGCCGCAGGCAGACCTCTTGTCATGGGGCTGGCGCGTTCCGTTCCTGATCAGCGCAGTGTTGGTGGCGCTCGGCGTCTACATGCGCTGGCGCATCGAGGAAAGCACGACGTTCCGCGAGGCGGAGGAGACTGCATCGGTGCCGGCCGTCGAGGCGTTGCGCGGGCACTGGCGGCCGATCCTGATCGTGTTCTTCGCCGAGATGGCCCAGACCTCCTACTTTTACCTCACCGCCATCTTCACCATTTCCTTTGCGACGCGCCAGCTCGGCGTCCAGAAGGACGTGATCACGCAGGCCGTGCTGCTCGCCAATCTGGTCGGACTGGTTGCCATGCCACTCATCGGCGCCTGGTCCGATCGGATCGGACGCAAACGCCTGTTCCTGGCGGGCGTCGTGCTCGCGGCCGCCTCGATGTTCGCGTTCTACGGCGTCGTTGCAAGCCGCGAAACGCTGCTAGTGACGAGCGCGGTGATCCTTGCCGCGGGCATCATCCATCCGCTGATGTTCGGCACCGAAGGAAGCTATTTCCCCGAGCTGTTTCCGACCCGGATCCGCTTCACCGGCGTTTCGATCGGCAAGCAGCTCGGCACGGTGCTCGGCGGCGGCATCGCGCCGCTGGTCGCCACCAGCCTGTTCGCGCAGACGGGCTCCACTTACGCGATCACGGGCTACTACGTTGCTCTCGCATTCGCGGCGGTGATCGCGCTTGGTTTCGCGCAGGAAACCAGCAAATCGCGGCTACTCGGCTGAGCCGGGCCAACTTTCAGGGAGATTATCATGGACGTCAGTCTTCTCATCAACGGCCAGGATCGGGCCGCTTCCGGTGGCAAGGTGTTCGAGCGGCGCAACCCGCTGTCGCAGGAGGTTGCCAGCCGCGCGGCTGCCGCGGCGGTGATCGATGCCGACGCCGCAGTGGCCGCGGCCGCGGCCGCCTTCACCGCGTGGTCGGCGCTCGGCCCGAACGCGAGGCGCGCGCTGCTGTCGAAGGCGGCAGATGCGCTCGATGCAAAGCGTGATGCCTTCATCAAGATCATGATGGCGGAGATCGGCACGACGGAGGTCTGGTCGGCCTTCAATGTCAAACTTGCCTCCGGCATGCTGCGCGAGGCAGCGTCGTTGACGACGCAGATCGCAGGCGAGGTGATCCCGTCCGACAAGCCCGGCTGTCTCGCAATGTCCGTCCGCCAGCCGGCCGGCGTGTGCCTCGGCATCGCGCCATGGAACGCTCCGATCATCCTCGGCGTCCGCGCCGTCGCGACGCCGCTCGCCTGCGGCAACACGGTGGTGCTCAAAGCCTCCGAAATCTGCCCGGGAACGCACCGGCTGGTCGGCGAAGTGTTCAGGGATGCAGGCTTCCCGCCCGGCGTCGTCAACGTCGTGACCAATGCACCGACCGATGCTCCCGCCTTGGTCGAACGCCTCATTGCCAATCCTGCCGTGCGGCGGATCAACTTCACCGGCTCGACCCGCGTCGGCCGTGTCATCGCTGAGCTCGGCGGACGCCATCTCAAGCCGGTGCTGCTCGAGCTCGGCGGCAAGGCGCCCTTGGTGGTGCTCGACGATGCCGATCTCGACGCGGCGGTCGCGGCTGTGGCGTTTGGCGCCTTCATCAACCAGGGCCAGGTCTGCATGTCGACCGAGCGCGTGATCGTGGACGAGGCAGTGGCCGCGTCCTTCGTCGAGAAACTTGCCAAGAAGGCGAGCGCGCTTCCCGCCGGCGATCCGCGCTCGGGTCCGGTCGTCGTCGGCTCGATGATCGACGAAGCGCCGGCCAAGCATGTCGTCGCGCTGATCGACGACGCCATCGGCAAGGGTGCCATCAAGCTCGCGGGCGGCGAGCGCAAAGGGACGGTCGTCCCGGCAACCGTGCTGGATCGTGTCGCGCCCGGCATGCGCATCTACACCGAGGAAAGCTTTGGCCCCGTCGTCTCGGTGATCCGCGCGAACGGCGTCGACGAGGCCGTGCGGCTCGCCAACGACACCGAATACGGTCTGTCGGCCGCCGTGTTCGGCCGCGACGTCGCCCGCGCGTTGACGGTGGCGCAGCGCATAGAAAGCGGGATTTGCCACGTCAATGGCCCGACCGTGCATGACGAGGCGCAGATGCCGTTCGGCGGCGTGAAGGGCTCCGGCTATGGCCGCTTTGGCGGCCAGGCCGGCATCGCCGAGTTCACCGACCTACGCTGGATCACCATCGAGACGCAGCCTCAGCACTATCCGTTCTAAGGGCTTGAGAAGCGAAGTACCCAAAGGAAACTCCCAATGAATTCCAAAGTCCTGACGGTTCGGGAAGCCACCCTCGGTGTGCTTCGCTCCTTCGGCGTCGATCGCGTCTTCGGCAATCCCGGCTCGACGGAGCTCGCTTTTCTCGGCGACTGGCCCGATGACATCGACTACGTGCTCGGCTTGCAGGAAGGCTGCGTCGTCGGCATGGCTGATGGCTACGCGCAGGCGACGGGCCGGCCGGCTTTCGTCAATCTGCACTCGGCGGCCGGGCTGGGCCATGCACTCGGCAATCTCTTCACGGCGTTCCGTAACAAGACCCCATTGGTCGTGACAGCGGGGCAGCAGGCGCGCAGCCTGCTGCGAATGCGGCCTTATCTGTTTGCCGAGGATGCCGAGCAGTTTCCAAAGCCCTACGTGAAATGGAGCGCGGAGCCAGCGCGCGCCGAGGATGTCCCCGCGGCGATTGCGCAGGCCTTTCTCGTCGCCATACAGCATCCGCGCGGTCCGACCTTCGTGTCCGTCCCGTCGGATGACTGGGCGGGGCCTGCTGTCGCTCCGCCGGTGCGCCACATCGCGACCGAATTTGCGCCCGACGCGGCGGCGATCGTTCGGCTCGGTGCTGCCATCGCCGCAGCCAAGAGACCTGTCTTCGTCGTCGGGCCCGACATCGACCGCAACGGCTGTGTCGAGGCGATGGTCGCGGTCGCCGAGCGGGCGAGGGCGGCTGTGTGGGCAAGCCCGATGTCGAGCCGCTCCAGCTTTCCGGAATTGCATCCGCAGTTCGCGGGCTTCCTTCCGGCGGCCCCGGGAGGGCTCGCCCGCGCCTTGCGCGGTGCCGACCTCATCGTCGTGGTCGGCGCACCCGTGTTCACCTTCCATATCGAAGGACAATGCGAATTGCTCGATGACGGAACGCCGGTCTGGCAGATCACCGACGATCCGACCGAAGCTGCGGCGGCGGCGGTCGGCGATACCATCATCAGCACGCTCCCAAATGCGCTCGCGGCACTTCAGTCGGCACTGCCCGAAGTCGCAGGGCGCGAGGCGCCGGCCGCGCGGGCATTGCCTGCCGTGCCTGCGGCGCAGAATCCGATTCCGCCGGCCTATGCGCTGAGCCGGTTGTCGGCGCTGATGCCGCCCGATGCGATCGTGGTCGAGGAGACGCCGTCGCATCGTCCCGCCATTCAACAATTTCTGCCTATGCGCGGCGCGGACAGCTTTTACACCATGGCGAGCGGCGGGCTTGGCTACAGCCTGCCGGCCTCCGTCGGCGTTGCCTTGGCGAAGCCGGGGCGCCGCATCGTCTGCCTGATTGGTGATGGATCGGCGATGTACTGCATCCAGGCGATCTGGACCGCTGCGCAACGCGGCCTGCCCATCACCTTCGTGGTGATGAACAATTCTGGCTATGGCGCAATGCGTGCATTCAGCCAGATCATGCAAGCCCATCGACCGCCTGGGATCGACCTGCCCGGGCTCGATTTCGTCGCTCTCGCTAGAGGACTTGGTTGTTCCGGAAAGCGCGTCACACTGGTCGAGCATCTTGAGGTGACGCTCAACGAGGCTCTCACGGCAAAGGGACCAACGCTCCTTGATATCGTCGTCCACGGTGCCACAATTGACCTCTTTAGCTATGGACCCGCAAACTGAACAGGAGTATCGCACCATCTTCGCCGAGGGGTTGATCCTACCGGGTGGCACCCTTGCGGATTGCCTTTGGCAAGTTATACTAAGATATTGAATTCGTTCGCGCATAACATAGATTATGGAATATATTCCTATTTCCCGAAAGCTGAAATTCGCCCTCGAACTCGGTTTCTTATGACGCAGCCGCTTGTCTTCGCCGGATAGCGTCGCGTCGGCTTCGTTTCCGGATGCGTCGAACCGGCGCGATCGACGGCATCGGTGACGGCGTCGTGGCTGGCGTCGGCTCATCGACCGGGCGGACATCAGGCAGCTCCGTTGCTCGGGCGGGTGCGGGCCGGGCCTCCATAGTCTCGAGAACCGCACGTCCCTTGTCAGTGATACGCCAGCCGCCGTTCATCCGCTCGATAAGACCTTGGGAGAAGATGTCCAGGTCAGGCACGCGGGCTGCCAATCGCTTCGTGCGTTCGGCCCAGTCCCGTCCGCTGGTCGCCAGAATCGCCATATCGCGCTTGATGTCCTCCATGGCGGCGAACCCGTCTGGATAGCTGACCAGCACCTTGAGAACCGTCACCTGGAAGTTCACTGCCCACCCGACCCCGGCTTCCGCGAACTTACTTCCGCTACATCTTAGGGGCATTCGAGACCCCCTGTCGACTCATGACATCCATCCGCTGGTTTGTCTCGGAGATGCGGGTTACGTGGTGATGGCTTAGACTCCAGCGCGGAACGGTCATGCCCGGCGTCGGGAATTTGGTTACCTCAGCCAATGATCGACCGACTGGTCCTCACGCAGGCAGGACCGATAATACGGATTCCGTGGAAAACTCGTCGGCCTGACCGCTGATTCACGAGCCGGATGTGGACATTGAGTGCCTCGACATCGCAATCGCGCGCGGATGGTGTTGAATCCGGCCGCTCCGATGACAGGGGAAGTTCATGAGTTTCAAAGCAACTGCCGCCGGCGCTTCGCACGAGCCGACCCTGCATTGCCCCAACTGCAATCACGAGATCCGGCTGACCGAGTCGCTGGCCGCTCCCCTCCTCGCTGAAACGCGTCGGCGCTTTCAACAGCAACTGGCCAGCAAAGATGCCGAGATGGAGCGCAAGGCCGAGGCGCTGCGGCTGGAACGCGAGCAGGTAGCGAAGGACCGCGAGCAAATCGAAGACCAGGTTGCGAAGCGATTGACTGCCGAACGCGCCCAGCTGGCCGCGACCGAAAGCAAGAAGGCGCGGGAGGCGGCCGCGGCCGAGCTACAGGCGAAAGAAGCGGAAGCTGCGGAGCTGCGAGCCACCCTACTCTCCAACAACACGATGCTTGCTGAGGCCCAAAAGCAGCAGGCCGAACTGATGCGGCAGCAGCGAGCGCTCGAAGAGGAAAAGCGCGAGCTCGACCTGACGATAGAGAAGCGCGTGCAGGCCTCGATCACTGAGATCCAGATCAAGGCCAGGCAGGAAGCCGACGAGGCTGCGCGCTTGCGCGTTGCCGAAAAGGACCAGACCATCGAGTCGATGACACGCACGATTGAGGAACTTAAGCGCAAGGCCGAACAGGGATCACAGCAATCTCAGGGAGAGGTTCTCGAACTTGAGCTTGAAGAGCTTCTGCGCGGGCGCTTTCCGACCGATTCGATTGAGCCAGTTGCCAAAGGTGAGCTCGGCGCGGACGTTATTCAACAGGTGAATGGCGCTATCGGCCAATCTGCCGGCATCATCCTTTGGGAAACCAAGCGCACCAAGGCATGGAGTGACGGCTGGCTCGCCAAATTGCGTGACGACGAGCGTCGTTCCGGCGCCGACGTCGCTCTGATCATCTCCCATGCGCTGCCGAAACATATCGAGCAATTTGACCTGGTCGACGGTGTATGGGTAGCTCATCCGCGCTGCGCTGTGCCGGTCGCCGTGGCGCTCCGCCAAGCTCTGATCGATGTGAGCAGCTCGCGCCTCGTGCAGCAGGGTCAGCAAACCAAGATGGAGCAGGTTTATCACTACCTGACCGGCACGAAGTTCCGGCAGCGGGTCGAAGCTGTCGTTGAGAAATTCAACGATATGCGCGACGATTTGGACAGGGAGCGCAAGTTCATGGGCCGGCAATGGGCCAAGCGTGAAACCCAGATCCTGGCCGTCGTCGAGTCGACGGTCGGCATGGTCGGCGATCTTCAGGCGATCGCCGGCAAGGCCATGCCGGAGATACCGAGCCTCGAAGTGCCGCGGCTAGAGTCCTTGGCGGAGTCTGAGCGGAGAGCGAGCTAATAGTTGGCAACGCCGATGCCCGTCCCTGGCCCCTAAGGCAGCTGGGGGAACGCGACGATTGCGTCCGCGATCCTAAGGTTCGATCCCGCGCTCACACGAGCCGCAGGCGCCGCTCCTAAACCGGCGCTCCTGATCGGTCGATGAACCTCGATCGCTTCGGCCATCGGCGCTTGCAGCTGGTCGGCCTAGTCAGGTTGCTACGATACCGTCGTTCGAAAACCTAGTGAAGCGGAGCGGTCCATTCCTTCAGGAGTCTCGCATGGGCTACTGAAGCCGGATGCGCCTACCGGTCGGGCACCGCCTCTTGCGGTTTGTCGGCCTGAACGGACGTCTGCAACTAAGCGGGCGCGACCTTTTTGCACCCTGCCCTGACGGTTGAGTAACAGCCACGCATGGCGCACACATCGCCAGGCATGTATCAGTCGCCGGGATCGCTCATCCTACCGCAAGACAAACAGATCACGCCGTTCGATGGGACATTCTGCCCGCAGGACGGACAGATCCAACTTGCGTCTCCGGATGTCGACGTGATGCCGGCTCGACCGCTCGGCGCTCTTACAGTGACAAGATGCCCCCACTTTTCGACCACTTCCCAACCCGGTGCAATCTGCATATACACGTCCGGCTCTGCAGCCGCGCTCTTTCTGACGAGGGCAGGCAGCGAAGCGAAAAGCTCGATGATGTCCGACTCGGTGATATCACCCCTCTGCACGGCAGCCTCAACCTTCGCCAATAGTTTTTCCTTCTTCTCGTCAGCGACGATCGCATTCGCGGTGTGTCGCGCAAGGCTGGCCTTTAGGCGAACCGACGAGATAATAAGGATTAGGGCCGGCGAAGGCTCAAAGACCTGGTTCGACTTCAGCCGGTTACAACCTAGGGCAGGAGGGAACCAAGTTCTCCAGACCCGAAAAATCGAAATCGGCTGGCAGGGAATATCGATTGACGATCATCTTGTGCGCTTCGTCCGAAGCCACAGCGTCAAGCGGAATCAAATGGTCGACTTGAACGTCCTTAAACAGCAGCTGCTCGGAGCACCACGTGCAGCAGCCATGTGACGCTTTCCAGAGTCCAAAGCGTTCCGGGCGAGATAGCTGCTTTCGTGGAGTCATTTGGCTGTATCAATTTCTTCAAATCGTTAGAACGGCGCAATAGTACGACCATCCAGACCATTGGTCAGGCGGTGTCCGCCCCCGCACTGCCGAGACTCTCGATTATCTCTCTGATCGGGAGGACCTTCTCGAAAACTTTCTCGAACGCCTCATAGAGCGCTTTGCTCCAGTGCTCGCTGTCCTTGGCGTCAAGAAACTCGATCAAGGGACCGATTCGAGAATGGCCTTGCGGCGGTCTTCCAGCTCGCGCAGGTACACCAGGCGCTCCTCCAGGGTGCGCAATTGCGCGTCGTCGAGCGCACCGGTCGCTTCCTTGCGGTAGCGCGCGATGAAGGGAACCGTGGCACCGCCGTCGAGCAGCGTCACCGCCGCCTCGACCTGCTCCGCCCGCACCCCAAGCTCCTGCGCAATTTTCTGGTTGATGTTTGCCACGCGAGACTTCCTCTCTATTCCAAGCACGCGACGCAGACCGAAATCCGGCCGCGGGACGCCGCTTATGGACCATGCGGGGTTGATTCATCAAGGGACTGCGACAGACCGTCGACAAGGGATTTTTTTGTACGTTTATCGAAGGGGTCCGCCTGATAGTGGAAGACCGCGTTGCGAAACCGACGAAGCCGACTTTCGTAATCGTTCGCTCCCAGCAGCGCATCTATGGCTTCCTCTTTCAGCTCGAGCGGGCGATACCCCTCGATCACGACGTAGAAAAGCCCATAGAAAACGGCCATCGTCTGTATCTGGGACCATTTCTGCGCTTCCGCAAGATTTCCAGGTTCATGCGGGACTTCACGGCATCGGCGGTAATCCAGTGTTTGTGAAGAGAAGCTATCGGGAGGCTCACCGTCTTGCGATCATTGCCGTCGGTCGTCATGTGGTGGGCTCTCTCCGGGAACGAACTGGCGCAGGCTATTGAACTCCAACGGCTACCACTAGTTGCAGCTCCATGGTAGGCTCTTCGCGGCAGCGGGAGGTAAGGCTTGCGAATCGTTCGCGTCCAGATAGTCAACTTTAGAGGGATCAAGCAGCTCTTATGGCATCCAGCGCCTGGCACCAATTGTTTAGTCGGGCCGGGCGATTCGGGGAAAACTACCGTTCTCGATGCCATCGAGCTAGCGTTTGCACCGCGCAACGGGGTCACCTTTGACGACACCGATTTCTACGCCGTTGACCCAAAGGCCAATCCAGTCGCCATCACGGTTACGATCGGAGATTTGCCCACTGAATTCCTGAAAGAGGACCGGTACGGGCATTACTTGAGGGGCTGGGACGAGGCCGGGAAGAAACTCGACGACGAGCCTGACGAAGGACATGAGCTTGAGCATGTGCTTTCGGTGAAGCTCACCGTCGATCAATCCCTGGAGGGGGACTGGGCGCTTTTCAATCAGCGGGTTGAACAAGGCGAGCAGAGTACTCGCGCTTTGGCGTTTCAAGACCGACAGGACATCGCCCCGAGCCGGCTGGGCCCCTACGCGGACCGTCATCTGGCCTGGGGCCGGCAGTCCGTGCTCAACCGAATAACCAAGGGGCCTGCGGCATCCCGTGGACTTATGGCAGAAGCGGGCCGTGTCGCGCGGCAGGAGTTCTCAAAGGACTCGAAAACTCTCTTCGCGGAGACGATTGGCGAGGTGAAGCGCGTGGCGCAACTGCTGGGCGTGCCGGTCGGCGATGCCCTGCATGCGATGCTCGATGTTCAAGCTATGGGGCTGTCGGGTGGCGGCATCTCGCTGCACGATGGGAATCTGCCGCTTCGCCGGCTCGGCGTGGGATCATCACGGCTGTTCACAGCAGCGTTGCAGGATTACGTCAGAGCGAAGGCATCAGTGGCACTGATCGATGAGGTCGAACACGGGCTTGAGCCTCATCGCATATCCAGGCTGCTGCGGCAGTTGAAGAAGGAAAAAGCTGACGGTCAGACAAAGGCCCAGGTGTTTATGACAACGCATTCCCCGGTAGTCCTGCAGGAATTGAGCGTTGAGGAGCTAAACGTCGTCAGGCGCGATTCCGAGACTGGCTTTGTGACTATCGTGCCTGCCAGCAAGCCCTATCCAGGGTTGGATGTTCAAAGCCAACCGCGAGCCAATCCGCAGGCCTATCTGGCGCCAACCATTTTGGTTTGCGAAGGCAAGACGGAGGTCGGGCTGGTTCGAGGGCTTGATGACTTCTGGGTCGAAAAAGGGCTCTTGCCCTTTTCAACAGCCGGCGTCGTGCCGATTTCGGGTGGCGGAGTGGACAAGGCACCGCCGATCGCGGGCTATTTCCGGTCACTCGGCTATCGGGTAGGTCTGTTACTGGATAGCGACTGCGAGCCGCGTGATACAGCGATCTTAAACAAACTCACCTCTGCTGGTGCGAAGATCTTCCGTTGGGCGCCAGGTCACGCGACCGAAGATCACCTTTTTCGGGATCTGCCGGACAAGGCCGTGGTTGCACTCATTAAAGCGGCTGCAGCGCTCCAGGAAAGCGAGCAGTCGTTTCTTGACCGTCTTGCCAAGAGGTACTCCAAAAAGCCATTTAAAACGGTCTCGGACGTTGAGAAAATTGCGTCAGACGTCGACCTTCGCATCGCCCTGGGTGAACTTACGAAATTACGAACGAAGGGCAAATCAGATGGACGCGAGCGCGGATGGTTTAAGGACATTAGCCATGCTGAGTGGATCGGGCGCAAACATGTCGGGCCTCATCTCGGCGAGCTAAAGGGCAAGTTTCCTGAAACGATCGCCGAAATCCGCGCTTGGGTAGATCGTGAGCAATGAGCTTATCGTCGAGAGGGTTCTGAGTTCGAGGCTCGGATCCGTAGTTGCGCCTGCCGGCTGCGGCAAGACGGATTGCATTGCCGACGTGGTGAAAGCCGCAGGTGGCCCAGCCAAATGCCTCGTTCTTACCCATACGCTGGCAGGCGTCGATTCTCTGCGTCAGCGTATGAAGGAGAAAGGCGTCCGCGTCCGTCAAACGGATCTGGAGACGATTGCCGGTTGGTCATTGAGATTTGCGGCAGCATTCCCCAAGAGATCCGGCCTCGCAACGCGAGAGCCTCGCGGAGACGAATGGCCGGCCGTCTACGCGGCTGCCACTCGTCTTATTCAGGGCGGTTTCGTCACAGGCGTTCTGAAGGCGTCGTATCAACGGGTGCTCGTGGACGAATATCAAGACTGCACCGTCGAACAACACGCCTTGATTCTTGCCTTATCTCAATATCTGCCGACTTGCGTATTCGGAGACCCGCTGCAGGCCATCTTCGGTTTCCGCAACGAGCAGCTGGCCGATTGGAAAACCGTCATCACTGACTTTCCACCGATCGGCGCGCTCAACGAGCCGTGGCGGTGGACACGAGTGAAGAACAAAACGCTCGGATGTTGGCTCATCGGCATCCGGGACCATCTGGAGAAGCTCAACCGCGTCGACCTGGCCGCCGCGCCGACGTGCGTATCGCGCATCGCACCTCAGTCGTCAAACAAGAGAGACGTGCTTAAGGCGAACATGTCCGCGGGGCGGTCCGTCAAACTCCGCGGAGCGGAGACGCTGATCGTCATTGGCGACAAGGCAAGCGAGGTTATCCGGGGATCGCTGGCTGCCCAATTGAAATGCTCCGCAATCGAACCGGTGGCCTGTCAGACCCTGGGCAGCTTTCTTGAGCAGCTCCAAGTCTGCACGGCAGAAGATCGGCTGACTGCGGTGCTTAACCTGGCAGCCAGCGCCATGTCCGGCTTGGCGAGGGTCGGCTTTGAGCGCCGCGTGATCCGCATCGCCGGAGGATGGAAGCCAAGGAACAAACTCACCGAGGCGGAGCGCGCGGCACTCAATCTCCTGGCATCGGACAAACTCTCGCATGTGCTCAGCCTGCTGGAGTGCCTGCGCCGGCAGCCTGGTGTCACCTCATTCCGGAGGGAACTGCTGTCAGCCGTGCAGAACACCCTCAGGCTAGTGGTCAACGGTGAGCATTCATCTCTCGAAGATGCGGCCTGGCACGTTCAGAACAAGATGCGGCATGCCGGGCGGCGGCTGGCGCAGCGATCCGTCGGCAGCACACTGCTGGTGAAGGGGCTGCAGTTCGATCACGCCATCATCGTTGCGCCGGAGAAGCTCAACCGTAACGATCTTTACGTGGCGCTCACCCGAGCCTCGCGGACGATTACGATCGTCTCACCAACGCCATTGCTCACAGCGAGAGTTAGCAGGCCTGCCGGCAGCAAAAAGGCGCGCTGAGCGGGCCGGATTATTAGAAACTATTGTTGGCCTGCAGCTTGTGGCGGCGCGTAAGAGTCTGGCCGCTTAAAAAGCGTTACGCCATCCGGCCCCGTGGCCGTTTCAGGCAGGAGACATTTCGCCAGCCGGCCTTGGGTGATCTCGAACAGCGGCTTGAGGTCGCGGGCATGTCCCTTGCGGCCAGGCGGCGCAATGACATTGACCGACTTTTTTGGGAAATGCTCGCTAACGGTGCGAATGGCCGGCGCCAGATCGGAGTCTGCGCTGATGATCAGTGCGCGCTCGTAGGCGTTCAGGAAGGCGTCGGCAACCAGCTGAACAGCAATCGCGACGTCGGTTTCCTTTTCTTCGTGGGCGATCCACGTTGCGCCACAGCTGGCACAGCGCCGATGCTTTTCCTTGAAATGGCCGACGATGCATTCCACACCGGCATGCTGGAGCGCAGCAACGTACTGCCTGTGCCGACCTACCGCGCCATATTTCCAGGTGGCGTAGGCCGTGAAGTACTTCACTGCCACGAGCGTTTCATTTTCGCCGCAAATGCCGGCGGCGAGAGCCTTCAAATCAAGCCACTTGAGGTGGGGTTTTCCGAGTTCATCGATGGCATGGTAAAGGTTGAAACCGTCGACATAGGCAATTACTGGGCGCATCTGGGTACATTACTGCAAAAATAAAAAGGCCGGAACCGGTTAAGGTGTCCGACCTGTCCACCCGGATATACCGAGGTGGGAGAGAATAAGTTTTATATAGGGCGAATCGCCCTATATGTCAACCTGAAAGTGAACTAACGGTTCCCGTCCACGGCAGCCAAGCCTCTGAAATATAGGTCGGATTCGTCCTTTCCCCAACACCAGCTGGGCCGCAAAATCGTAAACCCGATTCTGAGCAGGCACCAAGGATGCGCGCATGTTCAATGATGAATGGAAGTCGCACTGTGTCCAGATCGGCGAATGCGCCACGGCGATCTTCGCAGCAGCCGACCTCAAGATCACGCCGAAGGGATTCGCTGATCCGTCGTTCCTTGCTTTGGCGCTGCTGGCCCGGACTGCATCTAATCTCAAGGCAGCGCTGATCCTGCTCGATGCCAGGCAGATTGTGGAGGCCCGCACGATCACACGGTGTTGCCTGGAAAACCTGTACTGGGTCGTCGGGCTCGCAGAGGACGGCGACAAGTTCGTCAAGCAAATGCGGGACGATGAGCTGAGCCACAGGCGGGCCATCGGCCAGGCTATCTTCGCGGGCGACTACACCCTCGATCAGCAGGTTGAACAGCGCCTGCGCGACCAAATGCGCGACCTGAACCGGAACGGCTTTGTCACGAAGATGCTCAGCCCCAAGAGCGTGGCTAGCATTCGAGAGGATTTCAAGCAGACCTACATCTTCTATTCGCAGCTGTCTTCGGACTCCGCGCATCCATCGGTGTCCGCGCTTAATCGCTATGTCGTTTCCCGCAATCATCCGGAAGGGCCGGGGTTCGACACTGAGCCCGTGGTCCGGCCCGCGGAAATCGAGGAAACCTATGAGTACCTGTCGATGGCCGCGCTGGGAGTCTGCGTGGCCGTCAATCAAATTATCGGTGGCACGTCCGGCGGCCAAAAGCTTAACGCGGTTGCCGAACAGCACACAGCTCTCTCCAACCGTTCAAGGGCGGGAAAAGACGCCGGCAAGGCAGAGGGCAACGAAGTCAGCGATACCCTCGCTTGAGCTTGCGCGCCCCAATGCGAAATCAGTGCAATCTCCGCTAGGCCACGCGTGGCATGCATTTCGGTTCGTACAGTCCCGCCGCGGCCGATGCGCCCCCACTCTCGTACAAGCGAGCACTAAAACCGCGCCATGTTGCGGCGAACATTGACACAGTGAGCATGTCATACGACCTCCTTTCCTTCTTTTTCTTTTCGCAAGGCACGCTAGGCGGTCGACGCGCTGCACCCGAGAAGCGCGCCAATCTCGCAGACTGCGCCCCTCACCTTGCAGATCCCGCGCATGCGCGATCTGTTGCTGGCTGAGCTTGAACTTGGGCCCGAAGCTCCGGCCTAAAGCTCGCGCACGCCCCCTAGCCCTCTCTCGTCCTCGCCAGGATGAAATCGCGCTCAAGCTGGGCGAAAGCCGAAAGCATCCTCAGCATGGTTGCGGCTTGCGGCGAGTTCGTGGTGGCCCACGGCTCGGTCAGGAATTCGAATGTTGCGCCCCTCGCCTCGACCTCGTGCACGAGAAGGTCGCGCGATGAACGCGCAAGGCGGTCGATCCGCGTCACGGCCAGCACATCGCCGCTATAGAGTGCCGCGATGACACGGGCGAGCTGTGGCCGGTCGGCCCTCACCCCGCTCATCATTTCACTGAAGACCTTGACAAGCCCGCGGCCCTTACAGCGTCAACTTGCCCAGCGTGATCTTGCTCGGTGGCAGAGACGCGCGCAAAGCCGTATTTCAACACTGCCAATTTGCAACAGACTTATGCAACGATCAAAGCCGTTGCGAAGACTGATGACTACCAGTGTTAGATTTATTTTGCGTAATGCAACACGACGACCGCACACAACTCATCTGGTCCTTCGCTCTTGACCGCTCTATATTGATACTGCATCGGAATGGCGACCCAGATGGGTGACGCAAAGTCAAAAAGCAGGAAGTTGGCTACGCTCTTGGCGAGTGAAACGCGGTGCATCTATTGCGCAAACAAGCCAACCACGGTTGAACACATGCCGCCCATTGGCATGTTCAAGGGGCGTTCGCGACCGAACGGAATGGAGTTTGCTGCTTGCGAGGATTGCAACAAGGGCACCTCGGGTGCCGACATCGTCGCCGCCTTCTATGCGCGCCTGAGTCAGTCAGATAACCCCGGAATGCTGGACGAGGCCATCGGCCTCAGGCGCAAGATGACGATGGTCGCGCCCGGTGTTTCAGAAGAGTTTAATGGCCCCAGCTACCGACAATGGCAAAGAACTCCATCGGGGCTTTTCCGCGAGATGACCGCGACTCGCGTAGATGGACCACTCACGAAGTCTGATCTAACCGCCTTCTCGGCAAAGCTGGCTATGGCACTCTATCGGGAGCACATTGGTGTGCCGCTGCCGTTGGATGGCGGCGTACGGGTCGCCTATTTTCTGAATGCAGGCCTTTCCCAGAAGGCCGGCGACGGTATGCTCAGCAAGCTTCCCCTCCCTGGCACGCTGCGCCAAGGCAGGTTCGTGGTGCCTGATCAGTTCGCCTACCGCTACAATTACGATGGCAAATCAATAATTGCCGGCTTAGCAGGGTTTAATTCCAACCTGCATATCCTGATGATCGCCACTTCGAACCCGGTTTTTTATGACTTCCCTATCGCCAAGGGACATCTGCAGTTAGTTCGGCCGGGAGAGCTGAGAGGCCTGTTACCTCGAACTGTAACTACGAGCGCAGCCACGGAGCAGCCTGCGGTCCACGGGCCGATCATTCGCTAGCTGCTCATTCGCTAGCTGCCTGGAAATCTCCAGCGGAGACCTGCAATCACGTCCATACCCTGATAATGGCGGCGGCATGAGCCGAGCCACGACGAGCCCGGGAGGCGGCCAGTCAATGGCCGCCTGTTAATTGCACCGAGTCGTCTCCGAATAGCTTATTTTCGTTAGTCTTGTACAGACGATTTTCGTCTATTATATTCCTAACGAATATGATCAACGGAGCCGTCTATGGAGAAGCCCATCATCGTACCGGCGCAGATTCGCGCGGCACGCGCCATGTTGGAATGGTCGCAGGAAGAGCTGGCCGAGAAGTCCGGGGTCAGCCTCAGCACCGTTCGGGATGTCGAAAGCCAGCGGCGACCGCTCGATACATCCGCGGCCGCCGAAATCCATCGCGCCCTTGAGAACGCCGGCCTGATCTTCATCCCAGGCGCGGCCAACGCTGGGCCCGGTGTCAGGCTGGTCGCCGGTCGGCCGCAGGTGATTCGGCCGCCCACGGTCATGACCATGTGGGATGGCCTGCCCTTTACCGTCGAATGGCAGGGCAAGGCCGTCACCGTCTATCTGTCGCAGGAGGCAATCGACGATCTGGGCCGCTTTCGCGAAAAGCGGCCCAACGCCGACTATCTCAAGGTCTTCGAGAAGTATCGTGGCGGTATCTTGGACGATGTGGCCAGGGCGCTTGCAGCAGGTAAGGCCACTGACAAGGGCCTGCGTCTGACCGGCGGCGACATCTCGGCGCTTGAGTGAGGGGCGCCAAGATTGCCCGCAGAATTTGCGGCGCGTTGCTGGGTCAGCCGATGTGGTGAGATTGGCCTCCCTTGATTCTCCTGAGGCCACCATGCCAACCAAAATCTTCCGGATCATCGAAGGCGAGGCCGAAGGGCCGCTGGCGATGCGGGTGTTTCTCATCTTCGCCCTCGCCGCCCTCGGGTTTACGGTCTGGGGCTTGCGGTCGCGATCAATGGATACGTTTTGTCGGCTCCGGCGCTCTCCCGTCTAGGCCAACTCGGCGTATTACATCGTTAGTAATTTATTCAGCAATTGGGCGTAGCGTTTCAGCCCATGAGCAAACCAGTCATTTCCTTCCGCCTTTCCGAAAGCGAACTGCAGACCCTCGATGAGGCCTGCCGTCGCTTTAGCGAAAGCCGTTCACAGGTGGTCACCCGGGCAATCAAGTCCCTTCTGACCGAATACGTGGAGCGCGACGGCAAGCTGATCCGACAGCCGTACTGGATGCCGAACATGGACGGGAAGTTCAATGCGAGTTGATCCCAACCGGCTAATCCTCGTGCTTGCTGTTATCGTCCTCGCCGGCATGGCAGGTGCATGGAACTACCGGCTTGAAATCGGCAAGGAAGGCCTGAAGTTTGAGACCAATACGGCAAGGGCTGCTCCTCGCCAGATAGACTAAAACCTATCGCCTAGGGCTACTGGCAGAATTGGCAGCCGGTATCGGAAGTTTTGAGGCGAGATCGCCCGCAAACATATGGCAGGCGAACGCAAATTCCTGGAATTCTGCGGCCTCGAACTGCACTTTTTAGCCAAGAGCATATGAGCGCGTACGCGTTTCGCGTTTGACCATGTCGGGACGCTCATATCGGTCGATAATAGCTCCGGCTTGCAGTTCGACCTCGGCACCTTCTTTATCGAGGTAGAACATCTTCAGCCGAGGCAGCATTAGATTCAGATGGCCGCTGGCATCGATGTCAGGCTTTCCAACGACACCTGCGCGGTGTTCGAGGCAGTTGCGAACCTTCTGAAACGATTTGAAATCGTCATCAAAGGTCATTGGAGACTTCAAGCCAGTATTGATCTCGGCCAGCAATGCCGGGAATGGTACGAGCGAAGCCTGCCAAGAAGCCGCGCAAGGCGTCGGCCGGCAGAAAGAGATGCTAATGCCGATCGAGGGTAAGAAGCAGACGAAGGAAGCGGCGGCCAAGCCGCAGCGGAAGTCGGCCTAGGTGACTGGCTTCGGCGGTTTGGCGGGGCGCTCGCCGCCAGAAATCTAAACCGCGCGGCGAAGCGCTCTCAAGCCGCCCTCGTCAACTGGTTGTCAACGACTAGAAAATATGATTCGAGGCTCTTCTTTGAGGGCAAGGAATGAAGCTGTTTACCGCCGGATATGAGGGCAGCACGCCGAACGATCTGTTCGCTTGCCTCCAACAGAGCGGCGTCAAGCTGCTGATCGACGTCCGGAATGTCCCGATCTCTCGGAAGCGAGGCTTCTCTAAGACGGCGCTGGCGGCAGGCTTGGCATCCGTTGGGATTGATTACCTGCACCTCAAGGGGCTTGGCGATCCCAAGCCAGGCCGGGTCGCTGCTCATGAAGGTCGATACACCGACTTTCGTAAGATCTTTGGTGCCCACATGCGAACTAGTGCGGCGCAGCAAGCGCTAGCTACAGCTGTATCAAGCGCCTCTCTCAATCTTGCCTGTTTACTTTGCTTCGAGCGTGATCATACAAATTGTCATCGGAGCATTGTGGTCGAATCGATGGTCGGCCTAAAGTCTTTTTCAGTAGTGCATTTGAAGCCCAGCGCTCCGTCTGACTCTATCATGGCGAAGGAGCACATTTTCCCTCGTGCCGGAGCAGTTGCCCACAGCGGGTGAAGCGGAAGCAGTCATCATCGTCAAGGCAGCGCCGCAGGTCGGCCGCCGACACGGAGAGACTGTGTGCTGTGCCGGCATCGACATTTACGGAAATTGGCTTCGGCTTTATCCGGTAGCTTTTAGGACTCTCGATCATTCGCGCCGATTCGGCAGATGGGATCTCATCCGTTTTAAGTGGCGGCTTCCGAAGGATGACCACCGCTTGGAGAGCCGCCGAATTGACCAAGACTCGATCGAAATTGTCGGGGCACTCAAGCCATCCGAGCGGAGCAAGTTTCTGAGCAAGGCGATAGTGACCAGCCTTAACAGCGAACGTCAAGCGCGAAGAAGTTTTGCGCTGCTTAAGCCGCTTGAAGTGAATTCATTTCGCTATGAGAAGAAGAGCAAGAGCGATATCGACGAAGAGAAGGAGACGTTCGATGCTATACGCGCTCAGACTGATCTATTCTCGAAGCACGTCGTTCGCACTTACACTCCCTGCCCGTATCTCTTCAAATACCGGTACCGAACGGACGACGGTGTTCGCGAAGGTACCTGCCAGGACTGGGAGATAGAAGCCACCTTCCATAAGTGGTCGCGCCGCTACGGCGAGGCCAAAGCTCTTGCTGAAATGCAGCGCGTCTTTGGAAAGGAGTATCCGTCCAATGGCATGCTTCTCGCGATGGGCACACACTCACTACATCCCGATACATGGCTCATCAATGGCGTGGTGCGCCAAGACGACATATCACAGCATTCGTTGTTCTAGGTTCGCCGGCTACTCAGCCCTTGAGTCCTTGGTTAAAGCGGGAGTTCAATCCCCTTCAAATCCATAATCGGTGATCTTGAGACTTGTAACGTTATCGCGCACAACGCTCTCCACGTCTTCTGGAAACCCATCGGGTGTCTCGGCATCGATGTCTAGGGTCAATGTAACCTTGGTACCGCGGACGCGATCTAATTCGCTCAAAATGGATTGCGCAATATTGCTGACCTGCGGGGTCGGGCGATTAGGATCGAGCACGATCTTGGCGTAGAAGCGCCGAGGGCGAGTAGCGCGGGGAGTGCCTGCCGGCAGCGGCTGAGAGACGAAAGGCTGACCTGGACCATTCGCCCCGCCAGTATTGATTGGCTGTGGACCAGTCTGAGGCAGCTGCTTGGCCAATTGTGCATCCGCGACCTCACGGCGGACCAGCACAGCATCCGAATTCACATCGATGCTAACCAGCTGGGCGAGCTTTAGGCCGACATACTCCCCCTTGGCCTCATCGAACCGGTCCGCAATGGCGTACTTGGCGTCCGACCGTGCCAATGCCTCGCTGATCGCTTTCGCAAGCACCTGCGGTTCGCGCAGCTTTGAGAGATAGGTAAACTGAGCAAACCAGTCGCGTAGTTGGCGGACCGCGACGTGGGATTGGCTCGGCTGCCACACCTTGCTCAGGTCGTTGTCCAATACGCCGAGATGCGCGGCTATAAGCCCATCGTCTTCACACTTCTTCCACGTTAGTTGGGCCAACGGCGCCGGGTCGCTGCCGCGGTTTGTCAGCGCAACTAGTTCCAGATCAAAACCGCGAGCGACGTAGGCACTCCCGGGTTGAGGCTCTTGTGGCAACATCAAATGCTTCCACCCACGACGTACTGAATTCAGGGCTGCGGCCTCTTGCTCAGTGAACTTCTTTTTCGCATCATCCTCTTGCGCAGGAGGTAATTGCAAGATCCCCCGGGCGTCCCGCAGAATAGATGCCCAAGCAAGCTTCTTCCGCACGACGCTTTGGATGTCTTCAAGAGCCGCTTGATCTGCCGCCAGGAACACTAGCCGATTTCGGTTGCGACGCTGGCCGGGGCCTTTGTGCTCAACAATGTCTGCCGCGACGGTCATCGCCGGGCTATCTTGGTCGCGTCCGCGGTGCCAGGCCGACGGCGGAAGCAGAACTAGGGCCGTCTCGTAGGCGTCGTCGATGCCAAGAGGATCGTCGGGAGCCCCATGAACACGCAAGAAGCCCGTGCCTTTGTACCGCTCCTCTGCGCGGATCAACGCAACGATTTCTGTTTCAACATCGGGGCCCGCTAATCCCTTGGCACGGTCTTCCGCTTCCTGATTGAGGGAGGCGATGGGGGAGAACCAGTAGTTCTCGCCCGCGCTATAGAGGTAGGCTGCGTTCTCACCGAGCCGTCGAAGTGCCTCCGAGAACTGGGAAGGCTGCTCGCCCGGGATAGCGCAGGCTAGCCGGAGACGGGCAACCTCCATCCCCCTATTGGTCGATCCGTGTGGTGACGTACCCATAAATAGTGCGGTCGCGGCGCGGGTCACGGCCTTGTTCTTACCAATTGCTGGAGAGCGCGCCTCGATCTGCGCTGGCTTCGACAGATCACCGGCAACTTCCTTCGAGATCACCGCATCGTATCCTGTTGGAAGCGGCACGAGTGCGTTGGCGCGCACCTTATCGTCGGTCAGCGGCACGTCGCCTGGCAGGATCATAGGTGCCGCATGGCCGTCCCGCCAAAGTCGGTAAACGATCTGCGCCATCATTTTAAGAACGCCACGAGTCCTCTGAAACTTTTCAAGCCCACCCCAATCACCTTGCAAAATCAGAAACAGCTCGGGATGAACTGGGTACGCCGCGTTGAGCTGAGCTTCATAGGCCCTGTCACGCACGCCACTCGGGAACTCGCCCGCATTGTTCTTGTAGTAGTTCGCGAACGCCTTAACGGCTTGCTCACGGGCCTTCTCACCTTCAGGATCCAGTTCCTGAAACAGTCGGCGGCGGATGATCTCAAACGTCTCGGTGCCTTGCGCTGGCGCCCAAGCGGACTGCACACGACCGAAAACCTTTTCGAGAGCTAACAGGGCCTCGCGACCACGCTGATTGCCTACCTCCGCAGCACTTTCTGGCAGCGAGGCAACGACCAACACGCCCGGTACTGCACTTGCTGCCTCAGTTAGTGATTGCAAGAACGAAACAAAGCCGTCGTAAGGAATACCATCGAGATTTCGCGCATAGGCAACTACCTCGTCGAGGAGAATGAGGCACGGCGCCGCTAACTTCAAGATTCCAATCATTGCCTCGGAGCCGGGATTGGTTCTCGCCTCATCTGAGGACCTGATGGTCTCATAGGCTTTCCAGCCTCCAAGCTTTACCGCGATCAGGCCCCAAAGACATTTGACAGTCCGCGCGCCCTCCACAATGAAAGGCTGATTGGCGCCGGCAGCCGTGCCGACAAACACGACTGGCTTGGAGCGCATCGGCAAGGTTGCCACCGCTGCATCCTTGAATATGTCAGCAAGACCAGGAAGCGTCTCGGGGCTTTTGGCGTTCGCAAGATGGTAGAGCGCCAGCATGGTGTGCGTCTTGCCTCCGCCAAACGAGGTCTGCAGCCCGATTACAGGATCGCCGCCCTTTCCGGCCAACCGCTCGATTGCGCTCTGAAGTACCTTCCGTAATCCACCCGTGATGTAAGTTATGCGATAAAATTCGCGTGGATCTCGATAGGTCTCAGCCCCCTCTCCGCGGCTCACGGTTGACAGGTCCGCAGCGAACTCAGCTTCCTGGAACCGCGCAGCCATTACGTCGGCATGAGGCGGAGCCACATCCCGCCAGGGCTTCCAGGCGTACTTGCTATCGCCGAGATCTAGCGTCTGTTGTTGGTGGATCGCGACCGTCTTGGCGGCAACCTCAGTCGTGACGCCCATAGCATTGGCCATCGCCTTGGTCTGGTCGTCGAGTAACGCCTTGATGCCCACGGCAGACTTCGGCTCGATAGCTTCGACGACGGCCTGGATTGAGCGGAGATAGGATATTGCGTCGGTGTCCGAAATTGTGCCACTAGCGTGCGCCATATCATTGCGGGCGGCGAGGGCAAGCGAGACGTGATTGCGTACAATCGGCTTGAATCCATCACGGAATGCGTGCTGCCAATTGTCGACCATAGTCTTCAAAAGCGCGTAAGCGTCGAGCGGCTTCGAAGCGTCAGTGCCGGCGGCCATAGATAGGTTCTGCTGCCAATTGCCACGGTAGGCCTCGCGCATACGCTTCTCTACATAGGGCTGCAGCACCTTAGTTAATAGGAGAAGAGCTTGGTTGATGCGTTGGTTCGAAGCAAAGCCGTTCATCGTGTTTCCCCCCAGATCACGCAGAGAAGAGATCGCGGCGGGCGCCGGTCTCGGCTAATTCAGCGGCGCGCTTCTCGATCACATCCCATTCCTGGTGAAGCTGGTTGTAGACACGGCCTTCGGCCGCCCACTGCTTTTGCTCGCAAATATCATAAAGGCGACGAGCCAGCGTATGCGCAGGGTCAGCCAAAGCCCCTAGTTTGTTGTAGAGCGCAGCCGCAGCGTCGATTCCCCCGGCTTCGGCAGTTAACCGCTTGATAAGATGTTGGCAGGCTTCCCAGACTGTAGCGCGGGTGTCTTTAGCTGGGTCCCAATCGTCCGGAAGTTCATTGCGCCTGATGAGGCGGGCGTGGCCACCTGTAGCCTCAAAAAAGCCAGCGTTCTTGACGCCATCCAGCGAAACGTTGACAGCATTAGTCATGTTGATTGCTTCGCCGGACTTACCCTTTTCAAAGCCCTTTGCGGCGAACCAATCAAGGGCGAAGCGCGTTTCGCTGTCATAGTCAGCATCGCTGTGGGAGGTGATCTCCTCGCGCACCTGATTGATAAGCTTTAAAGCATCCTTGACGAGCATGGGTGCGCCATCAGTGCCGAGCACGTTCGCATAACGAGTGAAAATTCCGATACCCGGACCGATAGCGGCCTGCTGAATGTCGGTCGGGCCTACACCAGTGTGTCGGATTTCAGCGAGGGCCATCGGCATCTCACGACGCAGCGAGCGGAGAAAGTCTGCCCGAGTTATCGTTGATGCATTTTTCTCGCGACGGCGGCAAACCAAGACGATGGAGGACGCTAGGGCATTTGCGTCACTTGCAACAGCTCGTCCCTCACTTTCGCTTCGCACGGGCCAGGTACCGTCGATCACTATTCCAGCGTCAGTCACGGCTTGGAGAAAGCTAGCCCATCCGGCAGAGGTTAGTGCGCCCTCTCCAGCCTCTTGTTGCTTATAGGCGTAGTAAATTGCAGCCGGCCAGCAGTCCATGGCAGAGGAAAATCCCTGCAACGTCTTGCTCATACCAGCCATAAAATGGTGTTCTGCCGCTTCCTTATCGTCATGGCGATAGGCTGAAGCAACCAGTTCGTCCGCTTTCGGCGTGAGAACGCGGCGGAAAAGGTTCGGATGCAAACTCGAAAGCGATCTCCTCAGCCATACATAAAAGAAATCGGACAGATCTGCGTATGCTACGTTATCGTAATAGGGTGGGTCGGTAGAAAACACGGTTCCTTGCTCAAAGGAATTCAGCTGCGCGTCCCGCGTGCTCACGGTGGCAGGGAAGCGCGCGTAAGAAGCCTCCACGCAATCTGCAATTGCCTTTGCACACGTGAGGATGGAGGAGCTGGATTGACCGAATGGATTGCCTTCCGCGAAATCCCATGTCATCGCCAATGCCTGCTGAGACATGCTTTGGCCCATCGCATTGTCCTTGGGCAACCATCTGTTGAGGGAAGACCCGTAAAAGACCATTCGGCTCACGACCAAACCAAGGTAGGTCGCAACGGCGTCGGCGTAAGCTACGGGGCCCCGGCCATCGTCCGCGAGACTGCGATGATCGCTCGCATTAGGGTCTGTACCTAATTAGCGATCTCTGATTCCTTCGCACCAAGTTGATTCGGGATGGGGGACTTCGGTGCGCAAAGGGCTGTTCTGGCTGAACGACAAGCAGTGGGCTCAGATCGAGCCGCATCTGCCAACGAACCAGACCGGCCCGGCGCGCGATGACGATCGACGCATCATCAGCGGTATCATTCACATGCTTCAGTGCGGCGCACGCTGGCGCGATTGCCCGCCCGACTATGGTCCTTACACGACGATCTACAATCGTTTCAATCGCTGGGCTAAGCGCGGACATTGGCAGGCGATCTTTGAAGCGCTCGCCCGCTGCGGCAAGGATGGCGTGACCTTGTCCATCGACTCCACCTCGATCAAGGCGCATCGCTCGGCGAGCGGTGGAAAAGGGGGGAGCATGAACAGGCGATCGGACGCTCGCGCGGTGGGCGGACCACGAAAATCCACGCGCTGAGCGACCCTGATTGCAGACCTTGCGCATTTCATCTCACTCCGGGACAAGACGCAGATATTGCCGCAGGGCCGGCCCTTTTGAAACTCGCGCCGCCCATGTCTGCCCTCATTGGGGACAAAGGCTACGATGGCGACGGCTTTCGCGCCGAAATCGCCAATCGCGGCGCAAAGCCCGTCATTCCAAACAAATCCAACAGGGTGACCCTCCACACCTTCAGCAAACGCGCCTACAAAGGGCGCAATGTTATCGAGCGCTGTTTCTGCCGGCTCAAGGATTTCAGGCGTGTCGCAACTCGCTACGACAAACTTGCCAGGAACTTCTTGGCTGCCGTGCACCTCGCCGCCATCGTCGCCTATTGGATCAATTGAGTCTGAACCCTAGGACCGGACCAGTCCTTTCGCGCAGCCGCCTCAACATTCTTTCGCACCTCTGGAATGAGGTCTGAGAACGTTGCGAGCGCGATTAGCTGGCGCGATGTAAAATAGTCTGCAAACGTCTTGAATTTGAAGCGGCGGCCTTGAGCATTGCTGGCGAATGTACCGCGGCATTCGTGCGTGGGGAGGTTCATCACGTCACTCTGGTCAGCGACCAACTTTCTTGCCACTTCTGCCGCGACCACTTGATCAAGCGTCGGCGGAAGATAGACGCGACCTCTCCCGCGCTCGGCAACCACCGCCATGAGGCGTTCCGACATTCGTCCTGCCTGCGCCTCTGCGTCAATATACTCGCCAATAATCGGTGCACCGGTTAGCAGGCAAGTGAAGGTCGCCCTCCCGGCCTTCGTACCCTTTTTTGCCTTTTCGATATCGGCCTTGCTCGGCTTCTCCTCGATCTCGAAGTGCCAACGCATCCCGCTGTGATCGACTACAGGCCTAACGATCACTTCCTTGCCCGCTTTCGATGACAGCAAGAAGGTCGAGGCGAGTGGAACATCGATGCCTTGGGCACGCGGATCAGGGCTTCGCACAGTGCGTGTCCACAGCCATGCAGTTACTATTCCCTGTCTATCTCCACTCACCTGAACTTCAGGATAAAGGTGCCCGATCTTCGCCTCGGCTTGCTCGCGCATCCAGCGCCCATAATATCGTATATCTTCCGCGAGCCCTTGCGCGCGTTCCCAATGCCGCAAGTGGTCGACCTCGGGGTTAGCTGCTTTGCGATTTGCGAACTTTGGCGGAAATTCGATGAGCGCTTTGCCGATTAGCACCGCGACAGGGTTCAAGTCCGAACTGTTCACTCTTAGGCCGAGGCGCTGAGCTTCCAGCGGAATCGAGCCAGCACCAGAGAAAGGATCGCAGACCGGCGGCGCATACTGCTGAACGTAGTCTACAATTCGCTGCGGCCCTATCTCTGCAAGAGGGGGCAATTTGTCGTTTCGTGCCCGGGCGACAGATCGAGCAATCTCATATCGAGCTTCGGTCAAAACCGTCTCGTTGAGCGAATTATCCCAACTGATCAATCTCTCGATCAACTTATGGAGCCGATCCCGCTCAGCCAGCCTCTCCTCGGCCGTCGGAAACTCGTCAATACAGCTGTCCGGGTCATCAACAAGTTGCGAAAAGAGAACGGCGCGGCAAAGAGCAATTGGTCTTTGGGCCCAATACTTATGGATTGCGGTCGGAAATCCCTTGGGGGCTTTCTGCTTACGACGCAGAGCCTCTTTGTTAATCGCCTCCAGGGGAATAGAGACCTCGATCAGTTTTTTTCGAGCTTGGGTCATTTGTTCGCCTGGATTTAAGCTGAGCGGCAATATCAGGTTCGAGGCTCATACGACGGACGGACGCTTATGTCGCACCCTTTTCTGAAGGGGCCGGGCGTTCGTGAGCACGATCGAGGGCGCCAACCATCTGAAAACGTTAACTCCTGCCATCTGGGAAGAATATGGTGTTTCTGTTCTGCTGCTGCATAGTCGGCGCGTGTGGCAATCGGCTGTCTACTGTCGACAACGTTGGCCGTTCCGACTTCGAGCCCGAGACCCTTGCGGATGAGCGCGATCTCGCCGCGAATATTGCATTGTTTGTTGCATCACCCGAGTTTTGCGATTCCTCAAAATCACTGTGATCCAAGACTCGTCTACAAGCGGCTTCATACCTACTTCCCGTTTGAGATGATCAGCATGGCGCCGTTCCCCGCCTTACGAGCTTATCGAGGGGGAAGATCGTGGCGCACGCGTCCTGGGTCGGCGCGCTGTCGAAGGGCCTGCGTACATAGACCGGCTGGTTCGCGAACCCGCTCACGGAGATAGGCACTATCGCCAAGACGAAATGCTCCTCGGCGTTCAGGGCCACAATCATCTCGTTAGTTGTGACCGTAATGGTCTCACCGCCCTCTATGCGGCCCTTGACCTCGATGAAGTGCAAATGCCCGCTTTTGGGATCGCGGCTCTCAATGTCGAAGCCCACTTTGGCGGCCGACACGTCGCGCGGTTCGCGCCCGAGGGCGCGCTCTGCGGCAAACACCGCCTGCATGGCCAGCCGCTCCACTTCAGCCCTCGCAATTTCATCCTCGGCGAAACCATTTGGCGCTAGACCAGATTTGGATCGCAGGAGGCCTATCGGTATCACCAAGGCGGCGCCTTTCACTTGCGGCGGCAGTGCCTGAATGTCGCGCTCCTCGACGAGCTGGCGCAGGCGCCGGTCTAATCGTTCTGTGAGCGTTTGCGCATAAACCCTGGCGTTGCCGGAGTTGAGCCGCCCGCCCTTTCCAGCCTGCTCTTTCAGCGCCAATTCCTCGGCCCGGCCATCCCAGTAATTGATCTCACGCTTGAGCCGAGCCCTTACCTCACCTTCAACTCGATCGATCTCTGCGAGCCTGCGTTCACGCGTATCATTAAGGTGCTGCGGCACGAGATTGGCTATGGCAAAGTGCATCGCCATTTTCTCGACGTCGCCCTTCAACCACTCGGCTTCGACCAGCTTGCTTGCGGCATTGGTCTCATCAGGCTGGAGGGGACGAAAGTCCAGATAGGGAGCAGGACCAGCATCCAAAGCGTGGCCTTGCTCATCGAGCATAACGAACTGCATTTTGCGCGACACCACGCTCGGCTGGCCATTTCGGCCCGGCCGCCCATCGCGGATAGTATGCTCCAGTGTCACCAGCACGCGAGCGCTGGCGCGGCCCTCATCGGCTTCATCCACCAAGATGGCGCCACGCTTTAGGACATCGCCCGCCTCTTCCAACGTGACGGCGATGGTCACGTCCAGGAGACCTTGCCCTGGGGTGATGATGGCCGCCTGCGGCTTGTGAGTGTCGCGATATGCCTTATCAAAACAAACGCGTTCGTAACGTTCTGCGATAGGGACCACGCCACCAGCGAAGCGATCCCGGTCGCGGAGACGCCCTGGCACACGCGTTATCTCATAACGCCCGGTCTCGCGCCGTCTGATCTGCCCGCCGAGCCGCACGAATGCCTTTTCAAAGAATGCGCGAATGTAATGGGGTTGAAGGCGCCGGGACGCCGCGCGCTCCATCTTTTCCCTAATTTCCATGACTGTGCGCGGGTCGAGCCCCTCGGAGGTGAGTTTCCGCTCGCGAATCAGCGTCTCAATCTTGTCTCTGTCGACGACGCCATCCACAGCTGTAAACAAGCGCTGCTTGTGCTTGGGATCGTCACCATAAAGCACGGCCTCCATGAGCAGCTCTCGAAGGGGTTTGCCTTCGAAGAGTTCCCCGAGGACATCATAGACGCTATCGCGCCCCCCCAGGGCCTCACGCGCCCGCTCCAGCTTCTCAAGCAGCCGGGCGTAAACCTCACCTTCCCTTGTGTCGGCAGAAACGAGATTCCAGAGATGACAGACTTCCGTTTGGCCGATGCGGTGGATGCGTCCGAAGCGTTGTTCCAGGCGGTTCGGGTTCCAAGGCAGGTCGTAGTTGACCATAAGATGTGCGCCGCGCTGCAGATTTACGCCCTCGCCGGCCGCATCGTTTGCAATGAGAATCCGCACCTCTGGATCATCGTTGAATGCCGCAATATTGGCCTTCCGCACGTCACGTGGCACGCCGCCGTGGATGACGACTACTGCCTCGGATTTGCCGGTACGTTGCCTGATCTTGTCCGCCAGGTATTCGAGCGTGTCGCGTGGTTCGGTGAAGATCAGCAGCTTACGACGTTGACCGGTCGCCTCGTCCACCATCGGTGATTTATCGAGGATTTCGCCAAGTTGACGCCATTTGGCATCCTCTCCCGACTTCCTCAATTGGTTAGCAAGCTTTTCGAGGTCACGAAGGATAAACAACTCGGCCTCAAGCTCGGGAATGGTCTGTGCCGCAGTTGCACGATCCGCAATCTGCTGTTCGGCATCCTCCAACTCGGCACCACCGACCTCGTCGAGATCAGAATCCTCGTCATCATCAAACAGGGATGAGAGTTGCTCCTGTTTCTGAAGCCGGCCTCCCCTCGCGATGATGCGCTCCTCTGCCAACCTAGCTTCGAGCCGTTCGCGGCGGCGAAGAAGTGAGCGATAGATCGCCGCGGGAGATGACGCGAGCCGGCGCTGCAAAATCTGCAAAGCAAAGCCAACGTTGTTCTTCCGCTTGTCATCACCAAGATTGTTGAGGTTGCGCATCTCATTGCGCACATATTGAGTGACCGCGGCATAAAGCTGAGTTTCGAGTCCAGAGAGCTGATACTGGATAGTAGAGGCCCTCCGCTCCGGGAAGAGCGGCGAACCGTCGAATTTTCTTAGCTCTTCCTTGGTGAGGCGACGCATGAGATCTGATACGTCGACCTTGCGGGCACCCTCGCGCGGCCGTCCTTCGAAGCGGTCAGCATCGAGAAGACCCATGAAGAGCTGAAAGTCCGCGTCACTGCCATTGTGAGGTGTCGCAGACATCAGAAGGAAATGGCGCGTATGACCGCCGACCAATTGTCCGAGTCGGTAGCGTTTCGTGTATTTTACCTCGTTGCCAAACAGGCTCGCCGCCATACGATGCGCCTCGTCACAGATGACGAGATCCCAATCTGGCGCGGCCTGCAATTTTGCCTGAAGCGTCTCCGAGCGTGCGGCCATGTCCAGCCGCATGATGAGGCGATTGCGCTCGACGAACGGGTTCCCGGTCACTGAGGTCTCAACCTGCTCGCGTGAGACTATATCGAAGGTGAGATCGAACTTTTCTTTTAGCTCATCCTGCCACTGCTCGACTAAGCTGCCTGGCGCGATGATGAGGCAGCGTTCCAGGTCCCCACGAATGATCAATTCCTTGATCAAAAGGCCGGCCATGATGGTCTTGCCGGCGCCGGGATCGTCGGCGAGCAAAAACCGCAGTGGCTGTCGAGGCAGCATCTCACCGTACACGGCTGTAATCTGATGCGGTAGCGGCTCGATGCGCGAACTATGGACCGCTAGATAAGGATCAAACAGGTGCGCTAACCGGATGCGCTGGGCCTCAGATGCGATCCGATAACTATCTCCGTCTCCATCGAAGCTGAATGCCCGGCTTGCCTGAACCAGCTCAAGCCGCGTTTCGGCCTCCCGAAACAGCACGATTTCAGCCGGCCCATCGGGCCCGCGATAAACGACGTTCAGAGCGTCAGAACCGATCCACTCGGTACGAACAATCTCCACGAGGGAAGCGCCCGCTAGGCCGCGCACTTTCGCGCCTGCAATAACTTGATTCAAGGAAAGCATGGAAAGCGGCTATCACATCTTTCGCGGTAAAAACAGCAATGGTATCTAAACGCTTTGCCCCACAATTTTCTGGGCAAAGGCGCCACCGAAGGTTGCTTGTTCCAAATGCAATCACTAATTTCGAGTCGTTGGTAGCCGTTTCTTACCCGAGACGACCTCCAGACGGTGATCTGTCAGTTGCCCAGCGGGACGCGCGTCAGCGTGGCAGCCGCGAAGCTCCACCTGCCAGCACAAGCGTCCATGACGCTGCGTTGGCGTGACAGAGCAACGGAGGGACCGATGCCCAGGGTGCATAAAAGTAAGAGCAGGGCTGAGGGCCTTTACGACGGGGCGGCGAAGGGCCGGAAACGGAAAACCGGCACCGTGTGTTCGCGATTTGTTCTCATCGCGAGCCTGGCGGCGATGGCGTGTCTGCAGGTCCGGCTTGACCTCCAGACGGTCATCTGTCAGGGGCCCAGCGGGTCGCGCGTCAGCGTGGCAGCCGCGAAGCTCCACCTGCCAGCACAAGCGTCCATGACGCTGCGTTGGCGTCCCGTTCAATCAGGCTTAGGTGCACCCACATAGTCTCGACCCTAGGCCTGGGAGAACGATGTCCGCCTCAACGCCGAGCCGCATCCTTTCGAAATCAAAGCTGATGCACGCGTGGCGGCTGTCACCGGACAGTACGTCCAAAGCTGGCGCCCCCGGAGTGGATGGCATCACTGCAGCCCAATTTGCGACCCGACTCGAAACCAACATCGCCTCTCTCGCAAGAACGATCCGTGATCGACAGTATGGTCCATCGAAGTTGAGAGGAATGGCGATACCGAAATCAACGTCTAACGAAAAGAGACTGATCTGCATTCCAACGATCAAGGATCGGATCGTTCAACGAGCGCTCGTGAAGCATTTCACCGCGGGAAAGAAACTCCCGATCTACAACTCTTCGTCTTACGGCTTCATCGAAGGGCGCGGCACGAAGGCGGCCATTACTCGGGCACTTGAACTTAGATCGCAATTTGGATGGTGCCTCAAGACAGATATAGAAAGCTTTTTCGATCGTATTCCTCGTGGCCCTCTCAAGGACAAGATAGACCGCACTCTGCCTCGTAGTAGCGTCGCGCCTTTGGTCAAGAAGTTTATCGACTGCGAAATACGCGAGGAAAGTCGTTTACGCCCGATTCTCAAGACGCGTGGTATTAGGCCAGGCGTTGGCCTTCGCCAAGGAATGCCGCTCTCTCCGATTCTAGCCAATCTAATCTTGTCGCCGTTCGACAACGATGTCCAATCCGTGAAGATGGAGATGATACGGTACGCTGACGACATCTTGCTCTTCTATGAGACAGAGCAGAAAGCTAGGGACGGGCTCAAGTTCATAACGGATCGTTTGAGTCGCCTCGGATTCTCGATACCCGAGCTGTCCGATCGATCGAAGACCCGTCTCATCGGACCGCAACAACCCGTCGATTTCTTAGGGCGCCAAATAGTATTTCTCACCTCCGAGCAGCGATTTGTCTCCAAGATCTCAAGAGGGCACATTGCGAAGATCAGAGCGGACCTTGAAGACCAATTCAACTTTGAAACCAGAGCCAAAGAGGGGAGTGACTTTCAGGAAACAGTAGTTGATCTCTCAAGATCCGTTTCTGCGTATCTCGGAGCATATCGAGACGCGTACAACTTTCCTGCGCTGCAATCAGAACTGAGCTTTTGTACCCGGAAGATCATGGAAGGCATCTATGAAGACGTGTTTGGGAAATCGATTCTAGACAACGTAACGGAGCGGGGCAGAACTTTCCTCGGAATCGGAAGCCTGGATCAGGTGGAGGCATCGAGCGATTTCGATGACACGGCGACCGATGAAATCTGTTCAGCTCAGGAGGCGTCAGGCGCTTCGCGGTAGTAAGTTGGTGCAGCGACCTGAGTTTCAGGAGGAGATGGAAAGGAATTTCTCCATGGAAGAGGACAGCCTGACTCCAGGTGATTTTTACGAAGGTGTTTTGCTTGAAACGTGCAGGGACGAAAACCGGTCAATCACACGTCCGCGCGTTCGTCCGTTAGAATATTTCCCAAGCTGGATGCGCGTGGAGTTTCCGCGAACTTTACGTGAGAAATACCCTATTGGTACGCGATTTCGAGCCGACGTGACCGTTGGACAAAAGCACTGGAGCAACGGCGTCGCCAAGGGGCCGCCCTATCTGGCTGCAAGGCCATCGTCCATCGTGCGCGACACAAGCTACACGCCGGAAGTAAAGCTAATCGCCGTGCCCAAACCGGGCACGATCAGTGGTCGGGCGCATGACTACGAACTAGTGGCGATTGATCAGTCGTCCGCACCAAGCATTCTAGAACTTCGTGAACAAGCGTACGAAATGGCGGATATGTCGCCGCCTCAAGCGCGGCGCGAGGCATGGCAAAGGACCCGAAGCGCGATCATCGCCCAATACGCGCTTTGTCGATCACGTGGCAATTGTGAAGCATGTAATCACCCAGCTCCATTCATGCGTCGCAACGATCAGCCTTATCTCGAAGTCCATCACATTCGTGCGCTCGCGGAACGAGGCGCAGATCATCCTCTAAACGTGGCCGCTGTCTGCCCAAACTGCCACAGCCGGGTTACGCATGGGAAAGACGCAGAAGATTACAATGCTTTGATTGCGCAGAACATCAAAGAAATCGAGGCGAGATTTCAGAGTGAGGTCTAGGTCAGAATGGGAGCAATGCTAGCGGCTCTGCCGAAAGTCGATCTGACGATTTTCTGCAACTTTGCTATTGGAACTCGCCGAAGCGGCGCCTCAGCGATGTTTTTCGAGGCGCTTCGATAGCTGCCGGTGATCAGATCGAGCTTGAACAATATCTGACTCTCCGGAGTCCAATTATCTTGTCCGCTCATCGTCTTCCTTGTGGCCGCGGGGGTCGGCATCGAGCCCCTGCTCCGAACTGCGGCGCCGGCCTGGGGTGAGCTGCGCAAGCTCATTCTTCAACGCATGGCGTCGGGTTTCAACAGCAGGCATGTCGTCGACGAATTGCCGGATCTGTCGCGCTAGCGCGTGATCCGCTGCCACTCCAGAGCGCTGCAGCTCGGCGGCATAGCCGAGATATCGCCGCCGGATCGCATCCTGACGTGACTTAATCTGTTCGTCCCAAGGGTGTTTGGCAGCCCTGCCGCCCCTCACCTCCGAAAGCACCTCCTTGCGGGCGAGCCGATCGACATCGGGCGTGATCTTTCGCTTGCGCATAGCGAGGACTGCCCCGCGGTCGGCCTTTCGAACCCGTCCGCGGGTTCGCCGCGGTGTTGCCTCGGCCGCGATCCCGCGAAGCCGGAGTTCGCCGGCGAACCGCTCCCGCCAGGCCTGAAGATCCGCCTTACGGGGGTTGAGGCGCTTGCCGTCGTGGCCGAGGGACCGAACGGTCAAGTGCACATGGGGATGCTTGTCGTCGAGGTGCTGGACAAAGACGTAGTCGTGATTGTAGCCAAACGTTTCGATGGCAAATGCCCGGGCTGAATCCTTGACGGCGACAGCATCGGTGCCAGCCGGCATCGACAGAATGATATTGACCGAAAGCGACCCATCACGGCGGCGCTTGTCGTCGAGACCGGCATCATCCTCCCAGCGTTGCTGCAGATCTTTCAATCCGGAACGACCCGCCAGCGTCGCGCCCTGCTCTGTTTCCCCATCGAGCTCGCCGTTTCGCGTGATGTATGCGAGGTGCGACTTGAGATGCGCCACACCCTTGGTGCGACCGGTGATCTTGACCATCACCTCTGGTGCTCGGCGTACGATACGTTCGAGCTTTGCACGCATCGCCGGCGTAAGGCGGCCCGGAGCGGCCGGGTCGGGGACATCCCACTCGGCCCGCCGTGGACGCCGATTGGGCGTTTCCCAGACATACGAGATCGGGGGAAGTTCGGAGGCCAGGTCGGTCGGCCGCGGCGGGCGCCGGCTCATCGCCGTCCATCCCAGTAGTCGGCGTTGCCGTGCAGCGCATTACGTAGTCGCGCGAGCTCTGTTTCAATGACCAATTTGGCCTCTTGAATTGCGGATAGATCCGGCTCAACCGCCCTGCCCTGCAGCACACTGGTGTTTGCGGCCCGCGCGATCTGGTTGATGTTGCCGCCGATCCGGTTGAGCTCGCGAACAATCGCGCGAAGCGCGTCATACTCGTTCGGAGAATGCTGCACTGGCGACCCCAAACGCGAACGCACCAGGGCGACGATCCAGCCGGTCCGCGTCATGCCGCGCTGATGCGAGACTTCAGCCAGCTGTCGCATCTCGCTCTCGCGAAATCGTACCGTCACTTTTTCCGGCCGTCCGACCGGCAACGCCAAGATGCGCGGCGCTGGTGTAGCCAGGGCCTCAGCAATGAGGCGCCGCAGCAGCGCGGATTTGCCGCCTTGGGTAGCCGCAAAAGCTGAGAACTCCGCCGCGACTTCGTCGGAGACGCGAAGCGAGATCAGAGCCATGCAGTCCGATCCCAATCGCGATGTAATACATCGCTGGCGCGAAGCCTATCCTGCACTAGAGAGCAAAAATTTTTGCTCCTAGATGTTGGTTCAAACCAACGCTCTCCGCATTCAGCGCTCGTCAACGTAAAGTGATCAAGGGCCCCTACCCCCAGCTCGCGGCGCTCTCTTGGCGGAGTAGGTCTTGCGAATACCGATACGCCTGTAAGCGAGGAAACGAAGGCACTAAATGATACCGGCACTGTGGACCGCGACTTTCCAGCAGCCTGCGGCCTCTCTCCGGCGCTATGGGGAGCGCGTTCGGCCTTCGGCTGCTGCGCTAACGCGCCATCCTTCGGATCGGAAAGTCGCTCCGCCGGCGCACACCGGTAGTCTGCCGCCCCGGCGGCGAAAGTGTCGAACCAGTTCATCTCGACAGGATCTCCTCGATTGTAAGTGCCGATGTCGGAAATTCTTCTTCGTTGTCCGCACCATCGACCAACACCACGGCGTGACGGGAACCCTGAGTCGCGGGTCGATCGACAACAAGCTGCCCGGTTCGATCCTGATACCGAACCCTGATTGCCAGCGACGCTGCCGGTTTCGATTGTGAAACGACGCGAGCTTTTGGCGGTTGATCCTCGGTTGCTGAATCTCGCTCTTTCACATTCACAGCGTTGCGCGGGAGCACTGCTTCCGGGAGGGGATCGGAGTTTTCGGATCGAGGTCGCTCAACCGGAAATTCGTTCCGGGGATTGGCGCGGCCGCCCTGCCCGCGAACGTCCCGGGCCAGCTGTCGAGCCTGTGCGTCGGTAAAGCTGTCCTGCGTCGCGCATCGCCGTTCGATCTCGTCGGGGTGCGTGCGCCAGGCCTGATAGAGTTCATAAAGAGCACGGATCGAACTGCCCTCAAGTCGCGCCCGAAGGAAGTCTGGCATGCTTTGGACCGAGGCGTAGCGTGACACCCAGTCTTTTGGCTTGCCGAGCTTGCGCGAGATCTCCGCCTGGGTATCGCCGGCGCCCAATCGGTCTGCGATGAACCTCGCGATCTCAGGCGCACGCAAATCATCCCGCTGGATGTTCTCGATCATCTGAGCGTATCGGTCGGGCAAATCGAGGTCTTGAATGAACGCGGGTATTTCACGCAAGCCCGCGCGCTGCGCTGCGCGGCACCGACGCGCGCCCATGGCGATGACGTAGCGTCCATCTTCACTAGAACGGCGAAGCACAATGGGTTGCAGCACGCCATGTTCGGCAATCGATTGGGAGAGCTCCTCCAATTCCTGTTCGCTGAAGGTGCGGCGTGGTTGATCCGGATCCTCGTCAATGCAATCAATCGCGACCAAGAGGGGGCGCCCGGCTGCTGCGCCAGGGTTTGCCGCGACGTCGACGAGCTCCTTGAAGCTGAGATCAAGCGTCATTCGTGGTCTCCTGATCGAGCCGTTCCACGATCTTGGCGAGAACGGCACGGATTTCCCGACCGGCTTCCTGCGCCGAGCGACGCTTCAAGCTCCACACCGGCACCCGTTCCGCGACGGCTTCGGCATAGCCGTCCCGTGCAACGATCTGGCCTGGGAACACGTACTTGCCCGCTTCGCGCAACAACTGCTCCAAGTGTGTTCGTTGACGCGGCGACTTGGTATTAAAGTTCGACGGCAGCAGACCGAGGAATCGCGTGTCCTGACGACCGTAGCGTCGTTGCACACCGATCACGGTCTGCATCAGGGCTTTGACGCCCTTTACGGAATAATCTTCCAGGTAAATCGGCGCCAACACATGCGAGGCGGCGACCAGGCAGGCGACGCTGCGAAGGCCAAGCGATGGCGGGGTGTCGATCACACAAACATCGAACCGGTCGGCGGCCTCAGTGAGATTCTGCTGCAGGGTCATAACGGCTGCAGCATTGCCGCGATCGATATCTGTCAAAGAGCTGTCGGCCGGCGCCAGTGTGATGCCGTTGTTTTCCGCAGCGACAAACCGGGTCGCCGGCTTGAACAGGTCGGCCGCCGAAATCGACCCTGTATGCTGCTTGAGCGTGTCGGTCGCGTTGCCCTGCGCATCAACATCGATCATCAGAACCCGGCGGCCCGCTTCCGCCATGAACCAGGCCAGATGCACGGCAAGCGTCGTCTTGCCGACGCCGCCCTTCTGGTTGTTGATGACGATCGTGTTCACCGGGTCGACCTCGGTGCAACCATCTGCGCCGGTTTCATCCATGTTTCTCCAGACCTTGCTTCGCCTGCCGGCTCGGTCCTGATTTGACCGGCCTCTTCATCCAGGGTGTTGGTTTGAACCAACGCCCACTGCGAACCAGCACGCGGCAGAATCCTGAAAGCCAGGCACAAAATCCCCTGCCAGAAGAGTCAGGTAGGACGAGCCACATAGGAAAGAGGCGCTCAGTCGAAATGAGTTCGCATCGATTGGGCAGGCGCGCACCGGAGTTGAAGCAAGACAACGAAAACCAAATGCGTGTGGCCCCTACGTGTTGGTTCAAACCAACACGTTCTGAGGCAGCGCTACCTCGCATCTCTGTATAGTGTGGGAAGACGAGACGGAGCCGACGCCTACCAAACCCGGACGGCGGTTAGAACTGCGCGGCGCCCTCGGGCGCAAATACGGCATCAACCTGCTGATGCTCTACCAGTTGATCGGCAAGATGCGCGAAGCCGATGGCGGCGGCGGTGCGACGAGCAAATGTTCGAAAGTGGCGTCCTGGATCTCGTTCTGGATCTCGTTCTCGGCGACCAACGATCCCGAGACAGCGGCCCATATCTCGAAGCGCTGCGGCGACACGACCGTGGAGGTCGATCAGCTCAGCCAGTCCTCGCAAATGTCGGCTTCGTCGCGGACACGATCGAAGCAACTCGCTCGCCGCCCGCTGATCAGGCCGCACGAAGCAGCGCATGCGACCTACGAACAGATCATCTTCACGGCCGGCAATCCGCCGCTGCGATGCGGTCGCGCCGTCTTGTTCCGGCGCGCCGACATTCAGGACTGCGTCGGTGAAAACAGGTTCTACCGGAAACAAGGCTCCGGGACTTGATTGACGATCGAGAGATGTGTCGACGGCCTGCGAGAGGATCGTCACGCGCATGCGCGGAGACCGGGTGCGGGCTCCGGGAGCGCCGCGTTGGCGGCGCGAGTAGAGCCGTCCCCGAAGGGGCTCGCCCCATGCCCTCAGAGCGGTTAGCGCGAGGAAGATGGTTCCGGGAAATTGGCGCGCAGGTACTCGGTCGCCGCCTCCGCCGTCGCGAACGAAGCGAGTTCCAGCATCTCCTCGTCGGGCCGCTGCGGCTGCCGGACCACCGTGACCCGGCCTTCGTCAAGACAGGTACGGGGCTGCTCGCGGAACCGCAGCCATTCGGCCTGCTTGGCTTCGGCCAACGCGCAGGCAGTATCGTAGTCATCCGCAATGCCAAGATGGGTCGAGCGGTCCCATGCTCCGCCGTTCAGGCACCGAACCTCGATGCGACCATCCGGACGGGTGAGGCCGTAGGACGATCCCACCACTGATCGAGCTGTGCCTTGCTCCGCGCTTCGTTCGGCGTCGCGTCAAAGGCCTTGGGCAGTTTCGGGTCGAGTGGAATCCGGCTCGGCATGGCGTCCTCTGATCCGAAGGAAAATGCCAGAGAACGGGCCAGAATGGGAGCTGAATCTGGCCGGGCCGACACGCCAAATGGCTCATGCTCGTCGTCGGCGCCGCTACAACAGCCCCGCATCGAGGGATCGCGCGTGCACCTGCAATCGACCTATCAGGAAAATGAATCAATCGCGCTTGTTCGATTCAACAATCCAATTGGACACAGATTCCAGATGACGGGAGAATCGCTGCATGCCTCAGCTTCCGCCGGACCCTGTCTATCTTCGTCGTGTCGACGCAGCCCGCAATATGCGGCGGTTCTATCTGCTGTCCTTGCAGCCAACCCTGTTCGGCGGCGTGGCGGTGGTCCGCAACTGGGGCCGGATCGGCACGAGCGGTCAGACAATGATGCAAACCTTCGACGACAGCGCGAGAGCCGGCGAGGCGTTTGACCGGCTCGAGCGAACAAAGCGACGCCGGGGCTATGCCCCCGCGGTAGAAAACCGCTGATCGGCGGGCGATGCGTCGCCGGACGTGGTTGGCTGGTTGCGTTGCCGGATCAGCTCGGCGAGTTGCGCTTCGAGCGCCTTGCGCTCCGCGAGACTGAACAGGCAGTCGCGCAGCTCGGCGCGCAGTTCCTCGATAACGTCGACCGTCATGACCTTCTCTCCGTTCGAAGGAAAGAAGGCCCCGCCTCGCGGCGGAGCCCTCTTGGGAGGCTCAGTCCCGGTTCGGCCGGGACCAGATCAGTTGGAGGCCCTCCACACCCTCGACTTCGGTCAGGGTAGCGTAGATCGGAGCGGGGAAGCTCGGATCGTCCAGCTTGACGGAGAGGTAGTCGCGCTCGGTGTCCTTGGCGATCTTCTGCCAGGCCGCACCCAACTCGACGTTACCCGAGTAGATGCGGAAGTGCGGTCCCTTGTCGGAAGGATTATCGACGCGGATCAGCTTGGCCTTGACGTTGAGGTTGAGCGTCTTGATCGCGCCGGAGAAGCCATTGCCCGTGGAGGTGAAGGTGCCGATGGTAGCCATTGTCTCATTCCGTTGGTTTTATCGGGCCGCGCCCATCGCGACCTCGATGGCGGTCGTGAGACCGGAGGCGATCGACCCGCACCTGAAAGGCCGAAACGAAGTGGAGGGCGGCCGGCAGCGACTTTCTTGTCTCGCGAGGAATGGCGCGCAGCGCCAGGGGAAGAAAGTCGAGGACGGCCGTTGCGGGGACAAGATCGAGGGCCCGCACAGCGGGACCGTCCTTCGGTCAGACCAGCCGTAATCGAGGACGCAGATGGGCTGCCCGTCGTGAAAACAGTTGGAATGAAGACAGGCCCTCGGCAACATCACATCGCGCGGTCACGAGCACGGGCGACAAGATCCGATTGTCCTGACGAGGCCGGCTGAAGACCGCATCTCCTGCGTAAAGGGTCCGGGGAGCAGCAGATGCGAGTCGGAGTTCGCCGCCGCCGCAAGGTCGACAAACACCTACCGACGAACTTGGCATGCCCGGACATCCTGCGTCTGCTGCATCGATGCTGCGATCTTCGATGAGGGCAACAGCGTCCACGATCCGGCCGGAGCATCACGGACGCTGCCTCCGCAAGTTTGCGCCGAGAGGCCGCGCGCGCTCGGTTGGCGCGCGGACGGAGTGCGTGACCCAAACTGGACTAAAACGGACTCGAAGCACCGTGCCACCGAATGTGGCGATCACGCTGCGCCCGGGGAGCAGACCCCACACTGCTTTCGCACTCGTTCGGCCATAGGTCGAGGCGCCCGACGGTCAACAGCCCTCGGGAGGATCCGGCCTCGTCCCACGGCGCGCAGGAGCGATGCCGAAAGACCTGGCCGCTGACACCGCAGCGCCCGAGCGAAGCGCACGATCGGCATCAACAGCGTCGGTCCCGGCGTCGGGATGTTGATCGCAGATTTGACGCTGGCGCGCGGAAACGTGCAACCGATGGACGCACTCTTCAGCGGGATCGGATAAGGCCTCTCGGGCCGAACGACATCGCTGCGCGGCCGGAAGCCAATCCAGCCAGGTCCACCCATGGCTCACGCTCGTCGCTTTTCGTGGCGCTGGGAGTTGATCTGCGACATCAGGATCGGACCAAGAGAAAACTCTCCGACCTCCGCTTTCCGCGTCAGCCCGCGCAAGTAGCCGCCAGCTGATCTGATCGTGGTGCCACGCTGCAGGATGCAGGCGACGACGACCGCCGCTTGCATTTCACCCAGGACGGTTTGCGCCTCCTCCCAGGCGCTCGGGCTGATCCCCAGCATTGATCTCACAACGGCCGCGGTGGCGAGGAAATCGCGCCAGTTCGAAATCCCACCCTTCGCATAGTCGACGATGTCAGGGCATGCACCGAGGACCATTCCCAACGGATACGAACCCTCGGCGACTCGCGACGGTTGAGGTTTAGGCTCAGCTCCCGCCGCCCTGCCTTCTCGAAGGCTAGGTTCAAGATCAATTAAGGCATCGGTATTTGAATTCTGTATGTGGCGCTCAGAATGGGACTCATTGGCGCTCGGATTCTTGGATTTGATGTGCGCTTCCAGAAGATTGAGCACCTCGTCAGCAAGTTGAGACAGCTCGTCGGCGATTGGCTCAAGCTCCTGGCGCGTCGCGGTGCGTGGAATCTGAGCTACCATTGCACGGAAGGCGGCATGCACCTCCTGCCAATCAGCAGGCCCCTGCCCTGCCCTTCGCGTCGGGACACCTTCCTCGATGCCGGTTGCGATCATCTTCGCAATGTCGCGCCGGCACAGCGTGATCCGCTCACGCACGAGCTTGAGCGCGCGGGCTTCTGCTTCGATATCGGCCGCCAGGCTCTCGAACTCTTCCGCGCGCACGACGAGCGGTGACAAATCGAAGCCGAAGGCGAGCTCGATTTCACCGGCATCGTCCTTCCGCGCATAGCGCTTGCCATTTGGGCTGTCGCGCCGAACGATCAGTCCAGCGTCGACCAGGACAGCGAGATGACGCCGCAGCGTCGACGCCGGCATGCCGTGCGCCCGCCGACTGAGCTGATTGTTTGACGGGAAGACGATCAGATCATCCTCTCCTGTCAGCGCAGTCTCAGGATGGAAGGTCAGGAGCGCGTTTAGCACCGACAGCGATCGCTCCGACACGCCAAGGCGCGGCCGTGCCGTGCAGATGGCGTGGAAGATCTTCCATTTGTGGACGATCTTTTCGGGAGGGCGTTCTGTTGCGACCATCTGGCTTGCCACATGGGCAAGCGTCAACGATCGCCGCCCAAAAGGCGTCGTTGGAGAGTGTGACTGCATGTCTTTGCCTCAGCTGGGCAAAGGAAACCTGCTCGCCGAAACGACGATTAAATCGCGTAGAAACTCTTGACTGCGATTCGCGAAAGTGATTCTCTGTCAGTCGCCAAACTTGAAGAGAAGGGCTTCCGGAACTCCGTTTCGGGGGCCTTTTTCTTTTGCCTGGTCTGCTCCTGGTTCGTGTTTACGGGACGAGGCCGTCAGGCCTCGGTGGTTTCCTGACCACTGCTCGTCTTGGTAAAGGCGTCGAACAGGGCCGGAAGTTGGTCGACAAGAAATGCGGCAAATGTCGCCGAGACATTCTTGTCCAGGGTAACCTTCAATTCGCGCTCGGCCTGACGCACGTGCGCAATCTTGTCGCCGGATACGGAGAAGACCGGCTTCTCTTCCGATGGCTTCGATGTCCCCGCGGAAGATGGACGGCTTGCCGCTGTGAATGCTGCAAGAAACCGGGCGTCGGTTTCTCGCTCTGCAAATTTCGGTTCAGCCATCGCCGCTCTGACGCGTTTGAGTGCTGCGGCATCCTTGACCAGCTCGGCGAATGACTGCCAGCGACCGCGGCCGACTTTCGGAGCCTTCCCGATTGCTTGAACAACATCGGTTGGAACCGACCGGGCCACGGCAAGAAGCTTCGAAGCCTCCGCTCGATCGATCGACAACGCATCTTGCACGATTGACCGGCTATGCCCGGCATCTTCGATATGCATCGCGAAGGTGGCGCGCTCAATGAAACTCAGATCTTCGCGTGGTGCGTTCTCGAGCCCTTGCGCCACGACAAGCGCTTCATCCGATAGCGATCGCACGATCGCTTTGACGGGAATACCCAACTCCCGCGTAGCGCGGACGCGGCGATGACCATAAGCGCTCTGGTATCGCCCTTTTACTTCAGGATGCTCCCGAACGAGAACGGGCACTTCTTGGCCGCGCTGTGAGATCGACTGCTTAAGTGCATCGAACGAGCTATCGTCCTGATCGCGAAAGCGATCCGCCAGCGGCGACGGATCGATAAGGGAGGGGTCGATTTCAAGGATCATCGCCCCGGATGCGATCTTGTCGCGCAGCTCCTCGTTCTCTTTTTCGACTCCGGAAAAAGTGTCTTTCAACGAGCGCACCGAACCCGAGGAGACCCGCGGCAGGGCAGCAGGCATGTTGTCAGCTGACAACGCGGGTGACTGCGGCGCCGTGAAAAGGCTCTTGATCGTGTCAGTACGTTTGCTCATCGACCCCACACCTTCTTAAGAAGTTGCGCGATTTCGGCATTGACCGCGTCGACCGATTCCAATGCCCGGTCGTAGGCGCCCCGCCCTACGGCGCCGCGCTCCAGCTCATAAAGTGATTGCTTGGTGAGACCAGCATTGGCGATCGCGGTCGATTTCCACACAGTGGCCTGGAGCACGTCCGATCCAAACAGGGTCCGGAGGAGAGCCACGATTTGAGCTTCGGGCACATCGTTAGGATCGTGACGCGTGATGACATACCGGATGAAATCGTGATCGAGGCGCCCACCCGCTTCCTCGATGACGGACATGAGGTCCGACGTCATCAGGAGAAATTGGCTCATTGATGCGACATCGACCATCTGAGGATGGATGGTCACGAGCATCGCGGTCGCCGCGTTCAGCGCGCCCATGGTCAAGTAACCAAGTTGAGGTGGGCAGTCGATGACGACGACGTCGTAATCGTCGGCGACCTGGTCGATGGCGCTGGCGACACGGCGAAAGAACAGGTCGTGTCCGCGTTCACGCCGCTCGACCATTGCTCGGGGCGTGGTGTGCTCGAACTCCATGAGCTCGAGATTGCCTGGCACAAGACCGATCCCGTCAAAGTAGGTCGGCCGAACCACCTCACGCATTGGCCGCCGGTGCTCGTCATACCGTATGGCGCCGTAGAGGGTTTCGTTCGCGGCGATGTCGAACTCGGGTTGGTACCCGAACATTGCGGACAACGAAGCTTGCGGATCGAGGTCAATCGCGAGGACCCGAAAGCCGGCAAGGGCGAGGTATTGCGACAGATACAATGCCGTCGTTGTCTTGGCGGAGCCGCCTTTGAAGTTTGCGACGGTGATGATTTGGAGCTTGTCGCCTGGGCGCCGGCGCGGCAGAAATTCTAGTGCTTCTCGGGGCCGCGCGGTCGCTAGATACTCGCGCAACTCATGAATTTGACCCAGAGTATAGGATCGCCGCCCCCCGGTTCCTGTCGCTGGGGTCGGCCCAAGTCCGTCGAGGGAGAGCTGCCGAAGGTACCCATCGGAGACGCCCGCAATCCGCGCGACCTCCCCTGAGGTGAACGACCGGAGCGATTTGCTTGCCGAAGGCGGGAATAGTGTCGTCGCGAGCGAGCGAAGCTGGCCCGAAAGAATGCCGGCATGCCGAGAGATCCGCGCAGACGCAGTCTCGCTCATCGTAACCGAAACTTCCGCTAAGATCGCCATTTGCCTTCTCAAGACGGTTTCTGCGCGTCAGACGCCTAATCTCCGTCTGGAGAGATGGCCACGATTCTATGATTTGAGCAAGAAATAAAGGGTTAACGAGTTCTTAACGCTGGGTGGCGTGCGTAACGGCGAGGTGCAGCTTTTTGGGCGCGCCGCCCTGTTGTTGTCAGCTGACAACGAGGGCCCCGGCCAGCAGAACGAGCCTCTACTATAGCGCGATTCGGCGAGGCTGCGCGTCCACAAGCGTCATTCAGTACGATGCCAGCCGCTGCTCCGATCAGTGTTGCTATCGTGCGGATGCGCCGGGGCGTCTTTCCATGCGCGTCCCCCCTCGCTTCTGGGGTCGCGTCAGCGGGCACGGGCGCTTGACGAGCAGTCGATTCATGCAGCGCGCCGGGGATCTCTGTATTCCCCGTTTCCCAGCAAGCCGTTGCCCCGGCGGATCGCTTTCCTCGCAAGATTCTGTGGTCTCGCACCCCAATTCCCAGGACCGGCGGCTCCCCGAAAAGCACCCTCCCCGTCTCGTTGAAGCGCCGGGGCCGTGGCGAGCGAAGGGGTTTTGCGGTGTTGGCTCGCTAGGTCCAGCAGCGCACCGGCCGTTCGCAGTGTGGACCGACGAGCCCACTGCGGCACTTCGCTGGGCCGCGGCTCGCCAGGGCAACAAGCAAGCCCGCACGGTAGCGGGTCTCCGCCAATCAGCCGAACGAACAAGCACAGAGTAATCGACTCAGTGCATTCCGGGTCGCAGTTCCCGGACCACCAGCCGCAAGACCCGACCACCCACCTGGCGCGGCGCGGGCGCCTCATCATCGGCTGCACCTGCGATCTGTTTCGTTAAAGGAAGCCAATGCGCAGTCAGGTTAGCACCTTAACCGGCACGGTCGTGGGCGGTTCGAGCCTGGGGCCGCATCCGATCTCGACGCCAGGCCCCCAGATAAACCATCGCGAGCCTTAGTTCGAGGCGAGCGCGCAGCATCGGATCGCTTCCTGGACGAACGTTTCGATAGCACGGGGAGGGTAGTCCATCGGGACGCCGCGCAGATTGTTGTCAGCTGACAACAATCTTCTTAGTCCAGACCTGCGCACCGGATGGCGGCGTCGCGGTCGGGCAGGCGGAGCTCCGCCGGACCTTGGGTGACCACGGCCGGCATCGAGGTCGAGCCATGACCGTGGGTCGTCGGGAAGGACCAGCCGAAGAGCTGGCTGAGCTCGCGCTTCGATCCCGCCCCTCAGGAAGTTGATCCAAAGGATCCAGTGTCGGAACGGCACTCCGTCGGCACACAGCATGACGGCTTTACAATCCAAACTCGCGAGTTTGCATGAACGCCGAATGAAGCCGATTGGACGGAAAGTCGCCTCGCGCTGCCGTCTTAGGTAGCCCACCGACCCTAGAGAATTGTTGTCAGCTGACAACAGGAGCCTGGGCCTATCAAGGAAATGGATGTTGTCAGCTGACAACAATCATGCCTGCGGCCGCCGACGCGCTTCTTTGCAGCCCTCGCGCACTGATGAATTCGGGAGCTGGGACGAGGTCATCCTTCGGCCGGAGTCCGGTAGAGGTTATGGCGTGTGGTCTTGATCGGAAACAGCAACCAGAATGGCTGGTAGGTCGCATTCATAGATCGCTAACCATAGGAAATCTACGGCCAGCGTGCTCTTTAGGACCCTCTTCATGGCGGGAATATCCCGGCCTTCACGCCGTGTATCCGGAATGTTATACAAGGATACACGATACGCGCTAGAGGAACGCCCCATGGCCTTCCATATCAAGAATCCGGAGACCGACGCGCTGGCCCGCAGGGTCGCGGCGCTGAAGAAAATCGGACTGACCGAGGCCGTGCACACGGCACTCGCCCATGAACTTGAGCGCGAGCAGGGCAAGCCGTCATTAGTCGATCTGGGCGTCCAGTTTTGTCGCGATTTGAAGGCAAAGGGCAATCCGCAGAGCGGCAAGCCTGCTGACAAGGCGTTCCGCGACAGCCTGTACGAGGATTCCTGATGTTCATTGACGCTTCGGCGCTCACCGCGATGCTGACCGACGAAGACGAGGCGCGCGAGTTGCTGGCGCGCGTGCAGCAAAGCACAACCCGGCTGACTTCGCCGCTGGCCGTGTGGGAGGCGGCGATTGCCATAGCCCGCGTGCTAGATCTGCCGATCGCCGCGGCAGCCGAAGCGGTCGAGAGTTATCTCGCGCTGATCGAAATCAAAATGGTGAACGTTGCGCCCGAAACAGCCCGCATCGCGCTCGAAGCATACGACCGCTACGGCAAGGGTCGGCACCCTGCACGGCTCAATTTTGGGGACTGTTTCGCCTACGCCTGCGCCCGCCATCTCGGTGAACCGCTGATGTTCAAGGGCGCCGATTTTCCGCAGACCGACATCGAGGCGGCCTGACAAGCGCTACTATCGAAGCGAGCCTGAGCGTGGCAGAAGCAATGAACGTTGATTCGCGGCGAAGCCACCGGACCTGCGCTGGGAAACCAGCCCGATAGCCGTGACGACAGTCGACTTGGCCGACGAGGACATCTGAGCGCGGACGGCGGCCGACGGCGTCCGGAAGAGGGCAGGGGAGCTGACCAGCGGCGCACCTTTCTCGGCGATTTGGCGCCGACCGGTGCTAGCCTGGCTTGAGGTCGCCAGAACAACTCGTTGATTTGCGAGCGGACGGTCCGCAACTGACGTCGCTATGACGGAAGCGAAAGCCATGTTAGCTTCCGTTTCGCTGGTTCCCATTAAGGTTATCAGGACCTTGCTGCCCACCTATAAAATCCCCGATCCGCTGCCCTGGGCCAAGCTCGCCGGGCCGCTCGCCGCCGCCGAGGATGCCGTGGCCCGCTTCGACGAGCGGCTGGCCAAAAGCCCAATCCGCGACGGCGCAATCAGCCGGACACACTTCACCGATGCCTGCGCCAGTTTGTGGCTGGACGGCGAACTTGTCCACCTGGAAGACCTCGTGCTCCACGACGCCGGCATGGACGTCCGCGCTCCCACCCATGAGCTGACCCGCGCCCATGCCGTGCTGCGCGCCCGTCGGCGCATCGCCGAGGCGAAGCCCGATTGGGCGCTGTCGGCTCCGGGACTCTCCAACCTCCGCGGACGGGGCGAGCGAGAGCAGGAGACGAGCAACCGGAAGGAAGGTGAGGGAGTGTTTGAGATCGACGAGGCCCCCGAGCGGGAGGAGGTGGGTCTCGAATTGCCCCTCGGTGTCCTCGAGACCGCCCCCCATCTGGCCGCCGCTTTCGACGCGGTCGACGCAGCGAACGCCAGGGCGGAACGCAGGCTTGCCGACGAGACTCGGTTTCGGCCGGAGCGGGATTCTCTCATCTACGATCCCGACTGGGATGAGGAGGAACGCCTCGATCACTGGCGCGATGTGGTCGACCAGACTCGCGGCTTGCCGCCGACCCTGGCGGGGGCGATTGCCGCCGACGCCTGGGGTGCGATCGAACCGCTCGAGCACACGCCTTGGCTCGGCCGCCTGCTCGCCGCGGCATTGTTGAGGGACCGCGGCAAAACGCGATCGCATCTGCCGTGCCTGCATGCTGGGCTGAAAAGCATTCCGCGTGAGCGCCGGCGGCCACGCGACGCCGCAGCGCGTTTGGTCGTGCAACTCGAGGCCATGGCGGCCGCCGCCGAGTCTGGCCGCAAGGATCACGACCGCTGGCTGATGACCAGAAACTTGCTCGCCCGAAAACTCGCCGGCCGTCGCGCCACTTCAAAACTGCCGGCTCTCCTCGACTACGTGCTGACGAGGCCGATCGTCTCGGCGGGCATGATCGCGGCGGAACTCGGGATCACTCCCCGTGCTGCCCAAAACCTGGTCGCCGAGCTCGGCCTGCGCGAGGCAACCGGGCGGGGACGCTACCGGGCGTGGGGCGTCCTGTAGAGGCGAAAGTCCGTGCTGTGAACGCTCGGCAGAAAGGCCGCCTCGTCCAGATGAAAAAGGCACCCACAAAAATGCCGCGCGGTTGAAATCCAGCGCAGCGGCCGTCTCCAGCGCCCGCGGGTGTGACGAAAGCTCCGGTCACGCTCGAGACGCTGACCAAGGCCTTTATTCGGCCGGCACGCACGCGAAACGAAGGCTTGAAGATTTAGTTTGATCGTCCTTATCGTAGCCGACCTACGATATAAGCAATAAATCGAAACTTGCCCGTCCAGCTGGTGGCACGATACTGTACGGAGCCGCCTCAATCGTCGTTTGTAAGTTCGTCGGGCCACATCTGCGCGCCATGGAGCACGCGCAAGATGCGAACGGTATCGCCGTCGACCAGGTACGCCGCGACATAAGATGTACGCGGAATGACCAACTCGCGCGTCCCAGCGACACGCCCCGGCCGACCGCTATCCGGAAAGTCGAGCAGACGCCGCGCGGCATTGGCAATCTGTTCGTCGACATGAACCGCGGCACGAGGATTCTCGGCCTCGATGTAGCTGAAAATGCCGTCGCGATCGGACAACGCGAAGCGCGACCAGACCAGTTTCACCGTTTCTGCTCCGGCGATTTTCGAAGCGCAGCGGCACGACGTTGAGCGAAATGCGTTTCCACCTCGGAATCATCGATATCGGGCCGGGTGTCGGCCAGCGCCTGGCGCACCTTCTCACGAAACCAGGTATCGTAAGCTTGGCTGTTGCTCACGAGCTCCAGCGGAAGCATTCCTTCATTGGCCGTGCGCGTCAGCAGGATCCGCACGGCGTCGGATACCGTGAGACCCATATTTTCCAGAACGGCAGTGGCCTTTTCCTTCACGTCCGCATCGATGCGGGTTTGGACCAAGGCATTCGAAGCCATAGCGATCTCCATATTCGTAGCTAGATGTAATACATTTGAATGACATGCACCAGAGACTATCACGGCTCCGTGAGCCGAGGCTGTGACAGCGGGCAGGGGCCAGGACGGCCTACAGCTCATCTGCACCTCGGTGGCATAGATCGGAGCCGGCCCAAAACCTCGTCGCCGAGCTCGGCTTGCGCGAGGCGACGGGGAGAGGTGACGGTGCCGTGAGGGCTCCGCACTCAACGCGCTGTCGCCCTGCGGGGCCGCGGCGAGTCCGAGGCGGGGAGTGAGGCATCCTTTAGGGCGCAGTCAGTGCGGTTCTCCGCCATGAAGCAGGTGGCGATAGCCGTGCTCGGCCATCCAGCGAGCACGCGCCAGATGGGTTTCCCAGGCGCGGCGCGCCCGGTCAGGCTCACGGTGAGGATCAATGTGCAGCACGATCCGCGATACGTCTTTCCAGTCAGCGCCGTCCGCGGCAGCGTGGAGCAGACGGAGATAAGTGATCAGGTGCTGCTCATCATAGCCGGTCGCGATCGGCGTGGTCGGCGCGTCATCGGCGACATCAGGATCGAGAAGTAGCTTCTGCATCATGTATTCGCCCGAAGGTTTGCCTGCGGAGACTAGGAGCGTTCATGTCGTCGTGAATAGACCCGAATTGCGCACCACGTGGTGCTTGATCGGCGTCACCGATCACAGTGCTGGCCGAACGCGATGGTGCTGACCTCGGTGAATGGGCGACACGACATTGCACGGAGCTCGGAGGGCTAGTCTCGCCCAGGTGACGCGCTCACCTGGGGCCGTTGTGGGGTGATCCCAGTGAAGTATCGGTCCAACGCTCCCAAGCCTTGGGAGCAAGACGGCAGCAACCACCTTGTCGTCGGAATAAGCGGGCTGGCCTGCCGAACCACCACGAGCCAGTGCGCGGGATGCGCCGTTCCACGTCGCCCCATATGGCCAAGCAGCGCTTTTAGCCTCGCAAACAACGCAATTCCCGGAACTTTGCGTCACGCAGCGGAACCTGGGCCGCCTGCAGTAAAACTACGGGCGTCACCTTCGATGGTCGTGGGAGCCAGATCGCGCTAAATAGCGGGGTGGGGGGTCTTCTCACGGGTCGAACATGACGACGATGCAACCCTTCCGATCGCCCAAAGCCCTGATGGCCGGCGCACGAGATGCCTGGCATCGGCTGTTCGAGCATTCTCCGATCCCGATACTTCTGCTCACGCCGGACCTGAAGATCGTTGATGCCAACGACAGCTATCTTCGAGACGTCTTCCGCTCACGGGACACGCTTGCCGGTTTGGACATGTTCGAGGCATTTCCCGACAACCCGCATCTCGCACGCGCAGACGGGGTGAGCAACCTGGCTGCATCATTCGGGAAGGTGCTTCGCGAAAAGCGCGGGCAGGTGATGCCTCTGCAACGGTATGACATCCGACCTGACGGACGGCCTTGGCAGGTACGTTATTGGCATCCCAAAAACTGGCCGGTCCTTGATGACGCGGGATCAATCGTTGGGGTGGTCCATCATGTGACCGACGCCACCGCCTCGGTCCTGGCAAGAAAGTCTCTGCGAGCCGATCCGGCTGCTTTCCCCTCGGACGCGCTCTTGCGATCCGCAGACCAGGCTATTTTCGAAGCGCGAGAGGCCGTCAGGGAAACGCGAGAGGCAATTTTGACGTCGCGCGCCCTGCTTGAGGAGAGCTTGCCGCCCGCCACTCCAAAAGCCGACGGACTGCGCAGCGGGAGCACCGAGTAGCAAGCTATGCTCACCTACTCCAAGGAACGCGTCGAGGTTCAAAGCGTGCTCAATTCTGCGCTTACCGAAGCTCTGCGACTGAGCGAGGCCGAGCTCGGTAACGTCCAGCTGATGGATTGGGATGCGGGATGCCTGGAAATCGCTTCTCAACGCGGTTTCGGCGATGAGTTTCTGACTTTTTTCAAGAAGGTCACAATTGATGGCGGTTCGGCATGTGCCCGCGCACTTCGAGGTCGCGAGCCCATCATCGTCGAGGATGTGTTGTCGGATTTTGCATTTACGTCTTGCCGGACCATCGCGTGCAGCGCCGGTTTTCGCGCGGTTCAATCGACGCCGATGGTTTCGAGCAGCGGGGCCTTCATCGGAATCCTCTCGACCCACTTTCAGTCGCCGCATAGGCCGAGCGATCCGACAATGGCAGCCCTGAAAGAATTGGCAGGTTCAACCGCGAACGCCATTGTCCGCGGCCGGTCCAAGATGAATGACGTCAAGACCACGATCGAGCGAAGCATTGAGAGAATGGAAGAGTCCTATCGGCTTCTGGCGTTGACGGATCGGACGACAAGATAGCGGGCGTCCCACGCCAACTTCGCGGCCGTCACCGATTGTCGAGGATGGACCAACTCCCGCGCCCCTAGCGCTCGGTCGATGACCGTGGGGTCGCGACGGCGCGGACTAGCGCAAATTTTTGCGGTGCATCTTAACCTTCGTGAATCCGAGAGCGCGCGGTGCCGGTTATCTTCTGCCTCCACCGACTGAGGGGCAATGTCCGATGTTCGACGCCCAGACTACCGCGCTGCTGCGCGCGGTCCTCGACGATGTCTGTCAAACCGTATCGCGCTACGAAACGAGCGCCCGGACGCACGTCGCCGCAAAGATCCTCGAAGCGGCCAGGCAGGGTGAAGCGACACCCGATAGTTTGATGCAGGTCGGCCGCAGGGCGCTCAGCGAGGCCCCCACGATGTGGCGGTGAGGGGTTTTGATCGCCGAGCTTCGCAGAGAGCCTCCAGCCTGTCGCCATGATGGGGAGAGAGCCGCCGGTTGCTGACGTCAGGAATGGCAAATTCGTCGTGGGCGCACCACCTCGACAATAGGCGTCCAACGGGACGGGGAGGTGTAATGTCGACAATCGCAAAGCTGCTTGCGCGGAAGCAGGCGCTCATGGAGCGGCTGGAGAGCGATCCCGGACCGAACGAGCGCGAGGAAATCGAACGGCTGCTCGCCCAGGTCGACACCGCGCTCAGCTTGCTTCAACCGGGAGATGCCGCCGCGCCGAGTTAGGGGTGATATCGGCCCTCCGTTCAAAGCGCGCTTAGATCGTCCGGCACCTCGCCGAACTTCCGGATCAGCTTGGCGTCGCTGAAGTCGCCGCTCGCCGGGTCTCCCGTCCGCGAAAACGCGATGGCGCCGACGTGTCCGGGCTTGCGAGCCAGGGCTTCGGCCTTCATCACCGCGGCGTTCGGGTTGAAGCATTCCACGGCTTCCCCTGCTGCGAGGCCGTCGTCGGCGAGGACGAACGGCAGCGCGACGTAGTAGGTCACCTCACTCATGTCTCTCATCCTTGCCGATGGCCCGATCGGCGGCGAGATCAAGATCATCCTCGGCGGGTGCTGCAGGTTCGAGGGCTGCGGGCGCGCCACATGTTCTTTGTTTGTTCCTAAGGAGTCAATGGGGTCGTCGGCAGACTCCGTTGGCGCCCGCGGGTCGCGCGTGAAATCTCCGCCCCGGAAGCGTCCGCGTGTCGGAACCCGGTCGCCTCGTTCGTCTTGAATCAGGCCCGCCCCAACGGAGTTCTGCGTACCATGGCCCCGCGCGCCAACTGGAAAGGCTTCCTCAGACTGTCCCTGGTCACCTGTCCGGTGGCGCTCTATCCGGCGACGTCCGAGTCCGAGAAGATCTCCTTCAACCAGCTGAATAGGGCAACCGGCCATCGCATCAAATACCTGAAGGTGGACGCCGACACCGGCGACGAGGTGCCCAACGAGGACATCGTCAAGGGCTACCAACTCGAAAAGGACCAGTTCATCGAGGTGACGAAGGACGAGCTCGAGGAGATCGCGCTGGAGTCCACGCGCACGATCGAGATCGACGAGTTCGTCGACAGGTCCGACATCGATCCGCGCTACCTGATCCGCCCCTACTACCTGCGTCCGGACGGCAAGGTCGGGCACGACGCCTTCGCGGTCATCCGCGAGACCATCCGGGAGATGGACAAGGTCGCGATCGGCCGAGTCGTGCTGACCAACCGCGAGCACATCATCGCGCTCGAACCGCTGGACAAGGGCCTCGTCGGCACCCTGCTGCGCTACCCCTACGAAGTGCGCAGCGAGCAGGAGTATTTCGACGAGATCCAGAACGTCAAAGTCACGAAAGACATGCTCGATCTCGCCAAGCATATCGTCAATCAGAAGGCCGGCTCATTCGACCCCGAGAAGTTCGAGGATCACTATGAGACCGCGCTGATCGACCTCATCAACCAGAAGCGCTCCGGCAAGCCCATCGTGCCGAAGGAGCGGCCCGCATCGACCAACGTCGTCGACCTGATGGAGGCGCTGCGCCGATCGGTCGGCAAGGAGGCGGCGCCGGCGAAGGCGAGCAAGCCAGCCAAGAAGCCGCGCAAGGCATCCAGCGGTCAGAAGGAGATGCTGATGCCGCTCGAGGGCAAGAAGCCCAAGGAAGCCGCCGCCAAGAAACCGGCAGCGCGGCAGCAGCGGAAGTCCGCGTGATCCAGCGTCCGCCACGCCAGATCTTGCGCTTCAGTGGGCGACCTCGCGCAGCAGCGCTGTCGGATAGAAGGGCTTTGAGAAGAACGTGACGCCCTCGGGGAGCGCCGATGCGGGAGGTTGGCCGGAAATAACCACGACGCGCATCTGGGAATCGCCCGAACGCGCGACGCGGGCGAGCTCCAGGCCGTCGACCTTGCCGGCCAGGTTGACGTCGCTGACGAGCATAGATGGATGGCGCATCTTGAGGGCCAACAGCGCGGTTTCGGCATCCTCGCATTGGATCACGTCGAAACCGCTTTCCTCGAGAAGCAATCATCTCGCGTTGAATTTCGTCGTCTTCAACCACCAGCGCGGTGGCGCGGAAAGGCTTCAACTGACCCATGCTGACCTCCCGGGTTTTAACTTAGGTTAAGTCCGGTGGGGTTGCCGGGGTTCGGCCGGGCGCCCGAAAAAGTGGACCGGTTCCGACCCGGAACTCGGATGCAGCCGGAACGTATGCCCAGAAAGCTGAAGACCTAACAAACCTCGCTGGACTTCTACGATCCCGCGGATCGCGGCGCCCTCGATGAACGCGGCGTTGGAAGCGCGGGACGTCGGCAACTCCCTAAGGACCGAAGGCGCCGGTCCAAACTCGACGAGATTCTTGAGGCGCTTTGCGCGCTGGATGGAGGACCGCGGCATCCCATCCGGCGGCGAGCGGATGCGGCTCCGAAGGATGCGCTGCGACCTGAAAGGAGTACATCGAGGGCACCGCCCACGTCTTGATTTTTCGATCCGTGATCCCTTTTATTTTTTCTTACGGACGCCATTGCGCACGGAGTAGCGACCCATGCCCAACAGAGCACCTCACAGTCCCCCCGATGTTTCGGATCTACACGGTCACGCAGGAGGATACCGAAACGCTGGCACGAGCCCGCGAAACCCTGAGGCGATCGATGCAAATCCTTCGCGAAAGTCGAAATACGACGAGTCGCCGCGGCTACCGGAAGCCATCGCCGCCTGCTTTTGACGGGGAGCGCGAATCCAGGGAGCCGACCGCGGTTTTAAGTTGAAAGGCCCGATCGATCTGCCGATAGTTCGTCCATCACTGGCCAAGACCCGGCCCTAGGCGCCAGTGGCTGAGAGACGACGCGCGCTCCCGCCTGGTGCAAGGGGACCGCGATGGCTCGGCTCAGCACTCAAACACAGGTACTGCTCGATCGCGTCGACAAGGCAATCGCAGTATCGGAACTTATTCTGTCGGAAAGAGCGCGTCTGCGATCTGCCAGCCAAAGAATGGCTGCGGTAATCGATTGGGAAACGGGCGGTCTCGGACGCTCATCAACCACGGCGAGGTGGCGTGATGAGTAGGGCCTGTCGCGTCCTGATCGTCGAGGACGAGTATTTCCTTGCGACTGATCTGGAAGAAGCGCTCCGATCGGAAGGCGCGGAGATCGTCGGTCCGATCTGCGAGTTCTCGCAAGCACTCGCTCAGGTTAGCAAAGACGGCTTCGACGCGGCAGTGATCGACATCAACTTGCGCGGTCAATCGGCTTATCCGATCGCCGACAAGCTGATCGAGCAGCGAATTCCGTTCGTTTTCGCCACAGGCTATAACCGAGAGGTTCTTCCTGATCGGTATTGGGAAGTGAAACGATTTGAAAAGCCCTATGACGCGTCCGCTATCGCAAACCATATCGTGCGATTGTATTGCCAGCGGCAAAGCGCATCAGACAAACACAGCACACCGGTAATCGCGAACCGTCAGCAGCAGCCCGCCGTTGAGCACTTCTGGAGGCGACTCGGTTCGCTCCCGCGCTCAGACGCTGAGAGCGTCATTTAACCTACGTTGTTGCCGAGAGCCGCGGACACTTGCAGCATTTCGGGCAACCTGGCCAGCCGCCCTGGCCCGGGCCATGCAAGGGTTTCTCCCCCGGACTGGGACCTTTGCGCCGCTCAAAAGGTGCTCTGGTGAAAAAGAGACGGCGGTTCAAACAGACGACATCACTGCAGACCCGCTTGAACCAGGAAGCCGTTAGGCTGAAGCGGAAGGCGCGCGGCATGCGGCCGGGGAAGGAGCGCAGCATCCTCATTGGCAAGGCGCGGCAGATGGAGGAAGCGGCGCAGATCGCGGACTTCCTTGCTGTGCAGCAGACGAGCGCTGGGGGCTAAGCCCGCTCCGGAGCGCACTCCGGGCAGGTGTCGCCGATCGAATTTAGGACATCGTCCACCTCGGCGGCGGCTTCGCCCGGAGAGATGCCCGGCGGCGGGTCTCGGCGGGCGATGTCGAACGCTCGCTCGCGCGCGTGCGGGTCGGCGCTGTCCTGCATCCAGCCGTGCGCCTCGCATTCTCGGATGGCGCCGGTCTCTTGCAGCACGTTAATCGCCCAGCCGCGCAGCGTGCGGACCCGCGGTCTTTCCTTCGTCATCAGCATCGAGATCGCTCCCGTCGGCGGGCGAATCTTTCAGCCGCCCGCGTCGTTCCAAGCGGTTAGCACAGGGCAGGGATTCGCAATCGGGAGCACTGGCGCTTGTCCACCTGTTCCGTCCTGCCGTTGACCCGAACGCGCCTAGCCGTCCGCTTCGCCCGGTGCCGGGGGCGCGCACGGCGCCTGCGGGGGCGCGAGCTCTTCGGCGCGCTCGATGATCTGCTGCCGTAGCCGCGGGTCGTCGATCCGAAAGAAGGCGCGCAACAGCCTCAACGCCTGGACATCCAAGAAGCCGGCCGATCTGAATACCTCGTCGTCCACCACTCACCCGCGCGCTTTGCCCCTTCGGCATAGTAATTCGGTCGCAGGCGGAAAAGGCGGCACGGCGATCAATTTGTTGGTGCGCGACATGCCGCAGCTGTCGATGGATCTCTATCTTGTGCTTTGCCATCGCGCCCGAATGGGTCGCTACTGGGCGTACCGCACGTGGATCAGCCTCCGGGCGCCTACGGGCGAAGGCCCCGCCTCGCGGCGGGGCCACCTGCGCGGCGTCTCAGTCGCGGCTCGGGCGAGACCAGATGAGCGAGAAGCCTTCCTCGCCTTCGACCTCGACCAGCGTCGCGTAGATCGGGGCCGGGAAGCTCGGGTCGTCCAGCTTGACCGAGTGGTACTCGCGGCCTGTGTCCTGGGACTTCTTCTTCCACATGGCGCCGAACTCGATGTTTGCGCCCGCGAAGATGCGGTAGTCCGGGGCCTTGTCCGAAGTGCGTTCGGCCGGAACGATCTTGGTCTTGACGGTGCCCAGAGCGAGGGTCTTGACGGTGCCGACGAAGCCGTTGCCGTTGACGGTGAAGTTGCCGATGGTAGCCATGTTCGCGTCCTCTTTCGTTCTCGGGCCGCGACCATCGCGACCTCGATGGCTGTCGTTGACCGGAGGCGATCGGGCCGCACCCGAAGGGCCGCCACGCAGTAGAGGGCGGCCAGGGCGAGGCTTTCTTGTCTCGCGAGGAATGGGCGCGCAGCGACCAGGGGAAGAAAGCCGAGAACGGCCGTTGCGGTCTTTTTGATCGAGGCGGAGCGCAGCGACGACGGCCTTCGGTTAGACATGCCAAATCGAGGACGCATCGGGCGCGACAGGCCGAACGATGAGGATACGACTGAGCGACACGCAAGCCACACCGCACGACGACGGGCGCATTGGTGAAAGACACTCGCGCGCGCCGCGTAAGCTTTCGTATAGTCCGGCGGACGCAGTAACAACCACGGACTGTCGCATCGTGGATGACATCGCCCTTCTGCAGCTTCGGAAAGACGCTGGCCCAGAAGCAGACGGGCATCTCGGAAGCCAGAAGGATCCGCCCGGCGCATCTCGCCTACGTCTCAGGATGGGGGGAAGCACCGCCTCTCCGGTCACCAGCACACGCATGACGATGCACATAAGAAAGGCCCCGCCGTGAGGCGAGGCCTTCGTCATTTTCTAGAAAGGTGAACGATGAACGCAAGCAGCCGAGGCGCGGATCGTTGCGCCTCATGCCGCTTGGTCAATCTCGGCTGGCTTGGGTTGAAGATCGTGCAGATAGGTGACTGCCCGCTGAGCGTGGGCGGCGGCGGAGAAGATGAAGCGCTTCTCGTTTGACAGCACCTCCAACCACGACGCAAGATAACTTGCGTGATCGGCGCGCGGCTCGAGTTCGGGCACGATACCGAGATCCGCACTGAGGAAACAGGCGCCAAGTTCGGCGACCAACTCTTCGCGGGCGCGCTCGCTCCGATCTTTGGTGTAGCGGCTGAGATCGCGATTGACGCGATGCGCCGGCGCAGTCCAATGCACGCATTCGTGCGCGAGCGTGGCGGCGTAGCTCTCCGCGTCACGGAAGCTCTCGAATGGCGGCATCTGGATCAGATCGAGCGCCGGCGAGAAAAATGCCTTGTCGCCGCCATGTCGGATAGTTGCGCCCGTATTGGCGAAGAATCCGTCCACATGCGCAATGCGCTGCCCCGGCGCGATGCTTGGCGCCGGGCGCCCGTAATACTGATCCGGCAAGTCGTCGATCTGATCGACGCAAAATACCGTATAGGCACGCAGGAACGGAACGGTCCGTTCGACGTCGTCGCCACGCTCATCCGTCTCGGTCTTGGTGAACTTGTTGGCATAGACGACCATCGTCCCGCTCTCACCCTTACGAACGTGACCGCCGAGTTCGAGCGCCTGCTTGAAGGTCATCCAGATCGGTGACGTGAAGCCGCGCGCGACGGCTTCCGACCACAGCAGCACGACGTTGATGCCCTGATAGGGCATGCCGTTGTGGCGCAGCGGCCGCGTGATCCGCCCAGCGGCGTTGGCCGCATTCCATGGCTTAACCCACGGACGTACGCCGCGCTCAAGATCCGCGACGATGCGATCGGTGACCCGGGCATAGATGTCGGCGCGGGGTTTCGTTTCCTTACCTGGCATGATCCTAGTCTCCGCTGAAGACCGCGCCCATCGCGGCCCGTCACGGCGGTCCGCTGCGAAGGCCTACGGGGTCGCGCATCCGGTGGCGCTAATGGTCTGAGTGGCGACAGAGACGCCGGACCGGAACGTCAGTGGAGGACGGCAAAGCCGTTGCGCTGCCACGCGGGCCGGAGCATCGACCGAACGCCGCTACGGGCCGCGAGGGGCAGTCCAACCCGATCGATTTCTCTTTGCTCGTTTGCGCGGTCGCGCCGTGCGACATGAAAAAAGGCCGGCCCGCAGGGACCGGCCGGCATTGAATTGTGAAAGAGAATGGCGGGGCCGAAGCCCCGCCGGCGGCATCAGTCGAACGCCGACATCTGTGCCTTGGCCGCGTTCCGGCCGACGGTGTCGGTGGTGTTGTCGACGGGACGCTCGAAAGGCTTCCAGGTCTCGCCGACGACTTTTTCGTAGGCGGCAACAGCGCCCTCGGCGGCCATGCGAAGCGCGTGAGACTGCACGCCCATGTCGGCGGCGAATTCACGCTTGCGCTGTGCCTGGCTATCGAAGCCGACCGGACCATCGAGGTCCTCATCGCGGCCGTCGTTGGCGAGCTTGGCGGTCGCATCTCGCGCTTCGGTGACTGCGCGGGTGTAGAACTGGCCAGCGCCGTGCGCGGAGCCGACATAAGCGCCGACGATCCGTTGAAGGTGAATCTGCATCGCGCGTTCACCCAGGCCGTCCTTGAGCGCGTCGGCGGTTTCGATGATGAGCCGCTCATGCAGATCGCGGATGCCGTCGCTATCCAGGATCGCAAGACCGAAGCTTTCGGAGATGCGCTGCGCCTGTGCCGCGTCGGGGCAGGCGAGCCGGACCATTTCGAGAGTCGTGCCCTTGCGAAGCGGGATGACTCGGGCGCTGGCGCGAGAGGAACGAGCAGATTTGGTCATTGGTGAATTCCTTATCTGGTTTCGCCGTCGGTTCGATCCGGCCCCTGCCGGACCTCCCTTCGGGTGCGGTCGCCGAGCGCCGCCGGGATGAGGGCCGCTTCAAGGTCCGGGGACCGCCAGGCGAGCGAGGTCCGGCTGCGGACAAGCAGGGTCCAGCTTGCTGGGGCCATGCGCCGGACGCGGCCGGGCCTTGCCGAGATCGGCAGTCTCCGGTCGCTTGCGACTTGGCCTTGAAGCGGACCGCCGGGGGCGCAGACCGCAGCAAACCCGAGGGGAGAGCCGACAGGGTCCGGGCCGGGTTGGCGAAACCTTGGAAAGGTTCGAGCCAGCAGATCGTCAGTTTCGCGCCGTGCTCGAGACGTTCGTCTGAGCGAGCCACAAGGTCGGCTTCGGCCCCGCTAGGCCGCAGCGTCATGGCGCTTGCGCGGACGACAGTCGGCTGGACTGCGACATTCGTCCTTGCACTCCGGGTCGTCACGAGCGGAGCGAGACTCCGGCGCGCATCGAGCCCGCAGCGTCTCGATCGCGGCATCCTGCCGGGCGAGCTTGCGCGACAGCGCGTCGATCTCCGGCTGGCGCTCGGCGGTGATCGCCGCAAGGTTCGAACGATAGCGTTCGAGGAAAGCGCCCGGGTCAGGCGGCTTGCCGCGACGGTATCCGGACCGCTTGCAGCCAAGCCGCGGGATCAGTGCCGTCATGCGGCGGATGATCTGCCGGTCGATCATGTCGAGCTGGCGCTGCGTCTGGCGACGCGCCTCCTCCATGCGCGAAAGCTCGGTGAGGCGTTCGGGGGAAGCCTTCATGGCGACGTCCTTCCCTGCCAACCGATGAAGCTCGATGGTCCGGAATAGACGGGGTGGCGGATCTCATCGACGACGAAGCCAAAGCGGCCAGTCCGGTACTCGTTGGACGGGACGAGGAAACGTCGCTCCTCGGTGCCCGCGCCGCGGCGGCCGCCCGGCGTGGCGACGACTTCAACAAAGCCCGGCTGCTGATCAGACGTGATCGCCGACACGACGATCCAGTTATTGGCGTGCTCCTTCTCGAAAGCGCGCCGATCCTTCTCACGGGATTCGCCGGGCTGGAGCACAGTCCCGAAGATCGCCTCCCACGCATCGGGCCAGCTATCCTTGATCGTGCGCTCGGCGCAGCGTCGCTCGTAGCCGGTGAACAGATGCGGGAAGGTGATCGCCACCATCGCCCAGGCCGCGTCTTCCTCATACCAGCCGTCCTGCGCGCACAGTACAGGGGCGACCTTGCGATTGCGCTCGGCCGAGAGATGGAAGCCGCCGTGGCCCGCCGTCGAATGGCGGACAACGCCTTCCGCATAGACGGTTGCACCCTGCGACGGTCCCCATGGCGTGTTCGCATTGGAACCGGTGTCGCGACGGCCGAGCGCACGCTTCTCGCGCTGATGCTCGGCGTTCTCCACGACCTTTGTCCGGAAGGCCGCCTCGTCGGCGAGCCCGCCGGAATGACCGTAGAAGTCAGAGCGCTTCCATTCGGCAATCGGCCGGTTGATGCGCCAGCCGGTCGCAAGATAATGGCGGCCGTCGCGTCCCGGCAGCATGGCGAACACCGTGTCGCCGACGCGAGCGACGAGATCGCCGTCGCCGTTGCGGCCGAACTCGACCTCTGGAAATCCAGAATCCGAGTCCGACTCGGTGGTGAGGGGGGAGGGCGTAGTCATTCGGCCGTCCTCCCCTCCATGACGTCGGCTGCCGGCGCATCGGCGCTCACCTCGTCGAGAACCGCATCCGGATAGCCGTGACTTTGCAGCCAGCATTCGGCGTCGGTGCGGCTGCTGGCGAGATAGACGAGTTCGGCGTCCTCGCCGGGTCGGCTGAGCACGCGAACGGCACCGACCCTCGGGCGTTCGGTCACGACGAATCCCAGGTCGCTGTCGACCGAGAAGGTCCGGTGGACGCGAAGCACCACGACACCGCCGCCGGCATAGTCGCCGGCGTGCAGGGTGATGGTGGCGCCGGTGACGGTGTTGCCGACGCGGCGTCCTGCCTCCTTGCGGATCAGCCGGCCGCCGCTGTTTCGGTGTTCCCAGGCCGCGAGCTTCCTGCGGTGCCGCTCCGGTGGCCGCCGCGTGCCGTCGGAAAACCGTATGATCGCGCCGAGCGGGGCGAGGTCGTAGATCAATTGGGCGGACATGGGTGTCCTCCTGTTCAAGGGTGTTGGAAACGAAGCCGCCGCCGGCTGGGCCGGCGGCGGGCTGTCATTCGGATTGTCGATGGAGGCCAGGCTATTCAGCCGCCTCACGGAACGCCTGGTCACCTAAGGCTTCGCCGCTGTCCTCGTCGCCAGCGTCCGGGTCTCCGAGCTGGTCGTCGGCCTCATCGGCGGCGGTGACGGCGTTCTTCGCCAGCCAGGCCAGCAGGTTGACCTTGTCCGGAGCGAACAGCGCTGCCGGATAGACGAAGCGGCCTTCCCTAAAGTGCTCGACCAACGCGGCGCGGGTGTCCTTCACCTTTTGGCGCGGGAGAACCGAAGCGTCCTTGCACGAGCCTTCGAGCGCGGTGCGCGACAGGCACGACAGGAAGTCGTCGGTGCCCATATTCGGCAGGAAGCTGTCCGCGCCAACCACCTCGCCGGCGACGCGCGCAACGATGCCGCTGTCGGTGCGATTTTCTCGGCACGAGAGAACCTCAACGAGGATCGAGCGCGCCGCAACGCGCAGTGTGTCCATATCGAGCACAAGCTTGCCATCCTGATCGAACAGCGTTGCGGCATGGCGCGCAATGCGCCGGTTGCCGTAATAGGTGCCGCCGCTACCGGAATCGACCGAGACGTTCTGGCCGGCGAAGGCGAGGATCAACAGCGCCATCAGCGCGTCATCCTCGACGGGCGCGCGCGCCAGTGCCTCATGGAGAGCATCCGTTCGGAAGTCGCCGATGATCTCGACGCCCTTGCGCGTCACATCGGGACGTGGCTTCGAGACCTCAGTGCTCTCGTCGGCAACGTCTGTGCCGGCCGCCGTGCCCTTGTCCTTCGACTTCTTCGCCGCAGGCATGCGGTAATGCACGCTCGAGACCCGGCCGTCACGGTCGAGATACATCGCCGTGCAATCCGACTTCGACGGTTTGCCGTAGACGCGCTCCGCCTTCGGCGGCAGCTTGACCTCGCCCCAGTTCGTCGTCTCGGCGATGACGCCCTTCTTCGGCAGGTTGTTCGCCATCCACTCCTGCTGCGCGCCGAGGAACGCCTCGACATCCGTGGTGTAGCGGCTATCCTCGTCCGCCGGCGCGAACAAGTCCTCGACCCACTGGATGCCATAGGCCTGGGCGAGGTCGTCACCGAAGCTGGCGTGACGAGCGTACATGCGGGCCTTGGTCAGGGCCTGCGCCACGCTCCCCCACGACACCTGCGGATCCGCCTTGGAGGGCTTGTGCTTCTTCCAGACCTCCTTCTGCTCATCGAGCGACGCCGAGGCGATGGTACGAAGCTGACGTTCGTCTGGCATGTCGCCCTTGGCCATGTGATCGAGCATGATCGGCAGCACGTTTGCGAGCAGGCGGAGCTTCCTGATCTGCCGGACGGGCAGGGTTAATGCGACGCCGATTGCCTCTTCGGTCCAGCCGAGCGCGACGAGGCGTTCGATCGCGCGCCACTGGTCGACGGGATTGAGCGCTTCACGCGCGATGTTCTCGATCATCGAGCGCATCGCACCGTTGTCGTTCGCCGCCTCGTCAACGAGGACATCGATCTCCTCGAGGCCGGCGGCGATCGCCTGCTTCACGCGGCGATGACCGGCGTTGATGACATAGCCGTTGCCGCCGCCCGTCTCTGGCGTGATGACGGGCGGCTGGACGATGCCGACGGCCTTGATTGTCGCAAGCAGCAGGGCGTCGGCCTGCGGCGTCGACTTCGTCTGGCGCGTGCGGTCGGGATTTTCGTTCAGCGCACGCGGATCAATCTTGATGAGTTGCATGGGATTTCTCCTGTTCGGGTTCGCGGACCCCGCCTTGCGGGTCCTTCCTTGTCTTCTTCCCGAAGACACCCCCCGATCCCGCGGAGCGGTCGGGCCGGCACAACTGCGGCCGAGCATCCCTGCCAGGCCGGACAAGCAGGGCTAACAGCCCTGCGAAGGACGACGGGCTGGGATCGCGCAGGCGGCGGTTGAGCGTCAGCGCTGCCGGCCTGGCCGATCTGCGAGCGGGGTTTCCCTTCCTCCCTCTTCACGCTGCGATTGCGCTCCCGCCCGCGCCCTCCATATCCGTCGCAAGGGCATTCTCGACCTCCGCCAACTGCCGCCGCTTCTCGGCGAGATCGGCTGCGAATGCGAATTCACCGTCCTCGCGCGACCGGTACGAGGCGAGCCGGCGACGTGCGTCGGCGAGACGCTGGCTATAGCGCTCCCGCTCGCCCTCGAAATCGTCGAGCACGTGCTCAAGGCGGGAAATGGCGCCGAGCGGAGTCACCGTGACGGGCAACTCGATCTCATGCTGTTCCCCGGTGCGGATCAGCGAGGTGCTGTAGCGATAGCCGTCGCGGCCGTAACGCTCGCCTGAGTACGCGAGGTCGAACCCGCCGATCGAGGCGATGATGGTCTCGCCCTCCTGCTGGAGCTGGACGAGGGTCAGGATTTCCTTCATCAGGGCGCGGCCGGCCTCCTTGCGCTCGACATAGCGCTTGCCGGCCATCGTCGCGGCGAAGGCGTCGCCGGCGGTCGGAACAAGGCGCTCGATATCCTTGCCGACCTCCGCGATCCGCCGCGTGCAGAACTCGATGTCGCGTTCCGCGTCTCGGATCTGCCGACGGACGGCGTGCTGGTCGTCGATATGCGCCGCGCGCAGACGCTCGAGCCGGGCAATGTCGGCTTCGAGCCCAGCCTTTAGCATCAGCCGCTGGTCGCCGCTCGCGATCGCCTTGGCCATCGCGAACTGGTTGGCCTGGCCTTCGCCGAGGTCCTCGAGCCGTCGGATCGAGGTGTCGCCGGAGAGCGCCGCGGCGATGAAGCGAGCCTTGCGCTCGTTGTTCTGCCACATGCTCGCGTCGAGCGAGCCTTCGGTCGCATAGGCGAAGATGTCGATGGTCTCGTGCTGGTTGCCCTGGCGCTCGATCCGGCCCTCGCGCTGCGCGATCTGCGACGGCAGCCACGGCACGTCGAGATGATGGAGGGCCTTCAGGCGAAGCTGCGCGTTGACGCCCGTCCCCATTGTTTCTGAGGAGCCGATCAGGAAACGGACCTTGCCGGCGCGTACGTCACCGAACAGACGCTGCTTGGCCTCGGACTTCCTAAAGTCCTGCATGTAGGCGATCTCGGACGGGGGCACGCCCATGCGGACGAGCTCGTCTCTGATCCAGCGATAGGCCGAAAAGCCGCGCGTCTTCTCGACGCTGATCGTTCCGAGGTCGGAAAAGATCATCTGCGCGGCACCCGGCAGCTCATACGGCCTGCCGTCGGCGCGCACGTAACTGTTGTCTGACGTCTCCCTCCAGATGCGGAAGGCGTTGCTGACGAGAAGATTCAGCTTGTTGTTCGGCTCGTTGTCGCTGTCCGGATCGACCAGGCGTAGGTCAATCGCCGCATGTCGTCCGTCGGTGATGACCGAGAGCAAAATATCGTCACCCGGCTCCGGCGGCCGGTCGCGCGTCTCGATCGCCTTGATCCGCGCGTCGAGCAGTGCCTGGTAGCGCTTGAACGCCGGCGTCGGCTTGGCCGTCACGATCTGGCGCTTGCCCGTCGAGATCGCCGGAACCCTCACGTACTGCCGCAGATCCGCCGGCATCACCACGTCGGCGAAGGACCGGAACATGGCGATCAATTCAGGGACGTTCACGAAGGTGGCGAAGCGTGTGACCGGCTTGTACCTGCCGGAGGGCTGGAGCTCGAGTTCTGTCGAGACGTCGCCGAAGGTCGAGGCCCAGGCGTCGAACTCGTGGAGCTTGCGGTCCAGAAGTGCGCCGTACCCGAGATAGCGCTGCACCGAGAACATCTCGCCAAGGGTGTTGGTAATCGGCGTGCCGGAGGCGAGCACCAGCGCCCGCCCGGGGTTCTTGGTCTCGACGAAGCGCGATTTCACATAGAGGTCCCAGGCGCGCTGTGAGCCGTTGGGATCGACTCCCTTCAGCGTCGACATATTGGTCGCGAAGGATAGTTTGCGGAACTCCTGCGCCTCGTCAACGATGATCTGGTCGACGCCGATCTCGGAGATCGTCAGGAGATCGTCCTTGCGGGTGGCCAGCGCCTCCAGCCGTTCCTTCAATCCCTCCTTCAGGCGCTCGAGGCGCTTGCGCGAGACGCGGTCGTCGCTCTCGACCTTGGTGAGCAGCGTCTCATAGAGCTCAAGCTCGTCCTGGATCATCTGCTGCTCGAAGGCGGACGGCACGCCGATGAAGCGGAAGGCCGAATGGGTGATGATGATCGCATCCCACGTCGCGGTCGCGGCGCGCGACAGGAAGCGATGCCGCTTGTCCTTGGTGAAGTTGGTCTCGTCGGCGACGAGGATGCGGGCACCGGGATAGAGCGCCAGGAACTCGCGCGCCGCCTGCGCCAGGCAATGGCCGGGAACGACAAGCATGGCCTTGGCGATCAGGCCGAGCCGGCGCTGTTCCATGATCGCGGCCGCCATCGTCATCGTCTTGCCGGCGCCGACGGCATGGGCAAGGTAGGTCGCGCCCGAGGCGATGATGCGCCAGATGCCGCGCTTTTGATGTTCGTAGAGAACGAAGGCGCCCGAGGCGCCCGGCAATTTCAGATGCGATCCGTCGAAGGCGCGCGGCACGATGTTATTGAAGCGGTCGTTGTAGACCCGCGCCAGTCGGTCGGTCCGATCCGGATCGGACCAGATCCAGTTCTGAAAGGCGGTCTTGATCCTGAAGAGCTTCTCTTTCGCCGCCTCGGTGTCGACGACGTTGAGGACCCGGCGTTCGCTGTCCCCGTCCTTGATGGTGTCGAAGATCTGCGGGACGGAGGAGTTGAGCGCATCAGAGAGAAGCTGCCCGGCGTGCCGCCGCTCCGTGCCCCATTCCGACGTGCCGGCGGCCATCCAGCCGAGCTGCCGGGCCTCTACGGTCCACGACGCCAGTTCCGGCATGTGGTGAATCCTGATCTCCGCGCCCATCGTTTCCTTGACGAAGGCGACGATGTCGGCAACGGGAATCCACGGCGCGCCAAGGCGTGCGGTGATGTCCGAGGGCCGGAGGTCGGCAGGCTGCACATCCCGCAGGGCGGTCACGTTGCGCGCATAGGTCGGGTCGAGCGCAGCCGCCGCTTCCGCAACCTTCAGCTTGTCGCGCACAGCACCCGACAGATAGGCGTCGGCGGTCTGCCACGAGCCGCCGCTGGGATCACGGAAGATGGCGCTGCCGAGCTCGGCGATGGCGTCGTCGGCGTCACGGTGCACAAGCTCCGCGATGTGGTCGGGGTCGAAATGGCCGCGCTCGTTGAGAACGACGGCCAGCGCGTCGGCGGCGCTGGTGATGACGGGCGGCGCCGGTGGAGCGATCACCCGCTCGGTGAAGATCGGACCCGGCTTCGCCGTATCCGACTCGAGGTCGTAGTCTTCGATCGAGGCCACCAGCCAACAGTCCGGATCGTCCAGGAATGGCTGGAGGTTCGGCCTGCGGTGCGTTTCGCGGACCTCACCGGTCTCGCCGTCCTCGGCGGTCGACACGATGGTCGTGTTGATCGGCCCGAAGGTGCGCACGAAGTTCGACCAGACGATGCGCAGCCTGACCTGCGCGTCCTTCCACGGCCGGTCGAGCTCCTGACACTTCAGCACGTCGCGGACCGCGTCGCGGATCGGGATCAGCTTCTGGATGATCCGGGCGTGCTTCTCCGGAACACCATCGGCACTGCGGCCCTTGCGCAACCTGACGGCGACTGGCCGGCCGTCAAGGATCTGCATCAAGCCATGACGGCTATCGAGCAGATAGCTGCCCTCGCGCGCCGTAAGGCTCGCCGAGCTCTCCGCCTTCGCCGGCACGGCCTCGCATTCGTCGTCAGGGTTGATCGCCTCCGGTTCGCCATCGTAGATCGCGACCGGAAGGAGGCCGATCGCATCGTCCAGCGCGGTCGCGAGGTCCTCGCCGTCACTCGGCACACAGGTGTAGGTCTCACCGAACGGGCCGGAGGTCAGCGCGTGCGCGCCGAGCACAAGGTGGCGATGGCACGCGAACCAGCGGTTGGCGCGGATTGCGCCCTCGTCCTCGGTCGCCGGGCATACTTCCTCCAGGTCGAGCCAGGACAGGTCGCCTTCGGGCTCGCCGTGCTTGCGCCGCCGGAAGAACAGGATGTCGACCACGACGTCGGTGCCGGCACCGGCGCGGAAGCTGCCTTCAGGCAGACGTATGGCACTGAGGAGATCGGCGTGCTTCGCGATCAGCGCGCGCGCCGAGCCATCCGCCTTGTCCATCGTGCCGTGCGACGTGACGAAGGCGGCGAGCCCGCCCGGCTTCAGCAGCTTGATCGCCTTGACGATGAAATAGTCGTGGAGCCGCAGACCGAGCGAGCGCAGCGCGCGGTCCGAGCGGACGGTGCGATCGGAGAAGGGCGGATTGCCGATCACGAGGTCGAACCGTGCCGGCAGCTCGGTGCGCGCGAAATCACCGGTGACGATCTGCGCCCGGGGCTGCAATAGCCGCGCGATGCGCGCCGTGACGGGATCGAGCTCGACGCCGGTGACGTGGGAGACCCCGCGCAGGACCTGCGGCATCAGCGCCGGAAACAAGCCGGAGCCGATGCCGGGCTCAAGCACGCGGCCGCCGCACCAGCCGAGGCGCAGCAAACCCGCCCACATCGCCTGGACGATGAACTCTGGCGTGAAATGGGCATACTGGGTGCAGCGTGCCAGCGAAGCGTAGTCAGCCTCATCGACCGCATCCTGCAGATCGGCCCCGATCTCGTCCCAGCCCTTCGCGAATTCGGTTTCGCCCGGTCGGCGGAGGACGCCATTGGCGAGCTCTGAGGCGCCGAAGCCGGTAAAGCGGATCAGTTGCCGCTGCTCCTCCACTGTCGCGGGGCGCTCCTCGGCCTCGATCTGTGCGGCGAGCCGAACTGCGGCGATGCTGTCGCGGGCGCGCTGCTTCCAGCCCCTTGCGAGTCCGCGCTCGCCGGAAAGATAGAAATTGTCGCCGCGCTTGCCGGGACCGTCATTGGAGCGCTGCGCCGATTCGATCGGCGGCCTTACCGAGGCCGGCGTGGACGGCGGCGGATCATCCTCATGATGGTCGTCACCGCCGAAATCGGAAGCGAAGGCCGTGACGCCAAGGCCGAGGCTGGATGAAAGGGCGGTATTGCCGAAGAGGTCGAGGGTGAAAGGATCGTCATGCGCCATGGGAATGTTCTCCAGTTGGGCGCGCGCCGCCGTCTGCCGGCGCGGGCTGCGACGGACGGCACGGCGTTGCGGGAGTTGATGAGTGGGGCCGGCGCCGAGCCGGGTGCTGAAATGCGACGCCCGGCGCGAGGCTGGGCTGCCGCGGGGCGGGCAGGGGAGGTCGGGCTAGGCCGCAACCGTCTCCGGCAGATGGCGGAACTGCACCGGCAGCTTGGCCGCGATCTCTGCCTCGGTGAGGTCGTCGAGCAGCTTCAGGACTGTGCCGCTCTGGCCGGCATAGACGAGCACGGTGCGGCGGCCGCGAATGGCCTGCGGCCAGCGCTCGCCGGCATAGCCGCGATAATCGTCATGCGTGCTCGACCAGATGTGCTCGAGCCGCTCGTCGCGCGTCATCGCGCGCAGGGGCCGTGACTCGCGCTCGATGATCGCAGCCTTCATGCGCTCCGGCGACAGTCGATCGGAAAGATCGCAATAGCCATGGAACCAGCGCCGCTTTCCGTCGATGGCAAGGGCGAAGAAGATGCTGGTGACGCTGCCCGTCATGAATTCGCGCATCGCGAACATGTCAGCGCGCATGAACAGCGGCGGCAGGATCTCGAGCATGTAGTCGTGCTCCCGATCGTTGATCTCGAACCACTCGCCGGCGAAGAGATGTTGACCTTCACCTTCGGCCATCGCCGGGTCACCACGATGGCGGTTGAACAAGCGGTGCATTTCGTGGCGCGTCGCAACGCCCTCGAAGACTTTGCGGATACTGGGGGAGGTGTGCATGGGCGGCTCCTCTTGGCCTGGCCGGACTGACAGCGCGAGCGATCCGCCTGATCCCTTCGTCACTTCAGTCCTTCATCACACCTCCTCGCCGGCCGCATCGACGGTCCGGCGGGTCAAGGGCCGCGGAACGCGGGCGAAGCTTCCCCTTGACGCGCCGGCCGGGCGTGCGGCAGCGCTTCATTCCCATTTCATTTTCCCTCCCTCATTGTTCGATCACCTTTTCCTTTCGCTTAACGCCGAGGGATCAGGGACCCCAGTCATCAGCTGCCAGGGCACTGCGCCACCTAGCCTGCGTGGCGCTCTCGTGAGCCACTTCGAGAGGAAGCCGTCAGCCTCTTAGATCCTCATTCCAATCGCCTGCGCACGGCCGCAATCGGGCGTACCCCGCACTGGCATCCGCGGCGATGGCACGAACACGATCGGCGTAGATGTCGCCTTGCCGATTGTTGTCGGTTGCTGCCACAAGCCAAGCGTTGGCGCGCTTGGCCAGGCCGCGGATAGCGCCATCGGTCGCGGGCGACCAACCGCCTCCGGTGCTGACATAAAGGGTATCGGTGCGCAGGTCCTCGATAGCGGCGAGGCTCATCGCATCGATGGCCGCCTCGGTGATGCAGATCCGCTCGGCCTCCTCCGACCCGAACCGAAACAGCTCCTTGCCGCCGTCCGTAGCGAAGCCCCGCCATGCCGGTCCGCGCTCCTCCCAACCCGTGAGCGCTCCAATGGAATCGTTATGCGCCGCCCACATGCTGCCTTGGGGGCCCTCTCGCAACCGGTCGCAAGCGACCGCCTGCTTCACGATGTCGGCTGGTAGTCCGCGCTCGCCGGTGAGATAGCGCCACGCCGGCGAGCCGGGGTGCGGCCCGACGCGATATCCCCACCGCTCTACAATGGACCCAAGGGCCTTGGGCCTTGCCGGGCGCTGCCACGCAGGTGCAGCCGGAACGAAACCAACCACGTCAGCAACACGGTCACACGCCTGGACAAAACCGTCGGCGCCGAGGTGTTCGGCAAGCGAAAACACGTCCCCTTTTGCTGGCGACAACGGATCGAACCAGCCGCGGCCTTGGTGAATGACGATGATGATGTTGCTGTCGCGTCGAAATTTGATCGCGCGCCGGGTGCTTTCCTTGAGATCGACCTTCCAGCCGTGTTTCTCCAGCAGGGCTGCGCAGCCAACCTTTTCGCGGAGCTCTTCGATTTCTCTCTTGTCCATGTCTGCTCCGGCGTCGCGCAGGCGACGTCCGGCCCCTTCTTTTGTTGGTCTCACTGTTCCTGGCCTTGCGGCACATCCCCGACCGGCCGCGAAGCCTGCCGGGCGCAAGGGCGCGCGGACAAGCTGTCGGATTTGTCAGATAGCTGGGCGCGGCGTAGCTTCCCTTGCAGCCGGCATGGCGCCAGCGGCAGCCGGTCACCCGGCTCAATGAGCCGGGCACCACGGGTCGTATTCATGGACGATGGCGTCCAGATCGCCGTCGTACTCGCTGGAGACCATCACACCGAATTCGTTCTCAGTCTGGAAAAGGATGACAGGCACCATGAGCGTGTGGGCCAGATCGAAGGCGTGGTTCTGAGCGAGGGTGAGATTGTGCGACATGAAGGGCTCCCGTCTTGCGGCGGGGACCATCCCCGCTCGACAGGCGCCGACGTGTTCGGGGGCGGCTGCGGTCACCTCGTAGGCGAAGCCGAAGAGGTCGCACGCTTGCGTAGCGAACCCCTTGTGGGTTGATCGTGGAAGGCCGCACCAGAACCAAGGAAAGCCCATTCGAGAGCGGGTTGGTCCTTCACCGAAAGCATGTGAGCCGAAAGGCACATGGTTCGGCCCGCGGATGCAGTGTCGGCCTGATTGACTGCGAGAACAGACGCCGTCGTTTTGTCTGGAGCGAACTTGATTTGACCGCCTGGAGGTTGCTCCGCGGACGTTTCGGCTGCCGTTCGATGTCATCGAGGCCAAAGGCATCGCTTGCGTTTCAGGTCCGACGCTCACATGCGGGGTTCCGGTAGATTCGGCAGTTGGCTCGTTCGGGACTCGGGCCGTTTCGCGTCAGGGATGGCAGCCCGCCAGGGGGAAGACCCGCCTGCGGGGCTTCAGCGCAGCCAACAGCCCGGCCCGCAGGGCGACGCCACCTCCGTCGTAGTCAGAGGCGCACAACAGCCGATCTATTTCCCGAGACCGGTCGTTAAGCACCCTCAATGGCTTTCATCACCGGCATTAAACTTCTGAATCGAGAGGCCTGATCGATTCGATAAATTAATTGGACGGTGCTTTCGACAGTTGCGATTTTTGGGCATGTCTGAACTCACGGTGCCATACCTCGTGCTCCAACGGTGCGATCCGGCCTGCAACATGGCCAGGTTCTATGTCCTCACGATCGAACCGACTCTGTTCGGTGATACGGCGTTGGTGCGCGAATGGGGGCGTCTCGGCCAACGCGGCTGCCGGCGGATGGATCTGTTTGCCGGAAGGGTCCAGGCTGTCGAAGCGCTCGAGACTTGGCTCATCCGTAAAAAGCGCCGTGGTTATATTCCAAAGAACCCCGCGCCTTGAATGCAACCGCCTGATCTAGGCCGTGCGCCTGCCCCCAGAGATGTCCGCTTCTCCACCGATGGCAGCGCAAAAGTCGAGCTTATCTGACTTCCGGGTTGGGCCACAACCGACATGCTGTTTGTCACTTTTGTTTCGCCATTGGCTTTGCGAGCTCACGGGCGCTGTCGATGACGAGCTGCACAACCGGGCTGACGGTGCGGTCTTTGATCGTGAGCATCCCGTTCGGTCGACGGTCCGCCGGCAGTTCAATGGACAAGACCTTGAGCGCCGCCTCCCTGGCGAGAAATTTCAGTGTGGAAGCCGGGAAAACCGTGATGAACCGCCCCGTCTCTAGCAAGCTTACCCGCATATGGGGGGCATCGGTGACGACCGTCGCCTGAGGATACGCGAGCCCTCGGGTAAGAAAGGCTTGCGTAATGATGGAGCCGATCACGCTCTCCCGCGGCGGAAGCACCCAACGCTCCTCCGCCAGATCGGAGAGCTGGATATTGCGCCGGCGCGTCAATGGATTATTTGCGCCCGCTGTGATGACGTAGCGATCTTCAAAAAGAAACTCGAAATGCAGCCGCTCATCGGCAATCGGGCCGCGACTCCGCACGAACGACAGATCGACTTTGCGTTCGTTCAAGTCGCGATGCAGCGCGTCGATGTAGCCGGTCACGAGCTCAAATCTGATCCGCGGATGACGCCGCGAGAGCCGGTCTATGAGCGCGGAAACGAAGCTCGCCGCCAGATCAGCTGTGCTTCCAATCCGCACCTCTCCGGCGGTGGGGTCGGCCAGAAATTCGATGCTCTTCACACCCCGCCGCAGCTCGTCGAAGGCGGCGGCACCGCAATCGATCAGGGCGCGGCCGCACGCGGTCGGCTCGATTCCGCGCCGGTGGCGATCCAGCAGGCGGACGCCGAACGCCCGCTCGAGCTCCGCGATCGATCGCGAAATGTTGGGCTGGGTGGTGTTGAGCAGGACTGCCGCCTTGCCCATGCTGCCGGCCTGAACTACCGCCATCAGCACGTGGAGATCCTGCAGCTTCATTCGCTTTCCGATGCGATCGCTCATCTGCATGCGAGTACCCATATCCATTTCGAGATGGTCTCATCAGACAATAGCCTTATGCGGTTATGACAGCATCAACTATTCTCCACCGTTGAAGAGAGCCAGCGTGGGCATAGGTTCGACGGAGCAAAGCCCGTGACTTCCTCCCGACGTCAATTTTTACGCTTCGCAGCGGGGATAGCCGCACCGCCGCTGCTGTCGGGCCCGGCATACGCCGACGCCTATCCCTCTCGGCCGGTCCGGATCATGGTCGGCTTCGCCGCCGGCGGCCCAAACGACATTCTCGCGCGTCTGGTCGCAGATTGGTGGTCGGAGCGGCTCGGCCAGCAATTCATCGTCGAGAACCGGCCCGGGGCAGGAAGCAATCTCGCCACCGACGCTGTCGTGCGCGCGCGTCCCGACGGCTACACGCTGCTGCTGGTTGGTTCACCGAACGCGATCAATGCCACGCTCTATGAAAATCTCGATTTCAATTTCCTGCGCGATATCGCGCCGGTCGCGGGCCTGACCCGTGGCGCCCTGGTGATGGTGATCCACCCATCGGTTCCTGCCTATAAAATTCCGGAGTTCATCGCCTATGCCAAGGCCAATCCGGGGAAACTCTCCTACGGTTCGGGAGGCGTGGGCGGGATCACCCACATCGCCGCGGAATTGTTCAAGCAGGCCGCCGGCGGGCTCGATCTTCAGCATGTGCCCTATCGAGGCGTGGCGCCCGCCATCACGGATCTGCTCGGTGGGCAGGTGCAGGTCGTCTTTGTCAATGTGGCGCCGTCGATCGGTTACATCGAGAGCGGCAAGCTGCGCGCGCTCGGGCTGACGACGGCGATGCGATCCGAGGCATTGCCGGATGTGCCAGCGATCGGCGAATCCGTGCGCGGCTACGAGGCCAGCTCAGTGTTCGGCATCGGCGCGCCGAAAGGCACCCCTGGCGCGATCATCGACAGGCTCAACAAGGAGGCCAACACCGCTCTGGCCGATGCGGGGTTCAGGATGCGCCTGCGCGGCCTCGACGCGACCGGACTGGGCGGCTCGCCCGCCGATTTCGGCAAGCTGATGGCCGATGAAACCGAGAAGTGGGCCAAAGTGATCAGCCTCGCGAAGATCCGACCGGAATAGCGGGGCAAAGTTTTACATGCAGGGGACATTCAGCAAGATTTGTGCGAAGCAAGGCGGCGCGTTCGATTGCTATCTGGTCGTGCCCGGGACTGAAAAGCAGGTGGCTTCAATCGTGCTTGCCTCTGCTATTCACGGCGTGGATACCGACATGATCGCCATCGCCGACGAGCTGGCGGCATACGGGGTCATCGTCGCAGTGCCGGATCTGTTCTGGCGTTCGGTCGCCGGACCGCTGCCTCGGAACGACCCGCGTGCGGCCGAGCGCGCGCAGCCGCGCCTCGAGCAAATCAAGGCCGGCGAAGACGATATGATCGACACATTGAGACACCTCGGCACGATCCCGCAATTCAACGGCCGGGCGGTGGTCATGGGATTTTGCTACGGCGGTCCGTATGCGATCCTCGGGCCGAAGCGACTTGGCTACGCCGCTGGCATCTGTTGCCACGCGTCCCAGATGCTCGACTATCTTCACGAGCTTGGCGGGCTTCGCGAGCAAGTCTGCTTCATTTGGGGCGACGAGGACAATCGCGCACCAACCGAGGTGCTGCAGGCGTATCGTGATGCAACGGCGCGCATGGAGAACGTCGAAGTGCACATCTTGCCCGGGATACGCCACGGCTACATGATGCGGACAAGTCCCTCCTTCGACCGGGTAGCATATGATTTTTCAATGAGGCGCGCCTGTGAGATTCTTCAACGTCTCCAGTCGCCGTCCGAGGCTCGTAACTTTTAATTGCCCGGCTATCCTGTGCATGGTCGGAACCCGACTTGCCATTCACGGGGAACAGCATGGCGCTCTCGTTGCCTTATTGATTGCTTTCTGTTGTTATTTTCCGTCCGGACCTGTGTTTGCGGACGACACATCGAAGCAACTGGTCGGGAGCTGGAAGTTGACCTCTTGGACCATTCAAATTGTCGGCGGCGACGCCACCGAACCGTTTGGTCCTAACCCGAAAGCCAGGGCGCTCTTCACGCCGGACGGATTTGCGGCCTTCATGATCGTTGGAGCGAACCGGAAGCCTGCAACAAATGACGAGGAAGCAGCGGTGCTGCTCAGGTCGTTGCTTGTTTACACCGGCAAATTCACCATCGACGGAGACAAGTTCACGACCAAGGTAGACATATCGGGCAACGAACTCCTTACCGGGCTGGATCAGGTGAGATTTTTCAAGTTGGAAGGTAACCGGATGAGCCTCCGAACGGCTGAACAAGTCAGCTCCGTTGGCACCTATCAGGGCAAGAAAGTCGTCGGCACTCTGACCTGGGAACGCGAACCCTAACCGTTTAGTCGCATTCCTTGCCGCTGACGGAGCCACCAACACGGAATGTCGCCTTTGGGTCGATTCCGTTGAAAAAAGCAGCAGTTGCGACTCAGAGATAGCGGTGATTCAGTCTGTCTAATCGGCAGGACTGAAGATCATGATGGGACATCGGCAAGTCGAACAGGCTGCTTTGTTCTACGAGTTTTCGCTCGAGAGGCACGTGCCTTCCGACCACTTGATTCGCTCGATCGATAGATTTGTCGATCTTGAACAGATTAGGCAGGACCTGGCGCCCTTCTACAGTACGATCGGCCGGCCTTCGATCGATCCCGAGCTGATGATACGGATGCTCTTGATCGGCTATTGCTTCGGTATCCGATCGGAGCGACGTCTATGCGATGAGGTTCACCTCAATTTGGCCTACCGGTGGTTCTGCCGGCTCGGCCTAGACGGTGCGGTGCCGGATCACTCGACGTTCTCCAAGAACAGGCATGGTCGGTTCCGAGAAAGCGATCTGTTCCGTCGCGTGTTCGAGAATGTCTTGCGACGTTGTATCGAGGAGCGGCTGGTCGGCGGTGAAGGATTCGCCGTCGACGCGAGCCTGATCAAGGCCGACGCCAATCGGCAAAAGGGGATTGAAGGCGACAAGGGACTCCCGCCGGAGGCGGCAGGCCGAGCGGTTAATGAGTATCTAGCTGTGCTCGATGATGCCGCTTTCGGTGCAGCGACGGAGGTCACGCCGAAGTTCGTATCGCCTGCCGATCCAGCGGCGCGCTGGACGGGCGCGCACGGCGGTCAAGCCTTCTTCGCCTACTCGACAAACTATCTGGTCGACGTTGAGAATGCGATCATCGTCGATGTCGAGGCAACCACCGCGATCCGGCAGGCGGAGGTGTTGGCTGCCAAACGGATGATTGAGCGCTCGCTCGAACGGTTCGACCTGTATCCCACCCGGCTCCTCGGTGACAGCGGCTATGCCTCGGCCGAGATGCTCGGCTGGCTGGTTTACGAGCACGGGGTCGAGCCGCACGTGACGGTGTTCGACAACTCGGCCCGCGCGGACGGGACCTTCTCGCGCGAGGACTTCACCTATGACCACACCGGCGACGTCTATACCTGCCCCGGCGGCAAGATGCTGACCACAACCGGAACACTGGTGAATGATGGCGCAACGATGCTCTACCGGGCGAGCAAGCACGATTGCACCGACTGCGCCTTGAAGGCTCGCTGCTGCCCTAAGGACTCGGTCCGCAAAGTGTCTCGCTCGATCTACGAGGGCGCTCGCGACATGGCGCGCGAAGATAGCACGATCATGGGAGGGGCGTACTTCACGCCGATTGCGCAAGAAGATCGAGATGCTGTTTGCGCACCTCAAGCGCATTCTCAAGCTCGACCGTTTGCGATTACGAGGTCCAAACGGCGCACGCGACGAGTTCACTCTCGCAGCCACCGCACAGAACCTTCGCAAGATGGCCAAGCTGATCGCGATGCCTGTCGCTAGGCCACCATAGGACCACTCGATCTCATCTCGCTTCAACGATTATAACGGAATACTGCCGGCCTTTTTCAACGGAATCGGTCAAAACCGGTCGTGCTCTGTAACAGCGGAATAGTTCTGCTTCGCTCTAGTCAACGGACTCCGCGAGTTTGTCGCTACATGGCCCAGCATCCTGCGGGATCCCTCGGTGTTGAAACTTCCCAACCGGAAAGCTGTTTTCCGCATTACGGGAGCAATCCCAGCCGAAACGCGAGCGCCACGGCGTGCGGGAGGGTTGATGCAGCAAGATTTTGCCTGGCATTGTCGAGATGAAACTTTACTCCTCGCGGCTTGATCCCAAGAAGCTCCGCTACATCCTGCATTGTCTTGCCGTCAGAAATCCAACCGAGACACTGCCGCTCGCGCTGAGTCAGCACGCATTCCTGATGCCCGACCGGGATCGGGCGTCCCATTCTGGCGGCGCTTACATGTGCATGGTACGTGTGCCCTACCATCTCCAACATGTCCCGCGAGGTCTCGATGAAACGATCGAGTCCAAGGCTGCGCTCGTCCACCGCAAGCGTAAACGCCGTGAACCGATTTTGGCTCGAGGGAATACGGATCGTCAGGCCGGTTCTGATCTTGAAGCTGAGTGCATCGTCAAACAGACGGCGCTCTTTCGGTGATCTGGCGCTCCGCGCCTCACGTCCATCCCAGAAGAAGACCCGGCTTGTATTTCGCGGCTCCTGAAGAACGGGATCGATGTTGTGATACCCTTCCCGAAAATAATGGCTCGTCCAACTCTTTGGATAGGATGAGATCAGATTGGGTCCATTCCCGCGGTGGCCAAAATAGGCGAACCAACGGAAGCCCAATGCATGCGCGGTCCGTTCCGCGACGCGCCGAAAATCATCTTCCGTATGGGCCGAGTGAAGACAATCGACGAATTCATCGTATGCTCTTTTGACATCTTTCATTGCGCCACTTCAGTCACTTCTTAAGTTCCCACAACGCGAACAATCTAACGATTCGCGCTTCACGTGCAGGCCGTATTGTGACGTTGCGGCAGCTTTGCGGCACGAACAATTCAAAAAACGGTCCGTCAGAGCTACAGCAGCAACCACGAGCATAAAGACAGAGGAGAAACAGCTTCTGACTTGTAGCCCAAAGCAACAATTTTTCTCGATCTACATATGCGAAGGAATTCTATTCCTTGCGCTGTCAGATTTGCGCATCACGAATTTATAGAGTTTCCAAAGTGCGCGCAGATAGCCGCGCCTTGCGAAAACGGTTCGTGACCCAACAGATCCATAGCGCCCTGTCAGAACTGGCAGCGCAACGCCGTGACCGTGACTGCTTTCTTGATCTCGAAGCTGTGATTCGTAAGTTTGAGGTTAAGAATGAAGGTCATTGTGCGTACTCGTGCGGCACTCCTGCACGACTCCGAACTGACAATGGGAATGCATCGCCTGCGAGGGCGCGTCTTCAAGGATCGGCTCGATTGGGACGTGTCCGTTTCCAACGGATTGGAGATCGATCAGTACGACACGTTCAAGCCGACTTATCTCCTGGCACTTGAGCAGAACAACGTTGTGGGTTGTGTTCGCCTGTTGCCCACCACAGGGCGCAACATGCTCGCGGATACGTTCCCGGTGTTGCTGGATGGCAACGCGGCGCCGAAGGCGACCAGGATCTGGGAGAGCTCGCGCTTTTGCGTTGACACCAAGAGTGTGGCGGCAACCGCAGAGAATGGTCTGCGCAAAGCGACGTTCCTGCTGTTCGCAGCAATGATTGAATGGGGTCAGCACCGCGACCTTCAGGCCGTCGCAACCGTCACCGATCTGCGCATGGAACGCATCCTGCGCCGGGCCGGATGGCATCTCGATCGCCTGGGCACGCCTCGTCAAATCGGGCCGACGAAAGCGGTCGCTGGCTTGCTGCCGATCACTAAGGAGGCTCTCGGCGCAATCCGAGCGGCCGGGCAGATTTCTGGGTGTGCAATTGACGCGCCATCGAGCCTGGCGATCGCGGCCTAACATCGAACCTCCTCAGCTCCCGACAAAAAGGCTCTCACCATGGATCCCGCTGCATTCGCGGCTCTGGTCGAACGATGCGCCCCGACCGCAATGGCTCGGCCCCTGACGGCCATCGTGCGGCAGGCGAGCTCGTTCGAGCCGCTGCTCATCACGATTGAAGGGCGCAAGCCGATTCCGATTCAGGCGACTGATCGTGACGAAGCCATCCAGCTCGCGACCGAAGCCATCGCCTCGGGCCAGCAGGTCCGAACTGGTCTCGCTCAACTTGATGCCAAGGAAACAAGGAAGGCAGGACTGACGGCTAGTACCACGTTCGATGCGTGCCAGCACATCGCTGGCCTTGGCAGATTGTTCGATGCGCGGCTGCAAGTGGCAAGCATAAAAAGCGCAGACCGCGAGCAGGCGATTGCCGAGGTTATCGCGAGCTTCGCGGCCAAGGCTCCCAGCCAAGCGCCCGAATCTCGCACCCAACCGATGCCGTCTGCCGATGGTGATCGCCCTATCGGCAATACGACAATCAATCCATCCGCATCCGCAGCCGGCGAGCACCCGCGCTGGGACGTTTATCGCTCGGGACTAGGCACATCAGCCTTTGTTTACGAACGATGAGAACGGCCGTCTTTTCCTCTCAACACAATAGGCGGTCCGGGCCAGCGCCCCGGCTGCATCGCCGATCGGAGCCGTACCATGACTTCTCCTCTTAAACACTCCGCTGCCCTGCTTTGCATGGGGGCCGTTCTCAGCATCGCCTTGGTTGAGCCGGCGCTGGCGCAGACCGCGAACATCGAAGGCGTGCTGCAGAACATCGTCAACATGCTGACCGGCAACGTCGCTCGGCTACTGGCGACGCTGGCGGTCATCATTGTCGGCATCGCCTGGATGTTCGGCTATCTCGATCTGCGCAAGGCGGCCTACGTCGTGCTCGGCGTCGCCATCACTTTCGGCGCCTCCGAGGTGGTCTCGACGTTAACCGGAGGTCACTGATGAGCGAGGCCGCGCGTCTCACGGAGGACACCTTGTTCCTCGCCTGCACGCGTCCCGCCATGGTCGCCGGCGTCACCATGGAAGCCATGGCGCTCAACGTGATGTTCTCCTGCATCCTGTTCTTGGCAGCCGGGAGCATCGTCTACGGCCTGGTCGCGATTCCGATCCATGGACTTTGCCGCATCATCTGCCGGCACGATCCCAACATGTTCCGGATTCTGCTCGCCTGGATCGAAACCCGAGGCCGCGCGCGCAACGCCGCATTCTGGGGCGGCTCATCCTGCACGCCGCTCAAACTCCTGCGGCGATATCGAACAAGGGACCTCGGTTATGCGTAACAGGGCGCTGAAAACCCGGGAGATCGAGCCCGACGTCTACCTGCCGTTCGGCCGGCATGTCACCAACACGGTGATCAGTCTCACGACCCGAGCCCTGATGACGGTGATCCGGATTGACGGCACCTCGTTCGAGACCGCCGAGACCTCGGATCTGAACGATCTGCACGGCAAGCTGAACCTCACCCTGCGCAATGTTGCAGATCCGCAACTGGCGCTCTGGAGTCACGTGGTGCGCCGCCGGACGTCGGTCTGTCCCGACGGCACCTTCCGGTCGACTTTCGCAGCCGCGCTTGACGCACAATATCGAGAGCGGCTTTGCAAGGAAGCGCTGTTTCGCAACGATCTCTATCTGACCCTGGTTTGTCACCCCGGCCGTGCGGCAACAGATACGGCGGCTGCGTTCTTTCGGCGGCTCAGCCGAAGCACCTCAGATTCTGCCGAGGCCGACAGCGCCGCCCTGAAGCGGCTTGACGACGCAACGCGAGACATCGTTGCGGCCCTCGACCGTTACGGCGCCCGGGCAGTCGGATTGGTCGAGCGCGAGGGCATCACCTTCTCAGAACCGATGGAGTTGCTCCACGCTCTCACCTCTGGGGAATGGATGCCGATGCCGTTGCCGCAAGGACCGATCGGTCCCACGCTCTATTCCAACCGTGTCATCTTCGGCCGCGAAGCGCTCGAGATCCGCGGCGCCGGCGGATCGCGGTTCGCTGGCATGTTCGGCCTGAAGGAATATCCGGCATCCACCAAACCTGGCCTGTTGAACGCGCTGCTTTCCGCGCCGTTTGAGCTCATCGTCACGCAATCATTCGCGTTTTTGGCGAAGGCGGACGCCAAGACGGTCCTGACGCGGAAGCAGAACCAGCTGGTCTCGGCCCAGGATCCGGCCGCCTCACAGATCGACGAGCTCTCTGACGCGCTCGACGACCTCGAATCCAACCGTTTCGTGCTTGGAGACCATCACCTTTCGCTCCTGGTCTACGCCGATACGCCGTCCCAGCTGCAGGACCACATGAGCGTGGCGCGGCGCTCGCTCGCCGAAGCGGGTGCGGTGGTCGCCCGGGAAGACCTCGGACTTGAAGCAGCTTATTGGGCGCAGCTTCCTGGGCTCTTCAAATACCGGGCGCGCACTGGCGCGATCAACTCGCGAAATTTCGCGGCATTCTCTCCGTTCCACACCTATCCCACAGGGAAGCCTGCGGGCAACCATTGGGGTCCGGCCGTTGCGATGCTCAAGACCGCGTCCGGCTCGCCCTTCTACTTTTCATTTCATCATGGCGACCTCGGCAACACCTTCATCTGCGGCCCCTCAGGGTCGGGTAAAACCGTCGTGCAGAACTTCCTGCTGTCACAGGCGGAGCGGTTAGGCGCGTCCTACGTCTTCTTCGACAAAGACCGTGGCGCGGAGATCTTCGTGCGCGCCCTCGGTGGCGCATATTTAACTCTCAACAACGGTGCCCCGACCGGATGCGCGCCGCTCAAGGCGCTGGAGCTGACGCCAGCGAACCTGTCTTTCCTGGGTCAACTTGTTCGGAAACTCGTCACGCCGGACGACCGCCCACTGACCGTGGTCGAGGAGGAACGGATCGATTCCGGACTGCGAGCGCTCGGTCAGTTGCAGCAATCGGAGCGTTCATTTGGGACATTGCGGGCTTTTCTTGGACAGCAGGACCGCGAGGGGATTGGCGCGCGGCTGGAGCGATGGTGCCGGGGCGCTCCGTTCGGCTGGGTGCTCGATGGCGATCAGGACGCCATCGGCTTAGAGGCCGCGTTCATCGGTTTCGACATGACCGATCTCCTGGATCATCCCACGGTGCGCACGCCGCTGATGATGTATCTGTTCCATCGCGTGGAGCGGCTGATCGACGGACGACGCCTGATTATCGACATCGACGAGTTCTGGAAGGCGCTTGGAGACGAGGCGTTTCGTGATCTCGCCAACAACAAGCTCAAGACCATCCGCAAGCAGAACGGTGTCATGGTGTTCGGCACGCAGTCACCACGCGACGCGTTGGCATCGCCAATCGCGCACACCATTGTCGAACAGTGCCCGACCCAGATCTTCCTGCCGAATGCGCGGGGCACGCGCTCGGACTATGTCGACGGCTTCCATCTGACCGACACGGAATTCCGCCTGATCAAGGAGGAGCTCGCGCCCGAAAGCCGGCGCTTTCTGGTCAAACAGGGGCACAACTCGGTGGTGGCGGAACTTGATCTCCGCGGTTTCGACGACGCGCTCGCCGTCTTGTCGGGACGCACCGAAACCGTCGAGCTGCTCGACCGCGTCCGCAAGCAGGTCGGCGACGACCCTGCACAATGGCTGCCGGTGTTTCACGCGGAGCGGAGGAAAATCCCATGACAATCCAGCGTGGGCCGGCGGCGCTCGCCTGCCTGTCAGTCATCGCCCTACTGACGGCCTCACCCGCCGGGGCGGAGATCGTGTTCGACCCAAGCGTCTATGCGCGGCAGTTTGAGCAGCTGACGGAGCTGAAGAAACAGGTCGACACCCTGACATCACAGCTCAAGGTCGCACAGGATCAATTAAGCCAGGCCAAGCAGCTCTACGACAGTTTCAATAAGCGGACAAACGTCAACGACATCGGCGCGCTCCTGAACACGCCACAGTTCCGGAAAGTCCTGCCCCAACAGTTCTCGGACATCGAACGTCTTGTTGCAGGGCAGGGCGGCGGCAACTTCGCCGATGCTATCAATCACTATCTTTCGCAGAACCGCGCGTATTCCGGCAACAGCGGCAACTCCTACTACCAGAGCGAACTCGACCGGATCGCCCGACAGACTGGTGCGAAGCATTCCCTCGGCCAAGCCGTATACGACACCGCCTCGCAGCGGATTGATGCGCTCGAGGAGCTCCGGGCTCGCATAAGCTCAGCGACCGACGCCAAGGAGGTGCTCGATCTCTCGGCCCGGCTGCAGGCCGAACAGGCGCTCCTGCAGAACGATGTGCTCCGAATGCAGGGGCTGGCGATGATCCAGCAGGCCCGCACAGATATGGATGGGCAGCGGGAGCGGGAGAGACGGCGACAACTGGTCGACGAAATGAAGGCGGCCCTGCAATGAAGTCGAGGCTTGCCATTGTTTTCCTCACCGTGGCCGCCGCGTGTCTTACAGGCTGCAACGATGCCAACAAGAGTCAAGAAGCCAAAACCGTCGGCTGGTTCTTGGATCATCGGGATGAGCTTTCGATAGCTCTCAAAACGTGTCGCGACAATCCGGGCGAGCGCGGGAAAACACCCGACTGCATCAACGCCAATGAAGCCCGCAAGAAGGCCTTCGTCAAAGAGATGAAGGACGCCCTGAAGTAAGGACCGCCACGATGACCATAAACGTCTTCGACAGCTTCCTGAAGGAGTTCGAGCACCCGATCACGGCATTCGTGTCGACTTCGGTCTCGAACCTCGCCTCTTACATCGACGGTCCACTTCGCACCGCCGTCACGCTCTATGTCATCCTCTACGGTTTTGCGGTAATGCGCGGCGCGATCTCCGAGCCGATCATGGAGTTTGCCTGGCGCGCCATGCGTATCGTGGTCGTGGTATTGCTAGCAACGAATTCCAGCGCATTTCAGCAATACGTCACAAGCCTGTTCTTCGACTCTTTGCCGAAAGAAATCGGCAATGCGTTAGCGGGCTCAGGATTGAATACCAGTTCGGGAGCGCCCTTCGATCAACTTCTCTCCAAAGGAATCGATGTCGCCAATAAGATCTACGATCAAGCGGGAATAACCGATGTGGCGCCGGCACTGATTGCGGGCATTCTCCTCGTTTTTGTGGCGGTTGGTTCTTTCTTACAGTTCGCTATTCTTCTCTATGCCAAGGTTGGTCTAGGCGTTGTCATCGCGCTCGGCCCGATCTTCATTGCCTTGGGACTGTTTGAGGCAACGCGCCCCTTTACCGAAGCCTGGCTTCGGCAGCTCGCGAACTTCGTGATCCTGCTGGTCCTTGTTGTCGCGCTGGTCGGGTTGATGCTGTCCACTGTCAGCGGCTTCATCGACAGGTTTGGCACCAACGCAGGCACGGCGGGCGAGATGGTGGTTGCCGCGGTCGCCATCAGTGCGGTGCTGGGTCTCTCGGGATACATCTCGCTTCAATTGCCGATCATCGCAGGTGGTCTCGCCGGGGGCGGGGCATCGCTTGCAAGCCGACTTGTCACCAGCCCGATGATTGCCAACGCCACGGCCGCTGCTGGCGGCGCCTATGCCGGCGCTCGCTGGTCGGCCGGCCGCGGCCTCGCCGCACTCAGAGCCAGCCGTCAAGGCGGCAGCATGCGGCGCGCTCAATCCCAGGGGACTTCGACAACGTAAGCAAAGATCGCCGGCATCAGGCGACGATAGAGACAGGGGCATCAGAACGATGTGGCGTCGACTATTCATTATTTGTGTCATCGCATGGCAGCTTGGCGGCTGCGCCAACTGGTCAAAGGGGCCGCCGTCCTGTGATGGCCTGGCTCGGCGGCCGCTCAATCGTTCGCTCTGGGATTGGGAGTCCAGTGCGCCTCCAGCGCCACCTGAGCCGCAAGCTTCGCCGTCTGCACCCCTCATCCGGAAGCGTGAGGGCAACTCGGTAGCAACTCCGACCCATCTCGCCGCATTCGGCCGCTGGGACAACATTGCAGCCTCGTATCGCGCCTGCGGCAAGGAGGCGTGAGATGGTCGGGCATGACGATCTGAAGAGCTATTTCGAGAATGCGCGGCGGTGGGAACAGGATCTGTTGCTCTCGGCCCATCGCTCGCGGCGAACAGCCTGGGCGGTTGCCGCGGGCGCCTGCATCTTGGCGGTCGCCTCAGTCGGTGCGGTCGCAGCGCTGGCGCCGCTGAAAACCGTCGAGCCGTTCGTCATTCGTGTCGACAATGCCACCGGCATTGTCGACACCGTCTCGGCCCTTAATTCGACTCCGGCCCGCTACGACGAAGCCGTCACCAAGTATTTCCTTGGACGCTACGTCCGCGCGCGTGAAGGTTACAGCTATCCGGAGGCGGAAACGAATTTTCGGACGATTTCGTTACTTTCGGGGCAGGGCGAGCAGGCGCGCTTCGCTGCCTGGTACCGCGGGTCCAATCCCGAAAGCCCGCAAGTCGTTCAGGGCCGCTTCGGGGTTGCCACGGTCCGGATCAAAGCGATCTCTCTCCTAGCCGACAATGTGGCGTCTGTGCGGTTCATGAAAGAGAGCCGCAAGGGCGAGGAAACCCATGTGACCCACTGGGTCTCGACCCTAACGTTCACTTACGCCAACGCACCGATGTCATCCGCCGACCGTCTGATCAATCCGCTCGGCTTCTTGGTTTCGGAATATCGCGCCGATCCGGAGGTCGTGCCATGAAACGTTTCGCGCTTCTGATCACATTCGCTCTCGGATTTGCGGCACCCGTGCTGGCGCTACAGCAGCCCGTGCCCGGTCAACACGATGCGCGCGTGCGCACTGTGACCTATGACCCGGCCAATGTAGTCCGCCTCAACGGCGTCATTCGTGCCTCAACCCAGGTCGTGTTTGCGGATGACGAGGAAATCGCGCACGTCGCGATTGGTGACGCAATCGCATGGGAGGTTGCACCTGCAGGTTCAATCCTGTTCCTCAAGCCCCGCGAAAAACATCCACCGACCAATCTGCAGGTCGTCACGACCCGCCCCGATGGACGCAAACGCTCCTATCAATTCGAGCTGTCGATCGCCGAGATGACGCTGGCCGACAGTTACTTCGTCGTCCGCTTTGCCTATCCTGGCGACGAGATCGAGCGTCGGCGTGTTGAGGCGGCCGCTCGGGGCGCCGAGCGGGAAGGAGCGCTGATCGATCAGACCTTTGACCTGCATCATGCGTATGGCGCGCGCAACTGGCGCTTTTCGGCACAAGGCTCGATCGACCTCGAACCCGAAGCCGTCTTCGATGACGGCAAAGAAACGACCTTTCGCTTCGCAGGCAATCGCGAGATCCCGGCGATCTACCTGATCAACTCGGACGGCTCGGAAAGTCTGGTGCCCAAGGATGTCCGCGGTGAGCTGGTGGTGGTTCACGCCACGGCTCGCGAGTTTCGGCTTCGCAAGGGCGACATCGTCCTCTGCATCTTCAACGAAGCGTTCGATGCTGTCGGCGTCAATCCCGGCACCAACACCACAAGCCCCTCGGTCGAGCGGCGGGCGAAGAGATCATCTCCAACCCTTAAGGCACGATGAGGCGGGTGCAACATGACCGAGCTTGAACATGAGACGCTTGCCGGCGAGCGCGGAATTACTCCGGTGGGGGGAAGGGACAGCAGTCGAACGGCGATGCTCAAGCGCGGCTTCGGCGCGCTCGCGCTCACCGCATTCGCCTTCCTGATTATCTGGGGAACCTGGAAGAGCGACAAGCCCGTCAGCGAGTCCGCCCGCAAGCTCATGATCCGCCAGGCCGCGGCCTTCGAGCCCGTCGCGGAAACACCCGCCGCGCCGGTCACCACCGCATCCATTCCGGTCGCACCTATCTCAGCCGCACCGACGGCGCCTGCGCCCGTGACGGACCAGATGCTGGAAAGCGCGCGGCGCGCGCCTGTGCTGGCCTACAACCGGCCAGTGACATCGGGACGTCCGTCCCGCGACGTCCCGACTGGAGGAGTGCCTGTTGATCCCTACGAGTTTGGGCGGGCCGAGCCACGCAACGAGCTTGCCGACAAGCTCAAACCCACGCCCATCGAGGGCGTGCGGGCAGCGCGGCTGCCCAATCGCAATCTTCTGGTCACACAGGGCACGTCGATTCCGTGCGTCCTCGAGACCGCGATGTCGTCGGATGTGGCCGGCTTCGTCTCCTGCGTCGTGCTGCGCGACGTGATGTCGGATTCCGGCAACGTTGTGCTCATGGAAAAGGGTACGCAAGTGGTCGGCGAGTATCGTGGCAATGTCCGGCGCGGTTCCAAACGGATGTTCGTTCTATGGACTCGCGCCAAAACTCCGACAGGTGTCATCGTGGCGCTGGCCTCGCCCGCCACGGATGCGCTCGGCCGGGCGGGGTTCGATGGCGACATCGACACGCACTTGTGGGAGCGCTTCGGCTCGGCGCTATTGCTGTCAATCGTCGGCGATGCCTCTTCGATCGGACGCCAGCAGCTGCAAGACGGATCGATCCAGATCAACAACACGGCTGGCGCGACGAACACCGCCGCCGGCATTGCCGTCGAGCAATCCATCAACATCCCGCCAACGCTGAGCAAGAATCAGGGCGAGCTCGTGAACATCTTTGTCGCGCGCGACCTCGATTTCTCGTCGGTCTACCGGCTCAAACGGATCGAAAGCCGCACCCAGATTCTCGACCGCACCCTCCCGGGAGGCCTCGTCGGACCGGCAATGGTGACGAAATGACCACGGCCGCGTCGATCGAGCGGGACGGTGGTCGGCTGGTGCTGGCGCGCTACCTCGAGCCACTGGCGCCATACCTGGCAGACGACACCCTCACTGAAATCGTCGTCAACCGCCCGGGCGAGATTTTGGTGGAAGGGCCCGGCGGTTGGACCAGGCATGAAGCCGCTGCCCTCACGCAAACGTACCTCTCACATCTAGCAACCGCGGCCGCCAGTCACACCCGTCAGGACATCGGCCCGGAATACCCGATGGTCTCGACAAGCCTACTCGGCGAGGAGCGCTGCCAGATCGTCGTTCCGCCAGCCGTGCCTGTTGGCACGATCAGCCTCACAATCCGTAAACCCTCGACATTGACTATGAACCTGGACGCTCTTGAGCAGGTAAAGCTGTTCGATGAGGTCCGCTCCGCCAGTGACGAGCTGGACGCTGACGAGCATCGACTGCTCGCTCTGAAAGAAGCCGGCCAATGGCGCGAGTTCCTTGAGCTTGCGGTGCGCACCCGCCGCAACATCCTGATCTCGGGGGCGACGGGTTCCGGCAAGACCACTCTGTCTAAGGCACTGATTGCGGCGATCCCGGCGCATGAGCGGCTGATCACCATTGAAGACACCGCCGAGCTGGTCATCCCGCATCAGAATTGCGTCCGGCTGCTCTATGCCAAGGACGGGCAGGGTATGGCCAAAATCGGCCCTCGCGAACTCCTCGAGTCGTCCTTGCGCATGCGGCCCGACCGCATCCTGCTGCAGGAGCTTCGCGACGGCACCGCCTTCTTTTATCTCCGGAATGTGAATTCGGGGCACCCGGGATCGATCACGACCGTTCACGCGGACAGCGCCCGCCTTGCCTTCGAGCAAATGACACTGCTGGTCAAGGAGAGCGCGGAGGGACGGGACCTCCATCGCGACGACATCCGTTCGCTCTTGCTGCACTTAGTCGACGTCGTCGTCCAAATGCAGAAGCGTAACGGCCGCTACCGCATCTCGGAAATCTACTATGACCCCGTTCGCAAACGCGACCACGCCCGTTAAGGCAGCCCGGAGCACGGCGCTTGCGCTTTTGGCCGGTGCAGTCTTCCTGCTGGTCGCCTCGAACGTTCTGCTGCTCGGGCTCAGACTTCACGATGGCGGCTTTCACTGGTCGGAGATCGCCACGGGCTGGCCGCGCTATGGCGCTGACCCACGCTTCGACCGCTGGCTGACACTGTCGACCCTCGCCGGCTTGATTGTCGTCTTTGGTCTGCTCGGCGCCATTCTCCGACAGCGTCCGCTTCCCCTTCACGGCAAAGCCCGTTTCGCAACCGAGCGCGAGATCAAGGCTGCCGGCCTGCGATCGAAGGAGGGTCTGCTGCTCGGCCGCAAAGATGGACAAATGCTTTGCTTCGGCGGATCGGAACACGTCCTCCTCTACGCCCCAACCCGCGCCGGGAAGGGCGTTGGCTATGTCATTCCTAACCTGCTCAATTGGCCGGATTCGGTTGTTGCCCTCGATGTCAAGAAAGAGAACTGGGATCGTTCGGCAGGCTTTCGCGCTGGGCACGGCCAGGAGGTCCATCTCTTCGACCCGCTCGACGAGAACGGTCGCACCGCGCGTTACAATCCCCTGGGCTATGTGCGCAGCGATCCCGCCGACCTCTATGACGATCTGCAGCGCATCGCGGTGATGTTGTTTCCGGCCGAGAGCCGCGGCGATCCGTTCTGGTTCGAGGCGGCACGTTCGGCCTTCGTAGCGATTGGCGGTTTTGTCGCGGAAACGCCGGGCCTACCACTGACGATCGGTGAGATCCTGCGCCAGCTGTCAGCGACTCAGGATCTCAAAGCTCATTTCGACAAGACCATCGCCGAGCGCAAGATGGGTTCTTCCCCGCTATCGCGGCACTGCATCACGGCGCTGATCGATTTTCTCGCTGCCTCCGAGAATACGTTGAACTCGGTCCGCAAGACTGTGACGGCCCGCCTTGGCCTCTGGCTCAATCCCCGCATTGATGCCGCAACCTCGGCCAATGACTTCGATCTGCGGCAGCTGAGGCAGCAGCCCATGTCGATCTATCTCGGCGTGACGCCCGACAATCTCGATCGCATGGCGCCGCTCCTGAATCTGTTCTTCCAGCAGGTGGTCGACCTCAACACCCGCGAACTACCCGAACAAAACCCCAAACTCGCTCGCAAGGTGCTGCTCTTGCTGGACGAATTTCCGGCGCTGGGCAACGTCAATGTGCTGGCGAAATCGGTCGCCTTCGTCGCCGGGTACGGCATTCGCCTCCTCACTGTCGTCCAGAGCCCGGCGCAGCTCCGCGCGATCTACGGGGTCGATGCGGCCCGGAACTTCATGACCAACCACGCGGTGGAGGTCGTGTTTGCTCCCAAGGAGCAGGACGTGGCGAATGAGCTCTCGGATCGCATTGGCTACGATACGGTGACTGCACGCAGCCGCAGCGGACCGAAAGGACTTAACAGGCGGTCTACCAGTGAGACGGTATCCGAGCATCGTCGCGCCCTGATGCTGCCGCAAGAGCTGAAGCTTCTTCCGAAATCCAAAGCCTTCATTCTCGGCACCGGCATTCGCCCCATTATCGCCGACAAGATCATTTATTATGAGGATAAATCTTTTCTGAAACGATTGCTGCCGGCGCCTGTCCCGCAGATGCTCAAAGGTCGTTCAAACGCACTGCTCGACGCTGAGATCAAGGAGCTGCGCTCCGAGATTGCCGAGTTGCGCGTGGTACTCAGAGCGCGGCCCATGACCGATGAGGAGGTGGCCGACCCCTCCACGATCCCTGCCGACGCAAGTTTTGATTTCGGTAACGTGGATGTCGACCTCGAAGGCCTCTCCGAAGACGAGCTGAAAGCCTGGACCCTGAACTACATCGACGCTCAGGTCATTCCGCAGACGCAGCGGACCGGCCGCAAGCAGAAGCGTGAGCAGCATGAACGACAGGCATAACGTGAGCGAGGAATTCAGCCTAGAGCGGCAACGTCGCGCGGGGCGTGCTTCCGCTCGAGAAATGGAGGAAGACGGGTCCGTAGCAACAACCCCCAACAAGCCTTCGTCCGCGGAGGTCACCGATAGTGCGTTTCCGGACCGTATCCGTCGGAAATATTACGTGGTGGCCAGTGAGTCCGAAAAGGATGGATCTGGCCGCGAAGCGCGGCTGTATGCCGATGAGCGAAAAGAGTATCTTGCGTTCAAGTCTACTGACGATCGCCTCGTCACTCGCATAGCTACCGCCGAGGTAATCCGGGACATGGTCAGCGTGGCACAGCATCGCCAGTGGGAGGCACTTCACGTCCGTGGTTCCGTCGAGTTCCGGCGCGAGGCGTGGCTCGAGGCTGGCGCGCGCGGAATAGAGGTGCAGGGCTATCAGGCAAACGAGCTTGATCGCCAGGCGCTCACTGACCGACGAGCCGCATGGGATCGAGCCCAGGCCCGGACCAACGGTTTAGAGGCTCGCTCGGCCTCCGACAGGTCACTGCAGGCGGATAGGCTCGACCACGACAAGGGCGTTTCCGGACGTCTGATGGAAGTCGGTTTCGGCCCGTATCGCAACCGGGCCGACGCGGAACCGTCCACCTATGTAGCCATCGAACTGGATGATGGCCGGCGACATCAGGTCTGGGGCGCCGGCGTTGTAAACGACGTCGCAGACAGTGGCGCCAGGCCTGGCGACCGCATCTCTCTGCGAAAGGATGGCGTCGAACCCGTCATCAGGGCGATCAAAGTCATAGACGCCGCCACAGGAATCGCAGGCACTGAACGGCGGAAGATGTGGCGCAACATGTGGAGTGTGACAGTGGAGGAACGCCGTGCGGACCGACCGGCGGCCGCGCATGATTCCGACCTGCTGGCGGCCCAATCCCAGATGGTCGTCATCAACAAACTTGTCGAACGCGCTCTGCCGAACGATGAGCATGCCCGCCAGAGCATTATGGCCTTCGCCAAGGAGCGGATCGCGCACCATGTCGAAAACGGTCGTTCGTTTGCACGCGCAAGTGTCCTAGACTCTGTTCAGGAGCGCCAACGAGCGACAACCGACAAAGACCAGGTGCATTACGAGGGGGCAAGAATGAAGGAGCGAGAGCGCTGATATCCGCCATCCTATGCTGGCGGCAGCCCCAGCCGACCCAGCGTCGTTACGCATCTCCTTGAAAGGCTGTAGGCGCTGCTGCGCGGGTCCCAATAACCTTACAAGGGCAGCACGGCCACGTACGCAACTGCGTCGCTGAGTCTCCGTCTCAAAGGAAGCAACTCACTCGTTACGACCGGATACGTTTCACTCCGTCGAGCAATATCTCAAGTGATCGCGGACAGACCGTGCTTGATTGAAGTTCAGAACAACGTCGTTGAGGAGGCGACGATGACCGCAAAGCACCTTTTTGCTCTTGGCGCATCGATGCACGCCGCGACGCTCACCGGTGGTGCCGTCGCCCAGGAGGCCGACGAACAGTACGTACAGATTGCGCAGATCGAGGTCGATCCCGTCCAATTGGACGCCTACAGGGCCGCGGTGCAGGAGCAGATCGATGCAGCAATTCGCAAAGAGCCCGGCATCCTGGTCCTGTACGCCGTGTCCGAAAGAGACAACCCCACGAAGGTCAAGGTCTTCGAGATCTATCGGAACAGGGCCGCCTACGAATCTCACCTCGCAACGGATCATTTCAAGACGTACAAGGCTACCGTCGAAAAGATGGTGAGATCGCTCAAGCTAATCCAGACGACGCCGATCATGCTGGGCGCGCAAACGAAATGAGACGAGCCGACCGGGTCCTGAACCCGATGACGTTGCCGGAGATCACGCGCTATCTCCGCCAGAACGCTCGCTCGCCCGGGCCACCTGACGGTAAAGCCGCAGAGATCAAAGCAGCTATTCATCCCGAGCGGTATGCTCAAACATCCGATTCCAGTATTTGGGAGCGGCGAGCCAGTAATTCGTGACAGCACGCCGACATCGCGTGCTGCGCGTGCGAACTGATTGTGGTGTGGTCGACTGCGCAGTGATGCCGACCCGTCGTCGCCAGGGCGAACAGGTCCGCGGCAGGCAAGTCGCGATGGCCTAGCCGGCCATAAGAATTCGCTATGGCGGCAGACCGCAGTCGTGCTTCCCCTGTCATCGAACGTAAATCTATTTTTACCGTCGACCGCAGCAAAAAATTCCCAGGGCAAGACCACTGAAGTGGCAGAGTTCGCGGACGCATCATTTTGTAGCAGCAACGGAGCGGGGAAATGACGATCGAGTTGAGCCGTCGGGGATTTTGTATCGGAACCGCTCTGATTGGGCTTCAGACCATGTCGTCCGGTGCCTTCGCCCGGGGCGAGGATGGCACCGTCAAGCTCGGCTTGGTCGCGCCAATGAGCGGTCCGAATGCCCGCTACGGCGCTTTCTCGCTGCGCGGCGCCGAGATGGCCGCGAAGGAGATCAACGCAGGTGGCGGCGTCGGCGGCCGCAAGATCAATGTCATGCCTGCGGATAGCCAGGGCACGCCGGTCGAAGGCGTTTCGGCGACCCGGCGCCTGATCGACCAGAGCCAGGTCGACTACATCATCGGCGACGTCTCGAGCTCGGTGACGCTCGCAATGCAGCCAGTAGCCGAGGACGCCGGCGTGCTGCTGCTCAATGCCGCCTCCTCGAACCCGAAGATTACTTACAAGGCGGGCGTCGGCGGCTTCAAATGGACCTACCGCAACTATCCCACCGATGAGAACCGCGCCCTGATCGTGCTGCAATACGCTGCCGAGAAGAAAGGCTTCACCAAATACGCCGTGCTCTCCGTCGATACCGACTATGGGCGCGCGGCCATCGAGTTCACCAAGAAGTACCTGCCTCGCTTCAAGAGCCAGATCCTGACGGAAGACTATTATAAGGAAGGCGAGGTCGATTTCCGCAGCGTGCTCTCCAAGATCCGCGATTCCGGTGCTCAGGCCATCATCATGTACGGCAACGCGGATAGCACGCCCATTGTCGGGCGCCAGATGATCGAAGTCGGCATCGCCGGCAAGATTCCGCTGATCGGCAATGCCGAATTCAATACGGCGAGCTCGATCAAGGCAGCGCCGAAGGCGCTCGAAGGAGCCATCGAGGCGGCGGCCTGGCTTCCGGCGTATGATTCTCCGAAGAGCAAGGCCTTCGTCGAGAAGTTCGTTACCGAGTACGGCGAGGCGCCGAACAATCACGCCTATGTGCATTGGGAGACGGTTCATCTGCTCGCAAAGGCGATCGAGCAGGCTCAGAGCATCGATCGCGAGAAGGTTCGCGCCGCGCTCTCCGCCATCCACTACGAAAGCGCAGTTGGCGAGGTGACCTTCGACGATCACAATCAGGCCCGCTTGCCGATGATCCTGCTGGAGATTGAGCACGGCAAGCCCGCGATCAAGGGAGCCTACTCGGCCGAGATCGACTATCCGAAGTAAGACGGCGCAACGGAACGCACATGTTCTACACGATCATCGAGCAAGTCGTTAACGGCATCGTGTCCGGATCGGTCTATGCGATCGTTGCCGTCGGCATGACGATGATCTTCGGCGTGCTGCGCGCCATCAACTTCGCCCATGGCGAATACTATATGCTGGGGACCTTCGGGGCCTGGTTCGCGATCGACTATTTCGATCTGCCCTATCCGGTGGCGATCGTGATCGGCGTGGTGGCGACGGCGATGATCGCCGTTGTGGTCGGCAATTTCGTGATGCAACGCATCGTGGGGGCGCCAGCCGAGGCTGGCGTGCTCGCAACTCTCGGTGTCGCGTTGATCCTGCAGAACACGGTTATCCTGGTGTTCGGTGGCAGCTACAAGTTCTTCTCCGGCGGCTACATCGAGCCGGTGAGTATATTCGGCTTCACGCTGGCCGAGCAGCGCATCCTGATCATCATCGTCGGCCTGATCGTGTTCGTTGGCCTCGAATTGATGGTCACCTACAGCAGGATGGGCAAGGCTATGCGCGCGGTGTCGCAGAACATCGAGTGCTGCGCGGTGGTCGGCATCGATGTCCGCCATATTGCTCTGTGGACCTTCATCCTCGGCGCCGGCCTTGCGGGGCTGTCCGGCGTGCTGACGGCGCCGGTCAATGTAAGTGTCTATGGCGGCATGGGAGAGCTCATCACCTTCAAAACGCTTCCGATCATCATCATGGGCGGGCTCGGCAATGTCCGCGGCACGTTCGTCGCGGCGATGATCCTCGGTATCGCCGAGAGCCTTGTTGCCACCTACGTCGGCCTGCAATTTCGCGACACCGTGGGCTTTGCGACCCTCATGCTGGTGCTGATGTGGCGACCGCACGGGCTGTTCTCCGCGCAGGCGCGCTTCTGATCGCATGGATGTGACATGACCGAGATCGTCCGGGACCAGACCATGACGCAAGCCGGAAGCCCGGTTGCGACGACGGGACGCGATCTTCGCATTCCCTTCGGCCTCGCGCTGATTGGGCTGGCCTGTATCGCACCGCTGTTCCTCGGCAATTATCCGCTGCATGCGATCATCATCGCGTTGATCTTCCTGCTGCCGGCGCATGGTCTCAACCTGCTGCTTGGCTATACCGGGCTGTTGTCGCTGGCGCAGGCAGCGTTCTTCGGCATCGGCGCCTACACGTCGGCGCTGCTGGCGGTGCATTTCGGCACGCCGTTCTATCTGAATTTCCTCGCTGCGGGCCTCGTGACCGGCGCCATCGCGCTGCCGCTTGGCATCCCGGCGCTGCGGTTGCGCTCGACGTCGTTCGTGATGTGCACGCTCGGTTTCGTCATCATCGGCCAGGCGATCGCCAAGAACTGGATCAGCCTGACGCGCGGCGACATGGGCCTGGCGGCAATTCCCAAGCCTCACTTCGCGCTCGGGCCGGCCTCATTCACGGTATCAGGGACCGTCGGTTTCTATTATTTGGTGCTTGCCATCGCGGCGCTGGCGACTCTCGCCGTCTATCTGATCGTGCGATCGCCTGCCGGTCGCAACATGATCGCCATTCGCGAGAACGAGACGCTGGCCGAATCCGTCGGAATCCCGACCTGGCACTACAAGCTCGTCGTCTTCATGATCAGCGCCGCCTTCGCCGGGCTCGGCGGCAGTCTCTATGCGCATTATTTGACCGTCGTCAGCCCATTGACCTTCCAGATGTACTACTCGACGACAATGCTGATCATCGTGCTTGGCGGCGGGGCGGGGACCATCTCGGGGGTGATCTTCGGCAGCCTACTATTCGTCGGCCTCACCGAAGCGCTGCGCGTTGCGCCGGAACTGCGCATGATCGCGTACGGCTTCTTCCTGCTCGCGCTCGTGTTCTGGTTCCCGAACGGGTTCGCCCCGTTGATCGGTCGCTTCTGGTCATTTCTCGAGAGGCGCAAATGAACGGGCTGCCGATCCTCGACATCTCCGGGCTCTGCAAATCCTACGGGGCCGTGCGCGCGGTCGACGGCGTCGATCTGCATGTCAATCGCGGCGAGATCTGCGGGCTGATCGGCCCCAACGGTTCCGGCAAGTCGACCTTCTTCGACTGCGTGACTGGACTTGCGCGGCCAAGCGCAGGTGCGGTGAAGCTCGACGGTCAGGACATCACCGGCTGGTCGCTGAACGATATCGCGCGCGAAGGACGCATGCTGCGCTCGTTCCAGAAGACGGTGGTATTCTCGGCGCTCGATATCGAGGAGAACCTCGTCATCGCCGGTCAGATGTTCACCTTCCCCGGAATCTGGTCGACCTTCGGCATCGGCGCCGCGGCGCGCAACCGCGTCGCGGCGTTGCGGGAGCGGGCGCGTGAGCTGATCAAGATCGCTGGCCTTTGGGACGTGCGCTTCCAGCCCGCGGGCAAGCTCTCGGGCGGGCAGCAGAAGCTGATCCAGTTCGCCTCGATGCTGATGCCCGAGCCAAAACTCATCCTGCTCGACGAGCCCATGGCCGGCATCAATCCAAAACTGATCGAGCGCGTGGTCGAGAGCATTCGTCTTGCTAACACCTCGTTCGGCGTCAGCTTCCTGATCATCGAGCACAATATCGACGTTGTCACGAGCCTGTGCAGGCGCGTGGTCGTGCTCGACCAGGGCCGCAAGCTCGCCGAGGGAACACCGGACGAGATCGTGCAAAACCAGGCAGTGCGGGAGGCCTATCTCGGTGGCTGAACCCTCTCTCTCGATCAAGGGACTGCGCGCGGGCTACGGCTCGCTCGATATTCTCAACGGCGTCGATCTCGACGTTCCGCAAGGGCAGTTCGTTGCGCTGATGGGTCCGAACGGCGCCGGGAAGTCGACCCTGCTCAAGACCCTGTATGGCATGACCACCGTCAAGGGCGGCAGCATCAACTGGCGGGGCAAGGACATTGGCACGCTGAAGTCGCGCGCGATCCTGGCCGAAGGCATCTCATGGGTACCGCAGGGCCGCTGCAATTTTCCGGTCATGACGGTCGACGAAAATCTGCAGATGGCCGCCTACACGCTGCGCGATGCCAGAGTGAAGGCGGAGCGCGACTATGTCTACGATCTCTTTCCGATCCTGAAGACCCGCCGCAACACGCTCGCGGGCAATATGTCCGGCGGCGAGCAGCAATTGCTCGAGGTCGCGATGGCCGTGCTGCAGCGACCAAAAATCCTGCTGGTCGACGAGCCCTCGGTCGGGCTGTCGCCGACCGCGATCGGTATCGTGTTCGACGAACTCGCACGCATCAACGCGGCCGGCCAGACCATCCTGCTGGTCGAGCAGAACACCAAGAAGGCCATGCAGGTCGCGCAGCGCGCCGTCATCCTGCGGCTCGGCAAGGTGATCTGGGATGGCCGGCCCGCCGACATAACGCACGAAGAACTCGGCGAGCTGTTCCTCACCGGGCGCATGCGCGGCGAAACCAACGTCGAGCACTGACACACTTTGCAACTCAAAGGACGACCACAGTGACGATCTTCGTGCCGGCCGCGCGCGTCTCGCGCATCAAGATATCCCCGACCACCGCAGCGTCTGCGCGCGTGCGCGAACTTAAGGCCGCCGGCCGCGACATCGTCGACATGGCGATCGGCGAGCCCGATTTCGACACTCCCGACGACGTCAAGGCGGCGGCACATGCGGCGATCGACCGTGGAGAAACGAAATACACCGCCGTCAACGGCACCATCGCGCTGCGCAAAGGTATCATTGCCGACTACAAGCGGCGCCTTGGGCTGGAGTATGCCGACAACGAGATCTGCGTTGGCGGCGGCGCCAAGCAGATCCTGTTCCTCGCGCTGATGGCAAGCGTGGAGGAGGGGGCGGAGGTGATCATTCCCGCACCCTATTGGGTCTCCTATCCCGACATGGTCATCGCCAATGACGGCAAGCCGGTCGTCATCCGCTGCTCGGAAAACCAGGGATTCAAGCTGACGGCTGATGCGCTGGAAGCTGCGATCACACCGAAGACGCGCTGGCTGATCCTCAACGCGCCATCGAACCCGACCGGCGCGGCCTATTCCCGCAGCGACCTCGAAGCGCTCGGCGCCGTTTTGCTGCGCCACCCCAACGTCCTCGTGCTCTCCGACGACATATACGATCAGATCTGGTATCGCGACGAGCCGGCAACGACGCTCGCCGCTGCAGTACCGGCCCTGAAGGATCGCGTCCTGCTCACCAACGGCGTGTCCAAAACCTACGCCATGACCGGATGGCGGATCGGCTATGCCGCAGGTCCCGCGCCGCTGGTCTCGGCGATCAACAAGCTGCAATCGCAGATGTCGTCCTGTCCGTCATCCATTAGCCAGGCAGCTGCGGCCCATGCGCTGACCGGCGACCAGTCCTTCGTACGCGACAGCGTCAAGCTCTACAAGGAGCGCCGCGACTATGCCTGTGCGCGGCTCAATGCGATTCCTGGCCTGTCATGCCTGGTGCCTGATGGCGCCTTCTATCTCTATCCCGGCTGCGCCGGCGTGATCGGCAAGACCACGCCCGAGGGCAAGGTTATCGAGAACGATCTTGACTTCGTGCTCTATCTGCTGGACGGCGTCGGCGTCGCCGCCGTGCAGGGGGCGGCCTATGGGCTCTCGCCCTATTTCCGCCTGTCGATCGCGACCTCTATGGAGGCGATCAAGGACGCCTGCGACCGTATCGAACAGGCCTGCCGGGCGCTGCGCTGAGAAACCGATTGAAATCAATGGGCTAGATAAGGGATACTGCCGGTCAGGAGCGTGGTTCCAGAGCAGCATTCCATCCTCATGAGCGTCGATTTCAGGAAGCTGAAGAGCTTCGTCAAGGTGGTCGATGCCGGCAGCGTTTCGCGCGCTGCCGGCCTCTTGCGCACCGCGCAACCGGCGCTGTCGCAGCAGATCGCGGCACTGGAGAGCCATTTCAAGCACAAGCTGCTGCTCCGCAGCAATCACGGCATCGTGCCGACCGAAGCCGGCCTGATCCTCTACCGTCATGCGCAATTGTTGCTGAAGCAGATCGAGCAGGCCCAGATCGATATCGACCAATCGACCAAGGCGCTGGCGGGACGGGTGTCGATTGGCTTGGCGACTTATTCGGCGTCGAGCACGCTGTCCCTGCCGATCTTGAAGGAGATGTCGGCGCTGCATCCGCAGATCATCGTCCATATCAATGACAGCTTTGGTCATGTCTTGAGCGAGCTGATCATGACCGGCAAGATGGACATGGCCATGATCTACGGCTCCGGTCCAATCAAGGGCGTCAAGTTGCAGCCGCTGTTTCGCGAGGAGCTGTATCTGGTTTCGCGCGCCGAGACGACGGCGAAGACGCCGACTGACGAGCCGTTGCCGCTATCGGCGTTGGCCGACGTCAAACTGCTGCTCCCGAGCCAAGGCCATTTCCTGCGCCGCCTGATCGACGAGTCCCTGGCGAGGGCGCGGGTGACGCCGAATGTCGCCTCGGAGATCGAATCGGTCTCCGCGCTTGGTGCGGCCGTGACCGAAGGGCTGGGCTCGACCATCCTGCCGGCCTCGGTCGCCGCCGCCAGCGCATCGAGCTTTGCCGGTGTCGAGGTGCGACGGCTGGTGCGTCCCGCGATCGAGGCGACCGTCTCGCTGTGCGTCTCCGACCATCTTCCGCTGTCGGAGCCAGCGCTTGCCACGCGATCGGTGCTTCTGACCGTGGTCGAGAAGCTGATGCGCAGCCATCCGCAGGGCATTAAGGCGGCCTAAGCAATACCGCTGAACGTCGAAGCCTGCGCTTTGCCGGTGCCCGGGCACTGGTTTCGCTAGGCCATAAACAAAACCTATGGCGGCAGACGTGAGTTGTGGTGGTCGTGTGCGACCGCTTTTCCTACGCTCGAAGACAATCGCTTCGAGGAAACAAATGGCCAAGCTCGCATTCGACACCGGAGGAACTTTCACCGATTTCGCGCTGCTCGACGACAACTGCGAATTGCATCTTCACAAGGTGCTGAGCACGCCGGCGAATCCTGCCGAGGCAGTGGTTCGCGGCGTCTCCGAACTGCTCGCGGAATTCGGCAGCGTCGTCGATCTCGATCATCTGCAGGTGCTCGGCGCAACCACCGTCGTCACCAATGCGGTGCTGGAGCGCAAGGGCGTCAAGACCGGCTTCATCTCGACCGCCGGCTTCCAGGACATGCTGCGCATTCGAAACGAGGGACGTTACGATCTCTATGATCTGAATCTCAAGTACCCCGATCCACTGGTGACGCGCGCGAACAGCTTTGGTGCGGTCGAGCGGATGTCGGCCAACGGCGAAGTGATCACGGCGCTGGAGGAGGACACGGTCCGCGAGATCGCCGGACGCTTGCGCCACGAAGGCATCAAGTCCGTCGCCGTTTGCCTGCTGCACGCTTACAAATATCCTGATCATGAGCAGCGCATCGCGGCGTTGCTGCGCGAAGAAGATCCCGATATCTTCGTGTCGCTGTCATCAGAGGTTTGCCCGGAGGTCCGCGAGTTCGACCGCGCCTCGACGACCGTCGTCAACGCGTATACGAGGCCGCAGATGTCCGGCCACGTCGCCCATCTCGAGCGTGAGTTCGCCGCAACGGGCATCAATCGCCAAGTGCTCTGGATGACCTCGTCGGGCGGTCTCGTGCCGAGCAGCCGCGCTGCGGAGCTGCCGGTGCGCCTGATTGAATCGGGCCCGGCTGCCGGCGCCGTTGCTGCTGCTGAATTCGGCCGCATCGCCGGGGAGGGCAGTGTGCTGTCCTTCGACATGGGCGGCACCACCGCTAAATTGTGCCTGATCCCGAACGGCGAGCCGACCGTCGGCACCGACCTCGAGGTCGCGCACTATCATCGCTTCCGCAAGGGCTCGGGCTTTCCGCTCAAAATCCAGTCGATCCGGATGATCGAGATCGGCGCCGGCGGCGGCTCGATCGCGGCCAAGAATCCACTCGGCCTGCTAGACGTCGGGCCGCGCTCGGCGGGCGCGATGCCTGGGCCGGCCGCCTATCAGCGCGGCGGCACCGAGCCGACCGTGACGGATGCAGACATCCTGCTCGGCTATATGGGCACCGAATCTTTCGTCGGCGGTTCGTTCAAGGTTTCGAAGGACGCGGCGTTGACGGCGATGACGAAGCTTGCGGCGTCGCTCGACGTCAGCGTTCCCCGCTGCGCCTTCGGCATCCACGATCTCGTCAATGAATCCATGAGCAAGGCGGCCGCCGTGCATGCGACCGACCTCGGCGTCGATCCGCGCAGCCTGCCGATGGTCGCGTTCGGCGGTGCCGGCCCCGTGCATGCCTATGGCATCGCGCGCAAGCTCGGCATCAAGCGCATCATCTGCCCGACAGGCGCCGGCGTCACGTCGGCGATCGGCCTCTTGATTGCGCCGGTCGCGGTCGATCTGTCGGCGAGCTTCCCGATGCAGGTGGACAATTGGGACTTTGAGACAATGGATCGCCTGCTTGGCGATCTCTCCGCGCAAGGTGCAGAAGTCGTCCGCGCCGCCGGGGTCGCGCCGGAGACGATCGTGAACAGCTACACGGTCGACATGCGCCATGTCGGTCAGGGCCACGAGATAACGGTCGCGCTGCCCAATCGCAGCCTGCCGCGCGAGAAATTCTTCGAACAGCTGCTCAGCAATTTCTACAAGCTCTATCGCGAGCTGTTCGGCCGCACCGTCGCGGGCTCGTCCGTCGAGGTGATCACCTGGCGCCTGCGCTCCAGCGGTGAGAAGGATCGGGTGACCCGTCCGCACACTCGCCATGCTGCCGAGGCGAAGAAGGGCACGCGCTCGGTCTATTTCAGCGAGCGCGGCGGCTTCGTCGAAACGCCGGTTTACGATCACTACAAGCTGCCGGTTGGCGAAGCCATCCAAGGGCCTGCCATCGTCGAGCAACGAGAGTCGACCGCCGTCGTCGGGCCGAGCGGCACGGCGCACGTCGACATCAACGGCAACCTCGTGATCAATATCGCCTAGGGAGGACGCCACCATGTCCGTGAACGCTGCCGATTTCAACGATCCCATCAATCTGCAGGTGATGTGGAATCGACTGATCTTCATCGCCGACCAGGCCGACATCGTGCTCGGCCGCACCGCGTTCTCGCCGATCGTGCGCGAGAACCACGACTATGTGACGGTGCTGCTCGACAGCCGCGGCCGCGCGCTCGCGCAATGCACTTGGTCGATCCCGGTGTTCATCACCTCGCTGCCGGTCGCCGCGCAGAAATACTTCTTGCCGAAGTTTCCGGCCGAGACGTTGCAAGAGGGCGACGTGCTCGCCACCAACGATCCCGAGATCGGCACCGGCCATCTGCCTGACGTCACCATGATCACGCCGATCTTCAAGAAAGGCAAGGTCGTGGCCTATGCGGGCTCGATCGCCCATCTTCCTGACATCGGCGGCGCGCCCTTACACTCCGAGGCCAGCGACATCTTCGAGGAGGGCATTCGCTTCCCAATCGTGAAGCTGCACAAGGCCGGCGTTCCCAACCAGGACGTCCTCGAGATCATTGCCGCCTCCGTCCGCCTGCCGACCGAGGTGATGGGCGACCTCGAATCCATGATCGCGGCCAACAACGTGATGGGCCGCGAGCTGGTCAAGTTCCTCGACGAGTATGATCTCGACGGGATCGACGAACTCGCGGACGCGATCCACACCCGCTCCGAAGCGCAGACCCGCCGCGCGATCCGGCAATGGCCGAACGGCACCTACAGCGCCGAGGTGCTGCTCGACGGCTACGATACCGACGTCACGCTCAGGGCGGCCGTGATCGTCCGCGACGATTCCATTCACGTCGACTACACCGGGACATCCGAGCAGATTCTTCACTCGATCAACTGCCGCACCAATTATCGCTATGCTCACTCGGTCTATGCGTTGAAATGCCTGCTCGACCCCGACACGCCGAACAACGAGGGCTGCATCACGCCGATCACGGACGAGGCGCCGCTCGGGTGTATCCTCAATCCGGAGGAATGGACGGCAGGCAATTCGCGCAACCTCATCGGGCATGTGATCCCATCCCTGATCTTCAAAGCGCTCGAAGGCGTGGTGCCCGGCAAGGTGATGGGCGACAGCGGCGGCGCGCCGATTTGGGCCGCCAATTGCGTCGGACGGCGTGACGATGGTTCGCAATATGGTTCGGTGCAGAATTTCCATGGCGGGCAGGGCGCCCGCGCTGAATTCGACGGACTTGACACGCTGAGCTTCCCGTCGAATTGCAAGGTCACGGCGATCGAGATGTTCGAGATTGCGGTGCCCGCGCTCACGGAGTGCAAGGAGCTGATCGCGGATTCCGGCGGCGCCGGCAAGAGCCGCGGCGGTCTCGGCCAGCGCGTCGTGCTGCGCAATCTCGGACGCAATCCCATGAACATCTACCTGGCGTCGGAGCGCGTGCGCCATCCCTGCTTCGGTGTGGTCGGCGGCAAGTCGGGCAGCGCCGGCAAGGTTTACCGGAATGGCGAACCGCAGTTTCCCAAGGGCAAGGTCGTCCTCAAGACCGGCGATCGCTTGGAGGTTGAGACGCCGGGCGGTGGCGGTTGGGGCAAGACGTCGGAGCGCAGTGCGGAATTGATCGAGCTCGACCTTGCGGAAGGGTTGATTACGACGGCTGCCGCGAGGCAGATTTACGGCTATCAGCCCTCAACCGTGGCGGCGACCGCCGCCGAATAGGACAATCATGGGTCTGCTCGATGGGAAGATCGCGCTCGTGACGGGTGCGGGAACAGGGATCGGGCGCGAGACCGCGATCCTGCTTGCGCGGGAAGGCGCGGCGGTGGTCGTGACGGGGCGCCGTATCGCGCCGCTCCGTGAAGTTGTGTCCGTGATCGAGAAGGCGGGTGGCAAAGCCGTCGCTCGCGCGCTCGACGTCGCGTCGCGGGATGCGATCCTCGAGACTGTCGCCTGGGTGAAAGGCCATGTCGGGTCGGTCGACATCCTCGTTAATAACGCCGGCAGCGCGAGCAAGGTGCTGAACGCGCGTTTCATCAGCGAGGCGGAGTGGAACGCCACGGTCAACGTCAATCTCACGGCTGTGTTCAACCTGACGCAGGCTGTGCTGGATGACATGATCGCCAAGAAGGATGGCACGATCATCACGGTCTCCTCGCTGGCCGTCGTCAATCCGAACCTGCTCGGCGGAGCGGCCTACGGTGCAGCCAAGGCCGGTGTGAAGAACTTCATGACGTTCCTGCACAACACGTTTCGTAACCAGGGGATCCGAGCAACGACGATCCTTCCAGGCGAGACCGACACCCCCATCATGGACAACCGTGCGCGGCCGCCGCTCGAGGGCGAGCGGGCGCTGATGCTCAATCCGCACGACGTCGCCCGCGCGGTGCTGCTCTGCGCCAGCCTGCAGAAGGGCGCTGTGGTCCCCGAGTTGCACATCTGTCCGACTTTCATGCGCGATACGTCCGCGGACATCGAGACGGCCCGTTGGGTCGGTGCACCAGCGGGCCTTGCCGACAAGCCGAAAAGCTAGCGAAGAGGATCTCCCATGAACGGAGCCAAGTTGCGCGAGCGCCTTGCCAAAGGCGAGGCGCTCACCATGTTCACGCCGCATCACTCGTCGTCGGGCCTGGCAGTCCGCCTGGTCGAGCTCGGTGCGGATGCCATCTTCGTCGATTGCGAGCACGGCACCTGGAGCTTCGAGGATGTCCGGGTCACCGCCCAGGCCATCCGCGGTGCCGGCGGCGCCGCGATCGTTCGCCCGCATTCTCATGAGCGGCCGGTCCTGATCCGTTATCTCAATGCCGGTGCCGACGGCCTGATGGTGCCGATGGTCGACACCGCCGAGCAGGCGCGCGCGATCGTCGATGCGGTGCGCTACGCATGCCCGGCCGATCACGAGAAGCGGTTGGTCATAGCCATGATCGAGACGCCCAAGGCGATCGACGGCATCGACGAACTGGTCGCAGTGAACGGAATCGATGTGTTCTTCATCGGGCCCGGCGACCTCTCGCAGAACATGGGCTATCCGCCCGCGCCGCCGTTCGGGCAGCCGCGGCCGCAAGCGGTGATGGAGCGGGTTGCTTACGCCGTGAAGAAGATCTGCGCGGCCGGCAAGGTTGCCGGAACGCTCGTAACGTCGGATGAACTGCCTGCGCTGCTGGAGCAGGGGGTGCGGTATTTTTACATTCACTCCGACCCGTTCCTGCGTGTCGGCCTGGCTGGCGTCAAGAAGCTGCTTGCGCGCTGAGGCACACGCAGCGAGAGAGGGTCCCGTGGCATTCGAATTATTCAATCTCGCCGGCCGGCGCGCGCTGGTGACGGGATCGTCCCAAGGCATCGGGCTCGCTATCGCCCAAGGGCTGGCCGAGCACGGCGCCTCCGTGGTGCTGAATGGCCGCGACCGCAATAAACTGGATGCGGCCGCGGCAAGCGTCAGGGCCGGCGGCCATGACGTGGCAGTGACGAGCTTCGATGTGACCCGGTCCGACGCCGTTCGCGGCGGAATCTCACGTATTGAAGAGGCGATCGGGCCGATTGACATTCTCGTCAACAATGCCGGCATGCAATTCCGTACTCCGTTGGAGGAATTTCCGGCCGAGAAGTGGGAGGAGTTGCTCAAGACCAACGTTTCAAGCGCCTTCTACGTTGGCCAGGCAGTAGCACGCCATATGATTCCGCGCGGTAAAGGCAAGATCATCAACATCGCGTCGGTCCAGAGTGAATTGGCGCGGCCCGGGATCGCGCCGTACACCGCAACCAAGGGAGCAATCAAGAACCTGACCCGAGGCATGTGTGCCGATTGGGCCAGATATGGTCTCCAGATCAATGCGATCGCGCCCGGCTATTTCAAGACTCCCCTGAACCAGGCTTTGGTGGACAATCCCGAGTTCTCGGCATGGCTCGAAAAGCGCACGCCGGCGTCGCGCTGGGGCAACGTCGACGAGCTGATCGGCGCCGCCGTATTTCTGTCCGGCGAGGCGTCGTCCTTCGTCAACGGCCATACGCTCTATGTCGATGGCGGCATCACGACCTGTCTGTGATCAAGCGTCCCGTCGCCTCTTAATCAATTTTGCGGCCCTACACCGGGCTCGAAAGGAGTCCATACCATGTCGACGAAGCCCGAAGTGCTGATGATCGGAGCCTATCCTGCCTGGGATATGGAAGATCTCGACGCGCGCTACGTCGTGCACAAACTGTGGGAAGCGACGGATCGCGACCGCTTGATCGAAGAGCATCGCGATGGCATTCGGGCGATCGCCACGCGTGGAGAACTCGGCGCGTCCGCTGACCTCATGAAACGGTTGCCGGCACTCGAGATTATCTCATGCTATGGCGTGGGGACCGACGCTATAGATCTGGTCCACGCCAGGGTAAATGGAATCCGGGTGACCAACACGCCGGACGTGTTGACCGCCGATGTTGCCGACATGGCCATCGGCCTGTTGCTGGCGGTTGCGCGGAAGATTCCGCAGGCCGACCGGTTCGTGCGCGAGGGACGTTGGACCAAGGGCAATATGCCGCTGGTCACTCGGGTCACCGGCAAGAGCGCGGGCGTGGTCGGAATGGGCCGGGTCGGTGCGGCTGTCGCGAAGCGACTCGCCGCGTTCGATTGCGAGGTTGCCTATTTCGATCTCGCCAGACGGGCTGATCTTCCCTACACCTTCGTCCCCGATCTGGTGGAATTGGCCCGCCGCGCGGAGTTCCTGATCGTGACGCTGGCTGGTGGCGAGAGCACGAAAGGCATCGTCAATGCGCGCGTACTCGATGCGCTCGGGCCTGACGGTATTCTCGTCAATGTCTCCCGAGGATCGACCGTGGACGAAACGGCTCTGATCCGAGCGCTAGAAGCCAAGGCGATCAAGGGAGCAGGCCTTGACGTGTTCTGGAATGAGCCAAATATCGATGAACGGCTTTTACCCCTAGAAAATGTCGTCGTTCAACCGCATCACGCCTCAGGCACGACAGAAACACGACGCGCCATGGGCAAGCTGGTTCGCGACAACCTAGCGGCACATTTCTCGGGCTCGGCGCTGATCACACCCGTGGCCTGAGGAGAAAGCGATGAAAGTCGTCGTCATTCATGCCGCTCACGACCTCCGGATCGAGGATCGTGAATCCGAAACTCCCGGACCCGGCCAGGTCGAGGTTGCCATCGAAGCGGGCGGCATCTGTGGCTCCGACTTGCACTATTTCAATCATGGCGGCTTCGGCACGGTGCGGATTCGCGAGCCGATGATCTTGGGCCACGAGGTCGCTGGTACGATCAAGGCGATCGGCAGGGGCGTCTCCAAACTCGGCATCGGTGATCGGGTCGCCGTTTCTCCGAGCAGGCCTTGCAATGCCTGTGAGTACTGCCTGCGCGGTCTGCAAAACCAATGCCTCAATATGCGCTTCTATGGTAGCGCCATGCCGATGCCGCACATTCAAGGGGCATTCCGCGAGCGTCTCATTGCCGAGGAGTGGCAATGCTACAAGGTGCGCGACGGAGTTTCGATCAACGAGGCCGCCTTTGCCGAGCCGTTCGCCGTAGCTTTGCATGCGGTTGCGCGCGCTGGATCCTTGCTCGGTAAGCGCGTCCTCGTCACCGGCTGTGGTCCGATTGGGGCCCTGACAATCATCGCCGCTCTCGCGCACGGGGCACAAGAAATTGTCGCAACCGACGTTATAGACCCGGTGTTGAGCAACGCGAAGCAGATGGGAGCCAATCGTATCATCAACGTCGCGACTCATCCGGAGAAGCTTGCTGCCTATGCAGCAAACAAGGGTTACTTCGATGTGCATTTTGAGGCATCAGGAAACGAGCGCGCCATCCGTTCCGGGCTCGAGGTCTTGAGACCACGGGGCGTGTTGCTGCAGCTGGGACTCGGAGGCGATATCTTGTTTCCTCAGAACACGATCGTCGCGAAAGAGATCGAGGTTCGCGGGACTTTCAGGTTTCATGAAGAGTTTGGTCTCGCTGTCGACCTGATCAATAGGCGGGCCATCGATGTGAAGCCGCTTCTCACCGGCTGCTACGGTCTTGACGAGGTACAAACCGCCTTCGCCCTTGCTGGGGACCGGAGCCGGTCGTTGAAGGTCCAATTGAGTTTCTGAAGATTGCTGCGTTTCCCGGCCGCTGCCTCCGACGGCTCCGTGCGCGACTCAATCCTCAGTGAACCTACTCCTTAAGGAGATCTAACATGAACCTCTACAGCGGGCCCGTCTTCGAGATGGCGCGGGAGCAGTTTCATCTTGTTGCCGACCACATCGGGATCGAGGAGAAGGCACGCGACCGCCTGCTGTATCCCAAACGGGCTATCGCGGTTTCGATTCCAGTAAACATGGATGACGGACAAACGAGAGTCTTCCAGGGCTATCGTGTTCAGCATCACCTGACACTCGGCCCAACAAAGGGCGGCACTCGCTTTTCGCCGGATCTTGATGTCGGCGAGGTCGCTGCCTTAGCCATTTGGATGAGTTGGAAATGCGCCTTAGCCGGGCTTCCTTATGGCGGCGCCAAAGGCGGGGTGGCCTGCGATCCGCAGGAGCTCTCTTCGCGCGAACTCGAGGCCGTCAGCCGTCGCTATATGCAGGAGATGATCCCGTTCGTTGGACCAAACACCGACGTGATGGCACCCGACATGGGCACCAACGAGCAGGTAATGGCCTGGTTTATGGACACCTACTCCATGTACAACGGACACGCCATCAATGAAATCGTCACAGGAAAGCCGGTGGCGATCGGCGGCACTGCGGGAAGGCGGGAGGCGACGGGGCGCGGAGTTGCGCACCTTGTGAACCGAGCGCTCGAGCAGATCCAGGTCAGGGCATCCAGTGCCACGGCGATCGTTCAGGGGTTCGGCAACGTCGGCAGCATTTCGGCCTATATCCTTGCCCGAGAGATGGGTGTGAAAATCGTCGGCCTCGGTGACCACACCGCGGCCTACTATGACGCCTCTGGCCTGCCGTTAGAGGCCATCGAACGCCACGTCAGGCAGCACAGAAATCTGGCGGGCTGGTCGAAACAGGCGTTGATTGATCCCTCTGAACTGTTGAGCCGCAAGTGCGACATTCTGGTCCCCGCCGCGACCGAGCAAGTGATCACAGCTGCCAATGCCTCGAAGCTATCGTGCCGCGTTCTGGCCGAGGGTGCGAACGGACCCACGACGCCAGATGCCGACGCCATCATTGAGCAAAGAGGGGACATCTTCGTCATCCCCGACATCCTCTGCAACTCCGGCGGTGTGATCGTATCCTATTTTGAGTGGGTTCAGGACGTACAGCGGCTGTTCTGGACTGAGCGGAAAGTCAATGCGCGCTTGAACGACATTTTAGATGTTACCTTCGAGCGCGTCCTTAACCGTGCCAAACAAGATGGCGTATCGCACCGCATGGCTGCAATGGCGATTGGCGTCGAAAAGGTGCGCGAGGGCAAGAGGTTGCGTGGACTTTTTCCGTAACTGCCAAGCGCGATCTGCCGCTCACGCCCGCGGGGCGGGTGTCTTCCGATGAATACTGGGAACGGCTGCACACCTGGGCTTCGCGCGTCATACGGGAATCGATGCCGGCAGGAGTCCATCAGCTCGCGCTTCTCTACGGCCTCCTGCAACGAAAGAAGGTTCGTCAGATCCAGTTCCACAATGTGCAGGGAGCTCAGAACGATTTCGTCAAGGTCTATCACGACGAGGGCGATGTAAACCTATTGAACATCATACGTCTGCTCCGCGATACTCGATGGTAAGGTTCGCTGCTGGCGGACCACAGTCCCAAACATCCGGATGATCCTAAATACGTAATGAGATTGTTCGAACAGCGGCCGAACAGAGCACTGCGCAATTACCGGCGCACATAGGGTCGATCGGCCTCTGTCGAGTCCGAAGCCGAATACGGCGTGCCTGCTGATACGCTCAGCATCAGGAACAAGGCCCTGTGTGCATCATATCTGGCGGCCAGCCGGCTGCGTTGTGAGCCCGCCATGACCGGCGTGCCTTGCTCGTTCAAAAGGCACCATGACCAGCTCCGGCGGCGCCGCCTGAGTGAAATATCATAAAAAGAAAAAGCGTCAGACATCAGAAATAATTCTATCTGGCGCTAGGCCGGTTCTGCAAGAGGGACGCACTTCACTCGTCTGTGCTTATGAGATCGCGCCCAGATACATGTCGTTGCCAGCAGCTGATAAGTTAGATGACAGTTGTATATCCGGCGCGATGAAATTCGTCATGAAATGCGATGTTATGGCCGTTTTCGCCTTCGACTTACTTGCTTTTTTGACACCTCGCTTACGAGGTCTTCCGCATAAATTTGCCGCCCCGGGGCAAAGATGTATATTGTGGTGCTTTGCTAGCAATTCGAACTCTTCCTCATCCTATGATCCTTTGATAGGCCTTTCGGAGTGGCCCGTGCCGAGCGAAGCAACCATTGCTCTTCTTCGCACCGTGCTTGAGGAGTCTGCAGGGGCGTGCCGGCCAATGAGACCGGCCTTCGTGCGCACGTCGCTTCCAAGATGCTCGACGCCGCGGCGAGGAGTGAGATCGCGGCCGAGCGGCTAAAGCAAGTCGCGCTTGATGCCATGCGCTCTGCCCCGACGATGTGGCGCTAGCAAGCGCTGTCACCAGAGTACTGTGCGCGCTCAGCAACCAATCCTGCCACGTTCCCACAAAGCGAACTCAGGCTTGAAAAGAGAACTACAGCATTAGGCTGATTGACACCCTCGCTTGGGCAATCAACTCCTCACGACCTCTCCTCGTTTGTGCATTGTTGTCAGCGCGCAGAAATCGGCGCTTGTTTGCCTCTTCCCCAAAAGATGAACAACGAGAGGCTAAAGAGTAAGATGTTGAGCGGCACACCGCGCTTGACGGTGTATGCCGCACTCGGGTGCAGCTTGCTGCAGAGTGCGGCGATTATCTTCCACCTTTCGCGTGGCGAAGCCGGCTCTTTACGCTCTTTGGAAGCATGAAGCTGCTTATGCCTGTCGGACGAGGACTTGAGCTACCCATAATCCTGTTCTGAGGAGGGCTCCAGGCGCTGAATTCGACTGATCGCAGGAAGAATTACGCCAATGCCACCGAGAATGTCCAACAGTCCGGTGTGTGGCCCGGTTGTGGCGGTTGAGCTCGTTGGAAGTGCAAAAACCAGCTGGAAACCTGACCCGGCCAAATCCACATTGCAGCCAGCCAGTCGGTCATTTCATGTCTCTCGATGATTTGTACGTTATGCGGCTTGCCCGTTCAAAGAAGTGGCTGCGACCGTCTCGCCGAAGCGGAAACTCGACAGGGCCCAACTCCCGAGAAAATCGGGTTGATGATAGACGAGTGCAGCTGGCTCCTCTTCGGCGGCACCAAGCGCTACCATCAGCGGTATCAGGTGATCCTCGCGGGGATGTGCGATGCGTGCATCGGGCGCCAGAGTCCAGTTGACGACACGCTCACGCCGCTCGTCAGGCGATGAGTGGAGTAGTGTCTGCTGCAGCCACTGGTCAAACCGGCCGGATGGCGCGATTGCGGCAGGCCCCCTCAAGCCCAGATTATGAAAACTTGAGCCACTTCCCAGGATGACGACGCCATCTCGTCGCAACGGCGCAAGCAGACGTCCGAGCGAGAAGTACGTTTGGGGATCCAGATCGTGCCTGACCGACAACTGCACGATCGGCATGACAGCGTCCGGGTAGAAAGGCTGCAAAAGGCTGACCGTTCCGTGGTCGAAACCACGCTCCGGATCACACGCACAAGGAAAGCCGCCGGCCTGAAGCAAGGCCTGTACAGTCATTGCGAGCTCGGGCGATCCTGGCGCCCCGTACTTGATCTGGTAAAGATGTTCGGCAAATCCATGATAGTCGAACACCATGTTCGGTTGCGCGGCCGATGAGACGGCGAACTCCGCCGTCTCCCAGTGTCCCGATATCACAAGCACGGCGCGCACTCCGTCATCCCACTCGCCGCGGATGGAGATCAGCGAACGCTCAAGCGCGCTGAAGCGCTTTCGTATCGCCCCTTCCATGTACGGCCAAGGGCCGCCGCCATGCGAAAGATAGTACGTCGGTAGGAACCTTGCCGCCGCCACGATCAGGCTCTCGCCAGTTGCTGCGGCCGGACAAACAGCCCCTCAAGGCTCCACGCGCCCGCACCGGCAAAGGTCAGGTAGAGGAAAATGAAGCAGAACAGGATCGCCGCATCGCCCTGATTGACGGCAGGCCAAAAGCTCTGGGTTGCATGAAACATGAAATAGGCAACCGCCATCTCGCCTGCGCAGATGAATGCTGCCAGGCGGGTGAACAATCCCACCGCAATCAGGGCACCCCCCGTAACCTCAAGGATGGCCCCGACGATCAAGATGCCGGGGAGGGGATTGGGAGCGCCCGGAATGGCCGCCGGGAAGGCAAACAGCTTCATCAACCCGTGTTCCATCAACAACAAGGCAGTGATGATCCTCATAGCGGCAAGAACGCGGGGGGACCAAGCTTCGAAATCAATCACTGGGCTATTCTCCGGGATTGCGGGACCAGAGCCCGAGTGTGATCTTTTCCGCCGGATTGATCATCTGCAATATTGTTGAGGCATCATTTCCTGTCCTTTGATAATAGTCCGTCGCGAGACGGAGAAATCTATGGACACGTTGATGAGCCTTCGGGTGTTTTGTGCCGTGGCGGAGCTCAAGAGCTTTACCTCTGCAGCGAGCCGTCTTGGTGTCTCGCCCGCTATGGCCAGCAAGCACGTTGTCAGCCTGGAGGAGCGCCTCTCCGTGCGCCTGCTCCATCGTACGAGCAGGCATATCAGCCTCACGGAGACCGGCGCGCTGTTCTTCGAGCAGGCTCGTCAGATGGTTGATGGGTTTGACGAACTGGAAGCGGCCGTAAGCCAGACATCCGTCGCTCCAAGAGGACGACTGCGTTTGACGGCTCCGGTCTGGATGGCGGGACCGCTCTTCGCAAAATTATTGTCCGACTACAGGGCTCTCTATCCGGACGTGCTGATCGAGGTCGACCTCGATGGTCGCCTCGTCAATCTTGTGGAGGAGGGGTTCGACCTTGCGCTGCGGGTAACCGCCTCCCCGGACCCCGGTTTGATCGCCCGAAAGATCGCCGATGCCCCGTTTTTTTTGGTCGCCTCGCAAAGCTTTCTCGATAAGCGGGGACGTCCGGCCGCATTGGACGATCTGCGCGGCGCTCCGCTGCTAACTTATAGCCTGGTTCACGGCGATGGGGTGGTGGCTATGGAGACCAACCAAGGGCGCAAGACAATAAAATTCACCCCCGTCATGCAAAGCAGCAACGAAACTTTGATGCACCATGCATGCCTCGAAGGGATGGGTTTTGCTTTCTTGCCGAAATGGATGATCTCCCATGATCTCGCCGCCGGGCGATTGGAGCCGGTCTTTCCAGAAGAACTAATCTTCGCCGGCAAGCTCCTCGCCGTCTACCCGACGCGCAAATATCTGTCAGCCAAGGTGCGCACGTTCATTGACTTCATCGCGCGCGACCCGCGGCTCAAGTAGCCGCTCACAAGGCAAGGCCGAAGGTGACGACAAATATTGTCTCCCCGATCAGATCGATCACCTTTGCAAAGGACTCGGACGTCGGCGCTGCCAGACGTCAGGCGGCATGAAGAATGCCCTACAGGCTCAGCAACAACCCGTGTCGACCCAGACGCTGTCTGTTACCAAGGACACAAGGCATTTTGTCACTTTGCTCGGTGGTCTGGCATGCGGCGTGATTTTTCGGATTGCGTTTGAGGGACTGCCATCTAATCCTAATCTAAATTCACCCATCCCTGTCCGTAGGGACAGACACGAGGGTCAAAAGGCTAATATTGACTCGCCTCGCCATGTCCAGGGAGACAGGTCTTAAGTACCGCGCCACGAGTTGACATCGACCCGGCCCAGTTTTGGAGCGATCCCTATCCGACGCTGGCGATAATGCGGCGCGAAACACCAATCGCGTTCGTCTCTCAGCTTGGCTCGACGCTTTTGACCACACGCGAGGATATCTCAATCTCTGAGAAACAGATCGACGTATTCTCGTCCCATCAACCCGAGGGACTGATGAACCGCCTCATGGGCCACAACATGATGCGAAAGGATGGGGAAGCGCATCAAGTGGAGCGCCGCGCCTTCTTTCCCGCGGTATCGCCGAAAGCTATGACGGCGCATTGGAAGACACATTTCCAGGAACATGCGGATCATATCATTCGCGCAATCGAACCGGGCAGCCGCATCGACCTCATGCGCGATATCGCTCTGCCCTTCTCCGATAAATGCCTGAAATCCATCACTGGCCTCACCAATATTGGTTTTGCCGAGATGGATACCTGGTCGCAAGCGATTATCGAGGGGATCGTCAATTGCGCGGGCGATCCTGGGATTGACGCGCGTTGCCATGCGGCGACATCGAGCATTGATGCTGCGATTGACGACATGCTGCCAGTCATGCGCAAACATCCAGACCAAAGCCTGCTCGGCGTGCTCCTTGCCTCGGGTATGGCGATAGAGAGCGTACTCGCCAACGTGAAGCTCGCAATCTCTGGCGGCCAGAATGAGCCGCGCAAAGCCATCGCGGGAACCTTATGGGCGGTCCTGACCCATCCCGACCAGCTTGACCTCGTCCGCACGGGCGAGGTGTCGTGGCTACAGGCCTTCGAGGAATATGCCCGCTGGATATCGCCCATTGGCATGTCGCCGCGGCGAATCGCAAAGCAGTGGACCATCCGCGAGGAGACGTTTGAAACTGACCACCGTGTGTCCCTGATGTTCGGTTCGGCCAATCGGGATGAATCCTGTTTTGCGCCGACCTATTCGACATACGCCGCGACGTAACCAAGAGCGTGGCGTTCGGGGCTGGGCCGCATTTTGTGCCGGTGCCTGGGCCTCCCGCGCCATGATTGCGGAGGTCGCGCTACCGACACTCTTCTCGCGCGCACCGAGAATCGAAATCGCAGCCGACGAGCCGGTGCGGATAGGCGGCTGGGCTTTTCGCGGATTGCTCAATTTGCCCGTACATGGTTATAATAGGCGAACCGGGCCCTTGGATCAGCCAAGCCCTCGAACAAACGCGCCTGAGTACGACCGCTGACAACCAAAGCCGCTTACCCTCGGCATCGAGGATCCATAAGAGCCAGGGTCAGGGGCGGGATCGTCGCCGCCTTGCTGGGGGAGGACAGGTGGTGTCTCGTACAATCAGCTCTGTCGGGATCAAAGTTGAACTAAACGGCGCATCCCTGTTGCTGATACGCTGCAGCAGCAACTGGACGGCCGCCCTTCCCACCTCGCCTCGGGGGATTGCGACCGTCGTCAAAGCTGGACGCCACAGAGTTGCTTCAGCGATGTCGTCAAAGCCTACGACGGAAAAGTCCTTTCCCGGCGTCAAATTGCGCGAGCGCAGGCCCAGCATCGCTCCGAAGGCGACGATATCGTTGAAACAGACGATGGCCGTAGGCGGCTCAGGCAGATCGAGAAGCTGGAGCAGGTGAGCCATTCCGACATCGCGCGTCTCTGCGCCTGATAAAACCAGGCGAGGCTCCAGTGGGATGCCATGTTTAGCAAGAGCTTCACGATAGCCAGCGAAACGGTCGCGGCCCGTCGAAATGTTTTCATTTGAACCGATCATTCCGATACGCGTGTGGCCGAGCTCGATAAGATGGTCCATGGCCTTCATCATGCCACCGCGATGATCCGGCGATACGTAGTCGACTTTCGCCCCAGGCACGGTACGCGAAACAAGCACACATGGCAGGTGCAGAGCATGCAAGGAGTTGATGAAAGCCGCATCCGTTCCGACAGCCGGGACCATCAGTAAGCCGTCGACATTGTATTCGCGGACCGTGTCGATAAAAGCGCTTTGGCGGGCGACCGATTCCCCCGAATTGGACATAAGGACAATGCGGTTCTCGGCCGTAAGGGAATCCTCGATCGCCGCAACAATCTCGGCAAAATAGGGGTTGGTGAGATTGTTCACAGCCAGCGCGATCATTCGCGTATGCGGAAGTCTAAGGCTGGCCGCGCCTCGATTATAGACGTAGCCGAGGCCCTTGGCGACCTCCAGCACCTTCTCGCGGGTCCGCTCCGGGATACTGGGACTGTTCCGCAGGACGAGCGAGACAGTCGCCTTTGAGACGCCGCTAGCCTTGGCAATGTCCACCAATGTCGGTCGCGACTCGCCAGATTTAGCCTTGGCCTCCACTATCCCGGCGTCCCTTATCTAACTTCTTGATGTTGAAACAGCATTCACAGAGGCGGACGCCAGTCAAGTGCTTGGCGCTATCCTATCCCGTACAGCTTCAACATCGTGCGCATGCGATCTGCCGCGCGCTCCGGATCTGCAAATAATCCAATCGAGGCTGCAAGCCGAAACACACGGCAAAGATGCAGAACTGAACGGGCGCCTTGCTGGGCCCCCAGCATGGTGAAGTGATCCTGATGCCCGCTTAGATAGGCGAGGAACACTATACCCGTCTTGTAGTATTGGGTCGGCGCCCGGAACAGCTCACGCGACAGCGCAACAGTCGGATCCAGAATCTCGCGGAAAGCTTTGGTGCCGGCGGTTCGATCCTGATTGCCTAGCGCCAACAGGGCAGCTGAAGCTGCCGGCGCAATCGCGTCGAAGATACCGAGCAAGGCGTGACTAGACCCTTGGTCGTCTCCGGCTATCAGCTCCGGATAATTGAAATCGTCGCCGGTGTACATTTTGACTGCCTTGGGCAATCGCCGGCGCATCGCAATCTCCTGCTTCTCGTCAAGAAGCGAGATCTTGATGCCGTCGATCTTGCTGGCGTTATCCTCGATCATGCCAAGGCAGACGTCCATCGCGGCGGCCACCTCGTTATGGCCCCAATACCCCGCTAGCGCCGGATCGAACATCTCGCCAAGCCAATGCAGGATCACGGGCTGGTCCGCTTGGGCGAGCACGCGTTTGTAGACTTCAACATAGTCGCCAGGACCGCGCGCGGCGCGAACCAAGGCGCGGCTCGCCATGATAATTACCCGCCCACCGAGACGCTGCACGAATGAGAGCTGCTCCGAATAGCCCTTGATCACCGCATTCAGATCGGCGTCGGGCGCCTCGATATGATCCGTGCCGACACCCGAGAAGACGATCGACCCCGGCCTGGCCTTGGCGCTCTCGACTGTATTCCGGATCAGAATTTGTGCGGACTGCCAATCAAGCCCCATGCCGCGTTGAGCCGTGTCCATGGCCTCCGCGATACCCAAACCAAGATCCCAGAGGTAGTCGCGGAAACGTTGGGTCGCTTCAAAATCAATCGCGATATCGCGCATCGGAGAAATGTCGGCGCGCGGATCGGACACGACGTGGCCGGCGGATAGTGCAATCCGCGCAAGAGGCTGGTTCGGCTTTGCCGTTCGCCATGTTGCTGAAGGAGGCATGACGAAGTCCTCCATGCCCCCGTCATCATGAGGCAGTCGAATGAGAGTCATTGAGCCTTACCTCCTTTGTCATTCCTGCGGCGCACGAGAAGCGTCGTTTCGCCTTCCTGGACGATCGTGTCGTCCTGCTTTGTGACTTCAAAGGCGAGTGTGAGAATGCCCTGGCCACTATGCGACAGTCGTGTGCCCGCGATTCTTACGCCGGCGCCGATCCGGTCGCCCGAGAAGATCGGCGCCCGAAACTTCCAGTTCCAGCCAAGCGACGCAATTGCTAGGATCCGGACCGCAGACCGGTTCTTGAGCCCGTCTGTCAACGCCAAGCCCAACAGGCCGTGCGCGACGCGCCCTGGAAATCCAACAGATCTTGCAAACTCATCGTCCATATGGACGTCAAAGAAGTCGCCGGACAGTCCTGCAAAGCCGACGATGTGCGCATCCGTTACCACGAGGCGTCCAGTCTGGTAGTGGTCGCCGACGACGAGATCCTCGAACCAGTATTCGCCCGCGCTCAGTGCGCGCTCTTCGCCGGCCATCACAAGCTCCTGAGCGCGAGCCCGCCATCGACGCGGACCACTTCGCCGGTTGAATAACCGAGCTGACCGCTTGCAAGCATTGCCGCGGCCCTTCCAATATCTTCGGGCTCGCCCCAGCGCTTGATCGGCGTTAATCCCTCACCGATCAGGCGGTCATACTTCTCCCGAGCAACCGCTGTCATCTGGGTGCGGATGATCCCGGGCCGGATCTCGTACGATCCGATGCCATGCTCGGCCAACCTGACCGCAAAGAGCCGAGCCATCATGGAAAGCCCCGTCTTAGAGATGCAATACTCGCCCCGATCGGTCGAGGCGAACTCAGCATTGATCGAAGACACGGTAATGATGCTGCGGAATGCGGGTGACTTCACGCCGACCATTCGGCGCACAATCTCTTGCGTCAGAAAGAAGGGCCCTCTCAGGTTGATCGCCATGACGCGGTCGTAACTTTCGGGGGTCATTTTCAGGAGATCATCGCGGACGGCTACGGAGACACCGGCATTGTTGACGAGGCATTCAAGGCCACCAAAGGCATTCCAAGCCCGATCGGCGGCATCGGCGTGATGCCTCACATCGGAGATGTCAAAGGGCAGGGGCTCGGCTTCGCCACCCTGGTCGCGGATAGCCGCAACGGTCTCAGACAGATCCGTCGAATTCGGCAGATCGTTTGCAATCACTGCGAAGCCTGCGCCAGACAGAGCAAGCGCGATCGCGCGGCCAATGCCGCGTCCGGCCCCGGTCACCAAGGCCCGCGGCCTTCCCTCATGCTTCATGGGCGTTCGTCGCTCCCCTGGTTCGGCGGCTCTCGAATGGCGCTTGCCAAGGCCCGAGAGACCTGCTACTAGATCGTTCTACTAGATCGATCTAGTATATCGTTCTAGCATCACAAGCAAGCAAAATTATCAAAGCCGCGGAGGGCCCAATGGATCGTCGTGTAGATCGCCGAACAATTGTCGCTGGAATGGGGGCGCTGGGGCTGATGGCCGTGGGCGCGCGAGCGCAGGGCCTCGGCCCAATGCCGTCCTCCCCCGTTGCGCTGAACGTGATCGACGTCGCGGGCAATCTTGCGCTGAGCCAGAAATCGATCGACGCCTACCGGCAGCAGAACGCAAAACTGGTCTCACGGATCGCCTACACGAAAGCGCCCGCCCCGGAGCTTGCCAGCAAGCTCAAGGCGCAGCAGTCGGCCAACCGCGTCGACATCGACATCGTGCTCACCGGCACCGACGGACTCTTTGCCGGTATCGAGCAACAGCTCTGGCAGGAGTTGCTGCCGCAATATGCAAACGCTCTGCCCAAACCGGAAGACATTTACGATGCCGGCCCACTCAAGATGCAGGCTCTCGCAAAAGGGCAGGGCATGGAAATCGCGTACACGCCGTCCGGACCCTTGTTCGAGTACATGCCAGACCGCGTGAAGAAGGCGCCCAAGACGGCTGACGAACTGCTCGCATATACTCGCGAGAACAAGAACCGCTTTCTTTATGCGAGGCCGGCCAACTCCGGCCCCGGCCGCACGTTCCTGATGGGACTTCCCTATCTGCTCGGAGACAAGGACCCCTCTGATCCGCTGAAGGGGTGGGACAAGACCTGGACCTATCTGAAGGCATTGGGCGAGAACATCGAATATTACCCCTCAGGGACCGGGCAGACGATGAAGGAGCTCGGCGACGGAACGCGGGACATGATTGTCTCGACCGTTGGCTGGTACATCAATCCGCGCGTGCTCGGCATTGTGCCGAAGGAGGCGGGTCTCTTCGCGCTGGACGGCTTCCACTGGGTCTCGGATGCTATGTTCTTCGCCGTGCCAAAAGGCGTCGCGCCGGAGAAGATGCCCGTCATCATCGACCTGCTCAAGCACATGCTCAAGCCGGAGCAACAGGCTTTCGCCTATGACGACGGCTACTTTTACCCGGGCCCTTCAGTGAAGACCTCGACACTCGCCATGGCCCCGAAGGAGAGCCAGGACGTGATCAAGGAGTTTGGCTGGCCCGACTATGATCGCCTGATTGGCGCCGCTCCGCTCGAGATCCAGCTTCCTGCCGATCAGCTTGTCGCCGCATTCCGCCGTTGGGACGAGGAAATCGGCGGCGCCAAGCGCAAGTAACCTCCCACGACTGGGGCTGCCCGACATGGGGCAGCCCCGCTCTTTTCTTATGGACAATCAACACCTCCCGCGCGGTCGGCACACAGGATCAACTCCATGACCATTGCTCTTCAGAAATTCGACGAGCTCCGCCTCGAGCAGGTCCGTCGCGAATTCGGAACCTTGAATGCACTCAAGGATGTGACACTCACCGTCAAACGCGGCGAGTTCATCGCGCTGCTTGGCCCCTCCGGGTGCGGGAAGTCGACGACGCTCAACTGCATTGCCGGCCTGCTTCCGGTCACCGGCGGATCCATTTGGCTCGACAAGCGCCGCATCGACATCTTGAGGCCGGAAGAGCGTGGCTTCGGCATGGTGTTTCAGAGCTATGCGCTTTTTCCTCATCTCACAGTCAAGCAGAATGTCGGCTTCGGCCTGAAAATGCGTGGGGTTTCGAAAGCAGAAATCTCGCGGAAGGTCGATGAAGCCTTGGCCCTCGTGCGCCTGACGGGACAGGCGCAGAAGCTGCCCGGCCAGCTGTCGGGCGGTCAGCAGCAGCGCGTTGCCATAGCTCGCGCCATCGTCATCGAGCCACCACTCGTCCTCATGGATGAGCCGCTATCCAATCTCGATGCCAAGCTTCGTCTCGAAATGCGCGCCGAGATCCGGCGCATTCACAACACGCTCGGAGCGACAACGATCTATGTGACACATGATCAGGACGAGGCTCTCTCGCTTGCCGATCGCATCGTCGTGTTGAAGGACGGTGTCATCCGTCAGGTCGGAACGCCGAACGACCTCTATGAGAAGCCGGCTCATATCGATGTCGCAGACTTCATGGGCTTCCGGAACCGCATCAAGGGCCGGGTCATCCGCCAAACTGGGGCTAAAGCAACGCTGGCGGTCGGCGACAGCGAAGTCACCGGTACGATGCGCGTCTCGGTGCAAGACGGCTCCCAAGCCTACGCCGCGATCCGCGCAGACGATCTGACCACCGGTGATCCCGGGGCCAACGCGTTCGCCGCGCAAGTGGAGACCATTGAATACAGAGGCCGTGAGTTCGTCGGAACCGCGCGGACTCCCGACGGCATCGATCTCGTCTTCAGGTCAGATCACGCGGTGAAACTGGGCGCGCAAGTCCATCTGCGGGCCGCTCCGGATCGCGTCCTCGTCTTCAGCGAATAGGAGACGCACATGGCTATTGCTACAATTGCCGAGAAGCAAGAGGTCGAAGCTGGCCCAAGCCTACGCCAGCGGCTAGCCGCACGCGGATTGGATGCCGTGACGCTTTTGGTGCTTCCTGCCTTCGTGCTGCTGGCGCTGCTCTTTCTCTACCCGTTTGCGTACGGCTTGGTGCTATCCTTCGAACCAAAGGCGGGCTCCGCCTGGTCGAACTATACGCGCTTCTTCACAGACCCCTATCTCTACGGCACAGTCTGGAAGACGTTGCTTCTGTCGGTCCCGGTCACTGTCGTCAATCTGCTGATCTCGCTGCCGGTCGCATTCCGCGTGCGGTTAATGTATCGACAACGGCTGCTAACGACCATCCTCGTCGTTCCGATCACACTCGGCACCGTTCTGATCGCAGAGGGGCTGCTGAACTATCTGGGACCGCAAGGATGGTTTAATCGCGTTCTCCTGGCGATCGGGTTGATCGATCATCCGTTGCGCCTCGTTCACAACTACTGGGGCGTCTTCGCCTCGCTCGTCATCAACGGCTTCCCTTTTACGTTCCTGCTAGTGCTGTCATATGTGACCGGCATCGATCCCGTGCTCGAACAGGCGGCGGCCACATTGGGGGCGAGCGCGCGGCAGCGCTTCACTGACGTGTATCTGCCGATTTTGATGCCTGGGCTTGCAATCACCTTCTGCCTCAGCTTCGTCCAGGCCTTTTCCGTGTTTCCCTCGGCTATCCTGCTTGGTGAGCCAGCAGGAGAAACCCGGGTGATTTCGATCGCGGCTTATCAAGCCGCCTTTGAAGAGTACGACTATTCCATGGCGTCGGCCATCGCGATGATCATGGGCTTTGTTCAGCTCGCGATCGTCATGGGCATGATGGCGACCCGCGGTCTGTTCTATCGCGGGCCGGCCTCAGGAGCAAAAGGATAAGGTCATGATCCGAGACACTTCGCTTGCCTCCAAGCTCTGGATTACCGCGGTCTGGGCATTCGTGGCGTTCTTCGTCCTCAACCTGCTCGCAATGATTGCCTCGGTCGTCACCAGCTCCTTCGCTACCCGCTGGCTCGGCACCTGGTTTCCTGCTGGCTGGACGACGCGCTGGTACGCCTCCGCCTGGAGCGAGTTTCAGCTTCAGGACGTCCTGATTGTCACGTTCGAAGTGGTTGGCGCGGTCGTTGTCGTATCGGGACTTTTGGGTGTTACCGCTGCCTATGCGCTCGCGCGCCGCGATTTCGTGGGCAAGAAGTTGGTCATGCTGGTGATCCTGCTTCCGCTGATCGTGCCACCGATCACCTTCGGCATCCCGCTCGCGACCGTGCTTTATCAAACCGGACTTGCCGGTACGTTCTGGGGTGTCGTTGCGGCCAATCTCGTTCCGACGGTGCCGTTTGTCATCCTGGTCATGATCCCATTCATTGAGCAGATTGATCCCAGGATCGAAGCGGCTGCCCGGGTCTTCGGCGCAAACACCTTCAAACTGTTCGTCCACGTGCTGATGCCGCTCTTGCTTCCCGGCATCCTGGCGGCATTGCTGCTCGTTCTCGTCCGGACCATTGCCATGTTCGAGCTCACATTCCTCGTGGCGGGACCGACAAGCCAGACGCTGGTCGTTGCTCTCTACTACGCGGTCTTCGCCGCCGGCGTGCGCGCGGTCCAGTCAATCGATGCAATGGCGGTCGTCTACATGGTGACGACGCTGATTTGGCTCATCATTGCGCTCAGGTTCGTCAATCCCACTCAGATTGTCACGCGCGCCAAACAGCAGCCGGCTCATTAGGCCCATTTGACGTAGGAGAATAAAGGTGAAAAACAAGATCATCACGGCGGCGAAAGCTGCAACCCTCGTTCGCGATGGCGATGTCGTTTGTATCGGGTCGTCTGCGGGGCTCAATTGTCCCGATCGCGTGCTCGCGGCAATCGGCAAACGATTCCAAGCTGAGGGGAGCCCACGCGATCTCACCGTGCTGTCGCCCATTGCTGCCGGCGATATGTATGGAATCAAAGGGATCGACCATTTGGCCCAGAAGGGCCTGCTCTCGTCAATTCTGGCCGGGTCATACCCAAGCGGACCGTCGTCGCTCCCGTCTCCTGCGATCTGGGAGATGATCGGTAAAAACGAGGTTGCGGCTTATAACATCCCGTCCGGCATCATGTACGACATGGCACGGGATGTTGCCGCCAAGCGGGCTGGTGTTCTGACGAAGGTGGGACTTGATACGTTTGTCGATCCCAGGCTCGGCGGCTGCAAGATGAATGAAGCTGCGTCTTCCCGCGGGGAGATCGTGCACCTTGTCGAGTTTGCGGGCGATTCCTGGCTGCATTTCCCCAATCATGCTCCGCATGTCGCGATCATTCGGGGTACCACTGCCGACGAGCGTGGCAACATCTCGATGGAGCACGAAGGCGCTGTGCTCGGAATGGTCGATCTCGCACTGGCAGCGCGCAACTCCGGCGGAATCGTCATCTGCCAGGTGAAGCGCACGACTGCGGCCGGCTCCCTTCCTGCCCACAACGTCCACGTGCCTTCGACTCTGGTCGACTATGTCGTGGTGGATCCGGAGCAAGCGCAGGCGACGGAGATCAGGTACGATCCTGCCATTAGCGGCGAAACACGCCGTCCACTCGCCTCGTTCGAGCCCGAGCCCTGGGGTGTCGACAAGATTATTGCGCGCCGGGCCGCCTTGGAGCTCGCAGATGACAGCGCGGTCAATCTTGGCTTTGGCATCTCGGCCATGGTGCCACAGATCCTTCTCGAAGAAGGCCAGGCAGAGGCGGTAACCTGGGCGATCGAGCAGGGCGCCGTGGGTGGAGTGCCACTAACGGGCTTTGCGTTCGGATGCGCCGCCAATGCGCAGGCGATCTTCCCGACGCCGCAGCAGTTCACTTATTTCCAGGGAGGAGGCTTTGACTGCTCTCTGCTGTCCTTCCTGGAGGTGGACGCGTTCGGCAACGTCAACGTATCCCGACTTGCTGCACGCCCCTACTTGACCGCGGGATGCGGCGGCTTCGTGGATATCACCGCGAATGCCCGGAAAATCGTCTTCAGTGGCTACTTCACCGCAGGCGGCCTTAAGGTGTCCGCGGGCGACGGTCGATTGCGCATCGAGCAGGAGGGCAAGATCGCGAAGTTCATCCCCGAAGTGAGCCATGTGACGTTTAGTGGCCGGCGCGCCGTCGATCGTGGGTGCGACGTCACTTACGTCACCGAGCGGTGCGTGCTGAAACTCAAGGCGAGCGGCCTGACCGTCGTTGAGATCGCCCCGGGTCTCGACCTCCAGCGCGACGTCATTGCGAAAGCAGGGACGCCCCTCGCAGTTGCCGACGATCTCAAGCTCATGGACGAGAAGCTGTTCCGTCCAGAAGCCATGGGCTTGAAGATGCGAGGCCGTTCCAGTCACGAGCCATCGTCCAAATGCGCCGAGTAGGAGAACAGAGCATGTCAACCACGCTGGTGACGAACGACGCTTTCGAAGCGAGCATTCCCCGTCCGGGCGTCTTGCTTATCCGGATCGTTTCCAAGCCAATGGGAGCCTTCACAATCCAGGCGCGGCGGGATCTGCGAACCTTTCTGGAGCGCGCTCACGTGGATCACGCGGCAAGATGCGTTGTGCTCACCGGAACAGGAGCGGCATTCTCTGTCGGCTCCAACATCCGCGAGTTTGAGGCGACACCGGAGTGGATCGAAGCCGCTCGGCTCGCCGAAACCGGCCTCAACGAGACGATTGAACTCGGCCCGGTCCCGGTGATTGCGGCCTGCAACGGCTACACGCTCGGCGGCGGTGCCGTCATGGCGCTGGCATGCGACATCCGCATCGCCGGTCGCAGCGCGAGCTTCGGCGTGCCGGAAGCCAAGCTTGGCGCGATGCCGACGGCCACCGGGACCATGCGGCTGCCGCTGCTCGTCGGCCGCGGCCAGGCGCTGCGCTTGATTCTGACCGCGCAGCCGCTCGATGCGGAGGAGGCCTACAGGATCGGGATCTTCGATGAGCTCGTCGAGGACGATAAGCTTCTCGAGCGCGCGCTTGAGATGGCTCGTCAGATCGCGGCTGTCTCCCCGAAGGCGGTCAGCGCGTCCCGGCGATGTGTTTCCACAGCCCTGCGCCTTGGATATCACGCGGGCCTCGCGCTGGAAGCCGAAATCACCGTCCCCTTGGGGCTGTCGGACGATGCGATCGAAGGCAAGGCCGCCTTCGTGGAGAAGCGTGCCCCCAGGTTTAAGTAAAAAGCGAGATTTTTGATGCTCGATCGCCCGATCCGACCGCTGCCACTGTCCCGATGTTCAATCAACACCGCAACGCTTGGACATCGCTCTTCCATCCGAGACGTTATCGACCGCATCGCGCGGCATGGCTTTGGCGGCATTGCGCCCTGGCGGCGGGATCTCGAAGGACAGGACCACCGCCTCATTGGCAGGCATCTTCGCGATGCCGGGTTGTCCTTGAGCGGTTATTGCCGAGGGACCTACCTCCCTGGCGCAGATCGTAGTGCCTTTGAGGCGAACGTTGAAGACAACCGTCGCGCCATCGACGAAGCAGCGGCACTCGGTGCGCCCTGTTTCGTCTTGGTCGTTGGAAGCCTCCCGCAAGGGACGAAAGATCTCGCTTCGGCTCGGTCGCAGGTCATCGAAGGTTTAAGCGCATTGCTGCCTTATGCGCGAGAAGCGGGAGTTGGCCTTGCGGTCGAGCCCCTTCATCCGATGTACGCAGGTGACCGCTCATGCATAACTAGCCTCGGCGAAGCTCTGACGGTTTGCGAGACGCTCGACCCATCGCGCAAGGGCGGAATCGGAGTTGCCATCGACGTCTATCACGTCTGGTGGGACTGGCGTTTAAAGGACGATATCGCAGCAGCGGGGCAGGCCAAGCGCACCATGGCCTTTCATGTCTGCGATTGGCTTGTTCCAACGACCGACCTTTTGCTTGATCGGGGAATGACGGGCGAGGGGGTGATCGACCTCAAGACTATTCGCGCTCAAATTGAGGCGACCGGGTATGCCGGTTTTATCGAGGTCGAGGTTTTCTCAAAGCGCTGGTGGTCGACGCCTGAGGATGACGTTCTAGCCGCTTGTGCCAGGGGATTTGCATCAATCTGAAAAGAGATTGAAATGCTTCGGGAATCACTGTGAATGACTGGTGGCCGAGATCAAATGGACACGCGCGCTCGCTCCATTCTTGACGCATTGATGCAAGCCGCCCTTCGCAGCGCGGGCCCGGCGGGAAAGTTCGCCGGCCGCCTTCCTGATCCCCCCGCCGGCCGTACCATCGTCGTTGGCGCAGGCAAGGCCGCCGCAAGCATGGCTCAAGCCTTCGAGGCCGAGTGGCCGCACCCCGTCGAAGGGCTTGTCGTCACGCGCTATGGCCACAGCGCCAAGACGCGATCAATCAAGATCGTTGAAGCCTCTCACCCCGTGCCTGACGCTGCAGGCCAACAGGCGGCTCAGAAAATACTGGACCTTGTGAAGAGCGCCACTCCTGACGATCTCGTTATCGCTTTGATTTCGGGAGGGGCTTCCGCGCTGCTGAGCTTGCCTGCGTCCGGAATTACCCTTGAGGAGAAGCAGGCGCTGACATCGCAGCTACTCCGTTCCGGTGCGCCAATCAGCGCCATGAACGAAGTCAGGAAGGCGCTTTCTGCCATCAAGGCGGGCCGCCTTGCTGCAGCGAGCAGGGCACCGATGGTGACGTATGTCATTTCGGATGTGCCCGGTGACGATCCGGCGGTTGTAGGGTCCGGACCGACCATCGCACAAGGCTCAGTCCCGACGGATGCCACCACGATTCTTGATCGTTTCGGAATCACCGTGCCAGCCCATGTGCGGCACGCCATGTCGGCGAACGCCGCCCCTGTGACGATTCCGAATCCAGTCCACGTCATCGCGACGGCAAAGATGGCCCTCGATGCGGCCGCGCTTGCCGCGCGCCGCCTCGGCGTCCCGCCTCTCATTCTGGGAGACGCAATTGAAGGCGAGGCGCGAGAAGTCGGCGTCGTGATGGCCGGCATCGCGCGTTCTATCTTGAAGTACGGCAGGCCAGCCAAGCGGCCTTGCGTGTTACTGTCCGGCGGCGAGACCACGGTCTCGATGCGCGGAAAAGGAAAGGGTGGCCGGAACACCGAATTCCTGCTTGCGCTCGCATTGGCGCTCGATGGAGCCGAGGGCGTTTCGGGGATTGCTGTCGATACCGACGGGATCGATGGTTCGGAACAGAACGCAGGAGCCTGGTTTGATCCGAGATTTATCCCATCCGCTCGAGAGGCCGGTCTGGATCTTGCCGCTCTTCTCGCCGGCAACGATGCATATAGCGCCTTTTCTGCAATGGATCGGCTCGTCACAACCGGGCCGACTCTGACCAACGTCAACGACTTCCGCGCGATTCTAATTCGATGAATATCCTTGCGCGCCATAGAGCATCCAGCAAACGCCACACCTGAGACGCCGTGAGGCTTTTTCAGTATCGGCGAGCTTTCAATCGCTCAAACGCTAGCTATGTCTTCGTTTTTTCCAACCTTCATTCCTCGTGCGGCTTGGGCTTCATACGCACCAGCGCGCTCATAAGACGCTTCGTCTTATCAGATCGTCATCATCACTTCGGCCGACCATCATGGCTTGTAAAGCTCCCAAATTCGTCCAAACGCATAATCGCGTGCGAGCAAATCCATGCTTTAGCTTTCTCCACCGCGGCAAACCATCTCGCTCTGATGAGCGCGAAGCGTCGAGAAGCCTCCCGTCCCTCTGCATTGGGACAGACATGATTTAGGAATTCAGCTATCGCTCTACGAGCGGTCGGCCACATGCTGCGGCCGGCTTGATAGTGGCACGGCCTCAACAGCCGTCAGAGAGGCAGCAGAATGAGGAACGTCGGCACGGCATCCGCAATTTATCCCAGTGCGGCTTATGCGTGGTATGTCGTTTTTATGCTGCTCTTGGCAGGTATGACATCGTACCTTGACCGCTATCTGCTCGCATTGCTGATTGCTCCGGTTCGCGGATACCTGAAAATCACCGATACGCAGGTGAGCCTTCTCCAAGGCCTTGCATTCGCGCTTTTCTACGTTGCCGCTGGCCTACCGTTTGGCCGGCTAGTCGACCGCACCAACCGCCGAAATGTCATTCTCGTTGGGGTTCTGGTCTGGAGCCTTTTCACCATCGGCTGTGGCTTGGCGGAGACCTACGCTCAGATGTTCGTGGCGAGATTGGGCGTTGGTATCGGCGAAGCCTGTCTTGGGCCCGCGGCCTTCTCTCTGATCGCCGATTATTTTACCCGCGAACGGCGCGGGCGGGCGATGAGCGTCTATAACCTCTCCAATTATCTCGGCGGGGGAGCTTCCCTGCTTATTGGAGGCCTTATCCTTAAAGGCCTCACAGCTACCGCCACGGTAGATCTACCGCTATTAGGAGTAGTTCCAACCTGGAAAGCCGCGTTCTTTGTGGCCGCAGCGCCCGGGTTTGCGATTGCTGTTCTGTTGCTGACCGTCAAAGAGACCTCTCGCAAGGAAGTCGCACATCCGGCATTGACCGATGGTGCGATGCGCCTTGGCATCTATCTTCCGCGACACGCGAGGGTCTATTGCGCACTCTACCTCGTTTTTACGCTGAACGCCTTTGTCGGACTGACCTTCGCTTCCTGGGGACCGACTTTCTTTACGCGGCGGTTTGGCCTGAGCCCGGCCGAGGTCGGTCTCATCACCGGCCCCATCGGTATCGTCTTTGGCACTGCAGGCGCTCTTTTGAGCGGCATCCTGGGGGATTGGCTCGTCGGCAAAGGCCGCACGCGGTTTCTCATCCCGCTCATCTTCTGGCCGATCATGACGGCCGGCGTGATCTGCCTTTGTCTCGCTCCCAATCTGGCAATTGCACTTGCGGGGGAGGCGATCGTACTTTTCGGGAGCGGATTGGGCCTCGTCGCCGGCCCTCCGACCTTCCAGGACGTGACGCCTAATCAATTGCGAGGGCAAGTGCAGGCGCTTTATTTCATGTTGTCCGGGCTTCTGGGACTTGGCGTTGCACCGACTGCTGTTGCGCTGGTCACCGACTTTGTGTTCGGCCGTGATGATGCGATCCGCTACTCATTACTGGTTGTGCTAGTGCCCGTGGCGCTGCTCGCCTTTGTGGTCTGCTTTTTGTCCCAGTCGCGATACGCGCATCTTCGAAATGAGACTTGGCCGTTCGCCTACCCCTCGATTCAAAAACAGAATTGAACCAAGAGGCCGTCAATTCCGTAAAGCGCGCGTCGAGCTAGTGCCAAGCTCCGACGTCCTGATCGCATCGGCCCTTCGCACCCTCGGGCCTGCCGAGACTGTCGACGATAGGTCCGAAGAACAGCCGCAGATCCTGCTGCAGTTGTGGAAACGGGGGCGGCTTAAGACTAGGCTGAGTCCGGCGCAGGAAGCCCGTCCACAATCCACGCTTTTGGGTGACTGCGGCGAACGCCTCAGTGAGGCCCACAGGCATCTCGGTCGGGAACGCCGTCTCTCGGCGCCTGGTCGTTCCGCTGATCGCCTCTACTAAGATCGGCAGATCGAAGGGGAGCGTGCGCGTCGTGATCCAGATGTCGTAGAAATCTTTGATCCGGCCGTTTACCTCGCCGAAGCGGACGATCGCCTCGAATTTTTCGGCGATGGCGGTTTCAGGTGGGTACATTAGGATACCGGTGATGGCGACGACGAGGACGCGCTGCTCGATGGCGCCGCCGCCGAGCGGTTGCCGAACAGCCGGCTGTCCTGCCAGATCAAGATCACGCCGGGTCTCGACGGGCTCGTGCTGGAACTGCCGGGGCGGCAGGTCTGACTTCCAAGCGCGTCGCGAGCGACCGCTGCGGCGGATCAAACAGGGGGAACTGATGAAGCGACTGAAATGCACGCTCGCGTTTGTGGCGAGCCTGTGACCGGCCCGGCGAGCGCCGAGATATCCGACAGTGTCGTACGCGTCGGCGTTCTCAACGACATCTCCGGCATCTTCCAGGACACCAACGGCATGGGCTCGGTCGAGGCCGCGCGCAGCGACCGAGGATTTCAACGGCGGCGGCAAGAACATCAAAGTCGAGATCGTCTATGCCGACCACCAGAACAAAGGCGGACGTCGGCAACGCCATTGCGCGAAAATGGCTCGACGTCGAAGGCGTCGATGCTATCGTCCACGGAATTCCCCGGTCGGCTGTTTCCATCAACTCGCTGTTGCGAGACAGTCGCATGACCTTCCTTGCATCATTGACGGTCAGCTCCGATTTCACCATGCTCGCGCAACACCCTCCAATGGGTCAACGACGCCTGGGCGACCGGCAATACCGTGGCGGCAGCGTGGTCTCGCGTGGCAGCGCGCTCAATGCTTTAGCACGACTTTGCCCTGAATGCCGGCGGCGACCGATTCCTGTGCAGCGCCAATCTCCGTGAGCGGTAAGGTCTTCGCAATCGGAATCATCAACAAACCACGCGATGCCGCATCGGCTACAGCTTCGAGCGTACTCGCGTCGGTGCGATGATAGAGTTCGTGAATGGTCACACGATTGCCAGCGTTCGCACCTTCCGGTACCGGAACGATGCTGGCGATCTGGCCCCCATCCCGTACGTGCCGGATGACTTCGGTAGCAACGGGTGCTGCAGCGCTGATCGCGTAGTCGAACATCGCTCTGCTGCGCGGCTCGGCGATATCGAGAGCTTCCCCCGCGACCCGACGTGCCTCCTCAAGCCTTGAAGGCCGTACGCCTGCCACAGGGGTTGCTCCGATTTGTTGAAGGTATTGAATCGCGGCGCGTCCGACTGCGCCCAAGCCGCCGGATATGAGGACGCGGTCTCCAGCCTTCACGCCGAGAGCGTCGACCGCCTGCCGTCCGGTGAGACCAGCCTTTGGGAGAGCCGCGCCTTGCTCGAATGTGAGATTTGCCGGAAGCCTAGCGAGAGCCGTAGCTGGCACAACCCCATACTCGGCGTGAGAGCCTCTGCCGTTCGGCGCGAAGTCAGCGATCACCCGATCGCCAACCGAGATTTCTGTTACACCGGATCCAACCTCGACGACCGTGCCGGCAGCGTCACCACCCAATATGGCGGGAAGTTGCAAGGGAATGAACTGAGCCACATAGCCTTGACGGATGATCAAATCGAAGTGATTGACCGCGGAGGCTTCGATCTTGATCAAAACTTCGCCGGGTTGAGGCTTGGGCGTTGGGACCTCGCCAATCACGAGCTGGCCGATGTCACCATAGGATCTGAGCAGAACAGCTTTCATAGTGGCTTCCTATTTCGAGCAGCCGCAACTGCGGACAAAACGCAACGCTGTGCGGCAACCTCGTTCGATTGCCCGATCGAGCTGACCGGATTGTGTCACGCGGCAATGCAAGTGATCGTCTGGCGGCCCAAGCCGGTGATCTCCCCAACCATCAAATCGCCCGGCTGCAGGAAGCGGTTGTAGTGGGTGCCGTTTCCAGCCGGAGAGCCGGTGCAGATCAGGTCGCCTGGCATCAAGCGCACATAGCGCGAGATATATTCGATCTGCCGACTAATATCGAAGATCATGTCGGCGGCGGCCTCATCCTGCATGATCTTGCCATTGATGCTGAGCGTCAGGCGCAAATGGGATGGATTGGTGACGAATTGTGCCGGAGCCAGCACGGGACCAAAGGGGAGAAATCCCGGCTGACCCTTTGCGCGTAACCAGTCGGTGCCGAGCTGCTTGTAGTCCGTGCGGGCAATCAAGCTGCGCGAGGTCACATCATTGATGATGGCATAGCCGGCAACATGGGACATCGCCTCATTTCGCGAGATGTTACGGCCGCCCCGCCCAATGATGACGCCGACCTCAATCTCCCAATCCGGCTTCTCGTCCGCCGCAGGCAGGACCAGCGCGTCATACGCGCCCGCAATTGCCGAGACTGGCTTGGTGAATACGTAAGGGTCACCAGTTGCTGCTCGCTCGTCCATCATGCCCTCTGCCCAACGTCTGAGGCCGGCTGCGTCTAGCCCTTCCGGTCCCACCCCCATATCGAGCGTCAGGTCCACGACATGCTTGCGATAATTGGCTCCGGTGCAGAAAACCTGATGGGGCAGATCAACCGGCGGGCAGATGGTAACGTCGGCAAATTCATGGAAGCGATCATGGACGAGTTCCTCCGTCACCGCCGCCCGCAAGTTGTTAAGGGCTTCCAGAGCAGGGTCCCAGTTCTGAAGAAGCTCGAGAATGCTCTTTGCCGCAAGGTGCTCAGAGCCAGCTATCGGGCATATGCGAAGGAGATCCTCGAGCGCCATGACACGCTCGCCAATGGCCAAACCTGCCCGCGGCCTCTCGGTACTCTTGCGAAACGTCGCGAGCGCATATTCCTGGAAGTTCATCGGTTGTGCTCCCGCCAATGACCAATGCTTTCGAGGAGATCGAAATCGACAAGATCCGAGTAGGTGAGATCGCCCCCGTGCAGCCGCGCGCGCTTTCGTTGCGCGATGAGGAGATCAACACCCTCCCGCTCCGGAACGAGAGAGTTCGGGACGAAGGAGATCATGTCCTCTGCAAGGGCTCCGGGTAGGCCAGTCTTTGTCAGATGCCAGACCGCGACATCCTTGTTTGTCAGCGCCAGTGCGCGCGCATGGTCTATCTCGGCAAGCCAGATCGCCATGCCTGCACGACAACGCTCATACGAGCTGCGTCGCATGACCAGTCCTTGGCCAGGGAAGGCTGGATATTGGTCGTTCACGCGCGACAGGACCTGCGCCCCCCGTGCTAAGGCCATCTGGTCGAATGGCGGACCGAGCAGGGTCGCATCCCCGCTTCCAGCTAACAATGCTTCAAAGCGTTCACGTACGCCGCCCGCACGTTTGAGTGCATAGGATCCATCGGGCAAACCGCATTCGTCCAGCAAAGCTCTAGCGGCCACGACGAAGCCGTTCGCAGGCGCATCGACGAGAAGAGTTTTGCCTCTTAGTCCTTGGATTCCCGTTACACCGGCACGGCTGACAAGGGAGAGGGGAATCGTTCGCTCGATCTGTGCGACGATACGGAAATCTCCCCCGCCCGCGCGCAGATTCCAGTCCATCACGTTGTCCATGGCCGTGATGGCTGCATCTGCCGCGCCGCTCAGAAGCGCCGCGAACTGGTCATCTGAGGATTTGGTGGCAACGCCGTCGACGTAAAGGCACCCCGCCGTCGATGAGCTGCGAGCGCGTGCAACGATCCCCACGGCTGGCTCGACGAACCAATGGACGGTGATAGGCATGCCAGGCCCTCCTCCTGGCCCAGGTAAACGATACGTCTCGTTTTGTAAAGGAGGGCCGGATGGGTATTTTGGTTTAGCGCATCTTTGCGGCCGCTTGCCTGAAGATGTCTCGTAGCCAGATGATGCCGGGATCGCGGCTGCGATAGTGGTGCCACTGCATCTGCTGTTCAAAACGCTCCATCGAAAAGGGGATTTCCAAGATCGAAATCGGCAGTTGGCTTGCCCAGAGCTTGGCCGTGCGGCGGTGGACGATTGCAATGCGATCGGTTCCGAGGACGAGATGGGGCACCGAGGAAAAGGCAAACGTCGAGACCTCGGTTCGCCGTGCAACGCCCAATTGATCCAGAAGGACGGAGTCCAGAGCCCCAGACGTCGGCGAGGAAAGATATCGTACGTGCCCGGCTGCTGCGAACGACTTCCGGCTAAGCGGCCTCTTGCCGTATTTGCCGCGGCGCCACGCCACGCAACAATAGTCATCTTCGAACAACTTGATCGAGGGGTGTTCCGGAGAGCAAACGATGCGCGGCGCAATCAGCAGATCCGCCTCGCCCCGCTCAAGGAAGATGTTCGGCCGTTCGGTCTGCCGCAGGAATTGGAAACGGATATGATCGCCGAACGCGGCCGTGAGCTCCAAGACAGGCGGAATGATGGTGTGAAGTGAGTAGTCGGACACGAGCAGGCGGAATTCCCGATCGGCCTCTTTGGGATCGAACGCAGCCTTTCTGGCCAAAGCGGCTTCAATGCGCGTGAGAACGTCGGAAATTTCTGGGCGAAGTGTTTCCGCGCGTACCGTCAATTCCATTTTCTGACCGACGCGCACGAGCAGTGGGTCATCAAAGTACTGCCGAAGCCTTCCCAGCGCATTACTCATCGCGGATTGGCTGAGATTCATCCGCTCTGCCGTTTGGCTGATCGATTTTGTGACGATGAGATGGTCGAGCGCCACCAGCAAATTCAGATCGAGATTGTTGAAGCGCAAGGCGGCCTCCCGGATCTATGGATCGTATCAATATATGTGATTTAAACTATCCATTTCCGTGATGCAGCGCGAGCCCCTATTCTGGGGGTGAGGCGGACGATGCCGTCGTGAATGCGTTCCGCGCCAAACGCCGGGAGCTTTCACAAAAAAGGAGGAGGACTAGCGTGAAAATCATTGGCCCTGATGAGCTCGTGTTCGGCGTCGACAACGTAGAGGCATGCGCCGCGTTCATCACCGATTACGGATTGAAGCACGTTGGCGACAAGGATGGCTCCGGCTTCTACGAGGCGCTGGATGGTACCGGCCTTTCGATTCATGCCAAAGATAGCCTCCATCTGCCGCCGCCGTTGCCGACCGGCAACATGCTCAGAAAGACGATCTACGGCGTCGAAGATCAAGGCACGCTCGACCAGGTCAAGTATGAGTTGAGCAAGGACCGGCAGGTTCAGGTTCAGCCGGATGGCACGGTAGAGTCGGTCGATGATCTGGGTTTCGCGCTGGGATTCCGCCTGACGCGCCGCCGGAAGCTGGATCTCCTTCCCGAGCGCATCAATTCGCCAGGTGCCGCTCCACAACGCGGCATCAACGAAATCGGAGCCGACGAGGACGCTGCGGCATCGCCGCGAACCCTGTCGCATGTGGTTTATTTCGTGCCTGATGCGGCAAAGATGGAGGCATTCTACACCCAGCGCCTCGGCTTCACCGTCATGGACCGGTTTACGGGTGGCGGTCCGTTCTTGCGTCCGGCCTCGAATACCGATCATCACACGCTGTTTCTGATTCAAACCCCGGAATACATGAAGGGACTTGAGCATTTTGCGTTTCACATGCAAGGGCCGACCGAACTGATGCTCGCGGGCTCGCGCATGGTGAAAAAGGGCTATCAGTCGTTCTGGGGGCCGGGCCGCCACAAATTCGGCTCCAACTGGTTCTGGTACTTCAACAGCCCGATGGGTACCCACGCCGAGTTCGATGCCGACATGGATGTCCTGGATGACAAGTGGGAGCCGCGCGAACTACCGATGAAGACTGAGCATTCTCAAATCTTTTTGCTCGAACACCGAGAGAAGTGGGCTCCGGGCGGTTGAGGTACAACATCTGCAAGAGGAGCGCGGTCCGGCATTTCTCTCGCTTCTTTCAGAGATCGAACGAAGCCGCGGCCGGTAGGGCGCCAAGGCCTTGTCTTCCGTTCGTGCGACTTGTGATTTGAGCTCAGATGCAATGAAGCAGTTCACGCCGGCGCTTTGCCATCTCTCAGATCTGAGGGATGGCGAGGCTTGCGGGTTTGATCCTTTCAAGAAGGGGCGCGATAGCGTTTTCGTTGTGCGGAGGGGGGAAAGGATCCACGCCTTCCTCGACATTTGTCCTCACTATGGCCAGACCCCGCTACCTTGGAAGAAGAACGCGTATCTGACCAAGGACGGAAGCCGCATTCTATGCAGCGCGCATGGTGCGACATTCGACATCCCAACTGGTCTTTGCGTTCTCGGACCGTGCCTCGGTCAATCGCTGACCTCAGTCGAGGTCTCAATTTCTGAGGGGGGAGAAATTCGGCTCTTGCTCGATCCCGGGGGCGGTGCCGGCGGCGAACGGCTCGCGTCCGATTGACATGTCTCAGTCGCCGCCCCTTGCGCCCAACCCAAAATTGGGCGATATTGGGCGAATGGACGACATCACTGATTCTCGCCAACCTGCCTTTGAAGTGCTGCGGAAATACCTGAAAGAGCGCGGCTTCCGTCCCAATGAGCAATTGCCTCCCGAGCGGCAGCTCGCCGAAGATCTGAAGCTGACCCGTAGTCGCCTTCGGACCTCTCTGGCCCGGCTCGAGCGCGATGGGGTGATCTGGCGCCATGTGGGGCAGGGGACGTTCATGAGCGCCTCACCGGACCCTCAGCTACGCCCTGCGGCCACTGGGACGGGTCCTGACCTGGAAACGAACCCGTCAGAAATTCTGGAAGCCCGCCTTACCCTCGAGCCGCAGATCGCGTTTCTCGCGGCGCAGCGCGCGACCGGGACCGACGTTGAACGAATTGGGGCAATTCTTCAGAAGTCTAAGCAAATCGAGCCTTGGGAGGAATGGAGCGCCCTCGACAAGGACTTTCATCTGGCTATCGCCCGAGCGTCCAAGAACCAGTTGCTTTTGAACATCCTGGTCATGATCCAGGAGAGCCAGACCCAGAGGAATTGGGGGCGCCTGTCAGATTTGCCCACCGCGGTAGCTAGGCGCGCCCACATCACGCAGGAGCATGAGGCGATCTTTGGCGCAATCGAATCTCGCGAGGCGCGCGATGCAGCCACCCTCATGCGCAGCCACCTTGAGGAAGTCCGCAAGGCTTTGCTCGGTCCATTCGCGCCGCTCTAGACTAGGGCGCAAAGCCCACATTGCAACCTCCTAGGGCCCGGCCAGCGCGCTGGGCCGATCCCCTAAGCTATTCACAATCAGGCCTCGACACAGATTGGTTCATTGACTCTGCCAGATTGGTCGACTATTGATCGATATTGGGTGGATATTGGTTGACCAAGGATGGTGCCGTGGCTATATCTAACAAAGCCGTGAGCTTTGTCTCGGCTTCAGCGGTTTCGGAAATCCTGGATTGGAGACAGGTCATTGAAAGCCTCTCGCAGGCCTATTCCGTTGCGCATGGGCCGATGGTCAGTCCGCTTCGCACCGTGGCGCGGAATGGCCGCGTCTGGTTGCGAAGCCTGTCTGCGATTCCGCCGGGCGCACGCTTCATGGGTGGCAAGCTGTTCGGCATGGGGCCTAAGCCCGCGATCAATTATCTGATCCCTTTGTTCGAACAGGAAACCGGCGAGCTCCGTGCCCTTGTTGATGGAGCCTTCATCACCAGTTTCCGTACCGCCTCGACATCGGCGGCAGCACTTGAGGTGCTGGCGCCGAAAGACGAATTGATCGTTGGGGTCATAGGTAGCGGCCAAGAAGCCGCGGCGCACGCGCGTGCGATTCACGCCATCCGCAAGATCCGTGAGCTGCGTATCTTTAGCCCAACGCCGGCCAGCAGGGCCCGCTTTGCAGACGCATTTCAGGCAGAAACCGGCGTTCGCTGCCTGGCGACAGATACTGCTGAGGATGCCGTGAGACCGGCGACGCTCGCTGTTGCGGCCGCGCGCTCGCGGGATGAGTCGCCCATCCTCTACGGCGATTGGCTGGATAACTGCCGGGCCGTCGTCTCGGTCGGCTCCACAGTCCCCGAGCAGCGTGAAATCGACACCAGCGTGGTCGCGCGCTGCGATCTCATCGTATGCGACGTGCTTGACGAGGTGATGCACGAGACCGGTGACATGATCGCTGCGAAGGAGGCCGGCGTCAGCTTCGAGCACAAATGCGTGTCGCTCAACGAGCTCCTGTGCGGAACGATCGAGGACAGGGTCAAGGCCGCGCGCATGCCTATGTTCAAGAGCGTCGGCGCCGGTATCCAGGACATCGTCTGCGCCGAGCTTGCATATGAGCTCGCCAGCAAGGCCGATCGCCTGGTGACGTTGCCGATCGAATTCTACAGAAAAACAATCTAAGTCGCAGACCTGCGTTCGGTTAGCCGACCGCAGAGACTGACGGTTGCATATTCGCCAGCCCGAGGGAGAGAAAAGTGGCATCCTATTCGAAAAGCGAGACGCGCGCCTGGACGCGCGAAAGAATGGTCGGCGCCGTAAATTGCACGATTCCCTCCTTCACGAGCGATCTGAACGGCATCAATGAAAAGGCGATCCGTCACGATGTCGCGCTCGCCAAGGAGCACGGCTTTGTCGGTTCGCTGGCCATTGGTGAGGTCAATATCACGCTGCGTGAATATCTCGATTTCGTCCGGATCATGAAGGAGGAGGCCGGCAAGGACTTCTACGTCATGCACCATGCGAGCTGGAATACGCTCGGGCAGAACATCGAGGCCGCCAAGCTCGCTGAACGAGCCGGAGCAGACTACGTGCTGCTGACCTATCCTGCCAATTTTTATCCGCAATCCGAAGAGGACATCTTCCAATACACCAAGGCGTTCTGCGATGCGACCAATCTCGGCGTGCTCCTGTTTCCGATGGCAATCTGGGGATTCTCCCGCCTGCATCCGGCTGACATTTCGTCGAAACTGATCCGGCGCTTGCTCGATGCCTGTCCCAACATTGGCGCGATCAAGGCGGAAGGTGGTCACCCCTCGATCATGAGCGTGATCGAATGCCATCGCCTCTTTGGCCAAGAGGTGGTCATCTCGATGCCCCTAGAGTGGGATCTCATCCCGCTATCCCAGCTCTTTCCAATCCAGCTTTCCGCCACCTCCGACCATGAGTTCTGGGGACCATTGATTCCAAGGGTCATGAAGCTTCTGCGCGAGGGCAAATATGACGAGGCAACCGAGATCTACTGGCGCATGCATCCCGCCCGCAAGGTCAAGAACCAGATGACCCAGTCGATGACGGGCTCCTTCATGTTGAACCGCATGCAGTGGAAATTCCAGGGGTGGTTGCAGGGCTACAATGGCGGTCCGCTCCGCGCGCCGACGCCCCGGCTGCACGAAAATCACATGCTTGCACTTCGGAATGCTCAGAAGGCCTCGGGTCTCAATCCCAGCGAAGACCCGTTCCATGAATTCTTCATTGGCCGCAATCCCTCCTGACCAGGCGATGACATGACGATTTCGAGTAAGTATCAGTCCGGAAGCCATCCGATCCTGATTGGAGAGTGGCGTGATGGCGAGGCCGGTGCGACGATCGAGGTCCGAAATCCCTCGAACGACGAAGTGATCGCCCAGGTGGCCAATGCCAGCGTCGCCGATGCGCTGGCCGCGGTCGACGCTGCCGCGGCCGCTGCGCCAGCTTGGGCGGCCACCTCTCCGCGGCAGAGGGCCGAAATCCTGCGCAGATGCTTCGAACTGATGATCGAAGAGGAGAGGGAGCTGGCGCGCCTGATCTCGCTCGAAAACGGTAAGGCTTACCCGGACGCGCTCGGGGAAGTGCGCTACGCCGCTGAGTTCTTCCGCTGGTATAGCGAGGAAACGCCAAGGATCATCGGAGAGATGAGCCTGGCGCCTTCGGGGCAGAACCATATTCTGGTATCCTATGAGCCCGTCGGCATTGCCGTGCTGGTAACGCCGTGGAATTTTCCCGCAGCCATGGCGACGCGCAAGATGGCGCCCGCTCTCGCCGCCGGCTGCACCTGCGTCCTCAAGCCTGCCACGGAAACACCTCTGACTGCGCTCGCAGTCGCGGAAATCATGCTTAAAGCGGGCGTCCCGAAGGGCGCGATCAACGTGATCGTAACCTCCCAGTCTGGTAAGGCGGTCAGCGCCGTGTTGCATGACCCGAGAGTGCGGACCGTCTCGTTCACGGGCTCGACCGAAGTCGGTCGCGTCCTCCTCAAGGAAGCCGCCGATCAGGTGCTGACGAGCTCGATGGAGCTTGGCGGCAATGCTCCGTTTCTCGTTTGCCGCGACGCTAACCTCACTGACGCCCTCGATGGCGCCATGGTGGCGAAGATGCGCAACGGCGGAGAGGCGTGCACGGCGGCAAACAGATTCTACGTCTCGCGCAACCTCTATGAGGGCTTCACCGAAGGGCTGGCCAAAAGAATGGCGGCACTCAAGATCGGCGACGGGGTCGACGAGGACACTCAGCTTGGCCCCATGGTGAATGCCGAAGCGGTGGTCAAGATCGACGAGCTTGTGCGGGATGCTGTCGCGCGCGGCGCGCGCATTGTAACGGGTGGGCACCGGCTCAATCGTCCCGGCCATTTCTATGCCCCCACTGTGCTCGCCGATGTGCCGGAAGATGCAAATATTCTGAAACACGAAATCTTTGGCCCCGTCGCACCAATCGTTCCCTTCGACGATGAGGCGCGCGCCGTGAAGCTCGCCAACGATACGGACTTCGGGCTGATCTCTTACGTTTATACCGAGGATCTGAAGCGCGGCTTACGCCTGTGCGGGCAGATGCAGAGCGGTATGGTCGCGCTCAACAGGGGACTGGCATCCGACCCTGCCGCGCCGTTCGGTGGCTGCAAAGCAAGCGGTCTTGGTCGCGAGGGTTCGACTGAAGGCATCAAGGAATATCTTGAAACCAAGTACATCGCAGTTTCGCTGTAACGAACGATGGAGAGATGATGACTGTTCAGTAGGCGAGTCGGATTGACCTCGGCGACGCCGCTGAAATCGACGTGAGGGTCAGCGTCCCGCTGAATGTTGCGGCCAAGAGCAGGTTTAACTGCCGACCGAACACCAGCCCTTTGGGTAGATACGCATTGGCGGTCTGCACGGAGGCGCAGGTCGCCATTTAAGATGAAAAAGAAGAAGGAGGAAACATGACCGCGGTGAATAAGGTTATCGTCGTGGGTGGCGGAATTGGCGGCTTGACGGTCGCCCATGCGCTTCAGCGGATAGGCGTAGCCACCAGAGTCATTGAAATAGGCGATAAGCACGACCGGATTGGTACCGGCATCACGCTGCTCGGGAATGCCTTGCGGGCACTCTCCGAATTGGGGTTGGTAGAAGCCTGTCTTGAAGGCGGCTACGGTTGGGACGTTGTCTCCGTGCGTGATGCTGGCGGAAATATCCTGAGCGAGCAGTCTTCACCGCGGATTTGGAATCCCGATCGTCCAGCTGCACTGGGGATCATGCGGCCGCGCCTAGGGCAGGTCCTTGAAGAATTCGCAACGAACAGTGGCGCGAGGATCGACTTCAAGACAACGATCACTCGGATTGATCAGGACGACGACGGGGTTACGGTTCAACTCTCTAACGGCGATGTCGATCGGGCCGACCTTCTGATCGCGGCAGATGGTGTCTATTCCAAATCCCGCCAGAAGATCTTCGGCGAAGACTTCAAGACGCATTATGCCGGGCAAGGAGTGTGGCGTTACACGGTTCCTCGCACCGACGCTATCAATGGCTTCGTCATATATCGTGCTCCGACAGGCAGAATGGTGGGCGCCCTGCCGCTATCGAAGGAATTGTGCTATCTTTTCTCCTTAGAAAGCACGGATGAAAAGCTTCGCATTCCGAAAAATCAAGTATGCGACTATCTCCGTAATCTTCTCGCTCCATTTACAGCGCCCGAATTGGTCGAGGCTGCCAAGATGATCGGCGAGGACAAACACATAAGCTACCGCCCATTTGATGTCTTGATGATGCCAGCGCCGTGGCACCGCGGCCGCGTCGTGCTGCTGGGCGACGCGGCGCATTCACTAACGCCGCAGATGACATCCGGCGGTGGTATGGCAATCGAGGATGCGCTGGTTCTGTCTCAGGAACTGAATCGGCATAACGATTTGGAGACTGCGCTCGACGCCTACAGTCACCGGCGTGAGCAAAGGGTCAGGCGCGTATACGATACCGGATACGCGATTTGCCAGGAAGAACGAAAACCGGAGCATGGCCGGGAATATGCTTTGGGTCTTCTTCGCGACGGCTACGCTTTTCTGGCTTCGCCCGTTTGAGGTGGGACGGAGTGCCGACAGATGGCGCAGAGACAGAATCGCCTCGGATGGTCGCGGAACCTCGTGGACTGCGAATCAGCGCAATGAATGCGTCTATCTAGACGCGATCGAATGCATCTGCCAGTTGCCAAAGGCAACAATGATAACTCAAGCCCGATCGGAAACACTACTAGAGGAGGAATGAATGACGAGACAAGCGGGGTCGTTGCAGGGATGGATTTTGACTTCTTCTCCGTGGATGACCGTGTTTGGAGTTGTTCTGCTATCGCCGGTTCTGCCGTTCATGATGAAAGATTTTGCGCATCTTCCGAATGCCCAGGTTTTGGTTACGATCGTGCTTGCCGGACCAGCAGTCATCATAGCGCTTCTTTCACCCTTTGTCGGAGTTCTGGTGAGGCGTTTCGGACGCAAGAACTCCTTGGTGGCAGCCATCATCGTCTACGCGATCGCTGGATCCGCACCGGTATGGCTCAATGACATCTATTACATCATCGCAAGCCGCATGGTCGTCGGCGCTTCAGAGGCGATATTGACCGCGGTCGCGACCGTGTTGACGGTAGACTACTTCTCCGGGCGCGCTCGCGAGCGATGGTTAGCGTTCCAGTTCGGCTCCGCATCGGTGATTGCGGTGATCGCATTCGGCCTCGGGGGTGCCTTGGGCGGATTGGCATGGGGATGGCATACGCCGTTTCTCGTCTACGGCTTCATGATCGTGCTGCTGCCGCTTTTCATTTTTTTCCTCTGGGAGCCGGCGAACCCGATCGATCAGTTCAGCGAGGCGGCCCAAGGCTCGAAATCATTTCCCTGGAGGCAGATCGCGCCGCTCTGGTTGATGACCATGGTCGCCTCCATCGCCTTCTACGTAGTGCCGGTCCAGCTCAGCTTCATTCTCAATTCTCGTGGACTTTTGACCCCCGAAAGTATCGGTATCGCGAGCGCCATCGCCAATCTCGGCGTTCCACTCGGGTCCTACCTCTTCCAGGCCTTTGCGCGTCAACCCGTGATGCGTTTGTTGAGCTGCGGTTGGGTGTTGCTTGCAGGCGGATTCGCGCTCGTTTCGGCGGCTTCGACCCCGCCGATCACAGTCGTCGGAGCGTTTATCGCCTGTGTCGGTGGAGGCCTTGTGATCCCGCTCCATCTAACATGGATCATGTCCAGGCTCCCTTTCGAACAGCGCGGGTTGGGTTCTGGCGGATTCGCGGGCGCATTCTATATCGGTCAGTTCTTCAGCCCGATCATTGCTGGCATCCTTGCCGCGGGCGCAGGTGGGCTTGACGCTGCTGTAGGCATATTGGGCTGGGTCGCTGGGGCGGCCACGCTCATCATTCTTGTTTGCAGCCTGACCCCGTTGGGCGGAAACATCAGGCTAGAACTGGCAGAAGCAAAGTAGATGAACACGGGGTTGATGGCTCATTCCCATTCGCGATCGGGTGGACGCCGGTCAAGCCCACCACTTCCGCGTATTGCGTGCGCCCTGTCACCGTCAAGCAGGACGTCTGCGGAAGTATGCGATGTCATGAATGTCACAGACTGCTCGCTTTCGCGGCTGACCTAAACCGATGTTTCTGCGCAAGGATGCGCCGTTGGGCACATCGGCTGAGGGCCAGATTTATTGGCGGAGAAACATCGCTATCCTGATCAAACCAATTCTGGCGGCGCCAAAGCGATCATTAATAGATAGGCGCAGGCCAAAGGTCGGCGTAGCCGATGAGGCCTTCAACATTTGTCGTGGATGCCAAATATCCAGGATCGTTGCCTTCACTGCCGCACGAACTGAGGCGAAGCCAGTCGCAGCACGATTGCGAACAGTTCGTTCTGCGAGGAGATGCCAAGCTTGCCGTATGCGCGCTTGCGGTACGTCAGCACGGTTTGCAGGCCGATCCCTAGATCGGCCGAAATCGTCTCCGAGCCGAGGCCGGACAAGATGCGCACGCAAACCTCCTTTTCGCGAGGCGTGAGCCGGATGAGGGGCGGGCGCGAGAATAGCGCCTCGAGTCTTTGGAATGGATCCTCGTCTAGCAGACTTTCGCCCTGAAAATGGCGGGCCACGGCCGCGGCGACCGTCGGCGTAATGCGGGACAGACGCCCGACTTGGTCTTGGATAAAAGGGCCCCGTTTCCTGGTCCTATAGAGGTTGACGTAGAAGCAGGAATAATCAACCCATATCGCGGCTGCAACTTTGTCGACGATGCCGGCATCTTCAAAAAACATCTTGGCGTAATTCGCATTGTACATCCTGCGAGAGAATGCCGGAAGCAGGATGGGAAAAGCGCTCGCTGCTTTGCCAAAGATCACATCTCGATTGGGATCCGCGAGATGAAAGTGGTCGGCATAGGCAGCTCCAAGCTCGCCGGCGATAGAAACGCTGCCGATGTCAAGCTGCGGCCGGACTGAACGCTCACCATGGAAGGCGAACACCATGCAGTGGTCGACACCTGCGATGCGCGACAATGCATCCATCAACGCACAGGAAAAGGCAGGCCGCCCGATCGCAAGTACGGCAGCCGTGACGTCACTCAAGTCTTCCGTCTCCGAGAGCCGGAGGGTTTGCATGGCTTCCTCCTCTGTTTTTTGAGCGCGCCTGGGCTTCGGTACCCGACAGCACAAGCAAGGCGTCTTGACGCGCCAGTTTCGAAACGATACGGTTAGTAACTAAAACAAGCAAGAACAAGAGTTGATGTGGGAGTCGACGCGAGGGAGGAATAACCGTGAGCGACGATGTTGGGTCACCAAGCGAGCTTTGGCGCGGCCGCAAGCTGATTGCAGGCTGCATGCTCGGCATGATGATGAGCGTCTCATCGATCTATTTCTACACGTCCGGGCTGTTTCTTAAGCCCATCGCAGCCGAATTCGGCTGGACGCGCGGGATGGCATCCCTAGGGCCGCTGGTCGGTATTCTGGTGATCGGTATCGCCAGTCCCTTTGCCGGCCGTCTGGTTGACCGCTTTGGCGCCTTCCGGATGGCGCTGCTCTCGGCAGGCGGCCTAGCGGTCTCGTTCCTGCTGCTGGCAATGGCGACCGCAGGTCTGGCGAGCTTCCTTGCCCTGACGCTTCTTCTGGCCGTTCTCGGCAGCGCGACCACACCGGTGTCTTACGGACGCATGGTCGTCGGCAATTTTCCAAGGCGCCTGGGGCTCGTCTATGGGATCGTGTATTGCGGCCCGGGCCTTGGCGCGCTTCTGTTTCCCTCGCTCGTCGGACCTCTTCTCGGTGCCTACGGCTGGCGCGGCGCTTACCTCGGCCTGGCCCTTTTGACCCTGGGAACGATCCCGACCATAGCTCTGTTGCTGAGGAACCAGAACAGCAGCGAAAGGGCTGAGTCAAGCCGGACGCAGCGGAATTGGGCACTCTATGCGGACCGTCGCTTCATGTTGCTTGCCGCCATTTTCCTGTTGGCCTCGACCGGGATCTTCGGAACAATCGTCCATTTCGTCCCGATGCTCACGGATCGTGGCATTGCGCCAGCGACAGCAGCCAAACTGGCCGGGCTGATCGGATTTGCCGTTATTGTCGGCCGCTTGATCACTGGATTTCTGCTCGATACCGTCGAGACTAATCTGCTTGCGGCCAGCATTTTTCTGCTGTCGGCCTGCGGGGTGCTGATGCTGGCCTCGGGCAATTCGGATCTGATCCTGCCGGGCACCTTGGCGATGGGGTTCACTATCGGCTCGGAGTTCGATCTAGCGCTTTTCCTGGTCGGCAGGCGCTTTCCTCCGGCGCACTTCAGCACCTTATTCGGCGGAATCTATCTGGCAGTGTCGATCGGCGGGGGCGGGGGACCCATTCTGGCTGGCGTGCTCTTTGACGCGGCCGGCAACTACCTGCCATGGTTCGTGGTCGGCGCAGGATGTCTACTGGTTTCCGCTCTTCTCTGCCTCATTGGCCGTCTCGCGGTGTTCCGAGATCAGTCGGTCGCACCACACACCGCTTAATGTTGCACAGTCTTTCGCCGACCGGTGATCATCACATTCCCTAGAGCCACCGCGGCCTAGCACTCCGAAATGGACCGTAACACTTCATGAATCTGGATCAGCAGTTCCTGCGTCAGCATGAAAAGGGCAGTGGTCTGCCCATCGCGGTCAACTCGACCGCGCTGGCGACATCCCTGGAGACCAAGCTGGAGGTGATCGATCTCTCAGGACCTCGCCTTGAGTTGTCATTCAAGGTAGGCACGCACTTCTTGCAGGCCGAGGACGTCGTTCACGGCGGGGCGCTCACGACAATGCTGGACTTTGCCATGGCCTATGCCGCGCTGCTGGCGATCCCCGACGGGCTTTCCGTTGCAACCATAAATATGAATGTCGCCTATCTCAGATCGGCAAAAATCGGCGGATACCGCGCGCTTGCGGAAATCGAGCGCTGCGGAAAAAACGTGGTCTTTGCCCGCGCTCAGCTTCAGGACCGTGACAAAAGAGCCATCGCAACGGCGACCTCCTCGCTTGCAATCGTGAGGCCCAGGCGCAAGCTCGCCATGAGCGGGGTTGCTGGCGCCGAGCCCGTGTGAGGAATGCGGGATCGCTACAGGCTATTTTTTGCCCTTCGGCCGGGCCCGTTTGGATTTTGGATCGCTCGAGAACAAGGTTTCCACGCTTCCGCAAAGCATCTCGATAAACTGCTCATTCAGCGGCTCACCAAAGATCAAGCGGCGATAAATCGGCGAGTACAGCATCTCGACGGCCCACGCCGCATCGACATCAGACCTGAACAGTCCATCGCGCTGGCCTCGCTCGAACGTCTCCTGGACCAAGCGCCGGCGGTTCTTGGCAAATCGCTCGTTGAATTCCGCCAGCAGCGCGTTGTTGTCGTGGCCCTCGCATAGAATCTGCACGACAAGCTTGCCGGCGCGGCCAGCGAAATAATGGACGAGCGAGGTGAGATGACGTTTGATGGCCGTCCGCGGATCGACGGCCGTCGGCATCGGCGTGTTGCTGAAATGCGATTCCATGAACGCATCAATCACCAGTGCGCCCTTACCCTCCCACCAGCGATAGATTGTCGCCTTCGAAACGCGCGCCTCTCGCGCTACGGCTTCGATCGCGAGGTCGGCAACGGAAGTCGTCTGCAGCAGGCTCATGGTGGCGGACAAGATAGAACGTCGCGATGCGAGATCGCGCGGCCTTCCGATCGGCCTTGCATCCGAGTTGTCCGGATCTTCGGCGAACTGTCCGCGTGCGGCTTTGGATACGCGGCGTGTTTGAATAGTTGATGCCATGAATGCTGCCGAGATCCACACAGTTTTTAACCTGACCCGTCTGCCTAGCACGGCCTCACCTCGTTCGACAAACACTTCGCGCTCACTCCGTGGGGGGAGCTAAAACTTCCAGCTTGACAGCAATGGCACAAACGATACGGTGCGTTCCGTATAACAAAAAGGGAGGAGCAACCATGAAGCTCGGACGCATTTCGGTCGACACTCCGTTCGGCCCGGTCAGCCGACTTGTCGCGGCCGAGCCTTCGAAGAGCCGGGTTGTCGATCTGGCGAGCGCGGAGGTGCTGCGCCGGCAAGCGAAGGGCGCAACCCGCGAGGCTGCCCAGCGACTCTCATCAGCGATCTTTCCTCCCAGCATGTCCGCTGCCATTGCGCTGGGTGAGGTGTTCCTGGAAACCGCGCATGAAGCGGTCACCTCGCGCGCAGACGACGCAGCAACAGCCATCTCGAACGTGAACTGGCTTAGCGCCGTCGATCCACCCGTCATTCGTGATGGCCTCACCTTCGTCACGCACATCAAACAATTCCACGAGCGTGTTGGCGTTGAACCTACCGAAGCGCTGCTCGAGATTCCCGGCTATTTCAAGGGGACGCCATTCACCGCGGTGGGGCACGATGCAGAAGTCCCGAAGCCGTTCTATACTGACTATTTCGACTATGAGCTGGAACTTGGCTATGTCGTCGGTCGCATCTGCCACAATCTGACGCCCGAAGAGGCACAAAAAGCTCTGTTCGGCGTCACGATCTTCAACGACTACAGCGCACGTGACGTTCAGAAGCTGGAGATGAAGATCGGAATGGGGCCCGGGAAGGGTAAGGATTTTGCCTTCGGGATCGGGCCCTGGATCGTGACGATGGACGAGATCGGCCGTCTTGATGATCTGGAGATGGCGGTTCGCATCAACGGCAAGGAGTGCTCTCGCGGCAACAGCAAGGAGACCATCTGGTCACCCGGCGAGTCATTGGCCTACATGTCAATCTCCGAATACGTCCAGCCAGGCGATCTGTTCGCCTCGGGCACGGTCGGCAATGGATCGGGTCTGGAGATCGGCCGCAAGCTCGAGCCCGGTGATGTGCTGGAGCTCGAAGTTTCTCGCATTGGAACGCTCCGCTCCAAGATCACCGCGCCGGAAGAGAAGCGGTGGTGGCCGGAGAAGCGCAAGAAATTCTGGTGAGGCTTGCCGTCACCTGACCGCTCCGGGTCGAAGATCGCTTCCTATACCTGAACTCGTTCGAAGCTAGAGAATTGCCCATGGCTAAGCCCGTTCGTCGTATTGTGACCGGACACGGCGAGGACGGCCGTTCCGTCATCATTTCGGATGGCGCGGCACCAAACGTTCGTGTTGTGCCTGGAACCCCGGGTCTTGCAGGTACGGTCGTTTGGGCTTGCGACAAGACACCTGCCGACCTCATGAAAGAGGCGGAAACTGCTCCCGCTGATCGCCAGCTCGCGATCGAGCCGCCACCAAGCGGCAACATCCTTCGTATTGCCGAATTTCCGCCCGATAGCCTCTACTCTCGCGAGAAGCTCGAGGAGTTCAGGCAGGGCATTGGTAGTCCTGACGCCTTCGATACCAAGGCGCGGCATTTCTTCTTCCACAAAACACATACGCTCGACTATGCGATCGTTCTGGAAGGAGAGATCTGGGCGATGCTCGATGAAGGTGAGACGCTCATGCGCGCAGGCGACGTTTTGATTCAACGCGGGACCAACCATGCATGGTCGAACCGCTCCGATCAGGTCAGCAGGGTTGCCTTCGTGCTGATCGATGGCGCACGCGAATAGCCGAGGGAGCGCATCGCATGTCCCATCCGACGATCATTACCTGCGCATTGACCGGTGCCGGTGACACGGTCGGCAAGAGTTCAGCGGTGCCCGTCACACCGAAGCAGATCGCCGATCAAGCGATCGATGCGGCCAAGGCAGGCGCAGCTGTCGTCCACATTCATGTGCGCGATCCTGCCACTGGCGCGCCGTCGGTTGACTTCGACCTGTATGCAGATGTCGTAGACCGCATCAGGACGTCGTCGACGGATGTCGTCATCAACCTGACAAGCGGGCCGGGGTCGCTCTACACGCCAGACGGTGGTTTGTTGCTTCAGCCGGCGCCCGGGGTCAATCCACCGATGACACCGCAGCAGCGGCTCGACCATATCCTCAAGCTCAAGCCGGAAATCTGTAGCCTAGACGTTGCGACGTTGAACTTCGGTCGGATTGCGATGGTCAATCTCGTAGACGACCTCGAATTCATGGGGCGAACGATTTTCGAGGCGGGCGTCAAGCCGGAGATAGAGGTCTTCGACCTTGGACATATTCGGCTCGCCAAATATCTCTTGGAAACCGGCGTGCTGAAGGCTCCCGCCTTCTTCCAGTTTTGTCTCGGCATATCCTGGGGCGCCCCTGCCCAAGCCGACGTGCTTCAATTGATGCGCAGTCTGCTGCCGCCTGGAGCGCTCTGGAGCGCCTTCGGCATCTCGCTCGATCAGTTCAAAATCGCAGCCGCGGCCTGTGAGCTCGGAGGTCACGTCCGCGTTGGCCTCGAGGACAATCTCTACATCGCCAAGGGGAAGCTTGCGTCCAGCAACGCAGAACTTGTCGAAGAGGCGGTCCGGGTTGTAACGCGCGGCGGATCGAGGCCGGCCACTCCGACCGAGGCGAGAAGGATCTTGCTCGGCAGATAAAGCAAAAGGGGGACGTCTTGCTCGTTGAACAACGTCCAAAATCCTGTCGCTTTACTTGATCCGGAAAACTTGGAACCGATTAAACGGCGCAAGGCGATCGCAACGCTACTTCTTTCCATCAGTGTCGGGCTGATCATTCCCCACATGGCGTACCAAAGCTGTTTGGCTCGGCACAAACCTCGCTGAAGGACCCGTTGGGTGCCATAGCTGGGTCACTCGAACTGTTCTTCACGTCACGGCGCCAGCTCTTTTTGCCTGGCTGGTCGCCTGCTTGAGACTGGTAGCGCCGCTTGGTCATCATCGGCTTGGGGCCGCGCGCGTCACCTGTCTCTTCGTCGCCCAGATGATCCGCCCAACAAGCGGTTCTTCGCCAGCATGAGGTACATGCGCAAACCTCGAGAACGGCTTTCTCGTTCGTCGCGACGGGCGAGGTGATCTGACTTGTAGGCCGCATTCTCCCCCGGCTGAGCTTGAGCCTTAGTGAGGGCACCACCTGCTCTATCGACGAGCTCGCCGGCAACGAATCCATCCCGCTAGGGATCGCGATAAATGCAAGATGAACGAGTTGCTCGCTCATCCGCAGGCCCAATGACAGCAATGGCGATCCATTGCAATCAGCCTGGACGAGGACGAAGGGCGGAGGGAGTTCGAGGGGCGCGCATTCCCGATGATGAGATGAGACGCTCTCTGGCGGAGTTCAATAGTGCCTTCTCGTAAGCCCGACAGGTCCGTCGCGATCCTGCCGAGCCAAAGCGATTTGCGGCGGACATGGATCTGCTTTTGCACTCGTTTGGCCAAGGAATCGAAAGCACCGATGAGCCGCTCCGGAGCGTAAGTTGATGAAGCTCGACCTACTTCTCTCCGCTCAATCGGTCGCCGGACAATGCTTCGGTGAGGTCTATTCCGGTGGTCTGGCAGCGACACCTGTAAGAAGTATAGCGGCGTATTCATCAATGACCTGATCTATGTCAGCCGAACGTGGCCAGACATGCGCGCTGATCACCGAGTTGCAAAGGCCGAGCAGCGCGAAGGCCGCATATTCCGCGTTCAATGTCGGGCGGAACTCGCCGCTTGTCACCCCAGCGGTGAAGATGTCCTGCACGAGCTTCTGATATTCGCGCGACAACGCGACAATCCGCCGCCGCTCATCATCGGGAAGTTCGTGGCGGTGGCGCAAGAACACGCGGATATAGTCCCCATACGGCCTCTCGCGAAGCGGCGAGAGTTGAACCTGTATCGCAGCCCTGACTTTTTCCGCAGCGCTGGTGCTCTCGGCAACCGCCTTGCCGAGAGCAGCGATGAAGTTCGTTACTCCCGCCTCGCATACGGCGAAAAGCGCGGCCTCCTTGGACGGCACATAATAGTAAAGACTCGCGCTCCTCACTTGCAGAAGGTCGGCAATGTCCCGGATGCTGGACCCTTCATAGCCTCTTTCGGCAAACGCCGTCGCCGAGGCGTCGAGCACCTTCTGATACATGTGGGCCCATCGTCGCGTCGTCTTCGATTCCGTACCAAGAGGTTTGACAGCCATAGGCGACCTGTGTTTTTCTATCGACTAATCGATAGACTCGAAAAAGACTAATGCAATCAATATCTGACTGCTCAGAAGCTGTAACGCTTCGGGGCCCGTCGGGCAGGGAAGAAATAGCAGTCGGTTCCGCTCATGGCCATGACGTGCCAATGGGCGAGGCGGGAAGCATTGGGAGGACGTGCAATGAGAAAAGCATTCATCGGCGCTTGTCTGCTGGCCGTTTCTGTTCTTGCAGTGCAGCAAGCGCGCGCGGAGATCAAGGTCGGCATCGTCATCTCAGCCACCGGCCCGGGATCCGCGCTCGGGCAACCACAGCTCAAGACTGTCGCTGCGCTGCCCAAGCAAATCGGCGGCGAGAAAGTTACCTACATCACCTTGGATGACGAGTCCGACCCTACTAAGGGAGTCCAGAACGCCCGCCGCCTGGTGATCCAGGACGGCGTTGACGTGCTTGTTGGATCCTCGCTGACGCCGGTAACGATGCCGATGCTCGACATTGCGCTCGAGTCGAAGACGCCATTGCTCTCGCTTGCTGCTGCCACAGCCATCGTTCAGCCTATGGACGAGAAGCGCGCCTGGGCGTTCAAGGTCGTTCCCAATGATGATCTGATGGCGGCCGCAATTCTCAAGCATATCGCCAAATCCGGCGTGAAGACGCTCGGTTATGTCGGCGTCTCTGATGGATATGGAGAGGGATACTACAAGGAGGTAAGCCGCCTTGCTCCGACCCTGGGCCTCACGGTGACGACGCACGAAGTCTATGCGCGAGCCGACACAAGCGTCACGGGACAAGTGCTCAAGGTGATGTCGACCAATCCTGATGCGGTGTTCATTGCCTCCGCAGGTACCCCCGCCGTCTTGCCACAACAGGCCCTTCGTGAGCACGACTATGGCGGAAAGATCTTCCAAACTCACGGTGTGGCGACGGAAGAATTCATTAAGCTCGGCGGCGCGAACGTCGAGGGCGCGGTATTTGCCGGCGAAGCCTTTACCATCGCCGCCGATCTTCCATCTGGTGACCCTTTCCGTCGGGCGACGGAGGAGTTGACGGCGGCTTACGAGACAGCCAACGGGCAAAAGCCGAACCTTTTTGCGGCGCATCTGTGGGATGTCATCGCGCTGATCGGCAAAGCCGCGCCGAACGCACTGAAGGGGGCTAAACCGGGCACAGCGGAGTTTCGGGCAGCGCTTCGGGACGAGCTCGAACGCGGGCAGAACGTGTATCTCAACAATGGATTGTCCAACATGAGCAAGGCCGATCACAACGGCTACGACGAGCGCTCCGCCTTCCTGATCAAGGTCGAAGGCGGCAAGTTCCGTCTGATGCAATAGCGCCGACGCTCGTGGGAGACGAATGAATGAGCATTACCATTGAACAGCTGCGAACTGGAATTCCGTCGGTTGCAGGGTGGGGCAAGCTCGAATACACGGATTGGATCGACGAGAGTGAGTCCTGGAAGAGGGGCTGCTATCTTGGGGAATGGTCGTTTCTAGATGAACTGCACGTCTCAGGCCCCGATGCTCTGAGACTGTTCTCCGAATTTGCGGTGAACAGCTTTGCGAAGTTCGAGATCGGTCAGGCCAAGCACATCATCTGCTGCAACCACGACGGCAAGATTATCGGAGAGGGCATCTTGATGCGCCTTGGAGCCGACGAGTTCGAGTTTCAGGCGCTGGGTCCGGTTACGGCCTGGCTGGAATATCAGCTCCGGAAGGGTGGTTACAACGCCGAATGGGACTACCGCGTCAGCAAGTTCAAATTTCAGGTCCAAGGTCCCGCCTCGGTCGAAGTGCTCGAGAAGCTCGTCGGGCCGCGCCTGCGCGATGTTCGCTTCATGCACCAGCACTCGTTTGCCATTGCAGGCCATGCCACGCTCTTTCTGCGGCAAGGAATGGCCGGCGAGATCGGTTTTGAACTCCAGGGCCCGCTACCTCATGCAAACAGCGTTCGTCGAGCAATCCTGGAAGCCGGGCAGCCTGCGGGCATCCGCCGCCTCGGATCCCGCACCGCTATGATCAATCACCTGGAAGCGTGCTTCCCGACGGTGACCCATGATTATCTGCCTGCGGTTTGCGAACCGAGCGAGAGCGCGTTCTACGATGACCTTGCGGCCCGCGAGCGGCACGGCGCTTTGAACTTCAGACGCTGGACGCTGGATGGTTGCCTGAAAGCAAAGGGGAGCTTTCAGGCCGACCATGTGTCGGCTTATTATCGCAGTCCGGTGGAGCTTGGCTGGACCAGAAATATCAGGTTCGATCATGACTTCTACGGTCGAGAAGCCCTGGAGCGTGAGACTGCAGATCCACACCGCAAGATCATGACGCTGATCTGGGACGCCGAAGATTGTGAAGATGTCCAGAATTCCCTCTTCCGAGCTGATGAAGAGCCATACGATTTCATGGACATGCCACGTCAGCAGCGCTTCTGCATGGACGCCCATTCGGTGCTCGCGGGTGGACGAGAAGTCGGAGTCGCAACATCACGTAGCTTCAGCTTTACATTCCGGCAGATGATGTCTCATTGTGTGATCGATCTCGACAAAAGCGAGGTCGGCACCAAGGTCGAGGTTGTCTGGGGTAATCCTGGCAAGCGGCAAAAGCACATTCGCGCCACCGTCGCTCCATCTCCCTACAAGAAAGACAATCGACGTACAGATCTGAGAGCAGCGCAACTGGCCCCGTAGGCAGCTTCAGTCCCTTGGCTGGGCTTCCGGTCTGATCATCGCATCTAGAACTTATAACAAACCATTCGATTAGCGCGGCGACCCTCATTGAGACTTTGTCATGTATCTGACCCAGATGCTCCGAAGAGCTCTCCAGATTCAACCCCATCATCCGGCCACAGTCGATGGTCGCTGCCGGCGCACCTGGGCCGAAACAGCCGACCGGGTCTGCCGCTTGGCAGCATTTCTACAGGCAAGAGGCCTGGAGGCAGGGGACCGCGTCGCAATCGTCTCACTCAACAATCACCGGTATTTTGAGGCGTTGTTTGCCATTCCCTGGGCGGGCGGCGTTGTGGTGCCCATCAATACCAGGCTCACGGCGCCAGAGATCGAATACCTCCTCATTGATTGCGGAGCGCGGACTCTTATAGTGGATCGTCATTTTCGAGACATCATCGACGCTCTTCCTGCGGCGAAAGGGATGCAAACAATCCTGGATTTCGATAGCACGCCAGGCCAGGGCAATGTCCTTGCCTATGACGCGGTGCTCTCCGCAGTCGGGCCCGCACAGGACGCGTTGCGGGGAGGGGAGGATCTTGCCGGCATCTACTACACAGGCGGAACCACCGGCCGTCCCAAGGGCGTGATGCTGTCTCACGCCAACCTTGTTACCAATGCCATGAACATGACAATCGGCATGGGTTTCGATGGCGGGTCAGTGTATCTGCACGCAGCTCCCATGTTCCACCTGTCTGACAGTTGTTCGACATACGGCGTGACCATGCTCGGCGGCCAGCACGTTTTCATGCCGAGGTTTGAGCCGATAAGTTTCCTTCAATCCGTGCAGGCTGAGCGGGTCACCAACGTTACCCTGGTCCCGACCATGATCAACATGATCGTCCGTCACGAGCGCTTCGATCAATTCGATCTGAGCAGCTTAAGGCGCGTTTGCTTCGGAGCCGCTCCCATGTCGGATGGTCTCCTCCAGGAGGTATTGCAGCAGCTGCCGCATGTTCGATTTCAGCAAGCCTGGGGCATGACTGAACTTTCACCGATCGCAACATTGATGGATGCGAAGTTTACGACTTCTGATCATCTGCAATCAGGTCTATTGCGCTCTTGCGGACAAGCGGTTGCAACCGTTGACGTTGCGGTCATTGACGAACAGGGCAACGAAGTGCCCCGGGGCAGCATCGGAGAAATCGTCGTCCGTGGACCAACGGTGATGAAGGGCTATTGGCAGCAGCCTGATGCGACCGCAGCGGCACTTCGCGAAGGCTGGATGCATTCAGGTGACGCCGGGCGGATGGATGCAGATGGCTTCCTCTACATCGTCGATCGTCTGAAGGATATGATCGTTACGGGAGGGGAGAATGTCTATTCCGCCGAAGTCGAGAATGTGATCTCACTTATGCCCGACGTCGCCGAGGTCGCCGTCATAGGCATTCCAGATGATACTTGGGGCGAGGCGGTCCACGCTTGTGTCGTACCGCGAGCTGGTGCAAGCCTTTCTGCGGAGAACATATTGACGTTTTGCAAAGACCGTCTCGCGAATTTCAAATGTCCTCGTAGCGTCGAAGTCAGGCTCCGCCCGCTGCCGCTGTCTGGAGCTGGCAAGATTTTGAAGGCCGAGTTGCGCAAGCCGTTTTGGACCACTCGCAGCCGTGCCGTGAATTAGGTCAAAGCGCACAGTGCTGTTGGCTCACATACAGGCCGAAACGAGCAGCGGACATTGTTCCGGATAGGATGGTCGAGAATGAATTGATCGCAGCGTTCTATCGCAGCAACCCGCCAATTGACAGTTTCGGTACGCCTCGTAGCATAACTTGGAAAGGGAGCCTTTCGTGGAAAGTCGTGCAAACGGCGCGAGAAGGTGCGACGCAGACCCGCAGCGCGTCTTTTCATGAGAGAACCGCACATCAAGGTTGCATCATTCAGCTTGCAACATTTGCAGGCCGATTGACACGCTGTAGCTCGCGTTGTTCGTTCCTTTGCCCAGATGTGGAACGCCGAGCTGTCCAGCACACCATGTCTCGTGCAGCAAGCCGATATTACTGGGGTCCGCCGACCATACGTTCGGACGAAAGGCCATATTGCTGCTCAACAACGGAATGCTGCGCGTTTAGGAGAGAGCAACGCATTTCGAAGTGCGGCCCCCTAGTCTAGCCGTGCACGGCGTCGCTCAACGCGCCACGGGTCCGACTCGAGGGAACAACTACTTCGGCGATTCGAGAGCCGGCTTTAGATATGATTTAGGCCGGTCCAGTATGATACATTGGGCGCTTGCAAAATGTCGGCTAGCCATTCAACGTTTGCTAGCTTGACCCTCCGGCTTGAGTACCCGACGCACCGCAGTCGCCGACCCAAGCGAAATTCCGCAAGTGAATTCCTGATACCGTGTCATAAGCGAGCCGGAAGATATACGAAGCCTGAAAGTGACTTTTGGCGCTTTTCAGGCTTCAGCTTTCCCAAAGGGCTACATGTCGCTTGTCACTCGAGTGAACGACCAAAAAGTAGGCCTAGTCGGAATGGGGCGGCCCGGCGCGGCGGCTGCCAAACGGCTGGCACCGTCCGATTGCGAGATCGCCTATTTCGAAGTTAGTAGCCGGTCCGATCTTCCCTATTGCGCTTATGTCTGAGCTCGTCGATTTGACGCGTCGGACCGAGTTGTTGGTCGTTACGCTCGCCGGGTGAAAGCACGAAGAGCATCACAACGCCGATGCATCTGATGCATTGGGCCGAACGGCATTCTGATCGACCGTCAAATGAAATAGCGCTTCTCCGAGCCTTGAGATTCCGAGCGAGCCTCGCCGTGTTCTGGAAGAGCCGTGGATCGATAAGGCTTTGACTCTGCTCAAGGGTCGCAAAGAGAGTACCGAAAGCCCGGCGCTGTCGCGCAACTATAAACAACCGCAGCAATCAACAAAGGGAAATCACCACAGATCCCTTCAGCTCGTCCCCAGGTCCGAGAACCACGGTCCCGGTGTCAGCACACCCCCGAGCGAGCAGGTTGAATCCGTCCGCGACGTGGCTGACGGGCTCTGCGCAAAGATGTGCCGCATCAGCCGGCCGATGCAGCACAAAATGAGAAAATGCCGGATCCGCCCGCATCTCGATCCGGTCTCCATTCGCGCGGCGAATAATGCAGATCCCGCGCCAGCCGCTGCGATAAAGCGTCACCTCACCCGACGGCAATGAACCTGCCGTTGGGCCACCAGAGTCGGCCTGCGGCAGCGAGGCCAGATAGTCCGCCGTCACCGGCCAGTCGATCGGTGCTTCAAATTCTATGTTGTCCTCGAATTGGTATTCGAAATAAGGATGCAGGCCAATCCCGCCCGGCATCGGCGTCTGCGCCTCGTTTCGAAGACTCAGGCAAAATATGGCATGCGTTTGTTCAAGATCGACCTTAAAAGTTGCGCTGAACGGCCAAGGCCATTCGGCGCCTCCTTTATACGCGTATCGCATCGTCACTTGCGATGACGTCAGTGAGGTCGTCTCCCAAGGCATCCTGTGCGCATGCCCATGCAACGTATGCGGCTGCGCGTCGGGATGGGGCGCTAGCTCGTACCGCTTACCCTGGAAAAGAAGAACCCCGTCCCTCACGCGATTGCTATAGGGGACGAGGGGATAGATACCACCCTTCGGCCAGCGCCATAACTGAGCCGGTCCTACCCCAGCCGGGAACGGGCGCAGGACCCGTCGCGGCAAGCCGCCACCGTTGCTGCTGCACAGCTCGAGAAAGGTCACGCGTCCGCCAGCGGACGCCGAGAAGCCAAGTCGAGCCGCACCGGCTATCAAGAGCGGGCTGGTGATCATACGATGCAATTCAAACCATTTGAGACAGATCGTTTGGTCGCCCTTTCGCTGCCACGGCCTTAATGCTCAGCTGATTCCGCGACGAACGCTGCCAGCTCCGGCGTCGCCGGCGTCCGCAGGATGTCCGACGATCCCATTTCGTGCACCTTGCCATCGCGCATATAAAGGACGCGGTCCGCCACCTTGCGGGCAAAGGCCATTTCATGAGTCACCAGGATCATGGTCATGCCGTCGGCTGCGAGCTGCTCCATGACACGCAGGACTTCGCCCGTAAGCTGCGGGTCGAGCGCTGAGGTCACTTCATCGAACAGCATCAACTTGGGCTCCATAGCGAGGCTGCGGGCAATTGCTACGCGCTGCTGTTGCCCACCGGAAAGCTGCTCCGGATAGCAATCCATTTTCTCCCGCAGCCCCACCTTGGCGATCACGGTATCAGCAATTTCGCGGGCCTGCCGCTGCTTCATGCCTTTTACCATGCGGGGGGCTAGCATGATGTTTTCGGCCACGGTCAGGTGTGGGAAGAGGTTGTAGCTTTGAAACACGATTCCGACGTCGCGTCTCAGCGACTTTAAGTCGATGTTGTCATCATGGAGCTCGTGGCCGCAGATCAGCATCGAACCGCCTTGGATGGTCTCCAGGCGATCCATGCAACGGAGCGCCGTGCTCTTGCCCGATCCGCTCTGGCCGATGATGGCGGCGACCTCGCCCCTGTTTACCTCAAAGGTGACACCCTTAAGGACTTCCAGCTCGCCAAAGCTCTTGCGCACGTCCTTTAGTTCAACGATTGGCGACATTGAGTTTCCTTTCGAGGGCTCTGCTTTGAACCGACAGCGGATAGCAGATCGCAAAGTACATCAGGGCAGCGATGCCGAAGTAGAGAAACGGCTCAAATGTTGCGTTGTTGATGATCTTTGCGTTGTAGGAGAGCTCGGCGTATCCGACCACAAGTGAGGCGATCGACGTGTTCTTGACGATCTGGACCAAGAAACCGACTGTTGGAGGAATGGCGATGCGCAGAGCTTGTGGCAGGATGACGGCCCTCATGCGCTGCCAGCGCGTCAGGCCGAGGCACTCTGCCGCTTCCCATTGCGGCTTCGCCACCGCCTGAATGCTGCCGCGCCAGATCTCGCCCAGATAAGCGCTGCTGTAGAGCGTAAGTGCGAAGGTCGCTGCCGCCAGCGGAGACAAGGAGTCGTTGCCCACAATGCTCGGCCCGTAAAAACACAGGCCCATGAGAACGAGCAACGGAAGTCCCTGCATGATTTCGATATAGGCCGCGGCCCCGCGCGAGATCGCCCAATTCCGCGAGATGCGTGCCAGAGCGACGATGAAGCCGGCGATGCCGCCGAACAGGAAAGTTAACAGGCTCAAGATGACGGTCGCCCATAGACCCTGGAGCAACGAGAGGATGTAGGCGCTATTCATCTGCCATCTCCATGCTCACAACGGGGTTCCGCGCTTGCGGCGGCGAGGAAACATCGCAAGTCCGAGGAGAGCAAAACCCCCACGTACCAGTATGGCGAGAATTAGATAGATGACGCCGAGCACGACGAAGATCTCGAAATTGCGATATGTCTCGCTCTGGATGCGGTTGGAGATCCCGAATAGCTCCTCGACGCCAACCGAGGACACGATGCTCGATGCCAGCATCAACAGAACATACTGGCTCGACAGCGCGGGATAGACGCGCTCCAGCGCCGGGCGAATAATCACATGCAGATAGGTTTGGGTGCGCGACAGTCCAAGGCAGGTCGCAGCCTCAAGCTGGCCGCGATGGATCGATTCAATGCCCGCACGCACGATCTCGGTTGTATAAGCTCCGATGTTGACCGTCAGCGCAATGGTCGCACCAACCAGGATGGGCAACCGAATTCCCATGCTTGCAATGCCAAAGATCAGGAAGTAGCACTGCACGAGCAGCGGTGTATTGCGGATGAACTCCACATACAAGGAGACGATCCAACGGGCCCAGGCTGGCCCGCCAGTCCGGGCCACGGCGCAGGCACCACCTAAAAGGATGCCGAACACCGTGCAGAATAAAGTGAGCCGTAGCGTCGTCAAGATACCCTCCAACAGGAGCGGCCAATAAGCCAGCACGGCTGCGAAGTCGAAATTGTAAGTCATAGGACTTTGCTCGTTTGAAGGGCCGTTGGCCATGTCATTGAGACGCGGCGATGACTTCCGGGGGAAAGTCGGCGCCCTGAAACTTCTTGAAGATCGCTTGGAGTTTTCCGTTGGCGATGTTCTTCTTCACCCAGCTGTCGACCCATTCCTTCAGATCCGTATCCTCCTTACGCATGCCAACACCCATACGCGCGGTCCGAAGCGGCAGCTTCAGCTCGAGCTCTTTGGCCGGGTTCTTCTTATTGATCAGGTCGACAAGGGTTGGCACCTGCGCGACCACGTCAAACTGATTGGACACGACTGCCGTCATCGTCGTTGCTTCATCCTCAAAGCGCACGATTTCCGCACCTCGCGGCGCCGCCGCTGTCACATCCGCATCGTTCGTCGTGCCGCGTGTGACGGCAATGCGCTTTCCCGACAAATCGGCGAACGCCTTGATCTGCATGCTCTTCGGTGCTGCCACATAGGACGTCGCTCCAGAATATGGTAGCGAGAACGCGATTAGCCTCTTCCGCTCATCAGTGATCGACAAGGCTGAAATGACTGCGTCTGCGCGATGCGACATCAGGAAAGGAATGCGATTGGCGCTGTTTGTCCCCACGATCTCCATCTTCACGCCGAGATCAGCGGCCAAGAGCTTAGCTGTTTCGACTTCCGATCCGGTTGGATTGAGGTCTTCATCCTTGAACGCCCAAGGAGGGACGCTGAGATCGACGGCGATGCGAATGACACCCGCGGACTTGATCTTCTCGAGCGTCCCGGCTATCGCTGTTTGCCCCATGAGGGCCAGCGAGATCGCAGCAGCTGTCAAAACATTAGCAAGGGTCTTCATTTCAATCCTCCCGATGGCAATTGACTGTTCGAATTTGGACGGAGCTGCCGCCCAGATTTTCGTCTAGAAGAGGTCGATTCGGCCTCGGCATTCGGAGCGCATCCGATTCCGTCCCGGCGTTCTTCTCGTCGAGGCGGTGCCAGGCAGAGCGACCGCTCAGCGAGCAGGCGACATCGATTGTTTCGGCCCGATCGCCTCGATGGCGTTCGCAAGTGTCTCCTCCAGAGTGCAATTATTGTTGTTATGATTGCGCGAGACGTTAGCGAGCGCGGCTTTCAACGTGAAGCCCGTCTTTCACGACCGCGAGAAATCGTCTCACTTCGTGAGACTGTCGCCGTTATTGGGCCGTCCGATGCTCAATGACGAAAGGTCATGAAAGAAAATAGAAGCTCGATCTGTCCATCCAGCATGTGCGTGCCGTCTCGCGTGGCGCAGCCCATCTTGGCTGCCTGCGACAATAGCCTCGTCGGGACCGGATCGGTGATGACGTCGGCAACAATCATGTGCGGGGCAAGTTGAGCGGGATCGACTGGTAGCGGGTCGCCGTCCTGCAAGCCTGCCGACGTTGCATTGACGACGATGTCGCAATCGCCAGGAACGGCAGTATCGATGGAGACCTTGCCTGGATATGCCTTACTGAGCCTATCGAACAGGCTGTTTTGGTTTGACGCGTCGACGTCATGGAAAGTCAGCTGGCGAGCGCCTTCTTCCAGCATGGAGACACCGATCGAGGATCCTGCGCCGCCCGCGCCGACCATGAACACGTTCTTGCCGGCGATGGCATGGCCCGCCTTCTTCAATCCGGCAGTGAGACCGGCGCCATCGAAATTGTCGCCGAGCCAACTGCCGTCCTGTTCTCGTCGCATGGCGTTGATCGCCCCGAGGACCTTGGCGCGATCGGACAGGCGGTCGCAATGCGCGATCGCCCCGAACTTGTGTGGCAGCGTGATAAGAATGCTGTCGATGTTGGGCATTGCTTTGAGGGCCGCGACAGCCGTGTCGAGGTTGCCTCTCTCGACCTGCAGCGGCACCAGCACGCCGTCATAACCGGCATCCTGCATTCGCTTAGTCAGCCACCCCGGCGCCAGCACCTGCGAGATGGGCGAGCCTATTAGCGCGTGAACGCGCGACTTTCCGGTCAGTGAAGTTGTCATGCAACAGGTCCGGCGCTGCAGGACAATGTCGGCGGAGGCGAGGGTGGCACCATGGCATAGCCCCTGGCCTCATAGTCGAAGTCATGCAGCTTGTTGACGGTCTCGGCCTTGTTCACTGGAGAGGCATAGTAGGCCCGGATCTCGGTAATCCGTGTGACGTCGTCGTTGAAAACGTACCATTCATCGCCGCGCAGCACCTCGCCAAGTGCCGTCTTCCAATGGGTCCATTCGATCACCGCTTCGCGGCCGTCCGAGCCGGCCAGAACCTTCTCAATAGTCCAGCGCGATCCCATCGTTTTGACACACCAGACCCAGCCCTCGGCTATCGCCTTAGCGCCGCGCCAGGGCGCACCAGGCAGGCCGGGCGGGAAATAGTGGACAGCATTGCTCGTGAAGCAGTCCAGCAACGCCTGGTGATCGGCATCGTTGCAGGCTTGGAAGTATCGGCGGATCAAGGCCTCCGCCTGTTCGGGTTTCGTTAGTGCACCCATCGCTCTACTCCGCCGCCCGCCGGGCTCGCCATTCCGCGTATTCCTTCAGCGTCGCCTCGTTCGGCGGGTAGGTGCCCCAAAGAGGCGCGCCAGCATCGATCTTGGTGAACAGGAAGCGCTCGCGCAGCTCCTGCTCATGAGACTCCTCCGCCACCTCCTCGGCGATGGCCCGCGGGATGACGACGACGCCATCGCTGTCCCCAACGATGATGTCGCCGGGATAAACGGCGACATCGGCGCAGCCGATTGGCAATTGCATGTCAACTGCTCGATGATAGGCAGGGCGCGTCGAGGCCGTGTTGGCCCTGCAGTAAGCCGGAAAGGGCATCTTGGAGATTTCTGTCCCGTCGCGGAATGCGCCGTCGGTAATGGCTGCCGCAACGCCTCTGCGCATCATGCGCGTCATCAGCATGTTGCCGGCCGATGCGGCACGCGGATCGTTGCGGCTGTCGATCATCAGGACCTGGCCTGCGCCAATCGCCTCCACGGCCTCCCACTGGATGTTGTCCTCACCACGCTTGCGGAGGTCAGACAGATCCCAGTCCTTGTCTTCCCGCGAGGGAATGAAGCGCAGGGTGAAAGCCTCCCCGGCAAACGCACCAGCGCTCGGATTGAGCGGCGTGATACCGACCAGGAATTGCTGGCGATAGTTGCGCTTGAAGAGCTGCGTGGTCAGCGTCGCTGTCGAGCAGGCCTTCAGCTTTTCGAGGGTTTGGGAAGCAATCGGAGCCATGCGTGTCTACCTCCAGGGAGCTGACTCTTAACCAGCGCAAGCAGTGCAATGCTTGCCTTCTGGCATCACCATAGCTGCAGCAGTGATCGGCGGAAGGCCTATCGAGCTTGCAGCGAGCGCGCCGTCTCACATGTTGAGATCAGGTGCGGGGCGCGTAGCGCTTGACGACATCGAGATCCGGTTCGAAGCCGATGCCGATGCGATCAGATGCGCTGACAACCCCCTTCACCGGCTCCGGTGTGCTCGCGAGCCACGTTTCTGGCTCCACGAACAGGAACTCGATCAGCGTCTTTTCCTGCATCAAAGGCAGCATCGCTAGGGTCGCAAAATATCCCGGCCCGAAGTAAGGCGTATGTGGCATGACGCTCTTACCGTGTCGCTCGCAGGCGGCCAGGATGTTGGCGAATTCGGAGATGCCGCCAACTTTGGTCATACTTGGCTGTGGATATGTAACAGCGTTGATGATCCGCATGAAATCAAACGCCGTGCTGGCGTTCTCACCGCTGCCAACGGGGATTGCGGCCTTCTCAATCTCTTCCATACTCTTGTAGTCGTCAGGCGGGAATACCGGCTCCTCCACCCACAAGGTGTCGCAAGCAAGGAACGTCTCCCGCAAAGCGATCGTCTCCTGCATCGACCAGGCGCAATTGGCATCAACCATAAGCGCGACACCGGGCCCGATGACCTCGCGCGCGTGCCTGATCACATCGGGGGCGATCTCGTGGAGCTTGATGTGCCGGTAGCCGCGCTCGACCGCCCGCTTGCATTGCTCGGCGACAAGAGCCTTGTCGCCATACCTGACGAGGCTCGCATAGGCCGGCCGCTGCGTTGGCGCTTTCGCCCCGAAAAGCCGCCATAGCGGCACGCCCTGCCGTTTCGCCTTCAAGTCCCACAGTGCGATGTCGACCCCGGACAGCGCAAACAAGGTTATGCCGTAGCGTCCAAAGAGATGAAGTTTCTTTTGCACCTCCAGGTTCCAGGCAGCGATATCGTCGATGGCAGCCTCGGTGACAAACGGCGCGATCATGTGGTCGACGGCCGCATGCACCGCCTCCAGGCAGAAATAGGCAAAGGCATCGCCCCAGCCGACATGCCCATCCTCATCTTCGATGCGGATCAGCACCATGTCGAGGCGATGCCAGCGGGATGGTGTGCCGCCCGTGCCCAGGCCGCCGTCGGCGAACGGAATGCGCACCGGGAAGCTCTGCAGTGAGATAATCTTGGGTACGGTGTTGCTTTCGGGCATAATGCGAGTGGCCTGGTTCAACGCCTTGCGACCGGATCGGCGCTGCCGCGCTCGCCGACATCGATCGACAGGAGGTGTCCCGAAAGAGGAGCATTGGCGAGGCTTTCGCGCGACAGGCCGGTGCGGGCACTGGTCACGAAGAGCTCCGACATGCAGGCTCCTCCAAAGGCGATACCGGTTGGTCTTGGCACGGGAAGGGCGACCGTTCGCTCAATCTCTCCGCTCTCATTGAGCTTCACGACGCTCCAGCCGTCCGACAATCCAACCCATGGGTTAAAATGCTCGTCGACGGCGAGGGCGCAAGGAGCGCCCGCGACCTTCGGAATATCGGCGAATTTTCGCTTTCGCGCCGCCTTTCGCTCCAGCAGATAGACGCATTGACGCGATGGCTCCGTCGCGAACAGACCGGCATCACCGCAAAAGGCGATGTCGCTCACCTGGCCTTGCATTTCGAACACTGTTTCCATCCCCGATTGCCTTCGCCACGGTCCAACCAAGCTCATGTTGGCCTCGGCGTTGTAGGCTGCTGCCCAGATCTCACCAGCCTCCGAGACGCGCAGCACTTTGAAGGAGATACCGGGCGTTCCTTCAATTCGCTCCTGGCCGCCCGATAGATTGTCGATCACAATGTCATGGCCGACTGAATAGGCGACGCCGCCCTCGATAAGGCACAGCGAATTGATGCTCTCAGAGAGTGCCTGTAGTGAGACGATAAAGGGACGCACGCCGTCGGCGCGGATGGCAGGCGCCAACAGATCGGCCCAAACTAGCCTCTGCGCGCGCGCATCCCAGCGCGGCGCCGCGCCCACAAAGGCTGTGCTCTTCGTCCACACTTTGTAATTCCCCGGATCATGCCGAGCGCTCTTGATGGCAGGTGCGAGCAGGCTCGAAATCCGTCTTGCGACATCGACGAGCTCTTGCCCTAATCGTTCGGCGCGCTCGGCGGTGATGCGAAAAGTTGGGCCAGCCACACTGATGGCCGCAAGCGGCTTGCCGGCGGGATCGAGAATAGCCGTTCCGACGCACCGGGTGCCGAGAACTATCTCTTCATCATCGATCGCATAACCACGCGCGCGGACGATGGCCAGATGTGCCTTCAACTGCTCGCCGTCACAAATCGTCTTCTCGGTAAACTTGGCAAGCCCCTCGCGGACCACCAAGTCGAACTGCGCGTCGGAAAGATGAGCAAGGATCGCCTTGCCCTGGCTCGTGCAATGCATCGGTTTAAGCGCACCGAGCCTCGCATTGGATCGCTCCGAATGTGCGCTCTCGAAGCGGCCGAGCGAGAGCACGTGGTGACCGTCTTGAACCGCGAGATAGGCGGTTTCACCGGTCAGATCGCGTAAGCGCCTCAGCTCTACGGACGCAATTGACGCAAGGTCAGACGACGACCAGGCATTCTGGGCGAGATCGAGAAAGTTGAAACCAAGCGTGTAGGCCTGGGTGCGCGGATCTGCCCGGATCAGTCCACGCGAGATCAGCGCCGCGAGGATGCGATACAGGGTCGCCCTGGGGATGCCCGTCTGGTCCGCAAGACGTGTCTGGTCAAGGACGCCGGGTGATCTGCCGATCAGCTCGAGGATATCGCAGGCCTTCCCCAGAAGCGCCGTCCCAGCGACATTCTTAGGATGGATCAGTTCCGGCGACCACTCGACTTCGTGTTCAGACATGGCTCAATTTTAGTTTCACGACACGAGACCATCTAGTCTGCCGCAGGCTTGGTGCGCCTCACTTCAGTCCGGCTGCCCATATGGTGAGACTCGCCGGGGCGGCGAGGGCGAGCCTCTTAGGGCTGCACCTGCAAGGGCCGGCGGATACCGCCGCCCTCGTCCCGAAAGGCAAGCTCGCGCAAACGCGGCAAAACAGGATTGCGATTGTCGCTTCTCCAGATGGCGTGCAACTCAGCAAAGATAGAGCGTCCAAGTCGGATAGGCCGAAACACGACATTGTCGAAGCAGGCATTGCGGGTCTCTCCGGGAACAATCGCAAGACCCAACCCCGTGCTGACCAGCGCGAGGATGGCTTGTGCCTGGCTCATTGACTGCACGACATTCGGTCGGATGCCGGCGGCTCCAAACGCCATGGTCAGCAGCGAGTTCATGTAGGGGCCAGCGCTCGAATACATGATGAAGGGTTGCCCATCGAGCTGCTCGAGCTCGGGGCGGCGCCGCCCCGCGAGCGGGTGTTCGAGTGGCAGGGCAAGCGCCAGCTCCTCACGGAACACGCATGCGCTTCTGACCGTCTCGGCCGTCTGCAATGGGCGTACCAAGCCGAAATCGATTTGCCCTGATTTGAGAGCTTCGAGCTGCTCGCGCGAGGTCAGCTCGACAAAGCTTGCTTCGATGTGGGGTAGTTCGCTGCGCAGGCGCGAGGCAAGCCAAGGCAAATATCCGTAAGTCGTGGCACCCACGAAGCCGATCGTCAGGGCACCACCAGCCAATGCGGCTGCTCGTCGTGCCGCCTTCACCGCAGCCTCCCGCTGCTGAAGCAGCCCCCGCGCTTCAGCGAGAAAGGCCCGTCCAGCGCCGGTCAGCTCAACCGACCGGCTCGTTCGCTCAAGCAGCGTCACATCGAGCTGTTGCTCGAGCATCTGGATGTGCCGGCTGAGTGGCGGCTGCGTCATGTTGAGGCGCTTAGCCGCTCGCCCGAAATGAAGCTCGTCGGCAACCGCAACGAAGGCACGAATTTGTGCAAATTCGATCATTGATACCTTTAAGGTATTAGTTCGATCCAAAATCGAGTTTAGACGTGAATTAATCCTGCGTCTAGGTTGGGCTCCGTGATCGACGAGAGATCGATCCGGGAAAACCTCGAGGGGAGGATCGCATGTCAGGGAGCAGAGTGGCGCGCTTCCAATTTCGTTTCGTGATCTTGGCACTCATCACGATGTTGCTGGCACTGAGCAGCGGCGATCGGGCGACGCTCTCGATGGCGGGCCCCAATATGTCCAAGGCTCTTGGCATCAGCCCGGTCGAGCTCGGCTGGATGTTTTCCGCTTTCGCGTGGGCCTACGTGCTGGCTCAGGTGCCGGCTGGCTGGATCACGGACAAGCTCGGCGCAAAGCTCAGCATCCTGGTCGGATTGGTCCTCTGGTCGGCCGTCACGTTCCTGATGAGCGGCGTGGGCTGGCTCGCCTATCCGTTTCTGGCCATGCTCGCCCTACGCTTCCTGCTCGGCGCGTTCGAGTCTCCGGTCGGGCCGGCTGCTGGGCGCATCATCGCTGCCTGGTTTCCATCGAGCGAGCGCGGCATTGCTGGCGCGATCTTCAACAGCGCACAATATGTCTCCCTCGTGATCTTCACGCCTTTGATGGGCTATCTAGATCATCGCTTCGGCTGGGAGCACATCTTCACCGTAATGGGCGTTCTGGGGCTCGCATTCTCCGCCCTCTGGTTCGTCGCCTACTATCCGCCTGCCGAACATCCAAAAGTCGCGTCAGCTGAACTCGATAACATTCGCTCTGGTGGCGGTCTTGTCGACCTCCGCGCCGCTCCTGTGCGCTCAGCCGAGAGCGCAGGCCCGAAATGGTCGGATCTCGCCGAAGTCTTCCGCAGCCGCATGCTCGTCGGCATCTTTCTCGCGCAGTACGGCATCACATCTATAACTTGGTTCTTTGTCTCCTGGTTTCCGAGCTATCTCGTCAAGGCACGCGGCTTCTCGGTGCTCGATGCAAGTTTAGTGGCGACCATCCCGGCGGTCGCCGGCTTCGTTGGCGGCGTCGCGACCGGTTTCTTCTCCGATTGGCTTCTGCGCAGGACCGGCTCGCTGAGCATCGCCAGGAAGACGCCGATTACGATCGGCCTTTTGATGACGATGCTGATCATTGGCTGCAATTACACGGACTCGACCGCGTTGATCCTGGTCCTGATGAGCGCCGCCTTCTTCGGCAAGGGCTTTGGATCGCTGGGTTGGACCGTAGTCGCCGACACCGCGCCAAAGGAAGTCATAGGGCTGACCGGGGGCGTATTCAACGCCATCGGCAACACCGCCGGTATCACGACGCCGGTTGCGATCGGCTACATCCTCGCGGCGACGGGCTCCTTTAACGGCGCATTGCTCTATGTCGGCCTGCACGGCCTGCTCGCTGTCATCAGCTATTGGGTCATCGTGGGCCCAATTCAACGTGCCGTCATTCGGGAAAGGCCGGAGCTTCCTCGCGCTGCACCAGTTCCAGCCGAGTAGACGCCTCGCCAAGAGAGAAATTCACCTAAAGGAAAGAGAACGAACAGATGAATTTCATGCAAAACACGGCCCGGATCATCGCTAACCCGCTCGCGGCGGGGCTGGTGCCCGGCGAAGCAACGACCGACCGGATCGCGTGGGTCAAACTCTCGCTGGTCTTCCTGCCGCTCTCAGCGCCGATCAGCGATGCCAAGGTCCTTACCGGGCGTCAGAAGCCACTTACCGAGATCGCGTTCCTGTTCGCGGAGATCGAAACTGAGCAGGGCCATAGTGGCATCGGCTATAGCTATTCGAAGCGCGCAGGAGGCCCCGGGCAGTTCGCTCATGCCAAGGAAATTGCCGGTGAACTCCTAGGTGAGGATCCCAATGACATCGCGCGCATCTGGGACAAGCTCGTCTGGGCCGGCGCTTCCGTCGGCCGCAGCGGATTGTCAACGCAGGCAATTGCTGCCTTTGACATTGCGTTGTGGGATCTCAAGGCCAAGCGAGCGAAGCTGCCGCTGGCCAAATTGCTCGGCGCCCACCGAGATTCGGTTCGCTGCTACAACACATCCGGCGGCTATCTCTCCATGCCGATTGAGGAGGTCACGGAGCGCGTCTCGATGGCACTCGAAAAGGGCATCGGCGCCATCAAGCTCAAAGTCGGCCAGCCCGACCCGATGGTTGATCTCGCCCGCATTGAGGCAGTGCGCAAACATATCGGCGACGTACCGCTGGCGATCGATGCCAATCAGCAATGGGACCGCACGACCGCACTGAGGTTTGGCCGCATTGCCGAGCAGTTCAGCCTGACCTGGATCGAAGAGCCGCTGGATGCTTACGATTGCGAAGGGCATGCCGCGCTCGCCAAGGAGCTTGCAACCCCGATTGCCACGGGTGAGATGCTAACAAGCGTCGATGAACATTACGAGCTGATCCGGCACAATTCGGTCGACTTCATTCAGCCCGACGCTCCCCGCGTCGGGGGCATTACTCCCTTCCTGAAGATCCTCGCGCTTGCCGACCATAAGAAGCTGCAGCTCGCTCCCCATTACTGCATGGAGATCCACCTTCATCTGACGGCCGCTTACGGCCGCGAGCCCTGGGTCGAGCACTTCGAGTGGTCGGAAGCCATGTTCAACGAAAAGCTCGACGTCGCGAACGGCCGCATGATCGTGCCAAACCGGCCGGGCCTCGGCTTCAGCCTCTCGGAGCAGGCTCGAGCATGGACGCGCGCCACCTATGAGGCCGGCAAGCGCTCATAGTGAGCTGCAAAACTGGCCCGGGCCGTCCGGGCCAGCTTTTTTTCGGCGTCCGTCGCGTCACCCAAATTTAAGGGAAAGTTCGCGGTAGGAATCGTCCTCTGTCGCTCGGATACGCCACGTTACGATGGGACTTCGCTTTCCTCCCAACCTCGCTTGCAGCCGGTCGGCCTCCACTTGCGTGCGGGCGATGAACGGCCAGCTACTGGTAGTCTTGATCTGATCGGGGGTCGCGATCAAATGCGCGGCGCCTGGTGTTTATGTCGGCACCAAACTCCTGTGCACTCGCCAAGGTCTGGTGCGCGGTGAAGGTGGCTTCGGCAAAGCGGGCCTGCGAAGGCGCTTCCGTCCTTCGGATGAGCCGGCCTGGACATAGACCGGCCGACCCCGCGATGTCCGCGAGATGCTTTGGTCCGCGAAAATGGTCCTTAACCTGTTAATCAACTTGGACCAAAAGACTGGCGAGGCAACTTTGTAAGCAGGTGGTGATCGACCCGGAGGAACGAAGACACGGCGTCGGCAGAGGAGATCTCGCACAGCAGGTGTTACGTCTTGTCCTCGTCGGTGGCCACGAGGTCTTCTAGAAGATTGAGGAGTTGCTCGACTTTGTGATGTCCTAGTCGCCGGTCCAGCTCTTGATAGAGGGCGCGGCTCTCCGGTTGAATTTGCTGGACAAGATCGCGTCCCTTCGGCGTGATCGAGAGTAGGGTTCGCCTGCTGTCCCCTTCGAACCGGCCTGTCTTGATCAATCCGCGTCTTCCGAGAATCTTCATTATACGGCTCAGACTAGGAGCAAGAATGGAAGCTCGGATCGACACTTCTCTGGCATCCAGATAACGTGACTCGTTCAGAGCGCGCAGGACTCGGTACTGCTGTTCGTTCAGATCATAGTTGGCAAGCAGAGGCCTGATCTTGCTCATGATCACCTCTCGGCCGCGCAGAAGAGCGATAGGCAAGGTCCGGCTCATAGGCCTGGGGTGCAACTTCTCTCGCGTGGTCGAGTCCATTTAAGCAACTTCCTCCAAGTCCCAACAAAAGTTGATCCTGATTTGTGCATGATGCGGCTGGCCGCTTCAAGAGAGACCTCGATACGGCCGCGCGGTATTGACAGGTTTGAGCCTGATAGTTAACCTGTTAATCAATAGCTGCATTTGCGGCCCAAGGTCGACTTCTGTTCCAATGGCGCGACGCCAGGACAATGGATGACTCTGAATTAGAAACAAAATTCGTGATGAGTGGAGGATGCAGATGTCGAAGTTGGACGAACACCTTGCCAAGGCGGAAGGTTACCTTGGACGGTTTCGCGAAACCGGCGTCCTCAATCATATCAATGGCGAAGCCGTACCGGCGGCAGACGGCTGCGTGTTCGAGTCTCTCTCTCCTATCGACCTGAAGCCTCTCGCAAACGTCGCGCATGGCAAAGCGCTCGACGTCGATCGCGCAGCGAGAGCTGCGAAGGCGGCATTCCGGGAATGGGCTTCAGTGCCAGGTGGTGAGCGCCGTAAACTTCTTCACGCGATCGCGGATGCGATCGTGGCGCGGGCGGAGGAGATCGCGCTGATCGAATGCGTTGATACGGGTCAGCCTTACCGATTCATGTCGCAGGCGGCTCTCCGCGGCGCTGAAAACTTTCGCTTCTTTGCGGACCGCGCACCCGAAGCGCGGGATGGCAAAGCTCTTCGCGCCGTCGAACAGCTCAATCTGACCGGGCGCGCTCCAATCGGGCCGGTCGGGATCATCACTCCGTGGAACGCGCCATTCATGCTGTCGACCTGGAAGATTGCACCAGCGCTGGCTGCCGGGTGCACCGTCGTCCACAAGCCGGCCGAGTTCTCGCCGTTGACTGCGCGATTGCTCGTAGAGATCGCAGAGAGCGCTGGACTGCCGAAGGGCGTTTGGAATCTCGTCAACGGGCTGGGGGAAGATGCAGGCAAAGCGCTCACGGAGCACCCGGACATCAAAGCGATTGGTTTCGTCGGCGAGAGCCGGACGGGTGCGATGATCTTGAAGCAGGGTGCGGACACGCTCAAACGGGTCCACTTCGAGCTGGGTGGCAAAAACCCGATCGTCGTGTTCGCGGACGCCGATCTGGAGCGGGCAGCCGACGCCGCCGTTTTCATGATCTATTCGAACAACGGCGAGCGATGCACATCCTCGTCCCGGTTGTTCGTCGAGAGGAGCATCTATCACAAATTCACAAAGGCGGTCGCCGAGAAGGCGAAGCGCATCAAGATCGGGCACCCCCTAGATCCCGACACGGTCGTCGGTCCTCTCATCCACCCGGCCCACGAGAAGAAGGTCCTGAGCTATATAGATCTCGGACTGTCGGAAGGCGCGAAGATCGCGGCCGGTGGTGCAAAGGTCTCCGGCCCGGGCGGTGGGTGCTACGTCTCGCCGACCTTGTTTGTCGACGCGAACAACCGGATGCGCATCGCGCAAGAGGAGATATTCGGTCCCGTCTTGACCGCCATTCCCTTCGATGACGAGGGCGAGGCGCTCGCACTTGCCAACGACGTGCAATACGGTCTGGCCGGATACCTTTGGACCTCCGACGTCATGCGAGCCCTTCGGTTCAGCGAAGAGCTCGACGCAGGCATGATTTGGGTGAATTCCGAGAATGTTCGGCACCTGCCGGCGCCGTTCGGAGGCGTGAAGGGGTCCGGCATCGGTCGAGATGGCGGCGATTGGTCGTTCGACTTCTACATGGAGACGAAGAACGTCGCCTTCGCGACGGCGCCTCGTCGGATATCCAAGCTGGCCAATTGAATAAACGCAGGAAGTGGGGAGAACAATGGCAATACCCGCCGCGAATCTGTATCCGCCAGTCAACATCGTCCGCCTGAGCCACGTGGAATTCGTCGTGCGCGATCTGAAGGCAAGCCGGGCGTTCTATGTCGACACGCTGGGCCTGCAGGTAACGTTCGAAGACAGTCAGATGATCACTCTCCGCGCGCTGGAGGAGCGAGGACATCATTGTCTGATCCTGAGAAAGGGCGATGAGCCTGCCGCCAGTCATCTGAGCTTCAAGCTTTTCGACGAAAAAGATCTCTATGCGGCGCAGGCATTTTTCGAATCGCGCGGACTTCCCGTGCAGTGGATCGACCGTCCTTTTCAATCGCGTACATTGTTGACGAGCGATCCGCACGGCACGCCGCTCGAGTTCTACGCAAAAATGGACCGGCTCCCTCCGATCCATCAGAAGTACGGATTGTACAAGGGAGTGAAGCCTCTCCGCATCGACCACTTCAATTTCTTCATGAGCAACGTCGATGAGGCGGTCGCCTTTTACAACGAACTCGGTTTCCGCACGACCGAGTACACCGAGGACGAGGTGACGGGCCGTCTATGGGCCGCCTGGATGCATCGAAAGGGCGGAGTTCACGACATCGCGTTCACCAATGGGCGCGGTCCCCGTCTTCATCATGTCGCGTTCTGGGTGCCGACCCCGCTGAACATTATCGATCTGCTCGATCTTATGGCCACGACCGGTTACGTCTCGAACATCGAACGAGGCCCAGGGCGGCACGGCTTGTCGAACGCCTTCTTCCTGTATGTTCGCGATCCGGACGGGCACCGCGTCGAATTCTATTGCTCCGACTATCAGACAGTTGATCCCGATCTCGAGCCGTTGAAATGGAGCCTCAAAGATCCGCAGCGTCAGACGCTCTGGGGCGCTCCGGCACCTCGGTGTTGGTTCGAAGAGGGCACACCGTTCCAAGGCGTCGCCATCAAGGAGCCCGACCTGAAGGCTACGCCCATCGTAGCGCCGTGACCAATTCATGCCGCGACCAGCTTCGTTTTGATCGAAAGACAACGAAATGAGCGAACCCACCGTCAGACTTGTGAGCTTCTGCCATGCCGGCAGGCGGGGATACGGACTCGTGAAGGGCGATGGTGTCGTCGACCTGTCGAGCCGCTACGGCCAGCGGTGGCGCGATCTGCGCGAGGTCGTGGCGGAATGCGCCCTGGAGCGCTTGGTGACAGATGCGTCTGGCCTTTCTGCCGATCTAGAGCTGTCCTCGTTGCGGTATGAGATCCCCGTGCCGTCGCCGGAGAAGATTATCTGCGTGGGCGTCAACTATCCCGACCGCAACGAGGAGTACAAGGACGGCCAGGCCGCGCCGTCAAATCCTTCGCTCTTCGTACGATTCCCCCGATCATTCGTCGGACACGAGCGGCCATTGCTTAGACCTGCCGAGTCTCAGCAATTGGATTATGAGGGCGAGGTTGTGATCGTAATCGGTCGCTCCGGGCGCCGGATCCCCGAAGCGCAAGCGCTGGACCACATAGCGGCACTTTCGCTTTGCAACGAGGGTACGCTTCGTGATTGGGTCCGTCACGCGAAGTTCAACGTGACGCAGGGCAAGAATTTCGACTGCAGCGGCTCGATCGGGCCATGGCTGATCCCGTTCCGCGACGAGTCTCAAATCGCGGACATCAAATTGGAGACGCGCGTCAATGGCGAGTTGCGCCAATCTGACCGTACGTCGCGGATGATCTTCTCCTTCCGAAAGATCATCAACTACGTCTCGACTTTCACTACGCTCGTTCCCGGCGACGTTCTTGTGACAGGAACGCCGACGGGAGCGGGAGCGCGCTCCGATCCTCCACGATGGCTCAAGCCAGGCGATGTGATCGAGGTCGCTGCGGAAGGCATCGGAACGTTGCGGAACACGGTAGAGGACGAGAAGTAATCAATGTTGACGGACGATGAAGTCAAGGATGCTGTCGCCAGTCTGGACGCCGCCGAGCGCAGCAGGACCCAAATAGGACTGCTGTCGCTCAAATATCCGAATATGACCATGGACGATGCGTACCTCGTCCAGGCAGCATGGAATAAACAGAAGATCGAGGCGCGCCGGAAGGTCATCGGCTGGAAGATCGGTTTGACGTCGAGAACGATGCAGGCCGCCTTGAACATCGATATCCCGGATTCCGGGGTCCTTTTTGACGATATGCTGTTCGATGATGGCGCGACGATCCCCGGTGACTATTTCATTCAGCCGCGCATTGAGGCCGAGATCGCGTTCTTCATGAGCAAGTCTCTTAAGGGCCCCCACGTGACGTTGTTCGATGTCCTCGACGCGACGGCGTACGTCATGCCGGCTCTCGAAATCCTGGATACGCGGATCGTGCGCTCCGACGCGACCACCAAGAAGACGCGGACCATCGTCGATACAATCGCGGACAATGCCGCCGATGCCGGAATAATCCTGGGCGGGCGGCAGGTACTGCCTATCGAAGTGGACTTGCGTTGGATGGGGGCAATCGTCTCGCGAAACGCGATCGTCGAGGAAACGGGGCTCGGAGCGGGTGTCCTGAACAATCCTGCTCGCGGCATCGTGTGGCTTGCAAACCGGTTGGCCGGCTACGGCGAGCACATCGAAGCCGGGCAGGTAGTGCTCGCGGGATCGTTCATTCGGCCGATCGAAGCTCGACATGGCGACACGATCCATGCCGATTTCGGATCATTCGGATCCGTGAGTTGCCATTTCGCCTAGCGCGGCTCCCGCGCATCACGACCTCCAATGCGGATAAGATCATGGCCGACACTTCGAAACCCATTCTTTATGGCTACTTCCGCTCCACGGCAGCTTATCGGGTTCGGATCGCAGCCAACCTGAAGGGTGTGGATGTGCAGCATCGGTATGTCCACCTTCGGAAAGGAGAACAGAAGGGGGACCAGTACCGCAACGTGAATCCGGCGGGCTTGGTCCCGTACTGGGTGGAAGGCGAACTGCAGCTCGCGCAATCGCTGGCCATTATCGACTATCTCGACGAGCGTTATCCGGATCCACCGTTATTGCCCTCGGACAGCAGGTCGCGCGCCATCTGTCGCGAAATATCCCAGGTGATCTGTTGCGATATCCATCCCATTGGCAACCTGCGTGTGTTGAACCGTCTCATTGAGATTGGGGTGGAGGACGAAGTTCGAGCCGAATGGTCACGGCACTGGATCAGGCTGGGATTCGACGCCGTCGAGGCCCGGCTCCGGAGGCTGCCGGGCCCGTTCGCGTTCGGCGGCGCGCCGTCGCTCGCCGACATCTGCTTAGTTCCTCAGGTATTCAACGCCAGACGCTTCGGCGTCGACCTCGAGCCATATCGGCGCATCCGCGAAATCGACGCTGCTGCAGCGTCTGTCGAGGCTTTCGCGACAGCGAGGCCGGATCGGCAGGCCGACGCTGACTGACCCAAACCGACGCGGCCAGCAGCCCGGTTACAACACCCGACCCGAGGTTCCGATTTCCTCGCTCGAGCCTACATCTTGTGCTGTTATGCAGAGATCGATTTCATTCTTAAGAATGGTATCGACCTCATGACCTGCAGGACATCCATCGGATAAATACAAGGCCGCAAAGACGGCCCATACAGGAGGAAATCATGCAGTTAGTTGAATTTCGGCCTTGGATTCCGCCGGTGTGGTCGAAAATGGCTTTTGAGGATTGGTCGGGCCGCGTCAGGGACGTGTGCGGCCGTTACGAGCCGCGCCGTACCACGGGGCAGACCGAGGTGACGGGCGGCGTACACTTGTACGACGCCGGCGGGCTCGAAATTGCCCATATAGCCATGAATATCGCTGCTGTGGATCGCACGGCGCGCGATATCAGGCTCGACTACGGCGAAAATCTCTTTCTGATCTTTCAGCTTGAGGGGACCTGCGGGATCGAGCAAAGCGACAGCCGCTCCATCCTCAATCCCGGCGATTGTGCTCTTGTCGATTCCTCCCGGCCCTCCGTGTTTTGGCTTGGGGGGAGTTTTGCAAATCACCTGTCCGTGCACCTTCCTCGTCAGATGTTGCTTGGGACGGGGCCTGAACGGTCGCAGATTGCCCCTGTTCTCTACAGTTCTGACCCGATGTCGGCTGTGCTCCGTGGTCTGGTCGCCAAGATCGGCGCCAGGCCGGAGAGCCAAAGCAAGGCGGCCAGTCTGCGGCAGCTTCTTTTCGACGCCGTTCGCCAGGCCTTCATCTCGGACGAAGAAACTGAGATCCCGGTCCCGGAGGAGGGCGAGGCGAGGTTGGAACGGGCCTTGTTGATCATAGAGCGGTATCTCACCGACGAACGGCTGACGCCGCGCTGGCTGGCCAACCGCCTCGGCATATCGCTCCGAACACTCCAGCGGGAGTTCTCCGAGTTGGATCACAGCGTCACCACCTATATCCGTCATCGCCGTCTGTGTCTCGCCCGGGACCGCTTGCGAAGATCGGGTTTCGAAGGCGATGCAATGCGGATCAGCGAGATCGCGCTCGATTGCGGTTTTAGCGATATCTCCTATTTCAACCGCTGCTTTCGCGAAGCTTTCGATTGCAAGCCAGGCGACCTGCGAGTCCCTGGACGGGGGGTGGCGTCTGAGTCCAAGTAAAGTGACGTTCGCCTCCAAGACGGAGTGCGGCCGGCACCAGATACTGGGCGCAACAACAATGATCCTGACTGCTCAGGTGATCATGAGGAAGCGCACGGATGAGGACTTTCCCCCTTCTCATTGGAGGCCGCCCCATTGAGAGTGCCACGCACCGCGACGTGATCAATCCGGCGACCGGCGCACCGATGGGACGGATGCCGGTCGCAACTGCGGCCGATCTCGACATGGCGGTGGAGGCTGCTGGTGCGGCCTTTCGCACCTGGAGTGCCCGTCAAGACTCAGAACGCGCGAAGGCCGTTCAGGCTTGCGCCCGCGCGATCGAGGCCCATTCCGAGGAATTGGCTCAGCTGCTCACGCTCGAGCAAGGAAAGCCGCTTAACGGGCTTGGCTCCCGGTTCGAGATCGGGGGGGCGGTCGCGTGGACAGACGCGACGGCACAACTAAGTCTGCCGCCGGAACTCGTGGAGGACGGACCGCAAGGGCGGGTCGAAATCCATCGCAAACCGATCGGCGTCGTAGGGTCCATCACCCCCTGGAATTGGCCCGTGATGATCGCCTGCTGGCATATCATGCCGGCAATCCGCGCCGGCAACACCGTCGTCATCAAGCCCTCGCCGCTCACACCGCTATCCACTATCCGCATGGTGGAAATTCTCGGCGGCGTATTGCCGCCCGGCGTCGTGAACGTTGTCACTGGTGAAGATTCGCTGGGCGGGCTCATGTCGGCCCATGGTGGTATCGGCAAGATCACCTTCACCGGCTCGACCCAGACGGGGCGCAGAGTCATGGCGGGTGCCGCTGAAACGCTCAAGCGCCTTACGCTCGAACTCGGGGGTAACGATGCCGGCATCGTCCTGCCTGATTGCGATCCAAAGAAGATCGCTGAAGGTCTGTTCTGGGGTGGCTTCATCAATTTGGGGCAGACCTGTGCCGCCCTCAAGCGCCTCTATGTCCACGACAACATATATGAGTCCGTGTGCGCCGAACTTTCGGCTTTTGCCGCCGGCATTCCAGTTGGAAACGGTTTAGAGGAGGGCTCGATCCTGGGCCCCGTGCAAAACGCTCGCCAGCGCGACATCGTGGCTTCCTGTGTGGAAGATGCCGTCGCCAAGGGCGGACGGCTGTTGCTCGGTGGACGGCCCGCGACCGGCGCCGGATACTTCCATCCGATCACGCTGGTGGCCGATGTCGGGCACGGCTGTTCGCTGGTCGACCGCGAGCAATTCGGCCCGGCTTTGCCGATCATCCGCTATTCCAGCATTGAAGAGGCGATCGCGATGGCAAACGACTCGCCGATGGGGCTGGGAGGTTCGGTCTGGAGTTCGGACATCCATCGCGCCAAGGAGATCGCGTCCCAGCTCGAGACCGGCTCGGTCTGGATAAACCGTCATGGAGCGATCCAGCCGAACGCGCCTTTCGGCGGCGTCAAGCAGTCTGGCATCGGCGTCGAATTCGGTCAGGAGGGGTTGAAGGAGTTTACGACGATCCAGACGATGTTCTGCTGAACACGCACTGTGATTTTCGGCGGATCGAGGACAAAGCGCGATGGACGATCTGGACTATATCATTGTGGGTGCCGGTTCGGCGGGCGCCGTTCTGGCCAACCGGCTCACGGAGGATTCCTCTACGCGCGTGTTGCTGCTTGAAGCGGGCGGACGCGACAGTCATCCCCTGCAGCTGATGCCGATCGCCTTTCTCAAGGTGATGGAAGATCGGGCCTCGAACTGGAATTTCGAAAGCGAGCCGGAACCGGGACTGAACGGCCGCCGCTTGGCTATTCCGCGCGGCAGGACGCTTGGCGGGACGTCGTCCATCAACGCGCAAATCTGCATTCGCGGGCATCGTCGCGATTACGACCGCTGGAGCGAGGAGGGACTGACCGGCTGGAGTTACCGCGAAGTACTGCCGTATTTTCGCCGGCTGGAGAACAGTTGGCGAGGCGAGTCGACGTATCACGGCGTCGGAGGTCCGATTTCAGTGTCTCCAATGGATTATCCAGACATGCTGTTCGAGCCGCTGGTCAAGGCTGCTGCTGCTTCCGGCATTGCGCTGAGCGACGATGCCAATGGTGAGCGGCAAGAGGGCATCAGCCGGATGGAGGCGACGGTCGGCTCCGGCAAGCGGTCGAGCACAGCCCGAGGCTACCTTTATCCCGCCATGGATCGGCCCAATCTCGTCATCGAGACCGGCGCCTTGGTGCGCCGCGTCATCGTGGAAAAGGGGCGCGCTACCGGCGTCGAATATCGTCGCGGCGGCGAAACGTTTCGAAAACATGCGGCCCGTGAAGTCATTCTTGCCGGCGGGGCCTACAATTCACCGCAACTCTTGATGCTGTCCGGGATCGGGCCTGCTGACCATCTTCGTTCGATTGGCATAGACCCGGTTCTCGATCTGCCCGGTGTGGGCGAGAATCTCTGCGAACATCCCAACATCCTCAACATCTACAAGGCGCGCGGCAAACCCGGTTTGACGAAGTTCCTGCGGATGGATTGGGCGACGGCGCTGACGGCGCGCTGGTTTCTGCGGCATGACGGCATTTTCGCGTCCAACGGCGCGGCGGCGAATGTGTTCCTCCGGACCAGGGAAGGACTGGATCGTCCTGACATCCAGCTCATCTGCATGACGGTCAGCAACACGGCCAGCCTTTGGTTCCCCGCTCTGACGGCCCCGCCGATCTATTGCTTCTCGGTACGTGTCGGCGCCCTTCATCCCAAATCGCGCGGCCGCGTCACCCTTCGATCGGCGGATCCGGCGGACAGTCCGCGCATCTTCAACAATTTCTACGATGATCCGGAGGACATGGCGACCATGGTGCGCGGCATCCGCGCCTGTCGTTCGATCTACGCTCAGCGGCCGATGGCTGACATGGTCGAACGCGAGCTCTATCCCGGTCCCCAGGCCCAGAGCGATCAAGACATCGCAGAGGCGATCCGGCGCGAAGGAGGGCATCGCTCGCATCCAGTCGGCACCTGCCGAATGGGTACCGATCGGCTGGCCGTCGTCGATCCTGAACTGCGGGTTCACGGCATCGATGGTCTGCGGGTCGTCGACGCGTCGGTCATGCCGGAATTGCCGGGCGGCAACACCAATGTGCCGACCATCATGATTGGCGAAAAAGCTTCGGACATGATCCGGGGCCGCAAGCTCGCGCCGGCAACGGACGTGTAAGTCGATTTGCGGTGAAACACGCATCAGCATTCGAACGAGGAGAAGACACAGAAATGCGCAAGATCGTCGTGCTCTATGGCCAACCGAAAGATCCGGATCACTTCCGGGCCTATTACGAACAGAAACATCTTCCATTGGCCGCCCAACTGCCCGGCCTCAGAGCCAGCCGGCACAGTTTCGATATTGCCGCGCCCGAGGGCCCAGCGCCCTTCTTCTGCATGTGGGAGGGCGAGTTCGACAGCGGCGAGGCCTTGGCCGCCGCAATGGGTTCGAACATCGGCCAGCGGGTGGCGGCGGATACGGCGAACTATGCGACCGGTGGGCTAACCCTTTTTCATTGCGGACCGGTCGAAGGCAAAAGGCCTTGATATGGCCCAGGAATAAATGTGCGAACGAACTCGAACACAAATCGGTTGGGAGGAGTGGATGCGCATGATGAGATTCGCCCGAATACTGGCCTGCACTGCGGCAATGCTCGGTTTGACTGCCCAGGCTCAGGCCACCGATCCGATCCGCATCGGCGTGGTGCTGACGACGACTGGAGGAGCGTCCTACCTCGGCGAACCGGAAGCCAAGACGTTGAAGATATATGTCGATCAGATCAACGCCGCGGGCGGAGTGATTGGCCGCAGGATCGAGACGATCGTCTATGACGATGGCGGCGATGCCAACAAGGCCCGCACGTTTGCGACCCGACTCGTCGAGCAGGACGGCGTCAAGCTCGTCATCGGCGGCTCCACGACCGGCACGACGATGGCGATGCTCCCCATTTTTGAGGAATCCGAGACATTGTTCATGTCCCTGGCTGGCGGCGTCAGTATCATCGAGCCTCCCCGCAAATGGGTGTTCAAGACGCCGCATACGGACCGCATGGGCTGTGAAAAGATCTTCGCAGATCTGAAAGCACGAAAGCTGACGCGTATCGCCTTGATCGCCGGCACCGACGGGTTCGGCGCGTCGATGCGCACCCAGTGTCTTCAGGTGGCGCCGAACTATGGCGTTGAGATTGCCGTCGACCTCTCCTATGGCGCCCAGGACACCGATATGACACCGCAACTGACCACGGTGAAGGGAACGAACGGCATTCAGGCGATCGTTAACACTGGCGCCTCGGGGCAAGGACCCGCGATTCTGACCCGTAACTATGGCCAGCTCGGCATGCAGAATATCCCCCTTTATCAGAACCCCGGGGTGGCCTCGAAGAGCTTCATCAAGCTGTCCGGTCCTGCCGCGGAGGGGGTACGCCTGCCGGCTGCTGCGCTGCTCATCGCGGACAAGCTTGCCGATAGTGACCCGCAAAAGAAAGTTGTTCTCGATTATCAGCGCACCTACGAAACGGCGGCTAAAGATCCGGTATCGACCTTCGGCGGCGGGGCATATGACGGCTTGATGTTGTTCGTCGACGCGATCAAGCGTGCCAACAGCGCCGAAGCCTCTAGCATCCGTGACGCTTTGGAAAATACCAAGGGGTTCATCGGCACGGCGGGCATCGTGAACATGGGGCCGAAGGACCATCTCGGTTTGACTTTGAACGCCTTCCATATGCTGGTGATCAAGGATGGAGATTGGCAGATCGTCGAATAGACGATTGGCGAGATGCGACGATGCACGGGGGCCGGAACAGGCATGAGCACTTTTCTTCAATTGCTGTTTTCCGGCTTGACGGTCGGAGCCATCTACGGCGTCGTCGCTCTCGGCTTCACGCTCATCTATGCGGCATCCGACATCATCAATTTCGCCCAGGGCGAGTTCGTCATGATCGGCGGCCTTGGCACGATCTTCCTGATCGCCCTCGGTCTGCCACCGATCATCGCGGCCTTGGTGGCGATACTGCTGGCCGTCGTCGCCAGCCTGTTCCTGCACAGCCTGGCGCTGCAGCCGGCGAGAGATGCGTCGCCTGTCACGCTCATCATCATCACGATGGGCGCATCGCTGCTTCTCCGTGGCCTCGCCGAACTGACCTTCGACAAGCAGTTTCATGGTCTCCCGAGCATCAGTGGCGATAATCCCATTGCGGTGTTGGGCGCCACCATACTGCCCCAGAGTCTTTGGGTGCTGGGCGGCGCGGTGGCGATGTTCGGCGCCTTGTGGCTGTTCCTCAGCCGCACCACGGTCGGCAAAGGAATGCTTGCCACCGCATCCAACTCCCTCGCGGCAAAACTCGTCGGCATCGACACCGACATCACGCTGGGCCTCGCCTTTGCGCTGTCCGCTGCGATCGGTGCCATCGCGGGCATCCTGATCGCCCCGATCACGCTGATGCGTTACGATATTGGTGCGATCCTGTCTCTCAAGGGCTTCGCGGCAGTCATGCTGGGGGGCATCGGCAATCCGATCGGCGCCGTGGTCGGCGGCCTGATGCTCGGCTTGCTGGAATCCTTCACCGCCGGGTTGGTCAGTTCGGTCTACAAGGATGCCGTGGCCTTCATCGCGCTGATACTGGTTCTGCTGGTCCGACCGCAGGGTCTGATGGGCAAGCGTTTGATCGAGCGGGTGTGACCACATGCGCCACCTGCTTGAGTCTCGCTATGCGAGCCTGTTGTTCCTGGCTGTGATCGTTTGCGGGCTACCGCTGGTTCTGCATCCCGGCTATCAGACCCGCGTCGCAGCCCTGATCTGGATCTCGGGCATCGCCGCGGTCGGACTGCACATTCTGATGGGACAGGCCGGCCAGGTCAGCCTCGGACAGACAGGGTTCATCGGGATCGGCGCTTACTCGGTCGGTCTCCTGCCTACTCTCTTGGGCATCCCGTCGCTCGCCGCGGCCGCGATCGGCATCGTCGCCGCGGGCCTTATCGCCTATCTCGTCGGCAAGCCGTTGCTGCGCCTGCAAGGACATTACCTGGCCGTCGCCACGCTTGGCTTCGGTCTCATCGTGGCGCTGGTCCTGACCTCCGAAGTGCAACTGACCGGTGGACCCGACGGTTTGCGGGTGCCGCGCTTCACCATTCTGTCTACGCGCATCGTCAGTCCGGCCAACTGGTATTGGATCGGCGGCGTCGGCCTCCTGATCGCCGTGGCGCTTGCGATCCACCTCCGTGAAAGTCCCACCGGACGTGCACTTCGTGCGCTCCAGGACAGCGAGACGGCGGCGCGGACCCTGGGCATCGACGTCGCCGCACGGAAGCTCCAGGCCTTCGTCATCGCAGCGATCTACGCCGCGACCGCGGGGGTCATGTTGGCCCTGATGAACGGCTTCATCACGCCGGACGTCGCCAGTTTCTTCAGCTCGGTGGAATACGTCGCCATGGTGGTTATCGGCGGCATCGCATCTCCCATCGGCGCGGTGGTGGGCGCGACCTTCCTGACGGTCCTGCCTCAAGTTCTCGCCGGCTTCAGCGAGTACGAGGACCTGCTGATCGGATTGCTCATCATGTTGTTCATGATCTTCCTGCGAGACGGCATCGTTCCGTCCCTCGCCGCGATCGTCGCGAGGAGACGGTCATGAGCCTCCTGACGGCCACAGGCATCAGCATCCGGTTTGGCGGTCTCACGGCCTTGCAGGATATTGGCTTCGCTCTGGACCCCGGTGACGTTCTGTCCATCATCGGTCCAAACGGAGCAGGCAAGACGACGCTCTTCAACATCGTCAGCGGTCTCTACACGCCGAGCACCGGCAGCATTCACCTCGACGGCAAGGACATCACCAACGATTCCCCCGAACGTCTCGCAAGGCTGGGGATGTCGCGCACGTTTCAGAACCTGCAGATATTCTTCAGGATGACGGCCCTGGAGAACGTCATGACTGGGCGGCACAGATGGGAAAGGACGTGGATCCTGGGGGATCTATTCGCGATGCCCGGCACTTGGCGGCAAAATACCGAAAGCCGGCGCGTCTCGCTCGCGCTGCTAGAGCGGGTGGGATTGTCGGGCCAGGCCGATACGCTCGCCGGAAACATGTCATACGGTGCGCTAAAGCGGCTCGAGATCGCGCGCGCATTGGCGACGGAGCCTCGTGTGCTGCTGCTCGATGAGCCGGCCGCCGGCTGCAACGCCGTCGAAACGGCCGAGATCGACGAGCTGATCCAGCAGATCGCCAGGTCTGGCGTCGCCGTCGTTCTGGTCGAGCACGACATGCGTCTGGTCATGAAGATTTCCTCCCATATTCTCGTGCTTGCTCAAGGCCGCACCCTGGCGGAAGGTCGGCCGGAATTCATTCGCTCCCATCCCGAAGTGATTGCAGCGTATCTGGGTGCCGCAGCAGCCGGAGCTGGCCGTGCTTGAAGTCGACAATCTGAGCGTCTCTTACGGACGCATCCGGGCTCTGAAGGGCGTCAGCCTGCGGGTCGACCAGGGAACGGTGGTCTCGCTGATCGGCGCAAACGGCGCCGGCAAGACCACCTTGTTGCGCGCGATCTCCGGCGTGCTGCCGATCGAGCAAGGTTCAATCCGATTTGAAGGAAAGCCGATCGAGAGACTGAAATCGCACCGCCGTGTCGCAATGGGCATCGCTCATTCCCCGGAGGGGCGCCAGATATTCAAATCGCTCTCGGTGGAGGACAACTTACGTCTCGGCGCTTACAGGCGGAACAGCGGTGCCGTCGAAAAGGCAATTCTCGACATCTACGAAACCTTTCCGATCCTCGGGGAACGACGCGTGCAGATGGCAGGCAACCTGTCCGGAGGTCAGCAGCAGATGCTGGCGATCGGGCGTGCGCTTTTGTCCGCGCCCAAGCTGTTGCTGCTGGACGAGCCGTCTCTGGGCCTTGCGCCTCTGATCGTGGAACAGATCTTCGCGGTGTTGGACAGGCTCAAAAGCGCCGGCGTCACCATTCTGCTGGTAGAGCAAAATGCGTCTCTCGCTCTGGCTCATTCCGACTACGGCTATGTCCTCGAAACCGGGCATATTGTCCATGCTGCCGGATCCGAGCAGTTGCGGGAGGACCCAAGAGTTCAGGAATCCTATCTGGGCATTTGATCCGCGGGCGCGCCACTTAGGCGTCCCATCTTACCGGCATCGACACCGGGCCGCGGAACACCCAACCTCGAACGACGGGAGCATCGTCTTCCCGCAGCCGAAGATTCGGTAGACGATCGAACAGCATCGGTACCGCTATCTTGCCGACCAGATGCCGTGACACCCAGGCGCCGGCGCAAAAGTGAGGACCTGCACCAAAACCCAGATGCGACTGCTTGGGCCGCGAAATGTCGAAACGATCGGGCTCGACGAAGCGCCGTTCGTCGCGGTTGGCGGCGCCGACGCAAAGGCCGATCTGGGTTCCTTCGGCGAGCGCGACGCCCGATAGATCAGTCGGGCGAGTCGTGCGGCGCGGATACATGCCGATCGGCGAGATCCAGCGGACGGCTTCCTCGAGCGCGGCTGGCCATAGCTCAGGCCTGGCGAGCACGGCGTCCCGCTGCTCGGGATCGCCGAGCAGACCGAGCGCAAGCGTGAGGATCGCGTCGCGGGGCTCGTTCAATCCGCCGCCGATGATCACCTTGACGTTCGCCCGAATTTCCTCGATCGGCATCGGATGGTCTGCGTGGACCATCGAGGACAGGATCGAGGGATTAGGATGGTTGCGGTGATAGTCCAAGACCGCCTCGATCGCCTCGTCGACGCCTTTGCCTGCGGCCATCGCTCTTCGGTCGATCTCGGCATCGCGCGCATAGTTACCCGCTCCGTCGATGAGAGATTGCGACCACAGAGCCAATGTCCGCCAGGATACGTCCTCGAATCCGAGCATCCGCATCAGGCTGAGCGAGGCCATCGGGGCAGCGAGAGCGGGAAACAGATCGGCCTCGCCTGCGTCGACAAAGGAATCGATCAGCTCTTTGCAGATTTGGGTGAACAGTGGCGCCCAATGCTCCTTGATTGTACCCGGACGGAAGGACGGCTCGATCGCCTTGCGCCCGATGGCGTGTTCGACCCCGTCCTTGCGCATAAATGTCGGGCCCATGACCCTGTTGACCAGAGAGGTGGGATTGTCAGCCGAATAGGTGGCCGGGTCGCGTTCGATCTTCGCGATGTCGTCGAAGCGCGTCACGACGATCAGATTCGCCGCCTTTAGGAAGACGGCCGGCGCTGTGTCCCGCATGCGCCTGAAGCCCGGATAGGGGTCCACAAGCAGATCTTCGTAGGCGATGTCATCGATGACGGAAACAGCGCTCGCCACGGTCTCCTCCCTGAATATTTGTTTCGAGGAGGGTATCGCCCGATGATGCTTGGTACAATTCAATGGGCCAAATATCAGCTATCGAAATGTCGCATAACCTCCTAAGCTGCAATCTATGTTTTTGCGAAAGTTGTTCGACATGAACATTGTCATCGATCCTATCGACGTCGGCGCGTTCCGGACGCTGGTCCTCGTCTATGATCTCGGTTCCTTCTCGGTTGCCGCGCAACGCCTGGAGGTCAATCAGTCGACGATCAGCTACACGGTCAATCGCCTGCGAAAGGTCTTTCAGGACCGACTCTTCGTTCGTCAAGGCAATGGCATTGCTGCCACGGAGCGCTGTGACGGTGTGGTGCAGTGGGCGAGGGTGATGCTGGAGGAGATCGAGAGGCTCACAACGCCGACCGACTTCGATCCCGTTGCCGCGGCCGGAACGGTCACGATCTCCTGCAACCACCATGAGCGTCAGACCCTGATGCCGGAGTTCGTGATCCGGCTGCGCAGTGCTGCACCCCAATTGAGGCTAGCGCTCATCGAGGCGGCCGCGCACGGCGATACGCAGCTCCGGCAAAACATGTGCGACATTGTCATCGGTCCGGCCGGCATCGTCGGCGGCAATCACTACAGGCGGCGCATCCTCGCCGACGAATATGTGTGCGTCATGGACGCGGCCCATCCGCTCGCGCGCCGACGGATCTCGCTTTCGGCCTATTCCAAAGCCGAGCACATCTTCGTCACATACAGTGGCGAATGGCGGCCGCTGTACATTGAGGTGCTCAAAGCCAAGGGGATCGAGCTGCAGCCGGCCGTCACGCTGCCGACGCAGGATTGCTTGGAGCGCATCATTCCCGGCAGCACCCTGGTCGCGACCGTCCCGCGCCAACTGGCGCGGACGTTCCGAAGGGAATTGCACATCGCGCCGCTTCCGTTTCAGGTTCCGATCAGCATCGACATGTATTGGAGCGCCAGAACGGCCCGATCGGGCCTCCACAAATGGGTACGCAATCTACTTGCCGAAACGGCGAAAGCAAGCTCCGGCGGCCGAAGCGGTTTGTTGCGATCTCGTGTTCACATCCATGGCGGTCATTTATTAAAGACGTGAAGGTCCTGCCCAGTGGTGGTTTACTCGGTGGGACAAAGCCGTTCCCGCTTGCACCTCAAAACACGCAATCGCTGACAACTTTCAAATGTGCAGAGAAATGCGAAGGAGCCGATTGCGCGACAAAAACCGCACATTTTGCTTGCCGTCAATCTACTTCAACGAGATCGATAGCATCAACCGGTCTGCCTGAAGTCCAAGAGAACGCAATAGCTTGGAGACTACTCTCGCTGCCAACGAATTTAAGATTCGTTTTAGAAGGAATACTTTTGCAAGACAATATGTTCCATCCAATGGTTATCCGCGGAGTGCAAGAGCGCTTCGCAGGCTTGGCTCACGTGCACGGCATGTACAGACTTCAGTTTAGTCCCAAGGTTACACTCGACCATTTGTGCGAAAAGGAGGGCTCGTACTCACATCGACCATAATCAAAACCCTACGAAAACTGTCTACCGAGCGAGCTATTTACACTTGCGACAATGTTACATTGCAGTCGGATGGCGCGCCAACGTTGATGGATTTGCCTTGTTGGTTTGCTCCTTGCAGTGCTGTTAACCCAGACGTATCCGCAGGACGCCTAAAGCGATAGCCCTGCTCGACAAACGACAAGATTTATTACGCTTGCATTGGGGGAAAAGAGAAAATGCGGCCTTGCGGTGAGCCGAATAGCTAGATTGCCGCGGATAGGCTCTAGTTGTCGCGGACACTTTCAGTCCGCGTGTATGTTGGCCTTCTTGATCAAAGCTCCCCATCGCTCTCTCTCGTCTCGCATGTAGCTGGCGAACTCGTCCGGTGTGCTTTGCCTGACGTCCATACCAGCCTCCTCAAGCTTGTGCTTGACTTCCACTTGCTGAATTGCGGCTAAATAGCTCGTTCGCAGCCTTTCAACGATTTCAGGGGGAGTTCGTGCCGGGGCCACAAAGCCCTGCCAAGCCCACACCTCGAAATCGGGATATCCGCTCGCCGCCATCGTGGGCACGTGGGGAAGTCCTGCAAGCTCCTCTAAGGAGGCAACCGCCAGCGCCTTGATTCCCGGCGTGGTCAGTTGCGATCGCGCGCTGGCGAAGTCTACGAACATCAAGCCGATCTGTCCCGCCACGAGATCCTGCAGCGCGGGCGCCGCCCCGCGATAAGGCACGTGATGGAGTTCGATCTCCGCGGCCCGCGCAAAGAGCTCGGACGCCAGATGAAAGGGGGTACCGATACCGCCGCTGGCGTAGTCTATCGAGCCCGGAGACTTCTTGGCAGCTTCGACCAGTTCGGCCACCGAGTGTACATTGACCTTGTTCGTGTTGACCAGCAGCACTACAGCGAAGCGGCCCGTCAAACTTATCGGAGCAAAATCCCTTTGCGGATCATAGGGTAGCTTCTTGTATAGACTCGGATTGATGGCATAGGTGGCGACATCGCCGAGAAGCAAAGTATAGCCGTCAGGCTCTGCGTGAGACACCACTTCGGCGCCGATGATGGAGCCGGCGCCCGGGCGATTCTCCACTACAATCGTTTGACCAAGCGATTGCGCCATCGATGAGCCCACGACGCGCGCGAAGAAATCGGTTCCCCCGCCGGGCGGATACGGCACGATCAGGCGTACCGGCCGGGCGGGATAGGAGGATTGGGCAAAAGCGACCTTCGCAGAGAGGGTCCCAACTGCGAGCAAGCCCAACGTGAAGTTGCGTCGTTCCAGCTGCATTACACACTCCGAAATCCGAAGAACAAGTGTTTGCTCCTACCGGGATCATTACTAACGAGCCGCCCGCATCAGGATAAATGGCATTGTCACCCGAAGAGAATCATGGCCACGAGTCTCTACCTTGATAACTGTCGGGATCCCTGCGATCCGAATGCGCAGGGACCCGCTAGTTTTCTTCCGGGGCTATGAGGATTGAATTGGCGACCGCGATGTGTTCAGGCTCCGGCCGGTTGGGGGACCACGTCGAGATCCTCGGCGCGCACTTGCAAATTGGTGACGGCTGCTCGATCGGCCGGGTAGAAGCGCGACCCCAGCACGAGCAGCAGCGCGGCGAGGCCGGAGGAAACGGGCATGATCGCCATGGCCGCCTGTAGTCCGAACGCGTCGGACAGGGCGCCGCTGAGCAGAAGGCCGAGACCGAGGCCGAACAGGTTTTGAATCACCGCAACCACGGACCCGGCAGTCGACCGCAAGGCGGGGTGCACGACATCTATGACCACAGCTGGCACGGGGCCGGTCGTCCCGGTCATCACAAAGGCGCCGAGCACAAGCATTGCGATTTGCAGTGGGCCCGGGTTGAGTGCGCCGAAGGCGGTCGCGAAGACGATCAAGGTGACAACGCTGCAGGCGGCTGGGGTCAGCATCCGGAAGCGCACATCGCGGTCAGCGAACCGGTCCGCCACGTTCGCCCAAACCACCGCACCAGCGGTCGCACAGATGATGATAGCTGCGGCCCAGACACCGCTGCGATCGGCAGGCTGGCCGTAGATGCGGTTGAAATAGCTCGGCAGCCACGCAATGACGGTGGATGCTGTAATGACCTGCAGAGCCCCGGCGAAGCAGGCGGCTAAACCGGAGCGCGCGCAAAATAATCCGGCCGCGATCGCCCAGACTATCCCGGCTTCCTGGGATGCTCCAACTTTCAACTCGGGCGCGCGGTAGTCGCGCACGTACATAAAGAGCACTGCGACCACGAGTCCAGGCACGCCGACGATCCCGAATGCCGACTGCCAGCCCCACCGAGCGGCGATCACGCCGCCGAGTACTACACCGAGGACCGCGCCAAAGGAGGCAGCCGCCAGAAATCCCCCAATGATGGTGGCGCGCATACGTGTCGGAAACATGCTCGAAAGGATAGCGCCCGCGGCGGGCCCGTAACCGGCTTCGCCGAGGCCGATGAAACCACGCGCGATCAGGAGCTGCTGATAAGTGGTCGCGAACCCGCAAGCGATCGTCGCCAAACTCCAGACTATCCCCATGGCGACGACGCTCTTAACGCGGCTCCAGCGATCAATGAGGAGCGATAGCGGAAAGGTGAAGACCGCGATCGTAACTGAAACCACTGACGTCAGCGCACCCAGCTGGGTGTCGGACAGTCCCCAATCCGCCTTCAAATAAGGAAACATCGAAACGATGATTTGCCGATCGATGAAGTCGAAGGTCATCAGCAAAAACGCCAATGCAAAAGCGATCCAAGCTTGCCGCTTAGGGACGAGATAGCCGTGTCCCGCCTGGGCGGGTCCGGTCATATGCATGGGGTAAGTCTCCCTTTAAGCGTTTCCTGCTGATGTCGTTTTTTTTGCCGCAGAACCGAATAGCGAGCGATTCTGCGGCGCGTTGCTAAAACCCCCGCAACTTCTTGAATAGAAATTCTACCAAGGATGCTTGCGGTTTGCATCGAACCGCTTGCTCAGATCGCGCCAGCAGTCGGCGTAAGTCTCGTCCAGTTCTTTGGACGTGGCCGCGTAGCGGGTCAGGCGCTGTGGGAAGCGCGTCTCGAACATGAACGAGAGCGTACTGGAAAGCTTCATCGGGGTAAGTTCGGCGTTGCTGCCGTGCTCGAAGGCCTTGCTGTCCGGCCCGTGAGGCAGCATCTGGTTGTGCAGGGAGATGGCGCCCGGTGGAAAGCCGTCAGGCTTGGCGTCGTAGACCCCGTAGATCAACCCCATGAATTCAGACATGAGGTTGCGGTGGTACCACGGCGGGCGGAAAGTCTTCTCCGCGACCATCCAACGCTCGGGAAAAATCACCAGATCGACGTTCGCCGTGCCGGGAGTTTCCGACGGCGCTGTCAACACTGTAAAAATCGACGGGTCTGGATGATCGAAGAGGACCGCTCCGACCGGAGAGAAGTGCCGCAGGTCATACTTGTAGGGCGCATAATTACCGTGCCATGCCACAACATCGAGCGGCGATTGATCGATCTGCGTGGTATAGAGTTCGCCACCCCATTTGACGATGAGCGTGGAAGGCTCTTCCTTGTCTTCATACGCAGCGACTGGCGTCTTGAAGTCGCGAGGATTGGCGAGGCAGTTCGCCCCGATCGGACCGCGATCCGGCAATGTGAACGTCGAGCCGTAGTTCTCGCAAACGAAGGCGCGCGCCGGTCCGTTTAGCAGTTCGACAGCAAAAATCATTCCGCGAAGAATGACGCAGATCTCGCCTGGTTCAATGTCGATGGTTCCGAATTCGGTGCGGAAGCGGAGCTTTCCTTCCTGCGCCACGACAAGCAACTCGCCGTCAGCGTTGAAGAAGTACTCATTCTTCATTGAGGCCGTGACGAAGGCGACGTGGGCTGCCATGCCGACTTGCGTATCGGAATCTCCGGCGGTCGTCATTGTGCGAAGTCCGCTGACGAACGTCAGTTCTTCCGAGGGGATCGGCATGGGTTTCCAGCGCAACTGTCCGATCGGCAGTTCGCTTTCATCGCGGGCCTGAGGGGCAGTCCTGATGAGCCGCCGATCGATCCTGGTGAAACGGCCGGTATGCCTCACCGACGGCCTGATCCGGTACAGCCAGGAACGCTGATTGGTGGCTTGCGGAGCCGTGAAGGGCGAACCCGAAAGCTGCTCGGCATAGAGTCCGTAGTTGACCTTCTGGGGGGAGTTCTGCCCTACCGGAAGCACGTCCGGCAGCGCCTCGCTCTCGAACGTATTGCGGAAACCGGTCATGTACCGCGGCGCGGAATCGCTCTCGGTGGCTTTGCTGAACTTGCTAGATGACGTTTGAATGTTCATGCGATCTCTCCTATTTAGTTGCAAACGTGACCGTCAATTTTGCAACTATCAAGCATGAAAAAGCTCGTTCTGGAGGAGTTCATACCCTATCGGCTGAATAGGCTGGGGACGGCCGTCTCTGAGCGGCTCAAGGGGGTCTATTCGAAGAAATTCGGCCTGACGATTCCGCAATGGCGCGTCCTTGCAACTTTGGGGCAGTTCGAGCGGTTAACGGCAACCGAGATCGGTAGGCATTCCGCAATGCATAAGGCGAAGGTTAGCCGGGCGGTCCGGGATCTGGAGATACGTCGATGGTTGACCCGGCTTGAAACCGTGGAAGACCGCAGGTTCGAACTGCTGGTTCTTACTCCCGCGGGTCGAAGGGCTTACGATGCTATAGTTCCCGACATGGCGAACTTTGAGCAGAAGATGCGCAGCACGATCGGCTCGGAGAAGGCGAGGGTCGTTCTCGAAGCTTTGGATTGCCTCGAAAAAGCTCTCGATGTGAAAGCGAGCCGCCGAAATTGAGAGATGCGTAAAATGGCTTCTTTGCTATCGATCTTCAGGGGCCGAGTTTCGGTCAAAAGATGGAGTTATGCACGCCGCCGTCGATAATCAGGCTCTGACCGATCGTGTAGTTGGCGAACTCGCTGCAGAACAGTGCACAGAATGCACCGACATCGTCGGCCTCGCCAAATCTGCCGGCAGCAATCTGCAGCCTGTCGATGATCTTCTGCACTTCCGTCTCATACGAATCCGTCTTACCTGGCTTGTCCGACTTGAAGCGGTCCCGAATCCCGCCGGTGTGGTGCATTCCTGGCAGGATGTTGTTCAGGATGACATTGTCTTTGGCCAGTGGCTTGGCCATGGCCACGGTGTAGTTGGCCAGCGCAGATCGCGGAGGACCGGACAGGAGCCGGAAGTCGATGGGTGCTCGGGCCGCGAGGGTCAGGATATTTACGATCCGTCCCCATTTGCGCGATCGCATGCCTTCGATGGCACCCTTCATCAACTCGATCGGCCCAATCATCCCAGTCGCGAGAGCCTGCTGCCAGTCCTCCACGCTGATTTCTCGATAATCGGGCGTGAATCGTGGCGGCGAGCAGGTGATCACCAGAATGTCGGGTTCCGGAGAAGCGGCGAGCAGCCGAGCCCGCCCTTCCGCGGTGCTATGATCGGCCACCACCCATTTCACGGGGGTATTCGCTTTGCCTTGGATTTCTGTCGCAGCAGCAATCAGCCTTTCCTCGTTGCGTGCCGAAATGATCACGTCAACTCCCTCGCGTGCGAGCGCGAGTGCGCTGCTCTTGCCGAGGCCGGCGCTAGCTCCCGCGACAATGGCCTTCCGGCCGCGAATACCCAGGTCCATGCTTGTTTCCTTCTATTGTTGTCTCATGTTGTTGTCTATTCAGTGCCCGTTGGAGACGTAGCGAGAACTGACATGGAAATTCTTTCTGGCATCATTGCCGGCTGGATAATCGTCGAGTGGTTGGCTCGAATGACCATCATCTAGCCTTTGCGCTGTTTCGGCTTTTGCACGCGAGACTGTTCGCTCCGCTCGGCGGCAGTAGCGAGCGTTCGAGCACGCGCGAGCAACTTGTCCACCATTGCCTCGAAGGCTAACTTTTCGGTGCAAGACAGCGGCTGGGTAAGGTATCTTTCGCGATCGATCGCCAGCGGCATGATCTTTCGGTAAAGGGCGCGGCCGGTCCGGGTTGAGCGGAAGATCTTCAGTCTGCCATCAGTCGGCGACTGCTCCCGGACTATATAGCCTTTCTCTTCGAGCAAGGACGAGGCGCGGCTCACCGCCATAGCGTCCAGCGTAGTGTACTCTGATACGTCCGACGAAGAGATGGGCCCGTTATCGGCCAGCGCGGCCAGAATACGCCATTCCTGCCGGCTCAGCCCAAAACGCTCCTCGTACAGTTCGGAGAGTGATCTGGAAATTTGATCGGCCAGAACGACAAGCCGGTAGGGTAGGAAGTCCTTCAATCTTACCAGTTCGTCGTCTTCGGAATCGCTGTTGCGTGCGGAAGCGGCGTCGCTCATTTACGGCAGGTCCTCATCTAACCGAGATTTCTAACGGATGTTATTAATTCCCGATCGTGACTACAAGGGCTCACCAGTTCGGCGCTCGTTGACCGCGATCCGGGACATAGCGATTGTTAGAAGGATAAGGGCGCCATGCCGATCAAACCGTGCATCATGTTGGGGATCGCCGCAGGCACGCCAGTAAGACCGTCCAGATCTATAGGAACCTTCTAGACACGTTTTTTGGTACCGCATCATTCCCGCTGGGCGGCAGCTGCGCCTTCCCACTCCTCCAAAGGGAGCCGGCAAACGTTGGCTAGGAAGCAGCGCCGCAAGGGCGGCGGCTCCGAGTTGACTCAGGTACTAACAGGCGTTATGAAACTCATAACATCGGTTATAAAGTGGTGGAGGCGCGAATGCGTCGCGAAACATCGCGGCGTTTCGCGATGTCGCCCTAAAGGGATGAAGCGGATGAGCGACGTAACGCCGAGCCTCCAAAACCACGAGCAGGCTTTAGCAACGTCGAGCTTGATTGCGGTTTCCGATTTCGGGTCCATCCGGCACGAATGCGAGTGTTCGGGGTAGGGCCCGTGATGCTCAAAACCTACAAGTTCCCGAAATTCGAGTACCGACCGTCGCCGGAACAGCAGCGGGGTGTTCCAGCTCGACATACGGTAGTGGTCGTCGGAGCGGGCCCTGTCGGCTTGACCGCGGCGTTGGAACTCGCTGCGCGCGGTATTCCTGCAGTCGTGCTCGATGACAACGATACCGTGTCCATCGGGTCGCGTGCGCTGGCCTATGCGAAGCGATCGCTGGAAGTGTGGGACCGTCTAGGTTGCGCAGATCGTCTGATCGAAAAGGGCGTGAGTTGGAAGGTCGGCAAGGTCTTTTTCCGGAATGAGCTTCGCTATCAGTTCGATGTGTTGCCTGAGACTGATCACAAGATGCCTGCGATGATCAACCTCCAGCAGTACTATCTGGAGGAGTCATTGATCGAGGAGATCAGCCGAAAGCCTTTGGTCGATCTGCGGTGGAAGCACAAGGTCGTCGGCCTGAGGCAGGCGCATGATCACGTAATTCTCTCGGTGGAGACGCCCGACGGCGTATTTACGACGACCGCCGAGTGGGTCTTGGCTTGCGACGGCGCTAATAGTGACGTTCGCGCGATGGTTGGCGCGACATTTTCCGGGCAGGCCTTTCAGGATCGTTTTCTCATCGCTGATGTCGTAATGAAAGCGGAATTTCCGCCCGAGCGGTGGTTCTGGTTCGATCCGCCATTCCACCGAAATCAATCGGCGCTGCTGCACAGGCAGGCAAGCGACGTCTGGCGCATCGATTTTCAGCTCGGACGCGATGCCGATCCCGATGAGGAGAGAAAGCCGGAACGGGTCGTCCCGCGCATTCGCGCCATGCTAGGCGACGAGCACGATTTCGAGCTCGAGTGGGTATCCATCTATCAGTTCGCGTGCCGCCGCATCGACGATTTCCGGTACGGTCGGGTGCTTTTCGCAGGCGATTGCGCGCACCAGGTTTCCCCGTTCGGGGGTAGGGGCGCCAACACCGGCGTACAGGATATCGACAATCTCGGTTGGAAATTGAAGTTGATCATCGACGGGGATGCGCCGATCAGCCTAATAGATTCTTACAACGAGGAGCGAGGTGTCGCCGCAGACGACAATCTCCTCAATTCCACGCGTTCGACGGACTTCATCACGCCGAAGAGCGTGACCAGCCGGCGATATAGAGACGCGGTACTGGAGCTCGCGGCGGAAAACGAGTTCGCTCGCCCATTGCTTAACTCTGGGCGCCTGTCGCGTCCGACTCCCTATCTGAACTCCTCGCTGAATACACCAGACGAAGATATCTTCGATAGCAAGCTGGCTCCCGGCACGAATTGCGACGATGCGCCGATCCGTCGGAACGGCGAAAACGCATGGCTGCTGAACGAGCTCGGGGATGGCTTCATGGTGCTGACGTTCGGATTTTCTCCCGGGTTGAAGTTCATCGCTCAAGGGACGGCTAAAGCGCGCGTTCTCGTTGTCGGACGCGATATCGACGATCAAGGCGGCATTCTCTCGGCGCGTTACGATGCTCGCCCTGGCACCACCTATCTGATCCGACCGGACCAGTATGTCGCGGCGCGCTGGCGGCAATTCGACGCCGACAAGATCAAGAGGGCGCTGGCTCGCGCCATCGGAAGTTCCGGGAGATGAAATGGATTTGCTGACGACGCCAAATATCGCTGATCCGGACGGGTTCTATCAGGAGCTCATCGACTCGCAGCGGGACATGGATGAAGAGGAGGCCGAGCTGATGAACTGCAAGCTGGTGCTCATCCTGGCAAACCATATCGGCGACAGGGGCGTACTTCGCGAGGCCATCGAGCGTGCCCGCGGTTCATCGAGCCAAACCGGCTCAAAGACAGGCGTGGATTGATGATGACAGAATCGACCAACGATCTCGATCAGACGCATGATCCCGCGCTGCGGAGCTGGGTCGACGCCGCAAACGATGAGAATGGTGACTTCCCCATTCAAAATCTCCCGATCGCAGTCTTCCGCAGGGCCGGATCTGGCGAGCAGTTTCGAGCGGGTATCGCCATAGGCGACTCGCTAGTCGATCTGTCCGCGTCCTGCCTTTCGCCTCATCTGAGTGAACCGGGACGGGCCGCGTTGAAGCTCGCCTCGTCGTCCCGCTTGAACGAGTTCATGGCGGCTGGACGTCCGGCGCAGCGAGCCTTGCGCAAAGATCTTTCTCGGATGCTGCGGCACGATTTCCCCGAGAAAAAGAGCGTTGCGGAAGCCCTGGTGGGACTTCGTGAAGTCGAATTCAAGATGCCGGCCCGAATTGGCGATTTTTCGGACTTCTACTGCTCCATTCATCACGCCACGAATGTAGGAAAGCTGTTTAGGCCCGAAAACCCGATCTTGCCGAATTATCGCTGGCTTCCTGTCGGGTATCAGGGGAGAACATCTTCGATCCTTCTATCAGAGCAATCGATCGTTCGCCCGAAGGGCCAGATTCTCCCGCCGGGTTCCGCCGAACCCGTCTACTCCGATTGCCGACGGCTCGACTACGAAGCCGAGCTCGGAGTGTTTGTCGGGGCAGGCAGCGCGCTCGGCGCGCCGATCTCGATCGACCGTATTGAAGACCATCTTTTCGGCGTTTGCTTGCTGAACGATTGGTCCGCCAGAGACATCCAGTCTTGGGAGTACCAACCGCTTGGACCATTCCTGGCGAAGAGCTTCGCGACGTCGATCTCGCCTTGGATAGTCAGCTTCGATGCCCTCGAGCCGTACCGCAGGCCTCATCGCAGGCCGGACGGAGATCCGGCTCCGCTACCGCATCTGACATCGTCCACCGACGCGAAACGGGGCGCGATCGATATCAAGGTTTCGATCGACCTTCTTAGCGCGACCATGCGCGCCCGGGGATTGTCGCCAGTTCGGCTCTCATTGTCGAACTACGCGGATGCGTACTGGACCATAGCACAGGTCGTCGCGCATCAAACCTCGAACGGCTGCAACCTGGCGCCCGGCGATCTTATTGGCACGGGAACGATATCCGGGCCGTCGCCCCAGTCGAGAGGATGCCTGTTGGAGCTCAGTGAGGGGGGCCGTTCGCCGGTGTCGCTGCCTTCCGGCGAGGCGCGGGTGTTCCTCGAGGACGGCGACACCGTGATCCTTAGGGCGTGGTGCGAGGCAAAAGGACGCGTCCGGATCGGCTTCGGAGAATGCCGAACGACTATCGGCAACGCCGTGTGATTTCATAGCGCCTCAACAGAGCACTCCTCGAAGAGAATAGGGAGTTCGGGATGAACATCGTAAGAAAGATCGGTTGGACGGGACTGATACTTATCGTCTCGACGGTCATCGCCATGGCTGCAGATCCAATCAAGGTCGGCGCCATCGTGTCCACGACGGGCGCGGCATCATTCTTGGGCGAGCCCCAACTCAAGACGTTCCGTATGGAGGTCGAGCGGCTCAACAGCGCGGGCGGGCTGCTGGGGCGTCCGCTCGAGCTGGTTGCCTACGATGACGGAAGCGAGGCTGCGAAAGCCAACACGTTTGCAAAACGGCTAATCGACGATGATAAGGTCGATGTCCTCATCGCAGGAACCACGACCGGCGCGTCCATGGCGATCATACCGTTGGTCGAGAAGGCGCAAATTCCATACATCTCGCTTGCCGGGGGAATTTCGATCGTCGAGCCCGTGAAAAAATGGGTCTTCAAGACGGCGCATACCGACAGAATGGCGGTCGCCAAAGTATTCGAGGATATCAAGAAGCGACACCTGTCCAGCGTTGCGCTGCTGTCCGATACAAGCGGCTTCGGTCAATCCGGCAGAAAGGAGGCGCTTGCTCTGGCGCCGCAATCCGGAATCGAGATCGTGACCGACGAAACATACGGACCCAAGGACACTGACGTCACGACGCAACTAACGAAGATACGAGGATCTAACGCACAGGCTTTGTTCGTATTCGGCTTTGGAGAGGGTGCCTCGATCGTCACCAAGAACGTCGCTCAGCTTGGCATCACGCTTCCTCATTACGAATCTCACGGAATCGCATCGCGGGAATACATCCAGCTCTCCGGCGCGGCCTCCGAAGGCGTGCGCTTTCCCGCTGCGGCCGTGGTCGTCGCCGACCAACTGCCCGAAAGTGATCCTCAGAAGGCGGTCGTGACGGATTACGCGGCACGGTATAAAGCGCGTTACAAAGAGGACGTCTCCACGTTCGGAGGACACGTGTACGACGCCCTCCAGATTTGGACGAAGGCGGTGGAGCGCGCGCAATCCACGGATCATGCAAAGGTCAGAGACGAAATAGAGAAAACCAAGAACTATGTCGGCACTGGTGGTGTCGTGAACATGTCCTCGAAAGATCATCTGGGGCTCGATTCGACCGCCTTTCGAATGCTCAAGGTGAGCTCGGGAACGTGGAGTCTGGCGGACTGAACAATCGTCGTTCGGAACGTCTTATCGGAATATGCGGATTGGTGCTCGATGGGAAAAGTATTCAAGAATGCACGCGACGCCGTTGAGGGGTTGATCAAGGAAGGCGCAACGCTGATGGCAGGCGGCTTCGGGCTCTGCGGGGTCCCGGGGGCACTCATCGAGGCAGTGAAGGAAACCGGAGCGAAGAACCTCACGGTCATTTCCAACAATGCTGGCGTGGACGGCGTGGGGCTCGGCATCCTGCTAGAGACAAGACAGATCAGAAAGATGATTTCCTCTTACGTGGGCGAGAACAAGCGTTTCGCCCAACAGTATCTTTCGGGTGAGCTGGAGCTCGAATTCAATCCGCAAGGGACACTTGCGGAGCGAATTCGCGCGGGAGGGGCCGGAATTCCGGCGTTCTACACCAAGACCGGAGTGGGTACTGTCATTGCCGACGGCAAGGAAGTCCGCGAGTTCGGCGGCGAGAAGTATCTGATGGAGCTGGGGCTCCGCGCCGATGTTTCGCTCATCCATGCGTGGAAGGCGGACACTGAAGGAAACCTCGTCTACCGCAAGACAGCTCGCAACTTCAATCCGATGATGGCGACGGCCGGTAGCGTGACCATCGTCCAGGTCGAGCACCTCCTTCAGCCGGGAGAACTCGATCCCGATTCAATCCACACGCCGGGAATCTATGTCGACCGCATCGTTCATATTCCGAACGTCGCTAAGCATATAGAGCAACGTACTGTGCGCAAACGGCCGAGCGCCTAGCCACCGACGGAACGGAGATCAAATGCCCTGGACTCGCGACCAGATAGCCGCCCGTGCCGCCAAGGAGCTGCACCAAGGTATGTATGTCAATCTGGGTATCGGCATTCCCACGCTCGTACCGAACTTCATCCCAGCCGGAATGAAGGTACAGTTGCAGAGCGAAAACGGCATGCTGGGAATGGGACCGTTTCCCTACGAAGGAGACGAAGACGCCGACGTGATCAATGCCGGCAAGCAAACCATCACTGAACTTACGACGACCAGCTATTTCTCGTCGGCGGAATCTTTCGCCATGATCCGCGGCGGGCACATTGACCTGTCCATCCTCGGGGCCCTTCAGGTGGCGCAGAACGGAGACCTCGCGAACTGGGCCATTCCCGGCAAGATCGTCAAGGGAATGGGAGGGGCGATGGATCTGGTGGCAGGCGTGAGGAAAGTCATCGTGGTGATGGAACACGTGAGCAAGGACGGCCCAAAGCTGCTCCGCGATTGCGGTCTACCTCTTACGGGATCGAGGGTCGTGGATATGGTCATCACCGACCTTGCTGTCTTCGAGATCGACAAGATCGGCTCGAACGGCATGGGTCTCATTGAGATCGCTGATGGAGTGAATCTCGACGAGATTAAGAGCAAGACCGAGGCGCCCTTCGACGTTCGCATCGCTGGCAACTGAACGCGGCACATCGCGAAAAGGACGTCAATGTCTCAATTCTTGCAGTTCGTATCTTCTGGACTGACAGTGGGCGCGATCTATGCACTCGCCGCGCTCGGCTTTTCGATCATCTACAACGCCTCGGGCGTGATCAATTTCGCCCAGGGCGAGTTCATGATGATGGGTGGCATCGTAGGCGCATTCTTGACGGCTGCAGGCATCCCGCTGCCGCTCGCAGCGCTCTTGAGCGTCTTGGTTATCGCACTCGTCGGCCTTCTCGTCGAAAAACTCGTCGTCGAACCTGCGAGCGGCGCGGATGTCGTCAGTCTCATCATCATAACGCTTGGAGTTGCGATGATATTGCGAGGCATCATCCAGGTGACGTTCGGCAAGGCCAATCACTCCCTGCCTGCATTCTCCGGAGACAAGCCTATCGCGGTCTTTGGAGCGACCATTCTGCCGCAGAGCATCTGGATCCTCTGCGTTTCCGCGGTTCTGGTGGTGGGACTAGGTGTCTTCTTCGGTCGTACGCGTATCGGCAAAGGCATGCTGGCCGCGGCATATAATCGGCTTGCCGCTGAGCTCGTCGGCATCGACACCCGCACCGTCTTGATGCTGAGCTTCGTTCTATCGGCGGCGATCGGCGCCATCGGCGGCATTCTTGTCGCCCCTATTGCGACGACCTCCTACGATTCGGGCGGAATGCTCGGATTGAAAGGGTTCGTCGCGGCAACGCTGGGCGGCCTTGGTAGCGGGGCGGGTGCTGTCCTGGGCGGGCTGTTGCTGGGCCTCCTCGAGGCGATGACCGCCGGCTACGCGTCGTCAGCATACAAGGATGCGGTCTCATTCGTTCTCGCGCTCTTGATCCTTGGGCTCAGGCCGCAGGGTTTGCTCGGTGCCAGACAGACGGATCGGGTATGAGTACAAGCGATTCCTTGCCGGACGTTCTCCTGCCGCGGAGCAGAGCTCCGGGGCTTCTGGCCGCGACGATCGTTCTCCTGCTTTTGCCGGCGTTCTTGCCGAACGCGTTCTATCTGGACGTCGCGATCCGGATCGCGATCAACGCGGTGCTTGCCATCACGCTGAACCTGCTGATTGGTTACACGGGCCAGATCAGTCTCGGTCATGCGGGCTTCGTAGGTATCGGGGCCTACGGGTCGGCCATTCTGACGTCCCGTTGGGACGTGCACCCCAGCCTGGCCCTCGTGGTCGCAGCGATAGCTGCGGGCCTGCTTGCCTGGGTCGTTGCTGGCCTGATCTTGCGCTTCAAGGGCCACTATCTGGCGATGGCGACGCTCGGTCTGGGCATCATCATCTCGATCGTCATCACGAACGAGACCGCCTTGACCGGCGGTCCGGACGGAATGTCGGTCGGCGACTTCGTGGTATTGGATTGGCGCCCCTTCGGCGAAGGGCAATGGTACTGGATATTTGCCGTTTTGCTCGTCGCGACGATCGCACTTGCCCAGAACCTCGTCGACTCGCCGGCAGGACGGGCCCTCCAGGCTTTGCACGGTTCGGAGGTCGCGGCGCGAGCAATGGGTATCGACACAGCCAGTTTTAAGACGCGCGTCTTCGTTCTGTCGACGTCGTACGCCGCCGTCATCGGAAGTCTCTTGGCGCACTACTTGGGCTTCATCACGCCCGGGCTAGCCGCCTTCCCGCATTCGGTCGAGCTCGTCACAATGGTTGTGGTCGGAGGCATGGCATCGGTCTGGGGAGCCGTGTTCGGGGCCGTGCTGCTGAGCCTTCTCCCCCAGCTTCTCGCAAGCTTCGAAGGATGGGAGACCATTACGTTCGGCGTCATCCTCGTCGCGACGATGATCTTTCTGCCGCGCGGGATCGTACCGAGCCTTGCGGACCTGTTCGGGCGCCGGAGAGCCTGAATGCTCAAGGTATCGCATCTATCGAAAAGCTTCGGCGGCGTCCATGCGATCGAGGACGTCTCCTTCGAGATTCCGCAGGGGGGCGTCTACGCCGTCATCGGACCGAACGGCGCAGGCAAGACGACGTTGTTCAATCTGATCACCGGCCTTTACGTTCCGTCGGCTGGATCGATCGCTCTCGCGGGCAAGGAGATTTCGGGCGTTTCGCCGAATATCCTCGCGAGCCGTGGCATGAGCCGCACGTTCCAGAATCTTCAGGTCTGCATGAATCTGAGCGCGATCGAGAATGTCATGGTGGGCGCCCATCTCAATCTCAACTCGAGCCTGCTTGCCGGCATGATCAGGTCGCCGGGGTTGCGGAGAGCCGATCGGTCCTGCCGGATGAAGGCGGCCGAGTTGCTCGCCTTCGTCGGCTGCGAGAAATTCGTCGCGGCTGATGCCAACGCGATGCCGTACGGGGCTCTGAAACGTCTCGAAATTGCCCGTGCGTTGGCGATGGAGCCGAAGATTCTGCTGCTCGACGAGCCTGCGGCCGGACTGAACCATACGGAAACGCACGAGATCGAGGAGCTTATTGTCAAGCTCGCAAAGTCCGGCATCACGGTCGTTCTCGTCGAACATGATATGAGACTCGTCATGAGCATCGCTGAATGCATACTGGTGCTCGACCACGGGAAGCGCCTCGCAGAGGGCACTCCCGACGAAATTCGTGTCAACCGTGATGTCATCGCGGCCTACCTCGGCAGCGAAGTGGGCGAGAGCTGAGATGCGGTCGCTTGACATCAGCCGGAGCGAGCATCGCACGATGTGGCAGCTTGCCACGGCGCTTTCGATGCTCGGCACGCGCCTCAGCGAGAACTGGGACACGCATGATCTGCATACGGTCGAGCTCATCCTCGACTATTTCGAGCAGTTTACCGAGCGTTTTCATCACCCCAAGGAAGACGACCATCTCTTTGCGCGGCTACGTCAGCGATCGAACGAGGCCGACGGCGTTCGTACGAAGCTCCATGACGAGCATGAGACAAGTCCCGAGCAGCTCGCTCGAATTCGCGCTCTGGTAAAGGCAGAGCCGGGGCCCCGGCGCGGGCAAGCTCTCGCGGAGTCGATCGAGAGTTTCCGCGCCCATCTCGACGCCCACATGAAGCTAGAGGAGGAGGGCACGTTCGCACTCGCGCGCAAGGTCCTCACGCCTGCCGACTGGGCTGAGATAGATGCGGCTTTCGAGTCCCATGCCGACCCGTTGACCCAGGCCGATGCTGCCGGCGAGATGGCTTTGCTGCGCCAACGCATCATCCAGCTCCTGCCCGCGCCCGAGGGGCTCGGCGGCGACGAGGACCCCGGGCCTGCCCACGCGAGTTTGACGGCTCCCCGTGCTGGCCGCGATCTTCTTCAAATACGGGACCTTCGCACCCGCTACGGCCGCATCCAGGTGCTTCATGGCATCTCCATCAGAGTAGGCGAGGGTGAACTCGTCGCCTTGGTGGGGGCCAACGGCGCCGGCAAGACGACGCTCTTGCGCTGCATTTCGGGTGTTCAGCCCACGAGCGCTGGTACGATCCTGTTCGGGAAAGAAGCGATCACTTCGACGAGGTCCGCCGCGCGAGTCCGGTCGGGGATCTGTCATTCGCCGGAAGGGCGACAAGTGTTCGGACCGATGTCGATCGAGGACAATCTGATCATGGGCGCCTACACGCGCCCATCTAAGGACATCGCCGCAGGACTGAGTGAGGTCTACGATCTCTTTCCGATTCTGCGCGAAAAGCGGGCTTTACCGGCGGGCACGCTGTCGGGCGGTCAGCAGCAGATGCTGGCGCTCGGCCGCGCCCTTATGGGTAGACCGAAATTGCTCTTGCTGGACGAACCGTCCATGGGATTGGCCCCGCTCATCGTAGAAGAAATCTTCCGGATCATCCGGACCTTGAAGCAGAGTGGCATGACCATCCTTCTGGTCGAGCAGAATGCACGCGCGGCGCTTTCCATCGCTGACTACGCCTATGTGTTGGAAACCGGCAAAGTGACGCTGGAGGGACTCGGCCATGAGCTACTCGCGAACGACGATGTTCGTCGCGCTTACCTAGGCATGTGAGTTCTCCCCGCGGCCGGCAAGCGCTCGCGTGATGATTGGCGTGGGAAGGCAATGGAAGCGAGTACATCGGGCGGATAGCGAGGGCCGGCCTCTGTAGAACTCGCTTCTGAGGCGTGTAGGAGAAGGGCATATGAGCAGCGAACAGGCATTGGCTGATTTCGTCTTGAAGGCGAGCTTCGAGGAATTTTCGGACAGCGCTCGTACGATCGTGAAGCAGATCGTGCTTGCCGTGATCGGCACGGGAATGGCCGGCGCTTCCGAGCAGGGTTGCCGCGAAGTCCAAAAGTATGTTCTAGAGGCGGGTGGCAAGAGCGAAGCCACGGTCTTTTTCACAGGCGCCAAAGTCCCGGCGCGTGCGGCCGCGTTCGCCAACGGAGTCATCTGTCGCGCACTCGACTATTGCGACGCAATGGCGCCGGGTCTGCACATGGGCTCTTCGATCGTGCCCGTAGCGTTCGCCATGGCCGAAAGCATCGGTGGTTGCAGCGGACGCGATCTGCTCGCAGCGATCGCGGTGGGCGCCGAGATCGGATCGCGCTTCAATCTGTCGGAAGCGGAGTACCATGGTTTCGATCCCACCGGCGTTGCCGGTGTGTTTGCAGCAACGGCGACCGCATGTCGAATAAGGCGGCTCCCGCCTCACGAGACGCTTCATGCACTCGCGTTGGCGTTCAATCGCGCGGGCGGCAGCTTCCAGAGCAATGTCGACGGTTCGCTCGCCGTGCGGGTCATCCAAGGATGGGTGGCCGAGTCCGGAGTGCTTTGTGCCGACTTGGCTGCCGTCGGCATCACCGGCCCGAAGAACTTCCTGAATGGCGTCTATGGCTATCGCCGGCTTTTCGCCGGCGACGCAACAGACGACCGTTTTACACACGCGCTAGGCGAGGAGTTCCGCCTCGAGCGGACCGTCTTCAAGCAGTTTCCGAGCTGCGGTCTGACGCAAGGCATCACGCAACTGACTCTCGAGGCCGTTCAGAGGCACGGCGTCCGTGCAGATCACGTGAGATCGATCTCGGTCCGGGTGCCGCCCTATGCCCATAAGCTGGTCGGCCATCAGTTCGTCGTGGGCGAGAACCCGCGCGTCAACGCGCAGTTCAGCATACAGTTCTGCGTGGCGAACGCTTTGCTTCACGGCTCGTCGGAGCTCAGTCATTTCACGCCCGAGTCGGTTGGCCGGGATGAGATCGTAAAGCTCGCACGGAATGTGGAGGTGCGAGTGGACCCGACGCTGGATGCCCGAGGACATACCGCAGTGGATCTCGACGTTACGACCGCGTCCGGCGAGTCCGTCAGCTTGAAACTGGATCACCCGGACGGATTTCCGGACAGTCCATTGAGCGCGGCGGCACACCAGCGCCGGTTCGAAGACTGCGTACGTTATTCTCCGGTCAAGAACGCGGAGGCGAGGGGCCAGGCGATCGCCCGAATGATCGAGAATCTTGAAGAGCTCGGCGATGTCCGGCACCTCGTCGGCCTGCTCGCCGCCAACTGATCGCGAGTTCAATCGAAAGGACGCATACATGGACGCTTATCTTATCGGATGGTCGCACACCGCATTCGGCAAGCTCACGGAAGATACGCTTGAGTCCCTTTTGGTCCGGGCCGTCAAGGAAGCTGTCGCCTCCGCGAAAGTGGATTTTGGCGCCATCGACGAGATCTTCGTGGGAAACTTCGGCGCCGGGTTCGTTCCCCAGGGATTCCCTGCGTCGCTGGCGCTGCAGGCTGATCCGGCTTTGCAGTTCAAGCCGGCGACGAGGGTCGAAAACGCATGCGCCACAGGATCCGCAGCTATCCTGCAAGGCATCCGCGCAATCGAGTCCGGAGCCGCACGCCTCGTCCTCGTCGTAGGAGCCGAAAAGATGACGTCGGCTTCCGCTGAAGAAGTCAACCGCGGCCTGATCAGCGCGAGCTACGTGGCCGCGGAAGCAGGAGCCGGGTCGTTCGCGGGGCTCTTCGGCCAGATCGCAAACAACTATTTCCAGAGGTTCGGTGATCAGTCGGACGCGCTCGCGCGCATCGCTGCCAAGAACCATCGCAACGGCGCAGCCAATCCGCTCGCCCACATGCAGAAGGATCTCGGCTACGAATTCTGCAGGACGGTGAGCGACAAGAATCCGCTGGTCGCCGGTCCCTTGCGCAGGACGGATTGCTCGATGGTATCCGACGGCGCGGCGGCCCTGCTGATCGCCTGTCCCGATATTGCGCGCCAGGCCGAGAAATCGGTTCGGATCCGATCGCTGGTTCAAGTGAACGACTTCCTCCCGATGAACCGGCGCGACATGACGCGTCTGGAGGGATGTTCGAAGGCTTGGCGAATGGCCCTGGATAGAGCCGGGCTACAGCTCATGGATCTCTCGTTCGTGGAGACTCACGACTGCTTCACGATTGCGGAGCTAATGGAGTACGAAGCCATGGGCTTGGCGAACCCGGGGGAGGGAGCGCGCGTCGTGTTGGATGGTGTGACGGAGCCCGGAGGCAGGTTGCCGGTCAACCTGTCCGGAGGCCTGAAGGCCAAGGGACACCCGATCGGAGCTACCGGAGTTTCCATGCACGTCATGGCCGCGATGCAGCTCGCCGGCGAATATCCCGGTGTCAAAGCGCGAGATCCCCGGATCGGCGGCGTATTCAACATGGGAGGCAGCGGCGTCGCGAACTACGTTTCGATCCTCGAAAGAGAGAGCTGAAATCGGTAGGGCGCCCTCAACTGGCCGCGGCGGTCAGCCGCAGGGCCGCCTTCAGGTCGAAGGTTATGTCTCCTGCTTCTTCAGGGGTGATCGCGCAGCCGGACTCCAAGAGCCTTCTGGCGGCGATGTGGTCGCCAGGCCGGTTCACCGATTCATCGCATCGCAGCGTTCCATCGGCGAAGCCGAATACCGAAAAAGCCGATGTTTTGGGATCGTCGCGTGAGACACACGTATCGCAGCCTCGCACGAGCCCGGCGATCTGAAGCTTGAGGCTGCCCTGGTTGCTCCAGAACCACGGCAAGCTATGGAAGGGCGCCGGCTTCCCGACCAGCCTGCGCGCTACGCATTTGACTTGGTCAGTGGCGTTCTGAACCGATCCCAGCCGGATCGTCGCGCGTGCGAAAGATTAGGGCGCGGGGCGCAATCGAGTGTGAGGTGACTCACATGTTTGCCGACGAAACACACGTCACCGTGCCGTGCACTTCAACCGCACGTTGGCGCAATGGCTCCATAGCTGATTACCGCGTGTTTATCGATCTTGAACCGGTGCGAGCGATCGAATCGAGCCTCTCCACACAGCGATAGCCACATCCAATAGGCTTACTGCAGCGAGAAGGCTGCCTCTGCTATAAGAAAAGAGCGCGCTGCCGAGCCAAGCGCCACTGGAGCGCCGTCCGCGCGACAAGCGGGCCAAACTTTTCAACTGGCAGAATCTCGTTCGACGGCATAAAACTCCCCAGGATATCAATAAGTTGGGGCGCTGGCGAATGAGTAGCAAGAAACGTCAAACCGGTGGTCGGCATCATGAGCCTTTGGGCGTCAATTCAATCGAAACCGGAATGCTCCTGTTGGAGGCGCTTGCTGCATCTTCTCGCCCACAGAATCTGAAGGCATTGTCTGCGTCCACTCGCATGCCGGCCCCTAAGGCGCATCGCTATCTCGTAAGCTTCATGCGGACCAAATTCGTCGAGCGCGAACCGAACGGAGCATACCGTTTGGGGCCGGCGGCATTGCGGGTTGGCATGTCCGCGCTTGGAAGCCTTAATATCGTGCGGCTGGCGGGGCAGGAATTGTCCAGCCTTCGTGACGAACTTGGCGTCACGGTGGGCCTAGCAGTCTGGGGTACGCATGGCCCATCGTACGTTTTAGTCGAGGAGGGAAGCAAGGCTGTTACTGTGAATGCCAAACCGGGAAGTGTTTTGCCGATTTTCGAATCAGCGACAGGTCGAGTCTTTGCAACCTTCTCAAGTGATAAGAACGTGCTTCAATTTGTTGATTGGCAGTTGAAAAGCCTTCCCCACTCCGCTCGGAAGCAATTCGAATCGATAAAGAAAGAGACCAGGGCCAACGGCGTTGCCCGCTCATTAAGCGAGTACGCGCAAGGAATCGACGGCATCAGCGCGCCTGTTTTTGACCATCAGCAACAACTCGTCGCTGCCATTACGGTCATCGGCGCACGAGGGGAGTACGACACTGCTATTAACGGACTTCCGGTGACGTCACTCTTACATACAACTCGGCGTCTGTCAGCGAACCTTGGCTATGTGAGACCAGATTCGGCTGATTGACCAACAGTCGGACAGCCCGGCTACATATTAGCGATTTGGCGAGCGCCCCATTCGTACGAATGCACCGGTTGTGAGCGCCTTCTGAACAATTCACCGCCCGGATCTGAATACATGGGGAACAGGCTGAGGCATGGCGGCGCCCAGACTTCAAGTGTTCACTATTGCGGACTATGCGGCGGGTGTACGTGCCTTTGGCTTCTGGGGTTGAGCAGGTTGAAAATCCCCTTGGCGTCCTTCCGGCATTGCGGCCTGTGCGCGAGGCCGGGAGGCCTTCCTTGGCTAGGGGATCCTATCGCGAAAGATCGCCGCGCCCCTGGCGCTTCGAAGAGCTTCCCGGCATCCGCCTAAGGGAGTTTGCGAGCAAAGCGATCTTTATGAGGTGGCAAGTATGAAATTCCGTACTTTGTATCCCACGACGCAACTAGGCCGAGAAGCTCCCGCGCTTAAGAGGCCGCGCGGAAGAGTCTGGGCGCTTTTAATACCGAAGCAGCTGGCGAGTATGTTCTCCTGGCTATTTCGCAAGAAGTCGCCGCGCCCCCAGCGCTTTGAAGAGATTCTCAGCCAGAGAGTTGCGAGAATAGCAATCTCCACGAGGCTCATCGGCCAAAGATGAAATTCCGCTATTCGTAATTTCGTCACGTAATCATTTTCCGATTATATACTTGTCGATTGATCAACAATGAAGTAGGGTGAACAGAGAAGCCTAAGCGCCTTTAGGGGAGGCAACGTGGAAGAGTCTGGGTCGCTCTTAGTACTGGAGCAGCCGCGCGAGCATATTCTCGTCGTCACCATCAATCGCTACAGCCGGCGAAATGCCTTCGACGGTGCGACCGCGCGTGCAATGGAAGCGGCGATGGATGCCTACGATGGCGATGACAAGCTGCGGGCAGCCGTAATCACGGGCTCCGGGGGGGTATTCTGCTCGGGTCAAGACCTGATCGCGGCGGCGAAGGGCGATCTCGCCGAATCGCCGCGACGAGGTGGCTTCGGAATCATGAGGGAGCGGCCGAAGAAGCCGGTCATTGCGGCGGTTGAAGGGCACGCCCTCGCCGGCGGCCTCGAATTATGCCTGGCCTGCGATCTCATCGTATCGTCGCGGACTGCGACGATGGGGTTGCCCGAAGTCACTAGAGGATTGGCTGCCTTAGGCGGCGGGCTAGCCCGGCTGCCGAAGCGGCTTCCATATCACGTCGCTATGGAATTGGCGCTTATCGGTGAAGCTTGGCCGGCAGCCGAATTGCACCGGCTTGGGCTCGTGAACAGACTAGCGGAGCCAGGCAAGGCACTCGAGCTTGCGATCGATCTCGCGGAAAGGCTAGTGGCCAACGGTCCATTATCCGTCGCTGCCGGCGTTCAAATTGTCCGACAAGCTGCGGACTGGCCAGATGCGGAATTCTGGGAGCGGCAGCGAAAATATCTCGACCCAGTCATAAATTCAGAGGATCGCGCCGAAGGGCTGCGCGCCTTTGCCGAGAAGCGTAAGCCTGTCTGGAAGGGGTACTAAGTGCAGCCGAGTCCAACTCTCAAATCGAGCCTTCTGGAAGATCAGGTTGCCGTTGTCACGGGAGCCGGTCAAGGCATCGGCAGAGCCGTCGCCCACACGCTCGCCGCAAACGGGGCGCGCGTCTGCTTGGCGGATGTTGACGCCTCGGCCGTTGAAGCGGAGGCCGCGAATATCGGCGTCTTCGCGACTTCATTTGTGGGCGACTTGGTTGAGCCGGGCGTCCCGGATCTGCTCATTAAGCACGCAATCGACGCGTTCGGACGACTCGATATCATCGTCAATGCTGCTGGATATTATTGGAATTCCGTCGTTGAGAAAATGACGGATGAGCAGTTTCAATCCATGTTGGATATCCACGTCGTGGCGCCATTTCGCATTTGCCGTGCGGCAGCGCCCTACATGTGTGAACCCGCAAAGACCGAAGCAGCCACCGGCATAGAGCGATTTCGCAAAATCGTCAACGTCTCCGCGATCGCGGCAACTTTCGGCTCCTTCGGAGGGACGAACTATGCGACGGCGAAGGGGGCTTTGAACGGCTTCACCAAGTCGCTGGCGCTGGAGTGGGGGCGCTTCAAGATCAACGTCAACGCCGTCGCGTTTGGCGCGATCCAAACGCGTTTCGGCGCTCCGCTGACTGCTGCTCAAACTGTGAAGACTGGCGGTCGAGAAATCGCGCTGGGATTCAACGAAAAAACGAGCCAACGGCACGGCATTGCCCAGCAGTACGATCCCGCAAAAGTATACGAGCCCCGGCCGATCTCGTCCAACTTGGTGGGTCGAACAGGAACAGTCCAAGAGGCTGCAGATGCAATCTTCTGGCTTTCATCGCCCTTGGCCAACTACGTCACCGGTCAGATCGTGACCGTCAGCGGAGGCGAGCGCGGCGGGCTTTGCTAATCGGCTGCGTTCAATCCACGGCTCGTATTTGGCAGGGCTGCGTCGGAATTGGGGTACATCATGGCAATAGGGAAGCCTCCTTTTTCTCCCGAAGATCTCTCTACGATCGTTGCGTGCGAGGGAGGTCGAACACTTAGCTTCGCGGAATGGGAAGAACAGGCTGGTCGGCTTGCGGCGGGCCTCTCGGACCAGGGAATAGGTGCTGGTGATCGCGTAGCCGTCCGTATGCACAATAGGCTCGAGTGGCTGGTTACGAATCTTGCCCTCGCAAAGCTCCGCGCCGTTCATGTCGCCATTAACTACCGGCTGACCGCAACGGAGATGAAGGACATATTCAACGACTGCGGAGTCGTCGCGCTTGTTTGCGATGACGATGACCCAGCATCGCTGCGGGAGATGTGCCTGGCGCTGCACTTACGTGCAACGGTTTGCTTGGGCGACACGAAGCGCTTTGGCATTGCGTATTCTGACCTCCTTGCCTCAACGAAGCGGGTCACAGAGGAAGCGCGCGACTTTGCGCAGATGATCATCTACTCGTCGGGGACGACGGGCACCCCCAAGGGAACCCTGCGCACGCCTCCGCGGGACCTGCGGATCGCTGCAGAATACGCCAATTCCGTAAACTTCAACGGCGCGGCTGGAGGGCCAGGAGACCGAGCGCTGGTCAATCTCCCACTTCATCACGGTGTCGGGCCCGCGTTCACGCGGATAGCCCTGTCCACTGGCGGGATGGTTGTCTTTCAGCGCAAGTTCGATCCCGAACAAACGCTCGCCCTTATCGCATCCAAGCAGATCACGCACTGGGGCAGCGTGCCGACCATGATCCGCCGCGTGCTCAACCTGCCCGACGCAATTCTGCGTAAGTATGACGTAAGTTCGCTCAAGTGCTTGCAGTTTGGTGGCGCCCCGGCTGGGCCTGAGTTGAAGTTGCGGGCAACGGAGGTGTTTGGCGAGTGCCTGTATGAAAGCTACGGCACCGTCGAGGCCGGCATGATTGCTGGTGCCACGCCCCTGGAGCAACGCAAACGTCCCGGAACGGCTGGCCGCGCGTTCAAACACGTGTCCATCCGGATCGTAGATCAAGACGGCCGTGCATTGCCGCCGGGGCAAAATGGCGAAATTCGTGTTCACACGCCTTCGATCATTACCGGCTACATCGGCAAGGGCAAGCTGGGCTCGGATAAGATCGACGCTGACGGCTACTATCGGACGGGAGACGTCGGCTATCTCGATGAGGAAGGCTATTTGTTCATCACAGATCGCCTCACGGACATGATCATTGCTGGAGGAAGCAATGTTTACCCTGCCGAAATCGAACGCGCACTGTCGCTGCATCCGGCGGTGGCTTTGGCTGCGGTGATCGGCGTCCCGCATATGGACCTAGGAGAGCAGCCCGTTGCTTACGTTGAACTTAAGCAGGGGGCTGCGGCGAGCGAGAGCGAATTGATAGCCTTCTGCGAGGGACAATTGGCAAAGTACAAGTGGCCGCGCCGCATCTTCATGTTGCCGGAGATTCCGGTGAACACCGGCGGAAAACTTATCAAGAAAGATCTTCGCAAACTCTGGATGGATCATCAGCAACAGGACCGAACCGCAATCGGAGCTCAACGCAGCCATTAATGACAGTGCTGTTGGTATACGCATCGTCGTTGGAGGACATATGAGTATCGCAACCCTGCACGCCTCGCACGATCCCGCGACCGGTGCGGTTTACTACCCTCCGCGCCGCTTTGCCGCCGACGGAAGCCTTAGGGAGTGCGAGTCTCTGGAGATCGCGGCCGAGGGCGTCCTTGTAGCGTGGACCGAATATCTGGACACCGTGTACGGGCTACTTCGGCTGCCGATCGGGATCGAATTGGAAGTCGTACTTCAAGAACCTCCAAAGGCCGCAGGCGGCCATTTCATCGGAGTACGTGCCGAGAACGGGCGCCTCTTTTTTGAGAAGTCGACCTAGGAAGGCGGCACACTTTTGCGTCAGAGGCAGACGGCGGACGGAGAGTTTATGACTGACGTTTATGTGGTAGGCGTTGGGATGACCAACTTTGGTCGGCATGAAGTCGGCTCGGGTAAACGTCTGGCTGTCGAGGCCTCGTTGAGGGCCCTTGGCGACGCTGGACTGACATTCGATAAGATCGACGCAGTCTATGCGGGCACAGCTCACCCTCTCAGTCCGCGCGGTGTCTTCGTGGCCGAGGAACTGGGACTGACCGGCGTTCCTGTCCAGCATCTATCGAATGCATCGGCGACGGGCCTTTGCGTTGCGCATGAAGCAATCAGCGCAATCATGTCGGGGCGGGCGGAGACCGTCTTGGCGATCGGATATGATTGTCCTGACACAGAGATGTCGACCCTCAGCGTAATCGCAAACGAACGACAGGCGCCGCCAATTGTCCCGTTCGCCCTTCTCGCCGCGCGGCGGCTGCAAACCGGCGCCGCCGGCGAGCAACATCTCGCGGCGATTGCGGCGAAGAACTGGAACTACGCTCGAAACAACCCTCATGCGGCGCGTCGTGCTAGCGAGCCTGTGACGGCCGAAAAGGTTATTCGGAGCAAGATGGCAGCCGCCCCGCTGACGGCGATGATGTGCACCACTTGGAGTGAGGGCGCCGCTGCCGCAGTGTTCTGCTCCGGCTCGGCGTTGAAGCGGACGCAGTCCGTTCCCATACGGGCCGTCGCCAGCGTGTTCCGCACGACATCGCACGAGGGGGGGCGCGGTGGAGCGCTTGAAGAACAGATGGCCGCAGCCCGATTGGTTGGCACAACGGCGCTGTCAAAGGCTGGATTGCGCCCTGCCGACGTGGACATCGTCCAAGTTCACGATGCTTTCGCTATCGAAGAGATGTTGTACTACGAGTCGCTCGGCTTCTCGGATCCCGACGAGACCCATTTGCTTATCGAACGTGGTGCGTTTGGTCCCAGCTCAAAACAACGGTTTGGCCTTCCCGAGTTCTCGACCGATGGCGGTTTGATAGCGCGAGGGCACCCTGGCGGACCGACGGGACTCGCCCAAATCTGGGAAACTGCTCGACGACTGCGTCAAGCGAACTCCGACCGTGTCGGCCTATGCCATCTCATCGGCCTCGGAGGATTATCCATTGGGCAGGTGTATGCAAGAGACTGAGCGTGAGGAACGCTCATCCGGAAAATCGTTTCTGAAGTTAGGTGGAGAGATCGCATGGATATCACCTGGTTTGGACATTCAAACTTTCGTATCGCATTTTCCGATGCGGTCGTCTTGATCGATCCGTTCTTTTCCGGAAATTCTCTATTTGCAGGAAATCTCGAAGCGGCGATTGACGGCGTTACCCACGTTCTTGTGACGCACGGTCATGCCGATCACGTGGGCGACACCATACCAATTGCCGACAAGACCAATGCCCTCGTCATCGCAGGTTACGAACTAGGAAACTGGCTCGCTGCCAACGGCGTGAAAAGAACCGACCTCTTGAATGTCGGAGGCACGATCGACGCGGGTGGGTTTCAGGTGACCGCAACGCGCGCCTATCACTCATCAGCTGAACTCGCAGTGACGATGCTGGCTCTTGCTGGTCGAACAACTTCACAACTGTCCGATCTTGGCGTTTCCATAAGCTTTGGCAATCCCAACGGGTTCGTTATTCGCTCAAAGGGGCAGCCAACAGTATATCACATGGGCGACACCGATGTGTTTTCGGATATGTCGCTTATCAATGAACTGTACAAGCCGGATGTTGTGATCGTTCCCGTCGGGGACCGCTTCACGATGGGTGCGGAGGGGGCCGCTTTAGCGGTGTGTCGCTATCTCAAGCCGCGCATCGCCATACCGTGTCACTATGGTGGATTCCCGATCCTCGAACAGACACCTGCCCGCTTCGTCGAAGCCGTTGCGCGACAGGATCCGCGTATCAAGGTCATCGTTCCGAAGGTCGGTGACGTCGTTCACGCCTAAGTAGTACAGGCCAGTTTGCAGATGGTGAGCCCGAAAAGATCACAAAAAATTGGTCGGGCTTTTCAAGGGGGAGGGAGGACGAGCATGCAAATCGAATGAGCAAACTCGCCGCGAAGGACCGATTTGTCAAAGACACTTAGTGCTTGAACTCTGGTGCTCGGAAGCGCGCGGCGGCATGTAGCCAGGGACTGCTACGTACAACATCCAACTTTCAGATCTATTCAATGTTCACGTCCCGCAGTGACCTCACTGCGGAAACGGATACGTCATGCTCGGGCTGCAAATGCACCAGAGCGTCCACAACATAGTAAAACGGGGAAAAGGAAATGCATCATAGATGGCTCCATGCATCGATAGCAGTGGCTCTCGTGGGGATGCTGCAATCAGTAGAAACTGTTTCAGCAGCGGACGTTCCACAGCCGCCGGTCAAAGTTATTCCGCCGAAGAAAGCGGCCAATCCGTTCCCATTCTTCTTCATCAATGACAATCGCCTTACATTCGCCTACGCGCCCGACGGAGCGTCTCCAGGCTTTCCCGGTCGAACGCCAGAAATGACATTTGCCTTCACCCATTTCGACGCGTGGAATTACGGAACCAATCTGATCAATGTGGGGCTTGTGAAATATTCGCAACATGCCCCGGCGTCCCCCTGCACGGTCTCCTATCAGGGATGTGCCGGATCAGTTCTCGACTATGCATCAATTCGAAGCACATTCGGGTTCAACGAGATCTTCGACACCAAACTCTTTACAGCGGCGCCGCTGAGAAACGTTTCGCTTGAGGTGGGCGCCGACCGTGGAATGCGAGATGTCGCATCTGCGCTGAACGTGACGGCGGTCACCGCTGGCCTCCAGTTCGCGTTTGATCTGCCGTACAAAGGCTTCCTGAATGTGGCGCCTCTGGTTTACAAGGAATGGATCTATTCTGGGACCATAACGCCGTTTGGACCATTCCGGCCCGGGGTGCCCGATGGCGTGCTGGAATTCCGCCCGACCTGGGCGGTCGAAGCAAATTACTACATGGATCTTGGCTTTCTACCAGAAACGATTCCGCTGGCGGTAAGCGGCCGTATGCTGATCATCGGCGAAATGGGCTCCGGTTATCCTGCCGGCGCTCTTCCATCCAAAATCTTCGTACCGTCGGCGACGCAAATTTACACCGAGCCGGTCCGACTAACTCTCGATGCCAGCAAACTGCTCTGGGGCAAAACTTACTCGCACGCCTTGGATCTGTGGGTCGCTTACAAGTGGAACCAGAATGTCCTAGGTCTCAACCATGAAACAAGTCCGTCATGTATAGGGGGCGCTTGTACAGCTTCGACGGTATACACGGGCGTGACTGTCAAGTTCTAATGGCCCGTCAGCACGCCTCCAACATTCTTGGATTCCTCCCAAACTTGAATCTCCGGCATGCCCGCCGGAGATTTCCTCTTCTCGCGTGCGCGGAGCAGGGCGGAAGATGGTCAACTCAAGGCCGGTGGTCGTGAATTGCGATCACTTAACGAGATCAATGCGGAGATAAACCATTTCGCGGCTTGTCCATGAGTAGTTGGCTTGATCGCTAATAGCCGACTCGGCGAGCAGCTTGCGGTAGCTGGAAGCGAACCAGGTCGGGCGAAGGAATTACAGGTCGACCAATGCAACAGGCGAAATTCGGCGCTAAGCGTAGGTTTTTCAGGTTACCTCCCGCTGTCGTCGGGGTGCGCAATCACCTGGTCTCCGGTACGTCGATCGTTCAACGAAATAGCGATGAGGACAGATGCGTTCCAAGTTGGACGGATTTCTGGTTCGGGAAGATCTCCGTGCGGCCGACGCCTTGTGATCCTATTGGCGAAAAGCACGTAAAGCCGAGCCGCACACTTTTCACGTCCGACCCGAAATGAGTGCTTGACCTTAGATCAGCGCTTTTTCGCGAGACGGACAGGAGCGTCAATTTGTGAGCGGATCATCGACTGTGCCATACGGATGACGGCTTGCAGGTCTATCGAATCAGGGTCCGCCAGCCATTGTAAGGCGACGCCGCGTAATATCCCCTCGATCACGACCGCTAGGCTTTGCACATCGACTTTTTGGGCTGAAGCGGACGCAGCCAATTCGGCATTGATAGATTCAATGATACCCGCCCGAATAACCGCGTTTGTCTCGGCAACAGCTGGTCTGAGGCCCGGGGTGGCTGTGACGGCTTCAACCAAAATGGTCAGCATGGCTCGTGCATTGGCGTCGTCGTCATGAAGCATCTTGAGCAGACCTAGAACCGACTCCGGCGCGCGCTTACCTTTGTTCGGGGGGAACAATCGTTCGGTCATCTCCTCCCTGATCGTCGAGACCACCGAACGCATGCAAGCTTCTTTCGAGCCGAAATGATGGCCTACCAAAGCGCGGCTCAGCTTCGCTTCCTTGCCGATCTCAACTAACGAAGCCTTTGCATAGCCGCGCGTGCTCAATAGTCTAATCGCTGCCTGCACGAGCCGAGACCGGGATTCAGCGCTCCTCTCAGCTTGCGTTCTTCTTTCTTTCAACATTCCCGCTTTCGTCCCATCCATTGTCTGATTTAACGAGCCAACCCGCGTGATCGATGAATCTCGTTCTAGGCGAAACCATCTCTGAAAACCATATTAGCTGCCCAGGATATTTGGCACAAACGGCACTACTGGTCAGCCACTATGCACTTCGCGATAACGCGATCCGACATCTTGGATCGTCCTTCGTCTCACTTCCAAAGCCTGATTCGGCTGGTAGCTCTACCGTGGACACAAGGGCAGAAACAATGTGGCGCAACCAGTGTGCGGCGATGCCGGAGAGATGGGAGGCCCGCATGAGATGGCAGATCAAGTGTCGCATCCAGTCGTTCTGGAATTCCCGCTAGTCGGAAATATGCTTGTACGAGACGTTCGGCGCATTCACCGGTGGGGCCCCGCGTCCGGCCGATCGATGCTCTTGACCCTTGCGGGTGGCTTGGAAACCACTCGTGTACGTCAATGTGTTGCTCAATGAGCTCATTGGAGCCAATGAATGCGATAGAGCCGTCCGAGGTTGGGCAAAGATTATAGGACGCTGCGGCCACTTGCGGTCGCGAGCCACTGGGCGCCAGGAACTTGCTGATTGACTGACAAGTAAATCTGATAGAGAATAGATTGTTCATAAAGCTAAAAACAACGAACGGAGGTCGCTCAATGTACAGCTCAAAAGCCAATACGTGGCGGTCAAGTACGACAGGTTCGCAATCATTTGGCCTCGAAGAGCACGTGCACGGCTGGCTTTAGTCTGCAAGTTGTCGTTGAGCCGCCTCGCGACCGCTCGATCATTGATCAATAATGTGGGGAAGTGCCTAAAGCGAGGTGCACTGCGTAGCTGTGTCGTTGCCGAAACAGCGTGAAAGGAAGCGGGCGAGGGGAGGGCTTTCGTTGAACCTGAAACGCATGGGGCCGTGCACCCGCGCGGGTTTCTTGTTCTCACCGCCCGAGCACGCAGACGAGACGAGATGACGCGGGCACAGCTGGTGCAGGGGACATCGCCTTTGCTCGCGGTTCGCGACGTCAGCGTCGTGTTCGGCGGCATCGTCGCGCTCAACGGTGTGTCCTTTGACATGCACAAGGGCCAGATCCTCGGATTGATCGGCCCCAACGGTGCCGGCAAGACCACGCTCTTCAACTGTCTCTCGCGGCTCTACCAGCCGTCGTCCGGCGACATCCTGATGGAGGGCGCGAGCATCCTGTCGCGGCCGCCGCACCGGATCGCCGAGATCGGCATCGGCCGCACCTTCCAGAACGTGGCGCTGTTTCCAAACCTGTCGGTGAGGGACAATGTCCGCGTCGGCACCCATGCCCGCACCTCCTCTGACATCATCAGCGACTCGCTGCGCCTCGCCTGGATCCGCCGCAGCGAAACCGACATGAACAAGAAGGTGCACGAGATCCTCAGCTATCTCGATCTCGAGGACGTCGCCCACACCACTGTCTCCGGCCTGCCGTTCGGCACGCAGAAGCGCGTGGAGCTGGCGCGGGCGCTCGCGGCCGATCCGAAGATCCTGCTGCTGGACGAGCCCGCCGGCGGCCTCAACCACGAGGAAGTCTACGTGCTCGGCGACCTGATCCGCCGCATTCGCGACGAGCGCCACATGACCGTGCTGCTGGTCGAGCACCATATGGGCCTCGTGATGTCGATCGCCGACCACGTCGTTGCGCTGAATTTCGGCAAGAAGCTCGCCGAAGGCACCCCCGCCCAGGTGCAGGCGGACCCCGACGTCATCAAGGCCTATCTCGGGAGCAAGGACCAATGACTGTTCTGCTCGACGTCAAGGACCTGCGCGCCTATTACGGCCAGGTCCAGGCGCTCCACGGCCTGTCCTTCTCGCTCAACGAGGGCTCGCTGACGACGCTGCTCGGGGCCAACGGCGCCGGCAAGACCACGACGCTGCGGGCGATCTGCAACATGGTGCGCTCCACCGGCGGCATCGAGTTCGACGGCAAGCCGCTGAACAACCGCTCGACCGAGAGCATCGTGCGGTTCGGCATCGCCCATGTGCCGCAGGGCCGCGGCACCTTCACCAACATGACGGTGGAGGAGAACCTGCAGCTCGGCGCCATCACCCGCAAGGACGGCGCCGGCATCGTCTCCGACATCGAACGCATGTATGGGCATTTCCCGGTGCTCAAGCAGCGGCATACCCAACAGGCCGGCACGCTCTCCGGCGGCGAGCAGCAGATGCTCGCGGTCGCCCGTGCGCTGATGCTGCGGCCGCGCCTGATGCTGCTGGACGAGCCGTCCTTCGGCCTTGCACCCTTGGTCGTGCGCGATCTCTTCCGCATCCTCGGCAAGATCAACCGCGAGGACAAGGTGTCGATCCTGGTGGTCGAGCAGAACGCCCAGCTCGCGCTCGAGCTGGCCGACCAGGCCTATGTGATCGAGACCGGACGTATCGTGATGTCGGGCAAGGCCAAGGACATCGCGAACAACGAAGAGATCCGCAAATCCTATCTGGGTTACTAGGAGCCGGCACGATGGAGCTTTTCACCAACCAGGTGCTGGCCGGAATCGCCACGGGTGCGATCTATGCCTGCATGGCGCTGGCCGTGGTCATGATCTACCAGGCGATCGACCATCTCAACTTCGCGCAGGGCGAGATGGCGATGTTCTCGACCTTCATCTCCTGGCAATTGATGCAATGGGGCGTGCCCTATTGGGGCGCCTTCGTCATCACGCTGGCCTTTTCCTTCGTCGCCGGCATCGCCATCGAGCGCATCCTGTTCAAGCCGCTGGCCAAGGCCCCGGTGCTGACCAACGTCGCGGGCTTCATCGCGCTGTTTGCGATCATCAACTCCTCGGCCGGCCTGATCTGGGACTTCACCATCAAGCAGTACCCGACCCCGTTCGGCTCCTCGCCGTTCCTGGGCAGCCAGCTGATCTCGACCCATCAGGCCGGCATGATCGGCGTCACCGTGCTGCTGCTGCTCGGGCTCTACTTCTTCTTCCAATACACCAGGATCGGCCTTGCCATGCGCGCCGCCGCCTCGGTGCCTGAATCGGCCCGCCTGGTCGGCATCAATACGAGCTGGATGATCGCGCTCGGTTGGGGCATGGCGACTGCGATCGGCTCAATCGCCGGCATGCTGATCGCGCCTGTCGTGTTCCTCGAACCCAACATGATGGGCGGCGTCCTGATCTACGGCTTTGCCGCGGCGGTGCTCGGCGGGCTGACCAGCCCGTTCGGCGCGGTGGTCGGCGGCTTCCTCGTCGGCATCTTCGAGAACCTTGCCGGCACTTACATCCCCGGCGTCGGCAACGAGCTGAAGCTCCCGATCGCGCTCGCGCTGATCATCTCCGTCCTGGTCGTCAAACCCGCCGGCCTGTTTGGCCGGCACATCGTCAAGCGAGTTTGATCATGAGCGCTGCAGAAGAAGTCGTTGCAGAAGGCCACCAGGCGGTCGAGGCCGTGCCGAAACGCGCCATGACGCTCGGCACCGGCACCTCGCTGGTGGTGCTCGCCGCGCTGCTGGTCGCCCCCGTCTTCGTCAAGAACTTCATCATCTTCCAGATGACGATGCTGCTGATCTACGGCCTGGCGGTGCTGGCGCTCAACATCCTCACCGGCGGCTCGGGCCAGTTCTCGCTTGGCCAGAGCGCGTTCTATGCCGTGGGCGCCTACGCAACCGCGATACTGATGGATCGTTACGAGCTGCACTATGTTCTCTGTCTACCTGTCGTAGCCGTATTTTGCTTTCTGTTCGGCTTCCTGTTTGGTCGGCCAGCGCTGCGACTGTCTGGCATTTACGTAGCATTGGCGACTTTCGCCCTCGCGACAGCCATGCCGCAGCTTCTCAAACTCAACGCACTCGAAAACTGGACGGGAGGTGTTCAGGGCCTCGTTGTGACGAAGCCGAACGCACCGTTTGGCTTGACGATTTCGCAGGATCTTTGGTTCTACTACGTCACGCTGGTCGTCGCCATTGCAATCTATGTGCTCTCGTCAAACCTGTTGCGCTCCCGCTCGGGCCGGGCCTTCATGGCCCTCCGCGACAACGATATTGCCGCTTCCGCCATGGGCGTCGACGTCGCACTCTACAAGACGCTGGCGTTCGGCATTTCTGCCGCGATCACGGGTATCGCCGGCGGCCTCGGAGCGATCACGATTCAATTTGTGGCACCGGATTCCTACACGATTAACTTCGCAATCTCGCTGTTCCTAGGGATGGTCGTCGGCGGCGTAGGCTGGTTGCCCGGCTCCCTTGTTGGAAGCGCCTTCATCGTATTCGTCCCAAACATCGCGGAGAGCATCTCCAAGGGACTCTCGGGCGCGACATTCGGCATCATCTTGTTCCTAATCATTTTCCTGATCCCGCACGGAGCCAAGCAGATTGCTTTTCTCGCTTGGCGTTGGGCCGACAATCTCCGCGGGTGAGCGGCGAGCGGATCTTTATTCTCGATGAGAGGCATGACGATTTGTTTGGATCCCTTTCCGCCCGCCGAGCCCCGAATGCGGTCAAATGATGTGCCGGAGGAGCGCAAGAGGAATGGAGTTGGCGCGACAAGTCAGTGCAGCAAGCGGCCTGATATTGGGGAACATCACAAAGTCAGTCGGTGAACCACGATTAAGCGCAGCACCGAGTCCGCATCCGAGCGGAGAACACCGGTACTAATTGTCGCCGCGGCGTGCGGCATTGAAAAGCTTGGAATATGGGAGGCAGCTCATGAGGATTGGTCTGATGCAACTCGTTAGGGGAGGAATGCTATTAGGTGCCATCGCGATCGGTGTGGCACACGTCCATGCAATCCAGGCGGCGGAACAGTATGGTCCAGGATACACAGAAACAGAGATTCGCCTGGGAAACTTGATGCCTTATAGCGGACCCGTATCAAGCCTTTCGGCGATAGGGAAAACCGCTGCGGCCTACTTCGAAATGATCAACAAGCAGGGGGGCGTGAATCATCGCCTGATCAAGTTTATCTCCTACGATGATGCTTATAGTCCTCCCAAGGCGGTCGAACAGGTTCGTCGGCTGGTGGAGAACGACGACGTCCTCGCGCTTTTTCAGAGTCTCGGGACACCCACAAATGCTGCGATCCAGAAGTATCTGAATGCGAAGAAAATTCCGCAGCTCTTCGTCGCGACCGGCGCCTCCAGGTTCAATGACCCTAAGGCGTACCCCTGGACTACGGGCTTTACTCCCACGATTGAAGCGGAAGCAGCCTTCTATGGGAAGTTCATTCGTGAAACCCGACCCGACGCAAAAGTGGCAATAATCTATCAAAACGACGATTCGGGTCGTGAGGCGATCAGAGGTCTCGAAATCGGATTGGAGGATGTCGGTTCCGAAAAGATTGCTGCGAGAATTTCGTACGAACCGACAGATCCTGTCATGGATTCACAAGTCGTTAGAGCAAAAGCCTCAGGCGCAAACGTGCTCGTAGCGTTTGGAACGCCAAAGGCCGGAGCCCAGGTTATCCGTAAGGTTGCCGAACTCGGATGGAAACCGCTCTTCATCGTTTCGAGCTCGCAAACGAATATTGCAACAGTGCTTCAGCCGGCCGGACTCGATAACGCCAAGGATATTTTCTCGATAACATATACCAAAGATCCCACCGATCCGACCTGGAAGGACGACCCAGATGTCGCCGAGTTCCGCGAATTTATGACGAAGTACAATCCCGACGTAGACTTGGCGAATCCGAGCGCCGTGATGGGATATATGGCGGCGCAAACGATGGTTTACGTCCTGAAGCAGTGCGGTGACGACCTCAGTCGGTCGAACGTGTTGAAGCAAGCCACAACTATAAGGGATTTCTCGCCAGGACTTCTCCTGCCCGGGCTGAAGGTAAATACGTCGCCGAACAACTACGTAGGCATTCGCGAATTTCGAATAGAACAATTTGATGGAGCGCGCTGGCAATTGCGAGATCCAAGATCTTCGCCTCTGTGACCGGCAGCCGATGCGCTACTTGCCGTGGCTCGCGGCCCGACGAATTATGAGGCGCTGTCTGAAGTGCGCATTTCGTATGTCCTTCGAATCGCGAGCGTCGCATCTGATATCCAGTCGATGACCTTGCCTGTGATCTGGTGAGCTACATCGACGATACGCTTGGCGCTTTGATGTTTAAACCTTGCAGCAAGCGTTCCGCCGCACCAATCTGGTGCGGCGTGTGGATGTTTCAGTGTGCAGCACGACGGGATGCGGTAGTTGTCGTGATCTAGGCTACCGCAAGACTTGGTCTTGTTCATCGTGCGACCCGGTTTCCAGGCCTGTCCGTAGATTCGGCGACGCTTGACCGAAGGGCCGCTCTCAAGAGCGGGTACCTCAAATCGAAGGGGTTTGACCCAAGAGGATCAAAAATGCCTGCGGGATCGACTGACACTCTGTTCCCCCTTACGCCCGCCCCATCCAACAAGCTCGGCATCTGCGGCTTGAAATCGAGGGCCACGAGACCGGATCTCTGCTCTTAATTGAGCTCCGCACTTGTCCGCGGTCGATCTTCTCTCCCGGCTGGCAGCGCATGCGCCCGCTCAGTTCAGTGGCCGTCAGCGGCGTATGGTGCAGCGGTTGGTGACGAATTGGCGATCAAAGGCCCCTCGAGAGCTCATCAGAAGCACAGAAACCATACTATCGGTCCAAGCTTCGTGGCTCGGTCTGTAGATGCCACGGGTTGCTTCGCCGAATCACCGGAAGCCGCTCGCTCGCTACGGCGCTCTGGAGGGCGCGCTTCGCGAGCGTGCTCGGAGCCGCGGCGTCCAACTTCGGCGACAGCTGGGGCGCTTCGGTAACATTGTTAACTGAGGCAATGCGAGGGGCCGTTTTCCATGGCACGCGACGGGTGGCACCAGCGGATCTATTCCCAACTACACGCAAAAGACATGTTGTGGCCCGGTGGGTTTCGACATTCGAGGTCGACATTGATCAAATGGCTCGTTTGACTGTGGTCTCAGCGCCCGGATACCCAAGAGAAGGCGTAAGAGCAAAAGTCCGAATTTTCGGCAAGGCTATCGCTCTCAGCCGGGCAAAAACACAATGGCAGGTGATAGTTGCGGCCTAGGTCGTTTCAGCCAACTGGATTACGCCAAGATAGAGACTCTGTTCGAGCTTGAATCGTCGTGATACAACGTCACTGTCTCCCAAACACAAGACTAATTCAGCGGGACTGGGATTTAGATTTTGAATCTTGAAGTCTCCGAACACATCGGATTCAGTTTGGCCAACCAAGACGCCCTCTTTCAGCAGACGCACAGGCACGCCCGGCTTGCATTCCTCCACGCCCCCGACGTTTTGCACGATAGTCCCTCCCACAAACGCTGACGTAAATCGCTTCAAGTTTTGGTACAGGACACGAGGGCGCGACTTCAGGGCCGGCCGCAGATCGGACACGGTCCCGGTTGCAAGTAGGCTTTCGTATTCCTGATCAGACATTTTGAGCGCGCGCATAGCTCCTGTTGGACACGCTTGCGCTGCCCTGGGCGCGGTCCACCCCTGATCAATCAGATGCGCATCAAAGTTCCAGTGTTGAGGCACCTCCTCAATCTCGTTCCAATGAATGGCTCCATAAGGGCAGGCCTCCACCATACTCTTGCATCCGCGGCTTAGGTCTGGATCAATCAATACGATCCCGTCGGGCCGTCTCCGTACGGCTCCCGGCGGAGCAGCCGCAGCACAAGGAGGATCAGCACAGTGCTGGCACATGACGGCGAGATAGGCGACGTCGACCATATCTCCTTGCCCGCGCTCATTTGTGTGTATTTCTATCCACGCATGGCCGTTAGCGGCCATAGCGGCGGAATAACCGGGAAAGCTATTTCCGACGTGCTCATCTTGCGTAGCGAGCCGGCAGTTATTGCAGTTCGTGCATCGCCCGACGTCAAATAAAAGCGTCCACTTGTCCATGGCAAATATCCTGAGTCATCGGCAAACGGTTGATTCAGCGAATGCAGCCTCAATCTCGGCCAGGTCGCACCGTTCAATGTCAACTAGGCACGCACTGGCGGCAATAGAGTGCGAATTTGCGATCATGGGGCGCTTCGACGTCAGCGTATTGAGCGAACCGCCGCGGTCAATGATACCTGCCTGGCTTACAATCGGCTCGTAGCGCGCCGATGATTCGTAGCCATGGACCATGCCGCGTCCCAGCCGCGCCGTCGGAACAGCGACGCAGATAACGCTACCTCGGTCATTATAGACGCGGACCAAATCATTTTCCTGGATGCCGCGTTCGATCGCATCACTGATGTTGATCCTCAACACCAAGTAATAAGAATTGCCGACCTTTCTGCGGTGATCCCTCACTCCATTGAGAAAGCCACTCTTGCCATCGTTATGCGAGTGGAAGCTGAAGCGTGGATGGGGCGTGATCAGCTGAAACGGATAACGTTCATGCCGCTCGGAATGATAACCTTCCCACGAGCGCTGATACTTGAGAATCGGTGAACGCTCCTCGTCGTGAGGATCGTACGTTGCAAGACTCTGACATTCGAACTCGAATTTCCCGCTCTGAGTCTGAAAGCCGTTTCTGAATTGTCCGGCATATTCGCTTGCAAGCGGAGAAGGCTCAGGTGTGTCCTTTGGACGTCCCTCATAGAACCATCTGAACGCGACCGGAGGCCGGTGTTCGGGGCTGGGTGGCGGAACGACATAGTAACCGCGCTTTAGGAACCTTCGCCACGTTATCTTCTTGGACAAGTCGGACGCCTCGAACATGCGTTGGACCCAGCCGAGTTCATCCATGCCTTCGGAGAAGAGGGCACCTAAGCCGAGTTTCCTGGACAACGCATAGAAAATTTCATAGTCGGATCGCGATTCACCCAGGGGCTCTATGCATTTGTGCTGGAGCGTGATCACTCGATGGTTGACTTGGGCATGGCCGTGATGTCCATATCCAGCCATGTTGGCCCACTCACTGATGTCCCAACGTTCGAAGCTGGTGCAGGCAGGGAGAATGATGTCAGCGAAGCGGCTCTCCCCCTCATTCCAGATTGATTGATTGACGACGAACTCCAGGTTGGGAGAACGATACATCTCAACGTAGCGATTGCTTCCGGACATAGTCCCGAAATTGGAGCTCCCGTATTTGTAGATCATTCGGATCGGAGAAGCGCCTGGTGCTGGATAGCGAATTTTGGCGAACTGCCCGCCGATCGACCGCCCATCGCGGGGGAAACCTTCTGCCTTCCCCGTAAGTATAGCCTCGGGCAACTGCATTCTGGGCACTTGCTGCTGCACCGAATTCATCGTCGGCAGATGAGGCATGCGCTGATACAGCGCGATGGCTGCGCCCGTATTAGTCAAGTCCCCAGAGATGCCGCCGTCCGCGTATCCCGGGAACCAAAAGGTGTGGTCGATAGGCGTTCCAAACTGAAGGTTTCCGAAATTGACCCCCTCGCGTCCAAAGCCTTGTAGGGCAAGAAGGCAAACCATCGAACGCGCCCATTGCACACCTGTCGGTGCCCGTCCGGCACCTCCAAAGCCGTTACCCCAACCACCAGCTGCGAGATATGTGCGCTTGCGCCCCCATTCTCGCGCCAAGGCGCGAACGGTTCGCGCTGGCACGCCGGTCTCTTCCTGCTGCCACTCGGGAGACTTTGCGACACCGTCCGTGTAACCGAGGATGTAATCCTTCCAGGTTTCGAACCCCTCGGTACGACGACGCACGAAATCCCTATCGTAGAGGCCTTCCTGTATCCAAATGTAAGCGATTGCGAGTGCCATCGCCGTGTCAGTGCCTGGCCGGGGCGAGATCCACTTTCCGCCAAGGAAGGCGGCGGTGTTGTTGAGGTAGGGGTCGATGTGGACGGTCGGGATACCAAGCTCTCGGATCCAAAGTCGCCGAACTGTTCCCTCCTGCCCACCGTAAAGGCCGTTCGTAGCCTCCGGATCGCTCGACCAAAAGACCACCATCTCCGCGTGCTTAAGTAGATCCTCTACAGTGCTGTAGGGCTCCGCTGTTCCCAGGCGCATGCTTTGGCCCCAATGATGCATCGCGCCCCAAAACCAGCCCTCCCAACTGTCTGGATTGTGATTGACTTTGGTATGGCCGACTAGGTTCGCAAAACGATAGAGGCTGCTGAGCCAGTATCCAATATTTCCCCAATTGTGGTGTGCGGGATGATTAAAAGTGATTGCACTGGGACCATGCGCAGACTTCAGGCGGATGATCTCTGATGTAACAATATTGAGCGCTTCATCCCACGAGATACGCTCGTATCCAGACAGTCCGCGTTTACCGGGATTGCGTTCGCCATGTGGATCAAAATCAATACGCTTCATCGGATGAAGCAGGCGATCGGGGGAATAGACGAGTGACTTCCAGGTCAAGGTATGAGGCGAAATCGTTGCCTGCCTGGGCGGCACGAAACGCTTCCCGCGCGCTTCGATAGCCCACGATGGGCCGTCTTCAGCCGTGAGATCGATGGGCGTGATACGCACGATTCGCCCGTCTCGTACCCAGACGTGGCAAGGTCCACCATTGGTCATGGAAGTGAAGCGACGCGATCCATCCATCATTGCCTCGCCAACAGGCCAAGGAACCCGCGCCGCGGCCATGATCAATTGCACAAACCAGCAGGCAAACTCCTCCGGCCCATCCAGGGTCAGTTGGAAGTTCTTTTGGGCGTTAACCTGTTCCAGCCAATTGATAGGCGGCATCATCAGTCTGGCCCCGAGTGAGGCGGTCTCAAGCGTTAACACCGCGTCAGGATTTGCATGGAGTCCTGCATGCGTCCGGACATCCTTTCCGGAAAAGACGAAATAGCGTGCTACGCGGCCGTCCCTTGTTCGGATCTGCGCAATGCCCTTCTTTTCCCGAGTTCGCGCTCTGAAACTGCGATCGACTGCCGAGCGGCTGCGGAACAGCAAGGAGAGCGCGCGGAGGATCGCGCTAAACTTGATCTCATCTAACGCACCGGCTGCCCGGCTAAATCCGCCTCCCGCTGTCATTGGTGGCACCGCCTCTAGTTACTCAGGATGTAATCCGATTATGGATCGTGAAATCGGCTAAGGATGTCAAGGGTGGTGGCTCCCATCTTCTGGTCGGGGACAGGTGCGCTAAGAACAATGTCTGGGGGGACGCGTCAAACCATGAAGACGATGGCATCGGCGGCGAGTTCGATGAGCCCTGATGGACAGGGCGGCGTAGTTTCTATCTCAAACAGAAAAGGGCCTGCTGACGGCTTCGGCCAAGACGTGACACCTGCACATAGCGCGCTTGTTTGGCGCGCGAGCATCGACCGGTAAGCGCACCAATTTTTGACGCCCAGAGCCAATTGGTCGAGGCCGTAAGCATTGTTGATGTGGTGGGGAATATAGTCGTTCAAATGACAGCGGGCCCGCAACATCGCTTTTCAATGTGATGCGCCGCCTCTCCCACAGCTTGGGGCGCAGCCCAAAGATTAGCCAGTCAGTTCAGAAGAGCGACCTCCCACCCTCGGCACGAACGCGGGGAATTAGGCCGTTCAACTTCGTTCTTCGAGGAGTGTTTTATCGACCCAGGGACAAACCCCTGGGCTGAGCCGATAATTGCCGTCCATGACGTTAACCGGGTGACGTATACCGTCACGCGCAGCCTGCATTCGCATCTCGCGCGCCTCGGCCTGGCGTTCGGGCGGCAGCCATGTTCTCTCATGGCCCCACAAGCTGGGTCCCTCGGGGACTTCTCCGCCTGTCCAGTCAGGGTCGACGATCCGTCCACCCCACCCATACTCCACCATGAACCGTGAAGGGCTGAAGGAGTAGAACGAAGTCATGTAGTCATTGCTGTGCCGACCGAAAGTTGCGCCGATGCCCTCAGGTTGCGTGAGCTGAATGTCATAGGCTTGGCCTACATCGTCCAGATTGAACAACTCCATCATGATGTGGTGTATTCCGTTTGTGCCGGTCTCTAGCAGCGCCAAACTGTGATGTCGCTGATTGACATGAAAGAAGTAAATCCGAAATGGGCGTGTGAAATAGTCACTGAGCTTAAAGCCCAGGAGATCTCGATAAAACGGGATCACCGCGTCAAGCCGATCGACGCTTAGCACGATGTGGCCCATTCCCAACGCTCCAGTCACAAAGCCGGACAAATTTCTTCCAGGTACGAAATTGTCTTCGGCGACCTGCGGTCCGTAAAACGCTTCCAGCCGGTTTCCAACGGGATCACTGAATTCGATTAGTCCCGTGACGAACCGCTGCATCGCCAAGCTCTTGCTCCCCATGCGAACGGTCACGCCGGCGTTATCCAGACGCGCAGCAAGATGATTTAAGGCAGTCGCATCCGCAACTTCCCAACCGAAGAAGTCAAGCCCTTCGCCGCTTGTCTCATTAACGATGAGCCGCTGACGGCGATCATCCATCCGAAAAGCGCGGGTTGATCGACTCCGGTCAACTTCCTGTAAGCCCAGGAGATTGAGCGCATACGACGACCAGTTTTCGAGTTGTTGTGACCGAATCCCGACGTAGCCAAGTCCAGTAAGCGCCATAGCGAATGCTTTCGTTGGTCCCTGCCGTTCGCGTCCCTCCATTCGGAAACGCGATGCCGGTCATTTAGGGGGTTGACGTAAAAATTATATATAGCGTAATTGGATTACGGATTTGAGTCAACGATGCCTTTCTTTGAGATGAGCCGCAGTTTCGGATCAAGCGAATGAAAATCATTGCTCTCGCAGCAGCCTTAGCAATCATCGGCGGCCCGGTGTCTGCAGGCCAATCATCTATCAAGATCGGAATTCTTAATGATCAGAACGGTCCGTTTGCCGACTTAGGCGGCCCGGGGACCGTCCTGGCGGCCCGAATGGCGGTTCAGGACTTTGGCAACAGCGTTCTTGGAAGACCCATCGAAGTCGTCACGGCCGATACACAAAACAAACCTGACAATGCAGCGAGCATCGCCGCTCGCTGGATCGACGTCCAGGCCGTCGATGTCATTGCGGGCGTTCCCGTCACTTCCGTCGCGCTCGCAGTAAAGAATGTCACCGAGCGGAAGGGGCGGATCTTGTTGGCCACTGAACCGGCGTCAACTGAGATCACCTCCGATTGCCCCAAATATACTGTGCATTGGATGGACAATACCGATGCGCTTGCGTCTGGGACTGTTGCAGCAGTTGTAAAGGATGGCGGAAAGAAATGGTTCTTTCTCACCGCGGATTTTGCATTCGGCGCGACGATGGAAAGCGCCGCTCGCAAAAAGATCGCTGAGCTTGGAGCCCAGGTTGTTGGCGAGGTAAGATATCCTGTCGGAACTTTTGATTTTGCTTCATTCCTACTTGTTGCGGCAAACTCCCCAGCTGATGTGGTGGGCGTGACAAGCGTTGGGGCGGACACAGCTAACGCGGTTCGCCAAGCCGCCGAATTTGGTTTGTCGAGCTACGGCAAGAAGGTCATCGTATTTCTCACGTTCCTAACTGAGATCAACGCGATCGGCCTTGATCACGCGCAAGGCGCGTATGTTACGACCGGCCTTTACTGGGACGAGAATGACGCCACACGCAGTTGGTCAAAGAGATACTTTGCCAAGATGTCGAAGATGCCCACGCAGGCGCAAATGAACACTTATGCGGCCATCATGCATTACCTCAATTCCGTCAAACAGGTGGGATCCGACGATCCACTCAAGGTTATGGGGGCCATGCGCGCAAGCCCTGCCGACTATTTTGGAAAGCGGGCCTCGGTTCGAAAAGACGGGCGCGTGCTGTACGATCTCCAATTGTTTCGGATCAAGGCTCCTCGTGAGTCAAAGTATCCCTGGGATTATCTCCGGCCGGTCCGGACCATCAACGCGGACGAAGCCTTCGGTGATGGACCTCCAGGTTGCAGAGAGTGACGACATGGCGTTGTCAAGCCTGTCGCTGTTTGTCTTAATATGAGGAGTGCCGAAATGGCTGGAGAGTTGCCGACCTCTGATAGATCTATTGCCGCCGACCCCGGTCCTGAGCTCAGCAACGCCGAAGTCGTAGCTCGAACAATCGAGGCTTACGGCGCGAAACACCTGTTTACCCTGACAGGGCATCCGCAAGATCCACTTGCTGCCTTGTCCGAAGCCAAGCAGACCAAGGTCGTGCTCGCGCGCAGCGAGAGATCTGCCGTTTTTATGGCTGATGGCTATGCAAGGTTCAGTCGAAAGCCGACGTTCACTTACGCTCAATTCGGACCCGGCGTCACCGCTACGGTCGGCGGCCTGTCGGACCCATACTGGGGTAAGAGCCCAGTCGTCAGCCTGAGCAGTTCGGTGTCCACTCTGACACGAGGTCGGTTCGCCTATCAAGAGATTGACCAGGCCGCCTGCGTCGCTCCCGTTACGAAATGGCATGGCGAGGTTGCTGAGGCAAAGCGCATACCGGACATGATAACGCGCGCCGTAATCGAGGCCATCAGCGGAATACCTGGTCCGACACATCTCGACATTCCTGCGAACATCCTGCAGGGCAAGTTCCCCGGAAAGCCTGATTTGCGTGCCGCAAAGCGCTTTCTCGAGTTTCCCGCGTTTGCCGTTGCACCGTCGACCGCAAGTGTTGAGGCAGCCATTCGACTTCTTGTGGCGGCGAAACGTCCGGTAATTTTGGCAGGGGGCGGGGTTGTTCTGGCAAACGCGCATCATGAACTCACGGAGCTTGCCGAACTTCTCTCGATTCCTGTCCTGACAACGATACCCGGGAAGTCGGCTATCCGAGGCACCCATCCTCTCTGTATAGGTGTAGCGGGCGTGTATTCGCGTAAGGTGGCAAATGACGTTCTTGCGGAAGCGGACGTTGTGCTGGCGATTGGCACCAAGCTCGGCGTCATGGGCACAGCGGATTTCACTTTGCCGACCCAAGGCACGAAAATCATTCACGTCGATCTCGATGCACGGACGTTGGGCCGAACGTTTGTCGATGAGGAATTATCGATCGTCGCGGACGCCAAATCCGCTCTCCAAATGCTCATTGAAGCCGCGAGATCCACTCCAGGCAAGGAATGGACGTTGGGTGCTCAGGCGCGATTGCAGACGTGGCAGCAAGAGTTTGCGAGGCTGGCAAGCGTCCAGATGATAGACGGTGCTATCAACCCGCGCTTTCTCATCAAGCAGTTAGACGATTTCCTCTCGGAGACCGATATTGTGGTGGCTGACACCGGCTTCGCCGCAGCCTGGGCCGGTGCATTGCTCGATCAGAAAGGCGTGGGGGACGTCTTCTACCGAGCCGCTGGCTCACTAGGGTGGGCGTTCCCCGCGGCCATCGGGACACAAATAGCAGCCGGCTCGTCTCGGCGGGTCGTGTGCCTAACCGGCGACGGCGGCTTGGGGTATCATCTCAGTGACCTGGAGACGGCGCTGCGCGCCAACGTACCGACCATCACGGTAGTGTTGAACAACTCCTCCCTGGGCTTCGAATATATGGGTCATAAATTGCGGCACGGACACGTTGAGGATGATCTTCATCAGTTCCGTACAACCGACTACGCAGCAATCGCGCGCGCCTTTGGTGCGTTTGGCGAACGAGTGGAGAACCCGGCTGATATCACACCGGCGCTTCGCCGCGCATCGGAGTCGGGAAAACCGGCGATCTTGGACGTGGCGATTTCGAGGGAAATTGCTGCTCCGACCCGTCGGTTCGAAGTCTTTGAGGGAATTCGACCGATATAGTTTCAGGTACTTAGGTTGTCCCGGATCTTACATCGGATTGTCGAATGCGGCCTAAGCTTTTGGTGCGCGCCACGGCGAAGTTGTGACGCACCCGAATATCGCCGGCAAACAGCAAGCCGGCGACCCCGAAGGCGGAGGCACGACCACGCATGTCCGCATCCGAAGCGACACAAGATAGGATGCGTCGAAATCCAGGTCTGTTTTGACGGGACGGCAAGCAAGTTCGGATCGCCTTCAGCGCGCGATCATCACTTGGTGTCGTCCCTGAAGGTGGGGACAGCGCCAGTCGAGACACTATCTTATAGTGGTCCTCGGCGGGACTGCCGGAAGCGGGGGTGGGAATATCGGGCCGCGCTCGAGGGTCTTCCTTCCCCAGTTTCGGCGCGGACAGCACGCGAGCGCCAGTGCCCTTCGGCACGAACGTGGGCTACGACTTCGAATGATTGGGGGAGGAGGACACATGGACTCCATTGACTACAAAGCGGGCATGCGTAGGCTCGCCGGGACCGTCTGCGTGGTGACCACCGACCGGTCATCGGAGGACCCCGCGCCTCCAGCGGCGCCGGGTGGGCTTGGCGGGCTGACGTCCACGGCCGTGTGCAGTCTCAGCGCCGACCCGCCGCGGCTGCTCTGTTGCGTAAATCAGAACAGCAATACGGCCGCCGCCATACGGGCCAACGGCGTTTTTGCGGTCAACGTGCTCGCAGAAGAAGACGAGGAGGTCGCCAGGCAGTTCGCAACGGGTCTCCCAGCGCACCTGAAGTTCAAGGCAGGGGCATGGCGAGTCGGGCTGACCGGCGCGCCTGTGCTGTCCACGGCATCGGCAGTATTTGACTGCCGCGTGCGTCGGATTACCGAAGAAGGCAGTCACTTGCTCGTCATCGGTGACGTTGCCGCGGTGCACGCGGCCGGAAACGGCAAGCCGCTACTCTACGCCCATGGCGCCTATGGCCGCTTGGCGCATGTATCTGCCCTGGTCGGCTGACGAGTCCTAGATGGACGATGCGGCCGTGACGAATGCTCCGGAAGGCGCCCTTCCGTTGCTGGCGACTAGGTGCCCACTCCGAAATCAACCTATTCCATCCGAAGTTCAGTTCTGCTCTGGCGCAAGCTGGACGATGCATGCAGCCTTGAGGAATTCGGAATGGTGTGCTTCCCAGCACGTGTTGTTGGCCTCAAATGGCGTCGCGGTTCAGACGGCCGACGAGCGTTGCGACGAGCGCGCGCTTCGTGATTTAATCAAAGCGCTGCTGATGAAGCCTTTTAGCCTTTTGACGGCTCAAGCGACGCAGAATCCGCGCCAACAAACTCAACCGTGAGGCCGCGTCCATCCTGAGGGCACCGGCGATCGGCGCGGAATCAGTGCCATGAATAAGTCCGGCTCGCAGCCGCGGACCGGCATCGACACGGCGGTTGCGCTGACCGGCGAGATGTCGTGCGGCTGGCCACGGTCGAGGGCGCCTTCAGGGCGGTGAAGGGTGAAGGCACAGGCTGAACCGATCATCCCGGCGGTTTGGAACGAGTCCGAGCGGCTAGCCGCTCCGGTCCATGATGTCAGGCGGTAACGTCGCCCACGAACTTCTCTCCATCCCAGCGTGTGCTGCCAGCGCACTCCAGAGCCCCTTTCTTCTGTGCCTTTCGGCCAATCGCGATGAGCGCCATTGATCTCACTCCCCGACGTCTCCGGTGTCACCGGCAATCTGCACGACAACCTGAGCTGGGGCATAGCGAGCAACTAGGGCGCGCGGGTCGATCGGTCAATCTGGTTCAGATCGAAAACGGAGACGGTCCCTGTGTGGCGCGCCACACGTCTGATGGACAACGGCCGCAGAGATTTGGCAAGCTCGCGGTGGACGCGCGTCCACGCGTTTGTCGTAATGTGGTCGAACTGGATAGAGATAAGGCGGCCAGGCGCTTTCGCTTGACCGCCTCGATCTCTAGGCGGACGCCGCCAGACCCTTGGATGGGATGAAATCAGGAAGGACGTCGGCCGACTTGAGGATCGGGATCACTTTCTTCCAGAGTTCGGTGTGGTGCGACAACTGCTCTCGATTCAGAGCCACGGACTCGTAAACCGCGATGTTGGCGGCGCCCGTCTTACGGCATTGCTCGATGATGATCTCGGCAACGGTCTTCGGAGAACCGAAGATGTACTCTTCAGGCGAGATCCTCTCTGCCAGGGAAGGCGCGGGCTTAGGCGAAGATCCTGCGCTTGGAATGAATTGGGCGTCTTTGACCCCGGAGGCGATCCCTTCTTTTGTGGGCAGCTGACCGCCGATTCTCTCCAAAACCTTGGCGACCGGCTCCTCATACATTTTGTGCAGGATCTTCGCGGCGACCTCCGAGCATTCGCTGTGCAAGGCTGCGGCTTCGGCATCCGTATCCCAGATCATGACCTGACGCCGGATCAGTATGTCGTCAGGCGTGGCCGGGTGGTTTTCGGCCGCCATCGCCTCGCGATAGGTCTCGCAGAGGCGAGCCAAGCCTTCCGTCGACTGGAAGCCTAGAGCCAGCTTGGCGTTGCGCTTCGCGATCGAGACGACCGATGATTCAGTCTGGGCCGTCGCCCACTCGCGCCGGTAGCTGACCTTCCTGGGGCGCGGCATGGACAATACGTCCTCATAATTGAAATGGTCGCCGTGGAAGGTGACGTGCTTGTTTTGCTTGGCCAACTCGATGAAGCGGGCGGCTTCCGCATGCATCGCCCTGACGTCCTGAGGTGCGATGCCAAGAAACGCGAACTCCGGAGGTATGCCCACTGCGCTGCCGATTTCCAGGCGGCCATGCGTCAGATAGTCGAGCATGGCTAGCTCTTCGGCAAGTCGATGCGGCTGGTGCATGGCGAAGACGTTCCCCAACACGCCCAGCCGCAGCCGCTTCGTCCGCTGAGCCACCGCGGCGACCAGGAGGTTGGGGCAGGGGGAAAGCGTATTGACGAAGTGATGCTCGCTGAAGAACACGCCATCGAAGCCAGCGTCTTCCAAATCGACAAGATGATCAATGTTCTTGTCGAAGGTTTCTTGAACGACGCCTTCGTCTTCGTAGTCGGAATTAAGGCCGTTTCGGACACTCCAGAACTCGAACTGCCACGTCTTGATCATATTCTCGGAACCTCTGTCATCGCGAGCGTCAACCGGCTCTGATTTGTGACGATACCCAAGCGCGCCGGCGGCCACCCGCCGGTGAACGGTATCCAAGCGAGACTAGCGCGCACAATTGGGCCAAAGCCTTGATAGGACCCACCATCTCGGCATCCGTACTGAGGTATATTCCGCATACCGTCCCTGCCCTGTCTGTCCTCCTCCAGGGGGACATCCGAGTGTCCGAGCAACGGAAGCGCATGCGCATGGGTGGGACACTTGCTCGATACGGCTGGCCAAACCCGTCGGTGGCGCATCCTGAGGCGAACACGCTCGAGTTGGCCCGGGAGGCTCCGGCCGGGTCCCCGCGGATGGGGACAGAAGCCTCAATGGGGTCCCACTATTAAGGGGCTCAGCGTGGCCGCGGCGGAAGCGAGGCGCGAGCTGGGCAGCGGGCCGAAAGACCTCGCTACGAACCTAAGTTGGAACGTCTGGTCGAGCTCATTCGCATTCCGGCGAGTCGACTCGGCGAATTCGCAAACCAAAGCGTCGGCCGGAGCTTTATCGTTGACGGCGGCGTGCATCATTCGAATCTTGTGGACGCCGTCTGCAAACCGAGGCGGCGGAGCGGGCGGCACGACTTGACGGATGAGATGAACGGAGCTCTGACATGGACTTTGTAACCGAGACCATCGCCAGGTCCGACCAGCGCGCCATTTCCGTGGACGTTTTCCGTCCGGCCGCGAACGGCGCCGGCGCGACTGTGATCCTTCTTCACGGCGGCGGCTGGAGGTTCGGGGACCGTTCGGCTATGCATGGCTATGCGCGGTTGCTGGCCGAGAAGGGCTTCCTGGCCATCGCCGCGCAGTATGGCCTCCTTCCCGATGTCCGCTGGCCTGGCCAGCTTGAGGACGTCCGCGCCGTGATCCGCTGGGTTAAGGCCAATGCGCCTCGCCTGAACGTCGATCCGGCCAAAGTAGCAACGATCGGCTTTTCAGCCGGCGGCCACCTCGCGTTGTTGGCCGCAGGGACCAGCGACGGATCCGGCTACGAGCAAGTCCTTGGCAACGGGGCCGGCACGTCCGTGGCTGCGGTGGTTTCGTGCTTTGCTCCGCCGAGCCTGACATCCCGTGACTGGCAGGGTCGCCCACCTCAGGTCGACATGCTCCTGGACGGCGGGGGCGAGGAGAGGGCGCGCGCGCTCAGCCCGATCACCTACGTCAACCCGGCCTTTCCCACGCCGTTCCTTCTGGCCGGCGCTGCCGACATTGGGCTTCCTGTGACCGCGACGTTGGGCCTATACGCGGCGTTGAGCGAAGCTGGAGTCCATCCTGAACTGCACATCCTGCACGCCCAGAACCACGAATTTTCGGCGCTGCCGAGCATGATCGGTGGCTTCGTCGACGAGGTAGCGTTCTTCCTGCGCCGCGTGGTTGTCGAGCCCGAGCACTTCGCTGAGGAGGACCGGCGCCTGAACCTCTTCTCCCAACCCGAAAGGCTCAAGGCGTTGCTCGCGGGAAAACCGGCCGTCTGAAGCGCCCTCGACCTGTTCATCGCGCGAACAGATGCAAGAGCTTTCCGGCTTCGGCTCGAGCCTCAAGCGTTTAGGCCCCCGTCTGCGCCGTGTCAGCTACCGGCGAACATTCCAGGCGGTCCGCCAGTCGCGCAAGCCGACCTCAACAACACGCGTCCTGTCTCGCGCGCAGCGATCGAGACAAGCGGAAAGTGCACCTAGTGCCCCAGCGCACCCCGTTTGCGACGCCCATTGAAGGCGCCCGCCATCTGCAACCCGTGCCGCATGCTCCATTCATGCAGATACCACACGAGCAGTTCGCGTTGGCTGCCGATCGACAAGCGCTGATAGGCGCGCTTGCGATAGGTCATTGCCGTTTCCTCGCTGATGCATAGGTCGAGGGCCATTCCGGCGCTCGAAATGCCGTAAAGGATGCGAGCGCAAACCTCGACCTCGCGCCGGGGCAGCTTGATCGAACTCGCTTGCAACGTGGCTTCGATCTCGGACAGCGACGTCAGCGCGAGCGAGGAGTCGATTTCGTCCGACCTCGTCCTCACATGTCGATCAAGAATCGAGAATAGCGTGCCCGCAAACTGCTGGAGGCACTGCAGTTCTTGCGAAGTAATCTCGCCCTGTTCCTCCCGGCGCAAGATGCTCAAGCCGAGTTCCTGGTCCTCCATGCGGCCGCAGAGCAGGATGCGTTCGCCCACATTGGTAACGCCGTAGATCCGATCCCGCAGTTCGGCTTCGGGCATTTTCGCAGTCGTGATATGGCCGAGCGAGTAGCCGTGCGGCCCGATCGCCTTGCGCGTCGCAGCGAGGAAGGAGTCGCCGCGCCAATAGTCTTCGGTCAAATATTGCGACAGCTGGCGATGAGACGTGTCCGTGCCGTCACGGCTGACGGCGACCACCAGTGACGCAGATTCCTTGGTGATGCTGGACAACGAGCAGTGTTGCGCATCGCATGCCACGGCAAGCAGCCCGAGCAGCTCCTGCCCGAATTGCGCCTTACCGATCGCGGAGATCACGTGGGGCAGCTGGTTCAAGGTTACGGTCAACAGTTCCTGGTGCGCCAGGGTAGCATCGCGCCGGACCATCGCATCTCCATCCCGACGGGTCGCAATCTAAATCACGTCCCCCCAGATGGGGACATGCGTCGGACTCCGCCCTGGTATCCTAGCCAAGCCGCCGGTTTCGCTCAAGCGGGCGACAGGTTTTGGCGCTGTGCACCCCCTAGCGGCAACGGGGACGCTCCTGACATGCCGAACGGTCGCTCCATCGTGCTGGAACGTCGACAGGGAGGGGCCGCAGCGGAGGGCTTTTGGTTCGAATCTCAGCGGCTTCTCGAGATCGAAAAAGGCGATGGGACGATCGTGGATTGAGCGAGTTTTCCCGAGCAGCCCAATGGGGCGGCCCGAACTTGAACCCGGCACGCCGTGCCGGGTTCACTTTTTTACGCTGATGGACGCGGGGGGATCGATCTCTTGCTCGCAAGCCCGGCCCTTTAGGGACCGCTTTAGGCCATCACCGATGCCGGCCATACAAGCGCGTGATTAACCGAACGCGCCTCGTGGGCCGTATTAGATGTTATCCCATCGGATCTTAGGAAGGGTTTTGGTGATCGGGCGCCACGGGTAGATTAGGCGCAGGTCTCGCCACGATATTTTAATGAACCAGCCAGCTCAGGTGTCTCAACCGGAGCAGATCAGATGTGGTGATAGGCGACGATCCAGATCAGGGAATCCAAGACGGCCGGCCCGCTGCCGACGAGACCGCTACAATTCGTGTCTAGTTCCTCGCGAAACCCGTTAGCGAAGCTTGGCTGCAAACGTCCATCAAAGTTTGGCTCCCGAGTTTCACCGCGATGCCGATCATGGTGATCGGACCGGACCACGTCGCGACGGTGCTCTTCCCGCGATCCTGGCGCACAAATTTCCATTGAAACTATTGCGGGCAGCGGTGCGGATCCCGGGATACCGAGAGAGCCTGCATGGCCTGCGTCGTTTCACTTGGACCCTGTTTGCGGGAGATAGTCTCGGAAGTCCGAGATCGATCGCACGCAGCCCTCGCGGATGATGTTTGAGTAGCGCGGCCATCCCGGGACGGGACGGCTTTACGCCATTGCCAATGGCGCCCGCAGAGATCAGCCGTCGTGGCCGATCACCGCAAGGATTTCGCACTCGATTAGCTTTCCCTGTTCAAGAGGGCGGTTGAGTGTCAGGCGTGCCGGCCTTGCATCGGGATCGGGGAACATCGCAACCCACACCTTGTTGATCTTTTCGCGGAGCATGCGATCCTCGACCCAAATCGTAATCCTCACGATGTCGCCGAGATGCCCGCCGGCCGCTTCGACGACCGCCTTGACGCCCGCAAACATGATGTTGCATTGCGCATCGAAAGATGGGGGGAAAGAGCCGGTCGCCGGATCACGCCCCGTGATCAGACTGGATGCCAGCAAATTTCCCACGATGCTTGCGGAAGGGATAGGGTTGGTGTGCGCGGCGTCCGGAGCGTGAATGCTTCGACTCATGAAAGTACTCCTTGTCTTCTACTGAGGCATAATTAACCTGTTAACAAACTGAGACCAAGAGGACTGGTGCCACAGGCGATGTTTGTAAGGATGGCGATCGATCCGGAGGCCGCCAAGACAGGTGTCGGTAGAGGAGAGCTTGCACAGCAAGTGTTAGGTCTTGTCCTCGTCGGGGGGCACAAGGTCTTCTAGAAGATTGAGGAGCAGCTCGACTTTCTGACGTCCCAGTCGGCGGTCGAGCTCTCGATCGGTGGCGCGGCCCTCGGTTGAACCTGGTGGATAAGATCGTGTCACTTTTTTGGGGTGATCGAGCGTAGCGAGACTCTGCATTATACGGGGCAGACTAGGAGCGGGAGCAGAACCGCCGAATCCACTGAAGGCTTCTTCCTGCTGGTCCCTGGTCCCGATAAGGCCCGCGATACACCGCAGCGTAAGCTCGGTGGGAGCCGGGCGAGTTATATTTGATGGTTGAGATGCTCGGGGAAGCCCTAATAGTCGCGGACCATCCCGGGAAGGCGCCGAAAATTCCCTCGTCTGCGGTGAGGCGTTGCTAAGGCGATCCGACGTCGGCCAGAAGGCCGCCGCTGACACAGCGAACTATGCGTTGGGGGACTAACCCTTTTTCATTGCGCCCGCTCCAAGCGACAGTGCTTCCATAAGCGCTTGAGCATAGATTGCCTCCTGCGTGCTTCCGCCAAGCATTTGGCGCGACGCGGCGGCTTGGTGACACTTTCGTAGCGATCAATAGCAAAATTGGCGGACGGCGGCCGCTCGGCTATGTTTGATCGCGCGCCGGCTGCTCGGAACTGACCCAACTCCGCAGACCCTGCACAGTACGAAATCCATCGGCTGCGTAGCAGCGGAGGTCCGGAAGAAAGGCCTGCGTCATCTCGGCGAGCGCATGTCCCGGACCGAGGTCCAGGACCCTGCTGACGCCCAGCTCCGCCAGGGTCTCCAGCGTCGCCGACCAGTCGATGGGGTGCGCGACCTGGCGGGCGAGCTTCGCTGTTGCATCGTTCGCGGAGAAGATGCGCTCGCCGTCACCTCCGGCGAGCAGGACTCGCTGGCTTCCGACCGGAAAGCGCCTGCTGGCGTCGAGCGCGTGTTGCAACGGTTTGCAGGCGCCCGCAAGCCGTGAGGTGTGCGAGGCGATTTTCACGGCGAGAAGGCCGCTGCGCGCGGCGCCTTGTCGCATGGCCTCCTGGCAGAGGTCGATCACGTCCTGCTCCGAGCCTCCGAGCACGACAAGACGTTCGGGGTTCCTGATCGCGATCTCGCAGCGGTATGTTTCGAGCAGGCGTTCGAGGGTGCTCTGATCGAGGCCGCGGACATAGCCGAGGCGACCATCCGGTCCCGCGGCGTCTTCCATCAGGCGGGCGCGCACATCCGTGAGACGCAAGGCTTCATCGGCTGCCCATATTCCTGCAACGCTCCAGGCCGCCATCTCGCCGACGCTGTAGCCCGCGACGGCGGTTTGCTCCGTCAGCAGGTCGGCAATGCAGGCGTGAATCGCGAGGGCCGATGTGACGGTCAGGATCTGGCTGGAATGATTCGCGGTCAGTTCGTCCGCACTGCGAGACCTGACGAACTCCCGGGGATCTTCACCGAGACAAGCCGTCGCCGCTACGAAAACCGGCTCTGCGGCCGGCTGGTCCGCGACAACATCAAAAATCTTGTCCGACAGCGTACCTTGTCCGCCGCAGAGCAGGGCAAGCATCAGAAATCCAGTCGATCGATGAACAGGGTCATGGCAAGCAGGTCAGCCGAGCCGCCGGGGCTCAGATTGCGCGCCACGAACGCGTGATGAATGTCCGCCGCGCGCCTGCGCCATTCCGGATGCCCGACGCTGCCCGCAGCGAGGAAGGCTGCCGCGCTGTCTTGCGCAAAGCGCAAGCCCTCCGCGCCGCCCCGGTGCAGCAGGTTGGTGTCGGTGACCTCAGTGATCAGCCTCATGCAGGTCTGAACGCGCACGGCTTCCTCGTCATGGGAGGCAAGCTTGCGCGCCGCATGTAGCGCGGGCAGGGCGATGTCATAGACCGACCGAAAGCCATCGGCAGCTTCCGCCCTGGCGCCGCCGGCGCCATAGCGCCGCGCGGCCACGGCGCCGTGGCTGCGAAGTGATGCCGGGCCGGAAAGGATGTCTTCGCCCCAACGTTCCGAAACCAGCCTGCCCAGCGGTTTGCTGATGCCGACGACGTTGCGATATCCGGCCGCGGCGCAGAGCAAACCCAGTCCGAAGATCGCGCCGCGATGGGTGTTCACACCTGAGGTCGCCGCCAGCATCGCGCGCTCCGCCGCAACCCCGATCGCGCGCAACCGCTCCATGCCGGCGCCCTCCGCGCCCGCGGCCGCGAGCTCGCCGAAGAACGGCGCCAGCGTTTCGGCGCTCCGGCGGAGGAGGGGGGCGTCCATGTCGCGATGCGAGCCGTTATCGACATGGCTGACCAGCCCCGGCTTCGGATAGGTCTCGACTTCGAGCTTGAGACAAAGCGATGCAAGATGACCGAGCTGCTCCGCACGGAGCGCGCGTTGCCGCGGCGCCTGCCATCTCAGCGCAAGGTTCATGATGCGGCGCCCGACAGAAACGCCGCGCGCGTGATGTTCGCGACGCCGGCCGGACTCTTTACAAGGACTTCGTCCTCGTCGGCGCCGGTCAGCTCCCGCCATTGCACGCCGCCGGCGGGCCCGGTGATCTCGCCGTCCACCCGCATCGGCGCCTGCTTGGCAATCCCGGCAATGTCGAACGGCAGAGCGTTCGCTTCTCTCGCTGATGACAGCGGCCACAGCAGGTCGAGGTCCGACCCCTCAGTCAGATAGGGAAGGCCGGTGAGGTGCTGCCAGGCCAGGCTGCCGAACGTGCGCGTCTCCGGCATAAGCTGAAGCAGCAGGTCGATCGTTGTGCGCCAGTGCGCAGGCGCTGCCGCGGCGGCGTCGGCCAACAAGGGGGGCGGGGCGGATGCGACGATGTCGGTTGCGGCGAGCGAGACCGCAATGCGTCGTTTGCCGTGGCTGGGCGGCAGTGGCAGGCCGAGCGGAATTAGTCCGGCGACGTCGCTGCATCCAGGCCGGCGCACGATGAGGGGACGGCCGGCGTGAACCCAGCCTGCGACCATCGGCTCGCCGGCAAGCTCAGGATAGCGGTTCATCACCGCGGTCCATCCGGATGCCGAAGCCTTCACCATGCTGTGGCGCGCGAGGGTTTTATCCATGTTGCGCGTCCTGATGTGCGGCCGCTGCGAGAGCGACCACGCGATCGGCGATCTCGGCTGCCTTGCGCCGGCCGCCACGCGCGGCGCCGAGACGGCTGCGATCGTCCTGTCTCTGCGGCCGACGCAGCACGGCGGCAAGCTGCGGCGCCAAGGGAGCGCTGTCGTCCCAGACGACATGAATGCCGCCCGTCATCACCATGTTGTCGAGCCCGGGCGCGAACACCGGCGTCGCTTCGGCCTTAGCCTTCAGCACATCGATCGACAGCTTGGTGACCCGCGCCATCGACGGCAGATCCATCACCGCGGGATGCGCGCCGGGAAGGGCCACCAGCGTGCCGGTGGCAAGCGCGGTGGCGATAAACGCGCCGGCCGCGCTGCCGCCATAGAGCAGGCCGACGGTGCGGTGTCCTTCGGCTTCCGCCAGCAGCAGCGCCTTGGCGAGATGCGACAGATACTCGCTGAGGCCAAGCAACTCATCGCGCTTGCTCATGCGCTGACTGGCGGAATCGACCAGAACCAGGATCGGCGCCCGATCGCCTGATTTCACGATCTCGATCACACGGCCCGCGAGCACGATCGCTTCGTCCACGCCGAGCGGCTCCCCTTGCGTGATGCCGAGCACATGGATCGGACCGCCGTCAGGCAGCGTCGCCTGTCCCGCGATCAGCACGCCCGTGGTTTCGATCTTGCGACCGTTCGGGAACAGGCTCGCCAGGATGTCATCGAGCGTCATCGGCGTTCTCCCTGTCGTTGGCGGCGCGAAGAAAGGCGCCGGTCGGAAGTGCGGGAACATCGGTCGGATCGTCGATGCCGAGCGTCTGCCAGATCTCGACGGCGTCCTCGGCCTCGCCGAAGCGCTGCAACCGTCGCTCGAGGCGCTTCTGTTCTGCTTCGAGAGTCGCCGCGTTGCAGCTTCGCTTGGTCCCAAGCGCTTCGATCGCGGCTTGCCGAAACGCCAGCGCCTCGTCGTCGACGAAAATGTCGGCGCCGCCGATCAAATAGCGGTTCTTGCCGCCCATGGTGCGCCAGACCAGCGCGCGGTCGCGCGAGTCGAATTCCTCGATACCCCTGTTGGTCTCGATCACTTCGGGGCCGCTGACGCTGAGCCGGCCCTGTTCGGAGATGATCAGGCGCGAGCAGGTGCCGGCGATCAGGCTGCCGCCGCCATAGCAGCCGGCGCGGCCGCCAATCAGGCCGACGACGTTAACCCCGGCGCGGCGCGCCTCGATCACGGCGCGCATGATCTCCGCGATCGCGAGCTCGCCCGCATTGGCTTCCTGAAGCCGCACGCCCCCGGTGTCGAACAGGATCACCACGTCCTGCCTGAGCGCGCGCGCCGCGCGCAACAGCCCGGTGAGCTTGGCGCCGTGGACTTCGCCGAAAGCGCCGCCCATGAAGCGTCCCTCCTGCGCGGCGACGAGCACCGGCGCGCCGTCCAGGCGCCCGCATCCGACGACGATGCCGTCATCGAACTGCTCCGGCAGGTCGAAGATCGCCAGATGCGGGCTGATCTCGCGTAGCTCAGGGCCGATGAATTCGGCAAAGCTGCCGGTGTCGACCAGCGCGTCGATGCGCTGCCGGGCGCTCGCCTCGTACCAGCTCAGCGCGACAGTGTTGGCTGTAACGGCTGTCATCGTTCCGGCTCCTCGATCTTGCGGACGCCTTGTGCGAGGCGGAGCGCAACCGTGTCGGGCCGGGCCCCGCCGTCATTGACGGAGATGCGCAAGCCGCCGGCCGAGCGGCGCGCGACGAAGTCGCGGACCACGGCGTCCCACACCGTGCCGAAGCCATGGGCCGCCGTTGCGATGTCGATGGTACAGACATCCGCCGGGAGGCTGCGCTCCAGCAGGACTTCGAGATTGCCTGACGCGACCACGCCTACGATCGCCTGCGTGCGGGTGCCGGCGGCGCGACTGGGCGCAGACAGTTTGAAGCTGAGCTTTTCCATGCAAACCTCACCAATTGCGGAAACGGCTGGGCGGGCGGTAGAGGCCGCCGGAGGCCAGCATGAGATCCTTGATCGAGCGGGCCGCGAGCAGATTGCGGTCGGCGTCGAGCGGATCGATGCCGAGATCTTCGGGACGCTGGATCACGCCGCGTTGCCTGAGCTGCTCGACCAGCTTCGTATCGCGCGCGCGGCCGATCTCGGTGTAGCCGGCAACGCCGCGGATGGCCTGCTCGCGCTCGTCCTTGCTGCGGCACATCAGGAGGTTGGCGATGCCTTCCTCGGTCACGAGGTGGGTGACGTCGTCCGAGTAGACCATCACCGGTGCCAGATCGAGCTTGAGCTCTCGCGCCAGATCGAGCGCATCGAGCCGCTCGACGAACAAAGGCGTGTTGCGCTCGCCAAAAGTCTCGCCGATCTGCACGACCAGCTTGCGGCCGCGGCGCAGCGCGGCGTTGGTATCAGGATCAGCTTCTGCGCCGGCCTTGAGCCAGGGCTCGCTCGGATGGCGGCGGCCGCGCGGATCGGATCCCATGTTGGGCGCACCACCAAAACCGGCGATGCGGCTGGTCGTCACCGTCGAGCTGTGGCCTTCGAGATCGATCTGTAGCGTCGATCCGATGAACATGTCGCAGGCATAGAGGCCGGCGGTCTGGCAAAACGCGCGGTTGGAGCGCAGCGATCCATCGGGTCCGGTGAAGAAGACATCGGAGCGCGCCGCGACGTAATCCTCCATGCCGACCTCCGATCCAAAGCAATGGATCTGCTCGACCCAGCCGGATTCGATCGCCGGAATCATCGTGGGATGCGGATTGAGCGCGAAATGGGTGCAGACCTTGCCCTTGAGGCCGAGCTTCTCGCCATAGGTCGGCAGCAGCAGCTCGATCGCGGCGGTGTTGAAGCCGATGCCGTGGTTGAGCCGGCGCACGCCGTAGGGCGCGTAGATGCCCTTGATGGCGAGCATCGCCGTCAGGATCTGGGTTTCGGTGATGGCGGCGGGATCGCGGGTGAAGAGCGGCTCGACATAGAAGGGCCTGTTAGCCTCGACCACGAAATGCACGAGGTCGCCGGGGATGTCGACGCGCGGCACCTTGTCGACGATCTCAGTGACCTGCGCCACGACGAGACCGTTCTTGTAGCTGGTCGCCTCAACGACGGTCGGCGTGTCCTCGGTGTTCGGTCCCGTATAGAGATTGCCATCCTTGTCGGCGCTGACAGCCGCGATCAGTGCGACGTTCGGCGTGAGATCGATGAAGTAGCGCGCGAACAGCTCGAGATAGGTATGGACGGCACCGAGCTCGATCTTGCCGCCGAACAGCATGCGCGCGATGCGCGCCGATTGTGGGCCCGAATACGAGAAGTCAAGTCGCCGCGCGATGCCCTTCTCAAAGATATCGAGATGAGCGGGCAGCACCACGCCCGACTGAACCATGTGCAGGTCATGAACATCCGCCTGATCGAGGCTGGCGAGCGCCGAGGCGAGGATGTCGGCCTGCTTCTGGTTGTCACCCTCCAGGCACACCCGGTCGCCTGACCGGATCACTGCCTTCAGAAATGCGGGGAGGCGGGGGATTGGGACGACCTTCCCCTCTGCGAACTGTCGGCCGGCCACAAGGCGCTCGCCGAGCGCGGCCTTTTGCATACCCCAATCGCTCATCCTGGCTCCTTGGCATGCCAAATTGGCTTTTACGCCTCCAAATGTATGCGTATTGCCTTCTGATGTCAATTAGTGTATGCATTTCCTACAAAGCGATCGAAATTCGCATACACAGGAGGAAATTTGACATGCGAATGCATACAGCTCGCCCACGCTTAGAAAGCCTTGGCCTCTCCCTTCTCGGGAGGCGCCCGTGACCGTTTCCGGCGTAGCGCTGCTCTCGATCTGCACGCTGTTGGGTGTCTTCCTGGGTGACCTGCTGGGCGTCGCCTTAGGCGTGAAGGCCAATGTCGGCGGCGTCGGCATTGCGATGATCTTTCTGATCGCGGCCCGGCTCTGGCTGGTGCGATGGAAGCTGCTTAGTCATGGTCTTAAGACCGGTGTTGAGTTTTGGGGCAGCTTCTACATCCCGATCGTCGTCGCCATGGCCGCACAGCAGAACGTAGTGGCTGCAGCAAAAGGCGGCCCAATCGTGATCATCGCAGGGATCGGTGCAGTTGCGGTGTGTTTTGCCCAGGTAGCCTTGATTGGCCGGCTCAGCGGCCGTGTCGAGACCATGGACGAAATCGAGGCGCGAGAGGCGCTCGAGGCAAATGAGCCCCATTTCAAGTCCGGGAGGATCGGATGACCATGTTATCTCACGTGCTCGCCGCAAACGCGCTGATCACCGCATTCGCCGCCGTCGGCATCCTGATGTGGATCTCCGGGGCGATCTCGAAATACCTCACCTTCGGCCGCATCCACGGCTCGGCGATCGCGATCATGCTGGGTCTCGTGCTGGCTTTTTTTGGAGGAGTTGTCACCGGCGGCGAAAAGGGCGTCGCCGACCTGCCGGCGCTGACCGGGATCGCTTTAATGGGAGGCGCGATGCTGCGGGACTTCGCCATCGTCGCCACCGCGTTCGAGGTCGACGTTGTTCACGCGCGCAAGGCCGGATTGATTGGTGCGGTCGCGCTCGGACTGGGAACGGTCGTTCCGTTCATTCTGGGCGTTTTCGTCGCGGCCGCCTTTGGCTACACCGACGCCGAATCGCTGACCACGATTGGCGCCGGAGCGGTCACCTACATCGTCGGGCCGGTCACTGGGGCCGCGATCGGCGCATCGTCGCCTGTCATTGCACTCTCGATCGCCACCGGTGTATTCAAGGCAGTGATCGTGATGATTGGCACCCCCTTCGTCGCGAAGATGATCGGCCTCAACAATCCGCGCAGCGCAATGGTCTTCGGCGGCTTGATGGGAACGGTCAGCGGCGTCTCCGGAGGGCTTGCGGCCACCGATCGGCGCCTGGTGCCATACGGCGCGCTGACTGCGACGTTTCACACGGGCCTTGGATGCCTGGTCGCGCCGTCCATCCTCTACTTCACGGTGCGCGCAATCATAGGAAGCTGAATGACAGGTCTGTTCAAAGTCGCAGCCGAAGCCGAAGACGATGGCGGCCTCCTCTCCGATCGCATCCGCAATGCGCTCACCGACGAGATTACGTCCGGTGCGCTCGTTGCCGGTTCGGCCTTGGAAGAGCAGCAGCTTGCCGACCGCTTCGGAGCTTCCCGCACGCCGGTGCGGGAGGCTCTACGGCAGCTCTCCGTTAGCGGATTGGTGGAGGTTCGGGGGCGTCGCGGGGTCGTGGTGGCTCGGATGACCCCCGAACGGATCATGGACATGTTCGAAACGAGCGCTGAGGTAGAGGCCATGTGTGTCCGCCTCGCGACCTATCGCATGACGCCGCTGGAGCGCAGCCGCCTGATCGAGCTGCACGAAGGTTCGCGGGCCATGGTCGAGGCTGGTGACGTCGATGCCTATGATGCCTTCAACCGAGTGTTCCACGAATGCATCTATAGCGCGACGCACAATTCGTTCATGGCCGAGCAGGCCCAGGACGTCCGTGCGCGGCTAAGCGCCTTCCGCCGCACGCAGTTGCGGCAGGGTGATCGCATCCGGAAGTCTCGCGACGAGCATGATGCCATCATGCAGGCAATCGCCGAAGGCGACGGCGAGACGGCCTCACGTCGGATGCGTGCGCATATGCTAAACGCCGCCGCAGCGCTGCGGCGTTATATCGAAGATCGCATCAGACCCGTTGAAGGGCCTGAGCCCGACAATCCCTAACAGTGGCAGTCTCGCGCATCGCTTGAAGCAATCAGGGCAGGTGCACGCCAAGGCGCATTTTCTCAATTCTACAATCTTAAGGAGATACAGATGGCTGATAGCAATTCCGCCGTGGCTGTCTATGACGTCCCGACCGAGTGGTCAAAGCGCGCTCCCGATTCCGGAAGAGATAATTGCACTTCTAAGGCGGGCGGTTTAGACGTGAGATGCGCAGGCAACTCCGTGAGCGCTGCCACGCGCGCCCCAGCGGGCTTGCATCAGCTCCGCCGATCCCTCCTTCGCATTTGGCCAGCCTCGCGAATACGACCAGGTGACTTTTCGCCCGAGTCCGCATTTCTCAGCTTCAGGAAATCGATTAAGGCACGCAGTGCCCCAGACATGTGCCGCTGTCTCGGGTAGTAGAGGAAGAATCCGGAGAGTGGCTGGCACCACTCGCCTAGTACGCGCACCAGGCGCCGGTTGCCGATATACTTCATCACCAAGCTCTCTGGAAGACAGGCGAGGCCCGCGCCCGCCAGACATGCCTTGAGCATCAGGTCGGTGTCGTTCAACGTAAGGGAACTCGCCACATCAACGTCAAACGGGCCCTGAGGCCCGTCAAAATGCCAGCGGTGAAGGGCCCCACTATTACTCCAGCGGTAGTTTATACACGAGTGATGTCGGTGGTCCTGCGGACTCTGCGGCCGCTCGCGGCCGGCGAAATATGAAGGCGCACCGACCACCGCGAAACGCAGGTGCGGCGTCAGCGGTACAGCAATCATGTCCCGCTGAACGTGTTCGCCGATACGCACTCCGGCGTCATAACCTGCCGCAACTACATCCGTCAGCGCGTCGTCGGTTCGAGATGAATATCTGGGTAGGCTTGACTAAGCGCCCGAATACCGGCGCCAGCACGATCTCCGCCGCGAATCGGGACAGGTTCAGGCGAACCCTTCCTGAGGGTCTGGAGTGGAAGGCCCCGACTTCGGTGACCGCAGTCTCGATCTCCCCAACCGCCGGAAACAGCCGATCGAAAAGGGCCTGCCCGGCTTGGGTCGGTGAAACGCTGCGCGTCGTGCGATTGAGGAGTCGTGCTCCGAGCCGGTGCTCCAATTCGCGAATGGTGTGGCTAAGGGCGGACGGTGACAGGCCGAGCCGCCTGGCGGCGCGCCGAAAGCTGCGTTCCTGCGCAACGGCCATGAAAGCGGTCAACTCTTGCCGTCCCGAACATGGCCTGCCAGATCGTCGACGGGCGATTCAGGCCCATGGCGGCGGAGGCACCAGTAACGATTTCGGGCTAGCGGCGGCCTATGCGACGGCGCGTCTGCTGCGGTTGGCAGACGGCCCCGACGAAGTTCATCGTAATCAGATTGCTAGGCTGGAACTACGCAAGTAGAGCGCCGTTCGATAGACGAGTGGTCCGATCCATAAAACGCCGCGCCGCTCGACGTGAAGAGAGAATGTGTGATGTGAAGAGAGAATGTGTGGAGACACCTCATCTCATGCGTTCGGCACGGACCTGAAAATCGGACTCTCAGGCGCCTTGTGTTCGCATGCGTTTCGCTTCTTCGAGCACGACCTTCCGCAGCCAGATGCTGCCGGGATCACTGTTGTGTAGCGCCGGACATTGGATCGCTTCGGTGAAGGCGGGAAGTGACATTGGCAATCCGACAATGCGCAGCGCCGTTGTCTTGGCGAAATATTGCGCCAAACGTCTGTGCATAGTTGCGATACGCTCGGTTCCCAGCAGGATCTGCGGGATCATGCTGAAGTTCTGCACGCCGACCTCTATCCAGCGTTTAATGCCGTGCTCGAGCAACAGCCGCTGCGAGGATCACAATAGGTGCCTGGCTCACGTCTGCCGCTCAGGTACGTTAATCACGATCTGGTCTAGATCGGCGCTCATTCTGATCTGACAGGAAAGGCGGCTGTTGGGCTTCCTTTCTGTCGCGGTGCATTCGAGCATCTCGTCCTCCACCGCGTCAACCGGAGGTAATCGATGAACGAAATCCTCGGCGACGTACACGTGGCAAGTTGCACACATGGCCGAACCACCACACTCGGCAACGATGCCATCGACGCCATTTGCTTTCGCGGCATGCATGACGCTCATACCCACAGGGGCCTCCACGTCGACAACTGAGCCATCGTAGGCATGATAGATGATTTTCGGCATGATCCCTCAAGCAGGAATGATACGTACTGGCAGACTGGAAAGGGAGCGGAGAGTGTTGTTGAGACGGCGAACTGGTTCGCCAATGATTTCGATCGCCTTGATGCGTTTGATCATCGCCGTCAGGACGACCTCGGCCTCCATTCGAGCGACCATCTGCCCGACACAGCCGTGGATGCCCGTTCCGAAACCCACATGGCCCGCCGTGGAGCGGGTGATGTCAAAATGCTCCGGTTTCTCCCATTTACGCGGATCCCGATTGGCCGAACCGAGGAAGAGCAGCACCTTGGATCCGTCTGGGATTGTGGTCCCTCCGATTTGCACGTCCCGAGTCGTCGTGCGGAAAAATGTTTGAACGGGAGATGCCCAACGCAGCAATTCGTCGAACGAAGGACGAATGAGTGTTGGGTTCGCTCGCAACTTTTGCCATTGCTCTGGATAGAGCGCGAAACCGTGAATGGATGAGCCGATACCAATGACCGTGGTGTCCAACCCTGCCGTTAGCATGGCGCGCACGAGCACTGGCGCCTCGTCAGGCTGAATCTCGCCGCGATCGAGGGCTTCATAGACTTGGGCGCCGAAGCTGCCTGGAGCCAGCAGATCGCGTGCACATTGAGCGTATATCCAGGAGACGACCGGTTCCGCCTCTTTGATCGACTCCAAAAATATCTCGTTGCGCGGTCCGAACGAGTTGAAGACCATGTTGCCGAAGGGCAGGAGGTTTTCACGCCCTTCCTGACCGATCCCAATGGCGTCCGGGAACGCCCAGACCGGGAATACACTCGCCAAGTCCTTGACAGCGTCGAACGTCTCTCGCTCCACGAGCTTGTCGACCAGCGTATCCGCTCTCTTCTGCCAGTCCTCACGAAGACGCCGCATGTTCGCGGGACTAAGTATCTTGCTCATCACTGCGCGGGTGCGCGTGTGGAGAGGGGGATCGACCTCGAGGAGCAGGCTGGGGGGACGCCAGGCCTTCTTCTTCCGAAAGTCATCTATGCCTACGCCCGCGGCGGACGAATAGGTCTGCCAGTCCTGCATGGCAGCGTACACCTCGGCGTAGCGTGCCATACCCCAGACTTGGTAGCGCTCGAGCCAGACTACTGGTCCGGCATCGCGAAGCTCTTCATGGAAGGGATACGGGTCGGTCAAAAACTCGCGCTCGAACGGGTCCACCCGAGAGACTGGGCACCTGACGCCTTGTTCTGAGCTGAGTTCGGCTTGCAACTGGGCCGTCGACATGCTCGTCCTCCCTTTTTCCTTCATCTTCATTAGGGAGGTGGCGCGGACAGCAGACGGCGAGAGCCGTTCCAGCTCGATGGCACTTCCTTCCCCGTCGCTGGCTTCTTGCCCAGCTGACGAGCAAATGCTACTGTCAGTCAGTTGGCATGTCAACTCACTTTGAGTGCACGTATGAAGAATGGCGTGGTTGACAGGGGACAGGGGAGTTGTCGCAGCCGTCCGGGGGCTCAGGATTCGGGCGGGATTTCGACATCCCCGTTCACGATGTCGATGCGCATAAGCATTTTCTTGAGCGCCCGGATGAGCACTTCGCGCTCTTCGGGGACGAGGTCAGCAGTCAGCCGTCTTTCTCTTTCAAATGCGACTTGAACCATCCTATCGTGCAGTGCGGATCCCTTATCCGTGAGAGCGACTTCCAAAAAGCGGCTGCGCAGTTTGCTGGAGCGAACGCGTAGCAATCCGCTGTCCTCGAGTGTTCGGATCGCGCGGCTGACGGCCGCCTTGTCGATCGCGATGACTTGGCAAATACGGTTCGGCGAGATCCAGGGCTGAACTGCGAGAAGAGCCATGCAACGCCATTCAATCACTCCGACTCCGAAGTGCTTCCGATAGATCTGCGACGAACCATTTGTGAATTTGTTCGAAAGCCACACCAGCAGGACCGGTATGTGTCGATCGAGGTCCAGCGTCAGCCGTCCGTCCACTCGACGGGATCCCTCCGGATCGCGAAGCTTCCTCACTTGTCCGCTCAGCCTCTTTTCAGGCCTTTCGATCTGCATTGCTGGTTTTCTTGCCATCTGGCCGCCTCGTCGAACGTCGACGCAATATTGCACGCCAGGTCGTAAGTCTCCCTGCGTTGTTTGACAACTCCCGGCATTGAGTTGATAATTCAACTCACAATCACGAGCACCGTAGAGTGCGCAGGAGGAAACAGATGTTGCAGTTCACCGGATTCGTTAGACCGATACTACCTTTGTGCATAGCGTTTGGATTGATTTCGCTACCTCACGTTGCGCCGGCCGCGGAAACTACAGTCAAGATTGGGGCGTTTTTGACGACTACAGGGCCCGCCGCCTACCTCGGCGAGCCTGCAAAAAAGACGATGGAGGCCGAGATCGCCCGCATCAATTCAGGCGGGGGGCTTCTCGGAAAGCAGCTCGAACTCGTTCTCTATGATGATGGAGGAGCTGCCGACAAGGCGGTCGGTCTCGCCAAGCGTCTTATCGACAACGATAAGGTAGATGCTTTGATTGCGGGAAGCACGACCGCAACCACCATGGCAGTCGCACCGCTCGCGGAAAAGATGGGGATGCCCTTTATTTCATTCGCGGGTGCCAGCGTAATCGTCAATCCCGTGCGAAAATGGGTATTCAAAGTCTCTCACACTGACAGAATGGCGGCCGAGAAGATCTTCGCCGATCTCAAGCGGCGTGGCCTGACCAAGGTCGCGCTTCTCTCGGAGGATTCAGGTTTCGGCAAAGCCGGACGCGATCAAATACTGGATGCAGCTTCAAAGTCCGGAATTCAGATCGTTGCCGACGAGATCTATGGAGCCAAGGATACGGACACCACGGTCCAGCTCACCAAGATCCGGGGCAATCCCGAAGCGCAAGCCTTATTGATCTGGGGGTTTGGTTCGGGAGCCGTAATCGCCGTCCGCAATTACAGGCAGCTCGATCTGCGGCTGCCAATGTATCAGTCGCACGGCGTCGCCTCTAAGGAGTTCATAACTATGACTGGCGCTGCTGGCGAAGGCATTCGCATTCCCGCAGCCGCCGGCATTGTAGCCGACAAGGTGGCTGCCACCGATCGTCAGAAATCCGTGGTAATGGATTATCAGCAGCGGTACGAAGCGCAATACAAGGAGCCCGTATCTGCGTTCGGCGTCAATGCGCTCGATGGGGTTCTTTTGTATGTCGATGCGGTTAAGCGTGCTGGGAGCTTCGATAAGGAGAAGGTCCGGGACGCGCTTGAGCAGACGCACGATCTTGTGGGAGCAAATGGCATCTTCAATATGAGCGAGAAAGACCACAATGGTCTGTCGTACAATTCTCTCAGACTTCTCGAAATCGAGAAGGGCGACTGGAAGATCGTCGATTGAGGCGCCGACCAACCCACACATAAATTCCTCCCGAGCGACCCAGTAGGGCCGCCGGAACTTAAACCCGGCACACACTGTGCCGGGTTTTCTTTTCCCGCAAGAGACCTTCAGATTTCAAATGAGCGACTTGCTCGGGAGCTCTCTGGCCTCTTTGACTATTTATGCAATCGCGGCATGACCGGCGCGGCCGGTTCGTCGGGGGCCCATATCCGGTAGTTCAGCTGAGCGAAAATCGAAAATCCTTTAGGCGCCATGGCGGAGTCAAATCCAGGAGGGCCCGCTGTGCCGCCTGACGCGGTCGACGAAGGCTCCTGAGTGCCCCAGACGTTTACGCTAACGGGCCCGAAGTCGTGGCCAACCAAACCGCCGACGGCCCAAACATTGTACCGGCTCACATTTGTAGCGAAGTTGTAGAACGAACTTGACCGATCGTTGGTCACCTGCTCGACGTAATAGGCGACAGGACCAATTGTCCATTTTCCGATTCTCTTCGTTGCAGTGAACTCCGCATGGAAAACGTCGCCGCTGCGATAATTTGTAATGCTGTTTGCCGTGTTGATTTCTTGGAATACGTTTGGCGGTTAGGTTCCAGCCATCCTTCAGGTAGGAGAAAACCAGATTGGGTTGGAAGGTCCACCATTGATTGCCGACGTTGGTGAGCCCGGCAGGTCCCTGTTGCGTACCCGTTGGCGCGTAAATTCCGAGACCTGCTTTGACGAAGAACCCGCTATCGCCGAGCCGCCAACTCATTCGCAAAGAATGCGTTATGCATTCCGGCAGGCGCGGCAT
>NZ_CP120692.1:5715000-7845384 GCF_045571445.1 Bradyrhizobium sp. STM 3566 | reverse complement strand
CGTCAGAAAACTTCTCTTGAGAGATATAGTTGCGTTGTGAGCGCCATGCAGGGGTCCTGCCCGGTCCCTGAAGTGGCGCGACCTCGAGCGAGTCCATCGTCGGGCATGGCTCGACCTTCGGCGCGAACGCCGCGGGTCAGATCAGCGATGTCAGAGATGGAAGGGTCGCGAGGTCAGCGCGTACTCGGCGCTCCGTCACACGAGGGGGGCTGGAGATCCGACGGAGCTGGAACGGCATCGCTGGAATGGGAAACGTGCTTCAATACCGCGTTGAGTCCATAAGACATGATACCTCCCCGTCCTGCCGTGATCGCTCACGACAAGGTCCTGCGTGTCCTGAAGACAACCGCGCCGTACTCCTGTCGCGGATGCCTGCCCAATGTACTGGTCGTCCGCTCGACGTCGCCCAGCTTGCGTGCCGAGGTAGCATTGCGATGTCTCTCATATACGCTTGGCGCGAGCGAGAAGATCCCGCCTGGAGACATTCAGACAAAAAACTACCCTTCCCATATTGCTATGGGTTTTGCACCGACATCGCTTGTTGAAGCGTCGCCTACGTGCTCATCGCCGCCGATTTGCACGCTCGCCCCGTTTCCTAAACCGCGCTGGTCTGAAGATCGTGGGCGCCGCTGACCACTTAAGGAATACACTAAGCGGAAAGACTCGCAACGAAATTGATTCACACTTGAGGCACCAAAAAACTTGACCTCGGTTAACGCCGCGCGCGACTTGTTCACAGGCTGCGAAGCAAGTTTTTGAATCCGTGCACAGAATCGAAAATGTGGTGCCTCGTGTGACAATTCTCGGCCACCGCCAAAATTTTTTTACAAATTCGTCACGCGCTGCACGTGCGAGCGAATTTTCCAAATGCTTGTCGCTGCTATGTTGATAAGTGATTATCGAGTCATCGCTTTTCGAGACTCGTTTTGCAGGGTAACTCCACCGTGACACACATTCCGGTGAATTTACGGTGCGCAGAACTTCTCGGCCGCCGATTCAATTGGAGCCCGCGGCACAGGGGTTTTTGCAACGCAGTGAGGTTTCCGCTGTTGCAGTACAGCGTCCGGTAGAACTACGGGACGAAGAATAACGCAGATGATGCAGATCGTCCAAGCGAAGATCGGGCTGCGCGTGGCTGCTTGCGCGAACATGACAGTCAACAAAAAAGCCCGGCGCAATGCCGGGCTGTTTGACGCGCTGACCGGATCGACCGATCAGATGCTGCGCGAGACTACCTCGCGAGATTGCTTCGCAATATTACTTGGCGAGCTTGGCGATCTGCGCGGTGAGGCGCGAGACTTTGCGGCTGGCGTTGTTCTTGTGAATGATGTTGCGCTGGGCGGCGCGCATCAACGCCGGCTCGGCAGTCGCGAGTGCCTTCACGGCTGCGGCGCGATCGCCGCTCTTGATGGCTTCCTCGACGGTGCGCACGGCGCCGCGCATCTGGGTGCGGCGCGACTTGTTGACGGCGGTGCGGCGGGCGATCTTGCGCGTCGCTTTCTTGGCGGAAGTGGTATTGGCCATGGTCTCAATGTCCTTTGCGGGTACCGGTCGCGTCTTGGTCGGGTAGCGCCGGCTTGCTTGACCGCGTAATCGACGCTCGGATTTAGGGTGTTCGGTTGCTGGGCCGTTCCCGGAACATGAGCGACGGCCTTGCGGCTGTCTCTGAGGCTCCAAGGAGTCTTCAAGCTCGAGAGAGTCTTGAGGCTCAAGGTGCCTGCAACTGCTCAAAGAACAGCGGCGGCGGGATTGCGCCCACCGCCAATTGCCGCCCTTATAGAGAGGGTCTTCAGCACCGTCAACGCTTTCGGGGGCCGGAAATCCGGTCTTTGGCGGCCTGGATGGGCACCGTAACGCCCTGAAGAGGTTGAATTTCTGCCGTCGCCCGGCTATTGGCTGGCAACGTTCCAGGAGGCCGTTCGATCGGGCGGCCATCGCAGGTGAGGCATGATCCGCGGCTTTTTCCGACTGATTGGGCTGTTGCTGCTCGCCGGCGGGTTCATCTTCATGGTCTATGACGGTGCCCGCTGGGTGGCCGATCAGAACCTCAAATTCACCCGGTTCGGCCAGTTCTGGAACGACATCAATCAGGCCAGCCAGTCGGCATTCCGCACCTGGGTCGAGGCCAAGGCGCCCTGGCTCTGGACCTCGGTGATCCGCCTGGTGCTGGATCAGCCGGTCTTTGCCGTCCTCGGCATTCTCGGCATCCTCCTGATGATCCTGTTCCGTCCGCGCAAGCCGTTGATCGGCTATTCCCGCGACTGAGCCTGGAACGGGCGGCCGCGTAACACGGCTGCGTCCCGTCGCGTAGACGCCTATAGTCCCACCTCATCGCGAGCACGCCGCCTGAGCTGTCTGGTTTCTCGTGCCCGGTTTTCCACCTTGGCTCAGGCGACGGACAGTTCGCTTCGGAGATCCGTCATGCTGTTCATGCGCAAGACCACCGCACTGCCGAGCGCAACTGAGGCGTTGCCGGGCCGTGCGCAGGCCATCCCGACCGCAACCACCCATTTCGTCAACGGCGCGAAGCTGAAGCCGCCTTATCCCGCCGGCCTCGAGCAGGCGGTGTTCGGGCTCGGCTGCTTCTGGGGCGCCGAGCGCAAGTTCTGGGAGCTTGGCGACGGCGTCCACGTGACTGCCGTCGGCTACGCCGGCGGTCACACGCCGAACCCGACCTATGAGGAAGTCTGCTCGGGCCGCACCGCCCACACCGAAGTGATGCTGGTCGTGTTCGATCCGAAGAAGATTGCTTACGAGAAGCTCTTGAAGACGTTCTGGGAGAGCCACGACCCGACCCAGGGCATGCGCCAGGGCAACGACGTCGGCACGCAATATCGAAGCGCGATCTACACCTATTCCGATGCGCAGAAGAAGGCCGCCGAGCAGTCGAAGGCGCTCTACCAGAAGGCGCTTTCCGCCAAGGGCCTCGGCACCATCACCACCGAGATCGGCCCCGCCGGCGAATTCTATTTCGCCGAGGACTACCATCAGCAATATCTGGCGAAGAATCCGGCCGGCTATTGCGGGTTGGGGGGCACCGGCGTGTCCTGCCCGATCGGGGTCGGCGTGAGCGTGTAGGCGGAACGACGCATCTTGCTTACCCTCCCCTGGAGGGGGAGGGTCGGCTCACATTGAGCGCAGCGAAATGTGAGAGGGGGTGGGGTGACGGTCTCTCCACATCGCATACTGCCCGAGTGGAGAGATCACCCCACCCCGCTCGCGCTGCGCGCGATCGACCCACGGGCGAGCTACGCTCGTCCCGGACCCCTCCAGGGGAGGGTTGGAGACCATCCCCCCACGCAACGCTTTATTAACCATAACCGGTGCATCACTGCGGCTGTCTCGTTTCGAGGGATGGGTCCGGTGCCGGTTGCACGCGCGTTTCGATGGTCGAAGTTGGCGTCCTTGGCAGCGTCCGCCGCGCTCGCCCTGGGCGGCTGCATGCAGACCGGAAGCCCCGTCGCCTACGTGCAGCCTCGGCCCGATCTCGATTCCATGGCTTATGGCCAGCCCTATAGCGCGCCGCAGCCAGTGGTCGTCGCCAACAACGGCGGCGGCGCCATCGCGGCGTTCAGCAATTCCTTTGCGGCTTCGCCCGCACCGATGCCGGTCGGCTACGCCGCGCCGATGGCGGCGCCGGCGCGCAATGGCGCCTCCTACCATCTCGACGCCGGCGACAAGCTTCGCGTGGTGGTCTACGGCCAGGAAGGCCTCACCAACAGCTATTCGATCGACGCGGGCGGCTCCATCACCATGCCGCTGATCGGCGCAGTGCCGGCGCGCGGCCGCACCACGGCGGGCCTTGCCGGTGAGATCGCCGCACGCCTGCGCAACGGCTACATCCGCGAGCCGTCGGTGGCGGTCGAGATCGAGACCTATCGCCCGTTCTTCATCCTCGGCGAGGTCCTCGCGCCCGGCCAATATCCATACGTGCCGAACATGACAGTCGAGAGCGCGGTCGCCATCGCCGGCGGCTTCTCGCCGCGCGCCAAGCGCGACGTGGTCACCGTCACCCATACCGAGAGCGGCGGCGCCATGCGCGCGGTCGTCCCGCTCGGCACGCCCCTGGCGCCCGGCGACACCGTGTTCGTCGGCGAGCGCTGGTTCTAGGGCCTCAGCCGCGCCCCCCTCGTCATTCCGGGCGCGACGAAGTCGCGAGAATCCATCTCTCCATCGTCTCTGCCGTCGGATGGATTCCGGGCTCGCGCTACGCGCGCCCCGGAATGACGGCGGAATCTCACCGCCTGAAATCCAGCCGCCCGTTCGGAAAACATCCGTCGATCCGCATCGCATCGACCACGCGCCCGACCCAGGGCCGGGTGATCGCCGGCGTGGTCAGATTGATGTATTTTCCGACCAGGCGATCCGCGCCGTCGCGCGCCGCATCGATCAGTCCGTGCCGGCGGCCGTTGTCCCAGTCAAAGCGCAGATAGATCCGGCCTGCTGAGACGCGGATCTCGGCGCGGCCCTGCTTCCACTTGTCCGGCGCATCGCCGGCGATGGTGGGATCGGCGCCGCCATTCCAGCGGCTCTGCCACTCGCCCTCGATCGGATCGGAGCGCGTCGCGATTGATGCCCATGCCGGTGCGTTGACGTCGGCAGCATCGCCGGGCAGCGATGCCGTCGCGGCATAATCCTTCACCTCGAGATCGTCAGGAGATGGAACGTCCATGGTTCCGAACGGATTGCGGATGACGAGGTGCGTGATTGCCTGCTGCATGGCGATCTCCCGGCGTGAGTTGGCTTGACCGGCCAGCTCTATCGCCGGGCGGCACGATGCAGCCACCCGATTTCCGCTCCGGGGGCGGCGCAACTCTCTCCTCTTGTCATTCTTGTCATTCCGGGGCGCGCGGTAGCGCGAGCCCGGAAGCCATCGCGCTACCATCGCTGACGCCCGATGGATTCGGCGGGGAGTGTCGCGCGCCCTATTTCAAATGCTTCGCGAAGAACGCCATGCTGCGCGGCCAGGCGATGTCGGCGCTGGCCTTGTCGTAGCTGGCGCGCTCGTCGCAATGGAAGCCGTGCTGGGCGCCGGGATAGATGAAGACCTCCACTTCCGGCCGCTTGGTCTTGATGGTCTCGACGTCGGCGAGCGGAATGCCGGCATCCTTCTCGCCGAAATGCAGCTGCGTCGGCACCTTCGGCGCCTCGTCGGCAAAGCGCACGATTGCGCCGCCGTAATAGCCGATCGCGGCCTTCAACCCCGACAGCCGCGTCGCCGCCACGAAGGCGACGCTGCCGCCGAGACAGAAGCCAATGATGCCCACGGGCCCGACGCTTCTGGCGACGTCGATCGCGGCTTGCGTGTCGCGCAGCATCGCGGCCCAGTCCGGATTGGCCACGAACTTGCGCGCCTCCGCAATCTCGTCGGGCGAATAGCCCGACTGGAAGTTCGGCGACGTCCGGTCGAAGATCGACGGCGCGATCGCGACATAACCTTCCCCGGCCAGCCGGTCGCAGACAGAGCGAATGTGATGATTGACCCCAAAAATCTCCTGGATCACCACCACCGCGCCCTTCGGCGTGCCCGAGGGATCAGCGCGATAGGCGCCGAGTTGGAAATTGTCGGAGGCCGTCAGCTTGATGTCTTGTCCCACGCGGGTTGTCCTTCTTGGTTGTCGATCCGAAATTCAGCTCTCTCTCCTCATCTGAGGAGCGCGCTCTTCGCGCGCGTCTCGAAGGATGCAAGGCCGAGAGGCGGCAGCGGGGCCTTCATCCTTCGAGACGCTTGCTGCGCAAGCTCCTCAGGATGAGGGGATAGGGTTCACTCCCACATCCAGTTCTCGCCGTAATCCTCCTTCCATCCTGCCAGCCGTCCGTGGCGGAATTGCAAGAACAGGCGGTGGCGGTGGGGGAGCAAGCCGCTGCCGCCGATGTTGCGCAAAGCGAGGTAGATCTCGTTGCCGGCACGTCCCCGTACATATTGCAGCGGCTGACCGAGGGCGCGCGCGGTCTCTCCTGCATCCATGCCGAAGGCGAGCGGCGTGTTGTTCGACGAGGTCGTGACGAACGGCTGGCGCGGCGGCACGGCGCCGAACGGCTCGGCCTGCGCAGATATCGACAGCAACATCGTGCCCGCGGCCAGCATCATCAGCTTCATCGCCTACGTCCCTGCTCGATCGCCCTATGCCGGCAAGTTCTTCAGGAAAGGCACGACCGCGTCAACAAAAGCCTGGGGCTGATCGATGTTGACGGCGTGTCCGGCGGCGGGGATCACGACCTTTTGTGCGCCGGGGATCTTTGCCGCCATGTAGTCGGACGCGGCGAGGAACGGCGTGTCGTCGGCGCCGACCACGATCAGCGAGGGCACCGTGATGTCGGGGAGCGACTCGATCACGCAGGCGTCGCGCTGGGTCAGCATGCCGCGTGCGGCGAGCGCCAGCCCCCTGGCGTTGCGATGGCTCGCGGTGGCGCGCTCGCGCGTTGCCGATTTCAGGACGTCGAGGCCTTCGCGGTCGAGCCTGTCGGCCGTCGCAAGCGCCCGCGCGTTCCAGGCTTCGCGCGCGTCGTCCTTCTTGAAGCCCGGTCCGGTATCGATGATCAACAGCGCACGGGCCCGCTCCGGGTGTGCGCGATAGAACGCGAGCGACATGTAGCCGCCGAGCGAGAGGCCGCCGATGACGGCGCGCTTCGCGCCGACCGCATCGAGGATCGCCGCCATGTCACCGACCGTCAGCGCTTCGCTGTACGCGTTCGGATCGTCGGGATAATCGGACCGGCCGTGGCCGCGCATGTCCCACAGGATCAGCTGGTGATCCCCAGCGAGCGCATCGACCTGCCCATGCCACATCGTCGAGGTCGAGGAATAGCCGTGGGTGAGCAGCAATGGCGGCCCGTTGCCATGGACCTCGTAGTAGATTTCGACGCCGTCCCGGTTGATTTTAGGCATTGTTTTCCGCGCCTTTCTCGTTTCTTTTCTATCGCGCCTCGATGACGGTGCACCCACTCCCCCTGTGGGCCCCCTGTGGGAGAGGGTGGCTTCGCGAAGCGAAAGCCGGGTGAGGGGTCTCCATCCTCACGAGCGGTTTGCGAGTGGAGAGAACCCCTCATCCGTCGCGCTACGCGCGCCACCTTCTCCCACAAGAAAGGGGAGAAGGAAGTCCGCGCCTGCGGCTGCACTCTAGCGCGCCAAGTTACCTCGAAGAAACTACCTGATCGCAATGGCACGCATGTCGGACAACACGCTCTGTTGCGTCCAGTCGCTGCATCCGCCTGCTCTCGCAACGCACAACATCGGGCTGCCGAGATAGTTCGACTGCATCCAAATTGCATTTGCCTCCGCGCCTGAACGCGATCATTCTCGCGGCAAGGCTGACGCCGGCCCGGTGGGCGTCCGCCACACAAGTTGCCGCCGTAAGCGGCTTCATGCACCGGCAGGGGAAGACGCCTATGCCAACACTCACCATCAACGGGCGGAGTCTGTCCGTGGATGCGGCGAACGACACGCCGCTCCTCTGGGCGATCCGCGAGCAATTGCAGATGACGGGCACCAAGTTCGGCTGCGGTGCCGGGCTGTGCGGTGCCTGCACCGTGCACGTCAACGGCGAAGCGGTGCGCTCGTGCCAGACCATGGTCGGCGACGTCGCCGGCAAGAAGATCACCACGATCGAAGGCCTCTCGGCCAAGGGCGATCATCCCTTGCAGAAGGCTTGGATCGCCGAGCAGGTGCCGCAATGCGGCTACTGCCAGTCCGGGCAGATCATGCAGGCGGCTTCGCTGCTCGCGAAGAATCCCAATCCGACCAAGGAAGAGGTGGTCGCGCATATGGACGGCAATCTCTGCCGTTGCATGTCCTATTCACGGATCCAGAAGGCGATCATGCGCGCCGCATCCGAGATGCGCACCGCATCCGCCACCTCCAGCGAGCGGAGGCCCACATGAACAAGCACGTCAAGAACGTCACTGCCGAGGCGACGGATCTCAGCCGCCGCTCCTTCCTCGTCGGCACCGCCGCGACCGGCCTCGTGCTCGGCTATGCCGGCGTGCCCGGCATCTATCCTGCGGCCGCCGCGGCGCCTGCCAATTTCGAGCCGAGCGTCTGGTATGCGATCTCGCCGGACGGTCTCGTCACCGTGACCTGCGGCAAGGCCGACATGGGCCAGCACATCGCCTCCACCATGGCGCAGATCGTCTGCGAGGAGCTGGGCGCGAAATGGAGCGACATGCGCGTGGCGCTCGCCTCCAACCATCCGAAGTTCAACGACCCCGTGCTGGGTGCGCAGATCACCGGCGGCAGCTGGTCGACCATGATGAACTTCGACGCCATGAGCCGCGCGGGCGCCGCGGGCCGCATCGCATTGACCGAAGGTGCCGCCGCCGCGATGGGCGTGCCGGCATCCGAGCTCGTGGTGCGCGATTCCGTGATCGTGCATCCCAAGTCGAGGAAGCAGATGTCGTTCGCCGATGTCGTGAAAAGCGGAAAGGCGACGAAAACCTTCACGCCCGACGAGCTGAAGGCGATCAAGCTGAAGACGCCCGATCAATACACCATGATCGGCGTCTCGGTGCCGCAGCTCGACATCCCCTCCAAGACCAATGGCACGGCGAAGTACGGCATCGACGTGATGCTGCCGGGCATGGTCTATGGCGCGGTGGTCACGCCTCCGGTGCGCTTCGGCGCCACGGTGAAATCGGTCGACGACAGCGCGGCGAAGAAGGTGCCCGGCTTCATCAAGGCCGTCACCCTCGACGACAAGACCGGCACGACGTCGGGCTGGGTCGTCGCCGTGGCCAGCACCTACGCCAACGCCAAGAAAGCGGCGCAGGCGCTGAAGGTCGCCTACGACAACGGCCCGAACGCCAAGCTGTCGAGCCAGTCGCTGCTCGATGAAGCCATGCGGCTTCAGAAGCTGGAGGATTCCGGCCAGTTCTTCGTCAAGGACGGCGATCCCGTTGCTGCCTTGGGTTCGGCGGCCAAGGTGCTGGAGGCCGAGTACACCACCAGCATCAACATCCATGCGCCGCTGGAGCCGATGAATGCCACCGCGGAGTTCAAGGGCGACATCCTGCACATCTATTCCGGCAACCAGTTCGCGACGCGTTCCGGCGCGATCGCCGCGGGTGCCGCCGGGATTGATCCGAAATTCGTGGTCATGCACCAGATGTGGCTCGGCGGCGGCTTCGGCCGGCGTCTCGATGCCGACATGATGATCCCCGCGGTGCAGGCAGCGAAGGCGGTCGGCAAGCCGGTGAAGGTAATCTACACGCGCGAGAACGACATGACGATGGATTTCTCGCGTCCGCTCACCTATCAAAAGGTCAAGGCCGGCGTGGACGGCGATGGCAAGCTCATCGCGATCAGCCACGACGTGGTCTCGGCCTGGCCGACCGCGCGCTGGGGAATCCCCGATTTCCTGACGCCCTCGGTCGACAAGAAAGGCCCGCTCGATTCCTTCACGGTGAACGGGGCCGACTTCTTCTACACCGTGCCCAACCATTATGTGCGCGCGATCAAGAACGAGCTCGCGCACAACGCCACACCGTCCGGTCAACTCCGCTCGGTGGCGCCGGGCTGGACCTTCTGGGCGGTCGAAAGCATGATCGACGAGATCGCGGCGGCGACCGGCAAGGATCCCGCCCAGTTCCGCATCTCGCTGCTCGACGGCGCCGGCAAGAACGACGGCGGCGCGCAGCGGCTGCGCAACACCCTGCTCGCCGCGATGGGACTTTCGGGCTACGGCACCAAGCAATTGCCGAGAGGCGAGGGCATGGGCGTGGCCTGCGTCTCCTCGCAGGAGCGCGCGACTGCAAGCTGGACGGCGTGTGTCGCCCATGTCGCGGTGGCGCCGTCGGGCGCGGTGACCGTGAAGAAGCTCACGGTCGCAACCGACGTCGGCACGCAGGTGCATCCCGAGAACATTCGTGCCCAGGTCGAGGGTGCGGCGCTGTGGGGCCTGTCGCTGGCGATGTACGAGAAGGCGACGCTGAAGGACGGTGGCATCGAGCAGACCAATTTCGACAGCTACACGCCCTTGCGCATGAGCCAGACGCCCGAGGTCGCGGTCGCCGTGATCGCCAATGGCGAGAAGGCCACCGGCGTCGGCGAGCCCGCGGTGACGGTGGTGGCGCCGGCCATCGGCAACGCCATCTTCAACGCCTGCGGCGCCCGTGTTCGCGCCCTGCCGATCACGGCGGAGGCCGTGAAGGCGAGCATGAAGGCGTAAGCTGAGCCGCGATCGCCAAACGAGATGATCCGCCGGAGGGCAACCTCCGGCGGATCTGTTTTGGGGAAGCCGCCTCCACACCCTCACTGTCATGCCCCGGCTTGACCGGGGCATCCAGTACGCCGCGGCTTTTCGGTTCAGCCGCGCCGTCACGGCGTACTGGGTCGCCCGGTCAAGCCGGGCGACGACAACGGAGGGTGGGGCGACAGCATCCAAAACTCCTCTGTGTTATCAATGCCCGTTCTACTGTGCATGGGGTTGTTTTCGCGGCTTCGAAGCTCCCCCTCCCGGAACCCCAATCCCTAAAATTGCACCCTATTCCCCAAGGTTCCATTGAGCACGCCTCTTAAGGCCCGGGGAACCTGATCCGGCTTAGGCTGACGCCAAATCCAGTTCCGTGCTTTGGGGAAGTCATGAGCGCCTCAGCCAAACCCGCCGCCAACCGTCGGCTTCTGCTCGCCTCCGATCGCAGCGACGGGAGCAGCGAGCTCGCCAGCATCTTGAAAGCGGTCGGTGACGTCTCCACGGTGACGACGGAAGAGATTCCCGCCCAGCCGGCGCGCGATCTCTCCGGCCTCGTGGTCGACATCAACCTGCGCTCGCCCGAGAGTGTGCAGCGGGTACGCAACAAGCTGCGCGGCGATGCCTACCGTTCGATGCCGCGGCTGTTCGTGCTCGCGGACGCCCTGCATCACGGCACCATGCAGGCCTGGGCGTTAGGGGCCACCGACACCATCTCACGGCCGCTCCAGGCGGACGCGATCCTTCAGCGCATCCGCGCCGCTTTCCCTGATACGGCCGCCTATGACGCCACCGATCGCGGCAAGACGCTCAACCGCGGCGTCGCGGCGGCGCACGCGGTGCTGACCAAGATGTTCGAGAAGCTGCCGCTCGGCGTGCCCCTGACCTTCGACGACGTCATCGCGGCCGAGAGCAAGATCCTGAAGGCGATCAAGCATTCCTCGCTGCGCGAATGGCTCACCACGGTCGGCTGCCATCATGTCGGCAGCTACCGCCATTGCCTGTTCGTCACCGGCTTCGCCGTCGCTTTCGCCCAGCATCTCGGCATGCGCGAGGACGACCAGCGCCGCCTGACGCGCGCAGCGCTGCTGCACGACGTCGGCAAGGCCTTCGTTCCGGCCGCGCTGCTCGACAAGCCGGGCAGGCTCACCGACGAGGAGATGGCGGAGGTCCGCCAGCATCCGCGCCGCGGCTATGACGCGCTCGCTGCCCAAGGCGGCTTCCCGCCGGAGATGCTCGACGTGGTGCTGCATCATCATGAATTCCTCGACGGCTCCGGCTACCCGAACGGCCTGTCGTCGAACCAGATCAGCGACATCGTGCGCCTGACGACGATTGTCGACATCTACGCCGCCCTGGTGGAGAAGCGCGCCTACCGCATGCCCTTCACCCACTCCCGCGCCTTCGCGATGATGGAAGGCATGGGCGGCAAGCTGGATCAGCAGCTGCTGCAGGCCTTCCGGCCCGTGGCGCTGGGGTCGTTCTGACGATCTAATCCGTCATTCCGCGGCGCGCGAAGCGCGAACTATGGTGCGCAATTGCGCACCTGAGAATCTCGAGGTTCCGGGTTCGGTGCTCTGCATCGCCCGGGAACGACTAGATCACCCCACCATCTTCCTCAGCTCCGCCTTCGCCACCTTCTCCAGCGTCGAGCGCGGCATGTCGTCGACCAGCCTGATCTCGCGCGGCAGCTTGAAGTCGGCGAGGCCCTTGCGGCAGGCTTCCATCACGCGATCATGCAGGTCCGGCGCAGCACCCGCGACGCCGCCTTGCGGGATGATGAAGACGACCGGCACCTCGTCCAGCATCGGATGCTTCTTCGCCACCACGGCAGCTTCCCGCACGCCCGGCACCAGCGCGATCACCTGCTCGATCTCGGAGGCCGCGACGTTCTCGCCGCCGACCTTCAGCATGTCCTTGGCGCGGTCGCCGAACTTGATGAAGCCGTTCTGAAGCCGCTCGACGCGGTCGCCGGTGAGGAAGAAGCCGTGCTCGTCAAAACTCTCGCGCGTCGCCTTCTCGTTGTGCAGGTACTCGGCGAACAGCGACAGGCCCGGGATGCCCTTGATCGCGAGATTGCCGGTGTCGCCGACCTCGGTCGGCCGTCCATCATCGCCGGTGATACGGATTTCATATTCCGGCGCGGCGCGGCCGATCGACATCGGGATGTTGGGCTGGTCGACCTCGCCGACAATGCCGTGGGTGATGGTCTCGGTCATGCCCCACCAGCCGATGATCTTGACGCCGAACGCGGCGAAGGCCGGCGGCTCGTTGATCGCACTGCCCCACAGGCGGAATTTGTGGTCCTTCGGGATCTCCTGCTCGAGCAGCGCTTTCATGCAGAACGGAATCGTGGAGGTCCAAGTCGAGCCGTGCTCGCGCGCGACGCCCCAGAACCGGCTCGCGGAGAAGCGCGGCTGGATCACGCCCCGACCCACAGTGCCGCCAGCATGGAGTAGGCCAGCGCATTGGTGTGGAACAGCGGGAGATAGGTCTGGTGCACGTCCTCGGCGTGAAGGTCCTCATGCGCGGCATTGATCTTGCCGCCCCATGTTGGCATGGGTCCACAGCACCGCTTTCGGCCGTGATGTCGTGCCCGACGTGTACTGCACGCTGCACGGCGCGAGCGGATCGGTCGCGCGCCTCGGACGATCGGCGCTGTCGGCGAACAGGGATTCAAAACCGTCGCCGCGTGAGACCGCCTGCGCAGGCGCTGTGCCGGCGTCATGCGAGGTCACCGCCATCCAGCGAATGTTGCGGCAATTCTGCGCGACGACTTCCGCATAGGCCGGCTGCGTGATCGCAGCGACCGCGCCGCAATGATCGGCGAAATATTCGATCTCGGCGGGCGCTGAGCGCGTGTTGGTGGTGACCGCGACGGCCCCTAACTCGACACAGGCAAACCAGGCCAGCAGCGCCTCGATGCAGTTGTCGAGGTGAATGAGCACGTATTCGCCGGGCTTGACGCCGCGCCTGGCGAGCCCCGCCGCAAGCGCGCCGACCCGCTCGTGAAACTCACCATAGCTCCAGCGCCGCGCCGGCGCGTCGAACGGAGCCCAGATCAGGAACGGATGATCACGCCGGACCTCGGCGCGCAGCTTGAGCAGCCAGGGCACGTCGAGCCCGTCGAACGGGCTCACGATTCCGGCGGCGGTCTGTTGAACTGGCATGGTTCCTCCCGGTGCAGCCCTGCATCTTGCTGGCGGCTGTCTTTGGATTATTGCGTCTTCCTGCCACCAGATGGCGCGGGGTGCAAATCGGAGCACCCCATCTCTCCCGTCATTGCGAGGAGCCCTTGCGACGAAACAATCCAGGTTCACTCCGCGGAAACAGTCTGGATTTGCTTCGCTGCGCCTCAGTCCTCGTACGACGATATCTCGATCAAGCTGCCATCGGGATCGCGGCAATAGACCGAGCGCAGCGTGCCGCGGGCGCCTTGCCTCGGGCCTGGGCCCGCCTCGATCGCAACGCCATGTGCCCGCAAATGTGCCACCACCTCGTCCGGTGTGGCCGAGGTGAGGAAGCACAGATCCTCGCTGCCGGCGGTCGGATGATTCGCGGTGAACCACTCCACTCTGTCGGCATCGCGCTGCCGGACGTTGATCCTCTGGTTACCGAACTCGAGGAAAGTCCGCGGCGCTTTGCCGCCGCCCGGATCGAACACCTTGACTTCCATGCCGAGAATCTTGCGGTACCACTCCGCCGTCGCCGCGACATCGCTGACATTGATCACGAGATGATCCAGGGCATGAACCTTGACCGGCATGTCTCATCCTTTCGTCGTGATGCGCCCCGCGCACTTTCCGCCTGCGGCAAGCTTTGTTACAACCGCGCCGCCGCGACGTTCAAGCTATCCGACTTTCAAGAACAACACTGGGAGAACCCTTGAGATGATCACTCGCCGTACCGCGCTGGGCCTGCTCGCCGCCAGTCCGCTTGCAGCCACCCCGCTGTCGAAGGCTGTTGCCGCCGATTATCCGGCACGTCCGGTGAAATGGGTGGTCGGCTATCCGCCGGGCGGGGCCACGGACATCCTGGCGCGGCTGATCGGCCAGCGGCTCTCGGAAAAGCTCGGCCAGCAATTCGTGATCGAGAACAAGCCCGGCGCCGGGAACAATATCGCGACCGAATCAGTCATCAACGCCGAGCCCGACGGCTACACGCTGCAGCTGGTCAATCCCGCCAACTACATCAACGCTTCGCTCTACGCCAATCTGAAGTTCAACTTCGTGCGCGACATCGCGCCGGTCGCCTCGTTCCAGCGCGTGCCGAACGTGATGACCGTCAACAAGGACGTGCCGGCCAAGAACGTCGCCGAGTTCATCGAGTACGTGAAGGCCAATCCCGGCAAGGTGAACATGGCCTCGTCCGGCAACGGCACCTCGGTGCATCTGTCCGGCGAGATGTTCATGGCCATGACCGGCTGCAAGATGCAGCACGTGCCCTATCGCGGCGCTGCGCCCGCAATCACCGACATGCTCGGCGGCCAGGTGCAGGTGATCTTCGACAACATGCCCTCGATCATCCAGCACATCCGCTCCGGCTCGCTGCGCGCGATCGGCGTCACCACCGCGGAGCGCTCGCCGCAATTGCCGGACGTGCAGGCGATCGCCGAGACCGTCAAGGGCTATGAGGCGAGCGCGCTGTTCGGCATGGGAGCGCCGAAGAACACGCCGAAGGAGATCATCACCAAGCTCAACAGCGAGATCAACGCGCTGATGAAAGAGCCCGACATGGCCAAGCGCCTGGTCGAGCTCGGCGGCGAGCCTCGGGTGCAGACGCCGGAGGCGTTCGGCGAGGAGATCAAGGCCGAGACCGAGAAGTGGAAGAAGGTCGTCGAGTTCGCCGGCCTGAAGGTCGAGTAGCGATCTTGTGATGCCTGAAAGGGGAGCCCTGCCGTTCGGCAGGGCTTTTTTCTTGCGCGCGCGATGCCATGATCCGGAATAAAGCCGTGCGACGAAACCTGATGGTAGATGGCGCGTATCTCGCGTCGTGAGCAAAGGAGTTGCGGTCATGCGCAAGACGCAATTGGCACTGCTGACGCTGTGCGCGACGGTCGTTGCCGGCTTCGTCACCATCACGCCGGCGGCAGCCCTCGATTACCCCTGGTGCGCCCGGGGCGGCGAGTATGACTATCCCGGCGAATGCGCCTACAGCACCTATGAGCAGTGCCAGGCGAGCGTGTCCGGGCGGCTGCTGTACTGCGATCGCAATCCTCGCTTCGCCTATGGCCAGCAACAAATCCCGCAGCCGCGGCCGCACCGGCGCGCGCGGCCCGCCGCGCCCTACTGATCACGCTTCATACTGGCCTCATCCTGATCACGCAGTCGTGCGCACCCGCGCCCGCGGGTTCCGGCTTGACGCTGCCCCGCTCGCTTCTATACTAAACCACATGGTTAAGTATCAGGACGAGGCACTGGACCGGACCTTCGCGGCGCTCTCCGACCCGACGCGGCGTGCATTGCTGGCGCGCCTCGGCGAGCAGCGCAGCCTGTCGGTGAGCGAGCTGGCCGCGCCGTTTCCGGTCTCGCTTCCGGCGATCATGAAGCATCTCGACGTGCTCACGGATGCAGGCCTGATCGTGCGGGAGAAGACCGGCCGCACCGTGGTCTGCCGGCTTACCGCACGGCCGATGGAGCAGGCGATGAACTGGCTCAATCGCTATGCGCAGTTCTGGTCCGACAATCTCGACCGTCTTGCCGCCTTCGTGGAGGAAGAGACATGGCCGCCACCGCCGTCAACGCCGCTGAACGCCCGCCAGCAGATCGACCAAGCCTCACGCTCACGCGCCGGCTCCGCGCGCGGCCGGAAAAAGTCTTCGCCGCCTGGACGCAAGCCGAGCAGCTAGCGCAGTGGTTCGGGCCGCCGAACATGAAGCCGGCGACGTTGCAAGCCGATCTCGACGTCCGCATCGGTGGCCGCTTTCGCATCAGCTTCGTCCGCGACGACGGCGAGTATTTCGAGGCCGGCGGCACCTATCGCGAAGTGGTGCCGAGCGAGCGCCTGGTCTTCACCTGGGCCTGGCACTCGACGCCGGAACGCGAATCGCTGGTGACGATCTCGCTGAAGCCGGACGGTGCCGGCACCTTGATGATCTTCCATCACGCCCAGTTCTTCGACGAGACCGCACGCGACAACCACCAGCGCGGCTGGAGCTCGTTCTTCGACAAGCTCGATGCCTTCGTCGCCTGAGCTCCAAAGGAGAGTATCATGCAGCAACATCAAATCGTTTCGCGCGAGCAATGGATTGCGGCGCGCAAGGCCCTTCTGGCTCGCGAGAAGGAGTTGACGCAGGCCCGCGAACGGGTTGCCGAGGAGCGCCGCCAGCTTCCCTGGGTGAAGGTCGACAAGACCTACGTCTTCAGCGGGCCGAACGGCAAGGTCACGCTTTCCGATCTCTTCAAAGGCCGCCCGCAGCTCATCGTCCAGCACGTGATGTTCGCGCCCGACTGGGACGCTGCCTGCAAGAGCTGCTCGTTTTGGGCCGACGGCTTCGAGCGCATGGTGCCGCATCTGGCCGCGCGCGACACGTCCATGGCTGCGGTCTCGCTGGCGCCCAGCACAAAGCTCGAAGCCTTCAAGAAGCGGATGGGCTGGACCTTCGACTGGGTCTCCTCGGGCGACAACGATTTCAATCGGGACTACGGCGTGACGTTCTCGCGCGAAGAGATCGCGACCGGAAAGCCGATGTACAATTTCGGCACTACGCCAATCTACGGCCCCGAGCTGCCCGGCATCAGCGTGTTTTACCGCGGCGAAGCCGGTGAGATCTTCCACACCTATTCCTGCTTCGCCCGCGGCCTCGACATGATGAACGCCGCCTATCAATATCTCGATCTCACGCCGCTCGGTCGTCACGAGGAGGCTCTGCCCTATCCGATGGACTGGGTCCGCCTGCGCGACCAGTACGAGCCGCAGCCGGCGAAGGCGGCGTGCTGCCACGGGTGAGGGTAGGGGCACGCCGGATCCCATCAAAGGTGTCGTCGCCCGGCTTGACCGGGCGATCCAGTACTCCGAGGCGGTCGTGGTTCAATCGAGAGGCCGCTGGATTCCCCGCCTGCCGCCTACGCTAAAGCTTCGGCGCCCCTGGACCTCGACCGCGGCGAAGCCTTGGCGTAGCCGGGTCGCGGGGAATGACAGCGCGAGGCGGCGAGGCAGCTATCCTTCCGCGCCACGCTACCGCTTCGCGTCCGCCTGCTCCGTCGCATTGCACGAGATCAGCATCGTATAGGGCCGGGCGTTGGCGGCGATGTCGGTGGTCTTGAGCTCGCCCTTTGGTTCGGCGGTCTGATAGGGCACTACGGAATTGTCGAGGAAGTCGCGCAACACGCCCGTCTTGATGGCGAAGTTGATGTTCTCGGGAATGTTTCCGGTCGCCACCGCGATGCGCAATGCCGGAATCTTTCCGGTGACCACGCCCACGACCTGACCGGTGCTATCGAACAGCGGTCCGCCGCTGTTGCCGGGCTGTACGGGCGCACTGATCTGCAGGAAGCGCGAGTCGTTGCGCATGCCGCTGAGCGAGCTCACGATGCCGGTCGTCACGGTGAAGTCCGAGGTCAGGATGCCGTGATAGGGAAAGCCGATCGCGACCACGGAGTCGCCGGAGCGGATCGAGCGGTCACGGATCCGGGCAAAGTCCTTGAATGTCATCGTCGATGGCGCCTGCATCAGGGCGAGATCGTTGTTGGCGTCGCTCGACACCACGCGCAGCACCATTGCGGCCTCGCCGGTGAGATTGCCCTTGATGTCGCCGGCGCAGCCGTCGATCACATGGTGGTTGGTGACGATGTGTCCGCTCGTGCTGACCACGAAGCCGGTGCCGCTCTTGGTCCTGGCAGATTTGCCGCCGGCCGGCGGTGATGTCTGCTTCTCCGCCGTCACTGCCGGCTTGGCCGCTCCTTTGGTAAAGTCGCCCGCCTTGCTCAGCCCGTCGGCTTTCACCCTGGTGACGCAATTGGCCAAAGCGGCGATCACCGGTCCGGTCGATGTCAGATCGAAATTCAAGGCGGTGCGGCCGCTCGTCGCGACCATCAGACTCGCCTTCTGAAACGTTCGCACAACGTTGATAGGCATGACGGATGTGAGCATGTTCGGCTGGTTTGCCGTGGCGAACAGCCTGGCTTGCTCCTGCCCGTCGAAGATGACGTCGATCGCGGCGTTCTCGCCCTGTTTGAAGCGGTAGCTGGGACTCGCAAAGGCCAGCGTCCAGGTGCCGGCGGCATTGTAGCCTACCACGAGTATGACGCCGTTGGCGTAGGGCGTCGTCGCTGCACAATGCGAGAAAGCACCCGTCTCGTCATTGCTGAAGGCGCCGCCGATCCAGTTGCCGACATTGACGGAGCCGAACGGCCCCGCCGCGTTCGCCCCGACCACACTCAACTGCAACGCGACCGCAACGACGAACGACCTCAACCACATACCAGCCCCCGGAACGCTTTCGGATCCATCTTATCCGCGAGGGCAGGTCGGGTGCAACCGTCAGTTGTCCGTCCGAGGTCGTGCGGCTCTCGCAACAGTTCGGGCTTGCATCTGCTTTGCAGTGCCATATACTTTGCAGTACAAAGTAACGGGACCTATCGTCCCGGAATGCCCGGGTGGAACGAGGTTTTGGCGTTGCCAATGCGCGATCTCGACAAGGCGCTGGCCGACATCGTGGCGATCCGCAGCCAGATCGCGGCGGGCACCGCCTTCCGCGGCTACGGCCCGGCGACCATGGCGGCAACCGGCGCCGTCGCGCTCATCACCGCGATTCTGCAATTCTGGCTGCTGGGTGATCCCACCGGTGAGCCGCTCGGCTTCTTCGTCGGCTGGTTCATCGCTGCCGTTCTCTCGGGGCTCATCATCGGCATCGAGATGCGTGCGCGCTCGCGACGCCATCATTCGGGTCTTGCCGATGCCATGATCCACCAGGCGATCGAGCAGTTTCTGCCCGCCGGCGTTGCCGGCGTGCTGCTCGCAGTGGTGATGTGGAAGTTCGCGAGCGAGACGCTGTGGCTGCTGCCGGGTCTGTGGCAGATCCTGGTGTCGCTCGGCATCTTCGCCTCGGTCCGCTCGCTGCCGCGCACGGTCGCGCTCGCGGGCGCCTGGTATTTCGTGTCGGGCTTTGCGGTCGTCGTGCTCGCGAGCCGAACCCACACGCTGTCGCCATGGACCATGGGGCTGCCCTTCGTGATCGGGCAATCGGTGATGGCGGCCATTCTGCATTTCGCGTCCGGAGACAACGATGTCGAAGATTGACAGCGCGCCCTTCTCATATGAAGGGCTCGACCGCGTGATCCACGAGAAGGCGAGGCTCGGGCTTCTGACCTCGCTGATGGCGCATCCCAAGGGCCTGGCATTCGGCGACCTCAAGCAGCTCTGCGGCCTCACCGACGGCAATCTCAGCCGGCACCTAGCCGTGCTCCAGGAAGCCGGCCTCGTCGAGGTGACCAAGGGCTATGAGGGCAACCGCCCGCACACGACCTGCCGCCTGACCAAGGCCGGCCGCCGCCGTTTCCTCGACTATCTCGCCGTGCTCGAGCGGCTGGTGCGCGACGCGGCGAAAGCTGCCGGCCGCGAGGCGCCGCCGCTCGGCCGCCTCGATATCGTCTCGACCTGATCTTCCCCTTTTTGGCTGGAGACTTTGCAATGCAAAGTGAAATCACGTCCCGCAACGAGAAGCTTCATGTCGGCATCATCATGGACGGCAACGGCAGATGGGCCACGCGGCGCGGCCTGTCGCGCGTGCGCGGTCACGAGGCTGGCGTCGAAAGCATCCGCCGTATCGTCGAGGCCGCGCCCAAGCAGGGCATCGGCACGCTGACGCTTTACGCCTTCTCAACCGACAATTGGCGGAGGCCGAAGGCCGAGGTCGCCGCACTGATGACCTTGCTGCGCCTCTATCTCACCAGCGAGGTGCAGAGCCTGGTCAGGAGCGGCGTGCGCCTCTCCGTCATCGGCCGCCGCGATCGCCTGCCCGACGGCGTCGCCACCGCAATCACCCGCGCCGAGGAAGCCACAGCCGATGGCAGCGCGCTGCATTTGCGCATCGCCGTCGATTATTCCGCGCGTGACGCCATCCTCAATGCCGCGGCGAAGGCGGCTGCGCTGACGAGCCTCACCCGCGAAGCCTTCTCGCAGCTCGTTACCGGCGAGGCTGGCCTTCGCGACGTCGATCTCATCATCCGCACGTCCGGCGAGAAGCGGCTGTCGGATTTCCTGCTCTGGGAAGGCGCCTATGCCGAGCTGCACTTCACCGAGCGGATGTGGCCCGAATTCGAGGCGGGCGATCTCGCTGACGCGCTCGCCACCTTCCACAGCCGTGAGCGCCGCTTTGGTGGCTTGCAGGCCATTCTGCCTGGGGAGGTGCCTTCGCTCTCTCGGGTGTGACGGGCGGCACGTGAGAACGAGTTGTTGGTTTTCAGCCGCATGACCGGCAAGGATGTCCAAGCGGCGGGCAGGCGGCGCCAGCCGCATCCCCGTTGATTGCCGCCTGGCATGGATCGTGCTCTAGTATTCCGACTTTCGATATCGCGCCGCGACGGGAGCTTTCGCAAGATGCGTGCGGTCCTGGACTATTGCACCGGCGGAACGGAGCGGCAGCTTGCCGCCGGCACGGTCGTGGTCGCCGAGGGTGGCACCACCGGCCATCTCTACGTGCTGATGCAAGGCAAGCTCGAGGTGCTCAAGGGCGAGATGGTGGTCGCCACCGTCACCGAGCCCGGTGCGGTGCTGGGTGAAATGTCCGTGCTGCTGGGCCAGCCGCACACCGCGACCGTGCGGGCCTGCTCCGACGCGGTGGTCTACGAATTCGAGGATGCCGCCTCGTTCCTGGAGAGGGAGCCGGGCGTGGCCCTGCTGATCGCAAAAATGCTGGCGCAGCGGCTCAATGTCGCCAATACCTACCTCGCCGATCTCAAGCGGCAATATGCCGGCCACGGCACGCATCTGGCCATGGTCGGCGAAGTGCTCCAGAGCATGATCAACCTGCCGCCCCTCGAGGTCTCGCCAGGCTCGGATCGGCAATCCGATCCAAGAATGTGAGCCAATCGGGCGGCGCCTCGATCGGAGCGGCGGGGCGCTTCAGCGGCGCATTCAGGTCGATCCATTGGGCCTCGCCGGCCGCAAGCCAGAACGCTTTGTCCGCACCGAGGTCCAGCACGATGTATGTCGGGGGGCGGCCTGGTTGCAGGCCCGTGTTGAAGACCCAGGTCTGGCCCAGCCGGTCGAACCACGAGCCGCCGGTGACGAACGGCGACTGGTGCACATGGCCGGAGATCACCATCGACGGCTGGTACTGCATGACCCATTGCACCAGCTCGACGTCGCCGAAGAAGCGCTTGCCGCCCCAGCTCGTGGGTGAATCCGCCGGCGGCGCATGATGGGCCCAGATCCAGCGCTGCGGTCGGTCGGCCGCGGCATCGCGCAACTGGTCGACGAGGCGTTGCTTGACCAGTGGTCCGTCCCACCACGGGCACACCGTGAACAGGGTGCCACCGATGTTGAGGCTGTCGCCGTCGCAGGCAATGCCAAGCTCGCGCACCTCCGAGATCCAGCGCGAAATCTTTTCGCCCTCCGAGTTGCGCTCGTCGAGGTCGTGATTGCCGGAGCAGAGGATCACGCGGCTCGTCGCGGCAAGCAGCGCGAGGTACTTCTTCACGACGACGATCTGGGCGCGAAAATCCACCATCGAGCCGATGTCGAGCGCATCGCCGGCGAAGATCACGAGATCGAATTGCGACGCCGCGCTGACCAGCCAGTCGAGCTGCGGCAGCGAATAGTGCAGGTCGGCCACGACCAGGCAGCGCATTGGAGAATCGTCCGCGAGAGATCGACTATATCCGGGAATTCCAGGCTCATGAAAGCAAGAAGCGGACCAGCATGTCGCTCCCTCGCGTCATCATCGCAGCGCTGGACCGGTTCATCGAATTCTGATGTCGTATTGAACCGTCAATGCGGATGTCCGTATGACCTCATTCAAGACCATTCGCACCCGCGCCGAGAAACGCAAGGGCGGGCCCAGGGCGTTGGAGAAACTGTTGCCGGCCAAGCCGGACCTCAAGCGGCTGGCCAAGCTCGGCGACGACCGTATCCTCGCCGAAATGACCAAGCGCGTGTTCTGCGCCGGCTTTGCCTGGAGCGTGATCGATTCGAAATGGGACGGCTTTGAAGACGCCTTCCTGCATTTCCAGCCCGCCAAGCTCACCTTCCAGCCCGAAGAGTATTGGGAGGGCCTGCTGCGCGACGCGCGCATCGTGCGTAACGGCGCCAAGGTCATGTCGGTGCGGGACAATGCCGTCTTCGTCCAGGAGATCGCGAAGGAGCACGGCAGCTTCGGCAAGTTTCTGGCGAAGTGGCCGTCGTCCGACGAGATCGGCCTGCTCGATCTCCTCAACAAGCGCGGCAGCCGGTTAGGGGGCAACACCGGCCAGATGCTGCTGCGCTTCGTCGGCTGGGACGGTTTCGTGACGTCGAGGGACGTGGTGGCTTGCCTGCGCGGTGCGGGTCTCGACATTGCCGAAGAGGTCAAGTCGAAGGGCGACCTCGCCAAGGTGCAGGCACAGTTCAACGCCTGGGCCGGGGAGACCGGCCTGCCCTACACCCATCTGTCGCGCATCTGCGCGCTCTCGGTCGGCGAAAACGCATAGCGCGTGAGCGCGGCCCACCGCCGGATCGTGTGCATCCTGTGGCGATCTTGTGCCGCGAGCGCGGCGGACGCCGCATGCGATCACGAAATACATTTTCCAGGAACCTTTGTCCGCAGCGCCTGTTCGGCCATTGAGCCAGGCGGATAAGCGCGCAGGGAACGCGCACTCCCGCCCGGCTCAAAGGAACCGGCTACAGAAACGGAGCAGCTCATGAAGCTCACATCTGAACAGGTGAAGCAGACCGTCAACCAGCTCGGCGCTCAGGTGCTGCCCGACGAACATCCCGCGATGCCGCAGCTCAACAGCATGTTCGGCGACCATACCTTCTTCGTCGACGAGATGGGCCTCAAGGTCCTCGAGCCCACGGGATCGCTTGGTACCGACCGCCAGAGCGGCGAAGTCGTCAGCCTCGCCGATTGGGGCGATTCCGACCTGACGCGCCTGATGGCGCATGAGCCCGAACCGACCGGCGTGATCGTGGTGTTCGAGCAGATGAAGCATTGAGCGCCCCGAGCAGGACGTTTCGAGACACGTGCGCCACGGTCGGCAAAGCGCTGATCGTGGCGCGAGGCTTCAGCATGCCCGGTCGTTCCGTTGTCTTCCAACGAGCGTCGTGCCGGTCGTGCTATCCGCCACGGGTGCGAGCGTAGCGCCACATTTCTCCGCGACAGGCCGGAAACAACGCGACGATCGTGAGCGAGACCGCATATGACCGCTGGCGACGCCGACTGGTCCGAACGGCAGCCCGCATATGAAGGCGAGAATCGATGTTGAGACATTGAACGGGCTCCAGCGCATGTACTCCTTGGTGCGACCCTGGCTGAGGCAGAGCCAGTTGGCGGGGCTGTTGTTGGTTTGCAGCAGACCGGCGATCCTGAGGGCGAAGATCGGCGCAGCCTCGGGAACCGCTCGCACGGCGTTCCGATCTCAAGAGACTTCGCTGCTGTGTTGCAATGTCTGTTCTGTCGGAATCTCGATGGCGATCTGAGTTCCCGGACCCGCTTTGCGCTCAAGTCGCAAGCGCCCGTTGAGCGATGAGGCAACCAGGTTGAACGCGATGTGGAGTCCCAGGCCGGCATTGCCACGCTCCCGACTGGTCGTCACGAACGGATCGAAGACGTGAGCCTGCAATGGCTCGGGGATTCCGACGCCTTCATCGGCGCAGACCAGGCGGACCGAAGTCGGGTCCGGCCGGCTCACCGTGATGACAAACCTGCCGCCTCTCTTGTCAGGATAGGCGTGCACGGCAGTGTTGAGGGCGAGATTGCTGATCACCTGAGCAAGCGCTCCGGGGTAGCTGTTGAGCTTGACTCCCGCCGGGCATTGCACCTCGACCGTCAGGCCGTGATGCGCCAGCAATGGCCCGAGCTTGGACATCAACTCCGACAGCCAATCCCTGAGTTCGAAAGTGCGCCGGTCCTCATCGGCTTGGTGAACGGCGACCTGCCTGAAGCTGTGCACCATCTCGGACGCGCGATGCAGATTGTCGAAGGTCAGGCTGAGTCCCTGCTTCAGCCGGTCAATGCCCTTGGTCAGATCGGAGCGCCGGACCGATGCTCCGGCCAATGCGTCACTCATCGCTTGCAGGTCAGCCTGCATGGCCGTCGAGGTGGTCAAGGCGAGGCCGAGCGGGGTGCTGACCTCGTGAGCGACACCTGCCACCAATTGCCCGAGCGAGGCGAGCTTTTCCGCCTGCACGAGGTGCTCCTGGGTCGCGCGCAGATCTCGCAGCGATTTCTCCGAGCGTTCTTTCTCGCGTTGCAGCGCCTCGGATGTCCGGAATTGCTTTCGCGCCCGGTACTCGCGTGCAGCCACAGCGTAGAGCGATAGCGCGTAGGCGTTGCCGACGAGAGAGTGGTTGATGAACCTGAGGCCCGCCGGCAGCGTCGGCGCGAACGTCTCGGCGATCAGCAGCGCCACCCATGAGAGCAAACAGAAGATCGCCAGCGAGCCGATCCGCAATGGCAGCATGGTCGAGACGAACAGGATGATCATCATCATGCCGGGCGCGGCAAACGTGAAGCCCGATGGCAGCACGAGATAAATGCTGGGCAGGATGCAGCCGGGGATGACGCAATAGACGAGGAAAATGGTCTCCGCCCACGGCTTCATCCAGCGCCGTGACAGCAATGCCGTGAGCGGCAGCAGGATGAACACGGCGGTGCCACCACGGATTGCGAGCGTGGTCGGCACGACTTCGGGGTAGAGCACCCAGTCCCACAGTGTGTAGCCGGCATAGGTGGCGGCGCCAAGCAGCATCGCGATCTGCGTCCAGCCGAGACTGCCTCGGACATATTGGTCGACAAACCGGCGCTCCTCGATGCGGTCTTCGAAACGCAGTCCGAGGCGTATCAATAAGGCAAGCATTCCAGCATCAATCGCGAAAAACCGTGTCTTGGTGTCTCTACGACAGGTTTCGCGCCGCGTCGCGGACAAAGATGCCGCGCTCGCTGAAGGGGGGGCCTCCAGCCCCGTTCAGATGCCCAACGTCAGCTGCGGCTCCGCACCGTCTCCGACCTGGAGCGACGACAGCGAGACCCCCAACAGCCTGACGCGCTTGGGCAGCGGCATCTCGGCTTCGAGCAGGCCGCAGGCCAGCCGCTCCAGATCGTCGCGGCCGGCAACGGCCGCCGTGACCGACCTGCTGCGCGTGATGATCTCGAAGTCGGCGAACTTGATCTTCAGGGTCACGGTGCGGCCGCGATTGCCGGTGGCTTCGCAATGGCGCCAGACTTTATCGACGAGAGGCCTGAGCTCGGCGACCAGCGCGTCGAACGCGTCGAGATCCGCCGAGAACGTATTCTCCGCACCGATCGACTTGCGGATCCGGTTGGCGCGGACCGGCCGCTCGTCGACGCCGCGTGAGATCCAATAATAGTATGCGCCCGACTTGCCGAAATTCGCATTCATGAACTCCAGCGTCTGGTTACGGATGTCGCGGCCGGTGAATAGGCCGAGCGCGTTCATCTTGGCAGCTGTCGCCGGACCGATGCCATGGAACCTGCCGACGGGCAGCGTCTCGACGAAGGCCGGTCCCATCTCCGGCGAGATCACGAACTGACCATTGGGCTTGCGATGATCGGAAGCGAGCTTGGCCAGAAACTTGTTGTAGGAGATGCCCGCGGACGCGTTGAGGCCGGTCTCGGCCTTGATCTTCTCGCGGATCTTCAGCGCGATGTCCCGCGCCAGCGGAATGCCTTGCAGGTTCTCCGTGACGTCGAGATAGGCTTCGTCGAGTGACAATGGCTCGATCATCGCCGTGTGCTCGGCGAAGATGTCGCGGATCTGCCTGGAGATCGCCTTGTAGACCTCGAAGCGTGGCTTGACGAAGATCAGATCGGGACACTGCCGTTTCGCCGTCACCGATGGCATGGCGGAGCGAACGCCGAACTTGCGGGCCTCGTAGCTGGCGGCCGCGACGACACCGCGTTCCGCGGAGCCTCCGACCGCGACCGGCTTGCCGCGCAGCTCCGGATTGTCGCGCTGCTCCACCGACGCGTAGAAGGCATCCATGTCGATGTGGATGATCTTGCGCACCGGCGAGGCTGCGCCGGTCACGGTGTCGGATTCGCTCATGGCAAGATGATACAAGCGAGCAAGGAGAAGCGCGAGGTGATGGATGGGTCAGTTGTCAAAGCGCAATCTCAGGCTTGTGAGTGGCAAGCGGGAGCACGCGACCTAATATGAGCCGGCGGAGGACGCCCATGCAATACAGCTCCGAACTCATTCAGACGATGCGCCAAGCGCTGGAGACCGTGGTGGCGAACGTGCCGGCTCACCAGTCGGTCTTCGGTCTGAAAGCGGCCGTAGCCGAATGCATCCTGAAGGCCGCGGCACACGGCCAGACTTCGTATGACGGACTGGTGGCGTCCGCCTCTGATCAGGTTCAGGCAATCATCTCGATGCTGACGTGAAAGCCGGCATGAAAGCGGCTGCAAGCTGGCGCACCCGACGTCGATCTCTTGGAAGAGATGGCGAGGAAAATCGGCAATGTCAGGCTGATCATCGTCGATCCGATCTCGGCATACATGGGCGGCAGCGACGGGCCTCAATCCTCCGGGTTGCCTCTGCCGCTTTTTCCGCCTCCAACCTCTTGGTCGAGTAGTCGTAGAGCGTCCACAGAGCTCCGACCAAAACCGCAGCAATTGGAAGCCAATCTTGTACGAACTGGAGGGCTGGTGATTTCTTCTGCGCCGGCGGCTCTCGGACGGGTAATTTGCTCATGTGTCAAACCATTATTCAAGCAATGGACAGACAATCCTGCCCATGGTTGTATGAAAGTGCAGACTCAACCAGGGGAGAGGAAATGGTCAAATGGATACTTGCCTGCTTGGTGGCTTTGGCTATTTCAGACGCAAGCGCCCAACAACTGGGGAATTACTCCGCCAATCCGTACGCTCCTAACTCGACAGGTAATCCGTACGGTGCTGGAAGCCCGTATGGTCAAAACAGCATCAACAATCCCTACGGGCGCTATGGCAGCCAGTACAGCAACGACTCGGCAACCAACCCGTATGCTACGAACGCTCCAAAGCTATACGATTCCGATGGGAATTATCGAGGACGCCTGAGCAGCAATCCTTACGACCCGGACTCCGTTTCAAACCCTAACGGCCGATACGGCAGCCGCTACTCACCGGACAGCATCAACAATCCATACGGAGCCGGAAATCCGTATTCGGCGGACAGTCCGACGAACCCATATGGCAAGGGCCTGTCTATTCAGGGCGACGATGACTAGCGACTCCTGGGTCTTGGCCAGGGTCTGTGGAGGACCAGGAGCGTCTCACATCTACGGTTTTGAAGCTATGACACGATCGAATTTCCTGCGCTGGTCCTTCAACGATCAATATGCGGTGCTCCAAAGTGAGGAGAACTTCCGTCGGTACGTATGCGAGAACCTTGATGAGATCGAATCCGAGGCTCGTCCTGCAAACTGTGCTTCTTGGCCTGATCCTATGGAGGGTCTGGTGATGACGCATGGCCCATTCCACGCTTCAAGGTGCATTGGGTCTAAGAATGGCGGGCCGCGACAATGACGGGGAAGACGACGAGAAGCCTCCTAAGCTGAGGGTCGTTAGCGACAACCCGAATGCTCGGGCCGATCGACAAATCGAATGGGCCAAGGACGAGGCGCACCGCGCACTATCACAATTCGCCGCCGCTCTGCTGCGTACAATGGCGGGTAACGATACCGAAGCGGTCTACCTCATCCGTCGGCTGGCTCTCGTCGTAGAGGCGATTAACAAATTCGAGAGACAGGCGGATCGCGGGATATCGGCTGCAGAGCTGCAGGAAGCGCTGCGCCTGGCTCAGGCCGAAATGGATTATTCAGCTGACGATGATTGGCGCCATCGTCACTGGCTCCGCGAACACGGGATGGACGCAATTGTGAAAGGAGCCCTACGCCTGGCACGCCGAAGGCTGGCTCTTCGCCAAGGATCTTGTGTGCTGGCGAACATCGATGTCGCGCTAACAGCACAGTGGCATCGAACCGCGGACGAAGTCTGGAGCGTCGGGGACCCCGACAAGGCGGGACGAGCTATCGTGCACTGGTCAGAAGGCGGCTTGATTGGGTATAACCGCTTAGCGATTGGCGCACCCGACACGATTCGAACGTGTGACCTTTGCCTTCGGAGGGCAACGCTCTATCCAGCTGAGCTACGGGTGCTAGTCGAGGTTCATTTAGCCGATTGCCGCGGGGTCGGCAACCTCCGCCCGCGCCCAGACGCCCGGTATCGCCCGATTCCCGGTCCTGCGCATCGCTTTTCAATCCAGGAGGGCGGCCGGTCGCGAGATCTCGCCGGAATCGTTCACAAACATCAACGGCCGCGCCTTCGAGGCGACGAACACGGCCGCCGTGAGCGGGCCGCCAAAGCAGGCGCCGGTATCCAGGTTCAGCCGGTTCGCTCGCAGATCAGGTGTCCAGGACCGGATCGGCGTATGGCCATGGACGATGAACAACTCGTGGTCGAGATCGGACGACAAGAAGGGTTCCCGGATCCAGAGCAAATCTTGGTCGGATTGCGACGCCAGCGGTACGCCCGGCCGTATTCCTGCGTGGACGAAAAGTCGTCCATGCTCGATCTTCATGAGCGGAAGCGCGCGTATCCAGTCGAGATGCTCGCTCGGGAAATCGGCCGGATCATCGATTCCGTAGCTGTCGAGCGTCTGTTCGCCGCCGTTCCCCCACCAGTTCATGAGATCCCGGTCGGTGCGCTCTATCTCGGCCGCGCGAAGCAGCATTTCCTCATGGTTGCCCCGGAGACAGACGAAGGATCGGTCCTGCTGCCCCTTGCTGCCCACGAGCACATTCATGACCTCGCGACTCTGGGGCCCCCTGTCGATGTAGTCTCCGACAAAGACAAACTGGGCGCTCCGATGGCCGCGAATCTCATCGCACACGACGAGAAGCGACATCAGCTTTTCGAAGCAGCCGTGGATGTCGCCGATGGCGAAGGTCAGCAGTTCGTGCTCGGGAAGTGGCAAAGCAGGATTTCTCCCTCTTACCAACTCAGATGTAGAGATCCTTGGTCGTGCCCTTGAACCTGATGCGCTTTGGGCCCACGCCCAGATCCGCGAGCGATTCAATCACCCTGTCGTTCAGCGTCTTGCCGTCCTTGTCCTTGCGATCACGCTGGTCCGCGGTGAAATCATAGACGAGCAGCCCGATATTGGCGTTGCTCACGTTGATCTTCTCTCCCTTCGCAACCGCGCCGACCGCCTCAGCCACACTACGGTGCCCGTTGCTCCATTCCGCCATCTCGGTCAGATTCTTCGCAACCCATCGATAGCTATCATCGATCTCCGTCTTGTGAAGGTCGATCACCGCCCTATAGTCCTTGATCTGGTGGAAAATCTTGCCGTTCTCCAGTTCGGGATTGCTGAACGTCTTGGCCTCCCAGAACACCAGATCTATTCCGCTCGCCGTCGTCTCGAAATTCGCAAGGTCCATGCGCGGGAGACTCCGCCCAACGCCGGGGGCGCCGGATGCGTTGATCGCGATCTCGACGTCGACGACGGAGCGATTGGATGTCGCGATCTCGTGAACGCCTTCCTTCTCTCGTCCGGAGTAGAGCGATGCAGCCCTTTTGAGCTTCTCCAGGGTCTTTGCGCCCTCATATTCGCGCGTCAGCATTCTTTGCTCGGCCTCGCCAAAGGCGAACTTGCCGTCGAAAAGCGAGATCTGATCCTTCAAGTCCGGATTCAGGAGATACTTTTCGTGCGTCGTGGTGGTCACCTTCCCGCCCTTGAACGACACCTTGAAGATGGATTGTCCCTGCCAATAGACGTTCAGGTACTCGTTCCGAACGCCGATGATGAGAGAGGGATCGGCGAGAACGTCCCTCCACCAGCCATCCTGCCGAGCAAGTGCCTCGAGTGCCTTGCGAAAGTCGTCTTGCCGGATTCCGCGTCTGAAGCTCATTTCATACCTCCCACCATTCGCCATCGCTGCGTCGCGTGACGTTGTCAAAATATTTGAAAAAGCTGTCGCCTTCGAATGTGTGAACGGGCACCAGCTTGTCCGGTCGTATTGCGCTCGAGAGCCGCTTGAGATCCAGGATGCTGGCGTGGCCCGAGGTATGGATGATCTCAATGGGTACGCCGCGTGTTGCGAGATCCGCCTTCAGCCTGGCTCCAGGACCATCCTTCAGGTATCCGTCCCATTGTGACCAGATCGCCCTGGCGCCGGCCCAGAGATTTGCGGTCTCCACGTCGGGGGCCATTGCCGGGCGAAACAACATCACTGTGCGATCGGCGATCTCGGTGATGCGCTCGCGGTAGATTCGCGCGGATTTGTACGGCTCGAGCAGGTCGAAGCGCCTGTTCCGTGCGATCTGTCGCCGCTGATATTCCGGCACGTAGACCGACAGGTTGGGCCAGCCGACGCTCGGCAGGCGCTCGTTGCCGGTGGCCCGCAATATCTCCATCGCGTAGAGGTCCAGCAGCAGCGTCCGGTCGCTGCGCTTGCAGGCGCGATAGAGGCTGACGATGCGATCGATGTTCTGCGCCGAGGCGGAGATGATGACGAAGCCCGGCGGCCTGAGGCTCTCGGTCAATCTCGCTTCGATGGCGTCTTCCGTCGGAAATTGTGTCCGTTCGTCAAGACGGCCGAGGCTCGATCCCTCCATCAGCATCGTATCGACGCCGCGGGGCGGATCGCTCACCAATCGCTCGAACAGGCCGCTCTTGCGACCATGCGCGCGGATGTCGCCGCTATAGAACAGACGCCGGCCGGCGGCGTGGATCAGCAGCGCATAGGCATCATAGGCCGAATGATCGACCAGATAGGGCGTGATGCTGAAGGGGCCGATCTGCAAAGTCTTGCGATCGGCCAGCTCGAATGAAACGCCTGGCACGAAGCCGTTGGGCACGAAAGGAGCTGCCGCGCGCATGATGCGAGCGGTTGCAGCGCCCATGGCCAGGGGGACATTGGGGCTGCACAGGGGGAGCAAACCCCAATGGTCGCCGTGTCCGTGCGACAGGACGATCGCACGCAGGGTCGGATCGTCGCCGCGAAGCCCGGCCACGGACGGGAGAAGATCGTCGGACGCGCCGTCGGCGTCGAGCGGAAGTCCAAGGTCGAGCAGGATTCTCTCGCCCGCGGCCTCGAGTTCGATGCAGGTGCCACCAATTTGCTGCGTTCCGCGGTGGACACGTCCGCGAAACGAACCAGCTTCCTTGGACATCAGCGGCTGGTCTCGATGGCTGAGCCGGGGGCGGCCGAGCAGGCGAGGGCACTGGGCAATGGGCAGGGAAACATCAAAGCGAATACAGCTCCAGGCAATGACTTATCTATATTCAAATGAGCGCCCGAGAAATTGCGACTTCTCGTGAAGAAAATCTGCATGTTGCTTCGGCGCAACATCACCCGTTGGCGAACCCGAACGCAATAGAACCTTCAATGGGCTGAACTTCAGCACCGGCGCGACCGGCGACTTGCGACGGCTGGAAGTCGGTGCGAGCCGCGATCGGCTCGCGCGAATTCGGCAAGCACCCTTTCGGCACAGATGACGCGGTTGCGGCCGAGCCGTTTGGCGACATAGAGCGCCTCGTCGGCCGCGCCCAGCAGCCGGTCGGGGCCGCCACCCGCGCCACCGGGAATCAGGCTTGCCACGCCGACGCTGAGGCTGACGTGGTCGCCGGCGCCCGTGGCGCCATGGGCGATCTGCAAGGCCATGACGGCGCTGCGGATCTCCTCGGCCACGGTGCAGGCGGCGTCGCAGTCCATGTCCGGCAGGATCAGCGCGAACTCCTCGCCGCCATAGCGGCTGGCGAGGTCGAGGGGGCGCACGGCATGCCGGTTGACGACAGCTGCGACCGCGCGAAGGCACTCGTCGCCGCTCTGGTGGCCGTGGCGGTCGTTGAACAGCTTGAAATGGTCGACGTCGACGAACAGCAGCGCCAGCGGCTTCTGCGTGCGCTGGGCGCGGGCCCACTCGCTCATCAGCATCTGGTCGAAGGCGGGGCGGTTCGACAGGCCGGTCAGCCCGTCCTTGGTGGCGAGCTCCTTCAGCGACATCTCGGCGCGCTTCTGGTCGGTGAGATCGCGCAGCGTCTCCACCACCGCGATCAGGTTGCCGGCCTCGTCGTGAATCGGGCCGGCGTCGATGGCGAGATAGAGCTGGTTGCCGAGCTTCGGCATCACGCACCAGTTCTCTGCGGAAAAGCCGAGGCCGTTGTGGCCGCGCGCGGCATATTCCGAATAGTACTCCGGCAGCTGTTCGGGACGGTCGAGCGCGACGAGGTCGGCAAGGCATGGCCGCCTGGTTTCGTAGAAGGCCTGCCAGTGCCTATTGGTGCCGATCACCTCGGAAGCGTCGACGCCGGTCAGCCGCTCGCAGGCCCTGTTCCAGATCACGACACGGCGCTTCGGATCGATCACGAAGGTCGGCACCACCAGGTGCTGCATCAGCCGCACCGCGTAGGAATCCGCGAGATCGACGTTTTTGCGCGGCTTCGCCATCACGCCACCGCCGCCACGGGCAAGGTCCCGGGCAAGCCATCGCCGGGACCGAACAGCCTTCGCACTTCGCTGGCGGGCTTCGGCGCGCTGAACAGATAGCCCTGCATCTGCGTGCAGCCGAGCGCGCGCAGCATGTCGCGCTGTGCTTCGGTCTCGACGCCCTCGGCGACCGTGGTCATGTTGCTGACGGCCGCGATGTTCACCACCGCCTGCACGATCACGGGCGCGCCGCTCGTCTCGGCGATGTCGGCGACGAAGCAGCGGTCGATCTTGATCTTGTCGAACGGGAAGCGCTTCAGATAGCTCAGCGAGGAATAGCCGGTACCGAAATCGTCGAGTGCGATGCGCACGCCGATCGAGCGGAGCTGATGCAGGATCGAGAGCGCCGCCTCGTCGTCGCGGATCAGCACCGCCTCGGTGATCTCGAGTTCGAGCCGGCGCGGGTCCAGCCCGGACGCGGCGAGCGCGCCCGCAATCCGCAGTGCCAGCGTGTCGCATTTGAGCTGCACCGGCGACACGTTGACCGCGACACGCACATGCGCCGGCCAGGTCGCGGCCTCGTTGCAGGCCATGCGCAGCACCCAGTCGCCGAGCTCGGTGATCAGGCCGGTGTCCTCGGCGATCGGAATGAACTCCGCTGGCGACACCATGCCGCGCTCGGGATGCCGCCAGCGCAGCAGCGCCTCGCAGCCCGACACTTCATTGGTGCGCAGGTCGACCAGCGGCTGATAGTGAATCTCGAAGCCGCCATTCACCAGAGCCTGCCGCAGATCCAGCTCCATGCTCAGGCGCGCCTTGGCGCTCGCATCCATTGCCGGCTCGAAGAAGCGGTGGGTGCGGCGTCCCTCGGCCTTGGCGCCGTACATCGCGAGATCGGCGTTCTTGATCAACTGATCGAGATCGGCGCCGTCCTGCGGCGCCAGCGCGATCCCGATGCTGGCGTCGGTCGAGAGCTGATGGCCGAGACAATGATAGGGCTGCCGAATCGCCTGGTAGATCCGCGTCACGAAGGACAGTACGTCGGCGGACGATGCGATCCCGGTCTGGATCACCGCGAACTCGTCGCCGCCGAGCCGCGCGATCAGGTCGCCCTGCTTGAGGCAGCCGCGGAGACGGCCCGCGATCGCTTTCAACAGCTCGTCGCCGACATGATGGCCGAGCGAATCGTTGATGCCCTTGAATTCGTCGACGTCGATGTAGAGTAGCGCGAACTGGCAGCCATCGGCGACTTTCGCCAGCTCGCGTTCGATCTGCTCGCGGAACAGGGTCCGGTTCGGCAGGTCGGTCAGCGCATCGTAATGCGCCATATGCGCGATCTTTTCGTGATCGCGCCGCCGTTCGGTGACGTCTTCGATCACGTTGATGATGTAACGCGGCTTGCCCGCCTTGTCGCGAATGCCGATACGCTTCGAGATGGTATGTCGCTGGCCACCCGTCCGCCTCGGCCAACTTTGTTCCTTGACCAACAGCTGATCGGGCGATTGCAGCAAGGCGTCATCATCGCGCTTGACGATGACGGCCTCCGGTGCCGGGAGAATATCGGTGGCGGTCTTGCCGACGATCGTCTCGCCCGTTTCGTTGAAGACTTCCTCGGCGATGCGATTGACCAGCAGATATTGCCGCGTTTGAGCGTCCTTTACCGTGATCTGCGACGGAATGTGATCGATGATCTCGCGCAGGAAGGTGTGGTTGCGATCGCGCTCCTGTTCCAGGTCGCGGCGCTCGGTGATGTCTTCGATCGTGGCGACCCATCCGCCCTGCGCGAGAGGGGTGTTGATGACGTGGAAAGCGCGGCCATTGGCCAGCTGATGAGTTCTCGTGGAGACGGTACCTTCGGCGACGGTCCGCATGACGTCCGCGCAAAATTCCGCGACGTTGCCGTCGAATGCGCCGCGCTCCTTGCGATGGTACATCACCTCGCGAATGTGACAGCCGGGCTTGATGACGTCGTGGGACAGACCGAACATATCGGCGTAGCGGCGATTGCAAATGACGATATATCCGGCGGCATCGTACAGGATCAGCCCCTGCGACATGTTGTTGAGGGCGGTATCCAGCCGCTGCCGCTCCAATTCGATTCGCTCCTTGGCCTCGCGGTTCTGCCGGTTGATCTGCCGAATGATGAGATAGAGGATCAGCGCGATCACGGCTGCCGAGAAGCCTGCCGTTGCGACCAGGAAGCCGGTCTGCTGCCGCCAGTCCGCGAGCGCAGCCGACATCGTATTGGTCGCAACGATGATCAGGGGAAAATGATTCAGGGACGCGGCCGAGCCGAGCCGGTCCTCGCCGTCGATCGGGCTCTTGACGCGAAGCGTCTGCTGACCGCCCCTGGTCAGCACCCTCTGCATCAGCGGGGCGTCCTTGAAGCTCCGTCCGATCAATTCTTCGACGTGCGGATAGCGCGCCAGCATCTTGCCTTCGCGATCGAACAGCGAGATCGCCGTGCCCTCGGCAAGCGCGACCGATGCGAAATACTGCCGGTAGCTGTCCGGGTCGATGCGCCGGACCATCACGCCGAGGAAGGTGCCGTCGGCGCCGGTCAGCCGGCGCGCGACGATCGTGGTCCATTGGTCGATGATGAAGCTGCGGACAGATTCCAGGATGACCGGCTCGGCCGCTGGATCCGATTTGAACGTCTGGAAATAAGCGCGCGAGGAGACGTTGATCTTGGACAGGGGCTGGATCCGCGACCAGTTGATCAGTTCGCCGTCGGCATCATAGATCGCGATGTCACCGAGATAGGACACGGAGCCGATCTTGCTGCGGAGCATCTGGTTCGTCGCAGGTCCGGAAATGCGCTCGCGGAACATTGCGGGCGAGGTGATCTCAGGCAGGTTCATCTGCTCGATCACATCGGCGGCGACGCTGTCGGAATCCTGGAATTGCTGATCGAAGTGCCGCGCGATCAGCTGCACCGTGTTTTCCAGCTCGCGTTCGCGGTTGGCGAGGGCCCGCTCGCGAAATTCGCCGACGGCCACGGCCGTGACGATGAAAATGCCCGCGACCAGCAACACGCCGCACAGGGTCAGCCACAGCACAGGACCACGCCGCGCCAAGACCACCCAGCCGTTCCTCGCGGCTAGAGATATTCCGGCTGCAACCTTGGAAAAAACCTGGCGCATTCCCCCTCCCTGCTGGAACAGGAATACATTGCAGAAATGGCGCAAACCTTAGGAAAACCAGTTACCTAAGCATTAATTCGGCCGCGTGGTCGCGTCCGTAGGCCGCGAAGCGGGAATCTCTCGTTGCGGTTGCGCGGCGCGCAATCGCTGCTCTGCATCATTGATGCCGGCTTAGTGCGGGCCGCCTGCACTCTTGCCGCCGCCGGCCTTGCGCAGCCGTCCGACCACGCCGGTCGGAAAGAAGTAGACGCTGGCGATGAACAGCAGCCCGAGCCACAGCAGCCAGCGGTCCGGATGCAACAGCCCCGGCAGCAGCGGCAGGCCGGCTTCGCCCGCCGCCTTGGAGGCGACACCCATCAGCGACTGCAGATAGTTCTGGGCAAGGATGAAGATCGTGGCGCCGATGATCGCGCCGTAGATCGTGCCCATGCCGCCGATCACCACCATCAGCAGGATGTCCAGCATGATCGAGAAGCTGAGCGAGGTGTCGGGACCGGCATAGCGCAGCCACAGCGCGTTCAAGATGCCGGCGCTGGCGGCGACGAGCGCAGCGAGGCAGTTGGCGTAGGTCAGGTGGAACACGGTGCGGAAGCCGAGTGCCTCGGCGCGAAACCGGTTCTCGCGGATTGCCTGCAGCACGCGCCCGAACGGCGAGTTCACCACGCGCAGCAAAGCGAGGATCATCAGGCCAGAGATCGCGAACACCAGGTAGTAGGTCAGGATGCGGCCGTTGATCTCGAAGCCGAACAGGCTTTTCGAGATCAGCACGCTGCCGGGGCGCAGCAATTCGGGCAGCTGAAAGCTGCGCCCGTCCTCGCCGCCGGTCAGCCAGGACAGCTGCGAGGCCAGCACCTGGAAGGCGGAGGCGACCGCGAGCGTGATCATGGCGAAGAAGATCGCGGCCACCCGCAGCGAGAACAGGCCGATGGCAAGCGCGAGCAGCGCTGCGAGCGGCAGGCCGGTGACGATTCCGGTTGCGACCGCGGCCCAGTTCGGGCCCATTCCGTACAAGGCGATCGCAATGGCGTAGCTGCCGATGCCGTAGAACATGGTATGGGCGAACGACACCGAGCCGGTATAGCCGAGCAGCAGGTCGTAGGAGGCGACCAGCGCGGCGAAGACGCAGATCTTGGCCGCGACGTTCAGCGCCTTGGCGCCCGGAAACAGGAACGGCGTCGCGGCCAGCGCCAGGATGATGACGACGAGAAGGAGCGTGAGGACGCGGCTGCGCGGCGGATCGCCTGAGAGAATCATCATCGGCTGGTCACCGCATAGAGGCCGCGCGGCCGCCACATCAGAATGGCGACCATCAGCAGGATGTTGGAGACGAGGGCGAGTTTCGGCACCAGGAAGCCGCCGTAATTGGCAACCATGGCGACCAGGATCGCGCCGATGAAGCAGCCGCCGATCGATCCCAGGCCGCCGATGATGACGACGATGAAAATCAACACGGTGAGGTCGTCGCTCATGGAGGCGTGCACCTGCTCGCGATAGAGCGCCCACATCACGCCCCCGAGGCCGGCCAGCGCCGAGCCCGTCATGAACACGCCGAGGAACAGCCGGCGGATGCGGTAGCCGAGCGCCTCGACCATCTCGCGGTTCTCGACACCGGCACGAATCAGGAGGCCGAGCTTGGTGCGGTTGAGCACGAGCTGGATCGCGATGAAGACGGCGAGCCCGATCAGCATGGCCAGTACGCGGTATTTGGCGACCGCGACGTCGCCGAGGATGAAGGAGCCGCGCAGTGAGGCCGGCAGCGGCATCGGGATGATCTGCGGGCCCCACAGCGCATAGAGCGTCTGCTCGGCGACGATCAGGCCGCCGGTCGTCATCAGGATCTGCTTCAGGTGCTGGCCATATACCGGCAGGATCAGCACGCGCTCGACGACCAGGCCAAGCGCGCCGGAGACTGCCATCGACAGCAGCGCGGCCGGCGCCAGCACCGCGAGGTTCACCCAGAGCGAATCCGCCTGAATTGACGCCGCAAACGGCGCCAGCACCAGCGTTGCGACATAGGCCCCGACGGCGATGAAGGCGCCGTGGCCGAAATTGAGCACGTCCATCAGGCCGAACACGAGGGTAAGGCCGGAAGCCATGATGAAGATCATCATGCCCATGGCAAGGCTCGCGGCGGTCAAGGTCAGCCAGGAGCTGGTCGATCCGATCAGCGGGATCATCAGCAGCGCGAGGGCGATCGGCAGCAGGACCGGCGCGAGATCGCGCTTCGGCTTCGGCAGCGGATCGGTTGCGGCAAGGTCTGTCACTGATGCGCCTCCAGGCTCAGGCCGAGCAGCCGCTCCTGCAGCGGCACGTCGGCGGCGAGCGCCGCCATCTCGCCGCGATGAACGATGGTGCCGTTGTCCATGACCAGCACGCTGTCGCCGAGCTCGCGGGCGGCAAAGAAGTTCTGCTCGACCAGCAGGATCGTCGCGCCCTTGCGCTTGATCTCCTTCAGGCACTCGATCAGCGCCATCACGATGGCGGGCGCGAGGCCCTTGGTCGGCTCGTCGATCAAGAGCAGCTTGCGCGGCTCGATGATGGCGCGCGCGATCGACAGCATCTGCTTCTGTCCGCCCGAGAGACTTCCCGCCCGTGACAGCCAGAACCGGCGCAGCGCGGGGAAGAAGCCGAAGATCCAGTCGAGCTGGGCATCGTCGAGGGGCCCGTCGCGGGCCGCGAGCACCAGGTTTTCTTTGACCGTGAGATCGGAGAACACCGCCATGCTCTCGGGCACGTAGCCGACGCCGAGCCGGGCGATGTCGGGCGTCGCAAGGCTCTCGATGCGCATCCCGGCGAGGGTGATCTCGCCCTTCGAGGCCTGCCACAGGCCCATGATGGTGCGCAGCGTCGTGGTCTTGCCCGCGCCGTTGCGGCCGAGCAGCATCGTGACCTGCCCTTGCGGGACGGCGAGATCGATGCCCTGAAGGATGTGGTAGCGCCCGATATGGGTGTGCACGCCGGAGAGTTTTAAGAGATCGGTCATGCGGCACTCTTTGGCGCAACGCCCAGATAGGCTTCCTGCACGATCGGCGAGGCGATCACCTCGGCGGGCGGGCCGTCGGCAACGAGTTGTCCGTTATGCAGCACGATGATGCGGTCGGCGAGCGAACGCACCACGTCCATCTTGTGCTCGACCAGCAGGATGATCTTGCTCTTGTCCTGCTTGAGCTGTGCGATGAGGTTGAGGACGACAGGCACCTCGTCGATGCTCATGCCGGCGGTCGGCTCGTCGAACATGAAGACCTTTGGCTCCAGCGCGATCATCAACGCCACTTCCAGCTTGCGCTGGTCGCCATGCGACAGCGCGGTCGCGGCGACGCCGCAGCGATTGCCGAGGGCGACCTGGTCGAGGATGGCGTCGGCGCGCGCGATCAGGTCGCGGCGCACCATCCAGGGCCGCAGCATGTCGTAATGGGTGCCGTTCGCCGCCTGCACCGCGAGGCGGACGTTCTCTTCCACGGTGAGGTTCGGGAATAGGTTGGTGAGCTGGAAGGCGCGCCCGAGGCCTGCGCGCGTGCGCATCGGCGCGGAATGCTGGGTGATGTCGGCGCCGTCGAACAGGATGCTGCCGTGCGAAGCGCGCAGCTGGCCCGAGATCAAATTGAAATAAGTGGTCTTGCCGGCGCCGTTCGGCCCGACGATGGCGGTGAGCTCGCCCGGGCGAAACGTGCAGGAGACATTGTTGACCGCGACATGGCCGCCGAAGCGTATGGTGAGATCGCGGGTTTCGAGGGTCAGGGGCATGGGTTTCAAGCGTGTCGGGCTGGTTGTGACACCTCTCCCCGGAAGGGGAGAGGTCGATTGGCTCCTGGCGATGCGCAGCATCGTCCAGTGCAAATCGGGTGAGAGGGCTCGGGTCCCACGAGAGAGCGGAACCCCTCACCCGCGCCTTCGGTGCGACCTCTCCCTATGGAAGAGGTGAAGCGGTCACCGCTTGTTCTTGACCGGAACGTCCATGTCCTCGATCTTCAGCTCGCGCACCGGCTCGAGCACGGCCCAGGCGACGTTCGGATCGACCTTGACCTTGAAGTGATACATGCTCTGCAGCGCCTGATGGTCTTCTTTCCGGAACACCATCTTGCCTTTCGGCGTGTCGAACTCCATGCCTTCCATCGCCGTGATCAGCTTCTCGGTGTCGGTCGACTTTGCCTTGGTGACGGCGGCGACGACGGACATCGCGGCGGCGAAACCGCCGGCGGTGAAGAAGTCCGGCGGCGCGTTGAAGCGCTTCTGGTGCTCGGCGACCAGCCAGTCGTTCACCGGGTTCTTCGGGATCTCATAGAAGTAGTAGGTCGCGCCTTCCATGCCGGGCAGGCCCTTATAGGCGGCGAGCGCCGGCAGGATGTTGCCGCCGGTGGAGAGCTCGATGCCGTAGCGCTTCGGGTCCATGTCCTGGAGTTTTGCCAGCGGATTGCCGGCGCCGGCCCAGATCACCCAGATCACCTTGCGGCCCGGCTTGTCCTTCAGCGCATCGAACAGGCGCTGGCCGACCGCGGTGAAGTCGGTGGTCGAGGTCGGGGCATATTCCTCGGCGGCGAGCGTCGCGCCGGTCTTGGCCAGCGCCTCCTTGAAGGCGGCGACGCCGTCGCGGCCGAAGGCGTAGTCCTGCGCCAGCGTCGCGACGGTGACGCCCTGCTTGCCGATCGCGACCGCGTTCGAGATCGCGTCCTGTGACGAATTGCGTGCGGTGCGGAAGATGTAGCGATTCCACTTCTCGCCAGTAATCTGGTCCGCGACTGCGGGCTCGACGATCAGGATCTTCTTGTTTTCCTCAGCGACGGGGAGAATGGCGAGTGCCGCAGCCGACGAGGTCGTGCCGATCGCGATGTCGGCCTTGTCGTCCTGATAGGCCTCCGCGAGCGCGGCCTTGGCGAGGTCCGGCTTGCCCTGATCGTCCTTGGTGATGACGACGATCTTGCGGCCGTCGAGCGTCATGGTGCCCTTGGTGGCGTATTCAAATCCCATCTTCAGGCCGGTCTCGGTCTGCTTGGCGTAAGCCTCGAGCGGACCGGTCTTGCCGTAGATCAGCGCGATCTTGAGATCGTCGGCCCGTGCGGAAGTGCCCGCGGCGAGCGCGAGAATGGTTGTTGTTATGATGAGTGATCGACGCACGATGGTCCCTCCTGATTCAAAGTTTCTCGGCAACAGCGATTTGCACAACGTTACGAACATTGCAATTAAACCTTCCGGCGAAGCGCGCCGGCGCGTGAGCATGCATCATTTTTGGGCTTGGCCCGCTGTCCCCGAATCGCCGGCCTCGACTTGGCGCCAGTCCGACTGCGCCTCCTCCGCGCTCTCGAAGATATGCGGCGCGACGCCGCGCCTCTCCAGGGCTTCGCCAAGCTTGATGCGCAGGAAGCCCGACGTGGTGTAGCGCGACACGCCGGAATAGAAGCGGTCGACGAGGCTGCGGACCATGGCCGAATAATCGTCCATCAGCTCCGGCAGGATCGAGAAGTTGTCATAATTGACGATGGCATAGACGCGGCGCCCGAGCGGCGCCAGGCGGGCCTCGACGATGGCGGCGATGGTGTCGATCTCGGCCTTGCTGCGTAGCGGATAGCGTTCGAGGTTGACGAAGAACAGGTCCTGCTGCTCGTCCAGTGTGAAGCGCTGGTCGAGCGGGATGGTGAGCAGGCGTTCGCGCAGCTCCATGAGACCCTCGCCGAAGATGCGCGCGTCCATCAGCGCCGGGTCGCGTGGGATCAGCGGCTTGAAATCCATCAGGCGCAGGATGTCGCGCTCGATGTCGATGCCGGGCGCGATTTCGGTGAGCTCTAGCCCGTCGGGCCGCAGTTCGAACACGCAGCGCTCGGTGACGTACAGCGTGCGTTGCTTGCGCGCCGCGGCGAACGGGCCGCTGAAGGTGACGTGCTCGACGCTGTCCACGAACTTGCGCGACTTGGCTTCGTCGAGGATGACGAGCTTGCCGTCGTTCACCGCAATGCGCTGCTTGCCCGCACCGAACGTGCCGACGAAGACGACCTCCTTGGCGTTCTGGCTGATGTTGATGAAGCCGCCGGCACCTGCGAGCTTCGGTCCGAACTTGCTGACGTTGAGATTGCCGGCGCGGTCGACCTGGGCAAGACCGAGGAAAGCGGCATCCAGACCGCCGCCGTCATAGAAGTCGAACTGATAGGGCTGGTCGATCACCGCCTGCGTGTTGATCGCGGCGCCGAAATCGATGCCGCTCGCCGGGATGCCGCCGATCACGCCCGGCTCCGCCGTCAGCGTGATGAGGTCGATGATCCGCTCTTCATTGGCGACCGAAGCGATGCCCTCGGGCATGCCGATGCCGAGATTGACGACGCTGTTGGCCTTGAGCTCGAGGGCGGCGCGGCGGGCGATGATCTTGCGCTCGCTGACCGGCATCACCGGCAGAGAGGCGGCGCGGACGCGGATCTCGCTCGAATACGCCGGGTTATATTGGGTGCCGAAGGTCTGCCAATGGTTCTCGGGCTTCGCCACCACGACGCAGTCGACGAGAATGCCGGGAATCTTGACCTGGCGCGGATTGAGGCTGCCGCTCTCGGCGACGCGCTCGACCTGGGCGATGACAATGCCGCCGGAATTGTGCGCCGCCATGGCGATGGCGAGCGCTTCCAGCGTCAGCGCCTCCTTCTCCATGGTGAGATTGCCGTCGGGATCGCCCGTGGTGGCGCGAATGATCCCGACCTGAATCGGAAACGTCTTGTAGAGCAGGCACTCCTCGCCGCGCAGCGTGATCAGCTCCACCATGTCCTCGGTGGTGCGCGCGTTCAGCTTGCCGCCGCCGTGCCGGGGATCGACGAAGGTGCCCATGCCAACGCGGGTGATGTGGCCGGGCCGGTGCGCGGCGATGTCGCGGAACAGATGCGTGATCACGCCCTGCGGCAGGTTATAGGCCTCGATCTGGTTCGCGATCGCGAGCTGCTGCAATTTCGGCGCAAGGCCCCAATGCCCGCCGATCACGCGCCGGACCAGCCCTTCATGCGCGAAATGGTTGAGGCCGCGCTGCTTGCCGTCGCCTTGTCCGGCCGCATAGACCAGCGTCAGATTGCGCGGTTTGCCCTGCGTATAGGGCGCATCGCCCTCCTGCGACAGATAGAGCTCCTCCAGCGCGATCGCGAGCTCCTCGGCAAAGCCGATGCCGACGAAGCCGCCGGTCGCCACCGTGTCGCCGTCGCGGATCAGCATGACGGCTTCGGTCGCCGAGACGACCTTGCCCTTCTCGGAATTGCGCAAATAAGGCAGGGCTGGATGGTGGCTCACGGCGTTCCTCCCGCTCCCTGGACCGTATGCCTTGTTATGCTTGATCTTATCGCGAAGAGCAGCCCCGGAACAGGTTGCTCCTCGCGACACAAGAGGCAACATGAAGACATTCAGGACTGCGCTATCTTGCGCGTTTCGGTGGCGAAATAGACCGAGACCACGGTGATCAGCGCCAGCGCGATCATGTAGAGCGAGATCGGCCAGGTCGCCGGCGCATAGGCCGTCATCAATCCCGTCGCGATCAGCGGCGACAGCGCGCCGGCGAAGATCGAGGCGAGGTTGTAGCCGAGCGAGACGCCGCTATAGCGCACCTTGGTGCCGAACAGCTCCGACAGGAAGCTCGCTTGCGGCCCGTACATCGCGGCATGACCGACGGCAAGGCCCAGCACGATCGCGATCCAGGCGTATTGCGGGTTCCTGGTCGCGAGCAGCATGAACAGCGGGAACGACATCAGCGCCGAGAACACCGCGCCGAAGATGTAGATCGGCCGCCGCCCGAGCCGGTCGGAGAGCGCGCCGAAGGCGGGGATGGTGACGGTCTCGATCGCCGCGCCGATCAGCACGCCGTTGAGCATGTCCTGCTTGTTCATGCCGAGCGATTGCGTGGCATAGGCGAGCACGAATGTCGCGTAGATGTAGAAGAAGCCGTTCTCGGCGAAGCGCGCGCCCATCGCGAGCAGGATGTTCTTGGGATACATCCTGATCGCCTCGAGGATCGGCATCTTCACTTCCTGCTTGGTGTCCTTGACCTTCTGGAACTCCGGCGACTCCGCGATGGTGAAGCGGATCCACAGGCCGACTAGCACCAGCGCGATCGAGAACAGAAACGGGATACGCCAGCCCCAGGCATAGAGCTGGGCGTCAGTCAGCATCGCCGATACCACGGAGAACACCAGCATGCCGAGCACGAGGCCGAGCGGCGCCCCGAGTTGCGGCCAGCTGCCGTAGAAACCTTTCTTGTCTGAGGGTGCATGCTCGACCGCCATCAGCACCGCGCCGCCCCATTCGCCGCCAAGGCCGAAGCCTTGGATCAGCCGGCACGTCACCAGCAGGATCGCGGCCCAGATGCCGGCGGTCTCGTAGGTCGGCAGAAAGCCGATCGCCGCGGTCGCCGCGCCCATGATCAGCAGCGTCAGATAGAGCATGGTCTTGCGGCCGATCTTGTCGCCGTAGTGCCCGAACACGACGCCGCCGAGCGGGCGCGCGACGAAGCCGAGCGCGTAGGTCGCGAAGGCCAGCAGGGTTCCCATCATCGGGTCGAAGGTCGGAAAGAACAGCTTGTTGAAGATCAACGCGGCGGCGGTGCCGTAGAGGAAAAAGTCGTACCACTCGATGGCCGTGCCGATCAGGCTCGCGGTGGCGACCGTGACGTGCGACGGGTTTTTCGCCTGAAGCTGATGGACCGAGATCGCTTCGCTCATCTTGCGTCCTCCCTTGGTTTTCGAATGCGCATGTGCAGCATGCGTCATTGTGCAAAAGCGAAGAGCAAGCTCCGCGCCAGTTGCCGCAGGCTTGCGCAGATGGCTGAAAACCCAGCAGATTCAGCGAAGGCATCAGGAAAGCGCGGCCAGGCCGCGTGTCAGGAATCCGAGACTCCGGACATGCCCAGTCTCGAAATTCAGACGGAGGCCGGGCCTGCGGCCAGGCCGAACTTGGCGAGCTTCTTGTAGAATGTCGCGCGCGAGATCCGCAGCATCCTGGCGGCCTCGGTGATCTGGCCGTTGCTGGCGGCGAGCGCCTGTTCGAGCGTGTGCTTCTCGAATTCGGCCTCGGCTTCGGCATAGGGCACCACCATTCCGGCCGGGCGCTCGGCCGGTGCAAGCCTCGCCTCGGTGCCGATCGGGAGGATGCGGGCGACATCTTCGCCGGTCAGCCGCCCGGAATCGCTGAGGATCAGCGCGCGCTCGAGGATGTTGCGGAGCTCGCGGACATTGCCCGGCCAATCGTAACGGGCGAGCGCGGCGAGCGCGCTCGGCGTGATCTTCGCCTTGACGTAGTCGCCGGACGCGCTGATGTCGTCGAGCAGCCGGGCGCAGATGTCGGGGAGATCGTCGAGGCAGTGGCGCAGCGGCGGCAGGTCGACCGAAAGCACGTTGAGACGGTAGTAGAGGTCGGCGCGAAATGCGCCGTCGCTGACGCGCTTGCGCAGGTCCACGTTTGTGGCGGCGATGACGCGGACGTCGACCCTGGTGATCTTGTCCGAGCCGAGCGGCTCGATCTCACGCTCCTGGAGCACCCGCGGGAGTTTTGCCTGGAGCTGCAGCGGCATCTCGCCGATCTCGTCGAGGAACAGCGTGCCGCCGTCGGCAATGCGGAATTTGCCCTCGCGTCCCCGTCGGTCGGCGCCGGTATAGGCGCCCGGCGCCGCACCGAAGAACTCCGACTCGATCAGCGTGTCGGGAATGGCGGCGACGTTGACGCTGACGAACGGCTTCTCGGCGCGCGAGGAGGCATTGTGGATGGCCTGCGCCAGCATCTCCTTTCCGGTTCCGGTCTCGCCTGTGAGCAGAACCGTGACGTTCTGCCGCGCGGCTCGGCTTGCGAGCTCCTTGGCCCGGGCGATGGCCGGCGTCGCGCCGACGAAATCGGCGAAGGTGAAGCGCGCCGCGCGGGGGTTGGACAATTGCCGGCGCGCCAGCCGCAGATCGCTCTCGAGCTGGGCGACGCGGGCGAGCAGCGGCTTCAGGCTTTCGAGATGATCATAGAGCACGAAGCCGATCGCGCCGATCACCCTCCCGTTCTCGTCCTCGATCGGCATGCGGGTGACGACGAGCTGCTCGCCGCCGAGCTCCATGATGTCGAGCAGGATCGGCTCGCCGGTCTCGGCCACCTTCCGCATCAGGCTGTTCGGGATGACCTCCTCGATCGGCCGGCCGATCGCCTCGGTCGTATGGTTGAGACCGAGCGCGGCAAGGTATTTCTCGTTGACGTAGACCACGCGCCCGCCACGGTCGATCGCGATCGCGCCCTCGCAGAGCCTTTCCAGCCGCTCGAACAGCGTCTCCATCGCGCGCGCACGGAGATAGGCGGGATCGCTGATGGAGGAGGCGGGCATGACGTACCTCGCGGGAAGCCTGGCTGCTTATTAGCAAAAGACCAGCAATTTCAAAGGGGATTTGATTGGAGAATTCGGGCCGCCGCCACTGCCCCTACCGCCGATACCCGCTCGCCCGCGAATAGCCCTGGCGATTCTGTTGCATCGGCCGGCTCGCCACGCTGATCCGCGCCTCGCTGGAGACGGTCGTTGCCAGCTTCAGCTCCTCCAGAAAGATCGGCCGCGAGAAGTAATAGCCCTGCGCGAAGCGGATGTTGGTCGCGGCCTGCAGATAAGCCAGCTCCTCGTAGGATTCGAGGCCTTCGGCGATCACCGTCATGCCGAGCGCTTCGCTCAAGGATTCGATCGCGCGCAGAATGCCCTGGCTGCGCGGGCGCTTATGGATGTCGGTGATGAAGGAGCGGTCGATCTTGATCTCGTCGGCCGTGATGTCGGCCAGCGCCGAAAGCGAGGAATAGCCGGTGCCGAAATCGTCGATGGAGATGCCGACACCGAGTTTGCGGAACATCGGCAGGATCTCGGCCTGAAAATGATTCTTGGCGACGAAGGCATTTTCCGTCACCTCGATCATGAAGCGATGGGGAAAGCCGGTGTCGTCCAGCGCCTGCGCAAAGCTGCGCATGAACTCGGGATTGCCGGCCTGCTCGGCGGCGACGTTGATGCTGATGGTCGCTTCCGCGCCGAACGTGTCGTTGATCAGGTCGATCGATTTGACGATCTCGGCGAGCACGAGATGGGTCAGCTCGTCGATGAGGCCGAGCTCGCCGGCGAGGCTGATGAACGAGCCCGGCGCCTGGATCACGCCTTCGTCGTCGCGCAGGCGTACCAGTGCCTCGATGCCCTTCACGGCCTGTGTGCGGATGTCGACCTTGGACTGGAAGGCGCAGCAGAAGCGCTTTTCCAGGATGGCGAGCCGCAGCGACTGCTCGACCTTCATCCGCGCCTGCGCCTCGCGTTCCATGCTGGCGTCGAAGAAGGCGGCCAGTCCCTTGCCGTTGTTCTTGATGCGGTACATCGCGATGTCGGCGTTCTGCCGCAGCGTCTCGAAGCTGCGTCCATGCTCGGGATAGAGGCTGATGCCGACCGAGGTCGAGGCGAAGACTTCCGAATGATCGATGAAGAACGGCGCGGTCAGCCGCTTCAGCGTCGATTGCATGAATTCGGCGACTTCCTCCTGGCTCTGGATCGGCGAGAGCAGCAGCAGGAATTCGTCGCCGGAGATGCGCGACAGCATGTCGGAATCGCGCAGGTCGCGCCCGAGCCGCTTCGACAGCTCGACCAGCAGCGCGTCGCCCACGGCGTGACCGTAATAGTCGTTGATGTGCTTGAAATTGTCGACGTCGAGAAAGGCCAGTGCAAAGCGCTCGTCGCCGCGATCGCGCGCGAGCAGGCTATTGGCGCGATGCTCGATCACGCGCCGCGAGGGCAGGCCGGTCAGCTCGTCGAAATAGGCGGAGCGGAACAGCTGGTCCTCGAAATTCTTCTGCTCGGTGATGTCGGAGGACGCCGAGATCAGGAGCTCGCGTCCGGCGAGCCGAACGGGACGATGGGTCGTGAGCAGCACCTGGCGCGCCGCGCCGCCGTGAAGCGCTTCCTCGGTGACGACCGGCTGGCCGGCGCTGAGCGCCTTGCGGCAGGCTTCGCGGCGCGGCGCCAGATCGGGTGAGGGACGGCTGCCGTCCATGCCGAGCTGGGCAGCAGCTGCGTCGTTGACCAGCAGAAGCTCGCCATGCGCGTCCTGCACGGTGAGGCCGGCCGGCAGCATTCTAACGATTTCCTTGAGAAAACCGAGCTCGGCTTCAGTCGCGCCGGAATATCTATTGTCGTTCATAGAAGTCATGAATCTTGTTGTTTCAGCGCGCCTTTGCAATGGCCGCGATCTTGCGCGGTTCCCTCTTAAGTTTGGTTAAGGGGTCGGGAGAAATACGGGGGTGTTTTGGAGAAAACTTGCGACGATGCGACGCGCGCCGACGATCGTCATTAACAGAGGGTCAACGACGCATGCGAAACCGCGCGCGCAGTGCGCGGGCTCGCTTTCGCTTTGGATGCGCGATCAGTCTTGTTTGAATCGATGCGCGCGCCGGAGGGTCACGTCTCCCCGCCGGCGAGAGGTGATCCGACCGAGTCTTGCTCTCCGCTAGCCGCTCTTGGGGATGCGGCATTGCATGATGCAATGCAGCCCCGACTTGAGATACGAGATCTCGGTCCTGCCATCGAAGGCCGACAGTGCCGATTTCAGCAGCTTGGTGCCGAAGCCGGGCTCGGACACCTTGTCCACGCTCGGCCCCTCGGTTTCGTCCCAGGTGATGGTGAGGCGGTCGTCGTTGATGGTCCAAGACACCTGCAGCAGACCGCGCGGTGCGGAGAATGCGCCGTACTTGCCTGCATTGGTCGCGAGCTCGTGAAACATCAATGACAGCGTGACCGCGAGCTTCGGCGGCAGGAACAGCCGCTCACCATTGAGAGTGAATCGGACATGGCCATAGGGCCCGAGCTCGGAGATCAGGAGGTCGCGGATATCGCAGCCCCCCTTGTCGATCCGCGAGATCAGATCGTCGGTCGCGGCCAGCGAGCGCAGCCGGGGATCAATCCGGGTCCACACCTGCGGCTGGTCGTGCAGCACCTGGTGCAGCACGGCATGCACTGTCGACAGCTTGTTCTTCAGCCGGTGCTGGAGCTCGTCGACCAGCAGCTTGCGATAATCTTCTTCCTCGATCAGGCGCTTGGAGATCCGGCGCTGGTCCGCCAGCATGATGCGATAGTGCTCGACACCCCAGATGGTGATCGCGCAGACGACCCAGTAAAGCGCGAGCAGCGCAAATCGCGCGCGATCGGCAATAGCGTCGCCGAAATTCAGGACGACGCCGAGCACGCCGCCGACCAACGCCGTCACGATGCCGATCCGAAATCCGCCCAGGGCAGCGGCAAAGAACACGGCGGGGAAGTACGGCGTGAAGTAGATGTCGGGGCGAATCTGAGCGAGACCCCAGCGGATGAGGGTCGCGCCCAGCAGGCAGATCACCGCAAACGAGATGCTCAGGCCGAGCGAGGGCGGCGCGGCGCCCTGCCAGGCCTTGCGGAACTCGTCGATCAGCTTCCTCATACGCAGCCCGGTTGTGATAGGCATTCGAAAAGCGAGCGGCCGGTGAGGATGTTACGCATGCCGCCCGCAGGAGCATAGCTTGCCTTGGCGGAAGCGGGCAGGGATAGTGGCCGCTGCGGTGAGGGCGGCGGCCGACATTCGCCATTTGGCATCAAATCGCTCGAAAAAAGGAACATTCCATGGGCAGGCTGGACGGCAAGGTTGCGGTGATTACGGGGGCGACGAGCGGGATCGGATTGCGCACTGCGGAAGTCTTCGTTGCCGAAGGTGCCAAAATTGTGATCGCGGGTCGGCGCGTACCGGAAGGCGAAGCGCTGGCGGGGCAGCTCGGGGCCAATTGCATCTTCCGCCAGACCGACGTCACGGTCGAAGCGCAGATGCAGGCGCTGATCGCGCTCGCGGTCGAGAAATTCGGCAGGATTGATTGCCTGTTCAACAATGCCGGCGGCCCGGCACAGACCGGCGGCATCGAGGGCCTTGAGGTCGAGCGGTTCGATGCGGCCATGGCGACCCTGGTCCGCAGCGTCATGCTCGGCATGAAGCACGCCGCTCCCTACATGAGGAAGCAGGGGGCAGGCAGCATCATCAACAATGGCAGCATCGCCGGCCGCCTCGCCGGCTTCTCGTCCTCGATGGTCTATAGTGCGGCCAAGGCGGCGGTGATCCATCTCACCAAATGCGTGGCGATGGAGCTCGGTGAATCGAATGTCCGCGTCAACTCGATCTCGCCCGGCGCGATCGCAACCGGCATCTTCGGCAAGGCGCTGGGGCTCTCGACCGACGCCGCGGAGAAGACGCCGGCAGTGATGCGCGAGGTCTACAAGACCGCGCAGCCGATCCCGCGCGCCGGCCTTCCCGATGACATCGCCCATGCCGCGGTGTTCCTGGCCAGCGACGAATCCAGTTTCGTCAACGGCCACGACCTCGTCGTCGACGGCGCCATGACCGGCGGCCGCAACTGGAGCCAGCAGCAGCAGGGCTATGTGGCGCTGCGCAAGGCGTTCGATCAGGAGGCGTAGGGGGCGCTCTCGTGCCCAGGACGCGGCGCAGCGCTGTCCTGGCGATGCGAAGCATCGTCCAGTTCAGCGATGCGCTGCAGAGCCGGGGGCCATCTCTCCAGGCCGAACGTGTCGCAAGATTCTGGGTCCCGGCTCGCGCTTTGCGCGTCCGGGACACGCAAGCTCACGCCGCCCTCACCGTCACCCGCAACCCATCCCGCGGCTTCGGGATCGGCCACATCTGCCAGTCCGGCTTGTAGCCGGGTGCGAGCGACACCTCGATATTCTCCAGGAAATGCCGTGCGATGCATTTCGCCTGCATAGAGGAGACTGCTGGAAGCGGTCGTCTCGATGGACGAGGCGCTCGCTCCGACGCCGCCAAGACGTTCTGTCGAACCGGCGGCCATGCTGCCTACCGCTTTGCCGCTTCCTTCTGCAGGTCCGGGGCGTTGACGGCGGGAATGGCGACGCGGCCGGGGCCGGTCACCTTCAGCGCCTCGGCGGCCTTCTCGTTCTCCAGGATCTTGGCCATCACCGCCTGACCCGCACGCTCGAAGATCGCGCGGTTCTCGATCACGAATTTCTGCGACTTGCGAAGACCGTCGATATAGCCGTTGATCTCTGGCACGACGTAGCGCGCCACCATGTCCCAGCTGCGGCGCGTGGCTTCCGGATTGGCCCAGTCGTGCACGAAGCCGATGATGGCGCCGACGCCGCCGGAGACCTGCATCACGTTCTTGATGGTTTTGACGAGATCGTCGGGCGTGCCGATCGTGGACGCGGCGCCCTCGACGAACGCGGTCTTGTCCACGGCTTCATCGGGCGACGAGAACGCGGTGAGCCCCGGCCGCTGCAGCGTGCCGACATTATATTCGTTGTGCCAGCGCATCAGGCCGGCGCCGGCCTCGCGGCGCGCCTGCTCGCGCGTTTCGGCGATATGCCAGGTCAGCAGCACGCGCCAGTCGGCGCGGTCGACCTTTGTGCCATGCTTCTTGGCGGCATCTTCGGCGAACTGCCACTGCTGCTGCAGCGACATCAGACCCTGCGTCGTCATCGAACCCAGCGAGATGATGCCGATGCCGTATTTGCCGGCCAGCGTCATGCCGGAGGGCGAGATCTGCGAGGCCACCACGAACGGCATCTCCTCCTGCAAGGGCAGGATCTGCAGCGCGGCATCGTTCATCGTGAACCAGTCGCTCTTGGCGGTGACGCGCTCGCCGTTGAAGAGGCGGCGGATGATGCCGATCGCCTCGTCCTGACGGTCGCGCTGGGTCATCGGATCGATGCCGAGCGTGTGCGCATCGGAGGCCAGCGCGCCCGGACCGGAGCCGAAGATGGCGCGGCCGCCGGTCATGTGGTCGAGCTGCACCATGCGCTGAGCGACGTTGAAGGGATGGTGATAGGGCAGCGACACCACGCCGGTGCCGAGCTTGATCCGCTTCGTGCGCTCGCCGGCGGCGGCCAGGAACATCTCGGGCGATGCGATCATCTCCCAGCCGGAGGAATGATGCTCGCCGCACCAGAACTCGTCATAGCCGAGCGCATCCAGCTGCTCGACCAGGTCGAGATCGCGCCGGAACTGCAGCATCGGATGCTCGCCGATCGGGTGATGCGGGGCAAGGAAGGCTCCGAATTTCAGGCGCGCCATGGCGTTCTCTCCGGCTGGATTTTCTGCTTGTTGAAGCGGCGAGGCTACGTGCTCGCGGAAGCGAACGCAATCGCACGATGTCCCGCATGACGGAATGCAGACATGCGTTGAATCTTCCTCCTGTCCCCGCTTGCGGGGAGAGGCGAAGAGAAACGCGCGAAGCCTACCTGTGAGGTAATCGCGGTGCCACTCGCGATCTGAAATCATCGGGGCAACCATAGTCCAAAGTCGTGCCCCAATGCATCAGATCGTCACAAAGCCGCTCGATTCGACCCGCCGCTGGTGGGTGCTGGCCATCGTCGTGGCCGCCCAGTTCATGTTCGGCGTCGACGCCTTCGTGGTCAATGTCGCGATTCCCACCATCGCCGTCGAGCTGAAAGCCTCGCCGGCCGAGATCGAATCCATCATCGCGATCTACCTCATCGCCTATGCCACGCTGGTCGTGACCGGCGGCCGGCTCGGCGACATCCACGGCACAAAGGATGTCTTCCTGGCCGGCGTGCTCGGCTTCACGGCGACCTCGCTGTGGTGCGGACTCGCACAATCCGGCGTCGAGCTGATCATCGCGCGGCTGGCGCAGGGCGCGACCGCGGCGTTGATGGTGCCGCAGGTGCTGGCGACGCTGCATCTTTTGTTCACCGACGACGAGCGCAACCGCGCCTTCGCCATTTACGGCATCGTGCTCGGGCTTGCGGGCGCCGCGGGCTTCCTGCTCGGCGGTTTTCTCGTCACAATCGATCTCGCGGGCACCGGTTGGCGCTCGGTGTTCTTCGTCAATGTGCCGTTTGGCCTTGTCATCGCGACTGCGGCCTGGCGCATCATGCCGTCGGTGCCGCGACGGGCGGGTACAAGGCTCGACATCAGGGGCAGCGTGGTGCTGTTCGCGGGGTTATTGTGCCTGATCGGCCCGCTGCTGTTCGGTCACGATCTCGGCTGGGCGCCGTGGCTGTGGGCGGTGATGGCAGTCGGCGGGGTGATCCTCACCGCGTTCCTGAAGCTGGAGCAAGCGGTCGCAGCCGCCGGCGGCATGCCGTTGGTCGATCTCACGCTGCTGGCGGACGCCGCCTTCCTGCGCGGCCTCGGCGCCGTCTTCTTTTTCTTCCTTGCCAATCTCTCGTTCTATCTGGTGATGACGCTGTTCATGCAGCGCGGCCTGAATATCCCACCGCTCGCGGCCGGCATGGCCTTCATTCCGCTGGCGCTCGCCTTCGTCGTGGCCTCGCGCCACAGCGGCGTGCGGGCACGGCATCGCGGCACCAAGGTGTTGACTGAAGGCTGCATGTTGCAGATCGCAGGTCTTGCGGCGCTTGCGCTTGTTGCGGGCCGTGTCGATGCTCCGTCGCCGCTCCAGCTCGCGCTGACCATGATCATCTTCGGCTACGGTCAGGGATTGGTGATGGCACCGCTCTCCGGCGCGGTGCTCTCGACGGTGAAGCCCGCCGCCGCAGGCTCCGCATCCGGCATATACGGTACGATGGCGCAGATCGGAAATGCGGCCGGAGTGGCCGCAATCGGCGCGGTGTTCTTCGCGATCGAATCATTGCAATCAGCGCGCGCAGGATTCCTCGTGTCGCTCGTGCTGTTTGTGACATTCATCATGATCTGTGCCGCATTTCTGGCGCGGATGCGCCGTGTATAGGCACGAAGTTGAGGCGCGACGGTTAATGCATGCGGATTCCAGCGGATTTCCCGCGATTTTCGCTGGGATTGACAGCGCACGGTCTTTTTATTTTGCAACGCAGCAACTATCTGGTTGGGCTGGACGTTGGAATGTCGCCCACCAGGAAGCTGCCGTGTCGTTAGCGCGAAATGTCGATCTGTTGAGACGTCTGCCCAAGCTGGACGGTCTGCGCTTTGCCGAGCTCGGCCGCAGCGCGGATTCATCCAGCCCGCTGCGAGAGGTCACGGGCTTCGGTGACAATCCGGGGGCCTTGCGCATGTTCGCCTTCGTGCCGGCGCAGCTGCAGAAGCCGCGCGCGCTCGTCGTCGTGCTGCATGGCTGCGGCCAGACCGCGGCCGCTTACGATCTCGGCGCGGGATGGTCGACGCTGGCGCAGCATTACGGCTTCGCGCTGTTGATGCCCGAGCAGCAGCGCATCAACAATGCCAACACCTGCTTCAACTGGTTCAATCCGGAGGACACGATGCGCGGCAGCGGCGAAGCGCATTCGATCCGCGAGATGATCGCACATATGGCGGACGCGCACCGCATTGATTCCAGGCGCATCTTCATCACCGGCCTTTCCGCCGGCGGCGGCATGACGTCGGTGATGCTCGCGACCTATCCGGAGGTCTTCGCGGCCGGCGCTGTTATCGCCGGATTGCCCTATGGCATCGCCTCGAATCTGCGCGAGGCGCTGGACGGCATGTTTCATTCCCCGGCGCGTCCTGCGCGCGAGCTCGGCGATCTCGTACGCAGCGCCTCTGATCATCGCGGGCCCTGGCCGAAGATCTCGGTGTGGCATGGCAGTGCCGACCGCACTGTCAATCCCGGCAATGCCAACGAGATCGTCAAGCAGTGGCTCGACTTGCACGAACTGCCCGAAGTGCCGATGGCGGAGACCAATGTCGACGGCTATCCGCGTCAGACCTGGTGGAATAACGACGGCGAGACGCTGGTCGAGTCCTACGCCATCACCGACATGGCGCATGGCACGCCGCTTGGGCTAGCCGACAACGACCAGCGCTACGGCATGGAAGGCGCGTTCCTGATCGAGGCCGGCATCTCCTCGTCCTATCACATCGCAAAGTTCTTCGGCCTGACCGGCTGGATCGCGGAGGCGAAGAAGAAGGTGGAGGCAAAGCCGGCTCTGACGCCCGCACCACATCTCGCCCGCTCGATCCGCTCTGCGGTCGCAGAGCCGACCGAGCCGAAGCGAGAAAAGTCTCACGGCTTCGATCTCGGCCAGATCATCACGCGCGCGCTGACCGCCGCGGGGCTAATGAAATAGCTCGCCGCCGTCGTCTCGGACAAGCGCGCCCCAAGCGCGTGCCGATCCGGTACCCATAACCACACGCGGATGTGGTTGCGGGGACCCGGAGTTATCAGGCCGCGCCAAACTTCTCCCTGTGGTTATGGTCCCGCTGGTCCGGGACGACGGCGGAGCTCGTGGCGGCGCCGTCGACTCAGCCCGCCGAAGCTATCGTCTGATCGATCACCTCGATCGGCGTCACCGTCACCTCGCCGCCCGCAATCTTCCGCGTCATCTCCTGATAAGCCCTGAAGAAGTCGCGCGATTGCAGAGCTTTTTGCGCGCCCTCATCGCTGGCGCTGGCGAGGTGGAAATAGCTGCCCTCGTCGCGCGCCTTCAGGACGCGATAGAAGATCCGTCCTTTCAGCTCCGGATCGCCGTCGATCGCCTTGATGAAGCGGGCGATCTCCCGGTGCCATTCTTCCGTCGTGCCGTTCTTGAACTGGTATCTGATCATGAAGTGCTTCATGTGACGCTCCTTGGTTCGTCTTGTGCGTCATCATCTGCGCCTTGCGCGCGGTCCTGCAAGTATGGACAAAATTGATAGTATGGACTTTTTCGCCGCTGCTCCTATTCTTGCCGCGTGGCGTTTTCGAGCGAAGTGGATGCCGGTTCGCGTAAGAAAACTGGCTGCGCATGGAGGAGACGACATGGCGAAGGCAAGAGCGATCCCGCTGCGCGCCTGTCCGGTTGCGGCGTTTCAGAAGATGATCAGCGGCAAGTACAAGCTGCGCATCGTCTGGGATCTCAAGGATGGCCCGCGCCGCTATGGCGAGATCAGAAGCGGTCTGCTGCGCGGCACCGAGGGCAGCGCCGCGATCACGCCGCGCGTACTCAGCCGCGAATTGAAGGCGCTGACCGAGAGCGGCCTGATCGACCGCAAGGATTTCGGCGAGGTGCCGCCGAAGGTGGAATATCGCCTCACGCGCAAGGGCAAGAGTTTCGTGCCCCTCGTCGCCGCCATTCGCGAATGGGGCGAGCGCCATCTCGGCGAGCCCGTGCTCGCCGAGGCGGCGGAGTAGTCCTACATCTCGCCGGTGATGAACGGATTGGTCATCCGCTCCTGGCCGATGCTCGAGCCGGCGCCATGGCCGCAGATGAAGCCGACATCGTCGCCGAGCGGCAGCAACTTCGTCTTGATTGAATTGATCAGCGTGGCGTGACTGCCGCCGGGCAGGTCGGTGCGCCCGACCGAGCCCGCGAACAAGACGTCGCCGACATGGGCGAAACGCAAGTCTTTGTTGAAGAACACCACGCTGCCGGGAGAATGGCCGGGGCAGTGCAGGATGTCGAATTGCAGGCTTCCAATCGACACGCTGTCGCCTTCGTCGAGCCAGCGGTCAGGCGTGAAGTCGCGACCTCCGGTCATGCCGAAGCGCGCGCCGCTTGCGACGACATTGTCGAGCAGGAACTTGTCCGCGACATGCGGACCCTCGATCGGCACCCTCAGTGCATCGCGCAGCTCGGCCGCGCCGCCGACATGATCGATATGGCCATGGGTCAGCCAGATTTTCTCCACGGTGACGCCCGTCTGCTTGATCGCATCCAGGATCTTCGGCACGTCGCCGCCGGGATCGATCACCACGGCCTTCTTGGAAGGCTCATCCCAGATGATGGTGCAGTTCTGCTCGAACAGCGTCACGGGAACGATGATCGCGCCCGCCTTGGCTTTGGTGTCGTTTTGCTCGGTCATGACCTCACAATGCCGATTTTTGCCGAGCCGCCAAGCAAAAGATTCGGGCCGCCTCCCGGGAACACCCGTCACACGGCCGTTCCAATTGGCCTGCCAATTTGAACCGGGGCGTTGCTGTCGCGTTCTCCCGCGCAAGGCGTAGATTCGGGTGGTCTTCCGGCATGGCTCACGGCAACGAGAATTGGTGGCGCGACGGCATCTTCTATCAGATCTATCCGCGCTCGTTTCAGGACTCCAACGGTGACGGTGTCGGCGATCTCGCCGGCATCCTGCGGCGGCTGCCTTACGTCAAATCGCTCGGTGTCGACGCGATCTGGCTGTCGCCGATCTTTCCCTCGCCGATGGCCGATTTCGGCTACGACATCTCCGATTATGTCGGCATCGAGCCGCTGTTCGGCACGATGGCGGATTTCGATGCGCTGCTCGCGGCCGCCCACGACAATGGCCTCAAGCTGATCCTCGACCTCGTGCCGAACCACACCTCCGACCAGCATCCCTGGTTCATCGAGAGCCGCGCCTCGCGCGACAATCCCAAGCGCGACTGGTACATCTGGCGCGATCCGGCACCCGGCGGCGGCGTGCCGAACAACTGGCTGTCCGAGTTCGGCGGCAGCGCGTGGCAATTCGACGAGACGACGGGCCAATATTACTATCACGCCTTCCTCGCCCAGCAGCCGGATCTCAACTGGCGCAATCCGGAGGTTCGCACCGCGATCTATGACGTGATGCGATTCTGGCTGGACAGGTGCGTCGATGGTTTTCGCGTCGACGTGATCTGGCACCTGATCAAGGACGCCGAATTCCGCGACAACCCGCCGAACCCGCATTATGTCGAGGGTCGGCCGCCGAACGAAAGAATCCTGACGCAATACTCGACCGACCAGCCGGAAGTGCATGACGTCATCGCCGAGATGCGGCGTGTCACCGATTCCTATGGCGCGCGCGTCCTGATCGGCGAGATCTATCTGCCGCTGCACCGCCTGATGGCCTATTACGGCAACGATCTGACCGGCGCGCAGATGCCGTTCAATTTCGCGCTGCTCTCGACCTTCTGGAGCGCGCGCTCGATCGAGAAGATCATAGAGGATTACGAGAGGTCGCTGCCGCGCGGCGCCTGGCCGAACTGGGTGCTCGGCAATCATGATCGCCCGCGCGTGGCGAGCCGGGTCGGGCCGGAGCAGGCCCGCGTCGCGGCCATGCTGCTGCTGACGCTGCGCGGCACGCCGACGCTTTACTACGGCGACGAGATCGGCATGCACCAGCTCGCGATCGCGCCGGAGGATGTGCGCGATCCCTTCGAGAAGAACGTGCCCGGCATCGGTGTCGGCCGCGACGGCTGCCGCACGCCGATGCAATGGGATTCGTCGAACTTCGCCGGCTTTTCGGAGGTGAGGCCGTGGCTGCCGCTGCCGGAGGACCATATCCACGAGAATGTCGCCAATCTCGAAGCCGATTCGCGCTCGATCCTCAATCTCTACAAGCGCCTGATCGCCGTGCGGAGGGGCTGTCCCCCGTTGGTCGTAGGCGATTATCATCCGGTCGCGGCGCAAGGCGATCTCCTGATGTACCGCCGCGAGGCCGGCGGCAGGACGGTGATTGTGGCACTCAATCTCGGTCCCGATCCGATCGCGGTGACCACCAGCGCGATCGGTTTCGACAGCAGGATATTGCTCTCGACGTTTCTGGATCGCGAAGGTGATGGGATCGAAGGCGTGCTGGATTTGCGCGGCAACGAGGGGGTCATCGTCGCTCCACCCTAGCTGTCGTCCCGGATGGGCGCAGCTCTTGGCAACGCCAAGCGTTGTGGAGGGCGGAGCGACGATCACCATAGCCACAGGGAGCTGTTTTGCGACGATTCGGAGTTGCCGGGTCGCTCCACTCTTCATTTTGCGGTTATGGGTCCGCATCTATGCGCGCTCGAGGCGCGCTTGTCCGGGACGACAGCTGTGAGCGTGGGGACAGCAAAACGACCACATCACCCCCGATGCTTCTTATCCCGCACCGTAGCTTCGTCGATGTCGCTCCGCTTCAACAGATAATCCAGCCCGCCGACGCGGTACCAGCGGTAGCCGTATGGCTCCAGCACGACGCGGTGCTGGCCGCGCTTGTCGGCGTGGCTGTGGTCCTCCGCAAGCAGGTTGATCAGGTGCGCGCCAGTCTCGCCGGGCAATCCGGCCGAGAACGCGATCTCGCGCGGTTTCTCATCGAGATTGTGCACGAACAGCACCGAATTGTTGCGCCAATCATAGCGCATGATGAACACGGCGGGATCGCGCACGGGAATGACCGCAAAATCGCCCCAGCCGACTTCCGGCACCTCCTTGCGCATGCGGACGATGCGCTCGGTCCAGTTCAGCATGGAGTTGGGATCGCGCCGCTGTTTTGCGACGTTGACGTGCGGAAAGCCATAAGGCCCCTTGTCGATGACGGGGCAGGCCGGCTTGTCGCTCTTGGTGAAGCCGCCATGCGGCTCGGTCGACCATTGCATCGGCGTGCGCGAGCAATTGCGTTCGGGCAATGAGAGATCGTCGCCCATCGCGATCTCGTCGCCATAGCGGATCACCGGCGTCCCCGGCAGCGTGCACATCAGGCTGTAGGCGAGCTCGAGCCGCCGGCGGTCGCCGCCCAGCATCGGCGCGAGGCGGCGGCGGATGCCGCGGTCGTACAGCTGCATGTCCTTGTCGGGGCCGAAGCATTTGAACACGACCTCGCGCTGCGCCTTGGTAAGTCGTCCGAGATCGAGCTCGTCGTGATTGCGCAGGAACAGGCCCCATTGCGCCGTCGCCGGCCGCGGCTTGGTCGCCTTCAGCGCCTTGGCCAGAGGGCGCGAGTCGGCTGAGGCCAGCGCGTAGAACAGATGCTGGTTGACATGGAAGTTGAACATCATGTGCATGCGGTCGGCATCGCGGCCGAAATATTCGATGTCGGTCTTCGGCAGCACATTGGCTTCGGCGAGGATGATGGCGTCGCCCTGGCGCCATTGCAGGAATTCGCGGAACGCGCGCAGCATGTCATACTGCTCGACCGGCTTCTTCACCTTCGCACCCTTGGTCGCGATCACGAAGGGCACGGCGTCCATGCGGAAGCCGGAGACGCCGAGCTGGATCCAGAAGCCCATGATCTTGAGGATCTCAGCCTGCACGTGCGGATTCGAGGTGTTGAGATCGGGCTGGAAATTGTAGAAGCGGTGGAAGTACCAGGCGCCAGCCTCCTTGTCGTGCGTCCAGGTTGATTTCTGCACACCGGGAAACACCATGCCCTCGTTGGCATTGCCGGGCTTCTTGTCGGACCACACGTACCAGTCACGATAGGGCGAGCTCTTGTCGCGCCGCGCCTCCTTGAACCAGTGGTGCTGGTCCGAGGTGTGATTGACGACGAGGTCGATGATGACGCGGATGCCGCGCTGCTTGCAGCCATGGGCGAACTCGACGAAGTCGCCCAGCGTGCCGTAACGGGCGTCGACGCTGTAATAATCGGCGATGTCGTAGCCGTCGTCGCGGCCGGGCGAGGTCTGGAACGGCATCAGCCAGATCGCGGTGATGCCGAGCCCGTGCAGATAATCGAGCCGGCGGAGCAGGCCCTTGAAGTCGCCGGCACCGTCGCCATTGGCGTCCATATAGGAGCCGACGGAGAGGCAATAGATCACGCCATTCTTGTACCAGAGATCGTCGATCATGCGCGCAGCCTGGGTGGTTCCGCCCGGGTGCGGCGGCTGCGTAATAAGTGTTAAGGGCGAGTGCGGTTCCGCACTCGCCGTCGGGGCGCGCGCAGCGCGAGCCCGGGACCCATAACCACAGGCAGCAGTTTTGCGAAGAGTCGGAGTTACCTGCTTTGCCCGACACGTCTCCCTGTGGTTATGGATTCCGGGCTCGCGCTGTGCGCGCCCCGGAATGACGGGTGGGGGGAGACAGTGTCCGCGCTTCATGGAATCGGCTATCTTGCCCCCATGGACAACACCGCCCGCATCGCCCTCGTGCCGCCGCCCGATCGCCGCCAGTCGGAGACGGCGCTCGCCATCGCGCGCGGCACGGCGCGGCTTTTGCGCTCGCTCGGCTTCTCCTGCATCAGCGAATTGCCGCTGCCGTCGGGCCGGCGCGCCGATCTCGTGGCGCTGAACGAGCGCGGCGAGATCTGGATCGTCGAGATCAAGTCGTCGGTGGAGGATCTGCGCGCCGACCAGAAATGGCACGAATACCGCGCCCATTGCGACCGGCTGTTCTTCGCCTTCACGCAGGATCTGCCCTGCGAGATCTTTCCTGAAGACACCGGCCTGATCATCGCCGACGCCTATGGCGCGCACCTGCATTGCGAGGCGCCCGAGCACAAGCTGGCTGCCGCCACGCGCAAGCAGATGACGGTGCGATTTGGAATGGCAGCAGCGCTTCGGATCAACCGCCTGGTCGATCCTCAGGGTCACGTCGACTTTTGGGAGTAGGATGGTTCCGGTGCATTGCTGCGCAGAGCCGGCACCCAGCAGACAGTGGTTCAAGCCGAGGCATGGGCCCCGGCTCAGCAGCGCATCACTTCGCGCTGCGCTGCGTCCCGGGCACGAGTACGGCTGAAACTCACCGCGGCGCGCGCTTCGCCAGAATCCGCTGCAACGTGCGCCGGTGCATGTTCAGCCGGCGCGCCGTTTCCGAGACGTTGCGGTTGCACATCTCGTAAATGCGCTGAATGTGCTCCCAGCGGACGCGGTCGGCCGACATCGGATTCGTCGGCAGCTCGGACTTTTTCGCATTGGTCGAGAGCAGTGCGGCGACGACGTCGTCGGCATCCGCGGGCTTGGAGAGATAATCGATCGCGCCCATCTTCACCGCGGTGACGGCGGTGGCGATGTTGCCATAACCGGTCAGCACGATCGCGCGTGCGTCCGGGCGCTTCTTCTTCAACGCCGAGACCACGTCGAGGCCATTGCCGTCACCGAGCCGCAAATCCACCACCGCGAAGGCCGGGGCCGACTTGCCGATCTGCGCAAGTCCGTCGGAGACAGTGTCGCATGATGTCACGGCAAAGCCCCGTGTCTCCATGGCGCGCGACAGCCGCTCCAGGAACGGTTTGTCGTCCTCAACGATGAGCAGCGAGCGGTCGGTCTGTTCGTTCAGTTCGGCGATGGCGTTCAAGGTTGTGTCCTCTCTCCAGCGCATTGACATATGGCGTCGCAATCGCGCGGTGCCAAGGCGGCAAATCGTCGATCCGCCCCGTTGTGCGACGCAAGGTCGCGGCTATCCTATTGTTTGTTCGAGCGTCTCGATAGCCTCAAAACGCTGTCTCGGCCATGTGATCTGAACCACGGCGCCGTGTTCCGGAAAGATCCGGTTGGTAAACGAGACCTTGGCTCCGGTGCGTTCGAGCAGGGTTCGCGCGATGAACACGCCGAGGCCGAGGCCACGCCGTTCGCCGCCGCCGTCATCCTGGGTGCGCCGCCGCGACAGATAGGGCTCGCCGATCCGATTGAGGATATCGGGCGGAATGCCGGGGCCATCGTCGGAGATCACGAGCTCGATATTGTCCTTGTTCCACCAGGCGTTCACCTCGACGGTGGTGCGAGCGAAATCGACTGCGTTCTCGACGATGTTGCCGATACCGTAGAGGATTGCCGGATTGCGCGAGCCGACCGGCTCGGACGCCGCCGCCACCGCGATCCGAACCTTGATCTCGACGCCGAAATCGCGGTGTGGCGCCACCACCTCCTCGATCAGCTCCGACAGTTTCATGCGGTCGAACGGTGCTCCGGTGGAGGAGAGCTGGGTGATCTTGCTCAAGATGTCGCGGCAGCGCTGGGTCTGCTCGCGCAAGGTCTTCAGGTCGGCGGCGATGCTCGCGTCCTTCACCGTCTTCTCCAATTCGCGCGAGATCAGGAAGATGGTTGCGAGCGGCGTGCCGAGCTCGTGCGCGGCCGCGGCAGCAAGGCCATCGAGCTGGGTCAGATGCTGCTCGCGCGTCAGCACCAGCTCGGTCGCGGCCAACGCGTCGGCAAGCTTGCGCGCTTCCTCGGTCACCTGGAAGGAGTAGAGGCTGGTCACGCCGATCGCGAGCGCGATCGAGAGCCAGACGCCGACGAGATAGATCGGCGGCAGCACCAACGGATCTTCGGAATCCCACGGCAGTGGAAAATGGAAGAAGAACAGCGCCGACGCGCAGGCAACCGCGAGCAGGCCGAGGCCGAAGGTGAAGCGGGCCGGCAGCGCGGTAGCCGAGATCAGCACGGGCGCGAGGAACAGGAACGAGAACGGGTTCTGCAGTCCGCCGGTGAAGAACAGCAGACCTGCCAGCTCCACGATGTTCAGCGCGAGGAGGCCAGCCGCCTGCATCGGCTCCAGCCGCCGCATCGGATTGGCCGCGGTCTGGAGCGCCAGATTGAGCGTCGCCGACAGCGCAATGATGCTGACACAGGGGACGATCTCGACGTTGAACTCGAGCCCCTGGGCCACGATGAAGATCGCGGCGAGCTGGCCCAGCACCGCCAGCCAACGCAGCCGCAGGATGGTGTCGAGGCGGATATGCCGCTGCGCGTGGCGGAAGTCGGAATCGGCAATTTCGGTCATATCGGCCAATGTGGCGGTGCCTTCCAAGTCACAAACGCGCGGCTCACGGAACCTGCCAGGAATTACAAGCCTTGCGCTCTTCGCTGCAATAGCAGAAGAACGGCCAGCATGACCGAGAATGACAAGGCTTCAAGTCGGCCGACTGTCGCGGATCGCATTTCGCCCGCGGCAATCGCGGTCGATCACCTCGTCAAGGTCTACAAGCAGACCCGCGCCGTCGACGACATCTCCTTTTCGCTTGCGCGCGGCAGCATTACCGGGCTCCTCGGCGGCAACGGCGCCGGCAAGACCACGACCATCGCGATGATCATGGGTCTGGTACTGCCGACCTCCGGCCGCGTCCAGGTGCTCGGTCACAGGATGCCCGAGGACAGCGCAGCCGTGCTGGGGCGGATGAATTTCGAGAGCCCTTACGTCGACATGCCGATGCGGCTCACGGTGCGGCAGAATCTCACCGTGTTCGGCAAGCTCTATGCAGTGAAGAATCTCGCCGACCGCATCGCTGAGCTCGCCGAGGATCTCGACCTCGGCGATTTCATTGACCGCGCCAACGGCAAGCTCTCCGCCGGGCAGAAGACCCGCGTTGCGCTGGCGAAAGCGCTGATCAACCAGCCCGAGCTGCTGCTCCTGGACGAGCCGACCGCCTCGCTCGATCCTGATACCGCCGACTGGGTGCGCGCGCATCTGGAGCGGTACCGCCGGAACAAAAACGCCACCATCCTGCTGGCCTCGCACAACATGCTCGAGGTCGAGCGGCTCTGCGACCGCGTCATCATCATGAAACGCGGTCGGATCGAGGACGACGACGCACCGGAGGCGATCATGGCCCGCTACAACCGCACCACGCTGGAGGAGGTGTTTCTGGACGTCGCGCGCGGCCGGGTGAACGGCGCAAAGGAGGCGGCGAGGTGAGCTGCAATCGTAGATGGGGTAACGGGTCTCATCCGAGCTGCGCGGTGCACCCATGACCGAACTCTCCCTCCACCGCGGCATATCCGTCCATCGCATCGGCGCGATGATCCTGCGCTATTGGTACCTCCTCATGTCGTCCTGGCCGCGGCTGCTCGAGCTGTTGTACTGGCCGGCACTGCAGGTCATCACCTGGGGCTTCCTCCAGCTCTACATCGCCGAGAACGCCAATTTCTTCGCGCGCGCCGGCGGCACGCTGATCGGCGCCGTCATCCTCTGGGACATCCTGTTCCGCGGCCAGCTCGGCTTCTCCATCTCGTTCCTGGAGGAGATGTGGGCGCGCAACATCGGCAACCTCATGATGAGTCCGCTGAAGCCGATCGAGTTTCTGCTGTCGCTGATGGTCATGAGCCTGATCCGGCTCGCGATCGGGATCATCCCCATGACCCTGCTCGCGCTGGTCCTGTTTCACTTCAACGTCTATGCCCTCGGCCTGCCGCTGATCGCGTTCTTCTGCAATCTGATCTTCACGAGCTGGTCGGTCGGCATCTTCGTCTCGGGCCTGGTGCTGCGCAACGGCCTCGGCGCCGAGAGCATCGTCTGGACCCTGATGTTCGCCATCCTGCCGCCGGCCTGCGTCTATTATCCCGTCAGCGTGCTCCCTGCCTGGCTGCAATACGTCGCCTGGGCGTTGCCGCCGACCTACGCCTTCGAGGGAATGCGCGCGCTGCTGATCGAGCACGCCTTTAGGACCGATCTGATGCTGGAGGCGTTGGCCATCAACGCGGTGCTGCTGGTTGCTTCTTTTGGGGCATTCCTTGCCCTATTGCGCAGCGCCAGAAGGCACGGCTCGCTGCTCTCGAGCGGCGAATAACGTCACTTTCCCGTGGATTCAGGCTGATTTACTCGTTTCGGCTACGTAGATGTACGGAACCACGCATTGACGCAATATTGCGCATCCGGCAGTATGTTGCGATGCGAAGAGGAATATAACGATGCCCATTGGTGAGTTCGGCGGCGCGCCGCCCCTGGCTGCAGAAGGCAGTCCGGTCCTGACGACGCCGATGTACTGGATGTACGAGATGGCTCAAGCCTCTCTCAATCCGGCACGAGCGGTCACCGACGCAACCAAGTTGCTGTTTCAGAATCCCCTCAATCCCTGGGCTCGCACCGAGGTCGGCAAGTCGGTCGCCGCGGCCTGCGAATTGTTCGAGCGCACCACGCGCCGCTATGGCAAGCCGGAATGGGGTATCGACGACACCGAGGTCAACGGCATCCGCGTCCCCGTCGAAATCCGCTCGGTCTGGGAAAAGCCGTTCTGCAAGCTGCTCTACTTCGACCGCAAGTTCGCCCGCCCGCTGCGCAGCCCTCAGCCGCGCGTACTGATCGTGGCCCCGATGTCCGGCCATTATGCGACGCTTCTGCGCGGCACGGTCGAGGCCTTCCTGCCGGCGCATGAGGTCTACATCACCGACTGGGCCGATGCCCGCATGGTGCCGCTGAGCGAAGGCCGCTTCGATCTCGACGACTACATCGACTATGTCATCGAGATGCTGCACATTCTCGGCGGCAACACCCATGTGATGGCGGTGTGCCAGCCCTCCGTGCCGGTCGTCGCGGCCGTCTCGATCATGGAAGCACGGCGCGATCCGTTCGTGCCGACCTCGATGACGCTGATGGGCGGACCCATCGACACCCGCCGCAATCCGACCGCGGTGAACAACCTCGCCCAGGAGCGCGGTATCGACTGGTTCCGCAACCACGTCATCACCAAGGTGCCGTTCCCGCATCCGGGCATGATGCGCGACGTCTATCCGGGATTCCTGCAGCTCAACGGCTTCATCAGCATGAATCTCGACCGGCACATGGATGCCCACAAGCAGCTGTTCGCCAATCTGGTGAAGGGCGATGGCGACCTCGTCGACAAGCATCGCGACTTCTATGACGAATATCTCGCGGTGATGGATCTCTCGGCCGAGTATTACCTGCAGACGGTCGACACCGTCTTCGTGAAGCACTCGCTGCCGAAGGGCGAGATGACCCATCGCGGAACCCGCGTCGATCCTTCCAAGATCAAGCGCGTCGCGTTGATGACGGTCGAAGGCGAGAACGACGACATCTCCGGTCTCGGTCAGACCGAAGCTACGCACACATTGTGTAGCGCGATTCCCGATCATCGCCGCGTTCATTACGTCCAGAAGGGCGTCGGACATTACGGCGTGTTCAACGGATCGCGTTTCAAGTCGGAGATCGTGCCGCGGATTCACGATTTCATGGTTTCGGCTTCGAATCCGAGCTCGTTGCAGGCTCTTGCGGCCGAATAACCTCCAGATTTCGGCTTTCCCGTCGAAATCTCAGCCCCTGGCGGAGCTTCCAGCGGGGGCAAGTTCCCTCCAGATTCGCGGTATTTAGGTAGCCTCGTAGGAGTGAGTCTCTATTCACCCCTTGGGGGTGTCGCATGCATCCAGCGGGGGCGAAAATTGATGGTTCCAACCCCAGTCTGTAGGGCCTCCCGGACGCCTGACCGCTGTATATTGGGCAAATGATTTGTTTTTGCGCCGAGCGCTTTCCCTGGCGGCGGTTATGGCAGAATCCGGGCGCTCTCCTGCCCCCCGGACTGTCAGACATGGCCACTCGCGCACTCCTCTATCGTCGGCCCCACGAACCGAAGACCCTCGTCATCACCCACGGATCGCAATTTTTTGCCATCCGATTGCGCCGGCACCGCCGCGCGCGCCGCTACACGCTCAGAATTCATCCGAGCGATCGCGAAGCCATCCTCACCATGCCGCCGCGCGGCACGCTCGCCGAAGCCAAGGATTTCGCGCAGCGTCACGGCGCGTGGATCGCCGCGCGCCTTGGCCGCTTGCCGAAGGCCGCACCCTTCCAGCCAGGCACGGTGATACCGCTGCGCGGCACGCCCCATCGCATCGTTCATCGCGCCGGCCAGCGCGGCACGGTGTGGACCGAGATGCGCGACAGCGGTGAGCGCATTCTCTGCGTCGCCGGCGGCCTTGAACACGTCGACCGCCGCGTCAGCGACTTCCTCAAGCGCGAGGCGCGCCGCGACTTGCAGCGCTCGGCGGAAGCCTACGCCGCCGAGCTCGGTGTCAGGGTCAAGCGGCTCTCGATCCGCGACCAGTCCAGCCGCTGGGGTTCCTGCACCTCTGCCGGCTCTCTGTCGTTCTCCTGGCGCCTGATCCTCGCGCCACCCTTCGTGCTCGACTATCTCGCCGCCCATGAGGTCGCACATCTCGTCGAGATGAACCACTCGGCGCGGTTCTGGCGCGTATGCGGCAAGGTCTGCCCGTCGATGGAGCGCGCCAAGAAGTGGCTCGACACGTACGGCAACGATCTGCACCGGTATGGGATCGAGGACTAAAGCATGATCCGGAAAAGTGCGAAGCGGTTTTCCGGAAAGATCATGCTGTTGGCATCTTGGGAGGTGTCATCGCCCGCGCAGGCGGGCGATCCAGTATCCCAGAGGCCGCAGTGATTCAAATCGAGAGGCCGCGGCGTACTGGATTCCCCGCCTTCGCGGGGAATGACAGCGGAGGGTGAGGCAACATCCAGGTCGTCTTGCTCGATTCTCGCCACACTTTGCGGCGATTGCGCCGCGGTCCAATTAACCCCGTCGCGTCAAACGCTTCGCACGATCCACCCGGCGTCACGCCTGATGCCGCGTTCTACTGTGCATGGGGTTGTTTTCGCAGTTTTTGTTCTGAGCTCGCCGGGACCTCAGGCAAAACCTATCGATTGCCGCCGAACAGCCGGTCCATCAGCCAGCCGTCGAGCCCGGCCGCAGCTTCCGGCCGCACATTGGCGCGCGTGGGAGGCGGCGGGCGATAGCCGCCAGCGTTCGCGAGTGGCGGTCCCGCCGGCGTGGGCGGCGACACCTGCGAGGCCGCCTGCGCGAGATTCGACAGGCCCCAGCCGCCGGGTGAGCTCGGCAAGCTCGCGACCGGCACGCCTTCGTGCGCCGCCTTCATGAAACGCGTCCAGACTTCGACCGGCAGGCCGCCGCCCGTCGCCTTCTTGGTCGGCGAGTTGTCGTCATTGCCGAGCCAGACGCCGGTGACGAGGCTCGCGGTGTAGCCGATGAACCAGGCGTCGCGGTAATCCTGGCTGGTGCCGGTCTTGCCGGCCGCCGGCCAACCCGGGATCTCCGCCTTCTTGGCGGTGCCCGATATCAGCGTCTCCCGCATCATCGTGTTCATCATGCCGACATAGCGGGGGTCGATGACCTGGTTGCGCTCGTCCGCCTGGCGCATGTAGAGCAGCCTGCCGCTGAGCGTCCTGATCCTCGTGACGACGTGCGGCGTCACCGCGAGGCCGCCATTGGCGAACGGCGCGTAGGCGCCGACCAGCTCGACCACCGAGACCTCGGAGGTGCCGAGCGCGATCGACGCATTGGGCTCGAGCTTGGAGGAGATGCCGAGCCGGTGCGCGGTGCGCACCACGTTCTTTGGCCCGACCTCGAGGCCGAGACGGATGGCGACCGTGTTGAGCGACATCGCCAGCGCCTGCGTCAGCGTCACCGCGCCGAAATATTCGTGAGTGTAGTTCTCGGGTTTCCAGCCCTTGACCTCGATCGGAGCGTCCTGGCGCACGGTATCAGGCGTCAGCCCCTGTTCGAGTGCGGTGAGATACACGAACGGCTTGAACGAGGAGCCCGGCTGGCGTTTGGCGGTCACCGCGCGGTTGTACTGGCTCTCGGAATAGTTCCGCCCGCCGACCATGGCGCGGACGGCGCCGTCGGGCGTCATCGCCACCAGCGCGCCCTGGCTGACATTGAACTTCACGCTCTTGGCGGCGAGCTCGTCGATGATGGCGGCTTCCGCCACGCTCTGCAGCTTCGGATCGATCGTGGTCTCGACCTTGATGCTCTCGTCGATCTGGCCGACCAGATCGTCCAGCACTTCGCCGATCCAGTCGGCGACGTAGTTGATCGTGCCGGCGCCGACCGGCTTCACATTGTAGGAGGGATGGCCGATCGAGGCCTGCGCCTGCGCCTCGGTGATGAACTTCGCATCCGCCATCGCCGTGAGCACGACTTGCGCGCGCGCTTCGGCGCCTTCGGGGTTGCGGTTCGGCGCAAGGCGCGAGGGCGATTTGACGAGGCCGGCGAGCATCGCGGCCTCGGCGATGGTGACGCTCCTCGCCGACTTGCCGAAATATTTCTGCGCGGCAGCTTCGACGCCGTAGGCGCCGGAGCCGAAATAGACGCGGTTGAGATAGAGCTCCAGGATCTCGTCCTTGGAGTGCTTGCGCTCCAGCCAGATCGCGAGCTCGGCCTCCTGCAGCTTGCGCTGCATGGTGCGCTCCTGGGTCAGGAACAGGTTTTTGGCGAGCTGCTGCGTCAGCGTCGAACCACCCTGCGAGACGCCGCGATGGAGCACGTTGGTCACGAGGGCACGCATGATGCCGACGGGGTCGATGCCGAAATGCGAATAGAAGCGGCGGTCCTCGATGGCGATGAACGCCTTGGGCAAATACGGCGGCAAGTCCTTCAGTGCGACATTGGCGCCGGCCATCTCGCCACGCTGCGCCAGCATGCTGCCGTCGATCCCGACGATCTGGATCGTCGGCGGGCGCTTGGGAATTTCCAGCGACTGGATCGGCGGCAGATGAGCGCCGACATAGATCACGACGCCGATTATGGCGATGACGGCCCATAGGCTCAGCACTGCGCCCCAATAGACCAGGCGGCCGAGGCTGAAGCCGCCGCGTGACCTTGGGCGCCGCTTGGCGCCGCTGCGGCTGGCTGGCGGCTTGCGCTCGCGCGGCGGCTCGTCGCCGGCATCCTCGCTCTTGCGGTTGGCGGATGATTTTGCGGATTTCTTCGGCTTGTCGTCCCCGCCGGGAATGCGGTCCGCCGGGGTGAGGCGCAGATCGGCGAGCGCCGCGGGCAAGCCGAACAGCGGCTCCTTCCGCGCACCCTTCTTCTTTCCCCACGCCATACGCAATACGCCCGGTCAGCCCGCCCCGCCGAGACGCTAGCGGCCGCTGTTTAAGGCCGGGTTACCCCGGCGTTAACGCGCAATTAGGAGATGCGGCATTCGCCCACCGCAGTTCCGGTTCCGGGGCCGCAGGGCTAGGATCGCACGCGTCAACAAAGAGGGAAACTCGCATGGCCACATCGATCCAACCAAGGAGATCTTCGCGCAATTCCGGGAGAACGACCGCCCCGGCCCGATCCACATGCTCAATTTGGTGCGCTTGCGGAAGGAGGCGGCCTATACTGACGGCCGCAAGGCCAGCGGCGCGGAAGCCTACGCGGCCTATGGCCGCGAGAGCGGCCCGGTGTTCGAACGTCTCGGCGGCCGCATCGTCTGGCAGGGCAAGTTCGAGCTGATGCTGATCGGCCCGCAGGAGGAACGCTGGGATCATTGCTTCATCGCCGAATATCCCAGCGTCGCCGCCTTTGTCGAGATGATCCGCGATCCCGTCTATCGCGAGGCGGTCAAGCACCGCCAGGCCGCGGTGGAGGATTCACGGCTGATCCGGCACGCGGTGCTGCCCGTGGGGAAGAATTTTGGGGAGATACCGACGTAGACGTCAGCAAGCCGCATCTCACCCCGTCATCCCGAGGCGCGAGCGGTTGGGCGAAGCCCTTCAAAAAAAATCGGCGGCCAGAAGGTCGCCGATTGCCGTTCAGAGTTTGAACACCTACTAACCCGCCGGGCCCGCATCCTCCAGAATCGGGCCGAACAGCTCCCAGCGCTCGCCGTTGAACCTCATCATCTGAAGCTGCTTGTTGACGCGGTAGTCAGTCGGTGAAGTGTTGGCCTTGATGCCGGGCAGGGCGGTGTCGCCGGCCACGTCCTTCAGCGAGGCGGCCTGCTTCATGACGTTCTCGCGCGTCAGGTTGTCGCCGCACTGCTGCAGCACATGGGCGAGCAGCTGGGCGGTGCCGTAGCCATAGACGTTGAAGTTCGAATCCTTGTCGCCGTCCGGATAGTACTTCGCCATGAAGTCGAAATATTTCTTCATGCCGGGATCGTCCTTCCAGGTCGGGTCGAGCGGATCCTTGCCGTAGTTGACGCTGATCACGCCCTTGGCAGCGTCGAGCCCCGCCGGCTTCATCACCGCACCAACCGAGGTGGCGTTGATGTCGACGATCTGCACCGGGTGCCAGCCGAGCTCGGCGATCTTCTTGATCGCCTGCGCCGCTTGCTTCGGCGTGGTCGCGCTGAAGAATAGGTCGGCGCCGGCATCCTTGATCTTGAGGATCTGCGAATCGACGGTCGGGTCGGAGACTTCGTAGGAGGCTTCGGTCACGATCATCTTGGCGGCCTTGTCGCCGAGGCCGGCCTTGAGGCCGTTCAGATAGTCCTTGCCGAGGTCGTCATTCTGATAGAGCACGCCGATCTTGGCGTTCGGATGCTCCTTCAGAATGTACTGGCCGTAGATGCGCCCCTCGACGAAGTAGTTCGGATTGTAGCCCATGGTCCACGGGAAGTTCTTGGGATCGGTGAACTTCGAGGCACCGGTGGCCGCGAACAGCTGCGGGACCTTCTTAGCGTTGAGATATTTCTGCACGGCGGCGTTCGAAGGCGTGCCGATGATCTGGAAGGTCAAGAGAACCTCGTCGCTCTCGACGAGCTTGCGCACCTGCTCGACCGCTTTCGGCGGCGAATAGGCGTCGTCATACTGGATCAGGTTGATCTTGCGGCCGTTGATGCCGCCCTGATCGTTGATCATCTTGAAATACGCGGCCTGGGCTTTGCCGATCGTCGCATAGGCCGATGCCGGTCCCGAGAACGGCACGGTCTGGCCGACCTTGATCTCGGTGTCGCTGGCACCTGGATCATATTTTTTCTGGGCATTGGCCGCAGAGATCGACAGCGCCAGGGTCAGCGCCGTTGCCGTGGCCAAATGCAGCATTCCATTCCTCATTCGCAATTTCCTCCGTTTGTTATTGCAGATGGTCTGGCGGGCGCACTGCGCCTTCGATGCCATCGCTGAGCGCGAGTGTGGCGGAGGAGCTGTTGCGACGCAAGGCGGGGTGCGCTCGTCCTTTGTAGGGTGAGTCGGACGGGCGGATGCGCGGAGCGCATCTGCTCGGGCTAACTCACCCTACGAGATCGGTTCTCGGCCTAACCCGACGGGCTCGTGTCCTCGATGATCGGCCCGAACAGCTCCCAGCGTTCGCCGTTGAACTTCATCATCTGCATCTGCTTGTTGACGCGATAGTCGTTCGCCCCGGTTGTGATCTTGATGCCCGGCAGCGCCAGGCTCGGTACGAAGCCCTTGATGTTGGCGGCCTGCTTCATGACGTTCTCGCGCGTCAAATCGTCGCCGCATTGCTTCAAGACCTGCACCAATAGCTCCGCGACCGAATAGGCGTAGGTGTTGACGGTGTTGAGCTTGTCACCCTCCGGGAAATACTTGTCCATGAAGGCGAAGAAAGCCCTGACGCCCGGATCGTCCTTCCACTGGGGATCGCCGGGATCCTTGCCGTAGTTCGTCGAGATGATGCCCTTGGAAATGTCGAGGCCGGCCGGCTTCAGCGTCGCCGACACCGGGCTCGCGTTGATGTCGAGGATGTGCACGGGTGTCCAGCCGAGATCGGCGAGTTTCTTGATCGCCTGCGCCGCGAATTTCGGCGTCGAGGCATCATAGAACAGGTCGACGCCCATCGACCTCAGCTTGACCACCTGCGAGTCGACGGTCGGGTCGGTGACCTCGTAGGAGACCTCGCCGACGATCATGCTGGCGGCCTTGTCGCCGAGGCCGCTCTTGAGACCGGCCAGATAGTCGCGGCCCATGTCGTCGTTCTGGTAGAGCACGCCGATCTTGGCGTTGGGATGATTGGCGAGAATGTATTTTGCGTAGATCCGCCCCTCGGACACGTAGTTCGGATTGTAAGCGATGGTCCATGGATAATTCTGCGGATCGTTGAAGCGCGCCGCGCCGGTCGAGGCCAGGAGCTGCGGCACCTTCTTGCCGTTGAGATATTTCTGCACGGCCGCGTTCGCGGCAGTGCCGATCAGCTGGAACGTGAACAGCACCTCGTCGCCCTCGACCAGCTTGCGCACCTGCTCCACCGTCTTCGGCGGCGAATAGGCGTCGTCATACTGGATCAAATTGATCTTGCGGCCGTTGATGCCGCCCTGATCATTGATCATCTTGAAGTAAGCGGCCTGGGTCTTGCCGATATTGGCATAGACGGAATAGGGGCCGGAGAACGGCACGGTCTGGCCGATCTTGATCTCGGTGTCGCTTGCGCCGGTGTCGTATTTCTTCTGGGCGAGGGCGTGGCTGGTCGAGAGCGCGAAGGCGAGCGCCGCTGTGGCAGCTATGAAGGCTCTGCGATTGTTCATGTTGGGTTGTTCCTCCTGACGGAATTTTCGGCCGACGGTCTTTCTCCGTTGATCGCAACGGTCGCCATCGCTGCCGAAGATTGTGGAGGAAGGTTCGCCGCCGCGCAAGGATCGCGCCGCTGCGCCGTAGCGTCTCAGGCGAGAAACAGTGCAATCAGCGCGATCGCCGCCGGCAGCGCCTGAACGATCAGTATCCGCGTGCTGACGGTCGCCGCGCCATAGGCGCCGGCCACGATCACGCAGAGCAGGAAGAATACCTTGATCTGGAACGCGAAGACCGGGTTGCCATGGAGCAGACCCCAGACCAGGCCGGCAGTGAGGAAGCCGTTATAGAGACCCTGATTGGCGGCCAGCACCTTCGTGATCGCAGCCTTGTCAGGCGTATTGCGAAACACTTTCAGGCCCAGCGGCTTGTCCCAGAGAAACATCTCCAGGACCAGGAAGAAGACGTGCAGCGCCGCGACCAGCGCCACCAGGACATTGGCGATCAGGATCAAGGTGAGCTTCCCCAAAGCATCAGCTTTCGGGTGGACGTCAGCACGGCCGGCATGGCAAGTGCGATGGAAGTGTTTCGACGCAATGGTGTGGCAATGGCCGCTCGACCAACCAAGACATCTGCAAGCTTCGGTCTCGACCGCTTGACGACGCCGATCGGGATCGCGCTGCTCGTCACCGATGCTGCTGGTGTCTTGCGCGCGCTCGACTGGGAGGATTACGAGCACCGCATGCGCGGGCTGTTGCGCCTGCATTACGGCGCGGTGGATCTGAGTGATCACGCTGCGCCTGCGGGTATGCGGATGGCGTTGTCTGGATATTTCGAAGGCGAACTCGGTCAGCTCTCGAAGATCGCGTGGCGCACCGCCGGCACGCCATTCCAGCAAAAGGTCTGGACCGCGCTCGCGCAAATCCCCGCTGGCACAACGCTGAGCTACGGTGCACTCGCCGCAAAGATCGGCACGCCCAAAGCGATTCGTGCCGTCGGCCATGCCAACGGCTCCAATCCGATCAGCGTGGTGCTGCCCTGCCATCGCCTGATCGGTGCAGATGGCTCGCTCGTGAAGTATGGCGGCGGGCTGGCGCGCAAGCGCTGGCTGCTGCGGCATGAGGGGGTGGAGGCTTAGGACCCTGTCGTTCCGGAGCGCCCACCGGGGCGAATCCGGAACCTCGAGATTCTCAGGTACGCAATTGCGCACCATAGTTCGATGCTCGGCATCGCCCCGGAATGACGAGCGCTTCACGCCGCCGGCTGCACCGCCTTGTCGCCGGCCATCACATGGGTCAGCGCGCTCTTGATCGCAGCCTGCCGCGTCGGCGCGTTGATCTGCGCGCCCAGGAGGTCCGTGACGTAGAACACGTCGCGGGCGCGCTCGCCGAACGTCGCGACATGCGCTGAGGCGATGTTGAGATTGAGCTTGGAGATCGCGGTGGTCAGCTCGTAGAGCAGGCCGGGCCGGTCGAGGCCGGAGACCTCGATCACGGTGTAGCGATCGGACCATTGGTTGTTGATCGTCACTTCCGGCTCGATCACGAAGGGCCTTGCCTTGCTGCGCACGGTGCGCCGCGCCACGGCTTCGGGCAGGCGCAGCTTGCCTTCCAGCACGTCCTCGATCATCTCGCCGATGCGCGTGGCGCGCCGTCCCTCGTCCTCGTCGCGGTCGTATTCCCTGGAGATCGAGATCGTGTCGAGCGCGCGGCCGTCAGTCGTGGTGTAGATCTGGGCGTCCACGATATTGGCGCCGGCCGAGGCACAGGCGCCCGCGATGATCGACAGCAGCCAGGGATGGTCGGCTGCGAAGATCGTCAGTTCGGTGACGCCGCGCACCTCGTCGAAGCCGACGTTGATCGCGAGCTTGTGGCCGGCCTGCTCGCTGGAGCGGACGAACCGGGCATGGCGTATCTTGCGCGGCAGTTCGACCTTGAGCCAGTAGGCCGGATAGTGCCGGCTGATATAGGCATCGAGCTCGTCGGCGGGCCATTCGGCGAAGGCCATGCGGAACTCGGCGTAGGCGGCAGCGAGACGCTTTCCGCGATCGACCTCCGAGAAGCCGCCGGTGAGCACCGGCTCGGTTTCATAATAGAGCGAGCGCAGCAGCTGCGCCTTCCAGCCGTTCCAGACGCCGGGACCGACGCCGCGGATGTCGGCCGTGGTCAGGATGGTCAGCAGCTTCATCTGTTCGACCGACTGCACCACGGCGGCGAAATTCTCGATCGTCTTGCGGTCGGAGAGGTCGCGCGACTGCGCGACCGTGGACATCGTCAAATGCTCTTCGATCAGCCATGCCACGAGCTCGGTATCGGCTTGGCTGAAGCCGAGCCGCGGGCAGAGCCGCCGCGCCACCTTGGCGCCGGCGATGGAGTGATCCTCCGGCCGGCCCTTGGCGACGTCGTGCAGCAGCGTTGCGATGTAGATCACGGGCCGGTGCTCGGGCCGGGTCTTGCGCATGAGGTCGCTGGCGAGCGCGAACTCCTCGATGCCGCCGCGCTCGATGTCCTGCAGGAAGCCGATGCAGCGGATCAGGTGCTCGTCGACGGTGTAGTGATGATACATGTTGAACTGCATCATCGAGACGATCTTGCCGAAGGCGCGGATGAAATGCCCGAGCACGCCGGTCTCGTTCATCCGCCGCAGCACGATCTCCGCATTCTCGGAGGTCAGTATCTCCATGAACAGCCGGTTGGCCTCGGGATTTTCGCGTAAGCCCGCGTTGATCAGGCCGAGCGAGCGCGTCACGTCGCGCATCGCATCCGGGTGGAAGGCGAGGTTGTTCTTCTGCGCAAGGCGGAAGATGCGGATCAGATTGACCGGATCGTGCTTGAAGACGTCGGGTGCGGCGACGTTGATGCGGTTGTTGTCGACGATGAAGTCGTCGCTGTCAGGGACACGCCGCTTCACCGCGGTCGGTCGCAACCGCGCCATCATCCGGCTCAGCACGGGGGCGGGCTTGGCCTGCTGGTCCTCGAGCTTGGCGCAAAGGATGGCGGTGAGATTGCCGACTTCCTTGGCGACCAGGAAGTAGTGCTTCATGAATCGCTCGACGTCCTGCATGCCGGGATGCGAGGTGTAGCCGAGCCGCACCGCGATCTCTCGCTGGAGGTCGAAGGAGAGGCGCTCTTCGGCGCGGTTGCAGTAGAAATGCAGATTGCAGCGGACCGACCAGAGGAAATCGGCGCAGCGGCGGAAGCTGCGATATTCCTGCGCGTCGAACACGCCGCGCCCGACCAGCTCGTGGGTATCGCGCACGCGATAGACGTATTTGGCGATCCAGAACAGCGTGTGCAGGTCGCGCAAGGCCCCCTTGCCGTCCTTGACGTTGGGCTCGACCAGGTAGCGCGACTGGCCGCCGCGGCGGTGCCGCTCCTCGCGCTCGGCAAGCTTTGCGGTGACGAATTCCGACGCGGTGCCCTGCACCACTTCCTTGTCGAAGCGCTCGACCAGCTCGTCATAGAGCGGCTTGTCGCCGGTGAGGAAGCGCGTCTCCAGGATCGCAGTGCGGATCGTCATGTCGCCGCGCGCCTGCCGGATCGATTCGTCGACCGAACGGGTGGCGTGACCGACCTTCAACCCCATGTCCCAGAGGCAATAGAGAATGGCTTCGGCGACCTGCTCGCCCCAGGCGGTCTGCTTGTAGGGCAGGATGAAGAGCAGATCGATATCCGATTCCGGCGCCATCAGGCCGCGGCCATAGCCGCCGGTCGCCACCACCGCCATGCGCTCGGCGCCGCTCGGGATCGGCGAGCGGTAGAGATGACGGGTCGCAGCCGAATACAGGATGCGGAGGATCTCGTCCTGCACGTGGCACAGCCGTTCGGCGCAGCGGCGACCGTGACGGTCCTTCAAGAGGATCGCCTGGGCTGCGGCGCGCGCCGCAATCAGCTCGGCCTTGAGCAATTGCGCCATCGCCGTGCGGAACGCGTCCTCGCGGCCCTCATGTTTTTCGGCGAGCGCATCGACCGCGGCGGTGATCCGCGCGGTGTCGAAGCGGTCATCCGTCTCTGGCTTCTTTTCAATCGCGACGCTGTCCATGTCTCACCCGATATAAGAGGCGAGAGGCGCTGTCACCCGCCATTCTCTGGCATAGGCGTTCCATGCTGGAAAGCCGCGGGTTTGCGCAAACCTGTTCTCGGGCCGCGCGCTTGCAGGGGCGGATTTTCTCGTTGACCTCTAGCTATAACTCATTGAAAAACAATGAAGTTTCTCAGGAGGCCGAGCATGGCTGGGATTGCACGACGTATTCTTCTGGCGGGAGCTGTGGCGCTCGCATTGACTCCCGCGGCCAAGGCGGCGGACCCGATCAAGGAGATCCGCATCGACTGGGCGACCTACAATCCGGTGTCGCTGGTCCTGAAGCAGAAGGGGCTCCTGGAGAAAGAGTTCGCCAAGGACGGTATCACGGTCACCTGGGTGCAGTCGGCCGGCTCCAACAAGGCGCTTGAGTTCCTCAACGCCGGCTCGATCGACTTCGGCTCGACCGCCGGCTCGGCGGCGCTGGTCGCCCGCATCAACGGCAACCCGATCAAGTCGATCTATGTCTACTCGCGCCCTGAGTGGACCGCGTTGGTGACCGGCAAGGACTCCAAGATCGCCGGCGTCGCCGACCTCAAGGGCAAGCGCGTCGCCGTGACCCGCGGCACCGATCCGCACATCTTCCTGGTGCGCGCGCTGTTAGGAGCGGGCCTCACTGAGAAGGAGATTACCCCGGTGCTGCTCCAGCATGCCGACGGCAAGACCGCGCTGATCCGTGGCGACGTCGATGCCTGGGCCGGGCTCGATCCCATGATGGCGCAGGCGGAGGTCGAGGAAGGCGCAAAACTGTTCTATCGCAAGGCCGACGCCAACACCTGGGGCATCCTCAATGTGCGCGAGCAGTTCTTGAAGGACTATCCCGACATTGCGCGCCGCGTCCTCGCGGTCTACGAGGAGGCGCGCAAATATTCGCTGGCGAATTACGACGAGCTGAAGAAGATCTTCATCGCGGTCACGAAACTGCCCGAGGCTGTCGTCGACAAGCAGCTCAAGGAGCGCACCGAGCTGACCCACAGCCGCATCGGTGCGCCGCAACGCGAATCGATTCTCGCCGCCGGCCTCGCTCTCCAGCAAGCCGGTGTCGTCGATGCCAAGCTCGACGTGAAGGCGACGCTGGACGCCCTGATCGACGACCAGGTCCCGCTGCCGACGAATTGATGTCGTAACCCTCCCCCTTGTGGGCCCCTTGGGGGGGAGGGTGGCTTCGCAAAGCGAAGCCGGGTGAGGGGTATCTATCCTCACGATCAGTGTTGCGAGTGGAGAGAACCCCTCATCCGGCGCGTCGCGCCACCTTCCCCACAAGGGGCCACAGAAGGAAGAGAGCAGCAGTAGCCGCGGCAATAGTAGTGTTGCATTCCCCGACCAGACGCGGTTCCTACCGGCCATGATCTCCGACGCGCCAGTTCTGCAACAAACTTCTGATAGAGCCGCGAGTGCTGCCGCGCCGTCGCTTCTGTCGCGTTGTGCGCGGCCGATGCTGGGCGTGCTGCTGCCGCTGACGCTCGCGCTCGGCTGGGAGCTCGTGGTCTGGTCCGGCTGGTCGAACGGGCGCCTGGTGCCGCCGCCCTCTCGCATCTTCACCACCATCACCGAGCTTGCCCGCTCCGGCGAGCTGGTTCACCACATCGCCGCGACGCTGTGGCGCGTCTCGCGCGGCTTCGCCTTCGGCGTGGTCGCGGGCACGCTGCTGGGCGCCATCTCCGGCTATTGGTCGCTGGCGCGGCGGCTGCTCGATCCGACCGTGCAGGCGCTGCGCGCGATCCCGTCGCTGGCCTGGGTGCCGCTGTTCATCCTCTGGCTCGGTATCTTCGAGACCTCGAAGGTCGCGCTGATCGCGATCGGCGTGTTCTTCCCGGTCTATCTCGGCGTGATGGGCGCCATCCTCTCGGTCGATCGCAAGATCGTCGAGGTCGGACGCGTCTTTCGCCTCTCCGGGTTCGCCATGATCCGCCGCATCCTGTTGCCCGCGGTGCTGCCAGCCTATGTCGTCTCGCTGCGCATCGGTCTTGGCCTCGGCTGGATGTTCGTGGTCGCGGCCGAATTGATCGGCGCCTCCGAAGGCCTCGGCTATCTCCTGCTCGACGGCCAGCAGCTCGGCAAGCCCGCGCAGATCCTGGCCGCGATCGTGATCTTCGCCATCCTCGGCAAGCTCACCGACTGGCTGATCGAGCTTGCCGCCGCGCCGTTCCTGCGCTGGCAGGACGCCTTCGGGCGGGCAAAGGGAGCTTGAGACGATGCTCGTGCTCGACCGGGTCAGCAAGACCTATCCCAACGGTGTTGAGGCGCTGGCGCGCTTCTCGGCCGAGATCAGGCTAGGCGAGATCATCGCCATCATCGGCGGCTCCGGCTGCGGCAAGTCGACATTGCTGCGCGCCATCGCCGGTCTCGATCGTGCCAGCTCGGGCGGGGTGACGCTCGATGACGAAGCGATCAGTTCGCCCCATGCCAAGATCGGCATCATCTTCCAGGAGCCGCGTCTGCTGCCTTGGCTCAGCGTCGGCGACAATATCGGCTTCGGCCTTGCCGATCTGCCTGCGATCGAGCGGCGCGAGAAGGTGGCGCGCGCCCTCGAGCGCGTCGGGCTCACCGAGAAGGCGCAGGCCTGGCCGCGCGAGCTCTCCGGCGGTCAGGCGCAGCGGGTTGCGATCGCGCGGGCGCTCGTGCCGCAGCCGGAGGTGCTGCTGCTCGACGAGCCGTTCTCCGCACTCGATGCTTTCACCCGCAGGGATCTCCAGGATCATTTGCTCGACCTCTGGGCGGATACGCGGCCGACGCTCATCCTCGTCACCCATGACGTAGACGAGGCCGTGGTGCTGGCCGATCGCGTGCTGGTGATGCGGCCGCGGCCGGGCCGGCTGTTCGATCAGATCGAGATCAGTCTCGGCCGGCCACGCGATCGCAATTCTCCGCTATTCGAGAATTTCAAGCGCAGCGTCCTGACATCACTCGACCGTTCGCTGGACCGCAACGTGCCCGACCGGGACGCAACCCAGGGTCCCGGTCAGGCCATGTGGTGGTGACAATCTCGCCCCGAGCCGGTACATCGAAAGGCGATTTTCCGGGAGAGAACAACAATGGACGCCGCCGAACTGCGCCAGATGCAGGCTCCGCTCAAGGAGCGCTACAAGGCCGATCCGAAGGCCGCGCTGATCACGTTGAAGGCCAAGGGTTCCACCGATGGCGAAGGCATCGCCTGCAAGGTCGAGACCGGCCGCGCCATCGCGATGGCTGGCCTGCACCCCGCCACCGGCGGCTCCGGCCTCGAGCTCTGCTCCGGCGACATGCTGCTGGAGGCGCTGGTTGCCTGCGCCGGCGTCACGCTGAAGTCGGTCGCGACGGCTGTCGAGGTGCCGCTCAAAACAGGTAACGTCTATGCCGAGGGCGATCTCGATTTCCGCGGCACGCTCGGCGTCGACAAGGAGACCCCGGTCGGCTTCGCCGAGATCCGCCTCCGCTTCGAGGTCGACACATCAGCGCCGCAGGACAAGCTCGATCTCCTGCTCAAGCTCACCGAGCGCTATTGCGTGGTCTACCAGACCATCAAGAACGGCCCGAAGGTCTCGGTCTCGATGCAGCGGATGTGACTGCCCACCTCTCCCATAGGGAGAGGTCGCGCCCACCGGGTCGCGCCGAAGGCGCCCGATGGCAGGCTCCGGCGCGGGTGAGGGGCTGCGCTCCCTCGTGGGACCAGAGGCCCTCACCCGATTTGCTGCGCAAATCGACCTCTCCCTCCGGGAGAGGTGAACCGAGCCCGCGGAAAATTCCTCAACAATAATATCCCGCGCTAAATGTCCTTCGACCTCCATTTCATCCTCTTCCTGCTCCTGCGCATGGCGATTGCGGCGGCGTTCGTCGTGACGGCGTCGATTATCACGGAGCGCTCGGGACCGGTGATCGGTGCGCTGATCGCGACCCTGCCGGTTTCGGCGGGTCCCTCCTACGTATTTCTTGCGATCGACCATGACGCCGCCTTCATCGCGCAGGGTGCACTGGCGAGCCTGCCGGTCAACGCGGCGACGATCTTCATGTGCCTCACCTATGTCGTGTTGTCACAGCGGCACAATCTCGTGGTGAGTTGTGGAAGCGCCATCGCAGTGTGGATCGTGCTTGCCTCGATCATTCGCCAGTTCGACTGGTCGCTCACTGCGGGCCTCGCCGCCAATCTGATCGCATTCGGCCTCTGCATTCCGCTGCTCGCAGGCTATCGCCATGCGAAGATGCCGCTGGTGACGCGCCGCTGGTACGATATCCCGATGCGGGCTGCGCTGGTCGCGATCCTGGTCGCGATCGTGGTCTCGACCTCCGGCTGGGTCGGTCCACGCATCAGCGGCATCATCGCGCTGTATCCGGTAGTGTTCTCCAGCATCATGCTGATCCTGCATCCGCGCATCGGCGGTCCGCCGACCGCCGCAGTGCTTGCCAACTCCGCCTGGGGTCTGCTCGGCTTCGGCATGGCGGTTGCGGTGCTGCATCTCGGCGCGGCCAATTTCGGCTCCGCGATCGGCCTCAGCCTGGGGCTTGCCACCTGCATCGTTTGGAATTTGACGCTGTGGTGGAATGGGCGAAGGAAGCGGATGGCGGCGACGACTTCGTAGGTTGGGCAAAGGCGCGCTCTTGGCGCGTCGTGCCCACCATCTCTTGCGTGGGCACGCTTCGCTTTTGCCCACCCTATGGCACCGTCACTGCTTCGGCAGTTTCGCCTTCAGCGCATAAAGCGCGTCGAGCGCCTCGCGCGGGGACATCTCGTCGGGGTGCAGCGCCTTCACGGCTTCCATCAGCAGCTCGGCTTCGCTCGGCGGCGCGGCCTCGGTGGCGGCGCGCGAGGGCACCGCGAACAGCGGCAGGTCGTCCACGAGGGCTCGCGCGGTCTGGCCGCGGTCCTGCGCCTCCAACTTGGACAGAACGGATTTGGCGCGCGTGATCACCGCGGGTGGCAGGCCGGCGAGTTTCGCCACCTGGATGCCGTAGGAGCGATCGGCCGAGCCCGGCAGCACCTCGTGCAGAAACACCACATTGCCCTGCCACTCCTTCACGCGCACCGTCGCATTGAACATGCGCGGCAGCTTGGCCGAGAGCGCGGTGAGCTCGTGATAGTGCGTTGCGAACAACGTGCGGCAGCGGTTGCTTTCATGCAGATGCTCGATCGCGGCCCAGGCGATCGAAAGGCCGTCGAAGGTCGCGGTGCCGCGGCCGATCTCGTCCAGGATGACGAGTGAGCGCTCGCCGGCCTGATTGAGGATCGCCGCGGTCTCGACCATCTCCACCATGAAGGTGGAGCGGCCACGGGCAAGATCGTCGGCGGCGCCGACGCGCGAGAACAGGCGGTCGACGATGCCGATCCGCGCACGCGTGGCCGGCACGAAGCTGCCGATCTGAGCCATCAAGGCGATCAGCGCGTTCTGGCGCAGGAAAGTCGATTTACCCGCCATGTTGGGACCGGTGAGCAGCCAGAGCTGGCCGGATTGTTGTGCGGGCGCCGGCGACAGGTCGCAGGCATTGGCGATGAACGGCTCGCCGTTGCGCTTCAGGGCCTGCTCGACCACGGGATGGCGGCCGGCCTCGATCGCGAAGGCGAGGGAGCCGTCGACTTCGGGCCGGACGTAGTTCTCGTCGACCGCCAGCTTGGCCAGCGACGTCGCGACGTCGAGCAGCGCAAAACCTTGCGCCGCCGCGCGCAGATCGTCGCTGATCGCGAGGGCCTTCGCGCAGAGCCTTTCGAAGATCTCGAGCTCGAGGTTGAGCGCGCGATCGCCGGCATTGGCGATCTTGGCTTCGATCTCGCCGAGCTCGGAGGTGGTGAAGCGCACCTGTCCTGCCAGCGTCTGGCGGTGGATGAAGGTCGCATTCAGCGGCGCTGACATCAGCTTGTCGCCGTGCTGTGCGGTGACCTCGACGAAATAGCCGAGCACGTTGTTGTGACGGATCTTGAGACCCTTCACGCCGGTATCGTCGGCGTAGCGGGCCTGCATCGAGGCGACGACGAGGCGCGAGGCGTCGCGCAGATTTCGCGCCTCGTCGAGCGCGGGCTCATAGCCCTGGCGCACGAAGCCGCCGTCGCGCTTGATCAGCGGCAACTGCTCATCGAGCGCTGCCGCGAACTCGGCTGCCAGCGCGCGCGATGGTCGCTTCAGCGCCGCCATCACCGCTGCGACCTCCTGCGGTGGCTGATCCAGTTCGGCGAGCCGCGCCAGCGCCTGGTCGGCGGCCAAGATGCCGTCGCGGATGCCGGCGAGGTCGCGCGGTCCGCCGCGGCCGACCGAGAGTCGGGCAAGCGCGCGCGACATGTCGGGCGCGCCCCGCAAAATGCTGCGGATGTCCTCGCGCGCCGCAGAATCGGCAACGAAGACGCTGACCGCATCGAGCCGGCGAGCGATCGCCGGTGCATCCGTCAGCGGTGCCGCGAGCCGCTGCGCGAGCAGGCGCGAACCCGCAGAGGTGACAGTGCAGTCGATGGCGTCGAGCAGTGACCCGCGGCGTTCGCCGGCGAGCGTCCGCGTCAGCTCGAGATTGGCGCGGGTGGCCGGATCGATCGCCATGGTCGCGTCCGAGGCCTCGCGCGCGGGCGGCGACAGCGGCGGATGCTTGCCGACCTGGGTGCGGTCGACATAGGTGACGGCGGCGGCCGCGGCGGTGGCCTCCAAGCGGGTGAGCTGCGCCAGCCCATCCATGGTCGCGACCGCAAAGTAGTCGCAGAGCCGCTTTTCGGCGGTGGCGCCGTCGAAGACGTCGCGGGTCAGCGGCGTCACCGCCGGCAGCTCGCGCAAGGTCTGGCCGAGCTCGCTGTCATTATAGAGTGCGTCAGTGACGATCGCCTCGTTGGGGTTGATGCGCGCCAGCGTCGCCGCGAGCTCTCCGCCTGAAACCTCGGTCACCATGAATTCGGCGGTCGAGATGTCGATCCAGGCGAGGCCGAAGCGGTCGCCACCGGCGGACGAACGCGCGCGCGCGATCGCGAGCAGGTAATTGTTGGCGCGCGCATCCAGCAGCGTGTCCTCGGTCAGCGTGCCCGGCGTGACCAGCCGCACCACGCCGCGGCGCACCACGCTCTTGTTGCCGCGTGCTTTTGCTGCGGCGGGATCCTCGGTCTGCTCGCACACCGCGACGCGGTGGCCGGCGCTGATGAGACGATGCAGATAATCCTCGGAGCGCTCCACCGGGACGCCACACATCGGGATGTCAGCGCCCTGGTGCTTGCCGCGCTTGGTCAGCACGATGCCGAGCGTCCTGGAGGCGATCTCGGCGTCCTCGAAGAACAGCTCGTAAAAGTCGCCCATCCGGTAGAACAGCAGGAGGCCCTGATGCGCCGCCTTGATCTCGAGATACTGTTCCATCATCGGCGTCACGCGCGCGGCGGCTTCCGCCTGGGGCGCTGGCGTGGGTTCGGGTTCTGGGGCGGAGATGGGCTGTTGCAACGTCATGGGCGGCGCAACCTACAAAATTTCGCCTCCTGCTCCTATCGCTTTGGCCGGGCAGGGGAGGTTTTCCACGTTGTCCGCACCGCGGCATGCGTTGCGGACCGCAGCCCCCTGCAAATCGCACGCGAAACCGTCAATTGACCTGCCGCGGGCGCCCTCCTAAAACTCCGTCGACATTGAAGAATTTGGCCGGACCGCGGCAGCCAGGGAGAACAACGATGCGTGACGTCTTTATCTGCGATGCGGTGCGGACCCCGATCGGCCGCTTCGGCGGCTCGCTCGCCAAGGTGCGCGCCGATGATCTCGCCGCAGCCCCGATCAAGGCGCTGATGGCCAAGCATCCGAATCTCGATTGGGCGCAGGTGGATGAAGTCTTCTTCGGCTGCGCCAATCAGGCCGGCGAGGACAACCGCAACGTCGCGCGTATGGCGCTGCTGCTGGCAGGTCTTCCGGACTCGGTTCCCGGTCAGACCCTGAACCGGCTCTGCGCCTCCGGCCTCGATGCCGTCGGTGCCGCGGGCCGCGCCATTCGCGCCGGCGAGATCGAACTTGCGATTGCCGGCGGCGTCGAGTCGATGACCCGCGCGCCTTTCGTGATGGGCAAGGCGCAGGAGGCCTTCTCGCGCTCGGCCGAGATCTTCGATACCACGATCGGCTGGCGCTTCATCAATCCGCTGCTCAAGGCGCAGTACGGCGTCGACGCGATGCCGGAGACCGGCGAGAACGTCGCCGAGGAATTCCAGGTTTCGCGCGCCGACCAGGATGCCTTCGCCATCCGCTCGCAGCAGCGTGCCGGCGCCGCGATTGCGGCGGGTTATTTCGCGGAAGAGATCACGCCCATCACGATTCCTGGCGGCAAAGCCGGTCCGATCACGGTCGACAAGGACGAACATCCTCGCCCAGAGACCACGCTTGAAGGTCTCGCCAAGTTGAAGCCGATCGTTCGCAATCCCGGCACAGTCACCGCCGGCAACGCCTCCGGCGTCAATGACGGCGCCGCTGCGATGATCCTGGCTTCGGAAGCTGCGGTGAAGAAGCACGGCCTCACGCCGCGGGCGCGCATCCTCGGCCTGGCCTCTGCCGGCGTGCCGCCGCGCATCATGGGCATTGGTCCCGTGCCGGCGACCCGGAAGTTGATGGAGCGTCTCGGCAAGAAGATCGGCGATTTCGACCTGATCGAGCTAAACGAAGCTTTCGCCTCGCAGGGCATCGCGTGCCTGCGCCAGCTTGGCGTCAAGGAGGATGCCGATTTCGTCAATCCGCATGGCGGCGCCATCGCGCTCGGCCATCCGCTCGGCATGAGCGGCGCCCGGCTCGCGCTCACCGCCGTGCACGGCATGGAGAAGCGCGGCGGCAAGCTCGCGCTCGCAACCATGTGCGTCGGCGTCGGCCAGGGTGTGGCCGTTGCGATCGAAAAGCTGAATTGACGGTCCACGCAGTGGACCGTCATCCCGGGGCGGTGCACTTGCACCGAACCCGGGATCTCGAGATTCCGGGTTCGATGCTCCGCATCGCCCCGGAATGACGGCGTTTTTTGTCGCTTCAAGGACCGTCCCATGATCATCGAGCGCGAGCAGGACGTCACGGCCGCAGCCTTGGCGGTGATGGAGCGGACATCCGATCCGCGGCTGCGCCAGATCATGGTCTCTCTGGTCAAGCATTTGCACGCCTTCGTACGCGACGTGCGCCTGACCGAGAAGGAATTCCGCGATGCCACGGCGATCGTGGCCGAGCTCGGCAAGCTGACCACCGACACGCACAACGAAGTCGTGCTGATGGCGGGGTCGCTCGGCGTCTCCTCGCTGGTGTGCCTGCTCAACAATGGCGATCAGGGCAATACGGAGACCGATCAATCATTGCTCGGGCCGTTCTGGCGGTTGAATTCGCCCCGGGTCGAGAATGGCGGATCGATCGTGCGCTCGGAGACACCGGGGGCCACGCTGTTCGTCAGCGGGCGCGTCGTCGACAGGGACGGCGAGCCCGTCGCCGGGGCCGAGGTCGATGTCTGGCATGCTTCGCCGGTCGGCCTTTACGAGAACCAGGACCCCGAGCAGGCCGACATGAACCTGCGCGGCAAGTTCACGACTGATTCCGACGGGTGCTTCGCCTTCCGCTCGGTGATGATGGTCGGCTATCCCATCCCGACTGATGGCGTGGTCGGCCGTCTGCTCGAGGCGCAGGGCCGCCACCCCTATCGTCCCGCCCATCTGCACGCCCTGATCTTCAAGCCAGGATTCAAGGTGCTGGTCTCGCAGGTCTACGACCCTGCCGATCCCCATATCGACAGCGACGTGCAATTCGGCGTGACACAGGCGCTGATCGGCAAATTCGTGCGCCACGCGACGCCGCATCCGACTGCGAAGGACGTCTCCGTGCCCTGGTATTCGCTCGACCATACCTACCGGCTCGAGGCCGGGGAGGCCGTGCTTCCGCGCGCGCCGATCAGGTAAGAGCCGCCGGCTGCAGGCGCGGGAACGCCGCCAAACCGGCTTCCCCAAATTAGTTATATCCTATAATGATTGGCGGAAGCGTTGACCGGCCAGACGTAAAATGGCCGGGGAGGAGTTCGCCAATGACATTCGTCTATCCCACGGACAGCAACAAGGCGCATCCGCTGCCGCTGTCGCCCGACTACAAGAGCTCGATCAAGCGGGCGCCGAACAAGCCCTTGATCCCGATGCGCCACACGTTGTCGGAGCTGACCGGCCCGGTCTACGGCCACGAGACCGTGCGCGAGGGCGACAACGATCTTACCACCCAACACAGTGGCGAGCCGATCGGCGAGCGCATCATCGTGCATGGCCACGTGCGAGATGAGGACGGCCGCGGCGTGCCGAACTCGTTGATCGAGATCTGGCAAGCCAATTCCTGCGGCCGCTATATTCATGTTCGCGATCAGCATCCCGCGCCGCTCGATCCGAATTTCACCGGCGCGGGCCGCACCGTGAGCGATGCTTCCGGCTATTATCGCTTCGTCACCATCAAGCCCGGCGCCTATCCCTGGGGCAATCACCACAATGCGTGGCGGCCCGCGCATATCCATCTCTCGGTGTTCGGCTATTCCTTCGTCACGCGCCTCGTGACGCAGATGTATTTCCCGAACGATCCCTTGTTCCCGTTCGACCCGATCTTCAATTCGGTGCCGGACGAGAAGGCGCGGGCGCGGATGGTCTCGTCTTTCGATCTCGAGAACACGAAGCCCGAATGGGCGCTGTGCTACCGCTTTGACATCGTGCTGCGCGGCAAGAACGCCACCCCCATGGAGAACCACTAAGTGCAACAGTCTGTGAAATCCGACGGGATCACCCCATCGCAGACGGTCGGTCCGTTCTTCAAATACGGCCTGACGCCGAACGGCGAGTACGCCTGGAACGACGCATTCACCAACTCGACGCTGACCCCGGACGTCTCAGGCGACCGCATCCGCATCGAGGGTCGGGTATTCGATGGCGATGGCGTTGCCGTGCCGGATGCCATGCTGGAAATCTGGCAGGCGGACGCGCAAGGCCGCTTCTCCGACCCGCAGGACAAGCGTGCGCTGCCGAACGCGAGCTTCCGCGGCTTTGCCCGCTGCGGCACCGACAAGGACGGCAACTATTCCTTCGAGACCATCAAGCCCGGCGCGGTGCCGGACCCCGACGGCAAACCGCAGGCGCCGCACATTCTGCTTGCGGTGTTCGGTCGCGGCATGCTGCGGCATCTCTACACCCGCATCTATTTCAGCGACGAGGCCGGCAACGCCGCCGATCCCGTGCTGGCGCTGGTTCCGGCCGACCGTCGCGCGACGCTGACCGCGGTGCGTGAGCCCGGCAAGCCGGTCTACCGGCTCGACCTGCACCTTCAGGGCGACGACGAAACGGTGTTCTTCGACGTGTAAAGAATGCGTGCCGGCTGTATCCGCAGCCGGCATGCTCTCCTCATCCAGCGCAATTGAGCTGCTTGCTGCCTTTGCATCAGGCCGAAACGCCCTTCTTCGTGCTGTGTGTCACTCTCGCCGACTCAAATCCGGTCGTCTCGCCACATAGCTCTCCGGATTTCCCGGCACGCAATTTCCGCGTGCAGCGTCCTGTGTTTACCGCAGTCGTTTAGGGTCTGCTTGTACTCGACCTGCGTCACCGGATTGTTCCATGAAAATTCGTCTTTCGCTTTCTTCGGCGATCATTGCATTCGGCGAACCAGACCAGCTGGCGGCCCACGGTGAACGCCTGGCCCAGCTCCGCAAGGATTACGACGAGCGCAAGGCGTTCTGGGTCTCCTCCAGCCTCTCGGCCGATCTCAAGACCGCGCTGGTGTCGAAGTCCGATGCGGAGGTGCAGAAATTCTGGAAGTCGACCGAACAGCTGCGGTCGGTCGTCGTGCGGACCGTGCGCGACTCGGCCGCGGCAGCCTGAGCCCGGCGGCAAATCGGCCGCTGGTGCCCAGGAGGGTGATCGTGCAGTATGGCGCGGGACAAGGGCATCGTGGTTCATGACATCTCCACAATTGCCGGCGGTCGTTGAGCCCGCCCGACTGACGGCCGCGCTGCGCAGGGCCGGCGTGCTGGACGCCGGCGCGGTCCGCGAAGTGAAGGTGTTGCATCAGCACGACACCGTCGTGTCGCATATCATCCGTCTCGGCTTGCGCTATGTCGGCGAATCCGCCGGCGCCCCGCAGTCGCTGATTCTGAAGACCGCAAATGCAGCGTTCGCCGAGAAGCTTGCCAATGGCGGCCGGCGGGAGGTGGAATACTACACGCAACTGACGCCAAGCATGCCGCCGGGACTGGTGCCCCGCTGCTTCGACGGACATTTCGACGAAGACAGTCTCACTTGGCATCTTCTGCTCGAGGACCTCACCGACAGCCACGCCATCGCAATGGCTTGGCCGGTGCCGCCATCGCGCGAGCAGACGTTCGCCATCGTCACCACGCTCGCGCGCTGGCATGCAGCCTGGTGGGACCATCCGAGCCTCGGCGGTGCTGTGGGTACCTGGGCGAGCACGGAGGACAGCGCGCAGCGCATGGAGACGTTTGCGGGCCATTATGACCGTTTTGCCGATCTTCTTGGTGATCGCCTCAGCGAGGAGCGGCGGATCCTCTACCGTCGCCTGATCGATCAGTCGGACCGGCTGTCCCAGCGTTACCATTCACGCCGACACGTCAGCATCACGCATGGCGACGCCCACACCTGGAATTTCCTGCTGCCGCGCGCGGGCGTCGCCGATACCGTGCGCATCTTCGATTTCGATCTTTGGAGCATCAACGTTCCGACCCACGACCTCGCCCATATGATGGCCGTGCATTGGTATCCGGAACGCCGGCAGGCGCTCGAACGCCCGCTGCTCAATCTCTACCACGACACGTTGATGGAAAGCGGCATCAGCGGCTACACGCGCGGCGCGCTCGATCGCGACTACCGCTGGGCGGTGCTCTGGCAAATCACGAAGCCAATCTGGCAGTGGAGCATCAACATCCCGCCGGTGATCTGGTGGAACAATCTGGAGCGGGTGATGATGGCGGTGGAGGATTTGGGGTGTGAGGAGTTGTTGGGGTAGGCGGCGCCACAAGCTCGACGTCGTCGCCCGGCTTGACGGGGCGACCCAGTATTCCAGAGACGTTCCTGTGATATGGAGAAGCCGCGGCGTACTGGATGCCCCGATCAAGCCGGGGCATGACACCTGTTGCTACTCCATTACCGCGTGTTCCGGCCCCGCCGCCTGCTTGCGCAGCGTGGCCTTGGTGGAGCCGATCAGTAGAGCGAGCGGGATGGTGCAGAGGATGAAGACCATCACGAGCTGGTAGTCGTGCGAGAAGGCGATGATCTGCGCCTGCACGCTGACCATCCGGTCCGCCAGGGCGCGGCCGGCGTCGGTGGACAGATTGATCAGGCCGCTGACGCTGGGCATCTGCAGCGCGTGGTTGAACGGGTTGACGTGCTCGGAGAGGATCGCATAGCTCCGCCGCGTCCCCTGCGTCAGCTCGGCGATGACGACGGAAATGCCGACCGAACTTGCGACGTTGCGCATCAGGGTCAGCATGGCGGTGCCGTCGGTGCGCAGCTCGTTCGATAAGGTCAGGAACGCTACGGTCGAGAGCGGCACGAAGACGAGGCCGAAGCCAAAACCCTGGATGACGCTGACCGTGACGATCTCCGGCACCTGGGTCAGATCGGTCCAGCCGGTCATCTGGTACAGCGAGCCCGCGGTCAGCGTCAGGCCGGTGATGATCAATGTGCGCGCTTCGAAATAGCGCATCATCCGGCCGACCAGCATCATGGCGAAGAAGGTGCCGAAACCGCGGCTCGCCAGCAGCAGGCCGGCGGTGATGATGGGATAGCCGATCACGTTCTGCATGTAGGGCGAGGCCAGCGCCATGGTCGAGAACAGCACGAGGCCCATCACGATCATGAACACGCAGCCGGTGACGAAGTTGCGATCCCGAAACAGCGCAAAGCGGATGAACGGCGTCGAGGTCGTGAAGGAGTGGGCGAGGAAGAAATAGAAGGCGACGGCCGCGACGATGAATTCCGCGACGATCTCGTTCGATTCGAGCCACCCCAGCTGCTCGCCGCGATCCAGCGCGAGCTGCAGCGCGCCGATCGCGATCGCCAATGCGGCGAAGCCGAACCAGTCGAATTTGAGGCTGAGATCTTTCCGGGTCTCGTCCATGAAGACGATCAGACCAAGCACGGTGATGGCGCCGAACGGCAGGTTGACGAAGAACACCCAGTGCCAGGAATAGGTCTCGGTGAGCCAGGCGCCGAGGGAGGGGCCCATGATCGGGCCCATCATCACGCCCATGCCCCAGATCGACATCGCCTTGGCACGTTCCTGGAGCGTGTAATAATCGAGCATGACCGACTGCGACAGCGGCACCAGGGCGGCGCCGAACACGCCTTGCAGCAGGCGGAACAGCACCATCTGGTTGATGTCTTGCGCCAGACCGCACAGCACCGATGCCATGGTGAAGCCGGCCGAGCAGATGATGAAGATGCGCTTGCGGCCGAAGCGGTTGGCGATCCAGCCCACCGGCGCCGTCATGATCGCCGCGGCGACGATGTAGGAGGTCAGCACCCAATTGATCTGATCCTGCGAGGCCGAGAGGGTGCCCTGCATGTAGGGCAGCGCGACGTTGGCGATGGTGGTGTCCAGCGCCTGCATGATGGTCGCGGTCATGGCGCAGATCGTCACCATGTTCCGGCGCAGGCCGGGGACCATCAGGTTGGCGTTGGGGCCGGACATCGTGGCGGATCCTTAGTCTTTGTCCTGGCCCGCTGTCGCCGACAGGCCGAGCAGGCCGGCGAGCGAGCGCCGATGGCCGGTGTCGATGGTGGCGTAGACGCTCATGCCGGCTTTCAGCTTCCGCACATATTTGTCGGTCTCGTCGAAGTAGATGCGGATCGGGACGCGCTGCACCACCTTGACGAAATTGCCGGTGGCATTTTGCGGCGGCAGGATCGCGAATTGCGCGCCGGTGCCGGGCGAAAGCGAGCCGATCTTGCCCTTGAAGACGTGGTTCGGGAACGCATCGACCTCGAGCGTGACGGGCTGGCCTTCGGTGACATAGGTAAGGTCACTCTCCTTCGGATTGGCGTCGACCCAGGGATGGGCGACGTCGATGATGGAGAACACCGGCGTGCCGGCGGCGACGAAACGGCCGAGCTGGATCTGTTCCACCTGCGTCGCCACGCCATCCATCGCCGCGCGCAGCACGGTGTGTTCGAGATTGCGCTGGGCATCTTCGAGCTTGGCCTTGGCCTGGACGTAAGGCGGGAATTGCTCCAGGGGCAGCTTGGGATCGCCGAGCAATTGCGTCTTGGCGTTAGAGAGCTGCTGCTTGATGAACTGCGCCTGCGCGCCCGCGGTGACCAGCGCGTTGGACGCGTTGTCGAGGTCGAGCTGCGAGCCGTAATTGTTCTTCACCAGCGCCTGCTTGCGCTCGACGTCGCGCTGCTTCAGGTCGACGCCCTGCTGGGCGAGGTCGAGCATGTCACCGTAGATCTTGATGTTGGCGACGAGGTTGTCATAGGTCGTGCGGGCCTGGGCGAGCTGCGCCTTGGCCTCGTCCACCGCGAGGCGGAACGGCACGGGATCGATCTCGAACAGCTCGTCGCCCTGCTTGACGGCCTGACCTTCCTTCACGACGACTTTCAGGATCTTGCCGGAAATATCGGGGGTTACCAGCACCTTCTGGGCGCCGACATAGGCATCGTCAGTCCCGACATAGCGGCCGCCATGCAGATAGAAAGTGAGGCCGCCGATGGCGGCGATGAGAGGCAGCACGACCAGAAGCAGGAAACGACGATAGCGGCGCAGGCCCGCCACCAAGCGGCGGCGCGGATCGGTGCCGGCCTTCTTGGTCGGCTTGCCGCTGTCAGCCTTCTGCTCGGGCTGGAATTTGAGGACCTGATCAGCCATAGCGCTGCTCCTTACGCGCTTGTTCCGCCCCAGAGGCCTGGATCGCGTTTCGCACGTTTTCCTTGATCGTTTCGAGTTGGACGAGAAGGCGGTGAGCGTCCGCCGGGTTGATGCCGTCAAGCGCGTTCGCGGTCAGCTCCGATTTCAGGCCGCTCATCCTGCCGAGCAGCTGCCGCCCGGCCTTCTTCAGGTAGAGACGTTTGACGCGGCGGTCCGAGGCGTCGCTGCGGCGCTCGATCCAGTCGCTGTCGCAGAGCTTGTCGATCAGGCGTGTCAGCGTGATCGGCTGCACCTCGAGCAACTCGGCGAGTTCCGATTGCTTCATGCCCTCGCTGCGCTCGACCTTGGCCAGCACCGCCCATTGCGCGCGGGTGATGCCGAAGCGCGAGGCCTCCTTGTCGGCATAGACGCGCAGCAGGCGGTAAAGCTCGGCGAGCGTAAACAGGAAGTTCTGGTCCACGGACCCGCGGCTCATAAGCTTGGCCTCCAATAAGCTTGTATATAATAAGCAAGCTTATGATTATTTCATGGCGGGTTAGCGAGACGCTGTCCCGCGGGATAAGCATGGCTGACAGCCGCTGGGTCGGTCGCGCTTTGGGTTCCACCGCCGAAATGCTAGAAGGTAGGCCAGATGACCCTCGCGAAGCCGGCCTTTCCCGCGCCCGACCACGATCACGGCCGCTGTACGGCGGACGCGTTGGCGCATGCCGAGGAGGTTTGCGCGCAGCGTGCGCAGAAATTCACGCCAATCCGCCGCCAAGTGCTGAGGGCGCTGCTCTCCAGCCACCGTCCGCTCGGCGCCTATGAGGTGATCGACGAACTCGCCAAGTCGATGCCGCGGCCGGCGCCGATCACGGTCTATCGTGCACTCGATTTCCTGATGGCCAACGGCCTCGTGCACCGCATCGAGAGTCGCAATGCCTATCTGGCCTGTGCCGCCCATGATCATGACGCGACCTCGGCGGTGGCGTTCCTGATCTGTGAGCGCTGCGGCCTGGTCGGCGAGATCCCCTCGGCGTCGTTCGCCAAGGACCTCAATGCGGCCGCGCGCAGCTCAGGCTTCGTACCAAAGCTGTCTGTGGTGGAGATCACGGGCATCTGCACGCATTGTCAGAAAGTCTCTTAGAAAGATGGAATCAGGTCGAGCCAAAGCGGCGGTGCCCACCTCTCCCAAAGGGAGAGGTCGCGCCGAAGGCGCGGGTGAGGGGCTTCGCTCTCTCATGGGGCCGGCGCCCCCTCACCCGATTTGCTTCGCAAATCGACCTCTCCCCGACGGGGAGAGGTAAAGAGCCCGCGGCCTATCGAATTTAGCAACAACGGCGCAAAGCCGGATCTCAGGAAGAAATGTCCGCACCTCAAGCCATACCGCCTGCCGGCCGTCCTCTCAGTGCCGGCGCCATCGCCCTGATGCTCATGCTGTGCCTGACCTGGGGGTTCAACCAGATCGCGGTGAAGCTGGTGCTGCCCGACATTCCGCCGATGCTCCAGGCCACCATCCGCTCGATGGGCGCACTGCCGGTGCTGTTCATCATCGGCACGCTGCGCGGCGTGAAATTCTTCGAGCGTGACGGGACGTGGAGGGCCGGCCTGATCGCCGGGCTGATGTTCGGCATCGAATTCGTGCTGATCTTCCAGGGACTGCGTCTCACCTCTGCTTCGCGTGCAGTGGTGTTCCTCTATACGGCGCCGTTCTTCGTCGCGCTCGGCTCGTACCAGGTGCTCGGAGAGCGGCTCGGCGGCTCGCAATGGCTGGGCTTGGCCATCAGCTTTGCCGGCGTGGCGCTGGCGATCGGCGTGCCGCAGCCCAATGTCGATTCGCATGTTCTGCTCGGCGATCTCATGGTCGTCGGCGGCGCCGCGCTGTGGGCGGCGACGACGCTGGTTGCCAAGGGCACGCGGCTGCGCTTCGCCGCGCCCGAGAAGGCGCTGGGCTATCAGGTCGCCACCTCGATCCCGATTCTGGGGATGGCGGCCTGGCTGTTCGGCGAATCCATCACGCACATGCCGGCGCCGTTGTCGCTCGGCCTGATGGCGTTCCAGGCAATCTGGGTGGTGGGAACCACGTTCACGCTTTGGTTCGCGCTGGTGAAGGCCTATTCGGCCAGCAAATTGTCCGCTTTTACCTTCATCACCCCCTTGTTTGGCGTGGTGGGTAGCTATTTCATCATGCACGACACCCTGAGCCTGACATTCGGGGCCGCCGCGGTCCTTGTAATTGCAGGGCTTTTTCTGGTTAACCGTCCGAGCCAAACGGCTGCGACGCCGCGTGATGCATTGCTGAACGTCACCAAAACCTGATATTTGGACCTAATGAACAAGCTCGAAAACTCTCTCGATTCCGACATCGCGGGCCCCGCGCCCCGGCACAAGACCACCCAGGTGAAGGTGGGTAACGTCGCCGTGGGCGGCGGCGCGCCGATCGTCGTGCAGTCGATGACCAACACCGACACCGCCGATGTCGACAGCACCATCGCCCAGGTCGCAGCGCTCGCGCGCGCCGGCTCCGAAATGGTCCGCATCACCGTGGACCGCGAGGAAGCCGCGGCGGCCGTTCCGCACATCCGTGACGGCCTCGCCAAGCGCGGCATCACGACGCCGCTGATCGGCGACTTCCATTATATCGGCCACAAGCTGCTTGCGGCCTATCCGGCCTGCGCCGAGGCGCTGGCCAAATACCGCATCAATCCCGGCAATGTCGGCTTCAAGGACAAGCGCGACACCCAGTTCGCCGACATCATCGAGATCGCGAACAAGAACAACAAGCCGGTGCGGATCGGCGCCAATTGGGGCTCGCTCGACCAGGAGCTTTTGACCAAGCTGATGGACGAGAACGCAGCATCACCCAATCCGCGCGACGTCCGCGCGGTGACGCGCGAGGCCATGGTTCAGTCGGCGCTGCTGTCGGCCGCGCGCGCCGAAGAGCTCGGCATGCCCAAGGACCGCATCATCCTCTCGGCAAAAGTCTCGGCGGTGCAGGATCTGATCGCGGTCTACCAGGATCTTGCGGCGCGTTCGGACTACGCCATCCATCTCGGTCTCACCGAAGCCGGCATGGGCTCGAAGGGCATCGTGGCGTCTTCGGCCGCGCTCGGCATCCTCTTGCAGCAGGGCATCGGCGACACCATCCGCATCTCGCTGACGCCCGAGCCCGGCGGCGACCGTACCCGCGAGGTGCAGGTCGCCCAGGAGCTGTTGCAGACCATGGGCTTCCGCACCTTCGTGCCGCTGGTTGCAGCCTGCCCCGGCTGCGGCCGCACCACCTCGACCACGTTCCAGGAGCTGGCGCGCTCGATCCAGGATTTCATCCGCGACGAGATGCCGACCTGGAAGACGAAATATCCTGGCGTGGAAGAGCTCAACGTCGCGGTGATGGGCTGCATCGTCAACGGCCCCGGCGAATCCAAGCATGCCAATATCGGCATCTCGCTGCCCGGCACCGGCGAAGCCCCGGCCGCGCCCGTCTTCGTCGACGGCAAGAAGTTCCGCACGCTGCGCGGGCCGACCATCTCCGCCGACTTCAAGGCGCTGGTGATCGACTATATCGACCAGCGCTACGGCCAGGGCGCCAAGGTGCCGGTGACGGCGGCGGAGTAGGTGTCTTTCGATATCGAAGCGTAGGGCGGGTTAGCGTAGCGTAACCCGCCTTATTTTTTGCGCGCGCGAAGTGGCGGGTTACGCTTCGCTAACCCGCCCTACATTGTTACGATGCCTCCCAATCAACAACGATCGGGAGACACGCCATGAGCTCACTCGCCGGCAAGCAGGGCCCGCGCTATCGCCACACCGCAGAAGACGGCGCCCCATACGAGACGATCCAGGTCGAAAAGCTCACCCCCATCATCGGCGCGGAAATCTCCGGCGTCGATATCGGCAAGCTCGTCGATGCTGACACCCGCTCCAACCGGCAGATGGACGAGATCCACCGTGCGCTCGCCGAAAACCTCGTGATCTTCTTCCGCGACCAGCACATCACGCCGCAGCAGCACCTTGCCTTCGGCCGCAAGTTCGGCGAGTTGCATTTCCATCCCGCCGCGCCGCACGAGGACGAAGATCCGGCGCTCATGAGGATCTACGCCGACAAGGACTCGCCGCGCGCCAATGGCGAGGGCTGGCACTCCGACGTGTCCTGCGATCTCGAGCCGCCGATGGGCTCGATCCTCTACATCAAGCAGTGCCCGCCGCGCGGCGGCGACACGCTGTTTGCCAACATGTATGCAGCCTATGAGGCGCTGTCGGACCGCATGAAAGCCTATCTCGACGGGCTCACCGCGCTGCACGATGGCGAGCCGATCTATCGCGGGCTCTATGCGAATTACGGCGTCGCCGACCGTCCCTCCTATCCGCATGCCGAGCATCCCGTGGTGCGCACGCATCCCGTCACCGGCAGGAAAGCGCTCTATGTCAACCGCGGCTTCACCCGGCACATCAACGGCATCCCGCGCGACGAGAGCGATGCGATGCTCGCCTATCTCTACCAGCACGCCGAAAATCCGCTGTTCCAGTGCCGCTTCCGCTGGACCGAGAATGCCATCGCCTTCTGGGACAACCGCTGCACCCAGCACCGCGCGATGTGGGACTACTGGCCGCACACGCGATCAGGGACGCGCGTGACGGTGAAGGGGGAGCGGCCGGTCTAGACTCCAGCTCCACAAGTTATGCCCGTCAGCGCTCACAAGCAGGGCCCTGTGTGCTGAAGGTCTGGCATGCCCTCGCGCACGATCCGATAAACTTGCCGTTCTGTGAACCAGCTTACATTGCCTCGGCAGGCTGATCGCCTAGGCTCGCGCGTGGAAATGGAGAATTGCGCATCGGATCACAACCTTAAGTATTCGGGGGCATCACATGGCCAAGGCGGGCAAGCAAAAGTCGACGACGGCCGGCAAACGCAGGTCGGCGAATTCCGACCGCACCCGGCGGGCAAAGGCCGCCCGACCCGAGCAGATCTCGGTCTTCATCAGCTATGTCAGTGAAGACCGGGAGCTGGCCGCGAGCTTCGAGGCTGAGCTACTGCAATTGTTTGCCGTCGCTGCGTCACTTCCTCCGGTCAAGGTGTTCCGCGACGTCGGGAGCATCGGAAAGGGGTCGGACTATCGTACCGTGATCACCAACGCATTGGATGAGGCTGACATTCTCCTGGTGATCCTGACGGACAGGCTCAAACCGAGCTTCGCGTTTCCGGGCTTCGAGGTCGGCTATTTCGCGAGGTCACTCGAGGAGCGTCCGAAGATCCACGGCAACACCCCCCGAAGAATTCTTCCGATTTCAATTGGTGCGGCGAACCAAACCACGCTCGATTATCTCCAGGCGATCAAGATCGACGAGAATCACATATTCACGGTGCCGGGCATGAGCGCGGCCGAGCCATCGCCAAATCCCGTTTTCGCGCTGCTGGCGGATATCTCGGCGACGGCGGATGCCGTGCTCGGGAGGCACGGTGGCGCAAGTGGCGGTGTCAGCAAGCAGGATGAGCTCTGGCGGCAGAAGCTCGTCTCGTCTGCCGCAAGGCTGGACAGCTGCATTCAGGTGTATCTGGAATCGCGCGTCTCCTCGGAAACCTATCCGGAGCGGAAGATCATCCTCCACAGTGACGCGCCTCCGATGATCGGGCCGGACGGAGTGGATCTGTCGAAGTTCAAGATCGAGATGGTCGGAAATTCCTTCCAGGTCTTTGGGTTCCCGGAGGAAAAGAATCGCTTTTTCGACTGGAATGCGTTCATCAACAGAATGCCGGCCGAGATGAGCGGAACATGGGCCGAAGGCATCAGGACGCTGGCTACCAACGCGCTCCAGCGCGGCGACGAGAACTATCTTGTCGTCGCGACGTCCAAGGGTGACGATGCATATCGGCTATTCGTGTCCCGGGTCGTGACCTATGTGAGCAAGAAGACCGAAATCCACATCTACATCGTCAAGATGATCGTCCGGCACTATGGCGATCCTCTGACGTCTCGCCTTCTGAGTGCCATCAACATCGGCCTCGAGTTCAGATTCCTCTTCCTGGAGAGGAGCAGCCAATACAGGCCGGCCAGGTTCGATTTCCCGCTGGCGCCGGATACGTCCAAGGAGATGGATGCCTGGAAGTCAGCCGTGACGCAGTTGCTCAGCCACATGAACATGATCCTGCGGGAAGTTCAGGATCAGCACCTCATGGACGCGGATGTTCTCGACAAGATCTGGGGTGTTGGCGGCGGCCCACGCGTGCGCCAGATGATGGCCGCATGGGAGAGCGCGCGAACCAAGCTCTTCGTGGCAGCCCAGCAATTGCTGGCGTCCAACGCATCGGACTTCCCGGACACACAGGAGCCGTTCAGGATCGCGCTGCGCGAACTTCAGGCCACCACGGAGTCCATGAACCGGGAGTACACGTTGCGCGCTCTCCAGGCCATTGCGGAAGAAGTCGAACAGCTTCCTCCGCAGACGCAATCTCCGCCGCGTGCCGCCTAGGGACGGGCGAGCCGCACGAGCTGACTCGTCTTGCAATGAGGCGGTGCCACAGCGTTGACGCGTGGTCAGGTCTGCGCCAATCTTCCCGAAAACGAAATCGGGAGGATCCACCATGTTCCGCGCCGAGGACAACGAATTCCTCGCCGAGTCCGGCCCCGGAACGGCAATGGGCGAACTGTTGCGCCGCTTCTGGATTCCCGTGCTGCTGTCCGGCGAGCTCCCGGAGCCCGACGGCGAGCCGAAGAAGATCGTGCTCGGTCGCCCCAGGATCGCAGCAGCGGAGTAGCGCTTGGGGCGGTTGCGGAGCATCATCGTCGGGTTGGTCGCATTGATCTTGCTGTCGCCGCTTGCGACTGTTGGCAGCAGCGAGGCCGTTGCCGCGCGAAAGGCTGCGAGACCCAAGCCCAAGCAGCTGTCACCGGCCAAATGTGAGATGCCTAAATTTCGGATCGTCGTGGATGTCGGGCACACCCCGGACTCCTACGGCGCACTGAGCGCGCGCAATGATCCGGAGTTCGGCTTCAACTTCCGCCTCGCCAGACTGATCACAGCGAAGCTCAAGTCTGAAGGCTTTGCCGAAACCCGCCTGCTCGTCACGGACGGCAAGGCACGGCCGAGCCTGTTCAAGCGCATCAGTGCCGCGAACCAAGGCCGCACCGATCTGTTCCTGTCGGTCCATCATGATTCGGTGCCGGACAAGCTGCTCGAAACCTGGGAGTTCGACGGCGCAAAGAGCTATTTCAGCGATCGTTTTTCGGGTCATTCGCTGTTCGTGTCGCAGCAGAATCCGCACTTCGCCAGCAGCCTGATGCTGGCCCGGATGATCGGCAAGCAGCTGAAGGAGCAGGGCCTGCACTATGCCAGCCAATACACCCTGCCGGTGATGGGCCGCTATCGCCACCAGCTGCTCGACAAGGATGTCGGCGTCTATCGCTATGACGGGCTCGTCGTGCTGTCGCGGACGCGGAGCGCCGCCGTGCTGCTCGAGGCCGGCTCGATCGTCAATCGCGATGAGGAAATGGAGATGAACTCGCCGGAGCGGCAGGAGGTCGTCGCGGGAGCCGTCGCGGCTGCAATGAGGGAGTTTTGCGAGAGGCGGTAGTTGGCTCGGCCGGTCCAGCAGCCGCAATGAGAAGGAAGCTACAGCGGCCCGCCTCGATATTCGCGGTTCGCCAGACTCGCCTCCTCCAGATCCAGATCGCGTTCGATCCGCCGCCGCGTCTCGTCGGTGATCTGGCCGTCGCGCAGGAGGTTGTGGATGAATTTCCTTTCGGCGGCGATCAGGTCGCGGGTCAGCGCGGTGCCGGCGGCTGAAACGTCGTGGTGGTTGGGATCGAGCGAGTCCGGGAGCTGGCTGACGCGGATTTCGTGTCGTGCGCGCAGCAGCCGCATCACTTCTTCGGACACTTCCTTTTGCGCGGTCAGCGCGTCGAGTGATTCCAGAGCGGCCTCGAGCGCCTGGCGGCGGGCGGCGATCTCGGCTTCGTGCGCAGCGGCATGCTCGTGGCGGCCGGCTTCGGCGACACCGAGCCAGCGCACGACCGGCGGCAGCGTCAGGCCGACGCCGATCAGCGTAACGAAGATGACACCGAAGGCGACGAACAGGATCAGGTCGCGAGACGGAAAGGCCTCGCCGCCGGGCAGCGTGAACGGCAGCGCCAGCGCGGCAGCCAGCGACACGGCGCCACGCACGCCGGTGAAGGCGAGCACGAACGGCCATTGCCATGGCGGCGACGGGTCGCGCGTACGCAGCGATTTGGAGAGCATCCGCGGCAGATAGGTCGCGGGATAAAGCCAGGCGAAGCGCGCGATCACGACGATGACCAGGACCACCGCAGTCGCGATGAGAATGTCATCGAGCGGGAAGGCTTTTGATTTCTCGTACAGCGTGCGCATCTGGAAGCCGGTGAGCAGGAACAGCATTCCCTCGATCAGGTAGATCACGAGATCCCAGAAGAAGATGCCCTGCAGGCGCGTCGCCGACGAGATCAGCAACGGCCCGTTCCAGCTCACATAGAGGCCGCAGGCGACGGTCGCGATCACGCCGGAGCCGCCGACGTGCTCGGGCAGCCAGTAGGAGACGTAGGGTGTGATCAGCGACAGCGTCAGCTCGACCTGCGGATCCCCGGACCATTTGCGGAATCGCAAGGAGAGCCAGCCGACGCCGATACCGAAGGCGATCTCGCTCGCGACGATCAGGAGGAACTCGCCGGCCGCGAGCGGCAGTGAGAAATTCCCGACCATGATCGCCGCGAGCGCGAAGCGGTAGAGGATCAGCGCAGTGGCGTCATTGGCCAGTCCTTCACCCTCCAGGATGACCAGGAGCCGGCGTGGCATGTTGAGCCGGCGCGCGATCGCGAGCGGCGCCACCACGTCGGGTGGCGCAACGATGGCTCCGAGCAGGAACCCGATGGGCCAGGGCAGGCCGATCACATAATGCGTGGCGGCCGCCACCATCGCGGTGGTGAAGATCACCGCGCCGACCGCGAGCAGCACGATCGGACGCAGATTGTTCTTGAACTCGCGCCAGCTCATGGCGACGCTCGCCGAGTAGATCAGCGGCGGCAGCACCATGAGGAGCACGAGCTCTGGTGGCAATTCCACCGTGGGCATGCCCGGCACGAAGGCGAGGCCGACGCCGGACAGCATCAGCAGAATGGCAGGCGCGATGTTGAAGCGGCGCGCGGCAAGTGCGGTGCCTGCCAGCACGGCGAGCAAGATGAGAAAAGTCTGAAACTTCGCTTCCATGATGGTCTGTCTTGACCCGGAAGCGGCCGTACCGTCAATGCGCGGCTGACGCCAGCCGGTCGGTCACCATCCTGCCGATTTGCGCAAACACGCCGGCGATCTTCGCCGGGGTCGGCGTGCCGCCCTGGACGTAGGCCGTGATCAGGACCGGCGTGTCGGGCTTCGGCCAGGCCACGGCGATGTCGCCAGCTGCGTCCTTGCCATTGTAGCCGGTCTTGTCGCCGATCTTCCAGCCTGCGGGCAGGCCGCCGCGCAGCCGGTTCGCGCCGGTCTTGCAGTTCACCATCCATTCGGTGAGCTGAACGCGGGATTGCGCCGACAAGGCTTCGCCCAGCACCAGCCGGCGCAGATTGTTCGCCATCGCCGCCGGCGTCGTGGTGTCCTGGGGATTGCCGGGCGGAGAGCGGTTGAGCTCGGGCTCGTCGTGGTCGAGCCGCGAGGTGGTGTCGCCGAGCGACCGCCAGAATCCAGTCAGCGCGGCGGGGCCGCCGATCCGCGCCAGCAGCAGATTGGCGCAGGTGTTGTCGCTGAGCTCGACGATGGCCTTGCACATCTCGCCGACCGACATCTTGCCGGCTGCGAGGTTTTCCCTCGCCACCGGTGCGTATTCCAGCAGATCCGCCTGACCGTAAGGGATCATGGCCGCGAGTTGCTCCTCGCCGCGATCGACCCGCCCCAGCACGCAGGCCGCCAGCGAAGCCTTGAATGTCGAGCACATCACGAACCGCTCGTCGGCGCGCCAGGCAAGCTTTTTGCCGTTCACCAGATTTTCCGCATAGAGCCCAACACGCCCGCCGCTTTCACGTTCATAGGTTTCGAGCTCTGGCGGCGCCTCCGCGGCAAGCGCGGGAGAAGCGGCCATGCAGCAGAGTGAGACGAGCAGGGAACGGCGGTCGAGAGGCATGGGAGGCTTTCAGGCAGTGGAGCTGGGGCGGGGGTGGGATTGAGCGCACGGTTCATCGAACCGTCATTGCAATGACGGAGAATCGAGAACGAGTGCGCCAGATTTCAGGCAGCGAAGCGCCGAGAGACCCCTCACTCCCTCAGGTCGTAGCGATACGATTTCGACACGATCTGCCAGCCGTCGGCGAGCTTCATCGCCACCAGATAGTCGGTGAAGTAGCGCGGCGGCAGCTGGCAGCGCACCTTGATGAAGGCGGTCTTTTCGTCCGAACGGTCGATGGTGACGATAAAGTCCTCGCGCGGCTTGCCTTCGGCTTTGGCCGAGGCGCGCTTGCGCACGCGGTCGAGCCAGTCGGGCACTGTCAGAACCTGGAGCTCGCCCTTCTCGACCCAGCGCAGATCGGCGGAGGGATGGAAGATGGCGCCGAGCTTTTCGGCGTCTCCCTCATAGAGTCCGTCAAAGTAGGATTGCACGACGGATTCGACGCTCGACCAGTCCTGGCTCATGGCTCATTCCTCTGCATGATGGCTTGGGGCGAACTTAGTCGTAGACATCAAAATGCGCTATGGGTGTCTCTCGCCAATTGCGCAAGGACGCTGGAATGATCGGATCAGAGAATTCGAATGCTCGTATCCTCGCCGGCGAATGCTATTGCCGCGCCGTGCGCTTCGAGGTGGCGGACGCGTTCTCCTATGCGATGAACTGCCACTGCTCGAACTGCCGTCGCACCACCGGCGCCGCGTTCAAGCCGTTCGCCGGCATCGCGCACGACAAGCTCCGCATCGTCCGCGGCTGGGACCGGCGGATGATTTTCGGCGACGATACCACTCATGACGCCCATTGTGCCCGCTGCGGCTCACTGCTCTATTCCCGGGTACGGGAAGGACAATGGGTCCATGTCGCCATGGGAACCCTGGTCGATGCCCCCTCGATCCGGCCGAGCGCCCATATTTTTGTGGGATCGAAGGCGCCCTGGCACGAGATTACGGACAATCTGCCGCAATATCGGGAGCACATCGGGGTTGTCTGACGGAACCGGTCCGCGCGACCATTCGGCGGCGAACCGCGACAGCGCTGGCGCGACAAACATATTGGGCTCATCCGGCCTGTCGTCGGCGTCCCCTTCGTGACCTCCATCACAAGCGCGGGCGATGGATGTTGCTAAAGCGGCCCCAAAGGGCCCGAACGGCCCGGAACCATCGGAAGTCGTGTCATGCGCAGTTTGCTCAGACTTTGTCCGCTTTTCGTCGTCCTCGGCCTCCTGTTCGGCACCGGGCCCGCTTTCGCCGGAAAACGCGTCGCGCTGGTGCTCGCCAACTCGGCCTATCAGCACGCGCCCTCGCTCGCCAATCCCGTCAATGATGGGGCGGTGATGGCGAAGACGCTGAAGGAGGCCGGCTTCGACGTCGTCGAATCCTGGCACGATCTGTCGGCGCTGGACACGCGGCGCGTGCTGCGCGACTTCGCCGACGCGACCCGCGATGCCGATATCGCCGTGGTCTATTACGCTGGCCACGGCATCGAGGTCGAGGGCTCGAACTATCTGATCCCGGTGGATGCCAAGCTCGAGCGCGACACCGACGTCTACGACGAAGCGCTCTCGCTCGACCGTGTCCTGGTCGCGGTCGAGCCTGCAAAGCAGCTTCGTCTGGTGATCCTGGATGCCTGCCGCGACAATCCGTTCGGCAAGCAGATGAAGCGCACGATTGCCTCGCGCGGCATCGGCCGTGGCCTCGCCCGGATCGAGCCGACCAACTCCAACACGCTGATTGCCTATTCGGCCAAGGCCGGTTTCACGGCGCAGGACGGCAACGGTGCCAACAGCCCGTTCACGATCGCACTGTCGAAGCATCTGACGACGCCGGGCCTCGACGTCCGCCGCGCCTTCGGCTTCGTGCGTGACGACGTGCTCAAATCGACCGGCAACAAGCAGGAGCCGTTCGTCTACGGTTCGCTCGGCGGCGAGGACGTGCCGCTGGTACCGGTCAAGGTGACAGCCGTAGCGCCGGCATCGCCTGTGGCGAATCCCCAGGCTGATGTCCGCCGCGACTACGAGCTCGCGCTCCAGGTCGGCAACAGGGCGGCCTTGGAAGCCTTCGTCGCCCAGCACCCCGACGGCTTCTATGCGAACCTCGCCAAGCTCCAGATCGACAAGATCCAGGCCGAGCAGGCCCATGCGGCGGCGATCGAATTGGCGAAGCAGGCCGAGGCCGAACGCGATCGTCTCGCTGTGCTCGGCGCGCAGAAGGACGCGTTGGCCAAGGCTGCGGCCGACGCCAAGGCCGCCGAACAAGTGCAGCTTGCAGCGCAGAGGGCCAAGGAACAGGCGCAACAGCAGGCCGCCGCCGCCGAGCAGCAGCGCGTCGATCTCGCCGCCGCCGTGCCGAGCACCCCGCCTACCGGCACGGCGAGCCCGGTCGGCACCAGCGTCGCCTCGCTGACCCCGGCGACCGCGCCGGCCGATCTCAACCGCTTGGTGCAGACCGAGCTCGGTCGCGTCGGGTGTTTCTCCGGGCAGGTCGACGGCAATTGGAATGCGTCCTCGCAGCGATCGCTGTCACAGTTCAACCGCTATGCCGGCACCAAGCTCGACGTGAAGGTGGCAAGCACCGACGCGCTCGATGCAGTCAAGTCAAGACCGTCGCGCGTCTGTCCGCTGGTCTGCGAGCACGGCTTCAAGGCCGATGGCGACAAATGCACGAAAATCGTCTGCCGCGAAGGCTATGTGGTCAACGACGACAATGAGTGCGAGAAGCAGCGTGCAGCCAAGCCGGCCAAGCCTGCGACGGCCAAGCGCGACGACGGCGATGGACGTCCTGCACGACAGCGTCGTCAGGCCGGAGGTGCGGCTGCTGGAGCTGCGGGCGGTTATGGTGCCGCTGCTGGCATCGCTGCTGCCGCTGGTGCAGGCCGCGCCGCCGGTGGCGGGCAGGTCTTCTGCAATAGCGCGGGCTGTCGCCCCGTCAGCCGCGGTTGCCATCTGGAATATCGCGGTGGCGGTGGCCCCGGCAACGATGCGAATGCAGAAGTGTGCCGTTGAAGGCCGTGCTGATCGAGATCGTCGTTCCTGGTGGCTGAGAGGACGTCAGCTCGCAATCGCGCTCGCCGCGATGTTCACCGTCAGGGCCAACAGCGCCGTATTGTAGATGAACGACACGATCCCGTGCGCTGTGGCCGTGCGGCGGATCGTCTTGTCGGTGATGCCGACGTCGGAGACCTGCGCGGTCATGCCGATCACGAAGGAGAAATAGACGAAATCCCAGTAGTCGGCGTGGTCCTCCTTGTCGCCGCTCGGAAACTGAAGGCCACCTGCCGTACCGTGCCGATAATAATCATGCGCGTAATGCAGTGCGAAGATCGTGTGCACGGCCGCCCACGACAGCGCGATGGTGGTGATCGCGATCGTCAGCTCGAGAACGCCGCGATGCGGCGTGCCGAGCTCGGAGACGATCGCCGCGATGCTGGCGAAGGCGCCGGTCGCCGTCACCAGCAGGATCACGAAGCGGCCGTCGTCCTGCATCGCGGCGGCGCGGCGGATGTGCTGATGGTCATTGCACAGCATCATCGCATAGACCAGCACGAGATAGACAGTGATCAGCGCATCCCAGCCGAATAGGAGCCGTGTCACCAGTCGGTATGACCCCGGCAGCAGCAGGCAGACCAGAATGCCGGCCGCGAGCGCGGTGAAGGTCCGCGGCCGCGCATAGATGAGCCGCATCGGCCGCGACATCTTGCCGAAGCGGACGAGGACGGGATCTTCCTTGTCAGTGGCCATGACGGTGACGGCTCTCTCACGGTTGCCGCGACGGCAGTCTGCTCCCTCGCCCGATGTTCAAGCTGCGCTTGAAGATCGACCTCTCCCCGCAAGCGGCCGCAAGCGGGGAGAGGTGGAGATCGCGCGCAACGTCAATTCTTCCGTTCGGCGACGAAGCGCGCCGCGGCCTGCAACACGGCGGCGCGGTCGCCGAAGATCGACACGGCGCTGTCGGCGCGCGCGAGCAGATCGCGCACGCGCTGCTTGGCACCTTCGATGCCGAGCTGGGTGACGAAGGTGGTCTTGCCGAGCGCCGCGTCCTGGCCCGAGGGCTTGCCGAGTGCGGCCGCATCGCCTTCCACGTCGAGCAGATCGTCGGCGATCTGGAAGGCTTCCCCGAGCGCGCGGCCGTAATCGTCGAGCGCCTGATATTCTTTCTGCGAGGCTTGGCCGAGGATCGCGCCGGCGATGCAGCCGTAGCGCAGGAGCGCACCGGTCTTCATCTGCTGAACGCGGGCCACATCGATCGGCTCGTTGCCGCCAAAGCGGCCTTCGCCAGCGAGATCGAGGATCTGGCCGCCGACCATGCCGCCGATGCCGGCGCAGCGCGCCAGCGCGCGCGTCAGCAACAGCCGCACATTGGCATCGCGATGGACCTCGTCGCGCGTGATGATGTCGAAGGCGAGCGTCAGGAGGCCGTCGCCGGCGAGGATCGCGGTGGCGTCATCGGTCTTCTTGTGCAGGGTGGGTCGGCCGCGACGGAGGTCCGAATTGTCCATCGCCGGCAGATCGTCATGGATCAGCGAATAGCAGTGGATGCATTCGAGCGCCGCGCCGGCGAGCAGGGCCGCCTCGCGCGGCACGCCGAACACGGCCGCGCTCTCGACCACCAGGAATGGCCGCAGGCGCTTGCCGCCATTGAGGCTCGAGTAGCGCATTGCGTCCATCAGTCGCTTGGGCCGGGCGATCTCGTCGTGCAGGATGTCGTCCGACAGCAGGCGAGCGAGCAAGGCCTCGGTGTCATCAGCGGTCTTGTCCAGACGCTTGGCGAAATCGGACGGGGACGTGCCGGTCATCAAGAAGGGCTCCAGAACTAAAATTCGGCCGGACAATCCTTTATGCGCCTGCCCCAGTCAATCGTTTGGAAGGCCTAAAAAGTGCTGGAAAAGGCCCAGATTATCACAGACTTAATGGTCCAGCCCGTGGCCGCGGTTCGGTTTGCACCGGAAAGGTCGATTTGCGCATCGTCAAAATCCTGCTGGTAGCGATCGCGGTCGTGGTTCTCGCGCCTTATGTGATCGCGCCGTTTTACCGCGCCGGCCACCCTGTTTCGACGCTGATGGCCTGGCGCAGCCTGCGGGGCGCGCCGATGCAGCGGCAGTGGATCGATCTGGCTGATATGTCGCCGTATCTGCCGCGCGCGGTGGTGGCGGCCGAGGACGCCCATTTCTGCAAGCATCACGGCATCGATTGGGGCGCGCTGCGCGAGGCGATCGACGACGCGAGGGAGGACGGCACCGCCTTCCGGGGCGCCTCCACCATCACCCAACAGGTGGCGAAAAACCTGTTCCTGTGGCAGGGGCGCGATTTCATCCGCAAGGGGCTCGAATTCCCGCTGGCCCTGTGGATCGATCTCGTCCTGCCCAAGCCGCGGATTCTCGAGATTTACCTCAACATCGCCGAGCTCGGCCCGCAGGGGCAGTTTGGGGTGGAGGCGGCCAGCGCCTATGCCTTCGGCAAATCGGCCGAAGACCTCTCCCCCCGGGAGGCCGCACTTCTGGCGTCGATCCTGCCGAATCCGGTCAAACGCAGCGCCCGGATTCCCGGTCCAGGCGTGCGGCGACTGGCGGCCACCTATATGGCGCGAGGGCAGGCGAGCTCGCTGGCGACCTGTTGGCGCGAAAATCGCTGATTTTGGGACCGTTCCGGGCGTATTTTCCAGCCCAAGAGCCTAGCTTTACGGCCAGCCTTCCTCTATAAGCGCGGCCTTGATCGGCATTCAGCTCGCCTCGTATTGCGGGTGCTGAGCCGTCCCTTCGCGGACGATGCCCTGATGACACCAATCCCTAGAGGATATTGAAATGGCCGTTCCGAGAAGAAAAACCTCGCCGTCGCGCCGTGGCATGCGCCGCTCGGCAGACGCCATCAAGAAGCCGACCTATGTGGAAGACAAGGACTCCGGTGAGCTCCGTCGTCCGCACCATCTCGACCTCAAGACCGGCATGTACAAGGGCCGCCAGGTCCTGAAGAAGAAAGAGTCCTGAAGCCAGGACCTTTCCTCAGGCGAGAGATTGGACCCGCCTGGTTTCGGCCAACCCATGAGATACGGTGACGGCGGCGGAGCAAATGCTTCGCCGCTGCATTGTTCTGTCCGGATATCTTGATCGAGAAGGCATCTCGCCGATGGTCGGTTTCCCGCTGCTCCTGATTCCGCTCGCGGTCTACAACATCATCGCCTTCCTGATGCCCAGCGTGTCCTTCTCGGATGTGCTGTTCAAGGTGCCGATGATCACGGGCGAGAGCTGGCCGGTCACGCTTGCCGATCTCCTGCTCGCGCTCGGCGTGGTGCTGCTGCTGCTCGAGGTGGTCAAGGGCGCGCGACCGGGCTCGAAATTCCTGATGGATCATTTGCTGTCGCTGATCATCTTCGGCGCGGCCGCAGCCGAATTCGTGATGTGGCCGAAATTCGGCAACTCCACCTTTTTCCTGCTGGTGCTGCTGGCGATGGCCGACTTCCTCGGCGGCATTGCCCAGCGCACGCGCCGCCGCGTCACCTATGTCGCCGAGACCACGGTGCCGGCACCACGCAAGGCCAAGCGCAAGGCCGAAGCACCGGCGGATGATGCGGAGGCCGCCTCCAAGTTCGAGCCGGTGATTGCGCCGCAGCCCGCGCCGCCCGCCCCCTCGGCGCAATCCGTCGCCGAATCCGTGCTGATGGATCATCCTGCGCCAAAGCCGGTGCAGGGCGCCCCCTCGCCGGAAATTCCCTCGCCGCATCTTCAGCCGGGCAACGGCACGCCGTCCTCGCCGGATACACCGCCGCGCTGATCAAGCCACCTGCCGCGTTCGCGCGGCGACGCTTCCCAGTGGCTGCTTGCTGCCATAGGCCGTCCGCGCATCCTCGGAAGAGGCGCGGCGGAGCCGGCTGGTCTGGGGCAGATATTCCGCATTGGCGATGAGCTGAGTAACGAAACTCGGATCGGGACGCGGCAGCGGCGCCTTGTGAACCCACTGCAACGTCGGCATCAGCGGCACCAGGGCCGTGCCTGTGCCGTTGTCCGCCGTGTCCAATCGATCCGTACTCAACATCGCAATCACCGTCGATCCGGCAAGCTTGTCGCGTTTCGGGACGCGGGTGCCGGTGCGAGTCCTGTACTCGCAAGGCCTATGCCGGCCGGGCCGGTTTGGTTCCCGGCGCTTCGGAAACGTGGTTTCCAAATTGTTTATCAACTTTGCTTAGGGTCGGGGACGAATCTGGTTCTATTCTGGGGCGGTTCAGGACTTCTCTACTGTCCCAAAACGAGGCGATTTTGACTCCTGCATTGCCGCAAGCCTCCGACATCCTGGCCGTGCTCGGTCAGGCGGTGTTCGCCTGGGACATCACAAGCGATGCCATCGTCTGGGGTGAGCAGGTCGCCGCCATCTTTCCCGGCATCCCCGCCGAGCGGCTCGCGACCGGCGCCGAATTCGCCAAGCTGATCGAGCCCGCGCAAACGCTGCGGACCGCAGCTCTGGCGCAAACCTCCGCCGTGCATGGGGCCGATGGCACGCCCTATCGCGTCGAGTATGGCGTGCGCATGAGCGCCGGCGATCCCGTCATCTGGATCGAGGAGACCGGCCGCTGGTTCGCTGGTCCCGACGGCCGTCCCGTGCGCGCGATCGGCTCCGTCCGCATCAACAATGAACGTCACGCCCGCGACGAGGAGCTGACGAGGCTGGCGCGTCTCGACCCGCTGACCGGCGAGCTCAACCGCTCGCATCTGATCGCGGCGCTCGCCGAGACAATTGAGGAGACCACCCGCTTCCGCTCGACCGCGGCCTTCATGCTGGTCGGCATCGATCATCTCGCCCGCGTCAACGATGCCTTCGGCTTCGACGTTGCCGATGCCGTGATCCTCGACATTGCCAAGCGCATTCGCTCGCGCCTGCGCGGCGGCGACGTGCTCGGGCGCTTCTCCGGCAACAAGTTCGGCCTGATCCTGAAGAACTGCACCGTCGACGACATGAACGTCGCCGCGGAGCGCTTCCTCGCCGGCATCCGCGACGAGGTGGTGCCGACGAAATCCGGCCCGGTCTCGGTCACCGCCTCGATCGGCGCGGTCAGCCTGCCGCGCTATGCCCGCAATACCGACGAGGCCGTCAACCGCGCCCATGAAACGCTGGATGCCGCCAAGCGCCGTCGCGCAGGATCGTTCGCGGCGTGGCGTCCGGATCCGGCGCGCGACGCACAGCGCCGCGTCAACATCCGCGTTACCGACGAGATCGTCACCGCGCTCAACGAACGCCGCATCAGGCTCGCCTATGAGCCCGTGGTCTCGGCCGCCTCGCGCGAACGCGCATTCCACGAATGCCTGGTACGGATGGACCAGGGCGATGGCCAGGTGCTGCTTGCGCCGGACATCGTGCCGGTCGCCGAGCGGCTCGGCCTGATCCGCCTTGTCGATCACCGCGTGCTCGAGCTCGTGGTCGCCGAGCTTGCGGCCGCGCCCGACGTTTGTCTCAGCCTCAACATCTCGCCGGATACCACCATGGATCCGGATTGGTGGGCGGGGATCGAATCGCTGATGCAGGCGCATCCCGGTGTTGCCGAGCGGCTGATCGTCGAGATCACCGAGACGGTCGCAATCCAGGACATCGACGACGTTCGCGCTTTCGTCAGCCGCCTCAAGCATTTTGGCAGCCGCATCGCCATCGACGATTTCGGCGCCGGCTACACCTCGTTCCGCAATTTGCGCAAGCTCGGCGTGGATATCGTGAAGATCGACGGCGCCTTCGTGCAGAACATCACCCATTCCGCCGACGACCGCGCCTTCGTGCAGACCCTGATCGACCTCGCCCGGCGCCTCGACATCAAGACCGTCGCCGAATGGGTGCAGGACGAAGAGGCCGCAAGCATGCTGGGCGACTGGGGCTGCGACTACATCCAGGGCCGCCTGATCGGGCTTGCCTCGTCCGAGCGGCCGTGGGGTGTGGCGTCGGAGAACGCGCTCCCTGCGGCGGGTTGAGGTGCCGTGGGGTGGGCAAAGGCGGCGCACTTGCGCCGTGCCCACCAGCTCTCCAACAATGCGGCGCCAAGGGTGGGCACGCTTCGCTTTGCCTACCTTGCGAAAACTTCAGGCCCCCTCATCCAGCGCCACCAGCTCGCGCTTCTTGCGCAGTGACGGCAGCAGCGGAGCGATCAGCAGCACCAGCGCGAGCACGAGACACGCGCCCGAGATCGGGCGCTGCACGAAGGTCCAGAGATCGCCCTGCGACAGGATCAGCGACTTGCGCAGATTGTTCTCCATCATCGGTCCCAGCACGAAGGCCAGCACCAGCGGTGCGGGCTCGTAGCCGAGCTTGCGCATGAAATAGCCGATGATCCCGAACGCGATCATCACATAGACGTCGAACACGTTGTTGCTCGAGCAGTAGACGCCCAGGATCGTGAACAGGATGATCAGGGGGAACAGGATGTTGTAGGGCAGCTTGAGCAACTGCACCCACATGCCGATCATCGGCAGGTTCAGGATCAGCAGCATGACGTTGCCGATATACATGCTGGCGACGATGCCCCAGAACAGGCCGGGGTTTTGCGTGATCAGCAGCGGTCCCGGCTGCAGCCCGTGAATGACGAAGGCCCCGAGCAGCAGCGCCATCACCACGTTCGGCGGGATGCCGAGCGTCATCAGCGGAATGAACGCGCCGCCCGCCGCGGCGTTGTTCGCCGACTCCGGCCCCGCAACGCCTTCGATCGCGCCATGGCCGAAACGCTCGGGCGTCTTCGACAGCCGCTTCTCCAGCGCGTAGGATGCAAATGACGCCACCACTGCGCCGCCACCCGGCAGGATGCCGAGGAAAAAGCCGAGGATCGTGCCGCGGCCGACCGGGCCTGCGCTCACCTTCCAATCCTCTTTATTGGGCAGGAGGCGGGTGATCTTGGTGTTGATGATGTCTCGCTTGATGGCCTGCTCGGTGTTGAGAAGAACTTCGGCGACGCCGAACAGGCCCATCACGACGGGCACGAGGCCGACGCCGTCGATCAGCTCCATGCGGCCGAAGGTCAGCCGCGGCTGCGCGGTGATGCTGTCGAGCCCTATCAGCCCGAGCACGACGCCGATGCACGCCATCAGCAGCGCCTTCGGCATCGAACCCTGGGTGAGAAAGGTGAGCACGACGAGGCCGAGCACCATCAGGCTGAAATATTCGGCCGGGCCGAAGGCGATGGCGATGCTGGCAAGCTTCGGGGCCACCAGCATCAGGGCGACCAGCGCGAAGGTGCCGGCGACGAACGAGCCGAAAGCGGAGATGCCGAGTGCCGGTCCCGCGCGGCCCTGTTTCGCCATCTGGTGGCCGTCGATGCAGGTGACGACGGAGGCGGCCTCGCCGGGGATGTTGACCAGGATCGAGGTGGTCGAGCCGCCATACATCGAACCGTAATAGATGCCGGCCATCATGATGATGCCGGATTCCGGCGTTCCCGACAGTGTCACCGGCAGCAGCAGCGACATCGCCGAGATCGGGCCGATGCCCGGCAGCACGCCGACCAGCGTGCCGATGAAGACGCCGATGAAGCAGTAGAGCAGGTTGACCGGCAGCAGCGCGACGCCGAATCCATGTGCCACATTGACGAGCGTATCCATAGGGTCAACCGATCCCGAACAGGCCCGAGGGCAATTGGATCAACAGCAGCCGCTTGAGCACCCACCACATGCCTGATGGCACCAGCACGGCGATTGGAATCGCCAGAGCCCAGCGCACTGGATCGATCAGCCGCAACAGCAGCAGCATCAGCGGGATCGACGACAGCAGAAATCCCAGCGGCTCCAGCGCGAAGGAGAATGCGGTGAGGCAGGCGATGAGGAGAAGCGGCTTGCTCCAGCGCACATTCTCCCAGCGCGCGGCCAGCGTCGGCCCGCCCTCGGTGATCGCCGAGACGACGATGGCGGCTGCGAACACGCACATCAGGATGCCCGTGTAGAACAGCACGTAGCCGGAGCGGGGATCGTTGATGGTGCCGAGCTTGAGCCTCAAGCCCGACCAGATCACGAAGCCGCCGAGTGCGAGCCCGATCAGCCCGCCCCAGAGTTCGGAGTTGCTGAGGCGGAGCTTGACGTTGGTTGGGTCGTTCATCGCGATCCTCTCGTGTCCCGGACGCAGCGCAGCGCAAAGGGGTGCGCTGCAGAGCCGGGGCCCATGAGTGTGGACGAAAAGCTGGGTCCCGGCTTTGCGGTGCACCGCTGAAGAAGCGCTGCACCGCGTCCGGGGGTACGCAGGTGGCTTAGCTCTACTTCTTCGCGAGCCCGAGCGTCTCGATCACCTTGCGCTCGGACTCCGTGACCTCGGCGACGAACTTCTTGTAGTCGTCGGTGTTCTTGTAGTTCGGGACCATGTCGTATTTGGCGAGCGTTGCCACGACCGCCGGATCCTCGATCGCCCTCCTGAACGCATCGTGCAGCTTGGCGACGATCTTGGGATCCATGCCTTTCGGACCTGCGATGCCGAACGGGGAATCATAGACCATGGGATAGCCCAGCTCCTTCAGCGTCGGCACATCAGGATAGTTCGGCGAGCGTGAGCCGGTCCACACCATCAGGAGCCGCAGCTTGCCGGCGTCGACCAGCGGCCGCCATCCCGTGGAATCAGCCTGAAGCATGGTGTGCTGTCCCAGCACTGCGGCGTTGGTTTCCGCGCCGCCCTTGAAAGGGACTTGCGTCAGCTTGATGCCGGACAGCGCGGCGATCTGCTCCATGCCGATATGCAGCGAAGTGCCGGCGCCCGGCGTGGCGTAGGTCACCTTGCCCGGGTTCGCCTTTGCAAACTCCACCACGTCCTTCCAGCTCTTGAACTGCGACTCCGCGCTGGTCGTCACACCGAAGGTGTAGCCGGTGAGATGGACGATATAGGTGAAATCCCTCGCCGGATCCCACGACACCTCCTGCATCAGGGGGAGGCGGAACACCGTGATCGGGATCTGCGAGATGGTATAGCCGTCCGGCTTCGCCGCCGCGGCCATCGTCGCCGGTCCGACCGTGCCGCCGCCGCCGGCTTTGTTGTCGATCACGATCGGCTGCCCTAGCACCTTCGAGGCGCTGTCGGCGATCGCTCGCATCGAGATGTCGGTCGATCCGCCGGCCGGCCAAGGCACGATCAGCGTGATCGGCTTGGTTGGGTAGTCCTGCGCACTGACGGCAGTGGTGAGCAATGCGCCCATGACGGCGTGCAGCGCGGCAAATGCGATCGTCTTCAGCCCGTATCCCGACATCGAAACGCCTCCCTCGCGGCGGCCTCTTTGGGACCGCCGTCTCTCGTTCTTGTGAGACGATTGTTTCTGAAATCGAGTGAGAAGAAAAGCGCATTGCGCGGACCGCGTGCGGCGGTCGGCCGGGTAACACCGGCAAAGCCGCTACATGCGACAATTCGTCGTTTGGCCGCGTGCCGAGGGACGGAATTTGACGCGCCTAAGCCGTCAGGCCACGCGCCGCACCATGTTCAGCGTCTCGATGGTGCGGCCCACCTCCGATGCGAGGCACGGCTTGCCGAAATAATATCCTTGAACGGCGGTGCAGCCGCATTCGCGGACGAAATCGAGTTGCTCCTCGGTCTCCACCCCCTCGGCCGTGGTCTCGACGCCGAGCACGGAGCCGAGGCTTGCGATCGTTCTGACGATGGCGACGCTCTCCGGGCTTTCGCCGAGCGTGCCAACGAAGGACCGGTCGATCTTGATGCGATCGAACGGAAACTTGCGCAAGTAGCTCAGCGAGGAATAGCCGACCCCGAAATCGTCGAGACTGACGCGCACGCCGAGGGCGCGGAGCTGATGCAGGATGTCGATCGTCGCCTCGCTGTCGTCGAGCAGCGCCGTCTCCGTGACCTCGAGCTCGAGCCGCTGCGGCGGCAGGCCGGCTTCCGCAAGTGCGCTCGCGACCATCGCCACCAGCCCGCGGGAGCGGAACTGCACCGGAGACAGGTTCACCGCGACGGTGACGCCGGGCCAGGCCGCGGCGGCCGCGCAGGCCGTGCGCAGCACCCATTCGCCGATCGGAACGATCAGCCCGTTCTCCTCCGCGAGCGGGATGAACTCGGCCGGAGAGACGAAGCCGCGCGAGGGATGCTTCCAGCGCAGCAGTGCCTCGAAGCCGGTGAGCTCGGAGGAATCGAGCCGCATCTGCGGTTGGAACACCAGGTGGAATTCATGTCCTTCGAGCGCGCCGGCCAGATCCTGCTCCAGTGCGTGCCGGCTGCGCGCCTCTTCCTCCATCTCGGGCTCGAACAGCTGATAGGCTCCGCGCCCCTTGGCCTTGGCTTGGTACAGCGCGAGATCGGCGCATTTCATCAACTCGTCGGCATCGAGCCCGTGGTCGGGTGCAATCGCGATGCCGACGGAGACGCCGACATGGATCGGCTGGCTTTCCAGCGGCGGGGGATGACCGATGATGTCGACCAGGCGATGGGCGAGCTCCTCAGCCGATTGCGGTTGCGGCCCACGCTGGAGCACGGCGAATTCGTCACCGCCGAGCCGCGCGACGGTGTCGTGTTCGCCGACATTCTCCTTGAGGCGCGCCGCGACCCAGCGCAGCAGGCGATCGCCTGCGGCGTGGCCGAGGCGGTCGTTGACGGTCTTGAAATTGTCCAGGTCGAAGCACAGCACGGCCATGGCGCCGCCGGCGATCGCAACCTGGTTCAGTCCCTCGCCCATCTTCTCGTGAAACAGCGTGCGGTTGGGCAGGTCGGTGAGCGAATCGTGCCGCGCCATGTGCGCCACCCGGGCCTGGACCTTGTGACGCTCGGTGACGTCCTCGTAGGTGACGACCCAGCCGCCATGCTCCATCCGCTTGTGATTGAGCTTGATGATGCGGCCGTCGTTCAAATGGCGGTGCAGCGTGTGCTCGCCCTCGCGCAGCCTCTCGACATAGTCGGCATAGAGCTTGGCGCCGGTCGTGCTCGGATGGTTGCCGAGCTCGCAGCTGTGCTCCATGATCTCCCGCATCGAGACGCCGGGCTTCACCATCTCCGGCGACAGTCCGTACATCTCGATATAACGGCGATTGCAGACGATCACGCGCAGGCTCGCATCGAGCATGCACAGGCCCTGGCTCATGTTGTTCAGTGCGGCATCGAAGCGGCGATATTGTTCGCGCAGCTGCTCGATCGCACGCTCGCGCTCGGTAATGTCCTCATAGGTGGCGACGAAGCCGCCCTCGGGGAGCGCGCAATAGCGGACCGAGATCACGGTGCCGTTGGACATGTGCCGGCGGATCGGCGAGGTGTCCCGCTTTTCGATCCTGCTCCTCGCGACTTCCACCAGCTGCTGCGGAGTGTATTCGGAAGAGAATGCGCCGTTCCCCATCGAGCGCTCGATCAGCTCGGAGAGGTGTGTGCCGGGCCTGGTCTCGTCCAGCGACAGAAGGTAGATCTTGCGGTAGGTGGTGTTGCAGACGCGAAGGCGCATGTCGCTGTCGAAGAAGGCGAGCCCGTGCGCCATGTTCTCCAGCGCCGCGTCGAGCATGACATTCTGCTGCCGCAGCGTCTCCTCGTATTGCAGGCGCTCGGTGACGTCTTCGTGCACCGTCACCCAGCCGCCGTCGGGCAGGAACCGGGAGACGGCCTGCACCATTCGTCCGTCATAGCGCATCACCAGCAGCGTTTTCGCCCGCCGCGTGCGTACGTCCTCCAGCCTGGCGTCATGGAATTTATCGGGTGGGGTGCCTGGCAGATTGCCGCGCGACATCCAGTGCTCGATCACCGCAGAATGCGAGGCCCCCGGCTTCACGATTCCGGGATCGAGGTTATAGAGCCGCAGGACGCGATCGTTGCAGACGACGACGCGACTTTCAGCGTCATACATGATGAGGCCGTGCGACATGTTGGCGAGCGCGTGCTGGCTACGCTCGGTCTGGACGCGCAATTCCGCCTCGAGTCGGGCGAGGCGAGTGACATCGTCGCAGATCGTCATCCAGCCGCCGCCGGGAAGCGGCTTGAGCGCGAGTGCCATGACGAGGCCGCTGGCAAGCCGCTGCTCGGTGCGGAACGGCTTGCCCGCGGAGATCTGGTCAATCCGCGCCGAGTACAGCGCGTCGAGCTCGTCCGCCGGGAAGTTGCCGCGCGAGGCGCTATGCGCAAGCACCTCACGATAGCTGGTGCCGATCCGCACGATCTCGGCCGACATGTCGAACAGGCTGAGGTAGCGCTGGTTCACCAGCACGATCCGGTTGTCGGCATCATAGACGCAGACGCCCTGCTCCATGTGGTCGAGCGCAAGCTGGCTCAGCGCGACCAGGGCCTCCGGGCCCTGCTCGCTGCGTGCACCAGGCTCGTTGTCGCGGGTCGACATCATGGGGTCGGCGGGACCTCGGCAGGCCAAAGACTTAACGCAACCTATTTCGGCCGCGGAGGGTAGCGAAGAGCCCGGAAAATTCCCTTAATCGCAGTAGTTTACGGAGGGTGACTGACGCTGGAGAGCGTGTCCTCATTGCAGAGGTGCCTGCGAGAGTTAGTCGTGAGGGCGCAACATATCAGGTGTCCGGCGTATGGGCTGAGCGTTCCTCTACGGCCCGTACAACACGAGCTCCGTGTCCGTGAGATCGCCGAGCTGTGGCCGATGCGGGCCCTTGAAGTATTTGCGGCCGCGCCGCTCGGTATGAATGCCGACGAGGCCGGGAATCGGCTCATTGGAATCGACGGCCACCGAAATCTTGCCGAGCCGCAGCAGCAACCGGCCGATGCGGCCGGCGCATTCGGCATATTCGGCGGCACTCCGGCAATAGATCAGCTTCATCGCCGGCGGTGCGATGAAACCGCGGCGCATCCGCACCGGTTGCAGGATGAAGGGGAACGTTCCCTTCGGCGTGCGGCAGACGAGGCTGAGGCAATTGTAGCGCGCATGCCGCGTCAGGAGCTCGGTCTCCATTTCCGAAAGCCCCTCGATCTCCTTGGCATGCGGCGCGATGACCTCGATCTCGCTCCAGCGCGGCGCACGCGCCAGCGCAGGGACCGAGAAGAATATGCCGCGGCAATAGGCGCGAAAGCCCTGCGTCTCGATGATCGGCCAGGTCCATGGCGCCGGACTGATGTTGAAATAAGTGACGTCCTTGTGCCGCTGGGCGATCTTGGTCAGCAGCGGGGCGTAGTTGCGATAGGCCGGGTCGACATACCAGCTCGACAAATTGCACCGGATGGCGGTCTCTTCGCCGATCTTTCGCGCGGTGTAGATCAAGAGCAGCACGCCGACCGGCGTGCCGTCGTCGTCGAGCATGTAGCCAAAGCGCGGATAACCGTCCGGCACCGGTCGGAAGGCCTGCCGGCGCAGGCCCTGAATCCAGTATTCGCGTGAGCGGCCGACGAAGCCGCGCGTCAGCAAGTCCGCGACCTTGTCGACGTCGGACTCGGTGATTTCGCGGCATCGAACCTTGGTATGGATCACACTCGTCTTGCCCGTAGAAATGGTCGGCCTCGTGAGTTGCGTTAGCGCCAGCCTTCGCCGTGGGCGCCTGCCGCAACATGCGGCTGCAGGCCCAGGACGTCCCGTACCTTGGCGGGCCAGGCTGAAAGATCGGTGCCGTGGGTGTGGAACATGGCGACGGCGAGGCGATCCATGCCGAAGGCAACGCAGCCGGTATGGGCCGGCTCGCCATTGGCGTCCTGGATTCCCCAGGTCGTGCCGAAATGCTCGCGATGATAGTTGAAGCTCATGCAGGCAGTCGGCTGTTCCTCCGAGCGCAGCGGAATGAGGAGCTCGAACTTGAGCTGTTGCTGCTTCTGGCTCACCGCCTTCATCTGGCCGACCCGGCCGAAGAACGGATCGCTGGCATAGTCGACGCGGAAGGTCAGGCCGAGGTCGCGGGCGATGGCCTGCGCGCGCACCATCCAGCGCTCGCGGAAATCGGCGACGTCGTCGGGCGTGCCGATGCAGACATATTCGCGCATCCGGAACGATTGCAGCCGGTCGAGATGTTTCGACGGCTCACGACGGAAGCAGTCGGCGGCGACGTCGAAGCGCAGGCCGCCCTTCGGCAATTGGCCACGGCTCGCCGCGATCGGGTAGACGGGATAGCAGGCGGCCGGAGACAGCACGAGGTCGGCGGGCGACAGTGACGTCGTCCAGTCGCCGCCGGCATCGAAGCGGCTGACCGCGGCGTTGATCTCGCGCTCGGTGCCATGCAGGCCGCAGACGCAGCCGAGCAGGTTCGGGAAGCTCTTGAGATAGCCGGATTTTTCCAGCTGCGCGCGGCTCATCACCGGCGGGAAGCGCATCACTTCGGTACCGGCTTCGCGATGGCTGGTGATCAACCCGGCGAGCTTCTCGACGACGCCCTCATAGAGCGCGGTGCGGGCATAGACGCCATCGGCGCCCATGCGGTGGAACAGCTTGTCGGCGAGATGATCGAGCGGATCGATCACTTGCGGCGCAGTATCGGGCGAATTGGGGAGGACGGCAATATTCATGGGGTCGATGTCCTGCTATCTCGAAATTGTTCTTGTCTGGTCGCGAAGGCACGTCAGTCATGAAGACTCGATGGCACCCCGCTCATCAGCGTCGAGGTGGCGGCGTTGGCCAGAATGCGGTCGTTGTTGATCATGATCGGCGACGACAGCACGTCGCGGAGGTGCCGGCCCATGGTGAACTCGCCGTCGTTGCGGTAGCCGGAAAGGCCCGCGGTGCGCATAGCATGCATCACGGTCTCGACCGCGAGCTCGGAGGCCTGCACCTTCAGCAGCGTGATGGAGGACTGGAAGTCGAGCGAGCCGAGCGCCCGCTCGTCATGCTCGGCGCTGGCGAAGGCGTCGATGTTGGCGGCAATCAGCGCGCGCAGCTTGGCCAGCGACATCTTGGCGGCGGTGAAATGCGCCGCGGCCGGGGGCATCTGGCCGCCGGAAGAGCGCGCAGCCTTACGGATGAAAGCCTGCGCGCGGGTCACGGCCGCAGCGGCGATGCCGGCCCAGGCCGACGACCAGCACAGATGCGCGAACGGCGTCATGGTCTGGGCGTGGATCTTGTCATAGGATTCCGGAAAGACGCGGTCGGCGGGGCAGTCGACCCTCAGTTCGAACCCGGTCGAGCAGGTGCCGCGCATGCCGAGCGTTTCCCAGCCGAGCGTCCGCTTCAGCGAATAGTCGTCCTTGGCGAGCGCCAGCAGCACCTGGTCGGAGGCGGCGGCATCGGTGGCGCGGCGGGCGATGGTGACGAGGCCGTCGGCTTCGGCACCATAGGAGATCACGGTGGCGTCGCGCACGAGCGAGACGGTGTCGCCGGCATGGTCGACCGCGGCAGCGCTGGCGCGGATGTTGCCGCCATTCTGGCCCTCGGTAGTGGAAGAGGCGAGCAGCCACTGGTCGCGGGCGACCCGGCGCATCATGGTCTCCATCCAGGGAATGCCATGGCCGTGCCTGACGACGCAGGCGACCTTGGTCTGGTGCATCGCGTAGATCATCGCCGTCGAAGCGCAGGCGCGCCCGAGCGTGTAGCAGATGTCGGTGACGTCATAGATCGAGGCGCCGAAGCCGCCGAACTCGACCGGAACCATCACGCCGAGCAGCTTTTGCTCGCGTGCGACGTCGAAAGCCTTGTGCGGGAAGCGGGCGTCGCGATCGACCCCGTCTGCGTCGGCTGCGGCCGCTGCGGCGGTCCGCGCGGCACGCTCGATCAGGGAGGGACCCTGCTCGAGAAATCCGGTCTGCATCTCGTCGACAGTGAGGACTGCTTCACGCACGTTCATACTCGTCCGCCTCCGGTTTGCCGTTCGAGATCGCCGGCATCATTCGCGATGCCGCTTGAAGCGATCCTCCGGCCATCTTTGCTTGTGAGACGAGGCTACGGATTTAATTCAAATTCGTCGATGAAATAGAGGGTAAACAAAACCCAATTCCGAACGAACAGTTAAGGTCCGGTTGTTTGCATCACCCGATTTTCCAGCATCGCGTTAGGATTCCGGATGAAGCCTGAATTTCGGACAATCTGAGCCATCGTTTACTAAGAAGCGCGAAGTATTGCTGCCGCCCATTGCAGGACCGGCAGACCGTGCCCATCGTGGTCGGCAGTCCGATCCGCCTCCGATAGACAGATGGGAATTTGCCGATGCAGGCCTCCGATACCGATTTGCGCAACCGCATCATCAAGCTGGTGAAGGGCATTCTCGAACAGAACTCGCTTGCCGCTGACGTCACGCCACAGGCGAAGCTCGTCGATATCGGCCTGACCTCGATGGACATGGTCAATCTGATGCTCGGCGTCGAGGCCGAGTTCGATTTCACCATCCCGCAGTCCGAGATCACGCCGGAGAATTTCCAGTCGGTCGAGACGCTGGAGCGGATGGTCGCGACCCAGCTGCAGCCGGCAACGGCGGCTTAAGTCGAGCGCACGGCTCCTTCCACGGCGTCGTCCGCGCTCCTCACACGACCGCCGTCACCCCTCCACCCCCGTTCCAAATCCGCCGCAAAACTGGCATAGCTTAACCATGTCACATTTGGCGGACAGGGTGGAGCAGGCATGACGCGGGCGGTATTGGGTATCATCGGGGGCTCGGGCATCTACGACCTGCCGGGCCTCGAGGGTGCTCGCGAAGAGGTGATCAAGAGCCCTTGGGGCGAGCCCTCTGCGCCCCTGCGGCGTGGCTCCATCGCCGGCCTGCCGGTGGTGTTCCTGCCGCGGCATGACAGAGGTCACCGGCTCTCCCCCTCCGACATCAACTACCGTGCCAACATCGACGTGCTGAAGCGCGCCGGCGTCACGGACTTGATCTCGCTGTCGGCCTGCGGCTCCTTCAAAGAGGAACTTCCGCCGGGCACCTTCGTTCTCGTCGACCAGTTCGTCGACCGCACCCACAAGCGCGAGAGCTCGTTCTTCGGCCGAGGCTGCGTCGCGCATGTGTCGATGGCACACCCGGTCTCGCCGCGGCTGCGCATCCATCTTGCCGCGGCGGCTGAGGCCGAGGGCATCGCGATCGCGCGCGGCGGCACCTATGTCTGCATGGAAGGGCCGCAATTCTCCACTTACGCGGAAAGCATGACCTACAAGACGCTCGGCTATTCCGTGATCGGCATGACCAACATGCCCGAGGCGAAGCTCGCGCGTGAGGCGGAGATTTGTTACGCCACCGTCGCAATGGTGACGGATTTCGACTGCTGGCATCCCGATCATGACGCCGTCACCGTTCAGGACATCATCCGCGTGCTGAACTCGAACGCCGACAAGGCGAAGGCGCTGGTGGCGCGGCTAGCCAAGGATTTCCCGCGCGAGCACGAGCCGTGCCCGATCGGTTCGGACCGCGCGCTCGACACCGCGCTGATAACGGCGCCCGAGGCGCGCGATCCCGAGCTTCTGAAGAAGCTCGACGCGGTGGCAGGACGCGTGCTGCGGGCGTGATACGAAAGGCAGAATGCCATGAAGGTCGACGGCAAGCATTTCCGCAGCATCTGGCGCGAGCGTGACGGCTGGTCGGTCGGTGCGATCGACCAGCGCCGGCTGCCGCATGAATTCGTCATTGCGAGGCTGACGGCGTGTGAAGACGCGGCAGTTGCCATTCGTGACATGCTGGTGCGCGGCGCGCCGCTGATCGGCGCCACCGCCGCTTACGGCATGGCGCTCGCCATGCGCGAGGATGCCTCGGACGAGGGCCTGAAGCGCGCTTATGACACGCTCGTCGTGGCGCGGCCGACCGCGATCAATCTGAAATGGGCCCTGGACGAGATGCGCGCGGCGCTCGCGCCGATCGATCCGGTGGAACGGGCGGAAGCGGCCTATGCGCGCGCCGACGAGATCGTCGAGCAGGACGTCGAGATCAACCGTGGCATCGCCGGCAACGGTCTGAAGTTGATCGAGGCGATCGCGGCGAAGAAGCCGGGCGAAGTGGTCAACGTGCTGACCCATTGCAACGCCGGCTGGCTCGCTACCGTCGATTGGGGCACGGCGACGGCGCCGATCTATCTTGCACATGAGCGCGGCATCAAGGTCCATGTCTGGGTCGACGAGACCCGGCCGCGCAACCAGGGCGCCTCGCTCACGGCCTGGGAGCTCGGCCATCACGGCGTGCCGCACACGGTGATCCCGGACAATACCGGCGGACACCTGATGCAGCACGGTATGGTCGATCTCGCCATCGTCGGCACCGACCGCGTCGCCGCCAATGGCGACGTCTGCAACAAGATCGGCACCTATCTCAAGGCGCTTGCCGCGCATGACAATGGCGTGCCCTTCTACGTCGCGCTGCCGTCGCCGACGATCGACTTCGCCGTCCATGACGGCATCCGTGACATTCCGATCGAGCAGCGCAGTGGCGTTGAAGTCACCGACATGACCGGCCGCACCGCAGACGGAAGGCTGGAGACGGTACGCATCGTGCCGGAGAACTCGCCGGTCGCGAATTACGCCTTCGACGTGACCCCGGCGCGGCTTGTCACCGGCCTGATTACCGAGCGCGGTGTGCTGAAGCCGGATCGTGACTCGCTGGCCGCAGCGTTCCCGGAGCGGATCGCGGCTGCGGCGGAGTAGATTTGGTTGGTCGATATCTCGCCACCGCCGTCATCGCGAGCGTAGCGAAGCAATCCAGAATCTTTCCGCGGAGACAGCCTGGATTTGCTTCGCTGCGCTCGCAGTGACGGAGTATGACGCGCTATCTCAGCTTCAGCCCCGTCGCCTTCTCGAGATCCGCGATCGCCTGCGCCCCACTCGTCACCTTGATCGTCGTCATGCCCATTTCGCGCGCTGGCTTCAAATTCACGCCGAGATCGTCGAGATAGACGCAATTGTTCGGATCGACCTTCAGCGTCTCGACCATCATCCGGTAGATGCGCGGGTCAGGCTTGCGTAGGCCGATCTTGGCGGATTCGATGACGTGGTCGAACAACACCATCACCTCGGCGATGTAGAGGGAGCGTCCGGTCATGCTGCCGATTGCGTTAGCCGGCAAATTGTTGGTGATGCAGCCGGTCTTGAATTGTGCCTTGATCCGCTTCAACGCCTCGACCATCTCCGGCCGCAGATCGCCCTGGAGCAGCGGCAGCACGTCGCGTCCGCGCACTTCTGCGCCAAGCGCGCGGGACTCCTCGGCGAACAAGCGATCGAAGGTTTCGATATCGACCTCGGCCCGCTCGAACCTGGCCCAGGCGTTCTCCAGGTGATTGGCTGCGTTCGTGCGCCGGATGATGTCGGCGGGCAGGCCACGTTCGGTCTCGAACCGCGTGAACGCCTCGAATGGTGAGCTCGTCAGCACGCCGCCAAAATCAAAGACCACAGCCTCGATCGCCAATGTCCTGCCCTCGTCAATTCCTTTCCAAGAGGGCTAGCATGCGTTATCGGCAAGAGCCAGTCCGAAGCTGTCCCCCTCCTCACCGATGCTGACGCCAAAGCGTGTTCCCATGAAGAAGCTTGCCACGTTCATCACAGCGGCGCTGCTGCTCGCCACACCCGCCCACGCCATCGTCGGTGGCGGCACGCCGCAAGCCGACGGCATTGCGCGCGCCATCGTTACCATCGTCGGCTCGCGCGGCAATTTCTGCACCGGCAGCCTGATCGCGCCAAAAGTAGTGTTGACGGTGGCCCACTGCGTGCAGCCGGGCGCGGACTACAAGATCGTCGAGCGTAGCGCCGATGGTCAGCCGCAATTGCCGAATGTCCGTACCGTCGCGATCCATCCGAATTTCAACATGCAGGCGATGCAGGCGCATCGCGCCACCGCCGACGTGGCGCTGCTGCAACTGGATATTCCACTCAAGGGAAAATCCACGGTGACCGTCGGCATGCCGACGATTCCAATCCAGGTCGGCAGCCGCTTCGTGATCGCCGGTATTGGCGTCACGGTGCGGGGCGACGGCAAGAGCGGCGGCACGACGCGCGTTGCCGGCCTCGTTACGACCGGCCAGCCCGGCACGCTCCAGATTCGCCTGGTCGATCCCGTAACCAACGGTGTTCGCGACGGAATTGGCGCCTGCACCGGCGATTCCGGCGGCCCCGTGTTCGAGGACAAGCCGAATGGTCCCGTGCTCGTCGGTCTCATCAGCTGGTCGACAGGGCCGAACGGCGCCGCAGGTTGCGGCGGATTGACCGGCGTGACGCCGCTGACGCTCTATCGCGACTGGATTTTGCAGACCGCGCGGAGCTGGGGTGCGGCGCTGTGATTTGACCTCGACTTGATCTATGTCATTTTGAAGCGGAAGCGCGATGGGCGACCATGCCCGTCGCGGAGGAAACGCGTCGCCCGATCAAAGGCGGCCACAAAAACAAGCAAGGCATAGAAGCAACAATGAATGTCGCTGTTCGCAGTCACGCCACCACCAAGCAGGCCTCGGAACATTTCGACGTGCTGATCGTCGGCGCCGGCATCTCCGGCATCGGCAGCGCCTATCATATCGAAAAGCAGCTGCCGGGTACGAGCTACGTCATTCTCGAAACGCAGGCGACGTTCGGCGGCACCTGGAGCACGCATCGCTATCCCGGCATCCGCTCGGACAGCGACCTCCACACCTTCGGCTACAGCTTCAAGCCCTGGGTCGGCCCGCCCATCGCGACCGCCGAGGAGATTCTCTCCTACATGAAAGAGGTGATCGACGACAACGATATCGCCCGTCACATCCGCTACAAGCACAAGATCAATTCCGCGAGCTGGTCGAGCGAGCAGAATCTCTGGACCATCGAGGCGACGACCACCGATACGGGCGAGGCAAAGACCTTTACCGCAAACTTCCTCTGGATGTGCCAGGGCTATTACCGCCATTCGGAGGGCTATACGCCGGAATGGAAGGGAATGGCCCGCTTCAAGGGTCGCATCGTCCATCCCCAGACCTGGCCGGATGATATCGATCTCGCGGGCAAGAACGTGGTTGTGATCGGCTCGGGCGCGACCGCGGCGACGCTGGTGCCGAACATCGCGGACAGTTGCGCGCACGTCACCATGCTGCAGCGCTCGCCGACCTATTTCCGCCTTGGCCGCAACGCCATCGAGATCGCGGAAGAGCTGCGCCGGCTTCAGGTTGACGAAACCTGGATCCATGAGATCGTGCGGCGGAAGATCTTGTTCGAGCAGGATGCGTTCACGAAGCTCTGCGTGTCCAAGCCTGAGCAGGTCAAGAAGGAGCTGATCGGGCAGATCAGCGCAGTCCTCGGTCCCGACTACGACGTCGAGACCCACTTCACGCCAAGATACCGGCCGTGGCGGCAGCGCATCGCCTTCGTGCCGGATGCCGATCTGTTCAAGGGCATCGCCAGCGGCAAGGCTTCGGTCGTGACCGACGAGATCGAATGCTTCGTCGAGAACGGCGTCCAGCTCAAATCGGGCAAGCTGCTGGAGGCCGATATCATCATCACCGCGACCGGCTTCAATCTTGCCGCGCTCGGCGACATCGCCTTCGAGATCGACGGCAAGCCGCTTGCCTTCGGCGACACCGTCACTTATCGCGGCATGATGTTCACGGGCGTGCCGAACATGGTCTGGGTGTTCGGCTACTTCCGCGCCAGCTGGACGCTGCGCGTCGACCTCGTCGCCGATTTCGTCTGTCGGCTGCTCGGACACATGAAGGCCAAGGGCAAGAAGAAGGTCGAGGTGAGGCTGCGTCCCGAAGACCACAACATGCCGATCCTGCCCTGGATCGATCCGGAAAACTTCAACCCCGGCTACATGATGCGCAACATGAACCTGCTGCCCAAGCGCGGCGACAAGCCGGAATGGCAGCACAGCCAGGATTACTGGACCGAGAAGGACGAGATCCCGAAGACGGACCTGGATGATAAGGCGTTTGTTTACGGGTGAGGTCGTTCGTAGGCGTGGGGTGAGGGCGGCGACGCTAACCCCACACCCAACTGTCGTCCCGGGGCGCGAAGCGAGCCCGGGCGACACCGTTTACTGGGGTAGCGGCGTTCCAACTCAGTCGCAGCACACTCACGAATTCCGTCGCGTCGCATTCGCGGCAATCGCCGCAGCCGCGGTCCGGTTCTCCACGCCGAGCTTGGAGTAGATCTGCTCCAGATGCTTGTCGACCGTGCGCGGGCTGAGGCCCAAGATTTGCGCGATGTCGCGGTTGGTCTTGCCCTTGCTGAGCCAAGCCAGCACCTCTCCCTCCCGCGTGGTGAGGCCGAGCTCGCTGGTGAATTCGGGGGGCAGCGCGGTGCCGGACTCCCTGGAGAGCCGCAGCAGGAACTCGTTCGGCGCGGTCTCGCCCATGTAGAAGAGCCGAAGTTGCGGATTGTCGGGCAAGGAAGCTCCTTGAGACTTCGAGCTGCCCTTGGCTTTGGCCTGCTCCAGCCATTGCAGCAGCGATGGCGGCAGGATGAAGTCCTCGGCCTGTGCGCCCTGATGATCCGACAGCAGCTTCTGCGCCTGCGGCGTCGCCCAGAGCACGGTGCCCTGGCGATTGACGGCGAATAGGAAGCGGCCGGAGACGTCGAGTGCGGCGCGCGCGCTCTGGGTCAGCCGGGCATTGCCGAGATGGACGCGGATGCGCGCCAGCATCTCCTCGATCACGATCGGCTTGGTCACGTAGTCGACGCCGCCGGCTTCCAGTCCACGGACGATGTGCTCGGTCTCGGCAAGACCTGTCATGAAGATCACGGGGACGTTGGCGAGACCCGCATCGCGCTTGAGCCGGCGGCAGGTCTCGAAGCCGTCGATGCCCGGCATCACGGCATCGAGCAGCACGATGTCGGGCGTGATCTGATCGATGATGCGCATCGCCGCGGCGCCGTCGAGCGCCACCATCACCGTCATGCCGGCGCCGTCGAGCGCGTCGGTGAGCAGCCGCAGCGTCTCCGGGGAATCATCGACAACGAGCGCGACGTCGCGCTTCTTTGGTTCAATGCTCATAAGCATGCAACGTCTTCAATGTAGCCATGTACTGGTCGAGATCGAAGCGATCGACCAGCGACCGCATCTGCGCGACGAAATCGGCATGTTCAGGATGCTCGCTGCCGATCTCGTCCAGCTTCAACTGGATGCCCTTGACGTAGCCGATTTGGCCTAGCCCGATCAGCGCCTCGATGTGCCGCAGCGGCGGCTTTGATCCGGTCTCGGGATGCCAGAACGGCACCGCGACCTCGTCCGAATCGTATTGCCATTCGAGCTTCAGGAGCTGGCGGATCGTCTCCAGCAGCCGCGGGATGTCGATCGGCTTCATCAGGTAGCCGTCATGGAAGGGTTGTGCAAGCGGCGCACCGTGGGCCTCGATCGCGCTTGCCGAGACCATCAGGATGCGCGCTTGGTGATGTCCGTTCGCGCGCAGGGCCTCGGCGACAGCCCAGCCGTCCATGGCAGGCATCGAGATATCGAGCAGGAATAGATCGGGCCGGCAATGCTGTGCCAGCGCCAGGCAGCCCGCGCCGTCGGGTGCGCTGAGCAGGATGAAGCCGAGCGGTGTCAGCACCTCGCGCAGGAGGTCGCGATGCACGGGATCATCGTCGGTGACGAGGATGGTCTTGCGCGCGCCGTGATAGCCGGAGACCGGCGCCTCCACCGGCGCGATGCGCTGGGGATTGGCGACCTCCGAGAGCAGGATCTTGACCTTGAACGTTGAGCCGGTGCCGACCGTGCTCGTGACCTTGATATCGCCGCCCATCACGCCGGCAAGGAGGCGACTGATGGTCAGGCCGAGGCCGGTGCCGGTCTGCGGCTGCGCGACGCCGAGCGCGCCGCGTTCGAACGGCGCGAAGATGCGCTCGAGATCGTCGCCCTGGATGCCGGGGCCGGTGTCGATCACCTCGAACTCGGCAACGGGGCTGCGATAGTGCACGACGAACTGCACGCTGCCGGTCTGGGTGAATTTTATGGCATTGGAAAGCAAATTGATCAGCACCTGGCGCAGCCGCTTCTCGTCGGCATAGACGACGACCGGCAGATGCGCCGGCCGCCTGAACACGAAGTCGATGCCTTTGGCGGCAGCCTGGAGGCGGAACATGCCGACGAGCTGGTCCAGGAATTCGCTCAAGCGCACCTCGTCGCGCGATAGATACAGCCGCCCCGCCTCGATCTTGGAGATGTCCAGGATACCGTCGATCAGGCCGGACAGGTGATCGGCGCTGCGGCGGACGACGCGGACCTGGTCGCGCGGCTTCGGGCCCAGCGTCGTATCCTGCTCGAGCAGCTGGGCATAGCCGCTGATCGCATTCAGCGGCGAGCGCAGCTCGTGGCTCAGGCCCACCACGTAGCGGCTCTTGGCCAGATTGGCGGATTCGGCGACCTCCTTGGCACGCTGCAGTTCGGCGTCGGTGCGCTTGTGCGCGTCGATCTCCTGGATCAGCAGCGCAGTCTGACGCCGCGTCTCGGCCTCGGCGGCGCGGCGGCTCTGCTGCGCCAGCACGAACAGCCAGGCCACCACGCCGATGATGATGCTCAGCGAGAAGAATACCTTCCACAGCACGTTCGAGACCAGCATGTTTTCACCATGCACGCTGGCCGAGGTCTGGAGATAGATCAGTCCGAGCACCAGCGCGACGAGGCCGGCGGAGACCACGAAGACGCCGATATAGTGGCCGAACTGCGAGTTGATCCGCGCATAGATCGGCTGCGGCAGAATTCTGCCGAGTGCGTCGGCGAACTGCACTTGCGCACGCCCGTGTGGCTTGCAGAGATCGTGGCAGCGGGCGTCGAGCGAGCAGCACAGCGAGCAGATCGGGCCGGCATAGGCGGGGCAGGAGGTGGTGTCTTCAGGCTCGAAGCTGTGCTCGCAGATACAGCACTGGATCGCCTCGATATTGGCCCAGCTTCTCTTCGGTTTGCGCGCGATATAGAATTTTCCGTCCGTCAGCCAGGCGATCACAGGCGCGGTGACGAAGGCGACCGTGAGCGCGACGAAGGCGGCGAGCGCCTTCATGGTCGGGCCGAACAGGCCGTAGAACGCCGCGATCGAGACGATGATCGCGAGCGTCATCGCGCCGACACCGACCGGATTGATGTCGTAGAGATGCGCCCGCTTGAACTCCATCTGCGGCGGACGCAGGCCGAGCGGCTTGTTGATCACGAGATCCGACACCAGCGCGCCAACCCAGGCGATCGCGACGTTGGAGTAGAGCGCCAGCGTCTGCTCCAGCGCCTTGTAGACGCCGATCTCCATCAGAAGCAGCGCCACCATCACGTTGAACACCAGCCAGACCACGCGGCCGGGATGGCTATGGGTCAGGCGCGAGAAAAAATTCGACCAGGCGATCGAACCCGCATAGGCGTTGGTGACGTTGATCTTGATCTGCGACAGGATCACGAAGATGCCGGTCAGGGCCAGTACGAGGTCCGGCTCGGACAGCACGTAGCGAAAGGCGACGAGATACATATGCGCGGGCTCGGCGGCCTCTTCGGCCGGCACGCCATGACTCAGTGCAAAGAACGCGAGGAACGAGCCGGCCAGGAGCTTCAGCGCGCCGAGCACGATCCAGCCCGGCCCCGCGCTCATCAGCGCGATCCACCACGATGCCCTGGAGGCGCGGCGGTCGCGCGGCAGAAACCTGAGGAAATCGACCTGCTCGCCGATCTGCGCCACCAGCGAGAACACCACGGAGGATGCCACGCCGAACAGCAACAGGTCGAAATGCCCGTTGAGGTCGCCGTGTTCACCGGAAAACTTGCGCCATTCCGTGAACGAGTGGGGATTGGCCCAGGCGATCGCGACAAAGGGCAGGATGTGCAGGATGATCCAGAGCGGCTGCGTCCAGAGCTGGAAGCGGCTGATCAGTGTGATGCCGTAGGTTACGAGCGGGATGATCGCCACCGCGCTGATGAGATAGCCGATCGGGCGCGGAATGCCCAAGCACATCTCCAGTGCGGTCGCCAGGATCACCGCCTCCACCGCGAAGAAGATGAAAGTGAAGGACGCGTAGATCAGCGACGTCACGGTCGAGCCGATATAGCCGAAGCCGGCGCCGCGGGTGAGGAGGTCGATGTCGATGCCGCATTTGGCGGCATGATAGGCAATCGGCACGCCGCAGCAGAAGATGATGGCGGAGACGACGAGGATCGCGGCCGCGGCGTTGGTGACGCCGTAATTCAGCGTGATGGTGCCGCCGATCGCCTCCAGCACCAGGAAGGAGATCGCGCCGATTGCGGTGTTGGCGACGCGGGCGGCAGACCACCGCCGCGCGCTCTTGGCGGTGAAGCGCAGCGCGTAGTCTTCCAGCGTCTGGTTGGCGACCCATTGGTTGTACTGGCGCCTGACGCGGTCTATTCGCTGCCGCCCTGCCACCTAACCCTACTCCCGATACGGACCCGGACCCCTCGCAAATTCCGTACCAAAAGCCTACGTCGGCATTTTGCGGTGCAGTATACGCGATCTTGCGTATGCTTGGGCTGCATAAATTCGAGCCATCCTCACGGGCACCAATCGCGTGTTGTCGAACAAAAGTGGGGTGCTCATGTCAGACGAAGCAAACAAGGGCCTGTTGTCGCCGCTGCGGCGCAAATTGTTGATGGGAATGGCGGCCGTGCCGGCCATCACGATGCTGCCGCGGGCGTCCTTTGCGCAGGCGCCGGCGACCTCGGCGGTCAACACCACGGGTCTGGCAGTTACCGACACCGAAGTGACGGTTGGCATCCTGCATTCGGCGACCGGCACCATGGCGATCTCCGAGACCGGCTCGATCCAGGCCGAAAAGCTCGCGATCGAGCAGATCAACGCGGCGGGCGGCGTGCTCGGCCGCAAGATCAAGTTCATCCAGGAGGACGGCGCATCGGACTGGCCGACTTTCGCCGAGAAGGCGAAGAAGCTGCTTGTGAACGACAAGGTTGCGGCGATCATGGGCTGCTGGACCTCGGCCTCCCGCAAGGCGGTGCTGCCGGTGGTCGAGCAGTATAACGGCATGCTCTACTACCCGACCTTCTACGAAGGCCTCGAGCAATCCAAGAACGTGATCTACACCGGCCAGGAAGCGACCCAGCAGATTCTCGCCGGCCTGAACTGGATCGCCAAGGAGAAGGGCGCCAAGTCGTTCTTCTTCATCGGCTCGGACTACATCTGGCCGCGCACCTCCAACAAGATCGCCCGCAAGCACGTCGAGAACGTGCTCAAGGGCAAGGTCGTCGGCGAGGAATACTATGCGCTCGGCTCGACCCAGTTCAACTCGGTCATCAACAAGATCAAGCTGACCAAGCCCGACGTGATCTTCACCGACGTCGTCGGCGGCTCCAACGTCGCCTTCTACAAGCAGCTCAAGGCGGCCGGCGTCGATCTCGCCAAGCAGCCGCTGCTCACGATCTCGGTGACCGAGGATGAGATCGACGGCATCGGCGGTGAGAACATCGCGGGCGCCTATGCCTGCATGAAGTACTTCCAGTCCCTCGACAATCCCAACAACAAGGCTTTCGTGTCGGCGTTCAAGAAGATGTGGGGCGGGAAGACCGTGATCGGAGACGTCACCCAGGCTGCCTATCTCGGCCCATGGCTGTGGAAGCTGACGGTCGAGAAGGCCGGCTCCTTCGACGTCGACAAGATCGCCGCTGCCTCGCCGGGCGTCGAGTTCAAGGGAGCTCCGGAAGGCTACGTGCGCATCCACGAGAATCATCACCTCTGGTCGAAGACCCGGGTGGGGCGCGCCAAGCTCGATGGCCAGTTCGAGCTGATCTACGAGACCGCCGATCTCGTCGAGCCGGATCCGTTCCCCAAGGGCTATCAGTAAGAGCCGCGGCGTTCGCCGCACTTTCCCCCAAAGGCAAAACCGCTCCCTGGCGTGGACCGCAAGTCCATGCCTCAAGCCCCCGCGTCGCGAATCTGCTCGCGACGCGGGACCCTTTCCCGACGGAGGACATAGATGTTCGGCGACTATTCGATTGGCGACCTCGGCTCGATCTTCGTCATGCAGGGGTTTGCCGGACTGATCCTGTTCTCCGTCTACGTTCTGATGGCGCTCGGGCTCGCGATCATCTTCGGCCAGATGGGCGTCATCAACATGGCCCACGGCGAGTTCATGATCCTCGGGGCCTACGTCACCTGGATGACGTCAAATGTCTTCCAGACCTATTTGCCGAGTCTGTTCAGCGGTTACTTCTTCCTCGCCATGATCCTCGCTTTTCTCGCCTCCGGTGCGTTGGGGATGGTGGTGGAATGGGTGCTGATACGGCACCTCTACAAGCGCCCGCTCGATACGCTGCTTGCGACCTGGGGCCTCAGCCTGATGCTGCAGCAGGCCTATCGCTCCGTTTTCGGCGCGCGCGAGGTGGGTGTCGAGCTGCCGCAATGGATGCTCGGCTCGCTGCACGTGACCGACAGCATCGAGGTGCCGATCAACGGCGTCTTCGTGATGGGGCTCACGGTGCTGATCACCATCTCCGTCGCCTACGTTCTCTACATGTCGCGCTGGGGCCGCCAGGTGCGCGCGGTCGTGCAGAACCGCGTCATGGCCGGTGCAGTCGGCATCAACACCGAGAAGGTCGATCGCTTCACGTTCGGCCTCGGCTGCGGCATCGCGGGCGTCGCCGGCAGCGCCTTCACCATGATCGGCTCGACCGGGCCGACGTCGGGGCAGCTCTACATCGTCGATACGTTCCTGGTCGTCGTGTTCGGCGGCGCGGCGAGCCTGCTCGGCACAATCGCTTCGGCCTTCTCGATCTCGCAGACGCAATCCACCCTCGAGTTCTTCATGTCGGGCTCGATGGCCAAGGTGCTGACGCTGCTCGCGGTCGTCGGCATCCTGATGCTGCGCCCGCAGGGTCTCTTCGCCCTCAAGGTCCGGAAATAACGAGAGGCAAGTCATGATCATCAACTCACGCTTCTTCAACCGATCCGAGCTCATGGGCTTCATTGCCTTGGCCGCCGTGTTGTTCGTGATCCTGCCCCTGACGCTGGACGTGTTCCGCCTCAACCTGGTCGCAAAATACCTGACCTACGCCTTTGTCGCGATCGGTCTCGTGCTGTGCTGGGGATATGGCGGCATCTTGAGCCTGGGGCAGGGCGTGTTCTTCGGCCTCGGCGGCTATTGCATGGCGATGTTCCTCAAGCTCGAGGCCTCGAGCGTCGAGAACACCAAGATCCAGTCGACGCCCGGCATTCCCGATTTCATGGACTGGAATCAGATCACGGCGCTGCCGTTCTTCTGGCAGCCGTTTCACAGCCTGACCTTCACCATCCTCGCCATCATCTTGGTGCCCGGCCTGTTCGCCCTGATCATCGGCACCGCGATGTTCAAGCGCCGCGTCGGCGGCACCTATTTCGCGATCATCACCCAGGCCGTCGCCGCCATCCTCACCATCCTGATCGTGGGTCAACAGGGCTATACCGGCGGCATCAACGGCATGACCGATCTGCGCACGCTCAAGGGCTGGGACATCCGGCCCGACCACGCCAAGATCATCCTGTACTTCGTCGAGGTGGTGCTGCTGTTCGCCTGCATCGGCATCGCGCAATTCATCCGCCTGACCAAGCTCGGCCGCATTCTGGTGGCGATGCGCGAACAGGAGGACCGCGTCCGCTTCTCCGGCTACAGCGTCGCCAATTTCAAGATCTTTGCCTTCTGCATGGCCGCGATCTTCGCCGCGATCGGCGGCGCCATGTTCGCGCTCAATGTCGGCTTCATGTCGCCGTCCTTCGTCGGCATCGTGCCATCGATCGAGATGGTGATCTACACCGCCGTCGGCGGGCGGATGTCGATCTTCGGCGCGATCTGGGGCGCCATCCTGGTGAATTTCGCCAAGACCAGCCTGTCGGAATCTTTTCCGCAACTCTGGCTGTTCGGCCTCGGCGCGCTGTTCATCGCCGTCGTTCTCGCCTTCCCGAACGGTCTGTCCGGGCTCTGGGCCGATTACGTGCAGCCGCGCATCGATCAGCTGTTCGCCTCGCGCAGGGCGAAGGCGGGCTGGAACGACAACTCCGTCGCCGACGGCGCGCCGGCAGAGTGAGGAGGTAGATCATGCTCATCGGTCATCAGCCCAAGGAATTCCTGCTCGCGGTTTCCGGACTGACCGTCTCGTTCGACGGCTTCAAGGCAGTCAACGATCTCTCCTTCTACGTCGAGGAGAACGAGATCCGCGTCATCATCGGTCCCAACGGCGCGGGCAAGACCACTGTGCTTGACCTGATCTGCGGCAAGACCAAGGCAACGTCGGGTTCAATTCAGTTTCGTGGCAAGGAGCTCACGAAAATGAGGGAAAACGAGATCGTGCAGACCGGTGTCGGGCGCAAGTTCCAGACGCCGTCGGTGTTCGAGGACCTCACCGTTTTCGAGAATCTCGAGATCTCGTTTCCGCGCGGCCGCACCGTGTTCGGCTCGCTGACCTTTCAGCGTGATCAGCTGGTGAAGGACCGGGTCGAAGAGGTCGCGGAGATGATCTTCCTGAAGGACAAGCTCAATACCTATGCCGACGAGCTCAGCCATGGCCAGAAGCAGTGGCTCGAGATCGGCATGCTGCTGATCCAGGATCCGGACCTGTTGATGCTCGACGAGCCCGTCGCCGGCATGAGCGTGTCCGAACGCGCCAAGACAGCCGAGCTGCTCAACCGCATCATCAAGAATCGCTCGGTGCTGGTGATCGAGCACGACATGAAATTCGTCGAAGACATCGCGCACAAGGTCACCGTGCTGCACCAGGGCCAGATCCTCTCGGAGGGGACGATGGAGAAGGTGAAGAACGATCCCAAGGTCGTTGAAGTCTATCTGGGACACTGACGATGGCGAGTAAGGGGCAAGCACGCGCGGTCCACCCCTCCCATAGGGAGAGGTCGAATGGCGCAGCCATTCGGGTGAGGGGCTTCGCTCCCTCGATGGACCTGCGCCCCCTCACCCGGCGCTGCGCCAAAGCCGAAGCTTCGCTTCGGCGTTTTGAAGCATGGCCGCGAAGAGCGGCCTATGCCTCTCCCCGCCGGGCAGAGGTGAAGAAGCACCGAGTCTAGGAGCCAACGATGCTGGCAATTTCAGATCTTCACGTCGCTTACGGCCAGAGCGAGGTGCTGCACGGGCTCAACGTCAAGGTCGCGCCGAACGAGATCGTCGCGATCATGGGCCGCAACGGCATGGGCAAGACCACGCTGATGAAATCGCTGATGGGCATCCTGCCGGCCAAAAGCGGTTCGGTGACCATGGACGGCGCCGAGCTCGGCGGTCTCAAGAGCTACGAGCGCGTCGCCAAGGGCCTCGCCTATGTGCCGCAGGGTCGCATGATCTTCTCCACCATGACGGTGAAGGAGAACATCGAGACCGGCCTCATCGTCTGCGGCGGCTCCGAGGTGCCAAGCGACATCTACGAATTGTTTCCGGTGCTGCTGGAGATGAAGGGCCGCCGCGGCGGCAATCTCTCCGGCGGCCAGCAGCAGCAGCTCGCGATCGCGCGCGCGCTTGCGACCAAGCCGAAGGTGCTGCTGCTGGATGAACCGACAGAGGGCATCCAGCCGTCGATCATCAAGGAGATGGCGCGCACGCTCAAGCGCATCCGCGACGAGAAGGGGCTCTCGATCGTGGTGTCCGAGCAGGTCCTGAGCTTCGCGCTCGATATCGCCGACCGCGTGCTGGTGATCGAGAACGGCGAGATCGTGCGCGACGATCCGTGCGACGCCGTCGATGCCGCGCAGGTCTCGAAATATCTGTCCGTCTAACCAACCGCAAGTAGAAGGGGAGCATCTCGATGCCAGAGACACTGATCAAGGTCGATCTCACCAAATCGGCCTATGAAAACGACATGGTGCACAACCGCTGGCACCCCGACATTCCGATCGTGGCCTGGGTCAATCCCGGCGACGACTTCATCATCGAGACCTATGACTGGACCGGCGGCTTCATCAAGAACAACGATTCCGCCGACGACGTGCGCGACATCGACCTGTCGATCGTGCACTTCCTCTCCGGCCCGATCGGCGTCAAGGGCGCCGAGCCCGGCGATCTCCTCGTCGTCGACCTGCTCGACGTCGGCCCGCTCAAGGAGAGCCTTTGGGGCTTCAACGGCTTCTTCTCCAAGCAGAACGGCGGCGGATTCCTCACCGACCACTTCCCGCTGGCGCAGAAGTCGATCTGGGACATCAAGGGCCTCTACACCTCCTCGCGCCATGTGCCAGGCGTGAATTTTGCTGGCCTGATCCATCCCGGCCTGATCGGCTGTCTGCCCGATCCGAAGATGCTTGAGACCTGGAACAAGCGCGAGGCCGAGCTGATCTCGACCAATCCGACCCGCGTGCCCGGTTTGGCTAACCCGCCGTTCGCGGCGACCGCCCATGGCGGCCGTGCCAAGGGTGACGTCAAGGCCAAGATCGGAGCGGAAGGTGCGCGCACTGTGCCGCCGCGCGAGCATGGCGGCAATTGCGACATCAAGGATCTCTCCCGCGGTTCGAAGATCTATTTCCCGGTCTACGTGCCCGGCGCAGGTCTTTCGATGGGCGACCTGCACTTCAGCCAGGGCGACGGCGAGATCACCTTCTGCGGCGCCATCGAGATGGCCGGCTGGCTGCACCTGAAGGTCGAGGTGATCAAGGACGGCATGTCGAAATACGGCATCAAGAACCCGATCTTCAAGCCGTCGCCGATCACGCCCAACTACAAGGACTATCTGATCTTCGAAGGCATCTCGGTGGATGAAGCCGGCAAGCAGCATTATCTCGACGTCCACATCGCCTACCGCCAGGCCTGTCTCAACGCGATCGAATACCTGAAGAAGTTCGGCTACTCCGGCGCCCAGGCCTATTCGATCCTCGGCACCGCGCCGTGCCAGGGCCACATCTCCGGCGTGGTCGACGTGCCCAACGCCTGCGCCACGCTATGGCTGCCGACCGAGATCTTCGACTTCGACGTGATGCCGTCGGCGGCCGGACCCATCAAGCACATCACTGGCGACATCCAGATGCCGATCTCGCCGGACAAATGATGCCGCGCTCCCTCTCCCCGTTCTTGCGGGGAGAGGGTCGGGATGAGGGCTGCCTTCGCATGAGCGCAGCAGCGAGCTCCGTTGAACACGTTAGGGATGATGCGATGCCCGTCTATGAATATCTCTGCGACGACTGCGGACCTTTCAAGGACCTCCGCCCGATGGCGGAATGCGATGATCCGCAAAGTTGCCCGCATTGCGAGAGCATGGCCCCGCGGGTGATCCTGACGGCGCCGAACTTCTTCTGCATGCCCGCGGAGAAGCGCAAAGCGCATGCCGTCAACGAGCGCAGCACGCACGCACCGCAGACGCTGGCGCAATACAAGGCCTCGCACGGACCCGGCTGCGGCTGCTGCTCGTCGGGCAAGACGGTGAAGGACAAGAGCTCGACGGACAGGAAAAAGCCGGCGCGGCTGATGACCAAGACCAGGAGCGGCGCCAAGGGCTTTCCGACCGCGCGGCCCTGGATGATCAGCCACTAACCCCACGCCTCACGCCAATAAAAGACAGGAGCGCTGAACATGCTTCACGGCGACATTTCCAGCAGCAACGACACGGTCGGTGTCGCGGTGGTCAACTACAAGATGCCGCGCCTGCACACCAAGGCCGAGGTGCTCGATAACGCCCACAAGATCGCCGACATGATCGTCGGCATGAAGGCCGGCCTGCCCGGCATGGATCTCGTGATCTTTCCGGAATATTCCACGCAAGGGATCATGTACGACTCCAAGGAGATGTACGAGACCGCGTCCGTGGTGCCGGGCGAGGAAACCGCGATCTTCGCCGAGGCCTGCCGCAAGGCCAAGGTGTGGGGCGTATTCTCGCTCACCGGCGAGCGCCACGAGGAGCATCCGCACAAGGCGCCCTACAACACCCTGATCCTGATGAACGACAAGGGCGAGATCGTGCAGAAGTACCGCAAGATCATGCCCTGGGTGCCGATCGAAGGCTGGTATCCCGGCAATTGCACCTATGTCTCCGAGGGTCCGAAAGGCCTCAAGGTCAGCCTGATCATCTGCGACGATGGCAATTATCCGGAGATCTGGCGCGACTGCGCCATGAAGGGCGCCGAGCTGATCGTGCGCTGCCAGGGCTATATGTATCCGGCCAAGGAGCAGCAGGTCATGATCTCGAAGGCGATGGCGTGGGCCAACAACGTCTATGTCGCGGTCGCCAATGCTGCCGGCTTCGACGGCGTCTATTCCTATTTCGGCCACTCCGCGATCATCGGCTTCGACGGTCGTACGCTCGGCGAGTGCGGCGAGGAGGATTATGGCATCCAGTACGCCCAGCTGTCGAAACATCTGATCCGCGACGCGCGCCGCAACGGCCAGTCGCAAAACCATCTCTACAAGCTGGTCCACCGCGGCTACACCGGCATGATCAATTCCGGCGACAGCCCGCGCGGTGTCGCGGCGTGCCCGTATGACTTCTACAAGAATTGGATTAGGGATCCCGAAGGCACGCGGGACATGGTCGAGGCGATGACCCGCTCGACGCCGGGGACGGACGAGTGCCCGATCGAAGGCATCCCGAATGGAGCGTCCCCGAGCAATTACTGAGTCAGTGCTGGTGCACGTCACCCGCTCGTGACGCCGGCAAGGAACTCGTGCACCACGTGTCGGAGATTACCGCTTCTGCTCCGTGGGTCTGCGCGGTGGGCGCGGGGCCGTAGTAGCTGCCGGCACGCCGCTCATCTTGTTGGCAGCCTCGCTGACGTCGAGCAGCGAGCGGCGGATGTCTTCGAGGTAGGTCGCCGACTTCTTCTTCATGGTGCCGGCAAGCTCGTGCAGCTCCTTGATTCTCTCGAACAGCTCGTCGGCCTTGCCGTCGACGAAGCCCGGCACCACGCCCTCGATCCTTGCGACCGCCTTGTCGAATCCCGCAAAGGCGCTGTCGACCTTGGCCATGACCGAATCGATCTGAGCACCCTTGCTCCTGAGATCGGCGGTGGTGGTCTCGAACGTACGCAGGCCCTCCTTGATCGCGGGGGCGTTGTTCACGATGGCACGGTCGACGCTGTGCAGGGTTTCGACGATGGATTCGGCATCGCTGAGATCGGCGGTCAGCACGGGGATGCCGTCTGCGTCGAGCGGCACCGGCGGCGCAGAGGGGGCGCCGCCGATCAGTGAGATGGCAGCAATGCCGGTGAGGCCCTGGAACTCGATGCCTGCCACGGTGTCCTTGCGGATCGGCGCGGTGTTGTCGAGCGCGACGAGCGCCACGATCCTGCGGGGATTATCCAGCTTGATCGACAGGATCTGGCCGGCGGGCACGCCGTCGAAATTGACCGGCCCACCGCGGCGCAGTCCGCTGGCGGAGCCGCCTTCGAACACCACGCGCAACTGGCTGCGGCTCTGGATCGTGCGCCATTTCTGCACGCCGAGCAGGCCGCCGAACGCCACGGCGATCGCCGCCAGCGTCGCCGTTCCGATCACAAGATTGCTCGCGCGTGCCATGCGGGAGCGATTCTACGGCCAAACCGGGGAAGTTGGAAGGAGCCCGCAATGGTACATCGGGCGGGTTAACGACTTGTCCGCCGAAGCGCGAGGAGCGAAGCCGAAATCGTGATCCGCTAACGCCGCGTGTGTGGATGGACCTGATTGGCGGATCACGCTGCCGCTAACCCGACCGCCCCCTTCAATGCCCGGCCGCGCGTCTTGCCGCGGCGTTGTTGAGCACGATCAGCGCATCGACCGCGACGCCCGTCCTGGTGTTGATCAGGAACGGGTTGATGTCGACCGAGGCGATCCGGTCGCCGGCATCCGCGATCAAATTGGACAGCCCGACCAGCGCCTTCACCGCCGACGCCTCATGCAAAGCCGGCCTGCCGCGATAGCCGCGCATCTTGATCCCGGCCTTGGTGCGGCCGATCAGCAGCCGCGCCTCGGCCTCATCCAGCGGCGCGCCGGCGAGCGCGACGTCCTTCATCAGCTCGATGTCGATGCCACCGGTGCCGAACAGCACCACCGGCCCCATCTCGGCATCGAGCGAAGCGCCGACCACGAGCTCGAGCTCGGCCTTGACCTGCTGTGCGATCAGGATGCCATCGAGTTTCGGCTTGCCCTTCAGCTTCTTGACCCGTGCGGTGATGTCGGCGAACGCCTTCTTCACCTCGGCCGCGCTGTTGAGATCCAGCACCACACCGCCGATGTCGGACTTGTGCAGGATCTCTGCGCTGACGACCTTTGCCACGACCGGAAATCCGATCTGCGTGGCAATCGTCGCGGCTTCCGCCGCGGTCTGTGCGATCGCCTCCTTCGAGATCGGGATGCCGTAGGCCTTCAGCAGCTTCTTCGAGGCGACCTCGTCGAGTGCGGCGCCAGTCGCCGATCTCAATGCCTTCTCCAGCACGGCACGCGCGGCGGGTTTAGAGCTGGAGACGATGTCGGGCACCTCCTTGCGCAGCTTCGCGTAATCGAGCAGCGACTTGATCGCGGTCACCGCGCGGTCCATGCCCTGCATGACCGCAAGATGGGGCAGGGATTTGCGCAGGCTCTTGGTGAATTCGGTGAAGCCGATCGACATCGCACTGACATAGATCACGGGCTTTGCGGCCCGGCTCGCCATCTCGTTGACGATGCGCAAATTCCGCTCGCGCAGCTCGTGCGGCACCTTCGGCAGCTCGGCATCGATGATGACGATGTCGATATCGGGATCGTCGATCATCAGCTTGATCGATTTCATGTAGACGGAGGGATCGACGACGGCGGCAAAGCCGGCGTCGAGCGGATTGCCGACGATCGAGCCCGGCCCGAGCATTTTTGCCAGCTCCGAGCTGACATGCGGGCTTAGCGGCGCGAAGTTCAGGCCTTCCTTGTAGAAGGCGTCGATCAGCATGCCGCGTTTGCCGCCGGACAGCGTCACGGCCGCGAGCCGGTCACCTTTCGGCACGGCAGAATGAACGAAACATTCGGTGGTCTCGATCAGCTCGTCGAGGCCCCCAACCCTGATCACGCCTTCGCGTGTGGCGATCGCGTCGAACGTCTCGATCGAGCCCGCCAGCGCGCCGGTATGTGCCATCGCTGCGGCGCGGCCACCCTCCGATGCCCCGAGCTTGAGCGCGATCACGGGCTTGCTGGCGGCGCGCGCCGCCTTGCAGGCATCGCGGAACGCCCTGGTGTTGCGCACGCCTTCGAGGTAGACCACGATCACCCTGATGCTCGGATCCTCGGCGAAATAGCGCATGAGGTCGGGCGTCTCGAGTCCGGCCTCGTTGCCTGTCGTCACCATGTAGCCGACCCCGACGCCGCGATCCTCCAGCGCCTGGCGGATCGCCATGACGATGGCGCCGGATTGGCCTGCGATCGCCACCGCGCCTTGCTCCATGGTGACGATGCGGTCGTCGATATTGGTGAAGAGCTTCTCGCCGGCGCTCAAGTTGCCGAGGCAGTTCGGGCCGGTGACGGCGAGGCCCGTCTCGCGGATCGCGGCCTGCAATTCGGCGGCGAGCCTCTGGCTTTCGTCATCCTGCAGCTCGCTGAAGCCTGAGGTGACGATGGTGGCCGAGCGAGCGCCCGCCGCGGCGGCATCGCGGATCACCTGCACGGCGAAGCGCGCCGGCACCAGCACCAGGACGTGGTCGGGCTTTTCCGGAAGGCTCGCGAAATCCTTGTAGCAGGTAACGCCCCAGATGATCTCGCGTTTGGCGTTGACCGGATAGAGCCCGCCCTCGAAGCCGTATTTGACCAGATTGTTCCAGATGCGCTCGGCATAATTGCCGGGCTTATCGGTCGCGCCCACCAACACGATGTTGTGCGGGTGCAGCATGGCGTGGATTCCCTTGACGATGTCGCTGGCATCTGGCGGCGGAGACCATACGAGGGACGCGGATGCAGCAGACACACGGGCTTCCATGGCGTGACCTCACCTGTTGTTGTTCTTTGGTGGCGCGTCACTCTGTTCTATGGCGAGTCCTTCGGAGTGGCAACCGTGTGGCTGGTATGCCGTGTGGTGGAATGAAGTGCGCATCGGTGTGTGTCAGTCCGATCGGCGATCTATCTGTCGGCTCCAATCAATGTCGCATGCAGGACGTAGCGTTCGGGACCAGAGGTCACGGCGTCGAACGGCCAGCAGGTCGCGAGGACAAGCCCGAAACCTTGTGCCGCGGCGTCGATACCGGATGCATCGAAGCGGACCACGGCCGACGAATCCGCGCGATAGCGAAAATGTCGACCGTCGCTGCGCGTGACATCGATGACGTCACCCATGGCAACATTCCGCAGGAAGCGGAAATGAGTGTCGCGATGCGCGGCATAGACAGCAGTTCCGCGTTCGCCAGCATCAGCCGTGTGCTGGACATGGCCGGGCCCGAAAGCAAGCGCCTGTCCGCTCGCACCTTCCAGCACGATGGCGCTGGCGCCGATCCGCTTGACCTCGATCCGCGCCACCGGCCAGGTGTCGGCCCACGACCATGGCTTCACCGCCTGGCCCGTCGCAATGCTCCTGTCGAATGCCCGCTCCAGCAACACCTGCGCCAACCACGCCTTGGCATGGATATAGGCGCCGTCGCCGAACAGGATGAGGCCGATCAGCGCCAATAGCAGGGGAGAGATGAGGCGGGGCATTGTGGTTCGTCTCCCGTCATTGCTTCGTCGCTTCGCTCCTCGCAATGACGATCAAAAAAAGGCGCGCGCGGCCGTTTTACGGGACGGGCAGCCGCGCGCGCTAACAGAGGAGTTCGGGGATGCTCCTCTCTCAAGCGGCGTCGGTGAGCAAGGACCGGCGCCGTTTGAACACGAACAGGGTCAGGGCGAGCACGATCAGGATCAGGCCTGCGATCATCTTCAGCTCGGCCGAGGTTGCAGTCTTGGGCAGGCGGATCGCATCGGGTGCGGCGGGTGTCGGCCGTCGTGCCGCCGGCTGATCGCGCGCATCGGCATGACGTTCGCGCAGCTGCGTCGGCGTCGGATGCGGCCGTTCGCCGAACACTTTCTCGAAGTCCCAGCCGGCCGGAAGATTGATCGGCAGGTCGCTGAGCTTGAGCGGTTCGCCCTCAGGACGGCTCGGTGTCTTGTCGACCGCGACGAGGCTGGTCAGTCGCGTGACGATCTGATGATCGAGCGCCAGCGCCAGGATCGCCTTGTCGGCTTGCTCTGGCGTCATCCCGCGCAAGGTGCGCGCCACTTCGGCATCGCTGATCTTGCGCTTGGCCCAGAGCTTTGACAGGCCCTTGCCCTCGGCGCCGTTTTGCAGCGGCAGCGTCACCGACCACGGACGGTCGCCGACGCGGCCCTTGATCTCGAGCGAGCCCGCGAGCTTGTCGAGCCCGGCCGCCAGCACCAAGGGCTCGTCGCGATAGACGTCCGGAATGATCGCCGGGGTGACGTCGGCTTTGGTGTCGGAGAATTTTGCGCTGAGACCGGTCACCGCCGGATTTTCCAGCTTGGCGAAAAGGCCGCGCATGCGCTCCTCCACCTGCTCGACGGAGCCGATATGGGTGAAGGCACCGCGGCCGAGCTCGGCGGCACGGGTCATCAGATAGGTGTTGGGCGCCGACCCGATGCCGACCATGAACACGCGCGAGCGGCCGCGCATCGTCGTGATCGCATCGAACAATTGCTGTTCGTTGCCGATCGCGCCGTCGGTCAGGAACACGACCTGACGAACCATATTGGTATCGCCGAGCTCGTCGGTCAGCGCCGCGCGCATCGCCGGCACCATCTCGGTGCCGCCGCGCGCCTGCAACGCGCCGACGAACGAGGTCGCCTCGCCGACATGGCTGGCATCCGCCGGCACGGAGGCCGGAAACAGCACGTCCATGGTGTCGTCGAAGCGGATCACGTTGAACCGATCATTCGGCTGCAGGCGGCCGAGCGCATAGAGCAGGCTCGCCTTCGCCTGGACGATCGAGGTGCCACCCATCGAACCGGAATTGTCGATCACGAACACGACCTCGCGCGGTAGCGGCTTCTGCGTCGCCTGCTCGGCGCTCGGCGGGGTGACGAAGGCGAGCACGTAGTCGGCATCGCCGACATGCTCGCGGAACAGGCCGACCGACGGTGCCTTCTCCGGGGTCGGCTTCCAGGTCAGCTCGAAATCGCCGTCGGCAGGGACAGCGCCATCAGCAAGCGTGACGATGCGCGTCGTGTTGTCCGGGCTCTCGATCTTAACGTTATGATGGTGGCTCTTGACCTCGCCGAGCGCAAAGCCGGCGTTCAGGCGCACCGTGATGCTGGTCGGGTTGACCGGCGCGTTCCTGGCAGGATCCAGCACCGGCGGCGAGATGCGGTCGCGATCCGGCACGGGATCCGATGTCGTCGCGCCCCAGCCCGAGCCGTCCTTGCGGAAGTCGACGCTCTGCACGATCGGCGCCGGATTGTAGCGCGGAGCGACCAACAGCGGCAGGCGCAGCGAATACTCATTGCCGGATTGATGCACCGGCTCCTGATATTCGATCTGCACCAGCACGGTCTCGCCGGGGCCGATATTGGCGACCGAGTTGGTGAAGATGTTGGGCCGCTCCTGCTCGGTCAGCGCGGCCTTCCGGCCGGCGCGGCGCGCCTCCTCGTAGATCACGCGCGCCTGCTGCCGCTCCTTGATGTCGCCGACGATGACGCGGTCGCCGACCACCATCTTCAGCGTGTCGACGGCGCCATCGGTCGCGAGCGGATAGACGTAGGTGGCTTCGACCCAATCCTTGGTCGGGTTGCGAAACACCTGGGTGACGCGCGCGCGCAGCGTCGGGCCCGATACCGTGATATCGATGTCCGTGCCAAGGCGGATCGCCTCGGCATAGGCGCCGTCTTCCTTCAACAGCAGGCTGCCGGATCTCGCGTCGCCGGGCTGGAGCAGGCCGGCCTGTTCGGTCGTTGCCGACCAGCTCGTCCCGAAGCTCACCAGCAGCGCCAGGACGGCGACCAGCATCACTGCGATGCTCTGTGCGAGAAGGAACAGTCCGACCTTGATGAGCCGGCTCAACAGGGGGTGTTCGTCGCTCTCCGCCGTGTCGTAGGTGTCCATTTGGCTTGCTCCCGAAGCGTGTTTTCTGGTTCTCAACATCCGCCGGCAGGGCACCTTTTCGCGAGCAGAATGATCGGCAATGTTCCGCCGCGGCCGGCCCGGACTTGCTTCCGCCGGGGCGGCCATGTGCGGTTTTGTGCTGGTTTGTCCGCCCTGCTAGGATGGGACTCTCAGGGCAGGGTTGACGATGCAGACGCAGGCCGACAAGCAGCTTTCAGACGAGCAGAGCCGCGAGATCGCGGAAACCATTCGCGAGGAGCTGGCCAGACGCCGGATCTCCCGGCAGGCGCTGGCGGAGCAGGCCAAGCTTAGTCTGTCGACGCTGGAGAAAGTTTTAGGCGGCCGCCGGCCGTTCACGCTGGCAACGACGGTCCGTCTGGAGCAAGCGCTGGGCGTGTCCTTGCGCAAGAACGCCGTCGTCGTGACGCCTCCCGCCGAAAACGATGTCGCGCCCGACAGCCTCGGCTCCTATGCGCATCGCGCCGTCACCTGGCTCGAGGACGTCTACGTCACCCTGCGGCCCTCATTCGGCGACAAGGATGCGATCTTCGCCTATCGCACCGAGATCGTCTGGGAGCCGAAGGTCTCGTCGCTGGTCTTCCGCGAGGGCGATCGGACCGATGCCCCCTATGAGCACACCGGCGAGGTCGCCGTGCCCCATCAGTCCGGCTTCATCTACCTCGTCATCATCAAGCACGGCCAGCATCGCGTGATCACGGTGTCGCGCCCGACGGTTTCCGGCGAGATGTACGGCATCATCTCGACGCTCCGCGCCGGCCCCGGCTCGCAGTTGACGCCGATCGCTGCACCCATCGCCTATGTACCGATCAGGAACGTTGCGAAGCCGTCCCTCGGGCGGGTCGCGTCCGGCGATGCCAACTATGAGCTGTACCGAAAGCACCTGCGCCGCACGGTGGATGAGCCGTTCGCGCTGTTCCTGCCGGCATAACCTCGCCTCGACCTCGTTCCCTTGAAAAGATAGCGGCCTTTTCGGCCGCTATCTGCCGGGGGCGTATTCAACCGGTCCGGACTAAAGCGCGATGAGATTTGGATGAATCGTCATCGCGCTTGAGCTTGTTGTTTACGCATGATCTTTCCGGAAAACCGCTTCGCACTTTTCCGGATCATGCTTTAGCCTCCGATTTCGGCGCTGATGATGTCGCCGAATAGCTCCCATTGACCAGCCTTGAACCGGATCATCTTGAGCTGCTCGATCGGCGCGAAGTCGTTGGCGCTGGTATTGATCTTGATGCCCGGGATGAGCGTATCGGGCGCAAAGTCCTTCAGGCTCGCGGCCTGCTTCATCACGTTCTCCCGCGTCAGATTGTCCCCGCACTGCTTCAAGGTCTGCACCAGGGTCTGAGCAGCGGCATAGCCGTAGACGAGATTGGTGTCGGAGACGTTGGCGCCCGGCATGTACTTGTCGATGAAGGCGAGGAATTTCTTCATGCCTTCATCATCCTTCCATTGCGGGTCTGATGCGTCCTTCAGATAGGTCGCCGACAGCACGCCTTCCGACGCGTCGAGCCCCGCGGGTTTCATCACCGCGCCGATCGAGATCGACACGTCGGTCATCACGTGCATCGGCTTCCATTCGAGCTCGGCGATCTTCTTGATCGCCTGTGCCGCGAATTTCGGCGTCGAGATGTTGACGAACACGTTGGCGCCGGTGCCCTTCAGCTTGACGATGTGGGAATCGATCGAGGGCTCGGTGGTCTCATAGCTCTCCTCCGCCACGATCAGCGAAGATGCCTTCTCGCCAAAGATCTCCTTGATGCCGGCGACGTAGTCCTTGCCGAAATCGTCGTTGGCATAGAAGATGGCGACCTTGGCATCCGGCTTCGCCTGCAGGATATATTTCGCGAAGATCCGCGCCTCGACGCGATAGCTCGGCTGGAAGCCCATGGTCCAGGGAAAGTTCTTCGGGTCATTCCATTTGCTGGCGCCCGTGGCGAGGAAGAGCTGCGGCACCTTCTTGGCATTCTGATATTTCTGCACGGCGGTCTGGGTCGGCGTGCCCAGCGCGTTGAACACCAGGAACACCTCGTCACTCTCGATCAGCTTGCGGACCTGCTCCACGGTCTTGGGCGGCGAATAGCCGTCATCGTAGGAGATCCAGTTGATCTTGCGGCCGTTGATGCCGCCCTGGTCGTTGATCATCTTGAAATAAGCTTCCTCGGTCTTGCCGATGACGCCGTAGGCGGAAGCAGGGCCCGAATAGGCCTCGACATTGCCGATCTTGATCTCGGTGTCGCTGGCACCGGTGTCGTACTTCTTCTGCGCAGAGGCGCTCTGAACCGAGAGCAAGGTCAGAGCCGTCGCCGCGGCGAGTAAGGCGATTTTCTTGTTCTTCATGGAAATACCTTCGCTTTTGTGGGGTGGGGCAGGCACTTCAAAAAAGAAAAGCGCTCGTGAGGGGCGCTTCTTTCAGGCGTTGGCGACTTTCTTGTCGACTTCGGAAGTCACCGAGAACTGCTTGCGCAAGGTCGGCTTGTGGATCTTGCCGGTGGCGTTGCGCGGCAGCGCATCGACGAAGCGGATCTGGCGCGGGCATTTGAAGCGCGCCAGATTGGCCGCACAATGCGCAAAGACGTCGGCCTCGGTCAGCTTCTGGCCGGGCTTGAGCGCGACGATCGCAAGGCCCACCTCGCCCCATTGCACGTCGGGAATGCCGATCACGGCGGCTTCCGCGATCGCGGTGAGCTGGTGCAGGACGTTCTCGACCTCAGCCGGATAGACGTTCTCGCCGCCCGAGATGTACATGTCCTTCCAGCGGTCGACGATGTAGTAAAAACCCTCATCGTCGACGCGCGTGGCATCGCCCGTATGCAGCCAGCCATCGGTGAAGGATGTCTTGTTCGCCTCCGGCCTGTTCCAGTAGCCCGGCGTGATGTTCGGCCCCCGAACCCAGAGCTCGCCAAGCTCGCCGACATCGGCGTCTCTGCCATCGGGGCAGACGACGCGCACCTCGGTGTGCAGTACCGGCTTGCCGGCGGAGCCGGCCTTGCGCGCCGCATCCTCTCGGTCGAGCACCAGCACGGCCGGCGAGGTCTCGGTCATGCCATAGCCCTGCTGCAGCGCGACGCCGCGTGCCTCCCAGACTTTCAACAACGGCACCGGCATCGGTGCGCCGCCGACACCGCCGACGATCAGCCGGCTGAGATCGGTGGTCGCGAAGGCCGGATGCTGCGCCATGAACTGATAGATCGCGGGCACGCCGAAGAACACGTTGATGCCCTGCGCGGGATCGTTGATCAGGCCGAGCGCCGTGCCGGGATCGAATGCGCGCATGATCATCACGGTCCCGCCTGCGTGCAGCACCGGATTGGTGTAGCAATTCAGGCCGCCGGTGTGGAACAACGGCAGCACGGTGAGCAGCACCGAGGACGGACCGATGCAGGCGGGGCCGCCGAGATTGACGCAATTCCAGAACGTCATGCCATGGGTGATGGTCGCGCCCTTCGGATGTCCGGTCGTGCCCGAGGTGTACATGATGGTCGAGATATCATCGAGCGTGACCTCCTCGGCGCGGCCCAGCGGCTTTGCGGCTGCGATGCCGGCCTCATAGGTGCCGCCCGGACCAAGCAGCAGGTTCGTCGTAACCCCGCAAAGCTTCGCCACGCTCTGCGCGGTCTCGGCCAGATCAATATCGTGGATCATCACCTTCGGCGCGCAATCGCCGGTGATGAACTGAAGCTCGGGAACGGTGAGGCGGGTGTTCAGCGGCACGAAGATGGCACCCAACCGGCCACAAGCGAACTGCACCTCCAGCGTATCGGTCGTGTTTAACGCCAGCACTGCGACGCGATCGCCGCGCGAGACGTTGAGCGTGTGGCGCAGGAACGAGGCGAGGCGCGAGACACGGGCATCCAGCTGCGAATAGGTGAAGCGTCGCTCGCTCGCGAGATCGATGAGCGCGACCTTGTTCGGCGCGCGGCGTCCATGATGGGCGATCCAGTCGTAGTAACGAATGGCCAAGAATTCCTCCCTCGGGCGGTCTTGTGCGCCCTCTTTTCTTTGTTGCCCATGCACCATGCCCGGCGTGGCCCTGGGGGCCAGCCGGAGTCTGTGCAGCAACTTTTTTGCGCCAGAGTTGGCCTGCGAGCGGCGAAAATCGTCTTGCGTTGAGTGGCTAGGTTGCTGCCTTGCCCGGAGCGCCGGCTCCAGTCAGCCACTCCGCGCAAGTGAGCTGCCAAGGTTCCGGCCATGGTTGTCGGGACGATTCCCTCCACTAGGCACCTGTGCGATGAAGAGTCCGTTCTATACCGCCGAGCATGACGCCTTCCGCGACGTCATGCGCCGCTTCGTCGAGAAGGAGATCACGCCCTTCGCCCACGAGTGGGACGAGGCCGGCGAATTCCCGCGCGCGCTCTACCACAAAGCGGCCGAGATCGGTCTGTTGGGGCTCGGATTTCCCGAGGAATATGGCGGGATCGCCGCCGACCAGTTCATGAAGATCGTGGCCAGCCAAGAGCTGGCGCAAGCCGGCGCCGGCGGTATCAGCGCCAGCTTGATGAGTCATACGATTGGATCGCCGCCGATCGCGCGCGCGGCGCGGCCCGAGGTGAAGGCACGTGTGCTGCCGCAGGTGCTGTCAGGCGAGAAGATCTCCGCGCTTGCGATCACCGAGCCGGGCGGCGGCTCGGACGTTGCAAACCTTCGGACGCGGGCGCGCCGCGACGGCGATCACTACGTCGTGAGCGGCGAGAAGACGTTCATCACCTCCGGGATGCGCGCCGATTACCTGACTGTTGCCGTGCGCACCGGCGGCGAGGGCGCCGGCGGCGTCAGCCTGCTCCTGATCGAGGGCGACACGCCCGGCCTGTCGCGGACGAAGCTGAAGAAGATGGGCTGGTGGGCCTCCGACACCGCGACCTTGCATTTCGACGAATGCCGCGTACCGGCCGAGAACCTGATCGGCGAGGAGGGGCACGGCTTCAAGATCATCATGCAGAATTTCAACAGCGAGCGCATGGGCATGGCGGCGAGCTGCACCGCCTTCGCGCGTGTCTGCCTCGACGAGGCGATCGCCTATGCCAAGGAGCGCAACACCTTCGGCAAGCCGCTCGCGCAGCACCAGGTCATCAGGCACAAGATCGTCGACATGGCGCAGAAGGTCGCCGCTTCCCAAGCGATGCTGGAAATGCTGGCCTGGCGGCTCGAGCAGGGCGAAAGCCCGGTCGCCGAAATCTGCATGATGAAGAACCAGGCGACGCAGACCATGGCGTTCTGCGCCTCCGAGGCCGTGCAGATCTTCGGCGGCGCCGGCTTCATGCGCGGCATCAAGGCCGAGCGCATCTACCGCGAGGTCAAGGTCAACGCCATCGGCGGCGGCACCGAGGAGATCATGAAGGATCTGGCGTCAAGGCAGATGGGGTTATGACGCTCACCGTCATTCCGGGGCGACGCGAAGCGTCGAACTATGGTGCGCTCTTGCGCACCTGCGAATCTCGATCTTGTAGGACCTAATCTCTGGATTCCGGGTTCGCGCTTCGCGCGCCCCGGAATGACAAAGGGGAAAGAATGCTATTCACCGCCGACCACGACGACATCCGCCGTTCCCTGCAAAAATTCATCGCGAACGAGATCAATCCTCATGTCGACGAATGGGAGAAGGCCGACATCTTCCCGGCGCACGAGCTGTTCAAGAAGATGGGTAGCCTCGGCTTCCTCGGCCTGAACAAGCCGGTCGAGTTCGGCGGTTCCGGCCTCGACTACTCCTACGCGCTGATGATGGCCGAGGAGCTCGGCGCCATCACCTGCGGCGGCGTACCGATGGCGATCGGGGTGCAGACCGATATGGCGACGCCCGCGCTGGCGCGGTTCGGCTCGGACGAGGTGCGGCGCGAGTTTCTGGCGCCGTCGATCTCGGGCGATTTCGTCGCCTGCATCGGCGTTTCCGAGCCGGGCGCCGGCTCCGACGTCGCCTCGATCAAGACTCAGGCGCGTTCCGACGGCGACGATTACGTCATCAATGGCGGCAAGATGTGGATCACCAACGGCACGCAGGCCGACTGGATCTGCCTGCTCGCCAACACCGGCGACGGGCCGGTTCACCGCAACAAGTCTCTGATCTGCGTCCCCATGAAGAGCAAGGGCGTCACTGTCGCGCGAAAGCTCGACAAGATGGGCATGCGCTCGTCCGACACCGCGCAGATCTTCTTCGATAATGTCCGCGTGCCCAAGCGCAACCGGATCGGTGAGGAGGGCAAAGGCTTCACCTACCAGATGATCCAGTTCCAGGAGGAGCGGCTCTGGGGTGCCGCGGCCTGTCTGAAGGCGCACGAATACATCATCGATCAGACCATAGAGTACACCCGCAATCGCCAGGCTTTCGGCAAGTCGATCCTCGACAACCAGGTCGTCCATTTCAAGCTTGCGGAGATGCAGACCGAGGTCGAGCTGCTGCGCGCGCTGATCTATCGCGCGGGCGAGCAGCTGGTCGCGGGCGAGGACGTGACGCGGCTCGCGACCATGGCCAAGCTGAAGGCTGGCCGGCTCGGCCGCGAGCTCACCGACGCCTGCTTGCAATATTGGGGCGGAATGGGCTTTACCAACGAGACGCCGGTCAGCCGCGCCTATCGCGACAGCCGCCTGACCTCGATCGGCGGTGGTGCCGACGAGGTCATGCTGATGGTCCTGTGCAAGATGATGGGCACGCTGCCCGGCAGCAAAGGAAGTGCTTGATGATCACACTCTACCACTGCGACGCCGCGCGCTCGTTCCGCCCGCTCTGGATGCTGGAGGAGATGGGGCTGCCCTATGAATTGAAGATGCTGCCGTTCCCGCCGCGGGTGTTCGCCAAGGATTATCTTGCGCTCAATCCGCTCGGGACCATCCCCTTCCTGATCGACGGCGAGACGCGGATGACCGAATCCTCCGGCATCTGCCATTATCTCGGCATCACATACGGCCCGACGCCGCTGATGGTGGGACCGGAAGATCCCGCCTATGGCACGTTCCTGAACTGGATGTATTTCAGCGACGCCACGTTAACCTTCCCGCAAACGCTGGTGCTCAGATACACCCAACTCGAACCGGAGGAGCGGCGCAACCCGCAGGTCGCCACCGATTACGCAAAATGGTTCCTGGGCAGACTGCGCGCGGTCGAGGCCGCCACGGCCAATGCCGAAAACTTGTGCGCGGGCCGCTTCACTGCCGCTGACATTGTCATCGGTTATGCGCTGCGCCTCGCCCACAGCATCGGTCTTGCCAAGGATTTTGGGCCAAATGTCGCGGCCTATTGGGCACGCCTGCAGCAGCGCGACGGCTTCAGGCGCGCGGTTGCTGCTGAGCAAAAGGCCGGAAACGAGCAGAATGTTGCACCACGCGTGCGTTGAGATTGTCGTTCCGGGGTGATGCGAAGCATCGAACTCCGGTGCGCCGTTGCGCCTGAGAATCCTCGAGGTTCCGGGTTCGGTCCAATGGACCGCCCCGGAACGACGGCGCTGTTTCCATGACAGCGCTATCCTATCGTGACAGCGCCCAAATTTCCGCTAAGGTGACCTCCGTCCGCAGCGGCCAGAGAGCCGCGCGAGGAGGACCCCAATGGAAGATAAAGGTCGCGAATCCGACCATCTGATGCTGATCACGCCGGAGCGGGTATTCTATGCCGGCCTGCTGGGCCGCCCCCGCAAGAGGACGCCTGGCTGCTGCCACGTCTATGTGGCGGTCAAGGGCAATCTGCACCTGACGATCGACGACGTCCTCGCCACCGGCGAACTGCTCGTCACCCTCCCGAACCAGCGGCATTCCATTGCCAGCGACTACCGCACCGTGATCAGCGTGACCCTCGAGCCGGAAAGCATGCCGGATGGCGTGATCGAGGCTTTGGCCGCACGGCTGACCGGACCCGATCGGGCCGGCTATGCCCGCAAGATCCTTGCCGCCTACGCGTTGCTGCGCCGGCGCCGCTACGGCGACATCACCACCGCCGAATTCGACGAGATGTGCTTTGGCGAAGCGTTGCCGCGCCGCGTGCTCGATCCGCGTGTGATGCGCGCCGTCGCCCGCATCGAGCGCTTCTCCGGCGAGCCGGTGACGGCGGATACCTGCGCAGCCGAAGCAGGCCTCTCCGCCTCGCGCTTCCTGCATCTGTTCAAGGAAGAGACCGGCATCTCGTTCCGCTCGTTCCGTGCCTGGAAGCGTGCGCGGCATCTGCTGCACTTCGCCAACCAGGACCTCAACCTCGCCCATCTCGCGCAGGACATCGGCTATCCCGACAGCACCCATTTCAGCCATTCGATCCGCCGCTTCTACGGCCTGAAGCCGCGCGCGATCTTCGTCGGCTCGCGCGACCTCGCGATCTACCGCAGCACCGAGACGGTGCGGATGGCGGAGGCAAGCTAGCGCTGCTCTCGTAGGATGGGCAAAGCGGAAGCATGCCCATCATCTTTTCCAAACACCGAAATGTGGTGGGCACGGCGCAAGAGCGCCTTTGCCCGCCCTGCGATTCCTCGTTTTTTCCAGCTTCTCCGCGCAAGAAGCCGCATGTCGCGCGTCACATGATCGCAACCGTTGAATTCCCAACGTGCGAGACACTTTTGGCATGAGCGACAAGGCCGTCATCACCTGCGCGCTGAACGGCGTGCTCACCGATCCGAAGCAGCACAACGTGCCCGTGACGCCCGAACAGATGGCGCGCGAGGCCAAGGCTGCCTTCGATGCCGGCGCATCCATCATGCATATCCATCTGCGCCAGCAGGCGCCGGGCAAGGGACATCTGCCGTCCTGGGAGGTCGCGGTCAGCAAGGAGATTCAGCAGGCGATCCGCGAGGCCTGTCCCGGCGTCATCATCAACCACACCTCGGGCGTATCAGGGCCGAACTACTCCGGCGCGCTCGACTGTATCCGTGAGACAAAACCGGAGATCGCCGCCTGCAACGCCGGTTCGCTGAACTATCTGAAGGTGAAGGCCGACAACACCTGGGCCTGGCCGCCGATGATGTTCGACAACGCGGTCGAGAAGGTGAAGGACTATCTCGACGTCATGAACGCGGTCGGCACCATCCCCGAGTTCGAATGTTTCGACGTTGGTATTGTCCGCTGTGTCGGCATGTACACCCAGGTCGGCATGTACAAGGGCCCGCTCGAATATAATTTCGTGATGGGTGTGGCGTCCGGTATGCCTGCCGATCCCGAGCTGCTGCCGATCCTGTTGAAGCTGAAACGCCCCGAGGCGCATTGGCAGGTCACCGCCATCGGCCGCGAAGAGATCTGGCCGCTGCATCAGCGCTGCGCCGAGCTCGGCGGTCACTTGCGCACCGGGCTGGAAGACACCTTCTATCTCGCCGACGGCAAGAAGGTGACGTCGAACGGTCAGCTCATCGAAGCGGTCGCCGCCTGTGCGCGGCGCGCCGGCCGCGATATCGCCAGCCCGGCCGAGGCGCGGAAGATCTTTGGGACGAACAGGTAGGTATCGCCTCACCCGTCATTGCGAGCGAAGCGAAGCAATACAGAATCTCTCCGTGGAAATAGTCTGGATTGCTTCGTCGCTTCGCTCCTCGCAATGACGAGCAGGATAGAGTCATGTCCATTCTCGAAAACACCATTTCCCCCGGCGCCGCCGCCTACCTCGCCAACCGCGACGGCATGCTTGCGCTGATCGACCGCATGCGCGCGCTGGAAGAGCGCACTCGGGCCGCATCGGCTGCAGCGAAGGACCGCTTCCACAAGCGCGGCCAGTTGCTGCCGCGCGAGCGCGTCGCGCTGGTGCTCGATCCCGGTGCGCCCTTCATCGAGCTGTCGACGCTCGCCGGCTACATGTTCGACGTGCCGGATCCCAACAAGAGCGTGCCCGGCGGCGGCGTCATCGCCGGCATCGGCTTCGTCTCGGGCATCCGCTGCATGGTCAGCGCCAGTGATTCCGGCATCGACGCCGGCGCGCTGCAGCCTTACGGCCTCGACAAGACACTGCGGGTGCAGGAGCTCGCGCTGGAGAACAAGCTGCCTTATGTCCAGCTCGTCGAAAGTGCCGGCGCCAATCTGCTGCGCTACCGCGTCGAGGATTTTGTCCGCGGCGGCAACATCTTTCGCAATCTGGCACGGCTGTCGGCGGCAGGGCTGCCGGTCGTCACCGTCACGCACGGCTCCTCCACCGCGGGCGGTGCCTATCAGACCGGCCTATCCGATTACATCGTCATGGTGCGTGGCCGTACCCGCGCCTTCCTTGCCGGGCCACCGCTGCTGAAAGCCGCGACCGGCGAGATCGCGACCGAGGAGGAGCTCGGCGGCGCCGAGATGCATACGCAAATCTCCGGCCTCGGCGATTATCTCGCCGAGGACGACCGCGATGCCTTGCGCATTGCCCGCGAGATCATGGCGGCGATGGAATGGGAGCGGCCGGGCAGGGCGGCTCCAGAGTTCAAGCCGCCGCGCTACGATCAGGACGAGCTGCTCGGCATCATGCCGATGGACCACAAGCGGCCGGTCGACATGAAGCAGGTGATCGCCCGCATCGTCGACGATTCCGATTTCACTGAGATGGCGCCGAATTATGGCCCGGCTACGGTCTGCGGCCACGCCCGCATCGAGGGGCAGGCGATCGGCATCATCACCAACAACGGGCCGCTCGATCCCGCCGGTGCCAACAAGGCGACGCATTTCATCCAGGCCTGCTGCCAGACCCGCACGCCGCTGCTCTATCTCAACAACACCACCGGCTACATGGTGGGCAGATCTTATGAAGAAGCCGGCATGATCAAGCACGGCTCGAAGATGATCCAGGCCGTGACCTCGGCGACGGTGCCGCAGGTCACCATCTATTGCGGCGCCTCGTTCGGCGCCGGCAATTACGGCATGTGCGGCCGCGGCTTCCATCCGCGCTTCTGCTTTTCCTGGCCCAATGCCAAGACCGCAGTGATGGGCGGCGAGCAGGCCGCCGAAACCATGGCGATCGTGACGGAAGCCGCCGCAGCCCGGCGCGGCAAGCCGATCGAAAAGGACAGGCTCGACGCCATGAAGGCCGAGATCATCGGCGTGTTCGACGGCCAGATGGACGTGTTCTCGACCAGCGCGCGCGTGCTCGACGACGGTGTGATCGATCCGCGCGATACCCGCGCGGTATTGTCTGAGGTGCTCGCGGTCTGCCGCGAAGGCGACGCACGCACGCCCCAGCGCATGCAATTCTCGGTGGCCCGCCCATGAGGAACGGATCAGTGCTGCACCGCCCGTTCTTCAAGGTTTTGGTCGCCAATCGCGGCGAGATCGCATTGCGCGTGATGCGCAGTGCGCGGCGCTTGGGCTTGAGCGTCGTCGCGGTCTACTCGGATGCCGATCGCGATGCCCTCCACGTGCACCAGGCCGACCAGGCCGTGCGCATCGGTGAAGCCTTGCCGGTGCAATCCTATCTCAACATCCCCGCGATCATTGCCGCGGCGAAGGCGAGCGGCGCCGATGCCGTTCACCCCGGCTACGGCTTCCTCGCCGAGAACGAGGAGTTCGCGCGCGCCTGCAAGGATGCCGGCCTCGTCTTCATCGGCCCTTCGCCGCAGGCGATCGAGGCGATGGGCAACAAGGCCGGCGCCAAGGAGATCATGAAGAAGGCCGGCGTACCTATCGTCCCCGGCTATCAGGGCACTGAGCAGGGCGACGAAGTCATGCTCGCGGAAGCCGGAAAGATCGGCTTCCCTGTGATGATCAAGGCGGTCGCGGGTGGCGGCGGCCGCGGCATGCGGCTAGTCACCGATGCGGCCTCGTTTCCCGATGCGCTGCGCAGTGCGCGTTCCGAGGCGAAGGCGGCGTTCGGCGATCCCACCGTGATCCTCGAACGCGCCATCCAGAATCCCCGGCACATCGAGATCCAGGTGTTCGGCGACAGCCACGGCAACGCGATCCATCTCGGCGAGCGCGACTGCTCGGTGCAGCGTCGCCACCAGAAGCTGATCGAGGAGGCGCCGTCTCCCGCCGTCACGCCCGAGCTGCGCGCGAAGATGGGCGAGGTCGCTGTCGCCGCGGTGAAGGCGTTGCGCTACGAGGGCGCCGGCACGCTGGAGTTTCTGCTCGATGCACGCGGCGAGTTCTATTTCATGGAGATGAATACGCGCCTGCAGGTCGAGCATCCCGTGACCGAGGCGATCACCCGGCTCGATCTCGTCGAACTGCAGCTGCGCATCGCGCGCGGCGAGCCGTTACCCGTGAAGCAGCAGGACATCCGCTTCGAAGGCCATGCCATCGAGGTCCGCCTCTGCTCGGAAGATGCCGCGCAAGATTTCATGCCGCAGTCCGGCCGCATGGCGCGCTGGCAGGTGCCCGACGGTATCCGTGTCGAGCACGCGCTGCAATCGGGCTCGGAGATTCCACCGTTCTACGATTCCATGATCGCCAAGGTGATCAGCCACGGCACCACGCGCGAGGAGGCGAGGGGGCGGCTGATCGTCGGCCTGGAGCAGCTCACCGCGTTTGGCGTGACCACCAACCAGGCGTTCCTGATGTCCTGCCTGCGTCATCCCGGCTTCGCCAAAGGCGAGGCGACGACGGCCTTCATCAGTGCGCATCGCGACGAGCTGCTGACAGCGCGCGCGAACGCGGCATTCGACGTGGCGCTGGCGGGCCTGCTGCTCTACGTCACCAACCCACGCGCGCCGTCGTGGCAGGGCGGGCGGAGTCTCGCGGCCACCTTTCCGCTGCCGGCGAAAATCGAGATCGCCGGCGAGAGATACGAGCTCGAAGTCACGCGCGAGCGCGATGGCAGCTACAGTGTCGTCGTCGATGGACGTCAGGACAGGTTCGAGATCGATCAGCTCTATCCCGATTCCATCCGCTTCCGCCACGACGGCGTGATGGACAGCGCAAAAGTTCTGCGCGATGGCGATCGCCTCTACGTCCAGCACCGCGGCATCCCGCTGGCGATCACCGATCTCACCCTCGCCGCGCCGAAGGCGGCCGCAGCCAATGGCGGCGATGGCAAGGTCCGCGCGGCCATGAACGGCCGCGTCGTCGCCGTGCTGGTCAAGCCCGGCGACCGCGTCACCGCGGGCCAGCCGGTGTTGACGCTGGAAGCGATGAAGATGGAGCACGTCCACAAGGCCGGCATCGACGGCGTCGTCGCCGCGATCGACGTCACCGAGGGTGAGCAGGTGACCACGGGCAGGATCGTGGTGGAGATCGAGGCGGGCTGATGCCAAGCTCGTCATTGCGAGCGTAGCGAAGCAATCCAGAATCCCTCCGCGGTAACGGTCTGGATTTGCTTCGCTGCGCTCGCAATGACGATGGGGCGAGATGCTGCCTCAAACTCCGCTCTGACAAGGGGCGGGGGACGACAGTGGAGCTATTGGCTCCGACCCGTCCCCTCGTTCAGCAAGCACGCCACCTGATGCCCGTCGCCGGCGTCGAGCAGCGCCGGCCGCTCCGTCTTGCACCGCTCCATCGCAAACCGGCAGCGGGTGTGAAACGCGCAGCCGGAGGGCGGGTTGACCGGGCTGGGCACATCGCCATCGACCAGCGGGGCCAGCTTCTTCGCAAGCGGATTGGCGATCGGCACCGAGGCGAGCAGGGCCTGCGTATAGGGATGCCTGGGATTGCGGAACAGCTCGTCCTTGTCGGCGATCTCGACGATGCGGCCGAGATACATCACGGCGACGCGGTGGCTGATATGCGCCACCACGGCAAGATCGTGCGCAATGAAGAGATAGGAGAAACCGTGTTGGCGCTGCAGGTCGATCAGGAGATTGATCACCTGCGCCTGGATCGAGACGTCGAGCGCGGAGACCGGCTCGTCGCAGACGATCAGGCGCGGCTCGAGCGCGAGCGCGCGTGCGATGCAGATGCGCTGGCGCTGGCCGCCCGAAAACTGATGCGGGAAATTGCGCATCTGGTCGGGCCGCAGGCCCACTTGCTCGAACAGTTTCGCGACCCGTGTCTCCAGCTCCTTGCCGCTCGCAAGCCCGTGCACGGCCAGCGGCTCCCCGACGATATCGCCTGCGGTCATGCGCGGATTGAGCGAGGCGAACGGGTCCTGGAACACGATCTGCATCGAGCGGCGATGCGGACGCAGCGCGGTCTTCGATAGATGGGTGATGTCCTCGCCGTCGAGGCGGATCTGGCCAGAGGTCGGCTCGACCAGCCGCAGCACGCTGCGCGCCACCGTGGACTTGCCGCAGCCGGATTCGCCGACGAGACCCAGCGTCTCGCCGATTCCAAGCGCGAACGAGACGCCGTCGACGGCATGCACGGTGCCGACTTGCCGCCGCAGCACGCCGGCGCGCACGGGGTAGTGCTTCTTGAGATCGGTGACTTCGAGCAGCGTCGCGGTCATGCCACCTCCGCGACTTCTTCCGCGCGCCAGCAGGCGGCGAGATGGCCGCCACCCCAGTCCGCCAGCGGCGGATATTCGGCCTCGCAACGTTTGATGGCGAGCTTGCAGCGCGGCGCGAAGGCGCAGCCCTTCGGCAGCCGCACCAGCGATGGCACCGTGCCGGGAATTTCGTTCAGCCGCGCCTGCGCAGGGACACCGGAGGCGGGGACGGCCGGGATCGAGGCCATCAGCCCGCGCGTATAGGGATGCTTCGGCGAGGCAAACAGCGCTTCGACGCTGGCCTCCTCAACCTTTCGCCCGGCATACATCACGACCACGCGCTGCGCGGTCTGCGCAACGACGCCGAGATCGTGCGTGATCAGCACGAGGCCGGTGCCGAGCTCCTTCTGGAGGTCGAGCATCAGCGCCAGGATCTGCGCCTGGATGGTGACGTCGAGCGCGGTGGTCGGCTCGTCCGCGATCAGCAGCGCCGGCCGGCACGCCAGCGCCATCGCGATCATCGCCCTCTGGCGCATCCCGCCGGAGAGCTGGTGCGGATACTCCCGCGCGCGCCGCGCCGGCTCGGGGATGCGCACCAGCCGCAGCATCTCGACCGCGATGTTCTGGGCCTCTTTCGCCGAGATGTTCCGGTGCAGCCGCACGGCTTCGACGATCTGGTCGCCGATCCGCATCACCGGATTGAGCGAGGTCATCGGCTCCTGGAAGATCATGGAGATGCGGTTGCCCCTGACCCTGCGCATCTGCGTTTCATCCAGCGCCAGCAGGTCGGTGCCTTCGAGCGAGACGGAGCCTCCGACGATGCGGCCGGGCGGATCGGGCACGAGCCGCATCAGCGAGAGCGCGGTCACGCTCTTGCCGCAGCCGGACTCGCCGACGATCGCCAGCGTCTCGCCGCGCTTCACGCTGAAGGAGAGATCGTCGACGGCCTTGAAGAGGCCGGAGTTGGTGAAGAACACCGTCTTCAGGTTCTTCACCTCGAGCACGAGATCGGATTTGTCCGCCATCAGCCGCGCTGCCTCGGATCCAGGATGTCGCGCAGGGCATCACCGAACAGATTGGCGCCGAATACGGCGAGGCTGATCGCGATGCCTGGGAAGATCACGAGCCACGGCGCGGTGCGGACATATTCGGCGGCGGATTCGGAGAGCATGCGCCCCCATGACGGATAGGGTTCGGGAATGCCGAGGCCCAGGAAGGACAGCGAGGCTTCGGTGAGGATGGTCGAGCCGAGCTGCGCCGTCGCCAGCACGATCAGCGGCGCCAGCGTGTTCGGCAGCACGTGGCGCAGCGCGATCCGCATCTCGCTCATCCCGATCGACTTTGCGGCTTCGACGAAGGGCTGCTCGCGCAGCGCCAGCGTGTTGGCGCGGATGACGCGCGCGACCGTCGGGATCAGCGGAATGGCGATGGCGATGATCACATTGGGCAGCGAGGGGCCGAGCGCCGCCGTCATGACCAGGGCCAGCACCAGCAGCGGCAGAGCCTGGAGAACGTCGGAGACGCGCTGGAACACGAGATCGACCCAGCCCGAGAGATAGCCCGAGGTGAGGCCGACGATCACGCCGATGGTGCCGCCGAGCGCGGTCGAACCGAGCCCGACCGCGAGCGAGATCCGCGCGCCGTGAATGATGCGGCTGAACACGTCGCGGCCGAAGGAATCGGTGCCCATCCAGTGCGCCAGGCTCGGGCGGGCCAGCGCGCGGGCCGAATCGACCGTCAGGGGATCGTAGCGTGCGATGAAGTCGGCGAAGATTGCCGTCAGCACGAACACCGTCATGATAACGAGCCCGGCCGCGCCCAGCACATGCCGCTGCGCCATGAACAGCACGCGCCGCCAGCCGCCGGTTGCATGCGCGCCGGCCCGCCTCAGTTCGAGATCATAGTCGATCGCGGCCAAGCTGATCTCCTATTCCGAGTACCGGATCCGCGGGTCGAACACCGCATAGAGCATGTCGACGGTGAAGTTCGCGAACACCACCACGACGGCGATGAACATCACGAGGTTCTGCACGATCGGATAATCGCGCCAGCGGATCGCCTCCACCAGGAATCGCGCGACACCGGGGATATTGAACACGGTCTCGGTGACGATCAGGCCGCCGATCAGGAACGCCGCCTCGATGCCGATCACGGTGATCACGGGCAGGATCGCGTTCTTGAGCGCGTGGTGATAGTTCACGGCCGCATCGGAGGCGCCCTTGGCGCGCGCGGTGCGGATATAGTCCTGCCGCAGCACCTCCAGCATCGAGGAGCGCGTGATGCGCATGGTCAGTGCCGCGCTGCGGAAGCCGACGGCGGCGGCCGGCACGGCATAGGTCGCGAACGCCTCGAGCCAGGTCTTCGGATTCGGGTTGAAGATCGGCATCTGGCCGAACATCGCCACCGACGCGGTGAGGATCAGAAGGCCGAGCCAGAACGAGGGCAGCGACAAGCCGCTGAGGCTGACGACGCGCAGCGCGTAGTCGAGCTTTGTGCCCTGCTTCACGGCACTGATGACGCCGAGCGGAATGCCGATGGATGCCGAGAACAGCAGCGCCAGCCCGGCGAGCCGCGCGGTGATCGGGATCCGTGGCAGGATCTCCTGAAGCGCCGGCTTTTCGGAGACATAGGAGTAGCCGAGATCGCCGCGCAGCAAGCCGCCGATCCAGTGCAGATACTGCGCAACCAATGGCTGGTCGATGCCGAGCTGTTTCTCGAGCTCGGCCTTGTCGGCCGGATCGACATAGCCGGCGGCGGCGAACAGGATATCGACGATGTTGCCGGGCACAATGCGCAGCAGGAAGAAGATGACGACCGAGATCCCGAACAGGGTCACGAGCATCAGGAACAGGCGCCGCACCAGATAGGCAAACATCACGTGCCTCCGTCGAGCCGCTGATCTTTAGCCTGACGCTACTTGTCGAGCCACACATCCTCGTAGCGGAAGCCGTTGTAGGAGCTGTTCGACATGATCGTGACGCCCTTGACATAGGGCTGCCAGCAGGTGCCGGCCCGTGCATGGAAGATGATCGGGCGGGCGACATCCTCCTGCAGCTTCTTGTCGATATCCCACACCAGTGGCTTGCGCTTGCTGACGTCGGTCTCTTGCGACTGCACGTCGAACAGCTTCTCGATCTCCTTGTTGCAGTAATTGGTGTAGTTCCGTTCCGAGCCGCAGGAATAGTTCTCGTAGAACGATTGGTCGGGATCGTCGACGGAACTGCCGGTCAGATTGAGGCCGAGCATGTAGTCCTTGCGCGCGACTTTCGGAAACCAGTTTGCGGTTTCCACGACATCGAGCTCGCCGTCGATATAGATGCTCTTGAGCTGGTCGATCAGGATCACCGCGGGGTCGCGATATTCCGCGAGATTGCGCGTCGAGACCTTCACCGCGAGATGCTTGTCCGGACCGTAGCCCGCCTTCTGCATCAGTTTCTTGGCTTCCTCGCGGTTCGCGTTGACGTCGGGCCCATAGCCCGGAATGGTCTGGAGCTTGTCCTTGGGCATGCCCCAGATGCCCTGCGGTGGCGGCAGCATGGTGCCGCCGATGTCGGCCTGGCCCTCGAACAGAATGTCGACGAACGCCTTGCGGTCGAGCGCAAGCGCCATCGCCCGGCGGATATCGATGTTGTCGAACGGAGGCGAGGTCGAATTGACGATGATGTTGGTGGAAACGTTGGTTGGCTCGACGACGCAGGTCGCGTTCGGCGCCTGCGACTTGATGTCCTTCAGCAGCGGGATCGTGATGTGCGTCGGAAAGGTCATGTCGAACTTGCCGGCGACGAAAGCGAGGATCGCGGTCGAGCGGTTCGAGATGATCGTGTACTCGATGCCGTCGAGATAAGGCAGGCCCTTCTTCCAGTAGTCCGGATTTCGCGTCAGCTTGATCGATTCATTGGCCTTGAACTCGACGAATTTGAACGGTCCGGTTCCGATCGGATGAGTGCGCATCTCCGCCGGCGAGACGTGACAGGGGTAGATCGGCGTGTAACCGGACGCGAGCATCGCCAGCAGCGAGGGTTGCGGCCGCTTCAGGTCGAAGGAAATCTCGAAATCGCCGCTCGTGGTGACCTCGTTGACTTCGCTGTACCAGGCCTTGCGCGGATTCTGCCGCAGCTTCTGCTGCGATTTGCCCATCAGGAGATCGAAGGTGCATTTAACGTCGGCCGACGTGAATGGATTGCCGTCATGCCATTTCACGCCCTGGCGCAGTTTGAACGTCAGCTTCCTGTTGTCGCTGCTCCAGGACCAGCTTTCGGCGAGCTCCGGCCGGAGCGTATCAGGACTGTTCTGCGCGATGTGCTGATCGTAGATGACGAGGTTGTTGAACACGCCCATGAACGGCACGTTGACCGAGTAGGTCGCGCCCTCGAGGATGGATGCGTTGGCCGGACTGTCGCGGTGATACATCCGCAGGATACCGCCCTGCTTGGGCTCGCCGGCGCGCGTGGCGGTCGAGGCCGTCAGCACAGATAGCGCCGCCATTGCGGCGAGCGCCCACACGCTCCGCATGCTCATCCTCCCTGGACCTCGGCCTTTTGCGACCTGTTTGTCAGACGATAGCGAGGCGGATGGAGCGAGGCAACGGGCAAGGCTCTTTGCGGCCTTGGCAATTTGGATGACGTAAGGCCGCAGGCTTCTTCACACTTTCACAATGTGCGAGTGCAGGTGCGAAGTAGCGGTTCCCGCGCTGACGTTATGTGCAGTCCTATCCCCATGCTCCGCCGTCCTCCCGGATCGGCGCGCGCTTGAGGCGCGCTTCTCCGGGACGACAGTGGAGCTTGCGGCGCCCCTCACACGATCCGCGACGCCTTGTTCCCCCAGTACCGGTCCCTGAGCAGCCGCTTGTACAGCTTGCCCGTCGGCAGCCGCGGCAGTTCCTTCTCGAAATCGACTGAGCGCGGCACCTTCTGTCGCGACAACGATTTTGCGCAGAACGCGATCAGCTCTTCGGCGAGAGCCGGCCCCGGCACCACGCCCGGCATCGGCTGCACCACCGCCTTCACCTCTTCGCCGAGATCGGCATTGGGCACGCCGAACACCGCGGCGTCGGCGACCTTCGCGTGGGTGATCAGCAGGTTCTCGCATTCCTGCGGATAGATGTTCACCCCGCCGGAGATGATCATGAAGGTCGCGCGATCGGTGAGGTAGAGGAAGCCGCCCTTGTCGACATAGCCGACGTCGCCAACCGTGCTCATGCTGCCGTCGGCCGAGCGCGCCTCCCTGGTTTTCTCGGGATCGTTGAAATATTCGAACGGCGAGGCGGTCTTGAACCAGACCTGGCCCGGGGTGCCGACCGGGCACTCCCGCATGTTCTCGTCGAGAATGTGGAGGTCGCCGAGCAGCACCTTGCCGACGGTGCCGCGATGAGCGAGCCATTCCTCGCTGTTGCAGGCGGTGAAGCCGAGGCCTTCGGTGGCGCCGTAATATTCGTGGATGATCGGTCCCCACCATTTGATCATGTCGTCCTTGACCAGGGCCGGGCAGGGCGCCGCGGCGTGGATCGCGATCTCCAGCGAGGACAGGTCGTAGCGGCCACGCACCTCCGCCGGCAACTTCAGCATGCGCGAGAACATCGTCGGCACCAGCTGCGTGTGGGTGATGCCCCATTGCTCGACGAGCTGGAGGTAACGTTCTGGATCGAAACTCTCCATGACGATGACGGTCCCGCCCATGCGGATCGTGAGGTTCACGGCGGCCTGCGGCGCGGAGTGATAGAGCGGCGCCGGCGACAGATAGACCATGCCCTCGCGGTAGTGCCAAAGCTTGGTCAGAAAATCGAACAGCGGCAGATTGTGCTTCGGCGGCTCTTCCGGAAGGGGCCGTAAAATGCCCTTCGGCCGTCCGGTCGTACCGGATGAATAGAGCATGGCGGTACCGAGCCATTCATCCGCGATCGGTGTTGTCGGCATGTCCGCGGTCACGTCCGCAAGTCCGACGATACGTTCGCTCTCGCCCGGACCATCGGCGACGATGCAGAGCTTGACGTCGGGGCAGGCCTGAATCGCCTCGCGCGCGATGACGAGCTTGGCCAGCGACGTGATCAAAATCGTCGACTGGCTGTTGACGAGGAGATAGGCGAGCTCGCCCGGCGTCAGGAAGGAGTTGATGCAGGTGTAGTAGAGCCCGGAGCGCTCACCCGCGCCGCAGGCCTCCAGGTAGCGCGAATTGTTCTCCATGAAGATCGAGTAGTGATCGAGCCGCTTCAAGCCGTGCTTGCGGAACAGATGCGCCAGGCGATTGCTGCGTGCCTCGAGCTCGCGATAGGTGACGGTCTCGCCCGTCGCCGCCATGATGAATGCGGGCTGCAGCGGGCGCAGGCGGGCGTGGCGACCAGTGTACATCTATCCTCCGGCTTGGATCATGCGGCGAGAAGCAGGATTTCTTTGATGTCGGCGGGACCTGTGATCTTGCGCGGGTTGCGCGGAATCCAGTTCGTTCGCATGGCCTGTTCGGCGATTGTCTCGAAATGCTCCGGCAAGACGCGCATCTCGGCGAGGCTGCGCGGCATGCCGAGTGAGCGGATGAAGGCATCGAGCACGTCGGCGGCATCGCGGCCGGGATAGCCCATCGCGGCGGCGACGATCACCTGGCGCTCGGCATTGTCGCGCGCGTTCCAGCGCATCACCGCCGGCAGCATGATGCAGGAGGTGTAGCCGTGCGGCACGCCGAAGGCGGCCCCCAGCACGTAGCCGATACCGTGGCTCGCACCCATCGGCACACCCGCTGCGAGCGCGCCCATCGACAGCCAGGTTCCGATCTGCGCATCCATGCGGGCGTCGAGATCGGCAGGGTCCGCCTTCACCCGCGGCAGTGCATCGGCGAGCATGGCAAGGCCCTTGACCGATTGCGCGTCGGCATAAGGGTGGGTCTCGCGCGAGCAGATCGCTTCGACGCAATGGTCGACGGCGCGGATGCCGGTCGACAGGAACAGCCATTCCGGCGTGTGCACGGTGATGCGTGGGTCGAGGATGGTCGCGCGCGGCACCATGAGCGGATGCCGCAGCATCTGCTTCACGTTGCTGCTGCGGTCGGTGACGCCGGCAATCGATGAGAACTCGCCGCCGGCGATGGTGGTCGGCACGCTGATCTGGCGCACTGTCGGCGCGTTCATCTCGGGTGCGACGCCCTTGTGCACGCGGATTCGTTCGATGCCGTCGATGTCGTCAATGTCGTTGGCAAGACAGAGCTGCACCGCCTTGGCGCCGTCGGTGATCGAGCCGCCGCCGACGGTGACGATCAGGTCGGCGCCCGCCTCGCGCGCTGCATTGGTTGCCGCGATCACCGCCTCGCGCGGCGTGTGCGCCGGCATGGCGTCGAACAGGCCGGCACAGCGCTCGCCGAGCGCGTCCTTGATTTTCGTGATCTCGCCGGTCTGACGGTTCAGCGTCCCTGAGACCATCAGGAAGGCGCGGCGGGTTCCCAGCCGGTCCATCTGCGCGACGATCGCGCCGGCCGCAGGATGGCCGAACACGACCTCTTCGATCGCGCCAAAAACGACACGTCCCTGGTGCACGCCCGTCCTCCCCGGACAATTCGTCTTGTTTTGTAAGGGACAGTCTAGCCGAGCCCGCCGCGTCCGTCATGCGCGAACACGCTGGCGGCTCCTTCTCTCTCTCCCCGCACGCGGCCGCACGCGGGGAGAGGCGAAGAATGCTGCGCGTGCGCGACCACCCCTTCCTCTGTCAACCCACCATCCGGCCAGGGCATCTGGCCGGGCATTGCGCGTGCAGTGGTCTTGAAGAGTTCATCTTTGCCACCCATGTTGTGGCCCCCGCAGGTGGAGGCGTACCCTGCTTTTTCCGCGGCTTTTATGCGAGGACCTGGGATGAGCGGACCGGACGGAAGCGAGCAGTTTGTCAAAAAGCACGATTTCGTTCAGCTCAGCGCCATTGCCGGGCTTCTCACCGCATCCTTCGCCCTCGCCGGCTGCGACAAGCCGGCATCGCAGGCAGCTGCCCCGCCGCCTCCGCCGGTGACGGTGGCCCAGCCTGTCAAGCGCACCGTCACCGATTGGGACGAGTTCACCGGGCGCTTCGAGGCGGTCGAGGAGGTGCAGGTGCGCCCGCGCGTCGGCGGCTTCGTCAATTCCGTCGAATTCCAGGACGGCGCCATCGTGCGTCAGGGCGACCTGCTCTACGTAATCGACCCGCGTCCGTTCGAGGCGGTGGCCGCGCAGGCGGACGGCCAGCTCTCCGACGCGCGCGCCAAGGTAGAGCTTGCCAAGCGCGAGCTCGATCGCGGCCTCAACCTGGTGCAGACCAGCGCGGTCTCCGAGCAGGTCGTCGACCAGCGCCGCCAGGCCTTGCAAGCCGCGCACGCTGCCGAAGTGCAGGCCGAAGGTGCGCTGAAGGCCGCCAAGCTCAACATCGAGTTCACGCATGTGACCGCGCCGCTCACCGGCCGCGTCAGTCGCCATCTCGTCAGCCCGGGCAATCTCGTGCAGGGTAGCGACAACGGCGCCTCGACACTGCTGACCTCGATCGTGACGCTCGATCCAATCTACATCTATTTCGACATGGATGAAGCGACCTACATCAAATACAGCAAGCTGTGGTTCGAAGGTAGGCGCCCGAGTTCGCGCGACACCGCGAACCCGGTGCAGGTGACGCTCGCCGGCGAGACCAAGCCCTCGCATGAAGGTACCATCAACTTCCTCGACAACCGCCTCGATGTCTCCACCGGCACGCTGCGCAGCCGCGCCGTCATCAAGAACACCGATCTGTCGATCCTGCCGGGTCAGTTCGGCCGCGTCCGCCTGATCGGCAGCGCGCCCTACGAGGCGTTGCTGATCCCCGATGTCGCTGTTGCAACCGACCAGTCCCGCAAGATGGTGTTCGTGGTCAAGCCTGATGACACGGTGGAAGCGCGCCCCGTGGTGCTGGGACCGCTCGACGACGGCCTGCGCGTGATCCGCGAAGGGCTGAAGGCTGATGACCGCGTCATCGTCAACGGCATCCAGCGCGCCCGCGTCGGCGCCAAGGTCGCTCCCCAGACCGCGCAAGCTCCGGCCGGTGGCAAGTCATGAATCTCGGCCGCCTCTCCATCAACCAGCCCATTTTGGCGATGGTGCTGTCGATCGTGCTCTTGATCGTCGGCGCGCTCGCCTACACGACGCTGCCGGTCTCCGAATATCCGCAAGTGGTGCCGCCGACCGTCGTCGTCACCACGCAATATCCCGGCGCCTCGGCGCAGACCGTGTCCGATACCGTCGCCGCTCCCATCGAGCAGGAGATCAACGGTGTCGAGGACATGCTGTATCTCTACAGCCAGGCGACCTCGAACGGCCAGCTCACCATCACCGTCACCTTCAAGCTCGGCACCGACCTCGACAAGGCGCAGGTGTTGGTGCAGAACCGTGTCGCGATCGCGCAGCCGCGACTGCCCGAGGAGGTCCAGCGCAACGGCGTCACCACGCGCAAGAACTCGCCCGACATCCTGATGGTCGTATTCATGCTGTCGCCCGACGACACGTTCGACCAGCTCTACATCTCCAATTATGCGCTGCTCCAGGTTCGCGACCAGCTTTTGCGCATCGACGGTGTCGGCGACATCCAGATCTTCGGCGCGCGCGATTATTCGATGCGGCTGTGGCTCGACCCTGATCGAATCGCAAATCTCGGCCTGACCTCGACCGAGGTGCTGGCGGCCATCCGCGCCCAGAACGTGCAGATTGCGGGCGGACAGATCGCCGAACCGCCTATCGTTGACCGCGCCTTCCAGCCGAACCTCGTCTTCACGGGACGGCTGAAGGACCAGAAGCAGTTCGAGGACATCCTGATCAAGGCCGGTTCCGACGGGCGAACGGTGCGGCTGCGCGACGTCGCACGCATCGAGCTCGGCGCGCTGGCCTATTCCACCAACAGCTTCCTGCTGCGCAAATCGGCGGTCGCCATGCTGGTGACGCAGCGGCCCGGGTCGAATGCGCTCGCGACGGCGAAGCACATCTCCGACACCATGACGAAGCTGAAGGAGAGCTTCCCGAAGGGTCTCGACTACAATATCGGCTACAATCCGACCGAGTTCATCGCCCAGTCGGTTCATGAGCTGATCAAGACGATCTACGAGGCGATGCTGCTCGTGGTCGTCGTGGTGCTGGTGTTCCTGCAGGGATGGCGGCCCGCGATCATTCCGATCATCGCGATCCCGGTCTCGCTGGTCGGCACCTTCGCGGTGATGGCGGCGCTTGGATTCTCCATCAACAATCTGACCCTGTTCGGCCTCGTGCTCGCGGTCGGCATTGTGGTCGACGACGCCATCGTGGTGGTCGAGAATGTCGAACGCCATCTCGAGCACGGCCTGAGCCGGCGCGATGCGGCGCTGAAGACCATGGAGGAGGTCGGCGGCGCGCTGGTTTCGATCGCGCTGGTGCTGTGCGCGGTGTTCGTCCCGACCGCGTTCCTCGGCGGCATCTCAGGGCAGTTCTTCCAGCAGTTCGCCGTCACCATTGCCGTTGCGACCGCGATCTCCTGCTTCTGCTCGCTGACGTTGTCACCGGCGCTGGCCTCGCAGATCCTCACTCCGCACGAAGAGAAACGGCCGCCGGCGGCCTGGAACGTCATCGCGCGGGCATGGGGCGCCTTCACCGGCCTGTTCAACCGCGTGTTCGACCGGCTCTCGCATGGCTATGCCGGCCTCGCCAATTTCGTCATCCGGCATTCGGTGGTGATGCTCCTGATCTATGTCGTGCTGATCGGCAGCGCCGGCTGGCTGATCGTGACCACGCCGCAGGGCTTCATCCCGGCGCAGGACCGCGGCTACGTCATCGTATCGGTGCAACTGCCGGGCGCGGCCTCGCTGGCGCGCACCACGGAAATCGTGCGCGAGATCGAGCGCATCTCACTGGATACGCCCGGCATCGTCCGCGTCGCTGCCTTCGCCGGCTTCTCCGGCGCCACGCGTACGCAGGCCGGCAATGCGGCGGCTCTGTTCCCGGTGTTCGATGAGCCGGAGGTGCGGCTGAAGAAGGGGCTGTCCGCGAACGCCATCACGGCCGAGCTGCGCAAGCGTCTGTCCGCGATCCAAGGTGCATTCATCATCGTGATTCCGCCGCCGGCCGTGCCCGGCATCGGCACCGGCGGCGGCTTCACCATCCGCGTTCAGGACCGCCAGGGTCGAGGGCCGGAAATGCTCGCAGCCGCGACCGACGAGCTGGTTGCTGCCGCGCGCAAGGCGCCGACCCTGACCTCGGTGTTCTCGCCGTTCACGGCGAACACGCCGCAGCTCTTCGTCGACATCGATCGCACCAAGGCGCAGAAGCTGGGCGTGCCCATCGCCAACATCAACGACACCATCCAGACCTATTTCGGATCGACCTATGTCAACGACTTCAACCTGTTCGGCCGCACCTATCACGTCACCGCGCAGGCCGATTTCCCGTTCCGAAAGGAACCGAGTGACCTTGCGCGCCTGCGCACGCGCAATGCTTCCGGCGACATGGTGATGCTCGGCAGCGTGGTCGAGTTCAAGGACGTCTCTGGTCCCGACCGCGTCGCGCGCTACAATCTCTATGCGGCGTCCGAGCTCCAGGGTGAGCCGGCGCCGGGCGTAAGCTCGACCACCGCGCTCAATACCATCAAGAAGCTCGCCGACGACACCCTGCCGAGCGGCTTCACCTTCGAATGGACGGACCTGTCCTATCAGCAGGTCACTGGCGGAAATGCCGGTCTCTACGTCTTTCCGATCTGCGTGCTGTTCGTCTATCTCGTGCTCGCCGCGCAATATGGCAGCTGGACGCTGCCGTTCGCGGTGATCCTGATCGTGCCGATGTGCCTGCTCGCCGCCACCATCGGCGTGCGTATCATGGGCCAGGACGTCAACATCCTCACCCAGATCGGTTTCGTCGTGCTGGTGGGATTGGCGGCAAAGAACGCGATCCTGATCGTCGAATTTGCGCGCGACATCGAGCTCGAAGGCAAGCCGCGGCTTGAGGCGGTGATCGAAGCCTGCCGCCTGCGCTTGCGGCCGATCCTGATGACCTCCTTCGCCTTCATCCTCGGCGTGCTGCCGCTGGTGATCTCGACCGGCTCCGGCTCGGAGATGCGGCAGGCCGTGGGCGTTGCCGTGTTCTTCGGCATGCTCGGCGTCACCCTGTTCGGGCTTCTGTTCACGCCGATCTTCTATGTCGTGGTGCGGAACCTGGCGGAAGGACGGCGCGACAAGAAGCCGGAGGTGGTAGCCTGACGTCGGCCTTTAACCAATGGTGCATCCTCGATCACGGTGTCGTCCCGGACAAGCGCGAGCGCATATCCGGGACCCATACCCCCAGGGAGTGGTTGTGGGCGCGAGGCGGTAACCACGAGTCTTCGTCAAACTGGATCCTGTGGCTATGGGTCCTGGATCAGCGCTCCGCTTCGTTGCGCTTGTCCGGGACGACATCGATTTTGCGGCGCGCCCTTCATACTAACGACCAACATGCAATGGATGGGCAGGCGTGGGGTTCTTCACTACTATCCGCGCGATTTCACAACAGAAGACTGTCGGGAGATAACATATGAAATCAGCACTTTTGGCGGCCGCTGCGTCTGCCTTGTTGTTGGCGGTGCCGGCCTCCGCGCAAGGCGTCAAGATCGGCATCCTCAATGACCAGTCCGGCGTCTACGCCGATTACGGCGGAAAATGGTCGGTCGAAGCGGCCAAGATGGCGATCGAGGACTTCGGCGGCGAGGTGCTCGGCCATAAGATCGAGCTCGTCACCGCCGACCACCAGAACAAGCCGGATCTGGCGACCTCGATCGCGCGTCGCTGGTACGACGTCGAGAACGTCGACATGATCACGGAGCTGACGACTTCATCGGTCGCGCTTGCGATCCACGAGCTCTCCAAGGAAAAGAAGAAGATCGACATCGTCGTCGGCGCCGCGACCTCGCGGCTGACGGGCGATGCCTGCCAGCCCTACGGCTTCCACTGGGCCTATGACACCCGCGCGCTCGCGGTCGGCACCGGTGGTGCGCTGACGAAAGCCGGCGGCGACACCTGGTTCTTCCTCACCGCCGACTACGCCTTCGGTTATGCGCTGGAGAAGGACACCAGCGAGATCGTCACCGCCAACGGCGGCAAGGTGCTCGGCTCGGTGCGCGTGCCGCTCAATTCGTCGGACTTCTCCTCGTTCCTGCTGCAGGCGCAGAGCTCGAAGGCGAAGATCGTGGGCCTTGCCAATGCCGGCCTCGACACCACCAACTCGATCAAGCAGGCGTCCGAGTTCGGCATCGTCTCCGGCGGCCAGAAGCTCGCGGGCCTGTTGATGACGCTCGCCGAGGTCAACGGCCTCGGGCTTCAGGCCGCGCAAGGCCTGGTGCTGACCGAAGGCTATTACTGGGATCTCAACGACAAGGCCCGCAATCTCGGCGAACGCTTCTTCAAGCGCACCGGGCGGATGCCGAGCATGATCCACGCCGGCACCTATTCGGCGACACTGAGCTACCTGAAGGCCGTCAAGGCCGCCGGCACCAAGGATCCGGATGCCGTCGCCAAGAAGCTGAAGGAGCTTCCGGTCGACGACGACTTTGCGCAGGGCGGCAAGGTGCTCGAGAACGGCCGCATGGTCCACGACATGTATCTGTTCGAGGTCAAGAAGCCCTCGGAATCGAAGAAGCCCTGGGATTACTACAAGCTGCTGGCCACCGTCCCCGGCGACAAGGCCTTCTTCACCGCGAAGGAAAGCGGCTGCCCGCTGACGAAGTGAAGCTCTCGTGTCCCGGACGCGCAGCAGCGCAAGACGCTGCTGCGCAGAGCCGGGACCCACGCCTTTCCGGCCATGGAGGCCTGACTGGGTCCCGGTTCAGCGGCGCAGCGTTGCACGCTGCACCGGGACATGAGCACGCGCGATGCCGTGCTTCACTTCACCAGCCGCAACACCACCGCCCCGATCGCCCCAACCCATAGCGCAATGGCAGCAAGCGCCTGGATCGCAAAGCCCGGGCCGCGTTTTGCGGCGGCCTGCGAATAGCCGATGAAATAGATGACGCGGCCGATGATCCAGACCGCGCCGAGTCCGGCTGCGATGGCGTCGCTGATGTAGATCGCGAACAGCCAGAGCGCGGGCAGGAGAATGGGCATCCATTCCAACGTGTTCATCTGGATGCGGAAGGCCCGTTCGAAATCCGGATGGCCCGACATCGCCGGTACCTTGACGCCGGTCTTGTCGCGCGAGCGCGAGACGTTGATGGCGGTGAAGAAATAAAACGCGATCGCCAGCAGGGTGACGAGGGCGGTGAGATGATACATCGCTGGTTCCTTCGAGGAGATCGCGCCTCAATATCCGGTCAGCTCGAGATAGCCAACGCCGTCATGTGTCCCGGCAAGGCTGATCGGTCCTTCCCAGTATGAAAATCCGGTCCCCATCCAGGCCCCGGGATTGAGCGGCTTGCAAAGGATCGAGAATGATCGCGAGGGAATTGCGATCTGCCATTCCACCGGCAACTTGCGTCCAGCAACGTCCGCGGTGGCCTTCGGCATCATCTGGATGTCGCCGCCCGCGATCATCTGCGTGTTGCCGCCGGCGCTGATCCAGTTGCCGAACGGATAATTCTTGCCGTCCTTCTGCCGCAGCCGGTACAGCATCAGCTTGTCGCCGGATGAAAGATGCAGCGAGAGCCAGTCCCAGCCGGTCTGGTCGGCATCGAGCGGCTGGCTGCTCCATTCCCTGTCCATCCAGGCCTGGCCCGAGACATCGACCGCCTTGTCGTCGATGGTGAGCGTGCCGCGCGCGCGATAGAACGGCTGGCTGTAATAGTAGGACGCCTGCCCGAGCTCCGACTTGCGGCTGTAGCCGCCATCCCCCTGCAACACCACTGGGCGCTCGGCTTCGAGCGTCAGCGCATAGCTGAAATCGGTGCCGGAGGCCCTCAGCGTCGACGGCGCCAAGGTGCGATCGTCGGTGCGCTCGAGACTCTTCATCTCCCAATCGTCGATCCAGGCATCGAACGGTTTGGCCGTCACGCCGGCCTGCCCGACGCCGCCGCGTGAAAATGTTTCGGCGAAGCGGTGAGTGTCGGCGCGTGTCACCGCGGCATGCGCCATCCACACCTGTTGATTGGCCCAGCCTTCGCGTTGCGGGCCCGGCTGCGCCGCCTGGCGGAACAGCGTCCATTGCAGACCACAGGCGGCGCCGCTGCTGTCTGTGAGGTTGGCCGTGAGATACCACCACTCGATGCGAAACTCCGGATGCGGCCCGTGATCGGCGGGGAAGGTGAATGTCCTTCCCGGCGTCACCTTCGCGAAGCCGTCGGCGGTCTCGCCGAGTCCGGCATAGCCTTGCGCGCCTGCGCGGCGCGCGAGAGCGAGGGCGGCAATGCCGCCGGCGAATGTACGCCGCGAGATTGCGTCAGCGCTCATTGGCAAACACCTTGACGAGATTCGCCGGCTGCATCCGCGCCAGCCGCACCATCGGCAGCAGCGCCGCAAACAGCGAGGCCAGCAGCGCGACCGCGACCAGCTCGATCAGCTGCAGTGGAAACACATGGAACGGCAGCCGCCAGCCAAATGCTTTCACGTTCACGATTTCGATCAGGCACCACGCCACCAAGAGGCCGAGCGGCACGGCCAGCACCGCCGTGAACAGCGCGACCGACAGCGTCTGGGTCAACTCGATCGCGGCCAAGCGCGGCCGCGTCAGGCCGATCGCCCACAGCGGCGCGAGCTGCGGCAGGCGGGAATTCGCCAGCGTCAAAAGGCTGGTGAGCAGCGCGATGCCGGCGACGCCGAGCGTGAACGCGTTCAGCGCCGACGTCACCGCAAAGGTGCGGTTGAAGATGCGGATCGATTCCGCCCTCACCGTCGCCTGGTCGGCGACGCTGCGATCGTCGAGCGCGAACTCCTTCTGCAGGGCCGCGATCAGGGCGGGGATGTTCTCCTTCGCGACGATGAGGCCGATCCGCGTCTGCGGCGTCTGCGGGAACTGCCGGATAAGTGCGGCGACATTCACCGTGAGCTGCCCCTTGGGGTTGCCGTAATCGGCATAGATGCCGACGATGTCGAGCTCCCAGCTCCCGCCCGGCGCCGGCACCTCGACGACGTCACCGATCCGCACATTCAGCCGGCGGCTCAATTGCTCGCTGATGAAGGCGGCATTGCCGGGCACCAGCTGCGTCCAGGCGCGCGGCGCGGTTTCCAAGAGGGGCCAGCGCTCGCGATACAGCGCGTGATCGGGCAGGCCAAGCAACTCCACCGATTGGCCCTGGATTTGCGCCTCGGCGCGTCCGCCCGAGAGGATCGCCTGCACATCGCTGCGATCCTTCAGCCAATTGCGGATCGCGACGGCTTGCGCATTGTCGGACGCGCTGATGTAGACGTCGGCGGCGAGCCGCCCGTTGAGCCAGCCGATGAAGGTGCGGCTGAACGTCTCCACCATAGTGGACACCCCGACATTGACCGCGAGCGCGAGCAGCAGCGCCATCAGCGCGAGCGACAATCCGGAAAGCTGTTGCCGGCTGTCGGCCCAGAACCACAGCGCAAGCGGGCCTCGCGCAACGCGCTGGCCGGCGAGCAGGATGATGTCGAGGAAGGCCGGCAGGATCAGCGCCGCACCCAACATCAGCGCCGCAAGCACGCCGAACCCTGCGATCAGCGACTGTCCGTAGTGGAGCAGCAGCAGTGCGACCGCGAACACGGCGCAGGCCGCACAGCTCTGCAGGACCAGCCAGCGGCGTTGCCGCTGTTGCCAGGCGCGCGGCTGCGCGGTCGCCAGCACCGGCATCCTGATCGCCTTGATCAGGCTGGTGGCGGCCGCAACAAGTGCGCCGGCAACGCTGATGCCGATGCCGGCAACCCACCATTCGGGTCGCAGGCTGAGCTGTCCCGGAATCCGTGCGCCATAGAGCCCGCGCAGCGAGGCGGCGACATCGGGCAACAATGCGGCTGCGATGACATAGCCGCAAACGAGCCCGATCAGGCCTGCGACCAGCGCCAGTGCCACCAGCTCGATCACCAGCACCGTGTTGACCAGCCGCGCCGAGGCGCCGCAGGCCCGCAAGGTCCGCAGCATCGGCAACCGCTGCTCGAAGGCGAGGCCGACGGCCGAGTTGACGATGAACAGGCCGACGAAGAACGACAGCAGGCCGAACGCCGTCAGATTGAGATGGAAGCTGTCGGTGAGACGCTCCAGCTCCGTCTCGGCGGTCGGCTCGATCAACTGCAACCGCTCGCCAACGAGGCTCGCGAGCGGCGCCGGCTTGCCTTTCGGCTTGCCGATCAGCAGCCGCGATATCTGGTCCGGCTTGTTCAGCAATCGCTGTGCCACGCCGATATCGACCACCAGCACGTCGGGCGCGAGCTGCGGCTGTACGCGTAGCGGCGGCAGCTTTGCGCCGCTGCTGATCGGCGGTGACGCGCCTTCGGTTTCCCGCAAGTCGCTCAACGTCTCCCGTGCCACCAAGGTCTGGCCGGGCGGTGCCACAAAGCTGCTCAGATCCGAGGCGCCGAGGCGCGGCGCGTTGCCGACAGCGACCGGCAGCGTCACCGGCTCGATCCCGAGCAGCCGCACCGAGCGTCCGTTGATCTGGATCCTGCCCTCCAGCGCCGGTGACACCGGCCACCCGGCGCGGCGCAGCTTTACGAACAGCTCTTGCGGAAAGGTTGCCGCATTGGGAGCGACCAGCATCGCGGTGCGCACGCCGCCGAACGTCGCCGCCGCGCGGTCATAGGCGCTGCGGGCCTGCTGGTTGATGGCCTGCACGCCGCTCCACAGCGCGGTCGCCGCGGTCAGTCCGATCAGCAGAGTCGCGAACTGCATCCCGTGCCGCCGCCAATGGCTCAGGAGCACCGCCAGCACCCACAGCGCGCGCCTCATGCGATTCGTCCTGCATGCAAGGTGAGATGACGGTCGAGCGTCGCGGCCAGATGCAGGCTGTGCGTCACCATCAGGAAGCCGCAGCCGGTGCGCGCCACGAGGTCGCGCGTCAACGCCAGCACGTCCTCGGCGGTGGCTTCATCGAGGTTGCCGGTCGGCTCGTCCGCCAGCAGCAGCGAGGGCTTTGTCGCCAGCGCCCGGCCGATCGCGACCCGCTGCTGCTGGCCGCCTGATATTTGCTCTGGATAGCGTTTGAGCAGGCTGCCGAGTCCGAGCCGCTCGACAAGCTCCTTGGTCCAGGCTGCATCGTGCCGCCCGGCGATCCGCGCCTGGAAGGCGAGATTGTCCGCCACCGAGAGGCTCGGGATCAGGTTGAATTGCTGAAAAACCAGGCCGATGCGGTCGCGCCGCAAGCTGGCACGTCCCGCATCCGACAGCTTGGTGACCTCGATCTCCTCCAGCCGGATCGTGCCGCCATCGGCGGCATCGAGTCCCGCGATCAGGTGCAACAAGGTGCTCTTGCCGCTGCCGGACTCGCCGGTCAGCGCGACGCGTTCGCCAGCCTTGAGGTCGAGATCGACGCCGCGCAGCACATGGACCGGCTCGCCGGCCGCGGAGAAGGTCTTGGAAAGATTTCGGATGCTCAGCACAATGAATGGCGCCGGACGGAATTAACGGAATTGCTGCGTAGCACACCTGCCGGGGAAATGCTGGTTGCGTTGGTCTCGAAGCCGTTGTTAGCTTCCAAGATGGCCAAATCAAAAAAAGTGCCAAAAAGACATACGGGGAGATTCATGAGCGCTCAGGGAACGCCGGCGGCGGCGGGCAAGACGACAAGGACGCCAAAGGGCGCCTGGACCATCACCTTTCTCCTGTTCCTCTTCATGCTGGTGAACTTCGCCGACAAGATCGTCGTTGGTCTTGCCGGCGTGCCGATCATGACTGATCTGAAGCTCACGCCCGAGCAATTCGGCCTGCTCGGCTCCTCCTTCTTCTTCTTGTTCTCGATCGCCGCCATCGTGGTCGGCTTCATCGTCAACAAGGTGCCGACGCGCTGGGTGCTGTTGTCGCTCGCGGTGGTCTGGGCGCTGGCGCAATTTCCGATGGTCGGCACCGTCTCGTTCACCACGCTCCTGATCTGCCGCATCGTGCTGGGCGCCGGCGAAGGCCCGGCCTTCTCGGTCGCCGCGCACGCGATCTACAAATGGTTCCCCGACGAGAAGCGCACGCTGCCCACCGCGATCCTGTCGCAGGGTTCGGCGTTCGGCGTCATCCTCGCGGTGCCGGCGCTGAACTGGATCATCGTCAACCATTCCTGGCACTATGCCTTCGGCGCGCTCGGTGTGGTCGGCCTGATCTGGGTTGCGGCCTGGCTCGCGCTCGGCAAGGAAGGGCCGCTGGAGGACACGCAAACCTCGGCCGTGACCGAACCGAAGATCCCCTATTTGCAGCTGCTCACCTCGCGCACCTTCATCGGATGCGTCGCCGCAACCTTCGGCGCCTATTGGGCGCTGTCGCTCGGCCTGACCTGGTTCACGCCGTTCATCGTCAAGGGGCTCGGCTTCTCGCAGAGCCAGGCTGGCTTCATATCGATCCTGCCCTGGGTGTTCGGCGCCACCATCGTCATTCTCACCGGCTGGATCTCGCAGGTGATGATGGCGCGCGGTTACAACACCCGCGTGGCGCGCGGCGTTCTCGGCTCGGTGCCGCTGGTGATCGGCGGGCTCATCCTGGCGATGATGCCGCATGTCCAGGGCGCGGGCCTCCAGATCGCGCTGCTCGTGGTCGGCTCGGGCCTGTGCGGGGCGATCTATGTGGTCTGCCCGCCCATGCTCGGCGAGTTCACCCCGACGTCGCAGCGCGGCGCGATTCTCGCGATCTACGGTGCGCTCTATACGCTTGCCGGCATCATCGCCCCGGCCGTGATGGGGACGGTGATCCAGCGTGCCGGCAGCACGATCGACGGCTACATGACCGGCTTCACCATCAATGCCGTGATCATGGTCTGCTCCGGTCTGCTCGGTCTTCTGCTGCTCTGGCCGAACACCGAGCGCGCCAGGCTGACGCGCGCCGCCGCTGCGCAGGCCAACGCGCTGAAGGGCGCGGTATCGCCGACGTAATAGCAGGTGCTGTTTTTTTACCCTCCCCCTCCAGGGAGGGTAGCGGCAGCCACCGCTACTGCACCCCCTGCGCGCCCCGGATCAACTTGCCCGGCCGGCGCCCGGTGGCCTTGCCGTGTCGCCGCGTCACCACGCCCGACACAATGGTCGCCTCATAGCCGTCGACATCCTGCAACAGCCGCCGCCCGCCCACCGGCAGGTCGTAATGCACCTTCGGCGGATGCAGATGCAGGCGGTCGTAGTCGATCACGTTGACGTCAGCTTTATAGCCCGGAGCAATAAGTCCGCGATCGGCGAGGCCGACCGACAACGCGGTCTTGCGCGACTGCGCCGCGACCACGAACGGGATCGTGAGCTTCTCGCCGCGCTTGCGGTCGCGCGTCCAGTGCGTCAGCAGATAAGTCGGAAAGCTCGCATCGCAGATGATGCCGCAATGCGCGCCGCCGTCGGACAGACCCGGCACCGATTGCGGGTCGAGCAGCATCTCGCGCGTCGCGTCGAGATTGCCGTCGGAATAGTTGAGGAAGGGCACGTAGAGCATGCCGCGCCCTTCGTCCGACAGCATCGCGTCATAGGCTAGCTCCTCCGGCTGACGCCCCTGTTTGCGCGCCTGCGGTCCCAGCGCGTTCTCCGGCGGCTGCTCGTAGTCGGGGGGATCGCCGAGCAGGAACATCTTGTCGTAGTTGGGCCGGAAGAACAGCGGATCGTCGGTCGCGGTCGCCGTCTCGCCCAGGATCGCCTTGCGCACATCCGGCTGGCGCAGCCGCGCCAAACGCTCCTGCAGCGGCAGATGCGCGATCGCCTTGTAGCTCGGATGGGTCTGGAACGGATTGCGCGACAGCTCGAGCCCGAGCAGCAGGCCGACCGGGCGTGCCGCGATCTGCGCGGTGATGGAGAGGCCGCGCTTGGCCGCGGCATTGATCTCATCCAGCGTCTGGCGCCAGCGCTGCGGCGCCTTGTCGTTCTGCGTGATCGAGAATGAGATCGGGCACTTGGTGACGTCCGCCACCCGCAGCATCATCGGCAGGTCCTCGTGGATGGTGGAGAGGTCGAGCACGAACTGCAGCACGCTGCGCCCCTGCCGATGCATCGCGCCGGCAATCGCGGCGAGCTCGTCCTCGCCGGCCTTCAGCGTCGGCGTAAAGTCGCCGGTCGATGTGCGGTGGTTGAGCGTGCGCGAGGTCGAGAATCCGAGCGCGCCCGAGCGCACCGCCTCGCCCGCGAGCTTCGCCATCGCCGCATTGTCCTCCGCGGTCGAGGGATCCCGGCGCGCGCCGCGCTCGCCCATGACATAGACCCGCAGCGCGGCATGCGGCAGCTGCGCGCCGACGTCGATGTCGAAATCGCGCTTGGCGAGCCAGTCCATGTAGTCCGGAAAGCTCTCCCACGCCCAGGGAATGCCGGCGCTCAGCACCGGCTCCGGAATGTCCTCGACGCCCTCCATGAGCTGGATCAGGCGGGTGTGGTCATCAGGCTTGCACGGCGCAAAGCCGACGCCGCAATTGCCCATGATCGCGGTGGTGACGCCGTTCTGCGAAGACGGCGTGAGGTCCTGGCTCCAGGTGACCTGGCCGTCGTAGTGGGTGTGCACGTCGACGAAGCCCGGCGTCACGAGCTTTCCGCGTGCATCGATCTCTTCGCGGCCCTTGGCGGAAATCTTCCCGACCTCGCTGATTCTCCCGCCGCTGATGGCGACGTCAGCCTCGAACAACTCGCCGCCGTGGCCATCCGCGACGGTGCCGCCGCGGATCACGAGATCAGCATTGCTCATGATGTTTCTTCCCGTCTTGTCGTTTGTTGTTTTCGAAATTCTCTCCACTCGTCGTCCCGGACAAGCGCGCCCTCAGGCGCGCGCCGATCCCGTAACCAGCCGCTTTCGCTACTCACGAACCGCCTTCGCCGGCTTCCGTTCCGTGAACGGCGACAGCACCACCGTCGCCACCATGAAAATCACGGACGCCCCGAACACCCAGTGCGGCGCGCTTTGATCCATGATCCAGCCGAACAGCAGCGGGCTGACGATGCCGCCGAGATTGAATCCGGTCGAGACGATGCCGAAGGCGCGGCCCGCGGCGCCCGCGGGCGCCGCATTGCGCACCAGCATGTCGCGCGACGGCGCGATCACGCCGGAGAGGAAGCCTGCGATTGCCATCGTGGCAGTCAGGGCCCAGCCCGGCAGCGTCACCAGCGCGATTAGCAGCACGATGGCCGCATTCGCGGCAAAGCAGGCCGCCGCGACATAGCCGTGACGTTCGGTGTGATCGGCGAGAAAGCCGCCGGCGAGCACGCCCGCGGCACTGGCGGCGAGGAACGCGGTCAGTGCGACATTGGCGATCGAATAAGACGTGCCGTATCCGCTCATCAGCGCCACCACGCCGAAATTGTTGATGCCGGCGACCGACAGGCTGAGCAGCATGAACAGCGCGGTCAGCGTGATCAGCGCCGGCGTGATCACCGCCTGCTTCGGCGCGCTCTCGCCACCCGGCTTTGTCTTGTGCGCGCCGGCCTCGGGAATGCCCATGGCGATCAGCAGCACCGCCACCACGATGGCGATCGCGCCCGACGCGACCAGCGCGCCGACGCCGCCCCACAGCGTGACCAGCGCGGCGACGATCGCCGGCGTCACCGCGCCACCGAGATAGCCGGCAAAGGTGTGCACCGAGAAGGCGCGCCCCATCCGCGCCTCGTCCATGTGCTCGGCCAGAATGGCGTAATCGGCGGGATGATAGACGCTGTTGGCGAGGCCCAGCAGCACGGCGCAGGCGATCAGCGCGGCGTAGCTGAGGTGCAAGCCGAGCAGGATCAGCGCGCAGCCGCCGAGGGTCAGCCCGATCAGCAAGATCTTGCGCGCGCCAAAATGGTCGACGAGATAGCCCGTCGGCGCCTGAGTCAGGCCCGAAACGACGGCGAGCGCGGTCAGCGAGAAGCCGAGCTCGACATAGCCGACGCCGAGCTTCTCCTTCAGGAACGGAAACAGCATCGGCAGGACCAGCAAATGAAAATGGCTGACCCAGTGCGCGATCGAGATTCCGGTCAGCGTGCGCAGCGCACTGTCCGCCTTGCCTTGCTGCGGTGCGGCGAGAACGTCGACCATTGCAGTTCCGTTTCACTCCCGATGGACGCGCAAACTATCGGGGAGGGCGGTTATTTGTCCATGAACGCAGGCGCATGGCAGGTAGTGCTGGCGGGGGAGTGAGGGGCGTCGGTGGAGTGTGGCGCTATCCCTCACAACGGCTCGTCGTCAGGGCCATATCGATCGCGCTTTGGCGTTGCGATGTCGCCGTCTTCGTATTCGTCGTCGTCGTTCTCGCGCCGGCGCGAGGGCTTCTTTGCCTTGTCTTGCGCCTGCTTCGGCGGCGCGCTCGGCTTGGCGGTCGTATTCCCGGTCTTGGCCATGGCTGGTCCCGGATGGTGATGCTGCATCCGAATCTATCCGCCAGATATGTGCGGTTGCTGACTTAACTCAAGGCCCGCGACGAGGCCGTCACTGCACCACCGGCCCGCCCGCCTTCTTCCAGGCATCGATGCCGCCGGCGATATGGGCGGTGTTGAGAAGTCCCGCTTCCTTCGCAGCCGCCACCGCCATCGCCGAGCGTTCGCCGAAGGCGCAGAAGAACACCACGCGGCGTCCCGTCGCGGCCGCGACCTCGCGCAGCATGCCGCCGGGCTTCAGGCTCTCCTCGACCGACGGGTAGGGCGTGTGCAGCGCACCTTCGAGCATGCCGTGCTTCAGCCGCTCGTTGGTCTCGCGCAAGTCCACCAGCAGGATGTCGGGCCGGCCGAGGCTGCGGATCGCCTCGATTGCGCTGAGCGCGCGGCCCTCCTTCTCCAGCTCCTCCTGATGCAGGCCGACATGCATGTTGGCGGGGACCGCCACGTCCATCATCTTCGGATTGGGCAGCTTCAGGTTCGCCATCAGCTCGATATATTCGTCGACCGAACGCACCTGGAGCCGCGGGTTGTAGCGCTTCTCCTCGCCGATGGTGGAGACGGTGTCGCCCTTGTAGTCATGCGCGGGGAACACCATCGTCTCGTCCGGCAGCTTGAGCAGGCGGTTGAAGATAGAATCATATTGGGCGCGCGACGAGCCGTTCTGGAAATCGGTGCGGCCGGTGCCGCGGATCAGCAGCGTATCGCCGGTGAAGACGCGGTCGCCCATCAGATATGAGTAGGAATCGTCGGTGTGGCCCGGCGTGTACATCACGTCGAGCGACAGGCCCTCGATCGTCAGCTTGTCGCCGTCGGCCACCCGCATCGCCACCACGTCGGCCTTGGTCTGGTCGCCCATCACTGTCATGCAATGGGTGCGATCGCGCAGCTCGCCGAGGCCGGTGACGTGGTCGGCATGCAGATGGGTGTCGACCGCCTTGACCAGCTTGAGGTCGAGCTCGCGCAGCAATTGGCAGTAGCGGTCGACCTTCTCCAGCACAGGATCGAGAATGAGCGCCTCGCCGCCGGGGCGGCTGGCGAGCAGATAGCTATAGGTGCCTGAAACGCTGTCGAAGAGCTGGCGGAAGATCATGGCAGAGACCCCGGCGTGGAACTGGTTTCCAAAGATTCTACTACGCTCCGGGTCGGAAAGAGAAGTAATTCACTGCACTGGCGGTAATAATGGAAGATTGCTATCGCAGGGCCTAGCCCGTCATTCCGCGGCGGCTCGCAGAGCCGAACCCGGCATCTCGAGATTCCGGGTTCGATGCTTCGCATCGCCCCGGAATGGACAGGTAGGGACCTACGGCCGCACCACCGTATACCCATTCTCCGCCAGGAACAGGATCTGCCCAACCCCGACCTGCACCGGCGTGGCCGCTTGGATGAACTCCGGCCGCTTGCCCGTCTCCCGCGCGATCGTATCCACCGTGTTGAGGCAGATGTCGAAGCGCACGCCCTGTGCGATCAGGCTCTCGACCTGCTTGCGCCGCTCACTGCCGGCAAGAAGCAGGTCGATGCCGGGACCGAATGCCACCACCTCGATCGCGATCTTGTCGGGATCGTAGGCCTTGAGCAGATTGTTGGCGACGCTCAGCACCAGCGCCTGCTTCTTCGCATCGCCGTCGGAGAGTTGCAGCACGACCTTGTGCTCGGCGAACGGCTTGTCCTGGAGCGGGATCTGTTGCGCAAGAGCGGGCGGGGTCCAGACGAGCAGTGCCAGCATCATTGCGGATAAGAGCTGCGACCGCATCATCCCTGTCCTGCAATGCCTGGATTGCCCTCGACGCCTTTCAAGGTCACACCGGAGCCGAGTCGCTCCTGCAACATCCGCCCCGAGCGCAGATATTTGCCGAGGACGTCCCACACCGGGGCGCCTTGCTGGCCATTGACCGACGCCCAGCCCGCGACCTTGTAGCGGTGGCCGGCGCTGAGCGCCCTGCCGTCGCCAAGCTTCAGCTCCGAGATGCGGCTACCGATCGCAGCGTCCGGTGTGCAGGTGTAGCTGAGCCCGCCGGCGCGCACCATGTCGCCGCCCTGCTGGTAATAGGGATCGGCGTTGAAGAGGTTGTCGCAGACGTCTTCCAGCATGTCCTTGATCTGAGCCCCCGTCATATCCTGCACATAGGTCTCGGGGTAGGTGATCGCGGTCTCCGCCAGCACATCCTCCATGGTCAGCGCCTGGCCCGACAGCGCGGTGACGCCCCAGCGGAAGCCCGGCGACAGCGCGATCTCGGCATCGAGCTCGGTGCGCAGCGCGGCGCAGATCAGTTCGTCCATGGGTCCGGAGAAATTACCGCGGCGGTAGAGCAGGCGATCGGGCGTTGCGATCTTCTCCGACCAGTCGCTCACATGCGGCGCCCGCAGCCGGCCGATCAGCTCGGCCATTCCAGGATCGGGCTTCAGCAACTCGGAATAGACAGGCAGCAGATGATAGTGGATGTCGCTGACCTTGCCCTTGTCGAGTGCAAGATCGAGCACGGCCAAAAATTTCCCGTTGGAGCCGGCATTGGTGACGAGCGTGGTGCCGGCCGCATTCTTCACCGCAATCGGCTGCGGCACGGCATCATGGGTGTGGCCGCCGAGGATGACGTCGATGCCGGTGACGCGGCTCGCGAGCTTGAGGTCGACATCCATGCCGTTGTGCGACAGCAGAATGACGGCGTCGACCTTGTCGGTGCCGCGCAAGGCATCGACATGCTTCTGCAACTCCTCCTCGCGGATGCCGAAGCTCCAGTCCGGCGTGAATCTCTTGGGATGCGCGATCGGAACGTAGGGGAAGGCTTGGCCGACGATCGCGACGCGATGCCCGCCGATTTCCTTGATCATCGAAGGCTTGAACACGCGTCCCGTGGCCTTGTCGAAGGCGGGGGCGTCGTTGAACGCGGCTTCCTCGGTCAGGAACACGTTCTGCGCCAGAAATTCGCCCTTGAAGCGCTCGAGATTGTCGCGCAGCGCCTGCTCGCCATAGGTGAATTCCCAATGCCCGGTCATCGCCTCGATGCCGAGCAGATTGGCGACCTCGACCATGTCGCGGCCCTGCATCAGGTTGGCGAGGCCCGTGCCCTGCCAGAGATCGCCGCCGTCGACGAGCATCGAACGCTTCTCGCCGACATCGGCGCGCAAGCGATCGACCAGCGTCTTCAGATGGGCGAAGCCGCCGAGCTTGCCGAACCGGCCTGCGGACTTTTCGAACTCGATGCAGGTGAAGGCATAGGCATCCGCGCTGTCGGGCCGGATGCCGAACCGCTCCAGGAAGGCGCGGCCGACCAGATGCGGCGGCCGTCCCGCCATCTCGCCGATGCCGATATTGACGCTGGGCTCGCGGAAATAGACCGGATTGAGCTGCGCATGCGTGTCGGTGAGGTGCAGGATCCGCGCATTGCCGAACCGCTCGACGTCGTAGATGCTGGCGGCTTCAGTGCCACGGGCCAGCCGGGGCAGGCCGAGCGTTGCGGCCGCAAGGCCTGCACTCTTCAAGAAGTCGCGGCGGCGGATCGCCATTCAGAAATTCTCCGCGCCTCTCGTGATCGCTGGATTGTTCCACTCGGGAGCAGTCTAGCGGATTTCCATCGCCTTCCAGGCTTCTTTTTCGGTCTTCGCCTGGAAGATCGAGGCCTGCGCCAGCGCCTCGGCCTCCTTGGCTGCGGCGACAGCACGGTCGAAATCGCCGCCGTCGGCAGCCTTCTTCGCTGCCGCCAGCGCAGAGACGGTCACGGTCCACTGATTGCGCAAGCCGGCCGCCTCCTTGGAGGCGGCTTCGGCGGCGGCATAGGCCGCCTTGTAATCCGCCTCATCTGCCGCGCGCGCGGATGGCGCAAGGCTGAGCGCGAGCAGCATGGCGAGAGCAAGTGACCGCTTCATGGCCGTGCTCCCGGGCCTGAGATCGGCAATCCGTTGGCGACGTAGGACAGAAAATATTCGACGTCGCGATATTCATCCGATTGCGGCTCCAGCGGAACCGCGCGGGTCTGACTGTTGCAGGTGACGAAGCGGCGGCTGGTGGTGCCCATGCCGCTCCATTCCGAGCGGTAGATCGGCATCGCGTTGAGGATGCCGAGCGCCGGTGCCAGGGTCTCGGCGCGGATACGTTCGCCCGGGCTCTGCACATGGCAGCTCGCGCATGAGAAATTCATCTGGCCGCGCCGCGTGTAGAAATAGCGCTTGCCGTTCTCGAACGCGGCAAGGGCACGCGGATCATCGGGTATCTTGATGTCCATCGGTTTGCCGCGCGAAGTGTACGCCATATAGGCGGTGAGCGAGGCCATCTCGTCCTTGACGTAGGAATAGGGTGCCTCGCCATTGGCTTCGCGGCAGCGGTTGAGCGCGAGCTCGAGCGTGATGACCTTGCCTTCCTTGGTGTCGAAGTACGGATAATTCTGGCGGATGCCGATGCCGCCGTTCGGGAAGCAGTCGGCGTAGGTCTTGCCGTTCTTGAACGGGGTCGAGAACATCTCCTTGCCGGCATCGAGCGCGAACTCGTAAGGCGGGAATTCTTCCTTCTCCTGCCACTGCCGCTTCATGTCCTCGTTCATCGAATAAGGACCGTTGACGAAATCCTCGTGCTTCACGTCCGGAAACTTCTGGAAGAAGAAGTTCTGGAACGCCTTGGCGTCGGCGACGGGGTCGACCTTGTCGGCCGCGACGACGCGCGTTGCGGCGAAAGCAAGCGCCGCGAGTGCGACGAATGCCGAGCCGAGCAGAATCGTAGCGCGCTGTTTCATCACGCGATCTTCGCGGTGGTCGTGTCGGAGCCACCCTTGTTGTCGGTCCAGGAGATCTTGAGCTCGTCGCCCTTCTTGGCGCCCTTGAAGCTGAACTTGACGTAGGGGTCCTTGGAAACCGCAGTGCCCCAATTGGCGACGAAGACGTCCTTGCCGTTACACTCGAACTTCAGCTCCTGGATGAAATGCGCAGGGATCAGCTCGCCCTTGGAATCCTTGACCAGGCCCGTGTCCATGGGGTGCTGGATCAGCGCCTGCACCTCGATGATGTCGCCGTTGGACGTTGCGCGTACGCGAATGCTTGATGCCATGTCGAACTGCCTCGCTTAACCGCCGCAACCGCCGACGGTGACCTTGACCTCTTTGGTCGCGCTGTAGAGCTTGCCGTCGGCTTCCACGATCGCCACCAATTTGGTGGTCCTGGCCATCTTCAGCCGGTTGGCGACGGCAGGGATCGTGCCATCGGGAATCTTGTAACTTGCCGCGAGCGCGAACGGGTTCTCGGCCACGAAGAAGGAGATCGAGGTCACCTTGTCCAGCGTCGTCGTCACCGAGATCGGCACGACGCCGCCGTTCTCGGCGATCTCGGGCGCATCCAGCTTGACCTTGTCCGACGGTGTGGCGGTCTTGCCGTAGAGCACCTTGATCGCGTCCGCCTCGCTCTTCTGCCTGAAGGCCTCTTCCGGATATTTGTCGTTCGCCGCCGCACGCGCGGGCGCGGCGCCGAACGGCAGATTGCCGAGGCCGAGCAGCGCGACGGAGGCTGCGCCCTGAAGGATCAGGCGCCGCGTCGGATGAGGGCCGGTGGTCGTGGTCATCTCAAATCTCCTGGGCTGCCGGCCCGTTACAGGGTCTGCAGGAAATCAACGATTGCGTTGATTTCCTGTTCGGTCAAAATCCGGTTCCGGCCGAACGGCGGCATCATGGTTTGCGGATTGCGCTTGGTCTCGTCGAAGATGATCGCAGCCAGCTCGTTGCGATCGGGGTATTTGGCCTTGATGTCCTTCAGCTCCGGCCCGATCGTTCCGGGCAGGTCGCCGCCCTTGATGACGTGACAGGTCAGGCAATTGCCCTTGCCGCGGTCGAAAGCGAGTTTCTGGCCCTCAGTCACGGTGGATTGCGCCCCCGCCGGGGGCACGGCCGCGCCGGCGAGGAGGGCCAGCGCAACAAGCAGGGCGGGCTTGCAAGGAAAGACGGTCAAGGCTTCGTCCCGAGCGTTATGTCGATGATCTCGTTTGCGGAATTGTTCAAAAGCACAAAGGGCATCGCCTGACAATCAAGACTATGCAGGCGGCAAAATGGGATTAATATCCCCCGCATTGCAACCGTTGAGATAGTTCATTCATCACATCGGCTGGGATTGGCAAATTATTCTCGGGCGTTTGCCCCTAGGGCCGTGTTCTGTTTCACATTTTCTGGGGACGTCATTTGGCTGAATACGTCGTTGAATTTGGCAGGGACGGCGGACGGGTCGAGCCGGATGGCCGGCTCGATGCGCCGGCTTTCCATCGCAATCACGAACCGATCTGGGCGGCGCTGGAAAAACATCTTGCCGGCACGACCGGCGACGTTGTGGAACTCGGCAGTGGAACCGGCCAGCACGTGGTTCATTTCGCCCGCCACACACCCGGCCTGATCTGGTGGCCGAGCGACCTCAACCAGCGCCACCTCAAGAGCATCGAAGCCTGGCGCGTGCATGCGGGCCTGCCGAACATACGCTCACCCCTGCGGATCGACCTCACCGATCCCGACTGGTGCCCGGAGATGAAAAGCGGGCAGGGACCGACCAGCCTCGCAGCCGTGTTCTGCGCCAATGTCATCCACATCGCGCCCTGGGCCGTGGCCGAAGGCCTGTTCGCCGGCGCCGGCCGCTATCTGCGCCCCGACGGCAAGCTGTTCCTCTACGGCCCCTTCAAGCGCGACGGCAAGCACACTGCGATCAGCAATGCGGTGTTCGACACCTCCTTGCGCGAAGGCAATCCCGACTGGGGCGTGCGCGACATCAGCGACGTCGAGAAGTTGGCGAAGGCGGTGGCCCTTCGCCTGGTCGAGACGATCGAGATGCCCGCGAACAATCTGACGCTGGTGTTTTCGCGCTAAGCCGCGACGGCGGTGCGCTCCCTCCCCCGCTCGCTCGCGGGTGAGGGCGGAGGAAAGGGTGACTCCGCGACGGGATACTCCCTAGAGCAGAAAACCCTCACCCGCCCTGCGGGGACGATGCTTCGCATCGCCCGAGCACGCCGATCTGTTCCGCAAACCAATCGGGAGAGGTGCACGGCCCGCTGGAATTGCGTCGGTCAAATCAAGAGGCTGTCACGCCGCGCCATCCCTCCATCCGATCCTCTCCTTCAAGAACCGGAAGCCGAGCACCTCGAAGCTCGCGCGCTCCTTGTTGTCCTTGCCGTAGCCGTGGCCGCCGGCTGCCGGCTCGTAGAACCAGGCCTCATAGCCCATCGCCTGGAGCTTTGCCGCCATCTTGCGGGCATGGCCGGGATGAACGCGGTCATCGCGACGCGTTGTGGCGATCAGGATCGGCGGATAGGCCTGGCCGGCCTTCACGTTGTGATAGGCCGAGTAGGTCTTCAGCCATTCCCACTCCTCCGCCTTGTCGGGATCGCCATATTCCGCGATCCAGCTCGCGCCGGCGAGCAACTTCGTGTAGCGGCGCATGTCGATCAGCGGGATGGTGCAGAACAGCGCGCCGAAGCGCTCAGGGTACCGCACCAGCATGTTGGTGATGAGGATGCCGCCGTTGGATCCGCCCTGCGCGGCGATGCGCTTCGCACTCGTCACGCCGCGGCGCACGAGATCGGCAGCCACGGCCGCGAAATCATCGTGCGAGAGCCTCTTGCCGGCGAGCCGGCCGGCATCGTGCCAGCGCGTGCCGAACTCGCCGCCGCCGCGCAGATTCGCCTGCACCGTCGTGCCGCCGCGCTCCAGCCATAGCCTGCCGAGCGAAGCGTTGTAATACGGCTTCACGGCAAGTCCGAAGCCGCCATAGGCGCTCATATAGACCGGCGCATCGCCGGTCTCCGCAGCGGGGCCGGTCTGGACATAGGGAATGCGCTCGCCGTCGATCGAGATCGCCTCGTGCTGCGTCACCACGAGACCGTCGGCATTGAATGTCTTCGGCGCCTGCTTCAGCACAACAGGGCTTGCGACGCCGCGTTCGAGCAGCAGCAGCGCGGGCGGCGTGAGCGGGTCCTGCACATTGGCGAGCAGGTCGCCGTTGCTCTCGGATGCATGCCGATCGAGCGGCCAGACATCGACGACGCCGATCTCGGGCAGACCGGGAAGCGTCTCGCGGCTCCAGCCCGCAGCCGATGGCGTGCAGATCTCGAAGCACGGCTTGAGCTCGTCGAGAATAGATAGCACCAGCTTGCCGGCGGCCCAGAACAAGCCTTGTAGCGCGCGCCGCGGTGCGGGCTCGAACAGCACCGCGAAATCGCGACTGCCGGCCAGGAAGGCCGAGAGCGAGATGCCGAGCACGGTGTCGGTGGCATAGGTCCGGCCTCCGATGGTCCAGTCCTTGCGCAGCTTCATCGCGAACCAGTCGCGATGCGCCTGCATCCAGATCCCGGTCGGCAGATCGAGCTTCGTCATGTTACCGGCCGCATCGCGCAGCCATATGCCATAGTTGAAGAAGTCGATCTGGTCGACGATCCACACCCGTGGCGCCGCACCGGTGTCGTCGGCTACACCGGAGATCGCCATGTGATCAGCGGTGGTCTCGATGATCACCTCGGCCTGATCGACCGGCTGACCTCGCCGCCACAGGCGGACGGTCCGAGAGTATCCCGAGCTCGTCGCCATGCTCTCGCCATGGGCGCTCGACAGCAGCAGCGTGTCGGCATCGAGCCAATCGACGCCGCCCTTCGCTTCCGGCAGTGCAAAGCCGTTCGTCACGAAACTCTTCGTGGTGAGGTCGAACTCCCGCAAGGTAACGGCGTCACTGCCGCCGCGCGACAGGCTGAGGATCGCCCGCGAGCTTCCCGGCATCGTGACGATGGAGCTCAGCAGCCAGTCTTCACCTTCGCTTCTCGCGAGCTGGTCGATGTCCAGCATGGTGTCCCATGCCGGATCGGCTTTGCGAAATTCCGCCAGCGAAGTCCGCCGCCACAGGCCGCGTGGGTTGGCGGCATCCTTCCAGAGATTGTGCAGATCGGAGCCGCGCCGGCTGACATAGGGGATGTTGTCGGGACGATCATAGATCGCGGCGAGAATGTCGCGGTCGCGCGCGAAGGCCGCTCCGCCGAATGCGGCGAGCGTGAGTTGATTCTGCCGCTCGACGAAATCGAGCGCCTGTCTGCCTTCGATCTCTTCCAGCCACAGCCAGGGATCGTCGTCGGGAGCGCTGAGCGTGGGCCTGTCGTCGACGGTCATGAACGAAACTCCAACAAGTCGCCGCGGATAGGATTTGATCGAGCGCAAGCCGTCAAGAGCGCGGTCCGCTATCATCCCACCGATTGCGTCAGCGGCATGGCCCGCGTCCGTTTGCGCCGGTTGCCCGCCCTTGCGCGTCCCTCCATAGTGCCGGGAATCAACAGAGCCCTTGGGCGGAAATGCCGATGCTTGATGTGACCGCTGCCGACGAGATTGCCGACGACGCGCGCGTGCGCAGCAATGTGGTGCGCCTTGCCGCGGCGCAGGCGCTGACCGGCGCCAACTCGGCCGTGATCTTCGCCACCGGCGCGATCGTCGGCGCCACGCTCGCCCCGGACATCTCGTTCGCGACCGTGCCGATCTCGATGTATGTGGTCGGGCTTGCCGCCGGCACGCTGCCGACCGGCGCGATCTCGCGCCGCTTCGGCCGCCGCGTGGCCTTCGTCATCGGCACGGGCCTCGGCACGCTCACGGGCCTTGCCGGCTCGTTCGCCATCCTGCACGGCTCCTTCGCGCTGTTTTGCCTCGCGACCTTCCTCGGCGGCCTCTACGGTGCCGTGGCGCAGTCCTATCGCTTCGCCGCCGCCGATGGCGCCAGCGCGGCCTACCGCCCCAAGGCAGTGTCCTGGGTGATGGCCGGCGGCGTGTTCGCCGGCGTGCTTGGTCCGCAGCTCGTGCAATGGACCATGGACGTCTGGCAGCCCTATCTGTTCGCCTTCAGCTTCCTGGTGCAGGCCGCGGTGGCGCTGGTCGCCACGGGCATCGTCGCCGGCGTCGATATGCCAAAACCCGGGCCGGCCGATCTGCATGGCGGGCGGCCGCTGCTCACGATCGTGAGCCAGCCGCGCTTCGTCGCGGCGGCGCTGTGCGGCGTCATCTCCTATCCCATGATGAATCTGGTGATGACCTCGGCGCCGCTCGCCATGAAGCTGTGTGGCTTGTCCGTCTCCGATTCCAATTTCGGCATTCAATGGCACATCGTCGCCATGTACGGGCCGAGCTTCTTCACCGGTGCGCTGATCGCCCGCTTCGGTGCGCCTGTGATCGTTGCCGCCGGCCTGCTGCTGGAAGCCGGCGCCGCCGGCATCGGCCTCTCCGGCCTCACTGCGATGCATTTCTGGGCGACGCTGATCGTGCTCGGCATCGGGTGGAATTTCTCCTTCATCGGCGCCTCCGCGCTGGTGCTGGAGACGCATCGGCCGCAGGAGCGCAACAAGGTGCAGGCCTTCAACGATTTCCTGGTGTTCGGCATGATGGCGATCGGCTCGTTCTCTTCGGGCCAGCTGCTCGCCAATTACGGCTGGTCGGCGGTGAACATGGTGGTGTTCCCGCCGGTCGTGCTCGGGCTTATCGTGCTCTCGCTGGTCTCCTGGGCCCGCCGCCGCAAGGCGCGGTTGGACGCAGCCATGGGTGAGTTTCCGGATGCGGTGTGAACTGGCAGGAGGTTGTCAGCAGCGCCGATGGTTCGAGCTGCGTCGAAGTGATTTTCTGAAGCGAGCTATTAATTGATGCGTCATGGCCGGCTTGTCCCGGTCATCCACGTCGTGGGCGCCGCGCATGCTCGACAATTCTCAACAGCCTCAAACCGATGAATCCTCCCTCCGCTACGAAGGCTGGCGCATCGTCGCCGTGTGCTTCCTGCTCGCGACCTTCGGCTGGGGGCTCGGCTTCTACGGCCAGAGCGTCTACGTCGCCGAGCTCCAGCGCGCCCGCGGCTGGCCGACCTCGCTGATCTCCGCAGGGACGACGTTCTTCTATCTGTTCGGCGCGCTGCTGGTGGTGTTCGTCGGCGAAGCCGTGCGGAAATACGGCCCGCGCCTCTGCCTGATTGCCGGCACGCTGGCGATGGCGGCGGCTGCGGTTGCGATCGGCGCGGTGCGCGAGACCTGGCAGCTGTACCTCGCCAATGCCGTGCTCGCCTTCGGCTGGGCCGGCACCAGTCTCGCCATGATCACCAACACGATCAGCCTGTGGTTCGACGACAAGCGCGGCATGGCGATCAGCCTGGCGCTGAACGGCGCCAGTTTTGGCGGCATCGCCGGCGTGCCCTTGCTGGTGAGCTTGATCGGTCATCTCGGTTTCGCCCGCGCGATGTATGCCGCCGCTGCCGCCATGCTGGTGCTGCTCGTGCCGGTGATCCTGCTCGCCGTTGGTTCGCCGCCGGGCCATCATGGCGGGCTCGCGGCAGGGAAGGAGAGGCCGCAATCTTCGACGGAGATCCGCAAGGCTGCGCTGCGCGACATCAGCTTCCTCACCGTCACGATCGCCTTTGCGCTGGTGCTGTTCGCGCAAGTCGGCTTCATCGTGCACCTGATCTCGTTCCTCGATCCCGTGATCGGCCGCGAGTGCGCTGCGGTTGCACTAGCCGTGCTGACCGCGATGGCGGTGGTCGGCCGCGTGCTGTTCTCGCTGGTGATCGACCGCCTCAACCAGCGCCTTGCCTCGGCGCTGTCGTTCCTGAGTCAGGCGGCGGCGCTGTGCGCCGTCATCAACCTGCACAATGATTATGTGCTGATCGCCGCCTGCGCGGTGTTCGGCTTCTCCGTCGGCAATCTCATCACGCTGCCATCGCTGATCGTGCAGCAGGAGTTCGACACCGCCTCGTTCGGCGTGCTGATCAGCCTCAACACCGCGATCAACCAGGTCACCTACGCCTTCGGCCCCGGCGTGGTCGGAGCCTTGCGTGATTGGTCCGGTGGCTACACGCTGCCGTTCTATCTCTGCTTCGTGCTGGAGGTGGCGGCTGCGGCGCTGATCTTGGTGCGGGGTAAGCCGAGAGCGAAGCTCACGTAGGGCGCGACGGCCGTTCAACAATCTCCGTCATTGCGAGGAGCCCTGGCGACGAAGCAATCCAGGCCGTCTCAGCGGGGACAGTCTGGATTGCTTCGCCGCGCTCGCAATGACGCGTGGAGGGAGCGCAGGTCGCCCCTCTCGCTGCCTCAACAAATCCTCCACATCCAGCCGCTTGGTGACCATCGCGAGCTTCCCATCCGGCCCGAACGGCCATTGCTCCCTGGGCTTGTCCCAATACAGCTCCACCCCGTTCTGATCCGGATCGCGCAAGTACAGCGCCTCGCTGACGCCGTGGTCGCTGGCGCCGTCCAGCGCAATGCCGGCCGTCAGCACCCGGTGCAGCGCATCCGCCAGCGCAGGCCGGGTCGGATAGAGAATCGCGGTGTGATAGAGCCCCGTCGTGCCCGGCGGTGGCGGCGAGCCGCCCTTGCTCTCCCAGGTGTTGAGCCCGATGTGATGATGATAGCCGCCCGCCGAGATGAAGGCCGCGCCGGAGCCCATGCGCTGCATCAGCTCGAAGCCGAGCACGCCGCAATAGAAGCCGAGCGCGCGATCGAGGTCGGCGACCTTGAGATGAACGTGGCCGATCCTGGTGCCGGCATGGATGGCTTGGTTCTGCGGCATGTGAATGCTCCGTTGAAAACATGCACATAAGGCGGGCTCCTAGATGGTGCTACCGCCGATCCCGAAACCCAGCGTTTCCGGATCAGAACTAAGCCAGCTCCGACACCTCACCGTCGGGCAGGCCGAACTCGAACGTGTTCAGCGTCATCGACACCAGCGTGTAATAGCCGCACAGCCCGATCACCTCGACGACGCCGCGCTCGCCGAGCAGCTTCACCGCCGCGTCGTAGAGTCCCTTCTCGACGCCGTGCCCCTCATGCAGCGACTTCGCGACGTCGTAGATCATCTGTCCCTGGGGATCGTCGAAATCAGGCGTGCGGCGGTCGCGGATGGCGTCGATGATGTCGGGGTTCAGCCCGCCCGCGAGCGCGAGGCGCTTGTGCGCGTACCATTCGTAATGCGCGGTCCAGTGCCGCGCCGTCACCAGGATCGCGATCTCCGAAAGCTTGGCGGGGAAGATCGTGTCGAAGCGCAGCACCTCGCCCAGCCGCGTGGCGTGACGGGCCATCTCCGGACTGTTGAGCCAGGCCATCATCGGCGCCGGCGGCTTGCCGCGCTTGCCGGCAATCGACTCGTCATAGGTCTGCCGCTGGCTCTCGTTCATTTCGCCAGGCGAAAGAAGCTTCAGGCGCATTGTCGTTTCCTCTTTGTTTTCAAGCCGCCATGCCCTCGACTATAGCGGAATGCACGCCTGCGGAAGTGGTTGAATTCCACGGTGCGATGGCCCAGAGTCGCGCACAACAAGTCGATTTTTGAGTGATGGAAACGACCATGAGCGAAACTGAATCCGCCGAACTCGAACGATTCCGCAACGAGACGCGCGCCTGGCTGGAAGCCAACTGCCCGCCGGAGATGCGCAAGCCTGCCACGTCGGATGCCGACGTGTTCTGGGGCGGGCGCAATGCAAAATTCTCGTCCGAGCCGCAGCGCATCTGGTTCGAGCGCATGCGCGACAAGGGCTGGACCGTGCCTGACTGGCCGAAGGAGTACGGCGGCGGTGGCCTCAGTGCCGCCGAGCACAAGGTGCTGCGCGCCGAGATGGCGCGGATCGGTGCCCGCCCGCCGCTGTCGAGCTTCGGCATCTGGATGCTCGGGCCGGCGCTGCTGAAATATGGCAACGACGCGCAGAAGAAGGAGCACCTGCCGAAGATTGCCGCGGGCGAGATCCGCTGGTGCCAGGGCTATTCCGAGCCGAATGCCGGCTCCGATCTCGCCTCGCTCCAGACCCGGGCCGAGAGCGACGGCGACGACTTCATCATCAACGGGCAGAAGATCTGGACGTCCTATGCCAACTACGCCGACTGGATCTTCTGCCTGGTCCGCACCGATCCCACGGCCAAGAAGCACGACGGCATCAGCTTCATCCTGTTCGACATGACCTCGAAGGGCGTCTCGACCAAGCCGATCCTGTTGATCTCCGGCTACTCGCCGTTCTGCGAGACCTTCTTCGACAATGTCCGCGTGCCGAAGTCGCACGTGGTCGGCACAGTCAACCGCGGCTGGGACGTCGCGAAATATCTGCTCCAGCACGAGCGCGCGATGATCTCAGGCATGGGCGAGCGCGGCGTCGGGCGGCCGCTCGGCCAGATCGCGGCCGACTCGGTCGGCACCGATGGCCAAGGCAGGCTCGACGACGCCATGCTGCGCGGCCAGATCGCGCGCTTCGATGTCGATGAGGCCGCGCTCGCGGCCTGCGCCGAGCGCGCGGTCGATCTCGCCAAGGCCGGGCAGGCGCATCCGGCGTTCTCCTCGGCGATGAAATATTACGGCACCGAGCTCAACAAGCGCCGCTACGAGATCCTGATGTCGGCCGGCGGCGTCGATGCGCTGGAATGGGAGAGCGAGCGCTCCAAGCAGGGCGCGCGCCCGCGCGCCTGGCTGCGCACCAAGGCCAACTCGATCGAAGGCGGCACGTCCGAGGTCATGCTCGGCATCGTCGCCAAGCGCATCCTGGATCTGCCGGGGGCCTAATTCCACCGTCGTTCCGGAGCGGTCCGCAGGACCGAACCCGGAACCTCGAGATTCTCCGGAGCGCAATTGCGCTCCGTGGTTCGCGTCCTCGACCCGACCCGGAACGACAGCAACAGTTACACATTCCGCCAAACGCTAGAGAACTTTGCACATGGCCCTCGTCCTCACCGAAGAACAATCGATGCTCCGCGACAGCGCGCGCGCGCTCATCAGCGACAAGGCGCCGGTGTCGCATCTGCGCCACTTGCGCGACAGCAAGGACCCCATCGGGTTCTCCAAGGAGTTTTGGCACTCCTTCGCCGAGATGGGTTTTGCCGGCCTGCTGGTGCCGGAAGAATTCGGCGGCAGCGGCCTCGGCTATGTCGAAGCCGGCGTCGTGATGGAGGAGATCGGCCGCACCCTGATGCCGTCGCCCTTCCTCGCCACCAGCGTGGTCGCGGCCTCGGCGCTCAATCGCGGCGGCAATGCCGCGCAGAAATCGGAATATCTGCCGAAGATCGCCAGCGGCTCGCTGCTCGCGACGCTCGCGATCGACGAGGGCGCCAAGCATCGCCCGCTCCAGACCAGCCTTCAGGCCGTGCGCGCCGGCAACGGCTTCAAGCTCTCGGGCGCCAAGGCCCTGGTGGTCGATGGCCATGTCGCCGACCTCCTCATCGTCGCCGCGCGCACCGCGGGTAGCGCCGGCGAGCGCGAAGGGTTGACGCTGTTCCTGGTCGATCCCAAGGCCAAAGGCGTCGCGATCGAGCGCACCATCATGGTCGATGCGCACAACGCGGCGCGGATCGAATTCGCCAATGTCGAGGTCAATGCCGACAGCGTGCTCGGCGAGATCGATCAGGGCTCGGCCCTGCTCGATGGCGTGCTCGATATCGGCCGTGGCGCGGTCGCCTCCGAGATGGTCGGCCTCAGCGATGAAGTATTTCACCGCACCGTCGAGTACCTCAAGAGCCGAAAGCAGTTTGGCAAGCTGATCGGCGAATTCCAGGCGCTGCAGCACCGAGCCGCCGAACTCTATGTCGACATCGAGATCACCCGCGCCGCGGTGATGAAGGCACTGCAGGCATTGGACGCCGACGTTGCGAAAGCCACTTCAGCCGTCGCCGTGGCAAAAGCCCGCGCCGGCACCACCGCAACGCGCGCGGTGCAGGAAGGGGTGCAGATGCACGGCGGCATGGGCATGACCGACCAGTTCGACATCGGCTTCTTCATGAAGCGCGCACGGGTGTGCGAGGAACTGTTCGGCGATGCGAACTACCACACCGAGCAGCTGGCGCGCGCGCGGGGGTATTGAGACAGTCGGATGTGAGGCGCGAGCGCGTGCGTGCCTCACGTGCAGGTGGTGGATAGCGCTTGCCCTGAGCCGTCATGGCCGGGCTTGTCCCGGCCATCCACGTTCTTTGGTGCCTCGGAAACGTGGATGCCCGGGACGAGCCCGGGCATGACGATTGAGAGGCCAGCCTTCGCTCGCAATGACAGTGGCGAGTCCGCCCCTTACCTCATCGGCGGTGCGTACTGCACCCCGCCCGCATTCCAAAGCTGGTTCATGCCGCGCGGGATCTTCAGCTTGGACTTCTCGCCGATATTGCGCTCGTACATCTCGCCGTAATTGCCGACATGACGGATGATGCGCGCGGCCCAGTCCTTGGTGAGGCCGAGCTGCTCGCCGTAATTGCCCTCGGTGCCGACCAGGCGCATCACTTCCGGCTTCTTCGACTTCAGGGCCTCGTCGATGTTCTCCGAGGTGACCCCGAGTTCCTCGGCGTTGATCATCGCATACAGCGTCCACTTCACGATCATCATCCAATCGTCGTCACGCTGGCGCACGACGGGGGCGAGCGGCTCCTTCGAGATCATGTCCGGCAGGATCATGTGCTCGCCGGGCTTGGACAGGTTCAGCCTGAGCGCGTAGAGCTGCGAGACGTCGGCGCTGAACGTGTCGCACTTGCCGGTGTCGTAGGCCTTCACCACGTCGGCGAGGCTTTCGAGCTTCACCTCTTCGTACTTCATGTTGTTGGCGCGGAAGTAATCGGCAACGTTGAGTGCGGTCGTGGTGCCGGCCTGCACGCAGACCTTGCTGCCGCTCAGATCCAGCGACGTCTCCTTGTTGCGCGAGCGGGGCAGCATGAAGCCCGCGCCGTCGTAATAGGCGACGGCGGGGAAGTAGAGGTCGTAGTCGAGCTCGCGCGCCATGCTCCAGGTCGAGTTGCGCGAGAGGATGTCCACCTTCCGGCTCTGCAATTCCTTGAAGCGCTCGCTGGCGTCGAGCGGAATGAACTTCGCCTTGCCCGGGTCGTTGAAGATCGCCGCGGCGACCGCGCGGCAGAAATCGACGTCGAAGCCGGTCCAGTTGCCCTTGTCGTCGGGGATCGAGAAGCCCGGCAGGCCCTTGTTGACGCCGCACAGCACCTCGCCGCGGCGAACAGTCCGCTTCAGGGTGCGGGTGTCGTAGAATTCATAGATGATGGCGACGACGCCGACCAGCACGGCGACCGCGAGCCCGATCAGCAGGCCGCCTCGAAAAGTGCGCATGATGTCTCTCTCGAAATAATCGGGAAAAGGAAATTGGATGAGGGGGTGGAGCATGACCGGAGCGATCATGCTCGAACCGTAGCCCTTAAAGCTCGGGCTTCTGCCGGATCACGACCTTGGTCCCGACAGGGACGCGATCGTAGAGGTCGGCGACGTCGTTGTTGACGAGACGGAAGCAGCCCGAGGACACCTTGGTGCCGATCGTGTCTGGACGGTTGGTGCCGTGGATGCGGTAGACCGTAGTGCCCAGATACATGGCGCGGGCGCCCAGCGGATTGCCGGGACCACCGGCCATGAAGCGCGGCAAATAGGGCTGGCGCTGGATCATCTCCGGCGGCGGCGTCCAGTCCGGCCACTCCTTCTTGTTGGTGATGGTCACCAGCCCTTGCCACTGAAAGCCATCGCGGCCGACGCCGATGCCATAGCGGATCGCGCGCCCGCCGGGCTGCACCAGATAGAGGTGCCGTTCGGCGGTCGAGACGATGATGGTGCCCGGTGCTTCCGTGGTGCGGAAGTAGACCACCTGCTTCTGCCATTCCGGATCAAGCTGGTAGGAATCGTCCGCGATCAGGCCCGGCTCGTCGCCGTGGTCCGGCTGCTGGGCGAAGGCGTGCGGCGTGGACAGGACCAGTCCGATCGCAGCCATGAAAATCCCGGTCAGGCGACGAAAATCCGTCATTTCAAGCTCTCCCCGCTGCCACAGTGCAGATCATTCGGAACCATCAAACCTGAGGGGCAAGTTCATGGCAAGTTGATGACGCGCTGTCCTGCCATGTCGCGAGAATGGTTTGGTTTTTTGACGGGGCCGGAGCAATGCCACAAACGGGGGATGGCGCGAAAAGCAGTGCCCCCGGTATCCGCGCCGGGTGGGGCAGCCGAAATGCATTCGCAGATGCCGTCACCCGGACTTCCACGTTCTTCGTGCGGCGGGTCAAGGCGTGGATGGCCGGGACGAGCCCGGCCATGACGATGCCGAGGCAGTCGGCCCTAAAGCGCAATGAGATTTGGATGAATCGTCATCGCGCTTTAGCTTGTTGTTTACGCATGATCTTTCCGGAAAACCGCTTCGCACTTTTCCGGATCATGCTTTAGATCTTATTGCTCTCCGCCGCGATCCCCAGCCGCCGCACGATCTCCGTTCCCACAGCGCGGGCCTCGACCCGGGAGCCGATCCGCGGGCTGCGAAACCGCCGTCCTGAGCGCAGGCGGATCGTCACGATGCAATGTTCGTCCTCGGACCGCCCGCGGCGCTCCACGGTGATCGTCTTCACGTCATGCCCCTCGATATGGTCTGCGCGCGGCGTGCCGTCGCCCCACAGGCGTTCGACGCGGATGTCGCCCTCGCGGATGATCCAGAACGCGCCAGTGACGAGGTTGGCGTAGCGATGCACGGCGAACGCCGCAATCACGCCGAGCGGCAGCAGCAGGATATCGACATGGGTGGGCGGCCATCCGCGCCAGAGCTTGTAGGCGTAGGGCACGGCGGACAACGCGACGGCGACCAGCGACACGATCCTGATGTCGCGTGCGGAAAACGCCTCCAGCGGCTCGCCGAGATGCATCTCGGGATTGCTGGCATCGAGCGGATTGACGGGCTCCTCGACATTGGGAACCTCGAACTGCGCGGCGATCCGGGCGACGGTGTCGCGAACATGGGTGACGTCGGCGATCGGCGGAGACGTCAGGCGTTCTCCGGAGGCCAGCGTGAAGACGAGTTGAAAGCGGGCCTTCACTCTCTTGCTGCCGGGGACCTGCAACCCCGTGATGTCGTCTTTGGCCACGATGCGCGTGCGCAGCTTTCCGAACGGACTTTGCCGCCCGATCAGGATCTCGTTCGGCGTGATGATCCACACCACGGCCGGCGCCAGCATGATGCCGACGACGAATCCCGCGCCGACCAGGAGCGCGACCACCGAGATGAAGATCTCCAGAATGTCCTGGGTGAACAGGCCCGGCGTGAAGCAGAGTGCGACGGCGACCGCAAAGCCGGACATGACCAGCCGCTGCGCGATCGAAGAGCCTTCACGAAGGCGAATGTCGCTATGGCTGGGCGTGTCGTCCATTGCTGGCGGCTGATTGCGTCGCTTGCGAAACTCCACGGACGGGTCCGTGGAGTCAAGCAACAAGGGCGACAACTGAAACCCGCCGCGCGCTGGCCGTGCGGCGTCAGCTATTGACGTTCAGCAGCCGTGCCACGGTGCGGTCGATCTGCTCATAGCTGCCTTCGCCGGCGTGCTGGAACACGATCTTGCCGCCCTGGTCGATGATGTATTGTGCCGGCCAGTATTGGTTGCGATAGGCGTTCCAGGTCCTGGAATCGTTGTCCTGCGCCACCGGATAGGTGATGCCGTGGCGCTTCAGCGCGGCCTGCACGTTGGCGGCCGAGCGCTCGAACGGGAATTCCGGCGTGTGCACGCCGACCACGACGAGGCCCTTGTCCTTGTACTTGGCATAGAGGTCGGTGACGTGCGGCAGCGTGTTGACGCAGTTGACGCAGCCATAGGTCCAGAAGTCGACCAGGACGACCTTGCCGCGGAGATCGGCGATGCTGAGCGGCTTCGAGTTGAACCAGTTGCTGATGCCGGTGAAGTCGGGCGCGGTCTGTTGGCTCGCGGCAGCGGTGACCATGGGTGTGGCACGCGCAGCCTCGTCGCAGATGCCGGGGATGACGGCGCCGGTGACGGTGATGCCGATCAATGCGGCGCCTACGGCGAGCAGTTTGACAGTCATGGACGAGTCCTCCGGTGAAAATGAGGGTGATCACAAGCCGATCTGGCCGGTGGGATAGAAGCCGGTGAGCCACGCCACGATCAGCGTGTCGTACTGGAAATAGGCCGCAACGGCGAAGCCGATCACGACGATTCCGAAGCCCTGTTGCAGCTGTGGCGAGATCCGCGCGAGGCTGCGCACGCGCGTCGTCGCGGCCTGTCCGCCATAGGCGATTGCCAGCATCGGGATCGCCGCGCCGATGGCGTAGGCAACCAGCAGCGTGCCGGCCCAGGCAACATCCTTCGACGTCGCCACCAGCGTCAGGATCGAGCCGAGCACCGGCCCGGCGCAGGGTGTCCAGACCAGACCCAGCGTGGTGCCGAGCACGAGCCCGCCGAACGCGCCCTCGCGCTGCGCGCCGCTCGAACTGCCGAGAGCGAGCCAGCCATTGAGCCGGATCGACAGCCATTCGAACGGCGCGGGCCACAGCATCAACAGGCCGAAGCCGAGCAGCAGGATGGATCCGGCTTCGCGCAGCACGTTCGGATCGAAATCGAACAGGTGCGTGATCGCGCCGAGCAGCAGTGCGACTGCGGAGAAGGAAATGACGAAGCCGAGCGCGATCATCGCCGGTCGCAGATGTCCCGCGCGCCCGATCGAGGCGCCGAGCAGGATCGGCAGCACCGGCAATGTGCAGGGCGCGGCGATGGTGAGGATGCCGGCGAGGACAGCGAAGATCAGTGCGAGCATGAGGCACTCGTGGATGAGGTCACGAGGGCAGTTCGTCCGTCGCGCGTCGATCGTTACGCCGCGTCACGGCTTCGTGACGGGGGCGGAATTTGCCGAGGCCGTCATGTCCGGCCTATCCCGGGCATCCAAGTTCTTTGTCGCGCAGGAAGGCGTGGATGGCCGGGTCAAGCCCGGCCATGACGATGCGGACGCGTCCGGGCGCCCCAAAATACAAAACGACCCGGACGGGGCACCGTCCGGGTCGTTGGAGGTCTTGGGAGGTTTAACGAAACCGTATGCGAGCTTTATAGGGGGAAAGTTTTTCCGCCTGATGTTGTCGTTTGTTTCAATTGTTTCGTCGGCGGTAACGTTTCCGTGTCCCGGTAGAACCCAAACTATGGTCCTATCCCGTTGAAATATCTGAACTTCAGGCCGCGAAGCGATCGACGCCGGCGCCCTTGAGCAAGTCGGCCAGTTGCTTGCGGGCGTAGAACATCCGCGTCTTCACCGTGCTCTGGGGGATGCCGATGATCTGGCCGACCTCCTCCACCGACTTCTCGTGGTAGTAGACGAGATTGATGATCTCCCGATGCGCGGGCGACAGCTTCTGCACGCAGGCGCGCAGGATGGCGCTGGTGTCGCTGCGATCGAGCGAGGTCTCGGGCGTATCGTGATCGTCGGGAATCTGGCGCACGTCTTCCTGGTCGATGTCCTCGAAGCGGCGCTGGCGCATCGCGGTCAGCGCCTTGAAGCGGGCGATCGAGAGCAGCCAGGTCGACACCTGCGAGCGGCCCTGGAATTGGCCGGCGGTCCGCCACACGTCCAAAAACACCTGGCTAACCAGGTCTTCCGCCGTGGTGGCGTCGCGCACGATGCGCAGGATGAAGCGGTACACCCGCACATTATGCCGGCAATAAAGCATGTGCATGGCGGTACGGTTGCCGTCGGCGATGCTTTCGAGGAGCATGTCGTCCGAAGTCGCCTGAGCGGCAATGATGCTCTGGCTGGCCTGGGCGTTGATGGCGATGACGTTCCGCATGGACTTGGCTCCCCGTACCGCCGCAACCGAGCGGCGTTTCCTTCGGTGAAAGTGTTAATGAGCCAACGTTTCGGGACGTCTGCACGAAAAGCGGAAAATGGTTTCGTGCGCCGCCAATTTGTTTCGTCGCAAATGGGTCGACGAAACATTCGGGGCAAAAAGTCGTGGAATTTCAATATACGGGAAATACGGGGCGGGGGTTTTGATGCGAGCGCAGGCGCCGGGAACGTATTTCGGAGGATTGCGTTTGGTGGCGCGGCACCCATGCCGTGCTCGCGGAGGGGAAGCGCCGGTCCAGGGCGTTTGATCGGGTCAAAGCGGCACCGTGCGGGCGGTGGGTCTGCTGCCTGAAATGCCTGATGGAGCGTGGCGCCATGCCATTTGCTCCGTCATTGCGAGCGCAGCGAAGCAAATCCAGAGCCTTTCCGCGGACGGACTCTGGATTGCTTTGCTGCGCTCGCAATGACGATCTGGAGGCGGCGGTGCCGCCCTACGCCTTCTCGCCCTGGGGAGAGAACAGATAGCCGCCGCCGCGGATGGTGCGAATCACGGCCGGTTTTGCCGGATCTGGCTCGATCTTGCGGCGGATTCGCATGATGCGCAGATCCACCGCGCGGTCGAAGGCTTCGGCGTCGCGCGCATTGGCGAGCTCCAACAGGCGCTCGCGCGACAGCACGCGCTTCGGATTGGCCGCGAACACCTTGAGCAGCCCGAATTCGGACGCCGTCAGCGGATGCTCGTTGCCCTCGTCGTCGCGCAAGGCCTGCGCTTCGAGATCGAGCCATTTGGTGCCGAAGCGAACCAGCTGGTCCTTGTCCGACTTCGCCGCCGACGCGTCGGGCGCTGCTGCCTTGGCCGGCCCGCTCCGCCGCAGCACCGAACGGATGCGCGCCATCAGCTCGCGCAGCTCGCACGGCTTTGCCACGTAATCGTCGGCGCCGAGTTCGAGCCCGACGACGCGGTCGATCGGGCTCGCGGTCGCCGTCAGCATGATGACAGGCACGTTGTTGCGGCTCTTGAGGTCGCGAATGATCGAGAGCCCGTCTTCCTCGGGCATGTTGAGATCGAGCACGACGAGATCGGGCATGCTGCCCTGGATCGCAGCACGCAAGCTCTTGCCGCCGTCGCACAGCGTCACGGTGAAGCCGTGCATCTTGAGGTAATCGCCGACCATCTCCCGGGCCGGGGCCTCGTCGTCGACGATCATGATGTGCTGGCTTTGGGTCATGTCACTAAAATCTTGGCGCTCAAATCATGGCATTTCTGTCGCGGGCAGCGTGATGGTGAATGTCGAGCCCTGGCCGGGGCCGTCGCTGTCTGCGGTCACCTCGCCGCCATGCATGTCGATGATACGCTTTACAATCGACAACCCAAGCCCTGTCGAGCTCTCGCCGCCGGTCGGTTTTGCAGAGAGCCGCTGGAACCGGCCGAACAGGCGGCCAAGATCTTCCGGCGACAGGCCGGCACCCTCGTCGCTGACGCGGACGATGGTGTCGCTGCCCTCGTGAGTGACGGCCACGTCGATCTTGCCGCCGATCGGCGAGTATTTGATGGCGTTGCTGATGAGATTGTCGATCGCCTCGCGGATGCGGTCGGTGTCGCACATGGTGACGATGTTGGGCGGCGCAGTGACGCTGATCGCCTGCTGCTTGTTGAACGCCAGCGGCTGGTTGGCCTCGGCGACCTCCTTGACCAGCGCCGCGACGTCGACCGGCTCGCGGCGGATGGTGATGTCGAAGGCATCGGCCATCGCATCCGAGATCAGGTGATCGACCATCGTGGTCAGCCGCTTGGTGGCGTCGCGGATGTGGTCGACCTGGGCGACCACGCCGCCCATCGATGCGCCGGTCGAGATCAGCTCCTTCAGCATCTCGGTGCGGCCGAGGATGACGCCGAGCGGGTTCTTCAGGTCGTGCGCGACGGTGCCCAGAATCTCGTTCTTGAAGCCGTTGGCGCGTTGCAGCCGCAGCCATTGCGCCGAGAGGCGGCGGTTGGCCTGCATCAGCGCGCGGGTGCGCTGGGCGACGCGGTCTTCGAGCTGGGTGTTGGCGTCCTGGAGCTGCTGGTAGAGGATCACGTTGTCGAAGGCAATCGAGAGCCGGCTGGAGAAGATCTCGACCAGCGAGCGGTCTGTCTCGGACAATTCGCGCTCGGCCTGCAGCAGCACCACGACCTCGCGGCCGGATCCGGTGCGCAGATAGATCACGCTGCGGTGGTCGGCGAATTCGTTCTTGCGGCGCTGGAACGCGGCCTCCACCATCTCGCGCAGTTCGGGGTCGAGCGCCTTCGAGGATGTGGTGCCGATGAAGCGGCTGTAGCAGCCGCTGCCGGCGAGCACCGAGAGCTCCGGATCGGCGCCGCCATTGTCGCGCAGGACCAGGATGCCGGCGCAGTCGACGTTGAGCAGCGAAGCGAGCTGGGTCAGCACGCCCTCGGCGAGCCGCTGCATCGACTTGAAGTCGTACAGCGTCGAGGCGGCGTCGATGATGATCTCCAGGCCGCGCCGCGTCTGCACCATGCGCTCGAGCTGCTGATAGGAGCGTAGCGCCGCGGTCAGCGAGGTGAACAGCTTGTCGGCGGTGAGCTCGGTCTTGGCCTTGTAGTCGTTGATGTCGTACTGCACGATGACGCGCCGCTCCGGCGCCTGGCCGGGCTGGCCGGTGCGCAGGATGATGCGCACGGTTTCGTTCCGGATCTCGTTGCGGATGAACTCGACCAGCTCGAGGCCGGCGACGTCGGTCTCCATGATGACGTCGAGCAGCACGGCGGCGATGTCGCTGTGCTCGGCCATCAGCTTGCGGCCTTCCGCCGCGGAATAGGCCGACAGGATCTCCAGGCTCTGGCCGTTGAGGCTGTAATCCGAGAGAGCAAAACGCGTGCCGTCATGCACGGCCGGATCGTCGTCGATGACGGCGATCTTCCATTTTCGGGCGTTGCTGTCCTCCGACGCGGTACCGGTGTCGTCGATCAGGTGGAGGACATCGTCCTGTTCGGCCATTGAGAAGTCCCGTCACTTTCTGTGCTTTGCGCGCCGCCCTTGGCGATGCGGGGCATGATAATGCGAAAAGTCGTGCCTTGTCCCAGCTTGGATTCCAGCATCATGCGGCCGCCGAGCTGCTGGGTCACGAGGTTATAGACGATGTGCAGGCCAAGTCCCGTGCCGCCTTCATTGCGCCGGGTGGTAAAGAAAGGGTCAAAGGCCTGGCGCTGCACGTCGGGGGTCATGCCGGCCCCGTCGTCGGCGAAGCTGATCTCGATGTCCTCGGTCCCGCGCGGCCGCGCCGAGATCGCGATCGTACCGGCGCGTCCATCGGCGAAGGCGTGGTTGGCGGCGTTGAGGAACAGGTTGGTCAGGATCTGGCCGTAGGAGCCGGGATAGCCGTCGAGCAGCAGCCCCTCGGGCACGTCGACCTCCAGCGTGATCGGTGAGCGCTTCAGCACCGGGCGCAGGCTGGCGATGATCTGATCGGTGGCTTCGCTCAAGCTGAATTGCCGGCGCTCGGCATGGGAACGGTCGACGGCAACCTGCTTGAACGACTGGATCAGCTCGCCGGCACGCTGCAGGTTGGCGACGAGCTGCTGCGAGGCATCGCGCGAGGACTGCACGAACTCTTCGAGCTGAGAGCGGCGCAGGCCGCCCTCGCCCTTGAGCTGGGCTTCGAAAATCTCGGTGCGGCGGGCAAAGCTCGACGCCACGGTCAGGCTGATGCCGATCGGGTTGTTGACCTCGTGGGCAACGCCGGCGACGAGTCCGCCGAGCGCGGCGAGCCGCTCTGCATCGATCAAATTCTGCTGTGCGGTATTGAGCTCGAGCAGCGCACTCTCGGCCTTCTCCTTCGAGGCGCGCAGCTCGTCCTCGGTCTGGCGCTTGGCGATCGCGTTCTCGCGGAACACCTCCACCGCGCGTGCCATGGCACCGACCTCGTCCCGTGCATTGGTGCCCTGCACCTCGCGGCCGAGGTCGCCGAGCGTGATCGCGCGCATCGCCGTCATGATCTGCTGCAGCGGCAGGCGGATCGACAAGGCAATCAGAACGCCGGCGGTGAGGATGATGCCGAGGAAGATGATCGCGATCGACAGCACCCGGCGGGAAATGTCGGCCAGCGTGCGGTCGAAGGTCTCCTGCGCCTTCTGCTCGCGCCGGCGCATCTTGCTCGAGAGGTCGTCGATGGCGCCGATCGCCTCGGCCTGGCTGGCGTCGATGGTGTTGCGCAGGAGCTCGGTGCGGCTCGCAAGCTGCTCGGAGAGCTTTGCGAAGCCCTCGCGCAGGGACGCGGTGCGCGCCGCGAGCTTTTGCAGCGCCATGCGCTGGAGGTCGTTGTCGGCGAGATCGATCATGACGGGGATGGTCTTCTCGATCGTCTCGGTGTTGCGGCGCGCGTCGTCGGCGGCGCCCGATGACTGCGACAGATAATAGGAATTGGCCGCCACCAGCATCGCGGTGAAGGCCTCGCGGGACTTGCCGAGCGAGGGCCAGATCAGCGCGTCGCGATGGCCGGTGGCGCCTTCGATGATGGAGTAGAGGCCCGCCATGTCCCTGGCCGGGCCCTGCACCTGCTCCTCATAGGTTTTCGCGATGGTCGCCTGCACGCTGCGCAGCTCGCCGAAGCCGTTGAGGAAGCGGTCGGTGGTGCGCTCGAGCTCCTCGACCGAGCCCGACAGCATCGGGTCCTTGGCGGCGCGGCCCGTCAGCGTGCCCAGCACCGCCTCGCGCAACAGCAGGATCTCGGCGAACAGATCCGGGCTCGGCTGGTTGATGTAGCGGTGGATCAGGTTCTGCAGCCGCCCGGTCTCGCTTTCGAGCAGCGCCAGGATGCGATCGGATTCGCGCACCTGGCGCACGTCGTCCCAGGCCGAGCCGAGCACCTGCGCGCCGTTCCAGATCATCGCGACCAGCACCACCACGACGGCGGAGTTCAGCGCCGCGATCGACAGGATGCGCCAGCGGATCGGCACCGCCCGCAGCACGCCGACGAGGCGCGCGCGCAGCTGCCCGATCGGGCCGGGCGGCCTGTCCGCGTGTTCCTGATGTCCAAGCGCAGCCAACAGGCCTCACTCCACCTTGCGAATGCGTTCGATCAGCGCGGCCGCCGCCGGATCGCGCGCGGCCTTGGCATAGATCGGAGCCATCGCCTCCTCGAATGGCTTGCGGTCGATATCCCTGATGATGGTCACCCCGGCGCCCTGTGCCTTGCGCTGCGACTGCTCCTCGAGGTCGCGCCACTTCTCGCGCATGAACCGGCTGGAGCGCTGCGCGGCCTCCTTGAAGATGGTCTGCTCCTCCGTCGAAAGGCTCTTCCAGGCCTTCAGCGAGATCACCAGCACCTCGGGGCTCATCGTGTGCTCGGTGAGCGTGTAGTAGCCGGCATGCCTGTAATGATCCGTCGTCACGAAGGATGGCCAGTTGTTCTCGGCGCCGTCGATCAGATGGTTGGCAAGCCCGGTGAGCACCTGCCCGTAGGGCATCTCGACCGGTTCGGCGCCAAGCGAGCGGATCATCTGGCTCATCAACTCCGACTGCTGCACCCGGATCCGCAGGCCCCGCAGGTCGGTGATGCCCCGGACCGGGCGGACGCCGTTGTAGATCGACCGCGCACCCGAATCGTAGAATGCGAGCCCGACGAAGCCGTAGGGCTCGAAGCTGCCGAGGATCTCGTTGCCAATAGGCCCGTCCAGCACCTCCCGCATGTGCTCGATGGACCGGAACAGGAACGGCATGGCGAGCACGTTCATCGCCGGGACGAAATTGCCGATCAGCGCCACGTTGGTCCGGTTGAGGTCGATCGCGCCGGCCCGGGTCTGCTCGATGGTCTCCTTTTCCTCGCCGAGCTGACGGGAGTGGAACACCTTGATCTCGTGCCGGCCCTTGGTGCGCTCGGCGATCAGCGCGCCCATGTAGCGCAGCGCCTGGACGGTCGGGTAGTCCTCGGCCTGGGTATCGGCGGCGCGAAATTCGCGCGCAACGGCGTCCGTCGCCCAGGCGACGAGCAGAAGCGCGACGAAGATCACCCCGGTCCGCGAGAGTTCGGCACGGCTCAGCACTGGCACACTCAACCCCTCAGAGATGGAGTCTATGGCGGAAGGAAAAGGTTCAATACAATCTAGCAGATGGTCAAGGGAAGGCCATCCCGCCGGGGGGCCACGGCTCGATTGTGCGGCGCGGTCGGCGCTCATTCCCGGTTGAAACCGCAGAGGCCGCGCCTTAAGCAGGGCAGCCGCCTTTCGTCGTGCGACACGGGAAAAGCCATCGTGACGTCAGCATCGCGCCTTTTGAAGGTCCTCGCCGCCGTCGCGGCTCTCTCGCTGGCCGCCCCGGTGCGCGCCGCCACCGACATCGCGTTGTGGCACGCCATGTCCGGCGAGCTCGGCCGGCAACTGGACAAGCTCGCCGCCGACTTCAACGCCTCGCAGTCCGATTACCGCATCGTGCCTGCTTACAAGGGCAACTACACCGAGACGGTGACGGCCGCGATCTTCGCCTTCCGCTCGCGCAGCCAGCCTGCGATCGTCCAGGTCAACGAGGTCGCCACCGCGACCATGACTGCGGCCAAGGGCGCGGTCTATCCCGTGTTCCGCCTGATGCGGGACCAGGGCGAGCCGTTCTCGCTGGGTGATTACCTGCCCGCGGTCTCCGGCTATTACACCGATGCGGGCGGCAATCTGTTGTCCTTCCCGTTCAATTCCTCGACGCCGATCCTCTATTACAACAAGTCCATGTTCCGCGACGCCGGCCTCGATCCGGAGGCGCCGCCGAAGACCTGGCCGGAATTGGGAGCGGCCGCGAAGCGCCTGCGCGATCGCGGTGCGCCTTGCGGCTTCACCACGTCCTGGCCATCGTGGATTCACGTCGAGAATTTCTCCGCCTTCCACAATCTGCCCGTGGCGACGCGGGCGAACGGCTTTGCCGGGCTGGACGCGGAATTGACCATCAACAATCCGCCTCTCGTGCATCACATCGCGGCGCTCGCCGAGTGGCAGAAGACGAAGCTGTTCGACTATAGCGGGCGCGGACAGGCGGCCGAGCCGCGTTTCCAGAACGGCGAATGCGGCATCTTCATCGGCTCCTCGGCGACGCGCGCCGACATCAAGGCGAACTCGAAATTCGAGATCGGCTACGGCATGATGCCGTATTGGCCTGATGTGAAGGGCGCGCCGCAGAACTCGATCATCGGTGGCGCCACGCTGTGGGTGCTGCGCGATCGTCCGCGCGAGGAATACAAGGGCGTGGCGCGATTCTTCGCTTATCTGTCGCAACCCGGCGTGCAGGCCGCCTGGCACCAGAACACCGGCTATCTACCTGTGACCCGCGCTGCCTTCGAGCTGACTCGCGCTCAAGGATTCTACGAGCGCAATCCGGGCTCGGCGATCTCGTTCGAGCAGATCACGCTCAATCCGCCGACGGAGAACTCCAAGGGCACCCGGCTCGGCTCCTTCGTCCTGATCCGCGGCGCGATCGAGGACGAACTCGAGCAGGCCTTCGCCGGCCACAAGAGCGCCCAAGCCGCGCTGGATTCCGCCGTCGAGCGCGGCAATAAGCTCTTGCGCCAGTTCGAGCGCGCGAGTCCGGAACGGTAGCTATGACCTGAGAAGCGAAGCTTGGCATTGGCGCAGGATCTTTCCATCGCGTCATGGCCGGGCTTGTCCCCGCCATCTCAAACGCATCAAGCTCGCAATGTCGATGACTCTCCCTCACTTCGCCGACGCGGAAAGCTTTCGCGCCTTTCGTTCCCCTTCTTCACGATGGCTGCCAATCGCGCTCGACATCGCGCGCAGCCACGAGCTCGATGCCGGCTCGCCGCATGCGTTCGCGACCGGCACCAATCTCGTGGTCGGGCTCGCTGACAAGCTGATCCTGAAAATCTTTCCGCCGCTGCTCCGTGCGCAATTCCTCTCCGAGCGCGTCTCGCTGACGCAGCTCGCCGGCCGGCTGTCCCTGCCGATCCCTGAGATCGTCGCCGAAGGGACGCGCGACGGCTGGCCGTACCTCATCATCACGCGCCTTGCCGGCACGCTCGGCTCGGAGGTGTGGCCTTCACTGCCGGAAGATCAGAAGGAACGCCTGCTGCGCCAGATCGGCGAGACCATCGCCGCCGTGCAGCGTGCCCCGCTTGGGGAGCTCGCGCATATCGAGCCGCGCTGGGACGCGTTCATGCGCACCCAGATGCAGGGCTGCCGCGCGCGGCACACCCGTCTCGGCCTCGCACCAAAATTCCTCGCCGGCCTCGACGACCTCCTGCGCGATGCCGCAAAGCTCATTCCGATGGATGCACCGCCGGTGATCCTGATCGGCGAATACATCCCGGAGAATTTCCTGCTCGCCTGCAATGACGGTCAATGGTCGCTCAAAGGCCTGTTCGATTTCGGCGACGTGCTCGCAGGATGGCGCGACTACGACTTGCTCGGCCCCAGCGCCTTCATGGCGGCGGGCCGTCCGGGCCGGGTGAAGAGCCTGCTCGAAGGCTTCGGCTACGCGAAGCTGGATTTCGAGTTGAAGCGCCGCCTGATGGCCCTGATGCTGCTGCACCGCGCCAGCGACCTGAACGCGCACATCTGTATCGCGGGCTGGCAGGACAAAGCCAACGACCTGGCCGAGCTTCAGGACCTGATCTGGCCGGGGTGAGCGCTCCGTCATTGTGAGCGCAGCGAAGCAAATCCAGATCGTCTCCTCGGAAAGATTCTGGATTTGCTTCGTCCCAAGGGCTCCTCGCAATGGCGAGTTTGGGTGCGCGAGCCCGGATCCAGTCGAGGCTGCGGCCCGCGGCATGAAATGTGTGCGGAGGTGGCGACAAATCGGGCCCTTGACTTCGTCTGCTTATTTTATGGTCAAAATCATTTCTTTGTATGCAAAGAGTGGGGCTCCTCAAAACTGCCCAGTGGGCCGAATTCGGACAATCCCATTACAGATCAATCGTTTAGGTGCGATGTAAGCTTCCGTTAAGCTCTGGCACGAACCTTGCGAATCCGGTTCCAACCAAAAACGTTGCGTTGGAGCGATTTCATGAAGCGCCGCGATTTCCTCAAGTCCGTTTCCGGATTGGCCGCTGGCGCGGCGCTTCCGGCCGTGCCGTCAGTGATCTCCTCCGCCTATGCCGATGCCCGCTCGGAGACGCTGCTGATCGTCTCGGAAGGCGGCCCCAACAATCTCGACATCCACGGCGTCGGCACCAACGTGCCCGGCTATGAGGTGTCCTGGAATTGCTACGACCGCCTGATCAGCCACGAGATGAAGAGCGGCCCAGGCGGCGTGCCCTATTACGACCGCGACAAGTTCAAGGGCGAACTGGCCGAAGAGTTCAGGATCGACGACATGTCGGTCACCTTCAAGCTGCGCAACAACGCCAAATTCCACGACGGCACGCCCGTCACCGCCAAGGACGTGAAGTGGTCGCTCGACCGCGCCGTCAGCGTCGGCGGCTTCCCGACCTTCCAGATGAGCGCGGGCTCTCTCACGAAGCCGGAGCAGTTCGTCGTCATCGACGACCATACCGTACGCGTCGACTTCCTGAAGAAGGACAAGCTCACCATTCCCGACCTCGCCGTCATCGTGCCCTGCATCGTCAACTCCGAGCTGGTGAAGAAGAATGCCAGCGAGAAGGATCCCTGGGGTCTGGAATTCACCAAGCAGCAGACCGCGGGCTCCGGCGCCTACAAGGTCACGAAATGGACCGCCGGCACCGAAGTGATCATGGAGCGCAACGACGACTGGGTGTGCGGTCCGCTGCCGAAGATCAAGCGCGTGATCTGGCGCATGGTGCCGCAGGCCGGCAACCGCCGTGCGCTCTTGGAGCGCGGCGACGCCGACATTTCCTACGAACTGCCGAACAAGGATTTTCAGGAGATGAAGGCGAACGGCAAGCTCAACGTCGTCTCGCTGCCGTTCTCCAACGGCATCCAGTATATCGGCATGAACGTCACCAAGCCGCCGTTCGATAATCCAAAAGTCCGCCAGGCGGTCGCCTACGCGCTGCCCTATCAGAAGATCATGGACGCGGTGATGTTTGGCCTCGCCAACCCGATGTTCGGTGCGCCCAAGGACAAGCCCACCGAGGTCGCCTGGCCGCAGCCGCACAAGTACAACACCGACATGGACAAGGCGAAGGCGCTGCTGGCCGAGGCCGGCTACGCCAACGGCTTCGAGACCACGATCTCGTTCGACCTGAATTTTGCGGGCGTCAACGAGCCGCTCTGCGTGCTGGTGCAGGAGAGCCTTGCGCAGATCGGCATCAAGGCCACCATCAACAAGGTGCCCGGTGCCAACTGGCGCACCGAGCTCAACAAGAAGGAGATGCCGCTCTTCACCAACGTGTTCTCGGGCTGGCTCGATTATCCCGAGTACTTCTTCTACTGGTGCTATCACGGCAACAATTCCGTCTTCAACACCATGAGCTACAAGTCGGCGGAGATGGACAAGTTCATCGACGGCGCACGCACCGCCGCCGCCACCGGCGACAAGGCGGCCTATGATGCCGACGTGAAGGGCTTCATCGATCTCGCCTACACCGACGTTCCGCGCATCCCGCTGTACCAACCCTTCGTCAACGTCGCCATGCAGAAGAACGTCAGTGGTTACCAGTATTGGTTCCACCGGAGACTGGATTATCGCGCGCTGGCGAAGGGGTGAGAGGACATGCTCGCGCGCAACATGGCCGCGATGCTAGCCGTATTTCGGAGTGAGGCGGAGCGCGCCGCACGATCTCATTTCCTCGCTGGGAGGTCGTCATGCTGACCATGATGGGCAAGCGCCTGATGTTCGCGATTCCCTCCTTGATCGGCGTCGTCATCGTCACCTTCCTGCTGACGCGTGCGCTGCCCGGTGATCCCGCCGCCTATTTCGCCGGTCCCGCCGCGACCAAGGAAGCGGTCGAGCAGATCCGCAAGAAGCTAGGCCTCGACAAGCCGCTGATCGAGCAGTTCTTCCGCTATACCAACGACCTCGCCCATGGCGATTTCGGCAACTCGCTGACCACGGGCCAGCCGGTCGCCACCGAGATCCGCAACCGCCTGCCGGCCTCCGCCGAGCTGACGCTGCTCGGCCTCATCGTCTCCATTGCGATAGCCATCCCGCTCGGCGTGCTGGCGGCGACACGACCGGGATCATGGATTGACCATCTCTGTCGTGTCACGACGACGGCCGGCGTGTCGCTGCCGGTGTTCTTCACCGGCCTCGTGCTGGTCTATGTCTTCTATTTCCGGCTCGGCTGGTCGCCGGCGCCGCTCGGCCGCCTCGACGTGTTCTACAGCGCGCCGCCGACGGTGACGGGCTTCTATCTGATCGACACTTTGCTGGCCCGCGATGTCGAGGCGTTCCGCTCGGCGCTGAGCCAGCTCATCCTGCCGGCGACGACGCTCGCGATCTTCTCGCTGGCGCCGATCGCGCGCATGACCCGCGCCTCGATGCTGGCGGTGCTCGCATCCGAATTCGTCCGCACGGCGCGCGCGAGCGGCCTGTCGCCGGCAACCGTCATCGTCACCTACGCCTTCCGCAACGCCATGCTCCCGGTGATCACTACGCTCAGCATGGTGTTCTCGTTCCTGCTCGGCGCCAACGTGCTGGTGGAGAAGGTGTTCGCCTGGCCCGGCATCGGCTCCTACGCCGTGGAAGCGCTGATCTCGTCGGACTTCGCGCCGGTACAGGGTTTCGTGCTGACCATGGCGGTCATGTACGTGCTGCTCAATCTCGTCATCGACATCCTGTACGGCGTGATCGATCCGCGCGTGCGGCTGGAGGGCTAAACCATGAGCTCCGTTGCGCCTGCTGTTGAACCCGTGGGTCCCGCACGAACGTCGGGGTTTGCCGCCGTCCTCGAACAAACCCGCTACGTCCTGGGCGAGAACAAGGTCACCGGCTTCGCCTTCGCGCTACTGATCCTGATCCTCACCGCCGCGATCTTCGGTCCCTATGTCGTGCCGTACGATCCGCTCGCGTCCGATACTGCTGCGGCGCTGAAGCCGCCATCGGCCGCGCACTGGTTCGGCACCGACCAATTGGGCCGCGATATTTTCAGCCGAGTCATCGTGGCGACACGGCTCGACACGTTCATCGCGATCGCCTCCGTCGCGCTGGTGTTCCTGATGGGCGGCCTTGCCGGCATCGCGGCCGGCTATTTCGGCGGCTGGACCGATCGCATCGTCGGCCGCATCGCCGACACCATCATGGCCTTCCCGCTGTTCGTGCTCGCCATGGGCATCGTCGCCGCGCTCGGCAACACCGTGCAGAACATCATCCTGGCGACCGCGATCGTCAACTTCCCGCTCTATGCCCGCGTCGCGCGCGCCGAAGCCAATGTCCGCCGCAACGCCGGCTTCGTGCAGGCCGCGCGTCTCTCCGGCAACGGCGAGCTCCGCATCCTGCTGGTGCATATTCTGCCGAACATCATGCCGATCATGATCGTGCAGATGTCGCTGACCATGGGCTACGCCATCCTCAATGCCGCTGGCCTCTCCTTCATCGGCCTCGGCGTCCGCCCGCCGACCGCCGAATGGGGCATCATGGTCGCCGAAGGCGCCGGCTTCATGGTCTCAGGCGAATGGTGGATCGCGCTCTTCCCCGGCCTTGCCCTGATGATCGCCGTGTTCTGCTTCAACCTTCTCGGCGACGGCCTGCGCGACATCGTCGACCCCCAGCGGAGGACGTGATGGTTGCTCCACGTCCAAAATCCTCATTAAAATTCCCTAACGATTTCAATGGAGTGTCTACTGTGCATGGGGTTGTTTTCGACCTTTTGAGTGTCGCGAGCCGCCCATGACCGCCCAGCCCCTGCTCGACGTCCGGGACCTCACGGTCGAATTCACCACCCGCCGCGGCATCGTCAAGGCGGTGCAGCACGTCAACATCTCCGTCGCCAAGGGCGAGACGCTGGCCATCGTCGGCGAGTCCGGCTCCGGCAAGTCGGTGACCTCCTACGCTGTGATGCGCATCCTCGATCGCGCCGGCAAGATCGCCGAGGGCTCGGTGATGTTCTCCGGCATCGACGTCAAGGCCGCGACCGAGAACCAGATGCGCGATTTGCGCGGCCGCGAAGTCTCGATGATCTTCCAGAACCCCCGCGCGGCACTGAACCCGATCCGCAAAGTCGGCGACCAGATCGAGGACGTCTTGCGCACTCATGTGCAGCAGGCCCAGGTTGCCGATCACGGCGAGAAGGCCATCGAGGCGCTGGAGCAAGTCAAGATCGCCCGCCCGCGCGAGCGCTACCATGCCTATCCGTTCGAACTGTCGGGAGGCATGTGCCAGCGCGTCGTCATCGCCCTCGCGCTCGCCTGCAACCCGCAGCTGCTGATCGCGGACGAGCCGACGACGGGGCTCGATGTCACCACCCAGAAGGCGGTGATGGACCTGATCGTCGAGCTGACCAAACGCCGCGCGATGTCGACCATCCTGATCACCCACGATCTCGGCCTCGCCGCCGCCTATTGCGACCGCGTCGTGGTGATGGAGAAGGGCCGCGTCGTCGAGACCGCCAAGGCCGCCGACATCTTTGCGAACCCGCAGCACCCCTATACAAAAAGGTTGATGCGCGCGACGCCGCGGCTCGGGGTGTCCTTGCGGGATCTGCTGCCGGAAGAGGAGGGCACGGCCGTCGTGGCCGGGCTTGACCCGGCCATCCATCACACGTCGCAAGATTCATCTCAGTCGATGGACCCCCGGGTCAGCCCCGGGAGCGACGAGACAAAGCCGCTCCTCGTCATCGAAAAGCTCGTCAAGGAGTATCCCCGCCAGGGCGCGACCGCCGTGCTCGGAAAGCTGTTCGGCCGCAAGCCGCCGGTGGAGCCGGAGGTATTCCGCGCCGTCGACGGCATCAGCTTCGCGATCGGGCATGGCGAAAGCGTCGGCCTCGTCGGCGAATCCGGCTGCGGCAAATCGACCACGTCGATGATGGTGATGCGCCTCCTGGACCAGACCTCCGGCCTGATCCAGTTCGACGGCGAGGACATCTCCGCCATCGCGCCATCAGCCTTCGCCCGGCTGCCGCAGCGCAGCCGGATCCAGATGGTGTTCCAGGATCCCACCGACAGCCTCAACCCGCGATTCTCCGCCGCGCGCGCCATCGCCGATCCGATCATGCAGCTCGGCGACATCAAGGGCCGCGACGCGCTGCGTGCCCGCTGCGAGGAGCTCGCCACCATGGTCGGCCTGCCGCACAATCTGCTCGATCGGTTTCCGCACCAATTGTCCGGCGGCCAGAAGGCCCGCGTCGGCATCGCCCGCGCCATTGCCCTGCATCCGAAGCTCGTCATCCTGGACGAGCCGACGGCGGCGCTGGACGTCTCGGTGCAGGCCGTGGTGCTCAATCTGCTGCAGGACCTCAAGGCGCGGCTAGGTATGAGCTATCTGTTCGTCTCTCATGATTTGAATGTGGTGCGCTTGTTGTGCGATCGTGTCATTGTCATGCGGACGGGACGGATCGTCGAGGAGGGCTCTTCCGAGCAGGTGCTCAGCGATCCCAAGGACGACTACACCAAGGAGCTGCTGACGGCGATCCCGCATCCGCCGTTGCCGGCGCACTGAGAGACTGTTTGGGAGCGTGATGGCCGAACCCCTGGACGACTATATCGACGCCGTATCGAAAGCGCTGGCGCTGCCGGTCGAGGAGGCCTTCAGACCCGCGGTGCGCGCCAATCTCGAAGTCTCGCTGCGGCTTGCCCGCCTCGTCGATGAATTCACGCTGCCGGACGAGACCGAGCCGGCGCCGATCTTCACCGCCTGATGCCGCCATGACCGCCAAGCCAGAGATGAATGCTGCCGACATCGCGAAAGCGGTGGCCGGCGGCCAATTGTCCGCGCTCGCCGCCACCGAAGCCGCGCTCGCGCGCATCAAGCAGCACGACGGCATTCTCAATTCCTTCACCGACGTCACCGCCGAACGTGCCCGTGCGAAAGCGCGCGCGATCGACGCGGACATCGCCTCGGCCAAGCAAGTCGGCCCGCTCGCCGGCGTGCCCTTCGCGGTGAAGAACCTGTTCGACGTAGCCGGTCTGCCAACGCGCGCCGGCTCGAAGATCAACCGCGACCTCGCGCCGGCCAAGCGCGACGCCACGCTGATCGAACGAATGGAGGCGGCCGGCGCTGTCCTGGTCGGCGCGCTCAACATGGGCGAATACGCCTACGACTTCACCGGCGAGAACATCCACGACGGCCCCTCGCGCAATCCGCATGACACCACACGGATGAGCGGCGGCTCGTCGGGCGGCTCGGGCAGCGCCGTCGGCGGCGCGCTGGTGCCGATCGCGCTCGGCTCCGACACCAATGGCTCGATCCGCGTGCCCTCGTCCTTCTGCGGCATCTTCGGCCTGAAACCGACCTATGGCCGGCTGTCGCGGGCACGCTCGTTTCCGTTCGTGGCGAGCCTCGATCATCTCGGCCCGTTCGCGCGCTGTGTCGCCGACCTCGCGCTCGCCTATGACGTGATGCAGGGGCCGGACGCCGACGACGGCGCCTGCACCACGCGCGGCGTCGAGCCGGTCACGGCGCTGCTCGGCCAGCCCATTTCGGGCCTGCGCGTCGCTATCGCCGGCGGACATTTCCAGAAGAACGTGTTTCCGGAAGCCGTCGAAGCCGTCAGCCGTGTCGCCAAGGCGCTTGGCGCAACGCAAGTGGTCGATATCCCCGAAGCTTCCCGCGCCCGTGCCGCCGCCTATGTCATCACCACCACCGAAGGCGCTTCGCTGCATCTCGATCGGCTGCGCCAGCGCCCGAACGATTTCGATCCGGCCGTGCGCGACCGGCTGATCGCGGGCGCCATGGTGCCGGCAGCGCTGGTCGACCGCGCGCAAAAATTCCGCCGCTGGTATCGCGCGCAGCTCGCCGAGATCTTTGCGTCGGTCGACGTGCTGATTGCGCCCGCAACGCCCTGCACCCCGCCGAAACTCGGACAGGTGAACTTCAATCTCGACGGCGTCGAGTTGCCGGTGCGCGCCAATATCGGCATCCACACCCAGCCGATCTCCTTCATCGGCCTGCCCGTGGTGGCCGTGCCGGTGCCGCTCGAGCCGCTGCCGATCGGCGTGCAGATCATCGCCGCCCCCTGGCGCGAGGACATCGCGCTGCGCGTCGCGCACGCATTGGAAAAGATGGGCGTCGTCGCTGCGCCCGCGCCAAGGGGACTTTGAGAGGATTCTGAGATGGAGATCGATCTCCCCGAGGTGATCGCGGAAGTCAAAGCCGCGTTCGAGCGCTATGAGCAGGCCCTCGTCAGCAACGACGTCGCCGTGCTCGGCGAGCTGTTCCGCAACGACCCGCGCACCTTGCGCTACGGCATGGGCGAGAACCTCTATGGCTATGAGGCGATCTCCGGCTTCCGCGCCGCGCGCTCGCCGGTCGGGCTCAATCGTCGCACGGCAAAGACGGTGATCACGAGCTACGGCCGCGACACGGCCGTGGCGTCCACCTTGTTCTATCGCGACACGGCGCCCGGCAAGGTCGGCCGGCAGATGCAGACGTGGATACGTTTCCCGGAGGGCTGGCGCGTCGTCGCCGCTCATGTCAGCATCATCGACGAGCCGAAAGAGACCGTATGACGCTTGACGATTTTCCGCAGGGGACACTGCCGGGCGAGCCGGTGGTGCCCCGCGTCGACCGTCCCTCGCCGTCGGTGCAGAAGGTCACGCGCGCCGAGGAGCTGCGTCTTCAGCTTGCGGACGAGATCGTGCGCGGAACCCTGGCACCCGGTGCGCCGCTGGACGAGACCGACATCGCGCGGCGCTTCAGCGTTTCGCGCACCCCAGTGCGCGAGGCGCTGCGCCAATTGGTCGCGAGCGGCCTGGTCGAGGCGCGGCCGCATCGCGGCGCGGTGGTGGCGCAGCCGTCGATCGAGCGGCTGAAGAGCATGTTCGAGGCGATGGCCGAGCTCGAGGCGCTGTGCGCCGGCCTTGCCGCCGAGCGCATGTCCCCTGCCGAGCGGCATGCGCTCGAGGCCGTCCACGAAGAGCTGCGGCTCTTGAGCTACGCCGGCAATCCCGAGCGCTTTCACGAGGTCAACGAGCGCTTCCACAACACGATCTATTCCGGCTCGCAGAACGGCTACATCGCCGAGATCACGCTGGCGACGCGCGTGCGCGTGCAGCCGTTCCGCCGCGCCCAGTTCCGCAATCTCGGCCGTCTCGCCAAATCGCAGGCCGAGCACGACCGCGTCGTCGTCGCCATCATGCGCGGCGACAAGCAGGGCGCCGCGGCCGCGATGCGCGCGCATATCGAGCTGGTGCGCGGGGAGTACGAGATCTACGCGGTGTCGGTGTAGCCGGACCCGCGTCCCGGACGCGGTGCAGTGCCGTAGCAACCATTAGATTCGCCCGATCGCTGAGGGTAGCATGACGCCGTGCTTGCGGCCGTCAAGGCGTGGCCTGGCGGCAGCGGAGATGGAGTTGAGGCCAGGGCGACGGCCAGCCTTTGACGGCCGCGGCGCGCGGCGTCTTTGTGACGGCAGGTCGGGACGAAGAAACGGTGCTTCGGCCGAACAAAGAAACGCCATCAGGTAGCCGGAGCCCTCGCGATCTCGGGCGGTTTTGTCTGCCAAGGCGTGCCGCGGGCGACCACTGTGTTGGCGAAGATTAATAGCTTTCTGGCGCAAGCGATCAATGCGCGCTTGTGTTCCTTGCCTGCTCCCATCAGCCTTCCATAGAGCGTGATGAGCTGCGGATTCCAGCGAAATGACGCCGGCAGCGCCGCAGTAAAGAGCGCACGTCGCAGCCGTTCACGCCCGCCGGCGATGTGACGAACGCCGGTGCGATCGCCGCTGTCGTCATCGTAAGGGGCAATGCCAGCCAGCGCGGCCGCTTGCTCGCGCGTGATCTGACCGATCTCGGGCATCCGCACCAGAATGACCATGGCGGTCTTTAGCCCGATACCATCGATGCTGTTGATCAAGTCGAGCCGCTCGGCAAGATCGCGATGCTCACGGATTGCGGCGGCCAGTGCCTTCAGTTCGACCTTCTCGCGCTTGGCCAGGCGAGCGATATCCTCCTTCCACAGCTTCTGGAGCCGCATATTGCGGCAGCTCTCGATCCGGTTCTTCAGCCGAGCAATGTCCTCGGTGATCTGGTCGATCATCGTCAGGTGCTCGGCAAATGGCAGCAAGCGGGGATCCGGAGCTGCGTGGATCTTCTTGACCGCGGCGGTGCAGGCCGCAATCAGCGCGGCATCGATCTTGTCGTTCTTGGCGCGCTGCAGCTGGAACACGGTATAAGCGCGCACCTGGGCCGGCTGAAATACGACGACCACAAACCGCTGGCGCCGCAACTCGGCGACGACAGCCTGCTCATAGCCGCCGCTCGCCTCGATCCCGACCCGTTTGACCTTGTGGCGCTGCAACCATTCCACCAGCACTTTATAGCCATCCGGCGTGTTATCGGCCTGAAGCCGCTCCAAACTGCCATCAAGTGCCACATCGAGCTTACGTTTACCGGTATCGATCCCGGCACAGATCGTGATACGCTTGGCCATCTTCGTCGACCCTCCCTTGTGTGTGCGAACCTAAAGTTCGTTCAACCATCCGGGTCCCGATGAAGTACCGATCGCGATCCTGCTACGAAAGGCAGCCCTCAAGGCTTCGGTCGGCATCGATCCGATCGATCGGCAGCCCAGCTCGGGCGGCCACCCGAGCTGGGCCATTCCTCACGGAACGAGGCCATTCTAGTCCGGTGCGCTAAAACAAGGGTGGGCAAAGGCGCAACGCGCCGTGCCCACCATCTCTCTGGGATCGCATCAGCAATGGTGGGCACGCTTCGCTTTGCCCACCCCACAGGACTCACCCTCTCGCGGCTTCCGCCATATACTTCCGCCATCCCCCATATGCGGTGATATCCCGCGCCTCGCCCAGCACTTCCGGCTCGACGAGAAAGCCCTTCACGCTGCGGCCATCGGCAAGCCGGATCGTGCCGACCGCCATCGGTGCGGGAATCGCGTTGACGAACTTGCCGAACGCCGCCGCAGACAGTGACCAGATCTCCAGCTCGATCGACGCACCTTTGCCGGCTGCGACGCGCAGCAGGCCCGGCTTCGGCGGCGTGGTGTTGAGCGCATAGAGTTTGTAGTCCGGCGCGGTCTTTGTCGCCTCCATCAGCTTCCCGCTCAACGCCTTCAACTCGCCGTTCAGCGCCATGCCGGACAGATGCGCCCCGACCACCGCGATCGGAATCTCGTCGATGCGTTCGGCGGGCAGCGGCGCGAGCGCGGGCTGCGCGACGCCCTTTGCGCCAACTGCCAGTTTCGTATCCGCATGGAACACGCGGCCGATGCTAGCCAGCATCGCATCGTGTCCGGCGGGCGCGAGCAGCGTGATGCCGAACGGAATGCCATCACTGCGCATCGCAGCCGGCACGGCGAGACCGCAGAGATCGAGCAGGTTGACGAAATTGGTGTAGGTGCCGAGCCGGCTGTTGAGCTCGATCGGATTGGCGAGCACCTGCGCGGTGGTGTAGGCCGTCGGCGCCGTCGGCAGCACCAGCGCGTCGATGTTCGCAAACGTGCGCTCGGCAATCTTGCGCAGCCCTTGCAGGCGATAGAGCGCGGAGAAGGTCTCCGCCGCCGTCAGTCGCGCGCCGGCCGCCGTGATCTCGCGGGTGACGGGGTGGATCGCATCGGGTGCGGAAGCGAGCAGGTCTTTGATCACGAGATAGCGCTCGGCGACCCACGGCCCCTCATAGAGCAGCCGCGCCGTCTCGTAGAACGGCTCGAGGTCGAACTCGACCAGCACCGCGCCAAGCGCGGTCCAGCGCTTCAGCGCATCGCCGTAAGCGGCTTCCGCCTTCTTGTCTCCGAAGAAGATCAGCTGCCCGTTGCGCGGCACGCCGAGGCGCAAATTGGCGGGGAATTGCGTGAGCGGGCCCAGCGGCCGCTCGCGCGAGAATGGATCGGCCCGGTCCGGGCCGGCCATCACCGACAGTGCGAGCGCGGCATCGTCCACCGTCAGTGCGAACACCGAAATGCAATCGAGCGTGCGGCAGGCCGGCACCAGGCCAGCGGTCGAGATCATGCCGAGGCTCGGCTTCAGCCCGACGATGTTGTTGAGCATCGCCGGCACGCGGCCAGAGCCGGCGGTGTCGGTGCCGAGCGACAGCGGTACGAGCCCGGCGCCGACGGCGGTGGCCGAGCCCGAGCTCGACCCGCCGGGAATCAGATCCTCGCGGATCGAATTCCGGGGAATGCCGTAGGGCGAACGGCCGCCGACGAGGCCGGTCGCGAACTGGTCGAGATTGGTCTTGCCGATGATGATGGCGCCTGCGGCGCGCAGGCGCTCCACCGCAGTCGAATCGTGTGCCGGCGTGTAGGAGAAAGCCGGGCAGGCTGCAGTCGTGGGAAAGCCCAGCGCGTCGATATTGTCCTTCACCGCGACCGGCACGCCGTAGAGCGGCAGGCTGGCCGCGTCCTTCGTGGCGAGCTTTTCGGCCTCCGTGATCGCATCCTTCTCGTCGCGCAGGCTGATGAACACGGCGGGATCGTTGTGGTCGCGGATGCGCTGATAGGTCCGCGCGATCGTCTGTGCCGGCGTAAGCGTCCCCGCGCGATGCGCGGCCACAATCGCGGCGATCGTTTCAGGCTGCTGAGCCCCCATGGCGTCCAACTCCGGCATTTCGTCTTCGCCTGGAGTGAAGCAAGCGATGTGCCATTGTGTACATTATCCGGGCAGGGCGATTGCTCCGGATATTATCGTGCGATCAGTGGCTTGGGGAATATTTCGGCAGGCGCATGGGCCGTCGCATCGGCGACCTGTGACGTGCATCTGCCCAAATCATGGGCGACATCAGGTGAAGCCGGCGAGGATCCGGAGCAGGTGCGCCCGGTTCTCCTTGCCGATCTTCGCCTCGACGTGCCGCTCGTGCTCGGCCGCGAGCCGCTTGAACTTCGTCAGCGCCGTCTCGCCCTGCGCGGTCAGATGCAAGGCATGGGAGCGCCGGTCCTCCTTCGATTTGATCCGCTTCACCAGCTTGCGCTGCTCGAGGCTGTCGAGCAGATGCACCAGCCGGGCGCGCTCGATGCCGAGGCGCTTTGCCACCGCCATCTGTGACAAGCCCGGATTGGCGCCGATCACCGTCAGCACCGAATATTGCGTCGGCCTGATGTCGACCTCGCCGAGCGTCTTGATGAAGTCCTGAAAGATCCAGATCTGGAAGCGTCGCACCGCATAGCCGGCGTGCCCGACCAGTGAGTCGAGGCCAATGTCGCCGGCGGCCTCGCGAGGCGCTGCGCCGTTGCCGGCGCGCCTGCGCGGGGAGGGGCGGGTGTCGGCCCGGGCTGCATTGGCTGTCACGTCGGTGTCTCCTGTCGCGCAATCCTAATGCCTCGAAGCGCCGAGAGGAAGAATGTTGTTGACGACAACAATTGCCGTGCCCAACATTATGGCCAAAGCGGCCCGAAACGAGGCTGCGGCCCGCCGCGGAGGAAACACATGACAGTTGCCCCAGATGGTGACGTTGCAGGCCTGTTCGCAACGCCAAGGACCGTCGCAGAGCTTTGCGCCGACGGCAGCATCGTGCTGCGATCGCCGGATCCGTTGCGCGCTGCTGCGCGCTGCGTGGGCGATTGGCTGGAGCAATGGGCGCGGCAAACGCCGGATGCGATCTTCCTGGCCGAGCGCGGCAGCGTCGAAGCGCCCTGGACCACCGTCACCTATGCGCAGGCGCTGCGGAACGTGCGCGCCGCCGCGTCCTGGATCCTCGCGCAGGGCCTCAGCGCCGAGCGGCCGCTCGCGATCCTCTCCGACAACAGCATCGACCATGCGCTGCTCGCGCTCGCCGCTCAGCATGTCGGCGTGCCCTCGGCCGCGATCTCACCGGCCTATTCGCTGATGTCGAAAGATTTTGACAAGCTCAAGAGCATGATCGCGCTGCTCGAGCCGGGCGCGATCTACGTCTCGGCGACCAAGCCGTTCGCGGCAGCGCTGGCAGCCATCAAGCCGCTGCACCAAGCGCAGATCATCAGCGGCAATGCTGCTGATGCCGACGCGCTGGCCTTCCGCACCGTTGCCGCAACGCCCGAGACGCCTGCCGTTGCAACAGCCTTCGCCGCGGTGACGCCTGATACGATCGCAAAATTCCTGTTCACCTCAGGCTCGACCGGCACGCCCAAGGCGGTCATCAACACCCAGCGCATGCTGACCTCCAGCCAGCAAGCCAAGGCGCAGACCTGGACCTTCCTCGAAGAGAGCCGCGGCAATCTCGTCATTCTCGACTGGCTGCCCTGGAGCCACACCTTCGGTGCCAACCACAATTTCAACCTCGTGCTGCGCAATGGCGGCTCGCTCTATATCGACGGCGGCAAGCCTGCGCCCGGTCTGTTCGCGACGTCACTTGCGAACCTCAGAAGCGTGATGCCGACGGTCTATTTCAACGTGCCGCGCGGATTCGACATGCTGATCGCGGCGCTGCGCAGCGACGAGGAATTGCGCCGCCGCTTCTTCGGCGAGGTGAAATTCGCCTTCTACGCCGGCGCCGCGCTGCCGCAGAATCTGTGGGATGCGCTCGAAGAGCTCTCGCTCAAGACTGTCGGCCGCACGCTGCCGATGGTCTCGGCCTGGGGCTCGACGGAGACCTCCCCGCTCGCCACCGATTGCCATTTCCTCGCCGAGCGGTCCGGCAATATCGGCGTGCCAATTCCCGGCACCGAACTGAAGCTCGTTAGGTCAGGCGACAAGCTGGAGGTGCGCGTGCGCGGCCCCAATGTCACGCCGGGCTATTGGAAGGCGCCGGAACTGACCAGGCAGGCCTTCGACGAAGAGGGTTTCTATCTGATCGGCGATGCGGTGAAGCTCGCGGATAGCGCGCGGCCGGAGCGCGGCCTGTTCTTCGACGGTCGCGTCGCCGAGGACTTCAAGCTCAATTCCGGCACCTGGGTCAGCGTCGGCACTCTCCGCGTTGCCGGGATCGCCGCGCTGGCGCCACTCGCGCAGGACATCGTCGTGTCGGGCCACGGCGGCGATGAGGTGCGCTTCCTGGTGTTCCCGAACGTCGCGGCCTGCCGCGCGCATGCCGGGCTGCCCGAGACGGCTGATGTGAACGAAGTGTTGGCGCACGACAAGGTCAGGGGTGCGATCGCGCAGGGTCTGGCGCGGCTGAAACAGCAGAGTGGCAACTCCTCCGGCCACGCCACGCGCGCGCTGCTGCTCGCGGAGCCGCCCTCGGTCGATGGCGGCGAGATCACCGACAAGGGCTACATCAACCAGCGCGCCGTGCTGACGCGGCGTGCGGAGGCGTTGGCGCGGTTGAACGATGATGCGTCGGGGGAATGGATCGGCCGCGCCGGCTAATGCAGTTGCCGCGCATACGCCCCGGACGCAGCGCAGCACGCAAGTGATGCGCTGCTGAGCCGGGGCCCATTCTTTGCGGGCGTCGCTAAATCTGGATCCCGGCTTTGTGTCGCGTCATCGCGCCGCGTCCGGGACACGAGAGCGAGACGCTGAGCCCACCGAACTAAGCCAGCCATCCTGTCGTAATATCTGCCGAATCTTTTGTTGCCTAAGCAACTAATTTATGCGAACCGTTCCAGGGGCGGACGACGGCAGACGAACTGCCGCGGCCGATCTCGGAGGAAACAATGTTCGGCAGGATTGGTGCCGCGAACATACGTGGGCGCATGCCTGAAAGTGCCGGCACGACGCAGCCTCGGCGCTGCGTGTCAGGTGTGGCTGCTGTCCGTCACCGCGCCGAGATTCTCGTGCAGCCGGCGCAGCAGGTCGATCAGAACCTCGCGCTCGTCCTTGCTGAGGCAGGACAGCAGCCGCCGCTCGCGCTCGAGCGCGGCGACGATCACCTTGTCATGGGTGGCGCGGCCTTTCGCCGTCAGCGCGATCGAATGGGTGCGGCCGTCGTTCGGATCGGTGCGGATCGACACCAGTCCGCGTTTCTCGAGGCCGGCCAGTGTCCGGCTCACCGGCCCCTTGTCGAAACCGATGACGTGGCAGATGCGCGAGGCGGGAATGCCCGGCTCGAGCGCCAGCAGCGACATGATCCGCCATTCCGTGACGTTGACGCCGAACTGCTTCTGATAGAACGCGGTCGCGCTGTTCGAGAGCTTGTTGGCGATGAAGGTGATGAACGCGGGCACGTAACGCTCGAGGTCGAGCGTCGGCCCCGCATCACTGGGGGCGAGCTTTTGGCGAACTCTGGTCGAGGACGGCGGCATATCGGTTTTCTGACTCGCGGCGGGCCCGAAGACCTAAGGGCATGCGCCGCCCTTTCACAAGGTCAAAATGAGGGAGGTCTTTCATGACCGCATCCGGCTCCGTTGGATCAGGTGTCCCGCATCTCGACGTCGACCCCTTCGACATGAAGTTTTTCGCCGACCCCTATCCCACCCATGAGCTGCTGCGGGAAGCCGGCCCGGTGGTCTATCTCGACAAATGGAAGGTGTACGGCGTTGCGCGCTATGCCGAGGTCCATGCCGTCTTGAACGATCCCGCAACCTTCTGCTCCAGCCGCGGCGTCGGGCTGTCCGATTTCAAGAAGGAGACGCCATGGCGGCCGCCGAGCCTGATTCTGGAAGCCGATCCGCCCGCGCACACCCGCACCCGCGCCGTGCTGTCGAAAGTGCTGTCACCGACAGTGATGAAGCAGGTGCGCGACCGGTTTGCCGCGGCGGCGGAGGAGCGGGTGGATGCGCTGATCGAAAAAAGCAGCTTTGATGCGATCACCGATCTCGCCGAGGCCTACCCGCTGTCGATCTTTCCGGATGCACTTGGCCTGAAGCCCGAAGGCCGCGAGCATCTCATTCCCTATGCGAGCGTCGTGTTCAACGCGTTCGGTCCGCCGAACCGGCTCCGCCAGGAGGCAATCGAACGCTCGACGCCGCACCAGGCCTATGTCGCCGAGCAGTGCCAGCGCGAGAACCTTGCGCCCGGTGGCTTCGGCGCCTGCATCCATGCGCAGGTCGACGATGGCGCCATCACCGCGACCGAGGCACCGCTATTGGTGCGCTCGCTGCTCTCGGCCGGTCTCGACACCACCGTCAACGGCATCGGGGCCGCGGTCTATTGCCTCGCGCGCTTTCCCGATCAATGGCAGCGCCTGCGCAATGATCTCTCGCTGGCGCGCGGCGCCTTCGAGGAGGCCGTGCGGTTCGAGAGCCCGGTGCAGACCTTCTTCCGCACCACGACGCGCGAGGTCGAGCTGTCAGGCGCGAGGATCGGCGAGGGCGAGAAAGTGCTGATGTTCCTCGCCGCGGCCAATCGCGATCCCAGGCGCTGGGACAGGCCCGACAGCTACGACATCACCCGCCGCGCCTCCGGCCATGTCGGGTTCGGCTCGGGCATTCACATGTGCGTCGGCCAGCTCGTGGCACGCCTTGAAGGCGAGGTGATGCTGACGGCGCTGGCGCGCCGCATCGCGAAGATCGAGATCACGGGCGAGCCGAAGCGCCGCTTCAACAACACGCTGCGTGGGCTCGACAGCCTGCCTGTCACCATCACCCCGGCCTGACGAGGAGCTTTGATGCCCGCCATCACCTTCATCCATCCCGACGGCAAGTCCATCCGCATCGAGACCGTAGGCGGCGAGAGCGCCATGCAGGCCGCGACCCGTCACGGCCTCGACGGCATCCTGGCCGAATGCGGCGGCAACGCCATGTGTGCGACCTGCCACGTCTATGTCGACGAGGCCTGGCTCGTGCGCCTGCCTGCAATGGCTGACGATGAGGATGCGCTGCTCGACGGCACCGCCGCCGAGCGGCTGCCGAACAGCCGGCTGTCCTGCCAGATCGACATCACGCCCGAGCTCGACGGACTGGTGCTGAGGATGCCGGAGCGGCAGGTCTGAATCTCGGAACGTGCCGGCAACGACCGGCGCGACAATACATCAAACAGGGGAGGGAATGATGAAGCATCTGAAGTTGACTCTCGCGCTGGCTGCGAGCCTGGCGACCGGCGCGGCGAATGCCGAGATCTCGGACAACGTGGTGCGCATCGGCGTGCTCAACGATATCTCCGGCATCTTCCAGGACACCAACGGCATGGGCTCGGTCGAGGCCGCGCGCATGGCGGCGGAGGATTTCAACGGCGGGGCTAAGGGCATCAAGGTCGAGATCGTCTATGCCGACCACCAGAACAAGGCCGATGTCGGCAATGCCATCGCGCGCAAATGGCTCGACATCGAGGGCGTCGATGCCATCGTCGACGTGCCGAACTCGGCCGTCGGGCTCTCCATCAACGCGCTGTTGCGCGACCGCCGCATGACGTTCCTGGCGTCCTCGACGGCGAGCTCGGATCTCACCGGCAAGGCCTGTTCGCCGAACACCATCCAATGGGTCAACGATGCCTGGGCGACCGGCAACACCACGGCGGCCGCCATGATGTCGCGAGGCGGCAAGGAGTGGTATTTCCTCACGGTCGACTACGCCCTCGGCAAGGGTATCGAGGCGGAGGCGCAGAAATACATCGAAGGACACGGCGGCAAGGTGCTCGGCTCGTCAAAACATCCGCTCGGCACCTCCGACTTCGCGTCCTTCCTGTTGCAGGCGCAGAGCTCGAAGGCGCAGGTGATCGGATTGGCCAATGCCGGCGGCGACACCATCAACGCGGTGAAGCAGGCCGCCGAGTTCGGGCTCCAGCAGAGCGGGCAGAAGCTCGTGGCCTTCCTGCTCTTCATCAACGACATCCACGGCATGGGCATCAAGGTCGCGCAAGGCCTCCAGCTGATGGAAGCCTTCTACTGGGACATGAACGACGACACGCGCGCGTTTGCGAAACGCTTCGCAGCCCGCGCCGGCATGAACGGCAAGATGCCGAGCGGCAATCAGGCCGGCGTCTACGCCTCCACGCTCGCTTATCTCAATGCCGTCGCCGCCACCGGCAGCGACAACGCCAAGAATGTCGTGCCCGAGATGAAGAAGTTCAAAGGCAAGGACAAGCTGTTCGGCGACACCACGATCCGCCAGGACGGCCGCGTCGTGCATCCGATGTACCTGTTCGAGGTGAAGAAGCCGGAAGAGTCGAAATATCCGTACGATTATTACAAGCTGGTCTCGACCATTCCGGCGGACCAGGCGTTCCGTCCGCTGGCGGAGGGCGGGTGCGAGCTGGTGAAGTGAATGTAGCCAGGAGCGCGATCTTCCTTCATCCTCCCCCTCCTGGGAAGGGTAGGAGAAACGTCCCTACACCACCTTGCTAGATCCCTGCGTGATCAGCCGCGCCGCGCGCTGATCGCGCGCGTAGATCCACAGCCAGCTGAGGGCGACGCTGAGGCGGTGGCGGAGGCCGATCAGGAAGTAGATGTGGGCGATGCCCCAGATCCACCACGCGATGGTGCCGCGCAATTTGATCTTGCCGAAGTCGATCACCGCGAGCCGCTTGCCGATCTGCGCGAGGCTGCCGGCGTGCTTGTAGCGGAACGGGCCCGCCGATGTGCCGCGCAGCCGCGCCTTGATGGTCTCGGCGACATGACGGCCCTGCTGCTTGGCCGCCGGCGCGATACCCGGCACCGGCTTGCCGTCCCAGGCGTTGATGGTGACGGTATCGCCGATCGCAAAGATCTCGGGATGGCCGGGAATGCTGAGGTCGGGCTCCACCAGCACGCGCCCGGCGCGATCGCTGTCTGCGCCCAGCCATTCGGCCGCGGGCGAGGCGCGCACGCCGGCGGCCCAGATCCGTGTCTTTGCCTCGAGCAGCTTGCCGCCGAACACGACGCCTTCACGATTGATCTCGGTGACGGCCTGGCCGAGCACGACCTCGACGCCGATCTTTTCCAGCGAGGCCTGCGCGTAAGCCGAGAGGTCGTCGGGAAAGCCGGCGAGCACACGCGGGCCGGCTTCGATCAGAACGACGCGTGCCTTCGTCGTGTCGATGTTGCGGAAATCGGCAGGCAAAGTGTGGTGCGCCATTTCGGCGATGGTGCCGGCGAGCTCGACCCCGGTCGGGCCGGCGCCGACGATGACGAAGGTCAGCCGCGCCGCGCGCCGCTTCGGATCGGTCTCGCGCTCGGCGCGCTCGAATGCCACCAGGATGTGCCGGCGCAGCGTGGTCGCATCCTCCAGCGTCTTCAGGCCAGGCGCCCATACCTCCCACTCGTCATGGCCGAAATAGGCGTGCCGCGCGCCGGTGGCGAGCACCAGCGTGTCATAGGGTACCTCGCTGCCATCGTCGATCAGAACGCGGCGCCGCTCGGCATCGACGCCGCTCACCGTCGCGAACAGCGTCGTCACCTCGCGCCGGTCGCGCATGAGATGGCGGATCGGCCAGGCGATCTCGCTGGTCGCGAGCGATGCGGTCGCGACCTGGTAGAGCAGCGGCTGGAACAGATGATGATTGCGGCGGTCGATCAGCGTGATCTCGACCGGTGCGCCCGCAAGGCGGTAGGTCGTCTCCAGCCCGCCGAAGCCGGCGCCGACGATGACAACGCGGTGGGGAGTGGCGGCCATGATGCACCTCGAATCTCGCTGCTGCTCACCTGCATTTAAGTGCGGATCGGGCGTCGTGGTCCAATAGTCGTCATCAATCGTCGCATAGGCCTGATGTATCGATCTGGCGCGAAAAAGCGCCGCAGCCTCCGGGCCGGCCTTGGGCGGCCTTGGCCGAAGTGAGTAGAATTATATTTCTTGCCATCGCAGATTAGGGCGAAATATGGTGCAGGAGCCGCCGCTGAGCCGTTGGCGGCTCGATGGATTTTGCGTTCAATAGAGACAGGCCCGGGGCGGCGATCACCCCGTTTCCGGGACCGATAATAAGGAGGGGAGTGGTTATGAGAAGGGCATTTTGGCTGGCGGGCGCAGCGGCGCTGGTGCTGGCAAATCAGGCGTTCGCCGGCGACACTATCAAGATCGGTTTCGTCTCGACCTTCAGCGGCCCGACCGCCGTGATCGGCAACGACATGCGCAACTCCTTCGAGCTCGCGCTCGACCATCTCGGCCGCAAGATGGACGGCAAGCCGGTCGAGGTGATCTACGAGGATGACGGGCAGAAGCCCGACGTCGGCAAGCAGAAAACCGAGAAGCTGGTGCAGTCCGACAAGGTCGACTTCATCGTCGGCTATATCTGGTCGAACGTGTTGTTGGCCTCGCTCAAGACCGCGGTCGATTCGAAGACCTTCCTGATCTCGGCCAATGCCGGTCCGTCGCAGCTCGCGGGCGAGCTGTGCTCGCCTTACGTGTTCTCGACCTCCTGGCAGAACGACCAGACCCCGCAGGCGGTCGGCACTTATATGAACCAGAAGGGCGTCAAGTCGGTGTTCCTGATCGGCCCGAACTACGCCGCCGGCAAGGACATGCTGGCCGGCGTCAAGAGCACCTTCAAAGGTCAGGTCGTGGGTGAGGAATACACGGTGTGGCCGAGCCAGCTCGATTTCTCCGCCGAGCTCTCCAAGGCGCGCGCCTCCGGAGCCGAGTCGATCTTCGTATTCTACCCCGGTGCCGCCGGCGTGCAATTCCTCAATCAATATGCGCAGGCCGGGCTGAAGAGCACGATGCCACTCTACACCGCCTTCACCATCGACGAGCTCTCGCTGCCGCTCCAGAAGGAGAACGCACTCGGGGTGCCCGGCGCGCAGCAATGGGTCAACGACCTCCCCAACGAGCAGAACAAGCGCTTCGTCGCCGACTACCGCAAGAAGTACACCGGACTGCGTCCGACCTTCTACGGCGCGCAGTCCTATGACGCTGCGAACCTGATCAACAGCGCCGTCGTTGCCGTGAAGGGCGACACCTCAAAGAAGGACGAGATGAGGGCCGAGATGGAGAAGGTGAACTTCAAGTCGGTGCGCGGCTCATTCAAATACGGCAACAACCACATCCCGATCCAGAATTTCTATCTGCAGGACGTGGTCAAGGATTCCGAGGGCCAGCTCGCGCTGAAGACCGTCGCCACCATCGTGGAGAACGACCAGGATCGCTTCCACGACAAGTGCAAGATGAAGTGAGCTGACGCTTCTTCCTCTCTCCGCTTGCGGGGAGAGGGCTGGGGTGAGCGGAGTCTCCGCGGGGACCGAGTCGGTCGGAGTCCTCGACAGTTCAACATGGTCATTGCGAGCGCAGCGAAGATTCCATGGGGAGTGGATAGCGACCAGGTCTGAGGCCAGACTGAGGGTTGCTGAATCCATTCAACCTGGAGACGACGATGTTGCTCGATCATCCTTCCGACGGACTGGCCGCTATCCGCACGCAGTTTGGCGCAATTTTTGTGTCATTGGAACTGAGCCGTTCGACATGGCTGGTCACTTCGCTGTCGCCCTGCAAGGGCGAGAAGATGTCCAAACGCAGCATGAAGGCCGGCGAGCTTTCGGAACTGTTGAAGCTGTTTGCGGAGCTGAAGCGCAAGGCGCAGGCGCGAACGGGTGAGAGCTATCCGCTCATCACGATCCAGGAGGCGGGGCTGGACGGGTTCTGGCTTCACCGCGCCCTGCAGCAGGAAGGCATCGAGAGCCACGTAGTCGATCCGGCCTCGATTGCGACGCCGCGCCGGCGCCGGCGGGCCAAGACGGACCGGCTGGATGGCGAGACGCTGTTGCGGACGCTGCTGGCCTACAAGCGCGGCGAGGTACGGGTCTGCGCCATGGTCGTTGCGCCCTCTCCGGCAGAGGAGGACCGCCGTAGGCTGTGCCGCGAGCGAGAGACCTTGATCGCGGAGCGGATCGAGCATGTGAACCGGATCAAGGGTCTTCTGTTCGCGCAAGGGATCTTCGACTACGCGCCGCTGCGGCGAGACCGGCGGAAGCGGCTGGAGGCCTTGCGGACGGGCGACGGGCGCGCCTTGCTGGCGCATCTGAAGGCGCAGATCAGCCGCGAACTCGACCGGCTCGAACTGCTGCTCGACCAGATCACGGCGGTGGAGCGCGAGCAGGATGCGTTGCTGGCCGCGAGCAAGGCGGCGGGGGAGAAGACCGTATCGAACCCGGTGGCAATGCTGCTCGAACTGAAGAGCCTGGGCCCGAACTTCACGGCCGTTCTCTGGTCGGAGGCCTTTTACCGGCAGTTCGCCAACCGCCGCCAGATTGCATCCTATGCCGGCCTTGCAGCCACGCCATGGCGCAGTGGCGGCATCGAGCGCGAGCAAGGCGTGTCGAAGGCTGGCAATCCGCGCCTGAGAACCACGATGATCCAGCTCGCCTGGCTCTGGGTACGCCACCAGCCTCAATCGGCTTTGACCCAGTGGTTCAAGGTGCACAGCCAACGCGGCCGCAAGCGCGCGATCGTGGCGCTCGCGCGCAAGCTGCTCGTGGCCCTCTGGAAGTACGTGACCGCGGGCGTGGTGATCGAGGGAGCCGAGATAAAGGCCGCCTGACACCACGCTCCTCAGCCTCAAAGCCAATCCGCCGAGATTGATCAGCCTCGGCCGATCCGGGTGGACGAACCGATGGATTGCATGGCTTCAAACGCCGTAACGAAGAATGGTCTCGTCCTCTCGAGCCTGCCCGCCGCAAGCGGAATGTTGGTGCAGCCGCCGCCGCGCGGCGACCGAATGTGAGTTTGATCTGGCAAGCAAACCAGATTGCAACAACCGGCTCGACCCTTGGATCGCCTGACGAAAAGGAGTTATCCGCCCGCTGCCCCGACTGCCAAAGCCTGATGGCGTGCTCGCTCGAGTCAAGGCCAAGTCGCTTCGCGACGGCCCTACGGGCCGACCTTGACTCGATCTGCGCGCGCCATCCTACGTGCTCCACGGTCGGGACGAAGAGCTGGCCTGCAATCGAACAAAGAGCTGAACAAACCGCCTTGACACACCAAATCCCCATGTGAGCAATCCAGAGTCTTTCCGCGGAGGGATTCTGGATTGCTTCGCTGCGCTCGCAATGACGTGCTGAGAGACCGTCGTTCCAGCGGATATCCGTCTCGCCGAAGCTCCCCCTCACCCGGAATTCAAGCTGCGCTCGAATTCCGGCCTCTCCCCGCAAGCGGGGAGAGGGAAGAGCCTGCAAGGGCAGAGGGTCATCATACCCGCGGCATGCTGGCGGGCCGCACCTCGCGCGCCTGCGCTGCGAGCCTGATGCCGGCGTTGGCTGCGCCAAAACCCTGATAATTCCTGCGCTCGACGATCTCGAAGAAGAACCGCTCGTCGAAAATGTGGGTGTAGACCTGGAAGAACTCGCCGTCGCCCTCGCGGTCGTAGAGGATGTGGTTGGCGCGCAGCTGCGCCATCAGTTCGGGCGCGAGGTCGTATTTGGCTTCGATATCGTCGTAGTAGTTGTCAGGAATATCCAGGAAGTCCGCGCCGCGTTGGCGCATCGCGGCGACGGTGGCAAAAATGTCTTGGCACGAGAAGGCGACGTGCTGCACGCCCGAGCCGAAGAACTCGGAGATGAAGCGCGCCGGCAGCGTGCGGTTGGCGGAGGAGCCGTTGAGCACGAAGCGCAGGCTCTGGTCGGCGTTGATGATGGCCTGGCTCTGTACGAGCCCCCTGGGGTCGGCGAGCTCCATCTGCGGCAGGCGTTTCAGGTCGAGGATTCCGGTGTAGAACAGCCGCCAGGACAGCATCTCATCGTAAGGCATCGATTGCGCGATGTGATCGACCGCCAGCAGTGCGTCACCACTGGCATCGCTCGTCACAGGCTCGAAATCGGTGTCCCAGTTCTTGCCGGCCTGATCGAGGAAGTAGAGCAGGCTGCCGCCGACGCCATGGATCGCGGGAATCTCCAGCTCGCCTGGTCCGACCGGCTGGTAGAAGGTGCGCGCCTTCAGTGCTTCGGCGCGCTGCATGGCGCGGCCGGCATTGTCGACGTCGAGCGCGATGGCGCAGACGCCGGGACCGTGCGTGACGTAGTGAGAATGCGCAAAACCGTCGGTCTCGCAATTGATGACGAGCTCGACCTTGCCCTGCGACCAGCGCTCTACCGCTTTGCTGCGATGCTGGCCGGTCTTGCGGAAGCCGAGCTGCGAAAACAGGCGGGCAAGCTCGCCGGCCTTGGTCTCGTTGAGGGCGAACTCGACGAAGCCGGTGCCGCGGCTCTTCGCCTTCGGTGCCAGCGGCTCGCGGCCAAGCTTCGGCCAATCCGGTGCGAGCTGGTCCTCCAGCAGGATCAGCGAGCGCAGACCGTCGACCGCGGTCTGTGCCGCCGACCCGGCGCGGAACTGGTCGTTGAAGATTTCCAGCGACAGTGGCCCGGCATAGCCGGTCGCCGCGATCGCGGCCATGAACTCGCCGACCGGCAGGTCACCCTGGCCGGGGAAGGAGCGGAAGTGTCGGCTCCACGACAGGATGTCAAGCTCGAGCTTCGGTGCGTCGGCAAGCTGCACCAGAAAGATCTTGTCACCGGGAATCGAGGCCATCGCACGGGTCGGAAAGCCAGGGGCCAGCGCATGAAAGCTGTCGAGGATGATGCCGATCGCGGGATGATCGGCGCGCCGCACGATCTCCCAGGCATCGCGATAGTCGTTGACGTGGCGCCCCCAGGCCAGCGCTTCGTAGCCGACGCGCAAACCCCGCTTGGCCGCACGCTCGCCGAGCTCGCGAAAATCTTCCGCGGCGCGGTCGATGCCGCCGAGCGAGCTGGGGGAGACATTGGAACAGATCAGCAGCAGGTCGGTGCCGAGCTCCTGCATCAGGTCGAACTTGCGCTCGGCACGGGCGAAGTTGCGCGCACGCTGTGGCTCCGGCATGCCTTCGAAGTCGCGAAACGGCTGGAAGGCGCAGATCTCGAGGTTGAGGTCGCGGCAGAGCTTTGCGATGTCGCGCGGACCCGCGCCGAAGGACAGCAGATCGTTCTCGAAGATCTCGACCGTGTCGAAACCTGCGGCCGCAATGGCGCGGAGCTTCTCGTCGAGGCTGCCTGAGAGGGAGACGGTGGCGATCGAGCGTTTGTTCATGCTGCATTGTCCTCCATGGCACCCCCGAGAAAGAGTTGCCCGATGCGGGGATCGTTCAGGATGCGCTCCGCCTTGTCGGCCATGCGGGTCTGGCCGAGTTCGAGCACGATGCCGATGTCGGAGATCTCCAGCGCTGAACGCGCGTTCTGCTCGATCATCAGGATGGTGACGCCGCGGTCGCGCAAGCTCTTGAGGATGCCAAAAGTCTGCTGCACCATCAGCGGCGACAGGCCGATCGAAGGCTCGTCGATCAGCACGAGCTTTGGCTCGAGCAGCAGCGAGCGCGCGATCTCGAGCTGCTTCTGCTCGCCGCCTGACAGCGTGGAGGCCTGCTGTGCCGACTTGCGGCGCAGCGCGGGAAACAGGTCGAGCGCCTTCTCGATCCGCTGGGGCAGATCCAGCCCCTTCTCGGCAGCGACGCCGCCGAGCTCGATATTGTGGCGCACCGACAGCTCGGGAAAGATGTTGCGGCCCTGCGGCACGTAGCAGATGCCGGCATTGAGCAGGGCGCGCTGGCTCAGATTGGTGACGTCGCGGCCTGCAAAGCTGATCTTGCCTTCGCGCAGCTTCAGGAGGCCGAAGATTGCTTTGAATACGGTCGATTTGCCGGCGCCGTTCGGGCCGATGATCGTTGTGATCGTGGCTGGAGGAACGGCGAAGGTGGTGCCGTTCAAGATCGTCATCTTGCCGTAGCCGCCGACGAGATTGCGGACCGAGAGGATCGGGTCGCTCATCACTCGCTCCTAATGTCCGAGATAGGCTTCGATCACGGCGGGGTTCCTGCGAACCTCCTCGGGCCGGCCCATCGCCAGCACCTTGCCTTCCGCCATCACCATCACGCGCGAGCACAGCGACATCACGAACTCCATGTTGTGCTCGATCACGACGAAGGTGGCATTCTTCTCGCGGTTGATCGCGACCAGACGCTCCTTCAGGTCAGCCAGCATCGATGGGTTGACGCCGCCGGCGGGCTCGTCGAGCAGCACCAGGCGAGGCCCGCCCATGAAGGCCATGGCGGCGTCGAGCAGCTTCTGCTGGCCATAGGAGAGGCCGCCGGCAGGCTCGTCGGCGAGATGGTCGAGCTTGAAGAAGCCGATCATCTGGTTGGCGGCGTCAGTCAGTCCGGCGTCGGAGCGGCCGACCAGGCGCGAGGCCATGTTGCCCTGGTGCTCCTGTCCGGCGAGGATCAGGTTCTCGCGCACCGAGAGCTTTGGGAACACCTGCAACAGCTGGAAGGTGCGGCTGACCCCGAGCTTGTTGAGCTCGGAGGGACGCAATCCCGTGACCAGCTTGCCATCGAGCTTCACCTCGCCGCCCGATGGCGTGAGCTGGCCGAGGATGCAATTGAACAGCGTGGACTTGCCGCAGCCGTTCGGACCGATCAGGCCGAGGATCTCGCCCTCGCGGACATCGAACGAGACGCCGTTGACTGCGTGGATGCCGCCAAAGCTCTTCTTGACGTCGGTGACTTCGAGGACCGCACTCATTGCACCGTCTCCAGGCGGGATTTTGCGACGGCGCGCAGCGCCGACGCCGCCTTGGTGCGGCGTTCGGCGAGATAGCGGTCGAGGATTCCCAGAATGCCGGTCGGGGACCAGATCAGCAGCAGCATCACGGCCACCGCGTAGAGCATCAGGTAATAACCTTCCGTGAAGCGCAGCCATTCCGGCAGCAGCACCGCGATCATCGCCCCCAGGAACGGACCGAAATAGAAGCCCGCGCCCCCGACGATCACCATCATCAACAGATCAAGCGAGAGCGACAGGTTGAAGGGAACGGGGTCGATATATTGCGTCAGCGGCGCGTAGAGCGCGCCGGCGACGCCGCCGAGCGCCGAGCCGATCGCGAACGCCATCAGCGTATAGCGGCGCGTGTCGACACCGAGCGATTGTGCGCGCAGCGGATTTTCGCGCAGCGCCATGAAGGCGCGCCCCCACGGCGAGCGGATCAGCCACCAAACCGCGAGCGACACGATCGCGAGCGAGCCGAGGCAGACATAATAGAACGGCAGCGGCTTGTTGGTCGCGAGCCCGAGGATGTGCGGACGCGGAATGTTGGAGATGCCGTAGATGCCGCCGGTGAGCCAGCTCTCGTTGCGGAACACCAGGAAAGCGAGGGTAGAGAAGGCCAGTGTGACGAAGGCGAGATAGTGGTGCTGCACGCGCAGCGCGGGATAGCCGAGCACCCAGCCGATCGCGAAGCTCAAGGCAATCGCAACCAGGATCGCGGCCGGCAGCGGCCAGCCATGCGTCGTCATGATCGCGGCGGCATAGGCGCCGATGCCGACGAACGCTCCCTGGGCCAGCGAGACCTGGCCGGCATAGCCCAGCGTGAGGTTGAGGCCCATCGCGGCGATGCTCATCACCGCCCACTGGCTCAGGATGAACAGGCCGTAGCGGTTGAAGTTCATGGGGACGATGATCAACGCGGCGATGACGGCAAGGCCGAGCGCGATCTTCAACGGTTTGGCGAAGCCGCTCATACCGTGCGCTCCTCGGCGCGGCCGAGCAAGCCCTGCGGCCGGAACAGGATCACGGCGATCAGGAAGATCATCGGCACGGCGGCACGGTACTGCGTCGAGACATAGGTCGCCGCGAGATTGTCGAGCACGCCGATCAGAAGGCCGCCGGCGATCGCGCCGCGTACCTGGTTGAAGCCGCCGACGATCGCCGCAATGAAGGCCGCCTGGCCCAGCACCTCACCGGACGAGAACTTTGCAAGGTAGATCGGTGTGATCAGCAGCGAGGCCAGCGCCACCAGGAAGGCGTTGATCAGGAAGGTCAACAGGATCATGCGCTCGACCGGCACGCCGATGATGCGCGCCACCGTCGGGTTCTGTGCCGCCGCTTGCATCTGATGCCCGAGCGAGGTGCGGTTCAGCAAGGTGGTCAGGCCCAGGACGGCGAGAATGGCGACAACGAGCACGCCGAGGCTCTGCAGCGAGACGGCGTGACCGAGGATGGAGATGTCGCCGGTCGGCACGATCGAGGGAAACGGCGAAGCCTCGGCGCTGAAGAACTGCTTCACCGCTTCCTTGATCCCGATCGCGAGCGCCATGGTCGCAATCGCCAGCGGCAGCACGCCGTGGCGCATCATCGGATCGACCAGCAGCAGCTTGAAGGCGAGGCCGAGCAGGATCATCGACAGGAGGATGCCGAGGATGATCGCGAGCCAGAACGGCGCGCCGACATGCATCGCGGCCAGCATCAGGAACGCCGGCAGCATCACGAACTCGCCTTGCGCGAAATTGATGGTCTGCGAGGTCTGCCACAGCAGCGTGAACCCGACCGCGACCAGCGCATAGATCGCGCCGGTGGCTAACCCTGCGACCAGTAGATCGAATAGGTTGGACATTTTCCCCTCTCTCCACTCCCTCGCTCCGCTCTTCCTTCTCCCTCTCCCCGTTCTTACCGGGAGAGGGCAGGGGTGAGGGGTCTCTCTCCGCGAATTCAATTGTCACCGTGACTGCGGCAGCACCCCTTACTCCACCCTCTCCCGGCGAAGAGCGGGGAAAGGGAGAGGAGAGATCTCTCCCCGCATCCGCCTTCGTGAAGCTTCGGCGAGACAGGCGCGGGGAGAGGCGAAGATTCCCTCACTTCAACTTCGGCAGCACCTGCTTCACGACCTGCTTGCCTTCGACCACCTCCACCAAGAAGCTCTGGCGATCGATGTCGCCGTTCTGGTCGAAGGTGACGTCCATCAGGATGCCCGGCTCGTCCGCGGGCTTGATGGTGAGGCCGTGCAACGTGTCGGCAAACTTCTTCGGGTCGACCTTGCCCATCTTCTCGGTGGTGGCCTTCACCATGTAGACGGCGAGGTAGCCCTTCAGGCCGTTATGATCGGGGACGTAATTGTACTTCTTGGAGAACCTCTCGCGGAACGCCTTGACCAGATCGACCGGCGCATCCGTGGTGAGGCCGACATGGCCACGCGCGCCGTTGGCCGCATCGCCGGCGAGCTCGATCACCTTCTGGCCGATCAGCGTGGTCTCGCCCATCAGCGGCGCGGTGACGCCCTGGCGCTTCAGCTCTTTGAGGATGCGCGCGCTCTCTTCCTCGTTGAGATAGACGAAGACGGCGTCTGGGTTCGCAGCCTTGATCTTGCCGACATCGGCGGCGAAGTCGGCCTGACCCGCCTCGGTGGAGAGGTCGGCGACGACCTTGGAGCCGAGCCGATCGAGCTCCTTGACCACGACGTCGCGGCCGCCGCGGCCGAAATCGTTGTTGACCCAGACCACCGCGACCGTCTTCGCCTTCATCTCGTCGTGGATGTACTTTGCGACCTTCGGCATCGAGGATTGCTGGCCGAACGAGGTGCGGAACAGGAACTTGTTGCCGGCTTGCGTCAGCTCGGCGGCTTCACCGCCCATGATCTGCGCGATGCCCGCCTCGGCCGCAAGCGGCGCGGTCACCTTCACCGAGCCGGAATAGCCGGGCCCGAGCAGCACATAGGGCTCGGCGTCGAGGGCCTTCTGCACCTGGGCGCGGGCGACGCCCGGGTTGGATTGCGAGTCGGCGTGGGTCACCTCCAGCTTGCGGCCGAGCACGCCGCCCTTGGCGTTGATCTCCTCGATCGCGAGGTCGATGCCGTTCTTCCAATTGGTGCCGACGGTGGCGCCGCCGCCGGAGAGTTCGGCGACGTCGGCGAGCTTGATCGCCTGAGCAAGGGCGCTCGTTGCCGTCATGGCGGTGAGCAGCGCGCCCACCAATAGCGTTGATTTCATCGTCCTCTCCTCCCGTTTCAAATCTCGCGAGCAGCCTTGTGCCGGCCGCTTCGCCTCAAGCTGCCTGATAGGCCGCGCTGCGCGCAGCCATTGCGGCATCAAAAGCTTCTCCCATGACATCGGTGGATGGGACAAGGCCGGTGAACAGTTCGAATGCGTCGGCGGCCTGATAGATCGCAAGCTCGCGCCCGGTCATGATCCGGGCGCCTTTCTCTCGCGCCGCGGCCAGCAGCGGCGTGATCAGCGGCGAATAGACGGCGTCCGCGACCCACAGGTCCGGCCTGAGCAGTGCCGCCGGCACCGGCATGTCACGGCTCGGCAACATGCCGACTGGCGTGCCGTTGACGAGACCGGTTGCGCCATCGAGCGCATCCTCGACGCTTCCAGCCACCCTCGCGCCGCTCTGTCTGGCAAGCAGCGAGGCGAGTTTCTCCGCGCGTGCCGGCTCGCTGTCGAAAATGCGGATGTCGGCCACTTTCAGGCTCGCGAGCGCAAAGGCGATCGCCTTGCCGACGCCGCCGGCGCCGATCACGGCGACGGCGTTGCCGGACGGGGCCAGCAACGGCGCCACGGCCCGCGCAAAGCCGGTGGTGTCGGTGTTGTGCCCGGTCAGCCGGCCATCCCTGACCACGACGGTGTTGACCGCCCCCATGCTGGCCGCGCCCGGCGCCAGCGCGTCGAGCAGCGGGACCACTGCTTCCTTGTAAGGGTAAGTGACGTTGACGCCGGCAAAGCCGAGCCGCCTTACGCCTTCGAGCATCAGGCGCAGCTCGGCCGCGTCGGCGCCGGCGACCTCGATGAGCTGGTAATGGCCGCGCAGGCCAAGCGCCTCGGCGGCGCGCTCGTGCATGGCGGGGGACGCGGAATGCGCGATCGGGGCGCCGATCAGGCCTGTGAGAAGCTTCTTGCTGGCGGCGTATCCGCGCTTCGACATGGTTCCCTATCGTCTCGTTGGGAGCGTCCGGTCCCGGCCATTAGCGGGGAAACCTGCGCAATTCCAGCTGCGACGATAGTCTTTCCCCCGCCTAACACAATTACCCTTTTATCCGACAAACCGAACATGATGTTATTTCTTTCGCCCGCGTGCCAGGGTGCCCTTGCCATTGCCACGGGACGGCTCGACCGCGCGCATCTCGGTGCGCAGGGCTTCGATGAAGTACTCCGCATGCAGCGACAGCGGCGTGCCGCGCTTGACTGCGATGTAGGTGTCGAACCGCGTCGGCTCGGTGATCTTCAGAAGCTCGATCCCGGGATAGCCGCCATGGGCGACCGTGAACTGGTCGATGATGGCGATGCCGAGCCCCGCCTTCACCAGCGCGCAGACCGTGGTGCCGAAGCGCGCACGGATGGTGATGTTGTAGTCGAGCCGGTTGCGCGCGAAGATCTCGGCCATGATCCGGCCGTAAGGGTCGTTGGGATCGATGCCGATCAGCGGATAGCGGGTGATCTCGGCGGCGGAAACCTGCTTGCGGCCGGCGAGCTCGTGACCCGCCGGCACGATGCAATAGAGCTCGCCCGAGGCAAGCGGCATGAAGTCGAGCCCGGAATGCTCCAGCCGGTAGCTCATCGCCACGCACTCGCCGCGGCCGAGCATCAGGTAGTCGATGGCCTCCTCGAGCTTGAGGATGTTGATGTCGATGCCGAGATCGGGATAGCGGCGGCGGACACGCTCGATGGCGCGCGGCACCATTACCTGTGAGATGCTCGGCACCGAGCCGATGCGCAGCTCCGAGAGGCCGCCGCGGCCGATCTTGGAGATGATCTCGGAGAGGTCGTCGACCTTCTTATAGACGCCGTTGATCTGCTCGAAGATGTTCTCGGCTTCCGGCGTCGGGAAGTAGCGCCCGTTCTGGCGCTGAAAGAAGCGGATGCCGAGCGACCGCTCGGTGTATTTGACGAGGCGGCTGATCCCGGGCGCCGAGACGTTGAGCAGCTTTGCCGCACCGCCGATGGTGCCCGTCACCATCACGGCACGGATCACTTCAACCTGGCGCAGCGTCATCATGGCGTTGAAATGTCCCTGGCATCGACAAGAGATCGTGGCGGCGATCATCTCACGAGAAATGCGATGTCATCCAGCGGCAAGTGTGTGCGATGTGGACGGAGGCTGGCGGGCTGCCCTACCCTCCCCTGGAGGGTAGGGGAATCGCATATGGTGCTGGCAGGGTGTTGCCAAGCGGTTGGAACTGGATTCTTTGGGTGTCTCTCGATTCCAGAGGGAGACCTGAATGCGCAAGCTCAAGCGCCTGTTTCGATCGCTCAAGGACCCGCGCGCCAGCAACACCCGACATGATCTTGTGGAGATCCTCGTCATCGCCTTGGCGGCGACGCTGGCTGGCGCCAAGACCTGCACCGAGTTCGAGTTCTTTGGCCAAGGCCGCGAGGAGCTGTTGCGGCGCTTCCTGGAGCTCAGGCACGGCATTCCGAGCCACGATACGTTCAGCAATGTCTTCCGTGCGCTGGACCCGAAGGGGCTGGAAGCGGTTTTGCGCAAGTTCAGCAAGAGCTTCGGCATCAAGGGGGTGGTCAGCATCGACGGCAAGGCGCTGCGCGGGGCCTACACGCGGGGCCGGCAGGCCACGCCGCTGCATATGGTCAATGTCTGGGCCGCAGGCACTCGCATGGCGCTGGCTCAGAGAAAGGCTCCCAACCGCAACGAGGTTGCCGGGGCTCTCGAAGTTCTCGCGCTGCTCGATCTGGACGGGGCTCTTGTCACCGCCGATGCCTTGCATTGCCGGCCCGACACCGCGCAGGCCATCCGCGACCGGAAGGGGCACTACGTGTTGGCCATCAAGAGTAACCGTGGCCGGCTCTTCAAGGCCGCCAAGACGTTGGTCGATACAGCCCGAAAGCCCGCGCGAGCGAGTCAACGAAGAGCCACTGCCCACGGTCGCGCCGAGCGCCGGCAGGCCATCGTCGCGCCGGCTCCTCAGTTGGCGAAGCAATACGACTTCCCCGCTATCGCCGCAGTCGGTCGCATCGACAGCTGGCGCGCAAACTCTGGCAAGACCGCCAAGCATACGGTCCGATACTTCCTCGCCTCGCGCCTGCTGTCGGCCAAAAAGCTGCTCGAGGTCGTGCGTGCCCACTGGAGCATCGAGAACAACCTGCACTGGGTTCTCGACGTTCTGTTCGACGAAGATGCCTGCCGCAGCCGCAAAGATCACGCCGCCGAAAATCTCGCCCTCATCCGCAAGCTGGCCATCAATACCCTGCAGGCAACGCCCGGTCCTGCCCGCATCAGCCACAAAATGCTCCAAGCCAGATGGAATAATGACTTCCTTCTCTCCGCCCTCGCCCATATGCGATAGCCCTACCCTGGAGGGGGAGGGTCGATCGCGCGCAGCGCGAGCGGGGTGGGGTGATCTCTCCACTCGGGCACTGTTCGTCGCGGAGGGACCGTCACCCCACCCCGTCTCATATTTCGCTGCGCTCAATATGAGCCGACCCTCCCCCTCCAGGGACCCTCCAGGGGAGGGTAAGAGCGACGCTGACTCGTGGCTGACGATGGCGGAGTAATTTCCCGGTCAAAGCGTTTCGACCGAAATCCGCGCGTTCAGATGGAGAGGCGTCCTCCTGGCGCGATCTGTTGCTCTTTCTGTTGCAACGGCGCTCTAGCTCGCCGGCCCTTCCGGCAACACGCTCTCGGCTAGCTCCGCGCGCTCGCTTTGCAGCACCTCGCGCGCAAACTCGATGATCTTCTGCTTGTTGGCCGTTTCGCGGACGGCGAAAAACACGCGGTTCAATTCCAGGCCGAGCACGCTGTTGAGGGCGATGTCCTCGTCTTCCATGGTGGTTTTCCCGCTTCGGACGCGTTCAGGTGTAACTGGACCTCACTTCCTCCACAAGTAGATTAAATCTTCGCAGCAGACGGAACACCGGCAAACTACGGAGCAGCGAAATTGGGGCAGCCCCCAAATACATGTACATGCTATATGGGAGGCCAGGGTCAGGAAACGCACTGATGTCTGCCGCAGATGCCGTGGATTATGGCCGGGAGGCGCTCGACTTCATCGAGGGGCTTAGCGCCTACACGAAGATTCCGGACGCCGTGGATGCGCTCTCGACCGCCTTCGCTCGGTACGGCTTCGAACACATCATCGTAACGGGCCTGCCCAATCCCGATCAGCGCTTCTCCCAGATGGTGCTCGCCAAGAAGTGGCCGGCGGAGTGGTTCAGCCTCTACACCCAAAGGAGCTACGATCGCGTCGATCCCGTGATCCGCAAATGCCGGCAGACGGTGAACCCTTTCGAGTGGTCTGAAGCGCCGTATGATCCGGAGCTAGAGCCGGGCGCGGTGGAGGTGATGCGGCGCGCCGCCGATTTCCGCATGTCGCGCGGCTTCGTGGTGCCGATCCACGGCTTGACCGGTTATGAGGCCGGCGTCTCGCTCGGTGGCGTCCATCTCGATCTCAACGCCCGCAGCAAGCCGGCGCTGCATCTGATCGCGATGTACGGCTTTGATCACATTCGCCGTCTGCTTGATCCGGCGCCGCATCCGTCGACCCGGCTCACCCCCCGCGAGCGCGAGGTGCTCGCCTGGGCCTCCCAAGGCAAGTCCGCCTGGGAGATCGGCGAGATCCTCAACATCACGCAACGCACGGCGGAAGAGCACCTTGCAACTGCCGCGCGCAAGCTCGGCGCCGTCAACCGGACGCATGCGGTCGCAATCGCGATCCGCCACAGAATCATCACTCCTTGAAATCGTCGCCTACTGGGAAATTTCCCAATAGTCGGCTTTGCCTTTTTCGCTGAGGCTTCCCCCATTTCGAGCCATGGGGGAGTTCATGATTCATGTGATTTCTGCCGTCAATCGGCACCTCTACGAGGGTGTCCTGGAACAGCATTTTCGGGTCCGTCACGAGATCTTTGTCGAGGAGCGGAATTGGGAGGCACTGCGCAAGCCCGACGGTCGCGAGATCGATACCTACGACAATGAGGACGCGGTCTACCTTCTGGCTCTCGAAAGTGGCCGGGTGCTCGGCGGCTCCCGCCTGTATCCGACCACCAAGCCGACGATGATGGGCGAGGTCTTCCCGCATCTCGCCGCGGTGCGCGGTTGCCCATCGGACCCGCTGGTCTGGGAGTGGTCGCGCTTCTTCGTTTCGCGCGAGCGCCGCGACGGCGTGTTCAATCTGCAATTGATGGCGGCAGCGCAGGAGTTCTGTCTCGATCAGGGCCTCGAGCGGCTCTGTCTCGTCATGGAGACCTGGTGGCTACCGCGCTTCCATGACATCGGATTCGTCGTGACGCCGCTGGGATTACCGGCGCTGGTCGAGAATTCCTGGACCATGGCCGCAACGATCGATATTCGGCAGGAGTCGCTTGATATCGTGCGTGACCGTATCGGGATGACGAGCGTCGTCCAGCAGGACGGTCCGCGTATCGACTGCATCGCCCGTGCCAACCTCTGCGGCTGCGCCGCGCAACGAAAGAGCGCCTGAGATGTCGAACATGATGCGGGACAGCCAGATCATGGCGCAAACGAAGGACGAGAACCTCTGCTACATGTCCGACATGGCGCTCGAGCTGGCGCAGATGGCGGACGATTCTGGATTGGCGACGCTCGCCTATCTGTTCCGGATGGCAGCGCTGGAGGCCTCGACGGCCAACAGCGTGCTCGCCGAGCCCGACGACCTCCCCCGGCAGATGACGTCGCACTAAAGCATGATCCGGAAAAGTGCGAAGCGGTTTTCCGGAAAGATCATGCGTAAACAACAAGCTAAAGCGCGATGACGATTCATCCAAATCTCATCGCGCGTTAGACTTCCCTGCCTTCCGACGAACTTGCACCCTCTCTTCGGTCCGCCGGCGAGAGGGTGTTGGTTTGGGTGCGGCAGGTTGCCCCAGCCGGCACGGCAGCATTCTTGCGCGATCGATTTCGATCGCATGCGTCGGCATGCAACAAAGTGCATGTTTGGTGTCGAATCGCTCTTGCCTCGGAACGATACTGCCATTACCCATTTTTCGGCCTTGAAGAGGCAGGGGGGAGCTCTTTCACTGATGGCGACCGTGTTCGAACATCGGCGCGACGCTACGCGCGCCTGAAAGAGTCTTGATGCTGCTCGTCGTCGAACAGTTCTTGAACGGATTGCAGTTCGGCCTGCTGCTGTTCCTGCTCGCCGCGGGCCTGACGCTGGTGTTCGGGATCATGGATCTCGTCAACCTCGCGCACGGCTCGCTCTACATGATGGGCGCGTACTTTGCCGCGACCTTTGCGGCCTGGACCGGCAGCTTCGTGCTCGGCGCGCTGATGGCGTTAGGGGCTACGCTGGTACTCGGTATCGTGCTGGAGGTGACGGCGCTGCGGCATCTTTATGGCCGCGATCATCTCGACCATGTGCTCGCAACCTTCGGCCTGATCCTGTTCTTCAACGAGGCCGTGCGGCTGATCTGGGGCCCGGCAGGCCTGGCGCTGCCTTTGCCCGCCTGGCTCACGGTGCCGGTGCCGATCCTGCCCGGCATTCACTATCCGGCCTATCGCCTCGCCATCATCGTGGTGGCGCTGCTGGTTGCGCTGCTGCTCTATCTCGGCGTGATGCGTACCCGCATCGGCATGCTGATCCGTGCCGGCGCCTCCAACCGCGAGATGATCGGCGCGCTCGGCATCAACATCAAGTTGCTCTACACGCTGGTGTTCGGCTTGGGGGCTGCGCTCGCGGGCCTCGCCGGCCTGATGCAGGCGCCGATCCTCACCGTGCAGATCGGCATGGGTGAGAACATCCTGATCCTCGCCTTCGTCATCATCGTGATCGGCGGCATCGGCTCGATCCGCGGCGCGTTCCTCGCCGCGATCTTCGTCGGCATGATCGACACGCTCGGCCGTGCCTTCCTGCCGAACTTGTTGCGCCAGGTGCTGAGCGGCGCCGCCGCCTCCACCGCCGCGCCGGCGCTGTCCTCCATGCTGATCTATCTCTTGATGGCGATCGTGCTGGTGGTGCGGCCGGAGGGGCTGTTTCCGGCCCATCGCAGATGAAGAGCTTGCGTCGATGAAAGGTCTGAGCGTGAGCAAGGCCGTCACGGCCCTGATGCTGGCGGGCCTCGTGCTGCTGCCGCTCTATTCGTCTCTGTCCGGCAACATCTTCATCCTGACGCTGTTCACCCGCATCGTCATCCTGGCGCTGGCGGCGGCGAGCCTCAACCTCATCATGGGCTTTGGCGGCATGATGAGCTTTGGTCATGCCGCCTATCTCGGCATCGGCGGCTACGCCGTCGGCATGCTTGCGCAGGAAGGCGTGGGTTCCGGCTTCATTCAGTTTCCGGTGGCGCTCGCGGCCTCCGCGATCTATGCGCTCGTGATCGGCGCGCTCTCTTTGCGCACCCGCGGCGTCTATTTCATCATGATCACGCTCGCCTTCGCGCAGATGGCCTATTACGTCGCCTCGGGGCTGGCGCGCTACGGTGGTGATGACGGCCTGACCATCTACAAGCGCAGCGACTTCTCGGGGCTGATCGACCTGTCGAACCGCACGCAGTTCTATTATCTCTGCCTCGCCTGCCTGTTCGGCGTCATCTTCCTGATCTGGCGCATCGTCAATTCGCGCTTCGGCCTCGTCGTGCAGGGCCTGCGCTCCAACGAGCAGCGCATGCAGGCGATCGGCTTTCCGGCCAAGCGCTACCAGCTGGTCTGCTTCGTCATATCAGGCACGATGTGCGGCCTTGCCGGCGCGCTGCTCGCCAACAACACCGATTTCGTCAGCCCGGCCGTGATGTACTGGACGCGTTCCGGCGACCTCATGGTGATGGTGATCCTGGGCGGCATGGGCACGCTGTTCGGCCCTGTGATGGGCGCGGTGGTCTATCTGCTGCTGGAAGAGTTCCTGTCGCAGATCACCGAATATTGGGCGCTGATCATGGGTCCGCTGTTGCTGCTCATCGTTCTGTTCGGCCGCGGCGGCATCATGGGCGTGCTCGGGAGGGCTGGCCGTGGCTGAACCCCTGCTCCGCGTCGAAAAGCTGGTGCGCCGCTTCGGCGGCATCATCGCGACCGACAATGTCTCGCTCGACGTCGCCAGCGGCGAGCTGCATGCCATCATCGGTCCGAACGGCGCCGGCAAGACCACGCTAATCAGCCAGCTCACCGGGCATCTCGCGCCGCATTCCGGCAGCGTCTCGCTGGCCGGGCGCGACATCACCTATTTGCCAGCCTATCGCCGCTGCGCGCTCGGCCTTGCGCGCTCGTTCCAGATCACTTCGCTGCTGCTCGACTTCACCGCCGCGGACAATGTCGCGCTCGCGGCGCAGGCGCATGCCGGCACCTCGTTCCGCTTCTTCGCCAACGCGCGCAAGGAGACGGGCCTGCGCGATGCCGCCCATGCCGCGCTCGACCGCGTCGGTCTCGCCCATCGCGCCGATGTGCTGGTGTCGAAGCTCAGCCATGGCGAGCGGCGCCAGATCGAGCTTGCGGTCGCGCTCGCCAGTAAGCCGAAATTGCTACTGCTCGACGAGCCCATGGCCGGCCTCGGCGTCACCGAATCCCAAGGCATGGTCAAACTGCTCCAGGAGCTGCGCAAAGAAGTCTCGATCGTGCTGGTCGAGCACGACATGCCGGCGGTGTTCGCGCTCGCCGACCGCATCTCGGTGCTGGTCTATGGCCGCGTCATCGCCTCCGGCGATCCGGCCGCGATCCGCCAGAACGAGGACGTCAAGCGCGCCTATCTCGGCGATCAGCATGTGGTGACGCATCATGGCTGACACGCTGCTCGAGATCGACGGCATCGAGACCTGCTACGGCCTCTCCCAGGTGCTGTTCGGCCTGTCGCTGTCGATCAAGCCGGGCGAGATGGTCTCGCTGATGGGCCGCAACGGCATGGGCAAGACCACGACCATCCGCTCCATCATGGGACTGACCCCGGCACGCGCCGGGACCATTCGCTTCGCGGGCGCCGAAGTGCGGCAGCTTCCGTCCTACAGAATTGCCAAGCTCGGCGTCGGCCTCGTTCCCGAGGGACGTCAGATCTTCCCGAACCTCACCGTGCGCGAAAACCTCGTCGCCGCCGCGGCTGATCGTTTCGGCAGCAGCAATCCCTGGACGCTCGCCGCGATCTACGTGCTGTTCCCGCGTCTGGCCGAACGCGCCGCCAACATGGGCAACCAGCTTTCCGGCGGCGAGCAGCAGATGCTCGCGATCGGCCGCGCGCTGATGACCAACCCGAAGCTTCTGATTCTGGACGAAGCGACCGAGGGCCTCGCGCCCCTGATCCGCGAGGAGATCTGGAATTGCCTGTCGCTGCTCAAGAACCGGGGACAGTCGATCCTGGTCGTCGACAAGAACGTCGACCATCTCGCCCGCATCTGCGATCGCCACTACATCATCGAGCGCGGCAGAACCGTATGGAGCGGCACATCGAACGAGCTGATGGCGGCGCCGGATTTGCAGCACAAATATCTGGGGATTTGAGGCGCCGCTCTCTCCCCGTCATTGCGAGCGCAGCGAAGCAATCCAGATTGCCGCTGCGGAAAGATTCTGGATTGCTTCGCTTCGCTCGCAATGACACAGGAAAGGGCGGTGCGCCCTTGCCAACAAATCCCGTGGCGGTGCAGCTCGTGGATCACGCGAGCCTCGATCGACGCACTCAGTGGCGGCTAACGCGCCAGCCGATGCGTGCCGATCTCGATCAGGGTGGACCGGCATGACAGGCGATAGATCAGGCTGAACAATTGATCCCACATGATCGAACTCCGCTGTTGATCATGGAGCGGCAGTCTAGGCACGGTGTCTTTCCGCCGTTTTTCGAGGGAGACGGAAAATGGCTTCGTCGGACCGCTGCGGGATGTCGTCGGAACAGGGGAGACGAAGTCGTCTCACGGAAGCGTGAGGCGGATCGTCCTCAAAACATCTCGAAATATTCGCGATGCTCCCAGTCGGTCACTTCAGACAGGAAGCGATCGATCTCGGCGTTCTTGATGTGGGCGTAGTAGTCGACGAATTCAGCCCCGAGCTTCTCGCGGAAGAACGGGTCGTCCTTCAGCGCGGCGACTGCATCGCGCAAGCTTTTCGGCAATGGCGGCGCTTTGGTCTCGTAGGGCGTGTCGGCCGAGGGGCCGGGATCGAGCTTGCGGTCGACGCCGTCGAGGCCTGAGAGAATCTGCGAGGCCATGTAGAGATAGGGATTGGCGGCGGGCTCGCCGATGCGGTTCTCCAGGCGCGTTGCGGCATCGCCGGCGCCTCCGAGCACGCGGATCATCACGCCGCGATTGTCGCGGCCCCAGATCGCGCGGTCCGGGGCCAGCGAATAGGACCGATAGCGCTTGTAGCCGTTGATGGTCGGGGTCGTGAACACGGTCGATGCGCGCGCGTGGTCGAGCAGGCCGGCGAGATAGGCCCGGCCGAACGCGCTGAGCGGCTCGCCCTCCGCATTCGCCATGAATTGGTTCTCGCCGCTCGTGCGCGAGACGATCGACTGATGCAGGTGCCAGCCGCTGGCGAACACGTTCGGCAGTTTTGGGCGGCACATGAAGGTGGCGTGATAGCCATGGCGTCGCGCGATCTGCTTCACGGCAGAGCGGAACAGCACCATGTTGTCGGCGGGCTCCAGCCCTTTCCTCGGCTGGAAGGTGAACTCGCACTGGCTGGGTCCGAACTCGACCTCGACCGAGCGCAAGGGCAGCTCAAGCGCGACGATGTCACGCCGCAAGATCTCCAGCACCGGCTCCATCTGATCGAAGCGCTGCTCGGTGAGATATTGATAGCCGTGGCTGAGCAGGCTCACCGATGGCGGTGTGCCCGGCTGGCCGGCATCCTCCGCGCGCATGTGCGGATCGTCGAGCCTGAAGATGTGAAATTCCACTTCGAGGCCCGCGATGAAGTCGTAACCACGCGTGCCGAGCTCATCGAGCACGCTCTTGTAGAGCCGGCGGGTTGCGAACGGCACTGGGCGGCCGTCGTTGAAATAGAGGTCGCACAGCACCCAGCCCGTCGCCGGGGCCCATGGCAGCACGCGAAACGTGGTGGGATCGGCGACCATCAGCACATCGGCCGCGCCCTCCATCTCCTTCATGCCGAAGCCGCCGCCTGACGTGAACACCGGAAACACCGTGCGGTGCGAGGTGTCCTTGGCGAGCATCGTCGTGGTGATGGAGCAGCCGCTTTCGAGCGAGGCGATCGCCTCGGCGGCGACGACGGTCTTGCCGCGCAAAATGCCGTGCTGGTCGGGGAAGGCGAGGCGGATGACCTCGAGGTTCTTTTCCTCGGCGATACGGCGCATGCGCGTTGCCGCATCTTTCTGCTCATCCGACCACAGCGCATGGCGCGCGACGAAAGTCACTTTGCTACTCCTTCAGTCGTGAGGCTCGAAGCATGCGCCACATTCTCCGTCATTGCGAGGAGCTCTTGCGACGAAGCAATCCAGCAATGCGCCGGCGGTGACAGACTGGATTGCTTCGCTTGGCTCGCAATGACGGGAATAGACGTCACTCCGCCGCCGTCAGCCGATGCACCTTGCCTTCGATCTCCTTCGGCACCGGCGCCGTCCAGGGCGCGCCGCGGCGGCGCTTGACGTCGACTTCCATCCAGTAGGTCTCCCAGCCCCGCGTCGGCCCGATGCCGTCCATCGTCGCCGGTCCCTGGATGCTGCGTGCGTTGGCCTCGTCCAGGAACAGCATCGGCTTCTCGCCGTTCTGGACCTTCTCGATCTCCTGCCGCAGCAGGCGGCGGTACTGCACGATCGCCTTGTCGGACTGTCCGAGATGCTCCTTGGTGCGGTCCTGAATCGCGCCCATCGATTCCACCGCCCATTGGTCGTGCACGTTGATGTCGTTGCCCATGCCGGTATAGGTCGCGGTCTGCTGCTCGTGCGGATCGAAACCGTAATCGTTGCTGCGGTTCTTGCGCGATTTGTAGTCGGGCAGCTCATAGAGCTCGAGCCGCTGGTCGCGCATTTTCTTCTCGTCGACCGGGTTCGTGTAGCTGGTGAAGATCGCGTACCAGTAGCAGTTCTCGTCATCGACGGGCACGTGCCACTGCGTGATCGTCATCTCCGTGCTCATGGGGATGACGAAGCCGTGCGGGAACAGCTGGTTGGTGACGCGCACATGCGTCCGTTCCGCGTCGATCTCGCGCAGCGCGATCAGCCGCAGGCCATATTCGGTGTGCTCGACATTGATGATCGGGCGGTCGTATTCGCGCAGGATCTTCGTCATCGGCAGGTCGGAGCCGGCCGAGGCGCCGCGGAATTGCTTGCCGTAGGCGGTCGAGGTGTCCTCGTCCTCGAAGAAGCGGTGCAGGTAGGAGGCGTGGGCGGGATCGATGCCGACCTCCAGCGCCTGCAGCCAGTTGCAGGCCATGTGCCCCTTGAACGCGAACGTATGGCTGCCCGGCGCGATGAAGCAGTCGATCTCCGGGAATGCGGGCGGCGCACTCTCGCCGAGATAAGCCCAGAGGATGCCGCTCTTCTCCACCACGGGATAGGAGCGCTGGCGGATGTTCTGGCAGAGTTTTGAATCCTTCGGCTCGGCCGGCGTCTCGATGCACTGGCCGGTGGCGTCGAATAGCCAGCCATGGAAAGCACAGCGCAGGCCGCCATGCTCCAAACGCCCGAAGGCGAGGTCGGCGCCGCGATGCGCGCAGTGGCGGTCGATCAGCCCATAGCGTCCGCTCTCGTCGCGAAACAGCACCAGGTTCTCGCCGAGCAGCCTGACGGGACGGATCGGCCGCGCGCCTTCCAGCTCATCCACCAGCGCCGCCGGCTGCCAGTAGCTCCGCATCAGCTTGCCGCAGGGGTCCTTCGGCCCGGTGCGGGTGATCAGGTCGTTCTGCTCCTGGCTCATCATGGCGCGTGCATCCTTGTGGAGGCGATTGTTCGCCTATTGAACGAATGGGCGAATTATGCCATGCCTTGGAGCGGCAGCAAGCACTATTTTGCAGGATTGTCCCGAAGCCATGCCCAAGCTGAAGCGCAGCGAGAGCGACGAGCGCGCGACGGACTTCGTCGAGGCCCTCGATCGCGGCCTGCGGCTGCTGCAGTGCTTCGGCACCACGGCCGGCCCGATGACGCTGAGCGATCTCGCCCGCGCCGCCGATCTGCCGCGCGCCACCGCACGGCGCATGCTGTTCACGCTTCAGCGCGGCGGTTACGTCTCCGGCGATGGCAAGTTGTTCTCGCTGACTCCGCATGTGCTGACGTTGGCCGCATCATATTTGCGCTCGAGCCAGATCATTGCCGTACTTCAACCCGTGCTCGACCGCATCGCGACCGCGGCGCAGGAAATCTCCTCGCTGGCGGTGCTCGATGGTGACGATGTCGTGTTCATCGCCCGCGGCGGCCCGACGCGGGTGTTCTCGGGCGGATTGGAGATCGGCTATCGCCTGCCGGCCTTCTGCACCTCGGTCGGCCGCGCCATGCTGGGGCAGTTCGGCGATACCGATCTCGCCGCGCGCCTGAATGCGATGAAGCGCGAGGCGCTGACGCCGCAGACGGTGACCGACCCGAAGGTGCTGCTCGCGCGCATCACGGCCGACCGCGCGCAGGGTTATTCGCTGGTCGACCGCGAGGCCGAGCCGCATTTCCGCTCGATCTCGGTCGCCGTCCGCCGCTACGACGGCGTGATCGTCGCGGCCATCAACATGGGCGCGCATGTCGATCGCGTGCCGGCGCAGGAACTGATCGACCGCTTCCTGCCGCTGTTGCGCGAAGGCGCCGAGGCCGTGCGCTCGCAGCTTCTGTAGTTCCTCCCTCGCCTCGAAACCGGTGCTATAATCGTCGCCAGCACAAGAGAACAGGGAGGAGCCCATGCACCATACCATGGTTCCCAGTGATCGCGTGGAGCACGTTGCCGTCTACGGACGCGACGGCACGAAGCTCGGCACGATCGAACGGCTGATGCTCGACAAGATGAGCGGAATGGTCGCCTATGCCGTGATCAAGACCGGCGGGCTGCTCGGCACCCATCATCATTATCCGCTGCAGTGGAGCGCGCTGAAATACGATCCGGGACGGCAGGCGTTCCAGATCGACTCGACGCTGGAGGAGCTCAGCAGCGGCCCGTGCGAGTTCGACGGCGAGGCGTTCGACTGGGGCGACCGCTCACGGCCGTATCCGCATCCGCATTACTGGTCGGTCTAAAGCGCGATGAGATTTGGATGAATCGTCATCGCGCTTCAGCTTGTTGTTTACGCATGATCTTTCCGGAAAACCGCTTCGCACTTTTCCGGATCATGCTTTAGCGGCGTCGCGAAGCGATACCCGGGAAGCTAAGACCCCGGACGTCGCTTCGCTCACCCAGGCTACGTCACGGCCGGTTGCGCATCCAATCGGCAAGACCGGACAGCGCCTGATCGAGATCCCGCCGCGCCGCGCTGTCTGTCACCGCTTCTTCCAGCGCGCCGCGCATGCAGAGCATCCACGCGTCGCGCTCGGCATCGCCGATGGCGAAACCGAAATGGCGCTGGCGCAGCCGCGGATGGCCCTTCTCGACGGAGTAAAGCCGCGGGCCGCCTGTCCATTCGGTGAGATAGCGTTTCAGCACGTCCCTGATCAGGCCGAGATCGGCCGCATGCATGGCGCGGATCACCTGCGCCTCCGGCAGCGTGTCCATGCGGTCGTAGAAGCGGTCGACCAGACGATCGATCGTGGCGCTGCCGCCGATCCGCTCGAACATGGAAATTGTGATGTCAGTGTCGGTCATCCCTACAGCGCCACACTGCGCAGCCCGAAGCTGCGGGCTTCGTTCTGCAGCACCGGCCGCACCGCATCGATCAGCCTTGCTGCGGCGTCATCCACCGACAATCCTGCCGTATCCACCACCGCGGTTGCGCGCGAATAGAGCGGCTCGCGGCTGAGCAGGATGTTGCGCAGCTCCGCCATCGCCGAGCGATCATCCGCCATCGGGCGCAGGTCGCCCTGGCGGCGCACGCGCGCCATGTGCTCTTGGGGCTCGGCCTTCAGCCAGATCGTGTAGAACGAGGTCAGGACCTGGTCGAAGGTCAAAGGCTCCGAGACGATGCCGCCGCCGGTCGCCAGCACCATCAGCTCGTTGCGCGCGAGCAGCTGCTGCAGCGCCGCCTGCTCCATGCGGCGAAAGCCTTCCTGGCCGTAGAGCGCGATGATCTCGGCGACCGAGAGCCCGTTCTGCTGCTCGACCTCCTTGTTGAGCTCGACGAAGCTCCAGCCGATCTTCTTCGCCAGCATCCTGCCGAGTGTGGACTTGCCGGCGCCACGCAAGCCGATCAGCGCGATGCCGCAGAATGGCGCGCGCCGCGGCGCGGAGGCGCTGCCCCCGGTGAGCAGATCTTTGGCCTGCGCGATCTGGCTGGGGGTCGCCTTGCGCAGGAGGTCGCGAAACATCTGCCAGTCCGGCGTCGGATCGGCGCTCGGCAGCAGGTCTTCGAGGTGTGCGCCCATCGCGTCGGAGACGCGGCGCAGCAGCACGATGGAGACGTTGCCCTTGCCGCTTTCGAGCTGCGCAATGTAGCGCTCCGAAATCCCAGATACCTTGGCGAGCACTTTGCGCGACATGCCGCGCAGTGCGCGCATGGTGCGTACGCGCTGGCCGAGCTGTTCGAGGAAGCGGGATTCGGCGTCGGGACTTTCGGTCATGAGCCTTCTTTACAGGTGTCCTGCGGCGCGTTTTAATGAAACATAGTGCCTGCTGGCATTGACAGCAAGCCGTCGTGATGTCTTTCTATGAATTATAATTCTAAATTCGGGGGAGATGTCCGTGAGCGAGGGATCCTATAACACGGTGACCTGGCTGCTCGACCGAAACGTCGAGGAGGGCCGCGGCAGCAAGCTTGCCTTCGACGACACCGTCTCGCGGCTCACCTATGGCGAGCTCCAGCAACAAACCCGGCGCGCCGCCAACATGCTGCGCCGGCTCGGCGTCCGCCGCGAGGAGCGCGTGGCGATGATCATGCTCGATACGGTCGATTTCCCGATCGTGTTCCTGGGCGCGATCCGCGCCGGCATCGTGCCGGTGCCGCTCAACACGCTGCTGACCGCGGACCAATACGCCTACATCCTCGCCGACTGCCGCGCGCGGGTGCTGTTCGTGTCCGAAGCGCTCTATCCCGTCATCAAGGACGTGGTCGGCCGCATGCCCGATCTCGAGTATGTCGTGGTCTCCGGCGCCAAGCAGAACGGCCACAAGCAGCTCGCCGAGGAGCTCTCAGGCGAGAGCGATCAGTTCACCACCGCCGCGACGCATGCGGACGAACCGGCTTTCTGGCTGTACTCGTCCGGCTCGACCGGCATGCCCAAGGGCGTGCGCCATCTGCATTCGAATTTGCAGGCGACGGCGGACACCTATGCGAAACAGGTGCTCGGCATCCGCGAAAGCGACGTGTGTCTCTCCGCGGCAAAACTGTTCTTCGCCTATGGCCTCGGCAATGCCCTGACCTTCCCGATGTCGGTCGGCGCCAGCGTGATCCTCAACAGCGAGCGGCCGACGCCGGCGCGCATGTTCGACCTGATGAACCGCTACAACCCGTCGATCTTCTACGGCGTGCCAACCCTGTTCGCGGCCATGCTCAACGACGAGACCGTGAAGGCCGAGCGTGGCGGCAAGGCCCTGCGCATCTGCACCTCCGCCGGCGAGGCGCTGCCGGAATCCGTCGGCATCAGCTGGAAGGCGCGCTTCGGCGTCGATATCCTCGACGGCGTCGGCTCGACCGAGCTGCTGCACATCTTCCTGTCGAATGCGCCCGGCGACATCAAATACGGCACGTCAGGTAAGCCGGTGCCGGGCTATGCAGTGCGGCTCGTCAACGAGGCCGGCCAGGACGTCGCCGACGGCGAGGTCGGCGAATTGCTGGTCGATGCGCCTTCCGCTGGCGAGGGTTATTGGAATCAGCGCCACAAGAGCCGCCGCACATTTGAAGGGCCGTGGACCCGCACCGGCGACAAATATGTTCGTGACGCGGATGGCCGCTACACCTTCTGCGGCCGCGCCGACGACATGTTCAAGGTCTCCGGCATCTGGGTCTCGCCTTTCGAGGTCGAGAGCGCGCTGATCACGCATCCGGCGGTGCTGGAAGCGGCCGTCGTGCCTGAGGCCGATCCGGAAGGCCTGTTGAAGCCGAAGGCCTTCGTCGTGCTGCGACCGGGCGCAACGACGACGGACTTGCAGGAGATGCTCAAGGAGCACGTCAAGCAGAAGATCGGTCCGTGGAAATATCCGCGCTGGATCGAAGTGGTGGACTCGCTGCCGAAGACCGCGACCGGAAAGATCCAGCGATTCAAGCTGCGGGAAGGGGCACATTGAGTGAGTTGGCGGCGAACGCGCTCGCTTACCCTCCCCTGGAGGGGTCCGGGACGAGCGTAGCTCGCCCGTGGGTCGGCACGCGATCGAGCGTAGCGAGACGCGTGACGGGGTGGGGTGATCTCTCAACGGGCACCGCACCCGCGGAGAGGCTGTCACCCCACCCCGCTTCACATCTCGCTGCGCTCGCTGTGAATCGACCCTCCCCCTCCAGGGGAGGGTGGGCATCTCGGTATTGGCTAGGAATGGGAATTGGACCATGACCAACCTCACCCCCACCGGCTTCCTCAGTATCGATGGCGCCAGCCTCGAATACAAATGGCTTGCGCCGCAATCGTCTGACGCCCCCACCATCGTCATGCTGCATGAAGGCCTCGGGTCGGCAGGCCTCTGGGGCGATTTCCCGGAGAAGCTGCAGCAGGCGACCGGCGCTGGCATCTTCGTTTACTCACGCGCCGGTTACGGGCAGTCCAGTCCGGTCGCGTTGCCGCGGCCGCTCGATTACATGCAGCGCGAGGCGCTGGACGTGCTGCCGAAGCTGCTCGATGCGATCGGGTTCAAGCGTGGCCTCCTGCTCGGCCATTCCGACGGTGCTTCGATCGCCACCATCTATGCCGGGGCGCATCAGGATCATCGCCTGAGCGGTCTGGTGCTGATCGCTCCGCATTTCATCGTCGAGGACATCTCGATCAAATCCATTGCCGCGATCAAGACGACGTTCGAGACCACGGATCTCAAGACAAAGCTGGCGCGCTGGCACAAGGACGTCGACAACGCCTTCTACGGCTGGAACGGCGCCTGGCTCGATCCAAAATTCCGCGATTGGGATATCTCCGAATATCTCGCCTATATCCGCGTGCCCATCATGGTCGTGCAGGGCGTCGACGACCAATACGGGACCTTGCGCCAAGCCGAGATCGCGCAGGAGGAATGTTATTGCCCGGTCGACCTGACGATCATTGCGGGCGCAGCGCATTCCCCGCATCGCGAGGTGCCGGGGCCCACGCTCGACGCGATCGCGCAGTTCGCAAGGGCGGCCTTGCGGGATGATCCGGGACTTCAGGCGGCGTGAAGCGCATCTGGGGGTGTCGCGTCAGATGAAGCAAAGTGCATATAAGGCCTAGATTCGGTCTAGACTTGTCCGATAAGATGCATTATTGTGCATCTAACGCTCAAACCAAAACCCATAATCAAGCTCAGGGATGACCAATGGCCGGGGAAGATCGGCGCCTCGCAGGCGGCGCGACGTTCATCGATTTCCAGACCGAACCGTCCCGCTACAAGCACTGGAAGCTCACGGTCGATGGCGACGTCGCGACGCTGACCATGGACGTCGACGAAAATGGCGGCCTGTTCGAGGGCTACCTGCTCAAGCTCAATTCCTACGACCTCGGCGTCGACATCGAGCTTGCGGACGCGATCCAGCGCCTGCGCTTCGAGCATCCCGGGGTGAAGGTCGTCATCATGCGCTCGGCCAAGAACCGCGTGTTCTGTGCCGGCGCCAACATCCGCATGCTCGCGGGCTCGACGCACGCCCACAAGGTCAACTTCTGCAAGTTCACCAACGAGACCCGTAACGGCATGGAAGACTCCTCGGAGAATTCCGGCCAGCGCTTCATCACGGTGGTGAACGGCTCGGCCGCCGGCGGCGGCTATGAGCTGGCGCTTGCGACCGACCACATCATCCTCGCCGATGACGGCTCGTCGGCTGTCGCGCTGCCCGAAGTGCCGCTGCTCGCGGTGCTGCCCGGCACCGGCGGCCTCACTCGCGTGGTCGACAAGCGCAAGGTGCGCCGCGACCACGCCGATGTCTTCTGCACCATCGAGGAAGGCGTGAAAGGCAAGCGCGCCGTGCAGTGGCGCCTCGTCGACGAGATCGCGCCGAACTCGAAGCTGGAAGCCAGGATCGCCGAGCGCGCCAGGGAATTTGCGGCCGCTTCGAAACGCACCGGCAGCGGCAAGGGCATTGCGCTGACGCCGCTCAAGCGCATCATCGACGACAACAGCATCCGTTACGGCTTCGTCACCGTCGACATCGATCGCACTGCTCGCATCGCGACCATCTCGATCAAGGCACCGGAGACCGCGCCGCCGGCCGACATCGACGCCATGATGGCGCAGGGGGCTTCGTTCTGGCCGCTCCAGGTCGCGCGCGAGCTCGATGACGCGATTCTGCATCTGCGCATCAACGAGCTCGAGATCGCCATGCTGGTGTTCAAGAGCCATGGCGACCGCGCCCATGTGCTCGCTTGCGATGCCTTCCTCGAAGCCAACAAGGCGCACTGGCTGGTCAACGAGATCAGGCACTACTGGAAGCGCGTGCTGAAGCGCATCGACGTCACCTCGCGTACGCTGGTGACGCTGGTCGAGCCCGGCTCCTGCTTTGCCGGCACGCTCGCCGAGCTCGTCTTCGCCGCCGACCGCTCCTACATGCTGATCGGCACGCGCCAGGGCGACAACCGCCCGCCGCCGTCGATCGAGCTCTCGGCGATGAACTTCGGTCCCTATCCGATGAGCCATGGGCTGACGCGGCTTCAATCACGCTTCCAGGCCGATCCGTCCGATGTGGAGCGCGCGGAAGCAACGCTCGGCACCGCGCTCGACGCCGAGCAGGCGGAAGAGCTCGGCCTCGTCACCTTCGCGCTCGACGACATCGACTGGGATGACGAGGTCCGCGTCTTCCTCGAGGAGCGCGCCAGCTTCTCGCCCGACAGTCTCACCGGCATGGAAGCGAGCCTCCGCTTCGTCGGTCCCGAGACGATGGAATCGAAAATCTTCGCGCGCCTCACCGCCTGGCAGAACTGGATCTTCCAGCGCCCCAACGCGGTCGGCGAGGAAGGCGCGCTGCGCCGCTACGGCAGCGGGCAGAAGCCGAAATTCGATATGACGCGGGTTTGATGACTTTCACTGCGTCATGGCCGGGCAGAAGCGCGAAGCGCGTCTTTGCACAAATGTCCCGGCCATCCACGTCCTTGGCTCAAAGAAGCAAGAACGTGGATGCCCGGCACAAGGCCGGGCATGACGGGAAGAGATCGCAAGGAGCACGGCCATGAACATGAACATCATGAACGTCGACTACTCGACCAAGATTCCCAACAACGTGAACCTCGCCGAAGACCGCCAGGTGCTCAAGGCGCTGGAAGGCTGGCATCCCGGTTACATGGACTGGTGGAGCGACATGGGCCCTGAGGGCTTCCAGGAATCGCTGGTCTATTTGCGCACGGCCTATTCGGTCGATCCGCGCGGCTGGGCCAAGTTCGACTACGTGCGCATGCCCGAATATCGCTGGGGCATTCTCCTTGCTCCGCAGGAAGAGAATCGCGTCGTTCCGTTCGGCGAGCATTATGGCGAGCCGGCCTGGCAGGAAGTCCCGGGCGAGCATCGCGCCATGCTGCGCCGCCTGATCGTGATCCAGGGCGACACCGAGCCCGCCTCCGTCGAGCAGCAGCGCCATCTCGGCAAGACAGCGCCCTCGCTCTACGACATGCGCAATTTGTTCCAGGTCAATGTCGAGGAAGGCCGCCATCTCTGGGCGATGGTCTACCTGCTGCAAAAGTATTTCGGCCGCGACGGACGTGAAGAAGCCGATGATCTGCTGCGCCGCCGCTCGGGCGATGCCGATGCGCCGCGCATGCTGGGCGCCTTCAACGAGGCGACGCCGGACTGGCTGTCCTTCTTCATGTTCACCTATTTCACCGACCGCGATGGCAAGATGCAGCTGCACTCGCTGGCGCAGTCGGGCTTCGATCCCTTGTCGCGCACCTGCCGCTTCATGCTGACGGAAGAGGCGCATCACATGTTCGTCGGCGAGACCGGCATCACCCGCGTCGTGCAGCGCACCTGCGATGCGATGAAGCAAGCCGGCATCAGCGATCCCACCGACATCGCCAAGGTGCGCGCGCTCGGCGTGATCGATCTGCCGACCATCCAGAAGAAGCTGAACCTGCACTACACGCTGTCGCTCGACCTGTTCGGCTCGGAGGTCTCGACCAACGCGGCCAACGCCTTCAACGCCGGCATCAAGGGCCGCTATCACGAGACCCAGATCGACGACGATCACCAGCTCAAGAATTCCACCTATCCGGTGCTCAAGCTGATCAACGGCGAGGCCAAGCTGGTCGACGAGCCGGCGCTGACCGCGCTCAACATGCGCCTGCGCGACGATTACACCCAGGATTGCATCAAGGGCATGCTGCGCTGGAACAAGGTGATCTCGACCGCGGGCTACGACTTCAAGCTGACGCTGCCCAACGTCGCCTTCCATCGCCACATCGGCGAGTTCAAAGACGTGCACGCGACGCCCGACGGCATCTTGATCGACGAGGCCACCTGGGCGAAGCGTCGGGATGAATGGCTGCCCTCGGCGAGCGACGGCGACTTCATCACCTCGCTGATGCAGCCCGTCACCGAGATCGGCCAGTTCGCCTCCTGGATCTCGCCGCCCAAGGTCGGCATCGACAACAAGCCCGGCGATTTCGAGTACGTGAAGATCGAGTCGTAACGGCTGCTCGCGAGGCGCGTCCGTCGCACCATACGAAGACTGTCATCACCCGCGAAAGCGGGTGATCCAGTACTCCGCGGCAGCAGTGATTGAGCCGATAGGCCGCGGCGTACTGGATGCCCCGCCTTCGCGGGGCATGACAGAGTGTGTAAGGCGCGGCCTTTGCCGAAGTCCTTCCCGCCTACCCTGCGATCTCCAGCCCTGCGTTCGCGTACACCACTCCGCCGTCGACCGCGATGGTGTTGCCGACCACATAATCGCCGGCGCGCGAGGCGAGATAGATCGCGACGCCGGCCATGTCCTCGTCGCTGCCGATCCGCCGCGCCGGAATGCGCTTTGCGACCTCGTCGGCATGGTCGCGCGCGGCGCGGTTCATGTCGGACTTGAACGCGCCCGGCGCGATCGCGGTGACGTTGATGTTGTCCTTGATCAGCTTCGTCGCCATGCGCCGAGTCAGATGGATCACGGCCGCCTTGCTGGCAGCGTAGGAATACGTCTCGCTCGGATTGACGAAGATGCCATCGACGGAGGCGATGTTGATCACCTTCGCCGGCCGCTCCGCGCTCGCGGCCGCGCGGAGCGGCTTCGCCAGCGCCTTGGTCAGGAAGAACAGCGACTTGACGTTGAGGTCCATGACCTTGTCCCAGCCGCTTTCGGGGAATTCGTCGAACTCCGCGCCCCAGGCGGCGCCGGCATTGTTGACGAGAATGTCGAGCTTCGGCTCCAGCCTGATGATTTCGCCGGCGAGCCTGTTGCAGCCTTCGACGGTGGAGATGTCGATCGGCAGCGCGATGCATTCGCCGTCATATTGCGCGGTGAGCTCTTGCGCGGTCGCCTCGCACGGGCCGGCCTTGCGCGCGGTGATGTAGACCTTTGCCGCGCCGGCGCTGAGGAATCCCGCCGCGATCATCTTGCCGATGCCGCGCGAGCCGCCGGTCACCAGCGCGACACGGCCTTTGAGCGAGAACAGATCGTTGAACATGGTACCTCCCTTGGTTGGCGCTCGTTGTGAGCGGGGCCGGGAGGGGAGTCAAGGAAGGGCCGCCAACTCCGCCCTCATCCCGAAGGAGCGCGTCAGCGCGTCTCGAAGGATGCGGGCGGCCCATCCTTCGAGACGCGCTCCTTCGGAGCGCCCTCAGGATGAGGTCTGACTATGCGGACGAATCAAGCCGCCGCGATCCGGCGAAAGCCATTCCACATCGCGGTCGCGGCGCCCGAGGTCAGCACCGGCAGGATCCGCGTGTCCTGGTAGTTGCCATTGAGTGAGACGCGGGGCAGCGCGGTCATGTGGCCGGCATTCTCCGCGAACAGCATGCCGGGCCGCGTCGTCACCGCGGTCTTGAAGCCGGCGGATGCGGCAAGGGCGAATTCGCGCGTCCCCGCGGCGTCGCGGTCGCCATAGGGATAAGCGAGATGCAACACGGGGCGCTCCAGCGCCTGCTCGATCCGCGCGCGGCTCACGGCCATCTCCTGCGCGGCGATGTCTTCCGCCTGCTTGGCGAGGTTGCAATGGCTGACGCTATGCGCGCCGATCGTGACCAGCGGATCGGCGGCAAATGTCTTCACCTCGGCCCAGGACAGGCACAGGCTGCGGCACAGCGCTGCCATGTCGACGTCGTATGTCGTGCACAGCGCCCCGATCTCGCGCGCCAGGTCGTGCTCGCCCGGCAGCGCACGCAGCCAGTCGTGCAGGCGGTCGAACGCCGCCTGCTTCGCCGCAATCGTCGTCGCATCGAGCCGCAGCGCGGAATGGCCGATTTTGACCTCGATCTGCTCGGCTTTGGCGATCACGGCCTCCAGTGCTGTCCACCACAATCGTCCGGTGCCCTCGGCAAAATCGCTCGCGACATAGACCGCCAGCGGCGCGTCAAATTCGCGCAGCACCGGCAATGCGTAGTCCAGATTGTCGCGATAGCCGTCGTCGAGGGTGAAGGCGGCGAAGCGGCGGTCGAACCGGCCCTGCACCAGCCGCTCATGCAGTTCGTCCATGCTGACGATGTCGATGTCGCGCGAGCGCAAATGGCGCAGCGTCGCACGGAGGAATTCGGGGGTGACTTCGAGATGCCTGTTCGGCTGGAACGCGGCCTCACGGGCCGGCCGCACATGGTGCAGCATGAATATGGCGCCGACGCCGGACAAAAGCGGGCGCAGCAGGTGGTGTGCCCCGCTGAAATAGAGTGCTCCCAGCCCGGCCCGGATGACGTTGTTACGCAATTGTTTCATGACCGGCTGGGGGGACTCTGGCATTCCGGTTTCAACTTACGGAAGAACCCTTGAAGAAAAAGTTATTCCGATTGTCCGGCCGGGGCCTTCGGTACGGCGCCATTTCCGGTTTGACAGCCTGCCAAGGGTTTGTTTTGTCTCCGTTTCCAGAGTTCGGGTCGTCGAATGCAGAAGCTTTTCAGTTGGGCCAGCAAATGGTGGCCGGGGCTGATCCCCCTGGCCATCATGTGGGGATTTGCGGCCTGGAATAATACCTTACCGGTCGAGGCCGATCTTTCGGCCCGCAGTTCGGCTGCGCTGAAGGATACCGTTCTGGACAAGACCCGGATCGCGGTCGATGGCCGCGACGTCAGCCTTGCCGCGGATGCCTTTTCCGAGGAGGGGCGCCGCGACGCCGTGATGGCGGTCGAAACCGTCCCGGGCGTGCGGCTGGTCGACGACCGGACGCGCCTTGTTCCCGAGGCCAAGCCCTTCGTCTGGAACGCCGAGCGCGACGTGGTGCGGGTGACGCTGTCGGGCTCCGCGCCCTTGCCGTCGATGAAGGCGCGGCTGACCGAGGCTGCCCGCAAGGAGGTCGGCGGCGTCGAGGTGGCCGACCAGATGGGGCTGGCCCGCGGCGCGCCGCCTCGGTTCGAGGCCGCCGCGATGCTGTTGCTGGATCAGATCGGCAAGCTCAAGGACGGCAAGATCACGATCACGGACACCAAGGTCAATCTGTCGGGCATGGCGCGCGAGCTCGGCGGCCGCGAATCGATCGCAGCGGCGCTGAAGAACCTGCCGGAGGGTTTTTCGATTGCCGCCAACGAGATCAAGGCGCCGCCCTATATCTTCCAGGCCTACAAGGATCCGGTGGCAGCGACGGTGACGCTGACCGGCTACGTTCCCGACAACAACGTCCACGCGGCGATCGCCACCAGCGCGTCGCGAAAGTTCTTCACCGAGAAGGTCGTCGACAATCTCAAGGCCAGCATCGGCGCACCCGGCGCCTTCAGCACGGCAGTCGTCGCAGCGCTCGGCGCGCTGTCGCGGCTGTCGACCGGCACGCTCGTCGTCTCCGACCGCGAGGTGAAGCTGTCGGGCGATGCGCTTTACGAAGGAGCCGCCAACGACATCCGCGCAGGCCTCGGCAAGGACTTCCCGAAAAACTGGCAGTACAAGCCGGAGATCACCGTGAAGCCGGCGGCAGGCCCCGTCGACGGCACCGTGTGCCAGCAATTGTTCTCGGAACTCCTGACCAAGGGCAAGATCCGCTTCGCGACCAAGCGCGCGGAGATCGATCCTGACTCGGCCGGCATCCTCGATCGTCTCATCGAGACCGCGCTGCGCTGCCCCACCACCAATATCGAGGTCGTCGGACACACCGACGCCGACGGCGGGGACTCCTTCAACCAGGCGCTCTCGGAAAAGCGCGCGCAGGCGGTGATCGATTATCTGGTCAAGGCCGGCCTGCCCGCCAGCCGCTTCACCGCGGTCGGCCATGGCAGCACGCAGCCCGTCGCCGGCAACGACACCGATGAAGGCAAGGCGCAGAACCGCCGCATCGAATTTCTGGTGAGGTGACGATGCCTTATCTCGTCTCGTTCCATCTGGGCTGGCTGATCGGCTCGCTGCTGCTGGGCTTTTGCATGGGCTGGATCTCGGTGGTCCAGCGCGGCAACGGCACCTCGAAGGTGACGGCGCGCTGGCTCGCGGCGCTGGTTGCGGGCCTGGTCGCTGCCTCATTCACCCATGTGGTCCCCGGCCGTTTCGGCTACTGGCTCGATCTCGGGCTGGTCTTGTTCGCCTGCTACCTCGTCGGCTGCACCATCGGCGCCTGGTTGCGCGACCGGGTGGTCTCGCGCACCGTGCCGCCGGCCACTCCGTGATGTTGCCGTGCACCCTGACGTGACCAGCCGCGTCGATCATCCTCTTCAGCGGGCGGGCGTGCCCCATAGATTGACGTCGGCTTAACTCGTGACGGAACATTGCGCGGCCGAAATCATCAAAACTTCATGGCGTCTGCGCAAGATTGCCATGGAGATTCGCGTCGAGCCTTGCCGCCGAAAGCGCCAAGCCGTGCCCCAGGAGCCGTAACCCTGCCTAAAATATTGAAGGCACGTGTTTTTGTTCGAATTGGCGAATTCCACTTCGCCCGAAAACGCGCTAGTGGAGGGGGAGGGGGCATGCGCGATGCCGGAGCCGGCGGTGAAGGGCCGCCGCGTGCCTGTGCGTCGTTCGCCTGTTCTCCGGCCGTCCTGGCCGCTGAAGCGTTGTTCGAGGTCTAGATGCTGGAACCCATACGCAGGGCGATGACGTTTCTGCGCCAGAAGCAAATCCTGCATAAGCTTGGAGTTGTGATCAGCATCGCGGTCATCGGTATCGCTTGCTATGTGCTCTATCACATGCTGAGGGGCATCGATTTCAACGAGGTCCTCGAGGCGATCAAGAGCACCGAGCCGAGGCAGATCGCGATGGCGGCGCTGTTCGTCGCCGCGGGCTATTTCACCCTGACCTTCTACGACCTGTTCGCGGTGCGCGCGATCGGCCATGCCCATGTGCCCTATCGCATCAACGCGCTCGCGGCCTTCACCAGCTATTCGATCGGCCACAATGTCGGCGCGTCCGTCTTCACCGGCGGCGCGGTGCGCTACCGCATCTATTCGGCCTATGGGCTGAACGCGATCGACGTCGCAAAAATCTGCTTCCTCGCCGGCCTGACCTTCTGGCTGGGCAATGCCGCCGTGCTCGGCCTCGGCATCTCCTACCATCCGGAGGCCGCCGCCTCGATCGACCAGCTGCCGCCCTGGCTGAACCGGACGCTGGCGCTGATGATCATCGTCGCCCTGGTCGGCTACGTGGTCTGGGTCTGGACCCAGCCGCGGGTGGTCGGCCGCGGCCCGTGGACCGTGGTGCTGCCGGGCGGGCCGCTGACGCTGCTCCAGATCGTGATCGGCATCGTCGATCTCGGTTTCTGCGCGCTGGCGATGTACGTGCTGGTCCCGGACGAGCCCAATCTCGGTTTCGTCGTGGTCGCGGTGATCTTCGTCTCGGCGACCCTGCTCGGCTTCGCCAGCCATTCGCCCGGCGGCCTCGGCGTGTTCGATGCCGCCATGCTGGTCGGCCTCTGGCAGATGGACCGGGAGGAGCTGCTCGGCGGCATGCTGTTGTTCCGCGTCCTCTATTATCTGTCTCCCTTCGTCTTATCTGTAATCTTGCTGACGTTTCGAGAAGTTATCATCGGCGCGCGATCGAAGCGCCTGCAACAGGCGGCGCTCAAGCTGGACCCCGGCCCGGCGCCTGAAGCCGCCTATGTGAGAGAGCGCAGCGACAGCGGCGCCTGAACGGTGCCAAGTCCTTAGGACAAGTCCTCCAGGAGAAGCCCGTCCCGTGGCGATCGATGCCCCATCTTCTCCCTCCGCCCAGCCCTGGTCCGATCGGCTGCGGCACTCGACCATTATCCTGATCGCCGCGGCGCTGGCGCTGTCCGTCGTGGTCTCGCTCGGCGAATTGTCGGCGCTGCACGCCGCAATCGTGTTCCTCTGCATCGCGGCGGCTGCCCTGATCCCGTGGCGGCTGCACGATCCTGCCGCTTCCCGCGACGACGTCAGCCGCATCAACCCGGTCGAGAGCGCGGCGGTGGCCGCCGTGGTCGCCGGCATGCCCGATCCGGCGGTGCTGCTCGACCGCGCCGGCCGCGTCATCCACCTCAACGCCGCCGCCGCCCAGCTCGCGCCGGCGCTGCGCCGGAACGAGCTCGCCCAGTTCGCGCTGCGCTCGCCGGAGATCATCACGGCGCTGCGCGAGGCGATCGCGACCACGGAGCCGCGGCGCGCGACCTATCTCGACCATGTTCCGGTCGATCGATGGATGGAGCTCATGATCACGCCGGTGCCAGTGCCGACCAGCTTCGGGGGCGCCGACAAGTGCATGCTGATGACCTTCCACGATCAGACGCCGCTGCGCCGGGTCGAGGAAATGCGCGCCGACTTCGTCGCCAATGCCAGCCACGAGCTGCGCACGCCGCTAGCCGCGCTGTCGGGCTTCATCGACACCCTGCAGGGCCAGGCCAAGGACGATCCGAAGGCGCGGGAACGCTTCCTCGGCATCATGCACAACCAGGCCACCCGCATGGCGCGCCTGATCGACGATCTCCTGTCGTTGTCGCGGGTCGAGTTGTCGGCCCATGTCCGCCCCGACACCCTGGTCGATCTCGTGCCGATCATCCGCCAGGTCGCCGACGGGCTCGAGCCACTGGCACGTGAGCGCCAGGTCGAGGTCGAGATCCATCTGCCGGAGCCGCCGGTGATGATCGCGGGCGACCGCGAGGAGCTACTCCGCCTGTTCGAGAACCTGATCGAGAACGCGCTCAAATACGGGGCCTCGGGCGGACGCGTCATCGTGTCGCTGACATCAAGCGCGGCCGCTGACGGAGGTCAGGAAATCCGCGTCATGGTCCGCGATTTCGGCCCGGGCATTGCGCCGGAGCACCTGCCGCGGTTGACCGAGCGCTTCTACCGGGTCGACGTCGGCGACAGCCGCTCGCAAGGCGGCACCGGGCTCGGATTATCGCTGGTGAAACATATTCTTAACCGCCACCGCGGCCGGCTTCTGATCGAAAGCGTGCCTAGGCAGGGCGCCACTTTCACGGCCTGTTTTCCCCAGGCGAGGACTTCGGTGCAGGCCTGAAATTCTAGCGATTTCAATCGCTTGATTGTGTCATCCAACTGTCACGAAACCTTCGTAAAAGCACAGCCGACCGTTCCTAAAGGGGCGGTGCGGGGAGCGCGATCGGGCGCGGATGGCGCTTCGCTCCCCTGTATGGAGACCAGCATGAATTTCCTCAAAACGGTCGTCGCTGCCGGCTTGGTCGCCGCATCGACGACGGCAGCCTTTGCGGCCGATATCACCGGTGCCGGCGCGACGTTCCCGTTCCCGATCTATTCGAAATGGGCTGACGCCTACAAAAAAGAGACCGGCAACGGTCTGAACTACCAGTCGATCGGCTCGGGCGGCGGCATCAAGCAGATCCAGGCCAAGACCGTGACCTTCGGCGCCAGCGACGCGCCGCTCAAGGCCGAGCAGCTCGAGAAGGACGGCCTCGTCCAGTGGCCGATGGTGATGGGCGCCATCGTTCCCGTCGTCAACATCGAGGGCGTGAAGCCCGGCGAGATGGTGTTCGATGGCGAAATCCTGGCCAATATCTATCTCGGCAAGATCACCAAGTGGGACGACGCCGCGATCAAGAAGCTCAATCCGAACGTGAAGCTGCCGTCGGAGCCGATCACCGTGGTCCGCCGCTCGGACGGCTCGGGCACCACCTTCAACTTCACCAACTATCTCTCCAAGGCCAGCGCGGATTGGAAGAGCAAGGTCGGCGAGGGCACCGCGGTCGAGTGGCCGGTCGGCGTCGGCGCCAAGGGCAACGAAGGCGTGTCGGGCAACATCAGCCAGACCAAGAACTCGATCGGCTATGTCGAGTATGCCTATGCCAAGCAGAACAAGCTGACCTACACCGGTCTCGTCAACAAGGCCGGCAAGCCGGTGCAGCCGACCGTCGAAGCCTTCCAGGCGGCCGCCTCCAACGCCGACTGGGCCAAGGCGCCCGGCTACTACGTCATCCTGACCGATCAGCCCGGCGACAAGTCCTGGCCGATCACCGCAGCGACCTTCATCCTCATGCACAAGGAAGCCACCGACAAGGCGGCCTCGCAGGAAGCCATCAAGTTCTTCCGCTGGGCGTTCAAGAACGGCGGCAAGGCGGCCGAGGAGCTCGACTACATCCCGATGCCGGACAGCGTCGTCCAGCTGATCGAGAAGACCTGGGCTGCCGAGATCAAGAGCTGAGGCTCTCCTCTCGCGTCCCGGACGCGGTGCAGCACGCAAGTGCTGCTCCGCAGCGCCGGGACCCACAAGAACTGGGCCCTGGACGCGGCGCGGCACTTCGCACCGCGTCCGGGGCACGAGACCCAATAAAACGTGTATTCTTTGGTACAGGGGATCGGCGTGGCAGAGATGGCCGTTCAGAGCGATGTAATCGACGACGCCGGACCGTATGACCGCGCCAAGGCCTTGAGCGCGTTCAAGCTCGGCGACGTCACCTTCTACTGGATCACGCGGTTGTCCGCCATCTCGGTGCTGCTGATCCTCGGCGGCATCATCATCTCGCTGATCGTCGGTGCGTTCCCGGCGATGAAGGAATACGGCATCTCCTTCCTGTGGACGCAGCGCTGGGCGCCGTCGGCCGATCCGCCCGTGCTCGGCGCGCTCGGGCCGATGTACGGTACGCTCGTCACCTCCTTCATCGCGATGCTGATCGCGATTCCCGTCGGTCTCGGCATTGCCATCTTCCTCACCGAGCTCTGCCCGCAATGGCTGCGCCGCCCGATCGGCATGGCGGTCGAGCTGCTCGCCGGCATTCCCTCGATCATCTACGGCATGTGGGGCTTCTTCGTGCTGGGCCCGTTCCTGGCCAACACCTTCCAGCCCTTCATGATCCGGGTGTTCGACGGTGTTCCCGTGCTGGGCGCGATCTTCGCAGGTCCTCCGTCCTATCTCAGCCTGTTCAACGCCGCGCTGATCCTCGCCATCATGGTGCTGCCTTTCATCACCTCGATCTCGGTCGACGTGTTCAAGACTGTGCCGCCGGTCTTGAAGGAAGCCGCCTATGGCGTCGGCTGCACCACCTGGGAAGTCGTCCGCAGCGTCGTGATCCCCTACACCCGCGTCGGCATCATCGGCGGCGTCATGCTGGCGCTGGGCCGCGCGCTCGGCGAGACCATGGCGGTGACCTTCATCATCGGCAACTCGTTCCGGATCTCCTCGTCGATCTTCGCCCCGGGCACCACGATCTCGGCAGCGATCGCCTCCGAGTTCGCCGAGAGCGACGGCCTGCATCAGTCCGGCCTGATCCTGCTCGGCTTGCTCCTGTTCGTGCTGACGTTCTTCGTGCTCGCGGCCGCGCGGCTGATGCTGCTGCGTCTGGAAAAGAAGGCGGGGAAGTGACATGAATCCGATCTATTCACGCCGCCGCCGCAAGGACATCGTCATCCGCGGGCTCTGCATCGGCGCCGCCGCCTTCGGTGTCACCTGGCTCGCGCTGATCCTGATCACGCTGCTCTACAACGGTCTGGCCGGCCTGAACCTGCAGGTCTTCACCGAGAATACGCCGCCGCCGGGCTCGACCGAGGGCGGCCTGCTCAACGCCATCGTCGGCTCGCTGATCATGACCGTGCTCGGCGTCGGCATCGGCGCGCCGCTCGGCCTGTTCGCCGGCACCTATCTTGCCGAATACGGCCGCAACGACAAGCTGACCTCGGTGATCCGCTTCATCAACGACATCCTCTTGTCGGCGCCCTCGATCATCATCGGCCTGTTCATCTACGGCGCGGTGGTGGTGCCGATGCGCGGCTTCTCGGCGATCGCAGGCAGCCTCGCGCTCGCCGTCATCGTGATCCCGGTCGTGGTGCGCACCACGGAAGACATGTTGCTGCTGGTGCCGAACCCGCTGCGCGAAGCCGCCAGCGCACTGGGCCTGCCGCGCTCGCTGGTGATCAAGCGGATCGCCTATCGCGCCGCGCGCTCCGGCCTCATCACCGGCGTGCTGCTCGCCACGGCCCGCGTCGCCGGCGAGACCGCGCCGCTGTTGTTCACTGCGCTGTCGAACCAGTTCTTCAGCCTTGGCCTGAACAAGACGATGGCCAACCTGCCGGTCACCATCAACAACTTCGTGCAGAGCCCCTACGCCTACTGGAAGCAGCTCGCCTGGAGCGGCGCGCTGCTGATCACCCTGACCGTGCTTGCCCTGAACATTGGCGCGCGCATCATCGGCGCCGAGAGGACTGCAAAATGAGTGAAATGTCTGTTTCCGTGAGCGCGCCGACCGTTCATCCCGGCTCGCAGCTGCTGCCCGAGGCGCCCGCCAAGGTCACCGCGCGCAACCTGAATTTCTACTACGGCGAGCACCACGCGCTGAAGAACATCAACCTGGCGCTCGGCACCAACCGTGTCACGGCGTTCATCGGCCCGTCTGGGTGCGGCAAGTCGACCCTGCTGCGCATCTTCAACAGGATGTACGATCTCTATCCGGGCCAGCGCGCCACCGGCCAGCTGCTGCTCGACCACACCAACATCCTCGACCCCAAGCTGGATCTCAACCTGCTGCGGGCGCGGGTCGGCATGGTGTTCCAGAAGCCGACACCGTTCCCGATGACGATCTATGAGAACATCGCCTTCGGCATTCGTCTGTATGAGAAGATCTCGAAGTCTGAGATGGATGACCGCGTCGAGAAGGCGCTGCGCGGCGGCGCGCTGTGGAACGAGGTCAAGGACAAGCTCAATGCCTCCGGCCTGTCGCTCTCCGGCGGCCAGCAGCAGCGCCTCTGCATCGCCCGCACCGTCGCAGTGCGGCCCGAGGTGATCCTGTTCGACGAGCCCTGCTCGGCGCTCGACCCGATCTCGACCGCCAAGGTCGAGGAGCTGATCCAGGAACTGTCCGAGAACTACACGATCGCGATCGTCACCCACAACATGCAGCAGGCGGCGCGCGTCTCCGACAAGACGGCCTTCATGTATCTCGGCGAGTTGATCGAGTTCGACGACACCAGCAAGATATTCACGTCGCCGAGCGACCGGCGCACGCAGGATTACATTACCGGCCGGTTCGGCTGAGGAGACGGAACATGGGTTCTGAACATACCGCAAAGGCCTTCGACACCGACCTCCAGGAGCTCACCCGCCTGGTCGCCGAGATGGGCGGCATCGCCGAGCGCATGATCGTCGATTCCGTCGACGCGCTGATCCGCCGCGACGTCACGCTCGGGCAGCGCGTCGTCACCACCGATGCCGAGCTCGACGCGCTGCAGAAACGCATCGAGGAGCGTGCCGTGCTCACCATCGCCCGCCGCCAGCCGATGGCGGTGGATCTGCGCGAGATCGTCGGCGCCATGCGCGTCGCGACCGATCTGGAGCGCATCGGCGACCTCGCCAAGAACATGGGCAAGCGCGTCGCCGCGCTGGAGACGGATTTCCATCCGCTCAAGCTGTTCCGCGGCCTGGAACACATGACCGATCTCGTGCAGCAGCAGGTCAAGTCGGTGCTGGACGCCTATGCCGCGCACGATCTGCCGGCGGCGATGGCGGTGTGGAAGGGCGACGAGGAGGTCGACGCCATCTGCACCTCGCTGTTCCGCGAACTCCTCACCTATATGATGGAGGACCCGCGCAACATCTCGTTCTGCATCCACCTGATGTTCTGCGCCAAGAACATCGAGCGGATCGGCGATCACGCCACCAACATCGCCGAGACCGTGTTCTACATGATCGAGGGCCAGGCGATCACCGACAAGCGGCCGAAGGGCGACATGACGACCTTCGCCACGACGGTGCCGAATACCTAAGGGAGCGACGACAACATGGGCGCACGCATTATGGTGGTTGAGGACGAGGAAGCTCTCACCGAGCTTCTCCGCTACAACCTCGAAGGCGACGGCTATGACGTCGAGACGGTGATGCGCGGCGATGACGCCGACACCCGCCTCAAGGAGCACATTCCCGATCTGATCGTGCTCGACTGGATGCTGCCGGGCCTGTCAGGCATCGAGCTGTGCCGGCGGCTTCGTACCCGTCCCGAGACCAAGCAGCTGCCGATCATCATGCTCACGGCGCGCGGCGAGGAAAGCGAGCGGGTGCGTGGACTTGCGACCGGTGCCGACGACTACATCGTCAAGCCGTTCTCGGTGCCGGAGCTGCTCGCGCGCGTGAAGGGCCTCTTGCGGCGCGCGAGCCCCGAGCGGCTCGCCACCGTGCTCGCCTATGGCGATATCGAGCTCGATCGCGACAAGCGCCGCGTAGCGCGTTCGGGCCGGCCGATCGATCTCGGCCCGACCGAATATCGCCTCTTGGAGTTCTTCCTGGAGCATCCCGGCCGCGTGTTCTCGCGCGAGCAGCTGCTCGACAGTGTCTGGGGCCGCGACATCTACATCGACGAGCGCACCGTCGACGTCCATATCGGCCGCCTGCGCAAGCTGCTCAATCTCGGCCGCGAGCAGGACCCGATCCGCACCGTTCGCGGCGCCGGCTATGCGCTGGACGATCGTTTCGCGAAGGCAGAGCAGACGTAGGGTTTGCTGGCGTTGCTTTAGCGGGCTGCTGCCATAGCCTCAGTGTCGTCCCGGACAGGCGCGCGCAGATTCGGGACCCATAACGACAGGACGTGATTGTTTTGCGAAAGGGTAACTCGGAGTCCCCGTAACCACGTCTTGCGGTGGCTATTGGTCCCGGATCTGCGCGCGCTTGTGGCGCGCTTGCCGGGACGACTTCGGGTATGTTGAGCCGTCAGCGTGTGACGGCGCCGTCGTTGCAATCAGCTAGATCAACAAACTCACCGCGTGCCCGGCTTCGCCGGCGCGCGGCGACGATCCGCTGTGGGTTGATAGGCCACGCGCGAATGCTGTGCGCAGTAGGGCAGGCCGGAGAGCGCCTTGCCGCCGCAGAAGAAGAAATCCGGGCTCGAGGGATCGCCGACCGGCCAGTGGCAGGTCGCCTCGTTCAATTCCAGCAGCGACAGCCGCTGGCTCATCGGCACCACGTTGTCGTAGGTGACAGGTTCGGCCTCCACCTCGACCTCGAAGGCCTGCGCCAGCGCGGTGTTGCCGCGTGCGACGGGGCGGGTCACCCGCATCATGTGCTGCGCGGGCCGCGCCTTGCGCGGCCGGGGCGCTGCCGATGAAGGGCTCTTGGCGCGGCCGGACAGACCGAGCCGATGCACTTTGCCGATCACGGCATTGCGGGTCACATTGCCGAGCTCCGCCGCGATCTGGCTGGCCGAAAGTCCGGCCTCCCAGAGCTTTTTCAGCTGCTCGACGCGATCATCGGACCAGGTCAAAACCGTCATTGCACCCTTTCCCTCGCTGCGCGCCTGCCAACCTCTGGCCTTCGCAGCGAATGCCTAAAGCCTTGAAAAACCCGTGCCGCCCGAATCCCTTAAGGCTCGCCGGGCGCGCTCAAGGACGCCCGAACGTTTACGCCGGTACATGAGGACTCTTGGGATCAGAACCGCTGCACGAGATGTCGTATCTGACAGTCCAAACGCTACAATATGGCGTGACTCCCGCGCAAGAGTCCGCCGACTCGCTTCCACATGTTCCGTGGTGAAAACCCCGCAAAATCGGCACCGCAAGACTACGGATTCAGCGTTTCGCGAGGCTTTCCGGGCGGCATTGACACCCGTCTTGCCAGGCATAAGATAGTCTCACGTGCCGCCCTTAAAAGGCGGCACGTTTCGTTTTCCGGGGCCGGTTGATGGTGCGTTGCGCAATGCACGTCTCACACCGTCCGCAACATTCAAGTGACGTCATGACTGACAGCGCCGCGCCGCATTTGCTTCCCGTTTTCGCCAGGGCCGACCTCGGTTTCGAGCGCGGCGAAGGCTGCTGGCTGATCGCGGCCAATGGCGACCGCTATCTCGATTTCACCTCGGGCGTGGCGGTGAATGCGCTCGGCCATGTCCATCCCGCGCTGGTCAAGGCGTTGCAGGAGCAGGCGACGAAGCTCTGGCACATGTCGAACCTGTTCCAGAGCCCGGACGGCGAGAAGCTCGCGGCGCGTCTGTGCAAGGAAAGCTTCGCGGACTTCGTGTTCTTCTGCAATTCCGGCGCCGAGGCACTGGAAGGCGTGATCAAGCTGGTGCGCCATCATCACTTCTCCGAGGGACATCCGGATCGCTACCGCATCATCACCTTCGAGGGCGCCTTCCACGGCCGCACGCTGGCGACGCTCGCCGCCACCGGATCTGCAAAATATCTCGAGGGCTTCGGTCCGCCGATGGACGGGTTCGACCAAGTGCCACATGGCGACCTCGACGCCGTGAGGAAGGCGATCGGCCCGCACACCGCCGGCATCCTGATCGAGCCGATCCAGGGCGAGGGTGGCGTTCGTTCTGCGCCTCCCGGCTTCCTGAAGGCGCTGCGCGAGCTCTGCAACGAGCACGGCATATTGCTCGCCTTCGATGAGGTGCAGACCGGCATGGGCCGCACCGGCGATCTCTTCGCCTATCGGCGCACCGGCGTCACGCCCGACGTGATGTCGCTCGCCAAGGCGCTCGGCGGCGGCTTCCCGATCGGCGCGGTGCTGGCGACCGCGGAGGCGGCCGCTGGCATGGGGCCCGGCTCGCACGGCTCGACCTTCGGCGGCAATCCGCTCGCGATCTCGGCTGCGAACGCCGTGCTCGACGTCATGCTCAAGCCCGGCTTCTTCGATCACGTGCAGAAGATGTCGCTGCTGCTCAAGCAGAAGCTCGCCTCCGTGATCGACCGTCATCCCGATGTCGTCAGCGAGGTGCGTGGCGAGGGCCTCCTGATCGGCATCAAGGCCGTGGTGCCCTCGGGCGATCTCGTCGCGGCGCTGCGCGGCCAAAAACTGCTCACGGTCGGGGCTGGCGACAATGTCGTGCGCTTCCTGCCACCCTTGATCGTCACCGAGGCGGAGATCGAGGACAGCGTCGGACGGTTGGAGCGCGCCTGCGCTGCGATCTCGTCCAGTCAGACCAAGCGGGTGGCAAGTTGATGAGCAAGTCGCCGAAGCACTTTCTGGATATCAACGAGCTGCCGCTGTCGGAGCTCAAGAGCATGCTCGCCGCCTCTTCCGCCATGAAGGCGAAGCAGAAGGCGCATCAGCCGGTGAGACCGCTCGAAGGCAAGACGCTGGCGATGATTTTCGAGCGTCCCTCGACCCGCACCCGCGTCTCGTTCGACGTCGGCATGCGCCAGCTCGGCGGCGAGGCGATCATGCTCACCGGCGCCGAGATGCAGCTCGGCCGCGGCGAGACCATCGCCGACACCGCGCGCGTGCTGTCGCGCTATGTCGACGCCATCATGATCCGCATCCTCAATCACGATGCGCTGCTGGAGCTTGCGGCCAACGCCACCGTGCCCGTCATCAACGGCCTGACGCGGCGCTCGCATCCGTGCCAGGTGATGGCCGACCTCATGACTTATGAGGAGCATCGCGGCCCGATCGAGGGCAAGACCGTGGCCTGGACCGGCGACGACAACAACGTGCTGGCGTCCTGGGCCCATGCCGCCGAGCGTTTCAAATTCCAGCTCAACGTCGCAACGCCTCCGGAGCTCGCGCCGAAAAAGGCGATGCGCGACTGGATCAAGGCGACTGGCGCGCCGATCGTGCTCGGCAACGATCCGGAAGCCGCGGTGCGCGGCGCCGATTGCGTCGTCACCGACACCTGGGTGTCGATGGGCGACAAGGAGGGTGAGCACCGCCACAACGTTCTCAAGCCCTACCAGGTCAATGCCAAGCTGATGTCGCTCGCCAAGCCCGACGCGCTGTTCATGCACTGCCTGCCCGCCCATCGCGGCGAGGAGGTCACCGACGAGGTGATCGATGGCCCGCAATCGGTCGTGTTCGACGAGGCCGAAAACCGCCTGCACGCCCAGAAAGGCATTCTGGCCTGGTGCTTCGACGCGGTGAAGTAGCGGGGGTTGGCGTTTCGCCGGCCGCAAATACTATTCGTCGTCCCGGACAAGCGCAGCGCCCGACGACGCGCAGCGTTGTCTAGAGCGGAGCCCCGATCCGCGAGGACTCGGAGTTCTCGGCTCGCGCTATCATCCAATCCTCTGGTTATGGATGCCGGATCTGCGCTTGCGCTTGCCCGGGACGACACTGAGTTTGGGGCTCTTCACCCCCCTTCCATTTCCCACTCTCTGACCCCAGATAAAGCGCCATGGTTTCCCAATCCCCTGACATGAAAACCGGGCCTGAAGGCCCGGTTCGCGCACCATCGGCGGTTCCAATCGACGACGCCGTGCTGCCTTACGAGGTCGACGCGCTCGACGTGCGCGGGCGTCTGGTGCGGCTTGGTCCGACGCTGGACGACATTCTCACCAAGCACGACTATCCGGCGCCGGTCGGCAAGCTGCTCGGCGAGGCCATCGTGCTGACGACGCTGCTCGGCTCGGCGCTCAAATTCGAGGGCCGCTTCATTCTTCAGGCCCAGACCGACGGCCCGGTGTCGTTCCTGGTGGTGGACTACAAGTCGCCGGACCATCTGCGCGCCTATGCCCGCTTCGATGCCTCGCGCTTGGGCACGGCGAAGGATTCCGGCGCGCTGCTCGGCCGCGGCCATCTCGCCATGACCATCGACCAGGGCCCCGACATGAGTCGTTACCAGGGGTTGGTCGCGCTCGACGGCGGCAGCCTCGAAGACGCTGCCCACGAATATTTCCTGCGTTCCGAGCAGATCCCGACGCGCGTGCGTCTCGCGGTCGGCGAGGAGTGGCGCAGTAGCGACGGCGGCAAGCATCGCTGGCGCGCCGGCGGCATGCTGATGCAGTTTCTGCCCAAGGCGCCGGAGCGCGCACGTCAGGCCGATCTGCATCCCGGCGATGCGCCCGAAGGCACCGAGGCGCACAGCGTCACTGAGGACGACGCTTGGGTCGAGGCGCGCTCGCTGATCGAGACCGTCGAGGACGTCGAGCTGATCGATCCCGAGCTCTCGGGCGAGCGGCTGCTGTTCCGCCTCTTCCACGAGCGCGGCGTGCGCGTGTTCAATCCGCAGGTTCTCGATGCGCGGTGCTCCTGCTCGCGCGATGCTGTCGCCTCGATGCTCAAGAGCTTCTCGCCCGACGACCGCGCCGCCATGGTCAAGGACGACAAGGTCGTCGTCACCTGCGAGTTCTGCTCGTCGGTGTACCAGTTCACGCCGCACGAGGCGGGCGTGGGGGGCGCGTAGACGGCGTCCGTAGCCCGTAGCCTGTGTCGCCCTCTGTCAATCCCGTCACGCAAAGATATTCCGCTTTACCGAAATTCGGAATTGGCGTATGTATCGCCCATCCCGGCTCATTCTCGAGGGGCGATCATGAGGTCGTCATTGTCGCGAGCCGGGCTTGCGGTGGACGCAGCAGCGTCGTGTACGAGATGTCAAGGGCAGGGCGGATTGCTCTCCGTGAGCCCGAGGCTTCGTGCGGACGAGCGGCGCTGTCAGGTTCGTCGCGTCAGCATTTCGGTGGCAACGTGCACAACGCCGTCGAACCCTGTGGCGCCAACGAACCGTGCGTACGGCAAAACCGTGTGGTCCTGGCCGTCGTTGCTACGGTCAAGCTCTTGCGGAGGCGGCAGTCGCGTCAACCGGCGCGGTGCTGGTGAATTCCGCGAGCGCGAGGGAGGCCAGAAGGAATTCGGCTCCCAGGAGAGCGCGGCATAAGCCGTCCGACCATCGCGCAGGGAAGGCCGAGTGATTGGCTCCACCTGTATGCTGCTGTGCGGTCTTTTTGCGCGATCCTTTCGCGCAGCAGACCGCGGGTGCGAGGTCAGCACCCGGTCTTCCCCATAGGCGTTAAGGTAGCGCGAGCATCGATTGATACGGACGTTTTCGAGGAGGCTCGCGCAGGTGCCGCCCAAGCGCTCGCTTTCTGCGGCGAAAGCAACGGATGGTTGGTTGTGGAATGATCGCTTGTAGCAAGGATGCAACGAGTTGTTGCAAAACACGCCAAGCGCCAGGTGCCGTCAGGCGGCCTGCGTCCAGCGGGGAGAGTCCTCGAAGTCGCGGGCAAGCGGCTCGAGCAGCAGGATGATCAAGAGGTGTGCCAGCAAGTAGGGCTTGGCGGAGCGCGGATCGGTTCCAGGTGGCGTCTTGAGACCAATCAGACTCTTCAGTCGCTTGAAGCCAAGTTCGATGCGCCATCGCAGTCGATAGAGCGCGAGTACATCCTTGGTGGAGAACTCGTCCCGCGCGAGCGACGTGACCAGAATGACCCAATCCGCGGCTTCCAGAGTTTCTTTGGAGATGACGCGGTTTTCGTCTTGTGCGTCGCGCCGGGCTTTACGGCGCGAAGCCGCGACTGCACCGGCGGGCTTCTTGACTGCGACCAGACGCATAGCCAGAGGCGCACCGTCCTTGCGTTTGATCCAAATCCTCCGATCGATCAGTCCGTGCGCCTTCGCCGCACGCAATTGGGCCATCAGATCGAACGGAAGGCCTTTGGCATCAAGCCAACGTGCGTTCTTCCAGCCCGCTCGGATCAAAACGTCTGCCCCGGCGTCGCGCACAGCGGCGATGCGGTCAGGTTGTAGATAAGCGCGGTCAGCAATGCGGATCTCGTTCTTGACCACCGGTATCCGGTCAAACGTTTCGCCTTCTTGCTGATCTGTCAGCTCGAAGTGACCAAAGCGCTCATATGGCAGATCGAATGCACTATGAACGCGCCAAAGCTCACTGTTCCTGCGCGCAGCCGGTCCTGCCTGAGGCACTGTCGTCGCATCGATAATGCGGATCAGGCGGCCTCGGCTCGCTTTCGGGGCTGCCGCAGCGAGCAAGCCCTCCACCAGCACTGCAAACCAATCGCCACATTGACGCAGGCGATAGAACAACGCCACGCTGCTGAGGTCGGCAAGGCCAACAGAAGCGGCCCACGCGGCTGTCGATCTCAACCCTCTTTCACCCAGACAATAGGCCAGCATCAGCCGAAGTAACGCCACCGCATCTGGAATTTGGCGCCGCCGCACGAAAGCCTTCGTCTGGCGCGCACTTATTTCAAGCTGCGCAGCCCCGCCGAGCTGCGTAACCACTCTCGTCCAGTCCTCGTTCAGAAGCGATTCGTCTGCCATCCCGCCTTGGAATCACGTGTGATTCCAACACTCAAGAACAAACTTAACGCCTATGCGGTCTTCCCTGCGCCCTTGTGTCCCCGAAATCTGCCAGAATGTGGCAACGGGCGGTTGGATCAGAACCGCCCGTTGCCGGAACTGAGCCCGTTGCGCCCAAAGGCGACAGAGCCTGCTAAAGAGCAAGGGACAGCTCCGGTGTCTTCCTGAACCCGAACAGTTGCAAGGGCTGCGAGCCCGTACCAGGCAAGGAAGGGAGTGGATGATGACACAAGACGATCTGGTTGTCGTCGGCATCGATGTCGCTAAAGACAAGATTGATGCGTGCATTCGGACCGTAACGGAGCGGAAGACTTGCCCAACAACCGCGGCGGGGCGACGGAGCTTGATTGCATGGCTTCGCAAGCATCAGGTCGGCAAGGCAGTGATGGAGGCAAGCGGCGGCTACGAGCGGGTATGGGCCAAGGCGTTGCGCCAAGCAGGGCTGGAAGTACGGATCGTCGATCCCAAACGGGTTCGCCACTTTGCGGAATCGGCGGGACGCCTTGCGAAAAATGACAAGATCGACGCGGAGATGATCTCCTGGTTCGCCGAGACATTCGGCGAGGCTCCCAGCCAAGTCGACAATCCCGCTCACGAGGAGATGAAGGCACTGGTGAAGGGACGCCAAGGCCTGCTTGACGTCAGGGCTCGCCTGGAAATGCAGAAGGAGCATGAGGCGCCGGCCCTTGTTCAGAAGGCTCGCGCGCGTCTTCTTAAGAAGCTGGCTGACGAAATCGCCGCGCTCGAGACCGCGATCGCGGCGACGATCAAGACAACGCCGGACTTTGCCAAACGTGCCGAGATCATCCAGAGCGTACCAGGCTTTGCTGAGGGGACCGCAATGGCGCTGCTTGGAGGACTACCGGAGCTGGGGCAGGTGAGCGACGAAGTTGCCGCCGCGTTGATGGGCGTTGCTCCTTATGACGATGATAGCGGCAAACGTCGAGGTGAACGCTGCATCAAGGGTGGCCGCCGCTGGGTGCGAAATGCCCTCTACATGCCCTGTGTCGGTGCCGCAACGCTGAACAATCCGGTGTTCAAGGCCTTCTACGAACGGCTGATTGCCAAGGGCAAGCCGCCAAAGGTCGCGATCGTCGCCTGCATGCGCAAGCTGATCATCATCCTCAACACCATGATCGCGCGCGGCGAGACGTGGGATCCGAAGAAATACAGGGTGGCCTGACGAGCGCGCCTATCTCGCGCTCGGACCTCGGCCGAGCGCATGCAAAGCCAACAGACCGGTGAGCGGACGGGGTCAAGGCCGTCAGCCGCCGCAGGCGGGGGCGCGCCAGCGCCAGCCTTGAGGCCGGCCGATCGCCGGGCTACTTCGCCACAGTTGCTTGGCTTAGAGGGTGGAGCGATCAAGCAAAGCTCGGGCGAATTGCGCCGCGAGGACGCGAAGGCATGTCTGCAGCCACGCACACGCTGTCACCTCACACTCCGTCATTGCGAGCGCAGCGAAGCAATCCAGAATCTTTCCGCGGCGGGATTCAGGATTGCTTCGTCGCAAGGGCTCCTCGCAATGACGAGGAGGGGAGAGCGTGTACCACACGCCTCTCGCGTGCCCCGGACGCAGCGCAGCGTGCCCGGCAATGCAAAGTATCGTCCGGAGTGATGCGCTGCAGAGCCGGGGCTCATGTCGCCGCACCGCGCCCTGTTGCCCGGGGTCCCGGCTCGGCGCCGCAGCGCTTCCGCGCGACAGCCTGTCCGGGACGAGGTGAACGATGCGCCGTTAATTCAAAACCCGCTTGCTGTCCGGGCTGTCCAGCGAGAATGTCGGCACGTCGATCTCGAACCGCTCGCCGGTTTCGCTGACCATCTGGTAGCGGCCGGTCATGAAGCCCGAGGCGGTCGAGAGCGGCACGCCGGAGGTGTATTCGAAGCGCTCGCCGGGGGCCAGGATCGGCTGCTCGCCGACCACGCCCTCGCCCTTCACCTCCTGCTGGCGGCCGGAGGCATCGGTGATGATCCAGTGCCGCGTCTTGAGCTGCACGGTCTCCTCGCCCGAATTGGTGATGACGATGGTATAGGACCAGAAGTAGCGCGAGCGGTCGGCCGACGACTGCTCCGGAACAAAGTTCGGCTCGACGGTCACTTCGATCTGGCGGGTCACGGCGCGGTACATGGCTGCCATCATACCGAAATCCGGCCGGGGAACCAAACGCCGCGGGTGGCTTTGGCGACATCGTCCCGCCAGAATTCGAGGGGAAGGACGCTCCCAAGCGAGACACCCTTATGTGATCCGGCCGCTTTGCGAGACGACAGCCGGACCATTAAACTCCTTCAACGTCGCGATTTGCGGAAGGGTTGTTAGGCCCCCGATGACCATTGCCGACCAAGTGACGGGATCGACGATCTCGGGAACCGCGGAAGTCAAACCCGCAGAGGCCAAGCCGCGCGCCGCCGCGCCGGCCATCACGCTGCCCGCCGTCGGCGAGCGCGAGCTCCGGCTCGATCTGTTCCGCGGCCTCGCGCTGTGGCTGATCTTCATCGACCATCTGCCGACGAGCCTGCTCACCTGGTTTACCATCCGCAATTACGGCTTCAGCGACGCCACCGAGATCTTCATCTTCATCTCGGGCTATACCGCGGCCTTCGTCTACGGCAGGGCGATGTTGGAGGGCGGATTCGTCATCGCCACCGCGCGCATCCTGCGCCGGGTCTGGCAGATCTATGTCGCCCACGTCTTCCTGTTCACGATCTTCCTCGCCGAAATCTCCTACGTGGCGACCAGATTCGAGAACCCCCTCTACACCGAAGAGATGGGCATCATGGACTTCCTCAAGCAGCCCGACGTCACCATCGTGCAGGCGCTGCTCTTGCGCTTCCGCCCCGTCAACATGGACGTGCTGCCGCTTTATATCGTGCTGATGCTGGCGCTACCCTTGATCCTGTGGTCGATGAAGTGGAAGCCAGACGTCACGCTCGGCCTCTCGGTGGTGCTCTATGCCGTGACGTGGGAATACGACCTCTACTTCTCGGCCTATCCGAACGGCTTCTGGGCCTTCAATCCCCTGGCATGGCAATTGCTCTTCGTCTTCGGTGCATGGTGCGCGCTCGGAGGTGCGCGCCGCATGTCGCGTATCCTGGCCTCGCCGGTGACCATGTGGATCTCGATCGCCTATCTCGTCGCGGCGTTCTACGTGACGCTGACCTGGTACGTGCCGCAGCTCTCACAGTTCATGCCGAAGCGGATCGAGCAGTGGATGTATCCGATCGACAAGACCGACCTCGACGTGCTGCGCTTCACGCATTTCCTGGCGCTCGCCGCGCTCACCGTGCGCTTCCTGCCCCGGGATTGGCCGGGCTTGAAATCGCGCTGGCTGCGACCATTGATTCTATGTGGTCAGCATTCCCTCGAGATCTTCTGTCTCGGGGTGTTCCTGGCCTTCGCCGGCCATTTTATTCTCGCCGAAGTCTCCGGCGGCGCAGCCATGCATGCGCTGATTAGTCTCTCCGGGATCCTGATCATGTGGGGCGTGGCCTGGGTGATTTCGTGGTACAAGCGCGTGGCTGACAAGAGCGGTGCGAAAACCAAAAACGCCGTCGGCAACGCCGATCTGGCGGGAGGGGGCTGATGAAGGCGAAGGTTCTCCTGAGCCTGATCCTGCTATGCGGTGGCCTCGCCGCGCCTGTGGCGCGTGCGGGCGATGCTGCGCCTGTCGCTTCCCATGCGCCCGCAGCCTGCGAATTGCCGCCCTATCTGCTGACCAGCGAAAGCCAGCTGCCCAAGGTTGCCGACGCCGTCAAGGCCGGCAAGCCGCTCGACATCCTGGTCATCGGCAGCCGCTCGACCACGATTCCGTCGTCGGAGAGCAGCTCATACCCGGCGCGCATGGAGGCGATCCTGAAGGAGAAGCTGCCACCGTCCGAGGTCGTGCACGTCTCCGTAGAAATACAGAGCAAGAAGACGGCAGAGGAGACCGCCTCCACCTTCGTTAAGCTGCTGGAAGCAAGAAAGCCTACTTTGGTGATCTGGCAGACCGGGACCGTGGATGCTATTCGATCCATCGATCCCGATGAATTTCGTAGCGCGGTGACCGACGGGGTTGTTGCGCTGCAAAAGACAGGGGCTGACGTCGTCTTGATGAATTTGCAGTACAGCCCGCGCACCGAAACCATGATCTCGGCGCAGCCTTTTCTCGATAACATGCGCGTGGTGGCGCAGGAGCACGACATCCCGCTGTTCGATCGTTTCGCGATCATGCGGCAGTGGAATGATCAGGGCCAGTTCGACCTGTTCAGCCCGTCCCACGGGCCTGAGCTGGCGAAGCAGGTCCATGATTGCCTTGGCCGGGCGTTGGCACAATTCGTGATCGACGCCGCTCATCTGGAGCCGGCCCAGCAGCAGAATTGAGGTCTAGCGTTAATGAGTTCTCTCCGCCCTTTTTGCCTGACGTCATGGCTGGCCGCGCCCGCAGCCGCAGTGCTGTTGTTGCTGACGCCGGCCTCGCAGTCACGTGCACAATCGCAGTCCGCACAGGCGACACCCGCACCCGCGCAGCCGGCTGATCCCGCGTCCGCTTCGCCTTCCCAGACCACCGTCGCCGCAAGGTCGTCCGAGCAGCGCGGGGTCACGTCGCGCGCCATCGACAAGGTGAAGGAGGTCGCAAAGTCTGCCGCCGACATCTTCAGCCGCGTGCCCTGCCTGCCGCCGAAGGGCGGCTCGAAGGCCATGGGCTCGCTGCCGCATGTCGCAAGCAAGCTCGTCGCCGGCCAGCCCGTCGTCATCGTCGCGTTCGGCTCGTCGTCGACCGCGGGATTCGGCGCGAGCTCGCCGGAATTCAATTATCCGAATCGTCTCGCCGCGCAGCTGCGCCGGCATTATCCGACCGCCGACATCACCGTCGTCAATGCCGGCGTCGGTGGCGAGGATGCACCCGAGATGATGAAACGCCTGCAGACGCAGGTGATCGACGTGCATCCGGATCTGGTGATCTGGCAGGTCGGCACCAACGCCGTGCTGCGCAATCTCGATCCCGCCGAGACCGCGAAGATAGTCGAGGACGGCATCAGCCGCATTCAGGCCGCCGGTGGCGCCGACATCGTGCTGGTCGATCCGCAATATTCGCCGGCCATCAACCAGCGTAAGGAGAGCGCCGGCAAGATGGTGAAGCTGCTCGGCAAGGTCGCCGAGCTCCGTCACGTCGGCATCTTCCCGCGCTTCGAGGTGATGCGCGACTGGCACGAGAACCAATCGATCCCGGTCGAGAGCTTCGTGATCGCCGACGGCCTGCACATGAACGATTGGGGCTACGCCTGCTTCGCCCAGCTGCTCGGCGATGACATCATTCGTTCGGTCGGCCAGATCAGGATCGGTGTGAACGTGCCCGCGGACGTGAGGACGTACCGGCCGATGTAGGCACGCTGCCGTAGGCTGGGCAAAGGCGCACCGCGCCGTGCCCACCATCTCGTCATTGTAGTCGAGAATGGTGGGCACGCTTCGCTTTGCCAATCCTACGAGACCTTCGCTTCCCTCACGCCTTCTCCAGCGCCGCCGTCAAATCCTCGATCAGATCGTCCGCATGCTCCAGCCCCGCGGAGAAGCGGATGAAACCCTCGCTGATGCCGAGCGCGGCGCGGTCTTCCGGCTTCAGGCGTTGATGCGTCGTGGTCGCCGGATGCGTGACGAGGCTCTTGGCATCGCCGAGATTGTTGGAGATCTTCGCAAGCTTCAGCTCGTTGAGCACGCGGAATGCGGCCTGCTTGCCGCCCTTGACCTCGAAGCCGACCAGCGTCGAGCCGCCGCGCATCTGCTTCCTCACCAGCGCCGCCTGCGGATGATCGGCGCGGCCGGGATAGACCAGCCGCGAGATCTTGGGATGGCTTGCCAGCACCTCGGCGATACGCGCCGCCGTGTCGGTCTGCGCGCGCACGCGCACGCCCAGCGTCTCCAGGCCCTTGAGCAGGACCCAGGCGTTGAACGGCGAGATCGAGGGGCCGGTCTGGCGCATGAAATTGTGGATGTGCTCGGCGATGAAGGCTTCCGAGGACAGGATGATGCCGCCGAGGCACCGGCCCTGGCCGTCGATATGCTTGGTCGCGGAATAGACGACGACGTCGGCTCCCAGCGCGAGCGGGCTCTGCCAGATCGGGGTCGCGAACACGTTGTCGACCACGAGCCGCGCGCCGCCCTTGTGCGCGATCTCGGCGATCGCGGGAATGTCGAGCACGTCCAGCGTCGGGTTGGTCGGGCTCTCCAGGAAGAACGTCTTGGTGTTGGGCTTCAATGCGCGCTGCCACTGGTCGAGATCGAGCCCGTCGACCAGCGTGGTCTCGATGCCGTAGCGCGGCAACAGGTCCTGGATGACATAAAGGCACGAGCCGAACAGGGCGCGCGAAGCGACCACGTGATCGCCGGCCTTCAGTGGCGCCAGGATCGCGGTCGTCACCGCCGCCATGCCGGTCGCCGCCGAACGCGCGGCCTCGGCGCCTTCGAGCTCGATCATGCGACGCTCGAACATCGCGATGGTCGGGTTGGAGTAGCGCGAATAGATGAAGCCGGGATCCTCGCCCTTGAACCGCGCCTCGCACTCCTCCGCGCTGGCGTAGACATAGCCTTGCGTCAGGAACAGCGCCTCCGACGTCTCGCCATATTGCGAGCGCAGCGTCCCGGAATGGACCAGGCGGGTTTCGGGGCGGTAGTTGGCAGGCGACTTCGACATAGGGTCCTCCGACATGACCATTGGGCGAAAATGGTCATAAAAAAACCGGCCTGGATATCTCCACTGGCCGGGATCACAGAGGTCCCCGGCCTGTTTAGCGATTTATTTAACGTGGCTGCAAGCCGGCCGGCTCAAATCACCACGGGATAAGTGATGCTCATATTCCGCAATCCCCTTTCCGTCAAGGCGTCCATCGGCTAGCCGTAAAAGGCTGGTATGTCCCGCATTTCGGAATGCGTTTGACCCCTGATGAGGACCCCCGGTTGACGTTCACGGTCGCCGCCGACGCCAACGGTATCCTGCCCGACCGCATGATCGCGGCGATGGCGGAAGAAGGCCTCATCCTGCCCGCATACGACTTCGTGGAGAGCCAGATCCAGCCGGCGAGCCTCGATCTGCGCCTTGGCGACATCGCCTATCGCGTTCGCGCCAGCTTCCTGCCGGGGCCCGGCGCCACGGTCGCGGAGCGTATCGACGAGTTGAAGCTGCACGAGTTCAGCCTCGCTGACGGCGCGGTGCTGGAGACCAACTGCGTCTACATCGTGCCGCTGCTCGAAAGCCTCGCGCTGCCGCCCGAGATCGTCGCGGCTGCGAACCCGAAGAGCTCGACCGGCCGGCTCGACGTCTTCACCCGCGTGATTGCCGATGGCACCCGCCGCTTCGACATGATCGGGGCCGGCTATCACGGTCCGCTCTACGCCGAGATCAGCCCGAAGACGTTTCCGGTGCTGGTGCGCGAGGGCTCGCGCCTCTCCCAAGTCCGCTTCCGCACCGGTGACGCCATCCTCAATGCCGACGAGCTCGACGCGTTGCATGCGGCCGAGCGCCTTGTCGACATCGACGACGCCGATCTCTCGGGCGGCGTTGCGGTCTCGGTGGATCTGTCCGGCGAGAAGGCAAATGGCTTCGTCGGCTACCGCGCCAAGCGCCACACCGGCGTCGTCGACGTCGACCGTCGCTCCGGCTATGCGGTGGAAGATTTCTGGGAGCCGATCTCGGCCCGCCCCGATGGCAGCCTGATCCTCGATCCCGGCGAGTTCTACATCCTCGCTTCCAAGGAAGCCGTGCAGGTGCCGCCCGACTACGCCGCGGAGATGGTGCCGTTCGATCCCTTGGTCGGCGAATTCCGCGTGCACTATGCCGGATTCTTCGATCCCGGCTTCGGCTATGCCGGTGCGGGCGGGCTAGGAGCGCGCGCCGTGCTGGAAGTGCGCTCGCGCGAGGTGCCGTTCATCCTCGAGCACGGCCAGATCGTCGGCCGCCTCGTCTACGAGAAGATGCTGGCGCGTCCCGACGCGATGTACGGCCAGCGCATCGGTTCGAACTACCAGGCGCAGGGGCTCAAACTATCGAAGCATTTTCGGGTGTAGCCCGATCCTGTAGTCCGGGCGAGCGCAAGCGCGTTCCGAGAAGGCCTCACTTGTGGCGCGATCCCGGATTAGCTTCGCTCCATCAGGGCTATAAGGTCTCGGCATGACCGATCCATCCCAACTCGACGCAAACATCCTCAACGACGTCGCGGACGCGCTGATCTATTCCGATCGCTCCGGCACGATCACGCGCTGGAATCGCGCATCGACCGCCCTGTTCGGCTTCTCCGCCGATGAAGCGCTCGGCCAGAACCTCGATCTGATCATTCCCGAACATCTGCGCGCGGCGCACTGGAAAGGCTTCGAGGCCGCGCTCGCGAGCGGGACGATGAAGCTTGCGGGCAAACCGACGCTGACCCGCGCGCTGCACAAGAGCGGGGGCAAGCTCTACATCGAGATGACCTTCGCGCTGGTGCGGGACACTGATGGCACAGTGCGGGGATCGGTCGCCATGGCACGCGATGTCACCGAACGCGTCGAGAGCGAGCGGGCCGCCAGGCTTGCGCAAAATTCGTGATGCGGAATTGCCGGGCCGCCGTGGCAGGGCACCCTGCATAGCCGTCACCGATTGCGCGGACAGAGCCTCACCCCTCCCTCTCCCCGTAAGCCCCGTAAGAACGGGGAGAGGGAGACGAGAGAGCCGAATTCCATTCATCGAAATGCGCTCCCGCAAGGCACGCCTGCGCCCTGCGCAGGAGGAATCGGCAATCGCCGTGCTAACAAGCCCCTGCCGCGCCCTGCGCGCGAAGAAATTGATTGGCACACCTGTTCATTGCCGCGCCGCAAATGGCGCTCGCGCCCGGGAGAGGACATGTCCGACATCGCCGAGATTCCGGTCGATGATCACGAGCGCCCGTTGCCGCCGCCTCCGCGGCAGGTCAAGAGCGCGCTGACCGACGGGCCGATCCTGCGCACGCTGCTCTCCCTCGCCTGGCCGAACGTGATCGGCCTGTCGGCCGGCATCTGCGTGGTGATTGCCGAGACCTCCTACGTGGGCCGGCTCGGCGTCGAGGCGCTGGCGGCGATGGCGCTGGTGTTTCCGACAGTGATCCTGACCATGACCATGTCCGGCGGCGCGATGGGCGGCGCTGTGGCGTCCGCCATCGCACGTGCGCTCGGCGCCGGCGACCGTGAGCGTGCCGGCACGCTCGCCGTGCATGCGATGCTGATCGGCATCAGCTTCGGTCTCGTCTTCATGCTGGGCATGCTGATCTTCGGGCCCAGGCTGCTCGAAATGCTCGGCGGCCGCGGCAATGTGCTGGCGCATGCGATCGCCTACACGCAGGTGTTTTTCGGCGGCGCTGTGCTGCCCTGGCTGCTCAACACCATGGCGGGCATCTTGCGCGGCACCGGCAACATGAAGCTGCCGTCGTTCCTGATCCTCAACTCCGCGGCCTGGCAGATCGTGCTCGGCGGCACGCTCGGCCTCGGGCTTGGCCCGGTGCCGCAGCTCGGCATGCGCGGCGTCGCGGCCGGCGCGCTGATTGCCTACACCATGAACATCTGCATCATGGGCTGGTACCTGTTCTCCGGCCGCGCGCGGGTCGCGCCGAAGCTTCGAGGCCTTCGTATCCAACGGGCGATGTTCTTCGACATCCTGAAGGTCGGCGCCATCGCCTGCTTCTCGCCGCTGCAATCGGTGCTGACGATCTCGATCTTCACCCACATGCTGGCGAAGTTCGGCACCGCGATCCTCGCCGGTTACGGCATCGGCGCGCGGCTCGAATTCCTGCTGACCTCGATCGCTTTCTCGTTCGGCATCGCCTGTGTGCCGATGGTCGGCATGGCGATCGGCGCCGGCCGCATCGCGCGGGCCCGGCGCATCGCTTGGACCGCCAGTGCTGCCGCTTTCGCCGCGGTCGGCGCGCCGGCGTGCCTCGTTGCGATCTTCCCAGATCTCTGGGTCAACATCTTCACCGACAGCGTGGCCGTGCGCGCGGCAAGCCATCAATATCTCTCGACGGTCGGGCCGTTCTACGCGTTTTTTGGCCTTGCCACGACAATGTATTTCTCCTCGCAAGGCGCGGCCAAGGTGATCGGGCCGGTGCTGGCGCAGACGGCACGGCTGATCTACATCGCAGGCGTCGGCTGGTGGCTGTCGACGCACGACGCTAGCGTGCAAAGCTTTTTCTGGCTGGCCGCGAGCTCGATGGTCGTGCTCGGCCTGCTGTCGTGCTCCAGCGTGGTGCTGACGCGCTGGGGGCCACGCGCGACCAAAGCTGCGATCAGGCCGGCGCTTTCGGCTGCCGACTAGCGCTGTGACGGCGATGGGGGGCTAGGCCGCCGCAGCTGGAAATGCCCTTTGCATGGCGGCCACGGCCTCCTTCGTCTGCCCCTGAACGTAAGGCGCGAGCTCGTTCGGCAGCATGTCGATGATCCAGACGAGGCGGCACCTCGCTTCGCCGTCGGCAATGACCTGCACCGAGGCGCTGTAATGCTTCAGCCGCTCGTTGTTGATCGCATAGACGAGACGCTGCCGCGCATCGTCGCAATCGACCAGCACCTCGCGCGCCACGGAGCCGTTGGCAAAGGTGACGATGCGCGCATCGCCGTCGAGCGTGCAGGCCGTAACGAAGCCCGGCACCAGCCGGTGATGCAGCGCGCCGAAATCGCGCACCGCGTCCCAGACGTCGCGCGCGGAGGCGGGGAGGGGAATGTCGTTGTGGATGGAGACCATGAAAGCGTCCTTGATTTCGAAAGGTCGTTGCCGCAAACACCGTCATTGCGAGCACAGCGAAAGCAATCCAGTGATATTTCCGCAGAGACAGTCTGGATTTGCTTCGTCGCAAGAGCTCCTCGCAATGACGAAGCAATTGGCTAGAGCTCACACACAAACCGCCTCGACATTATTTCCGTCGGGATCGATCAAAAACGCCGCATAGTAGGTCGGGCCATAATCCCTGCGCGGCCCGGCGCCGCCATTGTCTCGGCCGCCGCTCTTCAGCCCCTCGCTGTGGAACGCCTTGACCGCGTCGTGGTCCTTGGCGCGAAACGCGATATGCGCACCATCGGCCTTCCGTCCCTTGTTCAGGTGCAGCCACAGCGCTGGCTCGCCCTTCGGCCCGAACCCGGCATAGCCGTCGCCACTGGAACAGACGACATAACCGAGCGGCGCCAGCACTGCGGTGTAGAAGCGCGTGGCGGCGTCGAGGTCGGCAACGCGCAATCCGATGTGGTCGTACATGATCATCTCCATTGTAGAAGCGTGCCGCGAATGGCACGCGCCGGAGACGACCCTAGTCAGTTGAGGGCAAGCTGCTCTTGGAGAATCTTGCGCTCCCCCTTCGAGGCCTGCCGGAACTTGGTTGGCGACACGCCGGCGGCGCGATGGAAGGTGCGGACGAAATTGGAGAGATCGCCGAAGCCGACGTCATAGGCGATGTCGGTGACGGCGGTGTCGTCGTCGGCAAGCTTGCGCGCGGCGTGCCGCAACCGCGAGCGCACCAGATATTGATGCGGGGTGACGCCGAGCACGCTCGAGAACAGCCGCAGGAAATGAAACGGGCTGAGGCCGGCCTGCTTTGCTGCCTGTTCGAGGTCGAGCTCGGCATGCGAGTTGTCGTCGATCCACAGCGCGGCCTCCACCGCGCGGCGGCGGTCACGCGCAGTCGGCGTGGCCGGCTTGCGGGCCTTGCCGGAGACCACGTCGACAAAACGGCCGGCGAGGATCTGGCCGATCTCGTCGAGGCCGAGGTCGCTGTTGCCATCTGCTGCCGTCTGGGCCAGCTCGCCCAGCACCATCAGTTCGGGCAGCGGCGGTGTCGCGCCGATCTGCCAGGTCTCGCGCCGTCCCCCAAGGGCATCGACCAGGTCCTCGCTGAAGAAGAAGCCGAGGCAGACGTCGCCGCTGACATGCTCATGCGTGCAGGTGTATTCCTCGCCGGGCGCGCCGATCAGCAACGAGCCCGCCACCAGCTCGAAGAAGCCGGCGCGGCAATGGCAGCCGAAGCTGCCAGAGCGCACATAGGCTATGGAATGGCCGGTGCGGCATTCCGCAAACGGCGTGTCGTCCGGTCCCGCATCGCAGCGAAACTCGGAGACCGTCATCGATGGCGTCGTCAGCAGCGCGGTCGCGTCCATCCCGCCTATCTAGGTAGCAGCGCGCGGCGGAGCAACCGGCAGCAGCACCTCGAACAGCGTCTTGCTGGCGACGGGATGGGCGCCTTCGAGCGCCAGCAGCCGTCGCTTGGAGATCACGCCGCCATAGGGCGAGAGCCGGCCGGTGTAATTGCCGGCCTCCAGCACCCGGTGGCAAGGCACGATCAGCATGAAGGGATTATTCGCGATCGCCTGCGCCACCGAGTGCGCCGCGCCGGAGGCGCCCAGCGCCTTGGCCACCTCGTGATAGGTACGCGTTTCTCCGCGTGGAATGGTGCAGGCGAACTCGTAGACCCGCCGGTTGAAGCCGGGCAGCCCGCCGGCATCCAGGCTGACGTCGGAGAAATCAGGATCACTGCCGCGCAGCAGGCCTTTGATGCACTCGATCGCAAGCTCGGCGTTCTCGGACGGGCGCTGCTCGCGCGCCTCGGGATGGACCTGGAAGATCCGGCGGCGTGTGTCGATCTCCCGCGCCTCCGGCAATTGCACGGCGACCACGCCGCTGCTGCTCCAAATGATGCCGCAGCGCCCCAGCGCCGTGTCGAATATCGCGTACGCGCGCCCCACCATGCACACGCCCCACTCAGTGCACGTTTTCTCCCCCGACAGATCGATCATAACACCGCCACAATGCGGCGCACCTGGAATCTTACCAGGACGTTAACAACCGTCCGGGCGGACGCGCCAAACCGCTTGGCGGGAGGCGCCGTCTCGGCTAATCAGGAGCGGCGCAAGGCGCGCATCCGCGGGCGTAGTTCAATGGTAGAACGGCAGCTTCCCAAGCTGCATACGAGGGTTCGATTCCCTTCGCCCGCTCCAATGTTTCACCGATCGTGATCTCAAGCCGGGCCCGATTGCTTCGGATTTCGCCCGCTGGTGCGAGATTCCAATATATTAGCCCCCCATTTGCCGGCGTTCGACCTTTCGCGCGCTAAGCTCCGTCGTCTTCGCGCGTACGGTCCTGGCGCCGGGGCGTTATGCGAAGAGGAGGTCATGGACCAGCAGAAACTCGACCGCGCGATCGGTCGCCGCCTGAAGACGCTGCGGACGCAGGCGGGGATGACCCTGAACGAACTCGCGGGCCGCTCCGGCGTCAGCCGGGCCATGATCGGGCGGGTGGAGCGGGCGCAGAGCAGTGCGACGGCGGCGCTGCTCGGAAGGCTCTGCGCCGCGCTCGACGTGTCGCTGAGCGATGTCGTCGCGCTGGCCGAGAAGCCACCGGAGCGGCTGGTGCGGTTCGCCGACCAGCCGCACTGGCGCGATCCCGAGAGCGGCTATCGCAGGCGGCATGCCTCGCCGACCGATGCGGCAAGCGGCATCGAGATCATCGTCGTCGACCTGCCGGCTGGCGCGCGGGTGCCGTACAGCCCCTGGGGCCGCAACGCCTTCACCCAGCAGCTGTTGATGCTGGAGGGCGCCATCGCCGTGCATATCGATGCCAAGGCGGTGCGGCTGCGTGAGGGCGATTGCCTGGATTTCGACGTGATGCGCGCCGTGATCTTCGAGAACGAAACCAAGCAGGACGCGCGCTACATCATCATCACGCGGCGCGGCGCCTCCTATGGCAAGATGTGAGACAGGAGATCCTGATGATGCAGATCCGCACCGGCGACACCCATGATCCGCGCGTCATCGCGCTGCTCGATCATCACGTTGCGGCCGCGCGGGCGCAGACCGCGCCGGGCAGCGCCCATGCGCTCGATCTCGCGGGGCTTCGCGCGCCCGAGATCGCGTTCTGGACCGGCTGGGATGGCGAGACGCTGGTCGCCACCGGTGCGTTGAAGACGCTCTCGGCTGACCACGGCGAGGTGAAGTCGATGCACACGCTTCAGACAACGCGGCGACGCGGCTTCGGCGGCCAGATGCTCCGCCACATCGTGACTGAGGCTCGTGCACGCGGCATCAGGCGTCTCAGCCTCGAGACCGGCTCCTGGGACTATTTCAAGCCGGCGCACGCGCTCTATCAGGCGCACGGCTTCATCGCCTGCGGCCCGTTCGACGGCTATGTCGAGGATCCCAACAGTCTGTTCCTGACGCTTGACCTGTCGGTGCCGGCGCGCCGGTAGATCAGGAGCCGTCTCCTCGATCTCGTCGAGCGCGCGCTCGGGGGCGATGTCCCGGGCGGCTTCCTCCAGATCGCGGGCCCGGTCGAGGAGCTGTTCCTCGAGTTGGCGGCGACCGGGGATGGCCGGTGCTCGGTCAAAATGAGTTGCGCACCTCAAAACACCTCTGCTAGCCTTCAGCCATGGCCGAGACTCTCACCCCGTCTGCGCTGACGCTGAAGGACATCGCCCGCGAGGCCGGCGTCAGTCTCGCGACGGTTGACCGCGTCCTGCACAACAGGCCGGGGGTGCGCCCGGATACGGTCCGCCGCGTCAAGGAAGCCATTGAGCGCAATTCGTTCCAGCCGCATGTGGCCGCCGCCGAGCTCGCCCGCGGCCGCGCCCGCCGCTTCGCCTTCGTGATGCCGTCGGGGCCGAACCCGTTCATGCAGCAGATCGAAGCCTATCTCGGCGAGATGGCGGCCTGGCTCTCGGCCCGCCGCCTCAGCGTCGAGATGGTCCCGACCGACGTGTTCGATCCTTCCGTGCTCGCCGCTTCGCTGGAGGCGCTGTCGGGCGCATATGACGGCGTTGCCGTGGTGGCGCTGGACCATCCCGGTGTCCGCGCCGCGATCAACGACCTCGTCGATGCCGGTGCCAAGGTGGTGACGCTGGTTTCCGACGTGCCGTCCTCGCGCCGCCACCATTATGTCGGGATCGACAACATCGCTGCGGGCCGCACCGCCGGCGCGCTGATCGGGCGCCTGGTCGGCGGGCGGTCCGGCAAGGTCGCGATCGTCGCGGGCTCGCAGGGCCTGCGCGACCACGCCGAGCGCATCTTCGGCTTCAACCAGGTGATGGCGTCTGAATTCCCCGGCCTCGACGTGCTGCCGGTGCTGGAAGGGCGCGACGAGGACGACCGCTCGGAACAGCTGCTGGCACAGCTGCTCGGCAGGCATGCCGACATCGTCGGCCTTTATAACGTCGGCGCCGGCACGCAGGGCGTTGCCAAAGCGCTGAACGACAGGGCGTTGAACGAGGCTGGTCGCGACAAGCTGGTGTTCGTCGGGCACGACGTCACCGCGTTGACGCGCCGATTGCTGCTGCAGGGCGTGATGGACGCCGCGATCTCGCAGAACCCCGGACATGAGGCGCGCGCCGCCGTGCGCGTGCTGCTGGCGCTCGCCCGCGGCGAGCCGATCTTGCGCGAACAGGAGAAGATCAGGATCGACATCGTGATGCGGGACAATCTGCCTTAGCGGCAGGTGGATTTCGAAAAGGCCCGCTGCGGGGCAAGGCGACGCAAGATCGCGCGCCGCAGCATGCGAAAGGGAGGGTGACGTGTATCTCGGAATCGACATCGGCACATCCGGTGTGAAAGCGGTGCTCGTGAGCGAAGCCGGCGCGGTTGTCGCGACGGCGCCGCGCGAGCTTGCGCTGTCGCACCCCGCGCCGCTGTGGTCCGAGCAGGACCCCGATGCCTGGGTCGATGCGACGATCGGCGCAATCGACGATCTCGCCGCGCGCCATTCGCGCGAGGTTGCGCAGGTTCGCGGCATCGGGCTGTCAGGTCAGATGCACGGCGCGACGCTGCTTGGCGAGGACGGCCAGCCGCTGCGTCCGGCCATCCTCTGGAATGACGGTCGCTCGCAGGCCGAATGCGCAGCTCTGGAGCGGCGCTGTCCCTCGCTGCATGCGATCGCCGGCAATCTCGCGATGCCGGGCTTCACCGCGCCGAAGCTGCTGTGGGTGGCACGGCATGAGCCGGAGATATTCGACCGCATGGCAAAGGTGCTGCTGCCGAAAGCCTATGTGCGCTATCGCCTTACCGGCGAGATGGTCGAGGATATGTCGGATGCTGCCGGCACGCTGTGGCTCGACGTCGGCCTGCGCCGCTGGTCCGCGTTGCTGCTGCATGCCACCGGGCTCGACCTGCACCACATGCCCCGCCTCGTCGAGGGCAGCGCGGCGAGCGCATTGCTCGCGCCGGACTACGCGCGGCGCTGGGGCATGACCGGGAATGTCGTGGTCGCGGGCGGCGCCGGCGATAATGCGGCCAGCGCGATCGGACTCGGCGCCATTGCGCCGGGCGATGCTTTCCTGTCGCTGGGAACGTCGGGTGTCCTGTTCCGCGTCACCGATCGCTTCGCCGCCGCGCCGACATCGGCCGTGCATGCTTTCTGTCACGCGCTGCCCGGCCTGTGGCATCAGATGGGCGTGATGCTGTCGGCGGCGGCTTCGCTCGCGTGGCTGTCTGGCGTGATGGAGACGCCGGCCACAACGCTATTGGCGCCGCTCGGCGAGCGCGTCGATGCCCCGAGCCCGATCAAATTCCTGCCCTATCTCGACGGCGAGCGCACGCCGCACAACGATGCCGCCGCCAGCGGCGCCTTCATCGGCTTGCGCGGCGCGACCGGCCGGAGCCAGATCGTGCAGGCCGTGCTGGAAGGCGTCGCCTTTGCCGCGCGCGACAATCTGGCGGCGCTGAGCGCAGCGAGCGGGCGGATTGCCGAGGTCGATCTCGTCGGCGGCGGCTCGCGCTCGCCGCTGTGGGCGCAGATCTGCGCCGACGTGCTCGGCATTCCCGTCCACCGGGTCGAGGAAGGCGAGGTCGGCGCCGCGCTCGGCGCCGCGCGGCTCGGCCGGCTCGCCGTAACCGGCGAAGATCCCGCGGACGTCTGCACCCGTCCGCGGCGGCTTGCGAGCTTCACGCCCCGTGCATCTGTAACAGCGGCCTATGACGAGGCCTATCGTCGCTGGCGCGCGCTTTATCCCGCATTGAAGGAGCCTGTTTAAGTGAACCTGTCAGCCAAATTCTTCGATGCAAGCGCACCCATAGCCTTCGCTGGCAAGGATGCGGAAAGCGCGCCCGCCTTCCGCTGGTACGACAAGGATCGCCTCGTGCATGGTCGCAAGCTCGAGGATCATTTGCGCTTTGCGGTCTGTTACTGGCATTCGTTCTGCTGGCCCGGCGGCGATCCCTTCGGCGGTGAGACCTTTTTGCGGCCCTGGCACCACGGCACCGATCCGATGGCGATGGCGCGGGCCAAGGCCGATATCGCCTTCGAGCTGTTCCGCCTGCTGGACGTACCCTTCTTCACCTTCCACGACGTCGACGCCGCGCCGGAAGGCGCTTCGCTCAGCGAGTCCGTTGCCAATCTCAACGCGATCGCCGATATCTTCGAAGCGAAGATGGCCGCGGCAAAGGTCCGCCTGCTCTGGGGTACCGCGAACCTGTTCACGCATCGCCGTTACATGGCGGGCGCAGCGACCAATCCGGACCCCGACATCTTCACCTATGCCGCCGGCCAGGTCCGGGCCGCACTGGAGGTGACGCACCGGCTCGGCGGCCAGAACTATGTGTTGTGGGGCGGACGTGAGGGCTACGAGACGCTGCTCAACACCGATCTCGAGCGCGAGCTCGACCAGCTCGGCCGTTTCGTCTCGCTCGTCGTCGAGCACAAGCACAAGATCGGTTTCAAGGGCCCAATCCTGATCGAGCCGAAGCCGAAGGAGCCGACCAAGCATCAATATGATTTCGACGTCGCCACCTGCTACGGCTTTCTCGAACGTTTCGATCTCCTCAACGATGTCAAGCTCAACATCGAGCAGAACCACGCCATCCTCGCCGGCCACTCCATCCATCATGAGGTCGCGCTGGCCGAGGCGCTCGGCGTGTTCGGCTCGCTCGACATCAACCGCGGCGACGATCTGCTCGGCTGGGACACCGACCAGTTTGCGATGAACGTGCCGGAACTCGCCTTGGTGTTCCACGAGATCCTGAACCGCGGCGGCTTCACCACGGGCGGGCTCAACTTCGACGCCAAGATCCGCCGCCAGTCGATCGACCCCGATGATCTCATCCACGCCCATGTCGGCTCGATGGATGCCTGCGCGCGTGCCTTCCTCGCCGCCGCCGACATGCTCGACGCCGGCGTGCTCACCACACCGCTTGCCAGGCGCTATGAGGGCTGGGCTGGGCCTGAGGGCAGGGCCATTCTCGGCGGTCAGCGTTCGCTCGCCGATCTCGCCGACCGTGCGATGTCTCCCGGCTTCGATCCGCAGCCCCGCTCCGGCCGGCAGGAATATCTGGAATCCCTGGTCAACCGCTATGTCTGAGGAAGGCCGCTGATGACGAGAGCTGACGCGACACCGGTCCTCGAACTCACCGGCATCGGCAAGGAGTTCGGCGCGATCCGCGCGCTGCACGGCGTCGACATGCAGGTGTTCCCCGGCGAGGTGGTCGGCCTGATGGGCGACAACGGCGCCGGCAAGTCGACGCTGGTCAAGATCATCGCCGGCAATTTCCGCCCCACTCACGGCGAGATCCGCTTTACGGGCAGCGCGGTCCACTTCAACCGCCCGGTCGATGCCCGCGCCGTCGGCATCGAGGTCGTCTACCAGGATCTCGCGCTCGCCGACAATCTGACCGCCGCCGCCAACGTCTTCCTCGGCCGCGAGCTGAAGCGCAAGTTCGGACCCATCGCGCTGCTCGACCACAAGGCGATGGCGGCGCGGGCACTGGAGCTGTTCGGCGAACTGCGCTCCGAGACGCGCCCCGACGATCTCGTCAAGCAGATGTCGGGCGGCCAGCGCCAGGCGGTCGCGATCGCGCGGACACGGCTCTCCAACGCGCGGCTGGTGATGATGGACGAGCCGACCGCGGCGATCTCGGTGCGCCAGGTCGAGCAGGTGCTCGGCCTGATCCACCGGCTGAAGGAGCAGGGGGTCGCCGTCATGCTGATCTCGCACCGCATGCCCGACGTGTTCGCGGTCTGCGATCGCGTCGTCGTCATGCGCCGCGGCGAGAAGCGGGCCGACAAGCCGATCCACGAGACCTCACCGGAGGAAGTCACCGCCCTCATCACCGGCGCGAAGGAGGCGGCGTGATGGCCGTGCCCTTGGAATCACCGATCAGTTTCACCAATGTCGGCCGGATCAGATGGTGGCAGCGCGGCATCTTCGCCTCCCAGACCGGCTATGTCCTGATCGCGCTGGCGGTGCTGCTGGTGATCATGCATTTCGCCAGCCCCTATTTCTTCACCGAAGGCAACATGCAGAACGTGGCGAAGAATTTTTCCTTCATCGCCATCGCCACGCTCGGCGTCACCTTCGTGATCATCACCGGCGGCATCGACCTCTCAGTCGGCTCGATGATGTGCTTCTCCGCCATGATCACCTCGATGGTCATGACCGAGCTGTCGACGCCCGGCGGGCTCGGCGCCTCGCTGTTCGTGCACATGGCCGCCGACGGCAAGACGGTGGTCGCTAACGTACCCGGGCTGATCCTGTTGATCTCCGTGGCTGCGGGCCTCGGCGTTGCGCTGATTGCGGGTCTCGTCAACGGCTTCTGCATCGCCGTGCTGGGCCTGTCGCCCTTCGTCACCACGCTCGGCATGCTCTCGATCGTGCGCGGGCTCGGCTATGTCGTTTCCAATGGTCGCGGCAGTTTTCCGGGCGGCCCGGACGCCGACTACTTCTACGGGCTCACCTCGGGCGACGTGCTCGGCGTGCCCATGCCCTTCATCTATCTCGTGATCCTCGCGCTGGCGATGGCGGTGGTGCTCCATCACACCTCGTTCGGCCGCCATGTCTTCGCGCTCGGCGGCAACGAGAAGGCGGCGGAGCTCACCGGCATTCCGGTCGTACGGGTGAAGATCGAGGTCTATGTGATCTGCGCGCTCGCCGCGGGCTTGCAGGGCATCATCATCTCCGGTTGGCTGGGATCGGCGCCGGCCAACATGGCGACGTCCTACGAGCTCAACGTGATCGCTGCGGCCGTGATCGGCGGCGCCAACCTTGCCGGCGGCATCGGCGGCCCACTTGGCGCCATCGTCGGCTGCGTGCTGCTGGAAGTGATCCGCAACGGTCTCGTGCTGGCACAGGTCTCCTCCTACTGGCAGCAGACGCTGGTGGGCGTGATCATCATTCTGGCCGTGCTGGTCGACCGGATCCGTTCGCGGATGAGCTGACGTCATGTCATCCCGGGAAGGCAACCAAATGCCGCCTGTCCGCTTCCCGGGCACTTTCGAGGGGATGGGCACCAAACGAGCGTGGAGGAGATAATGAGGAAACTTCTGCTTGCGGGAATCGCCGTTGCGCTGATGGCGACGCCGGCATTTGCTGCGAACTACCGCTTCGTCATCGTGCCCAAGGCGATGAACAATCCGTTCTTCGACTTCGCGCGCGATGGCTGCCAGAAGCGCGCCAAGGAGCTCGGCAACATCGAGTGCATCTATAAGGGACCGGTGGAGCATGAGCCGGCGACGCAGGCCCAGATCATCCAGGACTTCATCACCCAGAAGGTCGACGGCCTCGCGATCTCGGTCGCCGACGTCGCGGCCATGACCAAGTCGATCGAGGCGGCAACCGCCGCCGGCATTCCTGTCATCACTTTTGATGCGGATGCCCCAGGCTCCAAGCGGATCGCCTATATCGGCACCAACAACAAGGAGTTCGGCTTGGCCCTCGGCAAGCAAATGCTGAAGATGCGGCCCGACGGTGGAAAGTACGCCATGGTCTCCGGTGGTCCCGGCGCCAAGAACCTCGCCGAGCGCGTCGAGGGCGTTCGCGAGGCGCTGAAGGGTTCGAAATGGACCGAAGTCGCGGGTTCCCCGACGTTCTGCAACGACGATCCGGCGCTGGCGGTCCAGCAGATGACGGACATGCGCACGGCAACGCCCGACCTCGCCGCGATCGTTCCCATCGGCGGCTGGCCGATGTTCGCCCCCGAAGGCTTCAAGGCCTTCGCTTCCCGCAACAAGAAGGACATCGATTCCGGCAAGTTCACGCTGGTCGTCGCCGACACGCTGAAGATGCAGCTCGAGCTGTTGCGTGACGGCTATGCCAATGCGCTGGTCGGCCAGCGTCCGTTCGAGATGGGCGAGAAGGCGATGGACACGCTGCTCGCGATCAAGAAGGGCGAGAAGGTGCCGGAGATCGTCTACACCGGCCTCGACCTCGTGACCAAGGACAATGTCGCGCAGATGCTGAAGTAGGAGCTCCGCCAGCCCCGTGCTCCTGCGTGCCTCCCCCGCTTGCGGTTCCCGCGAGCGGGGGAGATGATTTGGCGGTTGGAAGAAGACTCCTGGAAGGCAATGGGAATGAAAAGGTCACGGCTCGGCGCTCTCGATGTCACCTCGATCGGCCTCGGTTCCGCCCCGCTCGGCGGATTGTTCGCACCAGTCAGTGACGCCGACGCGGAGGCAACGATCGCGCGCGCCTGGTCTGCCGGCGTCCGCTTTTTCGATACCGCGCCGCTCTACGGGTTCGGCCTCGCGGAGCGGCGGCTCGGTGGATTCCTGCGGCAACAGAAGCGGGACACCTACGCCATCTCGACAAAAGTCGGCCGTCTGCTGCGCGCGCCCGATGATGGCGCCGCCGAGGATGAGCACTACAAGGGCACGCCGCGCGAGCGGCCGGTGTTCGATTTCAGCCATGACGGCGTGATGCGATCGGTTGAGGAGAGCCTGGAGCGGCTTGGGCTCGACCGCGTCGACGTCCTGCTGGTGCATGACCCCGACGACCATTATGACGAGGCCGTCGCCGGTGCCTTCCGCGCGCTGCAGCGCCTGCGCAGTGAGGGCACAGTCAAGGCGATCGGCGCCGGCATGAACCAATCGGAGATGCTGGTTCGCTTCGCCGAGGTCGTGCCGGTCGACTGCTTCCTGCTCGCCGGGCGCTACACGCTGCTCGATCAGGGCGCGCTGGAGGCGCTGTTTCCGCTCTGCCAGGCCAGGAACATCGGCATCCTGCTCGGCGGCATCTACAACAGCGGCATTCTGGCCAATCCGCGAACTGGCGCCAAGTTCAACTATCAGGATGCCGATGCGGCGCTCGTCGCGCGTGCGCTGGAGCTCGATGAACTCTGCCGCAGGCACGGCACGGAGCTGAAAGCCGCCGCGCTGCGGTTCTGCATGGCGCATCCGGCGGTGACGGTCGCCGTGCTGGGGGCGCGCAACGCCGCGGAAGTCGCCGACAACATCGCGATGTCGGAGAGGGCGGTGCCCGCCGCGTTCTGGCAGGAGTTGCGTGCACGAAAGCTCGTCGATGCGCGGGCGCCACTTCCCGGCGGGGCGTAGGACATGATCATCGACGGCCACCAGCATTTCTGGGATCCGGCGCGCGCCGATTATCCGTGGATGGCGGCGGACGAGCTGGCGCCGATCCGTCGCGCTTTCGGTCCTGCCGATCTCGCGCCATTGCTGAAAGCAAACGGCGTCGACGCCAGTATCGTGGTGCAGTGCCGCTCCGCGCTGGGGGAGACCGAGGAATTCTTGCGCATCGCGCATGTGACGCCGTCTGTGGTTGGTGTCGTCGGCTGGGCCGATCTGACCGATGGCGACCTCGGCGAAACGCTCGACGGGCTGCGCGCCTTGCCGGGCGGCGGCAAGCTGGTCGGTATCCGCCACCAGGTCCACGACGAGACCGATCCCGACTGGCTGCTCCGCGAGGACGTCCAGCGCGGCCTCACGGCCGTATTCGCCCGCGAGCTCGCTTACGATTTCCTCGTTCGTGCCCGCGAGCTGCCGGCGGCGATCGCAACCGCGCAGGCCTTTCCGCACGCGCGCTTCGTGCTCGACCACGCCGCCAAGCCACCGATCGCGGACGGTGGAAGCGACGAATGGGCCGACCGCATTGCCGCGTTAGCTGCTTGCGGCAATGTCTGGTGCAAGATCTCAGGGCTCGCGACCGAAGCGGTCTGGAGTGACTGGGATGCGGAACGGCTGTTTCCGTTCGTCGACCACTCCGCAAAATGTTTCGGCGAGGACAGGCTGATCTTCGGCTCCGACTGGCCGGTGTGCCTGCTTGCGGGAAGCTATGGCGAGATCAAGACCGCGCTGGAGGCCTGCCTGGCGCGGCTTGGCCCGCAGGTGCGGGACAAGGCGTTTGGTGTGAATGCGGCGCGGGCATATCGGCTGGTCTCGCGCGTTTAGCGCCTGAGCGCGCGCCTCGTCCCTCGAGACGGCGCTGACGCGCCTCCTCAGGATGAGGCTAAGCGGCATCCGTGTCCCGGAAGCAACCACCGCGCACTCCGTTCCTCATCCTGAGGAGCCCGCCCAAAGCGGGCGTCTCGAAGGATGGCCGCAGGGAATCCTATCTCAAATATGATCGCCCTGCGGGGAACGAGGAGGTAAGGGGCAGCGGAATTCGCCGACCCTACTCCGACATCGGCTTGTCGGAGATATCCCAGTCCTTGCCGGTGAAGGTGGAGATGAACAGCGTCTTCATCGGCGTGTAGTTCTCGGGCGTGTAGCTGTAGGTGACGCCATCGAGGAAATAGGGCGAGTGGAAACCCGCGAGCGTCGATGCCTGCTTCAGCACGTTGGCGCGGGTGAGCTCGTCGCCGCAGCGGCGCAGGATCTCGCCCATGGTCACGGCTTGGCCGTAGCCGGCGAAGGCGATGGTATTGTCGGGGTCGATGCTCGGCAGGTACTTCTTGCGCAGCTCTTCGAACGCCATCACGTCAGGGTCCTTCTCCCATTTCGGCAGGCCGACCTCCTTGTTGTAGCGGATGGCGACGATGCCGGTGCAGTTCTCCAGCCCCGCGGCATTGAGGATCGAGCGTCCAGTCGAGCCGGCCGACAACAACTGCAGTGGCTTCCAGCCGAGCTCGGCGACTTTACGAATCGACTGCGACGACGCCTTGCCGGTGGAGATGTTGTAGAAGACGTCGGCGCCCGATTTCGAGAGATTGATGAGCTGGGAATCGACGGTCGGATCGGTGAGATCGTAGGTCTGCTCCATGATCACCTGCGCGGTGCCGCCGGCATCGGCCAACACCTTCTTGAACGGCCCCAGGAAGTCGCGGCCGAAATCGTCGTTCTGGTAGAGGATGCCGATCTTCGCATTCGGCTTCACGCTGACGACGTGCCGGGCCAGGATGCGCGCCTCGGTCGGATAGAGCGGCAGGCCCGCCATCGTCCATTTGAACTCTTTCGGATTGTTCCACTTCGAGGCGCCGGTGTTGAGCAACAGCTGCGGCACGCCCTTGGAGTTCAGGTATTTGTGCACGGCGGTCTGCGGTGCGGTGCCGAGCGAGCCGTAGAGCGCCAGCACCTCCTCCTGCTCGACCAGCCGCCGCGTCGCCTCGACGCATTTCGGCGCGCTGTAGGCATCGTCCATGGTGAGAAACTTGACCTTGCGTCCGTTGATGCCGCCCTTCTCGTTCAGCATCTGGAAATAGGCCTCGCCGATGCGGCCGAGCACGCCGTAGAGCGAGCCGGGGCCGGAATGCGGCACAGTCTGCCCGATCTTGATCTCGGTGTCGCTGGCGCCCGCGTCGTATTTCTTCTCCGCAGCCCAGACGTAAGGCGCCGGCAATGCGGATGCGGCGATGGTGGCGAGCGCAGCGGCGCTGAAATCGCGCCGCGATGGATTCTTCGTCATTATTTGTTTCTCCCTAGCGAGCGCATTGTGCTGGCATCGCAGCTCGGCTCGCAAGTGGGAAGTCGCAGCTTTGCGACGCAATGACGCTCGAAATCGCTAGGCGCCAGCGCCTAGACTCAAGTTTTCTCGGCAACGACGACGAGGCCGCGCACCGGCTCGTTGTTCTCGTTGCGCGGCGAGGCCGGCTCCAAAGTCAGCAGCTTGAGATCCGCCTTGGCGATGGCACCGCGCACATATTCCGCGGAATGGGCATAGCGCAGGCCTTCGCCAAGCACGACGCCACTGCCGTCATGCGTCTCCAGCGTGAAGGCGAGCACGCCGCCTGACACGAGCACGCGCCTGGCCTCGCTCAGCACCGGTGCGAGATCGGAGAGATAGACGAACGCATCCGCGGCGACGACGAGGTTCGCGCTTGCGTCGGCCTTGCCGCGCAGCCCCTCGATCATGTCGGCGACTTCGAGCTCGGCATAGAGGTTCGTCGCGCGCGCCTCCTTGATCATGCCGGGCGACAGGTCGATGCCGATGAAATGGTCGACCTGCTTGGCGAACGCGGCGGCCGCAAGACCCGTGCCGCAGCCGAGATCGATGGTGCGCTTGAAGTAGGCGGGCTTTTTGGCGGCGACGCGCGCAGCCAGCACCGCCTTGAAGATCAGCGCGGGCGCGCGATAGCCGAGATCGTTGATCAGCGCGTGCTCGAAGCGCGGCGCGTATTGATCGAACAGCGCCTGCACATAGGCCTTCGGCATCTCCGCCATCTCCGCATCGCCGAGCCGCATCAGGTGCAGGCCGGCGCCGTGCTGGTCTTCGGGATCGGTTCGGCGCGCTTCACGGAAGGCCGCGATGGCCTTGTCGCGCTCGCCGAGCTGCTGACGGATCTCGCCAAGCGTGAACCAGGCCGAGGTGAAATCAGGCGCGAGCTCGATCGCCTGCTCCAGGAGATCCGCGGCGGCGGGCAGGTCGCCCTTGAGCTGCAGGTCGCGCGCGAACTCGAAACGGCGGTCGGCCATGAGATCGCCGGAGGTCAGGAACAGGCGCAGGGGCATGGAACTACTCGTCATTGCCGGGCTTGACCCGGCAATCCATCAATAAGAGAACTCTTTAGAAGATGGATGCGCGGGTCCCGCCCTCACCAAGTGGTTTCGGCGGCTTGTACATCACCGGGCCGGCGAAGCCTAGCGGAGACGGCAAGCCCGCGCATGACCGCTCAATTTGGAGCGGCCCGTTCCTATATCACTCACATGCGTCCGCAAGACATCCTGCTGCCAACTGCTGCCGGCCTATGCTGCAAGCCCGGCGCCTTCCATATCGACCCTGTCCGTCCCGTGGAGCGGGCCGTGATCACCCACGGGCATTCCGACCATGCCCGCGCCGGCCATGGCGCGGTGCTGGCGACGCAGGAAACGCTCGATATGATGCGCCTACGTTATGGAGAGAATTTTGCCGGGTCGACCCAAGCGATCCGCTATGGCGAGGAGATCCGGCTCGGCGACGTCACCGTCAAGTTTCACCCGGCCGGCCATGTGCTGGGATCGGCGCAGGTCGCGGTGACGGCTAAGGACACCTGCGTCGTTGCCTCCGGTGACTACAAGGATGCGCCTGATCCGACCTGCACGCCCTTCGAGCTGGTGCCCTGCGACGTCTTCATCACCGAGGCGACGTTCGGGCTGCCGGTGTTCCGGCACGGCGATGCGAGCGACGAGGTGAAGAAGCTGCTCGCCTCGGTCGCATTGTTTCCGGAGCGCGCACACCTTGTCGGTGCCTATTCGCTCGGCAAGGCACAGCGGGTGATCGCGCTGCTCCGTGCGGCCGGCTATGACGCGCCGATCTACCTGCATGGCGCGATGGAGACGATCACGCATTACTATCAGAGCCGCGGCATCGAACTTGGCGAGTTGCGGCCGGCGAAGGGCGTGAAGAAGGCGGCGCTCGCCGGCACCATTACACTGGCGCCACCATCGGCAACGTCCGATCTCTGGACGCGCCGCTTTCCCGATCCCGTCACGGCGTTCGCCTCGGGCTGGATGCGCGTGCGTGCCCGGGCGCGGCAGCGCGGCGTGGAATTGCCGCTGGTGATCTCCGACCACGCCGATTGGGACGGCCTTACCGCGACCATCGCCGCAACTGGCGCCGGCGAGATCTGGGTCACCCACGGCCAGGAAGATGCGCTGGTGCATTGGTGCCAGAGCAAGGGCCTGAAAGCGCGGCCGCTCGATCTCGTCGGCTATGGCGACGAGGAGGAGAGCGAGACGCCCATTCAAGGCGAGGCCGAAGCATGAACCGCTTCGCCGAGCTGCTGGACCGCCTCGCCTACGAGCCCGGCCGCAACAACAAGCTGCGGCTGATCACCGGCTATTTCCGCGAAGTCGGCGATCCCGACCGCGGCTATGCGCTGGCGGCGCTGACCGGCGCACTCAGCTTCAAGCATGCCAAGCCTGGGCTGATCCGCGATCTGATCGCGGCGCGCGCCGATCCGGTGCTGTTCGGATTGAGTTACGACTATGTTGGCGATCTCTCGGAGACGGTGGCGCTGATGTGGCCGAAGGCCGCGCTGGCGGCACACAACAATCCGCCGCCTCCGACACTGACCGAAGTCGTCACCACACTGCGCACGCTCGGCAAGACCGAAATGCCGGCACAGCTGGCGCGCTGGCTCGACGAGCTCGACGAGACCGGCCGCTGGGCGCTGCTCAAGCTCGTCACTGGCGCGATGCGCATCGGCATCTCGGCGCGGCTGGCCAAGACCGCGGCCGCCGCGCTCGGCGACAAGGACCCGCACGATATCGAGCTGATCTGGCCCGGCCTTAGTCCCCCCTATCTCGACCTGTTCGCCTGGCTGGAGGGACGCGGCGAAAAACCCGTCAATCGCGATCCCGCGCCGTTCCGGCCCGTGATGCTCGCGCATGCGATCGAGGAAGGCGATTTCGCCGCGCTCGATCCCGCCGACTACATCGCCGAATGGAAATGGGACGGCATCCGCGTGCAGGCGGTCGCCGGCCGCGACGATCGGGGGCACATCACAGCGCGGCTCTATTCGCGCACCGGCGAGGACATCACCGGCAGCTTTCCGGATCTCGTGCCGTCGCTGCACCTGCCGGGCGCCATCGATGGCGAGCTTCTGATCCTGCGCGAGGGCCGCGTGCAGAGTTTCAACGTCCTGCAACAGCGGCTCAACCGCAAGGTCGTCTCGCCGAAACTGATCAAGGAGTTTCCGATTCACTTGCGCGCCTATGATCTGCTCGGCGACGACGAGAACGATCTGCGCGAGCTGCCTTTCGCGGAGCGGCGCGAACGGCTGGAGACCTTCGTCGCGAAGCTCGACGATGCCCGTATCGATCTGTCGCCCACCGTTCCCTTCGCAAGCTGGGACGCGCTCACCGCCGCACGTGCCAATCCCGCGAGCGCCGGTGCCGGCGAGGATGCCGACGCTATCGAGGGCGTCATGCTGAAGCGGCGCGATGCGCCTTATCTGCCGGGACGGCCGAAGGGGCAGTGGTGGAAGTGGAAGCGCGATCCGCACATCATCGACGCCGTGCTGATGTATGCGCAGCGCGGCCACGGTAAGCGCTCGTCCTATTATTCCGATTACACCTTCGGCGTTTGGACCGAGACCGAGAATGGCGAGGAACTGGTCCCGGTCGGAAAAGCCTATTTCGGCTTCACCGACGAGGAGCTGCTCCAGATCGACCGCTTCGTCCGCCGCAACACCACCGAAAAATTCGGTCCCGTCCGCCACGTCGTGCACGAGGGCGACAAGGGTGTGGTGCTGGAAGTCGCTTTCGAGGGATTGCAGCGCTCGCCCAGGCACAAATCCGGCGTCGCCATGCGTTTCCCCCGCATCAGCCGCCTGCGCTGGGACAAGCCGCCGCGCGAGGCCGACCGGCTGGAGACGCTGGAGCGGATGCTGAAGGCGGAGCCGGAGGAGATTGAGATATGAAACTGTGCTGGGCCGGGACTCGTTTCTCACCCGGTCGGTTGCGCCCCTTGTCCTGCTACCCCGCACTCCGTCCTCATCCTAGGAGCCCGCCTAAAACGGGCGTCTCGAAGAATGGCCGCAGGGAAACACTCGCAATCGCCCCGCGGAGAGGTGGCCCGGCGCACTGCCCGAATTAAACTCCCGTAACCCGATTGACGCCCGGTTGCGGGTTCCCCATGTGCCTCGCCGTGCCTTATAATGGGGTCGAATCCGCCTTCAGGAGTTTGTGATGGTCCAAGACGTCAGAGATTTGCCGGCCGGCCGCAGCGACGGCCTGCACCGCTTTCTCGGCGGCTCGCCGCTGACCGTCGCGTTCCGCCTGGTGCTGCTCTCGATCCTGGTCGGCGTCGTGCTGGCGGCGATCGGCTTCGACCCCTGGAACATCATCCACAGCATCCGCCTCTTGTTCCAGCGTCTCTGGGATCTCGGCTTCGATGCCGTGAACTGGCTGTGGCGCTACTTCCTGCTCGGCGCGGTCATCGTGATTCCGATCTGGCTGCTCTCGCGCGTGTTCGGCGCGCCGCGCGGCCGGTAAGGTGTGATTGAGGGAGTGCGCAGCCGATGCAACTGCGTTTCGTCGGCTGCGGTGACGCTTTCGGCTCCGGTGGCAGGCTCAATACCTGCTTCCATGTCTCGGGACGCGAAGCCAACTTCCTGATTGATTGCGGCGCGTCGGCGCTGCCGGCGCTGAAGCGGCTCGAGATCGATTGCAACGAGATCGACCTGATCCTGATCACGCATTTCCACGGCGACCATTTTGCCGGGCTGCCGTTTGTCTTGCTCGACGCGCAATTCTCACGGCGGACGCGGCCGCTGACGATCGCGGGTCCGCAAGGCATTGCGTCGCGGCTTGCCCAAGTGATGGAAGCCCTGTTCGAGCATTCCTCCAAGACCAAGCAGCGCTTCGAGCTGAACGTGGTCGAACTCGCACCCGAGCAAAGCCGAAGCTTCGGCGCCGTGACGGTGACGCCCTATCCGGTCGTGCACGGCGAATCCGGCGGTCCATTCCTCGCCTATCGCGTCGCGGTCGAGGGCCGCACGCTCGCCTACAGCGCCGATACCGAATGGACGGAGACGCTCATTCCGCTGGCGCATGGCGCGGACCTTTTCATCGCTGAGGCCTACATGTACGAGAAGGTGGTCAAGAACCATCTCAGCCTGAAGACTTTGGAACAGCATTTGCCCGAAATCGGCGCCAAGCGGCTGGTCCTCACCCATATGAGTGACGACATGCTGACGCGTCTGGATGAAATCGAACACCTCGCCGCCGAAGACCGCATGGTGCTCGTGTTCTGACATGCACGCACCGGTTCATCCCAGGATAGGCTCCCGCCAGGTGTTCGCCATCGCGGGTCCCGCGATGGTCGCGAACCTCACGACGCCGCTGATCGGCGTGGTCTCGACCACCGCGATCGGCCGGCTCGACGATGCCGCACTGCTCGGCGGCGTCGCGATGGCCTCCGTCATCTTCGACTGCCTGTTCTGGCTGTTCGGCTTCCTGCGCATGAGCACGCTTGCGTTCACCGCGCAGGCGCTGGGCGCCGGCGAGACGCGCGAGCAGACCGTGATCCTGGTGCGCGGCTTCATCGTCGCGGGCCTGATCGGTGCGGCGCTGATTGCGCTGCAGCTGCCGCTGGGGGGCCTGCTGTTCGACCTGATGGGCGGCAGCGCGGGCGTGACGCAGGCTGCGAAGACCTACTTCATGATCCGGATCTGGTCCTCGCCGTTTGCCTTCGCCAATTACGTCATCCTGGGCTGGCTGGTCGGGCAGGCCCGCGCCAATCCGGCGCTCGCGCTGCAGGTCGTCATCAACCTCATCAACATGGTGGCGACGATCCTGCTGGTGCTGGTTTACGACACCGGCATCGCCGGCGCGGCGATCGCGGCGCTGCTGTCGGAGACGACAGGCTTCGTGCTGGGCGTGATCGTCTGCCGTCGCTATGCGACCGGCGGCTTCAAAGTGCCTCGCGCAACGCTGTTCGATCGCGCCAAGCTGATGCGGCTCTTGGCGGTGAATTCCGACATCATGATCCGCACCGCGGCGCTGATCGCCGTGTTCCTGTTCTTCACCGCCAAGGGCGCGCGCGCGGGCGACGTCACGCTGGCGGCGAACTCCGTGCTCAACAATTTCCTCCTGGTCAGCGCCTTCTTTCTCGACGGCCTCGCCAATGCAGCCCAGCAGCTCTGCGGCCGCACCTTTGGCGCGCGCGATCCAAAAGGCTTTGCGGATTCGATGCGGCTGGTGCTGCTCTGGGGCCTCGGCTTTGCGCTGGTCGTCGCGGTGCTGTTTGCGCTGTTCGGGCCAGCGCTGATCAATGTCATGACGGCGAGTGAGGATGTTCGCCGCGTCGCGCGCGACTTCCTGCCGTTCATCGTGCTTGCGCCCATTCCCGGTGTGTTCGCCTTCGGCTTCGACGGCATCTATGTCGGCGCGACCTGGGCGCGCGAGATGCGCAATCTGATGCTGCTATCGCTGGCGATCTTTTTCGGCGTCTGGCTGGCGCTGCAATCGTTCGGCAATGCCGGCCTGTGGAGCGCGCTGATCGCGTTCTATGTCGCCCGCGGCGGCTTGCAGGGCGCGCGCTATCCGGCGCTCTACGGGGCGACGTTTTCGAAAATCTAGCCGTCGTGTCCCGGACGCGACGCGGCATGAAATTGACGCGACGCAGAGCCGGGACCCAGCAGGTATGGGCCCCGGCTCTGCAGCGCACCGCTGAAGGAGCGCTGCGCTGCGTCCGGGGCACGAGACCGCCTCACATCCTCGGCCAGTCTTCCGCGGTGAGTGTCGCCGCATCCGCGCCGACGATCTCGGACAGCGAATCCCGCCCCGTCCGGAGCAGCGTGGAGGTCAGGTCGCGCTTGATCTCGTCGACAAGGCCGAGACCCTTATAGACCAGCGATGAGTAGAGCTGGATCAGGCTGGCGCCGGCACGGATCTTGGTCAGCGCGGCGCCGCCCGAGTCGACGCCGCCAACGCCGATCAGCGGGAATGCGCCCTCGACGCGCACATAGGTTTCCGCAACCATCCGCGTCGACAGGCGGAACAGCGGTCGGCCGGACAGGCCACCTTGCTCCTTCGCCCGCGACTCCTCACGCAACGTGCTCGGCCGCGCGATCGTGGTGTTCGAGACGATCATGCCGTCGACCCGGCGCGAGCGCGCGACCTGCACCACGTCGTCGAGCTGGGCAAGGCTCAAATCCGGCGCGATCTTGAGCAGCACCGGCGTGTCGCCGGCCTTCTGACGCACCCGCTCGCGCGCGTCGATCACGCGTACGAGCAGGTCGTCGAGCAGTGCGCCTTCCTGCAAATTGCGCAGGCCCGGCGTGTTCGGCGAAGAGACGTTGACGGTGAAATAGCTTGCGACCGGTGCAAAGGTCTCGATCAGCTTGACGTAGTCGGCGACGCGGTCCGGCGAATCCTTGTTGGCGCCGACATTGACGCCGACGATGCCGCCGTGCTGCGCGCGCGCCGCAAGCCGGCGCAGGGCTGCCTCCGCGCCGTCATTGTTGAAACCCATGCGGTTGATGATCGCCTCGTCGCGCTCGAGCCGGAACAGCCGCGGCCGCGGATTGCCTTCTTGCGGTTTCGGCGTCACCGAGCCGATCTCTACGAAGCCAAATCCGAGCCGCAGCAGCGCGTCCGGTACCTCGGCGCTCTTGTCGAAGCCCGCGGCCATGCCGATCGGATTGGGAAAGTTCAGCCCGAAGGCGCGCACCGCGAGCTTGGGATCGTCGGCACGCGGCTTGACCGGTGGCAGGAAGCGCAGGCCCTGGATCGCCAGGCGATGCGCGTCCTCGGGATCGAGCCAGCGCAGCACCGGCAGCGAAAAGGCGTCGAACGCGCGGATCACGGGGCGAGCTCCGGCACATCGTGACCACCGTCGGAGCGCATGTTGAGGTTCAATACCGCGATCACCGCGCCGAGATCGAGCTCGCCATAGAGATGCGGAAAGAGCTCGTCGTTGCGCGAACGTTCCCAGCGCAGCTCGCTGCCCAGCGCATCGCCATCGACCTCGACCAGGAACAGCGCGCGCTGTCCGAAATAGTGCTTGCGCAGGGTTTCGGGAACTTGGGCGGCGGTCGAGAAATGGATGAACCCGTCGCGCGCGTCATCCGCGCTGCCGCGGTAGACGCCCTGCCGTTCCGCCTCGCGCCAGGCCGAGGCCGGACAGATTTTGTAGATCTTGACCACCGCTTACGCAGCCTTGTTTGTTCTTTGAGTCTTTTGGGTTTTTTCGTCTCTCGCGGGTCTTCGAAACCCGGGCGCGACCGTAAAGGCCGGCCCTTCCGAACTCAAGATCTAGAGCCTTTTCCGGTCCGATGAAATCGGAAACGGCGCTCTGGATTCCTGTTTTGACGCGTTTTCGTGACGCGAACCGATAGCCATTTCGATTGAAAACGCTTTCGCCCGCTGCCCCTTGCGCGAAAAACGGAAAACCGGTTGATTTGAGGACAGTTTTCCTGAGTTGCGACGGGCTGGACCTTCCATGGTCAGACAGGCCAAAGCGCAGAGGATGCTGACTCACGGCGAGATCTGGGCCGCGCTGGATCAGCTGGCGGCGCGCGCCGGATTGTCGCCGTCCGGCCTCGCCAAGCGTGCCGGGCTCGATCCCACCACCTTCAACAGGTCCAAGCGCATTACCGCTGACGGCCGCGAGCGCTGGCCTTCGACCGAATCGATCGCAAAGGCGCTGGCCGCCGCCGACGCTTCGATCGACAGCTTTGCGAAATTGATTGAGGACGACCGCGCCGGCGACGGCCGTTCGGTGCCGCTGCTCGGCCTCGCGCAGGCCGGAACGAGCGGCGCTTTCGACGAGGCCGGCCTTCCATCCGGCAGGGGCTGGACCGAAATCGCGCTTCCCACCTCCGAGGACCGCCACACGTTTGCACTGGAGATTTCCGGCCATGCACTTGCGCCTGTCTATCGCGACGGCGACATCGTCCTGGTCTCACCCGGCGCGCCGATCCGCAAAGGCGATCGCGTGGTGGTGAGGAGCAAAGCGGGTGAGATGACGGTCGCGACGCTGAAGCGCCGCACCACAAAGGCGCTGGAGCTCGAACCGCTCGATGGGACGCAGGCCGATCGCACGATGGCGGCCGGCGATGTCGCGTGGATCGCGCGCATCCTGTGGGCAAGCCAGTGATTGTTTCCCGCCGACGTCGTGATCAGGCGACGACATCAGCCAGGCCGCGTTTTGTCTGCCGCAACCTTGCGACTCACTGCCGCTCTCGCACAGGTTGCGCCCCCTATTGCCGACCAAATTCGTCTCGAGGGGGAAGATGATGAATCACCGTCACGCATTGAAGGCCCGATCAGCTGGAAACTGGTGGGCCCTGCGTGGCGGGCGAGCTGGTCAAGCGCGGTTGGCCTTACCCCGCACGCCTATCTCGTGCACATCGGGCTCAACGCGGCTTGCCGTCTCCTGAGACACGGTCGTTCGCTGGCGGACAGCGCGCCGGCGGCGGGATTTTGCGATCAGGCCGCACTCAACAAGCACTTCAGGCGCTGCTACGGCATCACGCCCCTGCAGTTTGCACAGGCCGCGCGGGCTGGCTGACGCCGCAATTTCAGCAAATACTCCCAGGGAACATACATTTTAAGCGATGCCTGGAGGTTCCGCGATGTCCACGATCGATCATGCCGCAACGACCGGGCGCCGCCGGGTCGCCGTCGTCGGCCTGGGCAGCATTGGCGGCGTCATTGCCGGCGCGCTCGATGCGACCGGCCGGCACGACGTCACCGCCTGCGTCAGACACGGGATTGCGCGGCTGGTGGTGGAACGTCCCGACCGCACGATCGAAGCGCGGCCACGTATATTGACGGATCCGGCACAGGCCGACATCCATGACTGGGTGCTGCTGTGCACCAAGGCGCAGGATACCGCCTCGAGCTCGCCCTGGCTGCAGCGGCTCTGCGGCGCCAGCACGCATGTCGCGGTCCTGCAGAACGGCATGGGCCACACCGAACGGCTTGCGCCATTCGTCGGAGGGGCGACCGTCGTGCCGACCATCGTCTATTACAATGGTGAGCGGCTTGCGCCCGACCGCGTGCGCTACCGCCGCGCCAGCGACCATGATTTTGCGGTGAGCGATGATGCCGGTGGCCGTGCCTTCGTGGAATTGCTCGAAGGCACGGGAATGCAGATCCTGGTCAGCCCCGAATTCAAGACGATGGCCTGGCGCAAGCTGCTGCTCAACGCGATCGCCAATCCGATCACCGCGCTCACGCTGCAGCGCCAGGGCGTGTTCAGGCGCGAGGACATGGGCTCGCTGGTGCTCTCCGCCCTGGAAGAAGCCGCCGCGGTCGCGCGCGCCGACGGCGCCCGGCTCGCAGACGACGAAGCCTTGAAGCTGCGGGCAATGCTGATGACGTTCCCGCCCGATGCCGGCACCTCGATGTATTTCGACCGGCTGGCGGGGCGGCGCTCGGAGGTGGACGCGCTCACCGGCGCGGTGATCGCGGCCGGCGAGCGCCACCAGATCGCAACGCCGCTCTGCCGCGTGCTGCTGACCTTGATGCGCGCGGCCGATGCCGCGCCGATCCCTGGCCTGATGGAGAAAGCGAAGTGACCGCACCATCGAAACCGAGACTTCCGGCATTCGATCCGGCCGACGTGAGCGAGAGCAATTTCACGAGCTATCCCGAGATGCACCGGATCATGCCGTAGAGGCAGGCCGCATCTACGCGCTCCGCGCCAGCGCGCCGTCGATCATGTTCACCGCGTTCTGCACGCCGTACACGGCGACGAAGGAGCCGAAGCGCGGGCCCTTCTCCTGGCCGAGCAGCACCTGATAGAGCATGTTGAACCAGTCGAGCGTGACGCCCGGGCGGCCGTCCTTGCCCTTCTTGATCTGATCGAGGAACGGCTCGCGGCGGCCGATCTCATAGACGACGTTCTGGATGTCCTCGGCCGTGGCGTCCTGCGGCAATTGCGATAGCGCATCGCGCAGATCCTGCAATGCCGCGCGCTCGGTCTCGGTTGGTTCGCGGAACTGTTTCGTCGGCGCGACGAAGTCGCGGTAGTAGTTGATGGCATAGCCGACCATCGCATCCAGCTTCGGATGCGTCTGCGGCGTCACGCCGGGACGATAGCGGCCGATGAAACCCCACAGCGTCTCGGCGTTCTCCGCGTTCGACGACGACACCAAGGTGAGCAGCAGCTGGAAGGTGACGGGCATGTCGCCCTTCGGCGGCTTGCCGTTGTGGATGTGCCAGACCGGATTGCCGAGCTGCTGCTTGCCGTCCTGCTTCGGAAAGCCATCGAGGAACTGCTGGTAGTCGTCGACATTGCGCGGGATGACGTCGAAATACAGCCGCTTGGCCGCCTTCGGCTCGCGATACATGAACAGCGACAGCGATTCCGGCGAGGCGTAGCGCAGCCATTCGTCGATGGTGAGGCCATTGCCCTTCGACTTCGAGATCTTCTGGCCCTTCTCGTCGAGGAAGAGCTCGTAGTTGAAGCCCTCGGGCGGCGTGCCGCCGAGCGCCTTCGCGATGGCGCCGGAGAGCTTCACGGAATCGATGAGATCCTTGCCGGCCATCTCATAGTCGACGCCGAGCGCGACCCAGCGCATCGCCCAGTCGGCCTTCCACTGACATTTGACGTTGCCGCCGGTGACGGTCGTCTCGACTTCCTCGTTTGTGTCTGGATCGACATAGGTCACGGTGCCGGCCGCGACGTCGCGGCGGATCATCGGCACCTGCAGCACGACGCCCGTGGTCTTGCTGATCGGCAGGAACGGGGAGTACGTCGCGCGGCGGTCCGGCCCCAGCGTCGGCAGGATGATCGCCATGATCTTGTCGTAGGCAGCGAGCATCTTCAGCAGCGTCGCATCGAAGCGGCCGGACGTGTAGTAGTCGGTCGAGCTCGCGAACTCGTAGTCGAAGCCGAAATGATCGAGGAAGGCGCGCAAGCGCGCGTTATTGTGCGCGCCGAACGACGGGTACTCGTTGGAGAACGGATCCGGCACCCGCGTCAGCGGCTTGCCGAGATGCTCCGCCAGCATCTCCTTGTTGGGGACGTTGTCGGGCACTTTCCGAAATCCGTCCATGTCGTCGGAGAATGCCAAGAGGCGCGTCTTGATCTTGTCCTCGGTCAGCACCCGGAAGGCATGGCGCACCATCGAGGTGCGCGCGACCTCACCGAACGTGCCGATATGCGGCAGGCCCGACGGGCCGTAGCCGGTCTCGAACAGCACCTCGTCCTTCGGGCTTTTCTTCAGCCGCGCGACAATGGCCTTCGCCTGCTCGAACGGCCAGGCGTTGGACTGTTCGGCGAGCGCACGCAGGTCGCTCGGGTTCGCGGCAAGATCGATAACGGACATCAGGGGCCTCCGGGCCGCGGAAAATAGCGATTTCCGGGCAGAATGCAATTTGTGGGCGGTGTAGCCTCTTGCACCGTCATTGCGAGCGAAGCGAAGCAATCCAGAATCTTTCCGCGGAAAACAGTCTGGATTTGCTTCGTCGCAAAGGCTCCTCGCAATGACGGCGGAGAGATCAGCGAAGAAACTAGAACGGGCTCACCGAGAAATACCGCAGCCACAGATCGGTGTAGCGGCCTTTTTCCCAGACGCGGAACATCGCCCAGTTCAAGGCCTGGCGCAGCACGTCGTTGCCCTTGCGCACGGCGATGCCGATGCCTTCGCCGAAGAAACGGCTCTCGACGAAGGGGCCGCCGGAAAAGGCACAGCAATCGCCGGAATCGGTGCCGTTGATCCAGAACGCCAGCGAGATGGCGTCGCCGAAGATGAAATCGACCTCGCCTCTGCGTAAAGCTGCGCGCATCGCGTCGTCACCGGGATAGGCATGCAGCTCGGCATCGGTGAACATCGCCTTGAGATAAGCCTCATGCGCGGAGCCGGCGATCACGCCGACCTTCTTGCCCTCGAGATATTCGGGCCGGATCTCCGGCATCACCGCATCCTTGCGCGAGACGAAGCGCGCCGGCACCCGGTAATAGGGATCGGTGAAGTCGACGCGGGCGCGCAGCTGCGGGCTCACCGCCATCGAGGCGATGATGGCGTCGCCCCGGTTGGAGGTGAGCGCATCGACCAGCGTCTCGAAACGCCGCATCTGCACCGTGCAGGTGACCTTGATCTCCTCGCACAGGCTGCGGGCGAGATCGACATTGAAGCCGGCCGGATTGCCGTCCGCGCCGGTGAAGTTGAACGGCGGATAGTCGGTCTCGGTCAGGAAGCGGATCACGGTCAGGCGCGACAGGTCCGGCCGCTCCGGTCGCCGACGTGGGTCCCAGAAGCCGGGCACGGCCTGCGGGGCTGCTTGGGGGACGGCCTGAGGGGGGGTCTGTGGCGCTGCCGGAGGCCGCTTGGCTGGCGTCTGGGCCTCGGCAGGCTGGGCTGCGAGCAGGCACGCGGCGGCGGCCAACCCCATCAGCAAGCCACGGGCAGATTTGAACGATTTCGCCTGTTGCGATGAAGCCATCGACCGGAAAGCAATGAATTTCGTTGGGATCGGAGGGCCTTATAGACCATTCGGCTGCGAAGGCGAGTGCCGATTGTGGGCTCGGTAAAGGTCCCTTGGTCGTCATGCCCGGGCTTGTCCCGGGCATCCACGAACTTGAAGCAGCTGCGGTTGGATCAGGCCCTCAGAGATACCGCTTCAAATCAGCTGCCGCCTCTTCCGGCGTTCGCTTCAGATTGAACGGCGAGACGAAGCGGCCGTCGCGATCCATCAGATAGACCAGCGCAGTGTGGTCCATGGTGTAGTCGCCGTCCTTGGTCGGGACCTTCTTGGCATAAACCCGGTAGGAGGTGATCACCTTGGCTGTCTCGGCAGGATCGCCGGACAGCCCCTCGAGGTGGGGATCGAAGCTCGACAGATAATCCTTCATCGTCGCCGGTGTGTCGCGCTCGGGATCGACCGAGATGAAGACGGCATTGACCTTATCGGCGTCCTTGCCCATCGCCCGCAGCACTTCCGAGATCTCGAACAGCGAGGTTGGGCAGACGTCGGGGCAATGGGTGTAGCCGAAGAAGATCAGGGTCGGCTTGCCCTTGAGGCTCTTGTCCGTGACGGCTTTGCCGTTCTGGTCGGTCAGCTGGAACGGGCCGCCGATCGCCGCCGGCTGCGCCACCTTGCTGACCCCGCCCATGGCCCAGAACATGATCAGGAGCCCGGCAATGAGGCTTGCGGCAAAGGCAGTCGCGATCACCAGCGGACGGGTGGCGGGGCTCATGGGTGAAAAACTTCCTGTCGCAGGTCAGAAGCAGGCGGCAAAGCCGGTCCTGAGCATTTCGAAGAATACCTGGCTGCCATAGTGGAACCAGAGCGCCAGCGCGCCAATCAGGACGAGACCGCCGATTGCCGCGCCGGCCCACAGCAGCACGGATGACATCCGGCCGGCAGTGGGCGAATTGTCCGATAGTGGATGCGCGGGATGTAATGGTTGAGCCATGACAACGATCGGGACGAAGGTCCCGGTTCCCAGGCTTTCAGATAGGCCTTGCGCCGCCTGCGGGCAAGACGCTGTCAGCGGCGCAAAGGAACGCCGTCATGCTGCGACGATCAGTGGAGGAACTGGCCCCGAGCGGATTCGAGTTGCTCCGCTTGTGGGAGCGACCGGCGCGACGGCTTGGCCGTCGAGGCCTGCGCATCCAGATAACAGGGCCGGTACATGGCCTCGAGCTGCTTGCCCCTCAGGAAGAGCATGCGTGGGGTAAGCCCGCCCCGCTGGCCGATCCAGCGCCTCACCTGCGAGGGATACATCGCATAGAGCATCTGGGTTGCTTCAGGATTGGTGACGGCGCGGCCGTTGGCGCCGAAATCCCAGGCGGCGTGGAAGCCAAGCGTCGCATGCGAGGTCACGCAGATCCGGTTGTGTGGGATGGCGCCGAGGACGATGGTGCAGGCGGAAGCGCAGAGGCCGTCGATGATGACGGTCTCGCCTGATTGCCTGAGATCCTGGTATCTATCGACGTAGGTTCCAATTCGGCCGCCGCGGTCATCAGCGATCCGAACCACCGCGTGAGAAGCCCCCATGCCCGCGATCAAGAGAACCGCCGCAAGCAATCCCGTCAGAAACTTCATTGTCCCCCGCCCCAGTCGTATTCGAATCTGCGTGTCAGGTGGTGATGCACAGCTAGCGTCTGTTGTAACCAAGGTTTTGTCTAGGCAGGCCGCCCGGCGCAAAACAAATTCAAATCCAGTGTTGCGTCCGCGCTGCACTCCGCCTGTGTCTATCCCAAAGTGGAACACGTTAACGAGGTCTTACGCGCCATACCCTTGATCTCAGTTACAACCGCTGGCTTCAATCCGGGCAATTACAGGGGGGAACTCATGGAGGCGGAAACACATGGCTGAAGAAACCGACATCATCGTGGTCGGCGCGGGACTGTCGGGCCTCGTTGCCGCCACCGAAATCGCCGACGCGGGCAAGCGCGTGATCGTCGTCGAGCAGGAAGGCGAGCAATCGCTCGGCGGTCAGGCGTTCTGGTCGTTCGGCGGATTGTTCCTGGTCGATTCGCCGGAGCAGCGCCGGCTCGGCATCAAGGACTCGTTTGAGCTCGCGATGCAGGACTGGCTCGGCACCGCCGGCTTCGACCGCGACGAGGATTTCTGGCCGCGCCAATGGGCCGAGGCCTATGTGGCGTTCGCGGCCGGCGAGAAGCGCGGCTGGCTGCGCGCGATGGGCCACCGCATCTTCCCCGTGGTCGGCTGGGCCGAGCGCGGCGGCTACGACGCAATGGGCCACGGCAATTCGGTACCGCGCTTTCACGTCACCTGGGGAACCGGGCCCGGCATCGTCGAGCCGTTCGAGCGCCGCGCACGTGAGGCGACGAAGAGTGGCCGGTTGATTTTCAGGTTCCGCCATCGCGTCGATGCGCTGTCCGTCACCAATGGTACCGTGGATGGCGTCAGTGGCGCCGTGCTCGCGCCAGACGATGTCGAGCGCGGAAAGAGTTCCTCGCGCAACATCGTCGGCCAGTTTGCGCTGAAGGCGCAGGCCGTGATCGTCGCCTCCGGCGGCATCGGCGGCAATCACGAGCTGGTGCGGCAGAATTGGCCGAAGCGGCTCGGCGATCCCCCGAAGTTCATGATCTCTGGCGTGCCCGAGCATGTCGACGGCCGCATGATCGGCATCACCGAAAAGACCGGCGCGCGGCTGATCAACCGCGACCGCATGTGGCACTATGTCGAGGGCATCCAGAACTGGTCGCCGATCTGGCCGCGCCACGGCATCCGCATCCTGCCGGGTCCCTCGTCGATGTGGTTCGACGCGACCGGTACCCGATTGCCGGCGCCGCTGTTCCCGGGCTCCGACACGCTCGGCCAGCTCAAATACATCATGTCGACGGGTTATGATTATTCCTGGTTCATTCTGACCCAGAGCATCATCAAGAAGGAATTTGCGCTGTCGGGCTCGGAGCAGAACCCGGACCTGACCGGCAAGAGCTGGCGCATGACCTTGCGCCGCGCCACCAACAAGGGCGCGCCAGCGCCGGTGGAGGCGTTCAAAAGCCGTGGTGTCGACTTCATCGTACGGGACAAGCTCGAGGACCTTGTTGCGGCCATGAACGAGCTCGCCGGCAGCGATCTGCTCAAGCTCGAGCACATCAAAATGCAGATCGAGGCGCGCGACCGCGAGATCGCCAATCCTTACGTCAAGGATGCGCAGATCATGAACATCCATAATGCGCGGCGCTATATCGGAGACAAGTTGATCCGCACCGCCTCGCCGCATCGCATCCTGGATCCCGCGCAGGGGCCGCTGATCGCGGTGAAGCTCAACATCCTCACCCGCAAGACGCTGGGCGGCTTCGAGACCGATCTCGACTCCCGCGTGTTTGGGGAAGAGGGCAGGGTCATTCCGGGCCTCTACGCCGTCGGTGAAGCCGCCGGCTTCGGTGGTGGCGGCGTGCATGGCTATCGCTCGCTCGAGGGCACTTTCCTCGGCGGCTGCCTGTTCTCCGGGCGCAATGCAGGCCGTGCCGCCGCCAAGGCGGTTGGGTGACTGACAAGGCTGGCCGGTGCACGGTGGCGCACCGGCCTCAGCCGCGGCGAACCATCTCCTGCAACAGGCGTTCGGTCAGCGAGAGCTGATCGAGCCGCAGAGACAACAGCTCGTTCAGCTCGGCCATGTGGGCTCGAAGTCGCTCGGCCTCCTCCGGCCTGTCATCGAGATTTCGGATAAGGTCGCCGAGCGCCCCGAGACATTGCTGCATCGTCACGATGGCTTGCCGCAGCGAATCGCAGTCTCTCATGATGTCGGCGACCAGGCTGGTTTGGCGAAGCGGCAACGCGATGACGTTATCGACCGCCCCCGCTAGCGCTTCTTGCGTGTTTCGATCGGCCATCGCGTTCCCTCATGCATCATGGCGGGGTCTTGGTCTCTTCGGGTCAGGCCGCGCGAACCGTGGTCAGGAACTGCTCGACCTCGGAGTGCAATCGTGCGCTGTCCCTCGACAGCATTTGCGCGGAGGCAAGCACCTGGGTCGAAGCCGAACCAGTCTCCGCTGCCCCGTGCTTCACATCGCCGATGTTGGCTGCGACCTGGTTGGTACCTTGCGCCGCCTGCTGGATATTGCGGGCAATCTCCTGCGTGGCCGCTCCCTGCTCTTCGACTGCCGATGCGATCGCCGAAGAAATCTCCGAGATCCTGCCGATTGTTCCGCTGATCTCCTTGATCGCGACCACCGACTCCTGGGTGGCGGCTTGAATGTCGGCGATCTGATGACCGATCTCTCCGGTCGCCTTCGCTGTCTGCTCGGCCAGCGCCTTGACCTCGGACGCAACCACAGCAAAGCCGCGCCCCGCTTCGCCGGCTCGCGCCGCTTCGATCGTGGCGTTCAGAGCGAGCAGATTGGTCTGCCCGGCGATCGTGTTGATGAGTTCGACGACGTCGCCGATGCGGGTGGCCGCCTGCGACAGCTTGTTGACCCGATCATTGGTCCTCTGCGCCTGCTCCACCGCCGCGCCGGCAATTCTGGCGGCGTCCTGCACCTGGCGGCTGATTTCGGTCACTGACGAGCTCATCTCTTCGGTGGCGGAGGCAACCGATTGAACGTTGGTCGAGGCTTCCTCGGAGGCGGCAGAGACGACGCTCGACAGCTCCTGGGTGCTGTCCGCTGCCTTGCTCAGGGTCCGGGCCGCCGCTTCGAGCTCCGTCGCCGAGGACGACAGCGTGTTCACGATGTCGCCGACCGCGTCTTCGAACTGACCCGCGAGCCTGTGCATGTCGGCCTTGCGCTGAGCGGCAGCGCGAGCCTCCATTTGTGCCTGCTCGGCACGCAGACGGTCGGCCTCGATCATGTTGTCTTTGAACACCTGGACCGCATTGGCCATCTCGCCGACCTCGTCGGTGCGGCCCACGCAGGGAACGTTCGTGGAGGTGTCGCCGCCGGCGAGCTTGCCCATGGCAAAGGTCATCCCCCGGATCGGCGCGGCGATTGAGCGGGACGTGAACAATGCGATTGTCCCGCCAAGGCCGACTCCCGCTGCCAACAGCGTCCACAAGACCAGCTTCAGCAGCGAGATGCTCTCCTGCACGCCCAGCGTCTCCTCGGCGAGCATCCGTTTCTGATCGGACTTGATGCCTCCCGAGCGGGTGCCATCGACGCCCTTGGGTCCGTCGAGCAGGTCGAGAATCCTTGCGGCGCGCGGCGCGGCTTCGGTCACCAGCAGATGAACCGGCGCGTTCCAGTCCGGAGACTCGCGAAGCGCGAAGATCCTTTCATAGAGGGGCGCGAACTCGCTTTTCGCCTTTGCGATCCTATCGAAGGACGCCTGCTGCGAGGCGGTGAGCAGATCCTTATGCGCATTGACTCCGGCATAGCCTTTCTCAAAGGCTTCCCATGGCCTCACGAATTTATCCTTGTCGGTCTTTTCGCCCGAAAGCAGGTACATCCGGAGCTGAGCCGTGGCAGCGGCAAAATTGCCCCGCGCATCGGCCATTGCCTTGAGCAATTTCTTCCGTTCCGGCGTCGCTTCCTGTGCCTCCTCCTGATCGATCATCTTCGTGATCTCGGAGAAGATCATGTCTGCGCGCGGGCTGGCCTCGATGACCATGAGCTTGGTCGCGGGATAGGCATCAGGGGTGAAAGCGATCGCTTCGGCCTTGTCCTGCGCCGTGCGACTCGGCGAGCAACAGCTTGGCCTGCTCCCACTTCTGCCGGTTCTCCGGATTGGTGAACTGCGCCGCCTGCTCGTCGAATGCGGCTACTGTCCTATCCATTTCCTTCCACATCGACGCGCGATCGAGCTTGCCTTGCGGATTCCCACTGAGCAAATAGCCGCGCAAGGTGGCGAGCGTCGAATAGAGGTTGCCGATCAGCTCGGTGCTCGCCAGCGCGACGGGCGTGCGCAGATTCGTCATGCGATTGACCGTCGTGGAAATGCGCCCGACTTCGAATACGGTGTAGCCGACGGAAAGTGCGATGATGGCACAGACTGCAGCAAATCCGGCGATCAACCGGCCACCGATACGCAATCTGAAATAGGACACTGGCAAACACTCCGAAGTTATGGGCTTCAGGCCTAAAGACGTCGCATGAAAATTCCCGCGCGAACGATGCCGCAGACGGGCACGGTCGTTTGACGTGACCGGATTGGGCGATACCCCATCGTGCCGCGCATTGGCGTGCTCGGCTGGCAATGATCCCGGACAGATCGAAGCGCGCGCCGCTCGAGCAATCCGGACGATGATGCAGCGCCCCGCTACCCGCTACTACCGTCAGTTTCACGTCCTTTCGATTCTGACTTGGACGTGTGCCGACAAGGTGACCAAAATTGCTTATTGCGGCATTAAGAAAAATTTGTTCGCAAGCTCTCTCAACGCGCAAAAATTGCGCGCTACTTCCGCAGCCGGCAAGACGCAGGGCTTGCCGGCTTTTTGCGTCTCCATCGACAGAGCGCTGCGCCACCATCAAAACAGGTGCGAAGCATCTCATTCGGCCTGCGCAAATATCGATCGCCACCGCGATTGGCGGCGTGACGATCATCTTGGCCTCACGCCAGGTTTTCCGGCTCCGAAGATGAACTCGATGCCCGCGGACGAGAGCGTGTCGCGAAGGCTCGTCAATGTCTCGTCGGGCAGCCGCAAGAGACCGTTCTGCTCCTCAAGCCGGCGAATCACGGCGGCAGAAACGCCGGTTCGCGCGGCGAGCTGTTTCACCGACCAGTTCAGCATGCCGCGGGCCGCGCGCAATTGCGCACCGGTCAACCTCGACGTCGAGACGTGCTGGGCCGAGAGCCGCCCCTCGTGCACGTCCGTGGAGATTCCCAACCACTCCCGAATACCGCCATCCGCGTCCGGGACCGGCACAGCCCTGCAATGGTACCAGCGGTAGGAGCCGTCGGACTGGCGCAGTCGATGCTCGACATCGTAGGGCTGTCCCGTTTCGGCGGCGGCCGCCCAGATCCGCAAGGCCGTTTTCGCGCTCCTCTTCGGGAAGCAGGTCGAGCCAGCCTTTGCCGAAAAACCGGTGTGCGTCCGGCTGGTTCTCCGCGTTCAAAAGCGCGGTAATCCGGCCATCCTGGCTGCCGACCCACAGCAGTCCGCCTGCGACCTGCGTCAGCGCCGCGTAGCGATCCGCATCCATCTTGAGAGGCTGCAGCGATCTGCGATGTTCGGTGATGTCGATGGCAACGCCGACCACGCATTCCGGCTCGCCGGCGGAGTTCAAAAAAGTCTCGGACTGGATGCGGAGCCAGCGCAGCGCACGATTCGGCCGGATGATGCGAAACTCGCCGTCGAGCAAAGACCGGTCGAACGCGAATCCGCGTGGATCGCGCTGCGGACGGCGATCCTCCGGATGAATTCGTCTCTCGATTTCCGCATAGCTGGGCGCGACGGTATGGGGATCGAGTCCCAGCAGGCCGTAAAAGCCACGCGACCACTGCATCCGGCCTTCAGCATCGCAGTGCCCGACGCCGGTCCCAAATTTTTCTTCAAAAAGACGAAGTATCTCCGAAGGGTCGAGGTAGCTCTCCAGGTGGCGCAATTCAGCCCCCCGTCGTGAAATTAAGTCTCAACTAATAATTGCAGTCTATATTACATCGCTCGTTCACGCAGCTCAATTCGCGATTGCTGCATAATATTTATGCCATCAGGCGGTATATACATGTGGTCGACGTTCGCGCCGAAATCTTGAACTTGGTTGGCGTCGAACCGGCCAAACGCCATCGATGATACCGATCATGGCCTGGATGATACGACGCGCCTTGCACGTTGCCCTGTTCTGGTTGGCGGTGATCTGCTGCTTCTCGCCTGCATGGGCGGACACCGTCGATGTTAACGGCGTGAAGCGCTCCTACACCGCGCAATTGCCGGCGAAAAAGCCCGCACCGCTGGTGATCGTGCTGCATGGTAAGACGCAGCGTGGCGCCGACATGGTCGCGCGGACGGCCTGGCCGCAGCTTGCCAGGCGCGAGGGTCTGGCCGTTGTCTTTCCGGACGGACTCAATCACGCCTGGGCCGATGCGAGGACCAAGGCGGGGCCCGCGCTGCGCGGCCCACCCGAGGGCACCGACGACGTCGCGTTCATCACAAAACTCGTCGAGAAGCTGGTGGCCGACGGCACGGCCGACCCGAAGCGCGTTTATGTCACCGGCATCTCCAATGGCGGCGCCATGGCAATGACGCTCGCTTGCGCCCGGGCCGATCTGTTCGCGGCCGCTGCGAGCGTGATCATGAATCTCACCGATGAGGCTGCCGTCACCTGCCATCCGTCGCGACCGCTGCCGATGCTGCTCATGAACGGCACGGCCGACCCGCTGGTGCCCTACGAGGGCGGACACGGATCGAGCTATTTTGCCGCGGACGGGTTCTGGTCGACCGAGGAGACGCTGGCGTTCTGGCGCAGGCTCAATGGCTGCGAGACCGATGATGCCGGGGTGACCGACCTGCCCGACAGGGCGCCCGCAGACCAGTCCACAGTGACACGGATCAGCTCGCGCTGCCCGACTGGGCACGACGTCGTGCTCTATCGCATCAACCATGGCGGCCACCGCATGCCCGGCTTTGCTCCGGATGCCCGCTTCCCGAAGGTCGCCAGGAGCCTGCTCGGACCGCAAAACGGCGACATCGACGGCGCCGAAACGATCTGGACGTTCTTCAGTCAGTTTCCGTGAACGACGCATGCGTGCCAGGCAATGCATGCGTGTCAGGGGTGGCTCGCCGCAAATCGCTGGGCTAGACAGGGCCGCCATTCCACCAGGAGATCCCCAATGAGCATTCAGCGTTTTGAAACCGGCCCGCGCATGAGCCAGGTCGTCGTGCACGGCAACACCGTCTATCTCGCCGGCGTCGTCGCCAACAAGGCGGCCGGCGAAAGCGTCACGAAGCAAACCCAGGACATCCTGGCGACCATCGACGGCCACCTCGCCAAGGCCGGCACCGACAAATCGAAGCTGCTGTCCGCCACGATCTACATCACCGACATGAAGACCTTCGGCGAGATGAACGCGGTGTGGGACGCCTGGGTGTCGCCCGGCAACACCCCCGCGCGCGCCACCGTCGAGGCCAAGCTGGCGGCCCCGCAATACACGGTCGAGATCATGGTGACCGCGGCGAAGTGATGTCGCGAGAACTTCACGCGCGTTGATGACCTCCGAGGTAATCGATCAACGCGCGTGAACCTTCGATAGTCGGGTCAGCCGGACAATACGGCGCCATCGAAGGAGCACATCATGACTGATCCCAACACCATCGCCTGCCGCTATGTCGAGCTCTGGAACGAACGCACGGCAGGTCGTCGCCGCGAACTGCTCAGCGAAAGCTGGACGACGGATGCGCGCTATGTCGATCCCGTGATGAAGGGTGACGGCCGCGACGGCATCGAGGCGCTGATCGCCGGCGTGCAGCAGCGCTTTCCCGATTTCAAATTCAAGCTGATCGGCGAGCCCGACGGCTACGGCGACCACATCCGCTTCTCGTGGGGACTTGGTCCTGACGGCGCCGACAGCCCGATCAAAGGCACCGATTTTGCCGTGCTGAGGGACGGGCGCATCAGCAGCGTGACCGGATTTCTGGACCAGGTGCCGACCGGGGCGTGAGACCTCTGGCCCTTCTCGCGCAGGCGGGAAGGGCCACCCCTCGACGAATCCGCTCCTGCGGCTTACCTGTCATGCCGTGCCGCCCCGTATTCTCCAAACATCGGCCGAGCCGGCCGCGCTGCTGCCGGATCGCTTCCAGGCGTGGTTCGCAGCCCGCGGCTGGTCGCCGCGCGCGCATCAATTGGCGCTGCTGGAGAAGGCGCGCGACGACCGTTCGGCGCTCTTGATTGCGCCGACCGGCGCCGGCAAGACGCTTGCGGGGTTTCTGCCGACGCTGGTGGAGCTTTCGGCGCAGCCCGCGACACGAGATGCGGGCGCGAAGAAGAGTCTCGTCTCCACCGGGCGCAACGTGCAGCGCAGCGGTGGCCTGCACACCCTGTACATTTCGCCGCTGAAGGCGCTCGCCGTCGACATCGCGCGCAATTTGGAGCGGCCGATCGCGGAGATGGCGCTGCCGATCAAGGTCGAGACCCGCACCGGCGACACGCCGGTGTCGCGGCGCCAGCGGCAGCGGCGCTATCCGCCGGACGTGTTGCTGACAACGCCCGAGCAGCTCGCGCTGCTGCTCTCCTCCGACGACGCACCGTTCCTGTTTTCCTCCCTGAAGCGCATCGTGCTCGACGAGCTGCATGCGCTGGTGACGTCCAAGCGCGGCGATCTGCTCTCGCTCGGGCTGGCGCGGCTGTGGCGCCTCGCGCCGCAAATGCGCGCGATCGGCCTGTCGGCAACCGTAGCCGAGCCGGAGCAGCTCGCGCGCTTCCTGGTGCCGCAGCCCGAAGGCCGGGAAGTCGCCGCCGATATCGTCATGGCCGGCGGTGCCGCGCCGCCCGTGGTCGAGATGCTCGATACGCGCGAGCGGCTGCCCTGGGCCGGCCACAGCGCGCGCCACGCGCTCCCCGAGATCTACGAGCTGATCAAGGCCAACAAGACCACGCTGGTCTTCGTCAACACCCGCAGCCAGGCCGAGATGCTGTTCCAGCATCTCTGGAGCATGAACGACGATGGCCTTGCCATCGCGCTGCATCACGGCTCGCTCGACGTCGCACAGCGCCGCAAGGTCGAGGACGCCATGTCGGCGGGTCGACTGCGCGGCGTGGTCTGCACCTCCTCGCTCGATCTCGGCGTCGACTGGGGCGACGTCGATCTGGTGGTCAATATCGGCGCGCCCAAGGGCTCTTCGCGCCTGATGCAGCGCATCGGCCGCGCCAATCATCGCCTCGACGAAGCCTCCCGCGCCGTGCTGGTGCCGGCCAACCGCTTCGAGGTGCTGGAATGCCGCGTCGCCATCGATGCGATCGCCGAGAATGCGCAGGACACGCCGCCCTTGCGCACGGGTGCACTCGACGTGCTGGCGCAGCACGTGCTCGGCTGCGCCTGCGGCGAGCCGTTCTTTTCCGACGAGCTCTACGACGAAGTGCGCACCGCCGCGCCTTACGCCGATCTGTCGCGGCAGGATTTCGACGACGTCGTCGATTTCGTCGCCTCCGGCGGCTACGCGCTGAAGACCTATGAGCGCTTCGCCCGCATCAAGCAGGACAAGGAAGGCCGCTGGCGCGTCGCCAATCCCAGGGTGCGGCAGAGCTACAGGCTGAATGTCGGCACCATCGTCGAGGACGACATGCTGAAGGTGCGCCTGGTGCGCTCCCGCGGCGGCGGTACGGGCTCGACCGGCGTGATCGCGCGCGGCGGCAGGCTGCTCGGTGAGATCGAGGAGGCCTTCATCGAGGGCCTCAGCCCCGGCGACACCTTCGTGTTCTCAGGCGAAGTGGTGCGCTACGAGACGCTGGTCGAGGATCAGGTCTATGTCTCGCGTGCGTACGACAAGGATCCGAAAGTGCCCTCCTATATGGGCGGCAAATTCCCGTTGTCGACCTATCTCGCCGAGCGCGTCCGCCGCCTGCTCGATGATGGCCGCGCATGGGGCGGCTTGCCGGAGCAGGTGCGCGATTGGCTGTCGCTGCAGAAGGATGTTTCGCGCGTGCCCGCAGTGCGCGAGCTCCTGGTCGAGAGCTTTCCGCGCGCCAACAAGCACTATCTCGTCTGCTATCCTTTCGAAGGCCGCCTCGCGCACCAGACCCTCGGCATGCTGCTGACGCGGCGGCTGGAGCGCGCCCGCGCGCGGCCGCTCGGCTTCGTCGCCAACGAATATGCGGTGGCGATCTGGGGACTTGGCGACCTCTCCTTCATGATCCGCAACAATCGGATCGACCTCAATGCGCTGTTCGCCCCCGACATGCTCGGCGACGATCTCGAAGCCTGGCTCGCCGAATCCGCGCTGATGAAGCGCACGTTCCGCAATTGCGCGATCATCTCCGGCCTGATCGCGCGGCGCCACACCGGCGAAGAGAAAAGCCGCCGCCAGGTGCTGTTCTCGACCGATCTCGTCTATGACGTGCTGCGCAAGCACCAGGCCGATCACGTCCTGCTCCGAGCCGCACGCGCCGATGCCGCCACGGGCCTGCTCGACCTGCGCCGCCTCGGCGACATGCTGATACGCATCCAGGGCCGCATCACGCACCGGGAACTCGACCACGTCTCTCCGCTGGCGGTCCCCGTGATGCTGGAAATCGGCCGCGAGTCAGTCTATGGCGAGGCTGCAGACGAATTGTTGGCGGAAGCCGCCGACGAACTCGTTAAGGAAGCGATGTCGTAGAGAATTTGCCGGTGAGGCGCGCAATCCCATCCACATCGTCATGCCCGGGCTTGACCCGGGCATCCACGTCTTTGCTGCCGCAAGAACGTGGATTGCCGGGCCTTCGCCGCGCCGAAGCGGCTTCGGCGGCGCAGGCGGGACAAGCCCGGCCATGACGGAGCATGTTGCGCTATCGATTACTTCGACAGGCAGACTGGATGTCGCCGGCATCGCACTCCACACCGATCTCTCCGGGGCGCTGTTCTGGGAAGAGCAGCGCCTGCTGGTCGTCTCCGACCTGCATCTGGAGAAAGGTTCGAGCTTCGCGACGCGCGGCGTGCTGCTGCCGCCTTACGATACCATCGCAACGCTCGGCCGGCTCGCTGCTGTCATCTCCCGCCATGATCCACGCATCGTCATCGCGCTTGGCGACAGTTTTCACGACCGCACCGCGCATGAGCGGCTGTCGGCGGAGGACCGCGACGCCGTCGCCGCACTCCAGACCGGCCGCGACTGGATCTGGATCTCGGGTAATCATGATCCCATCCTGCCGCGCGATCTCGGCGGCACCGTCGCCGGCGAGGTTGCGGTCGGCCCCATCACTTTTCGCCACGAGCCGACCGGGGCGGCCGGCGAGATCGCCGGCCATCTGCATCCCAAGGCGCGCGTCTCCGCGCGCGGCCGCTCGATGGAGCGCCGCTGCTTCGCCAGCGATGGGATGCGTGCCGTAATGCCCGCTTTCGGCGCCTATGCCGGCGGCCTCAGCATCCGCGACGCCGCCTTCGCCAGGATCTTTCCGGAGAACGGCTTTGTCGCCCATATCCTCGGCGACCGCCGCGTCCACGCCGTTGCGGCCTCGCGCTGCTATTGAGGAATGGGTCGCGTCCGGAACAAATTAAGAACACTTTAGCAAGTCTTTGATATATCATTGTGATTCGGCGCATGGCCGACACAATATCTAGCGTCTGTCCGACTTTGCGAGGACTACATGTCCACCATTGCCTTCGACCAGTTTGCCCTCACCCGGATCGCCGATTTCGCGCGCTCGCTGTCGCGGCTGCATCAGGCGGCACGGAGTTACGCCGTCGATGACGACCAGTTCGATCGCGAGTTCAACGCGGTGTGCCAGTCGATCTGGGGCTACACCATCGACGACATCAGCGACGATCTGTTCTCGACCGAGGACCATCTGTTTCTCGACACGCTGGACGAGGCGCATGCGCGCACCTTCGCAGCCGAGCAGGGTTACGACCTCATAGGCGAAGCGGGCATGCTGACCGATTGGTGGGGCTTTTGCTGGATGATTCTGGCCGAGAAGCGCGGCCTCCTGACGCCGGAAAACCGCGCCGCTGCGCGGGCGGCGATCGAGGAGAAATATCTGGCAGCACCGAACGTGATCGGGGTGATCATCGGGAGGTGAGTGCCGCAAACTCCGTCATTGCGAGCGCAGCGAGGCAATCCAGAATCTCTCCGCGGAGGGATCCTGGATTGCTTCGTCGCAAGCGCTCCTAGCAATGACGGCTCGGATGCAGGTGAGGGCTAATCCAGCCCCGCCCGCTTCGCCGGCTTCTGCGCCGTCGTCTTCGGCACCGACACATCCGGCAGCGCCTCGCGCACGATCTCGGTTGACGTCGGCGCATCTGCCGACACCGTGTCGGCCCGCACCGGCGCCACCTTCATCTCGCCGAGGCGCGCGCGGACCTGGGCCGTGAGGCCGGGGTAGGAGGCAACCGGGGTGAAGTCCGCAGCCTGGTCGTTGCCGACGCGGATGCCGGTGTAGGCGACGAGGCCGTCGGTGGTGGCGATCACGTCGCCGGCTTTCAGCGATGAATCCAGCGCGAGATCGACCGGGGCGAGGCCGGCGGGCTCGCGGCCGTTGCAGGTGCAGTCGGCGCGCAGCGCCTTGCGATAGGCGAACGCGTTCTCGCTGTCGGCGTAGCGCTCGCCGGCCTGCGAATAGGCGCCATCGATCGACGAGCCGAAATAGATCTTGGTCGGGCTGGCGGGACAGAACGCCTGACACATCTGTGCGGGCGAGGCGAGGCCGCGCATCAGCGGAAAATATTTTCCGTCGCAACTGCGCACGCAGAAGGCCGGGCCCGAGCCGCCGGCCGCGGCCGAGCGGGTCGGCGGCACATATTGCGGGGTCGCCGCATTTTGCTGGCCGGTGAAGGGGTCGGTGTAGGAACTCGCTTGCTGCGGCACCTCGCGCTGGGGCCGCTGCTGCTGCATTCCGCCGAAGAGGAAGTCGAACAGGCCTTCGGCCGAAACCGGGGCCGGAGCCGCAAGTAGCGGCGCGGCAAGGATGGCGGCCACAGGCATCGCGCGACGCCGCCGGCGCGCATGGGACGAGATTGTACGCAACCGCCTACTCCACCCGACGCTACTGACCGGCTGGAACCCTTCGGGTCTCAGCACATGATTCACCATAAAATGGGATGGTAAATGAGCCGTTGAGCAGAGGCGGTTTCAAGTCGAGGCGGTGACCTCTTTAAGGCCGAGCACAGCTTCCGATGGATGGTTGCTTCCGGGCTACACCCGGGCAAGAAGGCGGAGGAGATTTCGTCACCTAGGCCTTCAAGAACTCCGACGCCTTGTACAGCGAGCGGAACGGCAGGCCGGCCGCACCGAACGTGTCGGTGGCGCCTTCCTCGCGGTCGACCATGGTCAGCACCAGCACCACATTGGCGCCGGCCTCGCGCACGGATTCCACCGCCTTCATCGCCGAACCGCCGGTCGTGGTGACGTCCTCGACGATCACCACGCGCTTGCCCGCCAGCGTCTCACCTTTGGGCAGGCCTTCGATGGCGAGCTTGGCGCCGTGCTCCTTCGGCTTTTTGCGCACGAAGAACGCCGCGATCGGATGCCCCTTGATCCAGGAGATCTGCGCCAGCGCGCCGGCGAGCGGCACCGCGCCCATCTCGAGCCCGCCGATGAAATCGAGCTGGTCGTCCTTCAGCGCCTCATAGGTCAACTCGGCCAGCAGCGTCGCGCCCTCGGGGTCGAGCATGGTCGGCTTGAGGTTGAAATAGAAATCGCTCTTGCGGCCCGACGCGAGCGTCACCTCGCCGCGGCCGAAGGAGCGCCGGCGGATGATTTCGAACAGGCGGGCGCGGGAGGCGGATTTCGACACGGCGGTCCCTCGAACAGCGTTTTTGGTGGAGGCGGAATTTATCCGCGACGGCCGCGACATTCCAGAGGGGGCGTCTCCCGTCAACAGGGATCGGCCATCCCGGTCCGCCGGTTGTGAGGGCGCAACCTTTTGGAGTAGTTGAGGGCAAGCCTCTAGGGGAAGGAAACGGGAATGACGATCGAGCTCTACACCTGGAACACGCCGAACGGCCGCAAGATCTCGGTCGCGCTGGAGGAGATGGGGCTCCCCTACAAGGTGATCCCGGTGAACATCACCAAGGGCGAGCAGATGGCGCCCGAGTTCCTCAAGCTCTCTCCCAACAACAAGATCCCCGCGATCGTCGACCCCGAGGGGCCCGACGGCAAGCCGGTCAGCATCTTCGAATCCGGCGCCATCCTGCTTTATCTCGGCGAAAAGACCGGAAAATTCCTGCCGAAATCGCTTAGCCAGCGGATCCCCGTCTACGAATGGCTGATGTGGCAGATGGGTGGCTTCGGCCCGATGCCGGGCCAGGTGCACCATTTCATCGCATTGGAGAATGAGCAGGATCGCGCCTACGGCCTGAAGCGCTTCATGGCGGAGACGCGCCGGCTCTATGGGGTGCTGGACCGCCGCCTGGCCGGTCGCGACTTCGTCGCGGGCGATCTCTCGGTTGCCGATTTTGCCATCCTGGGCTGGGCCTGGCGTCATCCTCGCCACAAGGTTGATCTGGCCGACTTCCCCAACGTCGAGCGCTGGTACGACGCTCTGATGGCCCGGCCGGGAGTGAAGCGCGGCATGGACGCGAAGCTGGATTGAGCTGCCGCTTACCCTCCCCTGGAGGGTAGGGGAATCGCATATGGTGCTGGCAGGGTGTTGCCAAGCGGTTGGAACTGGATTCTTTGGGTGTCTCTCGATTCCAGAGGGAGACCTGAATGCGCAAGCTCAAGCGCCTGTTTCGACCGCTCAAGGACCCGCGCGCCAGCAACACCCGACATGATCTTGTGGAGATCCTCGTCATCGCCTTGGCGGCGACGCTGGCTGGCGCCAAGACCTGCACCGAGTTCGAGTTCTTTGGCCAAGGCCGCGAGGAGCTGTTGCGGCGCTTCCTGGAGCTCAGGCACGGCATTCCGAGCCACGATACGTTCAGCAACGTCTTCCGTGCGCTGGATCCGAAGGGGCTGGAAGCGGTTTTGCGCAAATTCAGCAAGAGCTTCGGCATCAAGGGGTGGTCAGCATCGACGGCAAGGCGCTGCGCGGGGCCTACACGCGGGGCCGGCAGGCCACGCCGCTGCATATGGTCAATGTCTGGGCCGCAGGCACTCGCATGGCGCTGGCCCAGAGAAAGGCTCCCAACCGCAACGAGGTTGCCGGGGCTCTCGAAGTTCTCGCCCTGCTCGATCTGGACGGGGCTCTTGTCACCGCCGATGCCTTGCATTGCCGGCCCGACACCGCGCAGGCCATCCGCGACCGGAAGGGGCACTACGTGTTGGCCATCAAGAGTAACCGTGGCCGGCTCTTCAAGGCCGCCAAGACGTTGGTCGATACAGCCCGAAAGCCCGCGCGAGCGAGTCAACGAAGAGCCACTGCCCACGGTCGCGCCGAGCGCCGGCAGGCCATCGTCGCGCCGGCTCCTCAGTTGGCGAAGCAATACGACTTCCCCGCTATCGCCGCAGTCGGTCGCATCGACAGCTGGCGCGCAAACTCTGGCAAGACCGCCAAGCATACGGTCCGATACTTCCTCGCCTCGCGCCTGCTGTCGGCCAAAAAGCTGCTCGAGGTCGTGCGTGCCCACTGGAGCATCGAGAACAACCTGCACTGGGTTCTCGACGTTCTGTTCGACGAAGATGCCTGCCGCAGCCGCAAAGAACACGCCGCCGAAAATCTCGCCCTCATCCGCAAGCTGGCCATCAATACCCTGCAGGCAACGCCCGGTCCTGCCCGCATCAGCCACAAAATGCTCCAAGCCAGATGGAATAATGACTTCCTTCTCTCCGCCCTCGCCCATATGCGATAGCCCTACCCTGGAGGGGAGGGTAAGAGAGCTCACACCTTCTTCGCTTCCACCGCCATCCGCACCGCGAGCCCGGCCAGCACCGTTCCCATCAGCCAGCGCTGCACCAGCATCCAGCTCGGCCGGTTCGCCAGGAACAGCGCGATCGATCCGGCCGCGAGCGCGATCATCGCATTGACGCTGACGCTGATCGCGATCTGGATCGCGCCCAGCACCACCGATTGCGTCAGCACGCTGCCGGAGGCGGGATCGATGAACTGCGGCAGCAATGCCAGATACAGCATCGCGATTTTCGGATTGAGCAGGTTGGTGACGAATCCCATCGCGAACAATTTGCGCGGGCTGTCGATCGCGAGCTTCCTCACCTGGAACGGCGAACGCCCGCCCGGCTTCACCGCCTGCCAGGCGAGCCACAGCAGGTATCCGGCACCGGCAAAGCGCAGCGCGTCATAGGCGAAGGGAATGGCGAGCAGCAGCGCCGTGATGCCGAACGCCGCGCACAGCATGTAGAACACGAAGCCGAGCGCGACGCCGCCGAGCGAGACGATACCGGCCGCGGGCCCTTGCGTGATCGAGCGCGAGATCAAATAGATCATGTTCGGTCCCGGCGTGAGCACGAGGCCGAGGCAGACGAGGGCAAAGCCGAGCAGGGCGGAGGTGTGGGGCATGGTGAACCAGTGCGGGAGATGGCACGGTTCTAATATGCGAGGCCTTGCCGGGCCATCGCGCAATTGCTCGGAGGACAATTCAGATTCCGTGTCCCGGACGCGGCGCAGCGTGAAAGTTTGCGCCGAGAGCGGCGCCCCAGCTGGTGCGGCGTGGCCCCCGGATCAGCAGCGCACCACGCCGGAAGGGCGGCGCGTTGCGCAGCATCCGGCGAAAGCAGCAATCAATGCGCCTCGTCCCAGTTGTTCGCCGCGCGTGCATCGACATGCAGCGGCACTGACAGCAGCACGGCCGGGAACGGCGCGTCCTGCATGACCTTCTGCACGACGGGGAGCGTCGCCTCGACCTCGTCGTCGGGCACCTCGAAGATCAGTTCGTCATGCACCTGGAGCAGCATCTGCGCGGAGAGCTGCTTCTCGGCGAGTGCATCCTCGACGCGCGTCATGGCGCGGCGGATGATGTCGGCGGCGGTGCCCTGGAGCCGGGCGTTGATCGCGGCGCGCTCGTTGAAGGCGCGCACCGAGGCGTTCGAGGCCTTGATGTCGGGGTAGTGGCACTTGCGGCCGAACAGCGTGGTGACGTAGCCGTGGCTCCGGCAGAAATCGCGCGTCTCGTCCATGTAGGCGCGGATGCCCGGGAAGCGCTCGAAATATTTCTTGATGTAAGCGGACGCCTCCTCGCGCGCGATGCCGAGCTGGTTGGCAAGGCCGAAGGCGGAGATGCCGTAGATGATGCCGAAATTGATCGCCTTGGCGCGGCGGCGGATCTCGCTCGGCATGCCCTTGATCGGCACGCCGAACATCTCTGAGGCCGTCATCGCGTGAATGTCGAGCCCATCGCGAAACGCCTGTTTCAGCACGGGAATGTCGGCGATCTCGGCGAGCAGGCGCAGCTCGATCTGCGAATAGTCGGCGGACACCAGCTTGTGTCCGGGCGTCGCGACGAAGGCGCGGCGGATCTTGCGGCCATCCTCGGTGCGCACCGGAATGTTCTGTAGATTCGGCTCGTTCGACGACAATCGTCCCGTCGTGGTCGCGGCCAGCGCGTAGGTCGTGTGCACGCGATGCGTCTGCGGATTGACATAGGTCGGCAGCGCGTCGGTGTAGGTCGATTTCAGCTTGGAGACCTGGCGCCACTCCAAAATCTTCTTCGGGAAGTCGTGGCCCTGCTCAGCGAGTTCATCGAGCACCTGGGCGGTGGTCGACCACGCGCCGGTCTTGGTCTTGGTGCCGCCGGGCAGTCCCATCTTGCCGAACAGGATGTCACCGATCTGCTTGGGGCTGCCGACATTGACCGGCTCGCCTGCGATCTCCTGGATCTCGGCCTCGACCCGCGCCGCGGTCTGGGCGAAGTCGCCGGAGAGGCGCGACAAGACCTGGCGGTCGATCGAGATGCCGCGCCGCTCCATGCGTGCGAGCACCGATACCAGCGGCCGTTCCAGGGTCTCGTAGACCGCGCTCATGTGCTCGGCGACGAGGCGCGGCTTCAGCACGCCCCAGACGCGCAGGGCGACGTCGGCGGCTTCCGCCGACAGTGGTGCGGCCTTGTCGATCGGCACCTGGTCGAAGGTGATCTTGCCCTTGCCGCTGCCGAGCAGCTCGTTTTCCTTCAGCATGGCATGGCCGAACCAGCGCTCGGACAGCGATTCCAGCGCATGCGAGCCGCGGCCGGCATCGAGCACGTAGGAAATCAACAGCGCATCGTCGATGTTGCGCAGGGTGATGCCGTGCTGCGCCAGCATCACTGCGGTGAACTTGACGTCGAAGCCGATCTTGAGAATGCCGGCTGATTCCAGCACCGGCCGCAGCGCTTGCAGCGCGTCGTCATGCTTGACCTGGTCCGGCGCGAGGCCGGCATCGAACAGGCCGGCGCCGCCGACGGACTGCTTGTGCGCCAGCGGCACGTAGCAGGCCTCGTTCGGCGCCAGTGCCAGCGCGATGCCGCAAAGATCGGCCTGCATCGGATCAATCGAGTTGGCTCTCGTCTCGATCGCGACATGGCCGGCATCGTGGATGCGCGCGATGAAGGCGTCGAGCTCCTTCAGCGTCTTGATGGTCTGGTATTTGCCGCGATCGACCGGAAGCTTGCGCAGCGCCTCTTCGCGCGCGGCGGCGAGCGAGATCGGCGCACCCTTCGGGCTCGCAGCCTTGTCCTCCTTCCCCGCCGACTTGTTGCGCTCGACCGGCGCGGTCTGCGCCGGCGTGCCGCTCCCCGGCAGGGGCACGACGTCCGAGGGCGGCAGCGGCGAGAATACGCTCGCGCCCTTTGCGTAGCCGGGATCGGCATCGACGTTGGCAGGATCGATCTGCGAATATTCGGCGACACGTCGCGTCAGCGTCGTGAACTCCATCGCCTTCAGGAACGCGATCAGCTTGCGCGCGTCGGGCTCGTGGACGGCGAGATCGTCCAGCGGCACATCGAGATCGACTTTGTCGTCGAGCAGCACGAGCTGCCGCGAGATGCGTGCCTTCTCTGCGTTCTCGAGCAGCGCCTCGCGCCGCTTGGGCTGCTTGATCTCGCCGGCGCGGAACAACAATTGGTCGAGGTCGCCATACTCGATGATCAGCTGCGCCGCGGTCTTGACGCCGATGCCGGGCACGCCGGGCACATTGTCGGTGGAATCGCCGGCAAGAGCCTGCACCTCGACCACCTTGTTCGGCGGCACGCCGAACTTTTCGATCACCTCGGGGATGCCGATGCGGCGGTCCTTCATGGTGTCGTACATGGTGACGCAATCGGTGACGAGCTGCATCAGATCCTTGTCGGACGACACGATGGTGGCGCTGGCGCCGCGCTCGCAGGCCTGTCGCACATAGGTCGCAATGAGATCGTCGGCCTCGAAGCCGACCTGCTCCAGGCACGGCAGGTCGAAGGCGCGCACGGCCTCGCGGATCAGCGCGAATTGCGGGATCAGATCGTCAGGCGCGGGCGGCCGGTGCGCCTTGTAATCCGGATAGATCTTATTGCGGAAGGTGATCTCCGACTTGTCGAAGACGATGGCAAGATGCGTCGGCCGGTTGTCTTCCGGCATCTCGCGCAGGAGCTTCCACAGCATGTTGCAGAAGCCGAGCACGGCATTGACCTGGAGACCGTCGGACTTGCGGTTCAGCGGCGGCAGCGCGTGATAGGCGCGGAAGATGTAGGAGGAACCGTCGACCAGGAAGACGTGGTCGCCCTTGCCGGCCGCCTTGGCCGCGACCGGTTTGGCAGCAGTGTTGGCAGCAGTCTTGGCAGCAGCGGGTTTGGTGTCGGCCGCAGCTTTGGGCGCGGCCTTGGTGTCAGCTTTGGCAGTGGTCTTCGGGGCTGTTTTGGGCATGGCCGCAATGTATGAATTTTTGCGGGCTTTGACAGCCTTGGGAGGCGGATTTTTGGGGCGCTATCCCCACTGTCGTTCCCCCATGCTCCGCTGTCATTCCCAGCGAAGGCGGGGAATCCAGTACGCCGCGGCCTATCGGTCGATAACAGCTGCCTCTGGAATACTGGGTCGCGCGGTCAAGCCGGGCGACGACAGCGTGCCCGCCTGCAACATCGCTCCCGCCTTCCTCGGCGCGATCCAGAATACATCCGGCCGCTCGAACAGGAAGCGCGCGTTGAGGCGCAGCGCCACCTGCCACATCGCCAGCGCTCCGAGCACGCCGGCGATGGTGACCACCAGCGACACCGTACCGATGTCGGCAATGACGCCGGTGCGCAGCAGCAGCGTTCGTGTCGCCGCCATCGGCAGGAAGAAGGCGAGATAGATCACGATCGAATGCTCGCCGCAGAAGCGGAGGAAGTTGAGCCACTGCACCCGCGCAAGCAGCGTGCCCGTGGTGATGATGGCGCAGGCGCCGGCAAAGCCGAGCACGAGCGAGACGAGCATCCATTCGCTGGCGCCCCATGCGACCAGGCCGGCATTGACCAGCCCCCAGGTCGCGAGCGCCGCGAGCGCAAGCACGGGACGAGTCCGCGCGCGATCCGACAGGGCGAACACGTAGGGTGCGAACAGATAACCTGAATAGAAATAGACGAAGCGCGCGCAGAACTCGTCGATGACGGTCCAGCCGGTGGTGATCCGTGCGGTCTCCAGCGCCGCGGCAACGAGCCAGATCGCGAGCGGCGGGACTTTGCGTGTCAGTTTCGTGACGACGAAGAAGATCGGCAACAGATAGATGAACCATAGCGTGCCGAACGGCTCGATGAAGGATTCGAGGTACAGCAGGCCGACCGCGCGCCAGCCGGTCTCCGCGGCAAAGGCCGGCGCCTTGAAGCCGAACTGGATTGTCACCCAGACGACATAAAAATAGGCGAAATGCACCACCTTGCGGTCGAGATAGGTTCGCCAATCCCGATCAATCACCAGAGACAGGAACAAGCCCGAGATCAGGAAGAAATCCGGCATCCGGAACGGCTTTGCAAAGGCCACGGCGACATGCATGAAACCGGTCTGCCCGGCGGCGAGCTCGACCCCCAGCACCGAATGCATCATCACGACCATGACGATGCAGATGCCCTTGGCATAGTCGACCCAGTCGACGCGCGGGGCCGAAGGCGCCTTGGAAAGCCCGGCCGCCGCGATTGTGCCCGATCGTGCCATGATGTCCCTTTTCGAGGCGCGTTCCGCCCGTCCCTGTGTGGGCGTGGGGCAGTTTGGAGCCCAGTGGTTTCCGACTTCTTTACCGGTTCAAATCGCGGGCCGGTTTTTGCATGCGGACTGTTCCATGACCTCGAGAAAATGCTAAACCGCCTCGAATTGGGCTTCCGTTAACCAAGCTGGAACAGGATTTTTCATGCGGATTGCGATGATCGGCACGGGCTATGTGGGACTGGTGTCCGGTGCCTGCTTTGCAGATTTCGGCCACGACGTTACCTGCGTCGACAAGGACGAGAGGAAGATCGCCGCGCTCCATCGCGGCGAGATCCCGATCTACGAGCCGGGGCTCGACGAACTGGTGGCGAACAATGTCAAAGCCAAGCGGCTGGATTTCACCACCGACCTTTCCAAGCCGGTTGCCGATGCCGATGCCGTGTTCATCGCGGTCGGTACGCCCTCACGCCGTGGCGATGGGCACGCTGACCTCTCCTACGTCTACGCCGCCGCCCGTGAGATCGCGCAATCGCTGACCGGCTTTACCGTGGTGGTGACGAAATCGACCGTGCCGGTCGGCACCGGCGACGAGGTCGAGCGCATCATCCGCGAAGCCAACCCTGCGGCCGATGTGGTTGTCGCCTCCAATCCCGAATTCCTGCGCGAGGGCGCGGCGATCCGCGATTTCAAGTTCCCCGACCGCATCGTGGTCGGCACCTCCGACGAGCGCGGCCGCAAGGTGATGGGCGACATCTATCGCCCACTGTCGCTGAACCAGGCGCCGCTGATGTTCACCGCGCGCCGCACCGCCGAGATGATCAAATACGCCGCCAACGCGTTCCTGGCGACCAAGATCACCTTCATCAACGAGATCGCCGATCTCTCCGAGAAGGCCGGCGCCAACGTCCAGGAGGTCGCGCGCGGCATCGGTCTCGACAACCGCATCGGCACCAAGTTCCTGCATGCCGGCCCCGGCTTCGGCGGCTCGTGCTTCCCGAAGGACACCAAAGCCTTGATCAAGATCGCGCAGGATTACGACGTCTCCTTGCGCATCGTCGAATCGGTGCTGGCCGTGAACGAGAATCGCAAGCGCGCGATGGCGCGGAAAGTGAGCCAGGCGCTCGGCGGAGGCTTGCGCGGCAAGACCATCGCCGTGCTCGGCCTCACCTTCAAGCCCGATACCGACGACATGCGCGACGCGCCGTCGATCCCGCTGGTAACGGGCTTGATCGACATGGGTGCGAAGGTGAAGGCGTTCGATCCCGTCGGCATGGAGCAGGCCAAGGGCGAGCTGCCCGATATCACCTATTGCGAGGACGCTTATTCCTGCGCGCAAGGCGCCGACGCGCTCGTCATCGTGACCGAATGGGTGCAGTTCCGCGCGCTCGATCTCGACCGGTTGAAAGCAACCATGGCGCAGCCGGTCGTCGTCGACCTCCGCAACATCTACCGCCCCGAAGACATGCAGGCCGCCGGCTTCACTTATGAGAGCGTCGGCCGGCCGTCGGTGCAGGGCTGATCGCTGCACATCCTTGTTGAACGAAACCGTCACGGCCGGGCTTGTCCCGGCCATCCACGTCTTGTTCACTCTCGCCTGAAAGAACGTGGATGTCCGGCACAAGGCCGGGCATGACGACCGGATGCTTCCTTGCCCCGCAGCTTCGACACGCCCCTCCCGATCGATGCCGTGCTCGACGATTTGTCGTGCACGCTGGAGGCCAATAACGCCGCCGTGCTGGTGGCGCCGCCTGGCGCCGGCAAGACCACACGCGTGCCGCTAGCCTTGCTCGATGCGCCCTGGGCCAAGGACAAGAAGATCATCGTGCTGGAGCCGCGCCGCATCGCCGCGCGCGCCAGCGCCGATCGCATGGCCAAATCGCTCGGCGAGCGCGCTGGCGAGACCGTCGGCTATCGCGTCCGCTTCGGCTCGAAGATCTCGCGCGCCACGCGCATCGAGGTGGTGACCGAGGGCATCTTCACGCGCCAGATCCTCGACGACCCCGAACTCTCCGGCGTCGCCGCCGTCCTGTTCGACGAATTCCACGAGCGCTCGCTCGATGCCGATCTTGGCCTCGCACTGGCGCGTGATGCGCAAACCGGCCTGCGCGAAGACTTGCGCATCCTCGTGATGTCGGCAACGCTCGACGGTGCGCGGGTCGCCAAGCTGCTGGGAGATGCCCCCGTCGTCGAGAGCGAGGGACGCGCCTTTCCGGTCGAGACGCGCTATCTCGGCCGCAAGGCGGACGCGCCGATCGAGCGCCAGATGGCGGATGCGATCGCCTCCGCGCTCCGGGCCGATAGCGGCTCGGTGCTGGCGTTCCTGCCGGGTGCCGCCGAGATCCGCCGCACCCAGACCTTTCTCGGCGAGCGCGTGCAGGATGCTAGCATCGAGATCGTGCCGCTATTCGGCGCGCTCGATGCCGCCGTGCAGGACCGCGCCATCGCGCCGGCGCCGAAGGGCACACGCAAAGTGGTGCTGGCGACCTCGATCGCGGAGACCTCGCTCACCATCGAAGGCGTGCGCATCGTGGTCGATTGCGGTCTTGCTCGCGTGCCGCGCTATGAGCCCGATATCGGCCTGACGCGGCTCGAGACCGTGCGCGCCTCGCGCGCGGCGGTGGACCAGCGCCGCGGCCGCGCCGGCCGCACCGAACCCGGTGTCTGCTACCGGCTCTGGGACGAGCCGCAGACCGCCTCGCTGGCGCCTTACACGCAGCCGGAAATCCTCAGCGCGGACCTGTCCTCGCTCGTGCTCGATCTCGCGCAATGGGGCGTCAGCGATCCTGCGGCCCTGGCGTTCCTCGATCCGCCGCCGCAGCCGGCCTGGAAGGAAGCAAAGAGCCTGCTGACCGAGCTCAACGCACTCGACGGCGACGGCCGCATTACCGCGGAAGGCAAGAGCCTGCGTTCGCTGGCGCTGCCGCCTCGGCTGGCGCGCATGATCGTGGATTCGCACCGTGTAGGCAGCGGCGAGGCTGCCGCCGAGATCGCCGCCATCATCACCGAGCGCGGCCTTGGCGGCGACAGCGTCGATCTCGAGCACCGCCGCGACCAGTTCCGCCGTGACCGCTCGCCGCGCGCTGCGAGCGCGCGCGATCTGGCGCGCCGCTGGGCCTCGCAGGTCGCGGCGTCGGAGAAGGTGGCGCAGCAGGAGGATCTCTCGACCGGCCTCATGCTCGCTTATGCATTCCCGGATCGCGTCGCGCGCAACCGCGGCAACGGCAGCTTCGTGCTGGCCAACGGCCGTGGCGCTGCCGTCGAGCAGACCTCCTCGCTCGCCCGCGCGCCCTACATCGCGATCGGCGAGATGACGGGGACGGCGGCGAGCGGACGCATCCTGCTCGCGGCGCAAATCACCCAGGACGAGATCGAGCGGCATTTCGCCGAGCATATCGAGACCGCCGATGAGATCTCCTTCGACCGCGGCGCAATGGCGCTACGCGCGCGGCGCAAGCGCGTGCTGCACGCGATGACGCTGTCCGAAGCCACCCTCGCACTGTCGCCTTCCGAGGAAACCGCGCGCATTCTCGCCGATGGATTGATCGCCGCCGGTCTCGACCGGCTGCCCTGGTCGAAGGCCGCCAGGCAGTGGCGTGACCGTGTGATGTTCCTGCGCAAGGCCGAGGGCGATAGCTGGCCCGATCTGTCCGACGGCGGGTTGATCGCGCGACGTGAGGATTGGCTGGTGCCGGCGCTCTACGACAAGGTCGCACTCAAGGATATCTCCGCGGGCGATCTCTCCGACGCGCTGATGGCGCTCTTGCCATGGGAGATGCGCGCGCGGCTCGACCGCGAGGCGCCGACGCATTTCGAAGCGCCGACCGGAAGCATGCTTGCGATCGACTACGAGGCCGAGCAGGGGCCGACCATCGCGGTGCGGCTCCAGGAATTGTTCGGCCTCAACACCCATCCGTCGATCGCCGCCGGCAAGGTGCCGCTGGTGCTGGAATTGCTGTCGCCGGCGCAGCGCCCGGTCCAGGTGACGCGCGATCTGCCCGGCTTCTGGCGCGGCAGCTACGCCGCCGTCCGCTCCGATCTGCGCGGCCGCTATCCGCGCCACCCCTGGCCCGACGATCCCGCGAGCGCAGTGCCGACAAGGCGGGCGAAGCCGCGCGGGACGTGAAATCGTATTAACCCTCCGCTCATCCTTTTCGTCAAAATGACAGGAGCCCCGGCGTGCCTTCGCTCGCGGGCAGACGTGCGGCGTGGTGAAATCGAGCTTTCCGGCTCGGAAGTGGTGTGATGCGTAACATTATGATCATCGCGGCCGTCATGATCGGCCTCGGCACCTTCATGGCCCAGATGGCGGACAAGATGAGCTCCGCCTCAGCAACCTCGGTGCCGCGCACCACGGTCGCGGTTGCGGCGACCGCGCCAGCTGGAGGCCGCAGCCTCGCCATTTCCCGCGACGCGCGCGGACACTTCCAGACCGAGGGCCGGATCGACGGCCAGCGCATCGGCTTCATGATCGATACCGGCGCCTCCGTGGTTGCGCTGAATGAGACTTCGGCGGCCCGCTTTGGTCTGCGTCCCTCGCGCAGCGAGTACAGCGCCACCGTCTCCACCGCCAACGGCACCATCAAGGCCGCGCGCACCCGCATTGCGATGCTCGAGGTCGGCGGCCTCATCGTGCGCGACGTCGATGCCATGGTGCTGCCGGACGAGGCGCTGTCGGAGAACCTGCTCGGCCTCTCCTTCCTGTCTCGCCTCAAGCGCTTCGAATACGCCAACGGCCAGATGGTGCTGGAGCAATAGGCAGAGTCTGTTGCGATCAGGGCGGCTCATTTCAGAAAGATTTCCTGCTCTGCCTGCCCTCGCGGTAACGTTGCTTCGTTACCAAACTGCCGCAATTATCGGCCATAAGCCTTCATTCCCGTCTTTCGTTGCGGCCTTGCATTCGCTAAGGCTGCAGCAAATCCTGCCCCCTTCTTACGAGACCGTCTCAATGTTCCCGAAGCCGAAATCCGTATTGTTGCCCAACACCTACGCCTTCGAATCCGAGCCGATGGTGAAGCCGACGGGCTTTCGCGAATACGACGCGCGCTGGTTGTTCCAGAAGGAAATCAACCTGATGGGTGTGCAGGCGCTCGGCATGGGCTTGGGCGCGCTGATCGCCGAGCTCGGTGTCAGGCAGGAGATCGTCACCGGCCATGATTTTCGCGGCTATTCGGCCTCGATCAAATATGCACTGATCACCGGCCTGATGGCGGCGGGATGCAAGGTGCACGACATCGGCCTTGCGGTGACGCCGATGGCCTATTTCGCGCAGTTCGATCTCGACGTGCCCTGCGTCGCCATGGTGACCGCCTCGCACAACGACAATGGCTGGACCGGCGTGAAGATGGGCGCCAATCGCCCGCTGACCTTCGGCCCCGACGAGATGACGCGGCTGAAGGAGATCGTGCTCAACGCCGAGTTCAAGAACAAGGCGGGCGGGTCCTATCAATTCCACGAGAACTATCCGGCGCGCTACATCGCCGACCTCACCAATCGCCCGAAGCTTAAGCGCAAGCTCAAGGTCGTCGCCGCCTGCGGCAACGGCACCGCCGGCGCCTTCGCGCCGCAGGTGCTGGAGGCGATCGGCTGCGAGGTGATTCCGCTCGACACCGAGCTCGACCACACCTTCCCGAAATACAATCCGAATCCGGAAGACATGGAGATGCTGCACGCGATCCGCGATGCGGTGCTGCATCACCAGGCCGATGTCGGCCTCGGCTTCGACGGTGACGGCGACCGCTGCGGCGTCGTCGACAATACCGGCGAGGAGATCTTTGCCGACAAGGTCGGCGTGATGCTGGCGCGCGACATGTCGGCGATCCACAAGGAGGCCCAGTTCGTCGTCGACGTGAAGTCGACCGGCCTGTTCGTCACCGATCCCGTGCTGCAGAAGCAGGGCGCCAGGACCGCCTATTGGAAGACCGGCCACTCCTACATGAAGCGCCGCACCAACGAGATGGGCGCGCTCGCGGGCTTCGAGAAGTCCGGCCACTTCTTCTTCAACAAGCCGTTCGGCCGCGGCTATGACGACGGCCTCGTGTCGGCGATCGCGATCTGCGACATGCTCGACCGCGCGCCCGGCAAGTCGATGGCCGACCTGAAGAACGCGCTGCCGAAGACCTGGTCGTCGCCGACCATGTCGCCGCACTGCGCCGACGAGGTCAAATACGGCGTCATCGACAAGGTGGTGAAGCACTTCGAGGGCTTGCAGGCCGAGGGTGCGAAGATCGGCGGCCAGGCGATCCGGGATCTCGTCACCGTCAACGGCGTGCGCGTCACCGTCGAGGACGGCAGCTGGGGCCTGGTGCGCGCCTCCTCCAACAAGCCCGAGCTCGTCGTCGTGGTCGAGAGCCCGGTCTCGGAGCAGCGCATGCACGACATGTTCGAGATGGTGAACAGCGTGCTGCGCACGCATCCGGAAGTCGGCGAGTACAATCAGAAGATCTGAGGTGGGCTCGAGGGGAGCGATCCACGCTTCTCTCTCCGCTGTCATGCCCCGGCTTGATCGGGGCATCGAGTACGCCGCGGCCTCTCGCTTCAACAACGACCGTCTCTGGGATAGTGGATCGCCCGGTCTTCGCCGGGCGATGACAGCGTCTGTGTGGTGCGACCTACGCCGCCACCACTGCCGGGATCGGCAGCGCGGTGACCGACTTGATCTTCTCCATCGCGAAGCGCGAGGTGACGTTCTTCAGCGGCACGGCGCTGATCAGCTTCTTGTAGAACACGTCATAGGCCTGCATGTCCGCGACCACGACGCGCAGCATGTAATCGACGTCGCCGGCCATGCGGTAGAACTCCATCACCTCGGGCATGGCGCTGACGGCTTCGGCGAACCGCTTCAACCACGCGTCGGAATGGTCGGAGCTTTCGACCGACACGAACACGGAGATGCCGAGCCCGATCTTGTTCTGATCGACGAGGGCGACCCGCTTCAGGATGACCCCGTCGGCTTCCAGCCGCTGGATTCGCTTCCAGCAGGGGGTCGAGGACAGGCCAACGCGGTCGCCGATCTCGGCGACGGAGAGGGACGCATCTTCCTGGAGGACCATCAGAATCTTGCGGTCGATGGCATCGAGGCGGCGGCTGGTCTCGGGGATCTGGACGGCGACATCAGTCATTTGAAGAACTTTGTTCCATTTCAGGGGCAGATTCCCGTGATATAGAGAAAATCCTTCCACGGCAAGCCTATAATCTGCGCGTGGCAGTGGAATTGCTCCAGGGGTGCTCACGTAAAAACTCTTCAACTTCAAGGCGTTGTGGGGCGGCGAGGCCGCCGCCATGGCGGGTGCATTTCAGCGCTGCGGCGGCCGCGGCGAATCGCAGCGCTTCCCGCACTCCCTTACCCTCGGCGAGGCAAAGCGCGAATGCGCCATGGAAGACGTCGCCGGCGCCCAGCGTATCGACGGCCTGGACCGGGAAGGCCGGAGTCTCCTCAAGGGCGCCCGCCTCGTCCAGCCAGATCGTGCCATGCGGGCCGCGGGTGGCGGCGAGGAAGGCCGGCGTCAGGGCGGAGAGGCGCTTCAACGCCTCGCCGTCGCCGGTGATGCCGGCCGTCTCCTGCACCTGTTCGCTGGCGAACAGCAGGTGCGATGCGGCGGCGAGCAGCTCGTCCTGCAACGACATCGCGCGGTCGACGCCAACGATGATGGGAATGCCGCGCCGCTGTGCCTCGGTGCAGAGATCGATGCTGAAGGTGCCGCAGCGACTCTCGATCAGCACCGCCCGGCAATCGCCCAGCAGCTCGTCAGCGTCGGGCAGCTTCACGCGCCACAGGCCGGGATCGCGATAGATCGTGAGCGTGCGCTCTCCCGAGGGCTCGATCATGATCGCGGAGACCGGCGTCGCCAGGCCCGGCATGCGCACGATGTGCGTGGTGTCGATCCCCTCCTGCGCCATCTGCGCGAGAATGAAGTCGCTCGACGTCTCCCGCGCATCGCCCATGGGACCTGCAAAGGCGACGCGGCCGCCAAGTCGTGCCATCGCGATGGCGGCGTTGAGGGCATTGCCGCCGCAGATCTCCGCGAGATGCGTGGCGTTCGCCTTGCTGCCGCGCGCCGGCACGGCCTCGACGCGAAAGGTGAGATCGCGCACGGGAATGCCGATGCAGACGACGCGCGGCGCGCTCCCGGATAGCGACATCGCCGGTCAGCTCTTGTCGTGTACCCAGCGGCCGAGCAAATGATGGGCGATGGCGAAGGGATGCGGACCGGCGAGCCCGTCCGGATGCGTCCGCGTCAGCATCTTCGCCGCCTCCTCGCGCGTGAACCAGCGCGCGTCCTCCAGCTCCATGCGGTCGACCACGACGTCCTCGTTCAGCGCCCGCGCGCTGCAGCCGATCATCAGCGACGACGGATACGGCCAGGGCTGCGTCATGTAATACTGCACGTCGGTGCAGCGAATGCCGGACTCTTCCAGGATCTCGCGACGTACCGCGTCCTCGATCGTCTCGGCGGCCTCGACGAAGCCGGCGAGGCAGGAATACATGCCGGGCGGAAAATGCTTCTGGCGGCCGAGCAGGCATTTGTCGCCGGAGGCGACCAGCATGATCACGACCGGGTCGGTGCGCGGAAAATGCTCGGCCTTGCAGGCCGGGCAGTCGCGTTTCCAGCCGCCTTCCTTCATCGCGGTACGCGTGCCGCAATTGGCACAATAGCCGTGGCGCTGATGCCAGCTCACCATCGATTTCGCCATCGCGATCGCCGACAGCTCCTGCGGCGGAAGCGCGCCTTGCATCGCCATGCCGCGCAGCTCGGTCACGGTGTAGTCCTCGCGGCCGATCAGCTTCTCGGCGGCGGCCTGCGACAGGCCCATGCCGAACACGGCCGCGGCGTCGCGCAGGCCCAAAAAGATCGTGCCGGGATTGGCGCCGCATTTCAGCGCCTCGTCGATCGAGAGCAGTGCGCGCACCTTGTCGCCCTCGCGCTTCACCAGCAGCGAGTCGCGATAGACCACATAGGCGCGCGAGGATGGCTTCTGTTCCAGCGCGAACAGCTTCTCGTCATCGCGGCGCAGATGCGCGGCGCGGTCGAGAATGTTGGTGACGAAGGCCGGCTGCCCCAGCGGAAACGCGTCGAATGCTGACATTTCTTGTTCTTTCAACCCAACCAGATCTTGCGGCGAAGCGCGCTGATGAAATTCTGAACCTCGGCGGCGTCGTGGGCCAGCGGCGGCATCACGCCCCATACCGGTCGCGGCCAGGCCGCGTCACTGGTCCGCCGCGCGATGATGTGGACGTGCAGCTGTGGCACGAGATTGCCGAGCGCGGCGATGTTGAGCTTGTCGCATTTGGTGATCTCCTTCAGCGCGCGCGAGACGCGGGAGATCTCCGTCATCAGCTGCGCCTGCTGCACCTCGTCGAGATCGATGATCTCGACCGCGTCGGCGCGCCGCGGCACCAGCAGCAGCCATGGATAATGCGCGTCCTTGATGACCAGCACCTTCGACAGCGGCAGATCGCCGATGTCGATGGTGTCCTCTTTCAGGCGGGAGTGCAGCGACCAGGCGGGTTCGGGCATATGCGTTTCCGGATGGCCCGATGGGATCGGGCTTATCGGGTCCGACCATACGATAGCGATTCCGATAGGGGAAGGATCCGGGCTCCGCTCTAGCCGCATACTCGGTCGTCGCCCCGGACAAGCGCGCCTCAGGCGCGCGCAGATCCGGAGCCCATAACCACAGGGAGTGGTTGTTATGCGCGCTGCCAGCTCCGAGCCTTCGCCAAATTCGATTCTGTGGCTATGGGTTCCGGGTCTGCGCTGGCGCTTGCCCGGGACGATGGCGGAGATTGTAGCGCGAGCGGCGAACTACACCTCCGCCAGCACCCGCGCATTGGCGCGAATCGAGGCTTCGCTGACGCGGATGCCGAGACCCGGTCCATCCGGCACCACGACATGGCCGTTGCGATTCGCGACGCGCTCCTCCAGCACGTCGTCGGTCAGCACGTGATGCGGCATGTAGAATTCGCAGCCGAGCGAGATGCCCGGCGTTGCCGCAATCAGCTGCGTGCCGGCGGCGAGCCCAATGCCGCCCTCCCACAGCGTGCCGCCATAGCCGGGCAGGCCCGCGATGTCGGCGATCGCCATGATCGCCTGGGCCTCGAACAGGCCGCCGGCCTTCATCAGCTTGATCGAGACCGCGTCGGCCGCCTCGCGGCGCACCACCTCCATCATGTCGCGGCGGTCGAAGCAGCTCTCGTCGGCGAGCACGGGCGTCTCCAGTGCCGCGGTGAGCTGCGCCATCACGTCGAGAAATTTGCGCGGCACCGGCTGCTCGATGAAGGTCGGCGCGAACTCCTCGACATCGCGCAGGGTCTTGATGGCGCCGAACGGCGCCAACGCCTGATTGTAGTCGACGCGCAGATCGACCTTGTCGCCGAACTCCTTCCGGATCGCTTCGAGATGCGCGAGATCCTCGCGATGCGGCTTCACGCCGGTCTTGACCTTGTAGATGACATTGCCGTCCGGAACCATCTTTCGCATGCGCTCGAGGTCGGCGACGAAATCCGGATCAGCGATCGAGAAGGAGAGGGGAATGGTGTCACGCACGCGGCCGCCGAGGAGATCGGCAACGGAGAGTCCCGACGACTTGCCGACGATGTCGAGCAGCGCCATCTCGATGCCGACTTTTGCTTCGGCATGTCCGACCAGTGCGCGGTCGAGCTCCGCCATCAGCGCGCGGATCCGGCGCACCGGCTTGCCGAGCACGATGGGGCGTAGATAGATATCGAGCGCGGAGAACGCAGCTTCCGGCGTTCCCGTGAACACCTCCCACGGCGCCGCCTCGCCCCAGCCAACCACGCCGTCGCTCGACGTCAGCTCGATCAAGACGCGCTTCACCGTGCCCTTGACGTTGCCGACGCCCTGCAGGCGCGCCATCTTGATCGGGCTCTCGATCAGGAACAGCCTGAGACGTTCGATGCTCGCTTCGGTCATGTCAGGCCTCCATTGACGTGCCAGACCTGGCCGGTGACGTAGGATGCTTTCGGGGATGCCAGGAAGGCGATGATCTCGGCGACCTCCTCTGGCCGCCCGCGCCGGCGCATCGGGATCAGCGCCTCGGTCGCCGCGATCTGCTCGGGCGACAGCCGGCTCTCGCTCGGCTTGTCCTTGACGATGAGGCCCGGCGCCACCGCATTGACGGTGATGCCGTCGCTAGCGAGCTCGACCGCGGTCAGCCGCACCAGCGCTTCCAGCGCGGAGCGGCTCGCGGCGGTCGCGGCAAAGGGCGCGAATTCGGGGCGGATCGCGTGCGCAACGAAGGAAGACACGGCGACGATCCGCGCATCGCGCCCAGCACGGAGTTGCGGAATCGCAAGCTTCACGAAACGCGTGAAGGCGAGAGCGGATTCGTCCATCGCCTGCATGAACTGATCGGCCGGCGTGCCGATCGCGCTGCCGCGGCGGGCGTGGCCTCCAATCAGGATCAATCCGTCGAGCCGGCCGAAATCGAGATGCGCAGTCGCGCATGCCCGCGTCAGGGCGACTTCATTGGCGAGATCACCGAGGCATGTTGCAACGGCCGCACCGCAGGCTTGCGCCGCCGCCGCGGTAGCCTTGAGTCCGTCCTCGTTCGATCGCGTGTGCAGCACGAGCCCGATGCCGGGCGCTGCGAGCAGCTTTGCGGTGGCGCGGCCGATGCCGCTGGCAGCGCCGGTGACGAGATAGACGCGTTCAATATCGGACATCACGATGCTGCATTTGCCGGCGGCAAGGCGCCGGTGCGGTGGAAATGGCCGAGGAAGGCGCGTGTCGCGGCCTCCTGCGGATTGTCGATCACCTGCCGCGCCGGGCCTTCCTCGATCACGATTCCGTCGCGCATGAAGATCAGGCGGTCAGCGACCTCGCGGGCAAACGCGATCTCGTGGGTCACGATGACCATCGTCATGCCCTCGGACGCCAGTCGCTGCATCACGCTCAAGACCTCGCCGACCAATTCAGGGTCGAGCGCCGAGGTGGCCTCGTCGAACAGCATCACGTCAGGCTCCATCGCGAGCGCGCGCGCGATCGCAACGCGCTGCTTCTGGCCGCCGGAGAGTGTCGCCGGATATTGGTCGGCCTTCTCGGCCAGGCCCACCTTTGCAAGCTGTGCACGCGCGAGCGTCTCCGCGTCCGCCCTGGCCATGCGTCGCACAGTGACCGGTCCCTCCATCACGTTCTGCAGCGTCGTCATGTGCGGGAACAGGTTGAAGTGCTGGAACACCATGCCGGTGGTCGCGCGGAACTTTGCGAGCGTCTTCACATCGGGGAGTTTTGTGCCATCACCGAATGAAAATCGGGTGTCGCCGACGCGGACGCTGCCGCCGTCGGGCACGACCAGGAGATTGATGCAGCGGAGCAGTGTCGACTTGCCGGAGCCCGACGGCCCGATCAGCGCGACGACACCGCCCTTGGCGACATCGAGATTGATGTTCTTGAGAACCTCGTTGCTGCCGAAGCTCTTGCGCAAGGACCGGATCTCGATTTTCGGCGTCTCGCTCATTCGCTCACCGCCAGTCGCTTCTCGCCGCGCCGGACGATGATGGTCAGCGGAATCAGGATCGCCGCATAGGCGACCGCAACCGCAGTGTAGGTTTCCAGCGGCCGGTAGCTGTCATGCGCCGCGACCTGGCTCTGATAGACGAGGTCGGGCACCGCCAGCACCGACACCAGCGAAGTGTTCTTGAACTGAATGATCGACTGGTTCATCAGCGCGGGGATCATGCGCTTGATCGCCTGCGGCAGCACGATGCGCCGCATGGTCTGGCTCGGCGTCATGCCGAGCGCGGCGCCTGCCTCCGACTGGCCGCGGTCGATCGAGACGATGCCGCCGCGAATGATCTCGGAATAGAACGAGCCGCCATACAGCGACAGCGCCAGCGCCGAGGCCGTGATCGGCGTCATCTCGACGCCGGCGAGGATCGGCAGCGCGTAATAGAACCATATCAGCTGTACCAGGATCGGCGTGCAGCGGAACGCCTCGATGAAGGCGAGCGCGGCAAGGCGCAGCACCCGAAGGCGCGACAGGCTGCCGAATGCGCCGAGCAGGCCGAATAGCAGCCCGCAAACGACGATGACCACGGTAAAGCCGACGGTGACGCCGAGCCCGTTGAGAAAGAGCCAGCGATAGCTCCAGAGGATGCCGAAGTCCCACTGATACATGCGTGCTTTCTTGCTTCACCTCTCCCGCTTGCGGGAGAGGTCGTGCCGCATCGCAGATGCGGCACGGGTGAGGGTTCTTTCCTCTGGGGGAGTCTTGCCAGCTGAGCCACCCTCTCCCCAACCCTCTCCCGCAAGCGACGTAGGCGGGAGAGGGGGCGCAGCGAGATTACCGATGCAGCGGCGCCCAATCATGCGCTACAGCGACACGCCCGGCGGAATGTCCGCCTCCGTCACACCCACCAGCTCCATGTTGGTGATGATCGCGTTGCGGATGAAGCCGAGGCCCTTGTTGAAGTCGATCCAGGTGTTGACGTAGTCGCGCCAGGTCTTGTCAGTCTCGCGGCGGAAGCCGGCATTCGACGTCGTCGCGAAGATCGGCGTCGGCAGCACGAGCTGGCCGAGCGAGGGGTTCTTCTTCAGCACGGTGAGCGACAGCATGGTGATCAGGCACTGCGCGTCGACGCGGCCGGTCTGCAGCGCGGCGGTGGCATCGTCCGCGGTTTTCAGCCGCGTGATCTGCGCCTTCGGCGTCAGGCGGCTGACGACCTGGTCGTGCGAGGAGCCCTGGTCGACCGCGATCCTGATGTCGGGCGAGTTCAATTCGGCCCAGCTCTTCGGCTTGAAGTCTTTCTTGCAGAGGATGGCGAAGGCGTTGTTGAACACCGGCACCGAGAAGTCGACCACGAGCGCGCGTTTCGGGGTCGGGTTGAGGCCGAAGAAGATGTCAATCTTGTTGGCCTGCAGGTCGAGCACCGAATTGCCCCAGGTGGTCTCGGTGATCTCGAGCTCGGCCTCCATATCGTCGGCGAGGCCCTTGGCGATATCGATGTAAAAGCCCTTCCACTGGCCGGACGCGAGGTCCTTCATGTAATACGGCGCGCCGCCGCCGACCGCGCCGATCCGCATCTTCTTGGTCCGGCGGATGCGGGCGAAGGTCGATTCGTTCGGATCAGCGGTCTGGGCCACGGCCGGCGCAGCCAGCGCGGCGGCGGTCACCGCACCAAGCCCGACAATCGATGCAACATCACGACGTGTAACCATTGGGATCAATCGCTCTTCTGGTTGGATGGAGTTCCGGCAGCGTTCTTAGCAAGGTGGTCCCGGCGGCGAAAGCACAGCCTATCAGCTGGGCAGGCCGGGAATTGCCCGGAGGCTGGGCAAACTCACGCCGTTCGACCCGATACCCGCTTGCTTTCCGATCCCTTTGGCCCCAAATAGGGACCGGGAGATTGGCGGTGGACGAGCCACTCGCCAACCGGGTCAGGTCCGGAAGGAAGCAGCCCTAACGAGGTCCGGATCGGGTCGCTCGTCAGTCTCCTACCTTTTTCCGAGCGAATTGCGCCGGCGGGTCCCCTGCCAGCGCGCTCCTTTCCGCAAAAGCCGGCCGAGAGAGATTTCATTGCGGATCGACCGATGACCGACGCTGGCGCCCCTCCCAATCCTGATAGCGCCGGCCCGGCTGGCAACGCGCCCTACCGGGTGCTGGCGCGCAAATACCGCCCTTCTTCATTCGACGACCTGATCGGCCAGGAGGCCGTGGTCCGCACCGTCTCCAATGCGTTCGAGACCGGCCGCATCCCGCAGGCCTGGATTCTCACCGGCGTCCGCGGCGTCGGCAAGACCACCACCGCGCGCATCCTCGCCCGCGCGCTCAACTACGAGATGTCGGATGGTTCGGTGCAGGGGCCGACCATCCACATGCCGACGTTGGGTGTGCATTGCCAGGCGATCATGGAAAGCCGGCACATGGACGTGCTGGAGATGGACGCCGCCTCGCACACCGGCGTCGACGACGTCCGCCAGATCAATGACAGCGTGCGCTATGCCCCCGCCAGCGCCCGCTACAAGGTCTACATCATCGACGAAGTCCACATGCTGTCGACGGCAGCGTTCAACGCCTTCCTGAAGACGCTGGAGGAGCCGCCGGAGCACGCCAAGTTCGTGTTCGCGACCACCGAGATCCGCAAGGTTCCGGTCACGGTGCTGTCGCGCTGCCAGCGCTTCGACCTGCGCCGCGTCGAGGCCGACGTGCTGATGAAGCACCTTGCCAACATTGCGGCCAGGGAGAGCGTCGAGATCGAGCCCGAGGCGCTCGGCATCATCGCGCGCGCCGCCGAAGGCTCGGTGCGCGATTCGCTATCGCTGCTGGATCAGGCGATCGCCCATGCGGCTGGCGCCGTGAAGGCCGATGCGGTCAGGCAGATGCTGGGCCTCGCCGACCGCACCCGTGTCATCGACCTGTTCGATTCGCTGGTGCGCGGCGACATCGCGGCCGCGTTCAGGGAGTTCCGTGACCAGTACGATGTCGGCGCCGACCCGATCGTCGTGCTCTCCGACCTCGCCGAATTCGTCAATTTCGTCACCCGTGTGAAGATCGTGCCGGCGACGGCCGACAATGTCGCCTATGGCGAGACCGAGCGGGTTCGCGCGCGGGACTTCGCATCCAAGGTTTCCATGCGCGTGCTGTCGCGGATGTGGCAGATGCTGCTCAAGGGCATCGCCGAGGTCCAGGCCGCAACGCGCCCCGCTGCGGCGGCGGAAATGGTTCTGGTGCGCATCGCCTATGTGGCCGACCTGCCGACGCCCGACGAAGCGATCAGGATGCTGGAGCAGAACGGCGGCGGCTCTCAGGTCGTGAGCGGCGGCAGTGCGGCGCGCAGCGCGCCTTCCGCGCCGGTTGCGTCCGCGGCCCCCGTGCGCATGCCGACATCCTCGCCGTCCTCGTTCGGCGGCGGCGCTGCCCGGCCGCAGATGGCGGCGCCGGCGCCGGATCCGCAAGGTGCAGCGCCGCAGCTGCGCATCACCAGCTTCACCCAGCTCGTCGCGCTGGCGGGCCAGAAGCGCGACCTCCTCACCAAGGGCGCACTCGAGGGCGACATGCGCCTCGTCCGTTTCGAGGAGGGGCGGCTGGAAGTCGCGCTCGAGCCCAACGCCTCCAAGACCATGATCTCGGAGCTCGCGAAAAAATTCGAGCTTTGGACCGGCCGGCGCTGGACCGTGATCGTTTCCAACGAGCAGGGCCAGCCGACGCTGCGCTCGGTGAACCAGGCCGCGAAGCAGGAGCATGCCCGTACCGCGGAAGCCGATCCGCGTGTGCAGGAGGTGCTGTCGCGTTTCCCCGGCGCCAAGGTCGTCGAGGTCCGGAGGCTTGCCCCCGAGACGCCGGAATCCAATATTAACGCGGACTATGGCAGTGACGATCCGCTCGTCGGTTCCGACGGCGACGATCTCTGAGCCAATCTTTCAAGGACAGGCACCGATGGCTGATTTTCTCGGCATGATGAAGCAGGCGGCGCAGCTGCAATCCAAGATGCAGGAGATGCAGGACCAGCTCGCCAACGTCGAGGTCGAGGGCATCTCCGGCGGTGGCCTCGTCGCCGTGCGCATGACCGCCAAGATGGACGTGAAGGGCATCAAGATCGATCCCTCGCTGATGAAGGCGGAGGAACGCGAGGTGCTGGAAGACCTGCTCGTCACCGCCTTTGGTGATGCGCGCCGCAAGGCGGAGGCCGCCATGCAGGAGAAGATGCAGGCCCTCACCGGCGGGCTCGGCCTGCCGCCGGGGCTGTTCGGCCAGTAAGATGGGCGCCGTTGCAGGTCCTGAGATCGAGCGGCTGGTCCAGCTGCTCGCACGGCTGCCGGGCCTTGGTCCGCGCTCGGCCCGGCGCGCGGCGCTGCACCTGATCAAGAAGCGCGAAGCGCTGATGATGCCGTTGTCCTCGGCCCTTCAGGTCGCGCTCGACAAGGTCGAGGTGTGCAAGACCTGCGGCAACATCGACACGCAAAACCCCTGCACCGTCTGCACCGATCCGAAGCGCGATCCCTCCATCATCGTCGTCGTCGCCGACGTCGCCGACCTCTGGGCCCTGGAGCGGGCCAATGCGACCCAGGGACGCTATCATGTACTCGGCGCGACATTGTCGCCGCTCGACGGCGTCGGCCCGCAGGATCTCAGCATCGACGCGCTGGTGGCGCGCGCGCATGACCCGCAGGTGCACGAGATCATCCTGGCGCTGAATGCGACGGTGGACGGCCAGACCACGGCGCATTACATCACCGACCTGCTTCAGGACGCCAATGTGAAGGTGACGCGGCTTGCCCATGGCGTGCCTGTCGGTGGCGAGCTTGATTATCTCGATGAAGGTACGCTATCGGCTGCGATGCGGCAGCGTACCCTGTTCTAAAGCGTTTTCGAGCGAAGTGGATACCGGTTCGCGTGAAGAAAACGCGTCAAAACAAGAATCTCCATCCAGACTTTACGGAACGGACGACATGACGAAACTTTTCGCCACACGCTTGGCTTTGGTCGCGATGATGACGATGCTGGTGAGCCCGGCCATCTCCGCGCAGCAGGGCGACGAGGCGCCGCCGCCGTCCAAGCCCGGCAAGCCGATCAACACCGGCGACGTGCTCTCCGGCGAGCTCAACGCGATGAAGGTGCGCGACGCCAAGAACGGCAAGCGCGTTGCGACCTACCAGATCACCTCCGAGCCGCGCCGCCTGCCGCCGCCGAACGGGCTCTGCAATCTCGAGACCGGACCCGAAACCTTCCAGCTCGTCACCTCCAGCGACGCGCAGGCCGCGCAGTTGAAGTCGTTCGTCGGCAAGGAGATCTCGGTCAAGGTCGACGAGATCGCCTGCGCCAGCGATGCCGGCCAGATGAGCGAGGCCGTGATCACGAAGTGGAGCCTGATCAAGAAGCAGTAGGGGGCGGGCGACGCATACCGCTCTCTCCGCCGTCATTGTGAGGAGCCCTTGCGACGAAGCAAATCCAGACTGCTTCCGACCGCGGCAGTCTGGATTGCTTCGCTTCGCTCGCAAGACGGCGGGTAGAGCGTCAAACCCGCACCGGCCCCAGCGCCTCGAAATGCCCGCGCTTCTGCAGGTACGCCAGCAGGATCAGGCTCGGGATCGCCACCAGCACGCAGATCACGAAGAACAGCGCCCAGCCCGTGGTATCGGCCACGAAGCCGGCGCCGGATGACAGATAGGTCCGTCCCACCGCCGCGAGCGCGGTGAGCAGCGCATATTGCGTCGCCGTGTGCAGCGGGTTCTGGCACAGCGCCGAAAGATAGGCGACGAAGATCACGGTGCCGATCGCGCTGGTGAAGTTCTCGGCGCAGATGGCGAGCGCCAGCGCCCATTGATTGGTGCCGACCACGGCGAGCCAGGAGAAGGACAAATTGGCGAGCGCCTGCACCACGCCGCCGATCCAGAGCGAGGTCGCCAGGGAGTAGCGGCGCGCGACGAAGCCGCCGGCAAAGCCGCCGATCAGCGTCGCAGCGAGCCCGACGCCCTTTACGATCGCCGCATAGTCGTTGCGCGAGAAGCCGAGGTCGATCACGAACGGCGCCGTCATCGTGCCCGAGAAGGCGTCGGTGAACTTGAACAGCACCACGAAGGCGAGCGCAGCGAGCGCATCCTTGCGCGAGAGGAATTCCGAGAAGGCGCCGATCGCCGCGTGCAGCACGCGCGCGAACGCAGTCTCGGCCTTGGTCGCGGCTTCGGCGCGCACCGATTGCTCGGGCTCGGTCGCGATCAGCGCCGTGATCGTCCCGATCAGCACCATTGCCGCCATCACCACATAGCCCCACATCCACGCCGAGGTGCGGGTGATGCCGGTGCCCTCGAAGCCGGAGACGATGAACAGCGCGCCCGCGGTCGACACCAGCATGCCGATGCGGTAGGCAGCGACGTATGATGCCATGCCGGCGGCCTGCTCGCTCTCGGGCAGGCTCTCGACGCGGAAGGCATCGACCACGATGTCCTGCGTCGACGATGTCGTCGCCACCAGCAGCGCGCCGAGCGCGACGTAGAACGGCGACCGTGCCGGATCGGTGATCGCCAGCAGCAGGATCGCGACGATCAGCAGCAACTGCGAGAATACAAGCCAGCCGCGCCGCCGCCCGAAGACGCGGGTGAACAATGGCACATGCATCGCGTCCACCAGCGGCGCCCACAGGAATTTCAGCGTATAGGGCGTGCCGACCAGCGCGAACAGCCCGATGGTCTTGAGATCGACCCCGGCCTCCCGCATCCACACCAGCAGCGTCGAGCCTGACAATGCCAGCGGCAGCCCCGAGGAGAAGCCGAGGAACAGCACGATCAGCACCCGCGGCTGCAGGTAAACGGCAAGGCTGTCGCGCCAGGAGATGGCGGGTGCGGAAGTCGCGGCAGGGGAAGTCGCGTCGGGTGCGGTCATGGGGTGGTGTTAGCAGATTCTGGGGACGGGTGTCGTTCCTGTCGCCACAAAGGAGCTGTCGTCGCCCTCTCGGTGTCATCGTCCGCGAAGGCAAACGATCCAGTAATCACCAGCGTCTCGGTTCAATCACAGCCGCCGCGGCGTACTGGATGCCCCGCCTTCGCGGGGCATGACAGTGTGCCCTAATCTCACTCCCCCGCCTGGAGCTTCCGCGGAAACAGTTCCGGCGCAGCCGTCGCGACCAGCCGCGGGCCCTCCGCCGCCGCATCGCTCTTGCTGAAATCGAGCTCCTCGATTCTCCCCGCGCGCTTTTCGATCTTGTCGGCGGAGATCAGCACCTGGCGGACGTCCTCGTTCACATCGGCAAAATGTTTTTGCAGCTTCAGCACGCGGTCGCGCAGGCGGCCCAGGTCGTCGCCGAGCTTGATTACCTCGGTGCGGATCTGGTCGGCGGCGTCGCGCATGCGCGCATCCTTCATGATCTGCTGCATCACCTGGATCGCGAGCATCAAGAGCGAGGGCGACACCAGCACGATTCGGGCGCGATAGGCCTTCTGGATCACGTCGTCGAAGCCGTCATGGATCTCGGCATAGACCGATTCCGACGGCACGAACATCAGCGCCATCTCCTGGGTCTCGCCGGTGACGAGATATTTTTCGGCGATATCGCTGACATGCTTCATCACGTCGGCGCGCAACCGTTGCGTAGCAACGCGCCGCTCTTCGTCGGTGCGGGCGTCGTGCAGCGCCGTCATCGCCTCCAGCGGAAACTTCGCGTCGATGCAGAGCGGGCGCTGGTCGGGCAGGAACACGACGCAGTCCGGGCGCTTGCCGGTCGAGAGCGTGAACTGGAACTCGTAGGAGCCCTTGGGGAGACCGTCCTGGACGATCGCCTCCATCCGCGCCTGGCCGAAGGCGCCGCGCGACTGCTTGTTGGCGAGCACGTCGCGCAGGGTGGTCACCTGGGTGGTGAGGTCGGTGAGGTTCTTATGCGCGCTGTCGATGATGCCGAGCCGCTCATGCAGCGCGCGCAGGCTCTCCATGGTGTTGCGGGTCGAATGTTCCATGGATTGGCCGACGCGGTGGGTGACCGAATCCAGCCGCTCGTTGACCGCGCGCGCCATCTCGGCCTGCCGGCCGGCCAGCGCCTGGGTCATGGCGTCGACCCGGCCCGAGGCTTCGCTCTGGGCGCGCAGCACCTCGCTGAGGCGCTCCTCGAGCTCGTCGGCCCGGATCGCGTGCGCCATCGCGAGTTCCGCGCCGCGCCGCCCCGAGCGCGCGATCACCACCGCAATCACAACCAGCAGGATGAGGACCAGGGCGCCGAAGCCGATCAGCGCATCGACGGTGCGCACGGGCCAGTCGCCGAGCATGACAATGATCTCGTTCATGCCAGCCCTTCTAGCCGATTCGCGGTCGGGCACGAACGAAGAGGGAACGTCGGCGGTTAACAACTCCCTACCTTTTATGGTCAACGAAACCTGAAGCTTTTGGTCAGCGGAGGGTTAACGGGGTTCCTGGCCGCATTGACCGCACCCGGCGCGCAGCTTAAATCGCCGCCATGGCCCTACGAGAAATCATCATCCTGCCCGACAAGCAGCTGCGCCTGGTCTCCAAGCCGATCGAGAAGGTCACGGCCGAGATCCGCAAGCTTGCCGACGACATGTTCGAGACCATGTACGACGCGCCCGGCATTGGCCTCGCTGCGATCCAGGTCGCGCAGCCTTTGCGTCTGATCACCATGGACCTCGCCAAGCGCGACGAGAGCGGCGAGACCAAGCACGAGCCGCGCGTCTTCATCAATCCCGAGATCCTCGCTTCCTCCGCGGAACTCTCCACTTACGAGGAGGGCTGCCTGTCGATCCCCGAATATTACGAGGAGGTCGAGCGCCCCGCGAAGGTGCGCGTGCGCTTCACCGATCTCGACGGCAAGGTGCATGAGGAGGACGCCGAAGGCCTCTACGCAACCTGCATCCAGCACGAGATCGACCATCTCAACGGCGTGCTGTTCGTCGACTATCTGTCGAAGCTGAAGCGCGACCGCGTCATGAAGAAGTTCGAGAAAGCCGCCAAACGCGCGGCGGAATAGGCCTCTCTCACGTCGTCATGGCCGGGCTTGACCCTGCCATCCACGCCTTGCTTGCTTTGTCGCCGAGACCGTGGATGCCCGGGACAAGCCCGGACATGACGGAGAACCAGAGCTCTCACCGAACGCAGCCACATGCCCCTCCGCCTCATCTTCATGGGCACGCCCGACTTCTCCGTGCCGACGCTGCTCGAACTCGTCGCGCATGGCCATGAGATCGCGGCGGTCTACACCCGCGCGCCGAAGCCGGGCGGGCGGCGCGGCCTGCAATTGCAGCCGACGCCGGTCGAGGAAGCTGCACGAAAGCTCGGCGTTCCCGTGCTGACGCCGAAAACGCTGAAGACGCCGGAGGCGCTGGAAGAGTTCCGCGCCTTCGATGCCGACGCGGCCGTCGTCGTCGCCTACGGCATGATCCTGCCGCAGGCGATCCTCGATGCGCCCGAGCTCGGTTGCTACAATCTGCATGCTTCGCTGCTGCCGCGCTGGCGCGGCGCCGCGCCCATCAACCGTGCGATCATGGCGGGTGATGCCGAGAGCGGTGTGATGGTGATGAAGATGGATGTCGGCCTCGACACCGGCGACGTCGCCATGGCCGAGCGCATCGCAATCACCGACAGTATGACCGCGCAGGACCTGCACGATCGCCTGTCCCGGTTGGGAGCCGACCTGATGGTGCGCGCGATGGCCGCGCTCGACCGCGGCGGCCTCCAGCTCAAGAAGCAGAGCAAGGACGGCGTCACCTATGCCGCCAAGATCGACAAGGCCGAGGCCCGGATCGATTGGACCAAGCCGGCGCGCGCGGTGCTTCGGCACATCCATGGCCTCTCGCCGTTCCCCGGCGCCTGGGCCGAGCTCGAGAATGCGCGCGTTAAAATCCTGCGCTGCGAATTGGCAAAGGGCTCCGGCGTCCCTGGCGAGGTGCTCGACGATCTCCTCACCGTCGCCTGCGGCGACGGCGCCATCCGCATCATCGAGCTGCAGCGCGAGGGCAAGGCGCGCATGCAGGCCGCGGAGTTCCTGCGCGGCGTGCCGGTCAAGCCGCCGATGCGGTTTTCTTGATGCCCCGCTACAAGCTCACCATCGAATATGACGGCGCGCCGTTCTTCGGCTGGCAGGTGCAGGAGACGCTGCCCTCGGTGCAGGGCGCGCTGCAGGCGGCCGTGAAGGCGATGACCGGCGCGGATTTGCGGGTGCATGGTGCCGGCCGCACCGATGCCGGCGTGCATGCCCGTGGCCAGGTCGCGCATGTCGACGTCGACAAGCAGTTTCCGCCGGGCCGTTTTCGCGACGGCCTCAATGCGCATCTGCGCCCGCATCCGATTGCGGTGCTCGAGGCCGAGATCGTGCCTGATACGTTCGAGGCGCGTTTTTCGGCCGTCAAGCGCCACTATCGCTACCGCATCATCAACACCCGCGCCAATCTCGCGCTCGACGTCGGCCACGCCTGGCGCGTGCCGCGCAAGCTCGATGCCGACGCGATGCATGCGGCGGCACAGCGCCTGCTCGGCAAGCACGATTTCACCACGTTCCGCGACACCGAGTGCCAGGCCAAATCGCCGGAGAAGACGCTCGACCAGCTCGACGTGATCCGCGACGGCCGCGAGATCACGGTCATCACCTCGGCGCGCTCGTTCCTGCACAGCCAGGTGCGCTCGATGGTGGGCTCGCTGGTCTGGGTCGGCGAAGGCCGCTGGACCGCCGACGATCTCTCCGCCGCACTCGCAGCCCGCAACCGCGCCGCCTGCGGCATCGTCGCCCCGCCCGAGGGGCTGTATCTGATGAAGGTGGACTATTAGGCGAGCGGCGCACAGGGCACGCTCTTGCCAAACCCTCGGTGTCATGCCCCGGCTTGACCGGGGCATCCAGTACGCCGCGGCCTCTCGGCTCAATCGCTGCCGTCTCTGGAATACTGGATCGCCCGGTCAAGCCGGGCGATGACGGCGGAATGTTCGGCGATATCGTGCCTCAAGCAAAATACCTCGCCAAAATCCCGCGATACACCTTCGTCAGCTTTTCCAGATCCGCCACCGGCACGCGCTCGTCGACCTGATGCATGGTCTGCCCGACCAGGCCGAACTCGATCACCGGGCAATAGCTGGAGATGAAGCGCGCATCCGACGTGCCGCCCGAGGTCGACAGCTCGGGCTTGCGACCGGTGACCTCCTCGATCGCGGACACCGCAAGATCGGTGAACGGCCCCGGCTTGGTCACGAACACATTGGAGTTCGAGGGCTCCCAGACGATGCGGGCCTTGATGCGGTTGCCGCAGGCTTTGGCGAGACGCGTCTCGACCAATTCGCGCAAGGACGCCTGGGTGTGGTTGTCGTTGTAGCGGATGTTGAATTTCGCGCGGGCCTCGCCCGGGATGACGTTGAAGGCCTTGTTGCCGACATCGACGGAGACGAATTCCAGATTGGAGGCCTGGAATTGCGCGCTGCCGTGGTCGAGCGGCTCGTCGGAGATCGCAACGATCAGCCGTGAGATATCCGGCACCGGATTGGAGGCGCGGTGCGGATAGGCGACATGGCCCTGCACGCCGTCGACGTAAAGTGTGCCCGATTGCGAGCCGCGCCGGCCGACCTTGATGGTGTCGCCGAGCGTCTCGACATTGGAGGGCTCGCCGAGCACGCAATGATCGAATTTTTCGCCGCGCTCGGCGACCCATTTGAGCAGCTTGATGGTGCCGTTGATGGAGACGTCTTCCTCATCGCCCGTGATCAGGAACGAGATCGAACCCTTGCCGTCGCTGCGCGGCTTGCCGCCATTGGCGGCGAGATGCTCCAGCGCTGCAGCGACCGAGCAGGCAATACCGCCCTTCATGTCGACCGCGCCGCGGCCGTGCAGGACGCCGTCCTTCACCTCGCCCGAGAACGCGCCGACACTCCAGGCGCTCTCGTCGCCCGGCGGCACCACGTCGGTGTGGCCGGCAAAGGTGATGTGCGGTCCTTCCGTGCCGATCCGCGCATAGAGATTGTCGACGTCGGCGGTGCCTTCCTCGCTGAAGGTCACGCGGTGGCAGGTGAAGCCGGCGGCGCCGAGGGCTTTTTCGAGCACCCCCAGCGCACCGGCATCGGCCGGTGTCACCGAGGGGCAGCGGATGAGGTCACGGGCAATGGAGAGAGCATCGGTCATGCGCCCCGCTTAACATGCATGCCGCCGGGTGGGCTAGCGCTGGGCGGGACAATTTCGATCTCGCGGCTCTGGTCCCAGCCCTCCGATCAATCCCGCAGCAGCTCGTTGATGCTCGTCTTCGACCGCGTCCGCTCGTCGACGCGCTTGACGATCACGGCGCAGGCGGTGCTCGGGCCGATCTGACCGTTCTTCATCGGCTTGCCGGGCAGCGCGCCGGGCACCACCACCGAATATTCGGGCACTTCGCCCATGAAGACCTCGCCGGTCTCGCGATCGACGATCTTGGTCGAGGCGCCCAGGAACACGCCCATCGCCAGCACCGCGCCCTTGCGCACGATCACGCCTTCGGCGACTTCGGAGCGCGCGCCGATGAAGCAGTCGTCCTCGATGATGACAGGTTCGGCCTGCAGCGGCTCGAGCACGCCGCCGATGCCGGCGCCGCCGGAGATGTGGACGCGCTTGCCGATCTGCGCGCAGGAGCCGACGGTGGCCCAGGTGTCGACCATCGTGCTCTCATCGACATAAGCGCCGAGATTGACGAAGGACGGCATCAAGACGACGTTCTTGGCGATGAAGGCCGAGCGGCGCACCACTGCCCCCGGCACCGCGCGAAATCCGGCATCGCGAAAACGGTTCTCGCCCCAGCCCTCGAACTTCGAGGGCACCTTGTCCCACCAGGTCGCCTTGCCCGGGCCGCCGGGAATGACGCCCATGTCGTTGAGGCGGAACGACAGCAGCACGGCCTTCTTCAGCCACTGATTGACCTTCCACTTGCCGTCAGCGCCGCGCTCGGCAACGCGCGCCTCGCCCTTGTCCAGGGTCTCCAGCGCCTGGTCCACGGCCTCGCGCACCTCGCCCTTGGTCGTGGTCGAGATGCCGTCACGCGCCTCGAAGGCGCTGTTGATGGTGGATTCGAGGGCTGCAAGGGACATCGGGATTTCCTCTGGGGACGCGGGAATTTTGACGAGATTGGAGCGCTTTTTCGGGATTTGGAAGGGTGGAGTCAAGCATACTCTCCCGTCATCCCGCACAAGCGCGCCCTCAGGCGCGCGCAGTAACCACAGGGAGCGCTTTTGGCGAAGACTCGGAAGTTGCGACCTCGCGCTGCGACCAAATCCCGTAGTCATGGGGCCCGGGTCTGCGCTTATGCTCGCTCGGGACGGCGGCGGCTATTGTGGTGACAGCCTGCCCAAAAACCCCGCCAGATCATCCGTGACGTGATCGACATGGGCCGCGTCCCGACCCTCCAGCTCCCAGTCCTCGCGCACCACTTCTTTCGTCCCGTCCGGCACCACCAGCACCGTGGTCATGCCGAGCTGGTGCGGGACGGTGAGGTTGCGGGCGAGGTCTTCGAACATGGCGGCGCGGGTCGGCTCGACCGCATGCTGGCTGAGGAATTTCTGGTAGGTCTGCGGCGCCGGTTTCGGTTCGAACTCGGCGGCGATGATGTCGAACACGCCGTCGAAATGTCTGGCGAAGCCAAGCCGCGCCAGCACCGCATCGACATGGTCGACCGAGCCATTGGTGAGGATAAGCTTCCGGCCCGGCAGCTTTGCGATGGCTGCGCCGAGAGCCGGGTTCGGCTCGAGCGGCGAGTGGTCGATCTTGTGGACGTAAGCGAGATAGTCGTCGGCGCGGACGCCATGCAGCGTCATCATGCCGCGCATCGTGGTGCCGAAGCGAAGGTAATAATCCTTCTGGATCTTGCGCGCTTGCTCCGGGCCGACGTTCAGCCAGTTGCAGACGAACTCCCCGATCCGCGCATCGACCTGCTGCCACAGATTGACGTGATGCGGATAGAGCGTGTTGTCGAGATCGAACACCCAGGTGTCGACATGCGCGAAGCTGCGGGGAGTTTTCATGACAACCATCTCGATCACGGCACCGCGAACCGCAGCGTCTTGCCGCCGCTCGACATGTCGACGGTGCCAAAGCCCGTCGGCGTAAAACCGCGCGCGCCGCAATCGGTCTGCTCGCTGGTCTCGAACTTGGTCTCGCGCGTGCAGAGCTGCCTGTCGCCGCCCCAGTTCAGCGGCCGGTCCTTGAGCTTGACGACGCGGTTGTCGGCATCGACCGCTTCCGCGAAGCTGAAGATCTGCTTCGGCTGACCGGTCACGTCGGGGTGCAGGCAGGTCTTGGGATCGATGCGATACCAGCCGCGGCTCGTCACGGACTTGCCGTCATCGGTCGCGATCGCCGCCATCACCTTGTGCGGCGTGTCGTTGCACCAGGTCAGCCCGGTCGCGGAGGGCGTCTGCACCGCATCGACCATGGTCTTGAAGAAGGTTTGTGAGCCCACGATGTCCGACGACAGGCCGCGGCTCTTCAGGAAGGCGGCGAGCGCGGCTTGCGTCTTCGGCCCGTCGACTCCGTCGATCGGCGCTGCGTCGTAGCCGGCGATCACCAGCAGTCGCTGGATGCCGGCGAGGCGCGCCTGCTCGTCGTCATATTCGGAATCCTCGGCGAGGTAGGCAACGAGGTTGCCGTCCGCGCCTTGCGTCGGCGTCACTTGCGTGAACGGGACTTGCGTCTGCCCGCTGCGGCACTGTCGTGCCGCGGCGATGACGAAATTGTCCTGCGCCACGCAGAGCATGTCGCTGCCGCTTTGCGGGATCGGGGAGGCGCCGTAGACGCCGAGCGCGCGGGCGTTGAGCAGGATGCGGTCGGCGGTCAGCGTGCCCTGCACCACCACGCGGCAGGCGGCGGGATCGATCCCGAACCAGCCGCGCGTCGCGGTCGCCGCCTTGTCGTCGATGCCGATCGCGGCTTCGACGACATAGGACATGCGGTTGCAGATTTTGAGATCGGCCAAAGCCGGCGCGGAGGAGAAGAGGAACGACACGACCGCGGCCGGCACCGTCATCATGAAGCGGGTGAGGGACGAGCGGTGGTGTTGTCTCTGCTCTCTCCGCTCGTCACGCCCGGGCTTGTCCCGGGCATCCACGTTGTTGACGCGGGACGAAAGATCGTGGATGGCCGGGACGAGCCCGGCCATGACGGCTTTCCTTTTCCGCTCCCGCATCACTTGTGGATCAGCGTGCCCGTGCCCTGGTTGGTGAAGAGCTCGAGCAGCACCGCGTGCTGCATCTTGCCGTCGATGATGACGACGCCCTGCACGCCCTGTTCGAGCGCGTAGATGCAGGTCTCGACCTTCGGGATCATGCCGCCCGAAATGGTGCCGTCGGCGATCAGCTTTCGCGCGTCCTTGATCGACAGCTCCGGAATGAGCTTCTTGGACTTGTCGAGCACACCAGGCACGTCGGTGAGCAGCAACAGGCGCTTGGCCTTCAGCGCGCCCGCGACCGCGCCGGCAAAGGTGTCGGCGTTGATGTTCAGCGTCTGGCCGTCGTGCGACGTCGCGAGCGGCGCCAGCACCGGGATCAGCTCGTAACCGATCAGCTGGTTGAGCAGCGTGAGGTCGACCTTCTCGGGGTCCCCGACGAAGCCGAGATCGACCGCCTTCTCGATATGCGAGTCCGGATCCATGATGGTGCGCGTCGTCTTCGACGCCTTCACCATGTTGCCGTCCTTGCCGCAGAGGCCGACGGCCTTGCCGCCGGCCTCGTTGATGTAGCCGACGAGCTGCTTGTTGATCGAGCCCGCCAGCACCATCTCGACGATCTCGATGGTCGCGGCATCGGTGATGCGCAGACCCGCGGCGAATTCCGAGACGATGCCGAGGCGCTTGAGCATGGTCGCGATCTGCGGCCCGCCGCCATGCACCACGACAGGATTGATCGCGGTCTGCTCGAGCAGCACGATGTCGCGGGCAAAGTTCTTCGCAGTCTCCTCATCGCCCATGGCATGGCCGCCATATTTGATGACGATGGTTTCCTCGTCATACTGCTGCATGTGCGGCAGCGCTTCGGACAGGATGCGGGCCTGGTCGAGCGGGGAGATGTCGGTCATATCGCGGTCTCGCTGGCGGGTCGGTCGGTGCGCGTTCTATCCGATTGGCGGGGGCAGCGCAAAGCGATGTTCTTCCCCTCTCCCCTCGTGGGTCTCCTCGTGGGAGAGGGTGCCTTGCGAAGCGAGGCGGGTGAGGGGCCTCTCTCCGCGAGCACTCCTGTGGAGAGACACCCCTCATCCGGCGCTTCGCGCCACCTTCTCCCACAAGGGGAGAAGGAAGAAAGCATCACTTGCTAGGCACCAGCGCCGCCAATGTCACCGTCAGCCAGCTCAAGATCATCACCGTTCCCCCGGTCGGCGCCGCGTACGGAAACAGCGAGTGTCCGGCATATTGCCGCAAGGTGAGATCGCCCGCGAACAGCGCGGCCCCGATCACGAAGCCGAACGCCGCCACGAGTCCAATTCCGCCGTGCAGAAGGCCGCGCGCGAGCAAGGCGACGGTCGCGAGTATGGCCGTTGCATGAAACAGCAGCATGGCGCTCGCCGAGGCAAGCCGGCCGGCATCGGCGCCATGAGCGGAGGCGGCGGCCAGCGCAACGCCGGCGGCGCCCGTCAAACCGGCAAGCCCAAGCAACAGGCGGTGCGCGAGCATCACGGGGCCCGCTCTTCCAACAGCTTCGCCATCGCGGCGCGCAAGCTCTCCATGCCGGTCGAGCTGCGTGACGAGGTCGCGAGCACGGTCGGGAACGCGGCCGGGTGTTTGGCCAGCGCGGCCTCGGTCTCGGCGATGCGCGTTTGAAGCTCGGCGGCTTTCACCTGGTCGGCCTTGGTCAGCACGATCTGGTAGCTGACGGCGGAGCGATCGAGCGTCTTGAGGACTTCGAGATCGACGTCCTTGAGGCCGTGCCGTGCGTCGATCAGCACGTAGACGCGCGCCAGCGACGCGCGTCCCAGCAGGAATTTGTGGATCAGCTCGGTCCAGGACGCGACCTGGCTCTTGGGCGCCTTGGCGTAGCCGTAGCCGGGCATGTCGACGAGCCGCAGGTCGGTCTTGCCGGGGACCTCGAAGAAGATCAGCTCCTGGGTGCGGCCCGGCGTATGCGAGGTGCGCGCGAGGTTGTTGCGGCCGGTGAGCGCGTTGATCAGGCTGGACTTGCCGACATTGGAGCGGCCGGCAAAGGCGATCTCCAGCCCCGCCATCGGCGGCAGCGTTTCGATCGAGGGCGAGGCCCAGATGAACTGCCAGTCGCGGGCGAATAGTTTTCGCCCGGCTTCGATCAGTCGCTCATCGGTCTTGTCGTTCATCCGCTCGGTCTACCCTCTCGTCGTGGCCGGGCAAAAGCGCGAAGCGCGTCTTCCCGTTCAGATGTCCCGGCCATCCACGTCTGGCTGTCGAGCACCCTCCTAAACGTGGATGCCCGGGACAAGCCCGGGCACGACGACGTGGAGGCATTTGCGCCCGCAATGACGATTACGTCGCCTTCCTCGCGAACGTCGCCTTGAGATTGTCGAGCAGCTCCACCTTCACGCCGTTGCGGCGCATGATGTAGCTCTGCTGGATCACCGAGAGCAGGTTGTTCCAGGCCCAGTAGATCACGAGGCCTGCCGGGAAACCGGCCAGCATGAAGGTGAAGATCAGCGGCATCCAGTTGAAGATGATCTGCTGCGTCGGATCCGGCGGCGTCGGGTTCAGCTTCATCTGGAACCACATCGTGATGCCCATGATGATCGGCCAGATGCCGAGCGCGAGGTAATGGCCGAACACCGGAATCGTGGTCGGATCGAACGGGATCAGTCCGAACAGGTTGAACAAATTGGTCGGATCCGGCGCGGAGAGGTCCTTGATCCAGCCGATGAACGGCGCGTGCCGCATCTCGATGGTGACGAACAGCACCTTGTACAGTGAGAAGAACACCGGGATCTGGATCACCACGGGAAGACAGCCGGCGACCGGGTTGATCTTCTCCTTGCGGTAGATTTCCATCATCTCCTGCTGCTGCTTCACCTTGTCATCAGGGTAGCGCTCCTTGAGCGCCTGAAGCTGCGGCTGGATCGACTTCATCTTCGCCATCGAGGCGTAGGACTTGTTCGCCAGCGGGAAGAACAGCAGCTTCACGATCACGGTGACGAGCAGGATCGAGATGCCGAAATTGCCGAAGAAGCGGTAGAAGAAGTCGAGGCCGAGGAACATCGGCTTGGTGATGAAGTAGAACCAGCCCCAGTCGATCAACAGATCGAAATGGTTCAGCCCCAGCGCCTTGTTGTAGCCGCCGAGACCCGCAAACGGGAACACGCCGACGACGCCGGCTTCCTTGGCGCCGGCGAACAGCCGCGCATTGGCGGTCCCGGTGCCGCCGATCGCGATGGTGACGGGATCGAGCAGATAGTCGGTCTGGTAGGTGTGGAGATTGCCCGATGGGTTCGACGAGAATCGCGCCTGCAGCTTGGCGTTGGTGTCGGGCAGCAGCGCCGAGGCCCAGTACTTGTCGGTGATGCCGAGCCAGCCGTTGATGACGTTGTTGAAGTTCACCTGCTTGGCTTCGTCCACCTTCTTGTAAGCGTATTCCTGCAAGCCCTGGTCGCCGAGATAGCCGATCAGGCCTTCATGCAGGATGTAATAGCCCGAAACTTGCGGCGCGCCGTGGCGCGAGATCAGCGCGAACGGATAGAGCGTGACAGGCGCATTGCCGACATTGCTCACCTCGTCCTTGACCGTGAAGAGATAATGGTCGTCGACCGCAATGGTGCGGCGGAAGGTGAGGCCGTCGCCATTGTCCCATTTCAGCACCACCGGGCTCGTCGGCGTCAGGCTGCCGCTGCCCTCCTGCTGCCAGACGGTCTGGGCATCGGGCATCTTCGCCGTGACGCCCGTCGCCGCCACCCAGCCGAATTCGGCGTAATAAGGCTCGGCGGTGCCCGAGGGCGAATAGAGGACGATCGGCGGCGATTTCGGGTCGACGGTTTCGCGGAATTGCACCAGCGCGATGTCGTCGATGCGGCCGCCCTTCAGCGAGATGCTGCCGGCGATGCGCGGCGTGTCGATCTTCACGCGCGGGCTGGCGGCGATCGCGGCGTCGCGGCTGACGACCGGCTGCGCCTGCTGGTTCGCGGCCGGAGTGGACGGCTGTGCCGTGCTGCCGGGCTGCGGCGCGGCGCCGGGCGTTGCGGAGGCCGTCGGCTGCGGCGTGCTGCCCTTCTGGAGCTCGGACTGCGCCTGCTGCTGGGCGCGCTGCTTCTCCATCTGGGGCACATTGTAGAAATATTGCCAGGCGATCAGGACGAGGCCCGACAGAATGACGGCGAGAATGGTATTGCGATTGTCGGTCATCTCTAATGTCTCGTCATCAATCCGGTTTGCGGCTGGCGGGGGCGCCTGGCCTCTGGCCACGTGCTTTCGCGGGACCTTTGCTCGGGCCCTTGTCTGTCCCCTTGGCCGTATGCCGCGCGGGCTTAGAGAAGGCTATGCGCAGATCGTCGAGCATGGTGGCGAAGTCGCGCGAGAGCGCGTCCCTTCGGCCGACCAGGACATAATCATGATGGGGCTGCATCGACACCGGATCGAGCCGCTTCACCAACTCGCGAAGCCGGCGCCGGATGCGATTGCGCTCGGGGGCGTTGCCGTTCTTTTTGGTGACGGTGAAGCCGATCCGGATCGGACCGAGATCATCGCGGCGGCGGCTCTGCAGGACGAACGCGGGACTATTCACCCGCGCGCCATTGGCAACGGCGAGGAAATCCGCCCGCTGCCTCAGCCGATCCATGATGAAATCCCAAAAGGGGGTCCGGCTCAGGCGCTCAGACGCTTGCGGCCGCGGGCGCGGCGGGCGGCGAGAACCTTGCGGCCGCCGGCAGTGGCGAGGCGGGCGCGGAAGCCGTGACGGCGCTTGCGCACCAGTTTGCTGGGTTGATAAGTCCGCTTCACGGGTTTTTCTCCGCTGACCGGGCAATTTGCCTGTAGAATTGATGGTAGAGTCCGGAAGATGCGGCCCAAAACGGGCCCTTTTCGGCCCCAAGAGAGCCGCTCCCGGTGTCGCACCGGGTCATCGCGGACAATTCGCGCGGCTTATAAGGGAGCGCCTTCTTTTCGTCAACGCCGCACAAGCGCGCGATTCTCGTCAATATCGCTGTTTGCGCGGGGTTTTTAACTCTTGAGGTGGCGACTCGCGATATCAGCGCCTACATCCTACCTCGGTAGATTAGCGATCCGTAATTTGACCGCACTGCGGACGGGTCGCATCCTCGATCAGCCAAGGCCAACAGGGGCGAATTTCGTGGCATCCACAGATCGCCAGCCGATCCAGGATCTGGATCAGCCGGACCAGCCGGCGATGCGGCCCCGCGGCTCGCGCGGGCTCGGGCTATCTGGCAAGCTGCTGCTGCTCACCATTCCCCTGGTGATGATCGCCGCCGTGCTGCTCTACGTGCCCGCCATCGCCAATTTCTGGGTCAACCGGCTGAATGACCGCGTTGCGGCGGCCAACACGGCGGCGCTGGTGCTGGATGCGGCACCGCTCGGCATGGTGCCTGATTCGCTGTCGCGTCAGATCCTGAAAAGCATCAATGCCCGCGCCGTCGCCATCAAGATGGGCCAGCAGCGCCGGTTGCTCGCCAGCGACAACATTCCCTCCGCCATCGAGCATGACATCGACCTGCGCGACATGACCGCCTGGGAGGCGATCACCGGCTCGTTCCGGATGATGCTGGAGACCGGCAACCAGGCCATCCGCGTCGTCGGTCCCGGGGTCGGCAATGCCCAGTTCATCGAGATCGTCACCGACGAGCTGCCGCTGCGGCGGCAGATGTACCGCTTCTCCCGCAACGTCGTGGTGGTCGCGCTGATCATCGCGGTCTTGACCGCGGGCCTCGTCTATCTCGCTCTCCATTATCTCTTCGTGCGGCCGATGCGGCGGCTGACCGCGAGCCTGGTCGGCTTCCACGAGAACCCCGAGAGTTCGGCCGGGATCATCGTGCCGAGCCAGCGCAGCGATGAGATCGGGGTGGCCGAGCGCGAATTGTCGGACATGCAGCGCGATCTGATGTCGATGCTGAACCAGAAGAGCCGGCTCGCGGCGCTCGGCCTTGCTGTCTCCAAGATCAATCACGACCTGCGCAATCTGCTCGCCTCGGCCCAGCTGCTGTCGGACCAGCTCGCCAGCGTGCCGGATCCGCGGGTGCAGCGCTTTGCGCCCAAGCTCGTGCGCTCGCTCGAGCGCGCCATCGCCTTCTGCCAATCGACATTGTCTTATGGCCGCGCCCAGGAGGCCGCGCCCGACCGCCGCATGATCCTGATCGAGCCCGTGGTGATGGAGGTGCGCGAGACCGCAGGCCTCACCAACGACGCCTCGATCGCCTGGGTCGCTGCGATCGAGCGCGGGCTCGCGGTCGATGCCGATCCCGACCAGCTGTTCCGCGTATTGCTCAACCTCGTCCGCAACGCCGCCCAGGCGCTCGAAAGCCATGCCTCGGGTGAGGGCCGGGTGCAGCAGATCCGGATCACCGGAAAGCGCGAAGGCGCCGTCGCCATTATCGAGGTCTCCGACACCGGTCCCGGCGTTCCCCAGAAGACTCGGGAGCACCTGTTCGAGGCCTTCCAGACCTCCGGCCGCCCCGGCGGCAGCGGCCTTGGCCTTGCCATCGCCGCCGAGCTGGTCCGCGCCCATGGCGGCGACATCCACCTGGTCGAAGGCACCATCGGCGCCACCTTCCGCATCGTCATCCCCGACCGTCCCGTGGAACTGCTCTCCATCCGCAACGAGCGGCAGAGGGCCTAAAGCATGATCCGGAAAAGTGCGAAGCGGTTTTCCGGAAAGATCATGCGTAAACAACAAGCTAAAGCGCGATGACGATTCATCCAAATCTCATCGCGCTTTAGGTCGGCCAGAGGCCTACAGCCTCGCGTCATTCCGGGGCGCGCGTAGCGAGAACCCGGAATCCGAGGTTTTGCGCGACATTCCGGGTTCGATGCTGCGCATCGCCCCGGAATGACATTCAAACCGTTATCGCCCTGCAAAATCTCCCCATCCCGGACCTTGCCAACGCCGGCAAGAGCGGTTAGTCAGAGCGCTCTTTCGCACCCCCTCCGGCTCCGCCCGGGGGGCTGCTTGCGGGTCATGCCCGCGCTGTTTGCGAAAACGCGCCCGTAGCTCAGCTGGATAGAGCATCAGACTACGAATCTGAGGGTCGGACGTTCGAATCGTTCCGGGCGCGCCACTTGCACGAGTTCCTATTGAAAATCAATTAGTAGCGCAGATACAAGCGCTTAGCTGCCGCGTGGTGGTCACAAGCGGTGGGTCAAATCGTGCGCGTGTTGATGGGCGTTATCAAGGACAGACACGGGACATGGTGTGCCCGGAAGACCGTGCCAGAGAAGCCTGCAGGCTTGCAGGCGGCCGTCGCGCGGGAGCTGAACAACGGCAAGGCCGTGCAGAAGCACCTGAAGAGGTCGCTCGGCACCAAGGACCTCCGAGAGGCCAACATCAGGGCCAAGCCGGTATTGGCGGAGTTTGACCGCATCATTGCGAGGGCCACGGCGCGCCTCAAGGAGAGCGGAGCGCCGCTCGCTAAGCGAACCAGCCTTAGCGAGACCGAGGTTACGCGCATGGCGGAATACCTCTACGCTGACACGTTAACCCGTGATGCTCAGTTTCGAGCCACAGGACGTGAGCAGCGGAAGCGCGAATACGAGGAAGCGGTGGGCCTGCAGGGACATCTGGACCCGCCGCGTATCCCGCACGACGAATGGCCCGCGTACGGGCTTCACCGCCAAGTCTATGAGGACAACAAGGAAGCAGCGCTGGATACCCTCCGTCTGCTCCGGCAATGCGCCGCAATCGGCGACATCTCGGCAGTGCAAGACCATGTGCTGGAAGTTATGTGGGCGTTCAACGTCGATGTTGATCCACACAGCGCAGCCTACATCAAGCTCGGTAACGCATGCTTACACTCGTACATCAGAGCCCTTGAGGACATCAGTAGGCGCGATGAGGGCCAGACGGTCGCCACGCCACTGCGGAGCCTGCCGAGCGTTCGAGCAGACGCCGAGGGCGGCGAGACGCTGAAGCAGGCGCTGGAGGGTTGGAAGAAGCACCGGGTAAGGCCCAAGCGCACCGTGGATGAGTTTGGCCGCAGTGTGCAGATGTTCGTTGAGCTGCACGGCAACATGGCCGTGGCGGCCATCAAGAAGAAGCATGCGCTGGAATACCGCAAGGCGCTTCAGGACGTGCCTCGACATCGCACGGGAGACTTGGTGCGCGCCACACTTCCGGCGCAAGCCGCATGGGGACGTGAGCACCCGGAGGCGCCAAGGATCACCGCAGCCACCATCAACAAGCAACTCGGCGGTGTCCAGTCCATCTGCATCTGGGCAAGCGATAACGGCTTACTCCCAGAGGATGTGCAGTGGACTGATCCCTTCAGCAAGCTGCGATTGCCAGAGGAGCGCTCCGAGCGCACGTCATTTGAGATTGCCGAGCTGCAGAAGCTGTTCAACACCCCGGTGTTCACGGACCATCAATTCCCCTTAGGTGCTCATGGGGAAGCTGGTTTTTGGCTACCTGTGCTTGCCCTTTTCTCAGGCGCTCGACAGGCGGAGTTAGGAAGTCTGACCACAGCCAATGTGCAGGTCGACGCTGAAACCGGAGTGCCGTTGGTCTACTTCGTGACAGAGCGGGCACGAGGCAAGCGGGTAAAGACCGATGCCTCGGAACGAGTTGTACCCGTGCATCCCGAAGTCATCCGCTTGGGCTTCCTGAGCTACGTGGAGGCACGGCGGCGTGAGAATGGTTCGGATGCCTGGCTGTTCCCCTTAGTGTCTCCCGACCGAGGCCGCGCTGGAGTGCCCGCGTGGTCCCAGTGGTTCGGCCGCTACTTGCGAGCAGCTGGCGTCATGGACAAGGCCAAAGTATTTCACAGCTTCAGACACACGGTGAAAGACGCGCTGCGGCGCGGACGTGCCGATCACGAGGTGCGGGAGGCTCTGATCGGCCACGCACAAGCGTCTTCGGTGAGCTGGGGATATGGCGCCAATGCCATGCTCTCGCGGTTTGGCGCTGCTGCGTTGTCGGATGCCATCAACCGCGTTGCCTATTCTGGCCTTGATCTATCGCGCATCAAGCCGCTGGACAGACCAACCAATTCGGGAACCACAAAGGAAAAATGACGTCCTCACCTTTTGACCAAGAAGAGCTGCAAGCCGCTACCTATGCCGCGACACGGGCACACCCAACATCCGAGCAAGCCAAGGCCCTTGTAGCGAAGCTCGCGTCGATGGTGGAGGAGCACACGATCCGAGCCGGGTTACGCGAACGGAAACGCAGGGACACTGCAGGCAAGCTCCAATACGCCACCGGAGCATTCCTGGCTGACCTCTTGCGTCCGTTCGAGGCAGAGGAGCACAAGGGCTGCTGGGTGTACAAGTCCCTGAACAAAGCCCGCTTCACAGGCGCTCCTGTGGGACGGCATGCCTTCTATCAGTTGTACGACGGGCTTGAAGGACTGGGCTTCTTGCAGCACGTAGCGGGACACAAGGTCTCGGATGAGCGCGAAGACACCGGGAAGTACGCTGCACGTTTCCGCGCAACACCGGAATTGCTCAGGTTCTGCGCCGAGCATGGCGTGCCACCCGCTGCCGTGCTCGATCACTTCGAGTTTGAGTACGACCTTCCCAAGCACCCCGTGCAGCTACGGAAGCGTAAGCTCAAGACGTCCTACCGCACGACTGAAGCTGTCGGAAAGCCGATGGACTTCGAAAGGACACCATCGGTGGAGGCGATGGAGCACGACATGTCAGAGCTGAACGAGTTCTTCGCCAAGCAAACACTCCGGGGCGGCATACATGAAGGCTACATCCGCATTTTCCAGAACGGTGATGATCCAGACTTCGACTGGAATAGAGGAGGCAGGCTCTACAGCCAGCACGCCGGAAATTACCAAACTCAGTCCGCAACACGTCGTCAGAAGATGACGATCAATGGCGAGCGGGTGGCGGAAATCGACATCAGCGGAAGCTACCTCACCATCTTCCTGTCGCTCCATGGGCTCCAACTGGATCTCACAGAGGACCCCTACCTACTGCCGGGGCTTGGGGTGGAGCACCGAGGGGCGGTGAAGCAGTGGTTCGTCGGGACGTTCGGCAGCGCAAGGCCAATCAAGCGATGGCCAGCGGACATGATCGCAGATGATCCCAGCCTGCGGGAACACCGGGTCGCCGACATCTCCAAGGCAGTATTCACCAAGTACCCTGTGCTGAAGAGCTGGGGCGAGCCGCTGAATGGCCGGACCTACAGTTGGGCGGACCTGATGTGGCTTGAGAGTGAGGTGATGTTCTCGACCATGTTGGAATTGATGCGCGAACACCAAACTCCAAGCCTTGTCGTCCATGACAGCCTGATCGTTCCAGTATCAAAGGCCGAATTGGCCAGCGAGAGGCTGAGGAGGAGGTTTCAAGACCAGCAGAAGGCGACCCCTAAATTGAAGACTAACTGGCCCGAGCCTGAAGGCCATACACCTCACAGTTTATGACAAGATACAGGGGAGAACACAGAGGAGACCAAGAGGGACATAGGACAACAAGGAGGGGAGGAGGAGGAGGAATAATTATAGGAGAATAGACAGAGGATAGAGGGGAGAGGAGGAGAGAGACGAAACGCAGGGGACACATAGGTACACTGGGACCATTATTGTTCATGTCTTGATACGGGAGGTCCTCTCCGTTTGCCCTACATCGCCCTATCGCAGCAATAGGCCTATTCGGCCCAGCGGTGACTTAGGAGATGCTTGTGGCTTCTTCAGGTTCTTGGGGGCGGCTCACCCAAACACGGCTCGGTCGTCTTCCCAGAAGCCTTGCGGCGGTATGGCACCTTAGATTTCGGGTCGAAAGTCTCGCAAGTTCCGGCTGTGGCGCTAATATCACAAAGCGGTAGGAGGGCGGCGCTCGTGCGGAAGTCCTTCGACTATTGGGGAAGTTCGGGGGAATGAACTATCTAATCCTCGCAGGTGCGGTCCTGCTCGTGGTGGGCTACGGTGCCTTTCTGGTCCTTCAAGGGCTATTCAGAGGTCTGGGTGCCGCTTCCAAAGCCGCCGCTGAAGCTCTGGCCAGCAAGAGGGCTGAACGTGTGGCCCAGCGGGAATACGAGCGGGGCCAGTCGTACCGCGCAGAGAACCCCGTCAGAGTGGTCGGCATACCCAACCCAGACGCCTTTCGCCGCGCGTTCGCTCTCCTGGACGACTACGTGGCCGCTGCAAGCGCCTACCGGCCCGCTCTTCCGAGCACGGTGGATACCCGGTTTCGTGGGTATCACTTCCCAGCACATATGTTCGAGCTTGCCCGACCGCATCCGGCCTCCCTTTCGGACACAGAACCCCGTAAGGTCACCCTCACGTCAGCGGACGTCCTCATGGGGAGCGGTGCCGACATGACCAACGTCTATGGTCGGGCCGCGGCCGCCTGCGACTTCCCGTGTGATCCGCCAGTGTTCCGTTATGGGCAGACCGATGCGCCAGCACCAAAGCCGGACTTCCCCAACATCACAGCTCCACCGGACACTCCGGTACGGCTTGTGACGTCCGAAGGAATGGACGTGGATACTGAAGATGGGCTGCAGGCAAAGGCGTATGAGACGGAAATCCATCGTGTGACGTTGCTCAACTCGCAAGCGCGGCAGCTCCAGACCACGTTCCACGAGAAGTATTCAGCGGCTGCCGAAGCGCGCGACCTGATGGAGATTTTCCTGGCTGATCTGAGCTTGAAGTGGAGAGATGCTGAAGCGGCCCTCCGCCGAGAGTACGAGCAAGCAAAGGAGACTTACGAAAGGGACTGCCAAAGGGCTACTCAGCCCATCCGAGCGGTCAATGAGCGTTATCGCGGGCGAAGCAATGATGGTGTGCGCGGCCATTTTGAGCTTGCGCTGTGCAACATCACTTTGCCAGTCCCGGACGACTATCCGTGGGAAGTGCTTTACGATCAGCAAGACCGAGTGCTTCAAGTGAACCAATGCGTACCATCGCTGCCTGACGTTTCGGTGGTGCGACAAGACAGCAAGCGCGCGCCGGCCAAGCGGGACGCCGAGGCGGTCCTTCGGCGCTACGTGCCGGCCATTGCGCTACAGATTGCCCATCACGTCGCTCGCAACGACCTTCAGAATGACGTGGATAGGATAGCCGTTAACTGCTGGTCGCGGTTCTTCGACCCGGCCTCGGGCAGGCTGAAGGATGCGTTTGTGGCAGCTCTTGCCGTTCAAAAGCAAGACATTATGGAGTTCAACCTGCAGCGGGCGGATGCCTTAGAAGCCTTCCGGGCACTCAAGGGGGCCTATGTGTACAACGTGGCCGAAGTGGTGCCCATTGAGCCAGCCATTCGGCTCGATAAGGAGGACGAGAGGTTTGTTGCCGGGAGAGACGTGCTTGACGGCATGGCCCAAGGGCAGAACCTCGCAGCGATGGACTGGCAGGATTTCGAGCACCTCATTCGTGAGCTATTGGCAAAGGAGTATGCCGACAAGAATGCAGAGGTGAAGATTACGAGAGCCAGCCGCGATAGAGGGGTGGACGCGGTGATCTTCAACTCAGACCCGCTGCACGGTGGGAAGTTCGTGGTGCAAGCCAAGCGCTATTCCAACACGGTGGACGTCGCGGCCGTGAGGGAGCTTTACGGTACCGTGCTGAACGAAGGGGCCAACCGGGGCATACTCGTGACTACAAGTCACTTTGGGCGGGACGCGCACGAATGGGCCGCGAACAAGCCACTCACGTTGATCGACGGGCCAAATCTTTTGGCTCTGCTCGGCAAGCACGGCTACAGTTTCAGGATAGCGCCCCAGTCCTGATGTGACACAAGGGCACTACAGTTCCGCAAAGGTGTGTGCGGGGCTTCTGCTGCGAAGCAATAGCGGAAATCGGAGGAACGTCTACCTCTCGGGCGCGGTCGTGAATGACCCTGACAGACTTGGACCCGGGAACTCGGGCGTCCGATTTACGTTTTAGATCAAAAGATACGTCGCTCCGGAGCGCAGCATGGCAGCATCAGACATGGCTTCGCAGTCCGACCTTCTTCCCCCGATCTATTGGCCGTCACGCCGGCAGGATCGCCTCGCATTCGAACGCGCGAAGGCCGTCGTGGAAATGGCGCAACAGGTGCTTCAGCAGTGTCCTGAGCCGGACACGTTCCTCGGCCGCAAAACCCAAGAACCGTTCCCCCAGGAAGAGAATTGAGTTTGATATTCGTCAAACCAGGTCGCGCAAACTCGTGTATGGTTTTGGAAAGGATCGCGAGATGCACCTGCGCCACTTGCGAGAGGCCGAACGGCACGTAGCTGAGGGCGAGCAACACATCGCGGCTCAGGAAGAGCGCATAGCTCTCTTGGATCGGGCCGGCTACGAGACCAAGCTTGCGCGAGAACTGTTAGCCACGTTCCGAGCTGGCCTAGCTTCGCACATCGCGCACCGCGACCTCATCATCGATGAGATCAATCGGTCCTAAGTTCAACTTTGAACAATCTCGCCCTGCGGTGGTTTCTCCCTAGGAGAACTATGGAGGCGAGCCATGGCTGATCGTGATCGCATCTACAGGCCGGTCAATGAAATTGACGCAGAGCACAAGGCACAGGCCCGAAAGGCAGTGAAGGACGCTCGCGAAGCCTTAAGAGAGGCGGTCCCCGACACCTTCCTAGGCCGCAAAACGCACGAGCCGTTCCCGATGCAGGACGACGAGTAAGGCCGCCTCAGTTACCACCCCTCCATTGATCTAGCGCAACGGTCCAGCCGTCTCCCCGGTGACGCTGGGCCATGACCGAGCCAGACAAACAGAGCGAGGTGCAGGAGACCAAGCCGTCACGGCTGGGCGAGGCACGGCGCATCATTGAGGAGTACGCAGCCGAGCTGCGCGCGATCATCCAGAAGCTACGCCGCAAGATGAACTGAGGCCGCCTGAGTTGGCGGCCTACGTTGACTTCCGCTGCTGGCCCATCGCGACCACGCGCCGCGCCATGCGTTTTGTCGTGAACGGATCATAGCGGACATCGGCCATTTTCTGTCGTGTTGCACACTCTCCCGCCGTGACCTCGGCGGCGGCCGCCCCTTTAAGCCGAGCAGTTTGAACTCGGACGGGTTGGGCTGATCGAATTAGTCATCCGTGAAGAGCGGCTAAGCGATTGAGCTGGAATCGCATTTGTGGTTGCGGGGTGTTTTAGGATTGCAGGGTTTTGATGCTTCGGGCATCGGAACCTTGCAATTTCATTTTCAGGATTCCGTCGAATCGCCAGACATGATTCGGTGGCCGCATCGGAGGTGGCGATGCGACCGAAGAAGCACAGGACGACGGGATCGGGCGATCTGTTCCGGGCCAGGCTGGACCAGATCATCAACATGAAGCACGAGCTGGTTCAGCTCGCTGGCAAGGTCGATTGGGACTGGATCGACGGCGAGATCGCGCCGCTCTACAGCGAGAACGGCCGGCCCGGCATCGCGACCCGCTTCGTGATCGGGCTGCTGCTGCTCAAGCACATTTACGGCCTGTCCGATGAGGGGGTCTGCGAGCGCTGGGTCCACGACCCATATTTCCAGTACTTCACCGGCGAAGAGTTCTTCCAGCACGCCTTCCCGCACGAGCGCTCGGACCTGAGCCACTGGCGCAAGCGGCTCGGCGACAAGCTGGAACTGCTGCTGGCCGAGAGCCTGCGGGTGGCGCACGAGGCCGGCGCGTTACGCGGCCAAGACCTCAAGCGGGTCACAGTCGATACCACGGTGCAGCCAAAGGCCATCACCTTCCCGACCGATGCCAAGCTGCTGCACGCGGCGATCAAGGGGCTCAACCGTCTGGCGAGGAAGCACGGGATCAGGCTGCGGCAGTCCTATCTTCGCATTGCCAAGACCGCGGCCATGATGGCTTCCCGCTACGCCCATGCCAAGCAATTCAAACGGCATCAGCGGCAGTTGCGCATCCTGCGCAGCCGGTTGGGCCGGATCATCCGCGATATCCGCCGCAAGATCGAAGCTCAGGCCGTGCTCGAGAACGCCTTCGCCCTGCCGCTCAGCCGGGCCGCGCAGATCCGCTCGCAGCAGCAGCGCCAGCGCGGCTGGAAGCTGTATTCCTTCCATGCTCCGGAGGTCGAGTGCATCGGCAAGGGCAAAGCAGCCGCGCCTTACGAGTTCGGTGTTGTGAGTGGCGGAGTAATTCTCCCCACTTATGGCATTTGAAAATTCCCCAGTTTTCGCGACGGCCGACCGGCCAGGGCATGCCCTGGCCGGTCGGCCGTCGCGTCGAATCGCCGACGTTCCTCCTGCAGGCGGAAGGGAGGGCGCGGTGCTCAAACTTGGGGAACTTGTCATGATCCTGGATTTGCATCGCCAAGGTCTGTCGGTCAGCGCTATCGCCCGGCAACTTGGTGTCGATCGAAAGACAGTCAGGGCCTACATCGCCAAAGGATTGGAGCCGCCGGTCTACAAAAAGCGAGCGGTGCGGCCCGGAATTGTCGACCACTTCGAAGCTTATTTGCGTGAGCGGCTGGCTGCCTATCCTGCGCTCACCGCCGTGCGGCTGTGGCGTGAGCTCAAGGAACGCGGCTTCGTCGGCGGCTACAGCATCGTACGCGATCGCGTGCGCGAGCTGCGGCCTGCCCAGCCGGCAGCCTTCGAAGTGCGTTTTGAAACTCCAGCAGGTGAGCAGGCGCAAGTCGACTTCGCCAGGTTCGAGGTCCAGTTTGTCGATGAGCCAGGAGTCAAGCGCATCGTCTGGCTGTTCTCGATGGTGCTCGGCTACTCACGACTGATCTGGGCGCGGTTCGTTGTCCATCAGGACCTGCAAACAGTGCTTCGCTGCCATATCGCCGCTCTGGAAGCGATCGGCGGCGCTCCGCGCGAGATCCTCTACGACCGCATGAAGACCGCTGTCCTTGGCCAGGACGCCGAGGGGCTCGTGGTCTACAACCGCGCGCTGGTCGATCTCGCTCGCCATTATGGCTTCCAGCCGCGCGCTTGCCGGCCTTATCGGCCCAAGACAAAAGGCAAGGTCGAGCGGCCATTCCGCTACATCCGCGAGGACTTCTTCCTCGGCGGGGTCTTCCGCAATCTGGACGACCTCAACGGCCAGCTCCGCCATTGGCTGGATACCGTCGCCAATCCGCGGGTGCATGCCACGACCCATCGGGTCGTCAATGAGGCCTTCGCCGAGGAAAAGGCGGCACTGCAAGCCTTGCCGAGCGCGCCCTACCGGGCGGTGTTGCATCTGGAGCGACGGGCCTCGCACGAAGGCATGGTGAGCGTCGGCGGCAATCTGTACAGCGTGCCTGATACGACGCGGCGGCGGGTCTTCGACGTCCACGTCCTCGCCGACGAAATCCGCATCTTCGAGGGCAGCGTGCTGGTGGCAAGTCATGCCCCGCTCGAAGGTCGGGGCCAGAAGCGGCTCGATCCGGCACATCGCAAGCTCGCCAGCTTCGGCCGACGCCGTCCAGGCAGTGCAGAACCCGTCACCCTCACGCGCGCCGGTGACCACGCCGTTCGTCGCTCGCTTGACTTCTACGCGGCCGTCGGTCGCCGCCTGGCAGCCCAGGAGATCGTATGATGAGTGCTTCCTCCGTCATCGAGCGCGTCAAGACCAACCTGGTCAGTCTGAAGATGCCGCGCGCCCTGGAAATCCTCGATGTCACCCTGCGCGGCCTCGAACGCGGCGAAATTAGCGCCCTCGACGCCATCGATGCCTTGCTCACCGAAGAACTCACGATGCGCGAGAACCGTCGCATCAAAATGGCGGTTCAAATGGCCAAGTTGTCGGCCATCAAGACGCTCGCCGGCTTCGACTTCGCCTTCCAACCGTCGCTCGACAAAAACCGCGTCCTGGCGCTCGCCGGATTGCAGTTCATTAATCGGGCCGAGGCGGTCCATCTCATCGGGCCACCAGGAACCGGCAAGACCCATTTGAGCCTCGCTCTCGGCGTGGAGGCCGTTAAGGCAGGGCGCAGCGTCTACTTCAGCTCCCTCGCCGATATCGTCGCCTCGCTCGCCAAGGCCGAACGTGACGGCGCTCTGCGCGAGCGGATCCGCTACTACTGCCGGTTCGCGCTGCTCATCGTCGATGAAATCGGCTACCTCCCGGTCACTCCCGGTGGCGGCAACTTGTTCTTCCAGCTCGTCAACGCCCGATATGAAAAAGGCGCTATGATCCTAACCTCGAACCGCGGCTTCGCCGAGTGGGGAGAGATCTTCGGCGATTCCGTCGTCGCTACCGCGCTGCTCGATCGCCTGCTTCACCACGCCGTCGTCATCCAAATCGAGGGCTCGAGCTATCGCCTACGCGAACATGCTGATCTCGTCCCCGAGACGATCCGACACAAAACGCAGGCAACCGCGAACCCCATTCCCCCGACCCTGAAACGGCGGGGCCGTCCACCAAAAGACGGAGGTGCTGATCACGTCGACGGCTGATCGCCATCCCGCCAACTGGGGAATTTTGCGGCGCCACTTCTGAGGAGATTCCGTGCGCCGTTGACAGGTGTCAAAGCCTCCATCGTCACCAACAACCGCCGTGCTCCCGGCGGCCTGTTCGTGCTGCACGCCAGGGCGCTACCCGATAACCCGTACGACGGTCACACCCTGCGGGACGTCATCGACCGCACCGAGACACTCACCGGCTGTCCGATCGAGCGGGCCTATGTCGACAAGGGATACCGCGGCCATGACGCGCAGAACCCGCGCCGTGTCTTCATCTCCGGCCAGAAGCGCGGCGTCTTCGGTATCATCAAGCGCGAGCTGCGCCGCCGCTCCGCCATCGAACCCGTCATCGGACACCTGAAGGCCGATGGTCACCTCGGCCGCTGCTACCTCAAAGGCCGCGCCGGCGATGCCGCCAACGTCATCCTCTCTGCCGTCGGTCACAACTTCCGCCGCATCCTCGCCTGGCTGAGGGTTCTTTGGTGCCTCTTCCTGGCCACCCTCATCGCAGCCATCAGCGACCGCTCACCGCTGCAATCGGCTTCTTAACGGACGACGAATTAGGATCCAGTGCTGTCGGAGAGGCTCATTTTGGGGGCCTCAACAGTGCCCCCTCCACTTGCCGACCGCCACACCGTCCACGGGGTGCCTCAAGGGAAGCCTCCGGCGTCGCCGTGCCCGTCAGTCCTCAAGAGCCCGGTAAACCGACGCCCGACCGATCTTAAGGGCCTTCGCTATGGCTGACGCGCCCATGCCCTCAGCCTTCAGCGCCTTCACTCTTGCAGCGTCGATGGAAGGCTTACGGCCTTGGTACACTCCCCGTGCCTTAGCCTCTGCGATGCCCTCAAGCTGCCGCTCTCTGCGGAGGTTCGTCTCAAACTCGGCGAACACACCGAGCATGTCCAGGAAGCACTTGCCCGCCGCTGTGCTGGTGTCGATGGGTTGCTCTGTGGCTCTCAGAGAAGCGCCGCGCGCCTTCACCGTGCGCACAATGTCTTGCAGGTCTCCGATGCTGCGCGCGAGCCGGTCTATCCGGGTGACCATCAGGACGTCCCCCGTGCGCAGGAAATCGAGCACCGTACGAAGCTCCTCCCGGCCTGTGGTGGTGGTGCCGCTGCGTTTCTCTGAGCGGATCAGGTCGCAACCTGCTGCCCGCAAGGCATTCTCTTGGACGTCGAGGTTCTGATCGGTGGTGCTTACGCGAGCGTATCCGATGACGGTCATCCTGAGCCTTTTGTCTCGTTAGGGTTCAGACCATGAGAGAATGTCGCCTCACAACTGAGAAGTCAACCCTATTGAGACATGATATGTGTCTCAGCTCGTTGTCTCACACAGGTAGACCCCAGAGACACACCGAACCCGCATACTCCCTTGGGGATCTAAACCTACTGGGAGTTGCGCGGAACTGTGGGTTCACGCTACTTCAGTGCCCAAATGGCTCTCATTCGCCCTCGCCTTACCGAGTTCCACGGTGTCGACGTTGCTCAAGCCAACGTTGATTTCGCCATTCCCTTCCTCGAAGAGGACCTACCCCTCTACGTCGATCCATTCCTGCTCTGGAAGTCGCCCTCGTTGCAGGATCAATCACTTCACGGCGCCATGATAGCCGCGTTCAACCGACTGGGAATGCTCTCGCAACGGGGGCAAGCGGAGTTGGCTGTTCAGACCATCCAACAGATGTCCGAATGCGAAGAAGTTGGACTGGGCGGCGCTGCGACGAAAAAGGGCAAACGTATCGGTTTGGACGTCGCACAAGAGATACTGAGCCTGTTTCAAAGGATCCCGCTCTACTCGGCGGGGTTCACGCATTTCGAAGAAATCCAGCTGTTTGTAGATGGTATTTCAAAGGACAGAGTGAGCGACATCGCCTGTAGCTTGCTCAAGTCGTTCTTGATCGACTACACAATCGAGCAGTGCGACAAGCTGCGGATACCTCGGTCGAAGACGAAATTGGCCAGTGTCTACGACCATCAGTCACACAAACTCAGTCAGATTGACGATATCGAGCTACCGGTAGACCCGGCCAGTGGCTCTCCCATTTTGCTCGTGCCGAAGCGGTGGCTGCGACATTCGCCTTGGATTGGATTTGATGACTACTTCAAAAACTATATCCCGAAGGATGATCAGCACAACAAGGTGGTTTGGGATCGCGTCGCGCTATTGAACTTCAACAGAAATAACTATGGCGTTGTTCAAGAGTATATCGCGTTCAAGGAGCGAACCTCGGCGGATTGTGCGGTCGATCCTCTGTTCTTGCAACTCCCGTTAATCTCCGCGAAGCGAAAACTAGCGGCTTTAAAAAAGCTACCCAGTGGCAAGGACCAAAACTCTGATCGCAAGTATGAGGACCTAGTTGTCGAGTTACTCGCCACCATGTTCTATCCACATCTTGACTATGCGGCTGATCAGGTTCGTACCGACAGCGGCGCCCAAATTAGAGACCTGATCTTCTATATGAACCGCGAAGTAGATTTCCTGAGCGACATTTTTTGCGGACTACGGCACGCGGCAGCTCGTTTGCGAGATCAAGAATGTGCGCCAAATCGAGCGGGAGCACATCAACCAGCTTAACCGCTATCTGTCGGATGAATTTGGGCGTTTTGGTGTATTCGTAACGCGCAATCCCCTGCTGAGAGCAATGCGCAAGAACACCATTGATCTGTGGTCAGGCCAACGGCGCTGCATCATTCCGATCACGGACGAAGACCTCTCCGTGATGGTGGACCTGTTCGAGGAGAAACGACGGCCTCCTTTGGACGTGCTGAAAAGAAGCTATTTAACTTTCAAACGGGAGTGCCCCACATGACCGCAGAGGAGGTGGAGCAGTTTAGGAAAATGGCCGCTCAACTTGAGGCCCTGCATCAAGAGGCAACCGCAGCGTCCAAGAAACAACCAGATAAGCCGGTTAGCAAGTTCAAGGTAGAGCTTGCAAACTCGGTGCTGGAAACGGCCAAACAGGTGCTTGGGACGTCGGCGCCCACGTTGAGCTTCGAGAGATTTGATACGGACGACCTCCCCTCAAACAGTGACGTCAGCTTCGTCGTGAGCCAGTTTGTCGAGTGCGCGGAGAAGGTTAAAGCGCAGAATATCAAACGGCACTTCAATGGCGTGTGGTATTGGGTGGTCGATAATGCAACTTCCGACATTGTTGCCGTGGCACCCAAGGGAGTGCGCTGAATGGGGCTTTCATCCGACTGGCCGAAGACTACCGCTGACAAGGTGGCCGAGTATGCCACGCTCAACCCCCTCCTTGATGCTATGTACAAAGAGTTTCAGGAACTGTCCCGGAAGAAGCCCGATGGTCAAGTTGGGCAAACGAAAGCGCGGATGGTGAACAGGCTGCTGAAGGCCATCCACCAGCTATTGGACGGAGAGCCCAACCGTAGCTATCTCGACGAACTCAACGAGGACGATCTGCCGCAAAACAGCGATGTCGTGCTCATACTCAGCCAGACAGCTGCGGCCATGAATGCCTTCGAACGGAAATACTATCGGTGGGATGGCTCGGAACGCATCTGGTCGGTCTAACTTCACCTGATGCGGCTTGCCGGTGGTCACATGCGGTGGTACGAAGGGCATAGGCAGCTCGCGTTTTTCTGTTGATTTTTCAACGTGGAAGCCGCGCTTTGGTCGCCTCGTTCCGGGCGCGCCATTCTTCGGCGGAAGGTCAGGACAAGGCAGCATCTGGTCGCCAGACCGGCTCGAGACCGGATGGCCGCGCCGTGTGAGGAGCTGGATGAGGATATCGCAGGCGTTCAAGTTCGAAGCGGCGCATCGGCTGCCAAACGTGCCCGAGACTCACCGGTGCAGCCGGCTGCATGGTCATTCCTATCGGGTCGAGGTCCAGTTGGACGGTCCGGTGGACCCGCACACCGGCTTCGTCGCGGACTTCTTCGATATCGAGAAAAGCTTCGCCGACATCATGGCCGCGCTGGACCACCACTGCCTGAACGAGGTCGATGGGCTCGCGAACCCGACCGCCGAGAATATCGCGGTCTGGATCTGGGATCGGTTGCAGCCGAGCCTACGGCAGCTGTGGGCGGTCCGCGTCTACGAGACGGCGGACTGCTGGGCCGAATATCAGGGGCGGTGACGGCGGCCCTGCCCGGGCCTCACTATGGTGTCGTGCCCATCTTCGCCGGTTATGGCGCGGTTGCACTTCTTGCGCTGCTGCACCCTGGCGATCCGCGGCCCGTTGGCCTTCCCTGCGGAGCGACCACTCTATTCAGGGCTCTCGTCGGGGGCCGATGGGACGTGCCGTCGAAAATCCATTCTGTCATGGAAGCAAGACGGCGCCATCGGGTCGGACGAAGCCCCTCACTCGTGGACGGCGAGAACGGTCAGGCCTCTGGTGCGTTTGTCGGGCGTCTCGAATTCGATCCGCTGTCCGGCCGAGAGGCCGATCAGCGCCGCTCCGACGGGCGTCAGGATCGAGATCCGGTTGAGCTCGATATTCGCCTCGTGCGGATAGACGAGCACGATCTCCCGCCTCGCGCCGGTCTCGTCATCGCGATAGGTCACTTTCGACCCCATCCTGATCACGCCTTGCAAGTCGTTCTCTTCCGTGACCGTCGCACGTTCCAGCTCCCGCGCCAGGAATTGGGCGACACGGGGAAACAGATCCATCGTTGAATTCGCCAGCGCGCTGAGGCGTCGCGATTCGGCTTCTGCGATCTTGATCGGCGGCAACGCCGGCTGTTCTCGCCGAGTCCCGGCGTCGAAGTTGCGCATTGAACTCTCCTATGCTGCAGTTGGTCCAGGATCGTCATCGAACGGCTCGCCTCGCCGAGCCCTCCGGAAGAGGGGCACGACGTTCGGGCCTGATCGGGTCACGTTCTGAACCCTGACGACGTTCAGGCAGCCGGCAACGACGTACGGCATTTGATCGCCTGCCTTCAGTCCGATCAAAGCCGCCCCCAGGGGTGTCAGGACTGAAATGCGGGCGGGATCCGACGAGCACTCCTCGGGCCACATTAATTGCACCGTGCCGGGCGGAGCGCCCCGGTTCGTGCAATAGGTGACCCACGATCCCACGGTCACCAGCGAGCGGAGATCGTCCGACTCGTCCGGCACGATCTCGGCCCGGTTGATCTCACCCATGAGGAAGATGCCGTCCAAGTCCCCTTTTTCGGCGGCACGGCGCGCAAGCTGTTCGAGCCGCGGATAGTCAGATGCGATGAGCGCGATTCTTGGAAGAGGGAGCACGGCACACTCCTTCGGCTTCAATACGACCTCTCGGGTGGAGGCCACGAAAGCTGGAAAAGAGCCCGGACGGCGCGAACACCGTCCGGCTAACCGCCTGCTTGGAGGCGGCCGGCGTGAAGACCAAAACGCGCGGTGCGCGCATCTATGTCGACGACATATGCCATGACATGCGCACTATAGTGATTCATTCCGCTGGAAACATTGCGGCGAAACCGCACAGCCGCAAGCGATTGCAGGTTCCAGTCGCGGCATGCGCCCACCGATGCCGATGTACTTCATCCGCTTCGCAGCACCTCCATGCACTTGGCCGCGAACGCGTTGAGGTACGCGCCAAGCTCGCTCGCCAGCGCGTCGGAGCGCTCGACGTTCTGCAGGCTCATGTTGAGTGCGTAGACCGGAAGCCCGTCCAGCACGATGGGCGTTGCGACGGCAAGAACGGCGGGCTGCCACGACACCGCACAATAGCCGTCGCGTTGGACGGAGCTGATCGATCTCCTGATGTCCGCAAGCAGCGCCTTGGTCGCGGCAGCGCTGCGCCGTCTGAACAGTTTCAGCAATCGCTCGCGCTCGGGCTCTGGAATGCCGGCGAGATAGGCGCGGCCGAGCGAGGTCAGCTCCATCGGGACCTGCTGGCCGGCGACGACGTTGCGCAGCGCCGCGCGCGGGCTGTAGCGGATCGACTCCAGATAAACCATCATGGTTCTATCAGCCGTCGCGAGCCCGACGTTCAGCCGGCGCTTGGCCGATTCCGCCCGCATCATCGGGCCGATCGCATTGAGCACGGGTGATCCCGTGCGCATGGCATGGCCGATGCTGATGACGGACGCCGCAAGGCGGTAGGTCCGCTGGCTGCGGACCTCGTCGAGCATTCCGGAATTGACCAGCGTTCGTGTCAACCGGCTGACCGTCGATCGCGGCAATCCGGTTCGCTCCGCAATCTCGCCGTTGCCCAGCGTGTCGACGCCGGGCCGGAAAGCCCTGATGATCTCGATGCCCCTTTCGAGCGACCGGTTGCCATCAACCCCGCCCGCATATCTGCGCATCTGTGCCACATCCATCCTCCCCGCCATTTCCACTCAGTGGAATTAAGGGGATGTCCGGGGGGTGCAAGCCGCTATCGGTGATCGATCCGACGCCAGCCACGGAGCTTGCCATGTCCTATCAGCTCATGTCCTATCAGCTCATCGAATTTTCCGTCGAGGCCGGTGTTGCGACGATCGCCTTCAACCGGCCGGAACGGCGCAATGCCATGAGCGACGACATGCGCGCAGGCGCGGCGCCTGCGATCAGCGATCTCCTGGGCGGGCAGATCGACGTGATGTTCACAACCGTGGCCAGCGCGGCCTCGCTGGTGGCTGCGGGGCAGCTCCGGGCGCTGGCCGTCACATCGGCTGAACGTTCAGCCGCGTTCCCGCAATTGCCGACCGTTGCTGAGGCGGGAGTGCCCGGCTACGCCGCCGAGTCCTGGTATGGACTGTACGCGCCGGCCAAGACACCCGCGCCGGTGATTGCGCGCCTGAACCAGGCGGTCGCGAAGGCCGTTCAGTCCGGCGCCTTCAAGCAGCTGGAGGCCAACGAAGGTCTCATCATGGTCGGCAGCGCTCCCGAACAGCTCGATCGCTATGTTGGGCAGGAGGAGGACCGCTGGCGCAAGCTGGTCAAGGACGCGAACATCGAGGTGCAATAGTCCAGGGGATTCCGTCGCCGGGAAGCGGATCGGAAAGGTTCCGGGGCCTTTGGGCGCAAGCCACCGCCCTTCGCCGACGAGCTGATCGTAAGCCTTGTGCAGGGGCGCCGCGTTCGCGCACTGCGGCGGACCGCCAGTTCAAGATGCGCTCGACACGACATCCCGAACGAGGGACCTCGCGACGTCCGGGTCCGCGTGGGCGATTGTGGCCATGACGAAAGCGACCGTCACGTCGACGATCAGCCGATATGACGAGGCTCAATCTATCCTTGCTGGATCGGGGATTCGGACGATCCCTCCGCCGCCAATTTTTCGACATCGAGCGGCTTGCTGACAATCTTCAACGAGCCGTCGGGATTGCGCGGCCACTCTTCCTCAGGTCGATCCCAGTAGAGCTCGACGCCATTGCCGTCCGGGTCGCGGAGATAGATCGCCTCCGAACCACCGTGGTCGCTCGCACCGGTGAGCTGGACGGCCGCTGCTCGGAGGCGGCGGAGTGCGTCGCCGAGCGCGGCTCGCGTCGGATAGACAAAGGCAACGTGGTGGAGGCCCGTCGATCCTTCAGGTGGCGGCGAACCGCCCCGGCTCTCCCAGGTGTTGATCGCGACGTGGTGATGATAGCCGCCGGCGGCGAGGAACGCTGCTTCGTTGCCAATCAGTCCGTGCAGGCCGAAGCCGAGCACCCCGCAATAGAACGCAAGTGATCGCTCGAGGTCCGCTACCTTCAGATGAACATGCCCGACGCGGACGCGCGGGTCGATCGGTTCGCTGTCGGCCACCGGCGTGATCAGTCCCGTCATCCTTCAGCTCCTTAAAGCATGATCCGGAAAAGTGTGCAGCGGTTTTCCGAAAGGATCATGCTCAAACAACAACCTGAAGCGCGATGGTGATTCATCCTGATCCCATCGCGGTTTAGGGCCTTCCCCGATCGAAGCAGATCGCAGAAGCCGTTTCGCGGCAAGTCAGGATAATCTGGAATTACTGTCCATAATTCTGCATAATGAACGGCAATGCGCATCGATGAGATCAGTGTCTTCGTCCAGGTGCTGGAGGCAGGCAGCTTTGCCGGCGCTGCCCGAAGGCTCCGCATGCCCGCCAGCACGGTGAGCGCAAAGGTGGCGGCGCTCGAACAGCGCCTCGGTGTCAGCCTGATCCGGCGTACGACCCGCAAGCTCCGCGTCACGCCGGCGGGCCAGGCTTATTTTGAACGGTGCCGCGCCGGGCTTCGTGAGATCGAGGCAGCCGAAGCTGCAATTACGTCGGAGGCGGGAAGCCTCAGTGGCCTCCTTCGGCTCACAGCGGCCGTCGACATCGCGCAAAGTCTACTGCCGCCCATCATCAGCACGTTTCGCGAAACGTTCCCGATGGTGAAAATCGAGCTGATTGTAACGGACCGGATCGTCGACATGATCGCCGAAGGCGTCGATCTCGCCATCCGGGTCGGCCCGCTGCGCGATTCCAGCCTGGTGACCAGGTCTTTTGTGACGGGCCCGTCGGGACTGTTTGCAAGCCAACACTATCTCGACCGACGCGGCGTCCCCAGTCATGTGGATGATCTCAAACACCACGACCTGATTGGATTCGGCAAGCCTTGGGCCCGTCCTCTGCCCATGCTGATGGGAAAGCGGAAGGTCAGCATCGATCTATCGGGCGACCTGACCTGCGATGACCTGTTGACGGTAAGAACCTTCGTCGCGATGGGACTGGGGATCGGATTCCTGCCGGCCTTTTTCGCAGACCAACAACGGCTAGTGCGCGTGCTGCCAGCTCTTCGCTCGCCCCTGACCGGACTCTATTTCGCCTACCCTGCGCAGAAATACGTGGCAGCGCGGGTCAAAAGGTTCATCACCTTTGCAGTCACGAGTGTGAGCCGCCTGCGCCTGCATCCGTAGTCTCGGCGGCGCGTTGATCGCTTCGATCGGAATGCCGGTGCTTGCCCAGAGCCTTCGCCGCGGGTGATCGGCCTTCACCGCAGGCCCTGTTCGTCGATCAGAATGCGGTGGATCTCGATGCGTTCGGGCAGCTCGATCAGGAATTCCGCGTCGCGTGCGAGATGATGGACCTTGGTCGGCTCGCCCTTGGTGAAAGCCGTCATGGCTGCGATGTCCGGCCAGTAGGAGATGGTCGTGAACCATGTCTCCTCACCGCGGTCCTCGCGCAATTGCTGCACACCGAGCGCGGTCTTCAGCAGCGGCGGAATGCCCTCCGCTTGCAGATAGGCCTGGTAGGCGTCGGCGGCGTCGCGGCGGGTGCGGCCGCGCCAGATGCGGGCGATGGTCGGTTTGGTCGGCATGATCGACTCCCTTGCGGGCGAACGCCGTGCTGCGCGCTCCCGTTCCAGCGTCTCCATGTCGCGGCCGCCGCCAGCCGCTCGGCATGTGGTGCCCGGTTGCCGCGGCGTATACCGGCGTCTTCACGCTCGGTGGCCGGTTCTTGGCGGCGCCGCCGCGAATATGCCGTGGTGTCGGAGAATTGCGTCACGCCCGTTCCCGCCTCGATCGATCGCACCAGCGCGCCGCTGCTCGGCTGCGCGGTGACGACCGCGCTCGGTGTCGTCAACAACGATGCGCAGATCGCCATTGGCGAAGCCGTCGTCGTTTTCGGGGCCGGCGGCGTCGGATTGAACATCGTGCAATTTGCCGCGATGGCCGGCGCCGGCATGGCCGAGCCGCGTGCCATGATGGCTTCGCGCGGCCGTAACCGGCGGTTAACCATGGATATTTACGGTGTGACAAGCCTCTGAGCTTTGACAGTCAAGTTGATTTCGAGTCCAACCCCATGGCGTTCGGTAGCCGCGCATCTCCGCGAAGCATCGCCCCGACGGAGCAAGCGGCTTCGTGGGAAGCACCGCGGGCTGCGAAGGCGAAGCCTGACGGCACCGGGCCGGCACTGATCAAGGGATCGCTGACGGTCTCCGGCACGCTCGCCTTTCTGCGCGAGAACGGCCGGCGCATCCTGACGCTGGCCCTCGCGCTGTTCGCCCTCGGCGTCGTCGTTCTGATGGTCCTTCCGGTCCGCTACGCCGCGACGGCTCTGGTCGTGCTCGATCCGCGCGAGCTGCGCGTGACCTCGGATCAGGACGTGCTGCCCGGCATCGGCCAGGATGCCGCGGCGCTTCAGAGCCAGATCGAGATCGCCAAATCCGACGGATTTCTCCGCCCCTTGATCGAGCAGCTCAAGATCGCGGACGACGAGGACGTCGCGGGCGGCTATACCGACATGACGCGCCTGCTCGAGAAATTCCGCAACCGCCTCGAGATCACCCGGCGCGGGCTCACCTACGTCATTGCGATTTCCTTCACCTCGAACCGCCCGGACCGGGCCGCCTATTACGCCAATGCCATCGCCGAGGCGTTCGTTGCCAGCCAGGGCCGCGTCCGCACCGAGGCGACGGACGAGGCCGCCGACTGGCTGAAGGACCGGCTGAAGACGCTGAGCGAGCGCCTGCGCGCGTCGGAAGACGCCGTCGCTGCCTTCCGTCTCGAGCACAACATCGTCAATGCCGGCAAGGAATCCACCACGCAGCAATTGCGGGTGACCGACCTCACGCAGCAGGTCTCCGCCGCCCGCGCGCGCACCGAGGAGGCCAGGGCGCGCTACGAGCAGGCGCAGCGCGACGTCAAGGCCAATGTCGAAGGGCCGGTGAAGCAGGACCTCCTGAGCATGCTGCGCGCGCAGCGCTCGGCCCTGAACGATCAGATCGCGCAGAAGAAGGCGGTGTATGGCGACCGCCATCCCGATCTCGCGATCTCCTACAGCCAGCTGGCGGACATCAACCGGCAGATCGAGATCGAGCGGAAGAAGAACATCGACACGGCCAGATCCGAATACGAGGCGCAGCTGGAGCAGCAGAACGCGCTGGAAAAGCAGCTCAAGGCGGTCGAGACCAAGATGCTGGTCGACGGCCAGGCGCTGGTGAAGCTGCAGGAGCTGCAGCGCGACGCCGATGCCAACAGGAACATCTACGAGCAGTTCCTGTCGCGGTTCAAGACCACCAATGAGCAGCGTCAGTTGCAGGCGTCCCAGACCAAGATCGCTTCGATCGCCATTCCGCCGCTGCGTTCGACGCGTCCGCCGCTCGCCTTGCTGCTCGCGGCACTGGCGATCGGCTCGCTGTTGACCTCCACCGCCGCCGTCGCAGTGACGACGAGCGTGTCGGCCGAAAAGCCCGAATCCGTTCAGGCGCCTGGATCTGTGGAAGCGGAGGAGGCGCTCGTCCGGGAAGTCCAGCGTCCGGCCGCCGCGCACCGGGCCGAGGCGCTGCCAAGCCTTCCTGTCTGGGCCCGCATTCCCGAGCTGGCGCCAGGGGCCGGGACCAACACTGTCTGGCAAAGACCGATCACCACGGCCGCCGAACTCGATCTCAGCCTCCATCTGCGGCCGCTGCTCGAACGCATCGACCGTGTGCCGGTGCGCGGCTGCAAGGTCGCGCTGGTGTTGTCGGTCGGCAAGAGCGCAGGCGGCAACACGGTTGCGTGCTCCCTCAATCGCGCCGCCGTGAATCGGGGCATGATGAGCGTGCTGATCCGGCTCCAGCCGGAATTCGCAGGCCACCAGCCGCCGGTGACCGAATGGCACGACGGCTCGACCACGGCGGGGTTGCAGTCGATCGACGAGCTCCTGAGCGCCGGCCGCAAACCCGATGCGAGGCCCGAGGACGATATTCGTTCGGAGTTCGACCTGATCATCGTCCACGCCAGCAATCTCGCCTTGCAGCCCGACGCCATCGCCCTGGCCGCGCACGCGGACCTGATCGTCCTGGTGGCGCGCGCCGGCGAGCTCGGCTCGTCCGCGATGCGCAGGGTGACCGCAGCGCTGTCGAAATATGCGGCCGTGCCGACCGGCCTCGTCGTCAATCATGTGCCCGCCGGTGCGGTGGCGCCTCACCCCGAGGGGGGCGCATTGGGTCTTGCGGTTTGACGACAGCATCGCGCCGCCGTCTGCTGATCGCGGCCATGCTGCTGTCGATCTCATTCGGCCCGCCGGTCTTCGCCGACAATTGCGTGTCCTTGCCGTCGACGGTCGCGCCGGAGAGGCTTGCTGCGCTGTCGCGTGGCTTCAATGCCGACGGCTGGATCAACGGTGCGCCGCCAAGCCGCGCGTTGCTGCAGCAGCTGCGCAGGGCGGGCATGAGTCATGTTCGCTTACCGGTGCCGGCGGAACGGGTGATGCCGCGCTTTGCCGCGAAGGCCGAGCGCGAGGCGAGCTTGCGCGTGCTCGACAGCGCGTTGAAGCAGCTCGCCTCGCTCGGCTACTCCACGTCCGTCGATCTTCATCCCGGCGAGCGCTTCAACCGTCTGCACAAGGATGATCCGGCTGCGGCGATGGGCGAGATGCAGGAGGCCTGGCGCGCTCTTGCAGAGGTCATTCGATTCCATCCTGCCGATCGCGTCTTCGCCGAGCTGCTCAACGAGCCCGATGTCGAAGCCGAGAGGTGGCAAAGGGAGGTCGAGGCGCTGGCCGCCTTCGTCCGCCGGCTGCTCCCCGCCACCACCCTGATCGTCGGTCCGGTCAACTGGCAGCGCGCGGATTCGCTGGCGGGGTTTCGTCCGCTGGCAGACCCCGACGTCGTCTACGCCATCCACTTCTACGATCCGATGGTGTTCACCCACCAGGGCCATTGGGATGAGCGGGATCCGCTGCACGACATCCGCGACCTGCCGTACCCGATCAGTGCCGCAGATCCGGCCGTGCGGGCGCTTCGCCGGGACTTGCAGGACAGAAGCGCGACCAAGGCGCTCGGCATACTCGACACCGCGATTGTGGCCGCCAAGGACAAGCCGGGCGCCGATCGCTGGCTCGCGCCCGCCTTCGCCTGGCAGCAGCAATTCTCACGGCCGATCATCGTCAACGAATTCGGCGTGCTGAAAGCCGCTGCGCCCAGGGAGAGCCGGTTGCGCTGGCTGGCGGAGGTCACGGCCTATGCCCGCGAGCATTGCTGGGGCTGGGCGCATTGGGAGCTGGCGCAGGGTTTTGGTCTGGTCGACGCCGCTACCGGCAAGGCCGATCCCGACGTGATGCGGGCGCTGCTCGGCGCGTCCCGAGCTCCCGCCGCGCGCCGCGATCGTTAACGAAACTTTACGCATCGCCCGGCTACCGTGCTCCTGCGCGATGATGAGGGACGATTGATGAGCGCCGGGTACTCACCGCAAGGTCGGAGTATGCAGGCCGGACCATCGCCGCCGGCCTGGCGCGAGCTGGTCCCGACCTTCTGCATCGCCACGGCAACGATCGGCTTTGCGCCGGTTCTGCACCTCGCCAATCCGGCGCTGGCCATCACCGTCGAGGTCCTCATCGGCATCGCCATCGTCGTTGCGGTCCCGACCTATGCGCCGGCCGTCGCGATCTTCGTCCTGTTCTTCCAGAATCTGTTCGTCTCGATCCTGTCGCCGCTGGTCCCGCTCCCGTCCGATCTCGACTTCATCAAGGGATACAATTTCCTCGTCTGCTCCGTCATGTGGCTGGCGACGTTCGCTCTGTACGTGCTGGGCCGGAGGAAGCAGTCGAGCGACGTGAACAGGATCATGCGCTGGGGTGTCGCCACGCTCGCCGTGGTGTCGCTGTATTTCGCGATCGGCTTCGGCCAGAACGGACAGGCCGCCGCGGTCTATCTGCGCAACATCGTGCTTCCTTTATTTCTGTTTCAGGTCTCGCTGCTGACGGCGGCGACCTATGAAGTGCGCATCACGCCGTTCCTGGTGACGCTCGCGGTCATCCTCATTCTGTGCGGCTACGTCGAGCTCGCGTTCCGGGACGTCTGGCTGGCCATCACCAACGGTCATGCCTTCTGGGGCTTTGACGAGCTCAAGGCGACCCATTCGGGCGTCTGGGAGGCCCAGATGCGCGCCACCGGAAACGTGCCCGTCGACCTGAAGGACCGTTTCAGCTTCGACTTCCTGAACACGCCTCTGCTCGAAGGATTCGGCCTGTCGAAGATGCTGCGTATCCACGGCCCGAACATGCATCCGATCAGCTTCGCCTACGGGATCAGCTTTCTCGCCCTGTTCCTGTTCTCGGTGGGACGTCCATTCCTCGCCCTCGCGGCCTTGCCGCTCCTGGTCTTTTGCAGCGTGAAGGGAGCGCTCATCGTGGTGATCTTCGTGGCCGCGGCCTGGATGTCGACCCGCCTGCTCGGCGCCGTGGTGACGCTGTTGCTCGGCATCCTGGGCCTCATCGCGTTCGCGATTCTCGCGATTCGCGTCGGCCTGCAGATCGGCGACTATCACATCATCGGTCTCATGGGCGGCTTGAACGGATTTGTGGAGAGACCGCTCGGCCGGGGTCTCGGCGTCGGCGGCAATTTGTCGGAGAGCTATTTTTCGATCGATTGGGGCGCCGCGCAGGCGGCCGGGACGATTGACGGCGCGGTCGAAAGCGCGATCGGCGTCCTCCTGTACCAGATGGGCATCGCGGCCTTCGTGCCACTGGCCTTCTATTCCGCGATGGCCCTCAAGGCCTGGCGCCTCTACGCATCGTCAGGCTATCTCACACAGGGCCTCGCCGGCTTCGGCGTCATGGTCGTGCTGCTCAATGGATTGTTTCAGGAAGAGGCCTTGTTCGCGCCTCTCGCGCTGGGCCTGATGCTCTCGCTCGCTGGCCTCGTCATCGGCAGCCATGTGAGGATGCAGACGGTCGCCGGCGAGGAAGCCGGGCTCGAGCAGATCACGCGCTACCAGCCCGTGACATAGCTCGGCGCTCCCAAAGCATGATCCGGAAAAGTGTGCAGCGGTTTTCCGAACAGATCATGCTCAAACAATAACCTGAAGCGCGATGGTGATTCATCCTGATTCCATCGCGCTTTAGTGAAGCCCGACATTGGCCGAGCCGTCCCGATCATCGCATTGTCATGCTCCGGTCATCCTAGCTGCATCGTCCGTTGCTCTTTTCGCCGCGCGCCAGGGCCTCTTCCATTTCGTTGACATCGAAACGGGGCCCTGGATGATCGTTTGACGCGTTTTCTTGATGCGAGCCGGACGCCACGTCGCTCGAAAACGCTCTGGGGAGAGCTGACATGCAACTGATCAAGACGATTTCGGCTGACCGCCGCTCGATGCTCAAGGGCCTCGCGGCAGCAGCGGTGGCGCCGCTTGCGGCACCGGCTTTTGCCGCCGAGGGCCTTCCGGCGCAGCCGACCGGTCCGGCGGCCGCTGTCGCCACCGACAAGGCCTATTGGGCGGCCGTGAAGGGGCTCTATTCCGTCACGCCCGATGTCGTCAATTTGGAGAACGGCTATTGGGGCATCATGGCCGAGCCGGTGAGGCGCGAGTTCATCCGCCAGTCCGACATGGTCAACTATCAGAACACCTATTATGCGCGGCTGCGTGCGGGTACGGATTTCGAGGCCGTGCGCGCCAAGGTGGCGGAAGCGGTCGATGCCGCGCCCGATGAGATCGCGCTCACCCGCGGCGCGACCGAAGCGCTGCAGCTCCTCATCGGCGGCTACAACAGGCTGAAGCCCGGCGATTCCGTGCTCTACGCCGACCTCGACTATGATTCGATGCAATATGCCATGAACGCGCTGAAGGCGCGCCGCGGCGTCGACGTGGTCAAGTTCGACGTGCCGGAGCCCGCGACGCGCCAGGCGGTGCTCGACGCCTATGCCCGCGCCATCGAGGCGAACCCGAAGACGAGACTTCTGCTGCTGACCCATGTCAGCCATCGCACCGGCTTCGTCATGCCGGTCGCCGAGATCGCACGCATGGCGAAGGCCAAGGGCATCGACGCCATCGTCGACGCCGCCCATTCCTGGGGCCAGATCGACTTCCGGGTGAGTGAGCTCGAGGCCGATTTCGTCGGCTTCAATCTGCACAAATGGATCGGCGCGCCGCTCGGCGTCGGCTTCCTCTACATCAGGAAGGATCGCCTCGCGGCCATCGATCGCGACATGGGCGACGAGGATTTTCCGCAAGAGGACATCCGCTCGCGGGTGCATACCGGCACGGTCAATTTCGCCACGGTGCTGACGGTGCCCACGGCCGTGGCGCTGCATCAGCAGATCGGCGCGGCGGCGAAGCAAGCCCGCCTGCGCCATTTGCGCGACCATTGGGTGAGCCGCGTCCGCGGATTCAAGGACATCGAGATCCTGACGCCGGATGAAGCCGGCTCATATGGCGCGATCACGTCCTTCCGTCTTGCCGGCAAGACTGGCAAGGCCGACAACGAGGCCATCGTTGCGAAGCTCCGGGACAGCCACAAGATCATGACGGTGCGCCGGGCGGGCGTCGCCAGGGGCCAGTGCATCCGTGTGACGCCGGCTCTCTTCACCGACGAGACCGATCTCGACCGCCTCGTCGAGGCGCTGGCCGTCATCACGGGGACGAAGACGGGGTGAGAGCGGGGAAGGGCATCCTTCCCGTTATTTCACCGCCACCCCAGCGCCGGGGCCACATGCGTCAGGATCGCCTCGATCGCATGCGCGCAATAATCGACCCCGAGCTGGTTCGGAATCGTCAGCAGCAGCGTATCTGCTTCCGCGATCGCCTCGTCCTGCCGCAACTGCTCGATCAGCACATCCGGCTCCGCCGCATAGCTTCGGCCGAAGATCGCGCGCGTGCGCGGGTCGATGAAGCCGATCTGGTCTTCGCTTCCGCGCTCGCCGCCGAAATAGCCGCGGTCGCGATCGTCGATCAGCGCGAAGATGCTGCGGCTGACGGACACGCGCGGCTCGCGGGCGTGGCCCGCCTCCTTCCACGCGGCACGATAGGCGCGGATCTGCGCGGCCTGCTGCACGTGAAAAGCTTCGCCGGTTTCGTCGTTCTTCAGCGTCGAGCTCTGCAGGTTCATGCCGAGCTTGGCCGCCCATACGGCGGTCGCGTTCGAGCCGGCGCCCCACCAGATCCGTTCGCGCAAGCCCTGCGCATGCGGCTCCAGGCGCAGCAGCCCCGGCGGATTGGGGAACATCGGCTGCGGATTGGGCTCGGCAAAACCTTCGCCACGCAGGAGGTCGAGGAAGACCTCGGCGTGGCGCCGGCCCATGTCGGCATCGCTCTGGCCCTCTGCCGGGCGATAACCAAAGTAGCGCCAGCCGTCGATCACCTGCTCGGGCGAGCCGCGGCTGATGCCGAGCTGCAGCCGGCCACCGGCGATGAGGTCGGCGCTTCCCGCGTCCTCCACCATGTAGAGCGGGTTCTCATAGCGCATGTCGATCACGGCCGTGCCGATCTCGATCCTGCTGGTCTTGGCGCCGACGGCCGCGAGCAGCGGAAAGGGCGAGGCGAGCTGGCGCGCGAAGTGATGCACGCGGAAATAGGCGCCGTCCGCCCCTAACTGTTCCGCGGCGACGGCCAGCTCGATCGATTGCAGCAGCGTATCGCTGGCCGAGCGCGTCTGGGATTGCGGCGAGGGCGTCCAGTGCCCGAAGGAGAGGAATCCGATCTTTTTCATCGCGCCAAGGTAAGCATGATCACGGGAGTTTGCGATACCTCGCCCGGAGGAAAGTTGGGCAGACTGGAAAGGCGTGGACTCGCGAGGGCGGCTTCTTGGGGGGAAGCGGACCTAAGCAGACAGCGCCATCATTTCGCACCTTTCTGAGACGTGCGTGACGAACGGAACGTCCGCTTCGCGCCGACGGCGGACGCTCCCCGCTCTGACACGCGAACGAACTCGCCGATCCCGTTGCGCTGCTCCGGCAGGTGTGATCGAAGGACCACGCGTCCGTGGCGTGGATGGATTTGAGGTCGTGGGCTCCGGCCTGCGCAGCGCTCGCTCATGAAAAGCGACGTGGATCACCCCTGTTCCGAAGGCAGACTAAACAGAAACGCGGCCCCCCGCGGTTCATTCGCACGCGTCCAAAGTCGTCCTCCGTGCGCCTCGATGATCGATTGGCAGATCGACAAGCCCATGCCGGTGCCATCCGGCTTGGTGGTGTAGAAGGGCTCGAACAGGCGGTCAACCAATGCCCCGTCAAGTCCGGGACCGTTATCCCGCACGGCGACGACGACGCGACCCGAGGCATCTTCAGCCGTGCTGATCCGCAGCTCCCGTCCGCCAACGTCGAGGCAGTTCATTGCCTCGATCGCGTTGAGGATCAAATTCAGAACGACCTGCTGCAGCTGGACGCGATAGCCTTTCACGAGCGGCAAGCCCGGAGCGAGGTCGGTCTGGATCGAGACATCATGCTTGAGCAGCTCGCTCCGGGCTATGGTGATCACGTCCAGGATTGCACCATTGATATCGACGCTCTCCTTCGGTGCCGGAGTTTTCTTGATCAGGGAACGGATCCAGCCGATGATCTCGCCGCCTCGGTTGGCTTCCGCGACGATGGATGCGAGCGCCTGCCGTGCCTTTTCGAAATCCGGAGGTTGCGTTTCCAGCCAGCTGAGTGCGGCTTCTGCGTTGCAGAGCGTCGCGGTGATTGGTTGGCTTAGTTCGTGTGTCACCGAAGCCGTGACCTGGCCCATTGCCGCCGCGCGGTTGGCGCGGGTTAGTTCAGCCTGCATCTCGCGTAACGTCTCGGCGGTTCGCTTGCGTTCGGTTATGTCGCGGCTCAGACAAATGATCTGTGACCGGCCGCCTTCGCAGAATTCCCGCATACGGATTTCGACGGGAAACACAGTGCCGTCCTTTCGGCAATAGCGACTCTCGAGCGTAGCGATGCCGCCGGCCTTGAGGCGGTCGCGGTTGATCCGCCAGGCCGCTTGATCCATCTGCAGATCGAAGAAGGAGGCAGTTGCCCCGACCAGTTCGCCCCGGCCGTAGCCGAGGCTTTCGCAGGCATTTCGATTCACGTCGAGAACGCGACCGTCTTCGCTGTGGAGCATGAACATGTCGGTCGCGTGGTCCACGAAGGTACGGAAACGGGCCTCGCTCTCGATCAGCGCCTGTTCGGCGCGCTTGCGCTCCGTGATGTGGCGCCCGACACCGCGGTAGCCCATGAAGTGCCCGGTGTCGTCGAAGATGGGCAGCCCGGAGACGGACACATAACGCTTGCCGCCGTCGGGCGTCGGCCGCGCGAGCTCGAAATCGCGAAACGGAAGGTGGGCATCGAGTATCTCCCGGTGCTTGCGCCAGCCCTCTGCGTCAGGTTCCAGATAAGGGACCTCCCATCGTGTCCTGCCGATTTCGGAGACGGGCGGCTCGGCAAGTGTCTCAGCGAACTCCTGGCGGATGAAGCGATGCTGCGCGTCAGTTTCCCAGTACACATCGAAGGAGAATTGCACCAGCGTGCGAAAGCGCTCCTCGCTCTCGCGCAGCGCCTCCTCGGGGCGCTTGCGCTCATTCGAATCGAGCGCGACCGACGGCACTTGAATCGGATGTTGCATGATCACCTCTTGCTCACGAGCGATGGATCAGTCGAGGCACTTCTTCTACCGGAGTGCGGGCCCGTCTCTTGCCCGGAGTGGCAAACAGCGCTGGCGATCGCTACCAATGCACGGCGGGCCGAACCTGGCCTCGCAGCGCCCAATGATCGGCCAGGAATATGCCTCGTGACGATTATACTGACGTATACGGGCCGTCCCTGGCCGCCGCGACGGCCCACCCCGCGCGCTGAACTCCGGTTCCATCAAATGCCAAATGAGCAGCCGCTCTCCTCAATTCACCAGTTCCACTGCGAGGAACGATCGCACCAGCCCCGCTTTATTCGTCTGCATCTTCAGAGTTTGATCGGCGGTTCGCGCTACCCCGCTGCCGGTCAAGGACGAGTCAATGCGCATCCTTCTCGTTGGCGGTACAGGACTTGTTGGATCGGCAATCTACGCGCGGCTGTCCTCCGAAGGGCATGAATGCACATTGGTGTCGCGCCATCCGGCGGCTGCGCCCGCCACGCGCCATATCACCCTGGACGTCGCTCGGACCACCGATCCGTCGAGATGGAAGAGACTTCTTGCAGGCATCGATGCCGTCATCAACGCGGCGGGAGCCTTGCAGGGACAGGACATTCAAGGCGTTCACGTCGCCGGCAGCGCGGCGCTTTATGCGGCATGTGAAGGCGCGGGCGTGCGCCGCATCATCCTTTTCTCGGCAATCGGCAGCAATCGCGGTGCCCTGACCGATTTTTCCCGCAGCAAGCAGGAAGGCGAAGCCGCCTTGATGGCAAGGGATCTCGATTGGGTCATACTGCGGCCTTCCGTCGTCGTGGGCCGGCCCGCCTATGGTGGCAGCGCGCTGTTGCGAGGTCTGGCGTCGCTCCCGATCCTGCCCGTCATGCCCGACACCGCAGCTGTTCAACCCGTGCATCTCGACGACGTGGTTGAGACGGTGGTGTTCTTCCTGCGACCGGGCGCGCCCTCCCGCCTCGCACTTGATCTGGCGGGTCCAGCGCGGATGGCCTTCAGTGACGCGGTGGCGCTGTTTCGCGGCTGGCTGCGCTGGAGGCCCGCTTACCGCCTGCACCTGCCGGCTTGGGCGGCCTCGGCCGCCTATCGCGCGGGTGACGTCGCGCAGATGCTGGGTTGGGCAACACCCATCAACACGACCGCGCAGGCAGAAATGCGACGCGGCGCGACCGGCGATCCCGAGCCCTGGCGTCAGCTTACCGGCATCAGACCGCGCGATCTCGAAGTCGCGCTCGCACGCGAACCCGCCTCGGTGCAGGAACGCTGGTTTGCCCGGCTATATGCGCTCAAGCCGGCAATATTCGCCGTCTTCAGCCTGTTCTGGATCGTCACCGGTATCATTTCGCTCGGCCCGGGCTGGGAAATCGGAATCTCGTTGCTGCGGGAAGGCGGGCTCCCAGAAAAGGGCGCGGCCCTCACCGTCCTCGCAGGCGCGCTCGCCGACATCGTCATTGGCCTTGCTATTCTTTGGCGGCCTCTGTGCCGCTATGGGCTGTGGGCAGCACTGATCATCTCGCTGACCTACGTCGTGATCGGCTCGGCGCTGGTGCCGCGGCTGTGGGCCGAGCCGCTTGGGCCAATGCTGAAGATCTGGCCGGTGCTGATGCTCAATCTGGTCGCCATGGCGATCCGGGAAGATCGCTGATGCTCTATCTCCTTGTTAAGATGGTGCACATCATCGGTGCTGCAGTCTTGCTCGGCACGGGTGCCGGCATCGCCTTCTTCATGCTGGTGGCACATCTGCGCGGAGACCCGCGCGAGATCGCCGGGGTTGCGCGGACCGTCGTGCTGGCCGACTTTCTGTTTACGGCGAGTGCCGTGATCCTGCAGCCCATCACTGGCACATGGCTCGCATGGTCGAGCGGGTATTCGCTTCGGGATGGCTGGATCGCGGCGTCCATCGCGTTGTATCTGGTGACCGGCGCCTTCTGGCTGCCGGTGGTGTGGATGCAGATGCAAATGCGCGATCTTGCCGTCGGTGCGGTCGCGACCAGCACCAAGCTGCCAGCCGGTTATCATCAGCTCTTCCGTTGGTGGTTCGTCTTCGGATTCCCGGCGTTCGCAGCCGTTCTGGTGATCTTCTGGCTGATGATCGCCCGCCCAGCTATTCCGTACTGGGATTAAATCGACTGCCATTCTAGGATTGAAGGCGTTCCACCAGCCGGAGGAACGAAGATGAGGTCCGGCGGCCCGGGCAATGAGTCATGTCCGAGATGGGGCACAAGCGCCGTTCGGAGGTTGGCCGGTCATTTCCGGTCTAACTCCCTGAGCCGACAACGCGGAATGCCGCGCGAACTTTGCATTCGGGCCAACAGGCGACACTGCGGACTTGCTGCTTTTCAATCGTCGGGTCAGGCTTCAGAATAGGCAGGGTAAATCCGGTCAAGCAGTGAGGACACCAATGCAACCGGCTACGCAATACGCCAAAAGCGGTGACGTTCACATCGCCTACCAGTTGTTTGGCAGCGGCCCGGTAAATCTGATTATGGTTCCGGGGTTCGTGTCGAACGTCGAGAATTATTGGGACGAGCCCGATCTCGCTCGCTTTTTGACCCGTTTGGGTAGCTACGCCCGAGTGGTAACTTTCGACAAGCGCGGGACCGGCATGTCGGATCGCGGCGGAGAGCTCCCCGGCTTGGACCAGCGTATGGATGATCTTCGAGCCGTCATGGACGCCGCCGGCATGGAGCAAGCGGCACTCTTTGGGATATCTGAAGGCGCGCCGCTGTCGGTCCTGTTTGCCGCAACCTATCCCGACCGGTGTCGCGCGCTGATACTTTACGGCAGCTTTTCACTACTGGTTTCCGACCAAAGAGGCACTCGAAGCGTTCTTCGGCTACGTTGAGCAGGCATGGGGTACGGGCGGAAGCGTGCAGAAATTCGCGCCTTCGCGCGCAAACGACGCCGCTTTTCAACGCTGGTGGGGCCGCAACGAGCGTCTTGGTGCCAGCCCCGCCGCCGTGAAGGCTCTCATGAGCATGAACAGTCAAATTGAAATCAGCGGCATTCTTCCGGCCGTTCGAGTACCAACCCTCGTGATTCACCGGACTGGAGACAAAACTGTTAGTGTAGAAGGTGGGCGCGATGTGGCGGCGCACATTCCTGGAGCCCGTCTTTTTGAGCTGCCCGGAAGCGACCACATCTTCTACGTGGGAGAAAACGCAGACGAAATTTTCGATGCGATCGAAGAATTCTTAACTGGCTCAAGATCTCCGGTCTCGGTTGACCGCGTCCTCGCCACGGTTCTCTTCACCGATATTGTAGGCTCAACCGAGAAAGCCGCTGCACTTGGCGATCAACGCTGGCGCGACCTTCTCGACGGCCATCATGCGACGATCCGGCGCAACCTCGCGCGCTTTCGAGGCCATGAAGTGAAAACGACTGGAGACGGTTTTCTCGCCACCTTTGACGGCCCAGCCCGCGGTGTTCGCTGCGCTTGCGCTATTGTCGAGGAAATGAGACCGCTTGGGATCGAGGTCCGTGCTGGGCTTCATACAGGCGAGTGCGAAATGATCGGTAGTGATGTTGGCGGTATTGCTGTTCACATAGGCGCGCGGGTCGCCGCGCTTGCCGCCGGCAGCGAGGTTTTGGTTTCGAGCACAGTCAAAGATCTGGTGGCCGGCTCTGGTTTGCGCTTCAACGATCGGGGCACCCGCTCACTCAAGGGTATCCCCGGTGAGTGGCGCATCTATGCAGTGGAGCGATAGAGACGCCTATCGGCGTTACATGGTCTGCAATGGGTTCAAAAGCACCGCTTCGAGTTGGTAGTCCGTGAGGTCTCGGCACACGCCAGAGTCAGCCGTGCTGCTGATGCTTCCGCGGTGCCATCGCGTCATGGATCAGAACCTTAGCGGCAATGACGACGTTGGCGTGCAAAATTACACTCGGGATCCAGCCGCGTTGGTCCGGGCTGAAAATGTGAACGTAATCCACGACAGGACAACCCGAGTTCTTCTTTGGGTCGAACAGGAAAGTGACAGCCAATCGGACCCTTTCCGCGGCATCCCCGAGACGTATCAGAGTCGAGATCCTGGTGCTAGACTTCCTGCTCCTACCGATTAGGAGGACGAACATGCCCGATAGCGTCTACAAGGTCATAGAACTGGTCGGTACCAGCACCGACTCATGGGAGAAGGCGGCCGCTAATGCGGTCGACCAAGCTGCCAGATCTCTCCGGGATCTTCGCATTGCAGAGGTCGTCAAGCTCGATATGCAACTGGATGACAAGGGAAAAGTCGAGGCCTATCGCGCCAAGCTCAACGTATCGTTCAAGTTCGAGGGCTCCTGAGCCTCAGTACCTCGCCCCTTCCCGGGCGAGGATGGCTCGTTGGAAAAGGCGCATTGCGATCCGCCCAACCGGACGCCGTGGCCCATCCCGGAAGTTGGCACTAGTCCGACTAAGACCGAAATGGTTTGATGCGAAGGGGCGTATGGCACGTGGTGACTCCATGTACATGGTCATTCGCAAGTACAGCAAGGTTCGTTCGCTAGCGGACGCCGCTCGTCGCGCTAAGAGCGGCGTTGGTGAGATCCTAAGGCAATCGCACGGATTCAGATCTTATCATGTGCTGGATGCGGGCGATGGTGTCGGTATCGCCGTGATGATATTTGACGACCGCGAAAGCGCCAACGCAGCGAACGCCAAAATACTGGCATTTGTTCAAGCCAGTCTACCTGACCTCGATCTTGGAGTTCCTGAAATCGCTGCCGGCGAGGTTTTGGTAAACATAGAGCCTAATGGGTCCTGAGGCATCAAGTGGCCGAATACGCTGCCTGCTGCATGGCCTGCCGCCCGCTCATGACGCAGTCAACCTGACCCGCATCGCGTTGGCGACGATCGCGCCTGGCACCGGCGTTTGCCGGCAAAGACTTTGCGACTGCGCATATTTTTCAAGGAGCACACGGACATGAAGCAACACACCTCCGAAGCATTTTCCACTGCAGCGGTCGGCCGGACACTACTCATGCTGACGCGCATCGTGATGCCACCCAGGGATCCCGACGAAGACGAGGAGGAAACGGTCACGGCACCAAAGTTGCGGAGGAGATGCTCACGGGCTTTGAGCACAATCTAAAGACACTGCGTGAGCATCGAGAGATAGTCGTCAGAACGATTGAGCAGATCGACAACGGGCTGGCTTGATCACTGGACCTTACAAGGTCCGACCGAATCGGTTCCTTCTTTACCCATGCGGAGCCAACACCGACGGCCCATTGATGAGGTTGCCTTGAAGTCCCTCGTCGGCCTCCTCGATGGCCCTAACGATGAGTTCTCAGTGTTCGCGCATTACTTGGAGATTGGCCTCGAATACCCGCAACGTTTCCTCCGCGAGCTTCGTGTCTTGACCGTCGCGTCGTAGGTTCTCGGTCAAGGCCACTTGCTCTTCGATCACGCGTTCAGCTTTCGCTACGTGTTTGTTGGCAATTGATAGCTGTTGCCGCTCAAAAGATTGCCGCTCCTGCGCCTTCCTTTTTCTATCGACAGCTGCTTGCATCCGAAAGCCATCAGGCTGCTGAGGTGATGGTTTTTTGATCTCGTGCTGCGGGGTCTTTGGAATGTGGGGTCGAGGATTTTCCGAAAGCACTTTGCGGCCCAGCGCAATACAATAGCCGCGCGTCCCGACGCCAAGTGACGAGCATCGTGCTCTTTGTCGAGAGACGAGAGACGGAAAAAGCGGAGACCTGGCAACACCATCCCGGCGTTCCCTGTGACAGGCGGAAGCGCGACCAGGTCCCGTTGCCAGGACGCAGAACCGCCGGCGACAAGGGCAGCTGGGGGCGGGGGCCAATAACGGAAATTACTGGACCGGCGGGAGATCGCCCCGGTTTGACCAGATCAAATCGAAATCATATTGGCTTCAACAACCTCCTAGAACGCACATAGTCCATTTCGGCGCGGGCTCTCAAAATGGCTTCCTGCGTTTTCCTTATGGTCTCTCCCGCTTCCAAAATTGCCTTATCGGCTCTTTGCAAGAGGTCTAAGAAACGTGCGTCTGAGCTCGTCCGAACGGATGCGGTCGCGTTGGTCTTTCGCATCAGAACGGCTGCGGTCGCGTCGGTTACATGATGGACGAGCGCGACTATCGATCCCTTTTCATCCACCACAGGCCAGTTTTTCGGAAGCCAATAGCGCACCTGCCAAGGCCGTCCGTCTGGTAGGATATCATACCGTTGCAGAGGCATCACGTGCCCGCGCCCTTCGTGGAGCACCTTCTCAAATGATGCGGCCAGATTACTTACCCCATCCGCGAGTGCGACATGCGGGTTGTCGGGAAATGCATCGAACATGTGCAGGCCAGCCAGCGCGTCCCGCGTACGCAATACCTCTCGAAGATAGCTCTCATTGGCATCCACTATCTTCAAGTCCGGCGTGAGCAACAGTACCGGGACAGGGGAATGCTCGAACAGCCGATGCCACGCGTCTTGTGCTTCAGCCATCAAAGCTTCCGGGGACCGGAAGTTCGGTTGCATAGTTCTCATATCTTTGGCTCGTGATTTCCGGGCAAAATGCCGTGCTCGGAAAGTAAGCCGTCGCAAACCCTTTGTGAATGGGTGGAACCATTGCGCCGCGCGGCGTTCCCTAAAGCATGATCCGGAAAAGTGCGAAGCGGTTTTCCGGAAGATCATGCGCAAAACAACAGCCTGAAGCGCGATGACGATTCCAAATCTCATCGCGCTTTAGAAGTGGCGGCGGCCTTGCGCCGGGCTACGCTGGGCTTTTGCGATGCAAAAAGCTATCTCACAGGGCGCGAGCCAATGTTGAGTACCCGCGAGCGGCCAGCAATTGCTCCCCGTTCGGCGAGCGCGCGAGGATTGCGTGTGTCCTTATCGCTCAGGCATGGAAGATGAAGCGTGTGCCCGTGTAGGAGCGCAGGAGCTTGTTCGGCATCTCGGCCTTTGCCATTTCGTAGAACGGCTCACCAGTGCAATGCAGTGGAATGACGTAGTCGATATCGAGACCCTTCAGCGCTGCGATCGTCTCGCGCACATAGTCCTCCTTGTAGGGTGCGAGGTGGAAACCGCCGATCACCGCATGAACCTTGCTAATACCCGAAGCCGCTTGGGCTTGTTTGATTGCGTTGATGACCCCCCGATGGCTGCAGGAGGTCAATACGATCAACCCGCGACCCTTCAAATTGAACGCGGTGGCGATCTCGTGCCGGAACTGGTCCGGGATGACAGCCTTCGTCCGTTCGTCCTCCGGAAGCTTGTCAGCATAGCATCCAATGCCGTGGTCCACGCCGATCTTCATGGCGCTGGGCGAGAGCAGCTTCTCGAAGCTCGTCTGACCGATAGGGCCGGTGGAGAAGCCGTGGTCGGCAACCGATGCCGGCCCTTCTACATACGTCACCGCAACATTGGCGTCTTCGAGTGCTTTTCGATCCAGGGCTCCGAAGTCGCCGCGCACCGGCGGAGCCGTCCATTCCCGCGAGCAGAATGCCTCCTCGCCGCCGATGTAAATCGGCAGCTTGGCTTTGAACTTGCCGTTGTTCTGCTTCAGGAAGCCGGCGAGGCCGCCGAAATGATCGTAGTGACCGTGGCTCAAGACAAGGGCGTCGAGCGCAGCCGGATCGATGCCGACGAGATGGGCATTATTCACCAGCGCATCAGGGGTGAAGCCGAAGTCGACCAGGATATTTCGTGTTTCGGCGCCACGCCGCGACTCGACATGCATCGACAGGCCGAACTCACTGATCAGCGTCTTGCCGGGCGGCTTGCCTTCGCCGATGCCCCAGCCGAAGTGCTCGATGTCGACATCGGCGATCTTCCGGCTCGGTGCCACAGCGAATTGGTAGCTGTCGACGACGACGCGCACTGCCACGCGCTCGATCTCCGGAACCTTGCCGGTGATCGTTTCTGCGCGCACCGGCTTCCCGCTGCCGATCAGCGTGGCCACAATGGCGCTGAACAGGGCCGCGCCGCCGCCGCACACGACGTCGCGTCGATGAATTGCGTTGCACGAGCAAATTAACATGGTCAAATCCTCACCTTGCGTCGCCTTCGCTGCCGCAAGGCGTCATGCGCAACCGCGCTCCGGGGCGGAGGCGTTGGGGTGCCGAACACGCCAGCGCCTGGCAGCCCGCACATGAGGATTGGACGCATCCTATCCCGCGCGGGATAGTGTGGCGAGTCGCATTGGTCTGCTCCGGGTCAATCGCGTCGACTTAGCTACATCCTCGGCGCGTCCGGTATGGCCTTAACTGCTGACGTGCCGGACGCGATCTCGATCTTCGCCTTAGCGCTACAGGCGACCTCAGCTTGCTCAGCGTGTGCGGCCCGGAGTCACCCCACCGGTACTCTGCGCCTTCGACGAAGCATCAATCATTCCGCCGCGAGTGCTCGGCTCTCATTCGGTCTCGCAAGGCGATCTCACCTGCAGCCGCCAAGTCTGCAATGGATTGCGAGCCTCCTATCACGCTGAAGGCGGCTGACTTCCGCGTAGCCTTGGAAACTCTTGATACGGAGCTGCGCGGGGCTCGCGCTATCCTGGTTCTTCCGATGCTGCCATCCTGCTCCTGTTTTGCCCGACGGTGCAACAGTTTCGTAAAATCAGCAGAATGCGCAGCGGCCTTTCGAAAAGATCATGCTTGATCGACGAGCGAAGGCGCGGTGGCGATCCATCCCATTTCATCGCGCTGTAAGCCGTTGATTTTGCTGCCCCCGGCTACTGTGCATGGGGTTGTTTTCGAGCTTTTTGTTTGGAGGTGCGAAAGCGCCACGCCGAACCGGACCTGATCCGGCCTTCGCCCGCTACTTCATCACCCTCAGCCCCTTGGTCGTGAACCGCTGCGTCTTGCCGCCCGGACGCACCGGCCGCCGCGTGCCGGCGGCCTTGCCGGTGCCGGGCGGCTGGTGGGCGGGGACGAGCTGGTGGGGCTGCGAGCCGATCAGGTCGGCGCGGCCCATCTCTTTCAGCGCCTCGCGCAGCACCGGCCAATTGTCGGGGTCGTGGTAGCGCAGGAAGGCCTTGTGCAGGCGGCGCTGGCGCAGACCCTTGATCGCCTCGACCTTGTCGCTGCCGCCGTGGCGCACGCCGCGCAAGGGGTTGACGCCGGTGTGGTACATCGCCGTGGCGGTCGCCATCGGCGAGGGCAGGAAGGTCTGCACCTGGTCGGCGCGATAGCGGTTCTTCTTGAGCCAGAGCGCGAGGTTCATCATGTCCTCGTCGGTCGTGCCCGGATGCGCCGCGATGAAGTAGGGGATCAGATAATATTTCTTGCCGGCGCGTTCGGCCGCTTCATCGAACATCCGCTTGAACTTGTTGTAAGCGCCGATGCCCGGCTTCATCATCTTGTCGAGCGGGCCGCGCTCGGTATGCTCGGGCGCGATCTTCAGATAGCCGCCGACGTGATGGGTGACGAGCTCCTTGATGTATTCGGGGCTCTCGACCGCAAGGTCGTAGCGCACGCCGGAAGCGACCATCACCTTCTTGATGCCCTTGGTCTCGCGCACCTTGCGATAGAGCCGGATCAGATCGTCATGCGAGGTGTTGAGGTTCGGGCAGATCTCGGGGAAGACGCAGGACGGCCGCCGGCACGCCGCCTCGACCTTCGGGTCCTTGCACGCCATCCGGTACATGTTGGCGGTGGGGCCGCCGATGTCGGAGATGACGCCGGTGAAGCCCGGCGTCTTGTCGCGGATGCGTTCGATCTCGCGCAGGATCGAGCCTTCCGAGCGGTTCTGGATGATGCGGCCCTCATGCTCGGTGATCGAGCAGAAGGTGCAGCCGCCGAAGCAGCCGCGCATGATCGTCACCGAGAATTTGATCATCTCCCAGGCGGGGATTCTGGCATCGCCGTAGGACGGGTGCGGGGCGCGCGCGTAAGGCAGGTCGTAGACCGCGTCCATCTCCTCGGTGGTGAGCGGGATCGGCGGCGGGTTGAGCCAGAGATCGCGGTCGCCATGACGCTGCACCAGCGGCCGTGCGTTGCCGGGATTGCTCTCCCGGTGCAGCACGCGCGAGGCGCGCGCATAGGCCTCGCGGTCCTGCTCGACCTGCTCCAGCGCGGGCAGCCGGATCACGGTCAAGCCCTTCTGGCGCGTTGCGCCTTCGTCGGCGGAATCGAGATCGTCGGCGTGCAGCTCGGCGTAATCCTGGGGGACCTTGCGGAACAGCGCGACGCCCCTGATGTCGTCCAGCTCGCGCGGCGTTTCGCCGGCGGCGAGGCGATGCGCCACCTCGACGACGGCGCGCTCGGCATTGCCGTAGAGCAAGAGGTCCGCCTTGGCGTCGGCCAGCACCGAGCGGCGCACCTTGTCGGACCAGTAATCGTAATGCGCGATCCGGCGCAGCGAGGCTTCGATGCCGCCGAGCACGATCGGGGTGTCCTTGAACGCCTCGCGGCAGCGCTGGGCGTAGACGATGGTGCAGCGGTCCGGCCGCTTGCCGCCTTCGCCGCCGGCCGTATAGGCATCGTCGCTGCGGAGGCGCCGGTCCGCGGTGTAGCGGTTCACCATGGAATCCATGTTGCCGCCGGTGACGCCGAAGAACACCCGCGGCTTGCCGAGTGCCTTGAACGGCTCGGCCGAGTGCCAGTCCGGCTGCGCGATGATGCCGACCCGAAAGCCCTGCGCCTCCAGCAGGCGGCCGATGATCGCCATGCCGAAACTCGGATGGTCGACATAGGCATCCCCCGTCACCAGCACGATGTCGCAGGCATCCCAGCCGAACGCATCCATCTCGGCGCGGCTCATCGGGAGGAACGGCGCCGGCTTGCGCGGCTGCGCCCGGGCCATCAGCGGTTTTTCGGCGGTGATCATCTGGGTGTCCATGGCGCCTACGCATAGGGCCCCGAGGCCACGAATTCAACCGATCGATGTGTCGCCGGGTGCGACGGTCAGCCGAGGGGTTCCGGTCGCAACGCGACGGACCGATGCGGTCCGAGGAACCAACCGCGCCTGCGAACATTCTGCTTGAGGGTTCGAAACGAGCCCGGGTCGCGTGCGCCCTCAATCTCGGCGTTCGTGACATCGCCTCTGGCGATGGGGGAATTGTGAGCACGGTCATAGAGAACTTGCTGACGCGGAAACAGAAGCTCGTTGAGGAACTCGAGAAGGCGCAAGCCGTCGAGGACCGCGACAGGATCGAGCATCAACTCGAACAGATCAACACCGCGCTGGATTTCCTGGACAGGCCGGGACCGAAGGATGGGACGTAGTGGCGCTTAACCGACCTTCAGCGCCTCTACCTTCAGCGCCTCTACTTTCAATGCCTTGGCATAGACCACGCCCGAATTGGTGATATGCGTCGTCATCAGGTCTTCGAAGGCGGCGAATTCGCCGCGTGCGAACAAATCGAGCAGCTTGCGATGCTCGTCGAAGGACGTGCGGGTGCGCACGTCGATCGGTGAGGTCAAATTGGTGCGGAGCGCGGCGACGCGGCCAGAGACGAGCTGATAGGATTCGGCGAGATAGCGGTTGCCGCAATGGGCGAACAGCGCCTCGTGGAAGGCGGCATCGGCGCGGCCATAGGCGATGTTGTCCTTCGCCGTGACCGCGGGCTCCATCGCCGCGATCGCTGCGCTCATCGCCGCAATCGTACCGTCGCGGTCGTGGCGGAAGGCGAGCTCGGCCGCCTTGGGCTCCAGCGCGATGCGGAAGGTGCAGAGCGCATTGATGTCCTCGGCGCTCGGCGTGAACACGAAGCTGCCGACCTGCGGCCGGATCACGACGAGGCCTTGCGCCTGCAACTGTCCCATCGCCTCGCGCACCGGCGTGCGGCTGACGCCGAAGGAACTTGCCACCATCTCCTCGGAGATGGCGGCGCCGAGCGCGAACTCGCCATCGATGATGGCCTGGCGCAGCCGCTGCATCACGCGCAGCGCCAGCGATTTCGGCGTATCGAGCTTGAGCGATCGCATGGTGCCCTCAGATCACCTTGCCGGGATTGAGCAGGTGATCGGGATCGAGCGCAGCCTTCAGGGTGCGCATCAGCGCGATCTCGGCCTCGCTCCTGGCATGGCCCAGCCACTGCTTCTTCAGCGTGCCGATGCCGTGCTCGGCGGAGACGCTGCCACCCATCTCGCGCACCAGACCGTAGATGATCGCGTCCATCTCCTCCTTCGGCTGCTGCGCGACGGAGAGGCCGGTGACCCAGGAGACGAGATGCAGATTGCCGTCGCCGATATGGCCGTAATAGACGCTCTCGCAGCCATTGATGCCGTCCGCGAGCGCGGCCTTGCAGCGCGTGACGAACTCGTCCATGCGCTTGACCGCAAGGCCGATGTCGTAGGAGATGTGCGGGCCCAGCACCTGGCCGAATTCCGCGCAGATGTCGCGCACGCGCCAGAAGGCTTGCGTCTGCGCCAGCGATTGCGCGACAGCGGCGTCGGCGAGCAGCCCGCGCTCCATCAGTTCTTCGAGCCAGCTTTGGAAGCGCGGCGCATCGATGCTCTCGTCGGTGCCCTGCGCTTCCACCAGCACGTAAAGGCCGTGACCTGCTGCGACCGGCGGCTTCACGCCGGCGCGCATCGTGATCACGTCCCAATAGTCCGGCCACATCACCTCGAAGGCCGACAGCAGCGGGCCGAGCCCCGAGCGCGCGGCATCCAGCAGCGCGATCACCGCGGCATAATCCTTCAGCGCGCAGAGCGCGGCCATGGTCGAACGCGGCTTCGGAAACAGCTTGAGCACCACACGGGTGACGATGCCGAGCGTGCCTTCCGAGCCGATGAAGAGATGCTTCAAATCGTAACCGGCGTTGTTCTTCATCAGCTTGTTGAGATTGGTGATGATGGTGCCGTCAGGCAGCACCACTTCCAGGCCAAGCACCAGCTCGCGCGTCATGCCGTAGCGGATCACGCGGTTGCCGCCGGCATTGGTCGAGAGATTGCCACCGATCGCACACGAGCCGCGCGAGCCGAGATCGAGCGGAAAGAAGAAGCCGGCCTCGTCCGCAGCCTTCTGGATCGTCTCCAGCGGCGTGCCTGCCTTCACGGTCATCGTCGCGGAGGCGCGATCGATCTCCTCGATGCCGGTCATGCGCTCCAGCGAGATCGCGACCCAGCCCGCTTCGGGCGAGGCGCCGCGGCATAGGCCGGTCAGTCCGCCCTGCGGCACGAAGGGGAGCCGCGCCTGCCGGCAGGTCGCGATGGCATCGGCAACGCCCTGCGCATCGAGCGGCCGGATCACCGCAAGCGGGGTTTGCGGCAGGCTCGCGCTCCAGTCGTTGCAATTGCGCGCCGGCACCTCGCTGCCGGTCAGTACCGCGGCCGCGCCGAGCCTGTCGCGCAACGCGCCGAACACTTGGTCAGGGCCTTCAATGGGGGTCACCATGTTCATGCGAGACCTCCTCTGGATTCGGCTGCGCCTCATGCGCGCCGTGACGGTGGAAAGGGTTTGCACGCCGCCTTGTATGTAAGGTACAAGATCAAAAGTAAAGTAAAAACAGGGCTTCGGAAGCGCGGAAGATCATTGGGGATCAGCGGCTTAGTTCGGGGCGGCAGCAAAGGGCGGTGTGATGACGGAGGCAATTCGCGGGTTCTGGGTGGCGTCGGCGACGCCGCTGGCGGCCGATGGCAGTGTGGATCACGCCCGGCTCGCCGGCCATGCCAAGCACCTCTTCAGCAAGGGCGTCGAAGGCGTCGTCCTGTTCGGCACCACCGGCGAAGGCACCTCATTCAACGCCAGCGAGCGCGTCGCAACCATCGAAGCCATGCTCAAGGCCGGCGTCGCGCCGGAGCGCATCGGAATCGGCGGCGGCTTCCCCGCCATCACCGACAGCATCGCTCTGACGCGCGCCGTGCTCGGCCTCGGCCTGCGTCACGTGCTGCTGCTGCCGCCCTATTTCGACCGCAACGTCACGCCTGAAGGCATTGAGGATGCCTTTGCCGCGATCATCGATGGTGTCGCCGACGACCGGCTGCGCGCCTCGCTCTATCACATCCCGCAGGTCTCGGGCGTCGCGATCCCGACGACAGTTGCCGCCAGCCTGCGCCGGCGCTACGGCAAGATTGTCGCCGGCCTGAAAGACTCCAGCGGCGACTTCAAACAGTTCCAGGCGTTCCGCAATGCCGCGCCCGAGCTCGCCATCACCGTCGGCAACGAAGCCGACATCGCCCGCGCGATCGCCGCGGGCGGCGCCGGCACCATTTGCGGCATGGCCAATGTCGTGCCGGAGCTGGTCAAGGGCATGCTCGATGGCAGGGATGTCGAGGCGCGCATGCAGGCGGCGATCGACGTCGTGGTGAAGACGCCGTCTCTGGTCGCGACGTTGAAGGCGATCCTCGCCGTGCAGACCGGCGATAGGGGCTGGTTGCGCGTGCGCCCGCCGCTCCGCGCGTTGTCCGACGGCACTGCGTTCAAGCAGAAGCTCGACGCGTTGATCGCGCCTGCGCTCGCGTGAGCCTGCGCAAGATCGCGCCGCGCGGCCGCGAACGCGCGTGCCGCGCCCTGCCCTCGGCGTGACGGCGATTGGCGATTGCCATTCAGCGCCGCCTATTCTTAGAACGATTCAACACTAGAGCGATTCAAGTCCGCTCACGGTTCTCTTCACGCATGGCGGCTGTTAGACGCGCGAGCTTCAATGCGGTGTCTGACCTGGAAGTGAATCGAACGTGCGTGCTCATCTGGGTGGTCGCGACAGCGGCCATCGAATTCGTGCCGGCAAGAGCCGTGCAGGTCTTCTCATCGGAGCAGCGGTGCTGCTCGCCGAATGCCCCTCCACCCCGACGACCGCGCAGGCGCAATCAGCTCTGCCGCCGGTGACCGTGGACGCGCCGGCACAGCGGCCGAAGTCAGCGCGCGCATCGGATCAGTCTTCACGCCGCACGCAAGCCGCGCGCCAGCCCAATCATAATCCCGCCCCCGCAGCGCCGACGCCCTCGGAGCGTGCCGCCGCGGAGGCCGCCGCACAGCAGGCCGCAAAGCTCGGCTACCGCGCGACGCCGAGCGCGACCACGCTGCGCAGCGGCGCCTCGCCGCTCGACACCTCGCAGGCCGTCAACATCGTGCCCGAGCAGGTGCTGAGGGACCAGCTGCCGCGCAACATCGACGATGCGCTCATCAACGTCTCGGGCATCACCCAGACCAACACGCTCGCCGGCACGCAGGACGCCGTGATCCGCCGCGGCTTCGGCGACAATCGCGACGGCTCGATCATGCGCAACGGCATGCCGCTGGTGCAGGGCCGCAGTCTCAATCCCGCAGTCGAGAGCGTCGAAGTGCTGAAGGGGCCGGCCTCGCTGCTCTACGGCATCATGGATCCCGGCGGCATCGTCAACACCATCAGCAAGCGCCCCGAACTCTATCAGCACGGCTCCGTCACACTGCTCGGCTCAGCCTACAATTCGTCCAAAACCGGCGCCGACGGCCTGCTCGACGTCACCGGCCCGATCGGCGATCATGGCCTTGCCTACCGCTTCATCGGCTATGGCGTCAGCGAGGATTACTGGCGCAATTTCGGCCGCCATCGCGAGATGCTGATTGCACCGTCGCTCGCGTGGTACGGCCAGAATACCACGGTGCAGCTCAACTACGAGCATCGCGGGTTCATCACTCCGTTCGACCGCGGCACGGCCTTCGTCAACGGCGCGCCGCTGGCGATCCCGGCGACGCGTCGGCTCGACGAGCCCTACAACAACATGTGGGGGACGTCCGACCTGATTCAGGCCTCCATCGAGCATCGCCTCAATCAGGACTGGAAGCTTTTTGCCGGCTACAGCTACAACACCGAGACCTTCAGCGCCAACCAGCTCCGCGTCACCGGCGTCAACGCGAAGACCGGCGTCGAAACGCGCAGCAATGACGGCACGCAGGGTTCGCTCAGCAATTCGAGCTACGGCACATCCTACATCTCGGGCGGCTTCTGGCTCGGCGACATGCGCAACGAGGTGCTGTTCGGCGGCGACGGCCAGTATCGCACGATCTACCGCGATAATCTGATCCGGCAGGCGGCCCCGTCGTTCAATGTCTACAACCCGGTCTACGGTCTGATCGGGCCGGGCACGACGGTTTCGAATAGCGACAGCGCCCAGACCGACAAGCTCGGCCAGTGGTCGTTGTTCTTCCAGGACACGTTGAATTTGACCGAGCGTTTCGCGCTGGTCGGCGGCGTGCGCTACATGGATTATGATCAGCTCGCCGGGCGCGGAAAGCCGTTCAAGACCAACACCAACGTTTCGGCGGATGCGGTGCTCCCGCTCGGCGGCGCGATCTTCAAGCTCACCGAACAGATCTCGCTTTACGCGAGCTACACCCAGTCGCTGAAGCCGAACTCGACCATTGCTCCATTGAGCAATGGCGGTGGCGTCGTGCTCGGATCGAACATCGCGCCCGAAGAGGGCACGCAGTACGAGACCGGACTCAAGTTCGATCTCAACAAGCGCCTCTCGGGTACGGTCGCGGTCTACGACATCGAGAAGCAGAACGTGCTGGTCAGCCAGCTCAACACCGTAGCCGGTCTCAACGTGTACACCGCGGCCGGCAAGGTCCGTTCGCGCGGCCTCGAGATCGACGTCACCGGCCGGCTCTCCGACGATTGGAGCATGATCGGAAGCTATGGTTACACCGATGCGCGTGTGACCGAGGATCCGACCTATGCGGGCAAGCAGTTGCAGAACGTTGCGATGAACACGGCTTCGCTCTATCTGGTCTACGATCTTGGCACGGTGTTTCCTGGCCAGCTCAGGCTCGGCGGCGGCGCGCGCTATCTCGGCGACCGGCCTGGCGATGCGTCGAACACGTTCGTGCTGCCGTCCTATGTCCTCGCGGATATCTTCGCGACTTATGAGACGAAGCACCAGGCACTGCCGGTCATCTATCAGCTCAACGTCAAGAACCTGTTCGACACCGTCTACTATGCCTCCGCTCAGAACAATCTGGGCGTCGCCATCGGCGATGCAAGACGCGTATCGCTGTCGGCAACTGTGAAGTTCTAGCGATGATGCGGCTGCGTGGGCACACGATCAAGGCGGTCCTGCTCCAGGTCCATTCCATCGCGGGGCTCGTGCTCGCGCTGCTGCTCGCCCTGATCGCGCTGACCGGCGCGATCATGAGTTTCGAGGACGAGATCGTCGATCATCTGAACGCCGACATCATGCGCGTCATACCGCGCGAGATGCCGCCGCTGACGCCTGATGACCTGATCGCGCGACTGAAGGCAGCGCAAGACGTCGGCAAGGTCTCGGCCGTCACGCTGTCGAGCGATCCGGCGGCGGCCGTCCATGTCCGCTTCGCGCGCGACGAACACGGCGGCCGGCCGGCCTCGCTCTATGTCGATCCCTACGACGCGCGTGTGCTGGGCCTGCCACGTGGCGAGGCGTTCTTCGCGACCGTGCGCAGGCTGCACCGCTGGCTGCTGATCCCCGGTGACGCCAGGGGCTGGGGGCGCCCGATCACCGGCACCGTCGCGCTCGGTCTGGTCGTCATGCTGATTTCGGGTCTCGTGCTGCGCTGGCCGCGTCGCGCCGGCAGCGTCAAGACGTGGCTGAAGCCGAATCTCGGGCTCAGCGGCCGCGGCTTGCACCGCTCGCTTCATGCGGTGATCGGCACCTGGGTCCTTCCGGTCTATCTGGCGATGACGCTCACCGGGCTGTGGTTCTCCTTCGAATGGTACAAGGATGGGCTCATCTGGCTGTTGTCGCGTCCGCAGGTTGCTGCTGCGAAGATGCCGCCCAAGATGCCACCAAAACCGTCCCGTGGGGCCGACCGTTCCGAGCCGGCTCAGCCGATCGGATTCGATCGGGCATGGACGACGTTCCAGCGCGAGGAGGGGGACCGCTTCTCCAGGGCCTTGCTGACGCTGCCGGCCGGCCCAGGCACCGTGATTCGGATCCGGTCGTGGGGGAAGGACCGCACGCTCGAGGCCACGCGTGACGAATTTCGCATCGATGCGGCTGCCGGGCAGCTGGTCTCCGCCGAGCGCTACGACGACAAGAGGTTCGGCGAGAAGATCATCGCGGCGATCTACGACATCCATCGCGGCGCGATCCTGGGGTGGCCGGGCAAGCTCGTTTTCATGATTGCGGCAGTCTTGATGCCGCTGTTCTCGGTCACGGGCATCCTGCTCTATCTGTCGCGCCGCAAGCTGCGGCGCCCGGCACAGCGCCCGCTTGGGCGCCTCGTTCCCGGCGAATGAGCCGGCAAGGCTAGCCAACGCGCTCTCAATCGTTCAAAAGCCCATGGCCTGTCCTTCCCAGGGTCCACGCCATGAAGCTCCCGACCGTCACTCCCGCCGATATCCGCCGCGTACTGCTCCTGCGCGAAGAAATCGCGCTGCTCGATCTCAGATGCGAGGCGGCCTTCGCGACCGGCCATCCGCTGTTCGCCGCCAACATGGCGGCGGACCGGATCGCGGTCGAGGCGCAGGTGCGGCTGCCGCGCAAGGATGTGCCGATCGTGCTCTATGATGACGGGGAGGGGCTGGTCGCGACCGGAGTCGAGCGCCTGGCGGCGCTCGGCTACACCAATATCAGCACACTCGACGGCGGGCTGACGGCCTGGCGCGCTGCGGGCTTTGAGCTGTTCGAGGACGTCAATTCCTACTCGAAAGCGTTCGGCGAACTGGTGGAGTCGCGCCGCCACACGCCCTCGCTGAGCGCCGACGAGGTCGCAAAGCTCATCGCCGACAAGGCCAACATCGCCATCCTCGACGTCCGCCGTTTCGACGAATATGCGACCATGAACATCCCGGGCTCGGTCAGCGTGCCCGGCGCGGAGCTGGTGCTCCGGGCGGGACGAGCCGCACCCGATCCCGAGACGACGATCATCGTCAACTGTGCGGGCCGCACCCGCTCGATCATCGGCACCCAGTCGCTGATCAATGCCGGCGTGCCCAACAGGGTCCGCGCGCTGCGCAACGGCACCATCGGCTGGACGCTGGCGCGCCATGCGCTCGATCACGGCGCCGACAGGCGAGGCGCAATCGGTCCGTTCGAGGGTGGCCCGGCCAATGCCCGCGATGTCGCTTATCGCGCCGGTGTCCGCCACATCGGAGCGAACGAGATGTCGGCGCTTGCCGCGCAGACCCATCGTACGCTGTATCGCTTCGACGTACGCGATGCCGAGGAATATGTAGCCGGCCATCTCCCCGGCTTCCGCCATTATCCCGGCGGCCAGCTCGTCCAGGAAACCGACATGGCCGCGCCCGTGCGCGGTGCGCGCATCCTCCTGACCGACGACAGATGCGTCCGCGCCGACATGACGGCGTCCTGGCTGGCGCAGATGGGCTGGGAAGTCTATGTGCTCGAAGGCGGCTATGACGGTGCGCTCGAGGTCGGCCCGCCGCAACTCTTGCCAAAGCCGGATCCGGCACACCGCTACCGCCGCCCCTACGAAGGCACTGATGTTGCCGAAGCCGCGATGCAGGCCTATCTCGACTGGGAATACGGCCTCGTCGAGCAGCTCCGCCGCGACGGCACGCACGGGTTCTACGTGATTTGACCGAGTCGGTGGGATGCCAAGCCCACCCATCGCCTCGCCATCTTCTCCCCGTGTCCAAGCCCTATTGTGCTGCGCACCGCCCGCGGTCTATGAGCTGCGGCAAAGCTGCTATTTACGGAGATTCCATGTCAGCCCCAGGCCAAAGCCCTGAGCGAAGCGCCAAGGCGCTGCTGCTCGAAGGCGTCAATGACAGCGCCGTGGACCTGTTCCGGAGCGCGGGCTTCAGCAATGTCGAGCGGCTGACCAAGGCGCTGGACGGCGAGGACCTGCGGCGCACTCTCAAGGGCGTGTCGCTGCTCGGCATCCGCTCGCGCACCCAGATCACCGATGAGGTGCTCGCCGCCGCCGACCAGCTTCTCGCGGTCGGCTGCTTCAGCGTCGGCACCAACCAGGTCGATCTCTCGGCGGCGCGCAAGCGCGGTATTCCGGTGTTCAACGCGCCGTTCTCCAACACGCGCAGCGTCGCCGAGCTCGTGATCGGCGAGATCGTGATGCTGCTGCGGCGGATCTTTCCGCGCTCGGTGTCAGCCCATGCGGGGGGCTGGGACAAGTCGGCGACCGGCAGCCGCGAGGTGCGCGGCCGCACGCTCGGCATTGTCGGCTACGGCAATATCGGCTCGCAGCTTTCGACCCTGGCCGAAGCCATGGGCATGCGTGTGATCTATTTCGACCGCACCGACAAGCTTCGTCACGGCAACACCGAGCCGGTCGAGAGGCTGGAGGAGTTGCTGGCGCAGAGCGACATCGTCAGCCTGCACGTGCCGGAGACGCCGGAGACTGCAGGCATGATAGGCGAGAAGGAGCTGCGGGCGATGAAACCGGGCTCGTTCCTGATCAACAACAGCCGCGGCACTGTGGTCGATCTCGACGCACTCGCGCGCGCCTTGCGCGACGGCCATCTTGCCGGTGCGGCAATCGACGTGTTTCCGGTCGAGCCCTCGTCGAACGCCGAACGCTTCAAGAGCCCGGTGCAGGGTCTGGAGAACGTCATCCTCACGCCGCATATCGGCGGCTCGACCGAAGAGGCGCAGGAGCGGATCGGCGGCGAGGTGGCGCGCAAGCTGGTCGACTATTTCATCACCGGCTCGACCATGGGCGCGGTGAACTTCCCCGAAGTGCAGTTGCATCTTCGTCCCTCCGGCGCGCGCTTCAGCCATGTCCATCGCAACGTGCCGGGCATGCTGCGGCGGCTGAACGAGGTCTTCCTCCAGCGCGACATCAATATAGCCGCGCAGTATCTGGAGACCGCCGGCGACCTCGGCTATGTCGTGCTCGACGCCGATCTCGGTGGTCAGGACTCCGGCGAGCTCCTCCAGCAGATCCGCGCCCTCGACGGCACCGTCGGCGCGCGGCTGGTGTTCGAGCACTAGAGGCTTGTTGACGGCCCTCGGGAGGTCGCATTCAATGTGGTCTCCTGACAGATCGAACAACAGCTGGGTGGAAACGATGACTCTGACGAGGGCGAAGCTGTGCGCATGGCTCGTGGGGACGGCAGCTGCGCTGAGCGCGAACGCCGCGCTCGCCGCGACATTGCCTAAGGACGCGGAGACCGTCTGCAAGGGGCTCAATGGCGGCACTGACGCCGTGAAGATCGATTCCGCAGCGTTGCAGGCACCCTCGCAGCTCGCCGTCGCCGAACGTGGGCCGACCCCGTCCGGGCGCATCACGCCCGTCAATCCAGCCTTTTGCAAGGTGCTTGGCCATATCGACCCCGTTGATCCCAAGGCGCCGCCGGTCAAATTCCAGGTCAACCTTCCCGTCGAATGGAACGGCCGCTCGCTGCAATATGGCGGCGGCGGCTTCAACGGTGTGCTGATCACGGGGCTTGCGCTGCCGCCAGCCTATCCCTTCGACAAGCCGTCGCCGCTCGCGCGCGGCTTCGTCACCTACGGCACGGACTCCGGCCACGAATCCAAGCCGGGCGAGCCGCCGCAGCTGTTCGCGCTGAACGACGAGGCTTTCGAGAATTTCGCCCATCGCGCCTACAAGACGGTGCGCGATGCAGCCGTCGCGTTGATGCAGCGCGCTTACGGCAAGAAGCCGGAGAAGATGTACTTCATAGGCTCGTCCGAAGGCGGCCGCGAAGGCCTCACCATGGCGCAACGCTACCCCGACGATTTCGACGGCATCTTCGCCCGCGTGCCCGTGATCAACTGGGTCGGCCTGCAGCATGCCGGCACGCGCTCCGGCCTCGTCAGCATGGGCGAGGGCTGGATCAATCCGGCGCAGGTGAAGCTGGTCGCCGATGCGGTGCGCGCGGCCTGCGACAAGGCCGACGGCTCCGACGACGCGCTGGTGCAGAACCCCGTCGCCTGCAAGGCGGCATTCAAGGTCGAGACGCTGCGCTGTGCGGCGGGCCAGAGCGGCGACCAGTGTCTCACCGATGCGCAGATCAAGGCGGTGAACACGCTGCACGCCACGTACAAATTTCCGTTCGTGCTCGCCAATGGTCTCGACGATTATCCGGGTTGGGGCGTGTCGGGCGAGGACACGCCGGCGGTCGGGCCGACCGGCGGCTGGGTTGCGTGGTGGCTCGGCACCGCGCCGCCGGCGCAGCCGCCTGCGCCGAACAACGGCATCGCCTGGATCTACGGTGCCGGGGGCATTCAATATGTGTTCGCGCGTGATCCGAAGCTCGACGTCACCACCTACAAGGTGGAGGACCACAAGGCGCGGCTGCTCGAGGTCTCGAAGCTGATGGATTCGACCGATCCCGATCTCAGCCGCTTTCGCGCGCGGGGCGGCCGGCTGATCATGCTCGAACACATGGCCGACTATGCGCAGAGCCCCTATGCCGGCATCCGCTATTTCGAAAGCGTCGAGCGCAAGATCGGCAAGGCAGAGACGGCGGAATTCGCGCGGCTCTACACCGCGCCCGGCGTCGATCATGTCGGCTCCGGCGCGCCGGCCAATGTCGACATGCTGAGCGTGCTGGTCGACTGGGTCGAGAACGGCAAGGCGCCCGGCGACCTCGAAGTCAGCGAGCAGAAGGTCGAGGCGCCGTCCTTTGCGGTGACCCGCTCGTTGCCGCTGTGCCGCTGGCCGGCCTGGCCGCACTACAAGAGCGGCCCGGTGACGGACGCGTCGAGTTTTGCCTGCGCGCCGTGAGTTTTCACCTCTCCTCGCAAGCGGGGAGAGGTGAAAAGCCTAATGCGCGCCACCACCGGCACCCGCCGCCCTTACCCGCCGCGTCAGAAGCACCGCGATCGCGGCGAGCACCAGCACCACGCCGATCACCGCAAAGGTGTCGGAATAGCCCATCACCAGCGCCTGGCGTTTCACCGTCTTGCCGAGCGCGATGATGGCCTGCTCGCGTGCGGCATTGGGATCGGGGACGCCGTGGGCCATGAAATAGTCCGTCATCTGCACAATGCGGCTGCGGACCTCCTCGCGGCCGAGCGTGACGGAATGGCCGATGATGTTGGAGTGGAATTGCTCGCGCTTGGTGACGATGGTGGCGAGCACCGCGGTGCCGATGGCGCCGCCGAGGTTGCGCATCATGTTGGAGATGCCAGAGGCGGCCGCCGCATCCTGCGGCGCGACGCTGCCGAGGCTGAGCGCCGAGAGCGGCGCCAGCGTCAGCGCTTGGCCGACCGCCCGCACGATATTGGGCACCAGGAACTGATCGCCGGAATAATCGAGCGACATCTGGATGTTCATGAAGGAACTCGCGGCGAATAGCAGCAGGCCGACGGTGGCGACATAGCGGCCGTCGAACCGCTGCATCAGCTTCGGCACCAGCGGAATCAGCAGGAGCTGCGGCAGGCCGGTCCAGGCCAGCACGTTGCCGATCTGCTCGGCATTGTAGCCCTGCACCTGACCGAGATAAGCGGGCAGGAGATAGACCGAGCCGAACAACGCGAAGCCGAGGAAGACAGCCGCGATCGTGCCGATGCCGAAATTCCACTGCGTCAACAGGCGCAGGCGCAGCAGCGGCTTCTCCACCACGAGCTCGTTGACGATGAACAGCGACAGGCTGACCGCGGCAATGACCGCGAGACGCACGATGAAGGGTGAGCCGAACCAGTCGTCCTTGTTGCCTTCCTCCAGCACGGCCTGCAGCGAAGCGAGGCCGATCGCCATGGTGGCGATGCCGAACCAGTCGCCTTCGCGCAGCAGAGTGAGGTTGAGCGGTCGGCGCTCCAGCGTGAAGAACAGCGTGGTCACCATCACCGCGGTCGGCAGCACGTTGACGAAGAAGATGGTCTGCCAGCCGTAATTCTCGGTGAGAAAGCCGCCGATGGTCGGGCCGATCGCGGGTGCGAACGTCACGGCGAGCGAGAACATGGCAAGACCGATCGGCTGCTGGCCCTTCGGCAGCTTGGTGAACACCAGCGTGAAAGCCATCGGAATCAGCACGCCGCCGAAGAAGCCCTGAAGACCTCGCATCGCGATCATCGACGGCAGATCGTGGGTGAAGGCGCAGGCGACCGAGAAGGCGGCAAACAGGCTCGCGAAACCCAGGATGATGTTGCGGAACGAGAACACCCGCGACAGATAGTCGGTCAGCGGAATGACGATGATCTCGCCGATCAGGTAGGACGTCGAGATCCAGGATCCGTTGTCGGCGCCGGTGCCGATGCCGCCTTCGATGTTGAGCAGCGAGGCGTTGGTGATCTGGATGTTCAGGATCGCCATGAAGGCGCCGATCATCGCCGCGAACACGGCGATCCAGATCGTGGCGCTGGCCCGATTGGGGTCGGCAGCGACGCGCTCAGGCGTCGCGGCCGGAATTGCTTGTGCTGGCATCGATATTGAGAGGCTGTTTGACATGGCACGACCCTCCGGAAACAGGTTTTGCTTTGGGCGTCGCTGCCGCCTGAGCGGTCGGCGCCGAGCGCGTTGCGATCGTCGGGATCACGGACATGCCGGGCCGCAGCTCGATCGCAGGCGCGGTCTCGGCGTCCAGCGCGATCTTCACGGGAATGCGCTGCACGATCTTGGTGAAGTTGCCGGTGGCGTTGTCGGGCGGCAGCAGCGCGAACTCCTGGCCGCTGGCCGGCGCGATGGAATCGACGTGCCCATGCACGACCTGGCCCGGGAACGTGTCGACCTCGATCTCGACGCTCTGTCCGGCGTGGACGTGGGTGAGCTGCGTCTCCTTGAAATTGGCGACCACATAGGCGCCCGTGGCCGGCACGATCGACATCAACTGCGTGCCCGCCTGCACATACTGGCCGATGCGCAAGGTGCGATTGCCGACGACGCCGTCGATCGGCGAGACGATCGTGGTGTAGCCGAGATTGAGCTCGGCCTGTTGCTGGACTGCGGCTGCGCGCGCGGCGGCGGCCCTGGCTTGCACGATCTCGGCCTTGAGCAGATCGACCTGCTTCTGTGCGGAGATGAGGTTGGCGTTGTCGCGCGCGATCGCGGCGTCCGCGCCGGCATCGCGCGCCTGCGCCTGCTGCGCATTCTGCACGCTGCCGTAACCGGTCCTGGCGAGATCGGTGTAGCGCTTGTTCTCCTGCTGCGCGAAAATCTTCGCGGCGGTGTCGACATCGATGGTCGCCTTTGCGGCCGCGATCACCGCTTCCTGAACCTCGAGCTGGGCCTGCTTGCTGGTCACCGTCGCGTTCGCGGCGGCGACGTCGGCCTTGGCCTGATCAAGCGCGACGCGGAAGTCGCGGTCGTCGATCCGGGCCAGCATCTGGCCGGCCTTCACATGCTCGTTATCGGCGACCAGGACGCGGTCGAGATAGCCGCTGACCTTCGGCGCGATGGTGGTGTTGTCGGCCTTCACATAGGCGTCATCGGTGGAGACGAGGAAGCGGCCGACGGTCCAGTAGTCGTAGCCGTACCAGCTCGCGCCGGCGAGCGCGATGGCGGCCACGCCGACCAGCAACAGCTTGCGAAGGTTCAGCTTTCGGCGCGGAGCGGGGGTCGGCGCGGCGGGCAGGATGCCCTCGGGCGGGCTGGTTGGCACCACGATGGTTTCACTCTTGGACGGGTTGGTGTGCACGGTCATGGCCGGGTCCCTGAATTAGGAAACTTGACGATTTCCAAAATAGGACTAGCTTGGGGAGAGTCAATGGAATGACAGGCATCATCTAAAAACATGGCTCAGGCAAACCCGTCATCAGAAGGCCGTCCGCGCGGGCGACCGCCGGTGCGCAGCGACGACGAGACGAAGCGGATCGTGATCGAGGCGGCACGGCACGCCTTCGCCGTCGACGGCTACGCAGCAACCAGCACCGAAGAGCTGGCGCGTGGCGCCGGCATCTCCACCAAGACTCTCTATCGGCTGTTTCCGAGCAAGGCGGCGCTGTTCGAGGCGATGTGCGCAGATCGGCTCGACCGGTTGCTCTCCGACGTCAATCTTCACGCCAACAATCAGGCCGACATCGAAACGAGCCTGGCTGCCGTGCTTGTCGCCTGTGCCGATCTCGCGCTCGATCCGGAGGTCGTGGCGCTGCAGCGTATGGTGCTGCAGCAGTCGGCCACGTTTCCCGACCTTGCCGCGAATTTCTACAGGGACGGCATCTCCCGTACGGCGGCGGCACTCGCGGGCTGGCTCCGCGATCAAGTTAAGAAGAAGCGCATCACGCTCGAAAACGTCGATGAAGCCGCCGGGATGATGATCGGCATGATGGTGTCGGCGCCGCAGCGTGCTGCGATCTATGCGAACCTGACATTGCCCTCACGCAAGGAGATCGAGAAGCGGGCGAAGGTATGCGCCGCAATTCTGCTCGACGGCTGTCGCGGGCCGTTGGGCAACTAAGCGACGGCAGGTTTTGACAATCCGCCGGAGCTCGACTATATGTTTCGCATGCGAAATAAATCGCCAGAGGCGAGGCATCACCGGCTGATCTACCTGCTCAACGTCGCACAGCGGCGTTTGCAGCGCTGGATGGCGGCGCAACCGCAAAATGAGGTGACGCCGGCGCAGGCCGGGCTGCTGTTCATTCTCGGCAAGCAGGATGGCATTCTCATGGGCGAGGCGGGCGCGGCGCTCGACATGGGGCCGGCCGGGATTTCCGGGCTGGTTGATCGCAGTGCTGCGGCAAGGCTGGTCGAGCGCAGGGCCGATCGCGAGGACGGACGCGCCTTTCGCGTGTGGCTGACCCCGAAGGGATGGACCGTGCTGGCGCAGGCGAAAGCTGCCGCGGCGGAAGTCAACGCGGCGCTGACGGACGGATTCACGGCTGCGGAGATCGACATCGTCGCGCGCTGGCTGACCAGCATTCAGGACAAGTTTCCAAGATCTTCAGAAGCAAGACATTCAGACGAATAGAAGGAGCAGAGCCATGACCGAGCATGTCCGGATCGAGAATAGCGACCGAATTCTCACCCTCACGCTGGCGCGTCCCGACAAGAAGAACGCGCTGACCGATGCGATGTACGGCAAGCTGGCGGATGCAATCGAATCCGCCGAGTTCGATCCGTCCGCTCGCGTGATCCTGATCCGCGGCGAGGGCGACATGTTCACTGCCGGCAACGACGTCGGCGAGTTCGCCGCAGTTGCCGCCGGCAAGTCCGAAGGCAGCCGCAACGTCGTGCGCTTCATCCAGTCGCTGGCCCGCTGCACGCGGCCGCTGGTTGCGGCCGTGCAGGGCCGTGCCGTTGGCGTCGGCACCACGATGCTGCTGCATTGCGATCTCGTCGTGCTTGCCGAGGACGCGCAATTGTCGACGCCGTTCGTCAGCCTCGCGCTGGTGCCGGAGGCCGCGTCCAGCCTGTTGATGCCGGCACGCATCGGCTACGCCCGCGCCTACGAGATGTTCGCGCTCGGTGAGGCCGTTCCTGCCAAGTCGGCGCTGGAATGGGGCCTCGCCAACCGCGTGGTGCCGCTCGACAAGCTCGATGCCGAGGCGCTCGCGCTCGCCCAGCGTCTCGCCCGCCAACCGGCCGGTGCCCTCATCGCCACCAAGCGGCTGATGCGCAACGGCGAGGCACTGGTCGCGCAGATGCAGGCCGAGGGCGAGCAGTTCGCGCAGCGCCTGCGTACCGCTGAGGCGCGCGAGGCGTTTACGGCGTTTGCCGAGCGCCGGCCGCCGGACTTCACGAAGGTGGCGTGAGCCGGCGGCCTAAAAAGCCGGCAACTCCGGGACGCATATCACTCGAGATAAACCTTAACGAAAATTTTGGCATGTTGCCGTGCAAGATGACTGCTCGCGACAAGCAGGTCTTCGGTCCATGTCAATTCTTAAGAAATCGGTAAGCACGCTTCTCCTGGTCTTGATGGCTCTGCTGGCGGCTGGCGCGCTCACCAGCACGGCGATCCAGATGGCCGGAGCATTCGGCCGCTACAGCGACAGTCTCGAGACGGCCCGGCTTGCCGCCGCCGACAAGGCGATCTTCCATGGCGTGGTCGCGCTGCGCAACAATCGCGGCGACGCCCAGAGTGCGTTGCTTGGCGAGGACGATCCACGCGCCAAGCTCGATGCCGCCGATAAGGCCGAACACGCCGGCTATGACGCGATTGTCGCTGCGCTCGCGACGGTCGAATTCGCCCGGCGCGACAAGCTCGCCAGCACGCTGAAGCAGCGCTGGAGCGAGGCTGCACCGAAATTCCAGCTTTTCTACGACGAGGCGAAGCAGCCGCGCGCCGAGCGCAAGCTGGAGCGTACCAGCATCTGGTACGATTCCATCACCAAGGTGATCGATACCGCCAACCTGGTCTCCACCGCGGTGTCGAACCGCGCCTGGATTAACGATCCGTTCATCGCCCGCATGATTCAGGTCCGCCGGCTCGCCTGGCAGGTGCGCGACCGCTACGGCATCCCGTGCTCGACGCTGCGGCCGAACGTCAACACCAGCAAGCCGCTCGACGAAAACCAGAAGCAGACGGTGGCCGGCTGGAACGGAACCGTTGCCTTCGGCTGGACCGGCATGGACGAACTGCTGGCCGCGCCCGACGTGGCCGCAGATCTGGTCGAGGCGGCGAAGGAGGCGCGGGCAAAGACCGACGGCGCGCTCAAGAAGATGGGAGAGATCACCAGGAATTTCGACGGCAGCGGCAAGCCCGCGATGCCCGCTGCGGAGTGGAATGCGCTGTGCCAGTCACCCTTCGCATCCATCGTCGCGATCGCCAGCAAAGCGCTCGACCTGTCGATCGCGCACGCCGAGGCCGTGCAGGCGAAGGCCCTGACCAATCTCATCGTGCAGTCTTTCGCGTTCCTGCTCGCGCTGGCCGTGATCCTGGCCGCCGTGTTCGTGGTGCGCAATCGCCTCATGCGGCCGGTGCGCGCAATCCTCAACGCGATCGCGCGCATCAGCGCCCGCGACTATGCGACACCGGTTCCGCAATCCCGGCATCCCGACGAGTTCGGCACCATGGCTGCTGCGCTCGAAAGCCTGCGCGAGAGCGCGGCGACCGCGGAACGGCTGGGCCAGGAACGCGAATCGCAGCAGGCGCTTCAGCTCGCCCGCTCCGGCACCGTCGATGCGGCCTGCCGCAGCTTCGACGATACCGTGCAGGCGGTCATCCAGAGCGTCGTGGCCTCGACGCGGGAGCTCGACGCGACCGCGACCGGCGTACGCTCGCTGGTCCTGGAATCGAGCAGCCAGACCGCCGCGGTCTCGTCCGCGGCCGAGCAAGCCACCAACAACCTCGAGACCATCGCGGCCGCGACCGAGGAGCTTTCCGCATCCGTCGGGGAGATCTCCGCACAGGTACAGTCGAGCGCACGCGAGGCCCGCGAGGCCGTGGCACAGGCCGAGCAAACCAACGCCATCGTCGAGATCCTCGATCAGACCGCGAGCCGCATCGGCGAGGTCGTGAAGATGATCAACGCCATCGCGGCCCAGACCAACCTTCTGGCGCTGAACGCCACCATTGAAGCTGCGCGCGCAGGCGAGGCCGGCCGCGGCTTCGCCGTGGTCGCCGGCGAGGTCAAGAGCCTCGCCTCCCAGACGGCCACAGCGACCGAAGAGATCTCGCGCCAGGTCGAGGAGATCCAGGGGGCCACCGGCCAGGCCGTCACCGCGATCCGCTCGATCGGCGGCGCCATCAGTGGCATCGACGAGAAGATGACGGCAATCGCCGCCGCCGTCGAGCAGCAGCGCGCGGCCACCACCGAGATCTCGCGAAATTTCCAGCAGGCAGCCCAGGGCACCCGCGAGGTCACCGACACCATCGGCAGCGTCGCGAGGCTCAACCAGGAGACCGGCAACGCCGGCACGGTGCTGTCGGACTCCGTCAAGAAGATGTCGGCCGATGCCGATCGTCTCCGCGTCGCGGTCGAAGGCTTCTTGGGAGCCGTGAAGACGGCATAATCTCGTCGTCTCTTCATCAGGTGTCGTGCGGGGCATTGCCGCCGGTCCGCGCGACGGGTAGATGTGTCAGCCACGCCGCGCGAGTGCGGCGACGGACGTAAGACACATCAGGGATGGAGAGTTCGATGCCGGTCACCCCCCACAAGGCCCAGCGCCCGTATCGCGGCGTGTTCCCGGTCGCGCCCACCATCTTCGACGAGCGCGGCGAGCTCGACCTCGAGGGCCAGCGCCGCTGCATCGACTTCATGATCGATGCCGGCTCACACGGTCTCTGCATCCTCGCCAATTTCTCCGAGCAGTTCGTGCTCACCGATGCCGAGCGCGAGACCGTGCTGCATACGGTGCTGGAACATGTCGCTGGCCGGGTCCCCGTGATCGTCACCACGACGCATTTCAGCTCGGCCGTGTGCGCCGCGCGCAGCAAGCAGGCCGAAGCGGCGGGGGCCGCCATGGTGATGGTGATGCCGCCCTATCATGGCGCGACCTTCCGCGTGCCGGAGAAGGGCATCGTCGAGTTCTTCAAGGTGCTCTCGGGCGCGATCGACATTCCCATCATGATTCAGGATGCGCCGGTGGCGGGCACGCCGCTCTCGGTCGAGCTGCTGGCGCGGCTGTCGCGCGAATTCTCCAACATCCGCTATTTCAAGATCGAGGTGCCGGGCGCGGCTTCGAAGCTCCGCAGCCTGATCGAGGCCGGCGGCAAGGATATCGAAGGTCCCTGGGACGGCGAGGAGGCGATCACGCTGCTGGCCGATCTCGACGCCGGCGCCACCGGCGCCATGACCGGCGGCGGCTATCCCGACGGCATCCGCCAGATCATCGATCCCTATTTCGCCGGCGATCGCGAGAAGGCGAAGGCCGCCTACGAACGCTGGCTGCCGCTGATCAACTACGAAAACCGCCAATGCGGACTGATCGCCTGCAAGGTCATGATGCAGGCCGGCGGCGTGATCAAATCCGAGATGGTACGGCATCCCTTGCAGCCGCTGCATCCGGCGACGCGCGCCGGCCTGCTGGAACTCGCCAAGGAACGCGACGCGCTGGCGCTGCGGTGGGGGAAGTAGCGGCGCCAGACATTCATTGTCGTCCCGGACAAGCGCGCAAGAAGCGCGCGCAGATCGGGGATCCATATCCACAGGGAGTGGTTTGGCGAAGACTTTGGGTTACCAGCTCGCGCCAAACTTCTCGCTGCGGATACGGGTCCTGGCTCCCGTGCGCAATTGCGCACCAGGCCGGGACGACACCGGATGTGAGCTACGAGCTCCGGCCGTATTCCGCCGGGCTGAAGGCGTCGAATTAGCGCGGCCCCGGGCCGTTTCCCGCAGCTCCGCGATGGCATATTGTACGCCCGCCAACCAGGCCCCGCGGAGCAATCTCGAAACGTCGCCGAACACCTCTTCATTATGCCGTTATCCCGAGCCAAGTTGGCGCGAACCGACAGAACAGGGAGGCAGTGCCATGACGATGAGGCCGGATCCCACCTTTCACGCATCGCCCAAGCTTGCGATGGAAGCGCCTGCGGAGAACTTTGCCTACACGTTGCTGCTCAGTCCGGATTTCTCGAAGCCGGATGCTCTCGCGGTCATCGACGTCAAGCCGGGATCGCCGACCTATAGCCAGATCGTCCATACCGTCACGATGCCCAACAAGGGCGATGAGTTTCATCACTTTGGCTGGAATGCCTGCTCCTCCGCCCTGTCGCCGCTCGCCGGACACGCCTTCATCGAGCGGCGCTATCTCATCATCCCAGGGCTCCGCTCGTCGCGGATCTACGTCATCGATACCAAGCCCGATCCGACGAAGGCCAAGATCCACAAGATCATCGAGCCGGAGGAGGTCTTCAAGAAGACCGGCTACTCGCGGCCGCACACGATCCATTGCGGGCCGGACGGCATTTACGTGAGCACGCTGGGCGGCGGCGGCAAGGACGGCACCAACGGTCCTCCCGGCGTTTTCATCATGGATTGCGAGACCTTCGAGGTCCTGGGGCGATGGGAGATCGACCGCGGTCCGCAGACGCTGCATTATGATTTCTGGTGGAACCTGCCGCGCGACTACATGGTGACGAGCGAATGGGCATTGCCGCCGCAGTTCGAGAACGGGATCGTCCCGGAAGATCTGCTGTCGAACAAATATGGCCATCGTCTCCACTTCTGGGATCTTCGCGCCCGTCGCAACGTCCAGACCATCGACCTCGGCGCCAATCATCAGATGGCGCTGGAGGTGCGACCGGCGCACGATCCGGTTCGCGAGTACGGCTTCGTTGGCGTCGTGGTCGACACCACCAACCTTGAAGCATCGATCTGGACCTGGTGGCGCGAAGGCGGGACATTCCATGCCGAGAAGACGGCGACGATCCCACCCGAGCCCGCGCCCAAGGAGAAGCTCCCGTCGCTGCTGCAGGGATTTGGCGCGGTGCCGCCGCTGGTGACCGACATCGACCTCTCGATGGACGACCGGTTTCTCTACGTCTCGTGCTGGGGCACGGGTGAAATGCGCCAGTATGACGTCAGTGATCCGCGCCAGCCGAAGCTTGCGGGCTCCGTCCACATCGGCGGCATCGCGCGCCGCACGCCCCATCCGAACGGCAAGCCATTTGCGGCGGGTCCGCAGATGGTCGAGATCAGCCGCGACGGCAAGCGCGTCTACTGGACCAATTCGCTCTATTCCACCTGGGACGACCAGTTCTATCCCGATGGCGTTCCGGGCGTCGAGGTCATGGCCAATGTCGGTCGCAACGGCGGCCTCGAGCTCGACAAGAACTATTTCGTGAGCTTCCCCGACGGATATCGTGCGCACCAGATCAGGCTCGAGGGCGGCGATTGTTCGACGGACTCCTTTTGCTATCCGTCGGTCTAGATTGGGGGCACGCGAGCCCGGCACTCGGCTGGCTGTGGCTCGCTCTTGTTGCGAGCGGTCTCTACCACGGGATCAATCCTGGCATGGGATGGCCGCTCGCCGTTTCGGCGGGGCTCATGGACAAGAGCCCGCGCGCGCTCCTCCGCGCCTTGTGGGCCTTGTCGGCCGGGCATCTCCTGGCCACGCTTCTCGTGCTGCTGCCATTCGCGTTCCTGCTCGTGCTGGCGGAGTGGCAGCGTCCGATCCAGCTGGTCGCGAGCCTTCTCGTCATCGGCTTCGGCGTCTATCGGTTGATCGTTGGGCGCCATCCCCGCGCGCTGGCACGAATCCCACCGACGCAATTGGCGCTCTGGTCGTTTGCCGTCGCCATTGCTCACGGCGCCGCCTTGATGCTGGTGCCGATCTATCTCGGGCTTTGCCAGGCCTTCGAGCTCGATGCCGGCCATGAGGCGGCGGGCGAGTTGATGAAGGCGAGTGTCGGGATGGCGGTGCTGGTGTCCCTGGTGCACGTTGCCGCCATGATCAGCGCCGGCGGATGTCTGGCGTGGCTGGTCTACCGCTATCTGGGATTGAAGTTCGTCTCGCGAAGCTGGTTCAACCTGGATGCGGTCTGGGCGACCAGCCTCGTTCTGGTCGGCGCGGTGGCGCTCGCCTTCAATCTTGCGAGCTGGCGCTGAGGTCTACCGTGCCAGAGCCCATTCGCCGATGATGCGGAATCTTTCCTTTGCGTCATCCTGCTTGAACAGCGCGATGCGATCGATCTCAAGCGCATCGAGCTTCAACGCCGCAAACCGCCCCCGCAGCATTTGCAGAATCGGCCCGCGCCGCTCCGCATCGAGCCGTCCCGTCAGCGTCATGTGGAAGCGGAATTCTTCCATGACGTAAGGATAGCCCCAGCGGTCGAGATAGTCGCGCTGTCGCTCGCCGAGCTTTTCGGGCTTGCGCCGTGCGCGATCTTCCGGCGTCAGCGGCGCACGGAAAGCGTCGAAATCGCGGACGCTGTCGGCTGCCAGGTCCTGGAGCGTATCGACCGGCTCGGCCGGAATGACGGCGATGAAGCCGCTGATGGCATCCACGACGGGACGGATCACCGGAAGCGGCCGTGCCCTGCCGGCGAAGGCCGCACACGCAGCCATCAGCTCGGCTTCGGTCTTGCTTAAGGCCAGAGCCATGGGCGCCTTCAGCGTGGCATGAAAGCCGTATTTGCGGGGATCTGCGCTGATGTCACGCCAGTCCGGCGCAATTTGCAGCGCCTCGCGCGGGAAGGGCAGCTCGTCGCCGGTATAGGCATCGTAGCCGAGCAGCTCGGCGCCGAAGCGGGAGAGGGCGCTGTCGGCGCCTGCGGCAAAATAGACCGCGTAGCGGGGAAATCCTGTCATCGTCTCAGCATAGCGGTTTTACGCGGCGACGACAGCCTCGCGCGGCGCCGCCACGGCGGTGAGCAGCCGTGTCGCATCGGTGAGATGCACGAGCTTGCCGCCCGAGATCACCGCGATCAGCCGCGGCCGCAGCTTGACGCTGTCGTCGACGAGGAGAATGTCGGCGCGGCGTCCCTCCGCGAGGGTGCCGCGATCGGTGAGGCCGGTCGCGCGGGCAGGACTGGCGGAGACCAAATCCCAGGCCTGTACCAGCGGCACCACACCATCTGCCGCGAGCCGGAATGCGGCGAGCAGCTGTGCGGGATAATAATAGTCTGACGCCAGCACCGAGCAGAGCCCCTTGGCAATCATGTCGGATGCCCTGGTCCAGCCGGTGTGACTGCCGCCGCGCACGACGTTCGGCGCGCCATAGACGATGGCATCGCCGTGGCTGGCTGCCGCCCGCGCCGTCTCCTCGTTGATCGGAAACTCCGCGATTGTCGCGCCGAGCTCGCGAAACGCATGCCGCATCGCCGGCGTCGCATCATCGTGCGAGAGCATCCGCACCTCCGCCGCGCGGGCAGAAGCGGCCAGGCGCGACACCGAACCCGGCACCTCGTCGGCGCGCGAGATCACGCGCTCGACCAGAAGGTCGAATTCTTCGCTCGAAAGGCCGGTGCGCTCCACCATCCGGTTGCGCTTGCGCGGTTTGGCCATGTCGGCGACGGTGCCGTCCATGTGGTCGTTGAAGGCGAGCAGGTCGACCCGGCCTTCGGCGAGCCATTGGGCGATCTCGGCCTCCGCGTCGAGATTGTAGGTCTCGTGGCGCAGATGGAAGCGGGTGTCGGCGGCGAATTGCGGACGCTGCCGCTCGATCGCCTCCATCAGGCCGCGCGCATTGTCGGCGCAGCGCAGGCCCGGCTCCCACGAGCAGGTCGCGGCGTGAAACACGGTGGTGATGCCGTTGCTGATCGCCTGGCGGTCGCTGTCGGCGAGCGCGACGTCGATCGGAAAATCGACGCCGGCGCGCGGCATCATCTGTCGCTCGAAGGCATCGCCGTGCAGGTCGACGATGCCGGGCAGCAACAGCAGGTTACGTGCATCAATCGCCAGCCCCGCCCGGCCGCGAGAAGCGCCCACCTCCGCGATGTCTGTCCCGGACACGAGAAGTGAGGTTTCGATGAGCTCGGCGCCGATCAGGGCCCGGCCGCCTTCAAGGAATATGTCTGTCACGCGACTGCGCTTCGTTTGCTGGCAGGAGAATTGGTGAGAGAGCCCGCCCGTGCTTCGTATGCCGAAAGAAAATCTTCAATCCCGAGCTTGCGGAAATCGGGCAGCGCCTCGCGCAATTTGTCGTGATCCCAGTCCCACCAGGCGAGCTTCCCGAGGCGCCCCGCGATCTCCTCCGAGAACCGCCGCCGTACGATCCGCGCCGGATTGCCGGCGACGATGGTGTAGGCCGGCACGTCCTTGGTGACGATCGCGCCGGCTGCGATCACCGCGCCGGTACCAATGTTGCGGCCCGGCAGCACGATGGCGCCATGGCCGATCCAGACGTCGTGGCCGATATGAACGTGATGCTGGCGCCGCCAGTCGAAGAACTCGGCATCGTCGCCCTCGCCTTCGAAATAAGCGCTCGAACGATAGGTGAAATGCGCCTGCGTCGCGCGATGCATCGGATGGTTGCCGGGGTTGATGCGCGTCATCGCCGCGATCGAGCAGAACTTTCCGATCGTCGTGTAGGTGATCTGCGAATCGTTCACGACATAGGAGTAATCGCCCATCGCCACTTCATGCAGGATCGTGCGCGCGCCGACCTCGGTATAGGCGCCGAGCCTGGTCTCGTGCAGCTTGGCCGAGGGATCGATGGTCGGCTGAACCGAAAGGGCTTTCGCGGCCATGTTGCATCCGAGGTGCGAGGGCGGGCGTCTCTCTTCGAGCGGCTTGATGACGATATCATGACGCCGAGATGACAGCGGATGAGGTGTGTAGGATCGCCGCACCGCAACGGCGCTGTCACACAAGTGTTAAGCGCCGGCGTTAGCGGTTGGCCCAGCTACTCTGGAGTCCCTGCATGCTGGTGGTGGATGGTCTGACGTGTCGCTTCGGCGCAAAAGCCGCGGTGGATGACGCTTCGTTTCAAGTGTCCCCCGGCGGCTTCGTCGGTGTGATCGGGCGATCCGGCGCCGGCAAGTCGACATTGCTGCGGACCATCAACCGCCTGGTGACGCCGACCGGGGGCCGCATCCTGTTCGACGGCGTCGACGTCACCTTGCTGCGCGGCAAGGAGCTGCGGCAGTGGCGCGCGCGCTCGGCGATGATCTTCCAGCAGTTCAACCTGGTCGGCCGGCTCGATGTTCTGACCAACGTCCTGATGGGGCGGCTTGCGGCGATGCCCGCCTGGCGCTCGTTGTCGCAGGCCTGGCCCGAGCAGGACAAGGCGCTGGCGATGTCCGCGCTCGAGCAGTTCGACATTGCCTCGCTCGCCGCCCAGCGCGCCGACCAGCTCTCCGGCGGTCAGCAGCAGCGCGTCGCGATTGCCCGCGCGCTGGTGCAGCAGCCCGACATCATCCTCGCCGACGAGCCGATCGCCTCGCTCGATCCGCGCAACACCAAGATCGTCATGGATGCACTGCTGCGCATCAACAAGCATTTCGGCATCACCGTGCTCTGCAACCTGCATTCGCTCGATCTCGCCCGCACCTATTGCGACCGCCTGATCGGCATGGCCGCGGGCCGCGTGGTGTTCGATGGTGCGCCGTCCGCGCTGACCGATCACGTGGCGCGCGAGCTCTACGATCTCGAAGCCGCCGACGTCATGGGCGGCATGCCTGTACCGGCGCCCGGGGGCGTTCCGGCGCTCGGGACGGCCGCGGCGGCCTGAGCCTCGCCTGTTTAGTTCAAGTCTTTGCGTCAACCGACCTCAACCGATGAAGAGGATACCATGATCACTCGCAGACTGATCCTTGCCGGCGCCGCCGCGCTCGCGTTCACGGCGTCCGCCTCGGCGAACGACTGGAAGGCCAAATATCCCGAACTGACCTTTGCGGTCGTGCCGGCCGAGAACGCCTCCGGCGTCACCGAGCGCTGGACCCCGTTCGTGGAATACCTCTCGAAGCAGCTGGGCGTGAAGGTCACGCTGCGCATCGCCAACGACTACGCCGCTGTGATCGAAGGCCAGCGCGCCGGCAACATCCACATCGCGAGCTACGGCTCGGCCTCGTTCGCCCGCGCCCGCCTGACCGGCGTCAAGACCGACGCGTTCGCCAACGACATCAATGCCGACGGTTCGACCGGCTATTACTCGGTGTTCTTCGTCAAGGCGAGCAGCTCCTACAAGAAGGTCGATGATCTCAAGGGCAAGAACCTGGGCCTGGTCGACCCGAACTCGACCTCGGGCAACAACGTGCCGCGCTTCGAGCTCGACAAGATGGGCATCCACGATGCCGAGGGCTATTTCGGCAAGGTCGTCTTCACCGGCAGCCACGAGAATGCGATGCTCGCGCTGGCGCAAGGCACGGTCGACGTCGCCGCCAACCAGTGGACCAGCGACGACGATTCCACGCTGGCGCAGATGCTGACCAAGGGCATGCTGAAGAACGCCGACGGCTCGGCGATGAAGAAGGACGATTTCCGCATCATCCACAAGTCGGCGCCGATCATCAACGGTCCCTATGCCTACAATTCCGACCTGCCTGATGACGCCAAGGCCGCCATCGCCAAGGCTTTCTTCGACGCGCCGGCCAAGGACAAGGCCGCGTTCGATCGCCTGTCGGACGGCCAGAAGAAGGGCTTTCATCCCGCCACCACCAAGGACTGGGATGGCACGATCGAGCTGATCAAGTTCGTCGATGCGCTCCGCAAGAAGAAGGCGTCCTGAGTCATCGGGACGATGCACCCGAGCCGGGTCCTAGGACCCGGCTCTTTCTTTGACGGGACCTGTTTCGACCGATGACGACAGCGGTTTCGATCCTCCCCGAGCAGCAGCTTGCCGCGCTCAATGCCGCCTATCGCCAGGCGGTCTCGCGCAGGCGGCTCCGTCTCCTGTTGGGGGCCGCGGTCTTCGCCGCAGCGCTGGTGCTCGCCGCGATCGGCGCCGAAGTGAATTTGCATACCCTGTTCACCTATTTCGGCAATTTCGTCAGCTATTTCGACCGCATCCTCACGCTCGACAGCGGCCAGCGGGTCTGGACCGATGTCGGCGAGTGGTTCTGGGGCTGGCGCAAATGGCTGAAGATGCTGGGTGAGACCCTGCTCATCAGCTATGTCGGAACTCTGATCGGCGCGACATTGGCCTTCGCCCTCAACTTCTTCGCGGCCGAGAACACTTCGCCCGCGCCCTGGCTGCGCTTCGTCGTGCGGCGCCTGCTCGAATTCGCCCGCACAGTTCCCGGCATCGTGTTCGCGCTGGTGTTCGTGATTGCCTTCGGCCTGGGGCCAATGGCGGGCGTGCTGGCGATTGCAATCCACTCCACCGGCGCACTGGGAAAACTGTTCTCGGAGATCGTCGAGAATGCCGACATGAAGCCGGTGGAGGGCATTCGCTCGACAGGTGCGAGCTGGCTCTCCTGCATGCGTTTTGCGGTCGTACCGCAGGTGACGGCGGGCTATGCCAGCTATGCGCTGCTGCGCTTCGAGATCAACGTCCGCGAAGCCTCGGTGATGGGCTTCGTCGGCGCCGGCGGCATCGGCCAGGAGCTCGTCGTCGCCATCCGCAAGTTCTATTACTCCGACGTCAGCGCCATCCTGCTCACCATCGTCGTCACGGTCTTCATCATCGACATCACCACCGGCTGGCTGCGCGGCCGCCTGTTCGGCGAGGAGGCGCGGACGTGACGAAGCCGCAGCAGGTCGATATCGCGCAAATTCGCGCGCGCTACCCTGACGTGTTCGACCGGCCCGCCTCGGCGCGGCTCGCCACGCCGGCGATGATCGTCGCGGCGTTGGCGATCCTCGCTTACGGCCTCGTCGATCTCGATTTCTCGCCGTCGCGCTTCTTCGCCGGCCTCAGCCAGCTCGGCTGGATCAGCCTGATGATGATCCCGCCGGATCCCGGCTCTTCGCTGCCGGTCTATCTGAAGGCGCTGGGCGAGACGCTGTCGATCGCGCTGCTCGGCACCACGCTCGCCGCGGTCTTCGCGCTTCCAATCAGCCTGCTCGCGGCGCGCAACGTCGTGCCGTCGAACATCCTGCGCTTTCCCGTCCGCCGCTTCCTGGATTCGATCCGCGGCGTCGACACGTTGATCTGGGCGCTGGTGTGGATCAACGTGGTCGGGCTCGGCCCGTTCGCCGGCGTGCTCGCGATCGCCGTGTCGGATTTCGGTGCGTTCGGAAAGCTGTTCTCGGAGGCGATCGAGGGCGCCGACCAGAGGCAGGTCGAAGGCATCCGCGCCTCCGGCGGCAGCGCGCTGCACGAGATCCGCTTCGGCCTGTTGCCGCAGGTCCTGCCCGTCATCGCCGGCCAGGTGCTCTACTTCATCGAATCCAACACCCGCTCGGCCACCATCATCGGCATCGTCGGCGCCGGCGGCATCGGCCTCCAGCTCGCCGAGCAGATTCGCGTGCTGGAGTGGCAGAAAGTGTCGTTCCTGATCCTGATGATCCTGGTCGCCGTCGCCGCAATCGATTTCATCTCGGGCAAGCTGCGGTTTGCCATCATCGGCCGGCGGGCGGTGGCGTAGGCGGCTCTCTTCCTTCCTTGTGGGAGAAGGTGGCGCGAAGCGCCGGATGAGGGGTACGTGTCCTCAGTGCCGTAGGGTGGTCAACGCGTAGCGTGCCCACCGCTTCTGATGATCGAGAAAGATCGTGGGCACTCCCACAAGGGGAGAGGGGAAGAGGCCTACGACTCCACCAGAAACTCGACCCGCTCCGCGGCAAAGCGCGAATGCTTCGTCACCAGCGGCTTGCCCGTGAGATCGTGGTCGGTGGCATCGACTACCAGGATCGGCCGTCCCAGCGCAAGATCGAGTCTTGCGGCGTCGGTCGCGTCGACGATGCCGGCGGTGATCCGGGTCGCGCCGCGGCGATAATCGCGGATGCCGTAATGCGCGAGCAATTTCGTCATCGAGCGCGTCGCCGCGAACACGGCGCCCGCGTCCGGAAACAGCTCGGCCGACAGCCAGGTCGTGGACACGCAGATCGGCGTACGGTCGGCGAGGCGGATCGCCTCGATCCGCACCAGGGGCGCGCCGGTCTTCAATCCCAGCTCCCGCGCGAGCTCGCGCGTCGCGACGTCATCGGTCGCCTCGATCAGCCGGCCATGCGGCTCGCGTCCGCCCGCGCCGACGATCTCTGAGAAGCGCGTGCGCGAGCGCAGGGGATAGGCGAGCTTCTGTGCCTCGACATAGGTTCCGCTGCCGCGCTCGGCGCGCACCAGGCCGCGCTCGGCAAGCGCGGCCAGCGCGCGGCGCACGGTGTGGCGGTTGACGCGATAGGTTTCCGCGATCTCCATCTCGCCCGGCAATTTGTCGCCGGCCGCAAAGCGGCCGTCGGCGATGCCGCGCTCGATGCCGTCGGCAACGAGGCGCCACAGCGCGACTCCCGAGGAGGCTGTGTCCTGCATGCTCATGTCGCGCGAAACCTACTCCAGAAATCACAACATTGTCACGAAACAGTCATGGCGCGTCCGTATGAAGTTGTCTATTATCATAGACAACTTAGATGCGGCAAGTTCGGTGGACCAGGTGACGCAGCACAACAGCCAGCAAGCCCAGCGCAAGGCCGCCATGGCCGTGCTGGCGCACGCGGAGGCGGGCGAGATCGCCGCTCGCCTCCGCAACTTCACCCTCCCGGCCCATCAGGATCTGCGCGCGCCCGAAAACGGGCTGGTCATGCTGCGCGGCCGGATCGGCGGCGACGGGGCGCCGTTCAATCTCGGTGAAGCCACGGTGTCGCGCGCGGCGGTGCGGCTTGCGAGCGGCGAGGTCGGCTTCGGCTACACGCTCGGCCGCGACGGTGAGAAGGCGCGGCTGATCGCGCTGTGCGATGCGCTGGTGCAGTCCCGCGATTTCGGCGGGCTCGTCGAGCGTGGCGTTATCGCGCCGTTGCGCGAGCAGCTTATGGTCAAGCGCAAGCAGGCGGCGGAAGAGACCGCCGCGACGAAGGTTGATTTCTACACCATGGTGCGCGGTGAGGGGTGAGATCATGACCACGATTGCGGAGCTGCCGCCGGGTTTCGCCGACAAGGTGTTGTCGGCGCAATCGACCTTTCGCTCGGTCATGGATGCCATGGCACGGCCGGGCTCCGTCCAGCAAATCGTGCCGATGGTCGGCGCGCCAGGGCCGATGATGCGCGGCACCGCCGCGATCGCGCTGACGCTGTTCGACCACGATACGCCGCTCTGGCTCGACGCGGGAATGGCGGAGAACTCGGATGTGACGAAGTGGCTGAAGTTCCACACCGGTGCGCCGGTCGTGCAGGACGCCTCGATCGCGAGTTTTGCGCTGATCTGTGATGGCGATGCGCTGCCTTCGCTCGAGCGATTCGCGCTCGGCACCAGCGAGTATCCGGACCGTTCGACCACGGTGATCATTCAGGTCGACAGCCTGAACTCGGGACGCAGCTTCGAGCTGCGCGGCCCCGGCATCGGTGGGGTCGCGACGCTGCAGGCGTCGATCAAGCCTCTCGATCTGCTCGAGCGGCTGCGTATGAACGAAGCACTGTTTCCGCACGGCATCGATATGGTGCTGGTCGCCGATGATGCCGTGGTCGCGATCCCCCGCACCACGCGCGTCGTGAGCAAGGGAATCTGAAGCATGTATGTCGCAGTCAAAGGCGGCGAACGCGCCATCGAGAACGCCCATCGCCTGCTCGCACATAAGCGGCGCGGCGATCAAAGCGTTGCGGAAATCTCCCTGGACCAGATCTCGGAGCAGCTTGGCCTCGCCGTCGATCGCGTCTTGAGCGAAGGCTCGCTTTATGACCGCGAGCTCGCGGCGCTGGCGATCAAGCAGGCGCGCGGCGATCTGATCGAGGCGATCTTCCTGGTTCGCGCCTTCCGCGCCACCTTGCCGCGCTTCGGCACCAGCGAGCCGGTCGACACCGGCGCCATGCAGGTGCAGCGGCGGGTGTCCGCGACCTTCAAGGACATTCCGGGTGGCCAGATCCTCGGGCCCACCTTCGACTACACGCACCGCCTGCTCGATCCCTCGCTCGCGCAAGGCGTCGTGCCGCAGGTTCCGTCGACGGCCGAAGCATCCACAGCGCCGACGCCGCGCGTGACGGATATTCTGGGCCGCGACGGGCTGATCGAATCCTCGCCCGAAGCCGAGGACGGCGCCAGCGTCGGCGATCTCACCCGCGAGCCGCTGAATTTTCCGGCCGACCGCGACCTGCGCCTGCAGAACCTCGCGCGTGGTGACGAAGGCTTTCTCCTCGCGATGGGCTATTCCACCCAGCGCGGCTACGGCCGCAACCATCCTTTTGTCGGCGAGATCCGCTTCGGCGAGGTCGAGGTCGAATTTCTCGCGGAAGAGGTCGGCTTCGCCGTGCCGCTCGGCGCGATCGAACTCACCGAGTGCCAGATGGTCAACCAGTTCAAGGGGTCTGCGACGGAGGCGCCGTGCTTCACCCGCGGCTACGGCCTCGCCTTCGGCCAGAGCGAGCGCAAGACCATGTCGATGGCGCTGGTGGATCGTGCGTTGCGCGCCCGCGAGCTCGGCGAGGAGGTGCGTGCGCCGGCGCAGGACGAAGAGTTCGTGATGTCGCATTCGGACAACGTCCAGGCCACCGGCTTCGTCGAGCATCTGAAGCTGCCGCACTATGTCGACTTCCAGTCCGAGCTCGGCCTCCTGCGCAAGCTGCGCCAGGAGTTTGCCGAGGCCAATACGCCAGATGCCATGAAGGAGGCCGCGGAATGAACGCGCCCGCCTACAACTTCGCCTATCTCGACGAGCAGACCAAGCGGATGATCCGCCGCGCGATCCTGAAAGCGATCGCGATTCCCGGCTATCAGGTGCCGTTCGCCAGCCGCGAAATGCCGATGCCCTATGGCTGGGGCACCGGCGGCGTGCAGGTGACCGCAGCGATCCTTGGACCGCAGGACGTCTTGAAAGTGATCGACCAGGGCTCCGACGACACCACCAACGCGATCTCGATCCGCAAGTTCTTCGCCAAGACCGCCGGTGTTGCCACGACGACGGCGACGGACGAAGCGACGGTGATCCAGACCCGCCACCGCATCCCGGAGAAGGCGCTGAACGAAAACCAGATTCTGGTCTATCAGGTGCCGATCCCGGAACCCCTGCGTTTCCTCGAACCGCGCGAGACCGAGACGCGGCGCATGCATGCGCTCGCCGAATACGGCCTGATGCATGTGAAGCTCTACGAGGACATCGCCCGCTTCGGCCACATCGCGACCGCCTACGCTTATCCGGTCAAGGTCAACGCGCGCTACGTGATGGACCCGTCGCCGACGCCGAAATTCGACAATCCCAAGATGGACAATTGCCCGGCGCTGCAATTGTTCGGCGCCGGCCGCGAGAAGCGCATCTACGCGATCCCGCCTTATACGCAAGTGGTCTCGCTCGATTTCGAGGACCACCCGTTCGAGCCCTACCGCTTCAACGCGCCCTGCGCACTGTGCGGTGCGGAGAATTCCTACCTTGACGAGATCGTCACCGACGACCAGGGCGGGCGGATGTTCGTCTGCTCGGACACCGATTATTGCGAGGGCCGCCAGGCCGCCGGCCATCGCAGCAGCCTCAGCGCCGCGCCGTACAAGGAGAAGGCGCAGGAGGCCTCGAATGGCTGATCAGAATCTGGTCGAGAACGACGAGCCGCTGCTGGTCGCGGAGTCCCTCAGCAAGTCGTTTGGCCGCATTGCCGCCTGCCGCGATGTGTCGTTCTCGCTCTATCCCGGCGAGGTGCTGGCGATCGTCGGTGAATCCGGCTCGGGCAAGTCGACGCTGCTGCAAATGCTGTCCGGCCAGCTCGCGCCGGGTTCCGGCCATGTCTCGTATCGGATGCGCGACGGTGTCACCCGCGATCTCTCGACGCTGGGCGAGGCCGAGCGTCGCTTCCTGTTCCGCACCGATTGGGGCTTTGTGCATCAGGATCCAGCACAGGGCCTGCGCATGGCGGTCTCGGCCGGCGCCAATGTCGGCGAGCGGCTGATGGCGGTGGGCTGGAATCACTACGGCCGCATCCGCGACACCGCGTCGGACTGGCTCACCCGCGTCGAGATCGACACAGCGCGCATCGACGATGCACCGCGCACCTATTCCGGCGGCATGCGCCAGCGGCTCCAGATCGCGCGCAACCTCGTCACCGAGCCGCGCCTGGTGTTCATGGACGAGCCGACCGGCGGCCTCGACGTGTCCGTGCAGGCGCGCCTGCTCGACCTCCTGCGCAGCCTCGTTGCCGAGCTGCATCTCGCCGTCATCATCGTCACCCATGATCTCGCGGTCGCACGCCTGCTGTCGCACCGCGTGATGGTGATGAAGGGCGGCCGCGTCATCGAGACCGGTCTCACCGACCAGGTGCTCGACGACCCGCGCGAGCCCTATACCCAGCTCCTCGTCTCCTCGATTCTGCCGCCATGAGTTTTCCAATGACCGTCATGATCGACGTTACCGATGCGCAAAAGACGTTCACGATGCACCTGCAGGGCGGCATCGAACTGCCTGTCGTGCGCGGCGTGACCTTCCACGTCAATCCGGGCGAATGCGTCGTTCTGTCAGGCCCGTCAGGCGCCGGAAAATCGTCGATCCTGAAAATGATCTTCGGCAATTACCGCTGCGATAGCGGCCGCATCGGCATCCGCCATCGCGGCGCGCTGATTGATCTCGCCACCGCCGAGCCGCGGCAGATTCTCAACATCCGCCGTTCCACCATCGGCTATGTCAGCCAGTTCCTGCGCGCGGTGCCGCGCGTTGCCACCATCGACGTCGTCGCGGAGCCACTGATCGTCAACGGCATGAGCCGGGCCGAAGCGCAGCAGCGCGCTGGCAGCCTGCTGCATCGTCTGAACATTCCCGAGCGCCTCTGGCAGCTTCCGCCCGCGACCTTCTCCGGCGGCGAGCAGCAGCGCGTCAACATCGCGCGCGGCTTCATTTCGGACCTGCCGATCCTGCTGCTCGACGAGCCGACCGCCTCGCTCGATGCCGCCAACCGCGCTGTCGTGGTTGAGCTGGTTGCCGAGAAGAAGCGCGGGGGCGTCGCCATGGTCGCCATTGTCCATGACGACGAAATCCGTCATCTGATTGCCGACCGTATCGTCGACGTCACCAGCTTTGCCGCCGCGGCCTGAAGGAAGAGGGAAATGAACGCCAAGCCGAAGGACACATTGATCGCCAACGCCAGGATCGTGCTGGCCGACCGGGTGATCGAGCAGGGCTGGCTGGCTCTTGCCGACGGACGCATTGCCGAGATCGGCGATGGGACTGCGCCCGCCGGCGCCGAGGATGCCGGCGGTGACCTGATCATGCCCGGCCTGATCGAGCTCCATACCGACCATCTCGAAGCCCATTACGTGCCGCGGCCGAAGGTGTTCTGGAATCCGGTCGCCGCGGTCATCTCCTATGACGGCCAGCTCGCGACGTCAGGCATCACCACCGTGTTCGATTCGCTCCGGGTCTGGCGCGAGGACGGCGCCGAGGAGGTCGATGGCCGCGCCGGCGTGCTTGCCGCCGCGATCACGACCGCGCGCGAGGCCAGCCTCCTGCGCGCCGACCACTTCCTGCATCTGCGCTGCGAAATCCCGATGCCGAGCGTGGTCGAGGAGGCCAGGGAGCTGATCGACCGTCCCGACGTCAAGCTGATGTCGCTGATGGACCACACGCCGGGCCAGCGCCAGTTCCGCGACGAGGTCAAGCTGCGCGACTATTATCGCGGCAAGGGCGGCGGCAAGACCGATGCCGAGCTCGACGAGCTGTTCGCAAAGCGCTTCGAATACCAGAAGAAATATGCAGCGGCCAACATGCGCGAGATCGTGGCGCTGGCGCATCAGTACAACATTCCGCTGGCGAGCCACGACGACACCACCGAGGAGAACGTCGCCGACGCCGTGCGGGATCGTGTTTCGGTTGCCGAATTCCCGACCACGCTGGAGGCGGCGCGCGGCCTGCATCAGGCCGGCATCGACATTCTGATGGGGGCGCCGAACGTCGTGCGCGGCGGCTCGCATTCCGGCAACATCGCCGCGGTCGATCTCGCCCGCGAAGGCCTGCTCAACATCCTATCGTCGGACTACATTCCGTCCAGCCTTCTCATGGCCGCGCTGCAACTGCCCGAGCATGTACCCACGATCAGCCTGCCGGCCGCGGTTCGCACCGTGACCAAGGCGCCCGCCGAGGCGGTCGGCCTCACCGACCGCGGCGAGGTCGCGACCGGCAAGCGTGCCGATTTGATCCGCGTGCATGTCGCAGGGCACGTTCCCGTGGTACGCAGCGTCTGGCGCGAGGGAAGCCGGGTCGCATGAGCAAGATGGTCACCACGGCGCAGGGGGAGGCGGGTGCGATCGGCCCCGGCCGGCTCGTGCTCGTGGTCGGCCCCAGCGGCGCCGGCAAGGATACGCTGCTGCGCCTCGCGCAGGCGGCCTGCATCGATGATCCCGAAATCGTCTTCCCGCGCCGCATCGTGACCCGTGCATCGTCGTCCGATGAAGACAATATCGCCGTGAGCCAGGACGAGTTCCGCCGCGCGCGCGAGCAAGGCGACTTCGCCGTGCACTGGGAGGCGCATGGGCACGCCTACGCGCTGCCGCTCGAAATCAACGATGACATCCGCGCAGGCCGCGCGGTGGTCGTCAATGTCTCACGCACCGTGATCGCCGCGCTGCGCGAGGCCTATGCTAATGTCGTTGTGGTTGCGATCACGGCGCCGCCCGATGTGCTGGCGCAGCGGCTCGCAGCGCGCGCCCGGCAAAGCGACGGCGACATCGCCGAGCGGTTGTCGCGCGTCGATGGTTCGTCGGCGCAGGCCGATGTCACCATCCTCAATGCCGGCAGTGCGGACTACCACGGCCGCCAGCTCGTGCGCGTGATCAGGAATGAAGGCTGGCAAGATTAGTTGCGGGTAACAACAAGGAGAGAGTGGAATGACGGTGATCGAAACGGTCGAACAGCTGGAGGCCATCTACGGCGCCACCAATGACGCCTCGACCGTGAAAGTCGCCGACCACGTCACGCCGCTCTACCGCATCTTCATCGAGAAGGCACCGTTCGCCGCGCTCGCCACCATCGGACCGGAGGGCATCGATTGCTCGCCGCGCGGCGACTTGCCCGGCTTCGTCCGCATTCACGATCCCAAGACGCTGATGCTGCCGGACCGCCGCGGCAACAACCGGGTCGATTCCCTGCGCAACATCGTGCGCGATCCCAGGGTGTCGCTGATGTTCCTGATCCCCGGCTCCGGCAATGCCGTCCGCGCCAATGGTCGCGCGCATCTGTCGATCGATCCGGACGTGCTGGCCTCGTTCAAGGTTGATGGCAAGGCGCCGCGCAGTGTCATGGTGATGAACGTGGAGGAAATCTACTTCCAGTGCGCCCGCGCCATCGTCCGCTCCGATCTCTGGAATCCGGACAAGCGCGTCGATCCCAAGACGCTGCCGACGCCGGGTCAGATTCTCGCCGAGATGAGTGACAACAAGGTCGGCGGCGCGGAGTACGACCGCATCTGGCCGGAGCGCGCTGCCGCGACGATGTGGTGAGCGTCCGCTCTCTCGTCTCCCTCGCCCCGTTCTTTTGGGGGAGAGGGCGGGGTGAGGGCCTCTCTCCGCACGTGAGATCGCCGTGGGACCTGTATCCCCTCACCCGGATTGCATCTTCGATGCAATCCGATCCCGCAAGCGGGGAGAGGGGAAGCAAGCCCGTCGCTCCGCTTCAGTTAAACGCCATCCCGCCGCTCAGCGCGACGGTCTGCCCGGTCATGTAGGCGTTGTCGACCAGCAGCATCACGGCTTTCGCAACTTCCTCCGCCGTGCCGAAGCGGCCGAGCGGGATGCGGCTGACGAGGCCGGGTTGGCCGCTCATCATGTCGGTCTCGATCAGCGAGGGCGCCACCGCATTGACGGTGATGCCTTCCTTCACCAGTCGCGCCGCATAGCCTCGCGTCAGCCCCTCCATGCCGGCCTTGGACGCATTGTAATGCGGGCCGATCGCGCCGGCGCCGCGCGCCGCGCCCGATGAGATGTTGACGATACGGCCCCATTTCCGCGCGCGCATCGTCGGCAGCACCGCCTGCGTACACAGAAAGGCGGATTTCAGATTGACCAGGATGGTGCGGTCGAAATCGTCTTCGGTGAGATCGTCGACGCTGCGTGTGATGGCGATGCCGGCATTGTTGACGAGGATGTCGATCGGACCAAGCCCGGCCGTGACGCGCTCGATCATGCCGGCCACGGCTTCGCGCTGCGAGACGTCGGCGGCGATGACGATGGCGCGGCCGCCCCGCTTGCCGATCTCGCTCGCCAGTTGCTCGGCCTGGCCGATTCTTTCGCGGCAGTTGATCGCCACCGCCGCGCCTGCTTCGGCCAGCGCACGGCAGACGGCCGCGCCAATTCCGCGCGAGCCTCCGGTCACGAGCGCCGTGCGCCCCTTCAGAGCATCCGCCATGCCTGGAACCTCCCAATCATCCGCTTGCCTTGCATCGATCGTATCATGCTTGCAGCTCACGCGCGTTGAACTCATCGCGAGATGAATCCGTCTGCCGGTGCTTGCGGCGGGAGAAACGCCCCAGCGCATGTGTCGCAAATATGGATAGCCATTTCATTGACCAATCGCGCCAACCGCTTGATATTCAGAGCGTCAAGACTGCTCCTCGAGCCCAAGCCGCACCATGACAACCGATCGCCAGCGCAATCAGAACGACATGCAAGCATGCATGACGCGGTGCTGCTTCTCGGTGGCAACGGGCGCCTGTTGTTGTTGCTGATCGTCTCCTGGCAACACCGCACACCGAAAGACGCAAAAGAGGAACGCCGAAATTCCGGCGAGCGAGCAGTCATGTCCCAAGCCCAGTCCAACGCCTACATCATCGAAATCCACGACCGCGCTGCCGGTATCATCACGAGAGATGAGCGCGGCTTCCGCTTCTTCTCCTCCGAGCGCCTGTTCGACAGCCTCGAGGGCCGCCAGTTCCGCTCGGCGCGAGAGGCCGAGCGGGCCGCCCGTGCCGTGTTGTCCGAGCGTAGCCGTCGCGCGAGCTCGCAACCTTCGCCAACTGATCTCACCGAAAGGGCCGCATTATGATCACCCGACGAAACATCCTAGCAACGACGCTCCTGCTCGCGACCGCCTTGGCCGCGCGCGCCGAGGACAAGCCGGCGGAAATCCGCATCGGCACGCAGAAGGGCGGCTTCTTCCCGGCGGTGCGCCAGCGCCAGACGCTCGAAAACGCCTTCAAGCCGCTCGGCATCGAGATCAAGTGGGTCGATTTCCAGTTCGGTCCGCCGCTGCTGGAGGCCATCAATGTCGGCAGCGTCGATTTCGGCTATGTCGGCGACTCCCCGCCGATCTTCGCGCAGGCCGGCGGCGCCAAGATACGCTACGTCGCCGCGGTGAAATCGGACGGCAACACCCAGGCGATTGTCGTGCCGAAGGATTCGCCGATTCACTCGCTGGCCGATCTCAAAGGCAAGCGCATCGCCTTCGGCAAGGGATCGAGCGCGCATAATCTCCTCGTTGCGGCGCTCGAAAAGGCCGGCCTGTCCTGGTCCGACATCACGCCGGCGCCGCTCGCGCCGGCCGATGCGACGGCCGCCTTTCAAGGGGTCGGTCGATGCCTGGTCGATCTGGGATCCGTATCTGGCGCTTGCCGAATTGAAGGAGAACGCGCGCGTCATCGCCTTCGACAAGGACGTACACAGGCCGAATGCGTTCTACATCGCCAACACCGATTTCGTGGAGAAGTATCCGGCGCTGGTCGCGAAGCTCAACACGACCTTCGCGTCCGAAGGCGTCTGGGCCAACGAGCACCACGAGGACGTCGCCAAAGCGCAGGCGGACGCGACCGGCGTCGACATCGAGGCCGTCAGGCGTTTCGTGGATCGCTCCAACTTCCGCGTCGTGCCGCTGGATGCCGAAATTGTCGCAAGCCAGCAGGCCGTCGCTGATCGTTTCGCAAAGCTCGGCCTGATCCCGAAGCCGGTCACCATCTCCGACATCGTCTGGAAATGGACGCCGGGCTCCTGAACCGGCGCGCCTGATCAACTCCGGCGGCGCGCCCTGGTGCGTGCCGCCTTCTTGGCGGCGGCGGAGCGGACCTTCGATCCCTTGGTGTGGCTCGCTTTCCGCGCGGCAGCCGAGCGGGACGCTGCGGTTCGCCGGCTTGCAGCCTGCTTGGCCTGCTTCGACAGCGCGCCGCGCGATGCGGTCGACCGCGGCTCCTTCTTCAACACGCCTTCGACGGCACGTGACACGCGCGGGCGGCGTTTCGCGGTGCGCTTGCCCTGGCCGACCTCATAGGCATATTTGGCGCTGCGGCGTGTCGCCTTCTTGGTGCGCCCTTTGCGCGGCGGCGGCAGATCGACGCCGGCGCGACGCGCTTCGGACAGGCCGATCGCGATCGCCTGCTTGGTCGAGCGCGCTCCGTGCTTGCCCTTGCGAATTTTGTCGATCTCGTCCTTGACGAATTCGCCGGCCTGCGTGCTGGCCGACTTGCCGGCACGCTTGTCCCGCCTGGCTTTGCGAATGACTTCTTGTCTTGGCATGGTCGAGTTCCCCTTCGTGATTGGCAGGGATATCTGACGCAACGCGCAAGGGAGAAGATCGATCCGTTTTAGTTCCTCAGCGCGGCCAGCAACTCATCCGGCCGCTCGGCCATGATCATGTGGCCGGCGCCCTTCACCACGATGGTCTTTGCGTGCGGGATCGCGGCGGCGAGCGCCTTGCCGGCCTTGGCCGGTGTCATCATGTCCCGCTCGCCAAGAATGAGCGTCGTCGGCACCTTCACGGTTGCGGCAGCGGTCAGAGCATTGGCGTAGGCATTGCAGGCCGACAGATCCTTGAACAGGACACCCGGCTCGCAAGCCCTCAGCACCGCCTGCGCACCGCCATGCATCCACAGGCCCGGCGCGAGGCTGCCGCCGAGCTCGGCCTTGAAGCCGAGGCCCCAGATCGAGACCATGTCGTTGGCATCCTGCGAGTTGGCTTCGGCCGCCTTCAAGAGATCCGGGCCGACCGTCATGGTCGCGGCGGTGCCGATCAGGCTCAGCGCGGAGACCTTGTCGGGATGCCGCGCGGTGGTCTCCAGCGAGATCAGCGAGCCCATGGAATGGCCGATCAGATGCGCCTTCGCGGCTCCCGCCGCTTCGAGCAGCGCCGCCGTCCAGTCGGCCATCTCCGCGATGCTGCCGAGCGAAGGTCCGGCCGAGCGGCCGTGGCCCGGGAGGTCCGGCGCGAGAACGGAAAAACCATGATGGGCGAACCAGCGCGTATGCAGCGCCCAGGTCGAATGATCGAAGCCGGCGCCATGGATGAAGACGACCGGGGGCAGGGACTTGTCGAAATCGCGGCCGCCGGTTGCGACGAATACCTCGGTGCCGTTGACGGAAAGCTTCATGGTGTCAGGCCTTTTGCGAGATGCGGAGCGCTTGGTTGAGGTCGTCGATGATGTCGCTTGCGGTCTCGATGCCGACCGAGAGGCGCACCAGCTCCTCGCCGATGCCGGCGGCCTTGAGCTGCTCGGCGTCCATCTGCTGATGCGTGGTCGAGGCGGGATGGATCACCAGCGTCTTGGCGTCGCCGACATTGGCGAGATGGCTGATCATGCGCAGCGATTCGATGAACTTGCGGCCTGCCGGCCGCCCGCCCTTGATGCCGAAGGACACGATCGAGCCGGCGCCGCGCGGCAGCAGCGTCTTGGCGAGCTGGTAGTCGGGGTGGTCCTCCAGTGACGGATGCAGCACCCAGTCGACGGCCTTGTTGGCCTTCAGTGCTTCCAGCACGAGATAAGTGTTCTGCATGTGGCGGTCCATGCGCACCGGAAGCGTCTCGACGCCCTGCAGCAGCTGGAACGCGTTGGTCGGCGACAGGCAGGCGCCGAAATCGCGCAGGCCTTCCGTGCGGGCGCGCATGATGAAGGCGGCCGTGCCGAACTGCTCGTCGAAGACGATGCCGTGATAGCCGCCGTAGGGCTCGGTCAGCACGCCGAACTTGCCCGATGCGCGCCAGTCGAACCGGCCGCCATCGACGATGGCGCCGCCGATCGCGATGCCGTGGCCGCCGATCCATTTGGTCGCCGAATGCATGACGATGTCGGCCCCTAACTCGATCGGCCGGCTGAGATAGGGCGTAGCGAAGGTGTTGTCGATCAGCAGCGGGATCTTTGCCTCATGCGCGATCGCCGCCACCTTGGGCATGTCGAGCACCTCGAGGCCGGGATTGCCGATGGTCTCGCCGATCACGAGTTTCGTGTTCGGCCTGATCGCCGCGCGGAACGCGTCGAGATCGCGTGGTTTCACAAACGTCGTGGTGATGCCGAAGCGCGGCAGCGTGTGCGCGAGCAGGTTGATGGTGCCGCCATAGAGCGAGCTCGACGCCACGATGTGGTCGCCGGCACTCAGCAGCGTCGCGATGGCCAGGTGCATCGCCGCCTGACCGCTCGCGGTGCAGATCGCGCCGACGCCGCCTTCAAGCGCCGCGAGCCGCTCCTCCAGGACGCCGGTGGTGGGGTTGGAGATGCGGGTATAGATGTGGCCGGCGCGCTCCAGGTTGAACAGCGCCGCGGCGTGGTCGGAATCCTGGAATACGTAGGACGTGGTCTGGTAGATCGGCACCGCACGGGCGCCGGTCACGGGATCCGGATGCTGGCCCGCATGCAGGCTCAGGGTCTCGAAGGCAGGCGGCTTTGGCGCGGGCATGCGTGGCCTCGTTGGTCGGTCAGCGATGGCGGGCGTTGTGCCATAAAACGACGCACGAAGTCAGCCATTGACAGCGCCGCACGCCGGTGCGCTCCCTCGCCCGTTCTTACGGGGAGAGGGTTGGGGTGAGGGGCTCTCTCCGCGAAGACGGTGGCAGTTAGACTCGCGGAGACTCCCCCTCACCCGGAAAGCTCCCGCAAGTTCCGGCCTCTCCCCGCGAACAGGTCCCGTCCGCGCTTCAGCCTCCGATCGCCTGCTCGATGATCCGCGCCTCCCGCAGCAATATCTCCGCGACCTCCTGCTCGCGGCGCGGGCCGAGCCTCGTCCGAACGGCGGAGACGGTCATCGCCGCGGCGGGCTGTCCGTCGGGAGTCTTGATCCAGGTCGAGATCGATTTCGTCCCCTGCACCAGGCCGATCTCTCTCATGCCGTAGCCCAGCCGCCTGGCAGCGGTGACCTCGCCGAGCACCGTCGCGACGTCGGTCCGGTAGGGCTCGAACCGCTTCTCGTTCGCCGCGACGATCTTTCGCGCCTCCTGCGCCGGCATTGCGGCGAGGATGGCGACGCCGGCGCTGGAAACGCCGAGAGGCCGGCGCGCGCCGACCTCGATCGACAGCACCTGGATCGGATAAACGCCGATCCGGCGATCGACGCAGAGCGTGTCGTTCCCGGTGCGCACCGTCAGGAACAGCGTGTCGCCGATCTCGGCAGATGCGCGCTGCAGCGACGGATTTGCGGCGACCAAGAGCCGCGACGGCCGCGGTCGTGCCAGTGCCAGCTCCGGCACCTGGTTGCCGATCGCGTAGCGGCCGCTCCTGCCATGTCGCTCGACGATGCCTTCCTCGATCAGCACGTGGACGATGCGATGCACGGTCGGGCGGGTGAGGCCCGTCGCCCGGATCACCTCGGCCAATGGCACACCTTCTTCACGACCTGCGGCAAGGATGCGCAGCACCGCGAGCGCGCGCCGGATCGCCTGCGCGCCCTGTCGCGGTTCCACGGCGCTGCGGACGGATTTAGGTGATCGTCCCTTGTCCATATTATGGACAAGAACGCCACAATTCACTCGACAGGGCAAGCGCGCATCTGAAGATTGCGCTCCGATCGGAATGCCTTGTGAGCTGCTTGCACGACATCAAGGATTCGACGTGAGTTGGAAGCGCCGCCGGGAGGTCAACATGAGATCAATCTGGATTGCCATAGCTGCCGCCACCGCGATGCTGGCTGCGCCGGCGTCGGGCCAGCAATGGCCGGCGCGCAACGTCAAGCTGATCGTGCCTTATCCCGCCGGCGGCAATGTCGATAGCGCCGCACGCATCATCGCCGACAAGCTCCAGGAAAAGCTCGGCCAGCCCTTCGTCATCGAGAACAAGGCCGGTGCCGGCGGCATGATCGCGGGCGAAGCCTTCGCGAAATCGGCGCCCGATGGCTACACCCTGTTCGTCGGAGCCAACGGCCCGGTGCTGTTCGCGACCGAGATCAACAAGCGCGACGCCTACGACTGGAAGAAGGATTTTCTCCCGATCTCGACGATCTCGATGACGCCGCTGGTGCTCGAGGTGCATCCGTCGGTGCAGGCCAACACGTTCAAGGAATTCATCGACCTCGCCAAGCGCGAGCCGGGCAAGCTGACCATGGCCTCGCCGGGCCCCGGCACCACCAATCATCTGCTCAGCGAGCTGATGCAGTCCAGCCTCGATCTGCAATGGGTCACGGCGCACTACCGCGGCAACGCGCCCGCCATCAATGACCTCCTCGGCGGTCAGGTGCAATTCGCGTTCGACCAGCTCACGGTCAGCTTGCAGCACATCAAGGCCGGCCTGTTCCGCGCGCTAGCCGTCACCAGTCCGCATCGCCTGAAGTCGCTGCCTGATGTGCCGACCTTCGCCGAGCTCGGCTACAAGGACTTCGACGGCCAGACGTTTACCGGCCTGTTCGCGCCCGCAGGCACGCCGGCGCCGATCGTCGACAAGCTGCACGAAACGCTCGTCGCGATCCTCAAAGACCCTGCGGTGATCGACAAATTCGAAAAACTCGGCGGCGAAGCCACCGCGATGACGCCGACCGAGTTCAAGGCTTATCTCGAGCGCGAGGACGCCAAGTGGATTCCGGTGGTGCGCAAGGCCAATATCAGGGCGGATTGACCGATGCGGATCGACCCCACCGAGCTCGGCGCCGAGCGCATCTACCGGCTGATGACCGGCATCGTGGTGCCGCGCCCGATCGCGTGGGTCACGAGCCTGTCGCGCAGCGGTGTGCTCAATCTCGCCCCCTTCAGCGCCTTCACCTTCGTCTCGCAGAAGCCGCCGATGCTCGCCATCAGCGTCGGCCGCAAGGGCGCCGACTACAAGGACACAGCGCACAACATCCTCGATACCGAGGAGTATGTGATTCATATCGCCGACACCCCGCTGATGTCGGCGGTGCACGACAGCTCCGTCGAGCATCCGCCTGAGATCAGCGAGGTCGAGCATCTCGGGCTCGAAACACTGCCTTGCGATCTCATCAAGGTACCGCGGCTTGCCGCCGCGCCGGTCGCGATGGAGTGTCGCTTCCGGCAATGCCTCGAATTCGGCGAGGCCAAGAGCCGGCTCATCGTCGGCGAGGTCGTGATGTTCCATTTGCGCGACGGTCTCGTGAACGACGGCAAGGTCGAGACCAAGGCGCTCGACCCGATCGCACGTATCGGCGGCCCGCGGTACGCCCGCCTCGGTGAGATCGTCACGCTCAACACCGTCTTCCAGACTCCCAAATCGAAGGACTGAGCGCGGGCCAGTCGTCGGCCAAGCTGCCTCAAGATCATTGGAGGAAATACAATGCGTCTCCTGAGCTATCTCCTGGACGGAGAGCTGCGCTACGGCGCGGCCGTGGAGGGCGGCGTGGTCGATCTGACCAGCCGCATCGGTCGCGACTTCTCGGATGTCAAAGCGCTGATCGCAGCCGATGCGCTCGCGGATGCGCAGGAGGCGGTGGCCGGACAGAAGCCGGACTATGCGCTGGATGAGCTCGTCCTGTTGCCGCCGGTGCTGGCGCCGGAGAAGCTCTGGTGCATCGGCGTCAACTACGCCGAGCGCAATGCAGAATATAAAGACAATTCGGACCTGCCCAAATATCCCAGCTTGTTCGTGCGCAGCATGTCCTCGATGACCGGCTCCGAGCAGCCGATCGAGAAACCGGGAGTCTCGGACCAGCTCGACTACGAAGGCGAGCTCGTCATCGTGATCGGGCAGGGCGGCCGTCACATCCCGCGCGAAAAGGCGTGGTCGCACATCTTCGGCATGACCTTGTGCAACGAGGGCACGGTCCGCGACTGGCTGCGCCACGGCAAGTTCAACGTCACGCAGGGCAAGAACTTTGACCGCTCCGGCAGCATCGGCCCGTGGATCGTCACGGCGGACGAGCTCGATCCGCGCGGGCCTCACGACATCGTCACGCGCGTCAACGGCGAGGTGCGGCAGCAGGACACCACCGAACGGCTGATGTTCCCGTTCGATTTCCTGATCTCCTATCTCTCCACCTTCGCCACGCTCAAGCCCGGCGACATGATCGTGACGGGCACGCCGACCGGCGCGGGCGCGCGCTTCGACCCGCCGCGCTGGCTCGAGATCGGCGACGTCGTCGAGGTCGAGTCCAGCCGCATCGGCGTGCTGCGCAACACCGTCGTCGCGGAGCAATAGAGCATGCTGGATAGCGCCACGATCGAACGCCTTGCCGGGCGGCTGGACGAGGCCGAGCGCAGCAAGACGCTGATCCCGATGTTCTCGAAGGACTATCCGGACTTCGGCATCGAGGACGCCTACGCCATCCAGCGCGCCTGGACAAAACTTCAGCTCGGCCGCGGCCGCGTCATCAAAGGGCACAAGATCGGCCTGACCTCGAAAGCCATGCAGAACGCGGTCGGCATCGCCGAGCCCGACTACGGCGTGCTGTTCGCCGACATGTTCTATGCCGACGCCACGCCCGTTCCGTTCGATCGTTTCCACGCGCCGCGCATCGAGGTCGAGCTCGCCTTCGTGCTGAAGGCGCCGCTGCGTGGCCCCGACTGCAGCATCTTCGACGTGCTCAACGCCACCGACTACGTCACACCCGCGCTGGAAATTCTGGAGACGCGCATGCATCGCGTCGATCCCGAGACCGGCAAGACGCGAAAAGTCATGGACACGATCTCGGACAATGCCGCGAACGCCGCGCTGGTTCTCGGCGGCCGACCGATCCGCCCGATGGATGCGGATCTGCGCTGGATCGGCGCACTGCTGTTCCGCAACGGCGAGATCGAGGAGACCGGCGTTGCCGCCGGCGTGCTCAACCACCCCGCCAACGGCATCGCCTGGCTCGCCAACCGTCTCGCGCCGCATGACGAGCATCTCGCCGCCGGCGAGGTGGTGCTGGCGGGATCGTTCACGCGTCCGGTCGACATCCGCCGCGGCGACACGTTTCATGCCGATTACGGCGCCTTCGGCTCGGTGTCGTGCCAGTTCGTCTGAATCAACAACCAGGGAGCGCACCATGAATGGTCAAACGCGGCGCAAGAGCATCCACATTGGCGGCTTCAAGCACGTCAATCCGATTCCGAACGCCTGCCGCATCGGCAATCTCGTGATGTCGGGCGTCATCTTGGGGCGCGATCCCGCGACCAATGCGATGCCGGATAGCCTCGAGGCGCAATGCGCCAACATGTTCGCGCATATGAAGGCGACGGTGGAGGCGGCCGGTGGCTCGACCTCCGACATCATCAAGATGACGGTGTGGCTGAAGGATCGCTCGCAGCGCGGCCCGGTCAATGTCGAGTGGCTCAAGATGTTTCCGGACGAGCATTCGCGGCCCGCGCGCCACGCGCTGCCTATGGACAACATGGACGGCGGTGCGCTGGTGCAGTGCGACTTCACCGCCGTGCTCGATTGAGGAGTTTTGCGCATGCCGACCTATCTGCCGTTCGATCCCAATCCGCGCCGCCCGCTGAAGGCGCCGCCGCCGAAGACCATCGACAGCCAATTCCATGTGTTAGGTCCGATCGAAAAATACCCGGAGCGTCCCGGCGCCGCGTATCGGATGCCGACCGCGACCTGGGAAGCGGCGCTGCGCATGCACAAGGCGCTCGGCATCGAGCGCGGCATCATCGTCCAGACCACGACCTACGGCGCCGACCATGCCGTCGTGCTCGACGGCCTCGCGGCGATGGGTCCGAACTATCGAGGCTGCGCCAATGCGCTGGTGTTTGCGGAGGCGAGTGATTCCTATCTGGCCAAGCTCCACGCTTCAGGCGTGCGCGGCGCGCGCTTCAGCTTCCGCCAGGAGCTCGGCGCGGTGCTGTCTGATGCCGATTTCGCCCGCGCCATCGCGCGCATCCGCGAGCTCGGCTGGTACGTCAAGATCCAGCCGGAGAAGGACGGCATCATGTCCAGCGTCGACAAGTACGAGAACCTCGACGTGCCCGTGCTGATCGACCACATGGCGCGTCCCGATCCGGAAGCCGGCAAGAACGATCCGAATCTGCGCAAGATGCTGGAGCTGCTCCAGAAGGGCAATTTCTGGGTCATGCTGTCGCTCGGCGAGAAGACCTCGAAGACTGGGGCTCCCTACGACGACGTGATCCCGATCGCGCGCGCCTATATCGAGGCTGCGCCCGACCGCTGCGTCTGGGCCAGCGACTGGCCGCATCCGGTGTCGGTGAAGCAGCCGCCGAACGACGCCGACCTGTTGGAGCTGATGTACCGCTACGCAGCGGACCAGGCGGAGCTGGAGAAGATTCTGGTGCACAATCCGGCGAAGTTGTTCGGGTTTGCGGATTGAAGGGGGCTGGCTTCAAGGTGACTTGAGAGGGCTGGGCGCTGAAGCCTCGACAGCGTCATGGCCGGGCTTGTCCCGGCCATCCACGTGTTGGCTCGGGCACAAGGACATGGATGCCCGGGACAAGCCCGGGCATGACGATCTTTCGAGAAGGCTCGACGTGCGTCGCTCACCCCGCCGGCTGCGCCGCCAGCCGATCCCGCACCTCGGCTGCGATCTCGAACGAGCGCAGCCGCGCGGCGTGGTCGTAGATCTGCCCCGTCGTCATCAATTCGTCCGCGCCGGTCTCGGCGATCAGCGTCTTCAACCTCTCTTCCACCACATCGGGCGAGCCGACCGCCGAGCACGACAGTGCTTGCGCAACACCGGCCTTCTCGGCCGGCGACCACAGCGCGTCCATGTCGTCGACGGGCGGCGGCAGCGGCCCGGGCGTGCCGCGGCGCAGATTGATGAACTGCTGCTGCAACGATGAGAACATCCGCTGCGCCTCCGCCTCGGTGTCTGCCGCGAACACGTTGACGCCGATCATCGCATAGGGCTTGTCGAGCTGCGCCGAAGGTTCGAACCGCGCGCGATATTCGCGCAGCGCCGGCATCATCATCTGCGGCGCGAAATGCGAGGCAAACGCAAAGGGCAGGCCGAGCATCGCCGCAAGCTGCGCGCCAAACGTGCTCGATCCCAGGATCCAGAGCGGCACCTTCGTCCCCATGCCGGGCACGGCGCGGATCGTCTGGCCGGGCTGCACGTCACCGAGCAGCGCCTGCAACTCGAGCACGTCATGAGGAAAATTCTCGGACGTGGTGGCGAGATCGCGCCGCAGCGCTCTTGCCGTGAACTGGTCGGTGCCCGGCGCGCGGCCGAGGCCCAGATCAATCCGTCCCGGATAGAGCGATTCCAGCGTGCCGAACTGCTCGGCGATGACCAGCGGCGAATGGTTCGGCAGCATGATCCCGCCGGAGCCGACGCGGATCGTCTTGGTCCCGCCCGCGACATGCCCGATCACCACTGAGGTCGCCGCGCTCGCGATCCCCGTCATGTTGTGATGCTCGGCCAGCCAGAAGCGTTTGTAGCCCCATTTCTCGGCGTGCTGCGCGAGATCGAGCGAATTGCGAAACGCCTGGGCGGCATCGCCACCCCGGCGGATCGGTGCGAGGTCGAGGATGGAGAAGGGGATCATGTGGAGAACCGGTGAGGGGCGCGCGATGTGCGCCGGGGTTCACATATAGGAGCCGCGCATGGGAATGTTAGCGTAGCTTGTCGCAGATGATGATGAGGCGTAGCTTTGCGGGATGGCTGTCAGCGCTCCCGATCTGAAAGCGTTCCTGCTCGCCACGCCCTTCTTCGGCGGTCTCTCCGACCCAAGCCTCGACTTCCTGATGTCGATGCTCGTCGAACGCCGCTTCGATGCCGGCGCGACTGTCGTTGTCGAAGGCGAGCCGGGACGTTCGATGTTCATCGTCCGATCCGGCCGGCTGGCCGTGAGCAAACGGGCGAATTCGGGAATCGTCATTCCGATCTCTGTTCTGGAGCCAGGCGATTTCTTCGGCGAGATGACGCTGATCGAGATGCAGAACCGCTCCGCTACGGTGGTCGCGGAGGCGACGACGGTGCTGTACGAACTCACGGCCCAGAAGCTTTACGCGTGCTACAAGGCCGACATCCATGCCTATGTGATCGTCCTGCAGAACATCAATCGCGAGCTTTGCCGGCGGCTGCGCCGGGCGGACGATCGTTTCGCGGCACTGTCGGTGGATGACGGCGATGATGTTGCGTAGGGACAGAGCAGTTGCGAAACCATCATGTTTCGCCACTGAGCAAAGCCTCGATGGGACTCAGCGATCACGACTTGTCGTGCGCGTATTTCTCCAGGACCAGCCGATTGTACTCGTCTCTCACGGCTCTCCGCGAGACATGCCCCTTCCGGTCTTTGGCGATTTTCAGAAGGTCAGGGTCGGTCGGTGCCCGTGATTTCCGCCTAAATCTCGCAAAGAGGGGGCTCGCAGGCTTCGACATCCTTCCAAACAGCCGGTCAAACCATCCCATGGTGTCCTCCCGGACAGGCCGCGAGCCAGAAGACTATCACCATGAAATTAGGTGTTCAACGCACAGTGTGACCGCACCTTTTCGTAGAGGCGGAACCGAAAGCCGATCGATCGCAACGCTTCTGACCCGTCGGGCAAAATACCCACCTCGCAACCAAACCCGTCAACCCCTTTTCATAAAAATATTCCGCTTTACCGAAATTCGGATTTGCTGCACTATTCCGCCATCCCGGTCCTCGAAGAGGGGCGATCGTACGTCGTAACGAACGTGGATCGGGGTGCGATGGACGCGGCAGCGCCGGGCACGCGAAGCGGGAGCAGGGCGAGATGAACCTCGTGAGGTCCTGGCTAGCGTGCGGACGGACGGCGCTGTGTCCGGCGAAGCTACTAAAGCGAAGCCGGGCCGACGCGTACGGCAAAACCGTGTGGTCCTGACCGTCGTTGCTACGGTCAAGCCTTGCGGAGATGCTTCGAGGCTCAACCGGGCCTGGAGGTATCGCCAATTCGCAAGGCGACGGCTCTTCACAGAAGAGGGACAAGGAAACGAGCAAAACTCGGGCGTTTCGGGCCGCGAGAATGCTGCGGCGTGTGTGGAACACTGGTGCTGACGAAACGACCGAGCTTTCTGGCCTTGCGGGTTGCTTGTCTATTAGCGGCGGGCGGCGATCGCCGTCAGCTCCAGCCTGACGCCTGGACCGAGGTCCGCAACGCCAATGGCGGCACGCGCCGGCAGATGGTCCGCGGCGAAATAGCGCTTCCACACCTCGTTGAGCGCCGCCTTGTCGGCGAGATCAGTCAAAAAGATCGTCACCTGCAGAACGCAGGAGAGATCGGAGCCGGCCCCCTCGAGCAGGGTCTTCAACTGGCGCAGCACGTCGTCGGCCTGGCCTGCCATGTCGAGCCCCGCATCCTCGGGAACGATGCCGCCGAGATAGAGCACGCCATTATGCTCGACGATCTCGTGGAGCAGTCCTTCGTAGGGCAGGGAACGTTTGATCACGATCGCGTCTTCGGTCTGTTGCGGGCACGCTGGCCAGGCGGAGGGCTCGCTTGGGAGAACTGGTGCTGCCAGACAGGATTGAACTGTCGACCTCTCCATTACCAATGGAGTGCTCTACCACTGAGCTACGGCAGCATGTGCTGGGATCAGAATCGGCCGCCACGGGGCCCTACCAAGCGGGCCGATATCTGCCACAAGCCCCCCTCCTGTGCAAGCTTGCAAGCCCCGTCAAAACGAGAAAATCGGGTCGATATCGGGGTCAAAATGCCCGTTTTCGCTCGAAACGCGCGACTTTCCGCCAATTCGGGGACAATGCCCCCGCCAACTGGCCAGTTGGCGCAAGGCCCGGATTTGATCCATTTCGCGTTTCGCACGATCGGATCGCGTCGGCCTCTTGAGCTGCCATACTTCGGTGGCATCCTGCCGCTGATCCCGTGAATGGACCTTTGATGACCGACCAGAACGACAAGAGCGCGAGCCAGGCGAGAGCGTCCCGCGATGACCGCCTGAAATCCGCGCTGCGCGAGAACCTGAAGCGGCGGAAGGCGCAGGCGCGCGAACGCGCCGCAATCACCGACCCCTCGCAGAACGACGATCGTTCCCTAGATGAGGGGGCCGCCGGCAACAAGGCCGGCCGCTAGAATTTTGGAGTGCATGCAGTGGCGATGGGGCACGACCAACCGCAACGAACCGACCGTGACGCGCAGATGTTGCGGTTCACGCGCCCCGAGCAGACCTTTCCGGCGCTGACACCCGCCGAGATCGCGCGGATCAGGCACTTCGGCGAAATCCGCACCTACGCGGATGGCGAGTTGCTGTTCGAGACCGGCAAGCCCGGGCGCGGCATGTTCGTCGTCCTGAAGGGCCATGTCGCCATCACGCAGCGCGACGGGCTCGGTCACGTCACCCCGGTGATCGACCAGGGGCCGGGGCAATTCCTGGCCGAGCTCAGCCAGCTCTCCGGCCGGCCGGCGCTGGTCGACGGCCGGGCCGAGGGCGACGTCGAGACGTTGCTGCTGCCGCCGGACCGGCTGCGCGCGCTGCTGGTCGCCGAGGCCGAGCTCGGCGAGCGTATCATGCGGGCGCTGATCCTGCGCCGGGTCAATCTGATCCAGGGCGGCGTCGGCGGCCCGGTGCTGATCGGACCGTCGAACTCCGCCGGCGTGGTGCGCCTGCAGGGCTTTCTCACCCGCAACGGCCAGCCGCATCATCTGCTCGATCCCGATCGCGATCGCGACGCCGCCGAATTGATCGCGCGCTATTCGCCCAAGGCCGAAGACTGGCCGCTGGTCGTCACCGTTGACGGTGCGGTGCTGCGCAATCCCAATGAGACCGAGCTTGCACGTGCCATCGGCATGATCGGCGGCGCGAAAGGCGACCGCATCTACGACGTTGCGGTCGTGGGCTGCGGACCCGCCGGGCTCGCCACCGCCGTGTATGCGGCGTCCGAAGGACTGTCCGTCGCCGTGCTCGACACCCGCGCCTTCGGCGGCCAGGCCGGTGCCAGCGCGCGCATCGAGAACTACCTGGGCTTTCCGACCGGCATTTCCGGCCAGGCGCTGACCGCGCGCGCCTTCACCCAGGCGCAAAAGTTCGGCGCCGACATCATGATTCCGGTCACGGTGAAGTCGCTCGACTGCACGCGCAAGGATGGCGTATTTTCGGTGGCGCTCGAGGGCGCCGATCCCTTGCGTTCGCGCGCGGTGGTGGTCGCGAGCGGCGCGCGCTATCGCCGGCCCGACATCGCGAATCTCGATAAGTTCGAAGGGCGCGGCGTCTGGTACTGGGCCTCGCCGGTCGAGGCGCGGCTCTGCGCCGGCGAGGAGGTGGCGCTCGTCGGTGCCGGCAATTCGGCCGGACAGGCCGCGGTGTTCCTGTCGGGCCACGCGAAAAAAGTGCTGATGATCATCCGCGGCGGAGGCCTCGGGGCCAGCATGTCGCGCTATCTCATCGAGCGCATCGAAGCGACGCCGAACATCGAATTGATGTTCAACACCGAGATCACGGCGCTCGAAGGCGACGAGGCCTCGCTGCTGCGGCGCATCCGCTGGAAGAGCCGGCTGTCCGACGACGAAGATTCCGCCGACATCCGCAATCTCTTCCTGTTCGTCGGCGCTGATCCGGCCACCTCGTGGCTTGACGGCTGCGGCGTCACGCTCGATCGCGGCGGCTTCGTCGTGACAGGCGCGCAGTCCGAGCAGAACCAGGGCAAGCTGGTGGCGCCGCTGGAAACCTCCGTGCCCGGCGTCTACGCCGTCGGCGACGTCCGCTCCGGCTCGGTCAAGCGCGTCGGCGGCGCCATCGGCGAAGGGGCGCAGGTCGTAGCCTCCCTGCACGGCTATCTCGGCGACGCCGCAAAACCGGCGCTTTAGTCAAGCAGAAGGCAAGCGCATGGCAAGCCGAATCCGGCTTGCCATCGAGCCGCGCGATGCGTGACTATCCCTCATCCTGAGGAGCGCGCTTGCGCGCGTCTCGAGGGATGAAGGCCCGGATGCATCTGGGCCTGCATGGTTCGAGACGCCTGCTTCGCGCGCTCGTCACCATGAGGAATTACGATAACAAGTTTCAACGGGAGAACTAAATGGCTGAAATCGTCGTGCTATACAAAACACCAAAGGATACTGACGCCTTCGACAAGTATTATGCCGAAACGCACATCCCGCTCGCGAAGAAACTTCCCGGCCTGAAGAAATACGCCGTCAGCAAGGGGCCGGTTGCATCTCCCGCAGGTCCTTCCGGAATCCATCTCGTCGCCATCCTCACCTTCGACAGCGTGGCCGACATCCAGGCGGCATTCGCCAGTCCGGAAGGCAAGGCGACCGGCGCCGACGTGCCGAAATTCGCCAGCGGCGGTGCCGACATGCTGATCTTCGACACCAAGGACGTGTGAGGGATCGATCCAACCTTCGTCGAAAGCCTGAATGCCCGTAGATCCCGGATGGAGCGCAGCGTAATCCGGGGCAGCTATTGCATGTGGCACGTTTCCCGGATTCCGCTTCGCTCCATCGGGCTACAAACTAACAACTGCCGTCATGCGCGACGGCGCTGCAAGAAATTCAGCCATGCGTTTGTCGATTCGCACGATGACGCGTGGCTGCACCTCTGTATGTGGCGACAACGCAGGTGGCAATTCCATGAGGGCCGTAATACTACTCTCATCATCTCAATGCGGAGAGTAGGAGAGATGTCATGGTCCTTGGGTTGAGCCTGCCTGCCGTCACGCTGGTCCATGTCATCATCAGCCTGATCGCGATCGCCGCCGGCCTGGTCGTGATGTTCGGTCTGCTCGGCTCGAAGCCGATGCGAGGCCTCACCGCGATCTTCCTGCTGTTCACCATCCTCACCAGCGCCACCGGATTCCTATTCCCGTCCAGGGAGCTGCTGCCCTCGCACATCATCGGCATCATCTCGCTGGTGCTGCTCGCGATCGCCTGCGTCGCGCTCTACGGCATGAGGCTCGCCGGCGTCTGGCGTCCGGTCTACATCGTGACCGCGATGATCTCGCTGTATTTCAACGTCTTCGTGCTGGTGATCCAGTCGTTCCTGAAGGTGCCGGCGCTTGCCGCGCTCGCGCCCGCCGTACCGCCGGCGCCGCCATCGGGGCCGGTATTCGCCGTCGTGCAGGGTATCGTGCTGGTGTTTTTCGTGGTGCTGACGATCGGCGCCTGGCGCCGCTTCAGGCCGATGGCGTTTGCCTGATCACACGATTCTCGACGTTCCCAGTTGATGCGGGGCATCGCATTCGGAACGTCGCATAACCATCTGCAGATCGTCGGCGCGTGCCTGTTCGCGCGCACCAATTTCACCGAAAGAGAGTAATCCATGCCCACCATCACCAAAGACGGCGTCGAGATCTTCTACAAGGACTGGGGCGCGGGCCAGCCGATCGTGTTCAGCCATGGCTGGCCGCTCTCTTCGGACGACTGGGACGCGCAGATGCTGTACTTCGTCACGCGCGGCTATCGCGTCATCGCCCATGATCGCCGCGGCCACGGCCGCTCGGCGCAGGTCGCCGACGGCCACGACATGGATCATTATGCCGACGATCTCGCCGCGCTGACCGCGCATCTCGACCTCAAGAATGCCATTCATGTCGGGCATTCCACCGGCGGCGGCGAAGTCGTGCACTACATCGCGCGTCATGGGGAAAGCCGGGTGGCGAAAGCGGCGATCCTCTCGGCGGTACCGCCGCTGATGGTGCAGACGGCGGCCAATCCCGGCGGGCTCCCGAAGAGCGTGTTCGACGATCTCCAGAAGCAGCTCGCCGCCAGTCGCACGCAATTCTATCGCGACCTCCCCGCCGGCCCGTTCTACGGCTACAACCGCCCCGGCGCAAAACCGTCGGAAGCGGTGATCCAGAACTGGTGGCGCCAGGGCATGATGGGCGGTGCGAAAGCGCACTACGACGGCATCGTTGCGTTCTCGCAAACCGATTTCACCGAGGACCTGAAGAAGATCAACGTGCCTGTGCTGGTGATGCACGGCGACGACGATCAGATCGTGCCCTATGCCGACTCGGCGCCGCTCTCGGCCAAGCTGCTCAAGAAGGGCATTCTGAAAACGTACAAGGGATTCCCTCACGGCATGCCGACAACGCACGCCGAAACGATCAACGCGGATCTCCTTGCGTTTTTCAAGGACTGAGGCTCTTGCCCTGGAGGGCAGGGTCGATCGCGCGAAGCGCGAGCGGGGTGAAGCGATCTCTCCAATCGGGCACTGCTCAATGCGGAGAGACCGTCACCCCACCCCGTCTCATATTCCGCAGCGCTCCAGGTGAGACGACAAGATCCCTTCGTCAACCATGAAGGCTTGGTGGTGCGGCTGTTGCCGCAGCCTCGCCGCCGGCTGGGCCCGGTGAACCTTGCCGGCTATCCCGGCGGACGGACCTCATTGCGAACGGCCCTGGCGTCAATAAATCCATTGGGTCGGCCGATTGTCGCAGCCGTTGACAGCCGACGGCGAAAGGTCGGTGCTACGCCGGATTTCCCCCGCGGCTCGTGACCTCGACCGAGCAGATTCGGCCGCGCCATGATCCGCGTTGCCCGGAGGGTATCCGCGCGGGATGCTGGAGATGACGGATATCAATAGCCTCTGACCTGCTAGTTTGTACGGAAATTTCGCGGCCCGCGCGCGTTGAGTCCCGTCCGCTCCAAAGGAGAAGTGTCGGCGATGTCGCCCCAGCTCAAACTGATCGCGCTCGACGCCGACGATCTCGCGGTGATCTCCACCCATGTCCAGGACGCCCGAGTCCAGACGTCCGACATCATCTGGCGGCAGAGCGAGAAGCGGCTTGTAGTCGGCATGAGCCGGCTGGATTGGGAGCAGACATTGGAGGGCGAGGCCGAGCCGCGCCGGCTGGTCGCCGCGCTCCGTTTCGACCGTGTGCTCGCCTGCAAGTCGCGCAACATCGACCTCGCTGTGCCGGAAAAGGTGCTGGACCTGATCGGCATTGAATTTCATCCCCAGGATGGGCGGCACGAGGAGCCTGGCGGCAGTGCCCTGCTTTTGTTCGCCCAGGGCGGCGCCATCCGCCTGGACGTCGAGTGCCTGGAATGCGAGCTGACCGACCTCGGGGCGGACGAGTTGGGAGTGGGAATTGAGGGGGAGGGGTGACGTGGCCGGTATACCAGCCAAACGGGCTCAGCCCTCGCCGGAACGGCATCTCCCGAGGGTTGACGCAGCTTCCCCGCCGCGCCATTGAGCAGGGGACCTGCGCCGATCCGCCCCTCAAGACCAGCCAGAAGCCAAGCGAAACATGCCCGTTCGCCTCGACCGCAGCAGCGCCGATTTTGACCAGCGATTCGCCGCCTTCCTCGCCGCCAAGCGCGAGGCTTCGGCCGACGTCGAGGCCGCCGCGCGCGCGATTGTCGATGATGTGGCCAGGCGCGGCGACGCCGCCCTGCTCGAGGCCACGGCAAAATTCGACCGCTTGAGGCTCGATGCATCCTCCTTGCGCGTCTCCGCCGCTGAGATCGAGGCCGCCGTGAAGGCCTGCGACGCCGCGACGCTGGACGCGCTGAAACTCGCGCGGGACCGCATCGAGACCTATCACCGCCGTCAGCTCCCGAAGGACGAGCGCTTCACCGACCCGCTCGGCGTCGAGCTCGGCTGGCGCTACACCGCGATCGAATCGGCCGGCCTCTACGTGCCCGGCGGCACCGCGGCCTATCCGTCCTCGGTGCTGATGAACGCCGTGCCGGCGAAGGTCGCCGGCGTTGCACGTCTCGTGATGGTGGTGCCCTCGCCGGACGGCAAGCTCAATCCGCTGGTGCTGGCGGCCGCGCATCTCGGTGGCGTCACCGAGATCTACCGTGTCGGCGGTGCACAGGCCGTCGCCGCGCTCGCGCACGGCACCGCGACGATCGCACCGGTCGCAAAGATCGTCGGGCCCGGCAACGCCTATGTCGCCGCCGCAAAGCGGCTGGTGTTCGGCAAAGTCGGCATCGACATGATCGCCGGCCCTTCGGAGGTGCTCGTCATCGCCGATGACACCGGCAACGCCGACTGGATCGCCGCCGACTTGCTGGCGCAGGCCGAGCACGACGCGAGCGCGCAATCGATCCTGATCACGGATTCGGCGCGCCTTGCCGCCGATGTCGAAAAGGCGGTCGAGGCGCAGCTGAAGACGCTGCCGCGCGCCGCGATCGCAAGCAGTTCCTGGGCCGATTTCGGCGCCGTCATCATGGTGAAGAACCTCGAGGATGCGATCCCGCTCGCGGATGCCATCGCTGCCGAACATCTCGAGATCATGACGGCGGATCCGGACGCGCTCGCCTCAGAGATCCGCAACGCCGGCGCGGTGTTCCTCGGGCCGCATACGCCTGAAGCGGTCGGCGACTATGTCGGCGGCTCGAACCACGTGCTGCCGACGGCGCGATCGGCGAGATTTTCCTCGGGGCTCTCGGTGCATGACTTCATGAAGCGCACCTCGATTCTGAAATGCGGACCCGATCAATTGCGTGCGCTGGGTCCAGCCGCGATGACGCTCGGCAAGGCGGAGGGGCTGGATGCCCATTCGCGCTCGATTGGATTGCGCCTCAATCTGTCATGACAAAGCCGCCCGAACAGGACGACTCGACCAATCGCATCGTCGCCGTCACGCTCGACGAGGACTCGATCGGCCGTTCCGGGCCGGACATCGAGCATGAGCGGGCGATCGCGATCTATGATCTGATCGAGCAGAACCTGTTCGCGCCCGATGGCGCCGAAGGGAAGGGTCCGTTCACGCTGCATATCGGCATCACCGGCAACCGGCTGATGTTCGATATCCGCCGCGAGGACGGCACGCCCGTGGTCGCGCATCTGCTGTCGCTGACGCCGTTCCGGCGCATCGTGAAGGACTATTTCATGATCTGCGACAGCTACTACCAGGCGATCCGCACCGCGACCCCGGACAAGATCGAGGCCATCGACATGGGCCGCCGCGGCATCCATGACGAGGGATCGCGCACGCTGCAGGAGCGGCTGAAGGGCAAGGTGCGGGTCGATTTCGAGACTTCGCGCCGGCTATTCACGCTCATCACCGTCCTGCATTGGAAGGGGTGAGCGCGCATGATCCCGAAAAGTGGGAACCGGTTTTCGGATCGGATCATGCGCCAAAACGAAAGAGCGTAAGCGATGGCGGGTCCGCCACGCGCACGCGATCCGCAATCGGTGCTGTTCGCCTGTGCGATGAACAGCGTGCGCTCGCCGATGGCCGAGAGCCTGCTGCAGCACATGTTTCCGCAAGGCCTCTACGTGAAGTCGGCTGGCGCCAGGAAGGGCGAGCTCGATCCATTCGCAGTGGCCGTGATGGCCGAGCTTGGCCAGGACATTTCGGCTCACAAGCCGCAGACCTTCGAGGAGCTGGAGGATTGGGAAGGGCTGAATTTCGACCTCATCATCACACTCTCGCCCGAGGCGCATCACAAGGCGCTGGATCTGACGCGGACACTCGCGGCCGAGGTCGAGTACTGGCCGACGCAGGATCCCACCACCATCGAAGGCAGCCGCGACCAGAAGCTCGCGGCCTATCGCGAGCTCTGCGACCAGCTCCTGATGCGCATCCGACGGCGCTTTGCCAAGGCGGGCGCGGCGAGCGGGTAGCAAGCGGCGTCCGTAACACCCGCGTCACAGAGCGTAGGCACATGCGTGCTGGGCCAGCCTCGAATCACCAAACCACTGGTTCCCGGGTTGTGAAACCGGCCCCCTTCCGATAGGTTCCGCGCGCAATTCACCCCGCTTCATCCCCCCAAATCACCTGATGCTAGGCCGCCCCAAATTCGTACTTGCCTCCGGTTCGCCGCGTCGGCTGTCGCTGCTCAACCAGGCGGGCATCGAGCCGGACGCGCTCCGGCCAGCCGATGTCGACGAGACGCCGAGGCGGGGTGAGCTGCCGCGCGCCTGCGCCAATCGGCTCGCGAGGGCAAAGGCCGATGCAGCACTCAAATCGGTGCAGCTCGACGACGAGCTGCGTGGCGCCTTCATCCTCGCCGCCGACACCGTGGTGGCGGTCGGCCGCCGCATCCTGCCCAAGGCCAATCTGGTCGACGAGGCCGCGCAATGCCTGCGCTTGCTGTCGGGCCGCAACCATCGCGTCTACACCGCGATCTGCCTCGTCACGCCGCGCGAAGCCTTCCGGCAGCGCCTGGTCGAGACCCGCGTGCGCTTCAAGCGACTCTCGGAGGATGACATCCAGGCCTATATCGGCTCCGGCGAATGGCGCGGCAAAGCCGGCGGCTATGCCGTGCAAGGCATCGCCGGCTCCTTCGTGGTCAAGATGGTGGGGTCCTACACCAACGTCGTCGGCCTGCCGCTCTACGAGACCGCGACGCTGCTCGGTGGCGAAGGTTTTCCGATCCGTTTCGGCTGGCTCAACGCCACCGCAGTGTGAGTCGGCGGCCAAGCCGGCGCAGCCCGCTTCGGGCCCCTGCGGAATGCGGGGGTTGCCGTCGAAGGAACCCGTTTGCCGGCCGGCGCTTAAACCCCTTCACCTCAGGTAAACTGCCGACGTCATGGACGACGAAGTCAAAAAACCCGCAAGCCCGCTCAAGACCTGCCCGATCTGCGGCAAGCCGCAGTCACAGGCCACCCGCCCGTTCTGCTCCTCGCGCTGCCGCGACGTCGATCTGAACCGCTGGCTGAAGGGTTCCTATGTCATCCCTGGCCGCGACGACGATCCGGATGACGTCGAATAAATAAACGATATCAATTCTTTGCGTGAATGTCCGGTCCGCCGCCGGCCAATCGCGGCAAGCCCGTCCTTCCTTGTGCACAGCCGGGCCGTGCCCGGGGAAGCCTCTTGGCGAAGCCGGGTGGACAGGCCGCCCCGAGCCCACTATAAACCGCCCGCTCGATGGGCTTTGGCCCCTCTCTTGGAGCACGCCCAGGTAGCTCAGTTGGTAGAGCATGCGACTGAAAATCGCAGTGTCGGTGGTTCGATTCCGCCCCTGGGCACCATCCCGCCTCAGCGTTCGGGTTTGACGAGGGCCGCTTCCGCTCCGATTGCATCGGAACGGGGCTCCAGATTCTTGTTTTGACGCGTTTTACGCGAAGCCGGTGTCCACTTCGTTGGGAAACGCTCCAGCCGGTTACTGCCGCTTGCCCCGAGCGGAAATGGCCGCAGAGTGCGGCGAACCGAGCTATAGTGCAGTCAATGCACCGCTCGAGAGAACTCCGCGGCCGCGGGGGGGCTGCGACCGATCCGATGAAGGTCCGGATCGAGCCGATGTTGCCTCAATGGTGCGCCGATACGCCCTTGACGCACTGGGTCAACAAATCTGCCGTGGCGGATTGCCCGACATCACCCAGGCTGATCATGCCGACCATCCGCTTGCTCTTGTTGATCACAGGCAACCTGCGGATCTTCAGTGTCTGCATGTGATGCACGGCTTTCGCCAGATCGTCGTCCTCCCGGCAGCAATGGATGCCTTCAGTCATCACGTCCCGTGCTGTCATGCGCGCGGCGTTGAAGTCCCTGCGCGCAAGCCCTTTGCAGACGATGTCGCGGTCGGTCACCATCCCGATCAAATGGTCGTCTTCGCCGATCGGAATGCAGCCGATGTCGTGGCCTTGCATCAACTTCGCGATCTCGGTGATCGGGGTGTCGGGGCTGACCCAATCGACGCCCTTGTGCATTGCCTCTTTGACTTTCATGGAGGACCTCCGTTGCGAACGCAGCCCCCGCGACTTGACTATACAACGAACCGGGCGCGACCGCACGCGTCGCCGCGACGGGCGTGCCGGGAATCATCCCCACTGTCATGCCGCGTCAGTCGTGCATACTGAAGCGTCCATGCGGTGCGTTGGCCGTCAGGCGCGCGAACTGCGCATGGGTGAGCTGAAGCAGCGTCTCGTGATCGCCGGCCTCGATATAGACCTGAGGCTGGTCGCGGATGCTGTCGTCGACGACGAGATCGAGCCCGTAGCACCGGCCGACCGCCGGAACGGCTCCGTGCGCGCAGTCCGCGAACAGCCGGTTGATCTCGGTCTCGTTGGCCATCACAAGATCTTCGCCGAGCCTCTCCTTCAAGTCCGGCAGGTTGAGATGGTGCGATGCTGGCAAGACCGCGAGCATATAGCCCCCGTCATGCCGCAGCACGACGGCCTTGGCGAGGTGATCGCCCGAGATGTGGCAAGCCTGCGCCGTGCGCGCGGATGACATGGTGAAGGCGTGAGGGATCTCGGCATACTCGATGTTCTCGGCAGCCAGATATCGGTGCAATGTGTGGGCAATGGTCATGGCGTAGCCTTTCGGATGGGTGTGCGAGCCATCCACCGTGAGGCTGCCCCCGCCGCACGATGGGCGGCCGCGTGATTGCCGGGCTTCAGCATAGGCCTTGCCCCCGAATGCCGCAATCAGAGCGTTTTCCCGGCAAAATGGCCCGTTTCCTGGATGAATTGTATTTATGTCTCAAATGGATAGGAGTTCGCAGCTTTGGTTTGAAGGGAGTGGCGCTGTGCGTATCGGGCGGGCGAGCGCCGAAGGGGCGCCACGTCCCTGACGTCGAACATCTCCGGCTGCGCCTGAGCCACTAACGCCGTTCGCTATACGCGCCCGGCTGCCGCTGATATGATGCCGGGACGGTAAACGGCAGCTCGCCACCATACTTTTCTGCGATGCCGGCTTTCTGATCGGACTCGATCCCGCTCGCGCCCTTTTTGCGTTGCCTCGACAAGAACGCTGAACAAATTCGTCAAGGGCTGCTGTGTCCCCGCTCACATTGGGAGATGTGCCATGGCTGCATCGGACTGGCGTCTCGAAGGCGAATGGATGAAGAATTGCAATTGCGCGTTTGGCTGCCCTTGCGATTTCAACACTCTACCGACCCACGGCTATTGCAAAGGCATGGTCGGCATGCGGATCACGAGGGGGCATTTTGAGGGCGTCAAGCTCGACGGCATTTGTTTTGCCGTCGTGGTGGATTTCCCCGGCGCACTGCATCAAGGCAACGGCACGATGCAGCCCATCGTCGACCAGCGTGCCACGCCGGAGCAGCGACAGGCCCTGTTCAACATTCTGTCGGGCAAGCATTCGGCCGAGGGCACGCTGTTCCACATCTTCAGCCTGATCGTGACGACCATTCGCGACCCGGTTTTCGCGCCGTTCGAATTTTCCTTCGACAAGAATGGCCGTATCGCAAAACTCGTCGCCGGCGATGTGCTCGAGACCGAGGTGGAGCCGATCAAGAATCCCGTGACCGGCGCTCCCCATCGCGTTCAGGTGGTCATGCCCGAGGGCTTCGAGCACCGGGCTGCCGAGGTCGCGTCCGCCAATATCCGCTCGACCGGCGCGATCTCGTTCGAGACCCGGGGTACGCACAGCTCGCTCGCCAATGTCGTGCAGACGCCCGAGGGCGTTGCGGCGTGATGCGGCGCTGACACCGAGACGACATCCCGGTGTCAGCTCCTCATCGCCATCCTGGACAACTCGATGCAGGGGCGCCCGATGTTGGAACAGCTGCTCCACCGCGACCGGCTGATCGTCGCGATCGGGACCGCCGCAGTGGTGGCGCTCGCCTGGGCCTACCTCGCTGCAGGCGCCGGCATGGACACCGAGATGATGGCCGACATGCCGGACATGGCGCCGATGCCATGGGCGCCGGACTATGCAGTGCTGCTGTTCGTGATGTGGTGGGTGATGATGGTCGCGATGATGGCGCCGAGCGCGGCGCCCACCGTGCTCTTGTATGCGAGCGTCAAGCGCAAGCAGGAGACTGCATCCCGCGCCGCAATCGATGCCTGGATCTTTCTCGCGGGCTATCTCGCGACATGGGCGGGATTCAGCGTCTTCGCGGTGCTGACGCAATGGGCGCTCGAGCGCTTCGGGTTGCTGTCGATGGCGATGGCAAGCACCAGCGCCATCCTCGGCGGCCTCATTGTGGTTGCCGCTGGGCTCTACCAGTTCACGCCGCTCAAGCATGCCTGCTTGCGCTACTGCGACAGCCCACTGCTATTTCTCAGCCGACACTGGCAACCTGGAACGCGCGGGGCATTCCGCATGGGACTTCGCCATGGCAGCTACTGCGTCGGCTGCTGCTGGTCATTGATGGTCCTGTTGTTCGTCGGTGGCGTGATGAATCCTGTCTGGATCATCGCCATCGCGCTCTATGTCGCCGGTGAGAAGCTGCTGCCGTTTGGCCGAAGACTGAGCCATGCGGCAGGCGGGGCCCTCATCCTGTCCGGTGCGATCATGCTTGCACGCGCGATGTGAGAAGCCCCCGCGCGGGTGTGGTAGGACACCATCACTGTCAATACCTGGACACCGCCATGCTGCTCAAAGCCGCCATGCCCCCGTGGTCATACGGACCTCGCAAGCCAAAAGCTAAGCTTTGTTCCAACCGAAACTTAAGGCTGTCCTGACTAGATTCGGGCCATGGACAGGCCCGCGTCCCGCTTTCGGCCGTGGCCGTCTCTGTGCAATCGAGGCGGAGAGAGGCGATGCTGTTTTCGGCGATCAGCACTGTTCGGCCGCTGTGGCTGGCGCGAGCGGGCATGATCATGCGCCCGAGATCACTCCGCAGGGCGGCGCTGACGGTTCTGCGCAATGCGCCACTGCAGATCGCATTGTTCTTCCTGCCCCTGGTCTGGATCGGCTACTTCGCGATCACGTCATCGGAGCGGGCGGACGCGGTCGAGCAGGCGCGGTCGCACGGCGATAGCGTCGCCGAATTGTTCGAGGAAAACACCGAACGTATTTTCGAACAGGTCGATCAGTCGTTGCTGGTGGTGCGCGCACTTTACGCCCAGGACCCGCTGACCTTCAGCCTGAAGTTCTGGTCCGACAAGACCCGCATTGCGAGTGGCGACGTGGTTCAGTTCTCGCTGATCGGACCGGACGGCTACTTGCTCGATACCACGGCGGGCTATTCCGGCCCGCCGCTCTATCTCGGCGATCGCGAGCACTTCATCGAGGCCATGGCGCAAGCCGATGATAGCCTCTACGTGGCGAAGCCGGTGGTGGGGCGGGTGTCGCGCCAGTGGACCATCCAGCTCGCGAGAAAGGTGTTCGACCTTGCCCGGAATCCGGCCGGCGTAGTCGTCGGCTCGATCAGCGTGGACCTCATCGGCAAGTTCTACGAAACGGCAAAGCTGGGAGCCGGAGGAACGCTGGTGCTCAGGAATGCGAACCATGTCGTGCTCGCCGCGCGCGGCGTGGACCAGGGCTCCGTGCTGGGACAACGCGCGCCGAACCGCGTCGAGGGTGAGCTGGGAGACGGCTTCTATGCACAATATTGGAACGAGAACCGGCCGAACCGCAGTGACCGGCTGATCACCGCGCGCAGGTCGCTCGCGTTTCCGCTCATCCTCACGGTCGGCATTTCGGAGCAGGAGATCTATTCCCGCGCCGCCTTCAGACAGAAGGTCTATCTCGGCGGCACGTTGCTGCTCACGTTCATCATCGTGGCCGCCGCGGCATTCCATTGGCGGCGGCAACAGGCGCTGGATCGTGCCCACCGTGAGCTGCGCGATTTTGCCGGCAAGTTCGAGGATGCGCTCCGAAACCTTCCGCAGGGCTTGAGCATGTTCGACGGCCGTGACCGCCTGATCGCGTTCAACCGGCAATGGCTCGAACTCTATGGGCTGGTGCCTGAGGAGATCCGGATCGGCATGGATTTCCGGGATGTATTCGCGAAACAGACCGCCGTGCTCGACGTCGGGGCTTATCTCGTCGATCTGAAGAATCGGCTCGCTCAATCGGAGCACACGTCCAACACCGTCCAGTTTCCGGATGGACGGGTCGTCTACATCTCCTACGGCCGGCGCGAGAGCGGTGGCTGGGTCGCCACCCACGAGGACATCACCGAGCGCAAGGCGTCCGAGGACCGGATCGAGAAGCTCGCGCACTACGACAGCCTGACCGGCCTTGCCAATCGCAATCTGTTCAAGGAGCGTATTGACGAGGCGCTGGCCGGCTCGCGCCCGCTGGAGCCTACGTTTGCAGTACTCCTGCTGGATCTCGACAAGTTCAAGTCCGTCAATGATGCGCTCGGCCATCAATGCGGCGACGCGCTCCTGAAGCAGGTCGCCGTCCGGATCAAGGCGCAGATCCGTGACATCGACATGGCGGCCCGGATCGGCGGCGACGAGTTTGCCGTGATCGTGGCGCCGGGCCGGGCCGCGATGCGCGGCGGCGCTGCAAGTCTGGCGGCGCGGCTGGTCCAGGCCATTGCCGAGCCCTATCATATCGATGGCCATCCGGTCGTGATCGGCTGTAGCATTGGCCTTGCACTCGTGCCCGAGCACGGCACGCGGGTCGACGAGATCCTTCGCAACGCCGATCTTGCGCTCTACAGGTCGAAGAATGCCGGCCGAAGCTGCTTCCACGTCTATTCAGCGGAGCTCAAGGCCGAAGCGGAGCAGCGCAACGTGCTCGAGATCGAGCTGCGCGAAGCGATCTGGCGTGAGGAGATCGAGGTGTTTTATCAGCCCGTGATCGAGCTGGGCACCGGTCGGGTAAAATCGGTCGAGGCCCTGGCGCGCTGGCATCACCGCAGCAGGGGCTACATTCCTCCGGCAGAGTTCATCGCCGTTGCGGAGGCGGGGGGACTGATCGTCGAGCTCGGCAATCAGGTGCTCGCCAGAGCCTGTCGCGATGCGACCAGCATGCCGGCCGACGTCAAGGTCGCCGTCAACCTCTCTGCCCTGCAATTTGCCGGCACCAATCTCGTCGACGCCGTGACGTTTGCGTTGGTGGAGAGTGGCCTTCCGCAAACCCGGCTCGAGCTCGAGATCACCGAGAGCGTATTTCTCGCCGACACAGAGGAGAACCTCAAGACGCTTCAGCGCCTCAAGGCGCTTGGCGTCTCCATTGCCCTCGATGATTTCGGTGTCGGTTACTCGTCATTGTCCTACCTGACGGCGTTTCCGTTCGACAAGGTCAAGATCGACAAGTCATTCATCGACCGGATCGATCGAAGCGAGACCGTCGCCGTGCTGAAGTCCATCGTGCAGCTCGCGAAGACGTTGAAGCTGTCGATCGTCGCCGAGGGGGTCGAGTCCTCTGAACAGGTCAGAAGGCTCCAATCACTCGGCATCCCGCTCGGCCAGGGATTTCACTTCAGCAAGCCCGTGCCGCTCGCCGGCCTCTCCTGGCAAGACCGCACGGGGCGCCGCAAAGGTCGGGCGGCGTGAGCCGAATGCCTTCGGCGTTTGTCATCATGGCGCCACTGCAGCCCTTGCATCCAAGAGCAGAAGCTGAGCAGGTGATCTTCCTTCGTATAAATTGCCTCGGATTATGAATGCCTTAGACGATAAGGCTTGGTCGGCCCACTGACACGTTCGGCCCCCGACGAGAGCCGAAGCAGCGCCGCGCGGAGCTAATTCCCAAGCCAGATCGCGGCCCGACATTTCCTGGCACTGTGCTTGCTCAAGCAGGGCCCAAGCCAGGCCTCGGCGAAGAGGCCGTTTCAGGTTGAGGCAAGCGATGCAGGAAGTGTCCCGTTCTGGTGCTGCTGATGAACTCCGGCTCGACGCGTTGATCGCGGATTTGTGGTGGCGCGTTCGACTGATCAACACCGATATTCTCGAGGAAGAAGCTCGCGCCGGGGTGTTCGACGTGCACCAGCCGACTTACCCGCTTCTTGCGCTCAACCTTCGCGCCCGACGCGATAATCTGGTCGCGACGATCGGCATGCTCGAGCAGCGTGCGAGATCAACGTCGGAGGCGGCTTGAGAGTGGCTTGCGGCTTACACCGGCAACGTCAGCAACGGCGGCAGCCTGCAGGCTGTCGCTTCGAGGACGGGGCCGAATGCAACGAGCATCATCGCATGGCTCGAATGCCTGTCGGCGGCATGAGTTGAATTCACGCCGCGCCTGCCTGTGATATTGGTGGCCCCGACAACCCCGCGAGGCCTCTATGCTCCCCATTCCCGCCGATATCTTCACCGAGCCCGAGGACGTCTCGCCCGACGGACTTGCCAATCTCGGCCCGCTCCGCCGTCTTGCCGGCACCTGGCAGGCCGACAAGGGCATCGACATCAATCCGAAGGCGGAAGGGCCCGAGCGGCGGACGTTCATCGAGCGCATCCGAATGGATCCGATCGATCCGCAGGCCAACGGGCCGCAGCTGTTGTACGGGCTGCGCTATCACATCCACATCAACACACCCGAGGAAGACATCACGTTCCACGACCAGGTCGGCTACTGGCTGTGGGAGCCGGCGACCGGTCTGGTCATGCAGACGCTGGCGATCCCGCGCGGACAGGTGCTGCTGGCCTCGGGCAAGGCCGGGCCCGATGACAGGACAATCTCGGTCACGGCCAAGCGCGGCGACACCGCTTACGGGATCTGCTCGACCGATTTTCTGGAACAGGCCTTCCGCACCGATGCTTACCGCTGCGACATCACCTTCAACGACGATGGCAGCTGGACCTATCTGATCCAGACCGAGTTGTTCGTGCGCGGCGCGCCGTTCAATCATCGCGACACCAACACGCTCCAGCTCGTCGCGCCGCCAAAGCTCAATCCGCTGGCGTTGATCGTGAACGCGCGCGCCAAGGAGAATGCAGGCGGCGATGGATCGGCGGCCTGAGCGCTACTCGGAGGATTGCATGAAGCCGTATGTCATCTGTCTGATGCACTCGAGCCTCGACGGCCGCACACATCCCAGCCGCTGGCGTCCGAAGGGCGCAGGCACGGATTGGTTCGAAAAAATCCACGACGAGCTCGGCGGCGATGCCTGGGTGATCGGCCGCGTCACCGGGTCGGAGTTCGCCAAGGGCAAGCCTTATCCCGCGACGAACGCGAAATTTCCACGCGAGAACTGGTTTGCGCAGCGCGATGCGAAAATCTATGGGGTCGTGCTCGATGCCCAAGGCAAGATCGGCTGGGGGCGTGCGGACATCGGCGGCGATCCGATCGTCGTCGTGCTGACCGAGAACGTTCCGGATTCGCATCTCGCTGGCCTCCGCGGCGAGGGCGTGTCCTACATCTTTGCCGGTAAATCCGAGATCGACCTGGCCCTGACGCTGGACATTCTCAGCCATGAACTCGGCGTGAAGCGTCTGCTGGTCGAGGGCGGCGGCGTCGCCAACGGCGCGTTCCTGCGCGCCGGCCTCATCGACGAATTCAATCTGGTCCTCAGCCCCGCGATCGACGGCGCGAAAGGCGCCCCCTTCGTGTTCGATTCGACCGAGGCGGACAGCGAGCGGCGCGCGCCGATCACGGCGATGACGCTGGAGAGCACGCGCGAGCTCGGCGGCGGCGTCCTGCTGCTGCGATATCTGATCGAGAACGATCCTCAAGCCGCGAGCCGGTAAGGCGCGGCCATGTCCGATACATCCGAGCACATCGTGATCGTCGGCGCGGGCGCGGCCGGCCTGATGGCGGCGCGCGAGCTGGCGCGTGCCGGCCGCAAGGTGACGATCCTGGAAGCGCGCCAGCGCTGTGGCGGTCGCATTCATCCGCTACCGGTCTCCGAGTTCGGCTATCCCGCCGATGGCGGCGCCGAGTTCGTTCATGGCGAGGCGCCGGTCACGCGCGCACTCCTGCGCGAGGCCGCGCTGTCGCTTCAGGAGATCGAAGGCGAACAGTGGAGCTTTGACGGGACGAAGCTTTCGCGCGAGGATCGCCTCGATCCTCACGAAGCGGAGCTTCAGGCCGTGCTAGGGGACTTGAAGGACGACCTCACGGTCGCCGACTTCCTGCGCCGGCATTTTTCCGGGGACGAGTACGCGTCGATGCGCCATTCGATCGAACGGATGGTCGAGGGGTATGACGCGGCCGATCCTGAGCGCGCGTCAACGCTAGCGCTGCGCGCGGAATGGATGGATGGCGGACACGCTCCCCAGGCGCGCATCGATGGTGGATACGGCGCGATGATCGACGTGCTGGCCGCCGACTGCCGCAGGCACGGCGTGACTATCCGTCTCGGTTGCGTCGTATCGGCCATTGCGGAGGAGGGCGGCGCGGTAGCCGTTCGATGCGCCGGCGGCGATGTGCATGCCTGCGATCGCGTGATCCTCACCGTGCCGCTGCCGCTGCTGCGCGAGATCGCGCTGACGGCGGGGGCGCGCGCGAAGCTTGCTGCTGCCGACGACATCGGCTTTGGCAATGTCATCAAGATCGTACTGCGCTTCGCACGGCCATGGTGGCGCGAGCGCAAGGAAGACCTTGCGGACATGACCTTCCTGCTGTCGGACCAGGCGATCCCGGTGTGGTGGACGCAATATCCGAGCCAGCATGCCGTGCTTACGGGCTGGTTCGGCGGTCCGCGCACGATGGAGCTGGAAAGCCTCGATCCGCAAGGCCTGATCGAGGCCGGGCTTGGCTCGCTCGCCGCCGTCTTCAGCCTGCCGCGCGATGACATCGCGCGCCAGCTGGTGGCCGGAGCTGCGGCCAACTGGGCGCATGATCGCTTCGCGCGCGGCGCCTATTCGTGGGCGACGCCGCGGACGCGCGAGGCACAAGCGATCCTCTCGCGTGCAGGCGGGCGGGTGCTGTTTTCCGGCGAAGCACTCTATCGCGGCCGCGACATGGGCACGGTCGAGGCGGCGCTCGCGAGTGGCCTGGAGACGGCGGGGATGATCTTGCAGGGATAGCAAAAGAGGCCCGCATCTCTGCGGGCCGCTTGCGTCTTACCAGCGTCCGCCGCCGAAGCTGAACGTCACGCCGGGACCGCCGCCGTAGTACCCATAGGGGCCGCCGCCGTAATAGCCGTGGCGCGGGTAATAGCCGTAGCTTCTGTAATAGGGCCGGTAATAGCCGTGATGAGGACGCCAATGATGGTGGTGACCATGCCAGCGATGGTGCCTGCGCTGTGCGCTGATGTCGGTGGACTGGCTTTCCTGCGCGGTCTGCCTGGCGCTCGTGCCACCGGCTGCGTTCGCCGCCGATCCGCCAGTAAGCGCCGCAGCGCCGACGGCCATCGCGACAATGAGATATTTCATGTCATCACTCCAGTTGAATGTCGTGTGACAACAGATGAGCATCCAGCGTGTTCCCGCCAGTGCGGGCGTCGAAACGACGCAGATGTGAGGTCCGATCAACACGCGTTAACGTCTGTGAATGTTCGAATGCCGCGCGTTCTATCTTCGCATGACGATGCGTCGGCTGCGGACTTGTGCCCCGAACGCAGCGCAGCGTCTCCTAGATGATGCGATGCTGAGCCGGGGCCCATGTTCCTGGTGTGTCGGCTGCGTGGGTCCCGGCTCTGCGCAGCAGCGCAAGGAACGCTGCAGCGCGTCCGCGACACGGGAGTGAGCACGCAAATTTTCGCGCACACTCTCACGGATGCGGATCGGGAAAGCCGTGGCGCTCGGAGAGCGCGGCGACGTCCTTGTCGGCGATGAAGGCGCGGCCCTGGTGGCTGCCGGTCTGGTGCGGCGACGTCGCCCCAGTCGCGAGCACGAGCAGGGGCAGCGATTGGTTCTCCTCGCCGACCAGCGCAATCACGGCTTGCCGAGGCCGTGGCCAGGGGATTCGTTCGACATCGAGCTTTTCGGCGAGCTGTGGAAACGAGGCCAGCACGCTCTCGATCAGCGCGCAGTGCCAGCAATAGAAGCTTTGGCCGGGAAAAGCCGGATCCTCGAAACCGGGCTGCAGCAGAAACAGGCGGTCGCGCGTCATGGGTCGTTCCGAAGCTTGGCCGCGATGTCACCGGGGAATCACTGACGTCGTGAAAGGACGCCATGGCGAGGCCAATCAGTCAATCGGCTCAACTCAAGTGATCTACAGGCAGCCTGCCCTTGATCAAGCGCAACTTTGACCGCGCGCCGCGCGATGCAATGTCGCCGCGACATTCGAACGGGACGTCGAGGCAGGTCATGAAGGCGTATTTCATCGGCGGTGGCATTGGATCGCTCGCGGGCGCGGCGTTCCTCGTTCGCGATGCGCAGCTGTCGGGGCACGACATCGCGATCTAGGAGGCGCAGCCGCTGGTCGGCGGCAGCTTCGAATGGCACGCAGCTCGCGAACGGCGCCTACTCGCTCCGCGGCGGGCGCATGCTCACCACCGACCATTACGAATGCACCTGGGATCTGCTCTCGAGCATTCCCTCGCTCGAACATCCCGGCCTCAGCGCGAGGAGATGGTCGCGTTCAACGTGGAGAACCCTGCGCACTCCAGGGCACGTCTGGTCGCTCGCCGTGATCTGAGCTACTTGAACGGGTCCTGGATCGACGGTGCCGACTGGCGAATGCGGCGCACGCTGACCGGCGTGCCGTCGGAGACGAATAGGAGCTCGTAGGTCCGGCCATCGCTGTCGGTCGCCGAGCAGGTGACGTCGTGCACCTTCCTGGCGGCGAAATTGCCGGTCTGGCGGCAGATGCCGGTGGAGGTCTGCTCGGCCGGCACCGGCAGGCCGTCGACCCTCGGGCGGTCCTTGGAGTTGAGCAGCATGCGGTCGATCGGCAGTTCGTAAGAATTGTCGTCGGCGCGCTTGCCGTTCTCGCCCGAGAACGACACGACGTGGCTGTCGTCGCTGGGATCGTCGACCGCGACCGCGAAATTGACCCGGCCCTTGTCGCCGTGGGCATAGGCCACTGTCTTGCACGGGAAGGTGCGGCCTGCGACCCTCAACGTCTTGCAGTGGCCGGACATCAGCGCCAGCAGATCGATGAAGGCGTTCGGCTGCAACTGCGGATTGTCGAGCGGAATGGGTTTGGAAGTCTCGGCAAAACAAGGACTTGCCAGAGCCACGGTCAAAGCGGCGAGGACCGGTCGGCAGAGGCGCATCGTCGGGCTCGTGTGCCAGAGGGCCGTGGCGGCGGAAAGGTTCCGCACCATAACGATCGTATCGCAAATTGGTTGCGATCTCGTTTGTTCTGCAAGTCCCGTCTGGAATACCACCGTGTCACCCCGACAGCGATTCGTCCAAATCGCCCAATCCGTCCCAAGAGGCACCTGCCATCAGAGCGGTGTTTTTTTCGTGGCGGAGCTAGCCTATCGCCGCCTGCCAGCGCTTATCGCGCAGGGACGGCCGGCGGTGCAGACGGGCGTCCAGCACGGCACGGGCGCGGGGCAGCTCACCGCTGCGCATGAGCGCGACGATAAAGGTATCCTCGATCAGCTCGCGTTGGGCATGGCTGCCGCCGATGCGCACGACCTCGCCGAGGAGCGGCGCGAGCATCTGCACGCAAGTCCCGTAATCCTCATCGACGAAAGCCGCGAGCGCCCGGAAGATCGCCGGCACCACGGGGCCGGCCGGCAGCTTACCGTCAGCGAGCCGCTGCTCGATCACCGCAAGGCGCGCGGCCAGCGCCTCGCGGTTCTGCGTGGCGGCCGCGAACAGCGCCATGTGGACGTCGGCAAAGGACAGGCTCGACTTCGGAAACAGCTTTTGCGCCGCGGCGTCGGCCTCGCGCCACAGCGCCTGCGGCACGGTATGACCGTAAGCCGACAGGCGCCAGAGCAGGGAGGCGCTGTCGGTGATGACGTTGAGTGGCGGCGCCCGCGTCGCGGCGGGCTGAAGCACGTCGGCATAGATCGCAAGCGCCCGTGCGGCGTCGCCATGTTCGAGCGCGCCGAGCGCCTGATGCCAGCGGATATGGCCGTGCAGGATTCCGGCGCGGTCGTAAGTCGGAATCCAGTCGTCGACGAGACGATCGGCCGCGTCGATCGATCCATCCTCGAACATCGCGTGCAGGACCGCATGTGCAGCGTGGGCGTTGGCCCGGCGCAGATTGAAGCCGCGCTCGGTGACGGCGCGGCCGCGCGCGACGTCGCCATTCTCCGTCATCGCCCAACCGGACATGGTGAGGAACCACCAGTCCTCGCCGTAATGCTGCGCGACGCGCTCGCAGAGCTCGTGCCGGGCCCGATCGTGGTCGGCCATGCCGGAGAAGGCGAACAGGCCGAACGCGCCGAGCGGCAGCGACAGCACCACGGCGCCATGCGTCGACGTGCTTCAGCGTCGATGCGATCGCCTCCGGCAGCCGGCCCTCGATCGCGAGCGCCAGCGTCTCGACATGCGAGCGCTCGCGCTCGGCGCCGCGCTTGGCGACGAGCTCGCGCGCGAGCGCCGCCTTCTGCCGCGCGAGATCGCCCTGCTGGTAGAAAGCATGCACGCGGCCGCGGGCGATATGGGCCAGCGCGAAGTCCGGGTCCGCCGTGATCGCGCACTCCAGCGTCTCCGCCGTGCCGGTCCACCCCGAAAGCATGAGATCGACGCCCTCGCGATAGGCGCTTGCTGCCTCATGCGAGGTGGTGGAGAGCGGAAAGCCGTAGCGGTCTTCAAGCGCCATCGTGGTCTCCCGTTCTCACGCCGTCCGCGCGCGGCGGCCCTCGATCGGATAGGCCGGGTCGTTATAGCCGGGCGTCGACGGATGGCCTGGCGTCACCAGCCGGTCGATCAGCGCCTCATCCTCCGCGGTGAAACGATAATCGAGTGCGCTGATGTAGCCGTCCCATTGCTCCTCGGTGCGGGGACCTGCGATCACCGACGAGACGAAGGCGGAGTTGAGCACCCAGGCGACTGCGAACTGGCCGGCGGTGATGCCCTTCGTCTCCGCGTGCGTCTTGATCTCCTGCGCGAGGTGAAGCGATTCCGGCCGCCATTCCGTTTGCATCATGCGGGTGTCGTTGCGGCCCGCGCGCGTCTCCTTGTCGGGAGCTGCATCGGGCCTGTACTTGCCGGTGAGCACGCCGCGCGCCAAGGGACTATAGGGCACGATACCGAGGCCGTAATAGGAACAGGCCGGGAAGTGCTCGACCTCGGGCATGCGGTTCATGGCGTTATAGTAAGGCTGGCTCACCGCAGGCCGGTCGATGCCGAGCCGATCGCAGATGTTGCAGATCTCGGCAACGCGCCAGGCACGGTAGTTCGAGACGCCGAAATAGCGCACCTTGCCGGCGCGGATCAGGTCGCCCATCGCGCGGACCGTCTCCTCCAGCGGCGTCGCATGATCTTCCTTGTGCAGATAGTAGATGTCGATGTGATCGGTGCCGAGCCGCTTCAAGCTCTCGTCAGCCGCCTGCAGCACCCAGCGCCGCGACAGCCCGCCGCGATTGGGATCATCGCCCAATTCGTTGTTCATGGGATTGGCGAGCTTCGTCGCGAGTATCCAGGCATGGCGTTTGCTCGCGATGGCATGGCCGACGACTTCCTCGGATGCACCTTTCGAATAGGCGTCGGCGGTGTCGATGAAATTGATCCCGGCGGCGTGCGCCTTGTCGATGATGCGTTGTGACGTGGCTTCATCGGTCGGTCCGCCGAACATCATGGTGCCGAGACAAATCGGCGAAACTTTCAGGCCGCTGCGGCCGAGCTGGCGGTATTGCATGGGCGGGTCCTTGATATTGGTGGAGGGCAGCATAGCCAGCTACAGTCGCCATTGCGAGCGCAGCGAGGCAATCCAGAAATGTGTCCGCGGAGGGATTCTGGATTGCCTCGCCGCGCTCGCAATGACGAGGTTGGGGACGACGACGAGTGTGTGGTTGCGGCGGTGGCAACCTGACCGAACAGCTACCCCGGCCCCTTCAAGATCTTGAACACGCCATTCGCCATCACGATGCAGCGGTTATCCACCGTCACTTCGGTGCTCATGAAGATCAGGCTGCGGGTCGAGCGGACCACGCGCGGGCGAGAGATCAGGATGTCGCCGATCTGGCCGGCTTCCACGAAGTGCGTGTCGAGCTGCACCGTCGCCATGTACTCCTTGCCGGAGACATAGCGGGCGGTCATGCCGCAGGTGCGGTCGGCGAAGGTCATCATCACGCCACCCTGGACCATGCCGCGGCGGTTGTGGTGCTTGTCTTCGGTGGCGAGTGCGAACTCGTAATGACCGTCGACCCTGCGCTCCCACAACGGGCCGATCAGGTGCAGGAAGCCCGTGGTCTCCAGGATGCTCCAGCCGTCGGATTTCAGCCTTGCGGCGGCCTTGTTGGTCATGTCGTCGTCCGTTCCTTGGCCTTGCGAGCTCATTTCATCGGGGGCGGACGTGGTGTAGTCAAGCATCATGAGATCGTTCGACGATGCCACACGACGGAATATCGCGGATGCCTGCGCAGCCTTCACGCGCCTGCGGGGACGCGCCGGCGACGCTGAAGCGCGCCGCGGTGGCGGTTGCGCTGACCGCGGGCGAGGGCGACGACACTGCGCTGCTGCTCACGCTGCGGGCATCGCATCTGCGCGCCCATCGCGGTCAATGGGCGCTGCCCGGCGGCCGCTGCGATCCAGGCGAGACCCCGGTCGAAGCGGCGTTGCGCGAACTCGACGAGGAGCTTGGTCTTCGGCTCACGGATGCGGACGTGCTCGGTGCGCTGGACGATTACCCGACGCGTTCCGGCTATCTGATCACGCCGGTCGTGGTCTGGGCGGCCGATAGCGCCGCGATCAGACCGAACCCAGACGAGGTCGCGTCGGTTCATCGCATCGCGCTCGCCACGATCGAACGCGAGGACGCTTTCGATTTCGTCGCGATTCCCGAAAGCAGCCGCCGCGTGATCCGCTTCCATCACCAGATGAGCCTGATCCATGCCCCGACGGCAGCGCTGATCTACCAGTTCCGCGAGGTGCTGGCGGGCCGGCACACCCGCGTCATCGACCTGGAACAGCCGATATTTGCCTGGAAGTGACGATGGTAAACGGCGCGTTAACGTGACGGTTACCGGATGCCTGCTAAGAGGGCAGCATGCATCACATATCGATTCGACGCGTCCTGACGCTGGTTCCATTCGCGTTCGTGCTGCTCGCACCGGCCGCGCGCGGTGGCGAGGCCGACACGCTGCCGCCGGCCGTTCGCAATGCCAACGCCCAGCTGCTGTCGCAGTTTTTCGCGCAAGGTGGGGCCTCGCCGGCGGTGCTCGAATATCGCCGCAAGCTCGCCGAATATCAGGCCGCGCGCGCCGCCTTCGATGCCGAGGCCGGCGCCTATTGGAGCCAGATCTCGGAGAAGCGGAAGACCCGCAATGCCAAGCGGCGCAGCGGACAGCAGATCACGCTCGACGATTACGTGCTGGAGCATCCGCCGATCTATACCGGGCCGAAGCGTCCGGTGAACCCGGAGCCGGAGGAGGCGCCTGAACGCCCGCCCCGGAAGCCCATTCCGGTGGTCGCCGATTTGCTGCGCGCGGCGCAGGAGCTCTACCAGTTCACGCCGCAACGCCCGTCCAGCGAGCTCGAGTTCAAGCGCGCCTATGCGCGCTACGCGCTCGCCTCGGGGCTGACGCGCGAGCAGGCGGTGCGGGTCTATTCGTTCGAGACCGGCGGCACCGGCGGTTACGACGTGCAGGCGGGCATCGAGCATGGCGGCAAGCGCGCGATCTCGACGGCAATGGGCTACAACCAGCTGCTGACCACCAACAGCGTCGAGCTGCTTGCTGAGCAGGGGCATGAATTCATTCGTGCGCTCTCGGAGAAGGTGGCGCGAACGTCAGGACCTGCGCGCCAGGCGCTCGAGCACAAGCTCGCCGTGCTCAAGAAGATGGTGGCGCATGCGAAGTCGGTGCCCGACACCTGGTCGGAGCACGAGAAGATCGGCAACACTGCGCAGGGCTGGGCCATGCATGCGATGGTGCTCGACATCGACATCGGACCGATGCTGCAGACCCACAAGCTGCTGACCTCGGTGCTGTTCGCCCGCGCCAAGGGCTACAGCCGTCCGCTCACCGCGGCCGAGCTCGAGATGATGAACCTCACCGGCGACGGCACCGGCCTCGACATGGTGACGATGCCGCAGGCGATGCGCGAGCAGGTGCCGACCTCGAACTTCTTCCAGCGCGGCGGCTATGAGCGCAACCCCGTCGCGATCCGCCACAACACGGTGGCGAAGCTGCTCGCGGTGACGGATGAGCGGATGGACTCGAACAGTAGCAAAGCCGGCGCAAGGGAGCTGGCGGGCGCGTTTTAGCTCTCCGTCCTACCCCATCTCGCCGTCATGCTCCGGCTTGACCGGGTCATCCAGTACGCCGCGGCCTCTCGCTTCAAGCACAACGGCCTCTGGAATACCGGATCACCCGCTTTCGCGGGTGATGACGCCGAGAGTGTGGCGGCTGTGTCGCCCCGCCGCCTCAAGCCCTACTGATCCGGCCCGAACTTGAACTTGCCGTCACCCTCCAGATACGGTCCGGTGCGCATGTAGAGCTGGCCGTTGTGGCCGATGAAGAACAGCGTGCCCTTGGGCACTTTCTTGGCGCCCTTCAGCAGCTCGCCGGCGTTGCTGGTGCCCATCTTGTAGGAATAGGTCTTGCCGTCCTTGTCGTAGGCGTAGCCTATATCGGGCTTGAGCTCCCAAGGCGTCGCTCCCGTTTGCGCCAATGCGGGCCCTGCGAATGCGCCGAGCGCGGCTACGATTGCAAATGTCTTGATTGAAAATGCCGTCATCCCATCCTCCACGGTCGGGACATTCCAGGCTTGAACAAACCACGAACGATGTGTCCGGGTCAATTTGCGAAAGCGCCACAGCGCATCACGTCTTGCCCAGCAGCTTGTGATTTTCCCTTCGTCCCCTCGCGACTATGTTCCGCTTTCCGTCTAGAACGCAACTCGACAAAATTGTTGGTGGGGATGATTCGGATGCGCCATGTGATCAAGCTTTGCTGGGCTGCTTTAGTGTCCCTGACGGCGCTGGCGCCGGCAGCCCGGGCCGATGATTACCAGCTCAGCCACAACCAGCGAATTTCGTGCAGCCGCGGCCTTGCGCCGGGCAAGCTGAACACGGCGACCTGCAAGTCCTACACCTATCTCTTCAACACCAAGACCTCGGAATATTTCCGCTGCCAGGTCTCCCTGGCGCTGACCCGCGACAACAAGGAGGTCATCAACGTCCAGGCCGACGGCGGCTGCACCAAGAAGCCGCGCATCTTCGAGACCGACGGCCACTACGACTTCGATGCCACCGAGACCGAGCCGCCGAACACCAACTCGTTCTTCGGCCCCGGCGGCTATTCGGTCTGGGCCGTCGACGTCACCGCACAGAAGGTGCGCGGCTGCATCATCATCTCCTCCGGTCTCGGCTCCGACATCTCCAAGTGCCTGGATATGACGTTCCAGTAGCACTTGCCAGCTGGGCGAGGCGCGCTCCACCGCCTGACTGCGCCACCTCGCCGCACCCGCTGGTTCCCGAAAATCGAACCAAAGCGGCCACTTGCCGCAGTCCTGTTTTGTCTTTTGGATGGGTTGACCCGCACCCCTCATCCGGCCAATTTCGCCGCCGGTTTGGGGAGTACAACAACCATGAAACGAACGATTTTCGGCATGGCCGCGGCTCTTGCTCTGGCGGCATCGGCACCTTGCGCGCAGGCGCAATCCTTCATCAACGTGCTGACCGGCGGCACTTCGGGCGTCTACTATCCGCTGGGGGTCGCGATCGGAAAGATCTACGGCGACAAGATTCCGAACGTGAAGACGCAGGTGCAGGCCACCAAGGCGTCGGTCGAGAACCTGATCCTGCTGCAGCAGGGCCGCGGCGAGCTGGCGTTCACGCTCGGCGACTCGCTGAAAGCGGCCTGGGACGGCGAGGAAGAGGCGGGCTTCAAGACCAAGCTCGACAAGCTGCGCGTGATCGGCGCGATCTATCCGAACTACATCCAGATCGTCGCGACTGCCGACAGCGGCATCAAGACGCTCGCCGACCTCAAGGGTAAGAGCCTGTCGGTCGGCGCGCCGAAGTCGGGCACCGAGCTGAACTCGCGCGCGATCCTCGCTGCCGCCGGCATGAGCTACAAGGATCTCGGCAAGGTCGAATATCTGCCGTTCGCCGAATCCGTCGACCTCATGAAGAACCGGCAGCTCAACGCCACACTGCAATCGGCCGGGCTCGGCGTCGCCTCGCTGAAGGACCTGTCGACCTCGAGCCCGATCACGGTGGTCTCGGTGCCGAAGGAGACCGTCGACAAGATCGGCCCGCCCTTCGTCTCGGCGATCATTCCGGCCAACACCTATACCGGCCAGGACAAGGACGTCCCGACCGCGGCCGTAATCAATTATCTCGTTACGAGCTCCACCGTATCGGACGATCTCGCCTATCAGATGACCAAGCTGGTCTATGAGTCGCTGCCGGAGCTCGCCAACGCGCACGCCGCCGGCAAGGAGATCAAGCTCGAGACCGCCGCCACCGGTAGCCCGGTTCCGCTGCACCCCGGCGCGATCCGCTATTACAAGGAAAAAGGGCTGATCAAGTAACTCTCGTCAGTCATTCCGGGGCGATGCGCAGCATCGCCCCGAATCTCGAGATTTCCGGGTTCGCCTTATGATGAGCCGCCCGGGAATGACGGAGAGGAAAATCGCGAATGCCCGGGACAAGCCCGGGCATGACGTTTTTGGAGCCCGTGCCAATGCTATCAGGCACGGACAGGCTGAGGACGATTTGAAATGCTGGAAAAGGCAGAGGCCAACGAGGCCCCCATCAAGGTCGAGTTCGACAATTTCGAGCATGGCTTCCCCGAAGGCTTTGGCCCGGGCTGGTGGGGCCAGCTCGCCTACTGGATCGGCATCGCATTCGCGAGCTTCCAGCTCTATGTCGCCGCCTTCAACTATCTGCCGAGCCAGGTGGTGCGCGGCGTCCATGTCGGCTTCCTGATCCTGCTCACCTTCGGCCTGATCGCCAACTTCACCGCGAAGAGTCATTTTGGCCGCGCGCTCGGCTGGGTGATCGGGGGCGCCGGCTTCCTCAGCGGGCTCTATCAGTGGATCTTCTACGCCGACCTGATCGCCCGCGACGGCGATCCGACCCGGCTCGATCTCGTGGTCGGCACGCTGCTTGCCGTGCTGATCTTCGAGGGTACGCGGCGGCTGATGGGCGCGGCGCTGCCGCTGATGTGCGGCGCCTGTCTGCTGTATTGGTTCTTCGGCCAGTATCTGCCGTCGCCGCTCAACCATCGCGGCTATGATTTCGACCAGATCGTCACGCATCTGTCGTTCGGCACCGAAGGTTTTTACGGCGTGCCGATCTACGTTTCGGCGACCTACATCTTCCTGTTCATCCTGTTCGGCTCGTTCCTGGAGCGCGCCGGTATGATCCAGCTGTTCACCGACGTCTCGCTCGGCCTGTTCGGCCGCACCCGCGGCGGACCCGCCAAGGTCGCGGTGTTTGCCTCGGGCATGATGGGCACCATCTCCGGCTCGGGCGTCGCCAATGTCGTCACCGTCGGCCAGTTCACCATCCCCCTGATGATCAAGTTCGGCTACCGCCGCGCCTTCGCGGCCGGCGTCGAGGCGACGGCCTCGATGGGCGGGCAGATCATGCCGCCAGTGATGGGCGCGGTCGCCTTCATCATGGCTGAGACGCTCGGCGTGCAATATTCGGAGATCGTGAAAGCGGCCGCTATCCCTGCGATCCTCTATTTCGCCTCTGCGTTCTGGATGGTGCATCTCGAAGCCGGCAAGCACGGGCTCGTCGGCATGAAGCGCTCGGAGATCCCGAGCGCCTGGAAGGCGCTGGTGACGCGCTGGTATCTCGTGCTGCCGCTCGCAGCGCTGGTCTACATGCTGTTCGAAGGCTTTACGCCGCTCTATGCCGGCAGCATGGGCCTCGCGTTGACCGTGACGTTGATCCTCGGCACCGCCATCACGACGGGCGCCTCGTCGATGGTGATCCGATATATTTTCTGGATCGGCCTTGCGCTGGTCGTTGCCGCGCTGTCGCGTGACGGCCTCCAGATCGTGCCGGTGGCGAGCGTCGTCGTTGGCCTAATCGTGATCACCGCCTTCATCCGTGGCGGCTTCAAGGCCTTGCGTGAGTGCCGCGATGCGCTGGCCGAAAGCGCCAAGTCGGCCATCACCGTCGGCATGGCATGCGCCATCGTCGGCGTCATCATCGGCATGATGTCGCAGACCGGCGTCGGCACCATCTTCGGCAGCTGGGTGATCGGGCTCGGCGAGAAGAGCCTGTTCCTGGCGCTGGTCATGACCATGCTGCTGTCGATCCTGCTCGGCACCGGCATCCCGACCATCCCGACTTACATCATCACCGCCGCGCTCGCGGCGCCCGCGCTGGCGAAGCTCGGCGTGCCCTTGATCGCGAGCCACATGTTCGCGTTCTATTACGGCATCATGGCCGACCTCTCGCCGCCGGTCGCGCTCGCCGCGCTGGCAGCGGCGCCGATCGCGAAGGAGAATCCGGACAAGATCGGCTGGGAGGCGATGCGCATCGCGCTCGCCGGCTACGTCATCCCTTTCATCTTCGTCTATTCGCCGGCCCTGATGCTCCAGGCCGGCGATCCCATGGCGGCAAAGCTCGGCTTCTACGGGGCGGTGGCGCTCGCGACCGTCAAGGCGCTGGTGGCGATCGGGCTGTTCGGCATGGTCGCGATCGGCTTCCTGTTCACGCGGCTGACGATTGTCGAACGCCTCGTCGCGCTCGGCGCCGCGTTCTGCCTGCTCGGCGAATTCCCGTTCAGCGACACCGCGGGCTTCGTGCTCGCTGCGGCGCTCGTGCTGTGGCAATGGCGGCAGCGTCCGCCGGCAGCGGTCGAGGCGGTGTGAGCCTCTGCTTCGCAACGGCGGTCGGTGTGAAGGCGCTGGTGCTGTCCGCGTTCACGCTCGTATGGACGCATTCGATCGCGAAGGTCGACTGGCAGGAAGACTGGCGCGTCACGCCCGCCGGCCTCGAGCTGGTGCAGGCGCGCGTCAAGGGCACCGGCCCCGGCATGGAGCCGCCGCCTGAGGCGAGGCTGGTCGACGGCTGGTTTCAATGGCGGCCGCAGCGACCGCCGATGCCGGAGGTCGTGCTGGGCAATTCGGGCGCGGCGGGAGAGTGGCGGCTGTGCCATGACGGGAAGTGCCGGACACTGTCGGAGATTGTCGGGCATCCGATCGGTGCTAACGTCACGACGATGAGAGTTTGCAAGGATCCGTAGAACCGCAGCCCGGATGAGCGCAACGATATCCGGGCTACAAGAACAACACGGGAGACACAGGATGGATCGGCTCAAGGGCAAGGTTGCGATGGTGGTGGGCGCCGGCTCGATCGGGCCCGGTTGGGGCAACGGCAAGGCGACCGCGGTGACCTTCGCGCGCGAGGGCGCGCAGGTGTTTTGCGTCGATCGCAATGGTGCAGCGGCCGAGGAGACCGCGAAGATCATCACCGGAGAAGGCGGCAAGGCGATGGCGTTCACGGCCGACGTCTCGCGCGCCAGTGAGATCGAGGCGATGGTGGCGGCGTGCCTGAAGGCCTATGGCCGCATCGACGTGCTCGACAACAATGTCGGCATCGCCGAAATGGGCAGCGTGGTCGAGGTAAGCGAGGAGAGCTGGGACCGCGTCTTCAGCGTCAATCTCAAGAGCGCCTATCTGGCCATGAAGCACGTCATCCCCGTGATGGTGAAGCAGGGCGGCGGCTCGATCATCAACATCTCCTCGATCGCCTCGATCCGCCACATGGGCATCTCCTACGTCACCTACGGCACCTCGAAGGCGGCGATGAACCAGATGACGCGCACCACGGCGATCGAGTTCGCGCGCCATCATGTCCGCGTCAACGCGATCCTGCCCGGCCTGATGAAAACGCCGATGGTCGAGCACTCCGCAGGCCTCGCCAATAGTTACGCCAAGGGCGACGTCGAAGCGATGTGGCGCGCACGCGATGCGCAAGTGCCGATGGGCCACATGGGCGATGCCTTCGACGTCGCCAACGCCGCGCTGTTCCTGGCCTCGGACGAGTCGAAATATGTGACGGGCATCGAGCTCGTGGTCGATGGCGGGATCACGTGCAAGGCGGGGGCGTAACCCAACTAGCTCCGTCATCCTGAGGTGCGAGGCGCGCGATGCAGAGCATCGCGCGGGGAGCCTCGAAGGATGAGCGGCCCCGGTGCAGCCGGGCCGTCGCTCTTCGAGGGCCGCTGAAGAAGCGGCCACCCCAGGGGTGACGGGATCACATTGGTGTTGCCGCTACAGAGTTACTGCGCCAGCGCCAGAATCCCGCCGGCAAATGCGTGCCACGCTGCCGTCTCGCTGACCGGCCAGTTCAGCACCTTCACCGCCAAAAGCGCGAGCGTGCCGTAGATGTAGACCGGATGCACGCGGCCCTCGGTGCGCCAGTCGCGCACCATGGCGACGACGAGCAGAAGGGCGGCGACCACAGCCGGCGCAATCGTCACGGGTACCGGCGGCGGGCCGGGCGGTCCGGGAGGTGCGAGGAAGGTCAGGAACCAGCGTGCAATCGCAGCGTCGAGGATCGAGACCGCGGCGAGCAGCATCAGGCGCTTGTGGATCTCGGGCCTGCGCGTATTCATGATCCCAAGCACGAACACCACCGCGAAGAGCGCGATGCCGCTGAGCGGCACGATCGAGAAGGCAATGCCTGCATCGGCCTGGCCAACGGCAGCGGCGTTCTTCATCGAATTCACGGATGCGAAGAAGCCAAAAATGACCATCGCGGTCGCGATCGAGACGCCGGCAATGCCGAGCGAGCGGTGGTTGACCACGCGGCCGGAAGCCGCGAGCCAGGTCTGGAGCACGAAATAAAGCGTCCAGGTGAAGAACAAGAGCCCGTGAAAGTGGATCACCGGGCTTGCAGAGAATGTCCGGTGAGCCAGCGGCACCCAATAGGTCGGCGCGAAGCCGAGGAAAGCCGTCGCCGCGCAGGCGAGTGCCATGTGGAGATAAAAATATCGTGCAGGCGACGCATCACGCGCGCGTACACGACGGTCGTCGATCAGGGTTGTCATCAGGAGTGAGTCCGGGGAAGCGGGATTTGGTTCAACGCTTCCCCGTCCACCCTCCAGTGTCGTCCCGGACAAGCGTAAGCGCCGCCGATCCGGGACCATAGCCACAAGAGGGAGTTGTATCGCTCGCTGGCAACTCCGGGTCTTCGCCAAACAGAATTTCGTGGCTATGGGTCCCGAATCGGCGCGCGCTTTGGGCGCGCTTGTCCGGGACGACAGCGGAGGTTTAACCCCCCGCGCTCAATTCTGCGCGATCGAGCTCCTCCTCGAGCCGATGAAACGCATCGTCGCCGATCACCTCGGTGGCGCGCAGATCGAAGATCGCCTTGCGCGCCGCTTCGATGGCGCGGCGGCGCAAGGGATCGGCGGGCAATTCGCCGTTGGCAATGCCTCCGTTCGGATCGGTCTCGGTCTGCATCAGGATGGCGCGATATTCGAGCCGCAGGATCTCCGCCTCCTCCGACGGATCGCTCTCGATGGCATCGAGCGCGGCGCGATAGGCGACGGCGCGCCCGCGGGCGACCTCGATGCCGACGGGATCATCGTCCTTGAGGTCGAAGGCGAGGATCAGCGGCCGCAGCGTCAGGCCCTGGATCACCAGCGAACCAAGCACCACCGCAAAGGCAATGAAGACGACGAAGTCGCGATAGGGAAAATTCTCAGGGAGGGCAAAGGCAGTGGCGAGCGTGACGAGGCCGCGCATGCCGCACCAGGAGATGATGAGGCCGCCCTTGGGCGAGGCGACGGCCTCGGGGTCCTTCGGATGATAGATCCCCTGCGCCACCAGCACACGCAAGGTCATGCGGTAGAACGTCACCCAGCCGAGGCGCACCAGCATGACCGTGAGCAGGATCCAGGCGGCGGCCACGCAATATTCCCAACGCACGTCCGCGTCGAGCCGCGTCCAGATCGGCCGCATCTGCATGCCGATCAACATGAAGGCGAGCACGTTGAGCACGAATACCATCGTCTCCCAGACCGCATAGGAGGGCACCCGCAGCCGCGCCGGGATGCGCGCGGGCGCCGTGCGTGCGACGGTGATGGCATAGACCACGATGGTGAGGATGCCGGAGAGGCCGAGATGCTCGGCGGTGATCCAGACCAGGAAGGTGGTGGCGAACTGCACGATGATGGCGCTCGGCGCCTCCGTCACCCGTTCCATGAACAGCGGAATGATTCGGCCCGCGAGCAGGCCGGCGATGACGCTGCCGACCAGCGCCAGCGCCATGGTCGGAGCGACCTGGCTCCACGTCAGGTGCTGAGTGGCAACTGCGCCGACCGCGATGCGATAGATCAGGAGCGCGGTCGCGTCGTTGAGCAGGCTCTCGCCTTCCAGCACCTTGACCATGCGGTGGGGCAGCTTCACCTGGCTCAGGATCGCGACCGCCGCCGCGGCGTCCGGCGGCGCGACGATGGCGCCGAGCGCGACCGCGGCGGCCCAGGGCATGTCAGGCATCAGCCGGTGCGCGGCATAGGCCACGCCGGCCGTGGTCAGGCCGACCGCGGCGACGACCAGGGTCGAGACCGGAACCCAGTTGTTGCGCAGATCGCGCAGCGAGGTGTCGAAGGCGGCATCGAGCAGGACCGGTGCGACAAAAAGCGCCAAGGCGAGGTCCGGCTCCAGCACCCAGGACGGGCTCGATGGCACGAAGGCGACCAGCGCGCCGCCGATGGCGAGGAAGGTCGGATAGGGGACCTTGATCCGCCGCGCCAGCGCCGATAAGCCAACGGCGCCGAGCAGAAGCGCGATGATCCATTCGAATGTCGACACGACAGTCCCCGAGATCGATTTGAGCGGCGCCACAAGCTAACACCAGATCCGGCCGTATGATGGAAAATGCGGCCCCAACGCAAGAGTGAAGCAAGACCTTCCGACTGCAACAGCATGCGTTTTCAAAAACTCATCCCATGGTCAGCTGTCGCGGTGCTCTCGGCGCTTCCGACCGGCGCGGCTCATGCTGCGACCGGCGGCGAGCCGGCGGCCATCACGCAGGTCGATATCGCGCCATGCCTCGCGGCCAGCGCGGCCGACGACGTCGACAAGGCGACTTACGCCTGCGCGGCCGTGATCGACAACGAGAAGACGACGAAGGCGGACCTGGTCAAGGCGCTGATCGCGCGAGGTGCGCTGCTGGCACGGCACGACCAGATCGATCGCGCGATCGCCGACGACACCCGCGCCCTTTTGCTCGATCCCACGCTCGCGGACATCTTCAACGCCCGCGGCGAGCTCTGGCTGAAAAAGGGCGACAAGCCGAAGGCGGTGCAGGATTTCGGTGCCGCGCTCAAGATCGATCCGAACCACGAGAAGGCCAGGGCCAATCACAAGGCGATGGCGCGCGAGCTCGAGCGGATCGGCGCGCAGATGGCGGTCGCCGGCAAGCCCAGCTTCAACTGCGCCCGCGCGACCCTCGCCGTTGAGAAGACGATCTGCGGCAATCGCGAGCTCGCCGATCTCGACCGCGAAATCTATGGGTCCCATCTGCGCGCCCTCCGCGAGGCCCGGAGCCCGACGGAGGCACGCAAGATCCAGCGCGAGCAGGACGCCTTCGTCGCCCGCCGCAACGCCGAATTCGGGCGGCCGGGGTACGATCTGAAAAAGGCGATGCAGGAGCGCTTGCAACAGATCAACGGCGTGGACGGATATTGATGCCGCTCTCTGCCCTTCCGGACCGCGGCGGGAGGGAGAGCGCGCCGTTTGAACCCGTTGCTGGATGGCGGCGACAACGGGGAAAGTCCCTGTCACGGAGTCCAAAGCCATGTGCGGCATGCCCCGTTCCGCGCAAATGTCCTCGTTTGCCAAAACCTCGCTTCGCGCCTTCTTCCTTGGCGCGGCTATGGGCCTGACCCTCATCGGTCCGGCTGCCGCCGGCACAGATTGCGTGCCGGGGAGCAAGGCTGCTCCCGCGGAGCTGATCTCTGCGTGCAGCGTCATCATCGACCAGACGGCCAATCCGGTGTCCGAACGCGCCATGGCGCTCGTCGCTCGTGCCGAAGCCAATGCGCGAACTTCCGGAGGCCAGTCGCAGGCGCTACGCGATCTGGACCGCGCCATCGCGCTCGATGGCAAGAACGCAAAGGCCTGGCGCGTGCGCGGCAACCTCCTGCGCGAAGCCGGCGGCGACCTCAACCGGGCCGCGGCAGATCTGACCAAGGCGATCGAGCTCGATCCACAGGATGCGGAAGCTTACGAGCTGCGCGGCGTGGTCTACACCAACCAGCATCGCTTCGACCGCGCCATTTCAGATTACGACCAGGCCATCAAGCTGAGGTCGGATTTCGCCCAGGCCTGGTCCGACCGCGGCGCGACCTTCTATCTGCGCGGCGACTATGACAAGGCCGTCGCCGACCTCAGCGAGGCGCTGCGGCTCGATCCGAACCGGGCGCGCAGCTACACCAACCGCGGCGCCGCCTATAAGAAGCTCGGCGAGCTCGACAAGGCGATCGCAGACGACACCGAGGCGATCCGGCTCGATCCGAAGGTGCCGGAGTATTTCGACAACCGCGGTCTCACCTATGCCGCGATGAAGGAGTATGACAAGGCGATCGCCGATTACGATCAGGCGATCCGTCTCGAGCAGCGGGTGAACTTCCTGACCAACCGCGGTGACTCCTACCAGTTCAAGGGCGAACTCGGTGCTGCACTGTCGGACTACAACGACGCGCTGAAGCTCGATCCGAATTTTGCCAAGACCTACAACAACCGCGCCGTGCTCTACAAGAAGATGGGCGAGCGCAAGAAGGCGCTGGCCGATTACGAGGCGGCGTTGCGGCTCGATCCCGCCAATGAGAACGCGCAGAGCGGCCGCCGCGCGATGATCGCCGAGATCGCAAAATTTGGCGGCGAGCCGCCCCGTGTGCTGAACGCCGCCGCCAGCGACCCGTCGTTCGACTGCGCCTCCGCCAAGCGCGAGGTCGAGAAGGTGATCTGCGCCGATCCGCAGCTCGGGGTGCTCGACCGCCAGATCGCCGAGGCTTACGAGCGTGTGCTGAAATCCGCGAGCAAGCGCTCGGCGGATGGCCTGCGCAAGTCCCAGCGCGATTTCCTCGCCACGCGCGATGCGAGCTTCCGTCGCCCCGGCTATGACCTGAAGAAGGTCATGCAGGATCGCTTGCAGCGGCTGAATGCGATGGAGGGATAGGCGGGGTCTTTCCTCTCGTAAGATCATGGCATAGCCAATGAAGAAGCGTGGCGGATGGCTCGCCCGCAGCCCATCCTTCGAGACGCCCGCCGATGGCGAGCCCTCAGGATGAGGGCGGAGTGCGCGGCAGCAATTTCAGCCGGCACTAACGTTGCTTAGCCTCATCCTGAGGAGACCGCTGGAAGCGGTCGTCTCGAAGGACGAGGCGCTTGTTCAGGCCGCCACCAAGAAGGCATCTGCGACAACCTCCCGTAAGAACTGGGAGAGGAAGACACGTCCTTTTCAGCTTGAACCGCGGCCCGTTCCCGGGAAAATAGCCATCAAACAAGGCCAGCAATTGATCCTGGTCATGGCGGGACGCCAGTCCTGCCACAAGGGTCGGGGCCAGGCCATAAAGGGAACGGGAGCGCGAAATGAACGTCCAGGGAAAGAGCCGTTATCATGAGGTCCATGCGCGCTCGCTGGCCGATCCCGAAGGCTTTTGGGGCGAGGCGGCCAAGGAGATCGACTGGATCGAGCCGCCGAAGAAGATCTTCGATCCCTCGCAAGGACCCTATGGCCGCTGGTTTGCCGGCGGTATCGTCAACACCTGCTACAACGCGCTCGACCGCCACGTCGAACGCGGCCGCGCCGACCAGGTCGCGCTGATCCATGATTCGCCCTTGACCAATTCGGTCACCAAACTCACTTATGCCGAACTGCTGAACGAGGTCCAGGCGCTCGCCGCCATCATGCAGGAATTCGGTGTCGGCAAGGGCGATCGCGTCATTCTCTACATGCCGATGGTGCCGGAGGCGGTGGTCGCGATGCTCGCCTGCGCGCGGCTCGGCGCGGTGCACTCCGTGGTGTTCGGCGGCTTTGCCGCGAAAGAACTCGCCACACGGATCGACGATGCGCAGCCGAAGCTCATCCTTTCCGCGAGCTGCGGCATCGAACCCGGCCGCATCGTGCAGTACAAGCCGCTGCTCGACGAGGCGATCAGGCTTGCCGGCAGCCAGCCGAAAGCCTGCATCGTGCTGCAGCGTCCGCAGCTCACCTGTGAGATGACGCCAAGCCGCGACTACGACTGGGCAAGCCTGCGCCGCAAGGCGATGAACGACGGCAAGAAGGCACCTTGCGTGCCTGTTGCGGCCACCGATCCGCTCTACATCCTCTATACCTCCGGCACGACCGGCGTGCCAAAGGGCGTCGTGCGCGACAATGGCGGTCATCTCGTCGCGGTGGAATGGTCGATGTTCAACCTCTATGGCGTCAAGCCGGGTGAGGTCTGGTGGTGCGGCTCCGACATCGGCTGGGTGGTCGGCCACAGCTACATCGTGTACGGGCCGCTGCTGCATGGCGCGACCTCGATCATGTACGAGGGCAAGCCGGTCGGCACGCCCGATGCCGGCGCATTCTGGCGCGTGATCTCCGAGCACAAGGCGGTGGCCTTCTTCACCGCGCCGACCGCGTTCCGCGCGATCCGGAAAGAGGATCCCGAAGGAACGTTCATCCGGCGGTACGATCTCTCCAAATTCCGCACGCTGTTCCTCGCCGGCGAGCGTGCCGATCCGCCGACGGTGGAATGGGCGGAGCAGCAGCTCAACGTGCCGGTGATTGACCATTGGTGGCAGACCGAGACCGGCTGGTGCATCGCCGGCAATCCGGTCGGACTCGGCATGCTGCCGGTGAAGCACGGCTCGCCGACGGTGCCGATGCCGGGCTACCAGGTCGATGTCGTCGATGAAGCGGCAAAGCCAGTGGGGCCCAACACCATGGGCTCGATCGTCATCAAGCTGCCGATGCCGCCGGGCTGCCTGCCGACGCTGTGGAATCAGGACGAGCGCTTCAAGGAGGCATACCTCAGCGAATTCCCCGGCTACTACAAGACCTCTGATGCCGGCTACAAGGACGAGGACGGCTATGTCTTCGTCATGGGCCGCACCGACGACATCATCAACGTCGCCGGCCATCGGCTCTCCACCGGCGGCATGGAGGAGATCTTGGCCTCGCATCCCGACGTCGCCGAATGCGCCGTGCTCGGCGTCAAGGACGCGATCAAGGGCGAGGTGCCCTGTGGCTTCCTGGTGCTCAAGGCCGGCGTGAAGCGCCCGCCTGCCGAGATCGAGAAGGAGATCGTCGCGCTGGTGCGCGACAAGCTCGGCCCGGTCGCCGCCTTCAAGCTCGCCATCACCGTCGGCCGCCTGCCCAAGACGCGCTCCGGAAAGATCCTGCGTGGCACCATCAAGAAGATCGCCGATGGCGAATCCTGGACCATGCCGGCGACGATCGAAGATCCCAAGGCACTCGACGAGATCGGGGAGGCGTTGAAGGGACGGGTGTGAGGAAGTCCGCGGTCATCATACGCGTGAGGCGCGAGGCCGTCCCTCCAACCTCAGCTGTCATCACCCGCGAAAGCGGGTGATCCAGTACTCCGCGGCTGTTGTGTGAGCCAATGACCGCTGCGGCGTACTGGATTCCCGGGGAATGACAGCGCGTGAGCAACGGCGGCCAAGGACTTACATTCTCCGCATTCCGCGCTAAACAGGGCCGGCCAACAGGGGACCTCGTATGCCACTTGCCACCGTGCCGCGCCTGCTTGCAGCTATGCTGCTCGCCATCGCTCTCTCCGCCTGCTCGGCACGCTACCAGACGCCGGTGGCGATGGGCGGCGACGACGACGACGCGGTCTGTCAGGGCCGGGGCTATGCCCAGGGCTCGCCGGAATACGTGGCCTGCCGCAAGGACCGCGACGTCCAGCGCAATGCCGCCATCGCCCGCGCCGACCGCCGCCAGCGCGATCTCGGCGAATACATGCTGAACCATCCCGAGCGGCCGTGAGCCGCCCCAGCCTACGAGGCCGTCATGAACGAAGACCAGTTCAACACCAGCCTGCGTAAATTCCTGAAGCAAGTCGGTGTCACCTCGCAGCGCGAGATCGAGAAGGCCGTGCGCGACGCGATCGCGGCGGGCCGGATCAAGGGCCACGAGAAACTCAACGCGAAGATGGTGCTGACGATCGACAACGTCGGACTCGTCCACGAGATCAACGACACAATCGAGCTGGGGTGATCCGCCGTTCGGCGAGCCGCACATACGACTCCCGCGCCGACAATCGGCGCGATCTAGATCGCAAGCCCAAATAAAAACGCGGCGGGTCGGCCCGCCGCGTTCAAACCGGATTCGAAAGCGAACCGACAGAGGAGAGTTACTCCTCTTCCTCCTGCTTCTTGCCGCCGAGCGTCTTCAGCTTGGCGAACACGGCGTCGACGTTGAGATCGTCGCTGGATTTCTCCGCGGGCTCGTACTCGTCCTTGCGGGTGGTCTCGGAGGCCGGCAGCAGGGTCGCACCGCCATAGGTTGCGTCGATCGGCTTTTCCTTGGCGGCTCGCTGTACCTCGAAATCGAGCTCGATCTGCGAGCAGAGGCCGAGGGTGACGGGGTCGATCGGGGTCAGGGACGAGGTGTTCCAGTGGGTACGATCGCGTACGCTGGCGATCGTGCTCTTGGTGGTGCCGACCAGGCGCATGATCTGGGCGTCCTTGAGCTCCGGATGGTTGCGCAGCAGCCAGAGGATCGCGCTTGGACGCTCGTGGCGACGCGAGACCGGGGTGTAACGCGGTCCCTTGCGCTTGGGCTGGGGCGGCAGCACCACCTTGCTCTCCTGGAGGCGGAGCCGGTAATCCGGGTTGTTCTCGCCCTTCTCGATCTCCTCGCGGGTCAGCTGGCCGTTGGAGAGGGGATCCATGCCCTTGATGCCCTGGGCGGCGTCGCCGTCGGCGATGGCGCGCACCTCGAGGGGGTGCATTTTGGTGAAATCGGCGACCTGGTCGAAGGTCAGCGCGGTGTTGTCGAGCAGCCAGACGGCGGTCGCCTTGGGCATCAGAGGTGCGTTGCTCATGGCAAATCTCCTTTGTGCTTCGCCCACCCCTCTGGAGGCGAAACCGGTGGTCATCAGCGATGACAGGGAATTCGCGCTATATAAGCCCGGAGGGGGTAGCCATGCAATGGTTCTGCTATAGATAGTGCCTTGACACCGCCTGAAAGGGGGCCCAATTCCCTTTGAACTGCTGTAAGGTTCAAGCCGACAGCTTTAAGCCCTATTCCATCCATCGACCGCCCCCCGCCAGAAGGCGAAACGGGTGATTCGGTCCCGAGATCGCTCAATGTCAGCCAAACCAGACCTCAAGATCGTGCTTTGTTCTCCCCGTGGTTTCTGTGCCGGGGTGGTCCGGGCGATCGACACCGTGGAACGGGCACTCGATAAGTACGGCGCCCCCGTCTATGTTCGCCATGAGATTGTGCACAACAAGTACGTCGTCGATGGGTTGAAGAAGAAGGGCGCCATCTTCGTCGAGGAGCTCGCGGAGATCCCGGAAAATACCACCGCTCCGGTGGTGTTCTCGGCCCACGGCGTGCCGAAGTCGGTTCCGGCCGATGCCCAGTCCCGCAATCTGTTCTCGCTGGATGCGACCTGCCCGTTGGTGACCAAGGTGCACCGCGAGGCTGCGATCCACTTCAAGCGCGGCCGGGAGATCTTCCTGATCGGCCATTCCCACCATCCCGAGGTGGTCGGCACGCTCGGCCAGCTTCCGCCTGGCGCCGTGACCCTGATCGAGACTGCCGAGGACGCCAAGACCATCACGCCGCAGGACCCCGACAATCTCGCCTTCGTGACCCAGACCACGCTGTCGATCGACGACACCGCGGAGATCGTGGCACTGCTCAAGGAGCGCTTCCCGAACATCAACGGGCCGCACAAGGAAGACATCTGCTACGCCACCACCAACCGCCAGCTCGCGGTCAAGAAGGTGGCGCCGGTGGTGGACGCGCTCATCGTTGTCGGTGCCCCCAATTCGTCGAACTCGCAGCGTCTGCGCGAGGTCGCCGAGCGCGAGGGCTGCAAGATCGCGGTGCTGGCGCAGCGTGCCACCGACATCGATTGGGGCAAGTTCGGCAACATCGCCAGCCTCGGCATCACCGCGGGCGCCTCCGCGCCGGAAGTGATCGTCGAGGAGATCATGGACGCCTTCGCCGAGCGCTACACGCTGCATGTGGAGACGGTCTCGGCCGCGGAAGAGAACGAGTTCTTCCCGCTGCCGCGTCAGGTGCGCCCTGAAGCTGCCGCCGAGTAGACTTTTATGGCGGTCTATACCGACGTCGCCGCCGACGAGCTTGCGGATTTCCTGAAGCAATACGATCTCGGCGAATTGCTCTCCTACAAGGGCATCGCCGAGGGCGTCGAAAACTCCAACTTCCTGCTGCACACCAGCCAGGGGTCGTTCATCCTCACGCTCTACGAGAAGCGCGTGGCGAAGAACGATTTGCCGTTCTTCCTTGCGCTGATGACGCATCTCGCCGAGCACGGCGTCAATTGCCCGTTGCCGGTGAAGGGACGCGACGGCGAGGCGCTGCGCGAGCTGTCGGGCCGCCCCGCCGCGATCATCACCTTTCTCGAGGGCGTCTGGCCGCGCAAGCCGAACGCGACCCATTGCGCCGGCGTCGGCGAGGGGTTGGCCCGGATGCATCTTGCCGGCGCCAATTTCGCGGTCCGGCGTGCCAATGCGCTGTCGGTCTCGGGCTGGCGGCCGCTGTTCGACGCGGCATCGGGCCGGGCCGACGAGGTGCAGCCGGGCCTGCGCGCATTCCTCGCCGCCGAGCTCGATCATCTCTCCAGCGGCATCTGGCCGACCAACCTGCCCGAGGGCGTGATCCACGCCGACCTCTTCAACGACAACGTCTTCTTTCTCGGCGACAAGCTCTCGGGGATCATCGACTTCACCTTCGCCTGCAACGACATGCTGGCCTATGACGTCGCGATCTGCCTCAACGCCTGGTGCTTCGAGCCGGATCACTCCTTCAACGTCACCAAGGCGCGCGCCTTCCTCAACGCCTATGGCCGCGTGCGAAAGCTCACAGAGGCGGAAGAGGCGGCGCTGCCGCTGCTGGCGCGCGGTGCTGCGATCCGCTTCCTGCTGACGCGGCTGGTCGACTGGCTCAACGTGCCGCCGGGCGCGCTGGTCAAGCCGAAGGATCCATTGGAATATGTTCGCAAGCTGCGCTTCCACCAAAGCGTGACGAGCGCGCGCGACTATGGGCTGACGCCGTCGGGGCTGGTGGCGTGAGCGAGCTTCCCAATGTCACGATCTATACCGATGGTGCCTGCTCGGGAAATCCAGGGCCGGGCGGCTGGGGCGCGATCCTGAAGTTCGGCGACAAGGAAAAGGAGCTGAACGGCGGCCAGCCACACACCACCAACAACCAGATGGAGCTGATGGCGGCGATCTCCGCGCTCGAGGCGCTGAAGAAGCCGTGCAAGGTCGATCTCTACACCGACAGCCAGTATGTCCGGCAGGGCATCACCGGCTGGATCTTCGGCTGGAAGCGCAACGGCTGGCGCACCGCCGACAAGAAGCCGGTGAAGAATGTCGAGCTATGGCAGCGTCTCGATGCCGCGCTGAAGCAGCACGAGGTCCGCTGGCACTGGGTCAGGGGCCACGCCGGTCACCCCGAGAACGAACGCGCCGATCAGCTGGCGCGCGACGGCGTCGCGATGGCGCGCTTGCAGCAGAGAGTGAGGGAGTAGCGCACCGTCGTTGCCTCATTCTCAACTGTCATCGCCCGCGAGGCGGGCGATCCAGTATCCCAGAGGCAGTTGTGATTCAGCCGAGAGGTCTCACGGTACTGGATGCCCCGGTCAAGCCTGGCTTGACCGGGGCATGACAGTGTCATTTGCGGCTAAGAACTGCGCGTATGGCTCAGAGCTGCCCGAGCAGCGTATCCCCGCCGGAGACCTCGACCTTGCCGGGCATCGCTTCGAGGTTCAGCTTCTTCACCACGCCATCCTCGACCAGCATCGAATAGCGCTTGGAGCGAATGCCCAGACCGTTGGCGGAGGCATCCAGCTCCATGCCGATCGCCTTGGTGAAGTCGGCATTGCCATCGGCCAGGAAGACGGCCTCATCGCGCTGGTCGGTGTCGCGCTTCCAGGCGTTCATCACGAAGGCATCGTTGACCGAGACGATGGCGATGGTGTCGACCCCTTTGTCCTTCATGGCATAGGCCTTGAGGAAGATGCTCGGCAGATGCATCTTGTGGCAGGTGCCGGTGTAGGCGCCGGGCACCGCGAACAGCGCCACCTTCTTGCCCTTAAAGATATCGTCGGTGCTCTTCACCTGCGGGCCTTCCGCCGTCATCACGCGGAATTTCGCCTCGGGCAGCTTGTCGCCAATCTGGATCGCCATCGTCAGTCTCCCTGAAAATCGGTCCCGCTTTTTAGACCGGGCGGCGGACCTGCACAATATTGCCGGCGGCGGAAGCGGCGAAGGCGGCGGCCGTTCACCATGATGTCATCAGCCGGAAAATCCACCATGATCGAGGAAGGCCTGCTCTTCCTCCGTCGTGTCGCGACCGAGGAGGCGGTTGCGGTGGGGAAAGCGGCCGAACCGCCGGATGATGTCGGCGTGCTCGCGAGCGTATTTCAGGTTCTCGGCATTGTCGGTGTTTTGAAACAGCGCGACGCAGTGCAGCTGGTCAGCCAGGTGCTCGGAATGCATGAAGGGCAAATAGAGGAATTCGAGCAGCATGGGATCGAGCCTGCGGTCGACGCCTCGACCGATGGCGCGGCGGGCGACGTCGCGTGCCTGCGCGTCACTGGCAAAGGTTTGTGGCGTGCCGCGGAACATGTTGCGGGGAAACTGGTCGAGCACGATGACGAGCGCCAGCGCGCCCTCGTCCGTTGTCTCCCATGCTCCGAGTTCACCGGCGACCGCCTTCTGCCACAGGGCGAGAAAGCGGCGCCTGATCTCGGCATCGAAAGCATCGTCGCGCTTATACCAGCGCTCGCGGCCGCCCTCGCGCCAGAAGGCGAGAATGCTTGATGGCTCGATGTCGCCAACCTCAGTCATCGGCCAGAGGCGTCGCCTTACGCCGCTTCCGCCTTCTCGTCGCGAAGCTGTCGGCGCAGGATCTTGCCGACATTGGTCTTCGGCAGGTCGTTGCGGAATTCGATGTGCTTGGGCACCTTGTAGCCGGTGAGCTGCTCGTGACAGAACTTGATCACGGCTTCCGCGGTGAGGTTCGGATCCTTCTTCACCACGAAGGCCTTCACCGCTTCGCCCGACTTGGAATCGGGGATGCCGATCACGGCGCATTCCAGTACGCCCGGATGGCTCGCGATCACTTCCTCGATCTCGTTGGGATAGACGTTGAAGCCGGAGACCAGGATCATGTCCTTCTTGCGGTCGACGATTTTGGTGTAGCCCTTCTCGTCCATCACGCCGATATCGCCGGTGCGGAAATATCCGTCGGCGGTCATCACCTTGGCGGTTTCTTCCGGCCTGTTCCAGTAGCCGGACATGACCTGCGGGCCCTTGGCGCAGATCTCGCCGGGTTGGCCGAGCGGGACTTCGTTGCCGTCGTCGTCGCGGATCGAGATCCAGGTCGAAGGCACGGGAATGCCGATCGTACCCGTGAACTCCGTTGCCGTCGCCGGATTGCAGGTCAGCGTCGGCGAGGTCTCCGACAGGCCGTAACCTTCGGCAATGAAGCAGCCGGTGAGCGCCTTCCACTGATCGGCGACGGGGCGCTGCACCGCCATGCCGCCGCCGTTGGAGATCTTCAGCTTGGAGAAGTCGAGCTTCTTGAAATCGGGATGGTGCATCAACCCGTTGTAGAGCGTGTTCACGGCCGGGAAGCTGTTGACCTGGTATTTCGCCAATTCCTTGATGAAGCCGGGAATGTCGCGCGGGTTCGGGATCAGGAGATTGCAGCCGCCGGCGCGCACCGCCAACAGGTAGCAGGCCGTCAGCGCGAAGATGTGATAGAGTGGCAGCGCGCAGACGATCATGAGCTGGTCGACATGCGGCGGCGCGGCGAGCGCCGGCTGGAGCCAGGCGTCGTTCTGCAGGACGTTGGCGACGATGTTGCGATGGAGCAGCGTGGCGCCCTTGGAGACGCCGGTGGTGCCGCCGGTATATTGCAGGAAGGCGACGTCGCCGGGCGACAGCTTGGGCTTGTTGAAGGTCATGCCGCGTCCGGCCGACAGCGCGTCGTTGAAGGCCACCGCCCCCGGTAGCGACCAGGCTGGTACCATCTTCTTGACCCGGCGGACGACGAGATTGACGATCACGCCCTTGAAGCCCAGCAAGTCGCCCATGCTGGCGACGATGACGTGCTTGACCTGCGTCTTGGCGATCACTTGCTCGACCGTGTGAGCGAAGTTCTCCAGCACGATGATCGCTTCGGCGCCGGAATCCTCGAGCTGATGCTCGAGCTCGCGCGGGGTATAGAGCGGATTGACGTTCACCACGGCGAAACCGGCGCGCAGCACGGCGGCGGTCGCGACCGGATATTGCAGCACGTTCGGCATCATGATGGCAACACGGGCGCCGCGTTGCAGTCCGCGGCCCTGCAGGTAGGCGGCGAGCGCGATCGACATCTGGTCGAGGTCGCGATAGCTGATCGACTTATCCATGCAGATGAACGCCTTGCGGTCGGCGAACTTGGTGAAGCTCTCCTCCAGCAGGTCGACCAGCGATGTGTATTGCGTCGGCTCGATATCGGCGGGCACGCCGGGCGGATATTGCTTGAGCCAGATGCGCTCCATGGAAGACTCCCCTCATTGATCAGAGCCCGTTGTGTCTCGGGCTTGCCGCATTGCCGCCAGTATCCAGCTTGCCGGAACGGGTGGCAAGCCGTCGTGGCTTAGGGCAAAGGTCGGGTCGCAGCTACTGGAATCGTCGCAAACCGCGCTGCCGCAGGTGCGAAGCGCGGGCTACCATGCGAATGCCCAGGGGACGTTAACTGTTGTTCGCCGGCTTGGCGGCAGCGGCGGGCTTCGTTGTAGCCTTGGGCTTGGCAGGCTTCGCCGCCTGATCGCCGCTTGCCGCAGGCTTCTCGGCAGGTTTGGCCGCAGCATGCTTGGCTCCGGCCGGCTTGGTGGGCGCCGGCTTGGCCGCGGTCCTACCGTCGCTCTTGCCGTCGGCCTGCTTGGCGTTCGGTTTCGCCGCCGCCGTCTTGGTGTCCTTGGGCTTGTCCGTCGGCTTGTCGGCCGCGTCGGGCTTCTTGGCGACGCGCGACTTCTTGCCACGTGGCTTGGACGCGGTCTGCTGGTCGGCGTCGGCCGCGACCGCCGCGATCAGCGCGGTGCCGGTGCGGGTCGGGCCGGTATAGACCAGCACGGGTTCGACCGCCGCGGGGGCCGAGGCCATCAGCTCGGAAGCCTTCATCAGCGGCGGCTGCAGGCCCGCCGTGAAGAAGGTGACCTGGGCCTCGCCGCCGGTGGCGGAGGCCGATCCGGTCGTCCCGCCACCGGCCGCAATCAGCGCATCGTCGTCGTCGGTGGCCGGCCGCTTGCGATGGCCGCCGCACATCTCGTCGCGCAGATTCGGCGGAGTGGCGTCGACCGGCACGAGATTTTCGACGGTGCCGAGCGAAGGGCGCAGCCAGGTGAGGTTGTCTTGAGCGAAGCCGCGCTCGAGCAGCTGCGCGGCCTTCACCGCGCGCGCCGTGCCGGAATTGGCGCCCAGCACCACCGCAATTAGCCTGCGGCCGTTGCGCGTGGCCGAGGCGACGAGGTTGTAGCCGGAGGCACAGATGAAGCCGGTCTTGAAACCGTCGGCGCCGGGATAGCGGCCGATCAGCTTGTTGAAATTGCCGGTGACGCGCTTGCCGAACCGGATCGCCGGGATGTGCACGAAATATTCGTATTCCGGGAGGTCGCGCAGGAACGAGCGCGCCAAAATGCCGAGGTCACGCGCCGACGTGATCTGGCCGTCGGCGGGCAGGCCGTTCGGATTGACGTAGCTCGTCTGCGTCATGCCGAGCTTTTTTGCGGTGTCGTTCATCATCGCGGAGAAGCCGTCGATCGAGCCGCCGACGCCTTCGGCGAGCACCACGGCCATGTCGTTCGCCGACTTGACCATCATCATCTTCAGCGCGTTGTCGACGGTGACCTGCGTTCCCGGGCGAAATCCCATCTTCGAGGGCGATTGCGAGGCCGCGGTCGGCGAGACCGTGAGCAGCGTGTCGAGCGTCAGCCTGCCGTCCTTGACCGCCTTCAGGGTGACATAGGCGGTCATGATCTTGGTGACGGAGGCCGGGTACCACGGGACGGTCGCGTTATCGGCCTGTAGGACCTTGCCGCTGTCGGCCTCGATCAGCAGCAGCGCTTCTGCGCTCGCCGCGCGCGGCGCGAGCACTGCGGCACATGCGAGCGTCGCAGCGAACAGTTTGAACAGAAGTTTGCGAAGCAGCGGGCGAAGGGCGTGCACTATCCGATTCCGGTCCTTGGAGATCCGCCTGATACGGACGGCTCTCGTGATCTGATTGTCGATTCTGAAATCCGGCGCCGCCGCTTGCGGCGTGGCAAACCTATACCGGCTGGTGCGTCGATAATAGGGGGATGGGCACGGTATTCCGCAATGAAATGGGCCGAATTTCGACGATGCTGTGGGGACTTGCTGGAGCATGATCCGGAAAAAGCGTGCAGCGGTTTTCCGAAAAGATCATGCTCAAACAATAACCTAAAGCGCGATGACGATTGATCCTGATCGCATCGCGCTAGGGGGATTTGGCGGCCGTCGCGGCAGCCTCGGCCGCCGTCACGCTGGCCCGTGCGTTCTCCTGGACCATGAACTGGGCCCTGGCGAGCTCGGCGAAATGGCCGCCTTTCGCCACGAGTTCATCGAAAGTTCCGCTTTCGATCACCCGGCCGTTCTCGAACACCAGGATCCGCGTGGCGTTGCGGATGGTGGAGAGGCGATGGGCGATCACGAAAGTGGTGCGGCCCTTCATCACTTCGTCGAGAGCGGCATTCACCTTGGCCTCGGTGACGGCGTCGAGCGCGCTGGTCGCTTCGTCCAGGATCAGGATCGGCGGATCTTTCAGCAGCGCGCGGGCGATGGACAGGCGCTGGCGCTCGCCACCGGACAGCATGCGGCCGCGCTCGCCGGCATTGATCTCGAAGCCACCGCTGCGCTCGATGAATTCGAGCGCCTGCGCGCGCTCGGCAGCTTCGCGCATCTCGGCCTCGGTCGCGTCGGGCTTGCCGACCTGCAAGTTCTCCGCAATCGAGCGGTTGAACAGCAGCGCTTCCTGGAACACCACGCCGATATTCCGCCGCAGCGAGGTCAGCGTGACGCCGCGCACGTCCATGCCGTCGATCTTGATGACCCCGGATTGTGGATCGAAAGCGCGATGCAAGAGCGCAATTGCCGTCGACTTGCCGGCACCGGTCGGGCCGACCAGTGCGATGGTCTGACCGGGCAGTGCGGTGAAGGAGAGGTCCTCGACCGCAGGGCGCTTGCCGTCATAGGAGAAGGTGACGTCGTGGAACTCGACGAGGCCGGACAACCTGCCGGCATCGATCGCGTCGGGCCTGTCGTGGACCGCGGGCACGGCGTCGAGCACATTGAAGAACTCGCGCAGGCGCGGGGCTTCCATGAACACGTTGTTGATGAAGCTCACGACCTGCTCGAGCTTTTGGATCAAAAGTGTCGCAAAGCTCACGAACATCACGATCTCGCCGACCGAGGTGAGCCCCTGGTCGTGCAGCGCGATGCCGAGGGTGAAGATCGCGAGCACGGTGATGGTGGTGGAGGCGCGCGTGATGACGGTGACGAGCGCCCACCAGGACAGCACCGGCATCTGCGCGGCCAGCAACTCGTCGGCGACGGAGCGCAGCCCTTTGACCTCGGATTCGACGCGGACGAAGCTCTGCACCAGCGCGACGTTGCCGAGCGCGTCGGAGGCGCGCGCGGAGAGCTCGCTGTAATGCTCCTCGACCTCCATCTGCATGCCGAAGGTCTTGCGCACCACGAAGGTCGTCAGTGCGGTGAAGACGATGCAGAGCACGAACAGCAGGATCGCGAGCCGCCAGTTCAGGTACAGCGACAGTGGCAGCAGCACCACGACCGAAAGGATCGCGGCAAAGTGCTCGCGGAAGAAGCCGAGCCATAGCCGCCACAGCGCATCCGTGCCGTTGAGCATCACCTTCATCAGCCGGCCCGAATGGGTACCGGAGTGGAAGGTCAACGGCAGTTGCAGAATGTGCTCGAAATAGTCGGTCAGCACCGCCTGGCGCTGGCGGTGCGAGAGCCGGTCGGCCTGCAAGGCCACGAGCGCGCTGCACGCGATGGTGAAGAGCCCGAACGCGACCCAGGCGGCCAGGAATGGCCAGGCCGAGTTCGATCCGGCCACCGTCTTGCCCGAGAGCACGTCGACGATACGGCCGAACAGCACAGGCTCGGCGAATTGCGAGCCCGCGAGCAGGAGATTGGCGACCGCGAGCAGCCAGCCCAGCCGCGCCTCCTTGCCGAGCAGCTCGAGAACGCGGGTGTAGAGACGGAGCACGGACATGCGGACGACGAACTCGAGCGGATAACGGAGCCCGTATTCTAACCAGGGATCGCGCGTGAGATATAGCGGAAGCCGTCAGTTTTTCTCAATTGATCAGCCGCTCCGCCACCGCCGGCAGGAACTGGTCGTCGAAGACGTCGCGCGCCATCGGCCGCTTGCGGAATTTGAAGTCCTGCGCGATCTGGTCGATCGAGCGCTCCAGGCGCGCGGGCTCGACGCCGCCGAGGCCGTTGCGCTTGACCTCATCGGTCAGGATGTTGTCGGCGAGGACGGTGCGCAGGCGCTCCAGCTCGAGGTTGCGGTCACCGTCTTCGATGCGGCTCGCCGCCTCCTCCGCCGCACGCCCCGGCTCCCTGACGGTGGCATTGATGCCCGCGATCAACGCGCGAACGAAGCCCTTCACGGCGTCCGGCTTTGCTGTGGCGAAGGCCGGATTGACCACCACGGCAAAGCCATAGGCTTCGCAGCCATAATCCGCATAGCGCAGCACGACGAGATCGGCTCCGGGCACGCCGCGGTCGCGCAGATTCACCGCCGAGAGAAAGCTGAAGCCGGCGACCGCATCAACTTGGCCCGCGGACAGGATCGGCTCGCGTACCGCCGCGCCGATCTTGTGGAATTTGACGCGTGATGCCTTGATGCCGTTCTGCTGCGCCAGGGCCTGCCATAGCCGCATCGACAGATCGTTGTCGGCAACGCCGACGGTCTTGCCGTCGAGATCGGGCAGGAGGTGGATGCCGCGGCTCCTGCGCGCGACGATCGCATAGGGAGCGCGGTTGAACAGCACGAACACCGCCTTGACCGGCGCCACGTCGTCCTTGTCACGGAAGCGGATCAGCTCGTTGATGTCGACGAGCGCAAGCTCGCTGTCTCCCTTGGCGACGCGTGCGAGCGCCTCCGGCGATCCGCTCGCACTGTTGAAGGACACGTTGAGACGCTCGGCGCCGAAGCCGCCGTCCTTCGCCGCAAGGAAGAACGGCGCCATGCTCGCATCGATGGGACGGTCGAAGGTGAAGTGGATCGCTGTGGAGGGGACGCCGCTCTCGGCCCCCGTGGCCTCGCACGCAATCAATGCTGCGAACGAGATTGCAAGGGCCAGCAGGCCGTGAAGGGCGATCGTCTTGAATCCTGACATCGATTGCGCCGGTCCCGCATTGTTATGGTTTCGTGACGCTTGCAGCGCCGGCCCGCGGCAAGCGTGCGCGCGCCAACATGAACGGCGGATGAGCGGCGGTTGCGTCACGATTACGCAACCCCGTTCAGCTCGTGTTGGGGTTGGGGAACCCAACTTAGGTACTGCGGGTTTGAGAGGCATGAGCCTGTCCGCAGGCGTCGATTCCAGGTCCCAAAGGAGGGCCCAAGACATGTTCGAGCGATTCTCCAAGTTTGCGGGCCGAAAGGCCGTTCTTGCCACGGCCGCGGTGCTGGCGCTGACCACAATCGCCCCGACTGCGTCATATGCGGGCGGCCGCCACTGGCATGGTGGCGGTGGCGCGGCTGCTGCCGCGGCTTTCGCCGCCATCGGCACCGGTCTTGCCATCGCCGCAAGCCGTGACGCCTACGCCTATGACTACGGTCCGGGCTATGGCTATTACGGCGGTCCCGTCTATTACAGCGCCCCTGCCTATGGGCCGTATTATGGTCCAGGCCCGAACTTCCCGTATCAGCGCTATGGCGGTACGGCACCGTCCGAGTTCTGCGGCCAGGGCTACTATCAGAACTGCTACTAGCCGAAGGGTGACCATGACAGGCCGTCGCGCTTGCCGCGCCGGCCTGTTTTCTGCTTTTATTGCCGCGCGTTAACACGCCCGCCATTTGTTTAGAGTAGTTTTGAGTACCATGAGTGATTCGCTTGAGCGGCTATATCTGGCTGTGCTCGCGGCCAGGGATCTCGATCCGGCAACATCGCGGACGGCCCGGCTGTTTCAGCGTGGGCCCTCCAAAATGGCGAAGAAGCTGGCCGAAGAGGCCATTGAAGTCGTCATCGATGCGGTCAATGGCGATAGTGAGGCCGTGATCCGTGAAAGCGCCGACCTGCTCTACAACCTCACCGTGCTGTGGGCTTCGGCCGGAGTACGTCCGGAGGACGTCTGGCGGGAAATGACGCGGCGAGAAGACTTGCTCGGTATTGCCGAGAAGCTGCCGAAGTCGCCGATGAAGCTGCCCAAAGTCGCGTCACCGCGCATGGCCTCTCGGCGGCCAATTGTCGCGCTCGAAGGCCGCGCCGGGCGCAAGCGCCACTAGAAACGTCAAAAATCGCCTCAATCTCGGCATGGACAAATCCGTCTCATGGTGCTTCATCGCGGCGCCATGCTGAAACGTATCTACGACTGGTGCATCGACGCCGCCCACAAGCCCTACGCGCTCTGGATCATGGGCGCCGTGGCTTTTGCAGAAAGCTCCTTCTTTCCGGTCCCGCCGGACGTGATGCTGATCCCGATGTCGCTGGCGCGCCCAAAGCGCGCCTGGATCTATGCAATGGTCTGTACCATCACATCGGTGGTCGGCGGCATCGTCGGCTACGCCATCGGCGCGCTGCTGTTCGACTCGGTCGGCCAATGGCTGATCCAGGTCTACGGCCTCGGCGACAAGGTCGACGCCTTCCGCGCCTCCTATGCGGAATGGGGTGCGATCATCATCCTGCTCAAGGGGCTGACGCCGATCCCCTACAAGCTCGTCACGATCACCTCGGGCTTTGCCGGTTACAACATCGTCCTGTTCGTCCTGTGCTCGATCGTCGCGCGCGGCGGACGCTTCTTCGTCGTGGCGATCCTGCTCAACCGCTATGGCGACTGGATCCGGGTCCGGATCGAGAAGCATCTCGGCCTGTGGGTTGCGATCGGCGCCGCGGTGCTGGTGCTCGGCTTCGTGGTGGCCATCAAGCTGATCTAGCGCCAGCGGCTTTGCCGCCGCGCCGGCTTCGGTTACGGTTGCCGTCATGATGGTTCGATCCGGCAATCCGGCCATGCGGTTCGGGACGCTGACGTCAGCAGCGATGCTGCTTCTGCTCGGTGGCGGCGGGACAGGGTGGACACAATCCGCCCCGCCGGCGCTCGGCCTCCAGGAGCAGGGATCGACACCCGCTCCATCGGCGCCGCCGGCGCACGAGGAGAATCCCGGGCTGATCAATGAAATGGGCAAGCTGTTCGACAAGCTGCCCTCGATTCTGCCGCCGATCAAAAGCCCGAGCGAGACCATGAACGACCTGTCGCGGCTGGCCAAGCCCTCGACCATGGTGTCGGGGCGCGTGGTCTGCCCGGTCTCGTCCAACGGCGCGCCCGACTGCAAGCAGGCCGCCGACCAGCTCTGCCAGGGCAAGGGTTACAAGGAAGGCAAGAGCCTCAACGCCGACTCCGCAGAGAAATGCTCGGCCAAGGTTCTCATCCCGGGCAGGCAACGTAAGCCGGATGATTGCCGCACCGATACTTTCGTGACCAGTGCGCTGTGCCAGAATTGACGTGATGGCCCAGCGCACAAGCAACAAGGAGCGCCCATGAGCCGGACGGAGCACGACTTCCTCGGACAGCGTGAGATCGCCGACGACATCTATTACGGCGTCCAGACCATCCGGGGTAAGGAGAACTTCCACATCACCGGTATTCCGATGAGCCAGGAGCCCTACTTCGTGAAGGCGCTTGGCTACGTCAAGAAGGCTGCCGCCATGGCCAATCGTGATCTCGGCGCGATCGACGCCAAGGTCGCGGATGCCATCATCGTCGGCTGCGACCGCGTCATCGCCGGCGACATGATGGATCAGTTCGTCACCGACTTCATCCAGGGCGGTGCCGGCACCTCGACCAACATGAACGCCAACGAGGTGATCGCCAACCTCGCGCTGGAATCGCTGGGCTTCACCAAGGGCGACTACCAGCACGTCAGCCCCAACGATCACGTCAATTACGGCCAGTCGACCAACGACACCTATCCGACCGCCTTCCGGCTGGCGCTGATCCTGCGGCTCGAGAGCTACATGACGGCGCTGCGCCAGCTCCAGGAGGCCTTCTTCGCCAAGGGGCGCGAGTTCGACCGCGTGCTGAAGATGGGTCGCACCCATCTGCAGGACGCGGTACCGATGTCGCTGGGAGCCGAGTTCCGCGGTTGGGGCACCACGATCGGCGAGGAGGTCGATCGCATCTCGGAGGCACGCGCGCTGCTGCGCGAGATCAATCTCGGTGCCACCGCGATCGGCACTTCGGTCACGGCCGCGGTCGGCTATCCCAAGCTCGCCGTTCGCCACCTCGGCGCGCTCACCGGCGTCGACTTCGTGCTCGCCGGCGATCTCGTCGAAGCGACCTCCGACACCGGCGCCTATGTGCAGCTCTCAGGCGTCCTGAAGCGCACGGCGAGCAAGCTGACAAAGATCTGCAACGACATCCGCCTGCTCGCGTCGGGCCCGCGCGCCGGCCTCAACGAGATCAACCTGCCGCAGCTGCAGCCGGGCTCCTCGATCATGCCCGGCAAGGTCAATCCGGTGATCCCGGAGGTGGTCAACCAGACCAGCTTCCTGGTCATCGGCCTCGACACCACGGTGACGCTGGCGGCCTCGGCGGGCCAGCTCCAGCTCAACGTGATGGAGCCGGTGATCTCGTTCGCGCTGTTCTTCTCGATCCGCACCATGGAGCGCGCGGTCAACAGCCTGCGCGAGAATTGCGTCGTCGGCATCACCGCCAACGAGGAGCACACCCGCAATATGGTGCTGAACTCGCTCGGCATCGTCACCGTGCTGAAGCCGCTGCTCGGCTACAAGCAATGCGCCGAGATCGCCCGCGAGGGCTACAAGAGCGGCAAGTCGCTGCACCAGATCGTCGTGGTCGAGCGCAAGCTGCTGACGCAGGAGAAATGGGACGAGATGTTCTCGTTCGAGCGGCTGATCAACCCGGATTTGATTGGGTAGGGGCTGTCATCCGCAGCTCTCGCCTCGCACAATTGCGAGGAGCTCTTGCGACGAAGCAATCCAGCGTCCCTCCGCGGAGACAGTCTGGATTGCTTCCCTGCGCTCGCAATGACGGAGGAGGCGGATGAGTAAGAATTCCGCTGCTTGGAATTGCGGTAACTGCATCCGCTGCGGCGCCAAAACGCAATACTTGACAGTGGAAAGATTGCCTTGTTGGTATGGCTCCCAACTCCAGTTTGACCGCCAGAAGAGGATCGTTCCGCAATGTCCATGCCTGCCTTGTTCAAAGGGCGCCTGTCGATCCCCGTGATCGGCTCGCCGCTCTTCATCGTCTCGGTGCCCGATCTCGTGATCGCGCAGTGCAAGGCGGGTGTGGTCGGCTCGTTTCCAGCGCTGAATGCGCGGCCGCCGGAATTGCTCGACGAATGGCTGGCGCGGATCACCGAAGAGCTTGCGGCCTATGACCGCGCGCATCCCGACAAGCCGTCGGCGCCGTTCGCCGTCAACCAGATCGTGCACAAGTCGAACAACCGGCTCGATCACGACATGCAGCTCTGCGCCAAGTACAAGGTGCCGATGATCATCTCTTCGCTCGGCGCGCGCGAAGAGCTGAACCAGGCCGTGCACGGCTGGGGCGGCATCGTCTTCCACGACGTGATCAACCAGAAATTCGCGCACAAGGCGATTGAGAAGGGCGCCGACGGCCTGATCCTGGTCGCAGCCGGTGCCGGCGGCCATGCCGGCACCATCTCGCCGCTGGCTTTCGTCGCAGAAACGCGAAAATGGTTCGATGGCCCGATTGCGCTGTCCGGGGCGATCGGCAATGGCAAGGCGATTCGCGCCGCACGCATCCTCGGCGCCGACTTCGCCTATATCGGCTCGGCCTTCATCGCGACCAAGGAGGCCAATGCCGTCGAGAAGTACAAGGAAATGATCGCGGGCTCGAGCGCCGACGACATCGTCTACTCCAACCTCTTCACCGGCGTGCACGGCAACTATCTGAAGCCCTCCATCCTCGCCGCCGGCATGGATCCGGAGAATCTTCCGACGTCCGATCCCTCCAAGATGAATTTCGGCACCGACGCCTCCGGCGAGCGCGCCAAGCCGAAGGCCTGGAAGGAAATCTGGGGCTCGGGCCAGGGCATCGGCAGCATCGACAAGGTCGTGCCGGCCGCCGAGTTGATCGCGCGCTTCAAGAAGGAATACGACGAAGCGATCGATCCGCCGTTGTGATTGCCGTGTCCCGGACGTGGTGCGGCGCGAAGTGCCGCGCCGCCGAGCCGGGACCCATCGCGCAACGACTGGACCCCGGCTCAGCAGCGCACCGCTTACGCGCTGCGCGGCGTCCGGGGAACGCGCCGTGAGAGTGAGTACCAAATGTCTCCCATCTACCGCGTCGAAGGCAACAGCGTCGTCACCAGTCCGGATGCCGCCGGTCCCTGGGACCGGCGCATGCAGCACGGCTCGGCACCGGCCTCGCTGGTGACGTGGGCGGCCGAACGGATCCCGACGCCAGTCGCGATGGACATCGCGCGCGTCACCATCGATCTGATGCGCCCGGTGCCGGTCGCGCCGCTCACGATTGCGACTGAGGTCCTGCGCGAGGGCCGCAAGATCCAGCTCTGCGAAATCAAGCTGCTCGCCGACGGCGTGCAGGTGGTCGGCGCCACCGTGCTCAAGATCAGGCGACAGGCCCAGGCGCTGCCGGACGAGGTCAAGGAGCTGCCGATCACGCTGCCGTCTCCAGAGGACTCGCTGGTCGAGGACGGTCACGCCGCCACCAGCCCGTTCGTGCGATCGGTGTCGATGCGTGCCGCGCGCGGCCGCTTCGGCCAGGCCGGTGCCGGCGCGATCTGGTTTCGCGTCGACCACCCCCTGATCGCCGGTGAAGCGGTCTCGCAGGCGATGCGCGCGGTGGTCGCCGCCGACTTCTCCAACGGCACCGCCTCCTCGCTCGACTTCCGCGCCTGGACCTACATCAACGCCGATCTCACCGTGAGCTTTGCGCGCCAGCCGATCGGCGAGTGGATTTTGCTCGATGGCGATTCCTGGATCGGCCCTGACGGCGCGGGTCTTGCGATGTCGCGGCTGGCGGACAGGCAGGGCTATTTCGGCCGCGCCGTGCAGAGCCTGGTGATCGAGAAACGGTAAGGAGCGCGACGCCAGCGTATCACTTTCGCTGTCATGCACCGGCTTGGCCGGGGCATGAAGTACGCCGCGGCCTACCTGTTGAATCACAGGCGTCTCGGCGTACTGGATCGCCCGGTCAAGCGGGCGATGACATCTATTGTGTGGTCGCTGTGTCGAATATGCGGAGGCTTGCGGCCGCGTGGACCAATTGAACGGCAGGCTTCCGCCGCCGCGGAAGGGATGCTTGCCATCCTGCCAGTTCACAGACCGTAGAAGATCTTGATCTCCCACAGCACCACGATGATAGCCGTGATCAACGTAACCGCGGCGACTGCACTTTCCAGGGAAGCGACTCTCATGTCTTACTCCGCTTCCCAGCCCCATCAGCGGTCTAGGTGATTCCCTGATTCGCCGGCAATCGGGTGGGCATCGCCGACGCGCACTCCGTTGCCCGCTGTGGTGCCGGGGCCACAACGACACCGTAAGATCCCGGGGTTTTTACCCCACCATCCGGTCCCGCCCGCTCCAGAAGCCCGCGCGCAGCACCTTCTTGTCGACCTTGCCGACGCCGGTCATCGGCAGTTGCTTGACGAACTGGATCTGTTTCGGCGCATGCGCCGAGCCCTTTCGCGTCTTCACGAGATTAATCAGCTCGTCCGGATCGGGCCTTGCGCCGTCACGCGGTACGATGATGGCGGTAACGGCTTCGCCCCATTTCTCGTCGGGAATGCCGACAACCGCGACCATCGCGACGTCGGCGTGCTGCGACAGCACGTCCTCGACCTCGCGCGGGAAGATGTTGAAGCCACCGGAGACGATCATGTCCTTCTTGCGGTCGAGGATGCAAATGTAGCCGCGTTCGTCCCTCCGCGCGATGTCGCCGGTGTGGACCCAGCCGTTCTTCAGCGTCTCGGCGGTGATGTCCGGCCGCTCCAGTATTTCGCCATCGCATGCGGGGCGCGCACGCAGATCTCGCCGGCCTCGCCGGTCTTCGCTTCCCGGTCGTTGTCGTCGAGGATCTTGACCTCGCACGCCGCGATCGGGAAGCCGCAGGACAGGAACAGCTCCGGGTTCTTGGGGTCATGATCAGATTTGCGCAGCACCGAGATCGGATAGCATTCGGTCTGGCCGTAGAGCTGCGAGAACACCGGGCCGATGCGTTCGATGCCTTCGACTAGCCGGGTCGGCGACATCGCGGAGGCGCCATAGAGCACGAGCTCGAGCGAGGACAAATCGGTCTTGCCGAGCGCGGGCTGATCGAGCAGCACATAGATCATGGTCGGCACGAGCAGCGTGAAATTGATGCGCTCGCGTGCGATCGTGGCCAGCACGGCTTCGGGATCGAAGCTTTTCAGCATGTGCACTCTGCCGCCGCGCATCAGGGTCGGCAGCACCTTTGTGCCGGCGACATGGCTGATCGGGGCGACCGTCAGATAGCGCGCACCCTCCGGGATTTCGAAGTCGGCGAGGATCGCGGCAGCGGCTCCGGCATTTTCGCGGTGGTAGCGCAGCGCGCCCTTGGATTTGCCGGTCGTGCCACCGGTGTAGTTCAGCGTGGAGAGGTCGTCAGAGCCGGCGAGGCATCGCGCGCTAAAATGGCCTCCGGTCTCGATCGCCTGCAACAGGTCGGTGCCATAGTCGGCCGGTCCCATGGTGAAGACCGCCTTCAGCCGGGTCGCCCTCGTAGCGAGCTCGCCGCCGCGGTCACGGAAGGCGACCGCATCGACCACCAGCATCTCGGCCTCGGAATCCTCGAGCTGGAACAGCTGGTCCTCCAGCGATCCCAGTGGATGCAGCCAGGTGATGCAGAGCCGCGCCAGTTGCGCGGCGACGCCGGCGCACCAGGTATCGGCGCGGTTCGCGGTGAGGAAGGCGACGCGCGCGCCGGGCTCTAATGCAAGCCGCATGAAAACGCCCTGGATGCGTCCGATCAGGTCGATGGTGCCCTGATAGCTCAGCGATCCCTCAGGCCAGGCGAAAGCGTTGCGATCGGGATAGCGCGACAGCGCCCGTAGCGTCTGTGCGCAAGCCGGGGATGATGCGTGGAGCGGATCAGACATGTGTTTCCTCGTTGCTTTGTCATCGGCTTCTGGCGTGCCAATGTTGCTGACGACGCTAGCACAGAGACCGCGGGAGGAAACGACAAAGCCCGCGAGAGGGAGGCATGCATGCCATCGGACCGACTGCAACGCTTCGGTGATCGTCTCGCGCTGCCGCTGATCGCGGCGCCGATGTTTCTGGTGTCAGGCGTCGAGCTCATGGCTGCAGCCTGCCGCAATGGCGTGATCGGCAGCTTTCCCACCGCGAATTGCCGTGGCGCGGAACAACTCGATGAATGGCTCACCGAGATCGAGACGCGGCTGCGGCGGCACGAGGACGAAACCGGCCACAAGGCAGCGCCGCTCTGTCCGAACCTGATCGTCCACCGCTCCAACGCGCGGCTTGAGCAGGACCTCGCCGTGCTGCTCCGGCACGGGCCGGAGATCGTCATTACGTCGGTCGGCTCGCCAGCACCGGTGCTGAAGCCGCTGCATGACGCCGGCACACTGGTGCTGGCGGATGTCGCCTCGATCCGCCACGCCAAGCGCGCGGTGGAAGCAGGCGCGGACGGGCTGGTGCTGCTCACGGCTGGTGCGGGCGGGCAGACGGGCTGGCTCAACCCGTTCGCCTTCGTCCGCGCGGTACGCGCATTCTACGACGGCATCGTCGTGCTCGCGGGCGGCATCAGCGACGGCCGCGCGCTGCACGCCGCCGACGTGCTCGGCTGCGATCTCGCCTACATGGGCACGAAGTTCATTGCAACGCGGGAGAGCATGGCGGATGACCGGTACAAGCGGATGCTGGTCGAAAGCAACGCGGACGACATCCTGCTCACCACCGCGTTCACGGGACTGCAGACCAGCATGTTGAGGCCGTCGATCGTCGCCGCCGGGCTTGATCCAGACGATCTGCCGGCACGCGGCGCGATCGACATCGCTGAGGATATCGACGTCGCCGCGCGCGAGAACCGGCCAAAGCGCTGGCGCGACGTCTGGAGCGCCGGCCACTCGGCTTCGGGGGTGACCGACGTGCTCGCGGTCGATGATCTCGTCGCGCGAACAGTCGCCGAATATCGTCAGGCGTGTGCGCGGTAGGCTGTTCGCCTCTCTCCCGCCTACGGGAGCGGCCGATGCGCGCCGATCGATGCGAAGCATCGTCCGAGCGCGGCGGGTGAGGGGGAGCCTCCGCGAGTCCAACTGCCACCTTGGTTTCGGAGAGAGCCCTCCATCACGGTTGATCCCGCACGCTTCCGCTCCGTTCATTTAACGGCAGATTAACCATCGCCCGCCAAGAATCCCCGTCACGGCCGCCAATCAGGAGCGAGAGGGACAGGCGATGGACTTCGATTATCTCAACGGCAAGAGAGCTGCGACGCTGGACGAGATCCGCGTTCGCGTCGCCCATGCGCTGGCCCGCCACCCGCTGTGCCGCAATGTGCGCTTCGACATCGTCAGCGTTCCCCGCACCCGCCGTGGCGGCAATTGGACGGTGACGCTGCAATCGGTCGAGCCGCGCGCGGTCTGGGAGGCCTCGGAGATCGTGGCCGACATCCAGGACGCCTATGATCTCGCGGCAGCTGCCTGATCTGCTTGGGATCCCCGGGCGATGTCGTCGTAGTCCGCGCGATTGCCGCCGCGATGGCACGGTTAAGCCTTAATTATCGCCCAGTTTCCGGGCAGTGATCACTTGAACTTGAAGCCAGACTTGAACTTGAAGCCAGACTTGGACTTCCAGACTTGGACTTGAAGTCGGACGCGGAGGGACGTTTGTCCAAAGCCATCACCATCGTCGCGCTGACCTGTTTCCTCGTCCTCGGCGCCGCCACCACCGCAATTCTCGGCCGCGACAGCGTGCCCAGCATCAGCGCCGAGATGATCGCCCAGACGCCCCCGCCCAAGCCGCTCGCAACGAACCGCGCCGCCAAGGCCGACCGTCTGCTCCCGACGCTCGCTCTGGCCTCGGCTGCAATCGAGCCGGTCCAGGTCGCCGCCGACAAGCCTGCCCAGGCTCCCATGCTGACCGAGCCGCTGCGCCAGGCCTTCGCCGCGGCCACGCCTTCTGATTTCCCGATGCCGAAAGCAAGCGCGCACGAGGCGCCCGCCGCGACCGAGGTTCCAGCCGTCGAAGTTCCGGCCAAGCCGAAGGTCGTCGCCAAGCCGCAGCCGCAGAAGTCCTATTCGCTGCTGTCCGACGTGCAGATCGCCGGCATCAGGGATCGCCTGAAACTGTCGTCGTCGCAGGAATATTACTGGCCCTCGGTCGAGACCGCGCTGCGCAACGTCGCCCGCAAGATCCAGGCGAACAAGCTGTCGAATCCAAACGCGCCGCCCAGCGCGCAGATCGATCCGAACTGCGAGGAGGTGCAGCAGTTGAAGTCGGCCGCGATGCCGCTGCTGTTCCAGCTCCGCGACGACCAGAAGGAAGAAGTGCGCAAGCTCGCTCGCCTCATCGGGCTCGAGAAGGTCGCGCAGCAGATCTGACATGCGCGGTTCCTCTTTGAGGAGCCGCGGCCATCAGGAACATCTGGCAATCCCCACGCGTTGCCCGCTCCAAAACAGGAGTGGATGAATGCGCGCCGCGACAGCCTATTTTGTCGGTGCCGGAACCATCATCGCGGCCATCGCCATCGGTCTCGGCGGCGGTATCGTTGCCGGCAACATCATGAATCCGGTCGCGCCCAAGCAGGGCCCGAACACCGGCAAGATGACGCAGCGCACGGAGGCTTCCACGCCAGCGAGCGCGAATGCCCCGTCCGAGCGCGTCAATTATCTCACCGGCTCCCAAGCCTTTGGCGCGATGATCGCAGTACCCGCGCAGGCCGAAGCAAAACCTGAAGCCGCAAAGCCTGATACGCAAACCACGTCGGCGAATGCTGGACCACCGCCGCCGCAGTCCTCGCAAGGCGCTGCAGTCGAGCCGTCCAAGCCGGCCCCGGCATCGTCACCACAGGCAGCAAAACCTGCCGAGCAGCAGGCCGCCACCGAGCCGTCATCCCCGTCGAACAACGCCTATGCCAAGGCCAGGGATTCCGACATGAAGCGCGCCGCGTCCGAACGGCGCCGAGCCGAGCGTCGCGAGCGCTGGGCCGAGCGCCGGCACTATGAATTCCGCGAGCCGCGCGGCATGCGCGACCGCACCGATTGGGACGACGTTGCGCGCAACATCCGCGAAGATTCCGATGCGCGCGATTCCGCGAGCCGGCCGCGCGGCGGCTTCCCGCAGATCAGGCTGTTCGGGCCTGACGACGATTAGCGCCTAGTCAGTGATCGCCGCAGCTGCGCATTCGGCAATCAGGATCGTCGGCGTCTGGATGTTGCCCGAGATCATGATCGGGGACCACCGAGGCATCGGCGACGTGCAGCCCGTCGATGCCGCGCACCTGCAATCGTTTGGGATCGACCACGGCCAGCTCGTCCGCGCCCATCCGGCAGGTCGAGACGGCATGATAGAGCGTCGTGCAATGGCCGCGGACATAGTCGGCGATCTCGGTGTCGCTGGTCGCTTCCGCGCTCGGCGTAACCTCGCTTTCGATCATCTCCTTGAGCGGTGATTGCGCTGCGATGCGACGGTTGATGCGCACGCCTTCGATCATGGTCACGATGTCGCTGCCACTCGGGTCCGACGCGAAATAACCGGGATCGATCGCGGGATCTTCGATCGGGTCGCCCGAGCGCAGCGTGATCCGGCCGCGGCTCCTCGGCCGCTGCAAGGTCGCATGCAGGGTGATGCCCGGCTTGGACGACAGGAAGCGCACATAGTCGCGGTGCGGGCTGATCGCGCCATAGAGCTGGAGATCGGGCTCGACATCGGGGCGGCTGTCATCGCGCCGGAGCCGCCGACCATCTTGCCGTGCGGCCAGTAGATGCGCCGTCCGCGGCAGCCTGCTCGCGGCCCGGTGTGAAAGCCCCAATCGACTGATGTGTTGAACATCGTCGGCCAGTCCGACGGAATGTCGGAGGTTGGGCGGGGCAGCGTGACCGGCCTCCAGCACCAGCACCTTGCGGCTTGGATCGGCCGACAAGCGGTTGGCCAGCACGCAGCCGGCCGAGCCGGCGCCCACGATGATCGTGTCGTACGTTGAAGGGCACTCCGCGAAGACATTCATGCCGCGGGCGCTTGCAAGATTCGTGCTTTGCCGATTGGCGCAGCTTAATTCCACTCCCCATGGACAACGGGGAGGTCCGCCGCCATCATCGCGCCACGGCTATTTCAGTCCGGCGCGCCGCAAGCCCTGGAGGTAATGCGCACGATCCTCCTCCCGCAGCATCGGCAGCTCGCGCGTGATCCAGGCAAGCGAGACCTCGGGCTGGGCGCGGCGCAGGCCCTCCAGGGCGGAAGCCGCGAGCACCGGATTGCCCAGCATGCCGGCGGCGGCCGTCAGCACGCGGTGTGCGCCGACGAAATCTCCGCGCTGGCGCATCGATTCCCGTGCCATCCGCACGGCCCCCTCATAGTCGCGGCCGACGAACCGGGCATAGGCCGCAACCCCGCAATAGATCGCCGCGAGCGGGTCGCGCGGGCTCAGCCGCAGTGCGCGGCGGGCGGCGGCATCGCCGTCCTGCCATCGTCCGGCATAGCACAGCGTCACGCCGTGGAAGGCATGCGCCATGGCAAAATTCGGATTGAGCCTCAAAGCCAATTCGAATTCAGCCAGCGCGTCGTCGAAGCGGCGGCGGAACAGATAGGTGTACGCGAGGCCGTGATGGGCCCAGGCATCCTCGCGGTCGGCCTCCACCGCCGCGAGCGCCGCACGTTCAGCGACCGGCGCGGTCGCGGCCATGTCGGCCCAGCCCATATGCGCGCCGAACATATGGCTGGTCGCGAGCAGGCCGAGCGCCTTGCCGTAGGCGGGATCGACCGCGACGGCTTCCTCCAGCAGCTTTTGCGCGACGGCATTGTCCTCGCGGGTGATGCGCCAGTAATGCGACAATGCGCGCATCACGAGGTCCCATGCATCCAGGCTGCCCGGCGGCTTCTGCTGGGCTCGGAAGCTTTCGGCGGCATAGAGCTGCGGCTCGATCGCGGCGACGATCGCCTCGGTGATCTCGTCCTGCACCGCGAAGATGTCGGCGAGCTCGCGGTCGTAGCGTTCGGCCCAGAGATGGCTGCCGGTCGAAACGTCGTTGAGCTGGGCCGAGATGCGCACCCGCTCGCCGCTCCGCCGCACGCTGCCTTCGACGACGTAGCGCACCCCGAGTTCCCGCGCGACCTCGTGGATGTGCACGGCGCGGCCCTTGTAGACGAAGGAGGAGTTGCGCGCGACGACGAAGAACCATCGCAGCTTCGACAGCGCGGTGATGATGTCCTCGCTGATGCCGTCGGAGAAATAATCCTGCTCGGCCTCACCGCTCATATTGGTGAAGGGCAGCACGGCGATCGCGGGCCGCTCGGGTAGCGCGAAAGCTGCCTGAGGTTGGGCGATGCGGACCGGTTCCGGCGGAACCGCGCCGTGTTGTGTCTGGACATCACCGACGAAGCGAAAACCCTTGCGGGTGATGGTGCGGATCAGCGCCTGGCTCGCGCCATCGTCGCCGATCGCCTTGCGCGCCGCGTTGATCCGGCTGGTCAGGGTCGATTCGGACACACTGCGCCCGTGCCAGATCTTGTCGATCAGCTCGTCCTTGCTGACCACCCGGTCGCGGTTCTGCATGAGGTGGACGACGAGATCGAAAACCTGCGGCTCCACGGCAACGGGAACCTGCTCGCGGCTCAGCTCGCGCCGGTCGGTATCGAGAAGGTGGTCCCGGAACAGAAACTGCACGTCGAGAACTCAGGCCTCATTTCGAAATCGGGCAAGCAAAACGACAAAATGAAATTTGGGTCGAAAATCGTGTGTCTGGCGAAGGTGGCGCTTGGTTCATCGCGATTGCGTGATGGCTGCCATGCCGTTTCCGGAGGGGAATACGACCGCAGCTTGAATGTTGCGGTCTGGGGCCGATCGCCGAGGCGATCATATTCGCCCATCCAACACCGTCATCCCGAGGCTCTTCGTGCGCTGCTGACATCGTGCGCGACGCGCCGTTGTAAAGCCGGAGCGCGGCAGATGTGGCGAAAGGTGAATGTCCATTGCCGAAAAACGTGGCCTGCGTAAGCTGCCTTCACACCAAACACCAACCACGAAGAAACGCTCATGCCTGCTTTCCCCGCCTCCACCACCGTGCTCGACTCCTTGCTGTTTCGCGACGCCTTCGGCACGCCCGAGATGCGCGAGGTGTTCTCCGACGTCGCGACGGTTGCGCGCTACGCCGAGGTCGAGGTGGCGCTGGCGAAGGCGGAGGCGAAGTGCGGTGTGATCCCGCAGGACGCCGCCGCAGCGATCGCGGCGCGGACCGAGGTTGGCGCGCTCGATTTCGATCTGCTGCGACAGGAGACCGACATCGTCGGCTATCCGATCCTCCCTTTGGTGCATCAGATGGTGAAGCAATGCGGCGAGGCCGGCCGCTACGTGCATTGGGGCGCGACCACGCAGGACATCATGGACACCGCCGTGGTGCTGCAACTGCAGGCCGCGCTCGAGATCGTCGAACGCGACATCGCCGAGCTGCGCAAGATCCTGGCTGATCTGTCGAAGCGCCATCGCGACACGGCGATGGCGGGTCGAACTCACCTGCAGCAGGCGCTGCCGGTCACCTTCGGCTACAAGACCGCGATCTGGCTCGCGATGTTCGACCGCCACGCCGAGCGGCTGGCGCAGCTGAAGCCGCGCGTGCTGGTCGGCCAGTTCGCCGGCGCTGCCGGCACGCTGGCCTCGCTTGGCGACAAGGGGTTCGAGGTGCAGGAGGCGCTCTGCACCGAACTGAAGCTCGGCGTTCCCGCCTCGACATGGCACGTCGCGCGCGACGGCTTTGCCGAGGCGGTGAACTTCCTCGCCCTCGTCACCGGCTCGCTCGGCAAGATCGCGCTCGACATCATGATCATGGCCTCGACCGAGTTCGCCGAGGTCTACGAGCCCTTCGTCAAGGGACGCGGCGCCTCCTCGACCATGCCGCAGAAGCGCAACCCGATTTCATCGGAACTGATGCTTGCGGCATCCAAGGCGGTGCGCCAGCACGCCGGCCTGATGCTGGACGCGATGGTGCAGGATTTCGAGCGAGCTACCGGTCCCTGGCACGCCGAATGGATGGCGATCCCCGAAAGCTTCGTACTGACCGCCGGCGCGCTGCACCAAGCCAAGTTTGCGCTCGCAGGCCTCATTGTGGACGAGGCGAAGATGAACGACAATCTCGCGATCAGCCGCGGCCTGATTGTGGCCGAAGCGGTCATGATGGGGCTCGCGCCGCAGATCGGCCGGCAGGAGGCGCATGACGTCGTCTATGACGCCTGCCGTCGGGCCACCGAGAAGGGAATGAGCCTTGCCGATGCGCTGTCCGCCGATTCACGGATATCGAGCCGCATCGACCGCGCCACAATCGAGGCGCTCACCTCACCGAAAAATTACCTCGGGCTCGCGCCCGCGATGGTCGACCGGGTGCTGAAATCGGCAACGCGTTGAAAACCAAAATGCGTGAAACCGCGTATCTTTCACGCCTTGCAAGACGCTCGCACACTTGTGTCTTGCGATGCTAGACTTAGATTGAGTGAGAGACTTTCGGCAGAGGGCCCGGCATGACTGATCAACGCAATACTTCCACTCCCATCGATCCCGCGAAGCTCGACCGGCTGGCCGAGGTGGCGGTGAAAGTGGGCCTGGGCTTGCGGCCGGGACAGGACCTGCTGCTGACCGCGCCCGCGATCGCGCTGCCGCTGGTGCGGCGGATCGCCGTGCATGCCTACAAGGCCGGCGCCGGCCTCGTGACGCCGATCCTGTCGGACGAGGAGATGACGCTGGCGCGCTACCGCCACGGTCACGACAACAGCTTCGATCGTGCCGCCGGCTGGCTCTACGAGGGCATGGCCAAGGCGTTTTCGGACAACACCGCACGGCTCGCCATCGTCGGCGACAATCCCATGTTGCTGTCCGGCGAGGATCCTTCCAAAGTGGCGCGTGCGAGCAAAGCCAATTCGATGGCCTATCAGCCCGCGCTGGAGAAGATCGTCAATTTCGACACCAACTGGAACATCATCGCCTATCCGAGCCCGTCCTGGGCGAAGCTGGTGTTCCCTGATGATCCCGAGGACATCGCGGTCGGCAAGCTCGCTGATGCGATTTTCGCCGCGTCCCGTGTCGATCGCGAGGATGCGATCGGCAATTGGGCGAGCCACAATGCGGTGCTGCGCGAACGCACCAATTGGCTCAACGGCCAGCGCTTCCGCGCCTTGCAATATTCGGGTCCCGGCACCGACCTCACCATCGGGCTTGCCGACGGTCACGAATGGGAAGGCGGCGCGTCACTCTCCAAGAACGGCATCAGCTGCAACGCCAATATTCCCACCGAAGAGGTCTTCACCACCCCGCATTGCCGCCGCGTCTATGGTCATGTCGTGAGCTCGAAGCCGCTGTCCTATCAGGGCACGCTGATCGACAACATCGCGGTGCGCTTCGAGGACGGCAAGATCGTCGACGCCAAGGCCTCGCGCGGCGCTGAAGTGCTGAACAAGGTGCTCGACACCGACGAGGGCGCGCGGCGCCTCGGCGAAGTGGCGCTGGTGCCGCATTCCTCGCCGATCTCGCAGAGCGGACTGTTGTTCTACAACACGCTGTTCGACGAGAACGCCGCCTCGCATATCGCGCTCGGCCAGTGCTATTCGAAATGCTTCGTCAACGGCGCCCAGCTCACGCCGCAGCAGATCGCGGCGCAAGGCGGCAACCAGAGCCTGATCCATATCGACTGGATGATCGGTTCGGCCGAGACCGACATCGACGGCATTTTGGCCGACGGCAGCAAGGTGCCCGTGTTCCGCAAGGGCGAATGGGCGAAGTAGCGCTGCTGCTCGTCATGCCCGGGCTTGTCCCGGGCATCCACGTTCTTCTTTTTCCGTAGCAGGGCGTGGATGGCCGGGACAAGCCCGGGCATGACGATCCTTGAAGGTTCAAGCTCGCAAGCGTCAACCCTCACGCGGCCGCGTTGCGCAGCATCGGGTTGTTGTCGATGCTGAAGCGGTTGAACAGTGTCGTGAACGGGCTGCCATCGGTGGCGCGCACGATGGCATCGGAAGCCGCCACGGCCTCGTAAAGCGCGCCGACGGGATCATCCTTCTCCGGCAGCTCGAGCGCGTCGCGGATTTCTTCGCGAGCCTCATTGACCTCATGCTCGTGGTCGAGTGTCGCCTCAAGCGCATCCGCGCGCGGCGCATTTCGGCGAGGTCGCCGCCTGCGGCTCCTCGTCCGGCGCGAAGGAGATGTCGAGGCTGCGGAGCCGGGCGACCACCTCGCCGTTGGCGGTCAGAACCTCGGGCGTGAGGGGCATCGGTGCGGCTCCTTCCGATACTTCGCGCACTTTGTCGCACCCCGGAAAAGATCGGTTCATGTGTAGGGATTTGCAGGGAAATCGCGACGTTAACCGTTTCGCACTTGCAACTAGGGGCTGATTGTCGAGCTCTGCGTAAGAAAGAATTAAAAACCGGCTACTAGCGTCCCAGCTTCTTTCGAAGCAATCCGGGCCGAGACCCGCCCATTCATATTTATATCTCCTGGGGACGCAGATGTCGCGCGCATTGATTGAAATCGGTAGTTGCAACGTGGACCTCGAGCTGCGGCCGATCGAGCCGTCCTGGATCATCGAGGGCAATCCGGTATCCCGCTCGCGCGTCCTGTCGACCAGCGCGGACGGCACTGCCCAGACGATCATCTGGCACTGCACCGAGGGCCGCTTCAACTGGTACTATGACATCGATGAGACGATCATGATCATGGAAGGATCGATCGTGCTCGAAAGTGATGGCATGCCGCCGAAGCGCTACGGCCCCGGCGACGTCATTTTCTTCCGCGACGGGGCGCATGCCAAATGGCATGTCGAAGGCCACGTCAAGAAGATCGCCTTCTGCCGCAAGACCAACCCCGTGATGATCGGCTTCCTGATCCGCGCCGTCAACAAGCTGAAGAAGATGTTCGCGTTGACCGGCGAACGCCGTCCCGCCTCGCTGATGGGTGCCGGCTAAAGCGGACAACAAGGTTTTTCAAGGACGCTTCCCAGCGGCCACGACGAAGAGGGGTCGGGACCAGCATTCCGGCCCCTCTTCTCGTTTCATGGGTCCGCTGGTGTCATAGCCTTGCGCCGTCGTGCTTTGACCTCCACCATCAGCCGAAAATCCTGTGCCGCTGCGGACTTGGCTTCGCCGAGCCAACGGAAGGAATCGTCCGTGATCTCGGTAAAGCTCCAGCGCGTCAGCTCGCCGGATTCGGTCGTGCCCTCCTGCACGATGTCGTTGCCACGCGGACGGCCGATCTGCTGCCGGAACACGCGGCGGCCCGGATCGAACCAGGAAATCCGCCACGCATCGATGGCCGGATCGTAGACGCGCAGCGTCGTGCCGTACCAATTGCCGGCGATCGGAAAGGCTGGGCTGCCCGCAGGCCGGGGAATGATCCAGACGTCCTGAATCGCACGGCCTTCCAGCACCCAGCCGAAGTGGATTTCGCCAATTGCCGTGTGCCTGGCGCCATCAGGCGCATGTACCGTGATCTCGCTGTTCCAGTCGCCAACGAAGCGGCCGTAAAGCCGAAGCGCCGCCTCGTGTTCGGGATGCGGCCCGCTCGCGTGCAGAAGTCTCGCAAAGTCGCTCATGTTGCTCTCCTGTTGCGGAGATTTCAGCACGAACGAGCCGCGGGCGACTTGGAGAAAATTGCCGTCGTCAGGTCTTGCGGCTGCGTTCAGCGCGCGAGATGACGATAACGGTGACAACGACGAGACCCACCAGGATCATGCGAGAGAACGGCTCTCCGAGCACAGGGGTGCCGAGTAGCATCGCGATCACCGGGTTGACGAAGGTATAGGTCGACACCAAGGAGGTCGATACGCTCTCGAGCAGCCAATTGTAGGCGACGAATCCGATCACGCTGCCGGAAATGATCAACCAAAGCGCTGCCGCAAAAGAGCCGATGACGAGGAACCGCTTGTTCATGATTGCTCCGACTGACGTGGCTCTCGGAGCAACCGAATCGTCGACGGCTGATGCGTTCCGGTTCTGGCGCTCAGACCCCGTCGAGGATGATCACGGTCGGGCTCGTCGGCAGCGTATCCCGCGACATCCGGAACGAGCGCTCGATGCGCCGGTCGATTTCGAACTCCTGGCCGATCCGGCGCATGAAGTCGTCTAGCGGGGTGGCGAAGCGGTGCATCGGCAGCACCACCGAGGCGCGCAGCCGCTTGGTGATCTCGGAGATGCCGTCCAGTGACATGGTGTAAGTGCCGTCGATCGGCACCATCACGATGTCTAGCCGTCCGATCTGGGCAAAATGGCTGTCGTCCAGCTTGTGGTGAAGGTGGCCGAGATGGCCGATGCAGAGGCCGGCCGCCTCGAAGATGAAGATGGAATTGCCGTCGCGGATCATGTCGCTGCCGGCATCGTCGCCGTAATAGCGGCGGATGTCGGTCGTGACGTTGCGGATGAAGGTGTCGCTGATACGCTCCGACACGATCGCCGGCTTGCCGTCGTCGCTCCAGCCATGCAGCACGTGGGGAATGCGCTTGTCCGGGTACAAAGAGTAGTGCGTGCTGTGCGCCCGGTTCATGGTGACGACATCGGGCAGCCGCCCGACCTGGTATGCGCCGCTATAGTCGGTCGCGATGCGCAAGCCGGCGGGCGTGTCGATGAAATAGGTGGAGTGGCCGGCATAGGTGATCTCGACCTCGGCCGCAGCTGTCGCCTGCCTGAAGACGACCGGCATGACCCGCGGCGCCGCATTGGCCATCGCCAGGCATTCGCTGCGCTGTGGCTGCTGGGCGAAGGCAGGGGTCAGCAGCCAGCCGAGGAACGCCAAAGCCGCCAGCCATAGTCGTGACATCACTGATCCGTCCGCCATTCAGTCGACGATCCGGTCACTGTATCTTCGAATTGTTCCGGCGTCATGCCGCCGAGGGCATGATTCGGAAAAGTGACGCAGCTCAGAAGAGCTGGGCGGTGACATAGTGGGTCGCACCGCTGGTGTTCTGGACGCTCAGCGCATAGGTCGAGACATCCGCGGCGATGCCGGTCCAACCGAGCTGCAGCGTACCGGACCCGAATCCGATATAGCCGCTGGTGCCTATGGTTCCGAACGCCGGCGACGGCGTGATTGTCGGTGCACCACCCTCCCGTACTGCCGGTCGAGCTTGCCGACAGGTTGATGTTCTGCAGGTCCTGATAGGGAAAGCCGCTCTTGACCACGGGTCGTCCGCTCGTCCGCTCGTCCATGAGCAGGCCGAGATTGTTCGAGAACGTGTAACTTGTCGGAAGATTGCCGGACCACGTGTTGGCGAGCGCCATCGGCATGGGTACGGTCGTGCCGGAGAGGTCGTTGTCGACGAAGCTGATGTTGCCGCTGGTGCCGCTTTCGCGCGCCCAGACCGCCGGCGAGTCATTGCCGCAGGTCGCGTTCTGCACGTTGTTCAGGGCGAGTAGCAGTCGATCTGGAAACCTGCCAGCATGACGTTCGAGGCGCCATCGACGTTCAACACGCGGACCGTCGAGCTGCTCAGCGCGACGAGGATCATCTTGTTACTGACGCCGTCGGAGTTGCCATACCCAAAGGCGGAATAGCCGATCAGGCAGGCGCCGCTGGGAATAACGAGATTGTTGATCTTGTAGGTGCCCGGCGGGATGACCGCCACCGCGGGACCTGCGAGAGCGGCGGCGAAAGCTGCGGTACTGTCGACCGTGTTGGTTGGATCGGCGCCGAACTCGGGATCGGTGACCAGGTTGATCTTCAGATTTCCCGTTCTGGCCTGCAGGGTGGCGATCAGGTTCGCCATATAGGTTTGAAGGATGGCGATGGTCTGTGGGGCACCTGTCAAGAGATCGAGTCCTGATGCTGGAGGGAGGGTGTCTGAAAAAGAGACGATGCTGTCCGAAACTTGTCGGCTGTGTCCGCTCGTGGGACTTCAACTCTAGATTTTTCAAGTCATCGACGGTCAATCAGTCGAAGCGGGCGCTGCGTGGTTCCGCGACCACGTGCCACATTAAGCATGTATTCAACCCTTGCTTGTGACAGTCGCGTTTTCTGCCTACCCGTTTCCGATGGCCTCGGCTGAAAACGTCACCCGATATCATGCGCTCGACAGTTGGCGCGGCATTTGCGCCTGCATGGTTGCGCTGTTTCACTTCGACGTGATCAGCCATCTGTCCTTCCTGCCACTCACCAGACACGCCTATTTGTTCGTCGACTTCTTCTTCGTATTGAGCGGCTTTGTCATCGCCTCGAATTATCGCTCGCGCCTTGCCGAGGGCTTTGGCACCGGCCGCTTTCTCGTGCTGCGGCTGGGGCGCATCTATCCCCTGCATCTCGTGACGTTGCTGCTGTTCATTCCCATTGATGCTGCGAAGGACGGCATCCGTCCCAACCTTCTCCAGGCCATCGTCACAAACGTCCTTCTGCTGCAGGGCCTCGGCATCAATCCGCAAAACTGGCTGAACTTCGCGAGTTGGAGCATCAGCACCGAGTTCGCCGCCTATGCGATCTTCGCCGTCGTCGTAAGCCGGATCGGGCCGGCGATCTTGCCCTGGCTGCTCCCGATCATGGTCGGACCGGCCGTGCTCGCCACCATCAGCCCCGATGGGATGAATGCGACCTACGACTATGGTCTCGTGCGTTGCCTCTATGGCTTTGCGCTCGGCGTTGTCTGTTTCGATTTGCGAGAGCGCTTCCCGGTGTTGCGCGCACGCCTGGGGCCATCAGGCGAAACATGGCTCGAGGCGGCGAGCGTCATGCTCGTCGTGTTCTATGTTTCGGTCGCCGGAAGCAACGTCATACTGCAGGTGGCGTCGCCCATGGTGTTCACGCTGGTCGTTCTGGTGTTCGCGCGTGAGGCCGGTGCGGTCAGCCGTCGGCTGACGGCGCCATCCATGCTCATGATCGGCACACTGACTTATTCGATCTACATGCTGCATCCGCTCGTCAGAGCCGTTGTGCGGGCGATCCTCATGGTCGTCGAACGTCTCGGGCATATGGAGCTGTTTGTTTCCTATGCGCTGAGCTCGGGCCATGAACCGACGAAGGTGGTCTCCCTGAATGGATCGCTCTGGCTGGGGGATCTCCTGCAAATTGCAATGCTGCTGTCGACCGTGCTGCTGTCGGTTGCAACCTATCGCTTCGTGGAAGAGCCCGGACGGAACTGGGTCAGGCGCCTGACGGATCGGCGCAAGGCTGCCGCAGTGCGCAGCGCGCAGCCGGCCTTCGAGACCTGACGTGGCAGGATCGCGCGCTAGGGTATTCGCGCCAATCCGCCGCTTGCCTCGATCAGTTTCACGGCCCTCTTGTCGAAAGAGACGAAGGTATCGGCTCCAAGCCAGTTGCCCTCGTGGGCGATGACACCATCGGCGAAATCACCCCCGGCATCAAGGAACGCCAATCCGGCCTCGGCTGCGGGCCGGTCAACAACCGTATTGGAGGCATTGATTAAGTGCCGGATCGAAGCCGCGATATTGGCAGCCGAAGTCTTGTAGCCTCGAGAGAGAACCCAGGTCAGCTCGCATAATGCGGGGATCGAAATGGCTATGAGGTCTGCCTTCTTGAGAAGGGCTTCGGCCACCTTGCTCTGTTCGGCGTGATCTTCGACCAGAACCCGCACCAGGACATTGGTATCGGGTGTTATCTTCATCGCTTACCGGCCCAAGCGTCAGCAATGACCTCGTTCATTTCCTCGATCGACAGTGATCGATTGTTCGTTTTCCCTTTCAGGAAGCCGAAGGCATCCGAAATCTTTCCGGTTGGTCGAGCGGCTTTCACCTCAACTCGTCCCCCAGGAAGTTTTTCTATCGAGATCTTGTCGCCCGGATGTACACCGAGGTGTTCCAGGAGATCCTTCCGGAGCGTAACCTGCCCCTTTGCCGTGACAGTGAGCGTACTCATCGGAGCCTCAATCCTTGCTCGCCGATAAGTAAGGCGATTTAGCCTTACTTTCAAGTGAGTAGGCCCCCACTCCCGCTCTTACTCCCGCCTGGGGCTGAACTTCCAGGTAAGGGCGACGAGGCTCGCGGTGATCAGGCCGCTGATGAGGCCGGCCAGCGGCAGGGCGAGCAGCAGCGCGGCGGTCGCGGCCCAACCGATCGAGGAGAAGGCTTCGGCGAAGGTTGCAAGCCGCGAAGACGTCTGGCGGCGGCGGAATTGGCTGCGCCTTGCCTGCACCCGGAACCAGAGCTGGATCGCGGCCGCCGAGGCCGCGCTGACGATGATCGCGCCGGCACTCACCGCGGCCTGGAGCGGCGAGGCGAAGGCCAGCGCTCCGACCAGTGGGCAGAAGATGACTGCGATTGCGATCAGCACCACCTCGATCTTGGCGCGGATGACGCTGGACGGCGTCAACGGTGCTGTTGCGACCAGGTCGGGGGCGTCCTCGCCGGAGATCGTCAGCCAGGCGAGCCCGCCGGCGAGCTGTCCCGCCGCCATCACGATCACGGGCGTGATCAGCGTCAGAGCCGCGGAGCTTTCGGCAAAATTGCGCCAGAGCAGCAGCGCCGGCGGCACCAGATAGAGCAGCTGCATCAATGTCTGCGAGATCAACCAGGGATCGCGCCACAGCAGCATGAATTCCTTGCGCCGCAGCGCCTGCTGGCGCGATCCGCCGCGGAACGGGCGCTCCGTGGCGCGGACGCGGCCGGACGTGCCGTACGCCGCCGCATCGATCGCGGTGTCGGCGAATCGATGCGAGAATATCGCCATGACGCTTCCGAGCAGCACCAGAGCGAGCGCGAGAAGCAGCAGCAGCGCCTCGCTGTCGCCCATGGTTGCCCGGGCCGGCCACCACCAGATGCTGCCGATATCAGGCGCGTAGGCGGCAAGGCTCCCCGAGGTCAGGATGGTGAAGCGCGACAACGTGCCGTAGGAGATGATCGCGGCGATCTGAAGCGCGATCACGAAACCGGCGCCGATGATCGCGGCGAGGATCTGGGCAATCAGGCGCGTTCGCGCCGGGCCGATCAGCCGGAATAGGAGAATGGTGACGGCGATGGCGATCGCCGCGGCCGACAGGCCCATCGCAACGACGACGCCGAAGGCGGCGAGCCAGCGCACGCCGCCGCCGATCACGAGAACGTCGATGAAGGGCGTCCCGAACAGCAGCGCGAGCACGGTGACGGTCAGTGCGATCGCGGCGATGCGGACCGAGAACAGATTGGCCAAGGTCGCCGGCGAGGACATGATCAGGTCGAGATCGGCGCGGGCGTAGAACACCCGCGTCACCGATTCGATCGCCTGCGACAGCATCAAGGTCCAGGCGAGAAAGATCGTCGCCGAAATCACGATCAGCGAGGATTTGTCGAGCGGCAGCTGCAGGTCGGCGAAACGGCCGATCACTGCCCAGGCCGGCAGGTGCAGCAGCGCGGCGAAGCAGACGAGGCCGATCACGGCAGCGCGCGTACGTTTGCGCCGGCCGCCCGTCATCATGGCGACCCATTCGCGCCAGGCGAGCCGCAGCTCGTGGCGGGCAAACCAGGACAGCGCGGTTGCCGAGCTCATGCCGCAGCCTGAAGCGTCACCAGCGCGATGAAGAGATCCTCCAGGCTGGTGTCGGCATGGCCATTCCGCTGGCGCAGCTCGCTGAGCGTGCCCTCGGCGACCAGGCGCCCGGACGCGATCACACCGATGCGGTCGGCCATGCGCTCGGCGACCTCGAGAATATGCGTGGTCATGATCACGGTGCAGCCGGCACGCACGCGCGCGCTGAGCAGGCCCTTCACGTGGCGGGCGGAGACGGCATCGAGCCCCGTCAGCGGCTCGTCGAGGATGATGAGGCGGGGATCGTGCACCAGTGCTCCCGCGAGAGCGACCTTCTGGCGCATGCCCTTGGAAAAGCCCTCGCAGCGCTCGTGCCGGTGCGCCTCGAGCCCGAGCGAGCTGAGCAGCTCTTCCGCGACCGGTTCCGAGGCCGACGGGGCGATGCCCCAGAGCCCCGCGACGAATTCGAGATATTCGAGCGGGGTCAGCTTGTCGTAGATCATGGGCTCGTCGGAGACCCAGGCCATCACCTGCTTGGCGGCGGTGGGATTCTCCAGCGCATCGGTGCCGAAGATCGAGACCGCGCCGGCATCGGGCCGCAGCAGGCCCGCAACCATGCGCAAGCTGGTGGTCTTGCCGGCGCCGTTGGGGCCGACCAGGGCGTAGAATTCGCCGGCGTGAATGGTGAGATCGAGGCTGTCGACCGCCAGGCGGTCAAAACGCTTCGTTAACCCTCGAACTTCCAGCGCCGAGTTGCCCGGCTTCATGACGGCCATACCATCCGGTTTTGCATCGCCCGCGACCTTGACTTGAAGATGTTTCGGCACCGTGAATTTACGGCCGACAAATTCCGCCATCCGGGTTGGACTAAAGGCAAGTCACCGTTTGTTGACAGCGCGCGGGCGTTCAGGCTGAATTGATGCCGGACAAATGGCGCTAACGCAGCGAAACGACTGCGTAGCGACTGGACACAAGATGCGGCAAGGTGGTCACGAAGAACCGCCGGTTGCATCGGGAGGATGCGCGGCGATGCTGGATTTCGTTCAGCAGCTGGTCAGCGGTGTTGCGCTCGGCTGCGTTTACGGCCTGATCGCACTCGGTTTCGTGCTCGTCTACAAGGCCACCGAGGTCGTCAACTTCGCCCAGGGCGATCTGATGATGCTGGGCGGCTTCTTCGCCTTCACCTTCATCGGGATGATGGGCCTGAACTACTGGATCGGCTTTGCCGGTGCAGTGGCCGCGATGGCGCTGTTCGGCATGCTGGCCGAGCGCGTGGTGGTGCGGCCGATCCTCGGCTACCCGCAATTCTCGATCATCATGGCCACGATCGGCCTCGGCTATTTCCTGCGCTCGGTCGCCGGCATGATCTGGGGCACCGACGATTTGAAGATCGAGACGCCGTTCAGCCAGGGCGTGCTCCGCATGGGTTCGCTGGTGCTCGCCTACGACAAGCTCTCGGTGATCGCGGCGACGATGATCCTGTGCGCGCTGCTGTGGCTGTTCTTCAACAAGACCATGCTCGGCACCGCGATGCGCGCCAGCTCCGAGAACATGCTGGCGGCCTACTATATGGGCATCCCGGTCAAGCGCGTGGTGTCGGTCGTCTGGGCGATCAGCGCGGCGGTCGCGACCTGCGCCGGCGTGCTGCTGGCGCCGATCACCTTCATTCACTCCAATGTCGGCCTCGTGCTTGGCCTGAAGGCGTTTCCCGCCGCGGTGCTCGGCGGCTTCGGCTCGATCCCGGGCGCCGTGGTCGGCGGCGTCCTGATCGGCGTGATCGAGAGCATGGCCGGCTTCTACCTGCCCGAGGGCTGGAAGGACGTCGCGCCCTACGTGGTGTTGCTGACCGTGCTGCTCCTGAAGCCCGAAGGCCTGTTCGGCCTTCACGTCCGCAAGAAGGTCTGAACATCATGCGCTTCCTGTTCAAGACCGACTACGAGGACGATATCAAGCTGTTCCCGCATTCGGGTTACATCATCTCCTACGGCCTCCTGCTCGCGCTGCTGCTGATCGCGCCCTATGTGCTCTCCAGCTATTTGATGAGCCAGCTGGTGTTCGTCTGCATCTATGCAACCGTCGGCGTGGCGCTGCTGATCCTGACCGGCTTCACCGGCCAGGCCTCGCTCGGCCACGCCGCGTTCCTCGCGATCGGCGCCTACACCGCGGCCTATTTGCAGAAGTACAACGTGCCGTTCCCGGTCTACTTCCTCGCCGCCGGAGCCTCGACCGGCATCATCGGCGCGATGGTCGGTTTTCCCGCCCTGCGCCTGACCGGCATCTATCTCGTCATCGCCACCATCTCCTTTGCCCTGATCGTCGAGGAGATCCTGGCGCGATGGGAGAGCGTCACCAACGGCAATGAAGGCATGCGGGTCAAGACGCTGTCGCTGCTCGGCGTCACCGTGCCGCGCGACAGCCCGACATTTTATTACCTCTGTCTAGCCGTGCTGGTGCTGACCATCGTCGGCACGCTCAATCTCCTACGTTCGCCGACGGGCCGCGCCTTCGTCGCAATCCGCGACTCCGAGACGGCGGCGCGCAGCATGGGCGTCAATGTCGCGCTCTACAAGGTCAAGTCGTTCGCGATCTCGGCGACGATCACCGGCTTTGCCGGCGTGCTGTTCGCGCACAAGCTCTCCTTCATCTCGCCGGAGATGTTCACGCTGCAGCTCTCGATCGAGTTCATCATCGTGATCCTGATCGGCGGCACCTTCAGCCTGCACGGTGCGGTGCTGGGTGCGATCTTCATCGTGATGATCGATCCGTTCCTGACCTATCTCAAGGACGACATGCCCGGCATCATCGCCGGCATCGCCGCAACCTTCGGCGCGAGCCCGGCGACTGCGGGAAATATCCAGTCGAACGCCGCGGCTTTCGCTTCGCTCAATGGTTTGAAGGGAGCGATCTACGGCATCATCATCGTGCTGTTCGTACTGTTCGAGCCGCTCGGGCTCTACGGCCGCTGGCTGAAGATCAAGCTCTTCTTCCAGCTGTTTCCGCTCTACAAGCGCGCCACCTTCAAGCGGCAGAAGATCTACGTGAAGTCGGAGCGCAACCGATGAGCTATTTTCGCGCCGAGAACCTGTCGCTGCATTTCGGCGGCCTCAAGGCGGTCGATGCGGTCTCGTTCGCGGTGGAGAAGGGCGAGATCCTCTCGATCATCGGGCCGAACGGCGCCGGCAAGAGCTCGATCTTCAACCTGATCTCGCGGATCTACCGGCCGACCTCGGGCCGCATCTTCTTCGAGGACCAGGACATCACCGAGCAGCCGCCCTACGACATCGCCAAGCTCGGCATCGCCCGCACCTTCCAGAATATCGAGCTGTTCGAGAACGCGACCGTGCTGTCGAATTTGCTGGTCGGGCGTCACCGCCATTCCACCACGCAGCTCTGGCAGGAGCTGCTGTTCCTGCCGAGCGTACGTGCCAACGAGAAGGTGCATCGCCGCAGGGTCGAGCAGGTGATCGAATTCCTCGATCTGGAACCCTATCGCGACAAGCTGATCTCGGGCCTGCCTTACGGCGTGCGCAAGGTGATCGAGCTGGCGCGCGCCCTGTGCTCCGAGCCGAAGCTGATCCTGCTCGACGAGCCGTCCTCCGGCCTCAACGTCGAGGAGACCGACGACATGTCGTTCTGGATCCGCGACATGAAGAGCGAGCTCGGCGTCACCGTGTTGATGGTCGAGCATGACATGTCGCTGGTGAACCGCGTCTCCGATCGCGTCATCGCGCTGAACTATGGAAGGGTGCTCGCCATGGGCTCGCCCGCCGAGGTGCAAGAGCACCCCGACGTCGTCGCGGCGTATCTGGGAGCCTGACGCATGGAAGCCGCGGTGACCCCGGACATCATCCTGAAGCTCTCCAACATCGAGAGCTATTACGGGCCGATCATGGCGATCCGCGGCATCTCGCTGGAGGTGCCGCGCGGACGCATCGTCACGCTGCTGGGCGCCAACGGCGCCGGCAAGACCACGGTGCTGAAGACGATCTCGGGCATCCTCGATCCGCAGAAGGGGACGATCGAGTTCATGGGCAAGCCGATCCAGCGCATGGAGGCTGACCGGATCGTGCGGCTCGGCCTCAGCCATGTGCCGGAAGGACGCGAGGTGTTTCCGTTCCTCTCCGTGCGCGAGAACCTGATGATGGGCGCCTATCCGCGCAAGGACCGCGATGGCGTCGTGGAGGATCTGGAGCGCGTCTACGGCTATTTCCCGCGACTGAAGGAGCGCATCGACCAGCCGGCCGGTCAGCTCTCCGGCGGCGAGCAGCAGATGCTGGCGATCGGACGCGCGCTGATGAACCGGCCGACGCTGCTGCTGCTTGACGAGCCCTCGCTCGGTCTGTCGCCGCTACTGGTGAGGGAGATCTTCACCATCATCCGCCGGGTCAACGAGGAGCAGGGCATGTCGATCCTTTTGGTCGAGCAGAACGCCAAAGTCGCGCTGGAGACGGCGCATTACGGCTATGTCCTGGAGATCGGCCGCATCGTGATGAACGACACCTGCGACCGCTTGATGCATTCCCAGGACATCCAGGAATTCTACCTTGGCGCCAAGGAAGCGGGCGCACGCGGCGAGCGGCGCTGGAAAAAGAAGAAGACATGGCGGTGAGGAAGAGCTGGCAGTAAGATGAGCTCGTCATCCGCAACATAGACCGCCGGCAAGGCAGGCAGCGGAGGCAGGCGACAGGGAGGAGAGGCGCATGGTCCGACCGGCGGTGCTGACGGTCGCTGATACGATCGCAAAGAGCTTTCTGCGCGCCGCCGAGACGCGGGGCGATCGGCCTGCGATCCGCGAGAAGAAGTTCGGCATCTGGCAGCCGACCAGCTGGCGCGAATGGCTCGCGATATCGAAGGAGGTCGCCTACGCGCTTCGCGCCATCGGCTTCCTGCCCGGCGACGTCGCCTCCATCATCGCCAATGCCGTGCCCGAATGGGTCTACGCCGATATGGGGATATTGTGCGCCGGCGGTGTCTCCTCAGGAATCTATCCGACCGATTCCCCATCCCAGGTCGAGTATCTCGTCAACGATTCCCGCACCAAGGTGATCTTCGCCGAGGACGAGGAGCAGCTCGACAAGATCCTCACCTGCCGCGCGCGGTGTCCGTCCCTGCAGAAGATCATCGTGTTCGACATGGAGGGGCTCAGCGGCTTCTCCGACGACATGGTGATGTCGCTCGACGAGTTTCGCGCGCTCGGCCGCAACCACATGGTCGGCCGCGAAGCGCTGTGGCAGGAGATGATCGACAGCCGCAGCGCCGGCGATCTCGCGATCCTCGTCTATACGTCCGGCACGACCGGTCCGCCCAAGGGCGCGATGCACGCCAACCGCGGCGTCACCCACCAGATGCGGCACGCCAACGACTTCATCCCGGCGCGAGAGGACGAGGACCGGCTGGTCTTCCTGCCGCTCTGCCACGTCGCCGAGCGCGTCGGTGGCTATTACATCTCGGTCGCGCTCGGCTCGGTGATGAATTTCGCCGAGAGCCCGGAAACCGTGCCGGACAATCTGCGCGAGGTGCAGCCGACCGCCTTCCTCGCGGTGCCGCGGATCTGGGAAAAATTCTACTCCGCCATCACCATCGCGCTGAAGGATGCGACGCCGTTGCAGCAATGGGTCTATCGCCGCGCCATCGGCATCGGCTATCGCATGGTCGACTACAGGCTCGAGGGCCGAGCGCCGCCGCTATCGCTACGCATCGCCAACCGCATCGCTTACCTGGTCGCCTTCCGCAACATTCGCCGCATGATCGGGCTCGACCGCTGTCGCATTGCGTTCACTGGCGCAGCGCCGATCGCGCCCGAGCTGATCCGCTGGTATCTCGCGCTCGGCATCGACATGCACGAGGTCTACGGCCAGACCGAGAATTGCGGGGTCGCCACCATGATGCCCGCGGACAGAATCAAGCTCGGCTCGGTCGGCACCGCCGTGCCCTGGGGCGAGGTCGCACTGTCGCCCGACGGCGAGATCCTGATCAAGGGCGAGTTCCTGTTCATGGGCTATTTGAACCAGCCGGAGAAGACCGCGGAAACCATCGATTCGCGCGGCTGGCTGCACACCGGCGACGTCGGCACCATCGACAATGAGGGCTTCGTCCGCGTCACAGACCGGATGAAGGACATCATCATCACCTCCGGTGGCAAGAACGTCACGCCGTCCGAGATCGAGAACCAGCTCAAATTCTCACCCTATATCTCGGACGCGGTCGTGGTCGGCGACAAGCGGCCCTATCTCACCTGCCTCGTGATGATCGACCAGGAGAACGTCGAAAAGTTCGCCCAGGATCACGACATTCCCTTCACCAACTATGCGAGCCTGTGCCGCGCGAGGGAGATTCACGACCTGATCGGGCGCGAGATCGAGCAGGTCAACGGCAACTTCGCCCGTGTCGAGACGATCAAGAAGTTTTATCTGATCGAGCGCCAGCTCACCCCGGAGGACGAGGAGCTGACGCCGACCATGAAGCTGAAGCGCGGCTTCGTGAACAAGCGCTACGCCGCCGAGATCGAAGCGATGTATCGCGAGCGTGAGGTGGCGTGACGCGTCTGCCTAGTCGAGAAGCGAAGGGGCTGTGGCCCTCGCCCTTCGTCCAACACGGGCCTTTAGGAGAGGAGACGTCGATGTCGAAATCGTTCAGCGCATTCGGCCTTGCTGTGAGTGCCGTGGTGCTCACCTGTCTGCCGGCCGGAGCGCAAACCAAGGTCACCAACGAGGGCATCTCGGCGACCGAGATCGTCATCGGCACTCACCAGGATTTGTCGGGTCCGATCAAGGGGTGGGGCGTGCCGGTCGCAAACGGCATGAAGATGGCGACCGAGGAGATCAACGCATCCGGCGGAATCAACGGCCGCAAGATTCGACTGGTCGTCGAGGACAGCGGCTATGATCCGAAAAAGGCCGTGCTGGCTTCGCAGAAACTGATCGAGCGCGACAAGATCTTCGCGATGGTGGGGCCGATGGGGTCGCCGACAGTGCTCGCCGCGCAGGACATCCTCTTCGACGCCGGCGTCCTGCAGCTCTTCCCGCTGACGGCGGCCGAGTTCACCTTCAAATTCGATCCGGCCAAGCCGCAGGAGCGATTGAAGTTCAACAATCTGCTGCCCTACGTCGAGAGCACGCGGGCCGCGCTGAAATACATGATGGAGTGGAAGAATTTCAGGAAGCCCTGCATCATGCATCAGGATGATGAGTACGGTAAGAACGTGCTCGACGGCTTCAACCAGCAGCTCACGGCCATGAAGGTGCAGCCGGCCTCGATCACGAGCTACAAGCGCGGCGCCTCCGATTTCAGCGCCCAGGTCGCCAAGATGAAATCCGATGGCTGCGACCTCGTCGTGCTCGGCACCGTGCTGCGCGAGACCATCGGGGCGATGACCGAAGCCAAGAAGCTCGGCTGGGACGTCACTTTCCTCGGCGCCACCCCCACCAACGTGATGGAGGTTCCGGCGCTGGGCAAGGACGCCGTCGAGGGTCTCTATGCCGCCAGCGGCTTCGAGATTCCCTATGAGGACACGGCCAAGGGCAAAGTGAAGGATTGGCTCGTCAACTACAAGAAGATGTTCGGCACGGACGCAAACACGCAGGCCATCATCGGCTACAATGCGATGATGACGTTTGCGTTCTACGCGAGCAAGGCCGGCAAGGATCTCACTGGCCAGAAGATGCTGGACGCGCTCGAGTCGGGCGAGAAATTCCTCGACATCTTCAACTCGCCGCCGACCAAGTTCTCCAAGACCGACCATCTTGCCAACACCATCACCCAGGTGCAGCAGGTCAAGGGCGGCCGTTGGGTGCTGGTGAAGGACAATCTGATGTTTTGATGCTTCTTCGCCTCTCCCCGCCTGCGGCAGGCCTATCGCATATGACTCGTTGCGGCGGCCTGCGCGCACACCTCGTCCTTCGAGACGGCGCTTACGCGCCTCCTCAGGATGAGGCCAATCGGCGTCAGTGCCGTTGAATCTGGCGCCGCGCACTCCGTCCTCATCCTGAGCAGCCCGCCTTAAGCGGGCGTCTCGAAGGATGGCCGCAGAGAAAAGCGCTCAAATGCGATAGCCCTGCTACGACCCCCCGCCTGCCGTCCCCGAATTCACCGGGGCCAGCTCGTCCTCACGGCAGCGCCAGCCGTCGGCGGCTTTCACGAAGGCGAAAGTTCGCTGGATCCGCAGGCGGCGCGTGACGTTGAAGGCTTCTGCGGAGCGCTCCTTGTTGCCGGCTCCCGGCTGCGGACGACCCGTCCTCGCGTCCCAGCAGGTCCCGGTGCAGGTGGAGGCGACCTTGCTGCACATGGTGAAGGGCGCCAGCACGGCCATCTCGATCTCGCCCGTGACCTGCGCCTCCTGCTCGGTCACCTGGCTGTCGAGCGCATAGACGCGGTTGATGCGCAGGAAGTTGCCGCAGGAATTGGCCGCATGGATTCGCGCGGCGCAGAAATCGACGGCGTCGGTGTCGGGCGAACGGGCCGCGACCTGCCGGCCGAACACCTTTTTGGGATCGCCCTTCGCCGCGCGGATTTCGTCGCTCTTGCGCTTCAAATGGTCGGCGAGGCAGTCCTCCGCGGATTCCAGCTCTTGCAGCGGCACGTTCTCCTTGCCGACCAGATTGCATTTGCGGTCGCGCTCTCGCGTCCACCTTCCATATTCGGCGAAGGCAAAGCGCGCGGCGGTCGGGTCCAGCTTGCCGATCAGACCGAGCACCTGGCCGTTGAGCTCGGTTTCGGCAAGCGCCAGCGACGGCTCGGCGCAGATCAGCGCGCCCGCCGCGGTGTTGGCCGCGAGGCAGTCGAAATCAGGGTCGCGCACGATAGCGGCGCGCTCTTCGGTGACCTTGAGCAGGCACCCCTTCACCCGGTCGAATTCGTCGGCGCGGATCGCGGTCTGGCCGACGATGCCGCAGCTGAGGTTGCGCTGGCGGATCCAGATCGCATTCTCCTCGATTGCGGGCAGGCGATCGGGCAGGCGGGCGAGCCGCGCCTCGATCGCGATGCTCAGATTCTCGGCGGCGGCGGCAAGCTCGGCGTCAGCGCAGAATAATTGGTTGCCGGGATCGCGAATCTGCTGGCAGTTGTTCTTGGCAAACAGCGGCAGCCTCTCGGTGACCGAGCGGTCGGATTGCGCGGACGCGGGCGCCGCCGAGAACGCCAGCAGCGCAAGCACAGACAGCACGATGAATCGCATTCCAGTCGCCCCCGCATGGAAGGCGCCATGCTAGCGTCTGGGATCGCGCGGCGAAATGGGTTTGTGTTGGGAGTGCAGCCGAGGTGATCAGCGCGCCTCGCCGGCCGCCATCGAGACCTGCACCGGTTCGTCGACATACTTCATCACCGCCGACCGGTAGAGCACGAACAGCGGCTGATAGCTCCGCGTCGCGTCGTCCCGGACCATCGTCATGCGGCGATTGTCGAGCATCAGCCACTGGCCGTCGAGCTTCGCTGCGGCAATCGCGTGCTCCTCGCCGGCCCTGACGTCGCGCACCACGACGATGCGGAGGTCTTCAGCGGCAACGCCCGCCAGTCGCAGCGCGGCCAGCTTGGCGATGGCATAATCCTCGCAATCGCCGGCGCCACGCGCGAAGGTCGCAAGCGGCGAGGTCCAGACGTCGTCGGTGCCGTCATTGGCGGCGTGGATGGCGAGGTTGATGGCGCGGTTGGTCTCGCCAAGGCGCGCGCGGCCGTCGCGGGCGCGGGCCTGGTCAACGATGGCGAGCAGTTTCAAGGCCGCCGGGGACGCGCAATTGTCGCGGTCGCCGTCGCAGAGTGCGAGCTGCACCATGTCGTCGTCGAACTTGTCTCTCAGTGCGGACCATTTCTGCTGCAGGCTGCCGGACGAGATGGCGAAGGCGAATACGCCGAACGGTTCGGCGGATTTGCGCACGAGGACGCCGGCGCCCGGCGACAGCAGCGTGCCGGCGCGTAGCTCGGCGGCCGATCCGAGCAGGACCAAGCCGCACAAGACAAGGATTGCGCGCCAGGCGCGCGAGCGAGCAGCGGTCTCCATCTGACATCCCCTTCCCGGGCTTCGCGAGATATCCTCGATCTCGACGTGCCGGGCTTTGTTGCTTTCGCGGAGATAGTGTGAGGCGGGCCGTTTTGTTCTGCTTAACGCGCCCAGCACGGGCCCTAAAACCGGGTGACAGGCTGAAACGGACATGCCCGAATTGCGTAAAATTTTACGATTCGAGGGCAAGGAGGGCCTCATTGCCGCGAAATCGAGCCAGTTGCAGGCAGAAGTTGCGGGGCTGCCGATTCCGCCTCTTATGGCTAAGAGCCCGCTATTTCACGGGTTCTGTTAGTTAGCTCACAGATTTGGCCCCGTATTTGCCGCAGGATGTTGCAGGGCACCACGAAGGAAAGATGACGCAAGTATCTGTTCAACCAACTGTACGATAGATGACTTGGGGTGACGGGAAATGCGTGCATCTAAGCTTGTTTCGACTTCAGAATGCTTGAAATATTACTTTGCCTTTTCTGGGAAAGCGCCGCCCTGGGGCGGCTGTTATGGCCAAGTGACGCGAAATCACACAAGCAGTAGACGGTTTCGCTAAGGACTTGGTAATGCTAAGCAAGCTTAAGCAGTCGATACTTACTTAGATTTTAACCTCTTTACGGTGCCCGGTTGAATTACGCTGGCAAATTTGACGCCGCGACCTCCTTGAACGGCGAGGGTTCCAGCGCGTCCGCCTATGTCCATGCCGATCCCTCTGTGGCCAAGCCCTTCATCGCAAAGGCGCATGGTCATGTGCCTGATGGCGCGTTCATTGTTCCCGACCCCAACCTGATCTTCAACGGCGAGTTCAAGCGCGCCGGCCTCGATCTCGTGCTGTCCCATGAAGGGCATGAGTTCGTGGTTCACGACTATTTCAGGGGCGACAAGCGCGCCGCGATCGCCTCGCCCGACGGCGCCCACCTCACCGGCGACATCGTCAACGCCCTCACCGGCCACGTCCAGATCGCCCAGGCTGCGCCCGGCGCCGCCGCGGCTCAGGTCATCGGTCATGTCACGAAGCTCGTGGGCAGCGCGACCGCGATCCGCAACGGCGTCTCGGTCATCCTGAACAACGGTGACAATGTCGAGAAGGGCGACGTGGTCTCGACCGGCGCCGACTCGACGCTCGGCATCACCTTCATCGACGGCACCGTGTTCGGCCTGTCCTCCAATGCGCGGATGGTGCTGAACGAGATGGTCTATGACCCCAACGGGTCGAGCAACTCCTCGCTACTCAGCCTGGTTGCGGGCACCATCACCTTCGTCGCCGGCGAGACCGCCAAGCACGGCGACATGAAGGTCGACACGCCGGTCGCGACCATGGGCATCCGCGGCACCGCGGTGCTGACCCAGATCAACTTCGTCGTTCCCGCCGGCGGCGGCGATCCGCAGCCGCAGGCGAGCTTCCAGGTGCTGGTCGAGCCGAATGGCACGACGGGCTCCTACATCCTGTTCGACAAGATCACACTGCTGCCGATCGCGACGGTCAACCAGGCCGGCCAGATGATCCAGATCAGCGGCGGCAACGTCTCGATCTCCAATGCGCTGATGTCGCCGGAGGTGCAGAAGCTGATCACGGACGTGTTCACGCTGAAGTTCACCGACAACAACACCAACACCAAGCTGACCACGAACTTCACCGACACGATCACACCGTTCGGCCAGGACCTGGTGTTCAAGTCGGGATCCGGCCCAGTCGTCATCGCGACGTTCGTCAACCTCAATCCGCAGGGACATGACAATCCTGGCACGTCCACGCCGCCCGTCGTCCGCATTCCCGGCCAGCCGATTGCGCAAAGCTTCGATCTCGGCGGCAATGTGAAGACGGCGTTCGCGCTGACCGAACGCGCGGACACCACCGGCGACACGCATGCCGACACGGTTTCCGGTCTGATCAGATTCGTCGATCAAAATCTCGGCGATCGGCCGTCGGTGAGCATGAGCCTCGCCGAGGCGCCGAACTATGTCTACAAGAACGCCGGCCAGCAGGACGTCACCAGCTCGCTCACCGCGCTGCAGAAGCAGGATATCGCGGCGACGCAAATCCACATCAGTGTCGTTGCCGACCCAGCCAACAACAACAACGGCTCGGCGGTCTGGACCTACACGATCCCGGACAAGGTCTTCGACTTCCTGGCCGCCGGCGAAACCCTGACGCTGACCTACATGGTCCGCGTCGATACCAATTTCGTAGTCAGCCCCGAGTCCGCGTTCATCCCGATCACCATCACGATCACGGGGACCAACGACAAGCCGACCGTCGCGACGTCGGGCGGAACCGTCATTGAGAAGGTCGGGAGCGGCAACGAGGCCCTCGACACCATCACGGGCACGGTCACCTTCGCCGACGTCGATCTGACGGACCGGCCGATCGTCAGCGCGGCGCTCTCGTCGAGTCAGCCGTTCAAATATCTCGATGCGCAAGGCCACGACGTCACCGCGACGCTGACGCCGCAGCAACTCGCCGCGATCGCAGCCGTCGAGGTGCCGCTGACGGTGGTGCAGGGCGCGGGGAACGCCAACAATGGCTCGGCGACCTGGACCTACAGCGTCCCCGACCACTTGTTCGATTTCCTCGCCGAAGGCGAGACGCTGACCCTCAACTATGTGGTGCAGGTCGATGACGGACATGGCGGCGTGGTCAGCACGCCGATCACGGTGTCCATCAACGGTGCGGACGTCAACGTCGAGGGCACCAACGACGTGCCCACGATCGTCGAGGACTCCACCACCTCGACCGGTGCGGTGACCGAGGATGCGGCGGCCACGCTCACCGCGAACGGCACCATCACCTTCAGCGATCCTGATCTCACGGACACGCACACCGCGAGCTTCGTCCTGAAGTCGACGAATTCGACCGTGCATCTGCCCGGATTCAACGACGGCACCTCGCATATCGGCACGTTCGCGCTTGAACCGGTGAGCGAGAGCCCAGGCGTCAGCTCCCGCGGGTCGGTCGGCTGGACCTTCACGATCGACGACAACGATCCGGTGCTGCAGTCGCTGGCCAAGGGCCAGACCATCACGCAGATTTATACCGTTACGATCGACGACCATCACGGCGGGACGGTGACCAAGGACGTCACGGTCACGATTACCGGCACCAACGACGCCCCGACCATCACGAGCGATGCAAGCGCGGCCACGGGGACCGTCACCGAGGACGCCGGCGCGACGCTGTCGACCGGCGGGACGCTGGCGATCCAGGATCTCGACCTAGTCGACACGCACACCGCGCAGGCCGTGTTCAAGTCGGCGACGTCGAGCGCGCATTTGCCGGGTTTCGACGGCAACACGCAGCTCGGGACCTTCACGATCGATCCGTCGGTGACCGAATCCAACAGCGACACCAGCAACGGTGCTACGCTGGGCTGGCACTTCACGCTCGGCAACGGCAATCCGGTGCTGCAGTCGCTGGCTGAGGGGCAGACCATCACGCAGGTCTATACCGTCACCTTCACCGACAACAACGGTGCGCAGGTATCCCAGGACGTCACGGTCACGATCGTCGGTACCAATGACGCGCCCACGATCACCAGCGATGCAGCAGCGGCCTCGGGGAGCGTCACCGAGGATACCTGCGCCACTCTGTCGATCGACGGCACGCTGGCAATCCAGGATCTCGATTTGATCGACACCCACACGGCGCAGGCCGTGTTCAAGTCGTCGACGTCAAGTGCGCATCTGCCGGGCTTCGACGATGACACGCCGCTCGGCACTTTCACGATTGATCCGTCGGTGCACGAATTCAACACCGACACCGACAATGGTGCGACCCTGGGCTGGCACTTCAGTCTCGACAACAGCAATACGGTGCTGCAATCGCTGGCCGAGGGCCAGACCATCACCCAGGTCTACACCGTCACCTTCATCGACGATCACGGCGCGCAGGTCTCGCAGGACGTCACCGTCACGATCAACGGTGCCAACGACGCGCCGACGATCACGAGTGATGCCGACGCGGCGAGGGGCGCGGTCACCGAGGACGAGGGCGCGTCGCTGACGACCGGCGGCACGCTGGCGATCCAGGACCTCGACCTGATCGACACCCACACGGCGGAGTGGTCGTTCAAGTCGTCGTCCGTCAGCACGGATCTGCCGGGCTTCGGGACCGGTTCGCATATCGGCACGTTCTCGATCGATTCGTCGGTGACCGAAGCCAGCAACGGCGCGACGCTGGGCTGGCATTTCACTTTGGACAATGACGATCCCGTGCTGCAGTCGCTGGCGGAAGGGCAGACCATCACTCAGGTCTACACCGTCACCTTCGACGACCACCATGGCGGCAAGGTTAGCCAGGACGTGACCGTCACGATCACCGGCACCAATGATGCGCCGGCGGTTTCCTATGTGACGTCGGACTACATGAATTTCGACGGCCAGACGATCGCCGTCGGCGAGGTGCCGACTGCGGCCACCGATGACGTGACGCTGGACGGCTGGGTCAACTGGAACGGCGCAGCAGATGCCGGTCACGGCCAGATCCTGTTCTACAACGGCAACACCTCGACCACCGGTTTCGGTCTCCTCGGCACCGTCAACACTGATGGCACGATGGAGCTGCAGATTCTAGCGGGCGGCCGCCAGATCGCCGATACCGGCGTGGCACTCACGGCGTCGCAGTGGCACAACATTGCGCTGACCCGCGAGAATGACACCTTCAAACTCTATCTCGATGGGCACCTCGAATATTCGCACTCATGGACGGTCAACCCGATCGACGGCAGTCCGTCGAATCCGTCTGCGTCCTACATGATGATTGGTGCCGCGAGCGACTCGGGCGCAGCGGGCTTCGGGGCGGAAGGCTTCTACGGCGCGATCGCCGATGTCAGCGTTTGGACCACCGCGCTCACGCAGGCGCAGATCCAGTCGATCGATTTCACCGCGCTCACGGGCAGTGAGACGGACCTTGCAGCGTATTATCAGCTCAGCGACGGCAGTGGGACCACGGCTTCCAATGCCGTCAACCCTGCCAAGAGCCTCGCAATCGAGGGTGATGCGGACTGGACGAGCGGCACCTCCGGCCCGGGTGGGACCATCGCCGATCTCATGGAAACCAATGCCGGCCAGCTTGCGCACGGTGTGCTGGCGGTCTCCGACGTCGACGCGATCGATCACGTCACGGTATCGGTCAGCCAGCTGCAGGTCTCTCTCGACGGCATAGCGCAAACCGGCAATGTCGGCGGGCTGTCCCATGAGGCGCTGTTGAACTATCTCGCCGTTCCGTCCGGCGATATCCTGAACGGCACCGCCACTCACGCACAGTTCAGCTGGTCCTTCAACTCGCAGGGACAGGCCTTCGACTTCCTCGCCGCCGGCCAGACGCTGTCGCTGCAATACACGATCGTTCCGTCGGATGCCCATGGTGCTGGCGCGGGCGCAGTCGTCACCGTCAATATCACCGGCACCAACGATGCGCCGAAGCTTGCCGATCTCCACATCGGCCCGCTCACGGACACGGCTGCGACCGACACCTTCCCTAGCCTCACCGGCCACCTCGCCGGGACCGACGCCGACAGCGGTGAGACGGCGACGCTGACCTATGCGGTCCTCAATGCGGATTGTCATGGGACGGCGACGGGACTGTACGGCTCGCTGACGGTCAACCCGGACGGCAGCTACAGCTACGTTCCGAACGCCGCCGCCATCAACGCGCTGCCGGAAGGCTCCTACTCGGATGTTTTCACGGTGCAGACCACGGACGTGCATGGCGCGACCGGCACTGCAACGCTCACGGTAGACCTGACTGGAGCCAACGACGACAGCGGCCCCGTCATCGATACCACGCACTTCTACGTCTGGCACGACAACGAGGGCGGCACTGATCTCATTACCCATCTAGCGGTCCTCGATACCGATCCCGACGCCGCGACGCATGACTTCAAGATCACGGCGGTCACCGCCCATGATCCGGACAGCAATGTCGATCCGGGCGCAGCGTGGGGATCCCTCGATGACATCAACTCGGTCCTCACGGATGGCGTCACTTGTTATCCGGGCGAGACGCCGCCGAATACCGATCAGATCACGCTTACGGTTACGGACAAGACCACCGGCCTGTTCGATACCGTCCACTTCATCTTCAACGAGGCGGGCGACACCGGCCAAGGCGTCACTCTGGAAGGCACCGACGGCAAGGATGTCATTTTCGCGACCGAGACGGGGGACACGCTGACTGGAGGCGCCGGCAAGGACCAGTTCGTGTTCTCGCCGGGCTCAATCGGCTATGGCCCTCAGCCGATCACCGATTTCACGCACACCATTATCGATTTCACGACTGGCGTGGACAAGATCGACCTGCGCCAGTTCTCGGACGTGAGCTCCATCAACGATCTCACCATCGTCCAGCAGTCCGGCGATGCGATGGTGACGTGGCAACAGCAGATCACTCGGCGCGAGGGGGCGCCTGTCATCGAGCACGAGTCCCTGCTGCTGCATAACGTCATTGCCGCGAACCTCAAGGCCGGCGATTTTATCTTCAATGCCTGATTGCCGGCGCGCCGCGCGTCTGCACACGCGATCCGCGCTGCCGTTCGCCGCAAAAGCGTGATATCCAGGCCCTATGAAGCGTCTCAATATCCTGCGGCGGTGGTTTGCCCAGAAGTTCGGCTTTGCGCGGCTGATGTGCCTTGCGCTGCTGGTTCTGTTTGCCGGCGCCCGCCTCTGGGATCCGCCGCCGATCCAGGAATTGCGGCTGCGCGTCTTCGACATGTTCCAGTTGATCGATCCGCGCCACAAGACGGCGCGGCCGGTCACCATCGTCGACATCGACGACAAGAGCCTCGCCAAGCTTGGCCAGTGGCCATGGCCGCGCACGCGCATCGCCGACATGATCCAGAACCTCACCAACAACGGCGCGGTGGCGATCGGTTTCGACGTGGTGTTCTCGGAAGCCGACCGGCTCAATCCGGATTTGGTCGCGGGTCAGATGCGCTATCTCGATGACGCCACCCGCGGCAAGCTGCGCGAGCTGCCGTCCAACGACCAGATCCTGTCCGACGCGATCAAGCACTCGCGCGTGGTGCTGGGCGAGACGGGGCAGCAGAAGGTCACGTCGGAAATCGACAAGACGCTGCCCTTCACCGGCGTTGCCACGGTCGGAGAAGAGAACGCCGAGCGTTTCCTGTTCGAGTTCCCCGGTCTGCTCCGCAACGTCCCTGTCATCGAGAAGGTCGCGGCGGGGCGCGGCCTGTTCAGTATTCCAATCGAGCGCGACGGCTTGATCCGGCGCGTGCCGATGATCATGCGCGCGCAGGGCAACATCATGCCCTCGCTCAGCCTCGAAATCCTGCGGGTCGTCACGGGAACACCAACCCTGCTGGTGCGCACCGACAAGACCGGCATCCGCGCGATCCGCATCAAAGGCGTCGAGATTCCGACCGACGAGAACGGTCAGCTCTGGGTGCACTATGCCCGGCAAGATCCATCGATCTACGTCTCGGCGGCCGATGTCCTCGACAACATGGTGCCGCCGAGCAAGCTTGCCGGCAAGCTGGTGCTGGTCGGCACCTCCGCGGTCGGTCTGAACGACATCAAGACCACGCCGGTGTCGCGGGCCATGCCGGGCGTCGAGATTCATGCCCAGGTGCTCGAAAGCGTGCTGACCGGCGCAGCGATCTCTCGCCCGAATTACGCGCTTGGCGTCGAATTGCTCACCGCGATGATCATCGGCATTCTGGTCATCATCTTCACCCCGAATCTCGGCCCCGTCCGTCTGGTGCTTGCCGGCGCGATGTTCGCGGCGATCCTCATCGGGGTGTCCTGGTTCTTCTACGCGCGGTACCGCTATCTCATCGACTTCACCTATCCGCTGCTCTCGACCACCGCGATCTATCTGACGCTGATCTTTGCCAGCTTCGTCCGCGAGCAGCGCCAGCGCGTGCAGATCCGCGGCATGTTCGCGCAATACATGTCGCCGGTGCTGGTCGAGCAGCTGGCGCAGTCGCCGGACAAGCTCGTGCTCGGCGGCGAGGAGCGCGAGATGACGATCATGTTCTCCGACGTGCGCGGCTTCACCACGATCTCGGAGAGCTACAAGCATGATCCGCAAGGGCTGATCGCGCTGATGAACCGCTTCCTGACGCCGTTGACCGACGTCATCATCGAGCGGAAGGGTTACATCGACAAATACATGGGTGACGCCATCATGGCGTTCTGGAACGCGCCGCTCGACGATGCCGAGCACGAGGTCAACGCCTGCGAGGCGGCGATCCAGATGCTCGAGAAGATCGATGCCGTCAACAGGGAGCGCGAGCAGGAAGCGGCCGACGGCGGCCATGTCTACATCCCGCTCAACGTCGGAATCGGTCTCAACACCGGCATCGGCGTGGTCGGCAACATGGGCTCCGACCTGAAGAAGAATTATTCGGTGCTCGGCGACAGCGTGAACCTGGCCTCGCGCTTGGAAGGCCAGTCGAAGGAGTACGGCTTTCCCATCATTGTCGGCTCCAGGACCGCACTCGCCGCCAAGGAGAAGTTCGCGATCCTCGAGCTCGACTTCATCATGGTCAAGGGCAAGACCGAGCCGGAAGTGATCTACGCCATCGCGGGCCGCGAGGACGTGATGCATTCGGGCGCGTTCCAGCGCCTGCGCAACATCACCATCGAGATGCTCGGCTGCTACCGCAGCCGCGACTGGCAGGGCGCACTGGATGCGATCGAACGGGGCCGCAAGAGCGAGGACGCCGACACGCTGGAGAAGCTGTTCAGGCTTTACGAGGCGAGGATCAGGGATTTCCAGGTCAATCCGCCGGCGGAGGGCTGGACCGGGGCATATGCGCTGCTGACGAAGTAGGGATGTGGGGTGGGCTTCGCAGTCGCCCACACTCCGTCATTGCGAGCGAAGCGAAGCAATCCAGACTGCCGCTGCGGAAAGATCCTGGATTGCTTCGCTACGCTCGCAATGACGAGTCTGCTGGGGCGATTGTGCGCAATAACCCCGGGCGGTCGCCCCAACGAAGGCCGCGACGACCACGTTCATTGAGGCGCGTGCTCGGGCGCCCCTCACTCCACCCCGATCGTCGTCAGATCCTGGAACCAGTGCTGCGCCTGCACGAAGTGCTTGATCTTCGGCGACAGTGCATGCGGGTTGGTGTCATGGACGACCCAGACCAGCGTGGCATCATCCACGATCAGCGCATGCGCTCGCGCCAGCAATTCATCCTGCTTCGCGCTATCGAAGGTCTGCTTGGCCTCGTCGATCAGCGCGTCGACTTTCGGGTTCTTGTAGCCGCCCCAGTTGACGCCGACAGGCGCGATCTGCCCCGAATGGAAGAAGCGGACGATGGCGTAGAGCGGGTCCGAGGTGACATAGGCGATGTTGTTGGCGGTGATGCCGGCGTTCATCTCGTCGGCCGCGCCCTTGCGCCAATGCGTATAGAGCGTCTCGAGCTCCACGACCTTGAAGTCGATCTCGATGCCGATCTCCTTGAAGCTCTGCTGCAGGAATTCGTTCATCGGCAGCGACAGCATCTGCCCCGTGCCTCCTTGCGCGATGATGAAGGTGGTCTTCAGCGGTTTTGCCTTGGAGTAGCCGGCCTCCTCGACGAGCGTCTTCGCTGCAGCCAGGTCATATTTCAGTTCGAAGCTGGGTTTACCGAACCATGGACTCGACGGATCGACCTGCCCCTTGGCGGGCTTGGCGAGACCGTTCATCAGGCCGACAACCGCCTCCCGGTCGATCGCGAGGTTCAGCGCCTTGCGCAAGCGGATGTCGGTCCAGGGCGAACCCGGCAGTACGCTGAGATGATAATTCCACACATGCGGCGTGACGTTGTCGACGAGCTTCATGCCGGCCGCCTTCAGCTGCGGCACCGCATCCGGCGCCGGCGTCTCGATCAGGTCCACTTGTCCGGCGAGCAGCGCATTGGTGCGCGTCAGCGCTTCCGGCATCGGCACCAGCACGATCTTGTCGGCCTTGGGAATCCGCTTCTTGTTCCAGTAGTCCGGATTCTTGCTGAGCTCGGCGAGCTCGCGCGGCACCAGCTTCGTCAGCTTGAACGGGCCGGTGCCGGAGGGCTGGCTTGCGAACTTGTCCCAGTCCTTACCGAGCTTTTCGTACTGCGCCGGGCTCGACACCAGGAACCAAAGCATCTGATAGGGGAAGAAGGAATCGACCGTCTTGGTGGTGATCTCCACCGTGAAGTCGTCGATCTTGGCGTAGCTGGCGACGGAGGGCAGGCGGGTCTTCACCTGCGCGCTCTGCCGCTTGTCGAATTGCGGCGCTTTATCGTTGAGCACCTTGTCCAGATTCCAGATCACCGCGTCGGCGTTGAACTCGCTGCCGTCGTGAAACTTCACGCCCTTGCGGAGGGTAAAGCGCCATTTGGTCTTGTCGGCATCGTCGACCTTCCATTCGGTGGCGAGGCCCGGCACCAGCTTGCCGGGTCGATCGGCGACATCCATTTCCCAGGCCACCAGCGGATCGTAGATCGTGTAGGCGGTGAACTGATAGGCGCCGGCGCCGCGATCGGGCTGGCCCGTCGTCAGCGGAATGTCCGCCATCGAGATGCCATAGCGCACCACCGTTTCGGCGCCCGCTGAGATCGCGGACAACGCCAGCGCAAGCACGGCGAGACAGGTCGACAGACGAATACGCATGGCCCAAAGCTCCCAGGAGACGTCGAAGCCAAACGTGCAATCTTGATGCCAGAATAGGCAGCGCGCCGTTTCCGCCGGTGCGTCATCACAAGGACTTGTCGCCGCATGGGCAATTTGCAGAATAAGTTTCTCCCTGGCATAGCCATTGCATACGATTGCATCAAAATTAATCATCGAAAGCCGGAAGAGGACTGAGGCGATGCTAATCAAGAACAACAAGACCCGCGCGGCGCTGATTGCGCTCTTGGCGCTCGGCAGCGCGGCCGCATGGCCACGCGCGGTAGCTGCGGAAACTGTGCTGCGCATCGGCATGACCGCTGCCGATATTCCGCGCACCCTGGGCCAGCCCGATCAGGGTTTTGAAGGCAACCGCTTCACCGGCCTCACCATGTATGACGCGCTGACCGGCTGGGATCTGTCCTCCGCCGACAAGGCGAGCGTGGTCATCCCCGGCCTTGCCACCGAGTGGAAGGTCGACGATGCCGACAAGACAAAATGGATCTTCAAGCTGCGCCCCGGCGTCAGCTTCCATGACGGCTCGCCGTTCAACGCGGATGCGGTGGTGTGGAACGTCGAGAAAGTGCTGAAGCAAGACGCGCCGCAATTCGACGCCAGCCAGGTCGGCGTCACGGCCTCGCGCATGCCGACGTTGGCCTCCGCGAAGAAGATCGACGACATGACGGTCGAGCTCACCACCAAGGAGCCCGACAGCTTCCTGCCGATCAACCTCACCAATTTGTTCATGGCGAGCCCGGCGAAGTGGCAGGCCTTCTACGACAAGGCGGAAGGTGCCGATGCCAAGGCGAAGTCGCAGGCCGCGTGGACCGCGTTCGCCAAGGACGCCTCGGGCACCGGCCCGTGGAAGATGGCAAGCTTCACCCCGCGCGAACGGCTCGAGCTCGTCAAGAATGCGAACTATTGGGACAAGGCGCGCGTGCCCAAGATCGACAAGATGGTGCTCTTGCCGATGCCGGAAGCGAATGCGCGCACCGCCGCGCTGCTCTCCGGGCAGGTCGATTGGGTCGAGGCGCCGGCACCGGACGCGCTGCCCGAACTCAAGCAGCGCGGCTTCAAGCTCTACGCCAACGAGCAGCCGCATGTCTGGCCCTGGCAGTTCTCGCGCGTCGAGGGCTCGCCCTGGAACGACATCCGCGTGCGCAAGGCGGCGAACCTCTGCGTCGATCGCGAAGGCCTCAGGGACGGCCTGCTCGCCGGCCTGATGGTGCCGGCAACCGGCACCTTCGAGCCCGGCCATCCCTGGCGCGGCAATCCCACCTTCCAGATCAAGTATGACAAGGCGGCTGCGCAAAAGCTGATGCAGGAGGCCGGCTATGGTCCCAACAAGAAGCTGACCGTGAAGACGCAGACGTCTGCGTCCGGCTCGGGCCAGATGCAGCCCTTGCCGATGAACGAGTACCTCCAGCAGGCGCTGGCCGAATGCTATTTCGATGTGCAGCTCGACGTCATCGAATGGAATACGCTGTTCACCAATTGGCGCCGCGGCGCCAAGGATCCCAGCGCCAACGGCTCACACGCGACCAACGTGACCTATGCAGCGATGGACCCGTTCTTCGCGCTGGTGCGCTTCCTGCAATCGGGCATGGCGCCGCCGGTCTCGAACAATTGGGGCTTCATCAACAACCCCAAATTCGACGAGCTGGTGAAGAAGGCGCGTCAGACCTTTGATCCCGCCGCACGTGACGCCGCGCTCGCCGAGTTGCACGCGGCCTCCGTCGACGATGCGGCCTTCCTCTACGTCGCCCACGACGTCGGCCCGCGCGCGATGAGCCCGAAAGTGACAGGCGTCGTGCAGCCGAAGAGCTGGTTCATCGACTTCTCGCTGGTGTCGATGCAGTAGTGAGGCGCTAGCAAGGTACTCGGTGTACCCTCTCCCCTTGTGGGAGAGGGTGGCTTCGCGACAGCGAAGCCGGGTGAGGGGTCTCTTTCCGCGGACACCCCTTTCGCGTTCGTAACGACTGTATCCGCGGATAGAACCCCTCATCCGGCGCCGCAGCCGAAGCTTCGCTTCGGCGTCGACTTAAGAAACGGCCGCCGGAGGCGGCCTATGCCACCTTCTCCCAAGGGGAGAAGGAAGAAAGAAGACCAGTGCTCGCCTATACCGCCAGACGCATTGTCTATGTCGTCCCCATCGTCATCAGCGTGGCGCTGGTTTGCTTCCTGCTCGTGCACATCACGCCGGGCGATCCGCTGGTCGCCGTGCTGCCGGCCGACGCGTCGCAGGAGCTCGCCGCGCAGCTGCGCGCCGCCTACGGCTTCGACCGCCCGCTGCCGGTGCAGTTCGGGCTGTGGCTGCTCCGTGCCCTTCATGGCGACCTCGGCAATTCCATCGCGACCGGGCGCCCGGTGCTGGCCGAAGTCATTCGCGCAGTCGGCAACACCGTCACGCTCGCGATCGCCGCCGCCATCATCGGCTTCACCATGGGCATCCTGCTCGGCCTGATCGCCGGCTATTTCCGCGAGACCTGGATCGACAAGGTCGCGACCTCCTTTGCCATCGCCGGCGTATCGGTGCCCCATTACTGGCTCGGCATGCTGCTCGTCATCATCTTCTCGGTGCAGCTGAACTGGCTGCCCGCGGTCGGCGCCGGCCCCAGCGGCTCCAATTCCTGGGCCTGGGACTGGGCGCACCTGAAATATCTGGTGTTGCCGGCGATCACGACCTCGGTGATCCCAATGGGCATCGTCACCCGCACCGTGCGTGCGCTGACCGGCGACATCCTCTCGCAGGATTTCGTCGAAGCCTTGCGAGCCAAGGGCCTGCGCGAAACCGGCGTGTTCCGCCACGTCATCAAGAACGCCGCGCCCACCGCGCTCGCGGTGATGGGGCTTCAACTCGGCTACATGCTCGGCGGCTCGATCCTGATCGAGACCGTATTCTCCTGGCCAGGCTCGGGCTTCCTGCTCAACTCCGCGATCTTCCAGCGCGACCTGCCGCTGCTGCAGGGCACGATCCTGATCCTGGCGCTGTTCTTCGTCTTCCTCAACCTGCTGGTCGACATCGCCCAAGCCGCGATCGACCCGCGCATCAAGCGGGGCTAGCGGGATGAGCGAGCTTCCCTTGTCAGCCACCGCCGACGCCGCGCTGCAGGCCGCGCCTGCCACCAAGGCGCGCGGCTATTGGGCGACGGTCGGACGGCGCATCATGCGCGATAGGGTCAGCATGGCCTGCGCGCTGGTGCTGCTGCTGATCTTCCTCTCCGCGATCCTTGCACCGTGGCTCGGTCTCGAAGACCCCTACAAAGGCTCGATGATCCGCCGCTTGCGCCACATCGGCACGACAGGCTATCCGCTCGGCACCGATGAACTCGGCCGCGACATGCTGGCGCGGCTGATCTATGGCGGGCGGTTGTCGCTGGTGATCGGCATCCTGCCGGTGATTCTGGCCTTCTGCATCGGCACCTCGCTCGGTATCGTCGCCGGCTATGTCGGCGGCAAGCTCAACACCGCGATCATGCGCACGGTGGACGTGTTCTACGCCTTCCCGTCCGTGCTGCTGGCGATCGCGATCTCCGCTGCGCTCGGGGCCGGCATTCTCAACTCCATCGTGGCGCTGACCATCGTGTTCGTGCCGCAAATCACGCGCGTCGCCGAAAGCGTCACCACAGGCGTGCGCAACATGGACTTCGTCGAGGCCGCGCGCGCCTCGGGCGCCGGCGCCTTCACCATCATGCGCGTGCACATCCTCGGCAACGTGCTGGGCGCGATCTTCGTCTATGCGACGAGCCTGATCTCGGTCTCGATGATTTTGGCGGCCGGTCTCTCCTTCCTCGGCCTCGGCACGAAACCGCCGGAGCCGGAATGGGGCCTGATGCTGAACACGCTGCGCACCGCGATCTATGTCAATCCATGGGTCGCAGCCCTGCCGGGTGCGATGATCTTCGCGGTCTCGATCTGCTTCAATCTGCTCTCGGATGGCCTGCGCAGCGCCATGGACATCAGGAATTAGCGAATGATGAGAGTGACGCACACAGTTGCGGTGCTGGAGGTGCTACACCTCTCCCGAAGGGAGGGGTCGGATTGCATCGCAAGATGCAATCCGGGTGAGGGGTTACGCTCGATCGAGTTTGCCGTGCCCCCTCACCCGGCGCTGCGCGCCGACCTCTCCCCGATGTGGAGAGGTGAGGGACAACGGCCATGAGCGAAACCAACACCTCCGTCGCCATGCTGGAGCAGGTCGAGGACGTTGGCGGCGTCGCGCAGCCGCTGCTCCAGGTCAACGGCCTGACCAAGCATTTCCCCGTGCGCGGCGGGCTGTTCGCTGCCAAGCGCACCGTGCGTGCGGTCGACAATGTCTCGTTCTCCGTCGCCAAGGGCGAAACGGTCGGCATCGTCGGCGAGTCCGGCTGCGGCAAGTCCACCACCGCGCGCCTCTTGATGCATCTGATGCCGTGCGATCACGGCGATATCATCTATGACGGGATGACCGTCGGGCAGTCGTTGAGCTTACGCGAGCTGCGCCGCGGCATGCAGATGGTGTTCCAGGATTCCTACGCTTCGCTCAATCCGCGCCTGACAATCGAGGAATCCATCGCGTTCGGCCCCAAGGTCCACGGCATGGCGGACGGCACGGCCCGGGCGCTGGCGCGCGAGCTGCTCGGCAAGGTCGGCTTGCGCCCCGAAAACTTCGCCAACCGCTATCCGCACGAAATCTCCGGCGGTCAGCGCCAGCGCGTCAACATCGCCCGCGCACTGGCGCTGTCGCCGCGGCTGGTGATCCTGGACGAAGCCGTCTCGGCGCTCGACAAATCCGTCGAAGCGCAGGTGCTCAATTTGCTGGCCGACCTCAAGCGCGAGTTCGGCCTGACCTACGTCTTCATCAGCCACGACCTCAACGTCGTCCGTTACATCTCTGACCGCGTGTTGGTGATGTATCTCGGCGAAGTCGTCGAGCTCGGCCCGGTCGACCAGGTCTGGGATCAGCCGGCGCATCCCTACACGCGCGCCCTTCTCGCGGCGATGCCGTCATCGGACCCCGATAGGCGCACCGAGACGCCGCCGATCACGGGCGATCCGCCCAATCCGATCGATCCGCCCTCGGGCTGCCGCTTCCACACCCGTTGTCCGTTTGCGGAGCCGCTCTGCGCAAATGCGACACCAAAGCTCACGGCGCTGGATAATATGGGCCATGAGGCCGCGTGCTACATGGCTATACCGGGTTCAGGCCATAGCCGCGCGCCCAGGGAGAAGACCGAATGACGAGACCGACACCGAAAGAGATCAAGCCGATCGCGCAAATTGCCGGCGTGCCCGTGGACGACGAGATCGCAACCCGCATCTCCAATGCCATCGGACCTGCCTTCGAAGGCTTCGCCGCCATCGCCGGCACGCTGCCATTCGATCTCGAGCCCGCCGGCCATGTGCTCGCGCAGACGCAGAAGGTGTCGAAATGAGCACCGAGCCTGCCTTCATGACGCTTACCGAGGTCGCGCGTGCAATCGCGATGAAGCAGCTGTCCTCCCATGAGGTCACGCGTGCGCTGCTGCACCGCATCGCGCAATGGCAGCCGCATCTCAACGCCTTCATGTCGATCGAAGCGGAAGCGGCGCTGAAGGCGGCGGATGCCGCCGATGGCGAGCTGGCCAAGGGCAATGTCCGTGGTCCGCTGCACGGCGTGCCGCTCGCGCACAAGGATATGTATTATGACGCGGGCCACGTCTCGACCTGCGGCTCCCTGATCCGCCGCGATTTCGTGCCGACCGTCACGTCCACCGCCCTGCAGCGGCTGAAGGACGCCGGCCAGGTTCGCCTCGGCACGCTGCACCTCGCCGAATTCGCCTATGGTCCGACCGGGCACAACGCCCATTACGGCCCGGTGCGCAATCCCTGGAACGTCGCGCATATTACCGGCGGCTCGTCTTCGGGCTCCGGCTCGGCGGTCGCCGCGCGGCTGACCTATGCCGCGCTCGGCTCCGACACCGGCGGCTCGATACGCATGCCCGCGCATTTCTGCGGCGTCACCGGTCTGAAGACGACCGTGGGCCGCGTCAGCCGCGCCGGTGCAATGCCGCTGTCGCAATCACTCGACACCGTCGGCCCGCTCGCCCGCACCGCCGAGGACTGCGCGCTGTTGCTGGCGCTGATGGCCGGCCCCGATCCCGCCGATCCGACCTGCAGCCACGAGCCGCTGTCGGACTATGTCGCGGCGACGAAAGGCTCGCTGAAGGGTCTCAAGATCGGCGTCCCTGCGTCTTTCTACGTCGACGATCTCGACAGCGAGGTTGCGCGCGTGCTCGACGAGACCATCGCGGTGCTCAAGCGCGAAGGTGCCGACATCGTCAAGGTCGAGCTGCCGGACCAGCGGCAATTGTCGTCGGCCAGCCAGCTCGTGCTCGCCGCCGAAGCTGCCGCCTTCCACAAGCGCTGGATGATCGAGCGTCCGCAGGATTACGGCGCGCAGGTCCTGATGCGGCTCCAGAACGGTCTTGCCGTTCCCGCCATCACCTATCTCGAGGCCATGCGCTGGCGCGGGCCTGCGCTCGCCGCCCACAACGCCGCAACCGCCGGCGTCGATGCGGTGATCGCCCCGGCCTCCCCGGTGCCGGCGCCGACGATCGAGGAGAGCGATGTCGGCGGCGGCTCGAACGCGCCGGCGCTGTTGCAGCGGCTGACGCTGTTCACCCGCCCGGTGAATTTCCTCGGCCTGCCGTCGCTCACCGTGCCCTCCGGCTTCACCAGAAGCGGCTTGCCGGTCGGCATGCAGCTGATCGGCCGCTCCTTCGATGAAGCAACCCTGCTCACCATCGGCGCCGCGTTCCAGCGCGCCACCGACTATCACGACCGGATACCGAAACTGCCGTCATGACAAAACTCGTCGAGATCTCAGGCCTCAACATCCGCTTCACCGGCGAGCGCACGGTCTATGCCGTGAACGACCTCAGCCTGTCGCTCGGCAATAGCGAGGTGCTGGGCCTGCTCGGCGAATCCGGTTCGGGCAAGAGTGTGACGCTACGTGCGCTGATGCGGCTATTGCCGAAGAAGCGCACGCAGATCTCCGGCACTGTCAATGTGATGGGACAGGACGTGCTCGCGATGAACGACGAGCAGCTATCGTCCTTCCGCGGCCAGACCGTCTCGATGATCTTCCAGGAGCCCGCGCTCGCGCTCGATCCGGTCTACACCATCGGCGCGCAGATCGCCGAAAGCGTGGTCCGCCATGAAGGCAAGAGTTTTGCAGAGGGCAGGGCACGTGCGCTGGAGATGCTCGAGGTCGTGCGCATTCCCTCCGCCAAGCGGCGGCTCGATGCCTATCCGCATGAAATGTCCGGCGGCATGCGCCAGCGCGCGATGATTGCCTTGGCGCTCGCCTGCCGGCCAAAAATCCTGCTGGCCGACGAGCCGACCACCGCGCTCGATGCCACCGTGCAGATCCAGATCCTTTTGCTGCTGCGCGAGCTGCAGCGCGAGTTCGGCATGTCCGTCATCTTCGTTACCCACGACATCGGTGTTGCGATCGAGATCTGCGATCGCGTCGCGGTGATGTATGCCGGCCAGATCGTGGAGCAGGGGACGCTTCGCGACATCGTGCGTTCGCCCGTGCATCCCTACGCCAAGGGCCTGCTCGCCTCCACCATCCACGGCGCCAAGCGCGGCGCCCGCCTGGAGACCATCCCCGGCACGCCACCCTCGCTCGCCGAGAAGCCGCACAATTGCTCCTTCGCTCCCCGCTGCGCCGTGGCCCAGCCGCGCTGCCTGGAGCAATTGCCTGCGAGTGTCGAGGTGGGGGCAGGACGAGCGGCAAGGTGTGCGCTGGCAGGGCCGGTGGTTGCAGCGTAGCCACCGCCCAACCGGCGAGCCGCGAACAGCATTCACACCCCATTCATCGCGGTTCCCGTTCCATGGCTCCGTTCACGGAGAGGGACCTTACTTATGTACATTTCGAACGAAGGCCTGCTCGTCATCCTGTTCGTTGGCCTGGTCGCCGGCTGGCTTGCCGGCAAGGTGGTGCGGGGCGCCGGGTTCGGCATCATCGGCGACATCGTGGTCGGCGTCGCCGGCGCGCTGGTGGCGAGCTTGCTGTTTCCGAAGCTCGGCATTCGGCTCGGCACCGGCCTGGTCTCCGAGATCGTTTATTCCGCGATCGGCGCGGTCATCCTGCTGCTGGTGGTGCGGCTGGTGCGTGGCGGCGGCCGGCTCTAAAGCATGATCCGGAAAAGTGCGAAGCGGTTTTCCGGAAAGATCATGCGTAAACAACAAGCTAAAGCGCGATGACGATTCATCCAAATCTCATCGCGCTTTAGCCCGCCGCTCGGTTCGATCGGTCGGAACTTGTCGCCTCGCCAGAGTTGGGGAGGACGGCTGCCTCTGCACCAAAAAGCCGCAAAGCCTGTGAAATACCGGACTTGCGTGTGGGGCCGTCAGGGGTAGATGTGGTCCGTCAGGGTTCTGGATGAACTCGGCTGCGTTGGACGCAGAGCGAACGTGATGTTAATCCGGGGCGTGTACCCTGAATGCCCGTGAAATCAGGGGCTGTGGCCCCCACCTGAAAGAGATCAGACTGATGGCAGCCATCCCTGGCGTCCGCCGTTCGGAGCTCGGTGATGCCTTGCGCGCTTGTCGTACGGCATTCATCGGCGTCGGCCTGATGAGCTGCATGATCAACCTGCTCTACCTGACCGGGTCGATCTTCATGCTGGAGGTCTACGACCGGGTGCTGCCGAGCCGCAGCATTCCGACCCTGGTCGGCCTCATCATCCTCGCCAGCTTCCTCTATATGGCGCAGGGCGTGCTCGACATGATTCGCAACCGCATCCTGGGGCGGATCGGTACCTCGCTCGACGAGGCCCTCAACAAGCGCGTGTTCGACACCATCGTGCGCCTGCCGCTCCTGGTCGGCAGCCGCAACGAAGGCCTGCAGCCGCTGCGCGATCTCGACAATGTCCGCTCCTTCCTCGGCGGCATGGGCCCGAGCGCGTTCTTCGACCTGCCCTGGCTGCCGCTCTATCTCGCCATCTGCTTCGCCTTCCACGTCCTGATCGGCGTCACCGCTTTGGTCGGCGCCATCATCCTCGTCGGGCTGACACTGGTCACCGAGTTCATGTCCCGCCAGCCGGCGAAAGAGGCGATGGGTCTCGCCGCCCAGCGCAACGATCTCGCCCAGTCCAGCCGCCGCAACGCCGAAGTGATGGTTGCGATGGGCATGGCCGGCCGGATGAATCAGCGCTGGAGCGAGGCCAACGAAAAATATCTTACGGGCAATCAGCGTGCGAGCGACGTCGCCGGCGGTCTCGGCGCGGTCGCAAAAGTGTTGCGCATGATGCTGCAATCGGCCGTGCTCGCGGTCGGCGCCTATCTCGTCATCCACCAGGAGGCGACCGCCGGCATCATCATCGCCGGCTCGATCCTCTCCGCCCGCGCGCTGGCGCCGGTCGATCTTGCGATTGCGCACTGGAAATCCTTCGTCGCCGCGCGTCAGAGCTGGCAGCGCCTCACGCGTCTGCTGGAGCAGATGCCGGCGCAGACGATGCCCACCCAGCTGCAAGCGCCGACCAGCCGGCTCTCGGTCGAAGGCATCGCCATGGTGCCGCCGGGCGACCAGCGTCTCGTGGTGCAGGACATCACCTTCGCGCTCGCCGCGGGCAACGGCCTCGGCGTGATCGGCCCGAGCGGCTCCGGCAAGTCGTCATTGATCCGCGCGCTGGTCGGGGTCTGGCAGCCGGTGCGCGGCAAGGTGCGGCTCGACGGCGCGGCGCTCGATCAGTGGTCAAGCGACGTGCTCGGCCGCCATATCGGCTATCTGCCGCAGGACGTCGAATTGTTCGGCGGCACCATCGCGCAGAACATCAGCCGGTTCGATCCGGCGGCGACCTCTGAAGGCATCATCGCGGCTGCGAAAGAAGCCGGCGTGCATGAGATGATCATCAAGATGCGCGAGGGCTACAACACGCAAGTCGGCGAGCAGGGCGCCGCGCTATCGGCAGGCCAGGCGCAGCGCGTGGCGCTGGCGCGCGCGCTCTACGGCAACCCCTTCCTGATCGTGCTCGACGAGCCCAACTCCAATCTCGACACCGAGGGCGATGAGGCGCTGACCCGCGCCATCCGCTCAGCGCGCGAGCGCGGCGCGATCGTCGTCGTGGTGGCGCACCGTCCCATCGGCGTCGAGGCGGTCGACCAGATCCTGGTGCTGCGTGACGGCCGCATGCAGGCCTTCGGACCGAAGGAACAGGTCCTCGCCCAGGTGCTGCAGCCGCGCGTGACGCCGCCGGCACCGATCAAGATCGTCAGCGAAGGCGGAGTGGCCAAACCATGAGCACAAAGTCATGAGCACGATGGCCATCGGCGGCTCGAAGCCTGCCGCGAAGAAGACCGTGCGCGAGTCGATCAAGTTCCACCTGACGCTCGGTCTTGGGATCGTGCTGGTCCTCGTCGTCGGCCTCGGCGGCTGGGCCTCGACGGTGCTGATCTCGGGCGCGCTGATCGCGCCGGGTCAGATCGTGGTCGAATCCAACGTCAAGAAGGTGCAGCATCCGACCGGCGGTGTGGTCGGCGAGGTGCGCGCCCGCGACGGCGACCTGGTCAAGGCCGGCGACATCGTGGTGCGGCTCGACGACACCGTCACCAAGGCCAATCTTGCCATCGTCACCAAGAATCTCGACGCCGCGCAGGCGCGTGCGGCCCGATTGCAGGCCGAGCAGCGCGGTCTCGACAAGATCGAATTCCCGCAAAGCCTCCTCGAGCGCGCCGACGATCCCGACGTCAAGGCGCTGCTCGCCGCCGAAACCAAGCTGTTCGACGTCCGCGTCAACGGCCGCACCGGGCAGAAAGCCCAGCTGCGCGAGCGCATCACGCAGCTCAACGAGGAAATCGCCGGTCTCAGCGCCCAGGAGAAGGCCAAGGATCAGGAGATCGCGCTGGTGCAGAACGAGCTCACCGGCGTGCGCGAGCTCTACGACAAGCGTCTGGTGCAGATTTCGCGCCTAACCCAGCTCGAGCGCGATTCGGCCCGGCTCAATGGCGAGCGCGCGCAGTACATCGCCTCACGCGCCCAGGCCAAGGGCAAGATTACCGAGACCGAGCTCCAGATCATCCAGATCGACAAGGACGTGGTCAGCGAGGTCTCCAAGGACCTGCGCGAGACCAACGACAAGATCGGCGAGCTGATCGAGCGCAAGGTCGCTGCCGAAGACCAGCTCCGCCGCGTCGATATCCGCGCCCCGCAGGATGGCATGGTGCTGCAATCGACCGTGCACACGGTCGGCGGCGTCGTCACCGCGGGCGATACCCTGATGCTGATCGTGCCGCAGGCCGATGATCTTCAGGTCGAGGCCAAGGTCAATCCGGTCGACATCGACAAGCTCCAGATCGGTCAGAAGACACTGCTGCGCCTCTCCGCGTTCAACCAGCGCACCACGCCCGAGCTCAACGGCGTCGTCAGCCGCGTCTCGCCCGACGTCACCACCGACCAGCGCACCGGTCAAGGCTACTACACCATCCGCGTCTCGATGCCGCCCGAGGAGGTCGCCCGGCTCGGTGACGTCAAGCTGATTCCCGGCATGCCCGTGGAAGCCTTCGTCCAGACCGGCGACCGCACCATGTTGTCCTATCTGATGAAGCCGCTGCACGATCAGCTGATGCGCGCCTTCCGCGAGAAGTGACGCGCGACAGCGCGTCATCTTCCCTCGCCATTGCGAGCGCAGCGAAGCAATCCAGCCTGTCTCCGCGGACAGATTTCTGGATTTGCTTCGATGCGCTCGCAATGATGACTTGGCTGTCAGTTTGCTATACTGCGATTGCAAACAGCAAACCCGGCGGTCGAACAATGCAATCCCCACCCTCCATCGCCACCGAATCCTTCTCCGATGCGTCCGCGGCCGTCGCGCGGCTCGAAGAGATCTACGAGCGCAATACCAGGTTCCTACGCGATCGTTTCGAAGCTTACGTCAATGGCGAGGCGATCACGTCGCGGGTCCGGGCCTATTATCCCTTCGTCCGTCTCACCACGGCGACGCATGCGCGGCTGGATTCGCGTCTCGCTTATGGCTTCGTCCATGGTCCCGGCGTGCACGAGACCAGCGTCACGCGGCCGGATCTGTTCCGCGCCTACCTCACCGAGCAGATCGGATTGCTGCTCCAGAACCACGCGGTGCCGGTCGAGATCGGCGAGTCCGCCGAGCCGATCCCGATCCACTTCGCCTATCGCCGCGACATCAACATCGAGGCCGCCATCACCACCGGCGAGAGCTCCGCCGTCACGCGCTCGCTGCGCGATGCGTTCGATGTGCCCGATCTCGCGACGATGGACGATTCGATCGCCGACGGCACTTTCGAGCTCCAGCCGGGCGCGCCCGAGCCGCTGTCCCTGTTCCGCGCCGCCCGGGTCGATTACTCGCTGCGCCGGCTCTATCACTACACCGGCACGGACCCTGAGTATTTCCAGAACTTCGTGATCTTCACCAACTACCAGTTCTATGTCGAGGCCTTCGTACAACTCTGCCAGCAGCGGCTTCAGTCCGGCGAGGCTGGTCTCGATGGCTTCGTCGCGCCCGGCAATGTGATCACATGCAGTGGCGGCGTCACCAGTGGGACGGCGCCGGAGCGCGCGCCGCAGATGCCGGCTTTCCATCTGATCGCGCCCGGCTATCGCGGCATTACCTTGATCAATATCGGCACCGGTCCATCCAATGCGCGCAACGTCACTGACCACGTCGCGGTGCTGAGGCCGCACGCCTGGTTGATGCTCGGCCATTGCGCGGGCCTGCGCAACACGCAGCGCCTCGGCGACTACGTGCTCGCGCACGGCTATGTGCGCGAGGATCACGTGCTCGATCGCGAGTTGCCGCTTTGGGTGCCGATCCCAGCGCTGGCCGAAATGCAGGTCGCGCTCGAGGAGGCGGTCGAGGATGTCACGGGGCTCGAAGGCTTCGAGCTCAAGCGCCTGATGCGCACCGGCACGGTGGCGAGCGTCGACAACCGCAACTGGGAGATATCCGGGCCCGACGTGATCCGCCGCCTGTCGCAATCGCGCGCGGTCGCGCTCGACATGGAATCGGCTGCCATCGCCGCCAACGGTTACCGCTTCCGTGTTCCCTACGGCACGCTGCTATGCGTCTCCGACAAGCCGCTGCACGGCGAGATCAAGCTCGCCGGCATGGCCAGCGAGTTCTACCGCCGCCGTGTCGGTCAGCACCTCGAGATCGGCCTGAAGGCGCTGGAGCGACTGAAGCAGCAGGAATCCGAGCGACTGCATTCGCGCAAGCTTCGCAGTTTTGCCGAAGTCGCGTTCCAGTAGGAGCGAAGCTGCACTTTGCTGCTGACAATCGGAGCGATTTTCCGCATTGTCCGGTGGTGGGGCTCGACCGGGAAGACTTGATGCCGCTGACGCGCGACAAGATCATCGGCCATGACCTTGAACGGCTGGCCTTTCGCTTCACCATGCTCAATGACGGCGATGTGGTGCAGTGCCAGATCAGCGACGCCGCGATGGACGAGCTCGCGTGCATGCAGGGCACCGAAAGCAGTGCGCGGCAGGCGCAATTCCTGTCGCTGCGCGAGACCATCGAGCGGCTCGCGTCGGATCTCTACGACGAGGCGCCGCGGGTGAGGGGGCACGTGGTGCGGATCTTCACGCGGCATTTGGGGCGGTAGCTGCTGCTATCGCTCCATGGTCGGCTGTCATCGCTCCTCACTCTCGGTGTCATGCCCCGGCTTGCCGCCTTAGCTAAAGCTTCGGCGGCCGAGCACTCTTGTGGCCCCGACGTAGCCTTGGCGGAGCCGGGACCGGGGCATCCAGTACGCCGCGGCCCACCAATTCAATCACAACCGCCTCGGAGTACTGGACCGCCCGGGCTGAACAACAAGCCGGGCGATGACCGTAGTGTTGGTGGCGAGGCTATCCCGGCTCATTTCATCCGCACAGCAACTCACCCCTCGAGCTTCCGCAGCAACAGCTTCAGCGCCGTCGCCGCAAACACCTGCATGTTCGCGAACCGGTCATTGCTATCAGTTTCCAGCGTCATCACCTCTGACGCAGGGCCCGCAACCGCCATGCAGCTATGGCCGGCGGCATCGCCGTAGCGGTTGCCGGTGGGCCCGGCGGCGCCTGTCTCAGACAGGCCCCAGTCGCAGCCAAAGCGGCTCCGCATCTGTTCGGCGAGGAGTTTGGCGTAGGGCTCCGATGAGGAGCGAAAGCCCTTCATTCCTTCGTCCGAAATATCCATCAGCACGCGCCTGGCATCGCGCGTGTAGACCACGGCGCCGCCGAGGTAATAGGCGGAGGCGCCGGGCACCGCGAGCAGGCTGGCCGAGATCAGGCCGCCGGCTGACGATTCCGCAACCGCAATGGTCTGTTTGCGCGCCATCAGTTGGGCCGCGACCTGTTCCGCGATGCCGACGAGTTCTTTCATCTCTGGTACCCCATTCCTTCGCAACCGAGCTCAGCCTTCCTAGCATATGACAGGATGATTGGCCGAGTTGCGGGCGACGGGCAGGCCTGCTTGAATGGCGGGTGCAAGAAGCGACATGCAAGGAAACGTGAGAAGGGAGACGTGATGGCGTCCCTGATTGCCGGCGGCATCGATTGCGACGTGCATCCGGCCGTGCCGCATCTGACCAGCCTGCTGCCATACCTGAACGATTATTGGCGCGATCAGGTGACGACGCGCGGCATGGTCGACCTCGTCTCGCAATCCTATCCGCAGAACTCGCCGATCACGGCGCGGCCGGACTGGCGGCCGGAGACCGGCAAACCCGGCGAGAGTCTGGAGACCATGCAGCGCCATGTGCTCGATCCCTTCCAGCTCAGCTACGCCATCTGCAATCCACTGTACGGCGTGCAGATGGTGTTCTCCGAGGACATGCAGGCCGCCTTCTGCCGCGCGCTGAACGATTGGCTGGCGAAGGAATGGCTCGATCGCGACGCGCGGCTGCGCGGCTCCATCGTGATTCCCACGCAAAGCGTCGAGAAGGCGGTCGCCGAGATCGAGCGCTGCGCCCAGGACAAACGCTTCGTGCAAGTGCTCATGCTGGTGATGGGCGACACGCCGCTGGGCAAGCGAGCGCTGTGGCCGATCTATGAGGCTGCGGAACGACTGGAACTTGCCGTCGGCATCCACGCCGGTTCCGCCTATCACAATCCGCCGACCGCCGTGGGCTGGGGCTCCTATCACATCGAGGATTATGTCGGGCAGGCCCAGGCGTTTCAGACCCAGCTCACCAGCCTGATCGTCGAGGGCGTGTTCGCCAAATATGCGCGGCTGAAAATGGTGATGCTGGAGTCCGGCGTCTCCTGGATCGCGCCCTATCTCTGGCGCCTGCACAAGTTCTGGCGCGGGGTGCGGATGGAGACACCGTGGGTCGATCGTGCGCCGCTGGAGATTGTGCGCAGCAACATCCGCTTCTCGTTACAGCCATTTGATGCGCCGCCGGAACCTGAGACATTAATTCGCCTGTTTGAGCATATGCAGTCCGACGAATTGGTCCTATTCTCCACGGACTATCCGCACTGGCAGTTCGACGGCCAGGACGCGCTGCCCGAAGGTCTGTCCCCCGATCTCGTGCGCAAGATCATGATCGACAATCCCCATGCAACCTACCCCCGCCTGACGTGAGCCCGCTGCCAAAGGAGGCAAGGCGATGAATATCCAGTTCCGCGAGAGCCAAGAAGCCGCTTCCCCACTGACCGTAAGAACCGCGATCGCGGACTGCGACATCCATCCGGCACGCGCCACCCGCACCGAGCTCTATCCCTACCTCGCCAAACGCTGGCAGCATCACCTCGAAGTCTACGGCGTCCACGCCTATCAGGGCATGATGGAAGGCCCGCCCTATCCCAAGGCCCAGCCCAACGCCTCGCGCCGCGATGCCTATCCGCCGGAAGGCGGTCCGCAGGGCTCCTCGCTGTCCTTCATGCAGAAGCAATTGCTCGATCCCAACAATGTGCAGCTTGGGGTGCTCAATCCGCTCAACACCGGACAGGGCATCCGCAATCACGAGCTCTCGGCAGCGTTGTGCTCGGCGATCAATGACTGGCAGATCGATAAATGGACCAGCAAGGACAAGCGGCTGAAGGCATCCATCGTCGTCGGTAATGAGGATGGGCTGTCGGCCGCCGCCGAAATCCGCGAGCGCGCCGGCGACAAGAACTTCGTGCAGGTGCTGCTGCTCAGCCGCAACGTCGAGCCGCTCGGCCAGCGCCGTTACTGGCCGATCTATCAGGCCGCGGAAGAGGCGGGCCTTCCCGTCGGCGTGCACGCCTTCGGCTTTGGCGGCAATCCCATCACGCCGTCGGGCTGGCCGTCGTATTATATCGAGGAGATGGTCGGCCACTCGCAATGCCAGCAATCGGCGCTGGCGAGTATCGTGCTCGAAGGCGTGTTCGAGCGCTTCCCGAAACTGAAGATGGTGATGATCGAGGCCGGCTTCGGCTGGGCGCCGTCGCTTTGCTGGCGCCTCGATAAGGCTTGGCAGCGCCTGCGCAGCGAGGTGCCGCATGTGAAGCGGCCGCCGTCGGAATATATCCGCGAGCAGGTGTGGTGGACGACGCAGCCGATGGAGGATCCGGAGCGGCGCGAGGATCTGTTCGACCTCATCAAATGGATCGGCTGGGACAAGTTGCTGTTCGCAACCGACTATCCGCATTGGGACTACGACGAGCCGTCGCGCGTCTTGCCGGCCGGCGTCAGCGAGGCCAATCGAGAGGCGTTCTATCTCGGCAATGCGAAGAAGCTCTACGGCATTTCCTGATGGCAAGACACGTCATTGCGCCGGTGGACGAGCTTCCGCCCGGCACGCGAAAATTCCTGGAGATCGACGGACGGCCGATCGCGGTCTTCAACATCAAGGGCGAATATTTCGGCCTGATGAACCGCTGCCCGCATCAGGGCGCGGCGCTGTGCGAGGGGCCGCTGATCGGGCTGGCGCAGTCAAAGAATCCCGGCGAGATCGAGTACACGAAACTCGGCGAGATCATTCGCTGCCCCTGGCACGGCTGGGAGTTCGACATCCGCACCGGACAATCCTACTGCGACCCTCGCCGCTTCCGCGTGAAGGCCTATCCGGCCAATGTCGAGCCGGGCGCGAGCGTGGTGAAGGGACCGTATGTCGCCGAGACTGTTACGGTCAGCATTGAGAGCGATTACGTGGTGGTGGAGCTGTGAGCTGCCGCACGGCAGGTGCGCTCCCTCGCCAGCTCTTAGGGAGATAAATCGCGTCCTTCAGGCTTTGTTCTGCGCAGCCGCGAGCACCCATTGCCGGAACGCGGCAAGCTTCGGCGCCTCGCGGCGGCCCTCCGGCGCGACCAGGTAGAACCCGGCATCGGCCGGCAGCGCGATCTTGAAGGGGACCACCAGCCGGCCCTTGGCGATGTCGTCCTGGACATAGGAGGTCCGCCCCATCGCGACGCCGATGCCGTCGATCGCGGCCTGGATGGTCATGAAGATCATGTCGAAGGTGATGCCAGGCTGCCTCGCGATGTCGGCCGGCAGGCCCGCCGCGGTCAGCCACAGCCGCCAGTCGTCGCTGTTGGCATTGGATGTGTGCAGCAGCGGATGGTTGCGCAGATCCTCGGGCCGGCGCAGCGGTTTGTCGCCGCGCAGCAGTGACGGGCTGCACACCGGAAACAGCTCGTCCGCCATCAGCCATTCGGCGCGCACGCCCGGCCACTGGCCGCGGCCATAGCGGATCGCGGCATCGACATTGTCGCGCTGGAAATCGACGAGGCTGGTCGAGGTGGTGATGCGCACGTCGATGCCGGGATGCTGCTCCTGGAAATCGGTCAGCCGCGGCAGCAGCCATTTTGCCGCGAGCGAGGCCAGCGTCGAGACCGTCAGCACCTTGTCGTCGTCCTTGCGCAGCAGCCGGTCGGTCGCAAGGCGGAGATCGTTGAAGGCGGCGCGCACGCCCGGCAAATAGTCGCGCGCCTCCGGTGTGAGCGCCAGCGCGCGGTTCTGCCGGATGAACAGGCGGATGCCGAGCTCCTCCTCCAGCCTGCGAATCTGATGGCTGATCGCGGTCTGGGTCACGTTCAACTCGCTGGCGGCCAGCGTGAAGCTGAGATGGCGCGCAGCGGCCTCGAACGCCCGCAATCCGTTCAGGGATGGCAATCTGGCAGTCATTTGGCAGCAGGATGCATGACGTTATTTCATGCGAAAAGGTACAAATTGTCGTTTGTCGCAGCGCAGAAGGAGGCAGATATTAGCAATCAACTTAGCTCCAGGAGCTGAAAATGTCTACGTTGACCGACAATTCGATGACAAATCATCATGCACTCGGGCTGCTCTACCAGATCGGCGAGACCCTTCACGTCTGGCACGAGCGCTACCGAACCCGGCGCGAACTGACCCACTGGACCGCCCGCGACCTCCATGACGTCGGGCTGTCCTGGTCCGACATCGCCTACGAGGCCGACAAACCCTTCTGGCGGGCCTGATTGGCCGCCAGGCCGGCGCCGCCTGTCTGTGGGGCGCCGGCGGTCCCTTTTCCGCATGGCGTGTGTCATGAGCACCCTTCGCCTCGAAGACCTCAAGCAATATTCCGACGTGATGCGCACCCGACACGGTGAGCGGCTCGATCTCCGCTTCGTCGAGCCGCGCGACACTGACGAGCTGCAGCACTATTTCCGTTCGCTCTCGACCCACTCCCGCTACAACCGCTTCTTCGGCGCCGTCAGCGAATTGCCGAAAGGCCTGCTGCGAGATTTCCTCGAGGTCGGCGAGCGCGATCGTTTCACCATCGTGGCGACGATGATGGTTGACGGCTTCGAGACCATCGTGGCCGAAGCGCGCTATGCCTTCCATACCGAGACCGCGACGCTCGAGTTCGGCCTCTCGGTCGATGATCGCTGGCACGGCCACGGCATCGCCACCGCGCTGATGAAGAATCTCGAATGCCGCGCCGCCGCGCTCGGCGCCGAGCACATGTTCGGCGACACGTTGCGCTCCAACGAGGCCATGGTCTCGCTCGCGCGCAAATCCGGCTTCGCCTTCGTCAACCATCCCGACGACTGGAAGCTGGTGCGCTTCGACAAGGAGATCAGCGTTGGCCCGAAAGAGATCCCTTGCGCGAGCTGGCGCCTCGCCGCCCTTTCCCGTCAGGCCGACAACCCCTCAGCCTCGGCCTGACAACACTCCGAGCCCGGCCTGGCCCAGCCAGAGCCGGGCATTTTTTTCGAGACGAACTCAATCGTATCCCGCAAGAGCGCCGACCCATTCCTCTGCAATCCAGATGCCGTTCGCTCGAAGCGGTGAGTATCGCCTCGATGTCTTCAGGTTCCGCCTTGGCCGACGGTATCAACTCGTTCAACTGATGGAACGTGACATAGCCCGTCTTCTCCGCCAGGACGGCGGATGACCTCAGAGATATCCATTCAGCGCTCCTTGAAGTAGGGTACCTGCTATATGGAGTCATCTGATAGTCGGGGTTGCTCGGACGACTAATCCTACTTCCCCGTGAATACCGCCTTGCGCTTCTCGATGAAGGCCTGAACCGCTTCTTTGTGGTCGGCGGTCGTGGTGAGGCGGACCAGCCGTTCGGCTTCGTGGTCGCGCGCGGTCTCGAAGTCGAACAGCAAGGCCTCGTCGAGATTGTCCTTCATGTAGCGCAGCGCCAGACGTGGGCCTTCGGCGAGCGATTTGGCCAGCGCGAACGCCTCAGTCTGCAATTTGTCGTCGGGCACGACGCGGTTGACGAGGCCGATCGCTTCGGCGCGTGCGGCATCGACACGGTCGCCGGTGAACATCAATTCGCGCGCCCGCGCGGTGCCGACGAGGCGGGTGAGCAGCCAGGCGATGCCGTAATCGCCTGACAGCGCGATGCGGGCGTAGCCGGTGGCGACGAAGGCCGATTGCGCGGCGATGCGAATGTCGCAGGCCATGGCGATGGCGAGGCCGGCGCCGACCGCGGGGCCGGGCAGGGCGGCGATCGTCGGCTTGCGCACCGACACCAGCGCTCCGGTCAGCAGCCTCTGCCGCTCCTGCAGATCGGCGACCTTGTCGTCAAAGGACATGTCGAGCTTTGCCCTGTCGCGATGCGCGCCCATGCCCTTGACGTTGCCGCCGGCACAAAACGCTTCGCCCGCGCCAGTCAGCAGCAGCGCGCCGACATCAGGATTCTCGCCGCAGCTCCGGATCATGCTGCGCAGCGCCGGCGTCAGCGCGTCCGACAGCGCGTTGCGCGCTTCCGGCCGGTTCAGCGTGATGATCGCGACGCGGTCGCGGATGACGCAGAGCAGTTCGTTGGTGCCGGTGTCGATGGTGGTTTCCGTGGTCATTGATCCTCCCTGCCGTCATTGCGAGCGAAGCGAAGATTCCATGGGGAGTGGATAGCGACCAGGTCTGAGGCCAGACTGAGGGTTGCTGAATCCATTCAACCTGGAGACGACGATGTTGCTCGATCATCCTTCCGACGGACTGGCCGCTATCCGCACGCAGTTTGGCGCAATTTTTGTGTCATTGGAACTGAGCCGTTCGACATGGCTGGTCACTTCGCTGTCGCCCTGCAAGGGCGAGAAGATGTCCAAACGCAGCATGAAGGCCGGCGAGCTTTCGGAACTGTTGAAGCTGTTTGCGGAGCTGAAGCGCAAGGCGCAGGCGCGAACGGGTGAGAGCTATCCGATCATCGCGATCCAGGAGGCGGGGCTGGACGGGTTCTGGCTTCACCGCGCCCTGCAGCAGGAAGGCATCGAGAGCCACGTAGTCGATCCGGCCTCGATTGCGACGCCGCGCCGGCGCCGGCGGGCCAAGACGGACCGGCTGGATGGCGAGACGCTGTTGCGGACGCTGCTGGCCTACAAGCGCGGCGAGGTACGGGTCTGCGCCATGGTCGTTGCGCCCTCTCCGGCAGAGGAGGACCGCCGTAGGCTGTGCCGCGAGCGAGAGACCTTGATCGCGGAGCGGATCGAGCATGTGAACCGGATCAAGGGTCTTCTGTTCGCGCAAGGGATCTTCGACTACGCGCCGCTGCGGCGAGACCGGCGGAAGCGGCTGGAGGCCTTGCGGACGGGCGACGGGCGCGCCTTGCTGGCGCATCTGAAGGCGCAGATCAGCCGCGAACTCGACCGGCTCGAACTGCTGCTCGACCAGATCACGGCGGTGGAGCGCGAGCAGGATGCGTTGCTGGCCGCGAGCAAGGCGGCGGGGGAGAAGACCGTATCGAACCCGGTGGCAATGCTGCTCGAACTGAAGAGCCTGGGCCCGAACTTCACGGCCGTTCTCTGGTCGGAGGCCTTTTACCGGCAGTTCGCCAACCGCCGCCAGATTGCATCCTATGCCGGCCTTGCAGCCACGCCATGGCGCAGTGGCGGCATCGAGCGCGAGCAAGGCGTGTCGAAGGCTGGCAATCCGCGCCTGAGAACCACGATGATCCAGCTCGCCTGGCTCTGGGTACGCCACCAGCCTCAATCGGCTTTGACCCAGTGGTTCAAGGTGCACAGCCAACGCGGCCGCAAGCGCGCGATCGTGGCGCTCGCGCGCAAGCTGCTCGTGGCCCTCTGGAAGTACGTGACCGCGGGCGTGGTGATCGAGGGAGCCGAGATAAAGGCCGCCGCCTGACACCACGCTCCTCAGCCTCAAAGCCAATCCGCCGAGATTGATCAGCCTCGGCCGATCCGGGTGGACGAACCGATGGATTGCATGGCTTCAAACGCCGTAACGAAGAATGGTCTCGTCCTCTCGAGCCTGCCCGCCGCAAGCGGAATGTTGGTGCAGCCGCCGCCGCGCGGCGACCGAATGTGAGTTTGATCTGGCAAGCAAACCAGATTGCAAAAACCGGCTCGACCCTTGGATCGCCTGACGAAAAGGAGTTATCCGCCCGCTGCCCCGACTGCCAAAGCCTGATGGCGTGCTCGCTCGAGTCAAGGCCAAGTCGCTTCGCGACGGCCCTACGGGCCGACCTTGACTCGATCTGCGCGCGCCATCCTACGTGCTCCACGGTCGGGACGAAGAGCTGGCCTGCAATCGAACAAAGAGCTGAACAAACCGCCTTGACACACCAAATCCCCATGTGAGCAATCCAGAAATGTATCCGCGGAGACAGCCCTGGATTGCTTCGTCGCAAGGGCTCCTCGCAATGACGGTTGTTGTGGCGACGTTATCGCCTCAAAAATTCTCCACCCACGGCCGCAGCTCCAGCTCCCAGCTCCAGGCGCTGCGCGGCTGCTGCAACACGTTCCAATAGCTGTACGCGATTGCATCGGGATCGAGCATCGAGTCGGGCTTGTCGTCCGGTTCGGTGCGCGCCGCGCTCCTGATTCCGCCGTCGATGACGAAATGCGCGACATGGATGCCCTGCGGCGACAGTTCGCGCGCCATGCTCTGCGCGAGGCCGCGCAGCGCGAACTTGCCCATCGCGAACGGGGCCGACTGCGCATAACCTTTGACGCTGGCGGAGGCGCCGGTGAACAGGATCGCGCCGTGCTTGTTCGGCAGCATGCGTTTGGCCGCCTGCTGCGCCACGAGGAAACCGCCATAGGCACTGACCGCAATCGCCTGCGCGACGTCGGCCGGGACGAGGTCGATGAACGGCCCGCGCGTGCGGCCGCTGGCGTTGTAGACGACGAGGTCGGGCGTGCCGATCTCGCGTTCGACGAGGCCGAACAGCCGCTCCACCTCCTCAGGCTCGGTGGCGTTGCAGGCATAGGCCTTGGCCCCGATCTCGGTGCAGAGCGCGCCGAGCTTCTCGATCTTTCGCGCGGCGAGCGCGACGCGGATGCCTTGCGCTGCAAGCAGGCGCGCCAGCGATGCGCTCAGGCCTTCGCCGGCGCCGACGATGAGGGCGATCTTGTATTTCGGATGTTCCATGGCGTGATCTCTCAGGACGGGGAGCCGTTGATCTATGCAGGGCCCGCGCGAACAGCCAGCCAGAGCGCCCACAATTCCGCAGGGCGAATTGCTCCCTCGCGACGGTCATGCCGCCCTGACGATTTGCGGCTTTATCGGCGTCCGCCTCTGGAGCATGATCGACATCATCCCAAGCGGCAAGCGCAAAGAATTGCCGTCGGGCGGAAACGACGAGGACGATCATGCACAAACCGGCCACAGCGCAGTCACAAAATGTCGCGGCCGCACCATCCGGCCTGCTGGCGCCCGATACGTCAGGCATGAATTTCTACCGCGCCGATCCGGCGCTGGCGGACCTCTTGCGCATCCATCTGCCGGATAATCTGTTCCGCCATATCGAGCCGCATCTCGACCGCCTCGGCGAACTCGCCGGCGGCCATCTCGACGAATGCGCGCGGCTGGCCGACCGGCACACGCCCATCCTGCATCAGCGCGACAAGTTCGGGCGCGACGTGCAATGGATCGAATATCACCCGGCCTACCGCGAGTTGGAAAAGGCTGCATTCGGTGAGTTCGGCATCCACGCGCTCTCGATCCGCAAGGGCATCATGGGCTGGCCAGACAAATATCCCGTCGTCGCCAAGCATGCTTTCACCTTCCTGTTCAACCAGACCGAATTCGGCATGGGCTGTCCGATCAACGTCACTGACGGCTGCGCGAAGCTGCTCGCAAATTTCGGCAGCGAGGCGCTGAAGGCGAAATATTTGGACGGCCTGACCTCGACCGACATGAGCAAGCTGACCCAGGGCGGCCAGTTCATGACGGAGAAGGAGGGCGGCTCCGACGTCGGCACGCTGACCACGCGCGCGGTGCAGGAGGGCGATCATTGGCGTCTCTACGGCGAGAAATGGTTCTGCTCGAACGCCGATGCTGAGGTCGTGATGCTGCTGGCGCGCCCCGAAGGTGCCGGCCCCGGCACGCGCTCCGTCGGCCTGTTCCTGATGCCGCGCTTCCTCGACGACGGTGCGCAGAACCGGTACCGGATCGTGCGCCTCAAGGACAAGCTCGGCACGCGCTCGATGGCGTCAGGCGAGATCAAGCTCGAAGGCGCGATCGCCTATGCCGTCGGCAAGCTCGACCGCGGCTTCGTGCAGATGGCCGAGATGGTGAACTCGTCGCGGCTCTCCAACGGGGTCAAATCGGCCGCGCTGATGCGCCGCGCCTATCATGACGCGATGACGGTGGCGACCAACCGCGTCGTATTCGGTCGGCGCATCATCGATCTGCCTCTCGGGCGGCGGCAAATGATGAAGATCATGCTGCCGGTCGAGCAGGCGCTGTCGATGAGCTTTCTCACCGCGGACGCGCTAGACCGCGCCGAAGCCGGAAGCCAGGACGCGGCGGCGCTGCTGCGTATCCTGACCCCGACGCTGAAGTTCCGTGCCACGCGTGACGCGCGAAAGGTCTGCGGCGATGCGCTCGAGATGCGCGGCGGCATCGGCTACATCGAGGAATTCGCCACCGCCCGCCTGCTGCGCGATGCCCATCTCGGCTCGGTCTGGGAAGGCACCGGCAACATCGTCGCAATCGATGCGCTGCGACGCGCCGTGGGCCGTCACGGCGCGGAGTCCGCGCTTGCTGCCGATCTGCACGCCCGGCTCGACGACAGCGTCTCCGTGCCGCAGGCCTGGCGCGACCATCTGCGCGGCCTCACAGATCGCGTGGTCGGCTTCGCACGCGAGGTCGCGGGCAGGTCCGAGAACGAGGCTGATGCGCGCCGCGCCACCAGCCTGCTCTATCATGTTGCAAGCGCCGTCGCGCTCGCCTGCGAGGCGCATCGCATCCACGAGAGGCGCGGCGATGCGCGCCGACTGCTGCTGTCACGCCTCGTCATTGACCATCGGGTTTCGCCGAGCGACCCGTTCCGGCTGACGGAAAATGCAGCGCAGACGAAGATCGCCGAACTGCTGCTCAGCGATCGCGCAGGTGGCATGAGCGAGGTTGGCGAGCTGGTTCTGGCAGCGTAGGCTCTCCGTTCACCTCTCCCCATGGGAGAGGTGGAGTCCCTGCAAGGCAACGAAATCATAACAACGAGGAAACACCGATGAAGGCCGCCGTCCTCTACGAAGTCAACAAGCCGCTCGTCATCGAGGACATCAGCCTGCCGAAGCCGGGTCCGCGCGAGGTTCTGATCCGCACCGCCGTCGCCGGCCTCTGCCACTCCGATCTGCACTTCATGGAAGGGCTCTATCCGCATCCGCTGCCTGCGGTGCTCGGGCACGAATCCGCCGGCGTGGTCGAGCAGGTCGGCTCGGACGTCACTTACGTCAAGCCGGGCGACCATGTCGTGACTTGCCTGTCCGTGTTCTGCGGCACCTGCGACAACTGCACCACGGGCCGGACCGTGCTCTGCACCGACACCACGGTGAAGATGATGCCGGGTGTCTCGAACCGGATGCAATGGTCGAAGCCGGAAAAGCTGCACCAGTTCCTCAATCTCTCCTCCTTCGCCGAGCAGATGCTGGTGCACGAGAACGCCATCGTCAAAATCAGGAAGGAGATGCCGCTGGATCTCGCCGCACTGATCGGCTGCGGTGTCATCACCGGCTACGGCGCGGTCGTGAACACCGCGAAGGTGACGGCCGGCGAGACCGTGGCGGTGATCGGCTGTGGCGGCGTCGGCATGGCCGCGATCAACGGCGCACAGATCGCCGGCGCCGGCCGCATCATCGCCATCGACACCAATCCGGCCAAGCTCCAGCTCGCGACCAAGCTTGGGGCGACCGACATCATCAACCCGGCGGATGGCGATGTCGTGAAGCAGGTGCGCGATCTCACCAATGGCGGCGTGCATCATTCCTTCGAGGTGCTCGGCCGCAAGGAGACCGCCGAGCAGGCTTTTGCGATGCTCGCCTCCGGCGGCACCGCAACGATCGTCGGCATGATCCCGTTCGGACAGAAGATCGAGCTGCACGGCTTCGACTTCCTGCGCGAGCGCAAGATCCAGGGCTCCTCGATGGGCTCGAACCACTTTCGCGTCGACATGCCGCGCCTGGTCGATTTCTACTTGCGCGGCCGGCTGCACCTCGAGGACTGGATCTCGGCCAAGCTGAAGCTGAACGAGATCAACGAGGGCTTTGCCAGCATGAAAGCCGGCAAGACGCTGCGCAGCGTGATCGTGTTCGATAGCTGAGGGGCGCGCGGAGCGCGACCCCGGAATCTCGAAATTGTTCTGCTCCGTCATTGCGAGGAGCTCTTGCGACGAAGCAAATCCAGACTGTCGCCTCGGAAAGATGCTGGATTGCTGCGCTTCGCTCGCAATGACGATCAAGGCTAATCGTCAAATAATGGCGGCGGTTCGAACCCGCCAAATTCGCGCTCGATCAGCTCGGCGAGCTTAAGGGGCGTGCGGTCCTCGAGGAAGGGGCCGACGATCTGCACGCCGACCGGCAGGCCGTCTTTCGACAGGCCGAGCGGAACGGCGGTCGCAGGCAGGCCCGGAAGCGTCGCAGCGCCCGGCCAGGCAAGCTGGTCGGAATAAGGGTAGTCTTTGCCGTCGATGCTGATGCGTCGCAGGCGCTGTTCCGGCAAATGATCATGCGGAAAGGCCGGTGTCGGCATGATCGGGCAGATCACCGCGTCGAAGCTGCTGAACAGCGCGCGCCATTGCGCACGCAGGCCGGCGCGGCTACCTGCGTCGAGCACCCAGGCGCGGTGGCTCGCGGTGATGCCGCGCAGTCGTTCGGCGCCGAGGCTCCGGTCCTCCGGCGACAGCTGGCTCGCCCGTGCCTGCGCATCCGCCAGCTCGTCGGGAGGTAAGAACGCGCCGAGGAAGCTCAGCAGCATGCGCATGTAAAGCCGCGACGTCTCCGCGAAGTCCGGGAGCAGCGCGCTCTCGCGCGCGACGGTGACGCCGGCCTTCGCAAGATCGGTTGCGAGCCCGTCGATCGCGCTGCGGACATCCCGGTCAGTCGGTAGCAGCGGATGGCTGTCGATCACCACGACGCGAAAATCCCGCAGCGACTGATGCCGTGCGACAGGCAAGCCGAGCTTGTAGGCGATACCGGCGTCGAGCGGATCGGGTCCCGCCATGACGTCGAGCAGCAAGGAAAGATCCGCCGCCGTGCGCGCCATCGGCCCGATGACGGCGAGGTCGCCCTCGCGCGGAATGGCTGGAAACGGCGGCGGGGTCTCGCCGCGCGCGGCGCACAGATTGATGGTCGGCTTGTGAGCGAAGACGCCGCAATGAAATGCCGGCACACGCAGGGAGCCGCCGATGTCGGAGCCGGTGGCGAGCGCACAATAGCCCGCGGCAAGGGCAGCCGACGATCCCCCGGACGATCTACCCGGCGTGCGGCCGAGATCATGGGGGTTGTTCGTGGTGCCGTAGATGTCGTTGTAGCTCTGCCAGTCGGCGAGGCCGACTGGCACGTTGGTCTTGCCGAGGATCACGCCGCCGGCCTGCTTGATGCGGGCCACCGCCAGCGCGTCTTCCACGGGCTTGAAATCCTTCTGCGGCACGAACCCCCAGGTCGTCGGCAGGCCGGCGATGTTGAAGGATTCCTTGATCGCCAAGGGCAGGCCGAGCAGCGGCTTGCGCTCGCCGCGGGCCAATGCGGCGTCCGCCTCGCGCGCGGTGCCGAGCGCGCGATCGAAATCCCGCACGCAGACCGCGTTGATCTTGCCATCGTGACGCTCGATACGGGCGATCGCATCCTGCGTGAGCTCGACCGCCGAGACCTTCTTCGCGCTCAATGCGGCCGACTGCTCGACCGCACTCTTGAAACTCCATTCCGATTTGGCCACGGCGCGTTCTCCCGCTCTGGTTGTTGGATTATGCGCAGTTTGGCCGAACGCTGCAGCCGCTGCTTGATGGCGATTGATGTGTGGGAGAAACAGGCAGACGCGGCGCTACAACTTCCGCCGTCGTCCCGGCGAAGGTCTGGGCCTTCGCCGGAACGACAGAAGAGGCCTACGCCGCCCCGATCAATATCCCCATTGCCAGCACGATGGCGCCGCCGAGCACGATCTGGAATACGGCCTGGAGGAACGGCGTGTCCATGTAGCGCGAGCGGATGAAGGCGATCGCCCACAATTCGAAGAACACGACGACGCAGGCGATTCCGGTCGCGATCCAGAATGCGTTCGCCCAGCTGTCGGGCACGAGATAGGGCGCGGTGTGGCCGAGCCCGCCGAGCGTCGTCATTGCGCCGCAGGTGATGCCGCGCAGCCAGGGCGAGCCGCGCCCCGTGAGCGAGCCGTCGTCGGACAAGGCTTCCGCAAATCCCATGCTGATGCCGGCACCGATCGAGGCGGCGAGGCCGACGAGGAACGTCTGCCAGTTCTGGTGCGTGGCGAACGCGGCCGCGAACAACGGCGCCAGCGTGGAGACCGAGCCGTCCATCAGGCCGGCGAGGCCCGGCTGCACATATTGCAACACGAACATCCGCCGGCGCGTGCGGTCTTCCTCCGCGCGCACGTCGGGCTTGAGGATTTCGCCGGTCAGCCGGGCGGCGGTGTGCTCATGGCTCTTCTCGGCTTCGGCGAGATCGCCGAGCAGCCGGCGCACGTTGACGTCCTCGGCCTGCTCGGCGGCTTTCGCATAGAAGCGCTCGGCCTCGAGCTCCATGGTCTCGACTTCCCTGCGGATGGTGTCGAGCGGCAGGTTCTTGGTCAGCCAGATCGGGCGGCGGCGCAGAAAACCCTTGACGTCCTCGCGGCGGATCGGCGGCAGGTGCTGCCCGAAGCGCTGCTCATACATTTCCAGCAGCATGTGACGGTGGCCGCGCTCCTCCTCGGCCATCTGCTCGAACAGCTTTGCCGAGTCGGGATAGCGCTCCTTCAGATCCTCGGCAAAGGTCATGTAGATGCGGCTGTCCTCCTCCTCGGAGGAGATCGCGACCGCCAGCACCTCGCGCTCGGTCAGATCGGCAAAATTCTTCACGGCGGCCCTGTTTCAATTGTTTAGAATTATTCTAAACTATATAGGACGCCACCGTTTCCGGGTCAAATCAGGCCGTGCCGGCCTTTGCGAGAAAGTCGAGCAGCAACCGGCTCACCTCGGCCGGCTGTTCCTGCTGCACCCAATGGCCGGCGCCGTCGACGAGATGGCAGCCGAGCATCTTCGTGCACGCGCGCCTCTGCATCGTCTCGAACACGCCGGGACGCTGGTAAGTGCCCCAATCCTGCTTGCCCGAGATGAAGCAGGAGGGCACGTCGATGCTGCGGCCCGAGAACAGCTGCATCTCGTTGTTGAGCATGCCCGACGTGCCGTAGCGATACCATTGCAGCCCGCCCTGGAATCCGGTGCGGCTGTATTCGGCGCTGTAATAGGCGAGATCGCTGTCCGGCAGCCATTGGTTGGCGGCGACCGCGGCCGGCGACGGCATTTCCTTGGCGACGGTCTCGGCCATGGTCTCACCGAGGTCCATCACGTAATAGGTCGGCAGCTTTGCGAGCTCGTCCGCCGACCACGACTTCAGCGGATAAGGCTTGTTGTCGGCCCAGTCCGCGCTCTTGTGGTGATAATAGGCGCGCAGGAAATCATGCACGCCCTGCGGCGCCCGGTGCATGTCGGCGTTCGCCTCGCGCGTCGAGTAGTACCATTGATAGTGTTTTCGCGGCCGCGGCAGCGCGGCGAGCTCGCGATGCACGGGATCTTCGAGCGCAGGCTTGCGCGGGCCATCGACCGTGTCGAACGGCAATGGCGGCGCGCCGCCGAACGGCGCGCTCATCAGCGTCACCGAGCGAAACACATCCGGCCTTATCAGCGCACACCACGCCGCGACCGGGCTGCCGAAATCATGACCGGCCAGGTCGACCTGCCTGTAACCGAACGCTGACACCAGTGAAAGCGCGTCGCGCACGAGGTTCGGAAGCGAGAACGGCGTAAGATCACCGTCATAGTCCGCGGACCATCCGGTGGTGCGGCCATAGCCGCGCTGGTCGGGCGCGAGCACGTGGTAGCCGGCGGCGGCCAGCGCCGGCATCACCTTGCGCCAGGAGAAGGCGAGCTCGGGAAAGCCGTGCAGCAGCAGGACGCAGGGACGGTCCCTGGTTTCGAAGCCGGCCTCGAGCACATGCATGCGCAGGCCGTTGATGTCGTCGACATAACGCGAGCGGATGCCGGCGGGAAGGGGAATGTCGGGCAGATCGGCCATGATTGCTTCCTCGTCATGGCCGGGCTTGTTCCGGCCATCCACGTCCTTCGTCGCCATCGATTGTAAGAAGGTGGATGCCCGGGACAAGCCCGGGCATGACCGAAAAGAAAGGTCGCCTTAAACCGCCACGCAGACGAACCCGTTGCCCTTGCGCCTGATCTTGCCGACCGACGGCGAGGGGAAATGCGCGGTGCAGCACAGCGTGTCGCTGTCGCAATAGCGCTCCAGGAAGCTGCGGCGCGTTTTCGCCGCCGCGTCCGGATCGACGTCGAACTTGATCGAGAGCTCCGGATAGTGCGTCTGCAACGGCGAATGCATGAGATCGCCGGAGAATACCGCGTCGTCCTTGCCGCGGCCCATCGTGAAGGCGACGTGACCGGGCGTGTGGCCCGGCGTCGGCAGGATGCGGACGTGGTCGCCGATCGCATGGTCGTTGCCGACGAGCTCATGGCGGCCGGCCTCCACGACCGGCAGCACGCTATCGGCGAAAGGGGGGATCTCCGCCTTCGCATTCTGTGCGGACCAGTGATCGAACTCCTGCTTCGCGAAGATGTAGTGCGCCTTCGGGAAGGTCGGGACCCAGCGACCGTTCTCCAGCCGCGTGTTCCAGCCGACGTGATCGACATGCAGATGCGTGCACATCACGAAGTCGATGTCATCGACCGAGAACCCCGCGGCGTTGAGAGCACGCAAATACGTGTCGTCGGTCTTCATGTTCCATTTCGGCCGCTGCGGCCGCGGCTTGTCGTTGCCGATGCAGCTGTCGATCAAAATGGTGTGGTGCGGCGTCTTCACCACATAGGACTGGAAGCACAGCAGCAGCACATCCTGCTGGTCCAGCGCCTTCGCTTCGCGCATCCATGCCCGGTTCTCGGCCAGCACTTCGCCAGTCAGCCCCGGCAGCATCTCAAGCGCCGGGACGAACGAGGTTTCCTGCTCGATGACACGATGGATGGTGAGATCGCCGAGCGAGTATGTGAGGCTCATGAGAACTCCTGCGACTACGCCGGAGGCGGCACCGAAATCTTCACGGAGGGCCGCTCCAGCATCTTCTGGTGGAAGGCGTCGAGCTTGGGATAGGCCTTGCGCCAGCCGCAATCGGCGAAGCGGAAGTCGGCATAGCCGAGCACGCAAACGAGGCCGATCTGCGAGATGTCGAACGGGCCGTTCAGCACCTCCGGCATGTTCTCGAAGCGCGCCATGCCGGTCCAGGCCCTGTTCCAATGATCGTCCGACCAGGCCTGCCATTGCAGGCCCTGCGGCCGCACCATCTTCTCGTAGCGGCACAGCAGCATGGAATCGAGCATGCCGTTGATCAGCGAGTGGTTGGTCTTGGCCTTCCAGCGCCGCGGGCCGTAGTCCGGGACCAGGCTGCCGCCGGCCAGCTCGTTGAGATATTCGACGATGACATAGGAGTCCAAGATCACGTCGCCGTCGTTGGTGATCAACACCGGCAGCTTCTTCAGCGGCGTGATGCGCGAATAGTCCTCGTTGGCGGTGCCCGGCGCGACGGTCGCCGGCACGAGCTCGATCTTGTCGATCAGCCCGAGCTCGATCGCGGCGATCCGCACCTTGCGCGCAAAGGGCGAGGCGGGGGAGAAGGTGAGTTTCATGAGGACTATTCCCTGCAATCGATCTTTTGCGAACGGTGTCTCCTCCGTCATGGCCGGGCTTGACCCGGCCATCCACGCGTCGCGGTGTGGTCAGACTGCGAGACGTGGATGCCCGGGTCAAGCCCGGGCATGACGACGGAGTGTGATGCGCGTGCGGCCTACGCCGCCACGATCTCCTGGCGCTGCTCGCCGAGGCCCTCGATGCCGAGCGTGACGACATCGCCGACATTGAGGAAGGTCGGCGGCTTCATGCCGAGGCCGACGCCGGGCGGGGTGCCCGTCGTGATGATATCGCCGGGCAGCAGCGTCATGAACTGCGACACATAGGAGATGCACTTGGCCATGGAGAAGATCATGGTCTTGGTCGAGCCGGTCTGGCGGCGCTGGCCATTGACGTCGAGCCACATCGACAGGTTCTGCACGTCCTTGATCTCGTCCTTGGTGGCGAGCCACGGCCCGAGTGGCCCGAACGTGTCGTGCGACTTGCCCTTGGTCCACTGGCCCAGGCGCTCGATCTGGAATGCGCGCTCGGAGACGTCGTTGCAGACGCAATAGCCGGCGACATGGTTGAGCGCATCGGCTTCCGAGACGTACTTCGCACGGGTGCCGATGATGGCGGCGATCTCGACCTCCCAGTCGAGCTTGGTCGAGCCACGCGGCTTCTCGACCGGATCGTTCGGGCCGGACAGCGAGGTGTTGGCTTTCATGAAGATGATCGGCTCGCTCGGGATCTCTGCGCCCGTCTCCTTGGCATGGTCGCTGTAATTGAGGCCGATCGCCACGAATTTGGAGATGCCGGTGACGGGCGCACCGAGCCGCGGCTTGCCGGAGACGGAGGGCAGCGAGGCGGGATCGAGTGCCGCCAGCTTCTTCAGGGACTCAGGCGAATAGGCCTCGCCGGTGAGGTCCTTCACATGCGCCGACAGGTCGCGCAACTGGCCGGATCTGTCGATCAGGCCGGGTTTTTCCGCACCCTTCTCGCCATAACGAACAAGCTTCATTCTCGTTTCTCCCTGGAGATTGGACCGATCGGTTAATAGCTTCATGGAACAGGGCGGCAGGAAATTCAACCGCTCATAACGGGCCGCATTGCAGGCTTCTGGATTCGATGGGTGCGATCGTGTCCCGGACGCGGTGCAGCGTGCAACGCTGCTCCGCAGAGCCGGGATCCAGATCACTTGTGCCCGATTTGGCGCGGTATGGACCCCGGCTCAGCAGCGCATTACTTCGTGCTGCGCAGCGTCCAGGGCATGAGACCTACGCCAGCGCCACAAACCTGAACGCGTCCCCGTCGCGCCGGATGTGCCCGGCCGCGAAATGCCCGCCGATCACCAGCGTCGGCGTGTCGGCGAAGCGGCCGAACAGCGCTGCCCGCGTCTTGGCAGACTGCGCCTGGTCGGAATCGGCGGTCGAGGACCAGTCGAGATGCGCCATCTGGCAGGGATGATGGGCGACATCGCCGGTGAGCAGGCCCTGTTCGCCCTCAGACTGGATCAGGACGCTCATGTGGCCGGGGCTGTGGCCCGGGGTCGGGACAACGCTGATCTCCTCACAGAGCCGGTGGTCGCTCGGAATCAAATCGGCCCTGTCAGCATCGACGATCGGCTGCACGGAATCGCCGAACACGGCCTGCTTGTCCGGCTCCGTCGAATGGTCGCGCCAGTATTCGTATTCGGTCTTGCCGAAAACGTAGCGCGCCGTCGGGAAAGTCGGCACCCATTTGCCGCCGGACCATCTCGTGTTCCAGCCGACGTGATCGACGTGAAGATGCGTGCACAGCACGGTATCGATGCTGTCGGGCGGAAAGCCGGCCGCCGTCATCGTCTCCAGAAATGGCGTGCTGCGGTTGTTCCAGGTCGGGACGTTGCGCCCCTGCTTGTCGTTGCCGAGGCCGGTATCGACCACGATACGCCTGCCGGGCGTCTCCACCACCAGCGAATGGATCGACATTTTCAGCCGGCCTTCTTCAGTTGCGAAATGCGGGATCAGCCAGGGCAGCTTGCGGATTTCCTCGTTGCTCGCGAGCGGCAGAATGAAGCGGGTCGAGCCGACCGTCTCCAATTCCACAACTTTGGTGATTTTGACCCTGCCAACCTTCCACCGCATCCGGCACCTTCCCGTGTTCTTGTTTTGGCGCCGAAAGATGCGGCTTTCCGCCATCAAGCGCAATGGATCATCTGGCGCAATGCGGCGTTATCGCGGGAACCGGAGGAGGAGCCATGCCAGAGCTTGCAATATCCGCCGACAAGGTCGCCTTCATCATCGAGAAGGCACGCGAATTCGACGTCAAGGAGGCGGGCTCCGATCCGGATTCCGGCTCCAACCCGAGCGATGACGATGCGGTCGATGTCCTCGATGACGATGGCTCCGACCCCGTCATCCAAGAACTCGGAAGCTTCATGATCGCTTTGAATGAGGACGAGCAGCTCGATCTCGTCGCGCTGACCTGGCTCGGTCGCGGCGACGGCACGATCGAGGATTGGGACGATCTGCGGGCCCGCGCCGTCGAGGCGCGGGGGGAGTATCGCAGCCCGCGTCGCGAAACGGTGCACTATCTGCTTGGCGAGCCGATGCTGGGCGACCTGCTCGCCAATGGGCTCGACGAATTCGGCATCGACTGGACCGGCGAGCGCCTCACCGCCGATTCCTCCGATCCCAGCGCGCGGGACGAGGACGAATCGACGAAGCGGCGGTGACCAATATCATGTCGTGTCGCTTGCGAGCCCATCGCCGCGCCCCTTAAGAATGCGGCGAGGGAGCACACCTGCGGTGCCGACTACAGCGTGCCCGGGAACGCACCACCATCCAGCAGAATGTTCTGCCCGGTGATGAAGCCGGCCTTGGCGCCGCACAGGAAGGCGCAGGCGTAGCCGAACTCGTCGGGCTGGCCGAAGCGGCCGGCGGGGTTGAGCTTGGCGCGCTCGGCCAGGATCTGCTCAGGGCTGACGCCGCGCTTGTCAGCTTCGGCCTTCGCGGTGCCGGTGAGCCGATCGGTCTCGAACGGGCCCGGCAACAGGCCGTTGATGGTGACGTTGTTGATCACCGTCTTGCGCGAGAGGCCGGCGATGAAACCGGTGAGGCCGGCGCGCGCGCCGTTGGAGAGGCCCAGGATGTCGATCGGCGCCTTCACCGCGGCCGATGTGATGTTGACGATGCGGCCGAACTTGCGCGCCATCATGCCGTCGACAGTCGCCTTGATCAGCTCGATCGGCGTCAGCATGTTGGCGTCGATCGCCTTGATCCAGTCGTCGCGGGTCCAGTTGCGGAAATCGCCGGGCGGCGGGCCGCCGGCATTGTTGATCAGGATGTCGGGCTCGGGGCAGGCCTTCAGCACCGCCTCGCGGCCGGCCGGCGTCGTGATGTCGCCGACGATCTCGGTGACCGTCACATCGGGATAGGCCTTGCGGATCTCGTCAGCCGTCCTCTTCAGGGCCTCGGCGCCGCGCGCGGTCAGTGTGACATGAACGCCGGCCTCCGCCAGCGAGATGGCGCAGGCGCGCCCGAGGCCTTTGCTGGATGCGCAGACGATGGCGCGGCGACCTTTGATCCCAAGATCCACTGTTTCACTCCCGTAAATGTCAGGCAGGTTTTGGACGGGCCGCACTCTAGCCAACTGTGACGCCTCTGATAAGAGAGACGCTCGCACAAAATGCATGCGCCTCCGTGCGGCGATGCATATGCGCCTGATCAGATGCGCCGCTCCTGCTTGAGACGGTCGATCGCGGCCGCGGCCTCCGGCGGCAGCGACTTGAATCCCATCTGGCCGGCAGCCGAGAACAGCGGCCGCAGATGCGAGCCGGCGAGGAACTGCGGCTGCCGGTTGGCCGGCACGATCTGGTCGAACACCAGCACCAGGGTTGTGGCCACGAGGCCGACCCTGACGGCGCCGAGCGCGGCGCCGCCGAGCCGGTCGCCGATGCCGGCCTCGCCGATGGTGTCGTTCAGCGCGATGCGGCCCATATGGCCGAACAGCATGCCGACCACCACGAAGATGGCGAAGAACCACATCCAGTTCTGCAGCAGCGGCGAGTTTGGATTGGCGGCGATTTGCGGTGCGATCATCGGCATCAGCGCCACCGCGACCGGCGCGGCGAGGAGATAGGCGAGAATGGTCATGCCGCTGCGCAGCAGGCCGGTCCTGAAGCCGAAGCCGACAGCGACGGCGAGCACGGCATAGACCGCGAGATCGAAACTGTTCATGAGCGAAAGCCCTGCCTGACGAATGAACGCCGAACCGATCATTCCGGTTTCAGATCGTTAAAATCGTCTGTATTGATGGCTCCAAAAGCGAAGGGTTATCGCCAATGTCAGACCTATTCGACGTCAGTCAAGAAACCATCCTCGTCACGGGCGCGAGCCAGGGGCTGGGCCGGCAGTTTGCCCGGGTGTTGGCGGCGCATGGCGCGGCCGTCGCGCTTGCCGCGCGGCAGACTGACAAGCTGAATAGCTTGGAGGAGGAGATCCGCGGCAAGGGCGGCCGCGCGGCTGCGGTCGCGCTCGATGTCACCGACACGGCCTCGATCGCGAAGGCCGTCGATGCGGCGGAAGCGGCGCTCGGTCCCGTCACGGTGCTGATCAACAATGCCGGCATCGCCATCGAGAAGCTCGCGACCGAGCAGACCGAGGCCGATTGGGATGCCGTGATCGGCGCCAATCTCAAGGGCGCCTATTTCCTCGCGACCGAGATCGCCCGCCGCATGATCGCGCGCAAGCAGTCGGGCAACATCGTCAACATCGCCTCCGTGCTCGGCACCGGCGTCTTGAAGGCTGTCTCGCCTTACGCGATCTCCAAGGCCGGCATCATTCAGGCGACCAAGGCGATGGCGCTGGAGCTCGCCGGGCAGAACATCCGCATCAACGCGCTCGCGCCGGGCTATATCGACACGGAGATGAACCACGCGTTCTGGTCGACGCCGGCGGGCGAGCGCCTCGCCAAACGCATCCCGCAGCGCCGCGTCGGCGCCGAGTCCGATCTCGACGGCGCGATCCTGCTGCTGGCATCGAACGCGTCGCGCTACATGACGGGGAGCGTGGTGACGGTGGACGGCGGGTTCCTGCTGAATTGATTTTCTCCGTCGTCCCGGACAAGCGCGATTCACTCAGGTGTCGTCCCGGCGGAGGCCGGGACCCATAACCACAGGATCAAGTTGGCAGCGCGCGCAGCGCCGGCGTCTCCATCGCAGACCCGTTGGCTCGCAACGACGGTGTTTGACGATCTACGACATGAGCCGCATCAACTTCTCCAGTCGCGCGATCTTGCCGCCGTAGGGCGGATAGAGATCGGCGAGGCGGTTGAACTTGGAGCGATAGAACACCGGCTTCAGCTTGCTGAACGTTCTAAAGCCCCATTCGCCGTGATAGACGCCGGTGCCGGAGGCGCCGACGCCGCCCATCGGCTGGTTGATTTGCGTGAAGTGAAACAGGCAGTCGTTGATCGTGACGCCGCCCGAGACGGTGCGCGCCAGCACCTCGTCGCGCGCGCTGCGTTCCTTGCCGAACCAGTACAGCGCCAGCGGCCGGTCGCGGGCGTTGACGAAGGCGATCGCCTCCGCAGCATCGCGAGTGCCGAGCACCGGCAGCACGGGCCCAAAGATCTCCTCCTGCATCACCGCCATCGTCTCGGTCGCACCAAGGATCAGCGTCGGCGGGAATTTGCGATGCGCCTTCCAGTTGGGCTCATCGGGCTTTGCCGGTTGCAGGATTTTCGCGCCACGCTGCGCCGCATCCGCGACCAGGCCTTCGAGCCGGGCATAATGCCGGTCGGAAACGATGGAGGTGTAGTCCTCATTTGAGGGATCGGTGCCGAACATGCGCCGCATCTGCGCGCGCACTTTCTCGGCGAAGGCCTGCAACGAGCGCTCCGGCACCAGCACATAATCCGGCGCGATGCAGGTCTGTCCGGCATTGAGCAGCTTGCCGTAGGCGATGCGCTCGGCTGCCTCGTCGAGATCGGCCGAGGCGTCGATGATCGCAGGCGACTTGCCGCCGAGCTCGAGCGTAACGGGCGTCAGGTTGCGCCCCGCGGCCTCCGCGACCAGCCGACCGACCCGCGTCGAGCCGGTAAACATGAGATGGTCGAATGGCAGGCCCGCAAAGCCCGTGGCGATCTCGTCCTCGACGCCGGTGACAAGCACCTCCGCGGCATCGAACTTCTCCCCGACCGCCTCTTTCAGCAGCGCCGCGAAGTGCGGGACCAGCTCGCTCGGCTTGATGATGACCCGGTTGCCGGCGGCAATGGCGCCGATCGCGGGCGCGAGCGTGAGCTGGAGCGCGTAATTCCAGGGCGCGATGATGCCGACGACGCCGAGCGGCTGTGGCATCAGCCGGTTGCGTGCGGGCAGGAACTGCAGCGCGGTGGCGACGCGCTGCGGCGTCATCCAGGTCTTGAGGTGCTTTGTCGCATGCCGGATCTCGGAGAACACCAGCATGATCTCGGCGATGGTGGTCTCGACCGCCGAGCGGTGGCCGAAATCGGCCGTGATCGCCTGCCGGAAGCGCTCTTCATTGTCGGCGACGACGCTGCGCAGCCGCGCCAGCCGGTCGAGCCGCTCGGCAAGGTCCGGCGCCGGCTCGCTCCGCGACCGCACGATCATGGCGTGCAAGGCCTCCTCCAGCGTCCGCAGCGGGGCGGTCGTCAGGGATTTGTCCACGGCTTTCCTCCCTCGACCGGCGTTCCAGCCTTAATCTTGTTGCCGCAAGCTGGCCCTTTGTGGAACTTCTGGCAAGAGCGCGCGGAACGGAGCCGAAATCCGTCCATCTCCCTGTCATAAAGTCGAAAAAAACGTTCCCGCAGCCCTTTCCAAAGGCACCTCGCCTTGATACATACGCCCCGCACCCGACGGGCACCGCCCCCGGGTTGCCTTCCAAGGAAGCCTTTGGGACGGAAGAAGCAAGCTGCGCGAACAGCGCCGGCCTCAACCGACCGTCCCGGCATTTTGGCGAAGGCGCGCAAGTGTTTAACGCGGGGTGGAGCAGCCCGGTAGCTCGTCAGGCTCATAACCTGAAGGTCATAGGTTCAAATCCTATCCCCGCAACCAAATTCGGATTTCACCGGATCCGATGCGAAAATGGCCCGCTTGATGCGGGCCATTTTTTGTTTGGGCGGAGATTATTGCAGGGCCGTTTGGCCTCGTCGGCAGGCTCGGCTCGGCGAGACGTTGCAGCGGTGCGGACTTCTGGTCGCTCAATCGAATGTGCAGCTCCCGCAATTCCCGAAGGCGGTTACATCCACCACATTCATCTATCGGCCGATGAATAGAATCATTCCGGCCTCGTTCGGATTGAACCCGCGGGGAAAGACAGTGCGATCATCGTATGTCGCGCCGCTCAGCCTTGCCCCGGCAAGACGTGCACCCGTCAAATCGGCGCCCCTGAACCATGTGAGACGCCAGTTAGGCAACTCGCTGACGGCATTGGCACCGGAAAGATCGGCGCCGACCAACTTCGCGTTGGTGAAATCCGCACCGCCGATATTGGCCTGACGCAAGTCGGCACCTGACAGATCAGCTCCAATGAAATCGGTCGAACCGCCTAGATTGTCGAGCCCACAGTTGGCACCGCGAAGGTCGGCTCGGCGCAGATTGGCGTCATTGAAGGTCGCGCCGCGCAGATCGCAACGCGCCAAAATGGCGCCTTCGAGCACCGCATCGTGAAACATCGCGCAGTAAAAGTTCGCTTCGGTCATGTCGACGCCAGCGAGCTGCGCGAACATCATGTCGCGGCCCTGCTGCACCGTCCTGGCCAGCGAGCAGTCGTTGGGCGGCAGGCGCACCGTGCGGTCCAGAGGATCATCCTCTTCAGGCAAATCATTGGGATCATCAGATCTAACCATGCACCTCTGTCGCGCGATCTGACGTTTTCGTTCGATCCGGGAGCGATTGCGAAAGATCAATGGCTTGAAGGAGGTTCACTGCGTTCGTGACGCGGGAGGTGCCTCGATCTGATCGCAACTTGAAGCGAATGCCGGTATTGGTATTTGCGCCGCCCCGATACGGAAATGGCCCGCGCGAAGCGGGCCATTTCCATCTTCAGATTCGGCCGCTCTCAAAAGTCCCTGAGGTAGTGTGCGGGAGGTTCTGCAAAAGCTGAGAGGCTGAAGCGGTCATGGTAAGTCCGGTGATTGCGAAGATCACCGCTCGTAGAGGAGCTTGGACCCGCCATGACCGTGACGAAGATTAGGACGGATGTCTCTGCAGTCAAAGAGTTGTTGAGGTCGGACAAGGAGTTCCTGAAGCCGCTGATCCAGGGTGCGGTGCAGGACATTCTCGAAGCCGAGATGACGGAGACGCTGGGTGCGGAGAAAGGGGAGCGCAGCGAGGGGCGGCTTGGCTATCGCTCCGGCTACTATTCCCGCTCGCTGATCACCCGGGTCGGCAAGATCGAGCTGAAGGTGCCGCAGGACAGGCAGGGACGGTTCTCGACCGAGCTGTTCGAGCGCTACCAGCGCTCGGAGAAGGCGCTGGTGGCGGCCTTGGCCGAGATGTACGTGCAAGGGGTCTCGACCCGGAAGGTGAAGCAGGTCACCGAGGAGCTGGTGGGCCATGCCTTCTCGGCCTCGGCGATCAGCGCGATCAACAAGCGGCTGGATGCGTCGCTGAAGGCGTTCTGCGAGCGCAAGCTCAAGGAGCCGTTCCCTTATCTGATCCTGGACGCCCGTTACGAGCGCGTCAGGGACGATGGCATCATCGCGAGCCAGGCGGTGCTGATCGCGATCGGGGTCGACTGGGAGGGCCGGCGTCAGGTGCTCGCGGTTGATCTCGCCAACCGGGAGAGCCGATCGAGCTGGAAGGAGTTTTTGGAAGGCCTGAAGGCCCGCGGCCTGCATGGCGTCGAGTTCGTCGTTTCCGATGATCATCCGGGCTTGAAGAAGGCCATTCCCGAAGTTCTCACCGGCGTGTTCTGGCAGCGCTGTTATGTGCACTTCCTCAGGAACGCGCTCGACTATGTGCCTCGGAAGGTCGATGACGATTGCCTGCTGGAGCTCAGATGGATGTACGACCGGCGCGACCTCTCGGAGGTCCGGCGCGATCTGGCCGCCTGGCTCGGCAAATGGGGCGGCAAGTACCCCAAGCTCACCGGCTGGGTGGAAGAGAACATCGAGGAGACGCTCACCTACTTCCGCCTGCCGCTGGCGCACCGCAAACACATGAAGTCGACCAATATGCTGGAGAGACTCAACGAGGAGATCCGGCGGCGCACCTACGTGGTGCGGATCTTCCCCAATGCCGAGAGCTGCTTGCGGCTGGTGCGCGCCTTGACCGTCGAGCGTCACGAGACCTGGCTCGAGGATCATCGCTATCTCAACATGGACCTGCTCAAGGAACACAAGAAGGAGGCGTTACGCCAGGCGGCCTGACGATGCTCAGGCCCACCAAGGGGATGCACGCCACCCCTCTCCGCCGCCGTCGCTCGCCAGCGCTGCGCTTTTGGGCAAGCGAGCGACGGCGGCTCCGAGGGGATGGCTCGGCCGGACCCCATGATCAATTTTGCTGAACTTGACGCACAGAACTGTCCCTGATTGCCTTTCGGTCCCGACCAGCATCGACGGTGCTTCCCCGAACACCAAGCGATCAGGCTGAAACTTGATCGTCTTTCCGCCCTCGACGAACTCCGCAAAATTGCGCGGCGTTCCAGCCGACCCACGTCTTCGAGGGCCCCAAGATCAAGGGCCGCACGTCGACAGCACCGATCAAGAGCAGCGAGCTCACCATTCAACGATGCGGTTGTGGCGACAGCGCTTGACCGACACGGAGCTGACGGCGGCGTCTTTACTCCGTGGGGCCCGGAGCGTGCGAGATGCGATTGCTGTGACCCTTGATCAAAGCCGAAGACGGCGAAAGATCAGTCCCTGTACGGGCAGACCATCGTCAGATAGAGCAGGGTTGGCGCCTTGTCCTCGCCGTTGGCATATTCCCACTTGAGCCGGATCTCGTGTCGGTGCGCAAACGCATCGCTGGCTGCATGCGTGATGATGTTCGTCTTCATCGGGATCGGCGGCTCGGAGTTGAAGCATTTGCGGACGGGCATCGAGCAGATCGCAGCGAGTCAGCGGAATGACGCCGGGCTCGTCGTTGGAGAGCGGCGTGCAGTTCGGCTGGGTGCTGAGATCGACGCGAGCCCGGCCCTTCTCCTTGTGCCAATACGCAGCGCTCCCATCCGGCCATCTGTCGGCCGGCGTCAGGATCAGGTGGTATTGACCATACTCGAGGGTCGGCAGATGAATATCCGACGACGCCTTCAGAATGTCCACGCTCCGCTGCATGTTTTCCAGCGGGAAATAATTGTCGTTCATCAAATCCTTGAATGAAGCCCCGGTGTAAGTTCTCGAGCCCATCGCCTTTCCCTCAATATTTCCTTGGCTTTGCGAATATACATACAACTCCGGCAACGCTGATCAGTCTGGCCGACCTCACGCCGTCGAAAATGTGCCCCATCTTTGCTGGGATTGTTTACGCTACCACTCAGGACTGTGCTTCGTCCAGATCGCCAACCGCACCGTGCCGGCTGACTGAGGAGCGAGCGCGATTGCTAAGCGGTTCTTGATAGGTATTGTTGTCGAAAGTTGCCGGTGGATTCTGGTCGACAGAAGGACCGCGACCCTTGAGGCGCAGGGATGCATTGCTTCGCATGTCAGTCGGCGATCGATCCGGACGATAGCTGGTGCTCCAAATGCGGGGCCGCAGTGCGCAAGCAGGTCGATCCCGATAGCGAACGTCGTTTTGTGACGATCCTGCGAGCTGATGTCGTGGACTCCACGGGTCTTGTTGCCGAATTGGAGCCGGAGGAGGCCGTCTCGCGCCTCGAGCCGGCGCTGGCAGCGATGAGGGCCGCGGTACGTCAGTTTGGCGGAATTGTCAGCAAGGAGTTGGGGGACGGCCTGGCGGCGGTCTTTGGCGCCCCGATCGCCGACGACAACCATGCACCCTTGGCCTGCCACGCGGCCATCGAGCTGGTCCGGCGTGTAGGCAGCCTTGGCGATCCCGGACTTCAGGTCCGCGTCGGCCTCCACTCGGGCCATGTGGTGGCCTACATGGTCTCCAGCGAGTTTTCCAAGGTTTATGAGATCGGTGGCGCAGCCCAGCATTTGGCCGCGCGGCTGGAGTCGGCGGCTGAGGCAAACCAGATCTATGTGTCGGAAGCCTGCCAGAAGCTAGCAGACGGGCACGTCCGGTTTGATTTTCTTGGTCGCAAGAGCCTGCGTGGCTTCAGCGAAGCCCTGCCTGTGTATCGCATTGTTGGAGCGAGCGATCTTTCGAGTTGGCGGGTGCGGCGTGCGCGTAGCGTTTCCCGGTTCGTTGATCGCACGATGGAGCGGGCGCTGCTCTGGCGTGCCGCGGAAAGGGTTCCGACGAGTCGGCAGACCGTTCTGCTGATGGGCGACGCCGGCATTGGAAAATCGCGGCTTGCACACGAGTTTGTGCAGGATCTTCGGACCGATGGCTGGCTGCTGGTCGACGCCGAATGCAGCCCTAACCTTCAGGGGGCGCCATTCAGCACCTTGAAGCGTCTGGTGCTTTCTATTCTCGAGGCCGTCGCAAAGGACTGCGATCGCCGTGGAGATCCTCGAGAGGATTTGTCGGCGGTGCATCGGCTTGCAATCGATGCAGTGCTGGATTTGCCCATTTCCGATCCGCGCTGGAGCGAACTGGAGCCTTACGCGCGTGGTCGCGCGATTTCCGAGGCAAGTTGCGCGATCGTGGAAAGCGTGGTCCGTGGAAAGAGCGCCATTCTGCTCATAGAGGACTTACACTGGGTCGATCGAGCCAGCGACAACGTTATTGCGGCGATTGCGTCGCTCCAGACTCCCAATCTGTTCGTGTTCCTGACGAGCCGACCGAACGGAATGCCGGAATGGATCGCGCGTTGTCGTGCCGAGGTCATTGCGATGCGTCCATTGGACGATGATTCAGGATTGGCGATGCTGACCGACATGCTTGGCACATCAGCGACAAATGGCGACTTGAAGAACCGGATCATTTCCCACACGGCAAACGTCCCGCTATTCATCGAGGAGGTCTGCCGGGGCCTGAAAGATAACGGTACGCTGCGCGGTCAGTGGGGCGATCTGGCTCTCGTTCGGCCGATTGAAGAGCTGGGTATTCCCGCGAGCATCCAAGGCGTGATTGCAGCGCGGCTGGATCGCGTGTCGAGACAGGAGCGCCTCGTCTTGCAAGTGGCTGCCGCATTGGGGCCGCGATCGAACGAAGCGGTCGTGCAGAAGGTCTCGGAGTTGCCTGAAAGCGCCTTCCAAGATTGCCTTGCGGCGCTCGACCGCGCCGAGCTTCTCGTTCGGGTCGATAGCGACCTCGAGAACTCGCTTGAGTTTCGGCATGAAATGGTCCGCCAAGTTACGTATGAATCGATGGTCGAAAAGGTACGCGAGAGCATACATGCGCGCGTTCTTGCGGCTTTCGAGAGCGACGGTACGTGGAGAGATGATCCCGACTCCCTCAGTTACCATGCGGTACGTGCCAAGGACTGGCCGAAGGCGTTCAGCTACGGGAGAAGCGCCGCACAAAAGTGTCTTTTGCGTTCGGCATATGCTGATGCGGTCGACTATTTCCAGACGGCGATGAGTGCGCTCGATAAAACCCCAATGACGCGTTCGCGCGAGATGAATGCCATCGATCTTCGGATGGAAGCGCGCATGGCTTTCATCTGGTCCGGCCGGATTGCCGAGTGGGTCGAGCTGGGAAAGGAGGCCGACCGCAGGGCCAACGAGATCGAAGACGTCGGTAGGAAGGTTGCCGCCATGACAGTCATGGCCGGCGGGCAGAACTTCTACGGGACGCCCACCGAAGCTGTTGCTCTCGGTGAGGAAGTTGTTGGTCTTGCCGAGGAAACTGGTAATCCGGGGTGGCGCAACCTCGCACTATACAATCTCGGCCAAGCGTACTTTCTTGCCGGGCGCTATTGCGAGGCAGAGCAGACCTTCGCACGGGCCCGTAGTCATCTCTTGGGGATGGAAGCGAGTGCGCCTTTCGCCACGCCCCCGAAATACACACTCCTCCTCTGCTGCATGATGAAGAGCTTCACCCACACCGTCATGGGCCAGCTCGACGCCGCCGAGCAGCTCCAGCGCGAAGCCGCCACGATCGCCGAGGAGACCGGCCGCCCCTACGACCGCGTCGCCGCCGCCTATAGCGGCGGTTGGCTGAAGCTCGGGCAGAACGATCCGGCGGCCGCCGCCGCCATTCTCGAAGACGGTTTTGTCCTGGCGCAGAAGCACGGCATCCGGCTGTTCGTGCCGGTGCTCGCCTGCCATCTCGGCATCGCCTATCTGGAGCAGGGGCTGTTGGAGCGGGCGCGCGGCATGCTGACCGAGGCGCGTGAGGAGGCGAGGGCGGTCGGCTATACCTCGGCGGTGCTGCGCAGCTCGATCTATCTTGCGCTCGTCACCCACCGCCTCGGCGATATCAGGGCCGCGCAGAACATGCTGCGCGAGGCCCGCAACACCGCCTGTCAGCAGGGGTTTTCGGGCCTCGAGGCCGAAGCCCTGTTCGGCGAAGCCATCGTGACCCCGCCATCGGATGCGGCGAACAAGGCCGCTATCTTTGTCGCTCTGCGCGCCGCCATCGCGCTCGCCTCCGACAGCGGCGCGCTGCCGCTGAAGCACAAGGCCGAAGCGATGCTGAGCGCGATGCTGGCGAGCGGCGACGAGTTCACCTGACTCTGCCTCGGGCCGGTCCGCGATGCTGCTGCGGCCGACCTCAGCGCCGCTGCGAGCGAATTGAGGCCGATCGACCGGTTGTACGTCCCCGCGAGCCTCACTTCACGAGCGGGCAGCCGCCATCCTTCAGCGGCCGGAACGCCTGGTCGGCCGGGACTTCGGCGAGAAGCTTGTAGTAATCCCACGGGCCCTTCGATTCCTCGGGCTTCTTCACCTGGAACAGGTACATGCTGTGCACCATGCGGCCGTCCTCGCGCAGCACGCCGTTGTCGGTGAAGGCATCCCTTACCGGCAGCGCGCGCATCTTGGCCATCACCGTCTTGGTGTCCTTGGTGCCGGCGGCCTGCACGGCCTTGAGGTAGTGTAGCGTTGCACTGTAGGTCGCGGCCTGATTCATGGTTGGCATGCGCTTGACGCGCTCCAGGAAGCGCTTGCCGAAGGCGCGGGTCTTGTCGTTGAGGTCCCAGTAATAGGCCTCGGTGATGATCAGGCCTTGCGCCAGCTTTAAGCCAAGGCTGTGCACGTCGGAGATGAACATCACGATCGCAGCCAGGTTCTGGCCGCCGGCGACGATACCGAACTCGCCGGCCTGCTTGATCGCGTTGATAGTGTCGCCGCCGCCATTCGCCAGCCCGATGATCTTGGCCTTGGACGCCTGGGCCTGAAGCAGGAACGAGGAGAAATCCGCCGTGTTGAGCGGATGCTTGACACTGCCTAGCACCTTGCCGCCGGAGGCCTTCACGACGTCACCTGTGTCGCGCTCGACCGAATGGCCGAACACGTAATCGGCGGTGAGGAAGAACCAGGTATCGCCGCCATTCTTGACGATGGCGCTGCCGACCGTGTGCGCGTTGGCATAGGTGTCGTAGGTCCAATGCGCGGTGTAGGGCGAGCAGGATTTTCCGGTGATATCGGAGCTCGCCGCATCCGTCACGATCATGATCTTCTCGTACTGCCTCGACAGCTCCATCACCGCGAGCGCAGTGGCCGAGGTCGGCAGGTCGATGATCATGTCGACGCCTTCGGTCTCCCACCATTTGCGGGCGATGGTGGAGGCGACGTCGGGCTTGTTGAGCACGTCGGCACTGATCATCTCGATCGGCTTGCCGAACATCTGACCGCCAAAATCCTCAATCGCCATTTTGGTGGCCTCGACGTTCCCCATGCCGCCGATGTCGGAATAGACGGATGAGAAGTCGGAGAGCACCCCGATCTTGAGCGGCGCCTGCTGGGCATGAGAAGGGCAGATGGCAAACGCAGCGAGTGCGGCCGCAAATGCGGCGCACATAGTCCGGCACATGGTATTCCCCCTGATATTATGGTTGGTGCACGAATCCAGATTTGCTGCTCCGGAGTGTCAATTCTTGCGTGCTGGCGCCGCGCGGGCCGGCTAATTTGACGCAGCCAATCGTGCCGACTACGTTTGCGCAAACACAAAACGCTTGAATGCGGTGGGCCGGCGGATGCTCATGCCACCATTCACGCAGGGTAAAGATTCAGGGGGAAGGACATGACCGGCGACACCGCAGCCACCATCTCGAAAGCGCGCGAGCATTCCATCGGCGACCTCCTGCGCCGCTCGGCGGGCCGGGAGCCGAACAAGCTCGCGGTGAGCTGCGGCAATGTCAGCTGGAGCTTTGCCGAGATGGATGCGATCTGCAACCGCCTCGGCCGCGGCCTGCTGGGACTCGGCGTCAGGAAGGGCGACCGCCTCGCCGTGCTCTCGCGCAATTCGCACGCCTTCGCCGCGCTACGCTTCGCCGTGGCGCGGATCGGCGCGGTGCTGGTGCCGATCAACTTCATGCTGAATCCGGACGAGATCAATTTCATCCTGAAGAGCTCCGGCGCCAAGCTGCTCGCGACCGGACCCGATTTCGTCGAGCCCGGACGCGCGGCCAGCGGCAAGGATTGCGCGGTCGAGAAGATGATCTGGCTGCCCGGCGAGGATCCGGCCACGGCGCCTGCGGGCCTCACCACCTTCGACGATCTCCTCGACGCCGACGGCTCCTTCCTGGACGCTTCCGTCGACAGCCGCGATCTCGCGCAGATCGTCTACACCAGCGGCACGGAATCACTGCCCAAGGGCGCGATGCTGACCCATGAAGCCGTGATGTGGCAGTATGTCAGCTGCATCATCGATGGCGGCATGAGCGTGGAGGACAAGTTCCTGCACGCGCTGCCGCTGTATCACTGCGCCCAGCTCGATGTGTTCCTGGGACCGCAAATCTATCTCGGTGCCTCCGGCGTGATCACGGGCAAGCCGACGGCCGACAACATTCTGGCGCTGATCCAGGCACACAAGATCACCTCGTTCTTCGCGCCGCCGACGATCTGGATCGCGATGCTGCGCTCGCCGAACTTCGACAAGACCGATCTGTCCACCTTGCAGAAAGGCTATTACGGAGCCTCGATCATGCCGGTGGAGGTGCTGCTCGAGCTGCAGCGCCGCCTGCCCAACGTCAAGTTCTGGAATTTCTACGGCCAGACCGAGATCGCGCCGCTCGCGACCGTGCTGCGGCCGGAGGATCAGCTGCGCAAGGCCGGCTCGGCCGGCAAGCCCGTTCTCAATGTCGAGACGCGCGTGGTCAACACGGCGATGGAGGACGTGAAGATCGGCGAGGTCGGCGCGATCGTGCACCGTTCGCCGCACCTGCTGTCCGGCTATTACAACGATCCCGTGAAGACCGCGGCGGCCTTCTCCGGCGGCTGGTTTCACTCCGGCGATCTCGCCACCGTCGACGAGGAGGGCCACATCACCGTGGTCGACCGCGTCAAGGACATGATCAAGACCGGTGGCGAGAACGTCGCGAGCCGCGAGGTCGAGGAGATGGTCTACCGCATCCCCGCCGTCTCCGAAGTCGCCGTCGTCGGCCTGCCTGATCCGCGCTGGACCGAGGCGGTGACCGCGATCGTCGTGGTCAAGAGCGGCGAGGCGCTGGACGAAGACACCGTGATCAAGCACTGCGCCGGCCAGATGGCGCATTTCAAGGTGCCCAAGCGCGTCATCTTCGTGGATAGCCTGCCGAAGAACCCGAGCGGCAAGCTGCTCAAGCGCGAGCTGCGCCAGCGCTTCGTTGGCGGCGAGACGCTCGACAGGGCGATCCAGAAGAATTTTGGCTGAGGGCTGGATTGCTTCGCGGCGCTCGCGATGACTGAGAGGAGGAGGTTGCGGGAACCCAATCTTCTCCGCGTTGCGGCCCTCAATACTTCTTCACCGCGGCGCCAAAGGCCAGCCACAGCGCCATAGACGCGAGGCCGAAGCCGCCGAGCAGCAGGAAGGTCGGGCCGTAGCCGATCCATTGCGCGATCCAGCCGCCGAGTGCGGGACTGAGGCTCGCGCCGACGCCCTGCACCGTGATCACGGCGCCCTGGCCGAGATTGATGCGGCCGGTGCCGTTGAGCGAGCGCGCGACCATGCCGGGGACGGCGACAGTTTGCAGTCCGGTGCCGATGCCGTCGAGCACCTGCATCGGCACGACACCCCACCATCCCGTGACGAAGAAGGCAAGCACGCCGCGGACGGGTAAGAACATGAAGGAGACCAGGATCACCGGCCAGTAATTGCGCTTGCTCGCCGCCTTCATCGCGATCAGCGAGGTCACGATCATCATGCCCTGTGCGATCACGATGGTGGTTGCGACGAAGCTCGGGCCGTTGGCCTGGCCGTCGGCCACGGCCGCAAGTCCATAGAGCGGCACGATGGCGGCGTTGCCGAGATGGAACAGCGCGAGTGTCAGCGCCAGCACGAGTAGCGGCTTGTGCTTGAGCAGCATCGTGAGCGCATCCGGCGGAGCTTTGGAATCGTCCTCCTTGCTGCCGCGCGCGGCGCGATCATCGATCGCCTGGGCTGGAATCATCAGCACGCAGGCGATCGCGATGGCGCCGAATATGGCGGCCAGCAGGAACACGGCGACATACCCGAACTTGTAGCCGAGATAGCCCGACAACGCGGCGCCGACCATGTTGCCGGCGTGGTTGTACGCCTGGTTGCGGCCGTTGAGCGCGTTGAAGCCCTTCTGCTTGGCGATGCCGAGCGTGATACCCGTCACCGCCGGCACGATCGCCGCACTCGCCAGCGATTGCGCGACCTGGGAAAAGGTGACGGCCCAGAAGTTTTGCGAGATCAGGATGATCGCGGAGGCAAGGACCACGCAGATGCCGGGGATGACGACCCACATGCGCTTGTTGCGGCTGGAATCGATGAAGCCGCCGATCGGAGTGGTGATCAGCATGCCCGCAACGTTGCCGATCGTCATTGCGGTGCCGATCAACCCGCTGGCCCAGCCGCGCTCCTGCAGGAAGACGCCGACGAACGGTCCGATGCCGGACTGCATGTCGGCCATGAAGAAGTTGAGCGCGAACAGGGGCCAGATACGAGACGGTGAAGGGCGCGATGTCATCGAGACGCTCAACGCAATGTTGCCGATCGACTGGGATCTCGCATGAGGCGGAGACTGCGGGCTCATAGGTGCCCGGGCGGACCAGAACCTAACCTGCGCTCATCACGTTGGTTCCGATCGCCCTTGCGATCGCGGCCCCGCGACGTCATGTCATACTTGCGACGGTCTCAATAGGACTACGGCCATGCCACTCTGGACCTGCGAAACCTGCGGCGCGCAATTTCCGGATGGCGGACATCCGCCCGCATCCTGTCCGATCTGCGAGGACGAACGCCAATATGTGAACTGGAAGGGGCAGACCTTCATGACGCGCGAGACGGTGGCCGAACGTCACCGCGTCGTCTGGCGCGACGATCTCGGCCTCACCGGTCTCGCCCTCGAGCCGAGTTTCGCCATCGGCCAGCGCGCGCTGCTGGTGCCGCAGGCGGATGGATGCATGATGTGGGACTGCGTGCCGCTGGCGACGCCGGAGGCGATCGCTCACGTCCGCTCGCTCGGCGGGTTGAAAGCGATCGCGATCTCGCATCCGCATTATTATGGTGCGCTCGCCGACTGGAGCGATGCCTTCGGCGGCGTGCCGGTCTATCTGCACGCGGACGATGGCCAATGGGTGACGCGTCCACATCCGTCGATCGTGCACTGGACCGGCGATCAGCATCGCATCTCCGATGACGTGCTGCTGCTGCGCACCGGCGGCCATTTCGCCGGCGCCACCATGCTGCACTGGGCACGCGGTACGGACGGCGCGGGCGCTCTGCTCACCGGGGACATCGCGCAGGTGACGATGGACCGCCGCTTCGTCAGCTTCATGTACTCCTATCCAAACTACATGCCGCTCAACGCAGCCGCGGTGCGGCGGATCGCTGCTGCCGTCGAGCCGCTCGCCTTCGATCGCATCTATGGCGCCTGGTGGGGACGCAACATCGCCAGCGCTGCCAAGGCCGCGTTCGCGGCATCGGTGGCGCGATATATCGCGGCCATCGCCTGAGACCCGGCGCCCGATCGGATTTGTCTTGCCGGTCCATAATAAATGTACTATAAGTACAGTTATTGAGTGTGACGCAATGGCGCGTCTGCTGCTGGCATGATCGATGCATCGCCGCTGCCGCGTCGCGTCGTGGGGGCCGCGAGCGAGAGTGGGACGCACAATGGCTGAGCGCGATTATGAGATCTTCGAGGCCGGCAACGTCGTGCTCCAATCCGGCGTCGTCTTTCCGAAGCTGAAGCTCGCCTACAAGACCTACGGAACGCTCAGCCCGGCCAGAGACAACGTCATCCTCTATCCGACCTCGTTCAGCGCGCAGCACTTCGACACCGAGTGGCTGATCGGGCCTGACGGCGTGCTCGATCCCTCGCGCTATTTCATCGTCATCCCGAATCTGTTCGGCAACGGCCTGTCATCCTCGCCGTCGAACTCCGCCGCGCCGTTCCCCGAACTCAGCTTTCACGACGCCATCGCCGTTCAGCATCGCCTTCTCGCCGAGCGCTTCGGCATCACAAAGCTCGCGCTGGTGTATGGCTGGTCGATGGGCGGCATGCAGGCCTATCACTGGGCGGCACTGCATCCTGATATGGTCGCGCGTGCCGCGGTCGTCTGCGGCAGCGCGCGTTGCGCGCCCTACAACTACGTCTTCCTGGAAAGCGTGAAGGCCGCCTTGACCGGCGATCCCGCTTTCCGGGACGGCCGGTTCGTCGAAAGGCCCGTCGCCGGCTATCGCGCCATGGGACGCGTCTATGCCGGCTGGGCGATGTCGCACGGCTTCTATCGCGACGAGCTCTGGCGCGAGGCCGGCTTCACCTCGCTCGAGGACTATCTCGTCCGCGCCTGGGATGCGACTTTCGCGCGGCGCGATGCCAACGATCTCCTGGCGCAGATCGGCATCTGGCAGCGCGGCGACATCAGCCGGTGCTCGGCCTTCGGCGGCGATCTCGATCGTGCGCTCGCCGCGATCAAGGCGCATATGCTGCTGATGCCGGGCGCGACCGATCGCTATTTCGACGTCCGCGACAACGAGGACGAACTCGGCAAGCTGATCAATGCAAAGTCAGCCGTGCTGCATCCGATCCCATCGCTGCACGGCCATCGCGCCGGCAATCCCGTCAACAATCCCCGCGACCAGGTCTTCATCAAGGCCGAGATCGCCGGGCTCCTCCGCAAGTAAGACAGGCACCCGATCATGACTGACGCAACCGTTTCCGAGTCCGGCCATCGCCTGAAGCCGCTGAGCCCGGCGATGCTGCGCGAACTGTCGGCCCGCTCCAATTTCCAGGGCGCGGTGCGCAGCCTTTGCCATTACGGCGTGGTCATTCTGGTCGGGTCGTTGATCTGGAAAGTCAGCTCGAGCTATGGCGTCCTTTGGGCGCTGCCGCTGATGGTAATACAGGGCTATTTCGTCGCCTTCCTGTTCATGGCGGTGCACGAGACCGCGCACAAGACCGCGTTCAAGAGCCGCGGCCTCAATCTCACGGTCGGCTATCTCTCGGCCTTCATCATCGGGCAACCTTACGAATATTACTGCTTGTTCCACTGGGACCATCATCGCTACACCCAGGATCCCGAGAGGGACCCGGAGCTGATCGTCGGCGTGAAGCCGAAATCCGACACCCAGATCGTGATCGCCTATAGCGGCTTGCTCCAGGTTGCGGGGCGCCTCCGGCTGATGCTCGGCCATGCCGTCACCGGCAAGGTCACGGTGCCCTGGATCCCCGAGAACAAGCGCGCCATTATCGTGACCGAAGCGCGCGTCTATGCCGCCCTCTATGTTCTGCTGCTCGCGCTCTCGCTGTGGTTCTCCTCCGCGCTGCTGCTCATGGTCTGGGTCGTTCCGCTGGTCATCGGGCAATTCTTCCTGCGGCCCTATCTCTTGGCCGAGCACACCGGTTGCGATCGTACCCGCAGCGCCTTCCAGAACACCCGCACCACCTATACCGCTGCCATCGTCAAATGGTTCGCGTGGAACATGCCCTATCATGTCGAGCATCACGCCTATCCCTCGATTCCCTTTCACGCATTGCCGAAACTGAACGAGATCGTCGACGGCGAGATCTTCCATCGCGGGCGCGGCTACATCAGGACGACGCGCGAGACCTGGGCGTGGTTTCGCCGGCAGCGGCAGGCCGGCTGACACCAAAATCGCTTGAACGAACGCAAAACTCCGGCCGCAATGCGACCGGAGCTTTGTCGTGAACGCGAGTTATCAGTAGATCCCGTAGGGGCAGACATTCACGACGCGCACGCGCAGGCCGTGGCGGGTCCGGACGACGCGCTCCTGGTAGCAGTTGCTGACGCCGGTGTTGACGTAGATGCCGCCATAGCCCCAGCCCGGGCCCCAGCCATGACCCCAGTGATGGAAGCCGTGAGCCGAAGCGGCGGTGGGCGCGAGAGCGGCAGCGCCGAGCGAGCCGGCAGCGATCAGACCAAGAGCGAGCTTACGAAACATCTTCATTCTCCAGTTTGGCGCGAGGCCGTTGTTGTGTCCCTGCGTCTGCGTCGGCGCGAGCCGCGAACTCGTTCATGGCGCGAGGGAAGAATCGTGTTTCAGGATTGTTTCGTCGGCTGCGGCAAATGTGCCGCTGTCAGGCTCTTCGTACCGCGCGATAGCGCACAGCCATCGCCTGTGTCAGCTCGGCCATCTTGTCGCGGAGATCGGCGGGTTCCAGCACCTCGGCCTCGGGCCCGAGCCGCAGCAATTCGGCTGCGGCGTGCCACGACGTCTTGCCGACCGGCAGTCGCGCAATGCGCCAGCCGTCTGCGTCGGCCGTCTCTTCGAGCTGCGTGCGCGCCTTGACGTAGGGCTGGCTCAGCGCGTCGAGCAGCTTGACGCCGAATGGCGACAGCCGGACGATCGCGACATTGGGATGCATCTCGGCCTCGAGGCGAAGTGTCGCGGCCTGCCAATAGGCGGCGAGATCGAAATCGGCGGGGCGGTCGAAGCGGTCGTCGAGCGCCGTGCAGTCGAGCACGCGTGCGACGCGATAGGTGCGCACGCTGCCGTCGACTTGCCCGGCGAGATACCAGCTGCCGCCTTTCAGCACGAGGCCGAGCGGGGCGACGCGGCGCTGCTTCTCCGCGCGCCAGCTCTGGTAGCGGATCCTGATCAGCGTCCCGCGCAGCACCGCGCCGGCGATGGTGCGCAGGTGCTTCGGGTCTTCCGCTTCGCCGAACCAGCCTGGCGCATCGAGGTGGAAACGCTCCTGCATCCGCCCGGCATCCTCGCGCAAATTCGGAGGCAGGGCGGCCATCAGCTTGTTCTGGGCGGCGATCATCGCGGCATCGAGCCCGAGCGCCGCGGCCGGGCCTGGCAATCCCGCCAGGAACAGCGCGCCGGCCTCGCTCTGCGACAGCCCGTTCAGCCGCACGCGATAGCCGTCGAGCAGGCGATAGCCGCCTTCCGCGCCGCGGTCGGCGTAAACGGGAACGCCGGACGCGGCGAGCGCGTCAATGTCGCGATAGATCGTGCGCACCGAGACTTCGCAGGCTTCCGCGAGCTCGGGCGCGGTGACCCGCCCCCTGGCCTGGAGTGTGGTGAGGATCGACAGCATCCGGCTCGCGCGCATGATGCCTTAAACCATACCTGACAGAGAATGTCAGGTATGGTTCGCTAGAAGCAGCCCATCGCCAGCCGGCCAGATGGAGACTGCCATGACCGATCCGATCCGCGTCACCCTGTTCTATTCGCCGCAGACGCGCGCCACCGGCACGCGGGTGCTGCTGGAGGAGCTGGGAGCACCTTACGATCTCCATATTCTCAACATGAAGGCCGGCGAGCAGCGCAAGCCCGCCTATCTCGCCATCAATCCGCTCGGCAAGGTGCCGGCGATCCGCCACGGCGAGGCGCTGGTGACGGAGCAGGTCGCCATCACCATCTATCTCGCCGATCTGTTCCCGCAGGCTGGGCTGACGCCCGCCCTGAACGATCCGCTGCGCGGGCCTTATCTGCGCTGGATCGCCTATTACGGATCGTCGTTCGAGCCGGCCCTGATCGACAAGTTCATGCAGCGCGAGCCGGCGCCGATCACGCAATCGCCCTATCCCGATTACGACACCATGCTGGGTGCGCTCGAGGCCCAGCTGGCGAAAGGACCCTATCTGCTCGGCGAGCGTATGACGGCGGCCGATATCTTGTGGGGCGTCGCCTTCAGTTGGACCATGATGTTCGGCATCGTCCCGAAGAAGGACGTCTTCGTAAGATATGCCGAGCGCATGACCGCGCGGCCGGCGTTCCAGCGCGTCACCGCCGCCGACGCCGAGATGGCGGCGCAGCATGCCGCTGCGGCGGGTGGATGAGAGTTCAAAACCGCGGCGCCCGCTTCTCGGCAAACGCCTTGATGCCTTCCTTGATCTCCTCGCCGCGCATGCTGTCGCGGTGGCGCTGGTCGGCGGCTTCCTCATCGAGCTCACCGCGGGCGAACTCGTTGATCGCGCGTTTCATGCCGCGCATCGCCTGCGGCGCGTTGCCGGCGAGGAGGCCAGCGAGCTTGTCGACCTCCTCGTCCAGGAATTCCACCGGCACCATCGCGGTGAGATAGCCGATGCGCAGCATCTCCGGGGCGCTGATCTTTTGTGCGGTCAGGAACAGCTTCTTCGCATTGTCCACGCCGAGGCGGGTCACGTAGCGTTTGATACCGCTCGGGTAATAGTGCAGCCCAAGCCGCGCCGCCGGCATGAACATTTCCGCGGTATCGACGCCAATGCGGAAATCGCAGGCGAGCGCGAGGTCGGTCGAGCCGCCATAGACGCCACCATTGAGCCGGCAGATCGTCGGCACGCCGAGATCCTCGAGCCGGTTGACGACCACCTCGAAGGCCGAGCCCGCGCTCTGCTGCTCGCTGGCGCTGACAGCGCGTTCTGCCACCGAATTGAGATCGTAGCCCGCGGAGAAGGCGCGTCCGGTGCCGGTCAGCACCAGCACGCGAATGTCGCGATCGGCCTCGACCCGGTCGAACAGTCTCGTCAATTCGCCGAGATCCTCCGCCTGGAGCCGGTTGAGATGCTTCGGCCGGTTGAGGCGGATGGTGGCGCGGGCGCCGGTGATCTCGAGCAGGGGGCTGGATGCCGTCTCGGCTGTATCCGACATTCTTGTCTCCATTACTTGTTCTCGAGCGCACGCCGTTTTGCTTCCGCGTCGATAGTTTCGGCGAGATCGGGATGCCGCGCCATCAGCACGCGGAAATCGACGAGGTCGAGCACCAGAAGCCGCGACACTTTCGTGGTCGAGACGTTCGCGCCGCGCTTGTTGTTGCCGAGCAGCGCCATCTCGCCGAAGAAGTCGCCTTCGCCGAGCTGCACCTTCTTGCCGGGCAGATCGACCTCGACCTCGCCGGCGGCGATAAAATACATGCAGTCGCCTTGCGCACCTTTGCGGATGACCGTGGTGCGCGCCGGCAGCTCGATGGTGCGCAGCATATGGGTGACGTCGGCGATGGCCGCGGGTCCCAGGGTCGCGAAGAACGGTACCTTGCTGACGGACTCCCAGGTCTTGAGGAAATTGTCGCGCCGCGTCTCCGCGGCGAATCCGGTCGCCAAAATACCGGTCCAGAGGCCGAACACGCCGAGCCCGGAGATCATCACCAGGGCCGCCACCAAGCGCCCTAGCGGCGTGACCGGCACGACGTCGCCATAGCCGGTCGTCGTCAGGGTCACCACCGCCCACCACAGCGCGGCCGGTACGCTGCCGAAGGTCTGCGGCTGCACGTCGCGCTCCAGGAAATATTCGGCGACGGAAGCGAGGAAGACCACCATCAGGAAGATCACGAGCACGCTGAGCAGCGGCCCCGATTCCAGCACCAGCACGCGGCGCAGCTGCCGCAGGCCGGGAATGCCCGGCACCACCTTCAGCACCCAGAGCACGCTGAGCAGCCAGGCCGTCTTCGGCTCAACGCCGAGGAGAAGCGCGACCGGCACGGCCAGCGCCCCGATCGCGTCGACGATGCCGGCGGAGGAGGACACATAGAGCGAAAGACGCCCCTGCCGCGTCATGTGGCGCAGCCGCACCAGCCATTCGAACACGAAATAGGCGAGGCAGGTCCAGAGCAGGGCGTCGACCCAGCCGCGCGCCTCTTTGGCCCGGCTGTCCGTCAGCAACACCATGCTGAGCACGCCGACGATCACCGCGACATAAGCCGCCTTGGTCATGTTGCGGCCGGCCGTGGCGGCCGTGAACTGGGCCAGAGCGGAGATCAGCGGCTTGGACATGCGGGAAGGCTATTCGGTCTCGGGGCAAGTCTCGAGGCCCCGGTTGGGACGTCGACACCAAAGTGCCCGCCCGGGCGGAGGCCGTCAACGATGGCGCAGGCCGTTTTGCCGGCGCCGCTGCGCCGGGCCTTGCCGGTCCGTGCCACCATCGCTGGCGGAGTGGCTATCTGAAGTGTGGCGGCTCGTCGTAGCCGCGACGGCTGCTGAAGAACAGCAGTACCATCAGCCCGACCCCGACGATGACCGAAAACCCCGCACCCAGCGCCAGCGCCACATAACCTTCAGTCGGGATCGGCTCACCTTCGACCGCCATCGCGGAATAGGCGAAGTAGCCGGCCGCCGCAAGCATTGCCAGAAGGAGGGTGATCAGGAGTGCACGCATGCCGCGTTCTCCGGTTGTAACTGGAAGCCAACGGTTGCGGATGGGCAGGGTTCCAGACCGCCGGCTCACGATCAGGCGGGACATCATAGCCTCAGTGCCGTGCCCCGGGCGCGGCGCAGCACGTAATGATGGCAGCGCATGGTGTGGTGGGTTCCTGGGTCCCGGCTCGGCGCCGCAACGCCTTCGGCATTGCAGCTTGTCCGGAACATGAGGGTGGTGGGTTGGCCCAGCCCGGTGGATCAGGCGCTCTGGGCGGTCTTCACCACCACGACATTGCTGTCGTCCAGCGGGGCCGGGCCGGCATCGCGCGCGGTCTTTTCAGCTTCGCTGGCATGACGTTTCAGATAGTCGCGGCGCATGCCGATTTCGTCGCGGACGAATTCGTAGCCGAGCTTGAAGGTGTCGAGCCCGTCGGTACTGATCGTGCCGTCTCTGAGGCCGATCACGGCGCCGCGCAAGATGGCCTCCAGCTCGTCTTGGAGACATTCGAGCTGATCCAGCGAGTGGGCGTGCTCGATCCGCTCGCCGATATCGAGAATCGCAGTCGAGAGCTCGCTGGCCTTCTCCGGTGCGATGCGGGTGATCTTGGCGTAGATCGCCGCGAAGATCGAGCCGATGACGCTGAGCGCGGCGGCGCCCAGATACATCATGTCGCTGTACTTATCCATGAACGACTTGGTGTCGTCGTTGATGTAGTCGGCGGCGCCCCGATGCGCGATCACGAAGGCGTCCTTCTCGACGGAGGCTGGCTCTATCCTGGTGGCAAAGCCGTTGTCGAGTCCGAGTGCGGACTTGTTCTCGTAAATGGTGCGTGCGAGCTCGCCGGCGGTGGTCGGGGACATCCTGGATTGTGCGACCAGCAGCCATTCGAGCCCGATCGTGTCGAGATCGTCGTCGGGAATTTGCGGCGAGGTCGACAATGTACCCGCTGTCAGCGTCTCGTCGGAAATACCCGGGAATTTGCGCGCCAGCGCCTTGGCCTCGTCGATCGCGTTCAGCGTGAAGCCGCCGCGTTTGGCGGCTTGCTCATAGGACTTGTCCCGCACCGCCTTCGAAGCGTGGACGATGGCGACCACTGCGCCGAAGCCGTTTGACGGCGCAAACAGCTTGTCGAGTGTTGTGCCCTGCGGCGCCATCTGGATCTTCGCAGCGTCAGGGCCGTCGGGAACGTCGAGGATGCTGCGGACGAAGGCGAGCGAGGCTTCGTTCTCGGCGACGACCGCGACCTTCTTCTTCTTCAGCTCGGCGAGCGACTTGATCTTCTTGTTGCCGGGACCGAGCAGGAGCACGAGGTCGTGCTCGAGGATCGCGAGTGTGCGCGCCCGCAGCGGTACCCTGGCATCTGTGCGCAGCACGGCGAGGTCGGCCTGCCTGCGGTCGAACTGGACGACCGCCTTGGCGTTGTCGCCGTTGTTGACGATCTTGATCCGGAAGCGCGAGGCGTTGTTCTTCAGGAGAGCAGCGAGCTTGGCCGCGAACAGTGCCTCGTCGCTGTTGGGTCCACCGACGGCAAAGGTGAGCGTTTCCGAATTGTGCACCAGCGTGCGGCCGGCCCAGACGGTGGCAAGCGACAGCAGCAGGGTCAGCACGACGTAGAGGAAAACCTGCTGCTGGTTGGTCTTGATCACCTTGGTGCGCCGGGGCGGAGGCACGGTCGGCGATGCGGTGGGGCCTTCAGTACCCATGGCAGCACTCTGGCCTTACTCTTTGATGGCGGGTAGTGCGCTCATGGGCGGACGCCCCGTAATTCGTAAACGCCTGAAAAAAGAACGATATTCTCTAGCGGCGATGATAGCGCCGGGCTAGCGGAATGCAAATTTCGAGCCGGAGGGTAACCTTACCCGATGTGGCCGCGGCTATTGGTCATCCTATCACCAGTTAGCCACAGTTGGCGATTTTCCGGTTCCACCCGGCTGCATTCCGCCGTGGGAGATGTCATAAATCACGCGTCCCGGCGATTTGACCGGTCCAAGAAGAAGTCGCGCTGAACGCTCCAATTCTTCTCGTCACGTCAATGAGGGCGTCAGCTTGTCGTTTCCAACCATGTTATCGGCGATTCCGGTTGAAGCGCTCATTGGCTGGATGTTGCTGCTCACCTTCAAGCACATCATTGCCGATTTCGTTCTCCAAACCGCCTGGATGGCGCACGGCAAGGACCAGAAGCATGGCTGGGCCCTGCCGCTTCTGGTGCACTGCCTGGTCCACCTTGCCGTTGCGCTGCCCCTGATCGTGATCGTGGCGCCAAAATTCTGGTTCGTGGCCTTCATTGATTTCGCGATCCACATCACGATCGACCGCGCCAAGGGATTCGTCTCCGCCAATTTCGGCGTCGACCTCGCGCATCCCTGGTTCTGGACCCTGATCGGCGTCGACCAGGCGCTGCATCACCTGACCGGCTTCGGCCTCTCCATCTTCATGGCGGCGAACTGAGGGCTGCGCAGTCATTCCGGGGGCGGTCCGCAGGACCGAACGATGGAGCGCAATTGCGCTCCTGAGAGAATCTCGAGATTCCGGGTTCTCGCTTCGCGATCCCCGGAATGACGGCAATCAGCAAAGCCCCCCTCCTGATTCGCGGGTCACGCGAAACTACCCCGGACGACTGCCGCCCGGCGTGGTTAACCTTTCGTTAGAGAATTGCGCTGCATCTTCCGCACACGAGGGAGAACTGCAATGTTTTCAAGCCGCGACACCTTTGAAGGCGATTTCTGCCCGGTCCGCGACGAGCTCCTTGGCGAGATGTATCGCGCCAGCGAGAGCGGCCTGCCGAGGCTGGTTGAGAGTGTTTCCCCTGATGTTCGCGCCAGGCTGGCGCTGTTCTGCTACCGCCGCAGCCATCTGCACTCGCTGGCGGTCGCGATCGCAGCAAGCTGCAGCGAGCGCGACCTGATCGAGAACGGCGGCCGCGTCGGCTCGACGCTCTACACGCTGTCGCGCGAAGGCACGGCGAAATCCTCATCGTCGCTGTCGGGCGGGCGCAAGCCGATCACGCTGTCGACCAAACCGCTCTCGGTGCTCGCACCGCTCGATGACGAGCTCGACGACGAGATCAGCGAAGCCGTTCCGGCCTAAACGGCCTCTATCATCGGCAACCCGAACTTCCGCCGCGCCATCGCGCATTCGGCATCGCCCGGCATGCAGGTGCGGCACACGTCCGGCCGCACTTCATAGATGCCGCAGGCCGTCGCTTTTCCGATTTCCCCCTGCAAGGCCGCGCAGCGATCACCCTCGCAGCGCATGCCGGATTGGCGCGCGTTGACCAGCGCGTCGGGAATCGCGGCAAGCTCCTCGTCGCTCTCGATCGAGAAGCGCGGCCAGTTCTCCGAATAGCTGCAGCAGGCGCCGCAACCCTGGCAACAGCTCGACGGGTCGATCTCTTCCATCGTCCTCACGTATCCTTTGGCGGACCCCAGACCAGGCTCTGCCGCCATCTTGCGCGCAGCACGTCGCGCCGCTCCGGATATTTCTCGTCGAGATAGGTCGCCTCGACCACGCGATCGGTGCGGAAGCTGCGGAAGTCGCCGCGCAGCTCGCACCAGGCTGCCAGCAGCCGCACCGCTTCGAGATAGCCGACCGAAATCGGCCAGATCACGCGCTCGCTGGGGCGGCCTTGCTCGTCGCGATAGCGCAGCATGATCTTCTTGCCTTCGTGGATATGAGTGCGGGTGCGCGCCATGTCCAGGCGGTCCGGCTCCCTGTTCCAGCTCGGCCGCGCCCGGCTCGCCGGCTCCAGCACGAAGGGCCGCAGGCGCTCAGGCACGGTGTCGGCGATCTTGGCCATCAAGTCTTCGGCCGCGCGCGCCAGAGCGGAGTCGGCGTGGCCTGCGACCCATTGCGCACCCAGCACCGCCGCCTCGATCTCGTCGGGTGTCAGCATGAGCGGCGGGAGGTCAAAACCCTTTTCCAGGATGTAACCCATCCCGGCCTCGCCGCGGATCGGCACGCGCTGGCCGATCAGGGTTGCGATGTCGCGATAGATGGTGCGCTTCGAGGTCTCGAGCTCGGCTGCGATCGCGTCCGCCGTCAGCGGCTTACGCGTGCGCCTCAGCACCTGGATGATTTGAAACAGCCGGTCGGCGCGTCTCATGACAGGTCTCTTATCGCTGCTTTTTCTCGGTGGTCTTTCTCAGAAGGCGGCGTGCGGCTGCTGACAGAATGTTGGCAGCAGGTGAGTTCTATACCGGGGCAACACATCGACTGAAGAGGATTTGTCCATGATCATTTCAACCCATTCCGGCCCGGCCGGCCCGTTGTGGCGGAGCCAGCCTTTCCAGGTGCAGGCGTGGCAGGCTTGGGCATTCAGCCGCCTCGTTTCGCTCGATTTCACCATTGTCGACCTCCGCCTTGCGCTCGCGACCGCCGTGACGCGTTCGCTGGTTCATGCCGCGGATGCGCTGGTCCGCCATTTCATGGGGCTCGCCTGGCGAGGGGCCCGCTTTGCAGAAGATATCACGGCTGCTGCCACCATGGTGGCAGCAGCAGACCGCTAGGTTCCTTCTCGTTCGACAGGTTCAGGAGAGCTCGCATGATCACGCTTTACGGCTTTGGCGCTGGCTTCGGCCTGCCGGAAATCAGCCCCTTCGTCACCAAGACGGAGGTGCAGCTCAAGATGGCGGGGCTGCCATACCGGAAGGAGCGGGCAATGCCGCCGGCTTCGCCCAAGGGGCAGCTGCCTTTCATCGACGACGGCGGCGAGGCGGTGGCCGATTCCACCTTCATCCGCGCCCACATCGAGCGCCGCTACGGCTTCGATTTCGATGCCGGCCTCTCGTTGCAGGAGCGTGCGCAGGCTTGGGCGTTCGAGCGCATGATCGAGCATCACGTCTACTGGGCGCTGGTCGGCGCCCGCTGGGTGGATCCGGTCAACTTCGCCAAGGGCCCTGCGCATTTCTTCGACGGTGCGCCGGAGCACAGCCGCGAAAAACTCCGCGAGGACGCACAGTTCCGCGTCGCCGAGAACTATCTGCTCTCCGGCCTCGGCCGCCATGCGCCCGATGACGACGTCGATCTCGCCGTGCGCTCGCTGTTCGCGCTGTCGGTGCAGCTCGGCGACAAGGCGTATCTGATGGGCAACAAGCCCTGCGGCGTCGACGCCACCGCCTTCGGCGCACTCGCCGGGATCTTGACGCCATTCTTCGAATCTGGACTGCGGCAGCGGGCCGAGGGATTTCCAAACCTCACGGCGTATGTCGACCGCATGATGGACGATTACTATCCGGAGTTCGCCTGGACCCCGCTGCGGCAGGCGGCTTAGCGCTTGCAAGTCGGTTATTCGTGAAGCGCTGAACTCCCCACATCGTCATGGCCGGGACAAGCCCGGGCATGACGACCCAGGTGGCAATTTGATCCCGAAGAAAAACAAAAGAGCCGGCCCAATGGGCCGGCTCTCGTCGTCTCAAACTGTCGCTCTGCCTACTTCACCAGCGAGTACTTGCCGTTCTTCACCGTCAGCAGGATGCGCGAGCGCTCGTCGAGGCCGTAGCGGTCCTTTTCGGTGAAGTTGTAGACGCCTTGACTCGCTGCAAGCTCCTTCTCGGAAAGCAGTGCCTGGCGAATCGCTTCGCGGAATTCCGGCGTTCCGGGTTTTGCGGTTTTCAGCGCCGTGGGGATCACGCGCTTCAGGATCTCGAATGCATCGTAGGAATGGCCGGCGAACTGGCTGCGGCTGTTCGGACCGTACTTGGCTTCATAGGCCGAGTTGAGCGCGAGGCCCGGCTTCTTGGTGGCAGCTTCGTCCGGCTGATCTTCGGGGTCCATCACAGGGCCCGAGGCCATCAGCACGCCCTCGGCCGCTTTGCCGGCGATGCGGATGAAGTCCATGCTGGCCGCGCCATGGGTCTGGTAGATCAGGCCCTGATAGCCGCGCTCGCGCAGCTCGGTCTGCGGCAGCGCGGCGGCGGTGCCGGAGGCGCCGACCAGGATGGCGTCGGGATTGGCCGCGACGAGCTTTAGCACCTGTCCGGTCACCGAAGTGTCAGGACGGGCGAAGCGCTCCTCGTCGACGATGGTCATGCCCATCGGCACCGCCTGCGCCTTGAGGTCGTTGAACCAGAGGTCGCCGTAGGAGTCCGAATAGCCGATATAGCCGAGCGTCTTCACACCCTTGGCTTTCATGTGGTCGTACAGAACCTTGCCCACGATCGGAATCGGCTGCGGCATTGCCACCGACCACTTCATGCGCTCCGGCGTGATCGGGAAGGGTGCCAGACCAAAGTGCGGGATGCCGGCTTCGTTGGCGACGTTGGAGACCGCGATCGTCGGCGGCGTCAGCGCCGAGCCCATGATGATGTCGGCCTTGGATTCGGTCACGAAGCGCCGGGCGTTGGTGGTCGCGGTGGTGGGATCGCCGCCGTCGTCGAGCACGATCACCTTCAGCGGCACGCCGCCGATCTCCTTGGGCACGAATTCCAGCGCGTTGCGCTCGGGAATGCCAAGCGCCGCGCCCGGGCCGGTCGTGGTGGTGGTGATGCCGATGGTGATTTCGCTGGTCTGGGCCAGCGCAGGCAGTGCCGGCAGCGCCAGTGCGGCCGCGGTGATGGCAGCGGTCAAATAAAAGCGTTTCATCTATTCCTCCCTTGACGTCGTTCCTTGAAAGCAGAAATCGGGGGGCAATTCAGCCCCCTCTTTTGGTGATGCGGCGATTTAGCGTCCCGTGAATTTGGCGACCATCTCCGGCGGAAACGGTGCCGATTTCAGCTTGTCGGGGTTGGCAGGATCGCGGCCGACCAGGACGCGGGTCTCGAACCCCTCGATCGCCAGCGCCTCGTCCTTGTAGACGTCGTGCTTCACCTCGAAGCTCGAGCGCTTGATGCTCTCGATTCTGGTTTCGATGGTGATCCAGTCGCCATAGGTCGAGGGGATGTAGAACTTGGCCCGCGTGTCGACCATGGGAATGCCCACCAGGCCGTACTTGCGGACCAGGTCCTGCTTGGAGAAGCCGGCGACCTCGAACAGGGTCGAGGTCGAATCATCGAACATCGCGAAATAGCGCGGGTAATAGACGATGTTGGCAGGGTCGCAATCACCCCACTGGATCTGGACCTCGCGCCGGTTCACGAACATGGCGGTGCCTTACGTCACGAATTTACTTCGGCGCCATGCGCAGCGAGCCGTCGAGGCGCACCACTTCGCCGTTCAGATAGGCATTCTCGACCATGTGCAGGGCGAGTGCGGCGAACTCGTCGGCATTGCCGAGCCGGCGCGGGAAGGGGATCGCGGCAGCGAGCGAGTCCTGGGCTTCCTGCGGCAGGTTGGCGAGCAGCGGCGTCAGGAACAGGCCGGGCGCAATCGTCAGCACGCGAATGCCGAACTGCGCGAGCTCGCGCGCGATCGGCAGCGTCATGCCGACGATGCCGCCCTTGGACGCCGAATAGGCGGACTGGCCGATCTGGCCGTCATAGGCCGCCACGGAGGCGGTGTTGATGATGACGCCGCGCTCGCCGCTCGCCTGCGGCTCCAGCTTGGACATCTCGGCCGCGGCGAGGCGCAGCATGTTGAAGGTGCCGATCAGATTGACCTTGATCACCTTGTCGAAGTCTGAAAGCGCCATCGGACCGTCACGGCCAACGACGCGTTTTGCCACGCCGATGCCAGCGCAGTTGACCAGCACGCGCGCCGGGCCGTGGGCCTTCGTCGCCTGCGCGATCGCGGCTTCAGCGGACGCGGCATCGGAGACGTCGCAGGTCACGGGCACGCCCTCGACCTCGGCCGCAACCGTTTCGGCAAGCTTGGTATTGAGATCGCACACCGCGACCTTGGCGCCCTGCGCTGCCAGCTTTCGCGCGGTGGCCGCGCCAAGCCCTGATGCGCCGCCGGTGACGATGGCTGCCTGATCCTTCAACAACATGGCGTTCTCCTTTGGCGATGATTTCTCAGGGGACCGATATCACACGGTCCGACGGATTGGCAGCGTAGAGCTCGTCGATCAATGCGGTGCGATGTTCCAGCACGGCGCGCTGGTTGATCGAGCCCTTGTCGGTGACCTCGCCCTTGTCGATCGACAGCGGCGTGTCCATCAGGATCGCGCGCGTGATCCGGGTCGAGGAGCCCGTGGCCTGGCTGAGGAAAATGGTCAGGCGCTCGCGGAAAGCCTCGCGAACCAGCCGGTCGCGCGTCGCGACGACCAGATCGTCGGCCGGCAGCGTCGGGTTGATCAGGCGGCAGCCGTCGAGATCGAGCACGACCAGCGCGCAGATCTCGTCGCGGTTGATGCCGGCGATGACGACGTCGCGCACCAAGGGCGCGCAGGCCGCAACGAAGCGCGCGCGCAAGGGGCCGACGCTGACCCAGGTGCCGCTCGCCAGCTTGAAATCCTCGCTGACGCGTCCGTCGAAGTCGAAGCCGGCGTTGAGATCATTCGGGTCGGCGGGCTTGAGCGCGTCGCCCATCTTGTAAAATCCTTCCTCGTCGAAGGATTTTGCGGTGATGTCGGGCTGGCGCCAGTACCCCGGCATCACGTTCGGCCCCTTGGCGCGCACCTCAAGCTTGCCGTTGTTGGGCACCAGCTTGGCCTCGTTGCCCGACACCGGGAGTCCGACATGACCGGAGCGGCTGGTGCGCGGATTGACCGACATGAAGAACGGTGCTGTCTCGGTGGCGCCAAGGCCGGTCAGCATCGGCACGCGATAGCCCTTCTCCTTCACCGCGAGCTCGTCGAGACTGTTCCAGACGAACGGCGACAACGCGGCGCCCGAGAAGAACATCGCGTGCAGCCGGTCGAAGAACTTTGCGCGCAGCCCCTGGTCCTTGCGCAAATAGGGCAGCAGCGATTCGTAGCCCTTGGGCACGTTGAAATAGACCGTCGGCGAAATCTCCTGGAGATTGCGCACGGTCTCCTCGATGCCGCCGGGCACCGGTTTGCCGGCGTCCAGATACATCGAGCCGCCATTGTAGAGCGTCAGCCCGATATTGTGGTTGCCGCCAAAGGTGTGATTCCACGGCAGCCAATCGATGATGACGGGCGGCTCGTCCTTGAGGAAGGCGAGCGTTTCGCGCAGCATCACCTGATTGGCGCAGATCATGCGCTGCGTGTTGATGACGGCCTTGGGATTGCCCGTCGAGCCCGAGGTCAGCAGGAATTTTGCGATCGTGTCGGGGCCGATCCTGCTATGGACGTCGTCGAGGTCGCCGCGGATCGGCGCGGCCATGAGGTCGGCAAGCAGGGTGACGTCGCGGCCCGGCACGCTGCCGTAGGACGCGGCGATCTCGGTGCCGAGCGAGACGTTGGCGGCAAGCGCATCGGCGAACTTGTCGGCGTCCGCGGCGAAGACGAGGCCCGGCGTCAGCAGCTTCATCAGGTAAGATAGCTTGCCGTAATCCTTCGACACCAGCGAATAGGCCGGCGACACCGGGCAGAACGGAACGCCTGCGTACAAAGCGCCGAAAGCCAGCAGCGCGTGGTCGATCGAATTGCCGGAGAGGATCACGACCGGCCGCTCCGCCGACAGGCCGCGCTGGATCAACGCGGAGGCAATGTGCCGGCTCGCGGTGAGCAGCTCGGCATAGGTGATCTTGCGCCAGCCGCGGCCGCCTTCACGCTCGGCCATGAAGACGCGGTCCGGCGTGGTCGTGGCCCAGTGATGCAGGCGATCGGTGATGCGGACCGGATAGTCGCCGAGCGGCTGCTTGGGCCTGAGATAGATCGTGCCGTCTTCACGCCGCTCGATGTTGACGACGGGATCGCCGAACGAGATCGGCCGCAGCGGGAAAGTGCTCGCGCCGCGCTCCATGCTGGAAGAGGACGGCTGCGCGCTCATGACTTCGGCTTCACCTTTGCGGTCTTGTGCTCGAGGAATTCGCGGATCCTGCGCTTTGCCTCTTTATCGCTCTGCGCGACGGTCGCCATCAGCGACTCCATCAACAGGCCGGTCTGCGGATTGGCCTCGGCGATCATCGGCAACGCCTGGAGCACGGCGAAATTCGTCAACGGCGCGTTGGACGCAACCTTGGTCGCGAGCTCCAGCGCCTTGCCGAGCCCGTGGCCGGCCTCGGTCAGGTATTGCGCGAAGCCGTAGGACGCGCCTTCGGTCGCGCTATAGACGCGGCCCGTCAGCATCATGTCCATCATCCTGGCGACGCCAATCAGCCGCGGCAGCCGCACCGAGCCGCCGCCACCGACGAAGATGCCGCGCTGTCCCTCCGGCAGCGCGAAATAGGTCGAGGGCTCGGCGACGCGGATATGCGCTGCGCAGGCAAGCTCCAGCCCGCCGCCGATCACCGCGCCCCTGAGCGCCGCGATGACGGGCACGCGGCTGTACTGGATGCGGTCGAACACCCTATGCCACATCTGGGAATGGAGCAGGCCGCCCGTGGCGTCATGCTCGGTCAATTCGGACAGGTCGAGACCGCTGGAGAAATGGTCGCCGATGCCGTGGATGACGACCGCGCCGATGTCCTCGGGCAGGTTCGCGAAACACTCGCCGATTTCCAGGATGATGCCGTCATTGAGCGCATTGCGCTTGGCGGGCCGGTTCAGACCCACGGTCAGAACCCGGTCTGCCCGCTCGATCCGGAGTAGCCCGGAGGCGCCCGCGTTCGCGGTCTCGGCGTTTCCCTGTGTCATTTGCGTCCTTGTCAGAATAGTTATGTTGTATAACGAATTTTGGAGGAGTCAATATGGGACAGGGTTCCCTGCCCAAGAGGGCGAGGACAGTGGCGACGGCCGCGCCGCGTCTGTGGTCGCAACACCCCGTCGCTAGCCCATCGCCACTCCGTCGCCCTTGGCGCCGTGCTCGCGCTGGTCGAGCCACAGCGTGCCGAGTGCAAACGCCAGCCAGCCGAAATCGTAGGCAAAGCCCATGATGAGGACGATCCCGCCGGGAAGCGGTCCGACGGCGGCACGATCGACGAACTCCGCCAGGTTCGCGGCCGGCGTCGGATGGATGGCGATCTTGCCGTAATAGGCGACCGCCTGGATGACGAGGATCCAAACATAGTTGCGACGCAGCCGCCGTCCTGCGGCGCGGACGAATGAGATGTGGTGACGGGGTGCGGTGTAGTCGCGCGCGAGAATGGCCTGCCAGGTATCGTCGTGTGCTTCGCCCGTGAACATCGGGGCGTAGAAATTCTTCTCCAGCCAGCGCGCGCGAGCCCGCCAAACGTTGAAATAGCGATAGCGCCGCGCCTCCATGGCGAGGAACACGGCGACCAGCAGGCCGACGAGCACCATCGGCAGTGGCGATGCTCCCGGGGTCGAAAAAGTCGTCGACAGCGCGATCCCCATCGTGACGATCGCCCAGTTGGTCGTGTTGTCGAGCCGCGTTCGCCAGATGGTCGAGCGATAGACCTCGCCGCGGTAGAGGTGGGCAATAGCGCCCATTTCGGCAGGATCGAAGCGGTGCTGCGGGCTCGAGCCGCTGGAAGCCATGAGGGACATGGTGGCACTCCCCTGGTCTGCGCAACCTTGCGCCGGACCATCCTGAAACCAGCCGAGCCCTGGGTCAAAGGCGGATTGCGATCCGACTTTCACGTCGCGTCGGGCGCACGTCTGCCTTCTCGCGGTGCGTTTCACTCGTTGTGCCGGACAGCGCTCCCTCGAAATGCTTGGAGGCGCAGGGTAGCTAGCCGCCGGCTGGTACCCGCGCCCCCTGTGCGCAGTTGAGGTATTGCCACTACCGGTTGCAGGAAATTGAATGCCTGCGGGCCAACTTCGTTGGCCGTCCAAGGGACGCACGGACTCCCTCACATCACCTGATGCACGTCGATCACCACGCGGTCCGCATGGCGCGCGGCGGAGGCCACGAAGATGTGCTGCATCAGCCAGCGATACATCTCGTGACCCGTCTCGAATTTCGGTACGGTGCGGAAGTAGATCAGCTTCGGATCGACCGGCTCGCCGTGCTTCAGCTTCTGCAACAACTCGACCGGTCCGAAGCGCATGCCCTTGTTCTCTACATAGACGATTGCGCCATCGTCAGTCTCGAAGGCGTATTTCGCCTCCAGATCGATCAGCTCGTTGGGACGGATTGTCTGGAAGTCCGCGCCGAACGGCATCACCTTCCCGATGACGGTGCCCGTCACCTCGCCGCCGATGATCGGGATGATGCGACGAACGCCGATGCCGGTCTCGCCGGCGGTGATGACGTCGCCGATGCGCGCTGTGATGGTGAATACGTATTTGGTCTCGAGAGTGGGGGTCATCGATCACTCCAACTGTCATGTCAGAAGGCGCCGGCGTCTTCGCCTCTCCCCGCAAGCGGGGCGAGGGGGCTCACCGCCGTTGTGGCGACTGTCCAGCCTCAAAACGTCAATGCGCCATCATGCGCGTCGGCAGCCAGGTCGCCAGCAGCGGGAAGGCGATCAGGATCACGAGGCGCACGAGATCCGTCGCCACGAACGGGATCACGCCCTTGAAGATGGTGGAGAACGAGACGTCCTTCACCACGCTTTTGATGACGAAGACGTTCATGCCGACCGGCGGATGGATCAGGCCGAGCTCGACCGTCATCACGATGATGACGCCGAACCAGATCGGGTCGAAGCCGAGATGCATGATCACGGGGAAGATGATCGGCACGGTGAGGATGATCATCGCCATGGCGTCCATCAGGCAGCCGAGCACGAGATACATCACCATGATCAGCGCCAGCACGCCGTAGGGTCCGAGGCCGAGCCCAGTGAGGAATTCAGTGACCTTCTGCGGCGTCTGGGTCACCGTGAGGAAATAGCCGAAGATCAGCGCGCCGATCAGCACGGTGAACACCGCGGCCGCAGTGCGCGTCGCCTGCAGCAGCGAGGCCAGCACCTTTTCGCGGTCGAGCCGGCCGGTCAGCACGCCGATGATGAAGGCGCCGGTGGCGCCGACGCCGCCGGCTTCCGTCGGCGTGAAGCGCGGCAGGAACGGCAGGCCATAGAGGCCGCCGATGACGAAGACGAACAGCAGCACCGGCGCCCAGATCTCCTTCAACCCGGCAAAGCGCTCGCGCCATGGCGTCACCTTCCCCTTGGGCAGGAAGTCGGGCCTGAAATAGCCGATCAGGAAAATCGTGATCATGTACATGGTCATCGCCAAGAGGCCCGGGATGATGCCGGCGATGAACAGCTTTCCGATGTCCTGCTCGGTGATGATGCCGTAGACCGCAAGCACGGTGGAGGGCGGCAGCATCGCGCCCAGCGTGCCGCCTGCCGCGATCACGCCGGTGGCAAACGATTGCGGATAGCCGAAGCGGCGCATCTCCGGGTAGGCGACGGCGGAGAAGGTCGCGGCGGTCGCAACGGATGAGCCGCAGATCGCGGCAAAGCCGCCGCAGGCGCCGACCGTGGCAATGCCGAGCCCGCCGCGCAGATGTCCGACGAAACCGTTGGCGGCGCGGAACAGCTCGCGGCTCATGCCGGAATGGGAGACGAACGAGCCCATCAGCAGGAACATCGGAATGACGCCGAAGGTGTAGTCGGTCACGGTCCGCATCGAGGTCTGGCCGACCAGTTTCAGCGCCGGCGTCGCGCCGACCAGATAGGAGAAGCCGGAGACGCCGACGAGGCCCATGGCCATGCCGACGGGCACGCGCAGCAGCATCAGGAGAAATAAGGAAACGAAGCCGATAGCGGCGACGGCATCGGTGCTCATGGTTACTCCGTCGCCTTGATCTTGGGGTCGTGCATCTCTTCGGGGTGGAAGATCAGCCGGTAGGTGCGGATCGCGATCAGCAGCACGGCGGAGACGTCGCCGATCCAGGCGACCGCGAAGAACGGCCAGGTCGGCATGTGCATGTCGAAGGTCTGGACATTGTCGTTGTAGGTGCCGCGCACCTTGTCGAACAGCGTCCAGGTCTGCACGGTGACGACGAACAGCAGCACCAGTGTCGCGAACACGTCGATCCAGCGCTGGTAGCGCGGACCGACATTGCCCCAGACGAGGTCGACCGTGATGTGGGTTCCGCGATAGGAGGTCGCCGCGATGCCCCAGAAAATGAGGATGCCGAGCAGCATGCGGCCGATGTCGAAGCTGTCGGGGATCGAATAGTTCAGCGTGTTGCGCAACAGCACCGACAGGAAGATGTCGAGCGCGACGAGGCCGACGAAGCCGGCCGCGATCCATTCGATCGAGTCGATCACGCGATCCATCCAGGCGCGCTTCATGGGGTGGTCCTATCGAGTGGCGTCATTTTGGGCTCAGGTCTCGCTGCGCATTTCGCCTCTCCCCGAATTCGCGCGCAGCGCGAATTCCGGGTGAGGGGGACTCTCCGCGAGTCTATCTGTCAGCAACTTTGCGGAAGCAGCCCCTCACCCCAACCTTCTCCCCGTAAGAACGGGGAGATGGGGAGAGAGAGCCTGCCATCGCCTCACTCCGCGAGCGCGTTGTACTTTTTCAGCGAAGCCTTCAGATCCGCCAGCGCCGCGTCGGGATCGGCGCCGGCCTTCTTGGCGCCCTCGCCCCAGGTCTTGACCAGCGGTTCGGCGGCCTTCTTCCAGGCGGCGGTCTGCTCAGCCGTCAGCTTGTAGACCTCGTGGCCGGATTCCGCCTTCACCTTGTCGATGCCGGCATCCTCGAACTTGCCCCAGTGCTCGCCGACCGCGCCCGCCATCTCGATCGAGCAGTTCTTGTCGATCGCGGCCTTCTGCTTGTCGGACATCGCATTGTACTTGTCCTTGTTGATCACGAACACGAAGGTCGTGGTGTAGAGCGGCGCCTCCATGTCGTACTTCGTCACCTTGTCGATGCCGAACAGCACGAGGGAACCCCAGGGGAAGGTGACGCCGTCGGCGACGCCGCGCTCGATGATGTCGCGGACCTCGGGCGCCGAGGATTGCACGTTGGTGCCGCCGAGCGAGGTCACGAAGTTCGCCATGGTAGCGTGGGCGGGGCGGATCTTCATGCCCTTCACGTCCTCGGGGTTGACGATCTTCTTGGTGCGGGAATGGAACGAGGAGGGCGAATGGACGAAGGCGAGGCAGTATTTGACGTCCTTCATCTCCTTCTCGGCATATTTGCGATACCAGGCGTCCAGTCCCATCGAGCCGCCCTTGGCGTCCGAGATCAGGAACGGCAATTCCCCGGCGCCGATGATCGGGAAGCGGCCGGGCTGGTAGCCGGGATTGACGTAGGTGACGTCGGCGATGCCGTCGCGCGCCATGTCGTAATGGTCGAACGCCTTACCGAGCTGCTGGGCCGGAAACACCTTGCCGGTAATGGTCCCGCCGGAATCCTTGTTCACCGCGGCCACCCAGTCTTCCAGCGATTTCTGCAGCGGGTGCGACGCCGGCACCCAGTGCGAGACCTTCAGGTCGAAGGTCTTGTCCTGCGCGAGCGCTGGGCTCACGCTTGCTGCCAGCAGCAACGCCAGACAGGCTTTTTTCATCACGCGTCTCTCCCTGTTTTCGACGGCGGGCTTCGATGGCCCGGTCTCGTTAATTAACATGTTATCTAATCGCCCGGCACGTTCAAGCCGGAACTGACGCGCGCCTTGCCGCGCCATCTACGTCAGCCATGTTGCATGGGTTTGTCGCTGCTCGGACGACGAACGCTCCCCTTTTGCCAGACCGTTATATGATATAATTATCGTCTGCGGGCCTTCGCCACAAGCAGGCCGCGACGAAGCCTACAGCATCGGGAGGAGCAAGTATTGCGGACAAAAGTCGCAATCATCGGGGCCGGGCCGGCCGGATTGTTGCTTGGGCAACTTCTGCACACATACGGCATAGACAACGTCATCCTGGAGCGGCAGAGCCCGGACTATGTGCTCGGCCGCATTCGCGCAGGTCTCCTGGAAGAAGGAACCGTCGCACTGCTCGATCAGGTCGGCGCTGGGGCGCGGGCCCATGCCGAAGGCCTGGTGCATGAAGGCATCGAGCTCGCCTTTTCCGGCAGCCGTCACCGCATCGACATGAAGGGCGCGACCGGCAAGACGGTGATGATCTACGGCCAGACCGAGGTCACGCGCGACCTGATGAATGCGCGGAAGGCTGCGGGTCTCGTCTCGGTCTATGAGGCCAAGGACGTGCAGCCGCATGATTTCGACGGCAGTCACCCGCGCGTGACCTACGTCAAGGACGGCGTCACCCATACGCTCGATTGCGATTTCATCGCCGGCTGCGATGGCTTCCACGGCGTCAGCCGCGCCAGCGTGCCGTCTTCGGCCATCGAAGAATTCGAGCGGGTCTATCCGTTCGGCTGGCTCGGCATCCTCTCGGACACGCCGCCGGTCAGCCATGAGCTGATCTACTCCAACCACGCCCGCGGCTTTGCGCTGTGCACCATGCGCTCGACCAAACGCAGCCGCTACTATGTGCAGTGCGCGCTCGACGATCATGTCGATCAATGGCCGGACGACCGCTTCTGGGACGAATTGAGACGCCGGCTCGATCAGGAGGCGGCCGATAGCCTGGTCACGGGACCCTCGATCGAGAAGAGCATCGCGCCCTTGCGCAGCTTCGTCGCCGAGCCGATGCGCTTCGGCAAAATGTTCCTGTGTGGCGATGCCGCCCACATCGTGCCGCCGACCGGCGCAAAGGGATTGAATCTCGCCGCCAGCGACGCGCATTATCTGTCGAGCGCCTTGCGCGAGTTCTACGACGAGAAATCCAGCGCCGGCATCGACGCCTATTCCACCAAGGCGCTGGCCCGCGTCTGGAAAGCCGTGCGCTTCTCGTGGTGGATGACCTCGATGCTGCACAAATTCCCCGACACCGGCACCATCGGCGCCCGCATCCAGCTCGCCGAGCTCGACTATGTCACGCAGTCCAAGGCCGCGATGACTTCGCTGTCGGAGAACTACGTGGGACTGCCGTTTTGAGACGGTGCCCGCCCCACAATAGGTGTCATGTCCCGGCTTGATCGGGGCATCCAGTACGCCGCGGCCTCTCGGTGTCGACGCGCCGCCTCTGGAATACTGGATCACCCGCTTTCGCGGGTGATGACAGTCTTGAGATAGTTCTGTGCGTCAAGTTCAGCAAAATTGATCATGGGGTCCGGCCGAGCCATCCCCTCGGAGCCGCCGTCGCTCGCTTGCCCAAAAGCGCAGCGCTGGCGAGCGACGGCGGCGGAGAGGGGTGGCGTGCATCCCCTTGGTGGGCCTGAGCATCGTCAGGCCGCCTGGCGTAACGCCTCCTTCTTGTGTTCCTTGAGCAGGTCCATGTTGAGATAGCGATGATCCTCGAGCCAGGTCTCGTGACGCTCGACGGTCAAGGCGCGCACCAGCCGCAAGCAGCTCTCGGCATTGGGGAAGATCCGCACCACGTAGGTGCGCCGCCGGATCTCCTCGTTGAGTCTCTCCAGCATATTGGTCGACTTCATGTGTTTGCGGTGCGCCAGCGGCAGGCGGAAGTAGGTGAGCGTCTCCTCGATGTTCTCTTCCACCCAGCCGGTGAGCTTGGGGTACTTGCCGCCCCATTTGCCGAGCCAGGCGGCCAGATCGCGCCGGACCTCCGAGAGGTCGCGCCGGTCGTACATCCATCTGAGCTCCAGCAGGCAATCGTCATCGACCTTCCGAGGCACATAGTCGAGCGCGTTCCTGAGGAAGTGCACATAACAGCGCTGCCAGAACACGCCGGTGAGAACTTCGGGAATGGCCTTCTTCAAGCCCGGATGATCATCGGAAACGACGAACTCGACGCCATGCAGGCCGCGGGCCTTCAGGCCTTCCAAAAACTCCTTCCAGCTCGATCGGCTCTCCCGGTTGGCGAGATCAACCGCGAGCACCTGACGCCGGCCCTCCCAGTCGACCCCGATCGCGATCAGCACCGCCTGGCTCGCGATGATGCCATCGTCCCTGACGCGCTCGTAACGGGCGTCCAGGATCAGATAAGGGAACGGCTCCTTGAGCTTGCGCTCGCAGAACGCCTTCAGCGACGCATCCAGCCGCTTGTTGATCGCGCTGATCGCCGAGGCCGAGAAGGCATGGCCCACCAGCTCCTCGGTGACCTGCTTCACCTTCCGGGTCGAGACCCCTTGCACGTACATCTCGGCCAAGGCCGCCACCAGCGCCTTCTCCGAGCGCTGGTAGCGCTCGAACAGCTCGGTCGAGAACCGTCCCTGCCTGTCCTGCGGCACCTTCAGCTCGATCTTGCCGACCCGGGTGATCAGCGAGCGGGAATAGTAGCCGGAGCGATAGCCAAGCCGCCCCTCGCTGCGCTCCCCTTTCTCCGCACCCAGCGTCTCCGTCATCTCGGCTTCGAGAATGTCCTGCACCGCACCCTGGATCAGCGGCTTCAGGAACTCCTTGTCCGACCTCAACAACTCTTTGACTGCAGAGACATCCGTCCTAATCTTCGTCACGGTCATGGCGGGTCCAAGCTCCTCTACGAGCGGTGATCTTCGCAATCACCGGACTTACCATGACCGCTTCAGCCTCTCAGCTTTTGCAGAACCTCCCGCACACTACCGCTTGAGATTTTGCGACAGCGTCGCCCATTTCAAACACACGCGCAAATCCCGTTTAAAACTTTGTAGGCGGTGAAACCGTCATTCACATCGCGTTCAATGGCGGCAGCCAACGACACGCGAGACAGCCATGACCTCCACTGACATCCCCGCCGGCTTCGAGCCGCATTTCCGCAAGGCGCCGCTCACCGATCCCTGGGAGCCGCTCTATTCGAAGAAGACCGAGAAAGGCGTCACGGTGGGGCTGCGCCTGGCAATGCCGCACACCAACGCGCGCGGACTGATCCATGGTGGGCTGATCGCGGCGCTTGCAGACGCCGCCATGGGCTACAGCTGCGCCCACGCGACGAACTGGACGACGTCCTTCGTCACCATCTCGCTCTCGGTCGACTATGTCGGCGCGGCCGAGATCGGCCAGTGGCTCGCGGTCGAGGGCGACGCAATCAAGACCGGCAATACGATCTGCTTCGCGCAGTGCCTGATCAAGGCCGACGACGCCGTGATCGCGCGCGCCAGCGGCACGTTTCGCGTCGTGCCGAAGAAGGGGTAGCCGCGCTCTCGTGTCCCGACTCTGCGCCGCTGCGCGCTTGTCCGGGACACGCCTTACCCAAACCGCCACTCCGCCGTCTCCACCACGAGATCGATGAACGCGCGCACCTTGGCCGAGAGCAGGCGCGAGGTTGGATAGACGATGTGGATCGGCAGCGCCGGCTGTTCGTATTTCGCCAGCACGACCTTCAAGCGCCCGCGCTTCAGCCCCTCGGCCGCCTGATAGGCCAGCACCCGCGTCACGCCGCCGCCGGCCTCGGCATATTGCAGGGCGGCGTCGGCGCTGTTGCTGGTGAAGCGCGGCGACGGCGTCACCTCGATGTCGCGGCCGTCCTGCACGAAGTGCCAGCTGGCGGACGGGCCGAACTGGATGGTCTGATGTTCGCGCAGCGCCTCCGGCGTCTTCGGCTCGCCATGGCGCTTCAGATAGCTGGGCGCGGCCACCACGATCCGCCGCATCTCGCCGACCTGGCGCGCCACCAGCGAGGAATCGGCGAGATGGCCGATCCGCACCGCGGCATCGACGGCGTCTTCCACGAGATTGACCAGGTGATCGGAGAGCCTGAGCTCGGCGGCGACCTCAGGGTAGCGTTTGAGATAGGCGGTCATGACCGGCCCGACATGCAGCCGGCCGAAGCCGACCGGCGCCGACACAACCAATCGCCCAGTCGGCCGGTTGCGCTCCTGCCGCGCCGAGCCGTCGGCCTCCTCGACATCGGCGAGGATGCGCCGCGCGCGCTCCAGGTAGCGCGCGCCGACGTCGGTCAGCGTCACTTGGCGCGTGGTCCGCTGCAGCAGGCGGGCGCCGAGATGCTCCTCCAGCGCCGCGATCATCCGTGTCACCACCGACGGCGACAGGCGCAGCTTGCGTGCCGCCGGCGCAAAGCCGCGCAGATCGGCGACAGTGACGAAGACGTGCATGGCGTCGAGGCGGTCCATGGCATTATTGCATATGCCGCAATGATGAAGTGTCAAGCGGCTAGATTGTTCTAGTCGGCGGAAGCTCCATCTTGATCGACGAAGACGCAGAGATGCGCCGGAATTTTAGGAGAGGTTCCGATGACCACCGCAGCCCACACCTATGCCAGCGACGTCGCCTTCTCGCCGGCGGTGAAGGCGATCCAGGCCCGCAAGGGCTCGCGTGAGGCCTATGCGGATAGCGAGCAGCGTGGCTGGCGCACCGAGGTCGACGATAACCTCGCCGCGTTCCTGGCCGACGCCAACAGCTTCTACTTCGCCACCGCCTCAGCCGAGGGCCAGCCCTATATCCAGCACCGCGGCGGGCCCAAGGGCTTTCTCAAGGTGCTGGACAAGCAGACGCTGGCATTCGCCGACTATGCCGGCAACCGCCAGTTCATCACCCAGGGCAATCTCTCGGAGAATCCCAAGGCCTATATCTTCGTGATGGACTACGCCCATCGCCGCCGCGTGAAGATCTGGGGCGAGGCGCGCGTCGTCGAGGACGACGAAGCGTTGACCACGTCGCTGATGCCGAAGGGCTATCGCGCGCGGCCGGAGCAGGTCATCCTGTTCAAGATCGCCGCCTGGGACACCAACTGCCCGCAGCACATCCCGCAGAAGTTCGATGCCGCCGATGTCGCGGCGGCTTTGGCGGCAAGAGACCAGCGGATCGCGGAGCTTGAGGCGGAGGTCGCGGCGCTGAAGGGGGAGAAGGGGACGGGAGCGTCGTAACGCCGTGCTTACTTACCCTCCCCCTCCAGGGCCCCTCCAGGGGAGGGTAAGAGTCACAACACGCTCGTGCCCTCGTGCTGGAAGCCGAGATAGCTCGCCGCCACGCGCTCGTTCGCGGCGATGTCGCTGGCCTTGCCGCTGAGCACGAACTCGCCGAGCTCCATCACATAGGCCTGGTCCGCGATCTTCAGTGCGGCCTGGGCGTTCTGCTCGACCAGCAGCACGGAAACGCCGCTGGCGCGCAGCTCGGTGACGATGCGGAAGATGTCGGCGACGATGATCGGCGCGAGGCCGAGGCTCGGTTCATCCAGCATCAAGAGCTTCGGCTCGCCCATCAGCGCCCGGCCCATCGCGAGCATCTGCTGCTCGCCGCCGGACAAGGTGCCGGCGAGCTGCTTGCGGCGCTCCTTGAGCCGCGGAAACAGCGCATAGATCCGCTCGATCGAGGACCTCGCCCGGCTCCGCTCGATGCGGAAGGCGCCCAGCTCGAGATTGTCCTCGACATTCATGGTCACGAACAATTCGCGGTGCTCCGGGACGAGACCGAGGCCCATCGCGACGCGGTCCTCGATGTCGAGCCGGGCGAGATCCTGGCCGGCAAAGGTGACGCGGCCCTTCAGCGGCAGGATGCCCATGATGGCCGACAACAGCGTGGTCTTGCCGGCGCCATTGGCGCCGACGATGGTGACGATCTCGTTGGTGCCGACCTCGAGCGAGACCGAGCGCACGGCCTCGACCTTGCCATAGGCGACATGCGCATCGGTGACGGACAACAGCGCGCTCATGCCGCCACTCCGAGATAGGCCTTGATCACTTCGGGATTGGTCTTGATCGTGGCGGGCGTGCCCTCGGCGATCTTGGTGCCGAAATCGAGCACCACGATGCGGTCGGCGAGGTTCATCACAAAACCCATGTCGTGCTCGACCAGCAGCACGCTCATCCCGCCGTCACGCAAGTCACGAAGCAGCGTTGCGAGGCGCTGCTTCTCCATGTGGCGGAGGCCCGCGGCCGGCTCGTCGAGCAACAGCAGCATCGGATCGACACACAACGCGCGGGCGATCTCGACGATGCGCTGCTGGCCGAGCGAGAGGCTGCCGGCAAGCTGGTGCATCTGCTCGGCGAGGCCGACGCGCTCGATCTGGCGCGCGGCTTCCGCGAGCAGCTTGGCCTCATCAGCGCGGTCGAGCCGCAGCATCGAGGAGATCGGACCGGAATGGCCGCGCAGATGCGCGCCGATCGCGACGTTCTCCAGCACGGTCATGTCGGGGACCAGCTTGACGTGCTGGAAGGTCCTGCTGATGCCGAGCTTGACGATCTCCTGCGGCGGCGCGTTGTCAACCTTCCTGCCGAGCACCGAGATCGAGCCCGATGTCGCCGACAGCACGCCGGTGATCAGGTTGAACGTCGTGCTCTTGCCGGCGCCGTTCGGACCGATCAGCGCGACGATCTCGCGGGCCTGGACGTCGAAGGAGACGTTGTTGACCGCGACCACGCCGCCGAACTGTTTTCGCGCTTTCTCCACCTGAAGCAGGACGCCGGACTCGCCAACCGTGCGGGCGCGATGTTCCAGCTTCAGCGAGGTGTCAGGCTTCCTGCCACCCGTGCGCTCGGGCAGGAACGATATCAGCCAGGGCCACAGGCCGCCGGGCGCGAGCTGCAGCAGCGCCACCAGCATGATGCCGAACACGATGGTCTCGACCTGGCCGGAGCCGGGCAGGATCAGCGGCAGATAGCTTTGCAGCACCTCTTTCAGCACCACGACGATCGCCGCGCCGAGCACGCCGCCCCAGACATACCCGGCGCCGCCGACCACCGCGATGAAGAGATATTCGATGCCGGCCTGTGCGCCGAACGGCGTCGGGTTCACCGCGCGCTGAAGATGCGCGTAGAGCCACCCCGAAAGCCCCGCGAGCACCGCGGCATGGATGAACACCAGGAGCTTGGCCCGCGGCGTGTGCACGCCGAACGCCTCGGCCGCGACATGGCCGCGCCTGAGCGCGCGAATGGCGCGGCCGGTGCGGGAGTCCAGCAGGTTCATCGTCAGCAGCGCCGAGACGATCACCGCGACCCAGATCGCGTAGTAGATCGAGCCGGGCGAGAGCATCTTGAACGCACCGATCGACAGCGGCGGGATGGCCGAGATGCCGTCGTTTCTCCCTAAGAATTCCAGCTTGCTGAAGAGATAGAACAGGCCAAGCCCCCAGGCGAGCGTGCCGAGCGGCAGATAATGGCCGGAGAGGCGGACCGTGATCAACCCGAGCAGCACCGCCAGCGATCCGCTGACCACGAGCGACAGCGGCAGCGTCAGCCACGGCGACAGGCCGTAGGCCGTCGACAGCACCGCGGTGGTGTAGGCGCCGAAGCCGACGAAGGCGGCTTGCCCGAACGAGGTGAGGCCGCCGACGCCGGTCAGCAGCACGAGACCCATCGCGACCAGCGCCGCGAGACCGATATTGTCGAGCAGCACGATCCAGAACGGCGGCATGCCGGGGACGAACGGGATCGCCGCCATGAGAGCTGCAAAAACGAGAATGGGAAGCCGGCTCTGCATGCGCGTCAGTCCTTCTCTTCCTCGACTGCGGGAGCGGCGAGCGAGCGCAGCAGCAGCACGGGGATCAGCAGCATGAAGACGATCACCTCCTTGTAGTTGGAGGCATAGAAGGACGAGAACGCCTCGACGATGCCGACCACCAGCGCCGCGGCGGCGGTGAGGGGATAGCTGACCAGCCCGCCGATGATCGCGGCGACGAAACCCTTCAGGCCGATCAGGAAGCCCGAATCGTAGTAGAGCGTCGTGATCGGCACGATCATGATGCCTGACAGCGCGCCGATGACCGAGGCCAGCAGGAAGGCGATCTGCCCCGACAGCGTGGTGCGGATGCCCGCAAGCCGCGCGCCCAGCCGGTTCACCGCGGTCGCGCGCAGCGCCTTGCCGTAGAGCGTCAGGCCGAAGAACAGCCAGAGGGCGACGATGAAGGCGATGGTGATGGCGTAGACGGTGATGCTCTGGCCGGTGAAGCGCAGCGCGCCGGCAGTAAAGGCGCCGGACAGCACGGCAGGTCCGCGTTGGCCTTCGGCGCCGAAGAACAGCAGGCCGAGGCCCTGTAGCGCGAGATGCACGCCCACCGAGGCGATCAGCAGCACCAGCACGGAGGTGTGCGCCAGCGGCTGGAACGCGATGCGGTAGAGATAGAGTCCGATCATCGCCACGATCACCAGCGACAGCGCGATGCAGACCGGCACCGGCGGCTTCTGCGCGGCGAAGTAGAGGGTCAGCGCCAGCACGATGGAAGGCAGCACGATGTTGGTGATGAAGCTGCGAACCACCAGCCGCGCATGCAGCGCCCTGCGCGCCACGAACAGGTCGAAGGCGAAGGCGCCGATGCCGAGCGCGAGCGCGAGCTTGGCCGTGCCCGGCATTTGGCCCGCCGCCAGCGAGGCATAGGTCAGCGCGCCGTAGGTGACGAATTCGCCCTGGGGAATGAGGATGACGCGGGTGACGGCGAACACCAGCACCAGCGCCAGGCCGAGCAGCGCATAGATTGCGCCATTGGTGATGCCGTCCTGCACCAGGAACAGCATGATGGTGGTATTCAAGACCGGACGCTCCCCCTAATCCGGACCGGTCCTCTCGATTGCGGTGGACGGTCCGCTCACAGCCATTGAAAAACGCATGCGATATTTGATATGGTCCATAACAATTATCAAATATAACATCAAGAGTGGGAAGCGACCCCTCCCGAATTTAGCGGGATTACGAGCACGAGGCGATGACCGTTTCCAAAACCGCTGAAAAGACCTCCGAAAAGCCGGCTGACGCGGCCAAGGGCCGCAAGGATGCGGCCGAGCCGCAGAGCGAAGCTCTCCAGCTCGGCGAGCTATCCGAACAGCTTGGCTATGTCCTGAAGCGGGCGCAGCTCAAGGTATTCGAGAACTTTCTGCGCTGCATGGCCTCGCTGCAGCTGACGCCGGCGCAGTTCTCGGTGCTGCTGCTGGTCGAGAAGAACCCCGGCCGGAACCAGACCGAGATCGCCTCCACCCTCGGCATCCTCAGGCCGAATTTCGTGGCGATGCTCGACAATTTGGAGAGCCGCGACCTCTGCGCGCGGATCCGCTCCACCAACGACCGCCGCTCGCACATCCTGGTCCTGACCGACAAGGGCAAGGCCGTGCTGGCGCGCGCGAAAAAGCTCGTTGCCACCAAGCACGAGGCCCGGTTGAACGATCTGCTCGGCCAGGCCAACCGCGAGGCCCTGATCGCGATGCTCGCGAAGATCGCGAACGAGTTTTGAGCCCCGCGGCTACCGGCGGTGGATCCTCACTCTCTGCCGTCATCGCCCGCGAAGGCGGGCGATCCAGTACTCCGAGACGGTTGTGATTTGTCGATAAGCCGCGGCGTACTGGATTCCCCGCTTTCGCGCCTCAATCCACCAGGATCACGCGGATATCATTCACATTGGTCAGCGTCGGCCCCGGCTGCAGCAGATCCCCCGTGGCCTCGAAGAACGTCGTCGCGTCGTTGTTGTCGAGATAGGCCTGCGGCTGAAGCGCCAGCGCCTTCATCTTCGCAAACGTCGCTGCGTCGATCAGCGCGCCGGCGGGGTCGGTGGGGTGGCCGGCACCACCATCGGCGCCGTCGGTATCGCCGGCGAGCGCCGAAATGTCCGGCGTATCCTGGAGCAGCTCGGCGAGCGCCAGCGCGTATTCCTGGTTCGGTCCGCCGCGGCCATGGCCGCGCACGGTCACCGTGAGCTCGCCGCCGGAGAGGATCGCGACGCGCTTGCCCTGGGCGCGGGCTTGCAGCGCCAGCCTGGCATGATCGGCGGCGACCTCGCGGGCCTCGCCTTCGAGATCTGCGCCGAGATCGATGGTCTCGTAGCCGGACTGGCGCGCGAGCTTCACCGCGGCGTCCAGCGATTGCTTGGGCCGCGCGATCAGCTCGAAATGCGCGCGCGCAAACGCCGCGTCACCCGGCTTGCAGCTCTCGTTATTGGGATCGTCGAGCGCGCGGCGCACCGCATCGTCGATGTCGAGCCTGTACTTGGCCACGATCGCGAGCGCATCCGCCAGCGTCGTCGCGTCGGGCACGGTGGGGCCGGAGGCGATCGCGGAGGGCTCGTCGTGCGGCACGTCCGAGATCGCGAGCGTGACGATCTCGGCGGCATTCCTGCCGGCGCGCGCCAGCCGGCCGCCTTTGATGCGCGACAGGTGCTTGCGCACGACATTCATCTCGCCGATCGGCGCACCCGAGCGCAGCAGCGCCTTGTTGACCGCCTGCTTCTGCGCGAAGCTGATGCCTTCCACCGGCGCGATCCAGTTCGCCGAGCCGCCGCCGGTGAGCAGGACCAGCAAGAGATCGTCGGGCCCGGCCTCGCCGGCGAGCGCCAGCGTGTCGGCGGCGCCCTTCAGGCCGGCCTCGTCGGGCACGGGATGACCGGCCTCGACCACGCGGATGCGGCGCGTCGGCACGCCGTAGCCGTGGCGCGTGGTGGCGATGCCGACCAGCCGCTCCGGCGCGAGCTTGAGCGTATCGAGATAGTGCCGCTCCGCCGCCGCGGCCATCGCGCCGGCGCCCTTGCCGGCGGCAAGACAGATCACGCGTCCCTTGGGGGCAGGCCGCAAATGAGGGGCCAGCACCACGTCGGGATGGGCGGCGGCGACGGCGGCGTCGTAGAGCGCGCGGAGCAAAGGACGGCGGTCGGTCATGGACGATGGCCTTGAGCAGACTGAGGTGGCGGCGACAAGGTCGCCGGCCATCTGCCTACCGCATCGTGCGGCAAAGCGTAAGCGGCCTTTACCATTATTCGATTGTGCAATCGCGTGATCATAATCCACGCGCAAGCAAAGCCCCCTGCGATCGTCTCGCGGGGGGCTCGTCGTGTGTTTCGCGCTAGCCGCCGGCTTCCGCGTCGATCACGTCGCCGAACAGTTCCCATCGCTCGCCCTTGAAGCGTTGCAGCTGCAGTGAGCTGATCGGGGCGAAGTCGGTCGCCGACGTGTTGATCTTGATGCCGGGTAGCAGCACCTCGGTGCGGAAGTCCTTCAGGCTCGCGGCTTGTTTCATCACATTCGCGCGCGTGAGATCGTCACCGCAGTTCTTCAGCACCTGGACCAGCGTCTGCGCGACGCCGTAGCCGACGATCGTGCCGTTGTCCGTCTTGTCGCCTTCGGGGAAGTACTTCGTCATGAAATCGAGAAATGCCTTCATCCCGGCGTCGTTGGCCCATTGCGCATCGGTGGTGTCTTTCAGATAGGCCGCCGAGATGATGCCTTGCGCGTTCTCGAAGCCGGCGGGCTTGATCACGCTGCCGACCGAGGCGGAGACGTTGTTGAGGAAGTGGATCGGCTTCCATCCGATCTCGGCGTTCTTCTTGATCGCCTGCGCCGCGAATTTCGGCGTGGTGATGTTGACGAAGATATCGGCGCCGGTGGCCTTCAGCTTGACGATGTGGTTGTCGATCGTCGGTTCGGACGTCTCGTAGCTTTCCTCGGCCACGATCATGCTGGCGGCCTTGGCGCCGAGGCCATCCTTCAGGCCCTTGAGATAGTCCTTGCCGTAATCGTCGTTCTGGAACAGGACGGCGATCTTCGCGTTCGGCATCTCCTTCAGGATGTACTTCGCATAGATCTGCGTCTCGCTCTGGTAGTTGGGCTGCCAGCCCATGGTCCAGGGGAAATCTTTCGGATCGTTCCACTTGGTGGCGCCGGTGGCGACGAACAGCTGCGGCACCTTCTTCGAGTTCATGTATTTCTGGATCGCCGAGTTCGACGGTGTGCCGAGCGAGTTGAAGATCAGCAGCACTTCGTCGCTCTCGACCAGCTTGCGGGCCTGCTCCACCGTCTTCGGCGGCGAGTACGCATCGTCATAGCTGATGAAGTTGATCTTGCGGGCGTTGATGCCGCCCTCGTCGTTGACCTTCTTGAAATAGGCGGCTTCGGTGCGTCCGATGATGCCATAGGCGGAGGCCGGTCCGCTGTAGGGCATGATGTTGCCGATCTTGATCTCGGTGCCGGTCGCGCCGGTATCGTATTTCTTCTGGGCTGATGCAGTTGAGGCCGAGGCCGCGATGAGCGCGAGCGCCAATGATGCGGCCGCAAGCTTGCCGGTGACAGCAGGCATTCCAATCTCCCTGTTTTTCTTGGTGTGTGCGTCCCTTTTCTTGTCTCGGGTTTTTTGGTGGCGCGACCGCAATTCAATACGATTTGCCCGAAAGCTTCAAGGAAAAGCCCCTGCGACTTGGCCGCGGGGGCTGCGTCTTTAGTCGTTATTCGCGCCTGTCGATCCCCTAGCCTCCGACGTCGCTGCTGAGAACGTCGCCGAACCGCTCCCAGGCTTCCCCCTTGAAGCGGATGAGCTGCAACTGGGAGATCGGAGCAAAGTCGGTGGGGCTGGTGTTAACCTTGACGCCCGGCAGCAGGCCGAGCGGTTCGAAATCCTTCAGGCTGGCCGCGTGCTTCATCACGTTCTCACGCGTCAGATCGTCGCCGCAGGCCTTCAGCACCTGCACGAGACCCTGGGACACGATGAAGCCGTACATCACCGAGGCGTCGGCCCGGTTGGCCTCGGGATAGTATTTGTCCAGGAACTCGTTCCAGGCCTTCATCGCGGGATCGTTCTTCCACTGCGGATCGGTGGGATCCTTGAAATATTGCGAGGAGATGATGTCCTGCGCGTTCTCGAAGCCTGCCGGCTTGATCACACTGCCGATCGACGCCGACACGTTGTTGAGGAAATGGAGCGGCTTCCAGCCGATCTCCGCATTCTTCTTGATCGCCTGCGCCGCGAATTTCGGCGTCGTGATGTTGAAGAACACGTCCGCGCCGGACGACTTCAGCCTGACGATGTGCGAGTCGATGGTCGGCTCGGAGACTTCATAGCTGTCCTCGATGATGATCATCGAGGCCTTGGTCCCAAGTCCGTCCTTGAAGCCTTTCAGATAGTCCTTGCCGTAATCGTCGTTCTGGTAGAGCACGCCGATCTTGGCGTCGGGATGGTTCTTCAGGATGTACTTTGCGTAAATCTGCGATTCGCTCTGGTAGTTGGGCTGCCAGCCCATGGTCCAGGGGAAATCTTTCGGATCGTTCCACTTGGTCGCGCCGGTGGCGACGAAGAGCTGCGGCACCTTCTTGGAGTTCATGTATTTCTGGATCGCCGAGTTGGGCGGCGTGCCGAGCGAGTTGAAGATCAGCAGAACCTCGTCGCTCTCGACGAGCTTGCGGGCCTGCTCCACCGTCTTCGGCGGCGAGTAGGCATCGTCATAGCTGATGAAGTTGATCTTGCGACCGTTGATGCCGCCTTCAGCGTTGATCTTGCGGAAATAGGCTTCTTCCGTCTTGCCGATCACGCCGTAAGCGGAGGCCGGTCCGCTATAGGGCATGATGTTGCCGATCTTGATTGCGGTGTCCGATGCGCCGGTATCGTATTTCTTCTGCGCTGACGCTACGGTGGACAGAGCGGCAGACAGCGCGAGGGCAGCCGCAAGGGCCCCCAAACGCACATGCATTGCAGGCATCTCGATCTCCCTGGGTCTGTTGAATGTGTCGCTTGTTCTTGATTGGGAGCGCTCGTCTCGTGCCGCTCCGGCTCACATTGAATACCCTTCTCCCGCACCCAGCAAGAAAAACGCCCCCGGCGAAACCATCGTCGAGAGCGTGATTTGATCGATGCGGTGCGGAATATTTCCATGCGGCAGTACTGCCGCGCCCGCGATCGCGCGAACCTGGAGTTGCGTCACTCCGATCTAATTAACTCCAAATTGCGGCTGCTCGCGACGGCTCTATTGTCCGAGCTCGCTCGAGATGATGTCGCCGAACAGCTCCCATTTCCGGCCCTTGAACCGCATCATCTGGAGCTGTTCGATCGGGGCGAAATTGTCCGGCGCGGTATTGATCTTGATGCCGGGCAGCAGCGTGTCGGGTGCGAAGTCCTTCAGGCTGGCGGCCTGCTTCATGACGTTCTCGCGGGTGAGATCGTTGCCGCACATCTGCAGCACCTTCACCATGGTCTGCGCGGCGGCATAGCCGAACGCGACGCCGGCATCGAGCTTGTTGGCCTTGGGGTCGTATTGGGCGAGGAAGTTGTAGAATTTCTTCATGCCGTCATCGGCATCCCACTGCGGATCGGAGCCGTCCTTGGTGTAGCTCGCCGACAGGATGCCTTGCGAGATCTCGAACCCCGCCGGTTCGATCACGCCGCCGACCGAGGTCGAGACGTTGGAGATGATCTGGACCGGATGCCAGTTGATCTCCGCGGCCTTCTTGATTCCTTGCGCCGTGAATTTCGGTGTGGTGATGCTGATGAAGACGTCGGCACCGGAGGCTTTCAACTTGACGACGTGCTCGTCGACCGCCGGCTCCGAGGTGTTGTAGGCCTCTTCCAGCACGATCATCGAAGCCTTGGCGCCGAGGCCGTCTTTGAGTCCCTTCAGATAGTCCTTGCCGAAATCGTCGTTCTGGTAGAGCACGCCGATCTTCGCCTGCGGCCTCTCCTTCATGATGTACTTGGCGTAGATGCGCGCTTCGCTCTGGTAGGAGGGCTGCCAGCCCATGGTCCATGGATATTGCTTGGGCTCGTTCCATTTCGACGCACCGCTCGCTACGAACAATTGCGGCACCTTCTTCTCGTTCATGTATTTGCGGATGGCGCTGTTGGTGGAGGTTCCGAGCGAGCCGAAGATCAAGAGCACCCCGTCGCTCTCGACCAGCTTGCGCGCCTGCTCGACCGTTTTCGGCGGCGAATAGGCGTCGTCATAGGAGATGAATTTGATCTTGCGGCCGTTGATGCCGCCCTCGGCATTGATCTTGTTGAAATAGGCTTCTTCGGCCTTGCCGATAGCGGCATAGGCGGAGGCCGGACCGCTATAGGGCATGATATTACCGATCTTGATCTCGGTATCCGAAGCTCCGCTGTCATATTTTTTCTGCGCCAGCACTTCGCTGCTCATTGCAGTGCACAACGCAAATGCGACCCAGAGCGTCGCAACCTGAAAACGAACGGCAGTCATTGTTCTCCTACCCCGAGCTGGATCGGCGCCGCATTGAACAAGATTGCGGCCAGACGTCAACAAAAAGCCCCCGCAGTTGCCCGCGGGGGCTCTTCGCGCTGAATTGTTGCATCAGCGTGTCATTCGGAGGCGACGTCGCCGCTGATGATCTCGCCGAACAGTTCCCACCTCTCGCCCTTGAAGCGCATCATCTGGAGCTGCGCGATCGGAGCGAAATCGGTGGCGCTGGTGTTGATCTTGACGCCGGGCAGCAGGGTATCCGGCGCAAAGTCCTTCAGGCTCGCCGCCTGCTTCATGAGGTTGGTGCGGGTGAGGTCGTCACCGCACATTTCCAGCACCTTGGCCAGCGTCGACGCGGCGCCGTAGCCATAGACCATGCTGGTGTCGGACTTGTCGGCACCCGGCATGTACTTGTCGACGAACTCGTTCCACCTCTTCATGCCGGGATCGTTGACCCACTGCGGATCCGTCGAATCCTTGGCATAGGCCGCCGACAGCACGCCCTGCGCGCTCTCGAAGCCGGCCGGCTTCATCACGCTGCCGACCGAGATCGACACGTTGGTGAGGATCTGGAGCGGCTTCCAGCTGAGCTCGGCGGTCTTCTTGATGGTCTGGGCCGCGAACTTCGGCGTCGCATAGATCAGCAGCACGTCGGGATTGGCCGCCTTGATCTTGACGATGTGGCCGTCGATCGACGGCTCGGAGACCTCATAGCTCTCTTCCATGATGATCATGGAAGAGGCCTTGGCGCCGAGCCCGTCCTTGGTGCCCTTGAGGTAGTCTTTGCCGAAATCGTCGTTCTGATAGAGGATCGCGACCTTGGCATCGGGCTTCTCCTTCATCAGCCATTTCGCGTAGATGTGCGCTTCGCTCTGGTAGGAGGGCTGCCAGCCCATGGTCCAGGGGAAGTTCTTCGGATCGTTCCACTTGGTGGCGCCGGTGGCGACGAAGAGCTGCGGGATCTTCTTGGCGTTGAGGTATTTCTGGATCGCCGTGTTCGAGGGCGTGCCGAGCGGATTGAAGACGGTCAGCACCTCGTCGCTCTCGACCAGCTTGCGGACCTGCTCGACGGCTTTCGGCGGCGAATAGCCGTCGTCATAGGTCACGAAATTGATCTTGCGGCCGTTGATGCCGCCCTTGTCGTTGATCATCTTGAAATAGGCTTCTTCGGTCTTGCCGATGATGCCGTAGGCCGACGCCGGACCGCTGTACGGCATGATGTTGCCGATCTTGATCTCGGTATCGGACGCGCCGGTGTCGTATTTCTTTTGGGCGAGTGCAGCGCCGGAGGTGAGAGTGATGGCCGCCGTTGCCGTGACCAGCGCGGCGGATCGCAGTGTTCTTCCGAAAAGCAATTGGGTCTCCTTGGTTAACGACGGTCCTTGAGAGTTTTCAGTTCTTCCTGAGCTTGCCAGCGAGTTGCTGGCCCAGGATTGCGGCCTGTCTTGCGCCGTGCGGCACGAGGTAGATGACGAGGAACAACAGCACCCCGAACACCGCGCCGGAAAGGCCCTTGGAGATGCTTTCCGCCATGTTTGGCACGAAGATGATGAAGGCCGCGCCGACGAACGAGCCGGGCAGCCAGCCGACGCCGCCGACGACCATGCCGAGGAACAGCGAGATCGCAAGCGTGATGGTGTAGCTGTCGGGCGCGACGAATTGCACGGCGATGGCGCCAAGCGAGCCGGCAACGCCGGTGATGCCGGCGGACACTCCGAAAGCGAGCGTCTTGTAGAGCGCGACGTTGACACCCATCGAGGAGGCCGCGATCTCGTTGTCGCGGATCGCCATGAAGGCGCGGCCGGAGCGGGAGCGCAGCAGGTTCACCGAGAAGATGTAGATCGCGACGGTCACGACGAGCGTGAAGTAGTACAGCCACATGTCCTGCGACATCGGCAGGCCGAACGGTGCGTCCGGCTTGGTGACGACGAGGCCTTGCACGCCGCCGGTCCAGTGCTCGAGGAAGTTCAGTTTCAACAGCTGTGGCATCGCGGTGGCGAGTGCGAAGGTCGCGAGCGCGAGATAGACGCCCGACAGCCGCAGCGCCGGCTTGCCGAACAGGTAGCCGAATGCGAAGCAGACCGCGGCGGAAATCGGAATGGTCAGCGCGTAGTTGATGTTGGCGTGCTCCATCAGCACCGCCGAGGTATAGGCGCCGACGGCGTAGAACGCGCTCTGGCCGAGCGAGAACTGGCCGCTTCCGCCGGTCAGGATGTTCAGCGCCAGCACCGCGAGCCCGTAGATCAGGAGCATCGTCATCTGGAAGATGATGAAGTTCTTGACGAACACCGGCACGATCAGCAGCGCCGCCAGCACCAGCAGCGAGGTGCCGGTGCCCAGCGTCATGGCCCGCTTCGGAACCGCCTCGACAGCTTCGTGGCCTTCGGCGACGACTTCTTCTGCAGCGCTCATGATCAAACTCGCTTGACGATGTGCCGGCCGAACAGGCCAGCGGGTTTGACGACCAGGACGGAAATGATCAGCGCGAGCGCGATCGGAAGTTTCAGCTCGTTGCCGACCCCTGGGATGTAGGTGCCGGCGAGATTCTCGAAGACGCCGACCAGGAAGCCGCCGACCACGGCGCCGAACGGGCTCGACAATCCGCCGAGCACCGCCGCGGCGAAGCCGTAGATCAGGACGCCGCCCATCATGTTCGGCTCGAGGAACACGACGGGAGCGATCAGCATGCCGGCGATCGAGCCGATCGCGGTCGCCATGCCCCAGCCGAGCGCGATCATCCAGCTCGTGTTGATGCCGACGAGGCGGGCCGATTCAGGCACCGAGGCGGCGGCGCGCATGGCGAGGCCGATCCTGGTGTACTGGAAGAAGAAATAGAGGCCGAGCAGCAGCAGTACGGTGACGCCGATCATGCCGGCCTGGTGGGTGGAGATCAGCTGGCTGCCCAGGAACGGCGCGGAGCCGAACGGGGTCGGATATTGCTTGATGGTGAAGTCCCAGATCAGGCCGGCCGAGGAGTTGATGATCGCAAACAGGGCGATGAAGCCGGCGACGTTGGTCAGCACCGGTGCCTTGGCGAGCGGCTTGAACAGGATGCGCTCGATCGCGATGCCGGCGACAAAGGAAAATGCCAGCGTAATGATGAAGGCAGCCCAGTAGGACACGCCCCACTGCATCAACTGCCAGGAGATGAAGGTCGAGAACATCGCCATCTCGCCTTGCGCGAAATTGAGATGGTCGATCGCCTGGTAGATCATGACCACGGCGAGCGCCATGCAGGCATAGATCGCGCCGGTGGCGATGCCGGCCAGGACCTGGTTGGTGAAAAGCTCCATGGACCTCGGGCTCCCCTATAGCGCTGCGAGTTGGGATTGAGCGAGAACGGCGTCGGCGACGACACCTCTTCCCAGCGGGGAGAGGTCGGATTGCGAAGCAATCCGGGTGAGGGGGCGCCGCTCCAACGAGAGACCGTAACCCCTCACCCGATTTGCTTTCGCAAATCGACCTCTCCCTTCGGGAGAGGTGTAGCGAGCGCGCGGATAGATCGATTCCATCGATGCACCCACCTCAATAACCCAGATAGGATTTGCGGATTTCTTCGTTGTTCGCGATGTCCTTGGCCTTGCCCGACATCACGATGCGCCCGGTCTCGATCACATAGGCCTGATCGGCGAGCTCGAGCGCGAGCTGGGCGTTCTGCTCGACCACCAGGATCGACACCTTGTCCTCGCGGTTGATCTTGCCGAGGATGCCGAACAGATCGCGCACCACCAGCGGCGCGAGCCCGAAGGAGGGCTCGTCCAGCAGCATCAGGCGCGGCCGCAGCATCAGCGCCCGAGCGACCGCCAGCATCTGCTGCTCGCCGCCGGACAGCGTGCCGGCCTGCTGGGTGTGGCGCTGCTTCAAGACTGGGAAATGCGCATACATGCGCTCGATGTCGGAGACGATGCCGGCGCTGTCCTTGCGGGTGATCGCCCCGAGCTGGAGGTTCTCCTCCACGGTCATGTTGGTGAAGGTGCCGCGGCCCTGCGGCACATGGGCAATGCCGTACCGCACGATGTTCTCGGTCGAGCGGTTGTTCAGCGGCTTGCCGTCGAACTCGATCGCGCCGGTCGAGCGCACCATGTTGCAGATCGCGCGCAGCGTCGTGGTCTTGCCGGCGCCGTTGGCCCCGAGCAGCGTCGTCAGCGATCCCTCGTTGAGCGAGAAGGACAGGCCATGGAGCGCCTGGACCTGACCGTAATAGGCGCGCAGATCCTTGACGTTGAGCAGTGTCGTCATTGGTCTTTGCTCCCGAGATAGGCCTTGATGACGTGGGGGTCCGCCTGCACCTGGGCGGGGGTGCCTTCCGCGAGCTTCTTGCCGAAATTGAGCGCGACCACGTGGTCGGCGATCGACATCACGAGGCCCATGTGGTGCTCGACCAGCAGCACGGTCATGTGGCGCTCATCGCGGATGCGGCGGATGAGGTCGCCCAGCACATAGACCTCCTCATGATTGAGACCGCCCGCCGGCTCGTCGAGCAGCAGGATCTTCGGGTCGGCGGCCAGCGCACGCGCCAGCTCGACCCGCTTCTGCGTGCCGAAGGGCAGGCCTGACACCACGGTGTGGGCGACGTCCTCGAGATCGAGATAGGCGAGGATCTCGTGCACCTTCTTGTTGACCTCGGTCTCGCTGCGCCGGACCCAGGCCAGCCTTAAGGAGTCGCTGATGATGTCGCTGGAGGTCTTCGAATGCGCGCCGACGCGGACGTTGTCCATCACCGACAGATTCGGGAACAGCGCCACGTTCTGGAAGGTGCGGCCGATGCCGATCTCGGCGATCCGGTGCGGTGGCCGCGACAGGATGCTCACGCCTTCCATCAGAATGTCGCCGGACGACGGCTGGTAGAGCCGGCTGAGGCAGTTGAACAGCGTGGTCTTGCCGGCGCCGTTGGGCCCGATCAATCCGAGGATCTGGCCCTTGTGCATGTCGAAGGACACACCGTTGAGCGCAACGATGCCGCCGAACACGACGCTGACGTCGCGAACTGCGAGCAGGGGCGATGTCCCCCGCGCGAGCTGTGCCTGCGTCATCTCGTCTCGCTCACGTTCTTCAGTGAGCGATGGGGCGATGCGAACCGCTCCCGGTGACGACAAAGGCTATCTGAATCCCTCGGCCACACGCGCAACTTTTCCTCCTGATTTCAGCTTTTTGCTGATGTCTTTTTTGGAATGCGGCATCAGACCCCCGAGCGCCGCTTCGATGTTCCTTACCATCGCAAGCAGACGCGGTCCAATGTCGTTGATCAAACGCTCTTCCGTGAAACGGAATGCTGGCGCGCCGCAATTGAATGCGTAAGGTCCGGTTCCGTCGTTGAGCTTGAGCGCCACTCCGGCGGCGCCGATGTCGTCGTGCCAGTCTCCGACCGAAATGGCGAAGCCATACTTCGCTATGATCTCGCCGGACCGCTCCAAGCCGTCGCGCATCTTCGGCCAGCGGCTGCCGTAATGTTCGCGCAGAATGCGCGACACTTCAGCGCGACCCTCGTCGTCGAGGGCCCAGTAATAGGCGCGCCCCATCGCGGTAGTTGCAATCGGCACGCGCGAGCCGACGTCAAGTTGAACACCGACCGTCTCGCTGCCGCGACTTTGCCCGAAATAGATCATGCTGTGACGATCGCGGCCGCCGACGGCGACGGCGCCGCCGGTCGCGCGCATCACTTCCTCGCGGAACGGCTCGGACAAATGCCGAACGCCCAGATTGGCTAATGCCGCATAGCCGAGGGACATCGCTGCAGGGGCGAGCTGGTACTTCTCGAACCGGGGAACCGGCGTCAGATAACCGAGCTTGGTCAACGTGTAGGTCAGCCGCGACACGGTCGGCTTGGGCAGCTTGGTGCGGGCCGCAATCTCCTGATTGCCGAGCAGGCCGTCATTGGGTTGGAACGCGCGCAATACATCCAGTCCGCGGGAAAGCGCGACGACGAAATTCCGATCGGTCGCAGCCTTCTTTCCTGTACGCTTCATCCCTGATCTGCTTCTTGCGCGGAGTCGTTGACAACGTCCGTGCTTCAAAATAACCCTGCCGTCAAGATGCGGAATTAAATTCCGCACCGCGAAATCGAACAAAAGTAAATCCCCACCAAGGAGGGACACCGTGAGCGAAGTGGTCAAGCTTGAGCGTCATGACGAAGTCGGGATCGTCACGGTCAACAGTCCGCCGGTCAATGCGCTGAGTGCCGCAGTCCGCGGTGGTATCCTCGAGTGCATCAAGGCCGCAATCGCCGATCCCGCCATCAAGGGCATCGTGCTGACCTGCGCCGGCCGCACCTTCATCGCCGGTGCCGACATCACCGAGTTCGGCAAGCCGCCGAAGCCGCCCGCGCTCAACGACGTGCTGTCCGAGATCGAGAATTCGCCCAAGCCGGTCGTTGCGGCTATCCACGGCACTGCGCTCGGCGGCGGTCTCGAGGTCGCGCTCGCCTGCCATTTCCGCGTGGCGGTGAAAGAAGCCAAGCTCGGCCTGCCCGAGGTGAAGCTCGGCCTGTTGCCCGGCGCCGGCGGCACCCAGCGCCTGCCGCGCGCGGTCGGGCCCGAGCTCGCCGTCAAGATGATCGTCGGCGGCGACCCGATCGGTGCGGCGGAAGCGCTGAAGAACGGCTTGATCGAGGAGATCGTCGAAGGACCAGCGTCCGGCGGCGAAGCCTTCGTGCGCAAGCTCATCGCCGAGAAGCGTCCGTTGCGTCGGCTGCGCGACGACGATTCCAAGCTCGCGGCCGCCAAGGCCGACCGCTCGATCTTCACCAATGCGGTTGCCGCCATGACCAAGAAGTCGCGCGGCCTGGAGGCGCCGTTCGCGGCCGCCGACGCCGTCGGCTATGCCATCGACCTGCCCTTCGACGAAGGTCTGAAGAAGGAGCGCGAAGGCTTCCTCAAGCTCGTCGCCAGCGATCAGTCCAAGGCGCAGCGCTACGCGTTCTTCGCCGAGCGCGAAGCCAACAAGATCGCGGGCGTCCCTGAAGGCACCAAGCCGCGTCCGGTCAACCGTGTTGCCATTCTCGGCGCCGGCACCATGGGCGGCGGTATCGCGATGTCCTTTGCCAATGCCGGTATTCCGGTCACCCTGATCGAGACCGGCGAGGAGCAGCTCAAGCGCGGCATGGGCGTGATGCAGAAGAACTGGGAAGCGACCGCTGCGCGCGGCGGCATTCCGGCCGATGCGCCCGCCAAGCGCATGGCGCTGATCGACGGCAAGGTCGGCATCGAGAATGTCGGCGATGCCGATCTCGTCATCGAGGCCGTGTTCGAGACCATGGCAGTGAAAAAGGAGGTGTTCGGCAAGCTCGACCAGTACGCCAAGCCCGGCGCCGTGCTCGCCTCCAACACCTCGTACCTGAACATCGACGAGATCGCCAAGTCGACCAAGCGTCCGCAGGACGTGCTCGGCATGCACTTCTTCTCGCCGGCCAACGTCATGAAGCTGTGCGAGATCGTCCGCGCCGACAAGACCGCGCCGGATGCTCTCGTGACGGCCGTCACGATCGCGCGCAAGATCGCCAAGGTGCCGGCCGTTGTCGGCGTCTGCGATGGCTTCGTCGGCAACCGCATGCTGGCGCAGCGCGGCAAGCAGGCCGAGAAGCTCCTGTTCGAGGGCGCCCTGCCGCAGCAGGTCGACGCGGTCGTCACCAAGTTCGGCATGCCGATGGGACCGTTCGCGATGGGCGATCTCGCCGGCCTCGATATCGGCTGGCGCTCGCGGAAAGACCGCGGCATCAAGTCGGAGATCGCGGACGCGCTGTGCGAAGCCGGCCGCTTCGGCCAGAAGACCGGCAAGGGCTACTACAAGTACGAAGCCGGCTCCCGCGCGCCGCTGCCCGACCCGGAGGTCGAGAAGCTGATCGACGAGACGCTTCTCCGCCTCGGCCGCAAGAAGCGCGTCGTCAGCGACGAGGAGATCCTCGAGCGCATGATGTACCCGATGATCAACGAGGGCGCGAAGATCCTCGAAGAGGGCATCGCGGCGCGCCCCTCCGATATCGACGTGGTCTGGCTCTACGGCTACGGCTGGCCGATCTATCGCGGCGGCCCGATGTACTGGGCCGACACCGTCGGCCTCAAGCACATCGCCGACCGTCTCGCCTTCTATGCCAAAGAGACCAACGACCCCAGCCTCGAGCCCGCGCCGCTGCTGAAGAGGCTCGCGGCGGAGGGCAAGACGTTCGCCTCGCTCGCGGCGGCGTCGAAGGCGGCGTGATGGCCGCTGCTGCCCCTGCCCGAAGGGCGAACTATGGTGCGCAGCTGCGCACCTGAGAATCCCGAGATTCCGGGTTCGGCTCTTCGAGCCGCCCGGAATGACGGTCTGCGTGGTTTAGAGAAGCAATGATCCATCCCGGCGAACAGTTTTATCCCGAGGGCGTGCGGTGGGACGACACCATCGTCCAGGGCACGCTGCCCGACCTCTTGTCGAAAGCCGCCGCCGATTACGGCCCGCGCACTGCGATCGAGTTTCGCGACCGGCCCATGACCTACACCGAGCTTGCCGCGATGGTGGATCGCGCCGCCGCGGCGTTCTTGCGGGCCGGCTGCGGCAAGGGCACGTCGGTGGCGTTGTTCCTCGGCAACACGCCCGACCACCCCATCAATTTCTTCGGCGCGCTGAAGGCAGGCAGCCGCGTCGCGCATCTGTCGCCGCTCGACGGTGAGATCGCGCTGACCCACAAGGTCTCCGACTCCGGCTCGCGCGTGCTCGTGACCTCGAATCTCCAGGCGCTGCTGCCGACCGCGCTGAAATTTTTGGAGAAGGGTCTGATCGATCGCCTCGTCGTCTGCGAGGACGATCATTGGGGCAAGGTCGGCACGCCGCAGGCGGCGATTCCCGATGATCCCCGCATCGTCACCTTCAAGACCTTTGTCGAGGGCGCGACCGCACCGGCCCAGTGGCCGTCCGTGACGGCCGACGACGTGGCGCTGCTGCAATATACCGGCGGCACCACCGGCCTGCCCAAGGGCGCGATGCTGACCCACGGCAATCTCACCGCGGCGGTGTCGATCTACGACGTCTGGGGCAAGCCAGCGCGCGCCGCCCGCGGCGACGTGATCGAGCGCGTGATCTGCGTGCTGCCGCTGTTCCACATCTACGCGCTCACCGTCGTGCTCTTGTCCTCGCTTCGCCGCGGCAACCTGATCTCGCTGCATCAGCGCTTCGACGTCGAGGCCGTGATGCGCGATATCGAGGTGAAACGCGCGACTTATTTTCCGGGCGTGCCGACGATGTGGATCGCGATCGCCGCGCTCCCCGATCTCGACAAGCGCGACTTCTCCTCGCTTGTCACCATCGGCTCCGGCGGCGCGCCGCTGCCGGTGGAGATCGCGAGCTTCTTCGAGCGCAAGATCGGCAAGAAGCTGCGCAGCGGCTGGGGCATGACCGAGACCTGCTCGCCCGGCACCGGCCACCCGCCCGCCGGCCCGGACAAGCCCGGCTCGATCGGCCTGATGCTGCCCGGCATCGAGCTCGACGTCGTCGCGCTCGACGATCCCAAACGCGTGCTGCCGCCGGGCGAAGTCGGCGAGATCCGCATCAAGGGCCCGAACGTCACCAAGGGCTACTGGAACAAGCCGGAGGGATCCGCTGAGGCCTTCGTCGACGGCCGCTTCCTCACCGGCGACATCGGCTATGTCGACACCGACGGCTATTTCTTCCTGGTCGATCGCAAGAAGGACATGATCATCTCCGGCGGCTTCAACGTCTATCCGCAGATGATCGAGCAGGCGATCTACACCATTCCGGGCGTGCACGAGGTGATCGTGCTCGGCATTCCCGACCAGTATCGCGGCGAGGCCGCGAAGGCCTTCATCAAGCTCAAGCCGGACGCAAAGCCGTTCTCGCTGGACGAATTGCGCGCGCAGCTCGCCGGCAAGCTCGGCAAGCACGAACTGCCGGCCGCGGTCGAGTTCGTCGACGATCTGCCGCGCACGCCGGTCGGAAAATTGTCGCGCCACGAATTGCGCCAGCAGCAGAAACCGTCACAATCCACCAAAACCGCATCAGGAGGTCGTTCTTGACCGACGCCGTCATCGTTTCCACTGCCCGCACCCCGATCGGCAAGGCCTATCGCGGCGCGCTCAACGCCACCGAGGGCGCAACCCTGCTCGGCCACGCCATCGGCGAAGCGGTCGCGCGCGCAAAAGTCGACCCGAAGGAGATCGAGGACGTCGTGATGGGCGCAGCCCTCCAGCAGGGCGCGACCGGCGGCAACATCGCGCGCAAGGCGCTGCTCCGCGCCGGTCTGCCCGTCACCGTCGCCGGCACCACCATCGACCGGCAATGCGCCTCGGGCCTGCAGGCCATCGCGCTCGCCGCGCGTTCGGTGATCTTCGACGGCGTCGAGATCGCGGTCGGCGGCGGTGGCGAGTCGATCTCGCTCGTGCAGAACGACAAGATGAACGGCTTCCACGCCCAGGATCCGGCGCTGCTCAAGATCAAGGGCGAGGTCTACATGCCCATGATCGACACCGCTGAGGTCGTCGCCAAGCGCTACGGCATCTCGCGCGAACGCCAGGACGAATATTCGCTGGAGAGCCAGCGCCGCACCGCTGCGGCCCAGCAGGGCGGCAAGTTCAAGGAGGAGATCGCGCCGATCACGACGCAGATGGCGGTCACCGACAAGGCAACCGGCGCCGTGTCGATGAAGGAGGTCACGCTGTCGCAGGACGAAGGCCCGCGCCCCGAGACCACGATCGAGGGCCTCGCCGGTCTCAAGCCGGTGCGCGGCGAGGGCTTCACCATCACCGCCGGCAATGCCAGCCAGCTCTCCGACGGCGCCAGCGCCTCCGTCATCATGAGCGACAAGGAAGCCGCCAAGCGCGGCCTTGCGCCGCTCGGCATCTTCCGCGGTTTCGTCTCCGCCGGTTGCGAGCCGGACGAGATGGGCATCGGCCCGGTCTTCGCCGTGCCGCGCCTTTTGAAGCGCCACGGTCTCACCGTCGACGACATCGGCCTCTGGGAGCTCAACGAAGCCTTCGCGGTGCAGGTGCTGTATTGCCGCGACAAGCTCGGCATCGATCCCGACAAGATCAACGTCAATGGCGGCGCGATCTCGGTCGGCCATCCCTACGGCATGTCGGGCGCGCGCCTCACCGGCCACGCTTTGATCGAAGGCCGCCGCCGCAAGGCCAAATATGCGGTCGTCACCATGTGCGTCGGTGGCGGCATGGGCGCTGCCGGGCTGTTCGAGGTGCTGCAGTAACGGGCCCCGTCGTTCCCGGGCATTCGCGGCACGCGAATGAACCCGGAACCTCGAGCCAAAATTTCGAGATTTGCGGGTTCGCGCTTCGCGCGCCCGGAATGACGAATAGGGAATAACGTTCACAGGAGGATCCGATGGATCTCGCATTCACGAAAGAAGAGCAGGCGTTTCGCGAGGAAGTGCGGCAGTTCTTCCGCGACAACGTGCCGCCGGATACGCGGCGCAAGCTGGTCGAGGGCCGGCATCTCACCAAGGACGAGATGGTGACGTGGTGGCGCATCCTCAACAAGAAAGGCTGGGGCGTCAGCCACTGGCCCAAGGAATATGGCGGCACCGGGTGGACCGCCGTGCAGCACTACATCTTCAACGAGGAGCTTCAGGCGCATCCCGCGCCGCAGCCGCTCGCCTTCGGCGTCAGCATGGTCGGCCCCGTCATCTACACCTTCGGCAACGAGGAGCAGAAGAAGAAGTATCTGCCGCGCATCGCCAATGTCGACGACTGGTGGTGCCAGGGCTTTTCGGAGCCCGGCTCCGGCTCCGACCTCGCTTCGCTGAAGACGAAAGCCGAGCGCAAGGGCGACAAGTGGATCATCAACGGCCAGAAGACCTGGACCACGCTGGCCCAGCACGCCGACATGATCTTCTGCCTCTGCCGCACCGACCCCTCCGCGAAGAAGCAGATGGGCATCTCCTTCATCGTGTTCTCGATGAAGTCGAAGGGCGTCACCGTGCGTCCGATCCAGACTATCGACGGCGGCCATGAGGTCAACGAGGTGTTCTTCGACGACGTGGAAGTCCCGATCGAGAACCTGATCGGCGAGGAGAACAAGGGCTGGGACTACGCCAAGTTCCTGCTCGGCAACGAGCGCACCGGCATCGCGCGGGTCGGCGTCTCCAAGGAGCGCATCCGCCGCATCAAGGATCTCGCCTCCAAGGTCGAATCCGGCGGCAAGCCGATCATCCAGGACCCGGCCTTCCGCGAGAAGCTGTCGGCCTGCGAGATCGAGCTGAAGGCGCTCGAGCTGACGCAGCTGCGCGTCGTCGCCGACGAAGGCAAGCACGGCAAGGGCAAGCCCAATCCGGCCTCGTCCGTGCTGAAGATCAAGGGCTCCGAGATCCAGCAGACCACCACCGAGCTCTTGATGGAAGTAATCGGCCCGTTCGCCGCGCCTTACGACGTGCACGGCGACGACGGCTCGAACGAAGCCATGGACTGGACCGCCCAGATCGCGCCGAGCTACTTCAACAATCGCAAGGTCTCGATCTACGGCGGCTCCAACGAGATCCAGCGCAACATCATCGCCAAGGCGGTGCTGGGGCTGTGATTGCAACTCGTCGCCATGCACTCGACGTCATGGCCGGGCTTGACCCGGCCATCCACGCCTAGCGGCACGGAGAAACGTGGATGCCCGGCACAAGGCCGGGCATGACGACATCAGATACCGGGAGAGTAGAGAAACATGGATTTTGATTTGAACGAGGAGCAGCGGCTTCTCAAGGAAAGCATCGACGGCCTCTTGACCGATTCCTACGATTTCGAGAGCCGTAAGAAGTACATGGCGGAGAAGGGCGGCTGGAGCAAGACCGTCTGGCTCAAGCTCGCCGAGCAGGGCCTGCTCGGCCTGCCCTTCAGCGAGGCCGACGGCGGCTTTGGCGGCGGCGGCGTCGAGACCATGATCGTGATGGAGGCGCTCGGCAAGGCGCTGGTGCTGGAGCCGTATCTCGCCACGGTCGTGATCGGCGGCGGCTTCCTGCGCCATGCCGGCACCGATGCGCAGAGGGCCGCGCACGTGCCCGGGATCATCGACGGCAGCAAGACGCTGGCCTTCGCGCAGCTCGAGAAGAACTCGCGCTACGATCTGTTCGACGTCACCACGACCGCGAAGAAGAAGGGCGATGGCTGGATCATCGACGGCGAAAAATTCGTCGTGCTCAATGGCGAGAATGCCGACACGCTTGTCGTCACCGCCCGCACCAGGGGTGACCGCCGCGACAAGACCGGCATCGGCGTGTTCCTGGTCCCGGCGAATGCCAAGGGCGTCGCCAGGAAGGGCTATCCGACGCAGGACGGCCTGCACGCCGCCGACATCACCTTCACCGGTGTCGAGGTCGGCCCGGATGCCGTGCTCGGCAACCCCGAGGATTCGCTCGCACTGATCGAGCGCGTGGTCGATGACGCCCGCGTCGCACTCTGTGCCGAGGCGGTCGGCCTGATGGATGAATCGCTCAAGACCACCGTCGAGTACATCAAGACCAGAAAACAGTTCGGCGTCGCGATCGGCTCGTTCCAGTCGCTCCAGCACCGCGCCTCCGACATGTTCGTCGCCGCCGAGCAGGCACGCTCGATGTCGATGTTCGCGACCATGGCGAACGATTTCGAGAACGCCAAGGAGCGGTCCAACGCGATCGCCGCGGCCAAGGTGCAGATCGGCAAGTCCGCCAAATTCGTCGGCCAGCAGTCGATCCAGCTCCACGGCGGCATCGGCATGACCATGGAGGCGAAGATCGGCCACTACTTCAAGCGCCTCACCATGATCGAGAACACGTTCGGCGACACCGACTACCACCAGCGCCGCGTCGCGGACGCGGGCGGGTTGATCTGAGTATCACCACCGTCACGTCACTGCGAGCGAAGCGAAGCAATCCAGGATCTTTCCGTTGAGGCAGTCTGGATTGCTTCGTCGCAAGAGCTCCTCGCAATGACGGAGGCCGTTGAAGCATCGAGGCAACGACAATGAAAAACACCCCGTTCGATCTCACCGGCAAAGTCGCGGTCGTCACCGGCTCCAGCCGCGGCATCGGCCGCTGCTCTGCTGAACTCCTGGCGAAGCTCGGCGCCAAGGTCGTGGTTTCCTCGCGCAAGCTTGAGCCCTGCAAGGAGGTCGCCGACGGCATCATTGCTGCCGGCGGCGATGCCCTCGTCATCCCCTGCAACATCGCGCGCAAGAACGAGGTCGAGGCGCTGATTGCAGGCGCGACCAGGCATTACGGAAAGATCGATATCCTCGTCTGCAACGCCGCGGTGAATCCCTATTACGGCCCGCTGCTCGACATCACCGATGAAGCCTTCGACAAGATCATGGGAAGCAACGTCAAGAGCAACATCTGGCTCTCCGCGCTGGCGATCCCGCAAATGGCCGAGCGCGGAGGCGGCTCCGTGATCATCATCTCCTCGATCGGGGGCTTGCGCGGCTCGACCGTGATCGGCGCCTACGGCATCTCCAAAGCCGCGGACTTCGCACTGTGCCGTTCGCTCGCCGGCGAATGGGGCCCGAAAGGCGTCCGCGTCAACTGCATCGCGCCCGGCCTCGTCAAGACCGATTTCGCCCGCGCCCTCTGGGAAGACGAAGCCAACCTGAAGCGCCGCACCGCCACCACGCCGCTCCGCCGCATCGGCGAACCCCACGAAATTGCCGGCGCCGTCGCCTATCTCGCCTCCGACGCCTCGAGCTTCATGACCGGGCAGACCATCGTCATCGACGGCGGAGTGACGACGGCGGCGGTGTAGGGTTTGACCACTTGCAATTGTATTGAACTGGCGCTTCACTTCACCCTCCCCTGGAGGGGACCCCTCCAGGGGAGGGTAAGAGAAGGGCCGCGCGAGCCGCTACGTTCGGCGGTGCTTCAAGGGTGTCGTCTCTGCCTCGCGCGATCCGTACAGCTCGACATAGATGCATTCGAGAACGGCGGTCAGATCACTCGTGATCTCCGAATTCCAGAATCGGATGACTCGATAGCCTTCGTTCTCAAGCCAGCGTTGACGTTCGAAGTCGCGTGCGGCCGTATCGTCTTCATTGTGGTGGCCGCCATCGAGCTCGATGATGAGGCGCTTGGCTGGACAGAAGAAGTCGACAATGTAAGGACCAATTGGAGCTTGGCGGCGGAAGTGTGAGCCTTGGAGCGGGAGCTCCTTCAGCGCACGCCATAACATCCGCTCGTGCGGCGTGGTGTTGGCTCTCAGCTTCTTCGCGGCCGCGCGTCGGATTGATGTTGACACCATTGCTGTGGCTTCACCCCACCCCGCTCGCGCTAGGCGCGAGCGACCCTCCCCCTCCAGGTAGGGGAATCGCATATGGTGCTGGCAGGGTGTTGCCAAGCGGTTGGAACTGGATTCTTTGGGTGTCTCTCGATTCCAGAGGGAGACCTGAATGCGCAAGCTCAAGCGCCTGTTTCGACCGCTCAAGGACCCGCGCGCCAGCAACACCCGACATGATCTTGTGGAGATCCTCGTCATCGCCTTGGCGGCGACGCTGGCTGGCGCCAAGACCTGCACCGAGTTCGAGTTCTTTGGCCAAGGCCGCGAGGAGCTGTTGCGGCGCTTCCTGGAGCTCAGGCACGGCATTCCGAGCCACGATACGTTCAGCAACGTCTTCCGTGCGCTGGATCCGAAGGGGCTGGAAGCGGTTTTGCGCAAGTTCAGCAAGAGCTTCGGCATCAAGGGGTGGTCAGCATCGACGGCAAGGCGCTGCGCGGGGCCTACACGCGGGGCCGGCAGGCCACGCCGCTGCATATGGTCAATGTCTGGGCCGCAGGCACTCGCATGGCGCTGGCTCAGAGAAAGGCTCCCAACCGCAACGAGGTTGCCGGGGCTCTCGAAGTTCTCGCCCTGCTCGATCTGGACGGGGCTCTTGTCACCGCCGACGCCTTGCATTGCCGGCCCGATACCGCGCAGGCCATCCTCGACCGGAAGGGGCACTACGTGTTGGCCATCAAGAGTAACCGTGGCCGGCTCTTCAAGGCCGCCAAGACGTTGGTCGATACAGCCCGAAAGCCCGCGCGAGCGAGTCAACGAAGAGCCACTGCCCACGGTCGCGCCGAGCGCCGGCAGGCCATCGTCGCGCCGGCTCCTCAGTTGGCGAAGCAATACGACTTCCCCGCTATCGCCGCAGTCGGTCGCATCGACAGTTGGCGCGCCAACTCTGGCAAGGCTGTCAAACACACGGTCCGATACTTCCTCGCCTCGCGCTTGCTGTCGGCCAAAAAGCTGCTCGAGGTCGTGCGTGCCCACTGGAGCATCGAGAACAACCTGCACTGGGTCCTCGACGTCCTGTTCGACGAGGATGCCTGCCGCAGCCGCAAGGATCACGCCGCCGAAAATCTCGCCCTCATCCGCAAGCTGGCCATCAATACCCTGCAGGCAACGCCCGGTCCTGCCCGCATCAGCCACAAAATGCTCCAAGCCAGATGGAATAATGACTTCCTTCTCTCCGCCCTCGCCCATATGCGATAGCCCTACCCTCCAGGGGAGGGTAAGCGAGACCTACCTTGACCTTGCCGTCCTAATCCGCTCCCTTTGGCGCGACACAACGACTCCTCTCTGGGAAAACGCCAAGGTTAACTTCCATGTCTTTCGTCCTCGCCATCGACCAGGGCACCACCTCTTCGCGCGCGATCGTGTTTCGCGGCGATATTTCCATTGCGGCGAAGGCGCAAGCCGAGTTTCCGCAGCATTTCCCGGCCTCGGGCTGGGTCGAGCACGAGCCGGAGGACATCTGGACCTCGACCGTGATGGTCTGCCGCGAGGCCATCGAGCACGCCGGCATCAGCGCGAAAGACATCGCCGCGATCGGCATCACCAACCAGCGCGAGACCACCGTGGTGTGGGATCGTGCCACGGGCCAAGCCGTGCACCGAGCCATCGTCTGGCAAGACCGCCGCACCGCCGACATCTGCGCCAAGCTCAAGGCCGACGGCCATGAGCCCGTGATCTCTGAGAAGACTGGCCTGATCATCGATCCCTACTTCTCCGGCACCAAGGTCGCCTGGATCCTCGACCACGTCCCCGGCGCACGGGCACGCGCCGCGCGCGGTGAGCTGATGTTCGGCACCGTCGATTGCTACCTGCTCTGGCGCCTCACCGGCGGCAAGGTGCACGCCACCGACGCCACCAATGCTTCGCGCACGCTGCTGTTCAACATCCATACCGGCCAGTGGGACGACGAGCTCCTCGAGATCATCGGCGTGCCGCGCTCGATGCTGCCCGAGGTGAAGGATTCCTCCGCCCGCTTCGGCGAGAGCACCCCGGATTTGTTCGGCGGACCGATCGCAATTGCCGGCATTGCCGGCGACCAGCAGGCCGCAACTATCGGCCAGGCCTGTTTCCGCCCGGGCATGATGAAATCCACTTACGGCACGGGCTGTTTTGCCTTGCTCAACACCGGCACCACGCCGGTCGCCTCCAAGAACAAGCTGCTCACCACCGTCGCCTATCAGCTCGAGGGAAAACGCACCTACGCGCTCGAAGGCTCGATCTTCGTCGCCGGCTCCGCCGTGCAATGGCTGCGCGACGGCCTCGGCATCATCAAGCACGCCGCCGAGACCGGACCTCTCGCCGATCAGTCGGACTCCATGCAGAGCGTCTATCTCGTCCCCGCATTCGTCGGCATGGGCGCGCCCTATTGGAATCCGCGCGTGCGCGGCGCGCTGTTCGGCCTCACCCGCAACACCGGCCCTGCCGAGCTCGCCCACGCCGCGCTGGAGAGTGTTTGTTACCAGACCTTCGACCTCTGGGCCGCGATGCGCGCGGACTGGCCGAGCTCGGAAACCGCCAGCGTCGTGCTGCGCGTCGACGGCGGCATGACCGCCTCCGACTGGACCATGCAGCGCCTCGCCGATCTCCTGGACGCGCCGGTCGATCGCCCCGTGATCCAGGAGACCACGGCGCTGGGCGCCGCCTACCTCGCCGGCCTCAATGCGGACGTCTATCCCGAGCCGACCAAATTCGCCGACAACTGGCGCCTCGAACACCGCTTCAAGCCGAACATGAGCGAGGCGACGCGGCAGCGGAAGCTCGCGGGATGGGCGAGGGCGGTGAAGGGCGTGCTGGCGAGCGATGAGGGGGAGGGGTAGGCGTAGACACAGCCTCGCAGCTCGATGCCGCGAGGCGCGCGCAACTGCCTTCACGTCGTCATTGCGAGGAGCTCTTGCGACGAAGCAATCCAGACTGCCTCCTCGCAAAAGATTCTGGGTTGCTTCGCGGAGCCTGTCGTCGGGCCGCGCTATGCGCGGACCCGTTGGCTCGCAATGACGGAGTGCGGCGCTGCTGTCTTTCCTCAAAAGATACCGCCCGCTAGCCCATTACGAAGGGAAGCAACGAACCATGATCCTCCCCGACGGATATTCCGACGTGCCCGCCGGCAAGATCGCCGCCGTCGTGACCCATCTGGAGATGACCGCACCTCCCGCGCGCCGCGACGATCCGCCCGGCGCATGGAGCTTGCGCAAGGTCGAAGCTCCGCCGCTTCCCTGGTACCGCGATCTCCACCGCCGCGTCGGCGAGGACTGGCTGTGGTTCTCGCGCGCACGCATGACCGACATGGAGCTCGCCGCAATCATCCACGCGCCGGGCATCGAGGTCTATGCCTTGGCCGTCGACGGCCGCGATGAAGGCCTGCTCGAACTGGACTTCCGCGAGCCCGGCCAATGCGAGCTGGTCTATTTCGGCGTCACCGCCCCCTTGATCGGCACTGGCGCCGCCCGCTTCCTGATGAACCGCGCGCTGGAGCTTGCCTGGTCACGCGACCTCCGCCGCGTCTGGGTCCACACCTGCACGCTCGATCATCCCTCCGCGCTCGCGTTCTACCAACGGTCCGGCTTTCGCCCCTTCCGCCGCCAGATCGAGATCGCCGACGACCCACGCCTCGACGGCACCGCGCCGCGGACGGCGGCGAAGCATGTGCCGATCATCGAGTAGAGCCCCGGCCGCCTCCTCCTCCGTCATTGCTGTCGATGTTCAATAATTCGCTGATTGGATCGCGGTGGTCTTGGTAGCGGCGAGCACATGCGGGTGCTGACCGCTGCGAAGCTGGTGCGAGCCAAATGGATCAAGCAGTGGACGATGTATAGGCGCAACGAGACCGCGATCGCTCCGATCAAGCGCGCGATCCAGGACGGCCTATGAGCGTGGAGCGCATGAGGCCGTCGCCGCGTCATTGCGGCCGGCGCAATGCTCCATTTCCGATATATTTGTTGCGCCGCATCGACCTGGTCGTGGAGACTGGCCGGCCCTGCCTTGTCCAATGATCGAGAAGAGCGAGAACCATGTTCCTGATCGGCCAATATGATTCCCCCTTCGTCCGCCGCGTCGCGATCGCGCTGCGGCTTTACGGGCTCGCCTTCGAGCACAGACCGTGGTCGACCTTCGGCGATGCCGACAGGATCGCGCCCTACAATCCGCTGCGCCGCGTGCCGACCCTGGTGCTCGACGACGGCGAGGCGCTGATCGAAAGCATGATCATCCTCGATTATCTCGACGATCTCGTCGGACCCGAGAAGGCGATGCTGCCGCGCGGCAGCACCGATCGCCGCAAGCATTTGCGCATCTGCGCGCTCGCCTCCGGTCTCGGCGACAAGGCGGTCAGCCTGCTCTACGAGCGCGTGCTGCGGAAGGAGCAGCTCGCGCTGTGGGTCGAGCGTTGCCAGGCGCAGATCGCGGACGTGCTTGCCGTGCTCGAAGCCGAGCGCGCCAAGGTGACGACGCCGTACTGGCTGGGGATGCGCATCGGCCATGCCGACATCGCGGTCGCCTGCGTCGTCCGCTTCACCCGCGAGGCACACCCGCAGCTGTTCGAGCCTGCGCGGTACCCGGCGCTCGCGGCACATAGCGAGCGTTGCGAGGCACTGGCCCCGTTCAAGGAGATCGTGCAGCCATTGGCGCCGCCGAAGGGATGAGGCGGGCTCGTGTCCCGCTCTGCGGCGCAGCGTGCAACGCTGCGCCGGGACCCAGGCGGCACGCGTCGCTGGAGACGTGGGACCGCGGCTCTGCAGCGCATCGCTTCGCGCTGCGCAGCGTCCGGGGCACGAGACCGAGAGCAGGGTGAGGGGCGCTCCCATCCGCCGGAGTGCGAAGGCCGGCACTGCAGCTGATGATGGAATATTACCCCTGTTTTGCCCGACGTCGCAACCCGTTTTCGGCAAGACCGAAATTGCGCAACCTTTTCAACCCCATCGCTACTGTGCATGGGGTTGTTTTCTCATTTTTTGTTTTTAGGCGCGCTTATCCGGCCCCCGCGCGCTTCTTCTGCCAGACGAGGTGCACCGCGCAGGTGCAGCCCGGCGGATGCGAGGCGAGGTCTTTCGGCATCTCGTCGTTCGCCGGCTTGGCCGGGAAGGCCTTGTCTGTTCCCTCCTGCGACGGGATGTAGTTCAGCACCGGCGCGAGCCAGCGCTCGGCTTCCGCGACGCTCATGCCCTTGCGTGCCGCGTAGTCCTCGACCTGATCGCGCTCGATCTTGCCGACGCCGAAATAATAGCTCGCAGGGCTGGCGAAATAGAGCCCGGACACGGACGAGCCCGGCCACATCGCAAAGCTCTCGGTCAGCTTCACGCCGGCGGTGGCTTCCGCATCGAGCAGCGCGAACAGCGTTGACTTCTCGGTGTGATCGGGCTGGGCGGGATAGCCGGGCGCGGGGCGGATGCCCTGATACTTTTCGAGGATCAGTTCCTCGTTGGTGAGCGCCTCGTTCGGCGCATAGGCCCAGAACTCGCGGCGCACGCGGGCATGCATGCGCTCGGCAAAGGCTTCGGCGAGGCGGTCGGCCAGCGCCTTGCACAGGATCGAGGAATAATCGTCATTCGCGCTTCTGAAGCGGTCGGCGACCGCATCCTCGCCGATCCCGGCGGTGACGACGAAGCCGCCGATATAGTCGGGAACGCCGGCGGGCGCGATGAAGTCGGCGAGCGCCGCATTGAAGCGGCCCTCGCGCTTCTCGAGCTGCTGGCGCAGCGTGTGCAGCGTCGCGATGCTCTTGGTCCGGCTTTCATCGGCATAAAGCACGATGTCGTCGCCTTGCGCATTCGCCGGCCAGAAGCCGATCGTGGCGCGGGCCCGGAACCATTTCTCCTTGACGATGGTGTCGAGCATCTTGCGCGCATCGTCGTAGAGCGAGCGCGCGACCTCGCCGACCTTGGCGTCATCGAGGATGGCGGGGAAGCGTCCCGCGAGCTCCCAGGTCTGGAAGAACGGCGTCCAGTCGATGTAGGGCACGAGCTCGGCGAGGTCGTATTCGTCGAAGCTGCGAGTGCCGAGGAAGGTCGGCTTCACCGGCTTGTTCGCGACGAAGTCGACCGGCACGCGGTTGGCACGGGCGTCGCTGAGCTTCAGGCGCTTCTTGTCGGCCTGCGCGCGCAGATGCGCCTCCGAGATCTTGGCGTATTCGGCCCGCACTTCGGCGGCATAGGTCTCGCGCTTCTCCGGCGAGAGCAGCGCAGAGGCGACGCCGACCGCGCGGCTGGCGTCGTTGACGTGGACGACGGGACCGGCGCGATAGCTCGGATCGATCTTGACAGCCGTATGCACGCGGCTCGTCGTGGCGCCGCCGATCAACAGCGGCAGCTTCAAGCCTTCGCGCTGCAACTCGCCGGCGAAGAACGCCATCTCGTCGAGCGAGGGCGTGATCAGGCCTGACAGCCCGACGATGTCGGCCTTCTCCGCCTTCACGGTCTCGACGATCTTCGCCGCCGGCACCATCACGCCGAGATCGATGACCTCGAAATTGTTGCACTGGAGCACGATGCCGACGATGTTCTTGCCGATGTCGTGGACGTCGCCCTTGACGGTCGCGAGCACGATCTTGCCGGCCGACGAGGAGCCTTCGGTGCCGATGCCGCTGGCGAGGTTGCGCGCCTTTTCTTCCTCCATGAACGGCATGAGATAAGCGACGGCCTGCTTCATCACGCGCGCGGACTTCACCACCTGCGGCAGGAACATCTTGCCGTCGCCGAAGAGGTCGCCGACCACGTTCATGCCGGCCATCAGCGGTCCCTCGATGACATCGAGCGGGCGCGAGGAATTCTTGCGGGCCTCCTCGGTGTCCTGCTCGATGAATTCGGTGATGCCGTGCACCAGTGAATGCGACAGGCGCTTCTCCACCGGCCATTCGCGCCAGGCGAGATCGGCTTCCTTGGTTTCCGACTTCTTGCCGCGGAATTTCTCCGCGAGCGCCAGCAGACGCTCGGAGGCGCCGGGATCGCGGTTGAGGACGACGTCCTCGCAAGTCTGCCGCAGCTCCGGATCGATATCGTCATAGACGATCATCTGCCCGGCATTGACGATGCCCATGTCCATGCCGGCCTTGATGGCGTGATACAGGAACACCGAGTGCATGGCCTCGCGCACCGGCTCGTTGCCGCGGAACGAGAAGGACAAATTGGAGACGCCGCCCGAGACATGCGCGCCCGGCAGGTTCTGGCGGATCCAGCGCGTCGCCTCGATGAAGTCGACGCCGTAATTGTTGTGCTCCTCGATGCCGGTCGCGATCGCAAAAATGTTCGGATCGAAGATGATGTCCTCAGGCGGGAAGCCGACCTTGTTCACCAGGATGTCGTAGGCGCGCTTGCAGATCTCGGTCTTGCGCGCGAACGTGTCGGCCTGGCCGACCTCGTCGAATGCCATCACCACGACGGCCGCGCCGTGGCGGCGGGCGATCCTCGCCTCGTGGATGAACTTCTCCTCGCCTTCCTTCATCGAGATCGAGTTGACGACCGGCTTGCCCTGCACGCATTTCAGGCCGGCCTCGATCACGGAGAATTTCGAGGAATCGATCATGATCGGCACGCGCGCGATGTCCGGCTCGGCCGCGACGAGATTGAGGAAGGTCACCATGGCGGCTTCGGAGTCGAGCAGGCCTTCGTCCATGTTGACGTCGATGACTACCGCGCCGTTCTCGACCTGATCGCGCGCGACCTGGAGCGCGGCGGCGTAGTCCCCGGCGGTGATCAGCTTGCGGAAGCGCGCCGACCCCGTGACGTTGGTGCGCTCGCCGACATTGACGAAGGGGATCGCGTCCGTCAGCACGAACGGCTCGAGGCCGGAGAGCCGCAGGCGCGGCGCGATCTCGGGCACGATGCGAGGCTTGTGCGGGGCCACCGCGGCGGCGATCGCGGCGATATGGTCTGGCGTGGTGCCGCAGCAGCCGCCGACGATGTTGACGAGGCCATCGCGCGCGAACTCGCCGATCAGCCGCGCCATGTATTCGGGCGTCTCGTCATACTGGCCGAACTCGTTGGGCAGGCCGGCATTGGGATAGGCGCACACGAGCGTATCGGCGACGCGGCCGATATCGGCGATGTGCGCGCGCAGGTCTTCGGCGCCCAGCGCGCAGTTGAAGCCGATGGTGATGGGCTTGGCGTGCCGCACCGAATTCCAGAACGCTTCCGGCATCTGTCCCGACAGCAGCCGGCCGGACTTGTCGGTGATGGTGCCCGACACCATCACGGGCATGTCGATGCCGAGCCCTTCGGTGATCTCGGCGATCGCATAGAGCGCCGCCTTGGCGTTGAGCGTGTCGAAGATGGTCTCGACCAGCAGGAGGTCGACGCCGCCGTCGATCAGGCCGCGGATCTGCTCGCCGTAGGATTTGCGCAAATCGTCGAAGGTGACGGCGCGGTAGCCCGGATTGGACACGTCGGGCGAGATCGAGGCGGTGCGGTTGGTGGGGCCGATGGCACCTGCAACGAAGCGCGGCTTGCCGTCCTCGGCCTCGACGCGGCGGGCGGCATTGCCGGCGAGGCGGGCGCCTTCGCGCGCCATCTCATAGACAATGTCGGTGAGGTCATAATCGGCCTGCGCGATCGAGGTCGTCGAGAAGGTGTTGGTCGCGACGATGTCGGCGCCGGCACGCAAATAGGCGGCGTGGATGTCCTCGATCGCCTGCGGCTGGGTCAGGATCAACAGATCGTTGTTGCCGCGAAGGTCGCGATGGAAATTCTTGAAGCGCTCGCCGCGGAAGGCGGCCTCGTCGAGCTGCAGATTCTGGATCATCGTGCCCATGGCCCCGTCGAGCACGAGGATGCGCTCGCGTGCGGCGTTCAGCAGGGCAGTTCGCTTGGCGGAAACGGGTAAGGTCATTTTCTCTTACGCTGCCTTCTGGGCGGTCTTGGCACGGATGCCGAGCAAATGGCTGATCGCGAACACGAGATCGGCGCGGTTCATGGTGTAGAAGTGGAAGGTATCGACACCGTGCTTGGCGAGCTTCTGCACCTGGCCGGCGACGACGGTCGCCGCCACCAGCTTGCGGGTCTCGGCGTCGTCATCGAGGCCCTCGAACTTCGCGGCGAGCCAGTCGGGCACGGTGGTGCCGTTCCGGGTGACGAAATTGCGCGCCTGCTTGAAATTGTGCATGGGCATGATGCCCGGCACGATCGGAATGTTGATCCCGCGCGCGCGAACGCGGTCGAGATAGCGGAAGTAAAAGTCGTTATCGAAGAACACCTGGGTGATCGCGCGCGTCGCGCCGGCGTCGACCTTGGCCTTCAGCGTGTCGATATCGGCATCGAAGTCGCGCGCCTCGGGGTGCTTCTCGGGATAGGCGGATACCGACACCTCGATATCGCCGTGCCGCTTCTTGATTCCCGCGACGAGGTCGGCCGAGCTCTGATAGCCGTCGGGATGGCTGGAATAGGGTGTTCCGATGCCGCCGACGGGGTCACCGCGCAAGGCCACGATGTGACGCACGCCGACCTCGTGATAGCGGTCGACGATCGCGTCGATCTCGCCGCGCGAGGCGCCGACGCAGGTCAGGTGCGCCGCCGGCAGCAGCGCGGTTTCTTTGAGGATGCGCGCAATGGTCGAATGGGTCCGCTCGCGGGTCGAGCCGCCGGCGCCGTAGGTCACCGAGACGAATTTCGGCTCGAGCGGGGCGAGCCGCTTGATGGTCTCCCAGAGATTGCGCTCCATCTCCTCGGTCTTGGGCGGAAAGAACTCGAAGGAAATCGCAGGCCGCTTCAGGTGCCCGTCTTGCCCATTGGCTTGGCCAGGCGTCGTCGCGTCAGTCATGGCACCACTCACTCCAGGGTCTCGCTCAGCCACAGCGGCCAGCAGCGGCATCCAGCTCGGGGAGGCCTAAGATAGGGCAAAGTCCGTTGGATCGACAGCCCATCAGGGATGGGAAGTGGCCCACTTGGGCCAGGAATTGACGAATTATTGAACGTTGATCGATCTGAGTGGGAAGTCGGCGCAAAAAATATTTCTATTACAAATCAGTGCATTGGCTGGGGTCTGATCGACGTTAAGCGCCTCTCTCCTACGTGGGCGGCGCCAGCATTGCGTCATTGTAGCTGTCTCAATCCCACCCTTCCGCTCGGTCGGGCGTGACGAGCGCTCCGCTGGCACGCATCTGACCTGCGGAGCTGGCCCATTGCCGCTGCGCGGACGTCCATTACCTTAAGCCGCCATGATCCCGCTCTCAGTCCTCGACCTCTCCGTGGTCACCACCGGCACCAAGCCTGCCGCGGCGCTGCGCAACAGCATCGACCTGGCGCGCCACGTCGATGGGCTCGGCTATGTCCGCTACTGGCTCGCCGAGCATCACAACCTCGCGTCCGTCGCGAGCCCCGCGCCCGATGTGATGATCGGGCAGATCGCGGCGGTGACGAAGCACATCCGGGTTGGCTCCGGCGGCGTGATGCTGCCCAACCACGCGCCGCTGGTCGTGGCCGAGCGCTTCAAGATGCTGGAGGCGCTGTTTCCCGGCCGGATCGATCTCGGTCTCGGCCGTGCGCCGGGCACCGATGGCGCCACAGCCTACGCGCTCAGGAGCCGGCTCGACCGTCGCGAGGGCGACGATTTCCTGGAGCGGCTGCACGAGCTGATCCTGTGGGAGACCCGCGAATTCCCCGCTGGGCACCCCTACAACAGCGTCGTTGCGATGCCCGACGATACCAGGCTGCCGCCGATCTGGCTGCTTGGCTCCAGCGATTATTCCTCGGAATTGGCCGCCCAGGTCGGCATGGGCTTCGCCTTTGCCCATCATTTCGCCTCCCACGACGCAATCGATGCGATGGTACATTACCGCAACCGTTTCCAGCCCTCAGCCTGGCGCGCGGCGCCGCATGCGATCCTCGCGGTTGCTGTCATCGCGGCCGATACGGACGAGGAGGCCGAAAGGCTCGCCTCTTCCTTCGACCTCAACCGCCTTCGCCGTGACCGTGGTCAATATCTGCCGCTGCCGAGCGTCGAGGAGGCGATGGCCTATCCGTATACGGACGCCGAGCGCACCTCGATCCTGCGCAACCGCTCGCGCCTGTTCGTCGGCAGCCCCGCGACGGTGCAGAAGAAGCTGCAGCCGCTGATCTACGCGAGCAAGCCGGACGAACTGATGGTGATCACCGCAGTGTACGACCACGAGGCGCGAAAGAAATCGTATTCGCTGCTGGCGGAGGCGTTCGGGCTTGGTAGGACAAGTGGCTTAAGCGATTGATCGTCATTCCGGGCGATGCGAAGCATCGAGCCCGGAATCTCGAGGTTCCCAGGTGCGCAAGTGCGCACCATAGTTCACGCTTGGCGTGCCCCGGAACGACAGCTTCAATCCTGCGTCTCGCTGAATGTCGCCCGGAACGGATGTCCCGGATACACGCCGACGATGCGGAATTCGCGCGAGAAGAATTTCAGCTCCTCGATCGCGAAGGCGAGGCCCTTGTCATCGGGGTGGCCGTCGACGTCGGCATAAAACTGCGTGGCGAAGAAATTGCCGTCGACCATGTAGCTCTCGAGCTTGGTCATGTTGACGCCGTTGGTGGCGAACCCGCCGAGCGCCTTGTAGAGCGCCGCCGGCAAATTGCGCACGCGGAACACAAAAGTGGTGACGAGCGGGCCGGTGCCTTGGGGCGCCCATTTCGGCTCGCGCGCCAGCACCACGAAGCGCGTGGTGTTGTGGGCCTCGTCCTCGATGTCGTCGGCAAGGATGTCGAGGCCGTAGATCTTGGCGGCCAGGCGCGAGGCGATCGCAGCGACGGTCTTGTCCTTGCGCTCGGAGATATCGCGGGCACTGCCGGCGGTGTCGGCGTGCACGATCGGCTTGATGCCGAGTTTGCGGATGATGCGCCGGCACTGGCCGAGCGCATGCACGTGGCTCTCGACGCTCTTGATGTCTTCGAGCTTGGTGCCCTTCACCGCCATCAGCTGATGCCGGACCGGCAGAAACCATTCGCCGATGATGAAAAGTCCGGAGGCCGGCAAGAGATGATGGATGTCGGCAACGCGGCCCGCGACCGAATTCTCGATCGGAATCATGCCGAGATCGGCCTCGCCCGAGGAGATCGCCGACAGCGCGTCCTCGAAGGTGGCGCAGGGCATCGGCTCGGCGTCGGGATAGGCCTCGACGATGGCGATGTGGGAATTGGCTCCGGGCTCGCCCTGGAATGCGATCTTCATCTTGCTCATGGTCGGCCTTGTAGCAGCGGCTCAGGATTTGGAAAGGATGCTGCGCGCGGTTTCGAGATCGGGCGGCGTATCGACGCCCCGGGGGACGCTGTCGACGATCATGATGTCGATGCGCATGCCGGCCTCCACCGCCCGCAGCTGTTCCAGGCTCTCCTGGCGTTCCAGGGGCGAAGGCGGCAGCGACACGAACCGCTCCAGCGCGGCGCGGCGATAGGCGTAAAGGCCGATATGGTGGTATCGCGGTCCGTTGCCGTAAGGAGCTGTGGCGCGGGTGAAATAAAGTGCCCGCAACCGCTTCGGCCCGATCGGCGAACCGATAGCCTTCACCACGCTCGGGGCGAGGTCCTCCTCCTCGGTGTGGATCTGCGAGGCCAATGTGACGATGTCGACCGCGGGGTCGTCGAAGGGCGGCAGCACCTCGCGGATCGTTGCCGGCGTGATGGTCGGGAAATCACCCTGGAGATTGATCACGATCTCGGCCTTGCCCTCAGGATCGAGCTTTTGCATGGCCTCGTGAATGCGGTCCGAGCCGGAGGGGTGGTCGGCGCGGGTCATCACGGCCTCGCCGCCATGGGCGGTCACTACCGAGGCGATCTCGTCGGTGTCGGTGGCGACCGCGACCCGGCCGATTGCCGCGGCCTCGGCACGGCGCAGCACGTGCACGATCATCGGCAGACCCGCGATATCGGCGAGCGGCTTGCCGGGCAGGCGGGTGGCGGCCATGCGGGCCGGGATCAGCACCAGGATGCGAGGATCGGTCATTTGGGTTCAAAGGTCCGGGGTCGAGAGCCTGGAAACCGGGCGTTTTCCGCGCCGAGAAATGGAGTGGGGACGGGCTGAAAGCCGGGTCGCTTATACGGGTTGCCAGACCCCGGGCAAACCGATATCTCAATGACAAAACTCGGGGAAACAATAAGGAACGTTTTGATTCTCCCGAGGCTCGTCCTGGCGGCCATCCGGGCCGCTGTTTCCTTCTTGCGGTGGGGCCTGGCCGGAAATGGACTCTTTTGAACTCAATAAGATTCTCGGTGCCGTGCTCGGCACCTGTCTCGTTCTGCTGGTGACGAGCTTCACCGCCCAGGCGCTATTCTCCCCCAAGATGCCGGAAAAGCCGGGCTTTGAGATCGCGGTGAAGGAAGATGCCGGCCACGGCAAGGAAGGTGGTGCCGCCGCCGCAGCGTCCTCCGAGCCGATCGAAAAGCTGCTCCAGACTGCCTCCGTCGAGAAGGGCGCTGCCGCCGCCAAGAAATGCGGCGCCTGCCACACATTCGAGAAGGGTGGCCCGAATCGGGTCGGTCCGAACCTCTATGGCGTTGTCGGCGAGCCGAAGGGCGAAGGCCGCGGCTTCAACTTCTCGGCCGCCATGAAGGCCAAGGGTGGCACCTGGACCTTCGACGATCTCAACAAGTTCATTGCCAACCCGAAGGGCTTCATTCCGGGCACCGCGATGGGCTTCGCCGGCATTCCGAAGGACTCCGAGCGCGCCGACGTCATTGCCTATCTGAACTCGCTGTCGGACCATCCTCAGTCGCTGCCGACCGCGTCGAAGTAAGGCCTCCAGAACTCATTCGGAATGTGCGGCCGGGCTGAAAAGCCTGGCCGTTTCCTTATCCGGACCTCGCGACGACGTTATCGGGGCGTTTGGCCGCATGCGATGGGTCGTCGGGGCTTCCAAGATGAGGAAAAAGCAACATATTCCGTCGAAACCTCGCCTATATTGGGAACTTAAAGGAGTAGCCTCCTTCAAGACAGGGATGTTGATTTGGCCATTACCCGACGCGATCTCCTGCTCACCGGCACTGCTGCCGCAGCGCTTCCCGCCCTTGGTTCCGTCGCGGGCGTTGCCGTCGGCTCGGCGCATGCGCAATCAGCAGCTGAGCTGCCCTGGCGCCATGCGCTGTCGCTGTTCGGAAAGGTAAAGTACCCCGCCGATTTCAAGCGCTTCGACTACGTCAATCCGGACGCGCCCAAGGGTGGCGTGGCGCGCCAGATCGCCGTCGGCACATTCGACAATTTCAACATCGTCGTATCGGGTGTGAAGGGGCAGGTGGCCGGTGCGATCGCCTTCATCTACGAATCCCTCACGACGCCCTCGCTTGACGAGGTCTCGACCGAATACGGCGCGCTGGCGGAAGCGGTCAGCCACCCCGATGACTTCTCCTTCGTCACCTATCGCTTGCGGCCGCAAGCCAAATGGCATGACGGCAAGCCCGTGACGCCGGATGACGTGATCTTCTCGCTCGATTCCTTCAAGAAGCACCATCCGATGTACTCGGCGTACTACAGCCATGTGGTAAAGGCCGAGAAGGTCGGCGAGCGCGAGGTGCGGTTCGTCTTCGACGCACCCGGCAACCGTGAACTGCCGCAGATCGTGGGACAGCTTATTGTCTTGCCGAAGCATTGGTGGGAGGGGACGGACGCGCAGGGCCGCAAGCGCGACGTTTCCGCCACGACGCTCGAAGTGCCGCTCGGTTCCGGCCCTTACCGGGTCAAGGAATTCGTTGCAGGACGATCGATCGCGCTGGAGCGCGTCAAGGACTATTGGGGCGGCGATCTGCCTGCCAATGTCGGCCGCAACAATTTCGACGAGCTGCGCTACGAATACTTCCGCGACGCCACTGTCGCGATCGAGGCCTTCAAGGCCGACCAGGTCGATTGGCGCACCGAGAACAGCGCGAAGAACTGGGCGACAGCCTACGATTTCCCGGCGGTGACCGAAAAGCGCGTGATCCTCGAGGAATTCCCCAATCGCAGCTCGGGCGTGATGCAGGCCTTCGTGCCGAACCTGCGCCGCGCCAAGTTCAGCGATCCCCGCGTGCGTCGCGCGCTCAACTACGCGTTCGACTTCGAGGAGATGAACAAGCAGATCTTCTACGGTCAGTACAAGCGCATCAGCAGCTATTTCGACGGGATCGAAGATCTGATGGCGACCGGCCTGCCACAGGGGAAGGAGCTCGAGATCCTCGAGACCGTCCGCGCCCAGGTCCCGCCCGAAGTCTTCACCACCGCCTACACCAATCCGGTCGGCGGCAGCCCCGAGGCCGTGCGCGACAATCTTCGCGAGGCGCTGCGCCTCTTCAAGGAGGCGGGCTACGAGGTGCGCGACCGCAGGCTGATCGACGTCAAGACCGGTGCCCAGTTCTCTCTGGAACTGCTGAATTCGGATCCGAGCTTCGAGCGGATCGCGCTGTTTTACAAGCCCTCGCTGGAGCGGCTCGGGATTGCCGTCAGCGTGCGTACCGTCGATCCAACTCAATACGAGAACAGGACCCGCGAGTGGGATTTCGACATGGTCACCAACTCCTGGCCCGAATCGCAGTCGCCGGGCAATGAGCAGCGCGAATTCTGGTCCTCCAAGACGGCCGACATCGCCGGCTCGCGCAATCTTGCCGGCATCAAGAATCCGGCGGTTGACAAGCTGATCGAGCGGGTCATCTACGCCACCGATCGCGACGATCTCGTCGCCGCGACCAAGGCGCTCGACCGCGTGCTGCTGTGGAATCACTACGTCGTGCCGCAGTGGAATTATCCAAAGCTGCGCACCGCGCGCTGGGATCGCTTCGGCCGGCCGGGGGAATTGCCCAGATATGGTCTGTCCGGCTTCCCGTTCATCTGGTGGTATGACGCAGAGAAGGCAGCGCGGATCGCAAAGAAGTCGTGAAGGACAACCCCCGCATGACGCAGATGTCACGCCGCCATGTGTTGGTCTTGGGCGTTGGCGGCGCCCTCGGGGCGTCGCTGGGTGCGCAGCCGCTACGCAGTGCGCGAGCGTCGGAAGCGGCGACCGAGGCGCACGGCATCTCGGCGTTCGGCGATCTCAAATATCCGGCCGACTTCCATCATTTCGATTACGTCAATGTCGACGCGCCGAAGGGAGGCACGTTCTCGCTGATCCCGTCGGTGCGCTCGTACAACCAGTCCTACCAGACCTTCAACTCGCTCAACGCTTTCATCCTGAAGGGCGACGGCGCGCAGGGCATGGACATGACGTTTGCACCGCTGATGGTCCGCGCAAACGACGAGCCCGATGCGATGTACGGGCTGGCCGCCCAATCCGTGCGGATATCGCCGGACAAGCTGGTCTATCGCTTCACCATGCGGCCCGAGGCGAAATTCCACGACGGCACGAAGCTCACTGCGCATGATGCGGCGTTCTCGCTGACGGCGCTGAAGACCAAGGGCCATCCGCTCATCATCGTGCAGATGCGCGACATGGTCAGCGCCGAAGCGCTCGACGATGCGACGCTCGTCGTCACGTTTGCCAAGGGACGCGCCCGCGACGTGCCGCTCTATGTCGCCGGGCTTCCGATCTTTTCGAATGCGTACTACGCGTCTCGCCCGTTCGATGAATCGTCTCTGGAGACTCCGCTGGGCTCGGGTCCGTACAAGGTCGGCAAGTTCGAGGTCAATCGCTATATCGAGTTTGAGCGGGTGAAGGACTGGTGGGCTGCCGATCTGCCGCCCTGCCGCGGCACCTACAATTTCGATGTCGTGCGCTATGAGTTCTATCGCGACCGCGATGTCGCCTTCGAGGGTTTCACCGGCAAGAGCTATCTCTACCGCGAGGAGTTCACCTCGCGCATCTGGGCGACACGCTATGACTTCCCGGCCGCGAAGGATGGCCGCGTCAAGCTGGAGGTCGTGCCCGACGACACGCCGTCCGGCGCGCAAGGCTGGTTCATCAACACGCGGCGCGACAAGTTCAAGGACGCGCGCGTGCGCGAGGCCCTGATCAACGCCTTCGATTTCGAATGGACCAACAAGACCATCATGTACGGGGCTTATGCCCGTACCGTGTCGCCGTTCCAGAACTCGGACCTCATGGCGGGCGATGGGCCTCCTTCGCAGGAGGAGCTCAAGCTGCTCGAATCCTTCCGCGGTCAGGTTCCCGACGAAGTGTTCGCTGCGCCGTTTACGCCTCCGGTGTCAGACGGCTCCGGGCAAGACCGCAGCCTGTTGCGCAAGGCGCAGCAACTGCTGAACGAAGCCGGCGTGCCGATCAAGGACGGCAAGCGGGTGCTGCCGAATGGCGAGGTGTTCAGGATCGAGTTCCTGCTGGATGAGCCCTCGTTCCAGCCGCACCATGCGCCCTACATCAAGAATCTGGCGACGCTCGGCATCGAGGCGAGCGTGCGTCTCGTCGATGCCGTGCAACACAAGGCGCGCCAGGAAGATTTCGATTTCGACATGACCATCCAGCGCTTCAGCATGTCGGCGACGCCAGGCGATGCCATGCGCGCGTTCTTCTCCTCGCAGGTGGCGAACACCAAGGGCTCGTACAATCTCGCGGGCGTCGCCAGCCCGGCGATCGATGCAATGATCGAGAAGATCATGGCGGCTGACAGCCGCGAGGAGTTGACGATCGCCTGCCGCGCGTTCGATCGTCTGTTCCGCGCCGGCCGCTATTGGGTGCCGCAATGGTACAACAAGACGCACCGGCTGGCTTATTGGGATCAGTTCGGCCATCCGCAGAAATTGCCGCGCTATGCCAACGGCGTCGGCGCGCCCGACATCTGGTGGCATGAACCCGCCAAGGCGGCCAAGCTCGAGCAGGCAAAATAGCCATGAGCGCCTATATCGCCCGCCGCATCCTCCTGATGATCCCGACGCTGCTCGGAATCCTCTTCGTGTCCTTCGTCGTCGTGCAGTTCGCGCCGGGCGGCCCGGTCGAGCGCGTGATCGCGCAACTCTCAGGCGCCGATACCGGCGGCACGTCGCGCATTTCGGGCGGCGGCGATTTTGCGCAGCGCGCACCTGGGCAGGTCGGTGCCGGCGGCGATGCCATCAATTCGAAATATCGGGGGGCGCAGGGGCTCGACCCTGATTTCATCAAGAAGCTGGAGGTGCAGTTCGGCTTCGACAAGCCGGCACCGGAACGCTTCCTGCTGATGGTGTGGAATTTCGCTCGCTTCGATTTCGGCAAGAGCTATTTCCGCGACGTCAGCGTGCTCCAGCTCATTAAGGAGAAGCTGCCCGTCTCGATCTCGCTCGGACTGTGGCTGACGCTTCTGACCTATCTGATCTCGATTCCACTCGGCATCCGCAAGGCGGTGAAGGACGGCACGCGATTCGACACCTGGACATCGACAGTGCTCGTGCTCGGCTATGCGATTCCCGGTTTCCTGTTTGCGATCCTCCTGATCATCCTGTTTGCCGGCGGCTCCTTCTTCAACTGGTTCCCGCTACGCGGACTGACCTCGGACGGTTGGTCGCAGTTTCCCTGGTACTGGAAGATCCTCGATTACTTCTGGCACCTGACGCTGCCGCTGATCGCCATGGGGCTTGGCGCGTTCACCACCATGACGTTCCTGACCAAGAACTCGTTCCTGGACGAGATCCGCAAGCAATACGTCATGACTGCGCGGGCCAAGGGCTGCACCGAGAGCCGGGTGCTCTATGGCCACGTCTTCCGCAACGCCATGCTGATCGTGATCGCCGGCTTCCCCGGAACCTTCATCCACGCCTTTTTTTCCGGCTCGCTGCTGATCGAGACCATCTTCTCGCTGGATGGGCTCGGGCTGCTCAGCTTCGAGAGCGTGCTCAACCGCGACTACCCGGTGGTGTTCGGCACGCTCTACATCTTTTCGCTGGTCGGTCTCGTGATCAATTTGATCTCCGACCTGACCTATATGTGGATCGACCCTCGGATCGACTTCGAGGCGCGGGAGGTCTGATGACGATTACCGCGCCGACACCGATCGAGACCACGGCCAAGTCTCCGCTGGGAGGGGTCGTACCGATCACGCGCAAGCCCTACGCGCCTTCGCCACTCAACAGGCGGCGTTGGCAGAACTTCAAGGCCAACCGGCGCGGCTATTGGTCGTTCTGGATTTTCATCGGCTTGTTCGTGGTCTCGCTGTTTGCGGAACTGATCGCCAATGATCGGCCCTTCCTGATCAAATTCGACGGCCGTCTCTATTGGCCGGCCTTCGTGACCTATTCTGAGACGACCTTCGGCGGCGATTTCGAGACGGCGGCGGACTACCGCGATCCCTATTTGCAGAAGCTGATCAAGGACAAGGGCGGCACCATCGTCTGGCCGCTGATCCGCTATTCCTACGACACGCATAATCTCGACCTGCCGACACCGGCACCGTCGCCGCCAACCTGGATGCTGACGGAGAAGCAGTGCAAGCCGGTGGTGGAGAAGAAGGGGCTGAAGAGCTGCCGCGACCTCGAATACAACTGGCTCGGCACCGACGATCAGGGCCGCGACGTGGTGGCGCGATTGATCTATGGCTTCCGCATCTCGGTGCTGTTCGGCCTTTGTCTCACCATCGTTTCGTCCGTTATCGGCATCGCGGCGGGAGCGGTGCAAGGCTATTTCGGCGGCCGGGTCGATCTCATCTTCCAGCGCTTCATCGAGATCTGGACGGCGATTCCCTCGCTCTATCTTCTCCTGATCCTGTCCTCGGTCCTCGTGCCCGGCTTCTTCGTGCTGCTCGGAATCCTCCTGCTGTTCTCCTGGGTCTCGTTGGTCGGTCTGGTGCGGGCCGAATTCCTGCGCGGGCGCAATTTCGAATACATCCAGGCGGCGCGGGCGCTCGGCGTGTCCAACCCGGTCATCATGTTCCGTCACTTGCTGCCGAACGCGATGGTCGCGACCATGACCTTCCTGCCCTTCATCGTGTCGAGCTCGGTGATGACACTGACGGCCCTCGATTTCCTCGGCTTCGGCCTGCCACCGGGCTCACCTTCGCTCGGCGAGCTGCTGTCGCAGGCCAAGGCCAACGTGCAGGCACCGTGGCTCGGCTTCTCAGGTTTCTTCTCGGTTGCGATCATGCTGTCGCTGTTGATCTTCATCGGCGAAGCCGTGCGCGACGCCTTCGATCCGCGCAAGACGTTCAGGTAAGGTCATGGACGCCATCAACCAGCCCCTGCTCAGCGTGCGCGATCTCTCGGTGGCCTTCCATCAGGCCGGCGCCACCACGCTCGCGGTCGACAAGGTCTCGTTCCAGATCAAGCGCGGCGAATGCGTCGCGCTGGTCGGCGAGTCCGGCTCCGGCAAGTCGGTCAGCGCGCTCTCGATCCTCAAGCTGCTGCCGTACCCGAACGCCTCCCATCCTTCGGGCAGCATCCGTTTCAAGGGGCAGGAGCTGATCGAGCAATCCGAGCGGCAGATGCGGGAGATCAGAGGCAGCGACATCTCCATCATCTTCCAGGAGCCGATGACCTCGCTCAATCCGTTGCACACGATCGAGGCGCAGATTGGCGAGATCATCCAGCTGCATAATCCGACCAGCAATGCCGAGGCGCGCAGACGGACGCTGGAGCTGCTCACGCAGGTCGGCATCCCCGAGCCCGAGACGCGGCTGAAGAGCTATCCGCACCAGCTCTCCGGCGGTCAGCGCCAGCGCGTGATGATCGCGATGGCGCTCGCCAACGAGCCGGATCTGTTGATCGCGGACGAGCCGACCACGGCGCTCGACGTCACCGTGCAGGCGCAGATCCTGGCGCTGCTCGCCGAGATCCGTTCGCGGCTCGGCATGAGCCTCTTGTTCATCACCCACGATCTCGGCATCGTCCGCCGCATCGCCGATACCGTGTGCGTCATGAAGGGCGGCGTGATCGTCGAACAGGGGCCGGTCGAGCAGGTCTTCAAGACCCCGAAACATCCCTATACGCGCGACCTGCTCGCCGCGGAGCCGAAGCCGGATCCCGCGCCGCCGCAGCCGAGTGCGCCGGTGGTGATGTCGGCCGATGATCTCAAAGTCTGGTTCCCGATCAGGCGCGGCCTGATGCGCAAGACGGTCGGCCACATCAAGGCAGTCGATGGCGTCAGCGTCGCCGTGCGTAAGGGCGAGACGCTCGGGGTGGTCGGCGAATCCGGCTCGGGCAAGACCACGCTGGGGCTCGCACTGCTGCGGCTGATCTCCTCGAATGGCCGTATCGTGTTCTTAGGCAAGGACATCCAGGGCCTGCGCTTCAAGGAGATGCGCCCCTTCCGGCGCGACATGCAGATCGTGTTCCAGGATCCGTTCGGCTCGCTCTCACCGCGCATGTCGGTCGCCGACATCGTCGCCGAGGGCCTGTCGGTGCATCAGCCGAAGCTGTCGCGTGAGGAGCGCGAGGCACGCGTCGTCAAGGCGCTGGAGGATGTCGGGCTCGATCCGGAGACGCGCTTCCGCTATCCGCATGAATTCTCGGGTGGCCAGCGCCAGCGCATCAGCATCGCGCGGGCGGTGGTGCTGGAGCCGGATTTCGTCGTGCTGGACGAGCCGACCAGCGCGCTCGACATGCTGTTCCAGGCGCAGATGGTCGATCTGCTGCGCGAGCTCCAGCGCAAGCGCGACCTCACCTACATGTTCATCTCGCACGACTTACGCGTCGTCGCCTCGCTCGCCAGCCATCTCATCGTGATGCGCGGCGGCAAGGTGGTCGAGGAGGGGCAGGCGGCCGAGCTGTTTCGGAATCCGAAGACGGATTACACGCGCGCGCTGTTCGCGGCCGCGTTCCGGCTGGAGACCGCGGGGAACGGGGCGGTCGCGACGTAGCGTTCGTGATTCCGGGGCGCGCGCAGCGCGAACCCGGAACCCAGAGATTATGGTGCGAGGTGCTCAGGTGCGCAATTGCGCACCATAGTTCAGGCGCGATGCGCGTGCCCCGGAATCACAAGAACAATCAGAGCCGCTTGATCGCGACGACCTCGCTGCCGGCCTGCTTGATCCGCGCAATCGCGGGCTCGATCGGTTCGATCACGGTCGCCATGTGATGGGCATTGGCGTGAACCATGGTGCTGCCGTCGCGGACGATGGCGACATGGCCCTTCCAGAAGATCAGATCGCCACGCAGCAGGCTGCTCCGCTCATGCGGCTCCAGCGCACGGCCGAGACCGGCGAGCTGCATGTCGCTGTCGCGCGGGCAGCCGATCCCGGCTGATGCCAGCGAGACCTGGACCAGCCCCGAGCAATCGATGCCAAAACTGCTCTTGCCGCCCCAGAGGTAAGGTGTGCCAACGAAGCGCTCGGCCACTGCGACGAAATCCGGCTCGTAATGATCGAGCGGCGCGAGATGAGTCCGTGGCAAGAACGTTCCGTCCCGCGTCACCGCGAAGGCCCCGTCCTCGCGCGCGATCGTGAGCCTTGATCCCAGGACCAGCGTGGCAGCCGGCGGCAGCTTGATCGACGGGCCGGGAAACGCAAACGTCCGGAGTGCGCTGACCTTGTGCGTCGGCGCGGCCGTCGGTTTCAACAGCGCCGCGTCGGGCAGCCAGCCGACATAGCCGTCGCCATTGAGCTGGCCCCAGGCCCAGCCTTCGCCGTTGCGGTCGTAGACCGCGACGCGCTCGCCCCGCAGCGCCTCCGTCATCAGCATCGCATTCGAGGATGGCTGCTCGCGTAACGGCGCGAGCGCGTCGATGACCTCGAATTCTTCGCCGGTGACGAAGCGCTCCGCCGCAACCTTGCCTTCGAGATATTTCGCGGCGATGTCGCCCCGCGCCGGCGTCAGCCTTGGATCGTGTCCTGGATCACGCATAGCGCTCGCTCAGCAATGCGTAGATGGCGCGCGCGGCCTGGCACTCGCCGCCTTCGGGCCGCGCCGGCTTCGCCGACGGCGTCCAGCCGTAGATGTCGACATGCAACCAGCTCTTGGCGTGCTCGACGAAGCGCTGCAGGAACAGGGCGCAGGTGATCGAGCCGGCAAAGCCGCCCGACGGCGCATTGGTGATGGTCGCCGTCTTGGAGTCCAGCCAGGAATCGTAAGGCGGCCACAGCGGCATGCGCCACAACGGATCGTTCTCCTTCGCCGCGCAGCGCGCGACGTCGACGGCCAGCGTCTCATCATTGGTGTAGAAGGGCGGCAGGTCCGGCCCCAGCGCGACGCGCGCCGCGCCGGTCAGCGTGCCCAGGTCGATCAGCAGGTCCGGCTTCTCCTCGTCGGCCAGCGCCAGCGCATCGGCGAGCACCAGGCGTCCTTCCGCATCCGTGTTGCCGATCTCGACCGTGATGCCCTTGCGCGAGGTAAAAATGTCGAGCGGGCGGAACGCATTTCCGGCGACCGCATTCTCCACCGCCGGGATCAGCACGCGCAGCCGCACCTTCAGCTTCGCATCCATCACCATGCGCGCCAGCGCCAGCACGTTGGCGGCGCCGCCCATGTCCTTCTTCATGATCAGCATGCCGCTCGACGGCTTCAGGTCGAGGCCGCCGGTGTCGAAACACACGCCCTTGCCGACCAGCGTCACCTTGGGATGATCGGGATCGCCCCAGCCGATGTCGATCAGCCGTGGCGCGCGGCTCGAGGCCATGCCGACGGCGTGGATCAGCGGGAAATTCGTCTTCAGATCCTCGCCGATTGTGCAGGCGAAGCTTGCCCCGAACTCGGCCGCGAGCGCCTGCGCGGCCGCCGCGAGCTCCGACGGGCCCATGTCGTTGGACGGCGTGTTGATGAGGTCGCGCGCGAGCATCGCGGCATCGGCAATACGCTCGATCTCGGCCGGGTCGACACCATCAGGTGGGACCAGCCGGACCTCGGGGCGATCAGCCTTGCGGTAGCGGGCAAAGCGGTAGCAGCCCAGTGCGAAGGCGAGCGCCGCCAGTCGCGCATCGTGCGGTGCATTGGCAAAGCGATAGGTGCCGGGCGGCAGCAGGCCGGGCAGGGCGCCCGGCCGGAACAGGTCGCGCGATCTGGCGCCCTCGTCCTCGAGGCCGAACAGCACCTGCGCGATCGCGCCATCCGGCGCGGGCAGCGCCAGATAGCTGCGTGGCTTGGCGGCAAAGGCGCTCGCCCTTGCGAACTGGCGGTGCGCCGGTGGCAGCGTCTCGGCGACCTGATCCCAGCTCGACTTGGTGACGAAGGTGATCGGGGTGGCGGTGGGTGAGGTCTCGAAGACAGAAGGCATTGGCGGGTCCGGATCGTCGGATCAAGCGGGTCATGCGAACGGACCAGACTTCGCAGAGTTTCGCCGCCGCTGCAATCGGCTTTGCCGTCACCGTTCAGCGAGCCGCTACTCGCCGCAGGGAGGCCATGCTAGGTTCCGGAGAGCGGCCGCCTGAAGTGGAGATCGCCGGCGACCGATGAGGAAGCGCCGGGAGGAAATGCGATGGAATTCGTGTGGAGCGTGGTCACGTTCATCGGCCAGGCCATCGAGGCGATTTTTGGCTATGTCGAGCATCACCATTGGATCTTCGCGTTCCTTGCCGGCGGCTACGTCTTCTATCTCCACGACCGCTCCGTGCACGCGCGGTTCGACGCGCTCGACAAGCGCGTAGACGAAATCCGCAAGCGGCTCGCCGTCGAATATTGACCTGGCGAGACGAAACCGTCCTCGGCGGATCTCGTATCTCACGTCGACGACTGCCGTTCGCAAAAGCACCGCCGCAGGGCTTTACTAGCGTTGTGGTTGTGGCATTATTGACGAATATTTAAAATTGTGCCGTCCGCTCCGCATACACCGAACGCGGACACGCGGCGGCACGCGGTTGATACCTGTCCAGGTTCGTTCTTGGCTGATACGGCCTGAATCTGTTCGTCGAAGCATTTCTCTCATCGTTTGGGCGGCGCAGCATTTGCAGATGAGCGGCGCAAAATGGATAGATCGTTCGTCATTGTGCAGATTTCCGACCTGCATCTGGACGGGTCGGGCCGGCTGCTATCGATCGTCGAGACACTCAGGGCCGCGATTCGCGAAAAGATGACGGGCGTCACGGATGTCCCCGATCGCATCCTGCTGATCACGGGGGATCTGGTGGACGATCCGAATCCGCGCGCGCTCGACGAGGCGCTCGCCGTGATCGCGACTTTCCGGCAGACCGGGCTGTTCACCGACATCCAGGCCGTTGCCGGAAATCACGATGTCAAGCGGCCGAGCCAGCGTGCCGGCCGTCACGACGCCTATGATTACCTGCATCTGCCACGAACCTCGAAGAGTGTCTATTACCGGCAGGCAGGCCTCGAGCTGGCGCTGCTCGATTCCAATCGCGCAAGCCTGATGGCGCTCGCGAGCGGCAAGATCGACGAGAGCACTTACAAGGCGATGGTCGCAGAGTCCGCCCGGCTCAGCGCCGAACTCGCGGCCAGCATGGGTTCTGCGGGGCGCGCCGATTATGCCGAGCCGGCGGAAAACCTGGTCCGTGTGCTGGCCCTGCACCATCATCCGCTGCCGCAGGCGACCGGCGAAGGAAAGCGCTTTCTCGGCGTGCCCGACGAACCGCTGATGTATCTCGCCGCGCCCGCGACCTTCCTCGAGGCTGCCATCTCGCTCGATGTCGATCTGGTTCTGCACGGTCATCGCCACGTCGAGGGACTGACCCGCTATTCCGTCCCCGATCCGCGCGCGACATCGAGCGAGAGCAGGGAGGCGTTCTGGCGCACGATCTACGTGCTCTCATGTCCATCCTCGACCGGCCAAGCCGGCGACGCCGCCGGCTTCAACCTCATCCATTTCGGCCCCGCGTCCCGTGGCTGGCGCACGGAACATCGTTTCGCGATCACCCGCTATTCAAGGCTGCGCAACGATGCCGCCTTCACGCTGCTCGATTCGAACCTGCCTGACGGCGTCATCAGACTGCCGGCAGCGCGGAACTTTTCCCGTGATCCGGCCGTCCAGGCGGCGATCGAGGTCGCCTCATCCGCCTCAGTGAAGCGGGGCGATCACCCGCCGGCTGTTCATGCGCCGCAGCTTTTATGATGAAGCCGACCCGAACTGGGCGGATGCGCTCTACGCCTACGTCGTCTCGTCGCATGCCTGGACTGAGCTCGAAGGCAAGATCGCGAGGTCCGCGCCCAGATCTGACATCGACACGCTTGCGGCGGTGAGAATGCTGCTCGGCCGATTGGTCGAGCAATCCGCCGAGGTGCTCGGCATCGATAGCGCTCAGCTCGGTGAACTCTGCGGGAGGGGTCTGATCAACTGTGACGACTTCCTGCGCCAAGTGCCGCGGTTGCCCTGCGAGGGCGTCGACGTTCAGTGGCAGGCGCGGCAGAGACTGCAACTGCTGCGGGACTTGGACGAACAGGTGAAGACGCTCGGCCTCGATCTGGATCTCGGCGGTGAGGTGCCGTCGTAACAATCGCCGCCGTGAGAGGAGTAGGCCCGAGACGGCGTTAACCGGCCGTTAGGGTTAACATTCTATTGCTGACGCGTTCGGCTCGATCAAGCGGCTCGAGAGTCAAGGCGTCATGCGTCAACGGATCAGTCTTACCCGGCTACTTGCCTCCACGTCGCTGGTCGCGATGGTGACGATGGGACTCGGCGGCTGCACGGCCATGTCGAAACTCTCCGAGGTGACCGGCTCGGTCGGGCCTCGGGCGGAGGCGGTTCCCACCGATCGTGCGCCCACCGATCCAGCGCGTGCGGTCGAAGTCTATGGCGAGCGCTACCGCGCCAATCCCAAGGATGCCGACGCCGCGCTCGCCTACGGACAGGCCCTGCGTGCCAACGGTCAGCGCGCCCAGGCCGCCGCCGTGCTTGAGCAGGCGACCATCGCCAATCCCGGCAACAAGGCGCTGCTTGCCCTGTACGGCCGCGCACTCGCCGACAACGGCAATTTCCAGCAGGCTTACGACGTTCTGTCGAAGGCGCATTCGCCCGACAATCCCGACTGGCGCCTGCTTTCGGTACAGGGCACTGCGCTGGACCAGATGGGCCGTCACGAAGAGGCGCGATCCTATTACGCGAGCGCGCTGAAGATCGCACCGGGTGATCCCGGCGTGCTCTCCAATCTCGGCCTGTCCTACATGTTGTCGAGAGACCTGCCGAAGGCCGAAGAGGCGCTGCGGCAGGCCTACGCCTCGCCGCGTGCGAGCGCCCGGGTGCGGCAGAACCTCGCTTTGGTCGTCGGTCTCCAGGGCCGCTTCGCGGAAGCGGAGACCATCGTGAAAGCGGACCTGCCACCGGACCAGGCCGCGGCCAATGTCGCCTATCTCAAGGACATGCTGAGCCGCAGCGACGCCCCGCGCGGCGCACCGAAGCGGACGCCGGTTGCCTCGCTGAGCCAGCCCGACTGATCGGATCCGACCGTCTGATCTCGGCTTGATTGGTGAACGGCGCGGTTCGCTCGGGCTCAGTGCATCTCTGTGATCTTGATGCCGGTCGGTCCGAGAATGACCACGAACAGCACCGGCAGGAAGAACAGGATCATCGGCACCGTCAGCTTCGGCGGCAGAGCGGCGGCCTTCTTCTCTGCCTCGTTCATGCGCATGTCGCGGTTCTCCTGCGCCATGACGCGCAGCGACTGGCCGAGCGGGGTGCCGTAACGCTCCGCCTGCTGAAGCGCCAGACACACCGACTTGACGCCCTCGAGCCCGGTGCGACGTGCCAGGTTCTCATAAGCGACCTTGCGATCCTGCAAATAGGACAATTCGGCCGTGGTCAGGGTGAACTCCTCCGACAGCGCGATCGACTGGCCCACGATTTCGTTCGCAACCTTGCGGAACGCCATTTCGACCGACATGCCGGATTCGATGCAGATCAGGAGCAGGTCGAGCGCGTCGGGAAACGCACGCTTGATCGAGAGCTGGCGCTTGGAGATTGCATTCCTGAGGAACAGCATCGGCGACTGGAGGCCGAGATAGGCCGCGCCGACGCAGATGCCGATCTTGATCGGCATCGCCTGCTCCATATGCGCGATCACGAAGACGTAGAGGGCCGAGCCGATCAAGAGCACGATCGGGGCGACCATGCGGGCGAACAGGAAGGTGATGTAAGGCGCCTGGCCGCGGTAACCTGCCATGATGAGCTTGTCTCGCGCAGCCTCCTGCGCGAGCCATTTGGTCAGATTGAAGTCCTCGACCACCTTGGAGACGAGTTGCTTCGGCGTCTGGCGAAGCGAGACCTTTTCGTTCTTGTGAAGACGCTCACGCTCGCGCTGCCGGATGCGTTCGCGTTCGCTCGCCACCGCTTTCATCCGCTTGGAGAGGCCCTCGCCGGCGAACAACGGCATCACCAGGGTATAGACGGTGGCGCTCGCGGCGATGGCCGCGAGCAGCATGGTCATGAAGCGGACGTCGTGCAGTTTCGAGACGAGGAATTCGACCATACGGCACCGTCAGAAATCGAAATTGATCATCTTCTTCATCACCATGATGCCGATCGACATCCAGACGACGCAGCCGACCAGCATCAGCTGTCCGGTGGGATGAGTCCAAAGCAGCGAGATGTATTGCGGCGTCGTGAGGTAGACGAGGAACATCACGATCGGCGGCAGCGAGCCGATGATGCCGGCCGAGGCCTTGGCCTCCATCGACATCGCCTGGATCTTTTCCTTCATCTTCTTGCGGTCGCGAAGCACCTTGGAAAGATTGCCGAGCGCTTCGGAGAGGTTGCCGCCCGACTTCTGCTGGATCGACACCACAATGCCGAAGAAGTTGGCCTCCGGAAGCGGCATGCGCTCATAGAGCCGCGCGCAGGCCTCGCCGAGCGGCATCCCGATCGCCTGCGTCTCGATGATGGCCAGGAATTCGCTGCGGAGCGGCTCGGGCGAGTCCGCGGCCACGACCTTGATCGACTCGAACAGGGGCAGGCCCGCCTTGATGCCGCGGACGATCACGTCGACCGCGTCGGGCAGTGCAGCCAGGAACTTGGTTTCACGACGCTTCTTCAGGAAGCCCAGAGCCCAGCGCGGCAGGCCGAAACCACCGGCAAAGGCGAGACCGGCAGCGCCGATCAGGCCACCGCCGGCGAACAGAGCGACCGCGAAAAATACACCCGCCACGACGGCGGATACGGTCCAGAATTTCTGCGGCGTCCAGTCAAGCCCCGCCTGCGACAGGCGGACGCTGAGCGGAGCGCTCTTCTCCTGCGCGCGCCGCGCCTCGAGGTCCTTGAGCGTGGTCTCGACCTGCTCACGGCGCGAGCGTTGGGTCTTCTCGGCCTGGCGGGCCGTGGGAGCTTCGGCGCGCGCGACCGAGGCGCGCCGGCTTTCCGCCTTTCGTTCTCCGGACAGCAGCGGATAGAGGAATACCCAGGCGATGCCACCGACCGCTGCGGTGGCGAGGAAGGCGAGGGCGAGGACCTGCATATTCATGGCGGTGCTGACCTGCTCACGTCTTCGGCGCGACTTCCGCCGCGTCGAGCGCCGCGGCAAGGCGCTTCTCCTCGCCGTAATAGCGGGCGCGTTCCCAGAACTTCGGACGGCCGATGCCGGTCGAGCGGTGGCGGCCGATGATCTTGCCGTTGGCGTCCTCGCCGACCATGTCGTAGAGGAAGATGTCTTGGGTGATGATGGTGTCACCTTCCATGCCCATCACCTCGGTGATGTGGGTGATGCGTCGGGAACCGTCGCGCAGGCGCGCGGCCTGGATGATGACATCGATCGAGGCGCAGATCATCTCGCGGATGGTGCGCGAGGGCAACGAGAAGCCGCCCATCGTGATCATGGATTCGCAGCGCGACAGCGCCTCGCGCGGGTTGTTGGCGTGCAGCGTGCCCATCGAACCGTCATGGCCGGTGTTCATGGCCTGGAGCAGGTCGAAGGCTTCGGGTCCGCGAACCTCGCCGACGATGATGCGTTCGGGCCGCATACGCAGGCAGTTGCGCACCAACTCGCGCATTGTGACCTGGCCCTCGCCTTCGATATTGGGCGGGCGGGTTTCCAGCCGCACCACATGGGGCTGTTGAAGCTGGAGCTCGGCGGCGTCCTCGCAGGTGATGACGCGCTCGTCGTGCTCGATGTAATTGGTGAGGCAGTTGAGCAGGGTGGTCTTGCCCGAGCCGGTACCACCGGAAATCAGCACGTTGCAGCGAACGCGGCCGATGATCTGAAGGATCTCGGCGCCTTCGGGCGTGATCGCGCCGAACTTGACGAGCTGATCCAGCGTCAGCTTGTCCTTCTTGAATTTGCGGATGGTGAGCGCGGGGCCGTCGATCGACAGCGGCGGCACGATGGCGTTGACGCGAGAGCCGTCGGCGAGGCGCGCGTCGCAGATCGGCGAGGATTCGTCGACGCGCCGGCCCACCTGGCTGACGATGCGCTGGCAGATGTTGAGAAGCTGTTGGTTGTCGCGGAAGCGGATGCCAGTGCGTTGGATCTTGCCGCCGACCTCGATGTAGACGGTGTTGGCGCCATTGACCATGATGTCGGCGATGTCGTCGCGCGACAACAGCGGTTCGAGCGGGCCGTAGCCGAGAACGTCGTTGCAGATGTCGTCGAGCAGCTCCTCCTGCTCGGCGATCGACATCACGATGTTCTTGATCGCGATGATCTCGTTGACGATGTCGCGGATTTCCTCGCGCGCGGACTCCGAATCGAGTTTGGCGAGCTGGGCGAGGTCGATGGCCTCGATCAGTGCGCCGAAGATGGTCGCCTTGACCTCGTAATAATTGTCCGAGCGCCGGCTCTCCATGGCCGGAGGCGGCGGGGCCTTGGCAGGGGCAAGCGGCGGCGAGGCGACGGCCGGCGGAGGCGGAGCGCGCGACACCGTCGGCGCCTGAGCCTGGGCAGGCTCGAGCGACACGGCGCCGGGCTTGGGCGCCCGAAAGTCGGTGTCTGTTCCGCTACGCTTACCGAACACTTAACAACTCCATGCGGCGGCTTATCTTCCCCGCAACTTCTCAATCAGAGGTGAAAGCAGGGACGACTTTTGTTTCTTGGTCTCGCTGCGGCCGGTCAGACGCTGGGCGATCTGCAGGAACATCTCGATCGACTTGTGGTTCGCGGATATCTCCGCGATCATCTGGCCGTTGTTGGCCGCCGAGCCGAAGATCTGCGGCTCGAAGGGAATCGAGACGACCGGCTGGCTCTCGATCGCCTTGGCGAACTCCGCGGCGGCGATTTCGGGCCGTTTCGGCACGCCGACCTGGTTCAGGCAGTAGAGCGGCGGCCGGTCGTTGGGGCGCGCGGCCTTCAACAGATCGAACAGGTTCTTGGTATTGCGCAAATTGGCGAGGTCGGGCGCGGCCACGATCAGGATATCGTCCGCTCCGATCAGAGCGCGCTTGGTCCAGCCCGACCATTGATGCGGAACGTCGAGCACGATGCAGGGCATGGTGGAGCGCAGCGTGTCGAACACGGCGTCGAAAGCGTCGGTGCCGAAATCGTAGACCCGGTCGAGCGTCGCAGGCGCCGCCAGCAGGCTGAGATGGTCGGTGCATTTCGACAGCAGGCGGTCGATGAAAGCCGTATCGACGCGGTCGGGCGAGAACACGGCATCGGCAATGCCCTGCGGCGGATCCTGATTGTAGTCGAGCCCGGCGGTGCCGAAGGCGAGGTCGAGGTCGGCGACGACGGCGTCCATCGCGAGGTCGCGTGCGATTGCCCAGGCGACATTGTGGGAGATGGTGGAGGCTCCGACGCCGCCCTTGGCGCCGACCACGGCGATGATGCGACCGACCGCCTTGGCTTCCGGCGCCGAGAACAGGTTGCAGATCGAGCGCACGACATCGATCGCGCCGACCGGCGCGAGCACGTAATCGCTGACGCCGCGGCGCACCAGCTCGCGATAGAGCGTGACGTCGTTGATGCGGCCGATCACGACCACGCGGGTGCCGGCGTCGCAGACGGTGGCGAGCTGGTCGAGGCCGCCCAACAGATCGCTGCGGCCGTCGCTCTCGAGCACGATCACGTTCGGCGTCGGGGCCGAGCGGTAGGCCTCGATCGCGGCCGCCATGCCGCCCATCTGGATTTTCAGATGGGCCTTGCCGAGACGGCGATCCTCGCCGGCCGACTGGACCGCGGCGGCAGTCTCCACGGTCTCGCAAAAGGCCTGGACCGAGACGCGCGGCGCGGGCGCGATATGCTCCTCGACCGGCGGAGGAGCTGCTGCCGGCTGCTCTTCTTGTGTCTGGCGCGCGTAGCTGATCATTTGCCGGTGTCGCTCAGTTTGGCCTTGTCGGCGTCGGGATAGGTGGTCGCCGTCGTGGTTCCCTTGCGATACTTCTCCAGGCTGGTGATGCGCCGCGCCGTATACGACGGAGTTTCGGGCCGCGGCTGCTCGAGGTCCGACGGATTGTCGACCATGGCCGCGAGGTTGCGCTGATAGGCGCAGCCGTAATTGTAGTAATCCTTGTTCTCGAACCAGCGCTTGTTCTTCATCGAGGGGCCGATGTCCTCCGGCCACAGGCCGCAGGGGCCGGCGACCGCCGCGATCTTGGAATAGGTCAGCCGGATCGGCGGCAGGAAACGCTTGTCTTCCGGTTGATACGGGTGGACGCTGACGCCGCGTGCCGTAACGCCCGCCGCCGCCAGCATCGCCTGGATCTCACGCATCGTATCGGCAACCGGACGAGCATTGGGCGTATTGGAGGGCACGTCGATGCGAATGGCGCCGGTGCCTTCGTGCAACCATGCCGATGCGACGCCCATTACGTCGGCGCGCTGGGCGGCGGTCAATCCACCGCGGGCATGGCCGACGAAGACGACGATCGAGCGGTTCTGCTCCTCGACCGCGATCGGGTGGCGCTGCTTGTAATCGTCGGGAATCGAGGCCGTGAGGACCTCGTCGTGCTGGCAGCCGCCGAGCACGAGCGCCATGCCGACGAGCGCGCCACCGAGGCGGATGGCGCGTTTGCGAAGCTGGGGTGGTCTTGTGATCATCGTGAAGTCCCCGTTCCGCCTCAGTCGGTGATGAAGCCGTAGGTGCCGCGGTAGCTTTTGGCCGGTTCGGTCCGTCCGGGCACGCCGTAGAGCCGGTTGATATTGCCGATCAGCTGGGCCTGCGGATCCGCAGGCGGTGCGAAGCCGTCGTCCGGCCGCGACAGATCCTTTGGTGCCACCGCGCGAACGACATAAGGGGTCACGATCACGACCAGCTCGGTCGCGTTGTTGACGAAGTCGCGGCTGCGGAACAGCGTGCCCAGGATCGGGAGCTGCATCAGTCCCGGCAATCCGCTGATCGCCTGCTTGGTCTGCTGCTGGATCAGGCCGGCCATCGCCATCGCGCCGCCGGAGGGAATTTCCAGCGAGGTCTCGGCGCGGCGGGTCCTGATCGAGGGCACCGTCAGCGAGTTCACCGAATTCGAGGTCACCGCCTGCGACAGCGTGATCGCATTCTCGTTCGACAGTTCCGAGACCTCGGTCATCACCCGCAGGCTGATCTTGCCTTCGCTCAGCACCACGGGAGTGAAGTTCAGGGAGATGCCGAACTTCTTGAAGCTGATCTGGGTGGTACAGACATGCGTGGTGGGGTCGCAGGCATAGCCTGCCGGGACCGGGAATTCACCGCCGGCGATGAACGTCGCCGACTCGCCGGAGATCGCGGTCAGGTTCGGCTCGGCCAGCGTGCGGATCACGCCCGCGGTTTCCATCGCGCGCAGGGTGGCCTGCACCGACGGCGCGGCGCCGAACTTCGTGGTCAGGTTATTGCTGTCCACGAGGTTCTTGCCGAGAGCCGTGAACGGATTGGAGTTGGAAAAGCTCACCACCGACGTGCCGTAGTTGAGGTTGGCGGTCAGGTCGATGCCGAGCTGCTTGATGATGCTGCGCTGGACTTCCGCCACCGTCACCTTGAGCATGATCTGGTCGCGGCCGCGCACCACGATCGAGTTCACCACCTTCTCGGGGCCGCCGGCCAGGCGCGCGGCGAGATCGTTGGCCTGCTGCGCCTCCATCGGGTTGGCAGCCGTGCCGGTCAGGACGATACCATCGCCGAGGCCATCGATCTGGATGTCGGCATTGGGCAGGACCTGCTTCAGCGCGGCCCGTACGCCGTTGAGGTCGCGCTTGACCGCGATGTCATAGGCCGCAATCTGCTGACCGGCGGAATCGAAGAAGACGATGTTGGTCTGACCGACCGCGGCGCCGATGATATAGGCGCGCTGCGCCGAGCGGACCACCGCATTGGCGATCTTGGGATCGGCGACCAGCACGTCCTTGATGTCGCGCGGCAGGTCGATCACGATGGACTTGCCGACGCCGAGCGAGAGGAAACGCGCGTTGATCTGGCCGTCCATCGCGGCCGGAGCCACGGGGCGGTAGTCGGCAGCGACCGCCGGGTTGAGCGCCAGCGCGAGGGCGGCCGAAAACGACAGGGCGCGGACCAGCGAGGTTCGCATCGTCGCCGAATTTGCCCTGCATTTCATATCGACTGTCTTCATCGTGCCTTAGCCGTCTGACTTGGAATGCCGTAGCGAATGATCGAAACACCCTCTCGCTTCTGCGCGGAGTCATCGAGCGTGATTTCGCTCATCTTGACGTCGACGATACTGCGCAGCGCCAGTGACAGCGTGCCGCTCTGCCGCGCCGCGGACAGCGTTGCGGTCTGCGCGGGAGTGAGCTCGAGGGTGACGGTCTTGCCGATCACCGCGTTCTGGCCGTCCTTCTCCTTGGGCGCCTGGTCGATGGCGAGGACGCGGATATTGGCCAGGATGATCTCGGAGGTGACGACGTCGGGGGCGCCGCTGCCCTGGTCCGGGTTCTTCGACCGGCGCGTGAGCAGGACGTCGACACGGTCGTTGGGCAGGATGAACCCGCCTGCGCCGGTCTCCGGCGAGATCTCGGTCGAGATCGCCCGCATGCCGGTGGGCAGGATTGCCGCCATGAAGCCGGAGCCTTCGGCCTTGACCAGTTTCTGGTCGCGGATCGGCTCACCCTGAATGAACGGAGCCCGCGCGATCGAACCGGCCACCTGGGTCGCACCATCGGGGCGCTCGTTGCGGCGGATGAAGGTGGTGCTGGCGGTCGCGGCCGGCCAGGTCTGCCATTGCACGTCTTCGGGCTTCACGGTCTGGCCGAGGCCGATGTCGTTCTTGGCGACGAGGACGTCGAGGGTCGGCAGCTGCGCGACCGGAAGCGGAGGCGGCGCAGAATTGTCGGTGCCGCTCGCCAGGTACGCGGCGATGCCGCCGGCGCAGATGGCGACCGTCAGGACGACAATGCGTGCCCTATTCATACGCTTCAACTTTCCAACAATACGCCGCGACGCTACCGCCGCCGTGATCGGCAGTTGACCAGCTATTCGTCAAAGCATGGTTAATGAGGCGTATCTAAATCGCCTTAACGCCGGGTTTACCCGGTGCGTTCAGCGCAGTGCGAGGTGAGTGAGGTCGATCGCCTTCACCCATTCGGTCTCCGGGTAGACCATCAACGCGCTCAGCGCGAGCGCGATACCGTAAGGAATGCCGCTCTCCTTGTCGTGCAGCCGTGCGAGCCAGGCCTGAGCCGCGAGCCCGTAGGGCAGCGGCCATTGCCGGACCTGGAGCAGGAGCAGCGTCAGCGCGCCGCCGAACAGCGAAGCGTAGAGCAGGAAGTTCATAAGATGTGCAAAGCCGAACCAGAGCGCGACGGACGCCGCGACTTTGGCATCGCCGCCGCCCACCCAGCCCATCGCAAAGCAGGTGAAGGCCACGACCAGCAGAACCGCACCGGCGCCGATATGGCTCAGCATCTCGTAAGGTGCCATGCCACCGGCGAGGGCGAGCACGAAGAAGCCCGCCACCAGCGCCAGCGAGACGCGGTTCGAGATCGTCATCGTGAATAGATCACTCGCGGCGGCGAATGCCATCAGGGCCGGGAAGAGCAGAAGGCGCGCAAGGTCGAGGATCATGAGCTGCGTCTTGAGGCCTGGTTTAGTCGCGGATCGGGCGTCGCCGCATGCTAGCCGGCAGTGCTAAACAAACCGACAACGGCAGCAATGGTCTGAACAGCAGAACCCGCCGATAGCGAGTTCACAACAGGCTGGCAATGCGCGCGCCGAGTACGATCGTCGCGAGCAGCAGCGCAAGGCAGACCCAATAAGTGGGCGAGCCGGCCTGCGACGCGCCCGCATCGTTCGCCGTCACCGCAGCATCGGTTCTGTACTTACGCAACGCCACTGGAACTCGCCGTCTTCAAAAAACAAAGGCCCCGGAGATCCGGGGCTTTTGCCGTCGTTCGTCGGCTGCTTACTTCAGGCTGGACTGGATCGAGGTGAACTTGGTGTTCAGCGTGCCGCCGAGCTGGTTGACGACGGTGATGATGGCCAGCGCGATGCCGGCGGCGATCAGGCCGTACTCGATGGCGGTGGCGCCGGATTCATCCTTCGCGAAACGCGCAATCACGTTCTTCATGAATAACACTCCGTCTAGTGGGATCGCCTCGCTCGGCGCTGTCTTTGACGCGATGACCATGAGAGCCGAGCTCTTTCGGTAGAGTTAATTCGATCGGGTAAACCCACGCCAGGCGCGATGCTTTTGCCCAGAGTGAATTTCGCCTTAAGACGGTAGCTGCAATTCGTTCCGGTTCCGGATGCATCGGCAGCGCGGCGCCGGCTTCACCCTCCCTTAAATTTCGCGGAGTAGGCCTAAGCAGGACCGGAATTCGCAAGAGAGGCGACGATGTCGAGCCTGCCCATGCAAGTTGCCCTGATGCTCGGCGAGACCATCGTGAAGGTGATCCCCGTCACCTTCGTACTTGCTGCGATCTTCACAGTGCTGGAGCATTTCTGGGCCTGCAATCCCGGCGTGCCGTGGTGGCGCAAGCGGGAGATTCTCACCGACATCTGCTACTGGTTCTTCGTTCCGGTGTTCGCCCGCACCATGCGGATCGGGCTTCTGATCGTCGGTGCCGGCGTCGTCTTCAACATCCACGACGCGGACGAACTCATCGCCTTCTACGACGATGGCCACGGTCCGCTGTCGCAGCTGCCTCTATGGATGCAGGGCCTGCTGTTCCTGGTGCTATCCGATTTCATGCTGTACTGGCTGCACCGGCTTTTCCACGACGGCGGCTTCTGGAAGTACCACGCCGTCCATCATTCGTCGGAGGAGATCGGGTGGATCTCCGCGGCCCGTTTCCATCCCGTCAATCTCTTGCTCGGGACGATCAGCGTCGACGTCGTGCTGCTGATGGCCGGTATCTCCCCGAACATCATGATCTGGGTCGGCCCGTTCACCACCTTTCATTCGGCCTTCGTGCACGCCAACCTGAACTGGACCTTCGGACCGTTCAAATACGTGCTGGCGACGCCGGTATTCCACCGTTGGCACCACACTTCGCTCGAAGAGGGTGGCGACACCAATTTCGCCGGGACGTTTCCGATCTGGGACGTGCTGTTCGGTACCTTCCGCATGCCGGAGGGGAGGCTGCCGCAGGATTACGGCAAGGACGAAGCGACCATGCCGAAGGAGATCGGAGGCCAGCTCGCCTATCCGTTCCGCCATTAGGAGAGACCAGTGGGGCCCGCAAACGCCAGTCCGTTCAAACAATCGTCGGCGAGTTTGCGGAACGTTCACGAATTGGAGGCAGGTTGGCCGGGTCGGGCACCGGCTCCGCTGTTATCTCATCGCTTCTGCCGGTTTGTGACGTCCCGGGGTAAGAGTATGCGTAAAGAATTACTGCGCCGTCATGCGCGCGTCTGTCTTCTGGTTGCCGCCGCGGTGCTGGCATGGCCGGCCGCTGGCCTTGCCGAGCCTACCGCCGACATCATCGCCGTCAATGTCGATCAGGCCAAGCTGGTGCGGCTGCCCGGCAAGGTGGCGACCATCGTGGTCGGCAATCCCCTGATCGCCGATGTCACGCTCCAGCCGGGCGGCATGATCGTCGTGACCGGGAAGGGCTATGGGGCCACCAACTTCATCGCGCTCGACCGGGGCGGCGAGATTCTGGTCGACCGCCAGATCCAGGTTGAAGGCCCGAGCGACCGGCTCGTCACCGTCTATCGCGGGATTGAGCGCGAGTCCTACAGCTGCGTACCGCTTTGCCAGCGTCGCGTGACGCTCGGCGACAGTGACACCTATTTCAACAACACGATGAGCCAGGCCGGCTCGCTCAGCAGCAGTGCCAGCAGCGGCGGTGGTGCCGGTGCGGCCGCCAAACCCAACTAGCCGACCGGCGGGTCTGCCGGGGGGATCCCCGCCAGGCTGCTTGCGGATTCGCGCGCGGCGCGTTTCCGCGCTTCGGTTGGCGTCAGGTTAACGCATTCCTAACGGCGCGGTCCGCCGGACGCGGATCGCTTGAAACATTTAGACAATCAGTTTCCGCTATTGAACGGGCAGATGATCGCCCGTTGCTGGGGAATTTGACCTTATGCCATCGCCCGCACCTACGAGGTTCACGCTCCGGAAAGCGCTGGCCCGGTTTCGTGGCAACCGCCGCGGCTCCGCAGCCGTCGAGTTTGCGCTGGTCGCACCGATGTTCTTCGCGCTGTTGTTCGCCGTCATCGAGACGGCGCTGATGTTCTTCTCGAGCCAGGTGCTCGAGACCGTCGCGCAGGACTCGGCGCGCGCGATTCTGACCGGCCAGGCGCAGGCACAGGGCGGCTCGGTGGCGGCCTGTCAGACCACCCCCAACACGGTCTCTGCTTGCGATCAGACGACGTTCAAGACCTATGTCTGCAGCCAGATTCCGGCGCTGTTCGATTGCAGCAAGCTTTACGTCGACGTTGTCAGCACCAGTTCCTTCGGCGCGCTAAGCCTCACCAACTATGGCAATTCCTGCAACTTCAATCCCACCTCCGGCATGCAGTACAATGCCGGAACTTCCGGTCAGGTGGTCGTGGTGCGGCTGTTCTATCAATGGCCGCTCTTCGTCACCGGCCTCGGCTACAACATGGGATGCAGCAACAAGCGGCTGATGGTGGCGACCGTGGCGTTCAAGAACGAACCCTTCTGAGGCAGATGGATCTGAGCGGACCGATGCAGGCGATTGCGAATATCTGGAGGAATGCACGTTGCTTCGTGCGCGACTTCGTCGCCGACAAGCGCGCGCTTGCGGCGACCGAATTCGCGGTCATCGTACCGCTGATGCTGGTGATGTTCTTCGGCACCGTCGAGTTTTCGTCTGCCGTGGCGATCGACCGCAAAGTCACGTTGATTGCACGGACACTGTCCGATTTGACGTCGCAGTCGACGACGCTCGCCGATGCCGACATGCAGAACACGTTTACGGCAAGCATCTCGATCGTCATGCCTTACGACGCTACCCTCGTGAAGGGCACGATCTCCCAGATCTACATCGATGCCAACAGCATCGCCACGGTCCAGTGGAGCAAGGCCGGCACCATTGCGAGCGGCGCGACACAAGCCACGCTGGTGACCTCGGCTCGGAAGGCCGGGGACAAGATCACCACGATGATTCCCCCGACGCTCTTGATTCCGTCGAGCTATCTCATCCTGAGCGAGGCCAACTACACTTACACGCCGGCAGTCGGCTACGTGTTGAAGTCGAGCATAACGCTGGGCGATCTCTCCTACACGCGGCCGCGCCAGGTCGCCTGCGTGCCTTACAACGGCGTACCGTCGACGTGTTGAATTTGCGAGCCGACCCTGGAATGAAAAAGGCCGTGCGTCACGCACGGCCTTTTTTAGTTGCCTTGTTTGCTCTGCCTCGCTCGAGCCGGTCGGGGCTCAGGGCCGGCGGGCTCAGCTCGCAGCGCGGAGATTGTCCGCCGCCGACTTGCCGGAGCGGCGGTCGGACACGATCTCATAGGAGATCTTCTGGCCTTCGCGCAGCGAGCCGAGACCGGCGCGCTCCACGGCGCTGATGTGGACGAACACGTCTTGGCCGCCGTCGTCGGGCTGAATGAAGCCATAGCCCTTGGTTGCGTTAAACCACTTCACGGTTCCCATGCTCACGGGGGTAGTCCCTTCTCAGATAACACAATGTCGAAGCCCGCTCGCACGGGCAGGTTAGATCGAATTTCTGGAAGGGTCGTCAGCGTGTCTGAACCGGCTGTACCGGTGGATGCTAATGTCGTCCGGCCGAAAATCGATTAATTCATTTTATCGGAAACAGGGGCCCGAAACAATCCGGACGTGCACGATTTTTTGATCCACCGTGATGTCAACGGCAGATCATCAAACAGGTCGGAGTTTTATCTCGCGCCCCCGCGCCGTAGCCGACTAGCGGCGGCGGAACTGGCCGCCACGCTGTCCGGGACGGGGCGGTCCGCCCGCCGTGCTGGGGCGTTCGTCCTTGTGGCGGAAAATCAGCCGGCCCTTCTCGAGGTCATACGGCGACATCTCCACTGTCACGCGGTCGCCCGCGAGCGTCTTGATGCGGTTCTTCTTCATCTTGCCGGCGGTATAGGCAACGATCTCGTGTCCGGCGTCGAGCTGCACGCGGTAGCGGGCGTCGGGGAGGATTTCGGTGACCAGTCCTTCGAACTGGATCAGCTCTTCCTTAGCCATGAATTTCTCCAGGTCGTGGACGGCTAGTGCGAATAGGGTTTGCGGTTCGGTTGGCTGTTTGGCCGACTCTCGCGGCGCAAAAAGGCAACGCCTTGTATCCCATCAGGCGTCCCGGCGCTATGCGCGGAACGCTGTTCCGGACGGTCGACAGGCGATGAGTGCATCTTACCACCGGACCGGCGGCGGCGAGAACCCTTGGACGCATTCGGGCCGCTGCCGGGCCGTCCGTCAGCATGCCTTGCCTCGGCGTGCCGGCCTTCACCGTGCCTGCCGTCGCCTTGCTTGCCGGCACTATGGTGGCGCCCATCGGCATGCCGTTCGTCGCCACGCCGCCCGTCGCCATGCCGTGCGCCTTTTGGGCGCTGGCCGGGACGGCCGCCTGGCCGGCCCTGTCGTTGCTGCGACGGGGCGGGGCCGGCATCGCGGCGGCCGGCGTCGGTGCGATGGTCCTCCTGCGGCAGGGCCACGCGGATCAGCCGCTCGATGTCGCGGAGATAGCTGAGTTCCTCGCCGCCGGCGACCAGGGAGATCGCGGTGCCGTCGGCGCCGGCACGCGCGGTGCGGCCGATGCGGTGGACGTAAGTTTCCGGCACGTTGGGCAGGTCGAAATTGATGACGTGGCTGATGCCGTCGACGTCGATGCCGCGGGCGGCGATGTCGGTGGCAACCAGGGTGCGGATCTCGCCCGAGCGGAACTGGGCGAGCGTGCGCTCGCGGTGATTCTGCGATTTGTTGCCATGGATGGCGTTGGCAGCGATGCCGGCCTTGGCCAGCGTCTTCACCACCTTGTCGGCACCGTGCTTGGTGCGGGTGAAGACCAGAGCGCGGTTGATCGTTTCGTCTTGCAGCAGCTTGGTCAGGAAGGCGGGCTTGGCCGAGAAGTCCACCTGCAGGATACGCTGGTTGATCCGCTCGGCGGTCGAAGACACTGGGGTCACCGCGACACGGGCGGGGTCCCGCAGCATGGAGTCCGCGAGCTCGGCGATATCCTTGGGCATGGTGGCCGAGAAGAACAGCGTCTGCCGCTTGATCGGCAGCTTGGCGACGATTTTGCGGATGTCGTTGATGAAACCCATGTCGAGCATGCGGTCGGCCTCGTCGAGTACGAGGAATTCAACGCTCGAAAGCCTCAAGCCGTTGCTATGCACGAGGTCGAGCAGGCGGCCGGGGGTGGCGACCAGTACCTCTACGCCCGGCATCAGGGCGCGGACCTGGCGGCCCATCGGCACGCCGCCGATGGCGAGCGTCGAAGACAGGCGGATATGGCGGCCATAGGCATTGAAGCTGTCAAGGATCTGGCCAGACAGCTCGCGGGTCGGCGACAGCACCAGGACGCGTGCTGTCTTGGGCTGCGGCTTGATGCGGTTCTCGAGCAGGCGATGCAGGATCGGCAGCGCGAAAGACGCGGTCTTGCCGGTGCCGGTCTGGGCGATACCCACGACGTCGCGGCCGGTCAGCGCCAGCGGGATGGTCTGGGCCTGGATCGGGGTCGGGGTGACGTAGTTTTCTTCTTGGAGGGCACGGGAAATGGGATCGGCCAGGCCGAAGTCCTGAAAGGAAGTCAAAAGAGGGGTTCTTTCCATGTCAAAAGCGGACGCCCGGCGCATTCAGCGCGGCGCGCGCAAAAGGGTGTCGAGAAGACACCTGCGTGTTTGGGGTGTCGGATGGCTTGGGTGATATGGGGCAAGCCAGAGGCCCGGAGGGGCTTAAGAACACGCGGCTCGCTACGACCCCTTGATTCGCAAGAGGTCTCCGCCGCTTATATGGAACATCGAGGAGACGCTTTCAAGGCAACTCGGTCTCAAACAGCGGTTGCGGCGCAGAAATAGTGATGCCGGAAATTTAGCCAGATTTGGTAATTTGCTCAGAAAATAGCCTGCATGCCGCTTTCGCATACATTTAAATTGCCTGTAGTTTAGGCGGAATGACTGCGGCGAAACTTGGATTTCTGGCGATTTTATAAGTAGAGTCAATGAGTTGATGGGTGCTCAGTCCATGGCATGGTTCTTGCGATTCCGTTAATCGCAGGCGGCCATGGGGCCGTTTCGCAGCGTTTTCACGTCTGCGTCAGGGAGATGAGACACTCATGTTTAGCAAATCCACCCACGATATCGCGGCGTCATTTTGCCGCCGCGGCGTGCTCGCCGCGACGGCCGGACTGGTGCTTGGTCTGGCTTCATTGACTGGCGCGAAGGCCGCGGACGGCACCATCAAGGTCGGTGTACTCCACTCCCTGTCCGGCACCATGGCGATCAGCGAAACCACGCTGAAGGACACCATCCTCTTCCTGATCGACGAGCAGAACAAGAAGGGCGGCGTGCTCGGCAAGAAGCTGGAGGCCGTCGTCGTCGACCCCGCGTCGAACTGGCCGCTGTTCGCCGAAAAGGCGCGCGAGCTGATCACCAAGGACAAGGTCTCGGTCGTATTCGGCTGCTGGACCTCGGTGTCGCGCAAGTCGGTGCTGCCGGTGTTCAAGGAGCTCAACAACATCCTGTTCTACCCCGTGCAGTACGAGGGCGAGGAGAGCGAGCGCAACGTGTTCTACACGGGTGCCGCGCCGAACCAGCAGGCGATCCCCGCCGTCGACTACCTGATGAAGGAAGAGAAGGTGAAGCGCTGGGTGCTCGCGGGCACCGACTACGTCTATCCGCGCACCACCAACAAGATCCTGGAAGCCTATCTGAAGTCCAAGGGTGTCGCCCAGGAAGACATCATGATCAACTACACGCCGTTCGGTCATTCCGATTGGCAGACGATCGTGGCCGACATCAAGAAGTTCGGCTCGGCCGGCAAGAAGACCGCGGTGGTCTCGACCATCAACGGCGACGCCAACGTTCCCTTCTACAAGGAGCTCGGCAACCAGGGTATCAAGGCGAAGGATATCCCGGTCGTCGCGTTCTCGGTGGGTGAGGAAGAGCTCGCCGGCATCGACACCAAGCCGCTGGTCGGCCACCTCGCTGCCTGGAACTACTTCGAGTCGATCAAGACCAAGGACGGATCGAACGAGAAGTTCATCAAGGACTGGCAGGCCTACACCAAGAATCCGAAGCGCGTGACCAACGATCCGATGGAAGCGCACGTGATCGGCTTCAACATGTGGGTGAAGGCGGTCGAGAAGGTGAAGTCGACCGATCCGGACAAGGTGATCGATGCGCTTCCCGGCATCGAGGCGCCGAACCTGACCGGTGGCGTGTCGAAGATGCTGCCGAACCACCACATCACCAAGCCGGTGTTCATCGGTGAGATCAAGGCCAACGGCCAGTTCGACGTGGTCTGGAAGACCCCCGGCCTCGTCGCGGGCGACGCCTGGTCGAAGGAGCTCGAGGGCTCCAAGGACCTGATCGGCGACTGGGTCGGCAAGAAGTGCGGCAACTTCAACACCAAGACCAACAAGTGCCTCGGCTCGGGTTCCTGATCCCGACCTGACGCCCATTGCACGACCGGAGAGGGCGGCGATCCGGCCGCCTTCTCCACTCATTTCTGCCGGGGTCATTCACAGTGCCAGCCCATCTGTCTGCCCGTCTCTGCTCGCTTGCACTCTCGTTGTTGCTGATCGCGTTCGCGCTGCCGGCCTTCGCCGGTCCGTTCGAGGATGCAGTCGCCAAATTCGCCAATGACGATTTTTCCGACACGGAAGAGGCGATCGGTGTGGTCGCGGGCAGCGGCAACAAGCTGGCCTTTCCGATCATCAGCGCGCTCCAGGACGGCCGCCTCATGGCGGATCCTGACAGCAAGAAGGTTTACGTCACCGGCACCGACGGCAAGTCGATCGATGCCGCGACCGGCGAGACCGTTGCCAGCGTTCCCGACAGCGCGAGCGCGGTTCGCCTCAACAACCGCCTGCGCCGCAGCGTCGATGCCGCGCTCGGTAGCCTGACGCTGCAGTCGCCGGACGTCGGGACGCGCCTGCAGGCTGCGCAATCCGTCTTCAAGTCGCATGAAGAGACCGCGCTCGAGGCGGTCGATGCCGCGCTCGCCAAGGAAACCAACCGATCCGTCAAGGCCGCGCTCGGTGAGGCCCGCGCGGCGATCCTGCTGTTCAAGTCCGATGCGACCGAGGTCGAGAAGCTCGAGGCGGTGGCAACCCTCAAGGCGCGCGGCGACCAGGAGGCGCTGGCGCTGCTTACCGGCATGGGCGACCAGCCGGCGTCGGTCACCAAGGCCGCCACGAGCGCGATCGGTTCGATCCAGAACTCGCTCGCGGTCTGGTCCATGGTGCAGAATGCCTGGTACGGGCTCTCGCTCGGCTCGGTGCTGCTGCTCGCCGCGATCGGGCTCGCCATCACCTTCGGCGTGATGGGCGTCATCAACATGGCCCACGGCGAAATGGTGATGCTAGGGGCCTACACCACCTTCGTGGTGCAGGAGGTGATCCGCAGCCGTTATCCAGGCCTGTTCGACTATTCGCTGCTGATCGCCGTGCCGCTCGCCTTCCTCGTCGCGGGCGCGATCGGCGTGCTGATCGAGCGCAGCATCATCCGCTTCCTCTACGGCCGGCCGCTGGAGACGCTGCTCGCGACCTGGGGCCTGTCGCTGGTGCTGCAGCAGGCGGTGCGCACCATGTTCGGTCCGACCAACCGCGAGGTCGGCAATCCCTCCTGGATGAGCGGTGCGTTCGAGCTCGGCCAGATCACCATTACCTATAACCGGCTCTGGATCCTTCTCTTCACGCTCGCCGTGTTCGCGATCCTGCTCGCGATGCTGCGCTACACCGCGCTCGGCCTCGAAATGCGCGCGGTGACGCAGAACCGCCGCATGGCGGCTTCGATGGGCATCGCCACCTCGCGCGTCGACGCGCTCACCTTCGGCCTCGGCTCGGGCATTGCCGGCATCGCCGGCGTGGCGCTGTCGCAGATCGACAATGTCAGCCCCAATCTCGGCCAGAGCTACATCATCGACAGCTTTATGGTCGTGGTGTTCGGCGGCGTCGGTAATCTATGGGGAACCCTCGTGGGCGCCTTCACGCTCGGCATCGCCAACAAATTCCTTGAGCCGGTCGCCGGCGCGGTGCTCGGCAAGATCGCGATCCTGGTTCTCATCATCCTGTTCATTCAAAAGCGGCCGCGCGGCCTGTTCGCGCTCAAGGGCCGTGCGGTGGAAGCATGACCCCTCACATGCTGACGCGATCGCTGGACCGCGGCGCGACGATCTTCCTCGCGATCGTCGCGGCCTGCGGCATCCTCATCCCGCTCTCCAACCTGCTGCTGCCCGCGGGCTCGTTCCTGCAGGTGCCGACCTATCTCGTCGCGCTCTGGGGCAAATATGTCTGCTACGCGATCCTGGCGCTCGCGATCGACTTGATCTGGGGCTATTGCGGCATCCTCTCGCTCGGCCACGGCGCCTTTTTCGCGCTCGGTGGTTACGCCATGGGCATGTACCTGATGCGGCAGATCGGCACCCGCGGCGTTTACGGCAACCCGATCTTACCCGACTTCATGGTGTTCCTGAACTGGCAGAAGCTGCCCTGGTACTGGTATGGCTTCGACATGTTCTGGTTCGCAGCGCTGATGGTGCTGGTCGTGCCCGGCCTGCTCGCCTTCTGCTTCGGCTGGCTCGCCTTCCGCTCCCGCGTCACCGGGGTGTATCTCTCGATCATCACGCAGGCGATGACCTATGCGCTGCTGCTCGCCTTCTTCCGCAACGATTTCGGCTTCGGCGGCAACAACGGCCTGACCGACTTCAAGGACATTTTGGGCTTCAACGTGCAGGCGGAGGGCACGCGTGCCGCGCTGTTTGCGCTGAGCTGCCTGGCGCTGATCATCGGCTTCCTGATCTGCCGCGCCATCGTCTCGTCCAAGCTCGGCAAGGTGCTGATCGCGGTGCGCGACGCGGAATCGCGCACGCGCTTCCTCGGCTACCGCGTCGAATCCTACAAGCTGTTCGTGTTCACGGTATCGGCCTGCATGGCCGGCGTCGCCGGTGCGCTCTACGTGCCGCAGGTCGGCATCATCAACCCCTCGGAGTTCGCGCCGGGGAATTCGATCGAGGCGGTGATCTGGGTCGCGGTCGGCGGCCGCGGCACGCTGGTCGGCGCCGCGCTCGGCGCCGTCGTCGTCAACTACGCCAAGACATTCTTCACCTCGGGCGTGCTCGCGCCATACTGGCTGTTCATGCTGGGCGCGCTGTTCATCCTGGTGACGCTGCTGCTGCCGAAAGGCATCGTCGGCACCTTCAACGCCTGGTGGGCCTCGACCAGGGAAAAAAGCACCGCTGCAGCCATTGCGAGCGCCGCGGCCGAAAATGGCGTCGAACCCAAGATGGCGGAGTAGGCGCAATGAACGTCATGGATACCCGCGCGACCTCCGCAATGCTTTACCTGGACGGCGTGCACGTCTCCTTCGACGGCTTCCATGCCATCAACAATCTGTCGCTGACGCTCGAGCCCGGCGAGATGCGCGCCATCATCGGCCCGAACGGCGCCGGCAAGACCACGATGATGGACATCATCACCGGCAAGACCAAACCCGACGAGGGCACCGTGCTGTTCGACGGCGTCACCGACCTGACGCGCCTCGACGAGACCCGCATCGCCGAGCTCGGCATCGGCCGCAAATTCCAGAAGCCGACCGTGTTCGAGAGTCAGACAGTGCAGGACAATCTGCTGCTGGCGCTCAATGTCGATCACTCCGTCCGCGGCACGCTGTTCTGGCGCGGCAGCAAGGCGGAATCCGAGCGGATCGACAAGGTGCTGGAGACGATCCGCCTCACCGACGCCCGCAACCGCCTGGCCGGCAGCCTCAGCCACGGCCAGAAGCAGTGGCTCGAGATCGGCATGCTGCTGGCGCAGGACCCAAAACTCCTGCTGGTCGATGAACCCGTCGCGGGGATGACCGACGTCGAGACGCATCTCACCGCCGAGCTGCTGAAGGAGATCAACAAGACCCACACCGTGATGGTCGTCGAGCACGACATGACCTTCGTGCGCGAGCTCGGGGTCAAGGTCACCTGCCTGCACGAAGGCACGGTGCTCGCGGAAGGTACCATCGACCAGGTCTCGGCCAACGAGCGGGTCATCGAAGTCTATCTGGGACGCTGAGCCATGCTTGAGGTCAAGGACATCAACCTGTTCTACGGCGCGGCGCAGGCGCTGCGCGGTGTCTCGATTTCGGCCGAGCCGGGCAAGGTGACTTGCGTGCTCGGGCGCAACGGCGTCGGCAAGACTTCGCTGCTCCGCGCCATGGTCGGGCAATATCCGATCTCCTCGGGCGCGATCGTGCTCGACGGCAATGATATCACGGGCCTGAAGCCCTACGAGCGGGCGCGCAAGGGTATCGGCTTCGTGCCGCAGGGCCGCGAGATCTTTCCGCTGCTGACGGTCGAGGAGAACCTCAAGACCGGCTTCGGCCCGCTCAAGCGCGAGGACAAGCACATCCCGGACGACGTGTTTTCGCTGTTTCCGGTGCTGCAATCCATGCTCGGCCGGCGCGGCGGCGACCTTTCCGGCGGCCAGCAGCAGCAGCTCGCGATCGGCCGCGCGCTGGTGATGCGGCCGAAGCTGCTTTTGCTCGACGAGCCGACCGAAGGCATCCAACCCTCGATCATCAAGGACATCGGCCGCGCCATCTCGTACCTGCGCAACCTCGGCAACATCGCCATTGTGCTGGTCGAACAATATCTCGACTTTGCCTGCGAACTCGGCGACAGTTTTGCCGTGATGGATCGCGGCGCGGTGAAGTTCACCTGCGACCGCTCCAATCTCGACGCGAGCGAGATCAGCCGCCAGATGGCGCTGTAAGCCAATCTGTCGCGACCGGCTGGGGAGGCAGATGCGCAGCGACGTTTCAACCACGTCAGGGGTTTTCGAGGCGAATCGCGCCCGCGGCGCGGTGCGGTTCGACGTGCACGCACGTGACGGCGTGACGCGACGCGGCACCTTGCATGAATCCGGTTCGCTCCGTGTCCGCTTTCCCTCCCCGGAAGATCAGGGCCTGTCCGGCGTGTTCGTCAACACCGCCGGCGGAGTCGCCGGCGGTGATCGCTTCGACATCGAGATATCGGCGGCGGATCGCGCGCGATTGACGCTGACGACGGCGGCGGCGGAGAAGGTCTATCGCGCGCCGGGGCCCGCGGCGCAGCTCAATATCTCGCTCAAGGCCGGCGCAGGCGCGCATTTGTCCTGGCTACCGCAGGAGACGATTCTGTTCGACCGCGCCCGCGTGCAACGCCGCTTCGACATCGCGCTCGACGAGACTGCCTCGCTTCTGCTTTGCGAGATTGTCGTATTCGGCCGTACCGCCATGGGCGAGCGGATGGAGCAGGGCGAATTTGTGGACCGCTGGCGGATGCGCCGCGCCGGCAAGCTGGTGCTCGCAGAAACCGTCCGGCTCGATGGCGATATCGGCGCAAAGCTCGCGCGATCCGCGGTCGCCAGAGGCGGCGCGGCGATTGGCACGGCCCTGATCGTGCCCGGTGACGAGGCCTTGGTCGAACGTATTCGGGAAGCGTCGGGGTCTTGCTCCGGCGAGGTCGGAATCTCGGCATGGAATGGCTTTGCAATGGCGCGCTTCTGTGCCCAAGATGCGGCGCGCTTGCGCGCCGACATGATGGCCGCGCTGGCGCGCACCGGCGCGGCCCTGCCACGGCTCTGGCTGAACTGATGATTGGCTGAATTGACGTGTTGAACGGAAGAGATTTCGCATGAACCTGTCTCCCCGCGAAAAGGACAAGCTTCTGATCTCGATGGCGGCGATCGTGGCGCGCCGCAGGCTGGACCGCGGCGTCAAGCTCAACCATCCCGAAGCGGTTGCGATCATCTCCGATTTCATCCTCGAAGGCGCCCGCGACGGCCGCACCGTCGCCGAACTGATGCAATCCGGCGCGCAGGTCCTGACCCGCGACCAGGTGATGCCGGGCATCCCCGAGATGATCCATGACATCCAGGTCGAGGCGACCTTTCCGGACGGCACCAAGCTCGTCACCGTGCACGAGCCGATCAGGTAACTAGAATTCACCATTCCGGGGCCCCCGCAGGGCTAACCGGAATCCAGAGGTTTTGGTTTCGAGAATCCGTGTTCTCGCTTCGCGAGCCCCGGAATGACGAGGAGGATAGAATGATTCCGGGCGAACTCTTCATCCAGGACGGCGAGATCGAGCTCAATGCCGGCCGCAAGACCGTGACGCTGACGGTCGCCAACACTGGCGACCGGCCGATCCAGGTCGGCTCGCACTACCACTTCTTCGAGACCAACCCGGCCCTGAAATTCGATCGCAAGAAGTCCCGCGGCATGCGCCTCGACATCGCCGCCGGCACCGCCGTCCGCTTCGAGCCCGGCCAGACCCGCGAAGTGCAACTCGTCGCCATGGCGGGGAAGAAGACGATCTACGGCTTCCGCGGCGACGTCATGGGGAAGCTGTGACCTCCACAGGAACGAGCGCGGCGCGGCACGGTTGAGACCGAAATGGAGGTCCTTGCCATGCTGTCACCCGTTTGTCTCGTCTCGGAAGCTGCCGAGCTTGCCGCACGCCGCCATAACGGCATGGCGCGAAAAGGGCGCGGCAACGATCCTTACATCAACCATCTCGCCGAGGTCGCGAACCTGCTCGCCACCGCGACCGAGGGCGCCGACGCCGAGTTGGTCGCAGCCGGCTGGCTGCATGATACGATCGAGGACACCGACACCACGCGCGAGGAGCTCGCGCAGATATTTTCGGAGCGTGTCGCTTCACTCGTCGTTGAATGCACCGACGACATGAGTTTGCCGAAGGCCGAGCGGCGGCGCCTTCAGGTGCTCGAAGCGCCGAACAAGTCCCCTGGCGCCAAGCTGATCAAGATCGCGGACAAGATCAGCAACACAGAGGCGCGCATTCAAACCGACCCGAGTGCCGAGGAACGCGACGATCTCGCCGATTACGTCGCGTGGGCCACGCAGGTCGTCGCCGGCTGCCGTGGCGGCAATGCGTGGCTCGACACGAAGTTCGACGATGCCGTGAAAGCAGCGAGGGCGCTGCTGTGACCCACCAGACATTCAAACGCAAACGGGGCTTGTGATGTCCGTCAAGATGAAGAGATCCGTCTATGCCGACATGTTCGGCCCGACCACCGGCGACAAGGTGCGCCTCGCCGACACCGACCTCATCATCGAGGTCGAGAAGGATTTCACCACCTACGGCGAGGAGGTGAAGTTCGGCGGCGGCAAGGTGATCCGCGACGGCATGGGGCAGTCGCAGGTCACCAACAAGCAGGGCGCGGCCGACACCGTCATCACCAATACGCTGATCGTCGATCACTGGGGCATCGTGAAAGCCGACGTCGCCATCAAGGACGGCATGATCTCGGCAATCGGCAAGGCCGGCAATCCCGACATCCAGCCCGGCGTCACCATCATCATTGGTCCGGGCACGGATGTGATCGCGGGCGAAGGAAAGATCCTCACGGCCGGCGGCTTCGACAGCCACATCCATTTCATCTGCCCGCAGCAGATCGAGCACGCGCTGATGAGTGGCGTCACCTCGATGCTGGGCGGCGGCACCGGCCCGTCGCACGGCACCTTCGCCACCACCTGCACGCCCGGCCCCTGGCACATCGCGCGGATGATCCAGTCGTTCGATGCCTTCCCGGTCAATCTCGGCATCTCCGGCAAGGGCAATGCCTCGCGGCCCGCGGCGCTGGTCGAGATGATCAAGGCCGGTGCCTGCGCGCTGAAGCTGCACGAGGATTGGGGTACGACGCCGGCCGCGATCGACAATTGCCTGTCGGTGGCCGACGATCACGATATCCAGGTGATGATCCACACCGACACGCTGAACGAATCCGGCTTCGTCGAGGACACGATCAAGGCGTTCAAGGGCCGCACCATCCACGCCTTCCATACCGAGGGCGCCGGCGGCGGCCACGCCCCCGATATCATCAAGGTGGCCGGCTTGAAGAACGTGCTGCCGTCCTCGACCAACCCGACGCGGCCGTTCACGCGCAACACCATCGACGAGCATCTGGACATGCTGATGGTGTGCCACCATCTCGATCCCTCGATCGCGGAAGATCTGGCCTTCGCCGAAAGCCGTATCCGCAAGGAGACCATCGCCGCCGAAGACATCCTGCACGACCTCGGCGCGCTCTCGATGATGTCCTCGGATTCCCAGGCCATGGGCCGCCTCGGCGAGGTCATCATCCGGACCTGGCAGACCGCGGACAAGATGAAGAAGCAGCGTGGCTCGCTGCCGCAGGACAAGGGCAAGGACAACGACAATTTCCGCGTCAAGCGCTACATCGCCAAGTACACGATCAACCCCGCGATCGCGCATGGCGTGTCGAAGCTGATCGGCTCGGTCGAGAAGGGCAAGCTCGCCGATCTCGTGCTGTGGTCGCCGGCCTTCTTCGGCGTCAAGCCGGACTGCATCGTCAAGGGCGGCACCATCGTGGCTGCGCCCATGGGGGATCCCAACGCCTCGATCCCGACGCCGCAACCGGTGCACTATCAGCCGATGTTCGGCGCCTTCGGCAAGGCGAGGACCGCGTCCTCCGTCGTCTTCACCTCGAAGGCGGCTGTCACCGGCGGCCTGGCGCGAAAGCTCGGGATCGAGAAGAAGCTCTATGCGGTCCAGAACACCCGCGGCAAGATCTCCAAGAAGAGCATGATCCACAACGACGCCACGCCCGATATCGAGGTCGATCCGGAGACCTACGAGGTCCGTGCCGATGGCGAGCTGTTGACCTGCGCGCCCGCCGAGGTGCTGCCGATGGCGCAGCGATATTTCATGTACTGAAATAGCGCCTCGACGCATGTCCCGCGAGTATATTCGGAGTGCGTGTCCGGGGACGGCTTTTGCCGTTTTGCGTTCGGTCCCGCCTGGTCTAATGTCCCGCCCGGTATCGTAACCTCTAGAAGAAAAGCCGGGAGGATTTCTCGTGATCTACGTCGTCGCCACCCTGACCATCAAGCCCGAGACGCGCGCCGAATTCATTGCAGCCGCCACCGCCTGCATCAAGGAAACGCGGAAAGAGCCCGGCAACATCGCCTATGATCTGCATGAGAGCGTCACCGATCCCAGCAAGATGGTATTCGTCGAGCAGTGGGAGAATGCCGAGGCGCTCGTGCCGCATCGGACCATGGAGCACATGAAGACCTTCGGTCGCGTCGCGGTGAAGTGCTTCACGGCGCCGCCGAAGATCGAGGTGATCACGCCCGAGAAGGTCGAGACACGGTAACGAGGTAAGACGCATGATCCGGGCGACGCAGGTCAAGGGACAGCACCGCTTCACGGAAGCGCCGGCGGACACGGTCGTGCTCGATTTCGACGATCGGCACCGCCGCCGCATGGCGATGACGGGCACGCGGGGGCTCGAATTCCTGCTCGATCTGGAGCACGCCGTCGCGCTGCGCGGCGGAGATGCGCTGGTGCTGGAGGACGGAAGACTGATCGAGGTGGTGGCGGCGCCGGAGCCGCTGCTGGAGATCCGCGGCCGCGATCCGCATCACCTCATCCGCGTCGGCTGGCATCTCGGCAACCGTCATTTGCCGACGCAGATCATGGCCAAGGCCCTGCGCGTTCGTCGCGACCATGTCATCGAGGCCATGGTGAAGGGCCTCGGTGCGCGCGTGATCGAGATCGAGGCGCCGTTCGATCCCGAAGGCGGCGCCTACGCCGATGCCGGCCATGGGCACGACGATCATGCGCACCACGGTCACGGCCATCACGATCACCATGATCATCACGGCCATGGTCACCACCATCATGATCGTGCCGCGCATGACCATAGCCACGAGCACCACCATCACCACGACGAGCATTGCGACCATCCCGACCATCACCACGGCCACACCCATGCTCATGACCACAAATGAGCCGGTCGGCGTCGGTGACCTCGCCGAGGGTGAGGCGGCGGCGCTGTACCGGCTGATGACCTGGCTGTCGCCGGCCTTCCCGGTCGGTGGTTTTTCCTATTCCAGCGGCCTCGAATGGGCGATCGAGGCGGGCGACATCACCGACGTGACGACGCTGGCGGATTGGCTCGATGCGATGCTCGGCGACGGCTCCGGCTTTTGTGACGCGACGTTTCTGGTCCACGCCTATCGCAGCACGGAAGCGGACGAGACGACGGCTTTGAACGAGATCGCCGAGCTCGCCGCCGCCTTCGTGCCGTCGCGCGAGCGGCAGCTGGAGACGACCTCGCAGGGCCGCGCCTTCATCGATATCGCCCGTGCCGCGTGGGATGCCGACGGGCTGGATGCCACGATCGCGGCATGCAGCACGCCGCTGGTCTATCCGGTCGCCGTCGGTGTTGTTGCGGCGAGGCACGCCGTTCCGCTGGCACCGACGCTGCACGCCTTCCTGCATGCGCTGGTCTCGAACTGGATTTCCGCGGCCAGCCGGCTCATTCCGCTCGGCCAGACCGATAGCCAGCGCGTTCTGGTGAGGCTGGAAGCCGCCGTCGCCGCGACCGCCAATCGTGCGCTGAATGCGACATTGGACGATCTCGGCAGTGCCACCTTCCGCGCCGATCTCGCCAGCTTGCGGCACGAGACGCAATATACGCGGCTGTTTCGGTCGTGACCTGTGCGGCCTTTAACCCATTAAGAGAGAGCGAGTTACATGTCGAAATCTCACGGCCCCTTGCGTGTCGGCGTCGGCGGCCCGGTCGGATCGGGCAAGACCGCGCTGATGGACCTGCTCTGCAAGACCATGCGCGAGCGCTATGACATTGCCGCGATCACCAACGACATCTACACCAAATGGGATGCGGAGTTCCTGGTGCGTTCGGGATCGCTGACGCCGGACCGTATCGCCGGCGTCGAGACCGGCGGCTGTCCCCACACTGCGATCCGCGAGGATGCCTCGATGAATCTCGCTGCGGTCGCGGACATGCGCGCGAAATTTCCGGGGCTCGATCTCGTTCTGATCGAGTCCGGCGGCGACAACCTCGCTGCCACTTTTTCTCCGGAGCTGGCCGACCTCACGATCTACGTCATCGACGTCGCCGCCGGCGACAAGATCCCGTCCAAGGGCGGCCCCGGCATCACCCGGTCCGACCTCCTGGTCATCAACAAGACCGACCTCGCGCCCCATGTCGGCGCCTCCCTGGAGAAGATGGAGACGGACGCCAGGCGCATGCGCGGCGAGCGTCCTTTCGTGATGACCAACCTCAAGAAAAGCGAGGGCCTCGACCGGATCGTCGGCTTCATCGAGACCAAAGGCGGCCTGAAACGACAGGGCTGACCGGACGCGACCACTTGGCGCAGGCGTTTTTCGCCGTTAACGCCCGGGGCAACGCCGTAACCGCGGAACAAATTTCGGACACGGCGATTAACTACCTCCGGCGCGCGGGGGCGAATTTATCCCGTCCAGACCATCGGCCGGGCGGATTAAGCTTCTCAGGCGACCCAAGTTGCGTACCGATGCCTCCTCCTCCATTATCTCCGGCACTGGGGTTCACCCTGTTTCGGCAGATGGCCGTTCGGGCGGCGTTCATATGCTCCATGTTTATTGCCGACCTCCTGCTTTCGCCTGAGTAGTCGCGTGGTCAGGCTGGGCTTCATCATCGGCTTCATCGCTCTGCTGGGAGCCTTGCTCTCCGGGCTTGCGGCCTACCGCGTCCACGACCAGGAGCTGGCGCTGGATCGGATCGCGCTCGCGCGCGCGATCGACGTTCATGCGAGTCTGGTTCAGGACCGCCTCACCGAGCGGGAGCTGCTCGCGCGTGTCGCCTCAGGCCTGTTCCGCGCGCCATCCGTGATCAAGCCGAACATGCTGGAGCCGCTGCGCTCGGCGATCTACGCCTTCAAGACCGATTTCGTGGTGGCCGGCTGGATCGCCCGGCTGAAGCCGAACGAGCTTGCGGCCGCGCAGACCGCCATTGCCGGCGCCGGCTTCCCAAATCCGCAGCTTCGCTCCTATGACGACAAGCCGATCAATACGGCCGAAATCACTCAGCCGATCGACGTGCTGATGGACCTCGAGCCACGCAGCAACGAGACCAAGACGCTGCCCGGCCGCAGCTACGATCAGGATCCGGTTCGCAGCGCGATGCTGACGCGCGCGCGCGCCGAGAAGAAGTCGGTTGCCTCCGATCCGGTGCCGTTGGTCGGCGGGAACGGCGCGATCGGCATCATCGTGGCTGCGCCCGTCATTCCCGAGGGAGCGATGGAGCCGGCCGGGTTCGTCACGTTTTCCTACGAGCTCGCCTCGCTGATGCTGACCAATGATGACATGTCGTTGTTCGCGGTCGCGCTTAGGGATCCGCGCAAGGAAGGCGGCGAACTGATCGCCAACGATCAGGGTGTGGTCTCGACACGCATGGTGGCGGACGGACCGGCGCCCTCGGCGACGCGCACGGTGAGCTTCGGCGGCCGTGATTGGCAGCTCGGCTATTACGCGAAGACCAACTCGATGCGCCGCGCCGAGCAGACCGCGATCATCGTGGCGGCGATCGGCTTTGCGATCACGGCAATGGTGTGCGGCCTGTTCGGTTATGTCGCCTACAACAATCTGCGGCTCAGCCGGGAGATCCAGGTCAGAATCGGCTTCGAGCGCCGGCTGACCGCCGTCATCGACGAGCTCAACCATCGCGTCAAGAACATCCTCGCGGTGATCCAGTCGATCGTGACGCGCACCTTGCGCCATGGCTCGGACATCGACATCGCGCGCGAGCTCTTGATCGGACGCATCCACGCCATGTCCAACGTGGTCTCGCTGCTCAGCGAGAGCCAGTGGCAGGGTGTCAAGCTGAAGGGCCTGTTCGAGGCGCGCGCCATCCCGCATGCCGACCGCATCGCCGTCACCGGTCCTGATATCGCGGTCAGCGCACGCGCGGCGCAAAGCCTCTCGCTGCTGTTCTTCGAGCTTGCCTCGCATTCCGACGAGGGTCTGTCGCTGGTTGGAAAGCATCCTCACATCACCGCCACCTGGACGGTGACAGGCGAGGAGGGCGACGAGGTGTTCCGTTTCCGCTGGGAGGAGTTCAACACCAGCGAGGCGACGCGCCGGCCCGATTCCGATTTCGGCCTGATCCTGCTCGACCGCGTCGCACCCGAGGCGTTAGGGGGCACCGCCAAGCGCTTCTTCACAGACGTCTCCTACGTCTACGAATTGACCGCGCCGATGGAGACGGTGGTCGACATGACCGAGCGCGACCGCACCGACAAGATCTCGGCGCCGGTCAGGCCTGTGCGCAGCTAACCCTTCGGCCGCAACACGAGGTTGACGAGGTTACGTGCGTAAGCCGGCGTGACCGGCGCGATGCCGAAGACGTAGCGATAGAACAGGCTGCCATAGATCGCGTCGTAGAGATCCTCAGGAAGCCCTTCGGCCAGAATGCTGCCATCCTTCTGGCCCGCGGCGATCATCTCGACCAGCAGGTCGCGGCGGAATTGCAGATAGCGCGCGTAGAACAGCTCCGCCGAGCCGGTCTTGGAGATGCATTCGGAGATGACAGCGAGCTGGACCCTGCCGAACTCGCCCTGGAGTGCCTCGGCATAAGCGGCCGCATGGCGGCGCGCGCGCGCCGCGGGGCTGCCGGAGCTTGCCGGGGGCAGGGGCAGCATCTGCGCGGCGTGGTGAAGAAAGGCGTCGATCAAAAGCGCCTCGCGGGACGGCCACCATTTGTAGATCGTCATCTTGGAGACCCCGGAGTGCCGCGCGACCGCGTCGATGGTGGTGGCGGCAAGGCCGGTGGAGGCCATCAGCGCATAGGCACTTTCGAGAATGGCGTTGCTGGTCTCGATCGACCTTGGCCGGCCGCGCCGGGGCGCGCTGTCAGCCTCGTCACCCCCGCCTTTCCCCATCGCCACGCCCGGTCTCCTCACGCAGAGTTCCGGCATAGCGCAGCCGCCGCCTTCGGCCTAGCAGAATCGCACGATTCTTCTTCTAAAGCGCGATGAGATTTGGATGAATCGTCATCGCGCTTTAGCTTGTTGTTTACGCATGATCTTTCCGGAAAACCGCTTCGCACTTTTCCGGATCATGCTTTAGGCCTGTTGCCGCAGGGCCGCGGGCAGGTCCTGCCGCTTCGACCAGGTGATGTAATAGGCGAGTGCGGTCATCGCGGCGAAGCCCGCAAGGCTCACGACGATCTGCATCACGATCAGATTGGGGCCGGTGATCAGGATCAGATGGCCGGCGAAGGACAGGAACACGCCGACGCAGAACACGGCAAGCCATTCCTCACCGCATCTGATGACCGCCTGAAGCGGCTTCAGTTGCAGGCCAGGATGATCGGCCGGAATGAGATGGGTGGCGACGAGCGCGAGGGCGAGGAAGTGGAGCACGCGATAGGGTGCGAGATTTTCCTTGTCGGTCGGCGCGATGTTGTTGAGCAGCAAATCGGGCAGGTAGGCTGACAGCGCCGGCGAATGGCGCATCAGGGTAACCGCCATCGCGAGGACGAGGTACGCGCCTGCGAGGATCCGCAGCCAGATCATGCCGCGCAGCATGCGCCCCGATGCGCCTGTGACGGCAAACCAGCCGCCCAGCACCATCAGCATCTGCCAGCACAGCGGATTGAAGGTCCATTCCTGGTCCGGATAGACCCGAAAGTTCCAGTCGAACCAGCGAGCGGCGACGTACAGCGCGATTGATGCCGCCAGCGTCAGGTTCGGCCATCGCAGCAGGCCCCACAGCACGAGCGGAAAGAACGTCATCAGCGGGATCATCAACTGCAGCAGGTCGAGGTTCAGCGGCTCTTCCTGGAGCACGAGACCACGGATCAGGATGCGCAGCGGGTGCTCGAGAATCCCCGAGATGTTGTACTCGTGGATGATCTCCGGCGCCATCGATTGCGAGGCGACATAGGCGATGGTGTCGATATAGATCACGAACAGCACGACATAGGCAGCGTAGAGCCGCCAGACGCGGCGAAAGATCCGCGTCGCCGCGACCACGTAGCCGCGCTCCAGCGCCATCCTGCCATGGATGATGGCAACGCCGTAGCCCACCACGAACACGAAGAGATCGGCCGCGCCGCTGAAGCCGAAGTTGCGCAGCGTCAGAAGGTTGACGACGTTGTGCGGAATGTGGTCGACGAACACCGACCAATTGGCGATGCCGAGCGTCAAATAGAGCCTGGCGTCGTGCTGGAATGCGGCGAGGTTCGCCTTGACGGACGGTTTCATTGAGTAAAATAGCTTTGGGAATCAGGGTGATGCTTTTACCGGCAACCGTCTGCCCATCCGAGTAGCGTTTCCGTGAACGGCAGGCACTCGTGCCGGACGGCGCAAAATTGCGCGGCGTCGCCTGAGTCGATTTCAGATGGATGCGCTCGCAGGACCTGCGACGAAATTTTCTAACCCATTCTGACCGTCACTCGGCAGGTTCGGCCGACACCTCCTCGGATGCACCGGCGCGGCTCGCCAGGATACCGAGGGCGACACCGCCAATTGCCAGGATCGGCAACAGCCGCTTGATCCCGATGGCGCGAACGATCTGAAGTCCGGTGGCGAGGAGCATCGGATCTGCAAGCATGCTCTGCGCCGCCGACTTCGCGGCCCGCTCGGCCGCGATCTGGGCACGCTTCTTCACCTCGCGCTTGTAGCCCCAATAGGACCCTGCCGCGGCGAGGGTCAGCAGGAAGAAGATGCCGGCGCCGGTAAGACAGGCCTGCACCGGGCCATATTTCTGCAGCACCGAGATGAAGGCGGCGGCGCAAAGGAAGCATGTCGTCACCAACAGCGCGAACGCCGCGCCTGCGGCAAGGGAGGTCAGCCGAACAGTCGTGCCGGTGGATGCACTGATCCCGTCGATGATGCGCTGAAACATGGCCTTGCTCCTCAAATCCCCCACAAGCCGAACCGCCACACGCCGGCACCGGCGGCGCTGCCATCTCGAGCTCCGTTCCGCAAACCTACCGGCGCCAGGCGACGCCGATCAGGAAACCAATGCCGAGCGCGAGTCCGACGGTCGCGAGCGGCCGCTGTGTGATCGCCTCTTCCAGCCTCTCCTCGATCGAGCCATAGGCGTCCTGTGCTGCCTCCATCATCGCGCTGCCGCGCTCCGACATGTCGTCGATCGTGGAATCCATGTTCTCGCGCGCCTGGCGGTAGCCGCGGCGAGCCTGCCTGCTAGTGGAATTGGCGAAGGTATTGAGTGCGTCGGTGATCTGCTCGGTGAGGGCGGCGATATCGCTTTTCACGGCTGCTACATCCTTCTCGAGGCGTTCTCTGGTGGCTTTGTCGGTCCAGTCTCTCATCCCGGCTTCGGCATTGCTCGTGGACATCGGGAGCTCCAAACTGTTGACGGCTGAGATGTGCGGAGAACGTTTCGTCGACGGGTAAGTTCCGTTCGCTGAAACCGCTCAGGCCTGCGGCAGCTGCGGCGAATCGGCCGGCAACAGATGCTCCTTGAGGATCAGACCAACGATCAGGAGCGGCGACGACAGGAATGCGCCCATCGGGCCCCACATCCAGGTCCAGAATGCGAGCGCAAGCAGAACCGCAAGCGCGTTCAGCGCCAGCCGCCGGCCGATGATGGTCGGGGTGACGAAGTGTCCCTCCAGGAAGGTGAGGCCGCTGAAGGCGAGCGCGGCCATCAGGCCGCCGCCGATGGTCGGGAAGGCGACCAGCCCGACGACGACCAGCACCGCGAACATCGCCACAGGCCCGATGATCGGGATGAAATTGAGCGTTGCCGCCAGCGCGCCGAGCCCGGCGGGATTGGGCATTCCGGTGAGCGCGCAGATGAGGCCGGTGCCAACGCCCACACCGATGTTGATGACGGTCACGGTCAGGAGATAGTTGCCGAGATGGACCTCGATCTCGTTGAGGATCCGCAGCGTGCGCAGCCGCGCGTCATGGTCACTGAAGGTCATGATCATGGCCCGCCGCAGGTCGCGCCAGCTTGCGATGAACAGAATGAGGGTGACGAAGAACAGCACAAATTCGGTAAAGGTCGGTGACAGGAATTCCAGCGTTGGTTGCACCCACTCGAACTTCGGAATCTGAAAGTTAGGGAATTGCTCCGACCCGCCGACCATGCCTTGCAGCTCGCGCCACAGCGCCAGCGGCCGGTCGAACACGTGCAGCTTGTCCCTCAGCTGCGCGCCGAGCTCCGGCAGGCGCGTGCTCCACTCCATAATCGGCGAGGCGATCAGCGCGAAGACGAACGCGACCACCGCAGTCCCAGCGACCACGATCAGGACGGCTGCGAGCGCGCGCGGCACCTTGCATCGCTCGAGCAAGCTCGCCGCCGGGGACAGCATGGTGCCGATCACGAAGGCCATCACCACGGGCAGGAAGAATGCTTTTCCGGCATAGAGCACTGTGGCGACCGCAATCAGCAGGAGGCCTGCGAGTGCGAAAGCGATGAACTCGGTGCGGCGGATGACTGGCGGCAGCTCACCGTGGCTGTCGGGAAGCGGTTCGCTCTCGCTGTTGCCGGAAATCAGGCGTTCACTGGGAAGGACGCGCACAATATCTCTCCCGCACGGAAACGCGATCCGCGCGCCCATTGACGACCTCACAACGCGTGGACGGCGTGCCGGTTCCATCGCGCCTTCGTGAATAGCCGCTCGCTTGACTGTGACGTCGCTGCCGCATGCTGCGCCGGAACTTCGATCCAGCCGGCGGAGTTTGTTGGGCAGCGCATCACCCTGATGCACATATCCAACGGGGCAGCACATGAAAAAGTTGTTTGCAGTCCGTCGCAGCTTCTCGCCGCGCGCCGTTACCGCATTCGTTTTCGCAACCGCTCTGCTCGCAGTGCCCTTCGGGACGGCGAGCGCGCAAACGTTCGGCTACGCGCGAATCCAGCCGTGGGCGTACCCGCAGGACCAGGGTTACTCTCATGACGGCTTCAACGAGACGCCGCAGGCCGCCGGCGAGGACGCCCAATTGCCCGATCGGCTGCGCAAGCAGATCGTCAGCTTCGACAGGAGCGAGCCGGCCGGTACCATCGTCATCGATACCAACAATACCTATCTCTATTACGTTCTCGGCAATGGCCGCGCGATCCGCTACGGCGTCGGCGTCGGCCGCGAAGGTTTTACCTGGTCCGGCGTGCAGAGCGTCAGCCGGAAGGCCGAGTGGCCGGACTGGTATCCGCCGGCCGAAATGATCGCGCGTCAGCCCTATCTGCCGCGCTTCGTCGCCGGCGGCCCCGGCAACCCGCTCGGTGCGCGTGCGATGTATCTCGGCTCGAGCCAATACCGTATCCACGGCACCAACGATCCCTCGACCATCGGCAAGTTCGTTTCGTCCGGCTGCATCCGCTTGACCAACGAGGACGTCATCGACCTGTTCAATCGCGTCAATGTCGGCACCAAGGTCGTGGTGCTGCCGAAAAACGCTCCCTTGATGGCCAAGGGAGGCGATAAGGGAGGCGACAAGGCCGTCGACCCCGTGCGCAAGCGTCCGGCCGCGACGACGTTGCCGTCGGGCAGGCAGGCGTTGAACATCACGACATCGGCCGTCAACTAAGCATGAGCGAGGTCCTATGAGCAGACGCCTGGTTGGCAAAGTGGTTGGCGTTACGGTGATCTTGATCGCCGTCTCCGCTGGTCTGGTGTCGGCGCATGCGGAGGATTTCTTCTCGGCATTGTTCGGCGGCTTCCGGATGCGGCCGCCGCCGGAGATCCGGATGCCGTTCCCGACCGACGACATGCCGCGCTATGACGCGCCGCGCCAACGGGCCTCCTATGGCGGCGGCACGGCCTATTGCGTGCGCGGCTGCGACGGCCGCTATTTCCCGGCACAGGGAAGCGACGCCGAGAGCAAGGCGCAGTCCTGCAAGAGCTTCTGCCCGGCGTCCGAAACCTCGCTGGTCTACGGCAGCAATATCGACGACGCCATGACGGAGACTGGAAAGTCCTATTCCGACCTGCCGAACGCGTTCCGCTATCGCAACGAGATCGTCGCGGGCTGCACCTGCAACGGCAAGGACCCGGTCGGTCTCGCCCAGGTCAAGGTCGAAGACGACCCCACCCTGCGCAAGGGTGACATCGTCGCGGGTGCCGGCGGCCTCGTGGTCGCCAGCCGCAATGCCAACGACGGCCGCGGCGTCGCGATGAATTTTTCGCCGTTGCCGGCGTCGGTGCGCGCCAAGTTCCGCCAGGTCCCGGTGGTGGCGAAGGAGTAGGGACGCGGGCGTTGGCTAAGTTGCCGCGCTAGCAGCCTTGCAAGGCTTGTCGTCCCGGACAAGCGCGCCAAAGCGCGCGCAGATCGGGGACCCATAGCCACAGGGCGTGGTTCGGCAAAGCCTCGGAGTTGCCAGCTCGCGCGCCAATTGTCCGCTATGGCTCCCAGATCGGCGCTCCGCTCGAGACAACGCTACGCGTCGCCGGAAGCTGCGCTTGTCCGGGAGGACACCGATCGTGTTGCGCCGGCGTACCCTTCGCACGTGCCAGGGCGGGCATCAGCTCGTCGCGGATGCCGCGGATGTATGTCTCGATGTCCTTGTCCATCTGGATGTCGGAGGTCAGCTGACGGTTGCTGGTCGATCGGTCGGAGCGGATGTTCGCCATCGCCTTGAACACATTGGCGGAGGTCGCTGCTACCGCGAGGATCCGGTTCGCCTGCTGAAGCCGGCACCATGAATTCCATGCACTGATCGAGAAGCCGATCACGACGACGAGTGCGGTGGACAGGATCACCGCTTTCAGCAGCGTGGAGACGTTCGAACTTCGAGCGACCAAAGGGATGTATGCAGCAAAGGCGTCGGCCAGCGGCAGACGCTCGAATCGCATTTGGCCTCAAAAGGCTAAAAAACTTAGACAGCAATAGTGCCGTACAATTACAGGCGGAATCGCGCTGCCGACAGAAATACAAAAGATTTCAATAGGTTGCCAGGATGGAACCGGCGCGCTCTGCGAGCGTTAGGACAACGTCAGCAACTTGCCTGAAGGGGGAGCCAGCGATGCTGGTCGGTGTACTCGTCACCTTTCTCGTCGTCATTCTGGTGCTTTATCTCATCAACATGCTGCCGATGGATGGTCGCGCCAAACAGATCGCGCGCGTGATCGTCATCATCATCGGTATCGTGTCGCTGCTGAAATATCTCGCGGTGTTCTAACGAGACGCGGAGCCCGAATGGAGCTTAAAGCGAAATCCGGGTCATGCCTCATGCTGCGAGGGTCCCGGATTACGCTTCTGCTCCGTCCGGGCTGCGCTTCCTCGAACGATAAGCCCCGGTGTGAGCCGGGGCTTCGTCATGCTGTGTCAGTGTAGCGACTTCAGCCAGTCGTCGACGTCTTTGCGAACCTGGTCCTTGGCCTTGCCGTAGCGTTCCTGGAGCCGGCCCTCGAGCTGCTCGCGGCGGCCCTCGATCAATCGGAGATCGTCGTCAGTGAGCTTGCCCCATTTCTCCTTGGCCGATCCCTTGAACTGCTTCCAGTTTCCTTCGATGCGATTCCAGTCCATGACCATCTCCCGTGGTTGATGGCCCGACAACGCTAGGCGTGCGCAGGCGTTCCGGGCCCGCCACGACGTTTCACGCGACAAAAAACCCCGGCTCACGCCGGGGCTTTTGTCATTCAGTGAGATGGCTCAGCCGAGCGCTTTCGCCTCCCGGCGGCGCGCGGTGAGGATGTATTCGGTGTAGCCATTCGGCTGCTCGCGGCCCTTGAAAATGAGGTCGCAGGCCGCCTTGAAGGCGACGCCGTCGAAGGCGGGCGCCATCGGCTTGTAGATCGGATCGCCCGAATTCTGCTTGTCGACCACGACGGCCATGCGCTTGAGCGATTCCATCACCTGGGCCTCGGTGATCACGCCCTGGTGCAGCCAGTTGGCGAGATGCTGGCTGGAGATGCGCAAGGTAGCGCGGTCTTCCATCAGGCCGACATCGTGGATGTCGGGCACCTTGGAGCAGCCGACGCCTTGGTCGATCCAGCGCACGACATAGCCGAGAATGCCTTGGCAGTTGTTGTCAATCTCCTGCCTGACGTCGTCCGGCGCCCAGTTCGACTTCGACACCGGAATGGTGAGGATGTCGGAGAGTTTTGCGCGCGGACCGCCCTTGGTCAGCTCCTCCTGGCGCGCGATGACGTTGACCTGGTGGTAGTGCAGCGCGTGCAGCGTCGCCGCGGTCGGCGAGGGGACCCAGGCGGTGGTGGCGCCGGCCTGCGGGTGAGCGAGTTTCTGCGCCAGCATGTCCGCCATCTTGTCGGGCGCGGCCCACATGCCCTTGCCGATCTGGGCGTGGCCGGGCAGACCGTCGATCAGACCCATGTCGACATTCCAGTCCTCGTACGCCTTGATCCAGGCCTGCGCCTTCATCTCGTTCTTGCGGATCATCGGGCCCGCTTCCATCGAGGTGTGGATCTCGTCGCCGGTGCGGTCGAGGAAGCCGGTGTTGATGAACATGATGCGCTTGGAGGCGCGCTGGATGCAGGCCTTGAGGTTGACGGTGGTGCGCCGCTCCTCGTCCATGATGCCGACCTTGAGCGTGTTCTCGGGCAGGCCGAGCATCTTCTCGACGCGGTCGAAGATCTCGCAGGTGAGCGACACCTCGTCGGGACCATGCATCTTCGGCTTGACGATATAGGCGGATCCCGTGCGGCTGTTCCTGACCTTGGAGTTGCCCTTGAGGTCGTGAATGGCGAGCAGGCCCGACACTGCGGCATCGAGCAGGCCTTCGGGGACCTCCTCGCCCTTCTCGTCCAGCACCGCATCGGTGAACATGTGGTGACCGCAATTGCGCATCAGCAGCAGGCTGCGGCCGTGCAGCTTGAGCTCGCCCTTGCCGTCAGGCGTCTTGTAGACGCGGTCGGCATTGAGCGAACGCGTCAGCGTCTTGCCGCCCTTCTCGAAATCGGCCGACAGCGTGCCGTTCATCAGGCCGAGCGTGTTGCGGTAGACCAGCACCTTGTCCTCGGCGTCGACCGCGGCGACCGAGTCCTCCATGTCGAGGATGGTCGAGACGGCGGCCTCCAAGATCATGTCGGCGACGCCGGCCGGATCGTCCTTGCCGATCGCGCTGCTGCGATCGATCTTCACCTCGACATGCAGGCCGTTGTTGACCAGCAGCACAGCTGACGGCGCGGCGGCATCGCCCTGGAAGCCCGCGAACTGCGCGGCGTTCTTCAGCGCGGTGGCGTTGCCGCTCTTGAGCTTCACCGCAAGCTGGCCCGCGACCACGCTATAGGCGCTGACGTCGGTGTGGCTACCGGTCGCGAGCGGCACGGCGGTATCGAGGAACGCCTTGGCCTTGGCGATCACCTTGTCGCCGCGCGCCTTGTTGTAACCCTTGCCGCTTTCGGAGGGGTCGTGAGGGATCGCATCGGTGCCGTAGAAGGCGTCGTAGAGCGAGCCCCAGCGTGCATTCGCCGCATTCAGCGCATAGCGCGCATTGGTGAGGGGAACGACGAGCTGCGGGCCGCAGATCTTGCCGATCTCCTCGTCGACATTGGCGGTCTCGACCTTCTGAGTCGGCGGCTCCGGGACGAGATAGCCGATCTCCTTCAGGAAGGCGGTGTAGGCGTCGAGGTCGAACGCCTTGCCCTTGTTGGCGCGGTGCCAGTCATCGATCTTGGCCTGCAGCGTGTCGCGGAAAGCAAGCAGTTCGCGGTTCTTGGGGCCCAGCTCGTTGATGATGGCGGCCACCCCGGCCCAGAACGCATCCGGCGCGATCCCCGTTTTCGGGGCCGCTTCCTTGGCGATGAAGTCAAACAGGACGGGAGCGATCTTCAATCCGTGGACGTCGACGCGTTTCATGATGGGCTTTCTTGTTGGAAATGGCTGTTTTTGGCTGCTTTTGACCCGACAGCAGCAAAATGCGCCCACGAAGGGCAGCTTTCGGGACCTATTAGCCCCAAAATCGGGGCGGTGAGAAGACCCCCAGGGGCTTGTCAAAATGTCAAGAAGAGGGGGAGAAGGCCCCACGCACCGGTGTCATTCCCCGCGAAAGCGGGGAATCCAGTACGCCGCAGCTTCTCCGTATCCCAACGCTGTCTCTTCAATACTGGGTCGCCCGGGCAAGCCGGGCGACGACAGCGGGGACTAAAGCATGATCCGGAAAAGTGTGCAGCGGTTTTCCGAAAAGATCATGCTCAAACAATAACCTGAAGCGCGATGGTGATTCATCCTGATCCCATCGCGCTTTAGGGCGGACTCAAATATTCGCAGCGAGGTCCACGACTTCGTCGAACAGGACGCCGGTCGTCTTCAGCATGTGCTCGATCTCGTCCGCCGCCTCGGTCACCGTCCGCTTCGACGTGTCGATCACGAGCTCGGCGGCCTGGGGTGCCTCATAGTCGTTGCCGATGCCGGTGAACGATGCCAGCGCGCCGGCGCGTGCCTTCTTGTAGTGGCCCTTGGGATCGCGCTCCTCGCAAACTTCGGCCGGCGTCGCGACATGGATCTCGCGGAACGCGGTGTCGGCGATGCGGCGCGCGGCGGCGCGATCCTCGCGCGCGGGCGAGACCGCCGCGACGATCGCGATGTGGCCGTTGCGGGCGAGATGCGTCGCGACCTCGGCGAGGCGGCGGATATTCTCGCTGCGATCGGCGGCGGAGAAGCCGAGATCGTTGTTGAGCCCGGCGCGCAGCGTGTCGCCGTCGAGCAGGATCGGCGAGCCGCCATTGGTGAACAGACGCCGCTCCAGCGCCCGCGCCAGCGTCGACTTGCCGGAGGCCGGCAGGCCGGTGAGCCAGACCACGGCACCGTTGTGGCGATAGCGCGCGGAGCGCTCGTCGGGCCGCAGCGCCGATTCCACCGGCACGATGTCGACAGGCATGGCGCGTTGGCCGGCATCGACCGACAGCACGAGGCCGCCGCCGGCGATGCGCCCGGACACCTCGATCACGAGACGGCCGGTGCGTGGATTCTCCGTATAGGGATCTGTGGCAATCGGGTTCGACAGAGAAATGTCGATCTCGCCGACATGGTTACGGCCGATCGCCTTGTTCTCGGTGCTCGACAACTCGCCGGGATCGACGGCCTTCTCGATCGCGACGACGGTGGCGCGGCTTTCCTTCGGCCCGCAGCGCACCAGCAGCTGGTCGCCCTTGGCGAGCGGCTTGTCGTGCAGCCAGAAGATCCGCGCGCGCAGGCGGCGCGTCTCGCGCGGAGCACTGCCCGCATGCGCGATGATGTCGCCACGCTCGATGAACAATTCGCGGTCGAGGGTGATGCCGACCGAGCGGCCGGCGCCATGCCGTCCTGCGAGTGGTGTCACCGGCCAGCTCTCGACCGTCTTGATTTTCGCGATCTTGCCCGCCGGCATGATCACGATCTCGTCGCCGGCAATCAGGCTGCCGGACTCGATGCGGCCCGCCACGATACGGCGGTCGTCGAACTTGTAGATCGCCTGCACAGGCAGGCGCAGCGCCAACGCTTCCAGCGCCCGTGCCGGTTCGAGCCGATCAAGCGCCTCGACCACCGTCGGACCCTTGTACCAGTCGATGCGGTCGGTGCGCTCGGCGACGCCATCGCCGTCGCGTGCGGAAATCGGGATCACGGCGGTCGGCGTCACGCCGAGGCCGCTGAGATGCGCGGAGATCTCGTCGCTGATCTCCTTGAAGCGATCGGCCGAGAAATCGACCCGGTCCATCTTGTTGACGACGACCGCGACCTGCTTCACGCCAAGCAGATGCAGCAGATAGCCGTGCCGCCTGGTCTGGTCGCGCACGCCTTCGAGCGCATCGATGATCAGCACGGCGCCGTCGGCCTGCGACGCCCCGGTGATCATGTTGCGCAGGAATTCGGCGTGGCCGGGTGCATCGATCAGCACGATGTCGCGCGAATTGGTGCGGAAGCGGATCTGCGTGGTGTCGATGGTGATGCCCTGGTCACGCTCGGTCTGCAGCGCGTCGAGCAGGAACGACCATTCGAACGGCATGCCGCGCCGCGCGCTGACGGCTTTGAGCATCTCGAGCTTGCCCTCGGGCAGGCTGCCGGTCTCGTGCAGGAGGCGGCCGACCAGCGTCGACTTGCCGTGATCGACATGGCCGACGATGACGATGCGCACTTGCGGACGCGTGGTGCCGTTCGGAGTGGCCGGCGAAGCCGTGGTGACGATCATGTTCATGCGACGCTCGCGTCCTTGGGAATCAGAGATAGCCGGCGACGCGAAGGCGCTCGAAAGCGTCCTCGGTCTCGTGGTCGAGCGCGCGCCCCGAGCGCTCCGGCACCTTGGTCTGTTCGAGCTCGATCAGGATCTCGTCGATGCTCGATGCGGTCGAAGCGACCGGATTGGTGATGTCCTGATCGCCGAGCGAGCGATAGCGCTTGCCGTCCTTGGCGAGATACAGCGGGATGATCGGGATGTTCTCGCGCTTGGTGTAGGCCCAGATGTCGGCCTCGGTCCAATGCAGGATCGGATGGATGCGTAAGTGCGCTCCTTGCGGCGGCGAGGCGTTGAAGTGATCCCAGAACTCCGGCGGCTGATCGCGCACGTCCCAGTTACCCTCGAGCCCGCGCGGCGAGAACACGCGCTCCTTGGCGCGCGTCGCCTCCTCGTCGCGGCGGATGCCGGCGATCAGGCCGTCGAAGCCATATTTGGCGAGCGCCATCTTGAGGCCCTCGGTCTTGCGCGCGGCGGAACGGGCGGCTGGCGGCAGTGTCGGGTCGACGGCATCGATCGGCGGGCAGGGCTCGACACGCAGGTCGAGATCCCACTCTTTGCCGTAATGATCGCGGAAGCGATACATCTCCGGAAATTTCTTGCCAGTGTCGACATGGAGTGCCGGAAACGGCATGCGGCCGAAGAACGCCTTGCGTGCCAGCCAGATCATGACGTTCGAGTCCTTGCCGAGCGACCACAAGAGCGCAATCTTCTTCAGCCGGGCAAACGCCTCGCGCAAGATGTAGATGCTCTGCGCTTCGAGCTGATCGAGATGGTCCATGCTTGGAGCAAGCTTGGCAGAAAATTCTTGCGTGCGCACGCGCTCGGCGAGCGCCGGATTGCTCAGTCGATCAGCAGCGGAATCGTCCTTGAGAAGATGCATCTCTGCCACTTTGCGTTTGGAGGCGAAAATTCTATAGTTGCAGCGCCGAAGAGAAGAAAAAATTTTCTCTTTGCGCGCTCGTAGCGAGACATATATAGAAAATAATTCCAGTCAACCCCGTTTGTGGGGAAGCGAGTATCGCATGCGGTTCTTGCCGGTGTTTCTCGATCTGAAGGCCGGTCCGGTGGTCCTCATCGGCGCGGGTGAGCTTTTGCGCGCCAAGCTGCGCGTGCTCGCCGCTGCCGGTGCGCGCATCCGCGTGCATGCGATCGACGGCAATCAGGATTTTGGCCTCGGCTCCGAGGACGCGACGCGCGTCGAAATCGCAGCCGGCGATCCGCTGACTGCTGATCTCTCCGGCGTCATCGCCATCGTGTGCGCGGGTGCGGGCGACGTCGGCGTCGCCATGTCGGTCCGTGCCAAGGCGCTTGGTCTGCCCGTCAACGTCATGGACGATCTCGAGCACTCCAGTTTCATCTTCCCGGCCATCGTCGACCGCGGCGACGTCGTGGTCGCGGTCGGCACCGGCGGCACCTCGCCCGTGGTGGCGCGGCGCGTGCGCGAGAAGATCGAGGCGCTCCTGCCGGCGCGCATCGGCGAGCTCGCCGAGTTCATCGGCACCTTCCGCAAGTCCATCAACGAACGCATTGCCGAGTTTCCGCTGCGCCGCCGCTTTTGGGAGCGCGTGATCGACGGCCCGATCGGCGCTGCCGTGCTCGCCGGCCGCAACGCCGAGGCGGACGCGGCACTCGGTGCTATTTCTGATCCCTCCGCATTCGCGCGCGCCGACCAGCCGGAGGGCTCGGTGGCGCTTGTCGGCGCCGGTCCCGGCGACCCTGACCTTCTCACCATCAAGGCACTGCGCGCACTTCAGGACGCGGACATCGTCTTCCACGACGAGCTGGTCTCGCCCGAAATCCTCGACCGCATCCGTCGCGACACCACGCGCGTTGCGGTCGGCCGCCGCGTCGGCAAGCCCGGCATCGGTCAGGACGCCATCAACAAGCGCATGATCGAAGCCGCGCAAGCCGGCCAGCGTGTGGTGCGGCTGAAGGGCGGCGATCCCTTCGTGTTCGGCCGCGGCGGCGAAGAGGTCGAAGCGCTGCGCGCCGCCGGCGTCGCCTATTCGATCATTCCTGGTATCACCGCAGGAATCGGTGCTGCCGCCGATTTCGAGGTGCCGCTGACCTATCCTCACGAAGCGAACCGCATCACCTTCCTCACCGCGCACAAGGCGCGCGATGCCGAAGCCGTGGACTGGTCGACGCTGACCGACACCAGGATGACCGTCGTCGTCTACATGGGCATGACCGCAGCGCCGGCCGTGCGCGCGGGCCTGTTCGCGTCGGGCCGCTCACCGGAGACGCCGGTCGGCGTGTTCGCCCGTGTCACGCGGCCGGATGCGCAAAGTGCGATCGGTACGCTGCGCGACCTGCCCGAGCTCGTGCGGCGGATTCATGGCGGTCCCGCCATCCTCATCATCGGCGACGTGGTCCGGCATGCCGGCTCGCTTCGCCGCCAAACCCCAAAGCAAATCATCTCTGACCTCTTGGATGCAGCCGAATGACCTCTCCGCTTGAACAGAAGAAGATCAAGATCGCCGGCCCCTCGATCGTGACCGCCAACCGCACCTGGGACGGCATCGTGGTCTATCGCACCGCTGCCAAGGGCTGGTCCGCGGACCTTTCGGAAGCCGCGATCGTGCGCAACTCCGACGAGGCCAAGGCGTTGCTTGCGGAAGCCGTGGCCGATGACGTCGGTGCTATCGGTCCCTATATCGCGCCCGTGCAGGTCGGCGACGACGGCAAGATCCTGCCGGGCAATCTGCGCGAACAGATCCGCCGCACCGGCGTCACGATCGGGCAGCCGGCCCAGGTTTAAGGCATTCTCTATGTACGCTTACGACGAAATCGACCGCACGCTCGTCAACGAGCGCGTCTCGGAGTTCCGCGACCAGGTGAAGCGCCGCCTCTCCGGCGAGCTCACCGAGGACGAGTTCAAGATCCTGCGATTGCAGAACGGCGTCTATCTACAACTCCACGCCTACATGTTCCGCGTCGCGATCCCCTACGGCACGCTGGCCACGAACCAGCTGCGGGCGCTCGCGCACGTCGCGCGCAAATATGATCGCGGCTACGGCCATTTCACCACGCGGCAGAACATCCAGTTCAACTGGATCAAGCTCGCCGAGCTGCCGGACGCGCTGGCTGATCTTGCCAAGGTCGGCATCCATGCGATGCAGACTTCCGGCAACAACATGCGCAACGTCACCTCGGACCAGTGGGCCGGCGTCGCGCCGGGCGAGATCGAGGATCCCCGCATCTGGTCGGAGCTGATTCGCCAGCACACCACGCTGCATCCGGAATTCTCGTTCCTGCCCCGCAAGTTCAAGATCGCGATCACCGCGTCGGACCACGACCGCGCCGCGATCAAGATCCACGACATCGGCCTCCGTTTGATCAAGAACGAGAAGGGCGAGACCGGCTTCGAGGTGCTGGTCGGTGGCGGTCTCGGCCGCACGCCGTTCATCGCCAAGACCATCAAGCACTTCGTGCATGGCCGCGACATCCTCAGCTATATCGAGGCTATTTTACGCGTCTACAACCAGTACGGCCGCCGCGACAACATCTACAAGGCGCGCATCAAGATCCTGGTGCACGAGCTCGGCATCGAAAAATTCTCGCGCGAGGTCGAGGACGAGTGGCAGCAGATCCGCAACTCCTCGCTCCAGATCGACGACGAGGTGATCGAGGACATCCGCTCGCGCTTCACCTATCCTCCCTACGAGAAGCTGCCGCACATGCCGGACGAGCTGCGCCAGGCCGCAGCCGATCCCGAGTTCGAGGCGTGGCGCAAGAACTCGGTCGCCCCGCACAAGGTGCAGGGCTACTCGATCGTCACGATCTCGCTGAAGCCGACCGGCGGGCCGCCCGGCGATGCCACGGCCGAGCAGATGGATGCGCTGGCCGATCTCGCCGATAAATACTCCTTTGGGGAGATTCGTGTCGGCCACGAGCAGAACCTGGCGCTGCCGCATGTCGCCAAGCGCGATCTGCCGGCGCTGTGGAAGGCGCTCGACAAGCTTGGCCTCGCGACGCCCAATGTCAACCTGATCACCGACATCATCGCCTGCCCAGGACTCGACTATTGCTCGCTGGCGAACGCGCGCTCGATCCCGATCGCGCAGGAACTGACGCGGCGCTTCGCCAATCACGAGCTGGCCAACCTGATCGGCCGTCTCCACATCAACATCTCCGGCTGCATCAATGCCTGCGGCCATCACCATGTCGGCCATATCGGCATTCTCGGCGTGGAGAAGAACGGCGAGGAGGTCTACCAGATCACCATCGGTGGCCGTGCCGACGAGAACGCCGCGCTCGGCACCCTGATCGGTCCAGGCGTCAAGTTCGACGAGGTCGCCGATGTCGTCGAGGACATCGTGGAAGCTTATCTGGCGCTGCGCGAGCGGCCCGAAGAATTGTTCATGGATACGGTGAAGCGCCTCGGCGTCGAACCCTTCAAGGAGCGCGTGTATGCCACTCGTTAATGGCGGAAAGATCGTCGACGACGGCTTCGTCAAGCTCGCCGTCGACACGCCGCTGCCCGAGGGCGGTGACATCCTGGTGCCGGCCGAGCGCTTCCTGGGCGAGGCCGAGGGCTTGCTCGAGCGTGCCGGCAAGGTCGGTGTGATCTGGCCCAACAATCGCGACATCGCCGAGCTCGTGCCCTATCTCGGCAAGGTCGCGGCCGTTGCGCTGGTGTTCCCGACCTTCCGCGACGGACGCGCCTACAGCCAGGCGCGGCTGCTGCGCGAACGCTATAACTATCGCGGCGAGTTGCGTGCGACCGGCCAAGTGCTGCGCGACCAGTTCGTGTTCATGCTGCGTGCCGGCTTCGATGCCTTCGAGGTCAAGAAGCAGGCCGACGCGGAAGCGTTCATGCAGACCGCGAAGCGCTATTCGGTGTTCTACCAGCCGACCGGCGACGGCCGCATCACGGCGCTGCACCGGCGCATGCAGCTGCGTCACTCCGAAGGTGTCGGCACGTGAACGTGATCGCACCCCAGCTCTCGTCCATGTCCGCGTTGCCTTCGGCGGAAGAGCTCGATCGTGCCTTGCGCGATGCTTCGCCCGAGGAGATCATCGCCTCGGCACTGAAGACGGTCGGGCGCGAGAAGCTCGCGCTCGTGTCCTCCTTCGGCACGGAATCGGCGACGCTCTTGAAGGTGATGGCGGATGTCGATCCTGCGATCCCCGTGATCTTTCTCGACACCGGCTGGTTGTTCGAGGAGACGCTGGCCTATCGCGATACGCTGATTGCGACGCTGGGCCTGAAGGACGTCCGCTCGATCAAGCCCGCCGAGGAGACGCTGTCGCGCGAAGATCCCGACCGCGACCTCTGGTTCTCCGATCCCGACGCCTGCTGCCGCATCCGCAAGGTTGAGCCGCTGGCGCGCGCGCTGAAACCGTTCGATGCCTGGCTCAACGGCCGCAAGCGGTTCCAGGGCAATGCGCGCGCCGACATTCCGGTCGTCGAGGACGATGGCGCGCGGTTGAAGTTCAATCCCTTCGCCAATGTCTCGCGCGAGGAGATCGAGGCGATCTTCACCCGCGCCAAATTGCCGCGTCATCCGTTGGCCGCCTCCGGATTCCTGTCGGTTGGGTGTATGCCTTGCACCAGTAGAACGGCTGAAGGCGAGGATGCACGCGCCGGTCGCTGGCGCGGCCGCGCCAAGACGGAATGCGGCATCCACACGATGAAGGTTTGATAGCACAGTCACGCTGCCACGCTGCGAACAAGAAAATCCGGTTCCGTTGACTTAAGAGCGTTTCGCCCCGAGTTATGCCTGCCATCGATGACGCCGATGTCGTCGAGGTGAATGGAGATGGACATGATGCGCCGTATCGTTCCGCTCGTGGCAGGACTGCTCGCAACGGGTTTCTTGGCAAGCTCGGCTCTCGCCGCCGATATCAATCTGTTGAATGTGTCGTACGATCCGACACGCGAGCTGTATGTCGAGTTCAACAAGGCGTTCGCGAACGCCTATCGGAAGGAAACCGGCAAGAGCGTCGAGATCAAGCAGTCGCATGGCGGCAGCGGGTCGCAGGCGCGCGCGGTGATCGACGGGTTGCAGGCTGACGTGGTGACGCTGGCACTCGCCTATGACATCGACGCAATCGCCGGCAAGGGCCTCACCGCCGCCGACTGGCAGAAGCGGCTGCCGCAGAATTCGTCACCCTATACGTCGACTATCGTGTTCCTGGTCCGCAAGGGCAATCCCAAGGGCATCAAGGATTGGGACGACCTGCTCAAGCCGGGCGTCGCGGTGATCACGCCGAACCCGAAGACATCAGGCGGCGCGCGCTGGAACTATCTTGCGGCCTGGGGCTTTGCGCAGAAGAAATACGGCTCGGCCGACAAGGCCAAGGAGTTCATCGGCAAGCTGTATCAGCAGGTGCCGGTGCTCGATACCGGTGCGCGCGGTGCGACCGTGACTTTCGTCGAGCGCGGCGTCGGCGACGTGCTGCTCGCCTGGGAGAACGAGGCGTACCTCGCCCTGAAAGAGTTCGGCGCGAACAAGTTCGAGATCGTGGCGCCGCCGCAATCGATCCTCGCCGAGCCGCCGGTCGCCATCGTCGACAAGGTTGCCGATAAAAAAGGCACCCGTAATGCCGCCGACGCCTACCTCCAATATTGGTACACCAAGGAGGGGCAGGAGATCGCCGCGCGCAACTTCTACCGTCCGCGCGATGCGGAGATCGCCAAAAAGTATGAGAATGCCTTCGCCAAGGTCGAACTGTTCACGATCGACGACGTCTTCGGCGGCTGGACGAAGGCACAGCGGGAACATTTTGCCGACGGCGGCGTCTTCGATCAGATTTACAAGAACTGATCGCGCGCTGTTGTAGGTGGCTTTAGCAGGGGGCCGGGTGAGCGCAGTCGTTGCACGACGTCGGACATTGCCGGGCTTCGGTCTCACCATGGGACTGACGCTTTCCTGGCTATCCGTCATTATCCTGATTCCGCTCGCCGGCCTGTTCCTGAGATCGCTCGAGCTCAGTCCCGAGCAGTTCTGGAACATTCTCTCCAGTCGCCGCACCCTGAACGCGCTCCGCGTGTCGTTTGGGCTCGCTTTCGCGGCGGCCTGCGTCAATCTGGTGATGGGCAGCATCATCGTCTGGGCACTGGTCCGCTACCGCTTTCCCGGCCGGCGCATCTTCGATGCCATCGTCGACGTGCCTTTCGCGCTGCCCACGGCGGTCGCCGGCGTCGCGCTGACCGCGCTGTTCGCCGAGAAGGGCTGGCTGGGCGCGCCGCTCGCAGCACTCGGCATCAAGGTGGCGTTCACCCCGGTCGGCATCTTCGTCGCCATGATCTTCATCGGCATTCCCTTCGTAGTGCGCACGGTGCAGCCGGTGCTCCAGGATCTCGACCCAGAGATCGAGGAGGCTGCGGGCAGTCTCGGCGCCAGCCGCTGGCAGACCATCGTGCGCGTGATCCTGCCGTCGCTCGCACCGGCGCTGCTCACCGGCCTCGCGCTCGCCTTCGCCCGCGCGGTCGGCGAATATGGCTCGGTCATCTTCATCGCCGGCAATCTGCCCAACGTCTCCGAGATCGCGCCGCTCCTGATCGTGATCCGGCTCTCCGAATTCCGCTACGCCGATGCGACCGCCATCGCGGTGGTCATGCTCGTCGTCTCCTTCGTCATCATCTTCGCCGTCAACCGGCTCCAGCGCTGGGCGCAGAGCCGGATCCCGGCACGCTGAGGGCGGATCATGACGATGCAGATCGCAGATTCCGTGTCGCTCTCGGCCTCCGAGGCCAAGGCACGTGCAAAGGCGCGCGCGCATGCGGCGGCGGCCCGCGACAACCTCCGCACAGAGCCGCGCGCGGTACGCATCGTCATCATTGCGCTGGCGGTGATGTTTCTCACCGTCTTCGTCGTGCTGCCACTCGTCGTCGTGTTCGCGCAGGCGTTCTCGCGCGGCCTCCTCGCCTATTTCGCCGCGCTCGCCGAGCCGGAGGCGATGGCGGCGATCGAGCTGACATTGATTGTCGCGGCGATCTCGGTCGGCCTCAATCTGGTGTTTGGCCTCGTCGCCGCCTGGGCCATCGCCAAGTTCGACTTCAAGGGCAAGACCTTCCTGATCACGCTGATCGACCTGCCGTTCTCGGTCAGCCCGGTGATCTCGGGCCTCGTCTTCGTGCTGCTGTTCGGCGCGCAGGGCTATTTCGGCACCTGGCTGCGCGATCACGACATCCAGATCCTGTTCGCGGTGCCAGGCATCGCGCTCGCCACCACCTTCGTGACCTTCCCGTTCGTGGCGCGGGCGCTGATCCCGTTGATGCAGGAGCAGGGCACGCAGGAGGAGGAGGCTGCGATCTCGCTCGGTGCCTCGGGCTTGCAGACCTTCTTCCGCGTCACCCTGCCCAACATCAAATGGGGCGTGCTCTACGGCGTCCTGCTCTGCAACGCCCGCGCGATGGGCGAGTTCGGCGCGGTCTCCGTCGTCTCCGGCCACATCCGCGGCGAGACCAACACCATGCCGCTGCTGGTCGAGATTCTTTACAACGAGTACCAGTTCGTCGCCGCCTTCGCGATCGCCTCGCTGCTGGCGATGCTCGCGCTGATCACGCTGATCGTAAAAACCGTTCTCGAACGTCATCTCGACGAAGGAGAAGACGCCAGTGACCATTGAAGTCAGAAATCTCGTCAAGAAGTTCGGCAGCTTTGCCGCGCTGGATGGCGTCGACCTCAAGGTCGACAACGGCGAATTGCTGGCGCTGCTCGGTCCCTCCGGCTCCGGCAAGACCACCTTGCTGCGGATCATCGCCGGCCTCGACTGGCCCGATTCGGGCGAGGTCTCGTTCAACGGCGAGGACGCGCTGGCGCAGGGCGCGCGCGAGCGGCATGTCGGATTCGTGTTCCAGCACTACGCGCTGTTCCGCCACATGACCGTGTTCGAGAACGTAGCGTTCGGCCTGCGCGTGCAGCCGCGCGCAGTCCGAAAGGACGAAGCGAGCATCCGTGCGCGCGTAAAAGAGCTGCTCGACCTCGTCCAGCTCGACTGGCTCGCGGACCGCTATCCGAGCCAGCTCTCCGGCGGCCAGCGCCAGCGCATCGCGCTCGCCCGCGCGCTCGCGATCGAGCCGCGCATCCTCCTGCTCGACGAGCCCTTCGGTGCGCTCGATGCCAAGGTGCGGAAAGAGCTGCGCAAATGGCTGCGCTCGCTGCACCACGAGATCAACGTCACCTCGATCTTCGTCACCCACGACCAGGAGGAAGCCCTGGAAGTCGCCAACCGCGTCGTGGTGATGGACAAGGGCAGGATCGAGCAGATCGGCTCGCCCGATGACGTCTACGAGACGCCGGCGACCGCCTTCGTCCACGGCTTCATCGGCGAATGCATCGAGCTGCCGGTTCAGGTCGCGGACGGTGTTATCAGGCTCGGCGAGCAGCCGCTCAAGCTCGCAGCGGATGGATTGGTGCCTGGCGCGTCACGACTGTTCGTGCGGCGACATGACATGCTGGTCGGTCCGCCCGGCAGCGGCGCCTTCGAGGGTGCCGTGCAGCACGTCCGCAATTTCGGTCCCGTGCAGCGCGCCGAGGTCGCCCTGTCAGGCGGCGAAACCATCGAGATCGACGCGCCGCGCGACAAGGAGCTGCGCGCCGGCGACACGATCGGCCTGGAACCTCGCCGTTACCGGATCTTTGCGGGCTAATCCCGTCGTTCCGGGCGCGCGCCAGCGCGAAACCGGAATCCCGAGGTTTTGGCGCGAGATTCTCAGGTGCGCAATTACGCACCATAGTTCGATGCTTCGCATCGCCCCGGAATGACAGCTACGATTTTCCTCAAAATTCACCTTTCAGCCACTGTTGGTATGCAACAACGGCCCCTCATTTGGGGGCTTCTAAAAATGCGCGCTGCGGCCGCAATTCTCATCACTTTGCTGCTCGCCGGCTGTGCCGGCAACGAAGCACCGGTCCAGGAGCCGTCGATGTATACCGACATGGCGGTGCCGGGCTCCAAGCTCGATGCACAGGCCGCCGCGGTGATGATCTCGCAATACCGGCAGAACAACATGCTCGGCGCGGTCGTGGTCGACGCCGACCTGATGCGGCTTGCCGAATCCCAATCCCAGGCCATGGCCGCGGCCAACAAGATGGACCACGACGTCCGTGCGCCCTTGGCCAAGCGCCTTGCCGCCGGCGGTTATCCCGCGACCGTGGCGGTCGAGAACATCTCGGCCGGCTATCATACGCTGGCGGAAGCGTTTTCCGGCTGGCGCGACTCGCCGCCTCACCGCGCCAACATGCTCAAGGGCGGTGTCACAAAATTAGGCATCGCGGCGAGCTATGCTCCCGGCACCAAATACAAGGTGTTCTGGACCATGATCCTGGCCTCGACGGAGCCCCGATAAGCCAGACTTGATCCGGGATGCATTGACGTCGCGGCGGAGTGTCGCCACGGTGGTGCTCCATTTGCTATTGTTTCCGCATGATCGATCATAGTCCGGAATCCACCAGCGTCCCCGCCAATGCGCAACGCGTCCTGGTCCTCCAGGGCGGCGGCGCGCTCGGCTCCTATCAGGCCGGCGCCTACCAGGCACTGTGCGGCTACGGCTTCGAGCCGGAATGGGTCGCCGGCATCTCGATCGGCGCGGTCAACGCTGCCATCATCGCCGGCAACGAGGGCCACACCCGCGTCAAGCGGCTGAAGGAATTCTGGGAAATGGTCTCTGCGCCCGTGCCGTGGAAGCCGGTCGGCAAGAGCGACCACAGCCGCGAGCTGTTCAACTCGACCAGCGCTGCGCTGATCGCGACGTTCGGCGTGCCCGGTTTCTTCACGCCGCGCATTCCGCCGGCGCCCCTCTGGCCGCCGGGACATCCCGAAGCGGAGAGCTATTACGACACCTCGCCGCTCAAGAAGACGCTGGAGCGTCTCGTCGATTTCGATCGCATCAACGATCTGGAGACGCGGCTGTCGGTCGGCGCGGTCGGCGTCACCTCGGGCAACTTCAAATATTTCGACAATTACGAGTTCAAGAAGCTCGGCAAGAAGATCGGCCCCGAGCACATCATGGCCTCGGGCGCGCTGCCGCCCGGCTTTCCCTCCGTGGTCATCGACGGCGAGCATTATTGGGACGGCGGTATCGCCTCCAACACCCCGCTCGACTACGTGCTCGATGCCGGGGTCGAACGCGACATGCTGATCTTCCAGGTCGACTTGTTTTCCGCGCGCGGCGACCTGCCGAATTCGCTGCTTGAGGCCGCCGAGCGCGAGAAGGATATCCGCTATTCGAGCCGCACGCGGATGAACACCGACAAGAACAAGCAGCTGCACAACGCGCGCAGGGCCGTGCGCGACCTGATCGGCAAATTGCCGGACTATCTCAAGAATGATCCTTCCGTCGAATTCCTGGCGAAAGTGTCGCGTGAAAGCACCGTCACCGTGGTGCATCTGATCTATCGCAGCAAGAACTACGAATCCTCGTCCAAGGATTACGATTTCTCGCACGTCGCCATGGTCGAGCATTGGGAGGCCGGCGTGCGCGACGTGCATCTGTCGATGCGTCACAAGGATTGGCTGGAGCGGCCGCAGTCCGGCGAGACCATGGTGACCTACGATCTCACGGGGGACGTCACCGCGCCCCCGGCAAAAAGGAGCGAATAGAATGGGTAGTCTGTCAGGGAAGAACGCTGTCGTGACCGGATCGACCAGCGGCATCGGACTCGCTTATGCGCGCGCCTTCGCCGCCGCCGGAGCCAACGTCGTCATCAACGGCTTCGGCTCGCCCGAGGACATCGAGAAGGAACGCGCCAAGATCGAATCCGACTTCAAGGTCAAGGCAATCTACTCGCCTGCCGACATGACCAAGCCGGCCGAGATCGCCGGGATGATCGCGCTCGGCGAGAAGACGTTCGGCTCGGTCGACATCCTCGTCAACAATGCCGGCATCCAGTTCGTGTCGCCGATCGAGGAATTCCCGCTCGAGAAGTGGGACCAGATCATCGCCATCAACCTGTCCTCGGCCTTCCATGCCATCCGCGCCGCAATCCCCAGCATGAAGAAGAAGGGCTGGGGTCGCATCATCAACACGGCGTCGGCACATTCGCTGGTCGCCTCGCCGTTCAAGTCGGCCTATGTTTCGGCCAAGCACGGCATCGCCGGCCTCACCAAGACCGTGGCGCTGGAGGTCGCGACCCACAAGATCACCTGCAACTGCATCAGTCCCGGCTACGTCTGGACGCCGCTCGTCGAGAAGCAGATCCCCGACACCATGAAGGCGCGCAATCTGACACGGGAGCAGGTCATCAACGACGTGCTGCTCGATGCCCAGCCGACGAAGGAGTTCGTCACCTCCGAGCAGGTCGCAGCCCTCGCTCTGTTCCTGTGCAGCGACGACGCCGCGCAGATCACCGGCACCAACCTGTCGATCGACGGCGGCTGGACCGCGGAGTAGCGGCACCGACTTGTCTTGCCGATGTCATGCCCCGCGCAGGCGGGGCATCCAGTACGCCGCGGCCTCTCGGCTCAACCACAGCCGTCTCTGAATACTGGATCGCCCGGTCAAGTGTTCAGCCCGGGGACATGACCGACGGGTGTTCGGGGACATAGCCGACACATCATAGTGCAGGGATTTGGCAGTAAAGGAGGCCAAGTCCATGCCCTGGCGAGAGGTGTCGGTGATGGATCAGCGGCGGGAGTTCGTGCGGCTTGCGATGCAGGAGGGAGCGAACCGGCGGGAGCTCTGCCGGCGGTTCAATATCCATCCCGACACGGGCTACAAATGGCTTGCACGATGGCAAGCGGATCAGAATGTCGACGACCGCTCGCGCCGACCGCATGCGAGCCCGGGACAGACCGATTGCGAGCTTGAGGCACGTATTCTCGCGGTACGCGATGCCCATCCGGCATGGGGAGCTCGCAAGATAGCTCACTGCCTGGAGCGCAATGGCTTGCGTTCGCCAGCAGTCTCAACAGTTCATCAGATCTTGCGTCGGTCTGGCCGCATCAAGCCTCCGATCGGCGGGCCGACGGCAAGCCAGCGTTTCGAGATGCCGGCTCCCAATCTGTTGTGGCAGATGGACTTCAAAGGCTGGGTTCGGCTCGGCAATGATAGCCAGTGCCATCCTCTGACGGTGGTGGATGACCACTCCCGCTATGATCTGTGCCTGCAGGCCTGTGCCGATCAACGCACAGATACCGTGCGCAGCCGCTTGGAGAAGACCTTTCGCCACTACGGGCTCCCGGAGGCTTTCTTCGTCGACAATGGTTCGCCCTGGGGTGATCCTTCCGGCGAGCGATGGACACGGTTCTCGGTGTGGCTGCTCAAGCTTGGCGTCGCCGTCATCCACAGCCGCCCATATCACCCGCAAAGCCGCGGCAAGAATGAACGATTCCACCGCACCCTCGCGGCTGAGGTGTTCGCACTGCGACAGTTCCGCGATCTCGCAGAGACGCAGCGTGCCTTCGACGCCTGGCGGGAAGTCTACAACTTCGAACGGCCACACGAGGCGCTCGGACAACAGGTCCCGGCCAGTCGATATCGGCCCAGCCAGCGACCAATGCCCGATCGATTGCCACAGGTCGAATACGACAGCCATGAGATCGTGCGCCGCGTCTCCACGACCAAAGCCTATGTCAGCTTCAAGGGACGTCTTTGGAAAGTGCCACAGGCCTTCCGTGGCGAGCGCCTCGCCATCCGCCCCTCGGCAAACGATGCGCAATACGGGATCTTCTTTGCCGCCCACCAAGTCGCTATCATCGACTTGGCGAGCGGATGATGTGTCGGCTATGTCCCCGAACACCCGTCGGTCATGTCCCCGGGCTGAACATCAAGCCGGGCGAGGACAGCGAGACGGAACGATGTCCGTCCTTCGCTAGTGGCTCCACGCCAGCGCCGTCACGATCGCCGACGACAAATTCAGCTCCGCGAACATGATCTTGCCGGCGACCACGAACAGCACGCTGGCGAGGGTCAAGCGCAGTACCGGTTCGGGCACGCGCGTTGCACTATAACTGCCGACGACGATGCCGGGCAGCGAGCCCATCAGCAGCACGCCCATCAGGCCCCAGTCGACGTCGCCGAGCGCCCAGTGCCCGACGCCCGCGACCAGCGTCAGCGGCACGGCATGGGCGATGTCCGAGCCGACGATGCTCGCCATCGGCAGGCGCGGATAGAGCAGCAGCAAGACGGTGACGCCGACCGCGCCGGCGCCGACGGAGGAGATCGAGACCAGCGCGCCGAGCACGATACCGGTGACGACGGTCGCGACCGCGGTGGTGCGCTCGTCGACCCGCTCCAGGCTCTTGCGGTAGCGCTCCATGAGCGCCTTACGGAAGATCAGCGACGTGGCGGTCAGCAGCAGTGCAAAGCACAGCACCACGTTGACCAGGCTGCGCTCGGTGTCGCTTCTGGGGTCGAGCTTCCACAGCACCAGCAGCGTCAGCGCGCTCGCCGGAATGCTGCCGCAGGCCAGCCGCAGTACCGCCGGCCAGTGCACGCTGCGCGACCAGCCATGCACGATGCTGCCGCCGGTCTTGGTCGCGGCGGCATAGAGCAGGTCCGTCCCGACGGCAGTGGATGGATGGACGCCGAACAACAGGATCAGCAGCGGTGTCATCAACGAGCCGCCGCCTACGCCGGTCATGCCGACGAGCAGGCCGACACCAAATCCGGAGGCGACGTAGAGTGGATCGATCATGGTCCGGGGAATGTTGGGTTTATCTCGTCGGTTGAGCAATATGACGTAGAATAAACTTTCCCTGGGGCGCAACTACTTAGGAGGAATAAGAAAAATCATGCTGCCGACCGGGGGCGGGTAGTCGTTTTGCCTCGTTGCCGGGCTTTTCACGCCATGGGCGTTTCTCAAGCGGCAGGGCAGGCGGAGCTATTTACCAAACGCCAGCACGTGCAGTCCCAGTCGCTGCCGCACGATCCAGAACAAGAGCACCGTCTCGAAGCTCAGCGAGATCGAGGTCGCGGCCGCCGCGCCGTGACCGCCGAAGCGCGGCACCAGGATCACGCAGAGCGCAACGTTCATCACGAAGGCCAGCGCATAAGCCAGCGCGCAGATCTTCTGCTGGCCGAGCATGTTGAGCAGGCGCTCGACCGGGCCGATCGCGGCGCGCACCACGAGGCCGATCGCAGCGATGAACATGATGTCGTAGCCGACCGTGAATTGCGGCCCGAACAGCCAGAGCAGCGGCTTGCCGAGCGCGAGCAGTACGATGGTCGCGGCCAGCGACGGCCAGAACGTCCAGTTGATGGCATGCGCCACATAGGCCGACAGGCGCGCCTTGTCTCCGAGCGCATTGTATTCCGCAAATCGGTGCGCCGTCGTCGCCGACATCGCGTAATGGATGAACGAGACCAGCGCCAGCGTCTTCACCACGGCGAAATAGACGCCGACCTCGTCGGACGGGCGGAACTGCTGCAGCACCAGCACGTCGGTGTAGGACAAGAGCAGGTAGAAGCTCTCCACCAACAGGATCGGCAGCGACACGGCGAGCCAGCCCCTGACGTCATAGGCCTTCCGGCCCGGCTCGATGTGATCGGCGAGCTTGCGGTTCAGCGCCACCATCTGCCCGGTCATCGCGATCCAGACCGCGGCGGCGCTCGCCACCATCGCAGCGACCGCGCCGAGGTGATAACCGAGCACGAACGCGCCGGCCGTGATGCCGATGATCAGGGCCTGACGGATGATGAATTGCGGCATCAGGCCGAGCTGCATCCAGTCGTGCGAGCGCGCGATGCCGTCCTGGGTGTTGGCGACCACGAAAGCCGGCAGCGTCATGCAGCCGATATAGAGCGGCAGCACCTCGGCCGGATCGATCCAGGGCGACAGCAGCTTGACGATGGCGACGAGGCCGAGCGACACCAGGGTGGATACGGCAAAGGTCAGCCAGCGGCTGCCGGAGAGGAAGCCGCGCAGCAGCGCATGCTCGCCGCTAGTCCGGTACTCCGGGATGATCTTTTGCGCGGAGGCCGAGATGCCGAAATCCATCATGCTGCCAAGTAGCAGCACCCAGGTCCAGACATAGACATAGATGCCGTAGTCGGACGTGCCCATCCAGCGCGCCAGCAGCACCTGCGAGACATAGGCAAGCCCGGCGCTGATGACGCGGATGACGAAGATGGTGCCGGCGAGCCGCCGCGTCAGCGACGCCTCGCTCGATCCGCCCGCGAGCTTAGCCCGCAGCCGCGCGATCAGGCCGGCCGCTCCGGTCGTTGCGGGTTGTGCATCCGTCACGGCCAATTCGAAAATCCCCAAGCGCGTTCAGCACGCGCTACAGGGTTGGGACTTAGCAACCATTCGTTAAGATTTGGTTGGGTGGCCGTCCCATCCTCGGTGTCGTCCGGGACAAGCGAAGCACCGATCCGGAGCCCATAGCCCCAGGGAGAAGTTGGAGCGCGAGCTGCTAACTCCGAGTCTCGGCGCGCGCCTGGGGCGCGCTTGTCCGGGACGACAGCTGAGAGTGGGCGAGAGCAGCGCAACTCGCTCGCCGCCGTCCTGACCGTTGCCGGGACGACTCTTCACTCCAGATTCGTATTGAACTCGTACGCCTTGTCCGGCCCGACCAGCGTGAACTTCAGCGCGGCGCCCTCGGGCTTGGCGCCCGGCGGCAGACCGTCGAGTTCGAACGTAAACCGCATCACCCCAGGCGGGCTGGGCTGCACCGGCGCCGGAATCGGCAGCGCCCAGTCCGGCGTCGGCCCTTCCACGAACAGATTGACGTTGCGGCTGTCGGGCGCAACCACGTCGACCACGACGTTCTTCGGCCCGTCACGCTTGACGTCGCGGATGGTGAGCGGATTGGGGTCGCCGATATTGGCGGGCTTCGGCACGGTGTCGAGCGCCGCGCGCAGGTTCGCATCCTCGGTCGAGGCGACGCTGTTGAAGCCGAGCTCGGCGTTGGCCTCGACGGGAATGCAGAGTTTCTCGCACACCGCGTAATTGATCTCGGCGCGCAGCGTCACCGGCTTGTCGGCCGATTTGGCGACGATACGCAGGGGCAGTACGATCTGGTCGTGATACCCGATCGAATGGCCGCCCGCGCCGTCGTCGAATTTCAGCGGCGCCGGCCACATGATCGTCACCGCTTCGACATTGTCGGATTTCGAGAAGTCGAACCGGGGTGGAACGCCGGAATCGCCGGGGGTACGCCAGTAGGTCTTCCATCCCGGCTGGAGCTGGAACGCGATACCGCCCAGCAGGACCGCGCCGCTGCGCGATCCCGCCAGCAGCCGCACTGCGGAATGTCCGTCGCGCTGCCACGGCGAAGCGTCATCGGCGCGGGCTGCGATGGCGAACGACGAGGCGAGCAGGGTTGTCGCGACGCCAATCGCCGCACGCAGGGGAACTCTTGTGAGCATGGCACGTCTTTACAGGGTCGTCCCAGGCCAAACCATTGAATTGCTTGTGATGGATGCACTCGAATCCAATCGCCGCAAGCCTTGATTTGACAGCGGCTAGGTCCGACATCAGGATAGGAATTGAAACCGGAGTGCTTCACCGATGGCTCCCACTGGCAAGAGGACGGGCGAAGGCACCCGCAGCTCGGGCCCCCCGCTGCCCAATTCGGCCGGTTATCTCGACGGCCGGCTCCTGATCGCGATGCCCGTGATGGGCGATCCCCGCTTCGAGCGCTCGGTGATCTATCTCTGCGCTCATTCCGCCGAGGGCGCGATGGGCATCATCGTGAACCACCCGGCCGGCAGCATCGACTTCCCCGAGCTGTTGGAGCAGCTCGGGATCATCAAGAAGGGCGACCACATCAAGCTGCCGGAGAATGCCGAAAGCATGAAGGTGCTGCGCGGCGGGCCGGTCGATACCGGCCGCGGCTTCGTGCTGCATTCCAGCGACTTCTACATCGAGAATGCGACGCTGCGGATCGATGACGGCGTCTGCCTCACCGCGACCGTCGACATCCTGCGCGCGATCGCCAATGGCTCCGGCCCCAAGCACGCCATCCTCGCGCTCGGCTATGCCGGCTGGGCGCCGGGCCAGCTCGAGACGGAGATCCAGAGCAACGGCTGGCTGCATTGCGATGCGGATACGGATCTGATTTTCGGCGACGACGTCGACGACAAATACAATCGCGCTTTGCAGAAGATCGGCATCGATCCAGGCATGCTCTCGAACGAAGCGGGGCACGCGTAGCTGGCGCGACACCTTCTGCTGTTGCGCGTCACCCTCGGCTGTCATGCCCCGGCTTGATCGGGGCATCCAGTACGCCGCGGCTTATCTTCTATCACAACCCTCCCGGTGTACTGGATCGCCCGGTCCCGGCTCCGCTAAAGCATGATCCGGAAAAGTGCGAAGCGGTTTTCCGGAAAGATCATGCGTGAACAACAAGCTAAAGCGCGATGACGATTCATCCAAATCTCATCGCGCTTTGCTTTAGGCTACGCCGGGCCTACAGGGGTGCTCGGCCGCCGAAGCTTCAGCGAAGGCGGCAAGCCGGGCGATGACACCAGGGCTGAGTAGCGCTGTGCAGTGGTGATTGACCCCTACTCCGCCGCCTGCTGCTGCACCGTCGGCTCGGTCCCCGCCACCGTCGCGCGGCGCATGTCGCGGGGCTGCGACTGGTCGTAGCGGCGAACGCGATGCATGGTCTGACGGTTGTCCCACATCACGAGGTCATGCAGCTTCCATTTATGGACGTAGACGAACTCCGGCTGCGTCGCGTGCTCGTTGAGATCGCGCAGCAGGAGGCGTCCCTCCGGCACGCTCATGCCGACGACCTTGCCGGCATGCGATGAGAGATACAGCGATTTGCGGCGATGCACGGGATGGGTCCGTACCAGCCGCTGCAGCACCGGCTTGAACATCTCCTTCTCTTCGTCGGTGTATTCGGTGAAGCCGAGCGATCCGCGCGAATACATCAGCGAGTGCTCGCAGACGAGGTCCTCGATCTCCGCCTTGATCTCGTCGTCGAGCGCATCATAGGCCGCACGCATGTCGGCGAATTCGGTGTTGCCGCCTTTCGGGTTCACCACGCGTGCCGACAGCAGCGAGAATTTTGCCGGGATGGGGCGGAACGAGCTGTCGGAATGCCAGAGGCAATTGCCGAGGTTGAACAGATGCGTGCGGCTGTCTTTCGGCAGCGGCTTGCCGTCCTTGCCGAGATTGGAGACGTCGTTCAGGCCGGATTGCAGCCGGTAGTCCTTCTCCTTGGTCACGGTGCCGCCGCGCGCGTCCTCGCGCCGGCCGAAATTCAGCGCGAAGGCCATCTGCTGCTCGTCGGTGATGTCCTGGTCATGGAAAACCAGCACCGCATATTTGTCCATAGCCGCCTCGACCTCGCGCGCCTCATCCGGTGTGAGAGGCTTTCGCAGGTCGAGGCCGGAAACCTCGCCGACAAAATGCTTCTGAAGCTGCCGGATGGCGATGGTCATGGCGTTTTCTCCCGCGGATTGCGAGCGGTTGGTCCCGCTCTGTTGGCGAAAAAGCTACTCCCGCAACAGGCGTTGTCAACGCTCGCAGCGCATGGCTGCCCGTAGCACGGATAGAGCGGCAGCGTAATTCGGGAAGTCTTTCCGCGAGGTGAGAGTCCCGGATTGCGCGCAGCGAAATCCGGTACGCACCTTCGATGCCTCTCACGCATTCCGCGCCATCAGCCCGCCATCGACCGGGATCACCGCACCGGTGAGGAACGACGCTGCCGGTAGGCACAGGCTCAGCGTCATATGCGCGACCTCTTCGGGATCGCCGTAACGGCCGAGCGCAGTACGGCGCTTGGCGTAGATGGTCTTGTGCTCCTCCGGGATGCGATCGGTGATGGCGGTGCGGATCGGACCCGGGCAGATGCAGTTGACGGTGATGCCCTCGCGTCCAAGCTCCACCGCCAGCGAGCGGGTGAGGCTCACGACGCCACCCTTCGCTGCCGAATAGGGGCTGTGCAATGCGGTGGCGCCGAGCGCCTCGGTCGAGGCGATGTTGACGATGCGCGGGCTCTTCGACTTGCGCAGGTAGGGCAGCGCCGCGCGAATGATGCGCGGATGCGCCGTCAACATCACGGCGATGCCCCTGGCCCAGGCGTCCTCATAGGCCTCGTCGTCGATCGCGACACGCACGGAGATGCCGGCATTGTTGACGACGATGTCGAGCCCGCCGAAATGCGCCGCGACATCACCGACCACGCGCTTGATCTCGCCGCCGTCGGCGACGTCGAGCCTCCAGGCCCTTGCAGCGCCACCGCTCGCTGCAATCTCCTTGGCGACCGCATGCGCACCTTGCTCGTCGAAATCCGTGGCGGCAACATTCGCACCCTCGGCGGCGAACACGCGCGCCGTCGCGCGCCCCATGCCGCTGGCCGCGCCGGTGACGAGAACGGTGAGGCCCCTCACGGACCGGCTGAGCTCCCTAAAGTCGGACATGCTGTTTCCTCGCGCGGGGCTTGTTCTTGTTGATTGACAAGGCTGGCATCGATCCGCAGACAGGTCAAACAAGCAAGACAAAGGGGAGGCCGAGAATGGCGAACGAGCTCGATTTCTCAGGCAAGCAGGTACTGGTGGTCGGCGGTTCCAGCGGCATCGGCAACGGCATCGCGCAGGCTTTTCGTACCAAGGGCGCAACTGTTGCCGTTTGCGGCACGCGCGCTCGCGCAACGGAATATTCAGCTGAAGAAGGCTCCGATCTCACCGGCCTCGCTTACGCGCAACTCGACGTCAGCAATGCCGCCGCGATCGAGGCGTTCAAGCCGTTGTTCGACCGGCTCGACATCCTCGTGCTCGCGCAGGGCGCGGTGCTCTATCGCCGCGGCGAGTTCGAGATGGCCGGCTTTCGCAAGGTGGTCGAGGTCAATCTGATGAGTCTGATGGCCTGCGCGAGCCGCTTTCATTCCATGTTGCGGGATTCCAAGGGGTCGCTCATCATCGTGTCCTCGACCGCGGCCTATCATTCCACCATGGGCAATCCCGCCTACAATGCATCGAAGACCGGTGCAGTCGGACTGACGCGCACGCTGGGCGAGGCCTGGGCCGAGGACGGCATCCGCGTCAACGGCATCGCGCCCGGGCTCGTCGACACCAAGATGACGAAGGTCACGACCGACAATCCGAAACGCCTGGAGGGCGCGCTCGCCCGCATCCCGCTGCGGCGATTGGGCACGCCGGCCGACATGGCGGGTGCCGCGCTGTTCCTGGCCTCGCCGCTGTCGTCCTACATCATCGGCCAGACGCTGGTCGTCGATGGCGGGCTCATTCTGTAGGCAATCGCAAGGAACCGCGCTGCTTTTGATCGGTTACTTCGGCTGATCACCGAGGAGGATTATCATGGACGCGGATCGGATCGTTGGATCAGCCAAGGAAATGGCGGGGGGCGTGGAAGGCACCGTCGGCGAGATGGCGGGAGACGCGAAAACGCAGGCCTCAGGCAAGGCACGGGAAGCCGCGGGCACGGTGCAGAATCTCTACGGCCAGGCGAAGGATGCGGTGCGCGATGCCACGGACACCGCCGCGAGCTATGCCAAGGACGCCTATGAGAACAGTGGCGAGAGCTTCCGCGACGGCTCGAAAGCCATCGCGCAGAAGGTGCACGACAACCCGCTTGGCGCGCTGCTGGTTGCTGGCGGCATCGGCTTCGCGCTGGCGCTTCTGATGTCGCGCCCCGCGCGCCGCCCGCCGCCGCGTTGGCGCTATTACGGTTGAGCGACAGCCGATCATCGTGCCCCGGACGCAGCGTAGCACCGTCAGCGCGTTCACGCGCGTCTTCGACGCCGTTGCGTCCGGGACACGAGACCGCAGCTCAGAAGCCTACCGGAACATCTCCGCCGATCGCCCGACGTTGCCCGGCGGGCGCGGGATTGCTGGATTTGAGTTCGGATTGCGCGGCCCTGGGGCTGGCGTCAATTGACGCGGCGGCGGAGGTTGCGGAGAGCCGAAGCCGAAGAAATCCCGGAATGAGGGCGTTGCCTGCGCCGGCTGCTGCGGCGGGACCTGCGGCTTTTTCGGCGCGAGCTTTGGCGGAGCGATCGCCGCGGCCGCCCCTGATGCATTGGGAGAGGCGGCGCCGCCGTCGGGCGTCGTTGCGGCCACCGGCGTATCGCCCTTGGCCTGCTCGCGGCCGACTTCCCGGCGCGGCCAGACATAATCGTCGGCGCGGCCGGCCGGCGCGGCCAGCGGCTCACCCTTCACCATGGTCTTCGCAGCGAGCGCATCGACGGCAGCGGGACGCGTGCCTGGCCCGCCCAGCAATTGATCGGTCGAAATCGAGGCTGCAACCAGCGGCACGATCGGCCCGGCCAGCGGGCGCGGTGCAGGCTTGCCCGGCTCGGCGCTGGTATCGGGGGTCGCAGGCTCGCTCGGCAGCGTGATCGGGCCGGAGCGCCCCGCAAGCAGGCGCGTGATCTCGCGCTCGACATAGTGCGCCAGCTTGCGCGCGCCGGCCTTGGTGAAATACACGCCGTCGGAGCTGCGGAGCTGACGGATCTGGCCTTCGAAATCCGGGCCCTTCTGCAGGAAGCGGCCGGCTTCGTCGACGAAGCCGTCCCACACGTCGACATAGGTTATGCCGGCCTTGGCCGCGCCCTCACGGTACAGCGAATCCAGGAACAGCGTGTCCGCGGTGCCCTTCGGTCCGCGAACTGCGGGGAGGCCGACCCAAAGGACCGGCACGCCCTTGGCCTTGAGGACGCCCGCGAGCTCCTCGATCTTCTTGCCGTAGAGTTCGACCCAGCGCTCGTCGCGGAATTCGTACAGGCCATTGGGATTGCGCGCAGTCTTCTCCGGCGCGGCCGCCGGCGTGTCGGCATTGTCGGCGTCGTCCTGCGGCAGGTCGGCATCGGCAGGCTTATCGTCAGGCTTGGCGGCGGTGTCGGGCTTGGCGTCGCCGGGCCTGGCGTCGCCGGGCTTGGCCGGTTGCTTGGCGCGCGCGCCCTTGTCGTTCTTCTTGTCCTTGTCTGAAGCCTTGTCCGACTTGTCGGCGGCGGGCTCGCGGATCGCGATGCGGTCGTTGAGGCCGAGCATGACGACGATCACGTCGGGCTTCTCGGTCTCGAGAATGCCCTTGGCTGCGGCCGCCCAGTCCGCGGGCTCGCCCTTCGGCTGATACTTGATGAGGCCGGACGTGGTCTTGTGCTTGCGGATCACGCCCATGTCGGGCTGCTCGGCGTAGGCGTCTTCGAGGCCATAGGCGAGCCAGTCGGCCATGGCGTCGCCGATCACCAGCACGTTCTTCTCAGGAATCGTGTCGCGCTTGGCTGGTGCCGGCGCGCGCGAAAAATCCTGGCGCGGTGCCTGCGGCGGCGGCTGTTGGAACGGCGCGAAGAAATCGCCGCCGAACCAGCCGCCACCTCCGCCGCCCCGGGGCGGTGGGGCCGAACGTTGCGGCGGGCCGCCGAAGCCGGGGAAGTTGAAGAACTGTGCCGAGGCAGGTCCTGCGACCGAGACCAGGATCGCAAGCGCCGTCCCCAGCGCGATCAACGGGCCGGTCTCGGTCAGCGCCTTGAACAGGGACTTCTTCGACATGCGATCTCGGGCACGCGCAATGGGGATAGGAGTAGCTCGACATAATAACGGAATCAGGCGCCAAACGGGCAAATTCCATCGCAGATTCTTGTCCCATACACCGGGGAACAGCCGGCTCCGTTAAAGCTGCCGGCCAAAATCCCCGTTCAGGGTTACTTTCGGCGCGATTTTACCGCCCGCGCAGCCGGTCCAGCACGTCGGACGAGGCAAATCCGTCGGCGGGCATCCCGATCGAGGCCTGGAAGTTGCGCAGGGCTTCCCGTGTCTGGCTGCCGAACTGGCCGTCCGGAGTGCCCTTGTAGAAGCCGCGCTGGGCCAAGAGCTGCTGCAGTTCCAGCCGCTCGGTCCGCGACAGCTCGCGCTCCTGGCGCGGCCAGGGCTGCACGAAGGGCTGCCCGCCGCGCAGACGGTCGGCGAAATGGCCGATCGCCAGCGCATAGGCTTCGGCCGGATTGTACTTCATGATGACGCGGTAGTTCTGCAGCATCAGGAAGCCTGGCCCCTGCGCGCCTGCCGGCGCCAGCAGGTAGGCTTTCTCCGCCGGATGCGGGAAGGGCTGGTTATTCGCCCGCCTGAGCCCGAGCTTCTCCCATTGCGCGATCGGCATCGCCTTGGCGCGGTCGGCCAGCATGTAGTTGAATCCTTCGGGCACCACGACCTCGAAGCCCCAGGTCTGGCCGGGCTGCCAGCCATCCTTCTTCAGATTGTTGGCAGTCGATGCAATCAGGTCGGCCGGATTGTCGACGACGTCGCGCCGTCCATCTCCATCGCCGTCGACCGCAAAACGCTTGAACGCGGTCGGCATGAACTGGGTCGGACCGAAGGCGCCGGCCCAGGAGCCGCGCATCTGCTCCGGGCGCAGATCGCCGCGGTTGAGGATCTCCAATGCGGAGAGGAACTCATCTTTGAAATAGGCCTGGCGGCGTCCGATGCAGGCGAGCGTCGCGGTCGATTGCAGCACGCTGCGGTCGCCCATCTGCGTCGAGTAGTTGGATTCGATGCCCCAGATCGAGGCGATGATGTAGCGGTCGACGCCGGTGGCCTTTTCGGTGGCGTCGAACTGCGCCTTGTATTTGGCGAGGATCTCGCGGCCCTTGGCGAGGCGGTTGTCGTTCACCAGGATGTCGAGATAGTCCCAGATCGATTTGGTGAACTCCGGCTGCGAGTCCATGAGGTCCATGATGCGCAGGTCAGGAGAGAGCCCGGCGGTGAAGCGCTCAAAATTCTCCTGGGTGATGCCGCGCCGTGCGGCATCAGGCCACATCGCCGCGACGCAATTGTCGAAGTTGCCGGCGGCCTCGCGGATCGCGGCAGCCGTCATCAGCGGATGGCCGGAGGCGCCGTCCTCGCCGCTCCAAGGCAACGCTCCCGTCTGCGCGCCGCCGGGCGCTGCTTGCGTTGGCGCCGAATTCTGGCCGGAGAAGATGCCGCCGAACAGATTGGACAGGCCGTTCTGCGCCTGGGCGTGCGCGCATGCCGGCATCAGCAAAGCTGCCGCGATCATCGCTGTCCCGGCCAGGAATCCAACCCGTCCTGCCACTGATTGCATCATGTCCCACCCGTCGGCCCGAAAATCCGCCACAGGAGGCCTGGTTAGCGTTGCCAATAGCTTAACAAAGGTGAAATTTTGGTGGCGGCCTTTTTCTTAACTCTGTCGGGGCGAGGCCCCACATCCGCCTTTGTTGGCGGCTGCAAACAGGCTAGCAAGATGCCATTGCTCCGTTCACGTCCTCAGGTATTCGATCGATCACATGAAAATTCGCAAAGCTGTATTCCCAGTCGCCGGCCTCGGCACCCGCGTCCTGCCTGCCACCAAGGCGATGCCGAAGGAAATGCTGACCATCGTCGACAAGCCCCTGATCCAGTACGTCTACGACGAAGCGAAGGAAGCCGGCATCGAGCACTTCATCTTCGTTACCGGCCGCAACAAGAGCGTCATCGAGGATCATTTCGACCGGATGTTCGAGCTCGACGCGACGCTGGCCGCGCGCGGCAAGAAGGCCGAGCAGGACATCCTGGCGCAGAACCAGCCCGACGCCGGTGCCGTCAGCTTCACCCGCCAGCAGGCGCCGCTCGGTCTCGGCCACGCCGTCTGGTGCGCGCGCGACATCGTCGGTGACGAGCCGTTCGCGGTCGTGCTGCCCGACGAGCTCGTGCTCAACACGCCCGGCTGCCTGAAGCAGATGATCGAGATGGCATCCTCGCTTGGCGAGAAATCCAATCTGATCGCGGTCGAGGCGGTGCCCGATCACCTGACCCATCAATACGGCATCTGCGGCGTCGGCAAGCGCAATGGCAAGATGTTCGAGGTCGACGGCATGGTCGAGAAGCCGGCCAAGGGCACGGCGCCCTCCAACCTCTCGATCACCGGCCGTTACATCCTCCAGCCCGAGATCTTCAAGATCCTGGAGACCCAGGAGCGCGGCGCCGGCGGCGAGATCCAGCTCACCGACGCCATGATCGGACTTGCCAAGACGCAGAAATTCTACGGCGTCGAGTTCGAGGGCGAGCGCCACGATTGCGGCTCCAAGCCCGGCTTCCTGCGCGCCAACATCGCCTACGGCATGAAGCGCCCGGAATTGCGCGACGGCCTGATCGCCGAGATGAAGAAGTATCTGGGGCAGTAGCTCCCGCCGTCATTGCGAGCGAAGCGAAGCAATCCAGAATCTTTCCGCGGAGAAAGTCTGGATTTGCTTCGTCGCAAGAGCTCCTCGCAATGACGGGGGGAGAGCGCCTCACGCCACCAGCGACAGCTTCGGCAGGCTCGCGACCACGGACTGGTTGCGCCCACCGGCTTTGGCGGCATAGAGCGCCTTGTCGGCGGCGGCAACGAGGACCGACCAGTCCATGCCGGCGGCAGGGACGAGACCGGCGATGCCGCAGGAGACAGTTGTGCTTGCCTGATCGTCGGACCAGCCCTGCACCTTGAGGCGGATCGTTTCGGCCACTTTGAAGGCATCGGCAGCCGAGGTGTTCGGCAGCAGCACGGCGAATTCCTCGCCGCCATAACGCGCGGCGCAGTCGCCGGCGCGGCTCACCGAATCGGAAATGCAGATGGCGATGCCCACCAGCACCTGGTCGCCGGCCTGATGGCCGAACGTGTCGTTGTAGGCCTTGAAATGATCGGCATCGATCATCAACAGCGCGATCGGTGCCTTCTGGCGCATGGCGCGTCGCCATTCGGCGTCGATGACGGAATCGAATTTGCGGCGGTTCTTCAGGCCCGTGAGCGCGTCCGTCGTCGCCATCTCCTCGAGCTTGCGCTCGGCATCGGCGCGCCGGCCGATCTCGCGCGCGAGCACCAGCGTCGATCCCAGCACGAACAGCGCGAGCGCCAGCACCACGACGCCGATGCGGAGCGCCTCCTTCTCCCAGAGCGCGAACACTGCGGCCAGGGGTTTGCCCGCCACCACGAACAGCGGTCCACCGTTGCTGCTGCGGACATAGAGCCGCAGCGTCGCATCGACCGGGCCCTGTCCCGAATACGAGGCGCCGGCCGGGAGATTGTCGGCCTTCCAGTTCTGGCGGTCGTTCAGGTTCGTGCCGATGATGTCGAGATCGAACGGCCGCCGCATCATGATGGTGCGGTCGCGCTTGAGCACGGTGATGGTGTCGTCGGGATCGAGGTTCAGACGCTCGAACAATTCGTGGAAATAGCTGAAGCGGATCGAGCCTGCGACGACGCCCATGAAGCCGCCGTCACCGTCACTGATGCGCCGGCTCAGCACGATGGAATAGGCGCCGCGAAACAGCATCGGGCGGCTGATGAAGAGCCCGAGCTCCGAATTGTCGCGATGAACCCTGAAGTAGTCCTCCTCGCTGCGGTTGTCGGGGAGGGGATCGAGCGTGGAGGCGTCGATGGTCAGCCGGCCCTCGGCATCGAATACCTGGATGGCGCCGAAATGCCTGGCGGTGGCCGCATGGTCGAACAGGATCAGTTGACGGATCGGCTTGGAGACCGTCGCGAGCTCGGGCAGCAGCATGTTGGCGGCGACCGCCTTCAGCGACAGGTCGTAGATCTCGATGTTGCGGCTGATGTCGGACTCGATGGTCGTCGCGAGGTTCTCCAGCGTCTGGTGGGCGAGCGCCTCCTCGCCGCGGCGCATGTCCAGCATCACGTTGGCGCAAATGGCGGAGAAGCCGATCACCGTCACCACGGACGAGATGATCAGCAGCTTCGCCGAAATCCGCCACGGCTGGCGGGCCGTGACGTCGCGCCATCCAGACAACATTGTTCGCTCCTGGCACTAGTGGATGCGCCCGAAAGCTTGAGCAGTGTTTAAGGCAGGACGGCGCTGCCGCAATGAGTTAAGAATCGGTGTATGCGGCGCACGGTTTTGGGCAGCCGCATGTGAGCGGGACGAGAGGACGATTGTGAACGACTACCACGCGTTGCGCGATTATCTGATGCGGCAGAAGCAGGACGAGTTCGTGCTGAGCTTCGAGCAGATCGAGGAGATCATCGGCGCGGCACTGCCGCGCGCAGCGCATCGTGCCTCCTGGTGGGACAGCTTGCGCAGCCCCGACATCCAGATGCCGCAACGCGAAGCCTGCCTCGCCGCCGGCTTCGTGGCGATGCGGATGCCTGATGGCCAGAGCGTGCGGTTCAGGAAGCAGAAGAGCGACCGGCGGCGGTAGCGCGTGCGGCACGCTGCCACCCTCCCTGGAGGGCGGCAGGGCTATCGCATTTGAGAGCATTTGCTGTTGCCATCCTTCGAGACGCCCGCTTTGGGCGGGTTCCTCGGGATGAGGACGCATTGCGCGGCAGCAGTTTCAACGGGCCCTGATGCTGACTAGCCTCATCCTGATCAGGAGGCGCGTAAGCGCCGTCTCCAAGGACGAGACGTGCGCTCAGGCCGCCACGACTCATATGCGATTCCCCTGCCTTGTGGGCAGGGTAAGAGAATCTAGCTCGCCGCTTCCAGCCGCACTTCCGTCAAGAGGCGCATTGCGGCGTCCGCGTCCATCGGCTCGCCGAAGGCAAAGCCTTGCGCGTATTCGCAGCCCATCTGGTAGAGCTCGACGGCGTCGGAATCGGTCTCGGCGCCTTCGGCCACCACGTCCATGCCGAGATCGTGCGCGAGCGCAATGATCGACTTCAGGATCACCGGGCGGGTGCCGCGGCTGGTGGTGCGCACGAAGGACTGGTCGATCTTGATGGTGTCGAACGGGAAGCGCTGGAGATAGGCCAGCGACGAGTGGCCGGTGCCGAAATCGTCGAGCGACAGCCCGGTGCCGAGCTCGCGGATCCGCGTCAGCATCTGCGCCGCGTGCTCCGGATTCTCCATCACCAGCGATTCCGTCAATTCCAGCTTCAGCGTGCCGCGCGCCACCGAGGAGCGCGACAGCACGGTGCGGACGTCGTGGATGAGGTCGTGGCGCAACAGCTGCCGTGAGGAGACGTTGACGGAGGCGAAGATCGGCTCGCGCGAGCGCATCGCGCGCTGCCAAACCGAGAGCTGCTTTGCGGTCTGGTCGAGCACGAACATGCCGAGGTCGACGATCAGCCCGGTCTCTTCGGCGATGGTGATGAACTCCGACGGCGCCATGCGGCCGAGCTTCGGGTGGTCCCAGCGCGCCAAGGCCTCGAAGCCGGCGATCGAGCGATCCTCCAGCCGCACGATCGGCTGGTACAGAATGGTGATCTCCTGCCGCTCGATGGCGCGGCGCAATTCGCTCTCCAGCGTCAGGCGATCCGTCTTCCGCGCACGCATCGCCGGCTTGTAGACGTCGATGCGGTCGCCTCCGATGCGCTTGGAATGATACATCGCAAGCTCGGCGTCCTTGATGATCTCGTCCGTCAGCTGAACCTGCGGATCGGAGAGCGCAAGGCCGATCGATGCCGTGAGGAATATCTCGCGATCGTTGAAGGCGATCGGCGCGCGGATGGTCTTGCGGATGGTCTCGGCGAAATTGGTGATCCGCGCCGGATCCTGCTCCGACAGCAGGATCAGGCCGAACTGGTCGCCGGCGAGCCGCGCCAGCGTGTCCTGCGGCTTGAGGATGCGGGTGAGACGACGGGCGAGGGTCAGCAGGATGGAATCGCCGACCGCAATCCCGACGGAATCGTTGACCTGCTTGAAGCGGTCGAGGTCGATCACCATCAGCGTCGGCCGCAGCGTCGGTACGGTCTTGGCGAAGTTTGCGACCGCGCCGAGCCGGTCCATGAACAGTTTTCGGTTGGGCAGGCCGGTGAGGTTGTCATGCACGGAATCGTGCAGCAGGCGTTCTTCGGCGTTGCGCAGCTCGGTGACGTCGGTGAGGGTGCCGACCACGCGCGAGACTTCACCATCGGAGCCGACGACGGGGCGGGCCTTCAGCGCGAACCACATGAAATGGCCGTCCGGCGTGCGCAGGCGGAAATCCTGCACCAGGCGGCCGCGGCGTTGGTCGAGCACGCTGTCGAGCGCAGCGCGGAAACGGTCCTGGTCGAGCGGATGCAGCACCTCGAGCCACGAGGCTGCGGGCCCTTCCAGCGTGCCGCGCTTGAGGCCGAGCAGGGCTTCGGTCTCGGGGCTGGTGAAGACCTTGTCAGCGGAGACGTCCCAGTCCCAGATCAGGTCGCCGGAGCCGGCCAGCGCCAGCGCACGGCGCTCGATGTCGGAGACGACGCCGGTGGTGGCGCCGCCGCCGGCAAAGGCGTGCTGCATCACCGTGAAGCCGATCAGCATCACGATCAGCACGAGGCCGCCGAGCAGGGCAGGGCCGACGATGTCGTTGGTGACGGAGCCGGCGACCGTCATGCCGGCTGCGACCACCCAGACCACGAGGAGGAACCAGGTCGGGATTAGCAGCACGGCGCGGTCGAAGCCGTGGGTGGAGAGATAGACGATCAGCGAAAAGCCGGCGAAGGCGATCAGCACCAGCGAGATGCGCGCGATGCCGGAGGCGACGGCCGGATCGAACAAGGCGAGTGCGACGAGAGACCCGAGGAACGCCAGCCAGCCGACCGTGATGTGCGAATAGCGCACATGCCATCGACTGAGGTTGAGATAGGCAAACAGGAACACCAGCAGTGTCGCCGCCAGGATCGCCTCACCCGCCGCGCGCCAGATGCGCTCGGCGTTGTTCGACATGTCGAGCACCTTGCCCCAGAAGCCGAAATCGACCCCGATATAGACCAGCACCGCCCAGGCCAGCGCCGCGGCCGCCGGGAACATGATGCTGCCCTTCACCACGAACAGAATGGTGAGCACGAGAGCCAACAGACCGGAGATGCCGATCACGATGCCCTGGTAGAGCGTGAAGGAGTTGACCTTGTCCTTGTAGGCTTCCGGCTCCCACAGATAGAGTTGCGGCAGCTTGTCGGTGCGCAGCTCGGCGACGAAAGTGACGACGGCGCCCGGGTCGAGCGTGATGCGGAACACGTCGGCGGTGGCGCTTTCCTGACGTTCGGGCCGGTCACCGATCGAAGGCGTGATGGTCGCGATCCGTGATAGCCCGAGATCGGGCCACAGCAATCCTGAGGAGACGATGCGGTAATGCGGGGCGACGATCAGGCGGTCGAGCTGGTCGTCGGTGTTGTTGGCGAGCGCGAACACCACCCAGTTCTGGCCGCCTTCGCGGGCGCGCACCTCGATGCGGCGGACGATGCCGTCGGTACCGGGCGCCGTGGAGACCTGGATGCGATCGGCATCACTGCGCTGATGCTCGAGCACGCCGGTGAGGTCGATCGCGGGCGCGTCGCTACGGACGCTGACGGCGTCGAGCGCACGCGCGGGATACGCGGCGACAAGAATCATGAGGCCCAGCGCGATGGGCGCGAGGCACCTGATCAGACGCAAGGTCAGCTCTCCGCGTTCGACGCAAACTCTTTAGTGCAAGGCGAATCTAAAAGGCGATTTCAGACCGGACCGAGGTGGTTCGGTGCGTCGCGATAGATGCCACGAAAGCGAGGAAAATCAAAGGGTTTCCGGCCTGCTTTGGTGGGCCGGCGGCCTAGGCCTCCAACACAATTTTGCCAATATGTGCGCTCGTCTCCATGCGCCGGTGGGCGTCCGCCGCCTTTTCCAGCGGGAAACTGCTGTCCATCACCGGCTTGATGCGGCCTTCGCGCAAAAGCGGCATCACTTTCTGCTCGATCGCGGCCACCATTGCCGCCTTGTCCGCATTACTACGGGGGCGCAGCGTCGAGCCGGTATGAGTCAGGCGCTTGACCATGAGCTTGGCGATATTGACGCTGACCTTGGGGCCGTTCAGGGTCGCGATCTGGACGATGCGGCCGTCGACCGCGGCGGCATCATAGTTGCGATCGACATAGTCGCCGGCGACCATGTCGAGGATCAGGTTGACGCCGACGTTGTTGGTCTCCGCCTTGACCACGGCGACGAAATCTTCGGTCTTGTAGTTGATGGCGCGGTCGGCCCCCAGCTTGAGGCAGGCGTCGATCTTGTCCTGCGATCCCACAGTGACGAACACCTTCGCGCCGAATGCTTTCGCAAGCTGGATCGCCATGGTGCCGATGCCGGAGGAGCCGCCATGGATCAGCAGGGTCTCGCCGGCCTTGAGGCCGCCACGCTCGAACACGTTGTGCCAGACCGTCATCAGGGTTTCCGGCAGCGCGCCGGCTTCCTTCATCGACAGTGCCGGCGGCACGCTCATGGCCTGGGCGTCCTGCGCGATGCAATACTGCGCATAGCCGCCGCCGGCGACCAGCGACATCACCTTGTCGCCGATCTTGTGCCGCTTGGCGTTGCTGCCGACCGCGACGACTTCACCCGCGATCTCGAGGCCGGGCAGGTCGCTGGCGCCGGGCGGCGGCGGATAGGCGCCGGAGCGCTGCGCGACGTCGGGCCGGTTGACGCCGGCCGCTTCGACCTTGACCAGGATCTCGTCAGGACCCGGCTGCGGCACGGCGCGTTGTTCGGGCACCAGCACCTCCGGTCCGCCGGGCTTGGAGATGGCGACCACGGTCATTTGCGCGGGCAGCTTGTCCATGATGTGTCCTTGAGCAAAGGTGCAGGAGGAAACGAGGCCCTTGCTTAGCCAGCGCCATCCAAGCTGGCAACCATCTCGGCCATGGTCCAGCGCGAATGCAGGAGGAACGACATGCCGATCGAAGACGACGACCGTCCGCGCAAGAAGGTCCCCCACGAAATCGGCCAGGATCTCTCACTCTTGTCGGCCGAGGAACTGACGGAGCGCGTCGCGCTGCTCAAGACCGAGATCGCAAGATTGGAAGAAGCTGCCACCAAGAAACGCGCCTCGCGCGATGCGGCGAACAGTTTCTTCAAGTCGTAGGACTCTCCTCTCGTGTCCCGGACACGGTGCAGCGCATCGCGCTGCTCCGCAGAGCCGGGACCCATGCCTCGCCAAACATCTCAGCCAAAGGACTGGGCCCAGGCTCAGCAGCGCAGCACTTCGTGCTGCACTGCGTCCGGGGCACGTCGGCGGCTCGGCCACTGGCCGACATGGCTAACGAACTCTCAAAAAATTAGCTCGTTTACTTCAGATTAAGCTTTCGGGTTTATGACCGGAACTGTCCTTGTTTGGACACCGAGTGGCTCCTGTCCACTCTGTTTGACGCCTCCCTGTTATCAACTTTCAAAGCCGCCGGTCTCCGGCGGCTCTTTTTTGTTTTGCGTCTATTCCCGGTTGAATTCCAAAGGATGACCCGCGGAAACCATATCCGCGCTTGTCACTGGACTCCGCGCTCCGCCCGCGCAATGATTTGTTCATCATAAGCCGGCGCCCAAGCCGGACAGTCAAACAGTTGCGTAAGAGGCGTTAACCATGGAACGTTTGCAGGCCGAGGGCGCTCTCGTTCAACTCAGCGAGAGGTTCACCAATTCTGCGGCGTTCGGCAACCTGTTCCGTGAAGGCATGGATCTCGTCGAGGAAACCGCCGCCTATCTCGACGGCGCAGGCCGCATCGAGGCCAAGGCGCTCGACCGCGCCGTCAGCCTCACCTATGCGACCGAGAGCATGCGTCTCACCACGCGCCTGATGCAGCTCGCTTCCTGGCTGCTGCTGCACCGCGCGGTGAAGGAAGGCGAGATGACGCTGGTGCAGGCCAACCGCGAGAAGACCAAGGTCAAGCTCACCGCTGCCGATCCCGGCCCCGCCGACACCATCGAGAAGCTGCCCGCACAGCTCCTGGACCTGATCCATCGCTCGATGAGCCTGCAGTCCCGTGTGCGCCGCCTCGACACCACCATCCACACCCCGCCGGCGGAACACTCCGCGATCGGCAACCCGCTGGTGCCGCACCTCAACGCGCTGAAGGCCGCGTTCGAGCGGTAAGGCCCATCTGCCGTCATTGCGAGCGAAGCGAAGCAATCCAGAAATCCCGCTGCAGGGGCAGTCTGGATTTGCTTCGTCGCAAGCGTTCCTCGCAATGACGGTAGCCCCAAAACAAAAACGCCCCTGGTCTCCCAGGGGCGTTTTTCGTCTCAGCCTTGCGGCCGGATCAATCCTTTTTGAGGAAGCCCGAAAACTTCTTCTGGAAGCGCGAGACGCGGCCGCCGCGATCCATGATCTGCGCGGAGCCGCCGGTCCAGGCCGGGTGCGACTTCGGGTCGATGTCGAGGTTCAGCGTGTCGCCTTCCTTGCCCCAGGTCGAGCGGGTCAGGTACTCGGTTCCGTCGGTCATCACGACCTTAATCGTATGATAATTCGGATGAATTTCGGCTTTCATGGCAAATTCCTCGGCGCCCGGCGCCTGTTCTGGTGGCTAGCGAATGACGGATTTGGGCGGCTCTATACCTCACGAAACCCAGCAAAACAAGCCATCCCGGGCGGCTGGACCGGGTTTGCCCCTAAGGGACTTCCCGGATTTGCCACTACCACCACACCGGCCTATTGGGAGCAAAGCAATGCAATAGGTCGGATATCATGAGCGCAGTGGAACGGCTTGATGACCACGAAGTCGAACGGCCTGCAATGAACTCCGCGGACATCCCCTCGATCGAGGCCGAGCTGATCGAACAGCCCGCCAAGGGACGCGCGAAGCTACGGCCGCTGCTTGCGCTCGCGCCTTATGTGAGCCGCTATCGCGGCCGGGCGGCGCTGGCCTTCGTTGCGCTCACGATCGCAGCACTGACGACGCTGCTGGTGCCGGTCGCGGTGCGCAGGATGATCGATTTCGGCCTGACGCCCGAGGGCATCGAGCTGATCAACAGCTACTTCTCGGTCATGCTCGCGGTCGTCGGCGTGCTCGCGTTCGCGAGCGCCGCCCGCTACTACCTCGTGATGACGATCGGCGAGCGCATCGTCGCCGATTTGCGCCGCGACGTCTTCGCCCATCTGCTGTCGCTCTCACCCGCCTTCTTCGATTCGGCGCGCAGCGGCGAGCTGATCTCGCGCCTCACCGCCGACACCACGCAGATCAAGTCCGCCGTCGGCGCCTCCGTGTCGATCGCGCTGCGCAACCTGATGATGTTCCTCGGTGCCGCCGTGATGATGGTGATCACCAGCCCGAAGCTGTCGGGCTTCGTGCTGCTGGCGATACCTTTGATCGTGCTGCCGCTGGTCGCATTCGGCCGCTGGGTGCGGCGCTTGTCGCGCAATGCGCAGGACACGCTCGCCGAGGCCTCCGCCTATGCGGGCGAGCTGGTCGGTGCGATCCGTACCGTGCAGGCCTATACCAGCGAGCGGTTTGCCGAGACGCGTTTCGGCGGCGAGGTCGAGCAGGCCTATGAAGCCGCGCGAACCTCGACCCAGGCCCGCGCCGTGCTCACGGCCATCATCATCTTCATCGTGTTCGCAAGCGTGGTCGCGATCCTCTGGATCGGCTCGCATGACGTGCTTACCGGCGCCATCACGCCGGGCCGGCTCGGTCAGTTCGTGCTTTACGCCGTGTTCGCGGCAGCGGGCCTCGGCCAGCTCAGCGAGGTCTGGGGCGAGGTCTCGGCGGCTTCGGGCGCGGCCGAGCGCCTGTTCGAGATTTTGCATGTAAAGCCCGAGATCACCGCGCCCGCGGCGCCGCTTGCGCTGCCGCTGCCGGCGCGCGGCGAGGTCGGCTTCGATCGGGTCAGCTTCGCCTATCCGGCGCGGTCCGACGTCAAGGTGCTGGACGCGGTGTCGTTCACCGTGCGGCCCGGCGAGAAGGTCGCGATCGTCGGTCCTTCCGGCGCCGGCAAGAGCACGATCTTTCATCTGCTGCTGCGCTTCTACGATCCCCGCAGCGGGACGATCGCGCTCGACGGCGTCCCGGTCAAATCCGCCGCCCCCCGTGATTTCCGCGCCCGCATCGCGCTGGTGCCGCAGGAATCGGTGGTGTTCGCGGCCAGCGCCCGCGAGAACATCCGGTTCGGCCGGCCCGATGCGACCGATGCCGAGGTCGAGCGCGCCGCCGAGCTCGCCCACGCCGCCGAGTTCATCCGCCGCCTGCCCGAAGGTTTCGAGACGGCGCTCGGCGAGCGCGGCGTGACGTTGTCAGGCGGCCAGCGCCAGCGCATCGCGATCGCCCGCGCCATCCTGCGCGATGCGCCGCTCTTGCTGCTGGATGAAGCCACCTCCGCGCTCGATGCCGAAAGCGAGACGCTGGTGCAGACCGCGTTGGAAGAATTGATGCGCCACCGCACCACGCTGGTGATCGCGCATCGCCTCGCCACCGTGCTCTCCTGCGACCGCATCCTGGTGATGGACCAGGGCCGGATCGTCGAGCAGGGCACGCATGCCGAGCTCGTGGCGGCCAACGGGCTCTATGCGCGGCTGGCGCGGTTGCAGTTCGAGGGGGCGTGAGCCTGACCGTTTCACCACGACAGCTGTCATCTCCCGCGAAGGCGGGGGAGGGTGGCGGCAGCAAACCCCTAGCAGGGCTTCCATACCATCTTCAGCACCGGCCGGCCCGAGGTCGGGTTCACGTCGTCGCCGGCATGGGCAAAGCCGTTGCGCTCGTAGAAGCGTATGGCGCGGGCATTGTCCTTGTTGACGAGCAGCGTGACGGCCGACGGCGACAGCCGCTTGGCCTCATCCACCAGCAGCCTTGCTGCGTCCGAACCCCAATGGACGGGATCGACCACGAGCTGATCGAGATAGCCTTCGCCGTCGATGGTGACGAAACCGATCGGCGCGCCGTCCTGTTCCGCCACCACGACCTGGGCCTTCGGCACCAGATCCTTGCGCCAGCGCTCGCGCCACCAGTCCAGCCGCGCGGCGAAGTCGATCTGCGGATAAGCCTGCTGCCAGGTGCGATGCCAGAGATCGATCGCAGCGGCTTCGTCCTCAGTGCGGTAGGGGCGGAGGTGGAACGCGCTCACTACCGCTCCGTCAGCTTCAGCTCGATGCGGCGGTTGCGCTTATAGGCCTCCTCGGTGTTGCCGGTATCGAGCGGCTGGAATTCGCCGAAGCCGGCGGCGACGAGGCGCTGGGCCGGCACGCCGAGCGAGATCAGATATTGCACCACCGAGATGGAGCGGGCCGCGGACAGGTCCCAGTTCGACTTGAAGTTCGGACCGTTGACCGGACGCACATCGGTATGGCCGTCGACGCGCAGCACCCAGGGAATCTCGCTCGGGATCTTCTTGTCGAGGTCGATCAGCGCGGTGGCCAGGGTGTCGAGCTCGGCGCGCCCCTCGGGCAGCAGCGTCGCCTGGCCGGTGTCGAAGAACACTTCGGACTGGAACACGAAGCGGTCGCCGACGATGCGGATATCGGGGCGGTTGCCGAGGATGGCGCGCAGCCGGCCGAAGAATTCCGAGCGATAGCGCGACAATTCCTGCACGCGCTGCGCCAATGCAACGTTCAAGCGGGAGCCCAGATCGGCAATGCGGCTTTGCGATTCCTTGTCGCGCTTCTCGCTGGCATCCAACGCCTCTTCCAGCGCCGCCAATTGCCGGCGCAGCGCGCTGATCTGCTGGTTCAGCACCTCGATCTGCGCCAGCGCTCGCGCCGAGACAGCCTTCTCCGACTCCAGCGCCTTGCCGAGCTCGGCGGTCTTGCCCTGCGCGTCGCTGCCGGCGGCGGCTAAGCCCTCATAGAGACCCTTGATGCGGTCGCGCTCGGACTCGGCCGAGGCGAGGCCCGCTTTCAGTTGCGACACCTGGTCGTCGAGCGAGAGCTTGCCGAGCTTCTCCAGCGACAACAGCTCGTTGAGCTGGGCGATCTTGGCGTTGAGCTGCTCCAGCGCCTTGTCCTTGCCGGTGACCTCCTGCGAGAGGAAGAACTGCACCACCAGGAACACCGACAGCAGGAACACGATCGACAGCACCAGCGTCGACAGTGCGTCGACGAAGCCGGGCCAGTAGTTGAATGCGCCTTCGCTGCGGCGGCCGCGCGCTAGAGCCATTTCCGTCTCCGTTTCTCTCGTGTCCCGGACGCGGTGCAGCGCCTTGCCGGTGCGCCGCTGAGCCGGGATCCAGCGCTGGTTGAGGGCCCCGGCTCGGCAGCGTATCACTGCGTGCTGCGCTGCGTCCGGGGCACGCGCTCTCCATTGCTGCTAACTCTTCTCCGGCTGCCGCGCGATGCGCTCCAAGAGGCGTCGGATCTCGCGGTTCTGCTCGCCCTGGCCGTCGGCCCATTCGCGGATCATCTGTTGCTCGGTGCGCATGTGCGAGACCAGCGCCTGGATCGCTTCGGCAAGGCTCGCCATCGCCGCCGTGGTGCCGCGGTTGGCGCTGCCTTCCTCGAGCACGGAGCGCAGCCGCTCGACGGCGGCCTGGAGTTCGCCGCTGGCCACGCCACCGCCGCCGGCCGCGGCCGCCACTTCGTCCTTGCCATACTCGCGCACGGTGGTGGCGAGCCAGTCTTCCAGGTCGGTGTAGAAGCGGTTCTGCGCCTGGCTCGATTGCAGATCGAGGAAGCCGAGGATCAGCGAGCCGGCAAGGCCGAACAGCGAGCTGGAGAACGAGATGCCCATGCCGCCGAGCGGGGCGGCGAGGCCCTCCTTGAGGGTGTCGAACAGGGAGGCGGCATCGCCGCCGACCTTGAGCCCGTCGATCACCTTGCCCACCGAGCCGACCGTCTCGATCAGGCCCCAGAAAGTGCCGAGCAGGCCGAGGAAGACCAAGAGGCCGGTCATGTAGCGCGAGATATCGCGGGCTTCGTCCAGCCGGGTCGCGATCGAATCGAGCAGGTGCCGCATCGTGGTCTGGGTGATGGTCATCCGCCCAAAGCGCTCGCCGCCCAGGATCGCCGCCATCGGCGCCAGCAGCTTGGGGTGGCGGGCCGGGGCAAGGCCAGGATCGGCGATACGGAAATTATTGACCCAGGAGACTTCGGGGTAGAGCCGGATCACCTGGCGGAAGGCCAGCACGATGCCGATGAACAGCACCGCCCCGATCAGGGCATTGAGCCCGGGATTGGCAAAGAAGGCCTGGATGATCTGCTTGTAGAGCACCACGCCCACCAGCGTGCACAGCACCAGGAAGACCAGCATCCGCACCAGGAAGACGCTCGGCGAGGACAGTTTGGTGTACTCGATATCCATGGTGGAGCGGGAAGTGCCAGACCGCATGCCTGTATCATCCGTTACGAAGCTTGATTGCGGGGCGCACTATGGCACAGCGCCAGCCCAAAAAAAGCGCCGGATGCGCCGATTTCGGGGACAGCTTGTCCGCCGCCTGATTGCGCTGTTCCGTCGCAGCACGCCGCGATGGAACTCGACTCACAATCGGGTGAGTCTGCAAAAGCCATCTGAACTCAACGGGATATGCCGTGTGACAATGAGCCGCCCGCGGCATGCGTTGCGTCGCAGCACCGCCATTCTATTTTGACGGCATCGGCCGCGCGCCGCGACCCAGAACGGGCCCGCGCGGAGCGTGATCAGTTTCAACAACACCGGGGCACCCCACTTCATGTCAGGACTTCGTGCGCGATCGGCATGCGTTGCAATGATGCTCGCGGCCCTTGCGCCGCTGCTGGGCGCTTGCGAGGAATCCAGCTCCGCCGTGTCCGCCGCCCAGCCGCCCGACCCTGACGTCAGCATCGTCGTCGTCAAGCCGCAGCCGCGCGCCGTGGTGCGTGAGCTGCCGGGCCGCATCGCACCGACGCGGGTCTCCGACGTGCGGCCGCGCGTGTCCGGCATCGTGGTCGAGCGTCTGTTCCGCCAGGGCAGCGAGGTGAAGGCGGGTGATCCGCTCTACCGCATCGATCCGCGTCCGTTCGAGGTCGAGGTGATGGCGAGCGAGGCCGCGCTTGCCAAGGCCGAAGCCGCCGCGATGCAGGCGCACCAGCAGGCACGCCGCATTGCTGCGCTCACCAAGGATCGCGCCGCGCCGGAGGCCGAGAACGAGAAGGCCATCGCCGCCGAACGCCAGGCTCAGGCCGAGGTCGAGGGACGCAAGGCCGAGCTTGCGCGCGCAAAGCTCAATCTCGACTACGCGACCGTGCGCGCGCCGATCGACGGCGTGGTGGGTGCGGCGCTGGTCAGCGAGGGCGCGCTCGTCGTGCAGAACGAAACCAATCTCGCCACCATCCAGCAGCTCGATCCGATCTATGCCGACTTCACCCAGTCGGTGACCGAGCTCAACCAGCTCCGCCGTGCCTTCGAGACCGGCGACCTCGAGCGCATTGCGGCGGATGCCGCCAAGGTGCGCCTGGTGCTCGACGACAACACCATATACTCGCTCGACGGCAAGCTGCTGTTCTCCGACGCCAAGGTCGATGCCCATACCGGGCAGGTGACGTTGCGCGGCGAGTTCCCCAATCCCAAGCGCGAACTGCTGCCGGGCATGTATGTCCGGGTCCGTATCGACCAGGGCCTCGATTCCGACGCGATCGCGGTGCCGCAGCAGGCGATCCAGCGCAATGGCGGCGGCGGCAGCGAGGTGTTCGTGGTCAAGGACGACAACCATATCGCGGTGCAGCCGGTGCGAACCGGGTCGGTGCAGGACGGACTCTGGTTCATCACCGAAGGCCTGAAGGCCGGCGACAAGGTCGTGGTCGAGGGCTTCCAGAAGTTCGCGGCCGGCGACAGGGTCAAGCCGCAATCCTGGTCGGAAGCGGAGGCAACCGCGGACAACAGGCACGCCCTTAAGCTCACGCGGTAACGCGCCAGCGCCACTCAGAACACCTCTCCCGTAGGGAGAGGTCGGATCGTATCGAAAGATGCGATCCGGGTGAGGGGTTTCAGTTTCACGGAGCGTTGCGGCCCCTCACCCGGATTGCTCTGGACGATGCTTCGCATCGCGAGGTGCAAGCCGACCTCGGACAACCGGCCGAACCTAACTTCATCAAGCCCGAACGAAACAACGAGGGTAAAGCGGCAAATGCCGAGCTTCTTCATCGACAGGCCGATCTTCGCCTGGGTGGTCGCGCTGTTCATCTGCTTGATCGGTGCGATCGCGGTGCCGCTGCTGCCGATCGCGCAATATCCGATCATCGCGCCGCCCTCGATCTCGGTCTCGACCAGCTATCCCGGCGCCTCGCCCGAAAACCTCTACAACAGCGTCACGCGGCTGATCGAGGAAGAGCTCAACGGCGCCGCCAACATCCTCAACTTCGAATCGACCAGCGACTCGCTCGGCCAGGTCGAGATCATCGCGAACTTCCAGCCGGGTACCGATACCAGCGCCGCCTCGGTGGAGGTGCAAAACCGCATCAAGCGCGTCGAGGCGCGCCTGCCGCGCGCAGTGATGCAGCAGGGCATCCTGATCGAGGAAGCCTCCAGCGCGGTGCTTCAGATCATCACGCTGAACTCGACCGACGGCAGCTTGGATGAGGTCGGCCTCGGCGACTTCATGATCCGCAACGTGCTCGGCGAGATCCGCCGCATTCCCGGCGTCGGGCGCGCCACGCTGTATTCGACCGAGCGCTCGCTTCGCGTCTGGGTCGATCCGGCCAAGCTCGTCGGCTATGGGCTGACAGCCGACGACGTCAACAAGGCGATCGCCGCGCAGAACGCGCAGGTCGCCTCGGGCAGCCTTGGTGCCGAGCCGTCGACGTCGAGCCAGCGCACCTCCGCACTGGTGCTGGTCAAGGGTCAGCTCTCCTCCCCGGAGGAGTTCGGCGCCATCATCCTGCGCGCCAATGCCGACGGTTCGACCGTACGCCTGCGCGACGTTGCACGCATCGAGGTCGGCGGCCTCAGCTACCAGTTCAACACCCGCCTCAACGGCAAGCCGACCGCCGGTCTCTCCGTGCTGATGTCGCCGACCGGCAACGCGCTGGCGACCGCGAGCGCGGTCGAAGCCAAGATGAAGGAGCTGTCGCGCTTCTTCCCGGCCAACATCACCTACGAGATCCCCTACAGCATCACGCCCGTGGTCGAGGCCTCGATCAAGAAGGTGCTGTCGACGCTGGTCGAGGCCGTGGTGCTGGTGTTCGTGGTGATGTTCCTGTTCCTGCAGAATATCCGCTACACCATCATTCCGACCATCGTGGTGCCGGTAGCGCTGTTAGGGGCTTGTTCCACGCTGCTCCTCGCCGGCTACTCCATCAACATGCTCTCGATGTTCGGCATGGTGCTTGCGGTCGGCATCCTCGTCGACGACGCCATCGTCGTGGTCGAGAACGTCGAGCGCATCATGGCCGAGGAAGGTCTCTCGCCGAAGGAAGCGACGCGGAAAGCGATGTCGCAGATCACCGGCGCCATCATCGGCATCACCTTGGTGCTGATGGCGGTGTTCGTGCCGATGGCGTTCTTCCCGGGCTCGGTCGGCATCATCTACCGCCAGTTCTCGGTCACCATGGTCGCGGCGATCGGCTTCTCCGCCTTCCTGGCGCTGTCGCTGACGCCGGCGCTGTGCGCCACCCTGCTCAAGCCCGTTGCGGCCGGGCACGGTCATGCGAGGCGGGGCGTGTTCGGCTGGTTCAACCGCATGCTCGAAGGCGGCAAGGAGCGCTATTCGCGCACTGTCGGCTTCTCGCTGAAGCGCACCGGCCGTTTGATGCTGGTCTATGCCGCGCTGCTGGTCGGCCTATCCTGGGCCTTCGTCAATCTGCCCGGCGGCTTCCTGCCCGTCGACGACCAGGGCTTCGTCACCACCGACGTGCAGACGCCGTCGGATTCGTCCTATGCCCGCACCGAGGCGGTGATCGAGAAGGTCGAGAAATATCTCGCCGCACGGCCGGGCGTGAAGGATGTCACCTTCCTCACCGGCTTCAGTTTCTCCGGCCAGGGCATGAACACCGCGCAGGCGTTCATCACGCTAAAGGATTGGTCGGAGCGCGGGTCGAAGGATTCCGCCTCGGCGATCGTCAACGACATCAACCGCGACCTGTCCTCGATCCGCGATGCCAAGATCTCCGCGCTGCAGCCGCCGCCGATCGACAATCTCGGCAACTCCTCCGGCTTCTCGTTCCGTCTCCAGGACCGCGGCCAGAAGGGCTATCAGCAATTGATGCGCGCCGCCGACCAGCTGATCGCGGAGGCCAATGCGAGCCCGGTGCTGCAGAAGGTCTATATCGAAGGCCTGCCCGAGGCCGGCGTGGTCAATCTCATGATCGATCGCGAGAAGGCCGGCGCCTTCGGCGTCACCTTCGAGGACATCAACAACACGATCTCGACCAATCTCGGCTCGAACTACATCAACGATTTCCCGAACCGCGGCCGCATGCAGCGCGTCGTGGTGCAGGCCGACGCCCGCGACCGCATGCGGACCGAGGACATCCTCAACTACAACGTCAAGAACAGCCGCGGCCAGCTGGTGCCGTTCTCGTCCTTTGCCACGGTGGAATGGGCACGCGGGCCGACGCAGATCGCCGGCTTCAACTACTATCCGGCGGTGCGCATCTCAGGCGAAGCCAGACCCGGCTTCACCTCGGGCGATGCGATCGCCGAGATGGAGCGGCTCGCCGACAGATTGCCGCGTGGCTTCGGCTATGAATGGACCGGACAGTCGCTCCAGGAGAAGCTCTCCGGCTCGCAGGCGCCGTTCCTGCTCGCGCTCTCCGTGTTTGTGGTGTTCCTGTGCCTCGCCGCGCTGTACGAGAGCTGGACCATTCCGCTGGCGGTGCTGCTCACCGTGCCGCTGGGTATCGTCGGCGCGGTCGCCGCAGCGACGCTGCGGAGCCTGCCCAACGACGTCTACTTCACCGTCGGCCTGATCACGATCATCGGCCTTGCGGCCAAGGACGCGATCCTGATCATCGAGTTCGCCAAGGATCTGCGGAAAGAGGGCAAGCCGCTGGTCGAAGCCACCATCGAAGCCTGCCGCCTGCGCTTCCGCCCGATCCTGATGACCGGCCTCGCCTTCATCTGCGGCGTGCTGCCGATGGCCATCGCCCACGGCGCCGGTGGCGCCAGCCAGCAGGCGCTCGGCAGCGTCGTGATGGGCGGCATGATCGCGGTGGTGATCCTGGCACTGCTGATGGTGCCGGTGTTCTTCGTCTCGGTGCAGCGCGTGCTGGGCGGAGATCGGGAGCCGCAGGCGGCGAAGGAAGGCGAGGCGTATGGACCGCCGGCGCCGGTGAAGCCGTAAGGCACATTGTCATGCCCCGCGCAGGCGGGGCATCCAGTACGCCGCGGCCTGTCCCGTATCAAACTGAGGTCTCTGGAATACTGGATCACCCGCTTTCGCGGGTGATGACAGCGAAGTGGGTGAGCGAGCTTCTGCCTTACGCCGGCTTCCGCAAAATCTTCACCAACTCCCCGTGCACGAACTCATTGCCGCACACGACGTGACCCGTCGCCAGCGCATCGCCCGGCGTGTCGATGTCGCTCACCGTGCCACCGGCTTCCTTGACCATGATCTGCCCGGCCGCGATGTCCCAGGGCGACAAATTCCGCTCCCAATAGCCGTCGAGGCGCCCCGCCGCGACGAAGGCGAGGTCGAGGGCGGCCGCGCCGAAGCGGCGGAGTCCCGCGACGCGGTTCTGGATCGCGGTCATCTCGCGGCGGAATTCCTCATGGTCGCCGCGGCCGATATGGGGCAGGCCGCAGGCCACCACGCATTCATTCAGCTGGCGGCGGCCGGCGACGCGCAAGCGCTGGTCGTTGAGGAAGGCGCCCTTGCCGCGCTCGGCGATGTAGAGCTCGTCATTGGCGGGGTTGTAGATCACGCCGGCGATCACGGTGCCCTCGCGCGCGAGGCCGATCGAGATCGCAAATTGCGGGATGCCGTGCAGGAAGTTGGTGGTGCCGTCGAGCGGATCGACGATCCAGGTGTGGCTCTTGTCAGTGCCCTCGCGCGTGCCGCCCTCTTCGCCGATGAAGCCGTAGCCGGGCCGGGCCTTGGCGAGATCCTGATAGAGGATCTCCTCGGCGCGCTTGTCGGCAAGCGAGACGAAATTCGCTGGCCCCTTCAGCGAGACCTGGAGATGCTCGATCTCGCCGAGATCGCGCTTGAGGCTGCGGCCGGCGCGGCGCGCCGCCTTGACCATGACGTTGATAGTGGCGGAATACAGCATGAGCTTTCGGTCTAGATCGGGGAAATGGCGCAGAACCGCACCTGTTTGAGGGATGGGGTGCCCTGCGAGGACGCCAACGTCAAGTCATTTGGTCCCGAGCCATTTCCTGGCGGCAGCCTCGGCCTTGGCGCGGTCCTCAGCCGGCAGTTCAGAGAACTGCTTGTCGAGCTCAGGGTCGCCCTTGCCGCCCGTTTTGGCCACCAGGTGCCATTTGAAGCCCTCGACCTTGTCCATGGGGGTGCCCACGCCGTTGATCAGCACCCATGCCAGCCGGTTCTGCGCGATCGCGTTGCCTTGCCGGGAGGCCTTGCGGAGCAACGCGACGGCAGCCGGCTGGTTCTTCGGTGTGCCGGTGCCGTTGAACATCGCGATCGCATATTCGACCTCGGCATCGACATTGTCGGCGAGCGAGGCAGCCTGGAGCAGCCGCACCGCGCGTTCCGGGTCCTTCGGCACGCCGGTGCCTTCCTTGTAGAAGGTCGCGAGTGCGTATTGCGCCTCGGGCAGGCCGGCGTCGGCGGCCTGGCGCAGCAGCTCCGCTGAGCGCCGGACGTCCTGCGGCAGCGTCTGGCCGTCCAGATAGAGCAAGGCGAGGTTGTAGGCCGCCTTGGGCTCGCCGAGCTTGGCGGCAGAGGCCATCAACTTGACCGCCTCGTTCTTGTCGACCGGACCGCCGCGACCCGAAATGCGCAGCATGGCGAGCGCGAACATCGCCTCGCGGTCGCCGGCATCCGCCGCGCGCTTGTACCATTCGGCTGCCTTGGCGTAGTCGCGCCGGATGCCCATGGCGTTGGAATAGAGCTCGCCGAGCATGGTCATCGCCTTGGGATCGCCGGCTTGTGCGCGGCCGGTGGCGAGCTCGAAGGCCGTCTTGTACTGGCCGCGCTGATAGGCGCCGAACACCAGATCCACATTGGGGTCGTCGTTGGGCGGCGCCGGGATCACGGTCGCGGCCGGCTGGGGTGAGGGCGACGGCTTGGGAGAGGCCGAAGGCTTCGGCGCGGGCGCGGCCTCCTTCTTCTTGGTGATCGTGTGCGGTTTCGGCTTCGGTTTTTCGGCGGGTGCGCTCGGCGTTGTGGCCGGCGGCGTGATCTGGAGCTGTGCGGCCGCGGACGCTGTGAGCAGCAGCGTGGCCAGCATGGTGATGCATGGGAGCTTCATGTCGGGCGCTAGCCGTGCTCCTGACTCGCAGGATCTTGGCCGGCCGGCGCCGTCGCATGGGCCTTCTTGATCGCAGCATCGACGTCGATCAGCGCGGCCTTGGGCCCGCGGGGATCGGCCCAGATGAAGTCGCCGACCAGCACGAAATCGGCGCCGCTGGCGGCGAAATCGTGCGCCTCGTCCAGCGAAATGGCAAAGCCGACGCAGGGCGGCTCGAACAGCTCGGCCCACCAGTCCAGCCGTTCGGCAATGGCCTGGGATGACGGGCGCTGGCCGTTTTTGTCGGGCTCGCCGAACAGAACATAGTCGGCGCCGATCTCGCCCGCGCTCATGGAATCGTGGCGCGTGGCAAGTCCTCCGACGCCCGCGATGCGATCGGGCTTGAGCGAGGGCATCGCCTCCTCCAGGGCGGCGATCCCGGAGAGATGCGCGCCATCGGCGCCGCCGCGCGCGACGATTTCAGGATGACCATCGACGAGGAGCGCTGCGCCTGCCTTCTGCACCGGCGGCGCCAACACCTTGATGCGCGAGATCATGGTGCGCTGATCGGTCTCCTTCAGCCGCAGCAGCACGGCGGCGACATCGGCGGAGGCGAGCAGGGCCGGCAGCTCGGCGACCAGCGCAGCTGGATCATCGACCACAGGCGTCGCGAGGTAGAGACGCGGCGCCGGGCGCGGCGGAGGCGGTTTGTTCGACAAGATCTAGGCTGCCTTCTGTTCCAGGCTGCTTTGCCATTTGCCCTTGGACGCAAGGCCGTTCATCCGGGCGCGATGGCTGAAGGCGCGCTGGCCGGCCGCGACATTCTCGGCTTTGCCCGACCAGGCCTTCTGCGGCGCGGCCTGCAGCGCGCGGCCGTAGGAGAAGGTCAGGCCCCAGGGCAGCGGGCCGAGCTTGTGCATCGCGTTGAGATGCGCGGTTGCCTCCTCGTCGGACTGGCCGCCGGAAAGGAAGGCGATGCCGGGCACCGCCGCGGGCACGCAGGCCTTCAGCAGCCGTATCGTCTTCTCCGCGACCTCTTCCACAGAGGCCTGCTTGGGACATTTCTTGCCTGAGATCGCCATGTTCGGCTTCAGCACCATGCCTTCGAGCGCCACGCGCTGCACGCGCAGCTCCTGGAACGTGTTGTCGAGCACGCGTTGCGTCACCTCATAGCAGCGATCGATGTCGTGGTCGCCGTCCATCAGCACCTCCGGCTCGACGATCGGCACGATCTGCGCGGTTTGGCACAGCGCGGCGTAGCGCGCCAGCGCGTGGGCGTTGACGTTGATCGCGGTCATCGAGGGGATGCCGCTGCCGATGTCGATCACCGCGCGCCATTTGGCGAAGCGCGCGCCGCGCTCATAGTATTTCTTCAGGCGCTCGGCGAGCTTGTCGAGCCCGACGGTCACGAGCTCGCCCGGGCACATCGGCAGGGCTTGCGTGCCCTCGTCGACCTTGATGCCGGGAATGGCCCCGCTCTGCTCGATCAGCTTGATCAGCGGCGTGCCGTCCTTGGCATCCTGCCAGATCGTCTCGTCATAGAGGATGACACCGGAGATGTATTGGCTCATGGCGTCCTTGGAGCGAAACAGCATCTCGCGATAGTCGCGGCGGTTCTCTTCCGTCGATTCCACGCCGATGGCATCAAACCGCTTCTTGATGGTGCCGGAGGATTCGTCGGCGGCAAGGATACCCTTGCCGGGGGCGACCATGGCGGTCGCGATCCGGTTGAGCTCAGTCAGATTCATCGAGAGGTCCTCCCAAAAACGATTCTGCCCTTGCCCGCGAAAATAGACCGTTCTCGGGCAATTGCCGAGTTAACGTTCGTCGCAGGGTAAAGGGGCTTTCTGCCATTCCGGGATGCGCCGAAAGGCGCAGGCCCGGAATCCATAACCCCAGGCTGTGGTTATGGATTCCGGGCCCACGCTTCGCGCGTCCCGGAAACCCGGGAATGGGCTTGAAACGGCTTACGCCACCTTCGCGATCGCTTACGCGACGCGGGGATCGAGCTCGCCCTTGGCGTAGCGCTTGGCCATCTCGGCGGTGGTCAGCACCTTCTTGATCTTGGAGGCCTGGCCCGCCGTGTTGAACTCCTGCAGGCGCTGCTTGCACAGCTTGGTCATGGCTTCCATCGCCGGCTTCAGGTACTTGCGCGGATCGAACTCTTCCGGGCTGTCCTTGAGCACTTTCCGGATCTGGCCGGTCATCGCCATGCGATTGTCGGTGTCGATGTTGATCTTGCGCACGCCGTTCTTGATGCCGCGCTGGATCTCGCTGACAGGTACGCCCCAGGTCGGCTTCATCTTGCCGCCATAGGCGTTGATGATGTCCTGCAGCTCCTGCGGCACTGACGAGGAGCCGTGCATGACGAGATGCGTGTTCGGCAGCTTGCGGTGGATCTCCTCGATCACGTTCATGGCGAGGATGTCGCCGTCGGGCTTGCGGGTAAATTTGTAGGCACCGTGGGACGTCCCCATCGCGATCGCGAGCGCGTCGACCTTGGTCTCCTTGACGAACTTCACGGCCTCGTCCGGGTTGGTCAGGAGCTGGTCGTGGCTGAGCTTGCCTTCGGCGCCGTGGCCGTCTTCCTTGTCACCCATGCCGGTCTCGAGCGAGCCGAGCACGCCGAGTTCACCCTCGACGGAGATGCCGCCGAGATGGGCCATGTCGGTCACGGTCTTGGTGACACCGACATTGTAGCCCCAGTCGCCGGGGGTCTTGCCGTCGGCCTTGAGCGAGCCGTCCATCATCACGGAGGTGAAGCCGGCCTGGATCGCGGTCATGCAGGTCGCGGGCTCGTTGCCGTGGTCGAGATGCACGCAGACAGGAATGTGCGGATAGATCTCGGTCACCGCGTCCATCATGTGCTTGAGCATGACGTCGTTGGCGTAGGAGCGCGCGCCGCGCGAGGCCTGGATGATGACGGGCGCATCGACCTGGTTGGCCGCGTCCATGATCGCCAGCGCCTGCTCCATGTTGTTGATGTTGAAGGCCGGTACGCCGTAATCGTTCTCCGCCGCATGGTCGAGCAGTTGACGTAACGTGATCCGAGCCATCTGTCTTTTTCTCCCGTTGGGGCCTGCAAGGCCGCTTGATTACTTGGTGCGCAGAACTTCGACGCCGGGCAGGGGCTTGCCTTCCATCCATTCAAGGAACGCGCCACCGGCGGTGGAGACATAGGTGAAGTCACCGGCCACATGGGCCTGGTTGAGCGCCGCGACGGTGTCGCCGCCGCCCGCGATCGAGATCAGCTTCTTGGCCTTGGTGCGCTCGGCGGCGTGCTTGGCGGCCGCGACCGTGCCGCGGTCGAACGGCTGCAGCTCGAAGGCCCCGAGCGGTCCGTTCCAGACCAGCGTCGCCGCATCGTCGATCGCGGCGTGGACGCGCGCGACCGATTGTGGGCCGACGTCGAGGATCATGCCGTCGGCGGGGATCGCGTCGAGCCCATAGGCATGCGCGGGCGCGTTGGCGGCGAAATGGTAGGCGACGGTGGCGTCGACGGGAAGGATGATGGCGCAGTTGGCGGCGTTCGCCTTCTCCAGGATACGCAGCGCGGTCGGCGCGAGGTCCTTCTCGGCCAGCGACTTGCCGATCGCAACGCCCTGCGCGTGCAGGAAGGTGTTGGCCATGCCGCCGCCGATCACGAGCGCATCGACCTTGGTGACGAGGTTTTCCAGCAGGTCGATCTTGGTCGAGACTTTTGCGCCGCCGATGATCGCGATCACAGGCTTGGTCGGCGACCCCAGCGCCTTCTCCAGCGCATCGAGCTCGGCCTGCATGGTGCGGCCTGCATAGGCGGGCAGCTTGTGACCGAGGCCTTCGGTCGAGGCGTGGGCGCGGTGTGCGGCCGAGAAGGCGTCATTGACCCAGATGTCGCCGAGCTTGGCGAGCTCCGCGACGAAGGCAGGATCGTTCTTTTCCTCTTCCTTGTGGAAGCGGGTGTTTTCGAGACACAGGATGTCGCCGTCCTTCAGGCCGGCCACCGCCTGTGCTGCGGGCTCGCCGATGCAATCGTCGGCGAAGGCGACGGGTTTTTTCACCACCTTGGACAGCGCTTCGGCAACCGGCTTGAGCGAGTCCTTGGCATCGCGTCCCTTCGGCCGGCCGAAATGCGCGAGCAGGATGACCTTGCCGCCCTTGTCCGAGATTTCGCTGATGGTCGGCGCAACGCGCTCGAGCCGCGTGGCATCGGTGACGCGCCCGTTCTCCATGGGCACGTTGAGATCGACGCGCAGCAAGACGCGCTTGCCCTTCACGTCGACGTCGTCGAGGGTGCGGAATTTGTTGGTCATCTGAGAGGCCCTTGTCCCGGACGCACCGCGGCGCGCAGCGCTGCTGTGCAGAACCGGGACCCACGTTGCGGCGAGTCCCGCGGTTGAGATGGGTCCCGGATCTGTGAAGCAGCGTTTCACGCTGCATCGCGTCCGGGACATGGAGCGTCCTCAGATCACCTTGCTCATCGCGACGGCGGTGTCCGCCATGCGGTTCGAGAACCCCCACTCGTTGTCGTACCAGGACATCACGCGCACCAGCGTGCCGTTCTGCACCTTGGTCTGGTCCTCGTGGAAGGTCGAGGAGTGCGGGTCGTGGTTGAAGTCGATCGAGACGTTCGGCGCGTTGGTGTAGCCGAGGATGCCCTTGAGCTGCTGCTCGCTGGCGCGCTTCATCGCCGCGTTGACTTCCTTGGCGTCGGTGGCGCGCTTGGCGACGATCTTGAGGTCGACGACCGAGACGTTCGGGGTCGGCACGCGGATCGCGACGCCGTCGAGCTTGCCCTTGAGTTCCGGCAGCACGAGGCCGATCGCCTTCGCAGCGCCGGTCGAGGTCGGGATCATCGACATCGCCGCGGCGCGGCCGCGGTAGAGATCCTTGTGCAGCGTGTCCAGCGTCGGCTGGTCGCCGGTGTAAGCGTGGATCGTGGTCATGAAGCCGGTCTCGATGCCGACGAGATCGTTCAGCACCTTGGCGACCGGCGCGAGGCAGTTGGTGGTGCAGCTTCCGTTGGAGACGACGAGGTGATCCCTGGTCAGCGTCTCGTGATTGACGCCGTAGACGATGGTGGCGTCGGCGCCGTCGGCGGGCGCGGAGACCAGCACACGCTTGGCGCCGGCGGTCAGATGCGCGGAAGCCTTGTCCTTCGAGGTGAAGATGCCGGTGCATTCCAGCGCGATGTCGACGCCGAGATCCTTCCACGGCAGCTTCGAAGGATCGCGCTCGGCGGTCACCTTGATCTTGCCGCTGCCGAGGCTGATGGAGTCGCCCTCGACGGTGACGGTGCCGGGGAAACGGCCATGGACGCTGTCGTAGCGGAGGAGATGGGCGTTGGTCTCGACCGGGCCGAGATCGTTGATGCCGACGACCTCGATGTCCTTGCGGCCTGACTCGGCGATAGCCCGCAGGACGTTGCGGCCGATGCGGCCAAAACCGTTAATTCCGACGCGGACTGCCATGTTTCGTCTCCTTCAATGACCGTTGTCATCCCGCACAACGCGCGCTTGGCGCGCTTGCGAGGGTTTTTTAGGGGCGGACGCCCGGTTCGGCCGGGCGGTGCTTGATCATATGGGAGATTACGTAGTCCTTTTTTGCGGCAAGCTCAACTCTCAGGAAACGCGCTTCAGCACAGCGTTAACCGCGGCCTCGGCGGTAATGCCGAAATGCTTGTAAAGCTCCTTGGCAGGACCGCTTTCGCCGAAGGAATGCATGCCGATGAACTCGCCGTCCTGGCCGATCACGGCATCCCAGCCCCAGCGCACGGCGGCCTCGATCGCAATCTTGACCGGCGCGTTGCCGATGATTGCGGCGCGTTTCGCCTCTGGTTGCGCTAACAACAGCTCGAGCGAAGGAACAGAGACAACGCGTGACGCGATGCCGCGTTCCGTGAGCTGTTTTTGGGCAGCCACCGCGATCTCGACCTCGGAGCCGGAAGCGAACAGCGTCACCTTGGCTTCGGCCTGGGCTGGGACGAGCTCATAGGCGCCGGCCGCACAGGGATTGTCGTTCGGTGCGGTGGTACGCAGCTGCGGCAGGTTCTGCCGCGTCAGCGCCAGCACGGTCGGTCCGTCCACGCGGTTGAGCGCGAGCTCCCAGCACTCGGCGACCTCGATGGCATCGCAGGGACGGAACACGCGCATGTTGGGAATGGCGCGAAGCGCGGCGAGATGCTCGACCGGCTGATGGGTCGGGCCGTCCTCGCCGAGGCCGATGGAGTCGTGAGTCATCACGTAGACGACGCCGGCACCCATCAGCGCGGCAAGGCGCATCGCGGGACGGGCGTAGTCGGTGAATACCAGAAACGTCGCGCCGTTCGGCGCGAAGCCGCCGTGCAGGAAGATGCCGTTCATCGCAGCCGCCATGCCGTGCTCGCGGATGCCGTAATGGATGAAGCGGCCCTTCGGCGTCTTGGCCGAGAAGGCAGTCGCCGATTTCGCTTTGTTGTTGTTGGAGCCGGTGAGATCGGCGGAGCCGGCCAGGAATTCCATCGGCATCGCGGCGGCGATCGCCTCGATCGCGGCTTCCGATGATTTGCGGGTTGCCGCCGTCAGCGGCTTCTCGAGCAATTCCTTCTTGTGCGCGCGCAGCGCCTTTGCGAGCGACGCCGGACGCTCATGTCGCAGGCGGCGCTCGAACTCGGCACGCTTGCGGCTGCCGAGCTCACTGATCCGTCCTTCCCATTCCTGCCGCGCCACAGCGCCGCGGCTGCCGGCTGCGCGCCAGGCCTTCAGCACGTCGTCAGGCACGGAGAACGGCTCGAGCGAGATGCCGAGATTTTCCTTGGCGGCCTTGAGCTCGTCGGCCCCGAGCGCCTCGCCATGCACCTTCGCGGTGCCGGCCTTGTGCGGCGCGCCGAAACCGATGGTGGTGCGGCAGGCAATCAGCGTCGGCTTGTTCGATTTCCTGGCGCGCGTGATGGCGTCGGCGATCGCGGCCTGGTCCTGACCGTCGATCTTCTCGGCCGCCCAGCCCGCCGCTTTGAAGCGCTTCACCTGGTCGACGGAATCCGCGATCGAGGTTGGGCCATCGATCGAGATGCCGTTGTCGTCGTAGAGCACGATCAGCTTGTTGAGCTTCCAATGCCCGGCCATCGCGATCGCTTCCTGCGACACGCCTTCCATCAGGTCGCCGTCGGATGCGAGCACATAGGTATGGTGGTCGACGATCTTCTTGCCGAACTCGGCGGCGAGCATCTTCTCGGCGAGCGCCATGCCGACTGCAGTCGAGATGCCCTGGCCGAGCGGTCCCGTGGTGGTTTCGATGCCTTTGGTGCGGAAATTCTCGGGGTGGCCGGGAGTGAGCGAGTTGACCTGGCGAAACTGCTTGATCTGGTCCAGCGTCATCTCGGTATTGCCGGTGAGATACAGCAGCGAATAGAGCAGCATCGAGCCGTGGCCGGCCGAGAGCACGAAGCGGTCGCGGTCAGGCCAGGCTGGCGCGGCGGCATCGAATTTCAGGAACTGCGTGAACAGCACGGTGGCGATGTCGGCGGCACCCATCGGCAGGCCGGGATGGCCCGATTTGGCCTTCTCGACAGCGTCCATCGAAAGGCCGCGGATCGCGTTGGCCATGCGGGTGTGGTCGACCTGCGTATGGGCCATACGGGTGGCATCGAGCTGCATCATGGTGAAAATCCGTCTGGAATGAGGTGCTTGATGGCCGTGTGCGCCGCGCTGGATCGAGACTGGCGGTCACGGGAGCTGGGGCTGGATAGCATCTCGGTTCCGGGAGTCCAAGGCAATCAAGCGCGTTCCGAGCGCGAAAAATCGCCCAAGTATCATCCAGGTATTATCAAGGCATGATCCGGAAAGTGGGAACCGTTTTTCCGAAAGATCATGCACACGGGAACCGGTAGGCCGGGATGCCGGATCCCATCTATCGGTGCATAGCTTTGCGGCGGCGTTGCGCTGGGCTTTCCTGCCACGTAAATTTCTGCTTCTAACCGCTTGCCGAACCGAGTCTTTTGCCGGACGGCAAGCTCCAGGGAAAGGCCACTGGGCAAAGGCCGCCAGGTTCCGCCGCTGACTGCATGAACGATCGCGTATCAAACAGTTCCGCCATGACGGAGTCATCTGCCGTCGAGATCGAGATTGCGACCCGCCGGCTCACGGCGGCGCTCGACGCGCTCGAAAGTGCGGTGGAGCGGCGGCGCGATGCCGATCGCGACGAGAACGAGCTCGCGGCGCGGATTCAGGCGCTCGGCGCGGATCGCTCGCGCCTTGCCGACGAGCTCGACGGCGCACTGGTGAAGGCGCGCAAGCTCGAGCGCGCCAATCGCGAGATCTCTGACCGGCTGGATTCCGCAATCGTCACGATACGCTCGGTGCTCGATACCGGAGAGGACGGATGAGCCACATCAACGTCACCATCAACGGCCGGCAATACCGCATGGCCTGCGAGGAGGGCCAGGAGGTGCGGCTGCTCAAGCTCGCCGAAACCCTGGAGACACGCATCCAGTCGCTGCGCGGAAAATTCGGCGAGATCGGCGATGCGCGGCTCACCGTGATGGCGGCGCTGACCGTGTGTGACGAATTGATCGACACCAGCAACCGTGTCCGAACCCTCGAGCAGGAGCTGACCGAGCTCCGGGATTTCCGCAACGCCGCCGTCGAGCGCGCCAGGATGACGCAGACCGCCGTGGTCAACGCACTGAACGCCGCCGCCGAACGCATCGAGAAGTCGACCCAGGTGCTGAACCGCACCGTCGGCAACGGGATTGCGATCGGGTAGGCGAGAGCCACGCGACCGGTGCGCTCCCTCCCCAGCTCGCGGGCAGGGCTATCGCATATGGGTCGTGGCTGCAGCCTGCGCGCACGCCTCGTCCTTCGAGAGCCCGCCTAAGGCGGGCGTCTCGAAGGATGGCCGCAGGGAAAGGATCTCAGATGCGATAGCCCTGCGCTCGCGGGGGAGGGTTGCGGAGAGGGTGTTTCCGCTGGGCGAGAACCCCCAGGAGGAGAGAGCCCTCACCCGCCGCGCTTCGCGCGTCGACCTCTCGCGCAAGGAGTTGCGAACCAGCCGCGACTCGGGCTGGCGATTCGTCAGTATCGTTGTTAGATTGCCTGAGCGAGGCTGCGACGTGCGTCAGGAGCCATATATCCCCGGGGCCTTATCGATCCTTTAGGGAACTGTCCCTGGCCGGGCCCGTGGGCCCGGACATATGGTGCCCACCTACTTTCGTAGGGAACTCCGGGATCGAGTGCTTCAACGGCGTACGCGGCTTCGCACTTGTCTGCTTGATTTGTTGTCTGCTTGATTTGTGCTTGTTGAAACGACTGCGGCCGGTTCAACAGGTGTCATGCTCCGCCTGGTGCGCAATTGCGTACGGGGGCGGGGCATCCAGTACGCCGCGGCCTTTGTGTGAATCACCACCGGCTCTGGAATACTGGATCGCCTGCTCCAGTGCGCAATGGCGCACAAGGCGGGTGATGACTTTGGGGGACCAGCACATGTCCAACTCGAAATCCGAGCTCCGCGCCAAAGCCCTCGCCAAGCGCGATGCGCTGAGCGAGAAGAAGCGCACTGCCGCCGCCGCAAAGCTCGCCAAGCGCGGGCTGCCGTTCAAGCTGCTGCCGGGCAGCATCGTCTCCGGCTATTCGCCGATCCGCAGCGAGATCGATCCGATGCCGCTTTTGACCAAGCTCGCGGAGGAGGGCGCGAGGCTGGCGCTGCCTTGCGTCACTGCGCGCGGCCAGTCGCTGATCTTCCGCCTCTTCCATCCGAACGATCGCCTGATGCTCGGCCCGCTCGGCATTCCCGAGCCGTCGCCTGCAGCGGCCGAGGTCGTCCCCGATATCATGCTGACGCCGCTCGCCGCCTTCGACCGCCTCGGCCATCGCATCGGCTATGGCGCGGGGCATTACGATTTCACCTTCGCGCATCTGAGGAAAGCCAAGCACATCGTCGGCATCGGCCTTGCGTTTGCAGCACAGGAGATCGAGACGGTTCCGGCACTATCCCACGACGTCGCGCTGGATTATGTGCTAACGGAATCGGACGTGTTCGATTTCCGGAGTTCTGAAGTTGCGCATTCTCTTCGTGGGTGACGTCGTCGGCCGCAGCGGGCGCGAGGCCGTCTCCGAATATCTGCCCGGCATGGTCAAGGACTGGTCGCTCGATTTCGTCGTGGTCAACGGCGAGAATTCGGCCGGCGGCTTCGGCATCACGGAAGCGATCTACCAGGAGTTTCTCGAGGCCGGCGCCGACGCGGTGACGCTCGGCAATCATTCCTGGGATCAGCGCGAGGCGCTCGTCTTCATCGAGCGCGCCGACCGCCTGGTGCGGCCCGCGAACTATCCGCGCGGCACGCCCGGCCGCGGCGCCGCCTTGGTCGAGACCAAGAACGGCAAGCATGCACTCGTCGTCAACGCGTTGGGCCGCGTCTTCATGACCCCGTTCGACGATCCCTTCGCCGCGCTCGAGCGCGAATTGGGAGCCTGCCCGCTCGGTGTCGCCGCCGACGCCATCGTCGTCGACTTCCATTGCGAGGCGAGCAGCGAGAAACAGGGCATCGGCTTCTTCTGCGACGGTCGCGCCAGCCTCGTCGTCGGCACCCACACGCATGTCCCGACCGCCGACCACCAGATCCTGTCAGGCGGCACCGCCTACATGACCGACGCCGGCATGACCGGCGATTACGACTCCATCATCGGCATGCAGAAGGAAGAGCCGCTGCGCCGGTTCACCACGGGGATTCCGTCGGGGCGCTTCGAGCCGGCCGCAGGCGCTGCAACGCTCAGCGCCGTTGCGGTCGAGACGGACGATGCAACGGGTCTCGCGCTCAGGATCGCGCCGGTGCGTGTGGGCGGAAGGCTGGAGCCCGCGACGCCGAAGTTCTGGTTGAGCTGACGGTCATGCAGCAATCGCCCCTGCCACCCTCCAGGGGAGGGTAAGAGCGGCGCGCTACTCCGCCGTCTGACCCCGCAACTCCGCCACGTCCTTCGCCGTCAGCTTCGAGCCCTTCGCACCGAACCGCGCCGTGACGTAGTTCGCCACCGCCGCGATCTCGTCGTCGCTATACGCATTGCCGAACGCGGGCATCGACAGTGCACCGTCGGGCGTATGCCGCTTGGTGCCCGAGATCACGATCTGCGCGACGTTGATGGCCGCGGGATCGTTGACGGCCCAGGTGCCGGTCAGCGTCGCCATCGGCGAGACCGGGCTCTCGCCGCTCCAGCCGTGACAGCTGGCGCAGGCGCTGGCGAACATCTTCTTGCCGCGCGCGTCCGCGGTGACGCCGTCGCGGTGCGAGGCGGGGGCGACGGGCGCCGTGGTGGCCGGCAGGTCGGACGAGGGCTGCGGCGGCACGCTGCGCAAGTAGGCAACGATGCTGCTGATGTCTTCGGGCGTGAACCGGCTGAAACTGTGGTCGACCGCTTCACCCATCGGACCCGAAGCCGAGCCGTGGCCCGGTGCATGGCCGAGCGACAGATACGAGATCAGATCCTGATCGCTCCAGTTGCCGAGACCGGTCGCTTTGTCGGAAGAAATGTTGAAGGCGCGCCAGCCCGCCGTGATCGCGCCGGCGAACTTCCTGCGGTTGTCGAGGGCAAAGCCGAGATTGCGCGGGGTGTGGCATTCGCCGCAATGCGCCAGCGCCTCGGCGAGATACGCACCTCTGTTCCACTCCGGGCTCTTCGAGGTGTCAGGCGCAAAGCGCGTATCCGGATTGAACACCGCCGACCAGAACATCATAGCCCAGCGCTGGTTGAACGGGAAGGACAGCGTGTTCTCGGGCGCCTTGGCGCGCACCGCCGGCAGGCTGAACAGATAGGCCTTCACCGCCAGCACGTCCTCGTCGGTCATGAAGGTGTAGGACGTGTACGGCATCGCCGGATAGAGCCGCGCGCCGTCACGGCGCTTGCCGTGCTGGACCGCGTTCAGGAAATCCTGATCGCTGTAATTGCCGATGCCGGTGTCCTTGTCCGGCGTGATGTTGGTCGAATAGAGCGTGCCGAACGGCAGCTTGAAGGCGAGCCCGCCGGAATACTCCTTCTCGCCCGGCTTGGTGTGGCAGACCATGCAGTCGGCCGCCTTTGCAAGATACTCACCGCGTTCGGCCAGGCTTGCCTTCTCGAGCTTGGCCGGCACGCCCGTCGGCTTGCCGGCGCGGTAGTCCGCCAGCGCCACCTTGGTGCCGCCTGCAAAGTCGAGCGGGCCGGGCCCGCGGATGATCCAGACGCCGAGCGCCACCGCGACGATGGCGATCACGACCAGGCTCGTGAGGATACGCATCTTGCCGCTCATGCCTTCTTCCCCGCAGCCAGCAGTTTCCGATCGATTGGCAGGCGCCGCAGCGCCACACCGGTTGCCGCATAAATCGCGTTGCGCAACGCCGGTGGTCCGGCATTGACGCCGGCCTCGCCGATGCCGCCCGGCGCCTCGCCGCTCTTGACGACGATCACCTCGATCTTCGGCGTCTCGTTGATGCGCATCATGCGGTAGTCGTGGAAGTTCGACTGCTGCACGCGGCCCTTGTCGATGGTGATCTCGCCATAGAGTGCGGCGGTGAGGCCGAAGATCAAGCCGCCCTCGATCTGCGCCTTCACCGTATCGGGGTTGACCGCGATACCGGTGTCGACCACCGACGTGACGCGGCGGAGCGTGATCTCGCCGATGTCGTCGATCTCGGCCTCGACCACCGTCGCGATGAAGCTTGCGAATGAGGGCTGCACGCAGACGCCGCGGCCGACGCGCGGAGGCAGCGGTTGGCCCCAGCCGGATTTCTCCGCGACCTGGTCGAGCACCGCCAGCATGCGCGGGTTTTTCGTCAGCATGGACTTGCGGAATTCAATGGGGTCCTTGCCCGCCTTGCGCGCGAGCTCGTCCATCGCGCATTCGACCGCGAACACATTATTGTTCGGGCCGACGCCGCGCCAGAAGCCTGTCGGCACCGACAGCGGTTCGGCACGGACATATTCGACGTGGAAGTTGGCGAAGTCGTAGGGCGCATCGACGGCAGCGTCGACTGCATCGATATCGATGCCCTTCTGGAACGCCGGCGGCAGCCAGCGCGCCAGCACGGCGGAGCCGGCGACCTTGTACTTCCACCCCGAGACCTTGCCGTCGACCAGCGACGCCGTGATCTGATCGCGATAGACCGGGCGGTAGACGTCGTGCTGGATGTCCTCCTCGCGGGTCCACACCACCTTCACGGGGTAGTCGACCTGTTTTGCGATCTTGACCGCCGCGACAACCACGTCCGGCTCGAGCTTGCGGCCGAAGCCGCCGCCGAGCAGATGGTTGTTGACGATGACCTTGTCGACCGGCAGCCCCGCGGCCTTCGCCGCCTCCGACTGCACGCGCGTCATGATCTGCGTGCCGGTCCAGATCTCGCAGGAGTCGGGCTTCACGTGCACCGTGGCGTTGATCGGCTCCATCGAGGCATGCGCCAGGAACGGCAGCTCGTAAGCCGCTTCGAACTTGTCGCCGCTCGCCAGCGCCTTGGCGATGTCGCCGTCGGATCTGGCGATCGCGCCGTCTTTCTGGCTGGCCTTGCGCAGGTCGTCCCAGATGTCCTTGGTGGAGATCTCAGCGTTCGGCCCCTCGTTCCACTCGATCTTGAGCGCTTCGAGACCTTTCTTTGCCGCCCACATGTGATCGCCGATCACGGCGACTGCGTCATCGAGTACGACGACCTTGCGCACGCCGGCGACTTTCGTCGCGGCGCTGTCGTCGACCTTGCCGACCTTGCCACCAAATACCGGGCAATTGGCGATCGCGGCGATCTTCATGCCGGGGAGGATCGCGTCGATGCCGTAGAGCGCCTTGCCGTTGACCTTGTCCGGCGTATCGAGCCGCTTCAACGGCTGACCGATGAGGACGAAGTCCTTGGGATCCTTGATTGCGACATCTTTCGGAAGCGTCTGGGACTGCGCGGCAAGCGCCAGTTCGCCATAGCCGAGCTTGCGGCCGCTCGCGTCATGCGCGACCTCGCCCTTCGACGCGCTGCAGCTTGCAGGCTCGACGCCCCATTGGGCGGCTGCGGCCTGCACCAGCATCGCGCGCGCGGTCGCGCCGGCCTTGCGCAGCGGCAGCCACCAGGCGCGGATCGAGTTGGAGTTGCCGGTGACTTGCAGGCCGAAGGTGGGATTGCCGTAGAGCTTGTCATTCGGCGGGGCGTGCTGCACCTCGACCTTGCTCCAGTCGGCATCCAGCTCCTCGGCGAGTACCGCGGAGATCGACGTGTACGTGCCCTGGCCCATCTCGACCTGCGGCATGATCAGCACCGTGCGGCCGGTCTCGTCGATGCTGATGAAGGCGTTGGGCGCGAACTTTCCCTGGGTGTTGTCGAGCGGCTGCACCGGCTCGTTGATTGCGGCGCGCAGCGGCAGATGGAAGGCGAGCAGGAAGCCGCCTGCGAGACCGCCGGTCAGCAGCGAGCGGCGGGAGAGGCTTTTGTGTGCATTCATGGCGAACCTCAGGACTGGCGGCCGTTGGCGGCCTGCTTGATGGCCTCGCGGATGCGCACATAGGTGCCGCAGCGGCAGATGTTGCCGGCCATCGCGGCGTCGATATCGGAATCGTCAGGATTCGGCGTTGCCGCCAGCAGCGCCGCGGCCGCCATGATCTGGCCGGACTGGCAGTAACCGCACTGGATCACTTCGGCCTCGAGCCAGGCCTTCTGCACCTTCGCGCCCGCCGGCGTGCTGCCGACATGCTCGATGGTGGTCACATTGCGGTTCTCGACCGCGCTCACCGGCAACACGCAGGAGCGCACCGCCTTGCCGTCGATATGCACCGTGCAGGCGCCGCATTGCGCGATGCCGCAGCCGAACTTGGTGCCGGTCATGCCGAGGATGTCGCGCAGCACCCACAGCAGCGGCATGTCGGGTGGCGCGTCGAACGATTTCGTTTCGCCGTTGATAGAGAGTGTTGTTGCCATGTGCATCCCCTTGCTCGACGAGCGCTTACGGCGTCGGCGATTTGCGCGTGACCCTAATCATATCGATGCGACGCGATGAAGCTTCCAAATTCGCAGCAATGCATATTTGGGCGGTCGAAGCGGCAGACCATGACATTCACGAATTTGTGCGGCGACCGCTGCAGCTATTCCAGGCTATTTGATATGATAATCGTCATATTTCGATGCATTTTCGTCGCCTGCGTGGTCTAACGCCGCAGATCGTCGTGCGAATGCGCAAAATCATGCGATGACGAAAATCGTGCGATTGGGAAAGTCGGGCGGCCCATTGCTGTGCCCTCTCCCCTTTGGCCCCCTTGAGGCACTTCCAGCAAGTTGAAAGCAAAGAGCTGGAAGTTGGACGGTTGCGCTCGCTGAACAGCGGCGGTCGCCGTCAAACCTGCTCGATCCTTTGATATAGCTCAAAGCGACCTCGCAGTGCGTGATCATTTCTGCCACGGAGCCTGGGGGCGTAACCTACCTGGGAGATTGCCATGTTGAAGACAGTAGTGATCGGAACAACCGCGCTCTTCCTTGCTGCCTCCTCGATTGCCAACGCACAATCCTCGCAAACCTCCTCTCCTGCGATACCGGAACGGTTAAATGCAACCGACCAGAATACACTTACGGATATGAGGGTTGATCTGGTGAAGGCCGCGTTGCAGTTGACACCTGACCAGGAAAAGCTTTGGCCGCCCGTAGAGAGCGCCATTCGTGCCAATGCGGAGGATCGGAGAGCCCGTATTGCAAAAATCCAGGAAACAGTGGGTAGAGCGGCCAACGAAAGCCGTGTCGAACTCATGCGCAATCGTGACCCCATCGCCTTTTTGCAACAACGCTCGCAAGCATTGGCTCAACGTTCAGCCGATTTGGATAAGCTCGCCGAGGCGTGGCAGCCACTCTACGGTACGCTTAGCCAAGAACAGAGGCGGCGCATGGCGGCGCTCGCGATCTTTGTAATCCACGATATGAGCAACGTCGTGGACCGGCGCCGTGCGCAGTTTCAGGAGAACGAGGACTGAAGCAAAGTAGTTCGATGCTTCGGCTTAAATAGCCGCGTGTGCTCCGCCCATTATACGGCAGCAGCGGCGATGTCTGCTTTTGTGCAAGGCCGACATCCCCCAGGGTTTGGCGAAGCCGAAGCGTTCGCCAGCCCATGGCAAAGCCGTTTCGGAACTCCGGATCTGTGCCCATCGCGACCGTTTGGGCGCAGCAGGGACATGTCCGAAGTGGAGCGCAGACCGGAAGTCTACTCCGAGAAAGGAGCTATATGATTTCGGTGCAGGACAGTTGGTCTTGTGGCGCCATCGAACAGCACTGTAATGCCTGTTGTGCGAAGGCCGACTTCGACAACAGTGCCGCTCTTGCGAGCCAAATCTGGGCACCGAAGGCCCTAAAGCATGATCCGGAAAAGTGTGCAGCGGTTTTCCGAAAAGATCATGCTCAAACAATAACCTGAAGCGCGATGGTGATTCCCATCGCGCTTTAGGCTCGCTCATCTTGAGTGCCGACAACAAGCCTGTCGGTCTCTGCGTTTGCCAACAATCATACTGAAAACAGAAGGGCTCAGTGCATCCGATTGGTCAGCACTTCTGCCACAACTGGAAGGCGCATAATCGTACCTCCCGTAAACCGCGCGCTGGCCAAAATCGAAACTTCGAGTGTTGCCGCCCCGATACATCGCATGCTCATCAAATCAGCTACGTTCAGGTCGGAATGCCGCAACAAGTAACTCGCGGTCGTTTCAGACCGAAACGACGGGATGGAGCAATGACAATGAAGAAGTTTTTGCTGAGCACCGTGGCCTTGCTGGCCGTGGGCATGGCCGCGCCCGCGTCGGCGGCTGATCTGGCTGCTAAACCTTACGTCAAGGCGCCGCCCCCGGTCGCGCCGATCTATGATTGGACCGGTTTCTACATCGGCGCCAACGGCGGGTGGGGCCAAAGCCACAATTGCGTGGATTTCGTCACGCTCGCAGGAACAGTCGCAAGCGGTTGCCGTGACCGTTCCGGAGGGGTTGTCGGCGGGCAGATCGGATATCGCTGGCAGACCAATCAGTTTGTGTTCGGATTGGAGGCACAGGGCGATTGGGCCGACCTCAGCAACACCCGTGTCAGCCTGTTCAATCCGACGCTTTCAACCACGGTGAAGACCGACGCCATCGGCCTCTTCACGGGCCAACTCGGTTGGGCATGGAACGCCTCACTGTTCTACGTGAAGGGCGGCGCGGCCGTGACCAGAAACCGCTTTACAATCTTCGACAACACCACCGGGATCGGGCTGGTCTCGGCAGATAACACGCGCTGGGGCGGCGCCCTGGGTGTCGGCTGGGAGTATGGTTTCGCACCGAACTGGTCGGTCGGTCTTGAATACGACCATCTGTGGATGGGACACGCCAATAACTCCTTCTCCGTCGCCGATCCGCGCCTTGCGGCCGTACTCAACGATCGGATTAGCCAGGACGTGGATATGGTCACTGTGCGGTTTAACTACCGCTTCGGCGGCTACGGCTATCCTCCGGTCGCGGCCAAATACTGACCTTCTTCTCGACGCTTTTTCCAGCAGATGGGCCGGGCAGGTTTGCCCGGCCTTTTTGTTGCATGCGGATGTCCGAAAAGATTGCGAAGCGATCTATCAGATCATCTCGAACGAACCGCCGAGCGATTGCGGAACGCATCAACGCCGCATTCGAGACCAGCGATATCGCCGAGATTTGTGACGGGCATCCAATGGGCAATCGTTCGAGGTGAAAGTGGACCACGTTCCCGACCAATGGCGGAGGAGTGGGTCCGTGAGATCGAGAGCGCGTGTCGCGAAGCGGCGCGGCATTTTTTTCAAACAATGGGGCGGCGTTCGCAAGAACCGTACTGGCAGGGCAGTATCGGGGGCGCACCTTCGATGAGATGCCGCTTGGGACACTATCGAGACGCCCGTAAACTAAGCCTCTGATAAGATGATTTCATGCAGCACCTTCTCCCACAAGGGAGAAGGGACGAGGTGGCAACTTCGGAATAATAGCATTAATGCCCCTGTTTTGCCCGACGAGTCAAAGCGCGCCACGGCTTGCCTGCATAAGCCATTGATTTCGCACACCCCGGCTACTGTGCATGGGGTTGTTTTTCAGGTTTTTGATTCATGGGCCGCAGGAGCGCCCGTCAGCCCTGCCGGAAACCCATCCGGAAGGCGCCCCAGTGCCTGCCCAGGCAGGAGAGCGGGCGCTACAGCTTGTAAGCCGTGCGGAATCCGCCCCAGTGCCGTCCCTTGACGCGGATCGGCACGTCGATCTCGCGCATCATGACCGTGCTCCCGTTGCCCATGTCGCGGGCGTAGCTCTGGACCAGGTACGAGCGCTGGTTGTGCGCCGCAGCCAACCCCGCCGGATCGTTGAAGATGCGCCGGTTGCGGCTGTTGGCGGTGTTCCAGGCGACGTCGCCCGGCCGCTGCGGATGCGAATAGATCTTGTTGTGCACCGGCAGGAAGCCGTTGCGGTCGACCATGGCGCAGAACGCCATGCGCGGGTCCTTGGCGAGGAAGGCGTCCTGAAACGGCGGCAGCGCGCGGTCGGCCCAGTCGAGATATTTCGTGCGGTATTGCTGCGGATTGGTGCCGGCGATCTCCACATAGTCGGTGTCGAAGAGGTCCTCCATCTTGACCTCGCCGCGCGCAACCGCCTCCTCGAATATTTTAGTCAGCGCATTGCCCGCCTCCATGGCACGGGTGACGAACTCCGTATTCTCCTCATGGATCGACCAGAGCTTATCCTCGATCTTCTCGTTGAGCGCGGCGTTGGGACCGACGAATTGCGCGCGGGCGCCGGCGCTGGATTGTGCGACCACGCGCAGGCGGCAGGCGCCGATGTCTTCGAGGCTGCCTTCGATCATCGCTTGCGGTGCTAGCCGGCCAGCGTCCGGACCGCCGATCAGCACGCCTTCCATCGCGATCTCATAGACCGGCATCACGCCGCGCGTGGTCTCGAACTTGAGGTGACAGGGCAGCCGCTCGCTCTTGCGGCGGTCGTCGTGCTCGCTCTGACGCAGCAGCACGGCGCAGCGCGATTTCAGCTTCCGAGCAAATGTGGTGACGGCCTTGCCGGCACTGGCGACGCTCTCCCCATGGGTCTCGGCCGCCTTGGTCGCGGCATCGATCTCGGCCGCGCTCTCGCCGACCGAGATGATGAACTCCGAGGCGCTGGCGGCGTTGCCGGAGACTTCGCTCGTGGTGGCAGTCTGTTCGGCGACCGCGCCGTTGACGGTGTCGAACACCGGGCGGATCGCCTCGATCGCCTGCGAAATGCGATGCACGGCATCCGCAGAGCCGGCGGCGTCGCGCTGCAGCGCGTCGATCTTCCGGGTGATCTCTTCCGTGGCGCCTTGCGTCTGCACTGCGAGCGCCTTGACCTCGGTGGCGACGACCGCAAAACCCCTGCCGGCGTCGCCGGCGCGCGCGGCCTCGATCGTCGAGTTGAGCGCGAGCAGCGTGGTCTGCCGCGCGATCTGCGCGATCAGATTGACGACATTGCCGATGGCGGCGGAGGATTCGCGCAAGCGATCGACGTTGGCGCGCGCTTCCTGCGCCGCGGCGCTGGCCTCGTCGGCGAGCATGCCGGCTTCGCGGACCTGCGCGCCGATGCCGTGCGCGGACTGGGTGAACTTGTCGGCGGCATGGGCGAAGGTGGAGGCGGTCGACTGCGCCGCATTGGTGCGGCCGGTCAGGGCGTCGGTGCGGTTGCGAATGGCGGCGAGCGTCGCGGCGGTCGCCTCGGCGCCGCCGGCCACGGAATTGGCGGCGCGCTCGAGCTGGCGAATCATGGCGCCGAGCTCGAGTTCCAGCAGTTCCAGGATTTCCCTGGCGGAATCGCCCTCGCTGGCCGGGGCGGGCTCGGAATGGGCCACCGGCCGCGCGGCCTGCGGAGCTGCCACGGGCGCAGCGATGTCAGGCAGACGCCTCCGAAATAGTCCGAACGCCATCACGTCTCTCTTGTCGGGGAACGGGCGGAGGCTATTTTTGCAGGCCGGAATGAAATCAGGGTTAACGATGCCCGATGTTTAGGCACGAACCATTACGGCGGCTACCTCTACAGTGCTACCTTGAGACAACCAGAGCCCTTTGATTCCGGTGGGTTGGCAGCCTATAAGGCCGCGCTTCCAACGCTCACCCTTGGCTGACGATTCCTGAAGAGACCACGCATGGCCGGACATTCCCAATTCAAGAACATCATGCACCGCAAGGGGCGGCAGGATGCCCAGAAGTCGAAGATCTTCGGCAAGCTGGCGCGGGAAATCACCGTCGCCGCCAAATTGGGTACGCCCGACCCCGCCATGAACCCGCGCCTGCGTGCCGCCGTGATCGCGGCGCGCCAGGAGAACATGCCGAAGGACAATATCGAGCGTGCCATCAAGAAGGCGATCGGCAGCGAGGGCGAGAACTATGACGAGATCCGCTACGAGGGTTACGGCCCCGGCGGCGTCGCCGTCATCGTCGAGGCGCTCACAGACAACCGCAACCGCGCCGCCTCCGACATCCGCTCCTTCTTCACCAAGTCCGGCGGCAATCTCGGCGAGACCGGCTCGGTGTCCTTCATGTTCGACCGCACCGGCATCATCGAATACGACCGCAGCGTCGCCTCCGACGACGCGGTGCTGGACGCCGCGATCGAGGCCGGCGCAGATGACGTGGTTTCCGGCGAGGGCGGCCACGAGATCTACGCCTCGACTGAAAGCTATCGCGACGTCGCCAAGGCGCTGGAAGCCAAGTTCGGCGAGCCGCGCAAGGCCGCGCTGATCTGGAAGCCGCAGAACACTGTTACGGTCGACGACGAAACCGGCGAGAAGCTGCTCAAGCTGATGGACCTGCTCAACGAGCACGACGACGTCCAGAACGTCTACGCCAATTTCGAGGTGTCGGACGCGCTGATGGCGAAGATGGGTGGCTGATAGCCAGCTCCGAATTCCACTGTCGTCGCCTGGCTTGACCGGGCGACCCAGTATTCCGGAGACGCCTGCGAGATCCGGACCAGCCGCGGCGTACTGGATACCCCGCTTTCGCGGGGTATGACGGCATGCCCTGTGGTGGGCAGCTCCTGCCCCACTTCCCCTGTTACTTCCGTTCTGTTTCTGTTTCCCTCAGTCCGGCCAGCCGCTATCACTGGCCCATGACCGAGCTCCCGATTCGTGGCCCCGTTCGCATCATCGGCATCGACCCCGGCCTGCGCCGCACCGGCTGGGGCGTGATCGAGGCCGAGGGCAATCGCCTGATCTACGTCGCCTGCGGCTCGGTGGAACCGCCGGACAATCTGCCGCTGTCGGGTCGGCTGCTCGCGATCCATGAAGGCCTGGCGGCCGTTCTATCCGATCACCAGCCGATGGAAGCCGCGGTCGAGCAGACCTTCGTGAACAAGGACGGCGTCGCGACGCTGAAGCTCGGCCAGGCCCGCGGCGTCGCCATGCTGGCGCCCGCAATGTTCGGCATCAGTGTCGCCGAATACGCGCCCAACCAGGTCAAGAAGACGGTGGTCGGCGCCGGCCACGCCGAGAAGGCCCAGATCGCGATGATGTTGAAGATTTTGCTGCCGAAAGCCGAGCCGCCGTCCGCGGACGCTGCCGACGCGCTCGCCATCGCCATCACCCACGCCCATCACCGCCAGAGCGCGGCGCTTAGGCTGAAGGTGGTGGGGATATGATCGGCAAGCTCAAGGGCCTGATCGATTCCTACGGCGAGGACTTCGTCATCCTCGACGTCGGCGGCGTCGGCTATCAGGTGCACTGCTCGTCGCGGACGCTGCAGCATCTGCCGTCGTCGGGTGAGGCCGCCGTGCTGTCGATCGAGACCTATGTCCGCGAGGACCAGATCAAGTTGTTCGGCTTCCGCACCGACCAGGAGCGCGAATGGTTTCGCCTGCTCCAGACCGTTCAGGGCGTCGGTGCCAAGGTCGCGCTCGCGGTGCTCGGCACGCTGTCGCCTGCCGATCTCGCCAACGCCATCGCACTGCGCGACAAGGCTGCGGTGGCGCGCACGCCCGGCGTCGGCCCCAAGGTCGCCGAGCGCATCGTCACCGAATTGAAGGACAAGGCGCCGGCCTTCGCCAATGTCGATCCGCACGTCGTGCATCTTGCCGGCGCCGTCGACGATCAGCGCGCGCCGCGCCCGGTGGCGGATGCGATCTCCGCGCTGGTCAATCTCGGCTACGGGCAGCCGCAAGCCGCCGCCGCGATTGCATCGGCCTCGCGCAGCGCAGGTGAGGGCGCCGAGACGGCGCAGCTCATTCGATTGGGTTTGAAGGAACTGGCCAAGTGAACAACGGCCGGCGCCTCTCCGAGTGGGGTCAAGGTGCGGCACGCCAGCATTTGCGGCGCCTCGGCCGTATGTTCGTCGTCGTCTTCTGCGGAACACTTTTTGCCGGGTATCTTGCAATGCTGGCGTTTTCGGCATCAGGTTGTTTTCTTAGTCGTGTCATTCGATGCTTTTCGGTCTCGCGCGACCTGATCGGATTCAGCTGGTTTGCGGTGAAAGGCTTGTTCTTGCCCGCGGCCGTTGTGGCCTTGATGGTTGCAATCTTCCTGCAAATCCGAGGCTCCGTTGTCTGGTGGAACGTTCTCGTTGCAAGCTTGCTTTCGGCGCTGGTGATTGGCTCTGTTGGAAGAACACTGAGTGAACCGGCTGAGGCATTTGTCTTGCTTGTGGTAAGTTTGATCTTCTTTGCAGGTGCTCAAGCTGCCCTTCTTATCGACAAGCGACTGTGCAGGACTTCCGCATGACCACTCCCCCCCGCATGGTCACGCCCGAGCGCCGCAGCGACGATGTCGGCGACACCGCGCTGCGGCCGCAATCGCTGTCCGATTTCGTCGGCCAGCAGCAGGCGCGCAAGAACCTGTCGATCTTCATCGAGGCGGCGCGCAAGCGCGGCGAGGCGCTCGATCATGTGCTGTTCGTAGGTCCCCCCGGTCTCGGCAAGACCACGCTGGCGCAGATCGTGGCCAAGGAGCTCGGCGTCGGTTTCCGCGCGACGTCCGGCCCGGTGATCGCCAAGGCCGGCGACCTCGCCGCGCTCCTCACCAATCTCGAAGAGCGTGACGTGCTCTTCATCGACGAGATCCATCGCCTCAGCCCCGCGGTGGAAGAGGTGCTCTATCCCGCGATGGAGGACTTTCAGCTCGACCTCATCATCGGCGAGGGCCCGGCGGCGCGCTCGGTGAAGATCGAGCTGTCGAAGTTCACGCTGGTCGGTGCCACCACGCGCGCAGGCCTTCTCACCAATCCCTTGCGCGACCGCTTCGGCATTCCGATCCGGCTCAATTTCTACACCATTGAAGAACTCGAGAGCATCGTCAGCCGCGGCGCGCGTGTGCTCAATGTCGGCATGAGCGCGGACGGCGCCAACGAGATCGCGCGCCGCGCCCGCGGCACGCCGCGCATCGCCGGCCGCCTGCTGCGTCGCGTGCGCGATTTCGCCTCCGCGGCCGATGCCGATAAGATCGATCGCAAGATCGCCGATCACGCGCTCAGCGCGCTCGAGGTCGATGCCGCAGGGCTCGACGCCATGGATCGGCGCTATCTCTCGACCATCGCTCTCAACTATGGCGGCGGCCCCGTCGGCGTCGAGACCATGGCCGCGGCCTTGTCGGAGCCGCGCGATGCCATCGAGGACATCATCGAGCCCTATCTGATCCAGTGCGGCTATCTGCAGCGCACGCCGCGCGGCCGGCTGCTGACCTCGCACGCCTTCCGCCATCTCGGCATCGCCGAACCCTCGCGCGATGCGGCGGCGCAGTTCGGCCTGTTCGGCACGGATGACGGCGACGAGTGACCTGCTGAAGCGTCCGCCGTTCCGGCTTTGATGAACTTCCGGTAATCTCGTGCAGACGATCTGCACGAACGCACCCCAATTCCGCTCCAATCAGATATCGTCAAGACGCCGCATCACCATCGAGCTTCCATGATCACGCGCCGTCATCTCATCCGTTCCATCGGCGGCCTGTCCGCCCTCGGCGTCTCGACCGCGGCCTATGGCGTCGGTGTCGAGCCGATGCTGCGGCTCCGCGTCACCCGCTATCATCCGACGCCGCGGCAGTGGCCGGCGGATCTTCCGCTGAAGATCGCCGTCGTCGCCGACATCCATGCCTGCGATCCCTGGATGCCGCTGGACCGGATCGCGGCTATCGTCGATCGCACCAACGCGCTGAAGCCCGACCTCATCGTGCTGCTCGGCGACTACGTGGCCGGCCTGCATCAGGTCACGCGCATCATCCCGTCGAGCGAATGGGCGAGGGTGCTGGCGGGCCTCAAGGCGCCGCTCGGCGTCCATGCCGTCATGGGCAACCACGATTATTGGGACGACGGGACGGTGCAGCGGGCCGGGCAGGGGGCGACCGTCGCGCATCGTGCACTGGAGGCGGCCGGCATCCCCGTCTACGAGAACGATGTCGTGCGCCTCACCAAGGACGGCCGCTCGTTCTGGCTCGCCGGCCTCGGCGATCAACTCGCCTTCCTGCCGGCGCGACGTTTCCGGAGCATGGTGCGCTTCGGTGCCGACGATCTCAATGCGACGCTCGCCAAGGTCACGGACGATGCGCCCATCATCCTGCTCGCGCATGAGCCCAACATCGCGCCGCGCGTGCCCGCGCGCGTTGCGCTGCAACTGTCCGGCCACACCCATGGCGGTCAGGTTCGCCTGCTCGGCTGGTCGCCGGCCGTTCCAAAGCAGCAGGGCATCCGGCTTGCCTATGGTCATCTCAGGCTGAAATGCGACGTCATCATCTCCGGCGGCCTCGGTTGCAGCATCATGCCCGTTCGTGTCGGCGTGCCGCCGGAGATCGTCGAGGTGACGCTGGGGCGGACTGTGCCGGTCGTGTCCTGACACGCTTGCGCGGACCTCGGTTTTTGCGCAAAACGGGGCCGACAGCGACAAGCGAAGAGGCTCGCGACGTGACTGCCCATCTCGACGGCGAGATCCGCGACGGCCGCCACCACATGCAAGTCCGTGTCTACTACGAGGACACGGATTTTTCCGGCATCGTCTATCACGCCAATTATCTGCGCTACATGGAGCGCGGACGCACCAATCACCTCAGGCTGATGGGCGCCGAGCAGCAGGCGCTGTTCGAGCAGACCGAGACGGAAGGCGCCGGTTTCGCCTTCGTGGTGCGCTCGATGCATCTGGACTTTTTGAAGCCCGCGCGGATGGACGACGTGCTCGATGTCGTGACCTGGCCGATCGCGGTGAAGGGCGCCTCCATCATGCTGGCGCAGGAGGTGCGACGCGGCAACGACGTGTTGGTGAAAGCCGAGGTCCGCGTCGCCTTCATCAGCGGTGGCCGCGCCCAGCCGATCCCGAAGTCGATCCGGACGCTGATGAAAGCCGATTTGATTTCCTGATCGCCCGATAATTGATCGCCTGATTTGTGATGGCCTATCGACTCCGCCAAATGCGGCGATAAATTCTCGGCCCCCGATCAACCGATGAGGCCATTATGTCGCGCCCGCCGCTTCCACCCTTCACCCGCGAGACTGCCGCGCAAAAGGCCCGCATGGCCGAGGACGCCTGGAATTCACGCGATCCCATGCGCGTGTCGCTCGCCTATACCGAGGACAGCCGCTGGCGCAATCGTTCGGAAGTTTTTCAGGGCCGCGAAGCCATCGTCGCCTTTCTCACCCGCAAATGGGAGAAGGAGCAGGACTACCGTCTGATCAAGGATCTCTGGGCCTTCGACGGCAACCGCATCGCGGTGCGCTTCCAGTACGAATGGCACGATGCAAGCGGCCAGTGGTATCGCTCCTACGGCAACGAGCAGTGGGAGTTCGACGAGCACGGCCTGATGAAGCGGCGCGAGGCTTCGAACAACGACATCGTGATTGCAGAGAAGGATCGCCGGTTTCACTGGGCGGCGCCGGGACCGCGGCCGGCCGATGTGCCGGGGCTGGGGACGGATCCGTTCTGAGCCGCGCAGGCAACTCTCAATCCTCACGGTGAGGAGCCGCGAAGCGGCGTCTCGAACCATGCAGGCCCCGCTGGTGCAGCAGGGGCCTCCATCCTTCGAGACACGCGCGAGAGCGCGCTCCTCAGGCTGAGGAGATCGGTTTGCGTGCCAGAAACCTCGTAATCGCCCCACCGAGCTTCGCGCTGTCCATCGGCTCCGCCAGCGACGCCCGCGCCGTCGCGACGACATCATCCGGCGCTTTCCCTTCGCGCAGTTCGCAGCAAACTTCCGCGAACGCTACATCGAATTCCGGATGCGGCTGCACTGTCAGCGTCGTGCCGTTGGCATAGAGCAGGCCAGCATGCGGGGTGAAGTCGGACGAGAGGATCGTCAGCGCGTCGTTTGGCGGCTCGATCACCTGATCCTGATGTGAGGCGGCGATCGCGACTGCTTCGCCATCGATGACGCCGTTTTCCGGCAGCACCTGATAGACGTGCCGCCCGATGCCCCAGCCCTTCTCGGATTTGCGCACGGTGCCGCCCAGCGCCTGCGCGATCAGCTGATGGCCGAAGCAGACGCCGACCATCGGTGTCTTGTTGGCGTAAGCCGTGCGCACGAAATCTTCCAGCGGCGCGATCCAGTCGAGCCCGTCATAGACGCCGGCCGCAGCGCCGGTGATCAGGACGGCCTCGAGCTTGCTCGGATCGGGAAGCGCATCGCCGTTCGGAATACTGACGACCTCGACCGTCGCCGTCGAATCCTCGGCACGGATCATGCGTTCGAACATGTCCGGAAACGAACCGTGGTGCTCGCGATATTTCGGCGGTACCTGCCCGGTCTCGATGATCGTGATGCGTGCCATATGCCCCCAGGCTGAAACGTTGCGCGTGTGATCGCAAGCTCAGTTGCTTTCTGTCCCATGTTGCTGGTGAGGCGCTGTGCGCTCCAGCAGTGCACTCTCCTTGCGGACCTCGTTGAGAAAGGCCTTCGCCAGACGCGACAGCGGTTCGGCTTCCGACCATAGCATATAGGCGACCGCCTGCGTCGTCGGAGTGAACGGACGGACGACGAGGCCGCTCCCGCCGTTCTGCCGCGGCGAAAAGGGATCGACCACCGCAGCGCCGACGCCCGCGGCCGCGAGCACGCAGGCCGTGTTGCAATAGCGCACCTCCACGCTCGGCTGGAACGGCGCGCCGGCGCGGGCAAAGCTGTCGCGCACGGCTTCGCCCAGCCGCGTGCCGCGCTCGAGGCCGATGAAGGGCAGGCCGGAGAGGTCCGCAGCCGAGATCACCGGCCTGTCGGCGAGCGGGTGCTGCGGCGGCAGCACGCAGACCATCTCGCCGGTGTGGACCACCTCGTGCGCGATGCCGGGATGATGCGTCAGCCCGAGCGCGAAGCCGAGTTCGGCGACACGGCTGAGCACGCCCTCGATGATGCCCTCGTAGCGGCGCACGTCGAAGAACATGCGCGTCTCCGGGCGGCGGCGCAGGAACCCTGACATTGCCGAGGGAATGATGCTGTAGGCGAGCGGCGGCGTCGCGACGATGGCGAGATGCCCGGAGCGGTTCTCGCGCAGATCGCGCACACGGTTTTCGAGCTTGGCGTGCAGCGCGAAGATCGCCTCGCTCTCCTTGTAGAGCGCCATCGCTTCCGCGGTCGGAAACAGCCGGTTGTTGACGCGCTCGAACAGCGCGAAGCCCGCCTGCGCTTCCATCGTTTTCAGCGCATTGCTGACCGCGGGCTGCGACAGCGCCAGTTCGTCCGCCGCCGCAACCGTGGTGCGGTGGCGGATGACGGCACGGAGAATCTCGAGCTGACGCAGGTTCATATCACTGCCGGTTATACTCAGGGCCAAAAGATCATAGCAGAGCGAATTGATTTTGCAGCCCCGCTCACTCGTAATGGCAGCGGATTTGCGCATCGCATCAAAGGGTTCACTCGCCCATTGAGGCAGCACTGCGCATAGATTGGAGGCAATCTTGGTTCGTGTCCTTCGCGCCGCCGCAGCCCAAATGGGGCCGACGCAAAAAGCAGATCCTCGCGAGCACACGCTGGCGCGAATGCTCGCGCTTCTGGAGGAGGCCGCCGGCCGTGGCGCCAGCCTCGTGGTGTTTCCGGAGCTTGCCTTCACGACCTTCTTTCCGCGCTGGCTGCTCGAAGGCGAGGCGCTCGACCGGTATTTCGAGCGCAGCATGCCGAACGCGGCGGTGGCAAAGCTGTTCGACCGCGCACGTATGCTCCGCGTCGGCTTCTATGTCGGCTATGCCGAGCTGACCCCGGACGGTCGGCGCTACAATTGCTCTATCCTGGTCGATCGCGACGGCGAGATTCTCGGCCGCTATCGCAAGGTGCATTTGCCGGGCTCGGTCGAGCCTCGCGAGGGCGCGCGCTACCAGCAGCTCGAGAAGCGCTATTTTGAATATGGCGACCTCGGCTTCCCCGCCTTCCGTGCCGGGTCGGCGTGGGCCCACGCCATCATGGGCATGATGATCTGCAACGATCGACGCTGGCCGGAATCCTGGCGCGTGCTCGGCCTGCAAGGCGTCGAGCTCGTCTGCGTCGGCTACAATTCGGCGGCCTATGATCCGAACGGCGGCATCACCGAAGACGCTTCCTTGCGCACGTTCCATTCCACGCTCGTGACGCAGGCCAATGCCTACATGAATGCGACCTGGGCGATCTCGGTGGCGAAAGCGGGCGAGGAGGATGGCTCCGGCCTGATCGGCGGCTCCTGCATCGTCGATCCCAATGGGCGCATCGTCGCGCAGGCGCAGACGCTGGCCGACGAGGTGATCGTCGCCGACATCGATCTCGATCTCTGCCGTCAGGGCAAGGACAAGATGTTCAACTTCGCCGCCCACCGGCGGCCCGAGCAATACAGGGTGATCACCGAACGCGCTGGCGTGATCGAGCCGGCCGTTCTCGATGCCGACTGAGCAAGTGGCACGGCGCTGGCAACGGAGCTGACATGGGCAAAGGAGCTGACATGACACGCCTCTCATTTTCTCTCGCTGTTGCCACGCTGGCTGCGGTGACCTCTGCACGAGCCGCCGAGCTGCCGGCGGAGATCAAGCAGGCGGGCGCGTTGAAGCTCACGGTCAACTCCACCTACGCGCCGATGGAATATCGCGATCCCGCGACGGGCGAGCTGGTCGGGCTCGACATCGATCTCGCCAATGAGCTCGCCAAGCGGCTCGGCGGCCTCAAGATCGTCTGGAGTGAGACGCCGTTCGCCGAGCTGATTCCTTCGCTTCAGACCAAGCGCGCCGATTTCATCATCTCCGGCATCTCCGATCGCGCCTCGCGGCGCGAGACCGCCGATTTCGTCGACTACCTCGCGACCGGCCCGCAGTTCTTCGCGATGGCGGACAGTCCGGTCAAGGATGCGACCGATCTGTGCGGCAAGAAGGTCGGCACCACCCGCAGCACCAGCTTCCCGGTCGAGATCGAGAAGTGGAGCAAGCAGAATTGCGAGCCGGCCGGCAAGCCGGCGATCCAGTACGTCCCCGGCGAGAACTCGATCGACGTCCGCAACCAGCTCAAGCAGGGCCGCATCGACGCCGCCGTGCAGGGCAGCGAGACGCTGCCCTATGCGCAATCCCAGGAGCCCGGCAAATACCGCATCGTCGGCGAGGCGCTTGCAAAAGGCTACCAAGGCATCATGTTCCGCAAAGACGATGCCGCCTTGCGCGAGGTGGTGACGGAGAAGCTCGCCGCCATGATCGCCGACGGCTCCTACAAGGCCATTCTCGACAAATGGGGCCTCGGGGCCAATGCGGTGGCCCAGCCCATGCTGAACGCGGCGCCGCAATGAAGCCGGCGCCGGCACTCGCGGAGGGATTTCCCGATCTGTCGGGCATGCGGATCGCGCGCGAGCCGCACTGGTTCCGCTGGCTCAGCGCGGCCCTGATCGTCCTCGTGCTCGCGGCGATCGCGCGCGCGTTTGCGAACGGTCAGATCGAATGGTCCTATGTCGGCCGCTTCCTGACCGTGAAGGTCATCCTCGAAGGCATCGTCAACACCATGGTGATGGCCGTGCTGGCGATGATGCTCGGCATTTTTCTCGGCATCGTCGTCGCGATCATGCGGCTGTCGCCCAATCCGGTGCTGAAGTCCGTTGCTGCCGGCTACACCTGGCTGTTCCGCGGCACGCCGCTGATCCTGCAACTGCTGCTGTGGTTCAACCTCGCGCTGGTGTTTCCAACGATCGGAATTCCTGGTCTGTGGTCCGCGCGGGCCGTCGACGTCATGACGCCGTTCCTCGCCGCGTTGCTCGGGCTCGGCATCAACCAGGGCGCCTACACCTCCGAGGTGATGCGCGCCGGCATGCTGTCGGTTGATGTCGGTCAGTACGAAGCGGCGCAGGCGATCGGCATGGGACGGCTGCGCGCGCTGCGCCGGATCGTGCTGCCGCAGGCGATGCGCGTGGTGATCCCGCCGCTCGGCAACGAGTTCATCGGCATGGTGAAGGCGACCTCGCTGGCGAGCGTCATCCAATATCCGGAGCTGCTGCACAACGCCGAGAACATCTACTACGCCAACTCCCGCGTCATCGAGCTCCTGATCGTCGCCGGGCTGTGGTACCTGCTTGTGGTCTCGATCCTGACCCCGTTGCAGATGCTGCTCGAACGCCGCTTTGCGCGCGGCACATTGCGGCCGGCGCGATGACAAAGCCCCTCGTCGCGATCCGCTCCGTCAGCAAGAGCTTTGGAGAGTTCCAGGCTCTCAAGAACGTTTCGCTCGACGTCTGGCCCGGCGAAGTGATGTGCCTGATCGGCGCCTCCGGATCGGGCAAGACCACGCTGCTCCGCTGCATCAACCAGCTCACCACGATCGATGCCGGCGGCATCTGGCTCGACGGCGAGCTTCTGGGCGTGCGCGAGCACGGCGGGCGGCTGCATCGACTGAGCGAGCAACAGATCGGGCGGCAGCGGCTGAAGACCGGCATGGTGTTCCAGCGCTTCAACCTGTTTCCGCACAAGACCGCGCTGGAGAACATCACAGAAGGTCCGACCCAGGTTCAGGGGCGCAAAGCCGATGAGGTACGTGCCGAGGCACTCGAACTGCTCCGGCGCGTCGGGCTGGCAGCCAAGGCGGACTCGTATCCGGCACAGCTCTCCGGCGGCCAGCAGCAACGCGTGGCGATTGCGCGCGCGCTCGCCATGAAGCCGATGCTGATGCTGTTCGACGAACCCACCAGCGCGCTCGATCCCGAGCTCGTCGGCGAGGTGCTCGCGGTGATGAAGGAGCTGGCGAAGAGCGGCATGACCATGATGGTGGTGACGCACGAGCTCGGCTTCGCCCGCGAGGTCGCGGACCGCGTCGTCTACATGGACCAGGGCGCGATCGTCGAGCAGGGCCGCGCCTCGGACGTGTTGGGTGCGCCGCGCGAGGAGCGCACCAAGGCATTTCTGTCGGCTGTAATCTGAAATAGGGGGCGTGGTGATGAAGAGACTTTTGCTTGCGGCGGCATTCCTGGGCGCCATGAGTGCATCGGTGATGGCGATCGAGTTGCCGCCCGACATCGTCAAGCGCGGCAGCCTCAAGGTGGCGCTGGTGCCGAACTATCCGCCGATGGAGTTCCGCGATCCCGCCACCAACGCGCTGTCCGGATTCGATATCGATCTCGGCGAGGCGATCGGCCGCAAGCTCGGCGTCAAGATCGAGTGGACCGAGACCAGCTTTGCCGAATTCATGCCGTCGATTTCGACGGGACGGGTGGATGCCATCCTGTCGGGTTTCACCGACTATGCGAGCCGGCACGAGATCGCGTCCTTCGTCGATTATTTGCGCAGCGGTCCAAAATTCTTCGTGCAGCAGTCCCGTGCGTCCGAGTTCAAGGACATGGCTGCGCTCTGCGGCAAGAAGGTCGGCGCCAGCCGCCGGACCATGTTTCCCGCTGAGATCGGCAAGTGGAGCCAGAAGAACTGCGGCAGCAACCCGGTCCAGTTCGTCGGCACCGACGGCTCGGCCGATGCGCGTAACCAGCTCAGGCAGGGCCGTATCGACGCCGCCGTGCAGGGCAACGAGACGCTGCCCTATCTGATGGATCTCGAGCCGGGCACCTATGCGCCGGTCGGCGATCCCTTCGCGACGCAGTTCACGGGCATCGCGCTGCCGGTCAAGGAAAAGGCCCTTCAGCAGGCCATGCTCGAAGCCGTCGATGCGCTGATCGCGGACGGCACCTATAAGACCCTGCTGACGAAGTGGAAACTGAGCGACAACGCAATAGAGAAGGCGACCATCAATGCTGGACAGTAAGGCACTCGAGAGCATCCCGCTCGTTCCGGCCAACACCGCGGATCCCGCGCCAAACTATCCATGGCCGAAGCCGTACACATCCGCGATGTTCCTGTCGTTCGACGTCGACGCCGAGAGCGCCTGGACCAGCAAGGACGCAGGTCACGCGCAGCGGCTCATCACCATGAGCTATGGGGGCTATGAGGCGCGCGTCGGCACGCCGAAGCTGCTGGAGCTGCTCGACCAGCTCGATCTCAAGGCGACCTTCTTCGTCACGGGTTGGTCGGTCGATGCGCATCCGGCGATGGCCGAATCGATTCTGAAGGCCGGCCACGAGATCGGCCATCACGGCTACCACCATCTGCTGCCCGATCCCGGTGATCCCTGGATCGAGGAAGAGCTGGAGCGCGGCTTCGAGGCGCTGAAGCGCCGGCTCGGCGTCAAACCGACCGGCTATCGCGCCCCTTACGGCGAGTTCACCGAGGAGCTGCGCGTCGCGCTGGTGCGCCACGGCATCGTCTACACCTCATCGTTCCGCGATGACGTGCGGCCCTATCGCCATCGTCTTGCCGACGGCAAGCCCGGCACGATCGAGCTGCCGGTCACCGCGAGCTATGACGACTGGATGCATGGCCTCTCGGCACGCTTCAGTCCGCGCTCGATCTTCCCAAAAGAGCATGTGCTCTCAATGTGGAAGGACGAGCTCGACGAGGTCCGCGACTGGGGCGCGATGGTGACGACGGTGCTGCACCCGCAATGCAGCGGCCGTCCGATGCGGCTGCGGCTGCTGCGCGAGTTCCTGACTTACGTGAAGTCGTGCCCGGATGTCTGGATCACCACCGGCGAGAAGATCGCGGAGAACTTCCTACGCCACGAAGCCGGCAGCCGCTGAACAGTGCCATGACCCGCCGCCGCATCCTCGTCATCAACCCCAACTCCTCGGCGTCCGTGACGGCGGCGATCGACGATGCAGTGGCGCCGCTGCGGATCGCCGGCGGGCCCGACATCGAAGTGATCGGACTTGCCGAGGGTCCGCCGGGCATCAGCTCGCAGCGCGATGCCGACAGCATCGTCATGCCGCTGGTGAACCGCGTGACGCGCCACGATGCGGATGCGTTCGTGCTCGCCTGCTTCAGCGATCCCGGCCTGCATGCGGTGCGTGAGGCGGCCGGTGGACGGCCGGTACTCGGCATTGCCGAATGCGGCATCTTTCGTGCTCTGATGCTGGGCGAACGCTTCGGCGTGATCGCACTGTCGCCGTCGAGCATCTCGCCGCCAGCAGCGCATGGTGCGGGTGATGGGCGTCGATGGTCGCTATGCCGGAAGCTGGTCCGTCGGCGCGAGCGCAGCGGAGACGGCAGGCGCCGACATCCGCGGGCGGCTGATCGAAGCCGGCCGCGCGCTGGTCACCCAATGTCGCGCCGATGTTGTGGTGATGGGCTGCGCCGGCATGGCCTCGCATCGCGCGGCGATTGCGGATGCGATCGGCGTGCCCGTGGTCGAGCCGGCGCAGCAGGCGGTCGCGGCCGCGATCGGGGCGGTCTTGTTGAACACGTAAGATCCGGTCAGGAGCCCTTTGTGATGCCTATCTCTCGCCGTTCGCTCCTCAAGGCCGCCGTAGCCATGCCGGCGCTGTCGCTGCCGGGCATCGTCCGCGCCGAATCTCAATCCACGCTGCGCTTCATCCCGGTGATCGATCTCGCCTTCGTGGATCCCATCTACTCGACCGCGCAGGTGTCGCGTAACCACGGCTTCATGGTCTATGACACGCTCTATGGCATGAGCTCATCGCTCCAGGTTTCGCCGCAGATGCTGTCGGGCCATGTCGTCTCCGGCGACCAACTTCAGTGGGATCTCACCTTGCGCGACGGCCTGTTCTGGCATGACGGCGAGCGCGTGCTCGCGCGCGACTGCGTCGCCAGCATCCGCCGCTGGGCGGCGCGCGATGGCTTTGGCGGCGAGCTGATGGAGGCAACCAATGAGCTGTCGGCCGCCGACGACCGCACCATCCGCTTCCGTCTGAAGCGTCCATTCCCGCTGCTGCCGCAGGCGCTCGGCAAGGCCGCGATCAATGCCTGCTTCATGATGCCGGAACGGCTGGCGAGCCAGGATCCGTTCAAGCCGCTCACCGAGGTCGTCGGCAGCGGCCCGTTCCGCTATCTCGCCGACGAGCGCGTGCAGGGCGCGCGCAACGCTTATGCCAAGTTCGAGCGCTACCAGCCGCGCACCGACGGCAAGCCGGATTGGACCGCGGGTCCGAAGATCGTGCATTACGATCGCGTGGTCTGGACCACCACGCCCGACGCCGGCACCGGCGTCGCCGCACTCCAGACCGGCGAGCAGGACTGGCAGGAGACCACGCCGCATGATCTCTTGCCGGTGATCAGGGCCGCCGGCGACATCGAGACCCGCATTCTCGATCCCCGTGGCTACGCCTGCATGCTGCGCCTCAATCATCTGCAGCCGCCGTTCGACAATCCCGCCATTCGCCGCGCGCTGCTGGGTGCGATCGACCAGTCCGCCTTCATGACCGCTGTCGCCGGCACCGATCCGGCGTTCCAGGTCTCGCCGATCGGCTATTTTGCCCCAGGCACACCGATGGCGAGCGATGTCGGCCTCGACGTGTTCCGCGGCCCGCGCAACTACGAAAAGGTCAAGGCCGACCTCAAGGCCGCCGGCTATAACGGCGAGAAGATCGTGCTGCTCGTCCCCACCAACTCGCTGGCGCAAAAGCCGCTCGGCGAGATCGCGGTGGACAGCTTGCGCAAGGCCGGCATGAACGTCGAATATGCCGGGCTCGATTTTGCCGTCGTGCTGCAGCGCCAGCTGAAGAAGGACCCGATCGGACAGGGCGGCTGGAGCGCAGCGGTCGGCAACTGGCAGGGCATCGACTGGCTCAACCCGGCCGGCAACACCAACATCCGTGGCGAAGGCAAGGTCGCCGGCTGGTATGCGAGCACGAAGATGGGCGCGTTGCGCAGCCAGTGGCTGGCGGCCTCCGAGCTCGCCGAGCAGCAGCGCATCTGCCGCGAGATTCAGGCGGTCGCGTTCGAGGAAATCCCCTATATTCCGATCGGCCTGTACAAGCAGCCGACCGCCTATCGCAAGGCCATCACCGGCATTCTCGACGGCACCGCCGTGTTCTGGAACGTACGCCCTGCATGAGCACCACAGCAATCTTCGGCAGCTATGTGTTGTCGCGCAAAGACGGCGCGCAGGATGTCTTGCGCGACCATTGGGTCCTGGTCGAAGGCAAGACAATCGCCGCGGTCACGCGCGACAAACCGCGCGCGGACCAGGTCTATGACCGCCCCGGCCGCTTCGTGCTGCCGGGCCTGCTGAATCTGCACAATCACTGCTTCTCGGAAGCCGTGGCGCGCAGCCACACCGAGGACGGCAACGGCCGCAAGAACAACCAGAGCATCGTCTATACGGTGCTGCTGCCGCTGACCAAGCGCGGCGCCGATATCTTGTCGGCGGAAGAGCGCATGGCGGTGGCCCGGCTCGGCATCCTCCAGCTGCTCAAGGGCGGCGCCACCACGGTGATGGAGCCGTTCCGCAATTCGATCCCCGAGATGTTCGACGCGGCGGAGGAGATGGGCATCCGCTTCTACGGGGCGCCCTATCTGTTCTCGACCTCGGATGCCAAGGCCGGCGCTGATGGCGTGGTTCGTTATTCCGGCGACGACGGCGCCGCCGACATGGCGACGTGGGATGCGCTCTACCAACGCTGGAACAATCGCGGCGACGGCCGCATTGGCCTCGCCATGAGCCCGCATGCGACCGACACCTGCGGCCCCGATCTCCTGAAGGCCTGCGCGGCGCGGGCGCGCGAGCTCGGTGTACCCATCACGACGCACATGGCGCAGAGCCGCGCCGAGGTCGAGACCATCGGCAAGCGTTACGGCGGCCGCACGCCGGCAGAATATCTGGACTGGCTCGGCCTGCTGGCGCCCGACCTCATGGCCGCGCACTGCATGTTCAGCAGCGACGACGATCTCAAGCTGATGGCCGCGCGCGGCATGACCGTGCTGAACTGCCCGCGCGTGTTTGCGCGCGCCGGCATCACCGCCGCCTTCAGCCGCTTCGCCGAGCACGGCGTACGCACCGTGGTAGGCACCGACGGCTACAACATGGATCTGCTCGGCGAGCTCAATGCGGCCTCGCTGATCTCCAAGATCACCTCGGCGCGTCCTGACGTCGCGAACTCACCCGAGTTGATCGAGGCGAACACGGCGGTGGCCGCCGACGTCATCAAGCGGCCGGACCTCGGCCGCATCGAGCCGGGCGCGACCGCCGATCTTACCGTGGTCGATCTCACCCATCCGCATCTTCAGCCGCTGTTCGATCCGCGCCGCGCGCTGATCGCGCTCGCCAACCGTGCCAATATCGATCAGGTCATGGTCGATGGCCGCGTGCTGGTCGACGAGGGATGCCATCTCGGCGCCGACGAGGCGGCGATCATTGCGGCGGGCACCGCCGCAATCGGCAAGATCTGGGATTTGCCGGAGGCGCAGGCGGCGTTCAACGGCTGACCACTGTCTCGCCCTGGTCCTCGAACTCCATCAACGCCTTGCGCATGGTCTCGACCAGATCCAGCGCGACCGGCGACGGGCTGCGCTGCGCCGGAAAGACCGCCGAGAATTCGAAGTCGATGCGCGGCAGGAAGCGGCGCACGACGACGCCGCGCGTTGCAAACTCCTGCGCGGTGAAAGGATCGCAGATCGAGACCCCGAGCCCTGACGAGACCATGCCGCACATGATCTCCGACAGCGTGGTCTCGACCCTGAGCACGCGGCGGACGTCGTGGCGGTGGAAGACCTGATCGACGAGATGCCGGCTCGACGATCCCGTCGACAGCGAGATGAAGGTCTCGCCCTCGAAATCGCGCGGCTCCAGCACCGCTTTCTCGGCCAGGCGATGACCGGTCGGCAGCACCGCGACGCGCGCCAATGCCGGCAGCCGCTGGCTCGGCAGGCCGGAATGGGCGATCGGCACTTCGGCAAAGCCGATGTCGCATTGGTTGTTCAGCACCCAATCGACCACGATCGGCGAGATCACGCCGAAGAAGGCGAGGTTGAGGTTGGGCCGCTCCATCAGGAAGTGCCCGGCAAGGCGTGGCAAGTAGCCGTTTGCCAGCGCCGGCAGCGCGGCTATGCGCAGCGAGCCGGTGCGGCGGCCGCGGATTTCCTCGGCTGCCGCCGTGATGCGCTCGAGGCCGACGAAGGAGCGCTCGACCTCGGTATAGAGCGCCATCGCCGCGGCAGTCGGCACCAGGCCGGTGCCGCGCCGCTCGAACAGCTCCATCTTGAGCAGTGCCTGGAGGTCGCGCAGCAGCCGGCTCACCGCCGGCTGGGTCACCACCATCAGCTTCGCCGCCTCGGTGACACTGCCGGTCAGCATCGTCGCCCGGAAGGCCTCGACCTGCCGCGAATTGATCCGCGCCATCCCATCCCTTCATAATATTTCGGCATGCAAAGGGTGCCATTATTCATTGGACGATGGAAGTATAGGTTGCGATCTTTTTCATCAGGACTGGAGACAGCCCGCTTTTTCGGCAGATTGGAGGGGTTCAAACCTCCAGATCGCGCCAAGACCCGCCGAATGGGGGCCGGAGCCCTGATCGGAAACGGATTGGTGCGGAAGGAAATGCGGCAGGCGCTTCAGCCAGCGAGACTCGTCGGCACGTCACCTCATTCCGGTATTGGAGATCGGTCCAAATGAAGACTCTTCGCCTTCTGACAGCGGTCAGCATCGCGGCGCTCATTGCCGCCCCGTCGGTCGCCTCGGCCCAGCAGAAAACGCTCTATGTCGCCGGCTACGGCGGCTCGTTCGAGAAGACCATTCGAGACGAGGTGATCCCGGCCTTCGAGAAGGAGAACGGCGTCAAGGTCGAATACGTCGCCGGCAATTCCACGGACACGCTGGCCAAGCTCCAGGCGCAGAAGGGCAACCAGCAGATCGACGTCGCCATCGTCGACGACGGCCCGATGTACCAGGCGATCCAGCTCGGCTTTTGCGGCAAGCTCGACGGCCTGCCCGCCGATCTCTACGACACCGCGCGCTTCAAGGACGATCGTGCGGTCGCCATCGGCATCGTCGCGACCGGGTTGATGTACAACACCAAAGTGTTCAAGGAGAAAGGCTGGGCGCCGCCGACCTCGTGGAACGACCTGAAGGACACGAAATACGCAAAGCAGCTCGTGATCCCGCCGATCAACAACACCTATGGTCTCGAAGCGCTGGTGATGCTGTCGAAGATGAACGGCGGCGGCGAGACCAACGTCGATTCCGGATTCAAGATCTTCAAGGAACAGATCAATCCGAACGTGCTCGCCTATGAGCCGTCACCCGGCAAGATGACCGAGCTGTTCCAGTCCGGCCAGGCCGTGATCGCGGTGTGGGGCACCGGCCGCGTGCAGAGCTTTGCCAATACCGGTTTTCCCGTCGACTTTGTCTATCCCAAGGAGGGCGCGGCGACCCTGCTGACGACGGCGTGTCCGATCAACAAGCCCAATGCTTCGACGCTGGCGGCGAGCTTCGTCAAGATGCTGCTCGATCCCAAGATCCAGCTCGTGATGCTGAAGGACTATGGCTACGGCCCAGTGCTGAAATCGCTGGTGATCCCGCCGGAGCTCGGCAAGATGGCGCCGATCGGCGAGCGCGCGGCCAAGCTCTATAATCCGGACTGGACCGTCATCAACGAGAAGCGCGAGGAGTGGACCAAGCGCTGGAATCGCGAGGTCGAGCGCTGATCTGATCGTCGGCAGCGGAGACAGCGTCATGGCCTATCTCGAGCTCGATCGGGTCGCAAAGCAGTTCGGCACGCAGACTGTGGTCGAGGACTTCAGCCTGTCGGTGGGGAAGGGGGAGTTCATCTCCTTCCTCGGCCCGTCCGGCTGCGGCAAGACCACGACGTTGCAGATGATCGCGGGCTTCCTCGATCCGACACGCGGCGCGATCCGCCTCGAGGGCAAGGACCTGACCGCGGTCCATCCGGCCAAGCGTGGTCTCGGCATCGTGTTCCAGAGCTACGCGCTGTTTCCGCACATGACCGCGGCGGAGAACGTCGCCTTCGGCCTGGAGATGCGCAACGTATCGCGCAATGAGCGGACCGAGCGCGTCCGCGCCGCGCTCGCGATGGTGGGGCTCGCCGGTTACGAGGACCGCCATCCGCGCCGCATGTCGGGTGGCCAGCAGCAGCGCGTGGCGCTGGCGCGGGCGCTGGTGATCAAGCCGAGCGTGCTGCTGCTCGACGAGCCGCTGTCGAATCTCGACGCAAAGCTGCGCGAGGAGATGCAGATCGAGCTGCGCCAGATCCAGCGCACCATCGGCACCACCACGATTCTCGTCACCCACGACCAGAACGAGGCGATGTCGCTGTCGGACCGCATCGTGGTGATGAGCCAGGGCAAGATCGAGCAGATCGGCACGCCGCAGGAAACCTATGAGAAGCCGGCCTCGGCCTTTGTCTCGCAATTCCTCGGCAAGACCAACGATTTTGCCGCGATGATCGATCGGACTGCCGCGGCCGCGAAGCTGGTGGCGGGCTCCTGGAGCGCACCGGCGCCGGCTGGCCTCAACGGTGCTGTGACCGTCAGCATTCGCCCCGAGCGTATCGGCTTTGGCGATGCGGGCCTCACCGCCAAGATCGTCACGCGCATCTTCCAGGGCAATCACTGGCTGTTCCAGTGCGAGAGCGAATGCGGCCCAGCCATCGTGATCCGCCAGAATGACGGCCAGGCGCAGCCTGCCGAAGGCGAGGCCGTTCGCCTGTCCTGGCGTCCGGAAGACATGAGCGTGCGTGCGAGGGCGGTCGCATGAGCATGGCCGCCGAGGAACGCAGCGCGCGTGCGCCGTGGGCGCTGACGGCGCCCGCCTTGATGCTGTTCGTCGGCGTGCTGCTGATCCCGCTGGCCATGACGGTAATGCTGTCGTTCCACGATTGGGGCCAGTACAAGGGCATCGAACCGGTCTTCATCCTCAAGAACTGGCACGAGATCGCGACCGATCCCTATTACGCCGAAATGTTCTGGCGGACGTTTCGCATCGCGATCCTGACCACGCTGCTCACTGCATTGCTGGGCGCACCCGAAGCCTACATCCTCAACCGCATGAGCGGTCGCTGGAAGAGCTTCTTCCTGCTGGTCATTCTCGGACCACTGCTGATCTCCGTCGTCGCGCGCACGCTCGGCTGGGCGCTGCTGTTCGGCGGTAACAACGGCCTCGTCAACAAGCTGCTGATGTCGCTTGGCGCGATCCGCTCGCCAATTCCCTTCATGTTCACCGAGACCGGAATGGTCGTCGCGCTCGCCCACGTCATGATGCCGTTCATGGTGCTCTCGGTGTGGGCGGCCCTGCAGCGGCTCGATCCGCAGATCGAGAATGCCGCGATGTCGCTCGGCGCCAGCCCTGCGACCATCATCCGCCGCATCATCATGCCGCAGATCATGCCGGGCGTGCTGTCGGGCGCGATCATCGTGTTCTCGCTCTCGGCCAGCGCCTTTGCGACGCCTGCGATCATCGGCGGCCGCCGGCTCAAGGTCGCGGCGACGCTGGCCTATGACGAGTTCCTCAACACGCTGAACTGGCCGCTGGGGGCGGCGGTCGCGACGCTGCTGCTGGTGGCGCTGGTGCTGATCGTCGTCGGCAGCAACGCGCTGATCGAGCGGCGCTACGCGGAGGTGTTCCGATGAGACGGAATGGCCCGCTGGCGCTGATCTTCCACACCATCTTCGTCATCGTCATGGTGGCGCCGATCCTCGTGGTCTGCCTCGTCGCCTTCACGCCCGAAGGTTTTCTGTCGCTGCCGACCAATGGTTTTTCGCTGCGCTGGTTCAGGACGATCGCGAACTACCCCGAATTCATCCATGCCTTCTGGGTCAGCCTCGGCCTCGGAGCGCTATCGTCCTTGGTCGCGTTGCTGTTCGCAGTGCCTGCCGCGCTCGCGATCGCGCGCTATCGCTTCCGTGGCCGCGATGTGCTCGCAGCTCTCTTCCTGTCGCCGCTGATGATCCCGCATGTCGTACTCGGCATCGCTTTCCTGAGATTCTTTACGTCAGCCGGTCTCGGCGGCAGCTTTGCCGCGCTGATCATCGCGCATGTCATCATCGTGTTTCCATTCGCGCTGCGGCTGACACTGGCGGCGGCCACCGGCATGGATCGCTCGGTCGAAATGGCTGCGGTCTCACTCGGTGCGGGCAGCTGGACGCTGTTCCGCCGCGTCACCTTGCCGTTGATCCTGCCCGGCGTGATCAGCGGCTGGGCGCTCGCCTTCATCCAGTCCTTTGACGATCTCACCATGACCGTCTTCCTCGCCGCGCCCGGCACCGAGACGTTGCCGGTGCGCATGTTCCTTTATATCCAGGACAACATCGATCCGCTGGTGACGTCGGTCTCGGCCTGCGTGATCGCGATCACCATGACCGCCCTCATTCTGCTCGACCGCTTCTACGGGCTCGACCGCGTGCTCGCCGGCAAGGGCGACACGGGACGATAGGAGAACCCATGCGAACGGATTACGACGTCGCCGTCGTCGGCGGCGGACTGCTCGGCTCCGCCATTGCCTGGGGCCTCGGCCGCCTCGGCAAGAGCGTCGCCGTGCTCGACGAAGGCGACATCACCAAGCGTGCTTCGCGCGCGAACTTCGCGCTGGTATGGGTGCAGAGCAAGGGTCTCGGCATGCCCGCCTATACGGTCTGGACCGTGCAGGCCTCGCAGGCATGGGGCCGGCTTGCCTCCGAGCTGAAGCAACAGACCGGCCTCGACGTCTGCCTCCAGCAGAATGGCGGTTTTCATCTCACCCTCGGCGAGGACGAATTCGGCCAGCGCGCCGAGCTCGTCAAGCGCATGCACAACCAGGTCGGCGCTGCCGACTACAAGATGGAGATGTTGCGGCCCTCCGAGATCAAGAAGACGCTGCCGCTGATCGGGCCCGAGGTCTCCGGCGGCAGCTATTGTCCGCTCGACGGCCACGTCAATTCGCTGCGCACCTTCCGCGCCTTCCACACCGGCTTCAGGGCGTTCGGCATCGATTATTTTCCGGAGCGGCCGGTCTCGGCGATCAGCAAGAGCGGCGGCGAATTCCGCCTGACGACGCCCAAGGGCGAGCTGCGTGCCGCCAAGATCGTGCTCGCCGCCGGCAATGCGAACCAGACACTCGCACCGATGGTCGGTCTCTACGCGCCGATGGGGCCGACTCGCGGCCAGATCGTCGTGACCGAGCGCACCATGCCGTTCCTGCCGCATCCGCTGACCACGATCCGCCAGACCGACGAGGGCACGGTGATGATCGGCGACAGCAAGGAGGATGAGCTGGATGATCGCGTGCTGAAGCCTTCGATCAGCGGCGTCATGGCCGATCGCGCCCAGCGCATGTTCCCGCATCTGGCGCGGCTCAACGTGGTCAGGAGCTGGTCCGGCATTCGCGTCATGCCGCAGGACGGCTTTCCGATCTACGACCAGTCGGAGACGCATCCCGGCGCCTTCGTCGCCTGCTGCCATTCCGGCGTGACGCTCGCCTCCAACCACGCCTTCGAGATCGCGCGCATGGTGGCGCAGGGCGCGCTCGAGCCGGAGCTGGTCGGGGCGTTCTCGGCCAGCCGTTTCGGTGGCGCTGGCGCGGCGAACAGCAGCGGTTATTAGAGATATCAAGGAGCCAAGAGGCATCCCCATGTTTAGACGATCCGAACAGGACAAGCGGCCGCAGGTGCAGATCTTCGTCGACGGCGTTGCCGTCGCGGCGCGTCAGGGTGACACCGTCTCCGCCGCGCTGCTGGCCTCGGGCCGCGATGCGCGGCGCTCGACTGCGGTGAGCGGCGCGCCGCGCCTGCCTTATTGCATGATGGGCGTGTGCTTCGACTGTCTCGTCACCATCGATGGCTTCGGCAATCGACAGGGCTGCCTCGTGCCCGTCGCCGAGGGCATGCAGATCGAGATTCAGAAGGGCAAGCGGGAGATCGGAAAATGACTGTGGCTCCCAGGCGCGAAGACTACGACGTCGTGGTGATCGGCGCGGGGCCGGCGGGTCTTGCTGCTGCCGCGACCTCCGCCGAGGCCGGCCTGTCGACGCTGCTGCTCGACGAGAACATCGGCCCCGGCGGCCAGGTGTTCCGCGCCATCTCTTCCACGCCGGTGACCGAGCGCGATCAGCTCGGCGCCGATTATTGGGTCGGTGCCGATCTCGTGCAGACGCTGCGCGCCAGCAATGCGGAAGTGATCCAGCGTGCCACGGTCTGGAGTCTCGACCGCAATCTCGAGATCGCCGTCTCGATCGGCGGCGCCTCCGCCTTCATCAAGGCCAAGCGCGTGATCCTTGCGACCGGCGCGCTGGAGCGGCCGTTCCCGATTCCCGGCTGGACGCTGCCGGGCGTGATGACCGCGGGTGCCGCGCAGACCATGCTGAAGTCCTCGGCGATGGTGCCCGATGGCCGCACCGTGATCGCAGGGCAGGGCCCGCTGCTCTGGCTGCTCGCCGCGCAGATCCTGCGCCTCGGCGGTCGCATCGATCGCATCCTCGACACCACCGAGCGCGGCAACTACTTCGCGGCGCTGCCGCATGCCTTTGCATTCCTGACCTCGCCCTATTTCGCCAAGGGCCTGTCGATGATGCGCGAGGTGAAGGCCAAGGTGCAGGTCGTCTCCGGCCTCACCGAGCTTGCCGCGGCTGGCGACGGCCAGCTCGCGAGCGTCAGCTATGTCGCCGGCGGCAAGCGCGAGACCATTCCTGCGGATCTGTTGCTGCTGCATCAGGGCGTCGTGCCGAACGTCAACCTGGCGATGGCGGCCGGCATCGAGCATCGCTGGGACGACCTTCAATTGTGCTGGTCGCCGGTACTGGATGCGAGTGGCAATTCCTCAGTCGCCGGCATCGCGATCGCCGGTGACGGCGCAGGCATTGGGGGTGCCAATGCAGCCGTGGTGCGCGGTCGTATTGCCGCGCGCGCCGCGGTCGAAGCGTTGGCGCCCGCTTCTGCCGCCAAACTCCCCGCAACGGCGACGCTCCGTGCCGAGCTCGCGAAGGCCGAGCGTGGCCGCTTGTTCCTCGACACGCTGTTCCGTCCCGCGCCGCAGTTCCGCATTCCCTCTGACGACACCATCGTCTGCCGCTGCGAGGAGGTGACGGCAAAGGACGTTCTGGATTCCGTGGCGATCGGCGCGACCGGGCCGAACCAGCTCAAGGCCTATCGCCGCACCGGCATGGGCCCGTGCCAGGGCCGGCTCTGCGGCCTCACCGTCACCGAGCTGATGGCGCAGGCGCGCGGCAAGACCCCGCAGGAGATCGGCTATTATCGGCTGCGCGCGCCGGTGAAGCCGATCACGCTCGCCGAGCTCGCCGCCGTTCCGAAGAGCGAGGCCGACGTCAAGGCCGTGGTGCGCGGATGAGCAAAAACGCGGATGCGATCGTCATCGGCGGCGGCATCCACGGATGCTCGACCGCGCTGCACCTGTGCCTTGCCGGCATGAAGCCGGTGCTGATCGAGAAGGACTATGCCGGCCGCCACGCTTCCGGCGTCAATGCCGGCGGCGTCCGCCAGCTTGCACGGCACATCCCTGAGATTCCGCTGTCGATCCGTTCGATGGCGATCTGGGAGAAGATTTCGGAGCTCGTCGACGACGATTGCAGTTTCGAGAGCTACGGCCAGGTGCTGGTTGCCGAGAACGAGGACGAGCTCGCGGTCTGCCGCACCCGCGTCGCCGAGCTCAATGCGCTTGGCTTCACTCATGAAGAGCTGATCGATGCGGCGGAATTGCGCCGGCTGGTGCCCGCGGTGGCCGAGACCTGTCCCGGCGGCGTGATCTCGCGTCGTGACGGCGCGGCCAATCCGGCGCAGACGACGACGGCGTTCCGTCGCAAGGCTGAGCAGTCAGGTGCGACCGTGCGCGAGGGCGTCGCCGCTACCAACATCCGACATCGTGACGGCCTCTGGCACGTCGATGTCGGTTCGGAGAGCTTTGCCGCGCCGGTGCTGGTCAACGCTGCCGGCGCCTGGGCCGGCAAGATCGCGGCTGATCTCGGCGAGCCGGTGCCGGTCGAGACCGTGGCGCCGATGCTGATGATCACCTCGCGCGTGCCCCACTTCATCGACCCCGTCGTGATCCTGCGCGGGCGCAAGCTCTCCTTCAAGCAGTTCAAGAACGGTACGGTGCTGATCGGCGGCGGCCACCTCGCGACGCCGTACCAGGACCGCAACGAGACCGTGCTGGACTGGAAGAGTCTTGCGACCAGCGCGCAGACCGTGTTCGAGCTGTTCCCGGTGATGCGCAGCGCGACCATCGTCCGCGCCTGGGCCGGCATCGAGGCGAAGATGAAGGACGACATCCCCGTGTTCGGGCCTAGCAGCCGCCACAAGGGCCTCTATCACCAGTTCGGTTTCTCGCTGCACGGTTTTCAGCTCGGCCCCGGTGCCGGCGCCGTCATGGCGGAGCTGATCGTGAGCGGCGGCACCCAGACCCGCGTCAGCGATCTCGGCATCGACCGCTTCCATCCTTCCACGCACTAGCAACAAGAGGACATCATGAGCATCACCCGCGGCATCCGCACGCCCATCATGCATCGCGCCGTCGAGGCCAATGGCTTCGTCTTTCTCGGCGGCACCATCGCCGACGACACCTCGGTCTCGATGGGCGACCAGACCCGCAATATCCTCGGCAAGATCGCCGGCTATCTGAAGGAAGCCGGCACCGACAAGAGCCGCGTCGTCAGTGCCTCGATCTTCGTCACCGATCTCTCCAAGAAGAAGGAGATGGACGCAGCCTGGACCGAGTTCTTCGGCGATAATCTGCCGACCCGCGCCACCGTCGGCGTCGCCGATCTCGGCGGCGGCGCGCTGATCGAGGTGGTGGTCACCGCGCTCAAGGGCTGATCGCATCGACCAATGGGACGTCAGCGCTCGCCGCGCTGTCGTCTCCTCAAGCTGCGGCTTGATCCTGCACTTCTGCCGCGCAGTCCTGGAAGATTTTCAAAAGCCCGACGCCTGCACCCAGCGCGTCGGGCTGAAAGATTGACTATCAATCGGTGATCCCAACGCCGTTGTTGTGACGCGTATCTCACCGCTTTTCCATTCCGGGAAACTACCGCATCGGAACCGGACGTCGTGCTATGCACCTCCACCCGGTTCCAACGTCTCGCCGATCTCCAGCGGATGAGCCATGGTCTCGTGCAGCGCCTCGCGGTCGAGCTCGCCTTCGGAGATGCTGATGACGACGCAGGCGACGCCGTTGCCGATCAGATTGGTCAGCGCGCGGCATTCGCTCATGAACTTGTCGATGCCGACCAGGATCGCGATCGACTGGATGGGAATATCAGGCACGATCGAGAGCGTCGCGGCGAGCGTGATGAAGCCTGCGCCGGTGACGCCCGAAGCGCCCTTCGAGGTGATCATGGCGATGCCGAGGATGCCGAGCTCCTGCCAGATGGTCAGATGCGTGTTGGTGGCCTGCGCCAGGAACAGCGTCGCCAGTGTCATGTAGATGTTGGTGCCGTCGAGGTTGAAGCTGTAGCCGGTCGGGATCACGAGGCCGACCACCGAGCGCGAGGCGCCGAGATGCTCCATCTTCTGGATCATCTGCGGCAGTACCGTCTCCGAGGACGAGGTGCCCAGCACGATCAAGAGCTCGTCCTTGATATAGGCGATGAAGCGCAGGATCGAGAAGCCTGCCAGCCGCGCGATCGCACCCAGCACGATCAGGACGAACAGGATGCTGGTGAGATAGAACGTGCCGATCAGCGCGGCGAGATTGAGCAGCGAGCCGAGTCCGTAGGCCCCCACGGTGAACGCCATCGCGCCGAAGGCGCCGATCGGCGCGACGCGCACGATGATGCGAATGATGCCGAAGAACATTTTTGCGGCCTTGTCGATCGCGTCCGCAATGGGCTCGCCGGCCTTACCGAGGAAGGCGATGGCGAAGCCGGAGAGAATCGAGATCAGCAGCACCTGCAAGAGGTCGCCGCGTGCGATGGCGCCCAGATAGCTCTCGGGAATGATCGCCATCAGATGGGCGACGATGCCCTCCTCCTTGGCCTTGGTGACGTAGGTCGCCACTGATCCCGGGTCGATGGTGGCGGGATCGATGTTGAAGCCGTGTCCGGGCTGGAGGATCTCGCCGACCAGCAGGCCAACCGCGAGCGCGACGGTCGAGACCGTCTCGAAATAGATCAGCGACTTCAATCCGACCCGGCCGACACGCTTGAGGTCGCCCATCGAGGAGATGCCGTGCACCACGGTGCAGAAGATGACAGGCGCGATCATCATCTTGATCAGCGCGATGAAGCCGTCGCCAAGCGGCTTCAAGGCTTTGCCGAGATCGGGATAGAAGTAGCCGATCAGCACGCCGAGCACGATCGCGATCAGCACCTGGACGTAAAGGATCTTGTACCAGGGCTGGTGCCGGCGGCGGATGGCTGGCTGGATCGCGACTTGTGTCATAATGTAGGCCCGGGAACTTATTGATCTTGCATGATTTCATCATGTGATGGGCGCCGCAGAAGCGACAATCACATTTTTGTCGGATCGCACGAACATCGATCGCTGGACCGCAACGGGGGGAACATGACGATCGCAACAGACTCGGACGAGCAGGCACAGGGCTATTTTCCGCGCTGGAGACTCAAGACCTCTGGCGTGATCATGCCGGAGGAGCGGCTGTCCTGGGGCCAGACCATCGTTTCCGGTTTGCAGCATTGCGTCGCGATGTCGGGATCGACGATCATCGCGCCGTTGCTGATGGGGTTCGATCCCAACGTTGCGGTGCTGTTCTCCGGCGTCGGCACGCTGATCTTCTTCGTCATCGTCGCGGGGCGCGTGCCGAGCTATCTCGGCTCGAGCTTCGCGTTCATCGCCGTCGTCATCGCGGCCACCGGCTATGCCGGGCAGGGGCCGAACCCGAACCTGCCGGTTGCACTCGGCGGCATCGTCGGCGCCGGGGTCCTGTACGGTCTGATTTCGCTGATCGTGATGTGGTCCGGCGTCGGTTGGATCGAGAGGCTGCTGCCGCCCGCCGTCACCGGCGCCGTGGTCGCCGCGATCGGCCTCAACCTCGCGCCCGTGGCGGTCAAGGCGGTGAGCGCCAATGCGTTCGACACCTGGATCGGGCTCGCGACCGTCCTGATCATCGGCGTGGTTGCCGTTGCCGCGCCAGGCCTGTGGCGCCGCCTGCCGATCATCGTCGGTGCAATCGGTGGATATCTCCTGTACTTGCTGTTCGCGAACGGCCTCGGCTTCGGCAAGCCGATCGACTTCGCGCAACTCTCGGCCGCGCCGTGGCTGGGGATGCCGAACTTCACTGCGCCGAGCTTCCATGCCGATGCAATCTTCCTCATCGCGCCGGTTGCCGTCATTCTCGTCGCCGAGAATCTCGGGCATATCAAGGCCGTCGGCGCCATGACGGGCCGGAGCCTCGACGCCTTTCTCGGCCGCGCCCTGTTCGCCGACAGCCTCGCGACCATCGTTGCAGCCTGCGGCGGCGGCACCGGGGTCACCACCTATGCCGAGAACATCGGCGTCATGGCGGCGACGAAGGTCTATTCGACCTTGCTGTTTGCCTTCGCAGCCATTGTGTCGATCCTGCTCGGCTTCTCGCCGAAATTCGGTGCGTTGATCCTGTCGATCCCCGGCGCAGTCATCGGCGGCGTCTCGATCGTGCTGTTCGGGTTGATCGCGGCGATGGCGGGCCGAATCTGGATCGAGAACAAGGTCGACTTCGCCAATCCTGCAAACCTGATCACCGTTGCCGTGGCGCTGACCGCGGGTGCCGGTGATCTCACGCTGAAATTCGGCGCGTTCACGATCGGCGGGATCGGCACCGCGACCTTCGGGGCCATCATCCTTTATCAGATCCTGACTTCGGCGCCGGCGCAGCGCGCCGCGTGAATCCCGGCGATATGCCGAAGGGATGGAACAAAACGCCGGTTCCATCCATGATGATTCATTCCGGAGAGAACACATGCCGCAAACCGAACGCTCAACTTCCTTTCCATCGCGCCTCGTCGGCCAAAACGCCCTGGTGACCGGCGCCTCGCAAGGCATCGGCCGCGCCGTGGCCATCCGCCTGGCGCAGGAAGGCGCGACCGTCGCCATCAACTATTTCGATCACCCTGGGAGGGCCGAGGAGACGCTCGCCATTGCGCGAACGGCATCGAGCGACCGCGGTCACGGCAGGCTCGATCACATCATCGTCAAGGCCGATGTCGGTAAGGAAGAGGATATCGCTGCGATGTTCGAAACGGTCCTCGCACGCTGGAAGCGCCTCGACTGTCTCGTCAACAATGCCGGCTTCCAGCGAGAGTCGCCGAGCGAGGCGCTCGACGTCGAAACCTATCGCCGCATCATCGACGTCAACCTCAACGGCGCCGTGCTCTGCGCGCAGAAGGCGCTGGCGCATTTCGTCGCGCGCGGCGGAGGCGGCAGCATCATCAACTGCTCCAGCGTCCACCAGATCATCCCAAAGCCCGGCTATCTCGCTTATTCCATCAGCAAGGGCGGCATGGCCAATCTGACGCGCACGCTGGCGCTGGAATTCGCCGGCCGGGGCATTCGGGTCAATGCCGTTGGTCCAGGGGCGATCGACACACCGATCAACGCGGCCTGGACTGGCGATCCGGAAAAGCGCGGCGTCGTGACCAGCCACATTCCATTGGGCCGCGTGGGGACACCAGAAGAGATCGCCGCCGTGTTTGCCTTCCTCGCTTCCGATGATGCCAGCTACATCACCGGGCAGACCATCTACGCCTGCGGAGGTGTCACGCTGTTTCCGGAGTTTCGCGAGAACTGGGCGAGCTAAGTCGGGCCCGGCAGGCGGGGAGCCGCGCGGCATCTGGCAGAATCCGCCGGCGCAGACTACATCTGCGCCATGGCAGATTCCCCACTCCAGGATTTCATCGGCCGGCACGAACGTCTGTTCGTGCTGACCGGCGCCGGCTGCAGCACCAATTCAGGCATTCCCGACTATCGCGACGGCCAAGGCAACTGGAAGCGGACCCAGCCGGTCAACTTCCAGGCCTTCATGTCGGACGAGCATACGCGCCGGCGCTATTGGGCGCGCAGCCTGGTCGGCTGGCGGCGGTTCGGTCAGGCGAAGCCGAACGATGCGCACCGTGCGCTGGCCCGGCTCGAGGCGAAAGGCCGGTGCGGGATGCTGCTGACCCAGAATGTCGACCGGCTGCATCAATCGGCCGGCCATCGGCAGGTCATCGACCTGCACGGTCGGCTCGATCTTGTCCGCTGCATGGCCTGCGGCCGCAAGACACCGCGCGACGAGTTTCAACATGCGCTTGGTCGCGCGAACGCGGCGTGGCTGACGCTCGATGCCGCCGATGCACCTGATGGCGATGCCGATCTGGAGCACGAGGATTTCTCGTCGTTCCAGGTGCCTGCCTGCGAAGCCTGCGGCGGCATCCTCAAGCCCGACGTCGTGTTCTTCGGCGAGAACGTCCCCCGCGACGTCGTTGCCACCGCGCAGGACCATCTGGCAGAGGCCGACGCCATGCTCGTCGTCGGCTCCTCGCTAATGGTCTATTCCGGCTTCCGCTTCGTCCAGGCCGCCGCGCGCGGTAATATCCCGATCGCCGCGGTCAATCTCGGCCGCACCCGCGCCGACGATCTCCTGACGCTGAAGGTCGAGGAGCGCTGCGAGTCAGCGCTTGCATTCCTGCTCTGATCGCACCAGCGGCGCACACGCCTTGCCTATTGTATAGGTGCCGCGCAGAATGGCCGGGCACAGCGTTGCCGACATGACTCACGGCACGGAAATTGCTGCGTTTTCGAAACCCGGTCTTGACGATCAGCACGGAGAATTTGGAATGCTTGAGGGAGCCGAGGTGCGGCTTGCCGTGGATATCGGTGGCACGTTCACGGACATCGTGCTGGACGTGGGACAGGACCGCAAGACGCGCAAGGTGCTGACGACGCCGCAGCGCCCCGAGCGGGCGGTGCTGGACGGCATCCGCCTCATCCTCACTGATGCGCGTGCGCATATCAGCGACATCGACGTCTTCATTCACGGCACCACGCTCGCGACCAATGCCATCATCGAGCGCCGCGGGGCCAAGACGGCGCTGATCGCGACCGAGGGCTTCCGTGATGTGCTCGATATCGGCACCGAAAGCCGCTACGACCAATATGATCTCAGCATCGACAAGCCGAAGCCGCTGGCGCCCCGTTCCCTGCGCTTCACCGTGCCAGAGCGCATCGACGCCCATGGCGCCGTCCGTCTCCCGCTGGACGAGACTGCCGTGCGCGCGCTCGCGCCGAAATTGCGTGAGCTGGGCGTCGAGAGCGTCGCGATCGCCTTTCTGCACTCCTATGCCAACCCCGAGCACGAGCGGCGCGCGGCCGCGATCATCGGGGAGGAGATGCCCGGCATTTCGGTGACGGTGTCATCGGCCGTGTGTCCGGAGATCCGCGAATATGAACGCACCTCCACCGCGGTCGCCAACGCCTATGTGCAACCGTTGATCGACGGCTATCTCGCCCGCATGGCCGATGCCCTGCAGGTCGAGCAGTTTCGCGGCGCGATCTATCTCGTCACGTCGGGCGGCGGCGTGACCTCGATCGAGACGGCGCGGCGCTTTCCCGTTCGTCTCGTCGAATCCGGTCCGGCTGGCGGCGCGATCTTCGCGGCACAGATCGCGGCGCGGCTCGGGGAGAGCAAGGTGCTGTCCTTCGACATGGGCGGCACCACGGCAAAGATCTGCCTGATCGAAAAATACCAGCCGGAGACCTCGCGCGTGTTCGAGGTCGATCGCGCCGCGCGCTTCCTCAAAGGCTCCGGCCTGCCGGTAAGGATTCCCGTGATCGAGATGGTCGAGATCGGCGCCGGCGGCGGCTCGATCGCGCATGTCGACGCGATGAAGCGCGTCACCGTGGGTCCGGAGAGTGCTTCCTCCGAGCCGGGGCCTGCCTGCTACGGCCGCGGCGGCCAGCGCCCGGCGGTGACGGATGCGGACGTCGCGCTCGGCATGATCGATCCTGATGCGTTTGCAGCCGGCACGATCAAGCTCGATCCGGAGCTTTCGAAGCAGGCGTTGCTGCGCGATGTCGGTGCGCCGCTCGGCCTGTCGGCGGAGACGGCCGCCTATGCCGTGCACGAGGTCGTCTGCGAGAACATGGCGAGCGCGGCGCGCGTGCATGCGGTCGAGCGCGGCGCCGTGGTCGGCCAGCACACGCTGATCGCGTTCGGCGGTGCCGCGCCGCTGCATGCGGCGCGGGTCGCCGAGAAGATCGGCGTCTCCCGCGTGATCGTGCCCTCGAATGCCGGCGTCGGCTCGGCCGTCGGTTTCCTCGCCGCGCCCATCGCCTATGAGTTGGTGCGCAGCCGGCATGTCCGCCTCGATGATTTCGACACCGAGGCGGTCTCCAATCTCTTGCAGGAAATGGCGAATGAGGCGCGTGCGCTGGTCGAGCCCGGCGCCGCCGGTGCGCCGGTGCGCGAGCGCCGCGCGGCCTTCATGCGCTATGTCGGCCAGGGCCACGAGATCACGGTCGAGCTGCCGAACCGGCGGCTGATGACGGCCGATCTCGCCGGTCTGCGGCAGAAGTTCGAGACGGATTATTCCGCAATGTTCGAGCGGCCGATCCCGGGCGCTGCGATCGAGGTGTTGAGCTGGTCGGTGCTCGCCACCACCGAGGCGCGCAACCCGCCCGCCGCCGCTTCCGTCGCGCGCAAGCCCGCGGCCAAGGCATCCGGCAGCCGAAAGTTCTTCGACGGCCGGGCGGGCGCAGTGATCGAGATCCCGCTCTATCGCCGCGAGGACATGGCGCCGGGCGCGACCATTGCCGGTCCCGCGGTGATCGCGGAGGACGAAACCTCGACCTTCGTCTCCACCAGTTTCGACGCGCATATCGACGGTGCCGGCAGCATCGTCATGGAACGAAAGACGGCCTGACCATGAGCAAGGCAAATGGCGCGAGCCTGATCGATCTCCAGATCATGTGGCACCGGCTGATCGCCGTGGTCGAGGAGCAGGCGCAGGTGCTGCTCCGTACCGCGTTCAGCCCGATTGTGCGCGAATGCGGCGACCTCTCGGCCGGCGTGTTCGACCTCAGCGGGCGGATGCTGGCGCAGGCGGTGACCGGTACGCCCGGCCACGTCAACTCGATGGCGGAATCGGTCAAGCATTTCATTGCTCACTTTCCGATCGCGACGATGAAGCAGGGCGATGCCTACATCACCAACGATCCCTGGATGGGCACCGGCCATCTCAACGACTTCGTGGTGACGACGCCCTGCTTCAAGGACGGCAAGGTCGTCGCGCTGTTCTCCTGCACCAGCCATCTCATGGACATCGGCGGCATCGGCTTCGGGCCTGACGCCACCGACGTGTTCATGGAGGGGCTCTACATCCCCATGCTGAAGCTGATCGACCAGGGCGTCGTCAACGAGACGCTGATGGCGATGATCCGCACCAACACGCGGCTGCCGATCGACACCGAAGGCGATACCTATTCGCTCGCCGGCTGCAACGACGTCGGCTGCGAGCGTCTGGTCGAGATGATGAACGAGTTTGGCATCGACACGCTCGACGAGCTCGGCGACTACATCTGCGATCGCTCGCGCGAGGCCGTGCTGGCCGAGATCGCCAAGCTGCCGAAGGGCAGCTGGCGCAACGCCATGGTGGTTGACGGCTATGATGAGCCGGTGACGCTGGCCGCGACGCTGACGATCTCGGACGAAGGCATTCACGTCGATTTCGACGGTACCTCCGCGGCCTCGGAGTTCGGCATCAACGTGCCTTTGTCCTACAGCACCGCCTACACCGTGTTCGGCCTCGGCTGCGTCGTCGCCTCACAAATCCCCAACAATGCCGGCTCGCTCTCGCCGCTGACGGTGTCGGCGCCGGCGGGCGCGATCCTCAATGCGCCGAAGCCGGCGCCGGTCGCCTCGCGCCACGTCATCGGCCAGATGCTGCCAGACGTCGTGTTCGGCTGCCTGCGCCAGATCATTCCCGAGCGCGTGCCGGCGGAGGGTACGTCGTGCCTGTGGAATCTCAACGTGCGCGGGCAGACGCGAAGCGGCGTCGGCGGCAATTACGGGTTCTCCATGGCGGTCACCTCCAATGGCGGCACCGGCGCGCGCTTCGGTAAAGATGGTTTGTCGGCAACCGCTTACCCAAGCGGCGTGCGCGGCACGCCGGTCGAGATCGCGGAAACGCAGACGCCGCTGATCTTCTGGCGCAAGGAGCTGCGCCCGGATTCCGGCGGGGCAGGGCGCACCCGCGGCGGCCTCGGCCAGATCATCGAGGTCGGCAGCGGCGTCGATGCGCCGTTCGACATTCTCGCTGCGTTCGACCGCATCGATCATCCGCCGCGCGGGCGCGATGGCGGCCGGGACGGCGAGGCTGGTTATGTCGGCCTGAAATCCGGGAAGAAGCTGCGCGGCAAGGGCTTTCAGCAGGTGCCTCCGGATGATCGCCTCGTGGTGCTGACGCCCGGCGGCGCCGGCATCGGTGCGCCAACCGAGCGCGATCGGGCGGCCATCGAGGACGACATCGAAAGCGGGCTCGTATCTGCCGACAATGCGGCTTCAGTTTATGGATACGCGCGGTGACGCCATTCGGCGTCTGGCTAGCGAAAGGAGGGGAGCAATTCCTGCCGCGGGTGCTGTACGGATAATGTTTTGCGCCGCCCCGGCTGCACGGCCGGGACGGCGTTTCCATTTCCGAGCCTTACGCCGCCGCCTTCTTCCGCGCCTGCTCGGCCTTGTACAGCTCGAACTCCTCCGCGATCGCCCTAGCAATCGAAGGTCGCTGGCGCAGCCGCTCGTAGTACGCCTTCACGTTCGGCCATTTCGCGAGCTCGATCGGCGGCGTCGCCATGGTCCAGTTGATGACCGTGACGAGATAGGCATCGGCCACGCTGAAATGGTCGAGCAGGAAGTCGCGCCCCTTCAGGTGATTGTCGAGATAATCGAGCCGCGACAGGTACTTCTCGAGCGCATAGGCCTTTGTCTCCTGCGGTGCTTTGCGGTCGAGCACGGGAATGAAGAGGCCCTTGTGCAGCTCGGTGCCGATGAAGCAGAGCCATTGATGCAGCCGCGTGCGCTCGATGCCCGTTGCGGTGCCGAGGCCGGACTGCGGAAAACGGTCCGCGACATATTGCAGGATCGCGGCGTTCTCGGTCAGCACCACGCCTTCGTCGGTGCGCAGCGTCGGCACGAGCCCGATCGGATTGATGGTACGGAAGTCGGAGCCGTCGTTCAGCACCTTCTTGGTGGGTGGATCGACTTCGAGATAGTTCGCCTCGGCGCCGGCTTCATACAGCGCGACGCGTGTCGCCATCGAGCAGGCGAGCGGCGAGAAATAGAGATCCATCTGTAGCCTCCTTGGGCAATTCCTCTTTGGGTGTCGCTCAACCTGGCCAGATTGATTTTTGTACCATCTTGCATAATATGGGCGTGGTCAAGGATTATTTTGCGAAATGGTACAAAAATCGAAGCCGCCAGCTGCTGCCAATGAGCCCGAGCGCCGCGGCGAACCTAAGCGCCGAGGCCGTCCCCGCGCCTACGAGCCCGATGTCGCGCTCGGCAAGGCGCTCGATCTGTTCCGCAAGCAAGGCTTCGCGGCCACCTCGCTCGACGATCTCAGTGAAGCGACCGGCATGAACCGGCCGAGCCTTTACGGCGCCTTCGGCGACAAGCGCGAGCTCTACATCAAGAGCTACCAGCGCTATCGCGAGGAGGCCGGCGCTTCCATGGTCGAGATTTTTCGCCAGGAGATGCCGCTGCGGCAGCGGCTGGAGCGCATCTACGCGTCCGCGCTGGACATCTATCTGTCCGGTGACACCGGCCCGCGCGGCTGCTTCACGGTCGTGACCGCGGCGTCCGAGGCCGTTGGCGATCCCGAGATCCGCGCCATGGTGCTCGACGGTCTCACCGGACTCGACAAGGCTTTTGCCAGTTGCTTCCGCCGCGCCAAGGAGAAAGGCGAGTTGCGAGAGAGCGCCGATCCAGTCGCGCTGGCACAGATCGCCTCCGCCACCATCCACACCATCGCCATCCGCTCGCGCGCGCGCGTCCCGCGCAAGGAGCTCGAGGCGATCGTGAAGGGCGCGATCGATGTGATGGTGGGAGCCAAGTCCTAGCTGTCGTCCCGGCCCCTGCGCGCAATTGCCAGCTACGCCGCGCGGATCTGCGCAAGAAAAAGATCGACCTCGTCGCGCAGCCGCTGCGACTGCTTCGACAGCTCGATGGTCGAGCCCAGCACTTCCTCCGCGGCCGCACCCGTGGCTGCGATGCCGTCGGCGCCTGATGTCTCGCCTTGCACGGCAATGACCTGCGCGCCGATCTCTTCTGTCGCGCGCACGAGCCCAGCGCGGCGATGCCGATTGAAAGCCACCAGGCACGGTCGGCCGAGGCCTCGTAATCGGCATTGTCCATCACGAGCTCGACGGCGCCGAGCGGCTTGCCGGAAAAGTCCCTGATCGGTCCGAGCATGTGGGGACGACCGCGACTACGAGACGGTCGTACGCCTCTCCGCCGGCCTCAATACCCCCTGACCCGGTCCACCACGTTCTCCAGTGCGCCGCCGGCCTCGAACCGCGCGATCTGCTCGGCGACATAGGCCGAGATCGCGTCCGCATCGGTGTCGGCGGCATTGTGTGGCGTCAACACCACCTTGGGATGGGTCCAGAACGGGCTGTCCTTCGGCTGCGGCTCCTGCACGAAGACGTCGAGCGAGGCGGCGCCCAGCGTGCCGTCGTCGAGACAGGCGAGAATGTCCGATTCGTTCTGCAGACCACCGCGGCCGGCATTGATCAGCACGGGCGCGCCGAGCGGGCTGTTGCGGTGGAGCCTTGTGAAGAGGTCGCGCTTGAGGATGCCGTTTGTGTCAGGCGTCAGCGGGAGCAGGCAGACCAGAATGTCGGTCGTGCGCAGAAACGCGTCGATCTGCGCAGCGCCGTGGAAGCACACCACGCCGTCGATCGTCCGCGGGCTGCGGCTCCAGCCGGCGACACGGAAGCCGAGCCGCCGCAGCACGTCGGCCGCATCGGCCCCCAGTGTGCCCAATCCCATGACGCCGACCGTGATCGCGCTTGCCGGCCACTGATATTTTGGTTCCCAGCGTTTCTCGCGCTGCGATTGCCTGAGGTAAAGCTCCTGGCGGTGATGCATCAGCACGTGCAGGACGACATATTCGGTCATGCGATTGGTGAGATCGGGCACGGCGACGCGCACCAGCGGCACATCGGGCAGGCTCCTGTCCGCCATCAGCGCATCAACGCCCGCGCCGAGATTGAAGATGGCCCGAAGATTGGGGAACGCACCGAGATCGCCCGGCACCGGCTTCCACACCGCCGCATAGTGCACCTCCGCCGGATCGAGCCCGGCGTCCGGCAGCAGCACCACGCGGCGGTCGCCGCAGACCGCTTCGAACCGGGCCTTCCAGCGCTCCGGCAGCCAGTTCTGCTGTGTGCTGTTGATGAGGACGGCCAGTGTGCCCAGGGTCATTCGAAGTGCCTCGTCGGTTCCGCTTGATGAAGGACCCTCCTTGGCACGATCTGCCGGATTTTTCTTGCAAATTTTTTCCGCAGCCCTGTCGGGGCGGGGCATATTGGCGCGTCTTCAGAACAGACGAGGAAAGTGCCGGCCATGCTTTACGCCATTCTTTGCTATCACGATGAGGACTTCGTCGGCTCCTGGAGCAAGGACCAGGACGAGGCCGTGATGAAGAAGCTCGCCGTGGTTCAGGAGAAGCTCACCAAACAGGGCCGGCTCGGGCCGGTGGCGCGGCTGTTGCCGACGACCGCGGCGGCGACGCTGCGCAAGGAGGATCCGCCACTGGTGCTCGACGGTCCCTATGCCGAGACCAAGGAGCAGCTGCTCGGCTTCTACATCGTCGACTGCAAGAATCTCGACGACGCGCTCGACGTCGCGCGTGAGCTTGGAGCCGCCAATCCCGGCGGCGCCTACGAGGTGCGTCCCGTCGGCGTCTTCCGGCCCGGAGGAAACCTGACGTGAGCGATGCCGACACCGCTTGGATCGAGACTGCGCTGACCTCGGCGCGACCCCAGGCGGTGGGCGCGCTGCTGCGCTATTTCCGCGATCTTGATACCGCAGAGGAGGCGTTTCAGAACGCCTGCCTGCGCGCGCTGAAAACCTGGCCGCAGAACGGGCCGCCGCGCGATCCCGCGGCCTGGCTGATCATGGTCGGCCGCAACGTCGCAATCGACGAGGTGCGGCGCGCGCGCAAGCAACAGCCGCTGCCCGAGGACGACCAGGCGATCTCCGATCTCGACGACGCCGAGGGCGCGCTCGCCGAGCGGCTCGACGGCTCACACTATCGCGACGACATTTTGCGGCTGATGTTCATCTGCTGCCATCCAGGGCTGCCGGCGACGCAGCAGATCGCGCTGGCGTTGCGCATCGTCTCCGGCCTCACGGTGAAGCAGATCGCGCGCGCGTTCCTGGTCTCGGAAGCCGCGATGGAGCAGCGCATCACGCGCGCCAAGGCGAAGGTCGCCGAGGCCGGGACGCCGTTCGAGGCGCCCGGCGCGGTCGAGCGCTCCGAACGGCTCGCCGGAGTCGCGGCGATGATCTACCTGATCTTCAACGAAGGCTATTCGGCGAGTGGCGACACCGCCGAAATCAGGAAGCCGCTGTGCGAGGAGGCGATCCGGCTGGCGCGGTTGCTGCTGCGGCTGTTTCCGAGCGAGCCGGAGATCATGGGCCTGACGGCGCTGATTCTCTTGCAACATGCGCGCAGCGCCGCGCGCTTTGCCGAGGACGGATCGCTGATCCTGCTGGACGATCAGGATCGTTCCTTGTGGAACGGCACCATGATTGCAGAAGGCCTCGCGCTGATCGACAAGACGATGCGCCACCGCCGCAGCGGACCCTACCAGATCCAGGCCGCCATCGCCGCGCTGCATGCGCGCGCAGCGACGCCGGGGGAGACCGACTGGACCCAGATCGATCTGCTCTATGGGGCGCTCGAAGTGGTGCAGCCCTCGCCGGTGGTGACACTCAACCGCGCGGTCGCGGTCTCGAAGGTGCGCGGGCCCCAGGCTGCGCTCGACCTGATCGAGCCGCTGGCGCCGAAGCTCGCCAACTACTTCCATTTCTACGGCGTGCGCGGCGCCTTCCTGATGCAGCTCGGCCGCAACGACGAAGCCCGCATCGCCTTCGACCGCGCCATCGCGCTCGCCAATACATCGGCCGAAGCCGCCCACATCCGCATGCATCTCGATCGCCTGATCCGGGACAGCCAGCCGAAGCCGAAGGAGAGCGCCAAGGCGAAATGATGTCTCACGGTCATTCCGGGGCGCCCGGAGGGCGAACCCGGAATCTCGAGATTTGGTCCTTCGGACCATCCCGGAATGACGGGCAAGAAAAATCTCATCGGCTCCTGTCGGCCCCTGCCGCGCCCTTTCGTCTTAATCCGGTATCCAAGGAGCCATTCATGCTGAGAGCCGTTGCCATCATTGCCGTCGTGCTCGCGATCGGAATCGCAGGCATTCTCGTCTTCGCCCTCACCAAGCCTGACACATTCCGCGTCGAGCGCAGCCTCGCCGTGAAGGCGCGGGCCGATGCGATTTATCCACTGGTTGCCGATTTCCGCCGTTGGACCGCCTGGTCGCCCTATGAGGGACGCGATCCCGCCATGAAGCGGACGTTCGGCGGAACCGCGGCGGGGAAGGGGGCGACCTATGCCTGGGACGGCAACAACAATGTCGGTGCCGGCCACATGGAGATCCTGGAGGCGAACGGGCCCTCGAAGCTCCGCATCAAGCTGGATTTCGAGCGGCCATTTGAAGGGCACAATGTCGCCGAGTTCACCTTTGTGCCGCAAGGCGATGCCACACTCGTCACATGGGCGATGTACGGTCCGGCCCCGTTCCTGTCCAAGCTGATGCAGGTCTTCATCAACATGGACAGCATGATCGGCAAGGATTTCGAAGCGGGCCTCGCCGGCCTGAAGAAGCTCACCGAGAAGCAATAGGTCTCACTGCGAACGAAGAAGAGGAGAGAAACGATGCTCAATCCGTATCTGTTCTATCAGGACACCTGCGAAGCGGCGTTCAACTACTACGCAAAGGTTCTCGGCGGCAAGATCGATGCAATGATGCGGGCCTCGGAGGCGCCGCCGGACATGCCCGCGGCACCCGGCCGCGAGAAGATGATCATGCATGCGCGCATGTCGCTGCCCGACGGCAGCGTATTGATGGCCTCCGACGCGCCGCCCGAGCATTTTCAGAAGCCGCAGGGCTTCTCGATTTCCCTCACGATCACGGATCTCGCGGATGCCGAGCGCAAGTTCAACGCGCTGGCCGACGGGGGCAGCCTCACCATGCCCTTCAGCAAGACCTTCTGGGCCAAGGGCTTTGGCATGTGCGTCGACAAGTTCGGCATTCCCTGGATGGTGAACTGCCCGGCGGAGGGAATGTGACGGGCGCGACCGCGCGCGCGATCCGTTGAGTTGCGGTCCCCTCTCTCGATGCTGCGGGAGAGGGATATGCATGGACTCGTTACGGCGCCGATCGGCCGTCTGTCCTCTCACCGGATCGACCCGGTGACGTCCTCGCGCGGCGAAGGCTCCAGGCAACGAGGACAGATCACGAGCTTGCTGCCGAGCTGCCTGTCGTTCTCCGCCTGTATTTCGTCATGGACCGCCCACCATGCCTCGGAATATGGACGCAAAGTACCGAGTACCCTTTCCCGCTCCTGATTGGGATCACTTGCCGTGAGTGCGTGGTCCGTGACGCCCCGCTTCGCGACGTGAGGACGGTTCGGATCCTTGCCAAGACCATCCCATGCGATGGGGCGACGTTCCTGCGCTGGAGCGCCTGCGCCTCCGAGCAGCGCTGTGCAAAAAGTGAGCAAGATGAAGCCGTATCGAATCATGCCAGGCCTTCGCTACGTATGGGACGCGCAGAATGCGGGTGAGACACACGCACCACGTCAGTTCGATGGAACTCAAAGCAAAAACAAATCTGCCGGCATGGACGAATGTGACTCCTGCTTTCGCATCACTTTGCGGGCGCAGTGAGGCCGCTTCGTGAAACCAACTGCATCGCACAACAATTGGCGCAATATTGGGCTGTGATCTGCACGCCAGAATCGCTATTGGTGATTCATAAAAGCTACAAACTGGGATGGACGTCACTTGCAAGGGAGCGACCGATGGCGGCGGCGCTACAGATCAATTTTGCTCTTTGGGGAATGCTCATCTGCGCCAGCGCAAAGCTGGTGCCGGTGATACAGACTCTTTTCTGAACGTAGCCAGCGCCTGATGGCGCAGATCACCCGTGCGCACGCTGGATGCGAGCGCAGGTAACATGGCGTATGGCCTCGAACCAGCCAGGCAAATCGCCTTCGATGTGATGCGGTTCCCAGCGCTCATTCACGTCACGCGCCTGGCGGCTGCCGGCTTTCATCAGCGACAACGCGGATAGATCGCGGCGAGATCACGTCCCTTCAACAGGAGCAACCGCGAGGTGAGGCCGCCACGGCGGCTGATCCAGTCGCGCACCGGGCCGGGATAGGCGGCAAGCACCGCGACCGATGCCTCCGGCTCGGCATAGAAATGTCCGCGCCGGTCCACCGAGCGCGCGGCGTGGAACCCGAGCACCGCGCGCTTGGTGACGCAGATGCGCTCGCCTGGGACGATGCTGAGCACCAGCGTGCAGGCGGACAGGCAGGGACCATCGATCACCACGCGCTCGCCGCTCTCGCGCACTTTCTCGAACAGATCGAGGAAGGGCCCGACCTGTCCGCCTGGGGACTGGATGATGCGGATCTCGGCTCGCGCCGGTGTCGCCGCGATCAACACGGCCGCGAGCATCGTGATGGTGACGAACGCGGCGCGTTGCATGAGCACTCCTACCCGTTGCGGCGCTGGCCGCGCAGCGTCGGCAGGCCGATACCTGCCGCATCGAAACCGCCATCGACGGCCAAAATTTGGCCGGTGATGTAGCTGGCGCGTTCCGAGCACAGAAAGTAGATCGCTTCCGCGAGTTCCTCCTCCAGGCCGTAGCGGTTGAGCGGGATGGCATCGTGGTAATCGGCGCGGATCTCCTTGGTGTGCACCTGCTTCGCCATCGCTGTGTCGACCGGTCCCGGCGCAACCGCGTTGACGCGGATGTTGAGGGAAGCGAGCTCGACCGCGAGCTGCTTGGTGAGGTGCGCAAGGCCCGCCTTGCTGGTGCCGTAGGCCGAACGCAGCGTCGAAGCACGCACGGCCGAGATCGAGGTGATGTTGACGATGGCGCCGCCATTGCCGTCACGCATCAGCGGCACCGCCGCCTTGGTGCAGAGGAACGGTCCGGTGAGGTTGACCTCGAGCACGCGGCGCCAGTCAGCCTCCGACGTCTCCATCAGCGGCGCGAACACCGCGATGCCGGCGTTGTTGACCAGCGCATCCAACCGGCCGAACCGCCGCTCCATCGTCGTCATTGCAGCGCTGACTGCGGCTGCGTCGGAGACATCGCAGGTCAGCGCCAGCGTCGCCTCGTTTTGGCCGATGTCGGCGATCGCGGGGCCGAGCAGGTCGCCCTCGATATCGAGCAGCGCCACGCGCCAGCCCTCGGAAAGGAACTTCTTCGCGGTCGCAAGCCCGATGCCGCGTGCGGCTCCGGTGACGAGGGCGACTTTTTGCGCGGCTTGCGGCATTGGCTGATCTGTCCTTCTGGCGGAAACGGAAGCCGCACGGGCGGCCAGCGCCTTTTACTTCGCTTCCGTTGCGGTAAGAAGAGCGCCAGTCCATCTCCGTCAGCCTGGGGCCGCCGCTTCTTCAGCGGCAAGGGCAAAGGCCCGGCTGCGTCGGGCCGCTTCATCCTTGGAGGCTCGCCGCGCCTTGCACGGCGAGCTGGCGCCGCGCGCCGAGCTGCCAGATAATTTTCGTCATCCATGTCGGTTCCCTGACAGTTCATTCGTCTTGGAAAGTGAGGGCGTGGCCCCGCCGCTGCTCGCCCCGACAGTGAAAGCAAGGAAACCTCATGCGATTCATGATGCTGATGATTCCGCTTGGCTACGAGAACGCGCCGCCGGACGTGCAGCTCGATCCCGAGCGGGTTGCCGCGATGATGCGCTACAACGAGGCGCTGAAGGATGCCGGCGTGCTGATCACGCTCGACGGCCTGCATCCGCCCTCGATGGGCGCGCGCGTCTCGTTCGCGACCGGCGTGCCTGTCGTGACCGACGGGCCCTTCGTGGAAGCCAAGGAAGTCCTGGGCGGCTATTGGATGATCGAGGTCGCCTCGCGCGAGGAGGCGATCGCCTGGGCGAAGAAGTGCCCGGCTTCGCCGAACGAAATCATCGAGATCCGGCAGGTACAGGAGATGAGCGATTTTCCGCCCGACGTGCAGCAGGCCGCCGCCGGTTTGGAGGAACTGAAGAAGTAACCACCGCGGCCGCGATGAGATCGCGGCTGTCGTCAACCGATCAACAGATCAATCGATCAACAGAGGAGAGGCCGATGAGCACCGAACACAAATTCCTCGCCGTCTATCTCGGCAGCATGACCGGGTCGAAAATGGCGGCCTGGCGCGCGCTGCCCGAGGCCGAGCGAAAGGCGAAGGAGCAGGAGGGCATGGCTGCCTGGCACGGCTGGGTCGAGAAGCACAAGTCGGTCATCGTCGATCTGGGCGGCCCGCTCGGCAAGACCCGCAGGATCGACGCGAATGGCATCACCGAGATCAGCAACGCGCTCACCGGTTTCACCGTAGTGCGCGCCGCATCGCAAGAGGAAGCTGCCAAGCTGTTCGAGAACCATCCGCATTTCGCGATCTTTCCGGGCGAGGCGATCGAAGTGATGCCGGTGCTGCCCATTCCGCAGATGTAGCTTCGGGTGAGGTCTTTGCGGGGCCGTTGGGGTCCTGCAGTCATTCCGGGCGATGCGAAGCATCGGATCCGGAATCTCGAGATTCCGGGTCCGGCTCTTCGAGCCGTCCCGGAATGACTGCGGAGAATACGGAGTTAATTCTGCCTCATCGCCGCTAGTGACCTTCACGCCCGGCTCATGTAAAGGTCGTTCACATGAGCTGGCGCAAGGAGCAGCGCCGCGCCGAGCGCGGCTATCACCACGGCAATCTGAAGGAGGCCCTGTTGCAGGCCGCTCTCGGCCTCATCGCCGAGAAGGGCGCGGCGGGCTTCACCTTTGCCGATGCCGCGCGCATGGCCGGCGTCAGCGCAGCGGCGCCCTATCGGCATTTCCGCGACCGTGACGAGCTGTTGTCCTCGATCGCCCAGCGTGGATTCGAGCAGTTCGAGGCGCGCCTGTCCGCGGCTTGGGATGACGGGCGGCCCGACACGGTCACCGCGTTCGAACGTGTCGGCAAGGCCTATCTCGCCTTCGCCCGCGAGGAGCCCGCCTTCTACAATGCGATGTTCGAATCGGGCGTGCCGGTCGATGCCAATCCCGCGCTCCAGGCGGCCAGTGAACGGGCCTTCAACATCATCCGTGCCGCCGCCGAGCGCCTCGCCGCGCTCACGCCGCCCGGCACTCCCCGTCCGCCGGCGATGATGATGGCGCTGCACATCTGGTCGATGTCGCATGGCGTCGCCTCGCTGTTCTCGCGTGGCGATGCAGCGCGGCGGAAGCTGCCGATGTCGCCGGACGAGCTGCTGGAGGCCGAGGTGCTGATCTATCTGCGCGGGCTCGGCTTCCCGATTGACCGCCGTCCGGCCGGCAAGAGTGCCGAGCCGCCGCCGGTGCCGCCGGAGGCTCCCTCCGGTTCGGGAGTCCCGCCCGGCGGCCCCTGGGGCAAGCCGAAATAAGATTGCGCAAATAATCACGCGGGCGTGTCTTGCGGCCAGCTTGACAAAATCGCGGGATGGTCTAGCTATGTAAATGTTATTTACATTCACAACGGCGCGGATGCCGTGATGGAGATGGGAAATGGCCTACACCGCTGATGTCAATCGATGGCGCGGCCCTTCGGACCAATACCAACAGTACGAGCGTCCCGGAATGCTCGATACGCCCTGGCATCCCGGCTGGATCGCCGTGACCATTCTCGGCTTCATCATTTGGTGGCCGATCGGACTTGCCCTTCTCTTTTTCACACTAGGGAGCAGAAGAATGTCGTGCTGGAGCCATCAGGATCGCTGGCAGAACAAGATGGAGCGGATGCAGTACAAGATGGATCGCATGCGTGACCGCATGGAGCGCCGCGGCTTCGGCTTTGGCTTCGGCCCGCCGTCCTCCGGCAACCGCGCCTTCGACGAATATCGCGCCGAGACGCTGCAGCGCCTCGAGGAAGAGCAGCGCGAGTTCAAGGATTTCCTGACCCGTCTGCGCCACGCCAAGGACAAGGAAGAGTTCGACCAGTTCATGGCGCAGCACCGGACACGTCCGACCCCGCCGCCGACCGACCAGCAGCAAGGCTGATCTGAAGGTTCGCACCTCTCAAAGCCTTCAGGCGCATGCCCCCAAAGTCCTGATGGCCCCGAGCCGCCCGTCTGCGTGACCCGCAGGCGGGCGGTTTGGCTTGTACAGCGCCTCGATCGTCAGGCCCCGCGGCCGACAGCAAGCACGTCGCGGAGGCGAGACTGGCGCCTCGATGTGGACCGCCTATATTCGCCGTCACGGCACAGGCGAGCGGAGCGACGATGGCGGAAGCTGCGATGGCGGGTAGCGACGGCCTTTGGCAAAAGGTTCGCGACGAGGCGCAGCGCTCGGCCAATGCCGATCCTGTTTTCGGCAAAGCCGTCGCCGGTGCCATTCTCGCTCATGATGATTTCGCCGCGGCCCTGGCCGATCTCATCGGGAGGCGGCTTGCGAGCAATGCCACGGAGCGCATGCGCTTCATGGCTTTTTGCCGCGCCGCCTTTCGGGGCGAGCCGGACTTGATCGAAGCGGCCGGCCGAGACCTCTTGGCCATCGCGCGCCGCGACCCCGCCGTCGCCGACCTGCTGCCGCCACTGCTTCATTACAAGGGGTACATCGCGCTGCGGGCCTGGCGCGTTTCGAACTGGCTCTGGCGCCATGATCATCGCGATGCCGCGCTGCTGTTTCAGAACGAGGCGTCGAACCTGCTCCAGGTCAGTATTCATCCGACGGCCAGCATCGGGTCCGCCGTGTATCTCGATCACGCCACCGGCATCGTGATCGGCGCCGACGTCGTCGTCGGCGACGACGTCACCATCCTTCAGAACGTCAGCATCGGCCGCAGCAGCGAACTGCCGGCGCGCTCGCCGCGCATCGGCTGCGGCGTCTACATCGGCGCGGGCGCAAGCATCCTCGGCGACATCAGCATCGGCGATCTCGCAAAAATCGGCGCCGGCACTGTCGTGACGAGCGACGTCCCCGCTGGCTGCACGGCGGTCGGCAATCCTGCGCGACTGACCAACTGCCCCGAGTCCGCCTTGGCCGCCTGAGACGTCCTTCGCTTAAAGCATGATCCGGAAAAGTGCGAAGCGGTTTTCCGGAAAGATCATGCGTAAACAACAAGCTGAAGCGCGATGACGATTCATCCAAATCTCATCGCGCTTTAGGCGGCGCGGCGGTGGCTTTCGCCGCCATGAGGCGGCGTGACCGGCTCCGAGCTGGTCTGGCCCGGTGCATCCAGCACGGCGACGTGATGCCGGTAGACCATCTCCCACCCCTTCCATCCCGTGAACAGCAGGATGCCGACCACGATCAGTGAAAGCACCACGCCCCACGGCTTGATCGCAGCCTCCGCACCTTGCGCGTAGCGAAGATAGAAATTGACCAGTGCCAGCACGACGGCCGTGAGATTGCCGACCATGTGGTACCAGGCGTCATTGAGACTGCGGATGCGCGGCTCGCTCAGGAAGTCCGTAAATCCGGCTACGGCGGCAACCAGCGCCATGACGATGCCGGCGCCGATCAGCCACATCGCGGCGCGCGCCCAGAAGGCGTCGCCGGTTCCGATGAAGGCCAGATCGGCAATGGGCGCGCCGACCAGGAACGCGACGGGGAACGGGATGAGCATGGGGTGGAGCGGGTGATCGCCGATGGCGGCGGTCGTCTTTGGGTTGATGGTCATGGCAGGGGCTCGCCGAAAGTCATTTTCCGGACAATATTCCGGGGCGAGGGAGGTTCCCTCGGTTGCACGTGCGCGTGGAACTTATGCCCTCGGACGCAGCGCAGCGTCGCTTCGACGATGCGGTGCGTCCGGACACGAGCCATGGCCGCCCGCCGCCATCCCCCTGCGCTGCCTGCCTTTCCGGCAGCCAAATTCGTGGCCGGTAACCCCGCATTAACTATCGCCGGGCTCTGGTAAGAGCGGACAGTCGCGCCCGAAGCCGTGTCGAGGCCCTTAGTTTTGACATCTTGGCGGGGAATGCAGGCGGCCGGCTTTGGACGAGCCTTTGGACCAGCCCTGCACCTCAGAAAGACAAGGCTTTGAGCGGGCTTGCTGGCCCGCGCGCCGGTACTAGCGCGGCTGTTGGGGAATACAGGCAGCGATTTGCTGGCCGAATGACATTAGGTAACGATCGCCTTGAGAGGATACTGCTTATGAATCCGGCCGACGTGGCTCAGTCAGCCCTTCCGGTTGCTGCCTCCGCCGACGTGTCGCTGATTGCGCTGTTCTGGCAGGCTCACTGGATCGTGAAAGCGGTGATGCTGGGACTTCTGTCCTGCTCGGTCTGGGTCTGGGCGATCGCCATCGACAAGGTCTTTCTTTACGCGCGCACCCGGCGGTCGATGGACCGGTTCGAGCAGGCGTTCTGGTCCGGCGAGTCGATCGAGGAGCTCTATCGCACGCTGTCGGCCAAGCCGACGCATTCCATGGCGGCCTGCTTCGTGGCGGCGATGCGCGAGTGGAAGCGTTCCTTCGAGAGCCATGCCCGCTCGGTCGCGGGGCTCCAGATGCGCATCGACAAGGTGATGAACGTCTCGATCGCGCGCGAAGTCGAGCGCCTGGAACGGCGCCTGCTGGTGCTGGCGACCGTCGGCTCTGCCGGCCCTTTCGTCGGCCTGTTCGGCACGGTCTGGGGCATCATGTCGAGCTTCCAGTCCATCGCGGCGTCGAAAAATACCTCCCTGGCAGTCGTCGCCCCCGGTATCGCCGAGGCGCTGTTTGCGACCGCAGTCGGCCTTATCGCCGCCATTCCTGCCACTATTTTCTACAATAAGTTCACGTCCGAGGTGAACCGTCAGGCTCAGCGGCTGGAGGGCTTCGCTGATGAATTTTCAGCCATCTTGTCCCGTCAGATCGACGAGCGGGGCTGAAGGACGGCATGTATAGTGTGAAGGGCAATTTGGGCACGCGATCATGGCCATGAACGTTGCGAGTTCGTCCGGCGGCGGTGGACGCCGCGGCCGGCGCAAGCCGGTCGTGGCCGAGATCAACGTCACGCCGATGGTCGACGTGATGCTGGTGCTGCTCATCATCTTCATGGTGTCCGCGCCGATGTTGACGGTCGGCGTGCCGCTCGACCTGCCCCAGACTCAGGCCAAGAGCCTCGAAAACAACGACCAGAAGCCGATCCAGATGTCGGTCGACATCAAGGGCAAGGTGTTCATCAACGATGCCGAGATCGCGATCAACGAGCTGATACCCAAGCTGAAGGCGATCACGGACGCGCGCGGCGGGCTCGAGGAGCGCATCTATCTGCGCGCCGACAAGAAGGCGGATTACGGCACGGTGGCCAAGGTGATGGGCCTGTTGTCCGGCGCCGGATTCAAGAAGCTGGCCCTCGTCACGGAAGCGGATCAGGGATCTTGAAGCCGTGAAGGTGAACGTCGACAAGACACTCGTTGCGTCGATTGCCCTCCATGTCCTGGTGCTGGGATGGGGCCTCCTTACCTTTAGCAGCAAGGCCTACATCGCGCCGGAGGAGTCGCTTCCGGTCGACATCATCTCCACCGATCAGCTCGCCAAGATGATGGCGGGACAGAAAACCGGCAAGAAAGAAGAGCCGAAGCCCAAGGTCGAGAAGATCGCGGAAGCCAAGCCGGAGGAAGACGCGGTCGGCAAGGTCACCGAGAAGAAAGAGCTGATCAAGACCAATTCGCAGCCGGAGCCGCCGCCGAAGCCGGTCGAGAAGCCGGTGGAGAAGAAGCCCGAGCCGCCGAAGCCCGTCGCCGAGGCCAAGCCGAAGGAAGAGCCGAAGCCGCAGGAAAAGAAGCCTGATCCGGCCAAGGAAGATCCGATCGCCGAGCTCCAGAAGAAGCTGGAGACCAAGAAGCCGCCGCCCAAGCCCGTGGAGCAGAAGGTCGCGGCAGTGCAGCCGCAGCAGCAGCCGAAGCCGAAGGAGCGCACCTTCGATCCCGCGCAGATCCAGCGCGATCTCGACAAGCGCGCCGCGACCCGGCACGAACTTGCCGGCACGGCGCTGAATGCGTCGGCCTCTCTGGGGGCGGCGACTGGGACGGCCGCCAACAATGTCGCGACCTGGCGCGGTGCATTCCAGGGCGCGGTCAAGCGCTGCTTCACGCCCACCTATAATGGGCAGGACGCCGATCAATACGAAGCCGACATCGACATTCCCATGAAGATCGACGGATCGCTCGCATCCGAGCCCATCGTCGTCGCGGTGAGGGGACCGTCGCGGTCGATCGCTCAGGCGGTTGCCGAGAGCGCCAAGCGCGCCATCGTGCAGTGCCAGGTCTATTCGTTCATGCCGAAGCAGCAGTATGAGAGCTGGAAGCTCATTCCGATGACCTTCGGTCTGAAAGATATGTTGTGACATCCGAACAAAAGAATTTTGCAATGAATGACGCCCGATCGATCACCCGCCGCCGTTTTATGACCGTCACCGGATCGGCGCTTGCCATGCTCGGGGGCGGCCACGCCTTCGCCCAGAGTCAGCCGCGGCTTCGCATCGATCCCACCGAATTCCAGCCGATCCCGATCGCGATCTCCGGCTTCGTGCCAGGCTCCCCGTCCGACGGCGACGTCGGCAACGGCGTCACGCAGGTCATCACCAACAACCTGAAGCGCTCGGGCCTGTTCGCGCCGATCGATCAGGCCGCCTTCATCGAGCGCATCAGCAACATCGACGTCGCACCGCAATTCCAGAACTGGAAGACCATCAACGCGCAGGCCCTCGTCACCGGCCGCATGACGCGGCAGCCGGACGGCCGCCTCAAGGCCGAATTCCGCCTGTGGGACGTGGTCACCGGCCAGCAGCTCGCGGGACAGCAATATTTCACGTCGCCGGAATATTGGCGCCGCATCGCCCACATCATCTCCGACCAGATCTACGAGCGTATGACCGGCGAGAAGGGGTATTTCGACAGCCGCGTCGTGTTCGTTGACGAGACCGGATCGAAGGAGCGCCGCGTCAAGCGGCTTGCCATGATGGACCAGGACGGCGCCAATGTGCGCTACCTGACCCGCGGCTCCGACCTCGTGCTGACGCCGCGCTTCTCGCCGAATTCGCAAGAGATCACCTACATGGAGTTCGGCCAGGGCGATCCGAAGGTCTATCTCTTCAACATCGAGACTGGCCAGCGCGAGATCGTCGGTAACTTCCCCGGCATGACCTTTGCGCCGCGCTTCTCGCCGGACGGCCAGCGCGTCATCATGAGCCTGCAACAGGGCGGCAATTCCAACCTGTTCGTGATGGATCTGCGCTCGCGCTCGACCACGCGTCTCACCGACACGCCGGCGATCGACACGTCTCCGTCTTACTCACCGGACGGCAGCCGTATCTGCTTCGAGTCCGATCGTGGCGGCAGGTCGCAGATCTATGTGATGGCGGCAGGCGGAGGACAGGCGCAGCGCATCTCCTTCTCCAAGGATGACACCAACGCCAGCTATTCGACACCGGTGTGGTCGCCGAAGGGCGATTACATCGCCTTCACCAGGCAAGGCGGCGGGCAGTTCTCGATCGGCGTCATGAAGCCGGACGGCTCCGGCGAGCGGCTGCTCACCTCCGGCTTCCACAATGAAGGTCCGACCTTCTCGCCGAACGGCCGCGTGCTGATGTTCTTCCGCGATCCCGGCGGCAACAGCGGGCCTTCGCTCTACACCGTCGACATCTCCGGCCGCAACGAGCTGAAGGTGCCGACACCGGGCTTCGCCTCCGACCCGGCATGGTCGCCGCTGCTGTCCTCCACGTCGGGCTGACAACATCGCAGTTGAAGCATCGCGTGTTCAGACGCGCGATGTTTTCGAAAAAGCGCGCCGATTTTTCCGCGTTCGTTGCGAAGGGCAAGACTTCCTTCACCTTGTGCCCGGCAAGGCTTGCCTAGCTGCTTGATATGTAAGAAGAAATCGCTTCGCTATTGCCGAAAAACAACTCGGCTTTAACGATGTTCCCTCAGGAAAGCTTCATCTCGGCTCGGTAAGACTACGCGCCGAACAGGACGCGCGTACAAACCAAATGCAGTTCGCAAGCCAGAGCGGAGAGCAGGGGCAGCCGCCGCCGGTCAACCCGGCAGCGCAGATCGATTCGCTCTTTGAAGCGCCGGGACCACTGCTGGCCGGGCTCATCTTCGTATCGATCGGTGCTGCGCTGACGGCACTGAAGACGGGCGAGCCCCTCGTTTGGGCGTGTGTGGCGTTTCTCGTCTTGGCCGGGTCGGTGCGGGCGATCGATTTGCGCCGCTATCAGGCGCGCAAGTCGAACGTGACCGCCGAGGCGGCCAAACGCTGGCAGACGCGCTATCAAATCGGGGCGATGATTCAGGCCGCTGCGATTGGCACCTGGTGCGGCACGACCCTGCTCGCTACCGACGACGCGGTCTCACATATGATTGCTCTGTCGGTCACTACAGGCATTGCCGCAGGGGGAGCGGGAAGGGCGTATGGACGACCGTCGATCTTCCATTTTCAGGCGGTGCTCATCTTCACCCCGGCGGTCTTGGCATTGGCGTGGCGCGGCACGCCCTACTATATCGCAATGGCCGTTGTGAGTGCTGCCTTCCTGCTCGCGATCATGCAGCTCTCGGCCAACCTCCACAGGATATTCATGGGAGCCGTGGTGGCGCGTGAGCGCGAGTCGGCGCTCGCGGGTCAGTTCGATACTGCCCTGAACAACATGCCGCACGGGCTTTGCATGTTCCACCTCGATGGGCAGCTCGCGGTGATGAATCACCGTTTCGCCGCGATGATGAGCCTGCCCGATAATCTGCCGCAGAGCGGCGCCAGCGCACGCGACATCATCGCCGCCTGTGTCAAAGCCGGGGCCATCTCGGCTGCGAACGGCGAGCAGATCATCGCTGGCCTCGAGAGTTCGCGGGAGAATGAGATCATCACCGTCGATACGAACATCGAGCGAAATCGGTCGCTGTCCTGGACCGTTCAGCCGATGGCGGACGGAGGAGCGGTGCTGCTGCTCGAGGATATTACGGAGCGGCGCAATGCCGAAGCCAAGATCAGTCACCTCGCGCGCTATGATGACCTCACGGCCCTGCCGAACAGGGTCAATTTTCGCGACGAAATCGAGCACCTGCTGGCTGTCTCGCACGACGCGGGGCAGCTCTCCGCGCTGCTGTTCATCGACCTCGACCAGTTCAAGCAGGTCAACGACACGCTGGGCCATCCCTGCGGCGACCAGCTCCTGTGCGCCGTCGCCAACCGCCTGCGCGAGATGCTGCGCCCCGAGGATTTCGTCGCCCGGTTCGGCGGCGACGAGTTCGTCGTGTTCCAGCAGAACCTCAACACGCCCGAGGACGCCGCAGCGCTCGCCCGCCGCATCGTCGAGCGGTTGAGCGAGCGGTATCGCATCGACAATCACCTGGTCGAGATCGGCGCCAGCGTCGGCATCGCACTGACCTCGCCGGACGGCACCAGCGCCGATACGCTGCTCAAGAACGCCGACATGGCGCTGTATCGCGCCAAGGCCGACGGCCGCGGCACGTTCTGTTTCTTCCGCGACGAGATGGCGGCGACCGTCGAGGCGCGCCGCATCCTCGAGCTCGACCTGCGCAAGGCGCTCGCCAACGAGGAATTCGAGCTGTTCTTCCAGCCGCTGGTCAATCTGAAGTCCGGCAAGATCACCACCTGTGAGGCGCTGCTGCGCTGGAATCATCCGGTGCGCGGCACGGTTTCGCCGGTCGATATCATCCCGGTCGCCGAGGACATGGGCCTGATCGTCGATCTCGGCCGCTGGATCCTGCGCCGCGCCTGCATGGAATGCATGAAGTGGCCGGAGAGCGTCAGCGTCGCCGTCAACTTCTCGCCGCAGCAATTCCACCAGCGCGATGTCTTGAGCGAAATCCGCTACGCGCTCGAAGTGTCGGGCTTGCCGGCGCATCGACTGGAGATCGAGATCACCGAGTCCTCGCTGCTGCGCAATACCCAGCTCACGCACGACATCCTGTCGCAACTGCACGCGCTCGGCGTGCGCATCTCGCTCGATGATTTCGGCACCGGCTACTCCAGCCTCAGCTACCTGCACAATTTCCCGATGCAGAAAGTGAAGATCGACCGCTCCTTCCTCGAAGGCATCGATGCCGACCGGCCGTTGACGCTGCTGCGCGGCGTCGCGCGGCTGTCCGCCGACCTCGGGATGTCCGTCGTGGTCGAGGGTATCGAGACCAACGAGCAGCTCGAGCTGATCAGCGCCGACGGCACCGTGACCGAAGGGCAGGGTTACCTGTTCAGCCGGCCCGTTCCGGCGGTGCGAATCCGCCAATTGCTCAACGCCTCGCATGGCCGTCGTATGCCTGACGACCAGCTCGCCCTCGTGTCGTCGCGATCGGCCTGATCCTTTTCCGGCGGCTCCTTCATCGCAATCGGCTCGCGCTTGCTCCGTAATCTTGCGGACCCGCAAAGGTTAACCCTAACAGTTCTAAAGCTTTGCAATTTCGTTAAGGAACCATTAATCTGCTGCTACTCGCGGAAGTTGCTTGGAGTTTTGAGGTAGCAGATGAAGTCCGGAGCCGAACCGACCCCGGCGCTCCTTCCCCGAGGGGCCGCGTTGTTTGACCGTATCGATTACCGACTGATCGAGACTCCCGAGGACAAGGACAACCTGTATTTGATGCGCTACCGCGCCTATCTGCAGGCCGGTCTGATCGAGCCGTCCGCTTCACTGCGCGTCAGCGATCGCTTCGACGAATCGCCCAACACCTGGAATTTCGGGATTTATGTTGATGGAGAGCTTTGCAGCTCCGTCCGTATCCATCTTCTGACGTCGGAATGGCGGATGTCCTATACCACCGAGGTGTTCGGCGACATCCTGCATCCCCGCCTCGATCGCGGCGAGGTCTTTGTCGATCCGTGCCGGCTTGTTGCAGATCCCGACAAGCACCATCGCTTCCCCGAGTTGCCCTACCTGACGGTCCGCCTGGCCTTTGTCGCGTGCGATCATTTCAATGCCGACACCGGGCTTGCCATGATCCGGACCGATCATCAGGCATTTTACCGTCGCATTTTCCTGCATGAGACCATTTCACCGGAGCCGCGGGGCTTTCCGGGCTGGCCCACCAAAAAGGCGGTCCTGATGGCCACCGACGTCCGGCGGCAGCGGGATAAGGTGCTGGCACGCTTTCCGATCATGCGCTCCAGTGCGTTTGAGCGGCGCATGCTGTTTGAGCGCAGCACCTCGCGGCCGGCTGCCACGCGGCCGGTGCTGCTGACCTCGCCGCGGAACCTGGATGTGACGGCCCCAGCATTCGGCTCCGCCTGCTAAAGCGCGATGAGATTTGGATGAATCGTCATCGCGCTTTAGCTTGTTGTTTACGCATGATCTTTCCGGAAAACCGCTTCGCACTTTTCCGGATCATGCTTTAGGACCATCCACACCTTCGATTCGGCCCAAATTTACAGCAAAAGCCGGCGGGTTTGCCGACCGACGCGGCTTGCCTTCACCCTCGCGCCACATTTACAACTCATTAACCATGCCGGTTGCTTTTCGCCGGTTGGGGGCATTTGACCGGCTGTGGCAAGGTTCCGTCAAGGTTGACGGAACGTTCGCTTAACCAACCCCCTGTAGACCGGACAGCAGTGGACTAACGTGAGCGTGGAGGCTCCGGAATGAAACATCCTATGCGTATCCTCCAGGGATTGAAGCTGGCCGCGGTGCTCGCCGTCGCGCTGTCGATGGGCGCCTGCGCCAACAAGAATGCTGCGACGGATGCGATGGCCAATGCGGCGACGCCCGGCAGCCAGCAGGATTTCGTCGTCAACGTGGGCGACCGCGTGTTCTTCGAAAGCGACCAGACTGATCTGACCCCGCAGGCGATCGTGACCCTGGAGAAGCAGGCGCAGTGGCTCCAGACCTATCCGCGCTACAGCTTCACCATCGAAGGTCATGCCGACGAGCGCGGCACCCGCGAATACAACATCGCGCTCGGCGCCCGCCGTGCCCAGTCGGTGCGCTCGTTCCTCGCCTCGCGCGGCATCGATCCGAATCGCATGCGCACGATCTCCTACGGCAAGGAGCGGCCGGTGGCCGTCTGTAACGACATCTCCTGCTGGTCGCAGAACCGCCGCGCCGTCACTGTCTTGAACGCGAGCTCCTGACGTCCGGTCAGGTGCCGTTCAGCTTCGGAATTGGATGATGCCGGCGCCCTCTCGGGCGCCGGTTTCGTTTCAGCATTCTGTGACTTAAAACCCCTTGGTACCAGTCACATTTTTGGCGTACTCCACTTCAATGTGTGGCGCGTCGAATGTTCCGTCGCAGGCCATTCGCTTTTGTCGTCAGGGCAAGATGTCATCCAGATTTAAGGTCTTTACCGGCACCGTGGCGACCGCCGCGCTGCTTTCTTTGGGGTCGCCCGCACTTGCGCAATCGGTCTTCGCGCAGTCGGATGATGCCGACCCGGAGATGCGGATCGAGCGGCTGGAGAACCAGCTGCGCCAGCTCACCGGCCAGAACGAGGAGCTGCAATACCGCAACCGGCAGCTCGAAGAGCGGCTGCGGGCGCTCGAGGGCGGCGCGCAAGGCGCGCCCGGACAGGCACCCACCGTCGCGGCGATGCCGCCCGCGCAGGTGGCACCAAGTCAGATTGCGCCCGGCTATCGCCAGCCGCCGCAACAGCCGGCCGTGCAGCCGACCTACGAGCAGCCGCAGATCGCCGCGCCCGCGCCGATCGTTCAGGAGCAGCCGGCGCCCGGCGCACCCGGCACGCGCCGCCGCGGCGATGCCTTCGACCCGAGCCAGAACCCGAATGCGCCGGGCGCACCGCGCGCGCTCGGCGGCGGCCAGCAGCCGATGCCGGCAGGAACTCCGAGCGGGGCACCCGGCGGCCGTGGCGCCGGCGAGCCGCTCGATCTCGCCAATACCAGCCCCCGCTACCAGCAAGGTGTGCCGCCAGCCGCACAGCCCGGCTATCCGCCGGCCCAACCCGGCTATCCCGCGCCATCGGGCGGCACTGGCCTGACGACGCTACCGCCCTCGGCGACGGCGCGCGACGAGTTCGACCTCGGCATCGGCTACATGCAGCGCAAGGACTATGCGCTTGCCGAGCAGACCATGAAGAACTTTGCGCAGAAATTTCCGAGCGACCCGCTCGTCGGAGACGCGCAATACTGGCTCGGCGAGAGCTACTTCCAGCGCCAGCAATATCGCGACTCCGCGGAGGCCTTCCTCGCCGTGACCACCAAATACGAAAAATCGGCCAAGGCGCCGGATGCGCTGCTGCGGCTCGGCCAGTCCCTCGCCGCGCTGAAGGAGAAGGAGGCCGCCTGCGCCGCCTTCGGCGAGATCGGCCGCAAATATCCGCGTGCCTCCGCCGGCGTCAAAGCCGCGGTCGACCGCGAACAGAAGCGGGTGAAGTGCTGACGTCCGGGGTCCTGACAACGCGGATGGTGCTGCGCTAGACATCGGAACCATCCGCCGGCGACTGTCAGGGCCGCGTCATGTCAGACGACGACAATTCTCCCATCTCGGCGCGCGAGGCGAGGCGGCTCTTCGCCGGCCTGAAGGCTGCGCCGGCGCTGGTGCTCGCGGTCTCCGGCGGGCCCGACTCGGTCGCGCTGATGTGGCTTGCCGCCCGCTGGCAGCGCAGCCTCGCGCGCGGCCCGCAACTCACCGTCGTCACCGTCGACCACGGCCTGCGCCCCGAGGCAGCCCGCGAGGCACGCGAGGTCAAGCGGCTCGCGAACCAGCTCGGATTGCCGCATCGGACCCTGCGCTGGCGTGGCGCAAAGCCGAAGACGGGCCTGCCTGCCGCTGCGCGCGAGGCCCGTTACCGCCTGCTCGCAGAGGCCGCACGTGCCGCCGGTGCGAGCCATGTGCTGACGGCCCACACCCGCGACGACCAGGCCGAGACCCTGTTGATGCGCCTCTTCCGCGGCAGCGGGCTGGCCGGGCTGTCGGCCATGGCGCCCCTCAGTGAGCGCGACGGAATCGTGCTGGCGCGTCCGCTGCTCGATGTTCCGAAATCGCAGCTGATCGCGACCTTGAGGCGGGCGAAGGTCGGCTTTGTCGAGGACCCCACCAACCGCGACACTGCCTTCACCCGGCCGCGGCTGCGCGCGCTGCTGCCGCTTCTCGCGGCCGAGGGCGGCGATGCCCGCAATCTGGCGCGGCTCGCGGCAAGGCTGGCGCGGGCAAATGCGGCGGTCGAGGTGCTGGCCGACGGCGCCGAGCGCTTCCTCCGTCTGCGGGATCGCGGCGGTGCGCCGCAGGCGGACGTCCGAAGCTTCGAGGCCTCGGCCTTTGCCGCCCTGCCGGAGGAGGTCCGGCTGCGGCTCCTGCTGCGGGCCATCAATGCGCTCGGACATGAAGGACCGGCGGAACTCGGCAAGGTCGAAACCCTGCTGTCCGCATTGGACGAGGCCATTGCCGCAAGTCTCGATGCCCGCGCCACTGGCCGGCCGGTCCTGAAGCAAACCCTCGCGGGAGCCTTGATCAGCCTCGCCGGCGGGCGTATCCAAATCGCACCGGCGCCGGCAAGGCGCCGTGGGAGTGGGTGAGCTCGGGACTGGGGCGGATCATGACACCAGCCATTTCGGCCCCGCGCCATCAGAACACCTTAACCAGGCAGGAAAAACCCCGCTCCGGGCGCCATTATTTCAGCGGGAATCGCTCTAAGATGGGCTAAATAGTCCCATCTCATTCCCTTGGCAGCGACCCGGACGGCACCTAAATTGTATGCGTCTAACCGAGAGGATTCCTTGGGGATTTTCTCTAGCTTGCCCAAGTAGCTCCTGAAGGACCAGGCCGCGATCCGCGCGACCACGAAGGAAGATCGATGAACGCCAATCTGCGCAATTTCGCCCTCTGGGTCATCATTGTTTTGCTGCTGTTGGCGTTGTTCACGCTCTTCCAGAATCCGGGTCAGCGGGCGTCCTCGCAGGACATCGCCTTCTCCCAGCTGCTGAGCGAAGTTGATCGCGGCAATGTCCGCGACGTCGTGATCCAGGGCCCGGACATCCACGGCACCTTCACCAACGGCTCGAGCTTCCAGACCTATGCGCCGAACGATCCGACGCTGGTGAAGCGGCTCTACGACAGCAAGGTGCAGATCACCGCGAAGCCGCCGGGCGACAACGTGCCCTGGTTCGTCTCGCTGCTGGTCTCCTGGCTGCCCTTCATCGCGCTGATCGGCGTCTGGATCTTCCTGTCGCGGCAGATGCAGGGCGGCGCCGGCAAGGCGATGGGCTTCGGCAAGTCGCGCGCGAAGATGCTGACCGAAGCGCATGGCCGCGTCACCTTCGAGGACGTCGCCGGCGTGGATGAGGCCAAGCAGGATCTGCAGGAGATCGTCGAATTCCTGCGCGACCCCGGCAAATTCCAGCGCCTCGGCGGCCGCATCCCGCGCGGCGTGCTGCTGGTCGGCCCGCCCGGCACCGGTAAGACCCTGATCGCGCGTGCGGTCGCGGGTGAAGCCAACGTGCCGTTCTTCACCATTTCCGGTTCGGATTTCGTCGAGATGTTCGTCGGCGTCGGCGCGAGCCGCGTCCGCGACATGTTCGAGCAGGCCAAGAAGAACGCGCCCTGCATCATCTTCATCGACGAGATCGACGCTGTCGGTCGTCACCGCGGCGCCGGCCTCGGCGGCGGCAACGACGAGCGCGAGCAGACGCTGAACCAGCTGCTGGTCGAGATGGACGGCTTCGAGGCCAACGAGGGCGTGATCCTGATCGCCGCGACCAACCGTCCTGACGTGCTCGATCCCGCGCTGCTGCGGCCGGGCCGCTTCGACCGCCAGGTCGTTGTGCCCAATCCCGATGTCGTCGGCCGCGAGCAGATCCTCAAGGTTCACGTCCGCAAGGTGCCGCTGGCCCCCGATATCAACCTCAAGACCATCGCGCGCGGCACGCCGGGCTTCTCCGGCGCCGACCTGATGAACCTCGTCAACGAGGCTGCGCTCACCGCCGCCCGCCGCAACAAACGGATGGTGACGCAGGCCGAGTTCGAGGAGGCCAAGGACAAGGTGATGATGGGCGCCGAGCGCAAGTCGCTCGTCATGACCGAAGAAGAGAAGCTCTTGACGGCCTATCACGAGGGCGGCCACGCCATCGTCGGTCTCAACGTGCCCGCGACCGATCCGATCCACAAGGCGACCATCATTCCGCGCGGCCGTGCGCTCGGTATGGTCATGCAGCTGCCCGAGCGCGACAAGCTGTCGATGTCGCTGGAGCAGATGACCTCGCGCCTTGCCATCATGATGGGCGGCCGCGTCGCCGAAGAGCTGATCTTCGGCCGCGAGAAGGTGACCTCGGGCGCCGCCTCCGACATCGAGCAGGCCACGCGCCTTGCCCGCATGATGGTGACGCGCTGGGGCCTGTCGGAGGAACTCGGCACCGTCTCCTATGGCGAGAACCAGGACGAGGTCTTCCTCGGCATGTCGGTGTCGCGCACGCAGAACGCATCCGAAGCCACCGTTCAGAAGATCGATTCCGAGATCAAACGCCTGGTCGAGGAAGGCTACAAGGAAGCGACCCGCATCCTCACCGAGAAGCGCGCCGATCTCGAGACGCTGGCCAAGGGCCTGCTCGAGTTCGAGACGCTGACCGGCGAGGAGATCGTCGACTTGCTCAGGGGCAAGAAGCCGAACCGCGAGTCCGTGCTCGAGCCGACCACGCCGCGCGCCTCCGCCGTGCCCCCGGCCGGCAAGCCGCGCCCGCGTCCGGATCCGGATCCTGGCCTCGAGCCACAGCCGCAGGCCTGATCGAGAAGCGGCAGATCGAAATGAAGAACGCGGCGGAAACGCCGCGCTTTTTTTGTTGGGTAGCCCGCTGGGCGCAGCAAGCCAGCGTGTGAGGCCTGAAGCGGGGGGCAGAAGCGCACCGTGCTCGGGGCAAATGCGCCAAACACTAAAGAAGAACTTAACGCTTGCGGCCTATTTTGGCCCGCTATGACTGATCAAGCCGTCTACAGCGCGGTTCAACCGTTTTCGGCACGTGCCGTGCTCCCCTGGGCCGTGGGGCTCAGCCTCTACACCGTGTTGCTGGCGCTCGGCCCGCGATTGCTCGGCGATCCCGACAGCTATTCCCACATCGAGCTCGGACGCTGGATCATCGCGCACGGCACCTTGCCGACGAGCGACCTGTTTTCCTTTTCGAAGCACGGCGCGCCCTGGATCACCTTCGAATGGCTGTCCGAGGTCATCTATGCCGCCGTCTACGCGCTGGCCGGCTGGCCGGCCGTCGTCGCGATCGCGGCTGCGGCGATCGCGCTCGCCTTTGGCCTGCTCACGTTCTTCCTGCTGCGGGAGCTTTCCCCGGCCCTGACTGTGCTGATGGTGATCGCGGCCATCGTCCTGCTGGCGCCGCACATGCTGGCGCGGCCGCACGTCCTCGTGTTGCCGGTGATGGTGATCTGGGCGGCTGCCCTGGTGCGCTGCATGGATCGCAGCTCGCCTCCGCCATATTGGGCTCTGCCGCTGCTGGTGCTGTGGGCCAATCTGCACGGCAGCGGCGTGCTGGCGCTTGGGCTGATTGGCCCGGCGGTGCTCGAGGCGCTGCTGCGTGAGAAGCGAAGCGAATGGCTGCACGTGTTGCTGCGGTGGCTGCCATTCACGGCACTGGCGGTCGTAGCGTCCTGCCTGACGCCGAAGGGGCCGGAACCATTGTTGATGCCGCTGACGACGCTGGCCGCAGGTCCCGCGCTCGCCTGGATCTCGGAATGGCGGCCGCAGGATTTCAGCCATAGCGGTGGCTTCGAATTGCTGCTGCTGGCTGGCATCTTTGCGCTCTCGCGCGGCGTGACACTGCCGGTCGTTCGGGTCCTGGTGGTGATCGGCTTGCTCCATTTCGCGCTGGCGCAAATCCGCAATGCGGATTTGCTGGGCATGCTGGCGCCGCTTTATCTGGCGGCCCCGCTGGGGCGGACGTTCGGCGGACCGACCGGGATCGATGCGGCCGGCCGCTCGCGCGGCCTCAATCTGGCCGCGCTCGGTGTCTTGGTCGCGATGAGCGGGGCGGCGCTGGCGCGGGACATCCGGCCGGCTCCGGCCATCACCCCGCAGGCTGCCATCGCTCAGGCCGACCTGGCCGGGACGGGACGCGTGCTCAACGATTACGCCTTCGGCGGCTATTTGATCTTTGCCGGCATTCCCACCTTTATCGATGGCCGCTCCGAACTGTACGGCGGGCCGTTCATCGACCGCTACAATCGCGCCCTGGCGCTGATCGACCTCGGAGATTTCCTCAGATTGCTCGACGAATACAACATCGACGCGACACTGCTCGCACCGCAAACGCCCGCGATAGCGATGCTCGACCGACTGCCGCAGTGGCAGCGCGTCTACAGCGACGATGTGGCGGTCGTTCACAAGCGGCGAGATACGCCGCGACAATAAGTCGGGCGCCAAGGCGACACATCGGCCCTCGATCGACCCGCTGCCGAAGACCTCTTCGAGGGACGCGTGCCAATTCAGGTTCGAAGTGAGCGGCGGGAAGAGCTCGCTCGTGCGCCGGGTCACTCGTTGATGGTGTGGATCGCCTGTGTCGACGCCGTCGCGTCGCGATCGAAGCCGATTCGTGCCTGCACCACGTAGAGCGGGCGGCGTTTCACCTCGGCATGGATGCGGCCGACATAGAGCCCAACGATGCCCGTCATCAGCATGTTGATGCCGCACAGCAGCGACATGAGGACGATCGTCGAAGACCAGCCGGTCACGAGATGGCTGTCCTTGCTGAGCCACAACAGAATCACCCAGCCGCCGTAGAGCAGCGCAAGGGCCGAGACCGTCAAGCCGCACCAGATCGCCAGCCGCAGCGGCAGATCGGAAAAGCCGAGCGCGGCGTTCACCGCCAGGCGGATCATCTTGAACAGCGGGTATTTGGTTTCGCCCGCGGCGCGCTCGAGGCGGTGGAAGGCGACCTCGGCCTGCCGGAAGCCGAGCCAGGCGATCATGCCGCGCACGAAGCGATCCTGCTCCGGCATCTGCCTGAGCGCGTCGAGCACCTTGCGGTCGATCAAGCGGAAGTCGCCGACATCCGCAGGGATGCCGACGGAGGACATCCTGCCGAGCAGCCGGTAGAACAGATGCGCGGTCGCGCGCTTGAAGCGGCTTTCGCCCTCGCGCGAGAGGCGGCGGGCGTGGACGATGTCGTTGCCCTCCTTCCACTTTGCGATCAACTGCTCGATCACCTCGGGCGGGTCCTGCAGATCGGCGTCCATGACGATGATGGCGTCGCCTTGCGCGGCGTCCATGCCGGCGGTGATGGCGATCTGATGGCCGAAGTTGCGCGACAGGCCGAGGTAGCGAAAGCGCGTGTCGCGCACGGCGAGCGCTCGCAGCACGATCGAGCTGGAATCGCTGCTGCCGTCGTCGACGAAGATCGCTTCCGCCGGCCCGTCGAGCTTGGACATGACCTGGTCGAGCCGGCGCAGCAGGACCGGCAGCACCGCTTCCTCGTTGAATACGGGAATGACGAGGCTGTAGCGGATCGATCTGGAATTGGCCGCCATGCGAAGGAGTCCCGCTGGGTTGGAGGGGCGCAAGTCTATGAGCAGGTGGTTAAGGTCGCCTTTCTCAGGACTTGCGGCGAATCCTGTAGAGGACAAACCGATCCGAGGTCTCCAATATCTCCAGCAGATCCGGCAGCGGATTTGCGGCCCGCGGTCCCAGCACATAGAGGTAGTCGAAATCCCGGTACCAGGTGAGGACAAAGCGCGGCGAGTCCGCCGGCGGGCGGCCCGTTGCAATCGCGGTGAGCAGGCCTGAGGACACCAGTCCGCCATCCGGAGTGGCGAGCTGGCGCACGGCCTCGACGGCCCGAACAGGTTGCTTGCCCGCTTCCGTGAAGAGATTGGGCACGAAGGCGTTGGCATAGTGCACCGCCAGCGTTGGCGCATAATACATCGGATACGCAGTGAGGTCGGCGAAGGGCGGATCGCCAGCTTCGTCCGCATTGCTGACGAGAACGCGCGAGCCGCGTTCGATCTTGCGGAACGACTCGATGGTGGCTGCGTAGTCAGCGCGGTAGGGCAGCCACACTGTGAAGACAACGGCGAGATTGATCAGTGTGATGCCGCTGATCGCAGCGAGCGCGCCCATTCTCCACGCCCGGCTCGGTAACGACAGCGAGCAGAACGCCGGCAGGATCAGCCCCGCAGCAGGAATCACGCGGAGGTCGGCAAACGAGGTCCCGAGCAGCCTGGAGGGAATGGCCACGTACAGGAGCGCAAGACCGAGCGCGATCCAGATCCCGGGCGGCTCGAGCCTGAGAACGCCGCGCCTTGCGGCGAACAGCAGCGCGGTCATCATCGTCAGCCCGGTCACCGCCGCGGCCGTCAGATTGTAGCCGTTCATGATGCGGAGCGGCCAGACCGGCTTGAATGCGAGGAACCAATCGTTGCCTTGGCTTCCGATCGCGCCTGCCGTGACATGCATGATCGAAAGCAGCGCAAGCGCGCCGGCAGGGCCAGCGCGCCGAGCCGCGCGGCCACGACGGGATGCGTGGTCTGCCCTTGGCGGATGCGCGACAGCTCGACAAGGCCCAGCACTGCGCCGTAGACGCCGAGCGAAAAGAAATGCCCCACATAGAGCGCGGCGACGAAGGCCGAATGGGCGGCGAAGCGCAGCGGCCAGGCGCTTTCGGCCAGCATCAGGTAGACGGCCATGCCCCAGAGCGCGAGACCGATCCCGAACTCGAAATTCACAAAACCCCAGCTGAACGGCAGGCAATAGAGGAAAGCGAGCGCGGCGAAGCCGGCGAGATGGATGCGCTTTTTCCGGACCCATTCGAGCAGAAGCGCGCCGGTGACGATCAGGACCTGGCTCAGCAGGAGAAACAGCCGAGTGGCGTCCTCGACGCTCATCAGCCGCGCCAGCTGCGGGACCATCAGGTCCATTCCGAGGTTGGGATAGAAGGCCCACGTCACCTCGTAATACGGATTGGCACCCGGTGTGCCGTTCTGGCTCAGGACGTACATGCGCGCGAGGTGATTGGGATAATCGACCATCGCGGGAATGGGTGTCAGGAGCACCGGGAGAAACGAGACCGCCGCCAGCAGCGCAAGAACGATGGTCGCCACGATTCGGTCCGGGTCGGGACGCGCCGGATTTTTCGGGGGCGGCTGGCTGGTGGGAACCATCTGATGGAGCAGCTGAGCCCGGAGACGAGCGCTGGAGCAGGTCCTCACTTCGAAGGCGCCGCCGCCGCGCCGTCTGCGGTGTCGCGCACGTGGATGACGGCGATGTCGTCCGCGTAGATCCGCTTCCAGCCCTTGAGCTGGTCGAGGATCTGCGGCCCCGGCGCGTCGGCGACCAATAGCGTCGCGTCGATCTTGTACTCGTCCAGAAGGCGCGGCAGCAGCTCGGGCTTCCTGCCTTCCGTCGCCTCGAAGAAGTCCATGACGAACTTCTCGCCATACAGTTCGGCGCGGCCGTCGACGAAAACGGGAATATCGCGCGAGATCAGATAGCCGCCGAACTGGTAGGCGTTGAAGATGCGCTGTACCTTGCGTCGCTCGAGCAGGTCGACCGCCGCAACCGGCGTCTGCCTCATCGTGAAGGTGAAGCGGTGATGCCCCATATAGAGCGACGTCGACGTCCAGCCTGCCGCCACGATCATCAGCGCGGCAAGCGCGGTGACAGTGCGGGCCGGCCAGCGGTCGGCACCGGTGGCGTCAGGCGTCCGGCGCGGGAACATCTCGCCGAGCGGCCTTGCCAGCACCAGCGGCACCAGGAACGCAAATGCCTCGATGCTCCTGACATGGGTCAGCGCGCTCCAGGTCAGGAACAGGATCAGGAAGATCCGGGGCGCCGACAGCACCAGGCCGCGATAATAGCCGAATGCGATCAGGGCGAGCAGGGCGCCCTCGAACGGGGTGAACGTGGCGAAGTTCGACGGCATCCATTCGCAGATCAGCGACAGCAGCTCGCCGAGTCTGAGGACGTTGCTCGCGCCCTGCAGCGTCCGCCATCCGTACGGCGTGCAGCAGCTCGCGGTCAGCGCGCCGATTCCGAACAGCACCCAGCGCATGAACAGCGAAAGACGCCGTCCCTTCTCGGCGTGCTCGACCGCTTCGAGCGAGATCGGACCGATCAGCGCGAGGCCCAGCACGAAGCCGCCATGCAGGTTCGCCCAGAGCGCCATCAGCGGCAGCCAGGTCCAGGACGGCGCGCTCTTGCGATCGGCAGCTGCCATCAACAAGCCGACCCACGCCACCATGACGGGCAGCGCCAGAATATGCGGACGTGCCAGCACGTGATGGATCGACAGCAGCAGCGCCAGCGTCGCGAACAGTACCGCGCGCGGTGCCTCGATCTGCGCGTCGAGCAGATGGACGAAGATTGCGACCGCGAGCGCGAGAGCGACTGCGGTGAGGATGACGGGACCTGCCCAGCCCCATTGCGCATGGGAGAAGGCGAACGCGACCTGCGACAGCCACGACGTCGATATCCACGGCGCGCCCATTCGCGTGAAGGAATAGAAGTCGGTGGTCGGCATGGCGCCGTGATCGAGGATCCATTGCCCGATCTTGATCTGCCAGAACGAGTCGGAATCCTGAAGCAGGCTATCGCCGAGAAAAAGGAAGAACAGATAGGCGACGGCGCCGACGCACAGCGGCACCAGGGCCCGCGTGCGGCTCTGCACGGCGATGCTGTTGGCGAAGGAGAGGGACATGCCGCCTCGTTGTCCTGCTTGTTCTTGTCGAGCTGACCGAGCGGACGACATTGGAGCATGGGCGCTCATAACTTCGGGTAAACCGGCTGCGCCAGGCAGATTCAAAGTCTCGACGATTTAATGGACTGTTTTGGATTTCGATTTACCATCGGCGAATACACGCAAACCGCTCGGTGTTTACGCAGTCGAATTAACTGCGGCGCAATTCTTTGCCTCTAGGTTCGGTTCCATGGTCGGGCGGCGCTGGGAAGCCGAAAAGACCGGATCAGTTGTAAGCCTCGTGTACTCATTTGGAGCACTCTATGAAGAACCTCGTTGCGCGTTTCGTGAAGGATGAATCCGGCGCCACCGCCATTGAATACGGCCTGATCGCTGCCGGCATCGCGCTGGCGATCATCACCGTCGTCAACCAGCTCGGCGGCACGCTGAACACCAAGTTCACCTCGATCCAGTCCAGCCTGAAGTAAGCTGGCGGACCATCGAGTTTCGAGAGCCCCGTCCTGGACGGGGCTCTTTTCTTTTTGGCGAATGATTCAAAGTCGCTGCCGCTACGCAAACTGTGGTGACGGCTGGTGCAGCGTCATTCGGCGAGGCCGACCTGCCAGACCGCCGACGCGGCAGGCGCGCCGGAAATCCGTGACGCGCCGTGCAGCCAACGAACAAAGAGCTTCACCGCCCAGATCGATGCTGCAGCGACGGCGATGCCGCCGACGACGTCAATGACGTAGTGCGCGCCGATCACCGGCGTCGACGCGATCATCAGGAGGTTCAGGGCGGCTGCGATGATGCCGATGCCGCGCACCGGCCACAGCGCCCACATATAGAGCACCGCGGAGGCGGCGTGAAAGCTTGGAAACGAGACGATGCCGGAGAGGAAGAACAGGCGGAGCTCGTGCAGGCTGCCGTCACGAAGTGCGAGAATGTCGCGCAACTGCCCGGCGTAAACGGCGGTGTTGATTTCAGGCAGATGCGCGGCAGGCAGTTGCAGCGCGTAATAGGTGCCGATCGCCGGCACCACGGCGGAGATTGCGATGGTCACCGCAAGCGCGAGGCTCGTCGCAAGCATGAACGATTGAAGGCGCACATAGCGGCCCGTCAACGCCAGCACGACGGGAACGCCGAGCAGCGGCAGCTTGATCAGCCCGTAGCCGCGCGCGAAGATGGTCGCGAGCCAGGGATGATCGTTGACGTATCGCGCGATCGCTTCGGGATCGAGACCGAGCGCGCGGTCGATCGCAAGCAGCGCCTGGTCCTGGAGCGGCCAGTTCAGCTTGCCCGCGACGTAGCTGAGCGGTCCGACGATGGCGCAGGTGAGAATGACCTGCCCGATCGCACCGAGCGAAAACACCAGCTTCGGATCCGCAAGCTCCGCTTTGACGATCCGATGGCCATAGGCGACCGCGAGCAGGAATGCGGCGATCGCCAACGTCACGCCGTAAGCAACCGGCTCGAGGCTCAGGTCTGCCCAAGGCAGGCCGATCGCCAGCAGTCCGGCCATGGCCGCGATCGGAAGCCAGTTCAGATGGAAAAGCTGCCAGGCGGTCCGGGCGTCCGTGTCGACCATGCTGCACCGAGGTGAGATCGCAGTATCCCGTACAGTCGCGGCGCAGTCTTAAGATCGCGGTAACAATCGTGGTTAGCCGTCACCAACCAAGTCGCCGTTATTTTGGGGTGAAGTCCCGCCTCCTTGAGAGACGCTCCACGCATTTCCCATCTTGTCATTCACTCTGAATAGTTGTTCAGTCCTTGCGGGGCGATTTGCATCTTTTGACGTGACGAAGCGTTCGGCCGCAGGGCGTGTGGCTGGCGTGTGGGACAGGAAGCGCGCCATGGTTTATCGGCGGACGCATCAAGTGGTGAAGCGCCTTGCGGCGCGGCGCAGCGCGATTCTTGCGGCGGCGCGGGAAGCAGCGGCGGAAGGCGGAATGGCGGCGGTGCAGATCGCGCCGGTCGCGGTCCGGGCCAATGTCGCAGCCGGCACGGTGTACCGTTACTTTCCCTCCAAGGCCGAGCTGATCTCCGAACTCATTGCCGAGGTCTCTCGCGACGAGCTCGCGGCGATCCGCCGGGCGGCCGATGCCGCTCCAGGACCGTCCTCGGCGCTGGCGGCCGCCGTGACCACCGTGGCGGTCCATACGCTGTCGCAGCGGCGGCTGGCCTGGGGCATCCTGGCCGAGCCCGTCGATGTCGATGTCAGCGCCTCCAGGCTGGCCAGCCGACGCGAGATCGCCGGCGAGATCGCGAGCCGCATCGACGCCGCCGTGCGGGCCGGTCACCTGCCGGCGCAGGACACTGCGCTCGCCGCCACCGCGCTGCTGGGGGCGCTGCATGAGGCTCTGGTCGGGCCGCTTGCGCCCGACAATCTCGGAGATCCCGTCAAGATGCGCGATGCGGTGCAGACCGTGACGCTGCTGGCGCTGCGCGCCGTCGGCGTCATGGACGCCCGCGCCCGCGGCCTGGTGGTGCAGCAGACGCTACTGCCGACGACGAAGGCGCTGGTTGGGGCGTAAAATCGCGCCGCGGTCGAGGCGGCGCCCTGATCGCGCTCAGGTCATTGCCTGAGCGTGCCTTTTCGTGAAATCCCAGCGAGCCCGCCAGTCCGGCCAGGCTACTGTGCATGGGGTTGTTTTTCGACTTTTTAGTTTTGGCCGCGCTGGCGGGCTTACATATCCGCGTCGCCCCCGGGGCCGACCGAGGCGATGCGCACCATGTTGGTGGTGCCGGGAATGCCGAGCGGCACGCCGGCGACGATGATCACGCGCTGGCCCGCGCGGACGAAGCCATCGCGGAACGCAATCTGGCCGGCGCGGCCCACCATGTCGTCCTGGTCGCGCGCGTCCTCCGCCACGACGCAATGCACGCCCCACACCACCGCGAGGCGGCGCCCCGCCGTGATGTTCGGCGTGATCGCCACGATCGGCGGCTTGGGCCGCTCGCGTGCGACCCGCACGGCGGTCGAGCCCGATGAGGTCCAGCAGATCAAAGCGGGCAGGTCCAGGGTTTCCGCCATCACGCGCGCGGCGTCTGCGATGGCGTCGCCGACGGTCGATTCGGGGTCCGGCCGCTGGGCCATGATCACCGAGCGGTAGGTCGGGTCGCGCTCGACCTCCTCGCCGATGCGGTTCATGGTCGAGACCGCCTCGACCGGGAATTTGCCGGCCGCCGATTCCGCCGACAGCATGATGGCGTCGGCGCCCTCATAGACGGCGGTGGCGACGTCCGAGACCTCGGCGCGGGTCGGCACCGGCGACTGAATCATCGATTCCAGCATCTGGGTCGCGATCACCACCGGCTTGCCGGCGCGGCGCGCCATCCGCGTCATCTGCTTCTGCAGGCTCGGCACGCGCTCGAGCGGCAGCTCGACGCCGAGGTCGCCGCGCGCCACCATCAGCGCATCCGATGCCTCGATGATGTCGGCGAGGCGGTCGATCGCCTGCGGCTTCTCGATCTTGGCCATGACCGCGGCGCGGCCGCGGATCATCCTCTTGGCCTCGAGCACGTCCTCGGCGCGCTGCACGAAGGACAGCGCGATCCAGTCGACGCCGGTGACGAGGGCCGCCTCGAGGTCGGCGCGGTCCTTCGGCGTCATCGCCGAGACCGGCAGGTCGGTGTCGGGCAGGCTGACGCCCTTGCGGTCGCTCATCTTGCCGCCGACCACGACGCGGGTCACCGCATGCTCTTTCGAGGTCTCCTCCGCGATCAGCCGCACCTTGCCGTCGTCGAGCAGCAGCGCATGGCCCGGCCGCAGTGCGGCCAGGATCTCCGGATGCGGGAGGTGGACGCGCGTGGCATCGCCGGGCGTCTTGTCGGAATCCAGCGTGAAGGTCTGCCCGTTCTGGAGCTGGACCGCGCCGTCGGCGAAGGCGCCCAGTCTCAGCTTCGGTCCCTGAAGATCGACCAGGATGCCGATCGGCCGGCCATAGCTGCTCTCGACGTTGCGGATCGTCGCCACCAGCTCCCGCATCTTGTCATGCGGGGTGTGGCTCATGTTGATGCGGAACAGGTCGGCGCCGGCCTCGAACAGGCGGCGGATCATCGCGAGGTCTGAAGAGGCGGGGCCCAGGGTCGCGAGAATCTTGATACGGCGAAGACGCCTCATGGCTTATTTCCAGACGGGGGCGGGGGCGCCGGCGGAAGGCCGGGCGCGGCGGGGGGCGTACCACCGGGCGGACTATTGGGCAAACCCGGAACGCCGCCCGGGCCCACCGGCCCGGGCAGGCCAGGTACGCGTTGCTGCGCCGGCTGTTCGTTGGCGTCGGTCAGCTGCACCGTCCAGGCCCGCTGCTCACCGGTGTCGACCTCGAAATAGCCGGTTCGGTCATAGCCGCGCGCCAGGCAGTCCTCGGTGCCGCGGATGGTGAACTCCTTGTCGCGCGAGCACATGAAGGCCTGGCCGGACCACTCGCCGCCGCGGTCATAATCGACGGCGTAGATGTAGTAGTAGCGAGCGACCAGCGTGCCTCGCAGCAGCGTCTCACAGGAACGCGACGAGATGTTCCACCAGCCCTCGGTGGTCCAGCCCTCGGCGTCCTTGTAGCCGAGCGCAATGCCAACCCGGCTCGAAGTGTTGTTGCAGAGGCGGAAATCGGCGGAGGCCGGTCTGGCCCAGAGGCACAGCAGGGCAACCATCAGCACCGGGACCAACCGGGCGAGCAGGCGAAGCGGGAAGCGGGGAGATTCGGCAATCATTGTCGCGGAAGCTATACCAGATCATTGACGATTTGGCGTAGGGCCGGGGAACTGCCCCTTAGCCGGGCTGTGGCCCGTTTGCGCCGCGATATGGCAAAATCTGTGACAGGACCCACCTGATCCCGTAAGGGTGACCGCCATCGGGACGGGCCTTAGGGAAGACAGCCATGGCAATCGACGACAAAACCAGAACGGAGCTCGAGGCGGCCGCTTTCCGGCGCCTGGTCGAGCATTTGCGGAGCCGGACGGACGTCCAGAACATCGACCTGATGAATCTGGCCGGCTTCTGCCGCAACTGCCTCTCCAACTGGCTCAAGGATGCCGCGGACGCCCAGGGCGTGCCCCTGAGCAAGGACGAGAGCCGGGAGGCCATCTACGGCATGCCCTACGAGACCTGGAAGGCAAAGTACCAGGGCACGGCCACGCCCGAGCAGCTCGAGGCGATGAAGAAGGTCCATCCCAACGGGCACTGACGCCTCGTCGCGCCGCTCTGAGTCGCACCACACAACAGCTTTCTTCGCGTCGGCGCAGGAAGGTGTGGGCGCGCTGTGGACGAGCGCGATGCTTGCTTGAACGCTGGGAGCGCCGACCCTAAGGGTCTACCCAGCACGCGCGGTGAGGGATGCCGGCGTCACCTCGTTTTGCCAGTTCCATTGGGAGTACCAAGATGGCCACCTCCGCCGCCGTCCGCGACGACGAGCCCGCGACGAAATTTGCCAAGGACCAGCTCAAATCCATCATCGAGCGCATCGAGCGGCTGGAGGAAGAGAAGAAGGCGATCTCCGACGACATCCGCGACGTCTATGCCGAGAGCAAGGGCAACGGCTACGACGTCAAGGCGCTGCGCACCATCGTGCGCCTGCGCAAGCAGGACCCCAACGAGCGCGCGGAGGCCGAGACCATTCTCGAGACCTACATGCAGGCGCTGGGGATGCTCTGAGGCGTTTTGTCTAGAGGCGTTGCAGCGCACCAAGCTTGGGCGAAATCTCGTCATCTGCTAGAGTGCTCGGTGAAGGGACCGAGCGATGGATGTGCCGGGACCAGAGCGCAGGCTTGCCGCAGTTCTCGCCGCAGACATGGTCGGCTTCAGCCGACTGATGGAGGTCGACGAGGCCGGCACACTTGCGCGCCTCAAGACCCATCGGGTCGAACTCATCGATCCCGCTATTACCAAGAATCGCGGTCGTATCATCAAGACGACCGGCGACGGCTTGCTGGTCGAATTCCACAGCGTCGTCGATGCCGTGCTGTGTGCCGCTGAGGTTCAGCATCGCATGGCGCGGCGCAACGCGGATGTGCCGCCGCCGCGGTGGATACAGTTCCGCATCGGCATCAATCTCGGCGATGTCATCGTCGATCAGAACGACATTTTCGGCGATGGCGTCAACGTCGCGGCGCGGCTGGAGACGCTCGCCGAGCCCGGAGGCATCTGCATCTCCAGCGCGGTTCGCGACCAGCTCGGCGAGCGCCTCGATGGCGTCGCATTCGAGGACATCGGCGAGCAGAACGTCAAGAACATCGCGCGCGCCATCCGCGTCTACCGGATCCGATTGGAGGATGTGCCGGCAAGCACGCCAGTCGGTGCGACGGCCGCCGCAAAGCCGACTGGCAAGTCGAAGAAGCCGTCGATCGCCGTGCTGCCGTTCGCCAATATGAGCGGCGATCCGGAGCAGGAGTTCTTCGCCGACGGTCTCACCGAGGACATCATCACCGAGCTTTCACGCTTCCACGATCTGCTGGTGATCTCGCGCAACTCGACCTTCGTGTACAAGGGAAAGTCGGTCAAGGTACAGGATGTTGGCCGCGAATTCGGTGTCGACTACGTCATCGAGGGAAGCGTGCGAAAGGCCGGGGATCGCGTCCGCGTCACCGTGCAGCTGATCGATGCGGAGACGGATCGGCACATTTGGGCCGAGCGTTACGATGGCGAGCTCAAGGACATCTTCGCCATCCAGGACGAGATGACCCGGGCGATCGCCGCCACGTTGCCCGGCCGCGTCGAGGCGGCGACGCACGATCGCGCGAACCGCAAGCCGACGGACAACATGGCGGCCTACGAATGCGTGCTGGCCGCGAAGGTCTTGCATCATCGCTCCAATCGCGAAGACAATGCGCGGGCGCAACTTCTGCTCGACCGGGCGCTCGAACTCGACGCGAGCTATGCGCACGCGCATGCGTGGAAGGCGTGCGTTCTGGGCCAGACCTGGGTCTATAATTGGTGCGCGGATCGCGACGCCACCTTCCAGCAGGTGGCTTCAGAGCTGGAAACCGCGCTGGTTCTCGACGACAATGACGCCGACGTCCACCGCATCCTCGCGGCACTCAATCTGAATCGCGACGACCATGATAAGGCCACTTACCATCAGGAACGCGCGCTCGCGCTCAACCCGAATTATGACCTCGTAGTGGTGCAGCAGGGCGAACTGCTGACCTGGCTGGGAAGACCGGAGGAGGGGATCGACTGGATCAAGAAGGCGATGCGGCTCAACCCGTATCACCCGGAACGATTCTGGAGCCATCTCGGGCGCGCCTATTACTGTGCCGAGAAATACGCCGAAGCCGCCGAAGCCCTCTCGCGGATCTCACGCCCCGATCACACCCATCATGCGTTCCTCGCCGGGATCTTCGCGCAGATGGGCAATGCCGTGGCTGCCGGCGCGCACGCGGCCGAAGTTCTCAAGCGTGAGCCGGCATTTTCCGTCGCCAATCATCTTTCCACCCAGCATTATAAGCGGGAGGTCGATCGTCAGCGCTATGAGGCAGGCCTCCTCCGGGCAGGCCTGCCTCCTTGATCTGGCGCACGGCGGAGACCGATTGCCGATCCATCGAGAGTGAGACTGTGACCGAGCCGATATTGCGGCGCGAGGTGAGCCGCGCCTTCGACGCCTTTCCGGCGCCAATGCGCCGGCGGCTCCTTCAGGTGCGCGATCTGATCTTTGCGACCGCCGCGGCGCATGAGGAGGTCGGCCGGCTCAGCGAAACGCTGAAATGGGGCGAGCCCGCCTATCTGACCGAAGAGACAGGCAGCGGCTCAACGATCAGGCTCGGCCGCCTGAAGGATTCCGATCACGCCGCCATTCTGTTCAACTGCAAGACGACACTGGTCGACACCTTTCGCGAGCGCTTTCCAGATCAGTTCGAGTACCGGCAGACCAGGGCGTTGCTGCTGCCGGTTGCGGGCAAATTGCCGAAGCGGGAGCTCGCCGTCTGCTTGTCGCTGGCGCTGACCTATCATCTGGATCGGCGGGGCAAAAAAGCGCGATAAGGCGGACTTGTAGCCCTGGTGGAGCGCAGCGAAATCCGGGGTCTCGCGCAGCACGCGCCGCTTTCCCGGGTTGCGCTTCGCTCCATCCGGGCTACGAGATTGATTTCTTGAAAATAGTAAGGGCGATCAGCGCAGCGCGGCGGTGCGCACGACGAACGAGGTCGTCTCGAGCTTTGCGGTCGCGCTGCCGGAGAAATTGTCGCAGGACAGGCCCTGCATCGGGTCGTCGGAGAAGCCCATCGCGATCACGGCCTTCGGCTTGACGAAATAGCCGCGCAGCGCAGCCAAATCGAGTTCGCCCATCAGCGTCACCGACATGGCGCGGCTGGCGCTCGGCGATAGCATCAGGATCTTGAGCCAGACGCTCTCGCCCTTGGCTGCGGAGAGGCGGGTCGCGGTTGCGATCCTGCCGTCGATGCTCTTGCCGACCACCGTGTTGATCTCCGTCGCCTGAGCCACGCTGCGGGACGTCGCGGCGGGGCGGGCCGTGCGCGGGATCGGCGCGGAGGCGGCGACGACATTGGCGCGATCGACGGGGGAGGCCGCGGGCGCGTAAGCCAGGGCCTGGAAGGCTGCGTTGGACACGCTCGCGGTTGGTTGCGGATCGGTGGTGGCGGCGAGTGCCTGGCGAGCCTTCAGTGCTGCGACCTGCGCTGGCGTGGCCTGCTGCGGCGCAGCCGGGACATCATCCCAGAAGCCGCGGGCATTGATGATGTCGGCCGGGGTCTCCGGCTTTCCGTCAACAGGCTTGCCAGTCGGCGGCTTGTCAGCCACGGGCCCGGCCTTCGGCTTGGGCGGCGCAACGATCTGCGCATCGGCCGAAGCAAGCTGGAGGGTTGCGCCGATCTGCGGCTTGGCGCGCGGCGTCGGCACCGGCTCGGCGGGCTTAGCGGCGGCTGCGACGACGGTCGGCACCGCCGGCTTCGCGGCCGGGGCGGGCGCGCCCTCGTCATCCTCGTCGCTGGCGGCTGGAGCTGCCGACTTGCCCTTGAACAAGGCGGCGAAGAAATTCGGTTTGCTGCCGGCATCGTCGCCGCTGCCGCGCCGCTCGATCTCGGCCTTGGCGAGCTCATAGCCCTTGAGCGGCGTGCCGTCGGTTGGCAGATGCACCGTCTTGCCGTCCGGGAACACGCGCGCGAGCTGGTCATGCGTCATGCGCGGCCAGTGCCGGATGCTGCCGGTGTCGAGGTGCACGAAAGGCGAGCCGGAGGTCGGGTAGAAGCCGACGCCGCCGCGCTGCAGGCGCAGGCCGGCGAAGCGGATCTGCTCCAGCGGCACGCCCGGGATGTAGAAGTCCATCGCATGTCCCAGCATGTGCTGGCTGAAGCGCGCCACACCGGATGAGCGGCGGCGGAGCATGGCGTTGGTGGCGGGAGAGCGATAGGAGGAGATGATCTGGATCGGCTGCTTGCCGTCGACGTCGCGATAGACTTCCCAGAGGATGTCGAAGAGGCGACGGTCCATCACCGTCTCCTCCTGGGTGCGCCAGTCGCGCAGGAAGTGGTTGAGCTGCTTCAGCGCCGCTTCGTCGTAGCGCCCGTCGCGCTTGAAGGTGACGGTGAGATCTTCGCCGGAATGGGTATGGTGGAAGGAGAGCGTCTTGGTCTCGTTCAGCGCGGCGGCATCATGAACCGAACCGGCGGCCGCAAGCAGCAATGCAGCCGCGAGGCCGATCCGGGATCCGGCCTTCACGCCCGCATGGGACAACGACAGCACAGCGAATTGGCGTGCGAAACCAGTCAGCACGTATGAGCCCACCCAGTCGACGAGCGTTCAAATGGACTCTCCCGCCAACCCCGTTAGCAGCGCGAAAGAGGATGAACGCTTTCTTAAAGCGAGAAGGTTAATTCGAGGTTGACCTTCCCGCCCCCAAACCAAGCCAGACTACGATCCTAAACGGTTGACTGTGGCAAAAAAACGCCCGCTGCCCGAACGCAGGTTGGAGAATGGTTAACGTTAAACGGCCCCATCCAGAGGACAGGGCCGCTGATTTCATTGCAGAATTCTTGTGAACCAGGCGCTGAGCCGGGCTCAGCGGGTAAACACCCGCTGCGGACGACGGCCGACTGGCGCTGGCGGTTGGGTCGAGGCCGGCGCTCCGAACAGCCGCTCGAAGAAGTTTGGTCCAGACGAGCCGAAGCCGCCGCCATTGTTGGCCACCGCGACCCCTGATGGCAGCGTCGTCGCCGGGCGGGAATAGCTCGGCTGAGAATGGGCCACGACGGCCTCGAGGTCCTTGCCGCGGTTGTTCTTCAGGATGTTGAGCATGGTCGCGTCGCGGCCGTAAACGTCCTTGCGGAATTGCAGCTTGCCGGCATCGTCCACGAACGCGGTCTGATAGGTGATGTTGACCGGGATCGGCGTCGGGAATTTCAGGTCGATCTCGCTCTTGCCATACATGCTGCGCACGCGCTCGGGCGTGTACTTCTCGCTCGGCATGGTGATGTTGAGCAGCACGGACGCGTATTGATCCGGATTCTGCACTCGCATGCAGCCATGGCTGAAGGCGCGGTCTTCCTTGGCGAACAGGTTCTTGTCCGGCGTGTCGTGCTGATAGACCAGGAACTTGTTCGGGAAGTTGAAGCGGATGCGGCCGAGCGCGTTGGCTTCACCCGGCGGCTGCGAGATGTGCACCGAGCCGTCGCGGTTCTGTTCGAGCTTGAGGCCCATGCGCTGGAGCACGGTCGGGTCCTGCTGAAGCGCCGGCAGATATTCGTTGTAGACGATCGACGGCGGCACGTTCCAGGTCGGGTTGACCGTGATGTACTTCATCGTCTCGGTCAGCAGCGGGGTGGCGTGCTGCCCCGGCTTGCCGGTGACGACGCGGGTGGTCCAGACCTGCTGGCCGTGCTGCATCACTTTCAGCGTGTAGTCGGGAATGTTGAGGATGACATAGGCATCGCCCAGTGAAGGCGCGCCGAGATCGCGCGGCAGCCAGCGCCAGCGCTCCATGTTCACCAGCACGGTGTCGATCTGCTTATCGCGCTTCGGGGTGTTGAGCGCCTTGACCGTCTTGTCGTCGAGAATGCCGGTCGGCTTCATCTCGGCGCCGCTCTGGAATTTGCGCACGGCGTCTGCGACCGCTGCGTCATAGCGGGTGTCGCTGGCGTTCTCGGTGATACCGAGCTTGGCGCGGAGCTGCGGCACGCGCGGATCTTCCACCACCACCTCAGCCTGCTTCTTGCCGGCCGGGGTGTATTTCAGCGAAGGGCCCTCGGCGATCTCGATCACCGGGCCATTGCCCTGGCCGCGCAGCTCGGCGAGCTTGGCCTTCAGCGCCTTGTAGAGCTTGTGCGGCGGGTTGTAGCTGTCGAGCGCCGCGGAGGCATCCGCCGCGGTCGTGACCTTGGTCAGCACCTCGCTCGGATCGACCGGATGCTCGGGATAGAGGATGTCGGCGCTGACTTGCGACCAGTGCATGCGGCCGCTCTGGGCATGGCGCGCATAGTCGAACATGCTGGCGGTGAGCTTGAGCTCGGCATCCGCCAGCGCATCGGGGGTGGTGGCGGCGGCGAAATCCGGCACCGGATAGTCGGCGGGATTGAGGCCGTCGGACGCCGCGTCCTTCAGCCGCGCGATCACGCCCTTGGCCGCGGCGGTCAGGGCGCCGCCTTGGGTCCAGACCGGCGCGAAATCGCGGGCGCCGTAAAACTTCTCGACCGCCGCGCGCTCGTTCTTGTGGTCGAAATAGCGCGAGGCCTTGGCGCCGATGACGTCCTTGAGCTTGTCCGCGACCGGCTGGTCGGCGGCGGGCACGTTGCTCGCTGCCTTCACGGGCTCAGCGGCGGGAGCCGCTGCGGCAGCAGGTGCCGTGGGAGCGGCCGGCGTGACGGTGGCGGTGTCAGCCTTGGCGGGCTCGGTTTTGGCGGGCTCGGTCTTGGCAGGCTCGGTCTTGGCGGGCTCGGTCTTCGCCGTCTCGCTCTTCGGCGCTTCGGGCGCGGGCGTGGTGGCGACGTCGGACGGCTTGGTCTCGACCTTGTCCGGTGCCGGCGCGGCGTCCGCCTTAATCGACTCCCTCGCAGTTTCCTTGCTGGAGTCCTGCACTGTGGCGGTGCTGTCGAGCTTGATGTCGGCCGCAGTCGGAGGCGGGACGTTGGCCGGCTCGGGGCGCGGGATCGCAGCTTCGATCGCAAGCTCTGCTGCGCTGCTGCGCGCCTGATCCTGCGCCAGGGCCGAGCTGGCCGACACCGTGAGGAAGGTCGCCGCGACCGTCATCAAGACACGGTCAAAGCCCGCACGGTGGTTCAAACAGTCACGCATTGTGTCGCACCCCTCGGGTGAGCTGTCCCCTCGTGGAACAGCTTCGTTATCGCCTATTGGTGAGTTTCGGCTAAACCGCGCCGGCCTCTCGAAAGTTGCACGCCTGCACGCAACGATTCCTACGCAGACGATATACAGGCCCCGATTTTGCAGCCAGCGCTACCGGGAACAACTCACGACAAACTGACTTCAACGGAGCCTCTTGGCAACGGATTGTGCGCTTCTGCCACGCGCTTTTCCCTCTGTCTGTCACTTCCAGGTCACGGTTCAAATCGCAGTCGAATTCTGTCGTCATGCGAACGGCTTACGGCCGTCTCGCGCCGTTGCGCGAACCGCCGTTCGCACTGGGCTCAGTGCGTCTCCTCACCGCTTTTGCCGCCATGTCCGGGAACCCCCGCCTCGTCGAGTTTGCGGTACAGCGTTGACCGGCCGATTTTGAGCCGGCGAGCCACTTCGGACATCTGGCCGCGATAGTGCGAGATCGCGAAGCGGATGATCTCGTTCTCCATGTCTTCCAGCGAGCGGACATCCCCCGTCGCGGTGAGCAGGGCGAGAGTTCCTACGGCGGGGAGCGGAGCGATTGGTATTTCACTACCTGAGACCACAGAAGGCATTGGGGGCTCGAGCATCAGCGGCGCGGTCGGAATATCCGTGATGGGATGCGCCTGGGAGGCGAGCAGGGGGAAATCGCCGAGGCCGAGCTGGTCGGCGTCGCTCATCACCACCGCGCGGTAGACCGCGTTCTCGAGCTGGCGGATGTTGCCGGGCCAGTCGAGCTGGGCAAGCTGAGCCACGGCCTCGCCGCTGATGCCGGTGATGGGGCGGTTCTCCTCGGCGGCAAAGCGCGCGATGAAATGTCTGAGCAGATGCGGGATATCCTCACGGCGGGCGCGCAGCGAAGGGATCGTCAGCGGCAGCACGTGCAGGCGATAGAACAGGTCTTCCCGGAAATGTCCCTGCTTCACCCGCTCCAGCAGCTTGCGATTGGTGGCCGAGATGATGCGGACGTCGACCTTGACCGGCTTGCGGCCGCCGACTGCCTCCACGGCTCCTTCCTGGAGCGCGCGCAGCAGCTTCACTTGCGCGGTCAGCGGCAGCTCGCTGACTTCATCCAGAAACAGCGTGCCGCCATGGGCCTCGACAAACTTGCCCATGTGCCGCTCGGTGGCGCCGGTGAAGGCGCCCTTCTCGTGGCCGAACAGGATGGACTCGACGAGATTGTCGGGAATCGCGCCGCAATTGACCGCGACGAACGGCTTGGCCTTGCGCTCGCCGCTGCCATGGATAGCGCGCGCAAACATCTCCTTGCCCACGCCGGACTCGCCCTCGATCAGCACGGGGATCGCGGAGTTTGCCGCCTTCTGTGCGGCTCGCATCACGCCCGTCATGGCCTCCGAGCGCGTGATGATGTCCGAGAAGGTCAGCCGGCCTTCGCGGCTGTGACGGATACGCTGCAATTCGCCTTTGAGCGCCGACGTGTTGAGCGCGTTGCGCAAGGACACCTGGAGCCGCTCCACGCCGACCGGCTTGACGACGAAATCGGCCGCGCCCGCCCGCATCGCCGAGATCACGTTGTCGATGCCGCCATGGGCGGTCTGCACGATGACGGGGATGCTCAGGCCCGCTTCGCGGATCTTCGCCAATACGCCCATGCCGTCGAGGCCGGGCATCACGAGATCGAGGATGACGGCGTCGATGGCCGGTGCATCGGGCGCGGTGAGGGCGGCGATTGCGGCGTCGCCGGAGTCCACGACGACCGTCTCATAGCCGCATTTCTGCACCATGTTCTCGACCAGCCGGCGGGCTACAGCGTCGTCGTCGGCGATCAAAATACTGGCAGCCATGGTGTTCCCCGCACGCTACTACTATCTGTCTCGAATCGGGGCACTCTGGCCGAAGCCGATTAACGCACGCTTAAACCTTGATGCCCCCGCCCGCCGCCGCGATTGTTGAACACAGGTTTCCCACACAATGAATTCGCGCTCCAAGACCGCTCTCACGAAGACCGCTCTCACGAAGACCGCTCTCACAAAGTCTGCCCTCCGCAAGCCCGCCACCAAGACCACCGCCGCCAAGACATCTGCCGCTAAGACATCTGCCGCTAAGACATCTGCCGCCAAGACATCTGTCGCCAAGACATCTGCCGCCAAGACAAAACCCTCCAAGGCTGCGAGCAAGACCGGCAAGCTTCCGGAGTGGAACCTGGCCGATCTCTATTCCGGGATCGATGCGCCGGAAGTGGCGCGCGATCTCGAAACGTTGGACGCCGACTGCGTTGCCTTCGAGACGGACTACAAGGGCAAGCTGGCGACAGGGACAGCAAACGAAAATGGCGGAAAATGGCTCGCCGAGGCGGTGCGACGCTATGAGGCGATCGACGATCTCGCCGGCCGCCTCGGTTCCTATGCCGGCCTCGTGCATGCCGGCGACAGCGTGGACCCTGCGATTTCAAAGTTTTACGGCGACGTGTCCGAGCGCCTGACGGCGGCGTCCACGCATCTGTTGTTCTTCGCGCTCGAGCTCAATCGGATCGATGACGATATTTTGAATCGCGCGATGCAGGCCACCGAGCTCGCGCACTATCGTCCCTGGATCGAGGATCTGCGCAAGGAAAAGCCCTACCAGCTCGATGACAAGCTCGAGCAGCTCTTCCTGGAGAAGGCACAGACCGGCTATTCCGCCTTCAACCGGCTGTTCGATCAGACCATCTCGGGCCTGCGCTTCAAGGTCGGCTCCAAGGAGCTCGCGATCGAGCCGACGCTCAATCTGCTGCAGGACCGCGACGGCTTAAAGCGCAAGAGCGCGGCGGAGGCGCTGGCGAAAACCTTCAAGGCCAATGAACGCACCTTTGCGCTGATCACCAACACGCTTGCCAAGGACAAGGACATCTCCGACCGCTGGCGCGGTTTCAAGGACGTCGCGGATTCCCGCCATCTGAACAACCGCGTCGAGCGCGAGGTCGTCGACGCGCTGGTCGCCTCGGTGCGCGCAGCCTATCCAAAGCTGTCGCATCGCTATTACGCGCTCAAGGCGAAGTGGTTCGGCAAGAAGCGGCTGGCCTATTGGGACCGCAACGCGCCGCTGCCGTTCGCGGCGACCGACGTTATCGCCTGGCCGGAGGCGCGAAGCATGGTGCTGACGGCCTATCGCGGCTTCTCGTCTGAGATGGCCGATATCGCCGAGCGCTTCTTCACGGACCGCTGGATTGACGCGCCGGTGCGGCCGGGCAAGGTGCCGGGGGCGTTCTCGCATCCCACCACGCCGTCGGCACACCCCTACGTGCTGATGAACTACCAGGGCAAGCCGCGCGACGTGATGACGCTCGCCCACGAGCTCGGCCATGGCGTCCATCAGGTGCTGGCGGCAAAGAACGGCGCGCTGATGGCGCCGACGCCACTGACGCTGGCCGAAACTGCGAGCGTGTTCGGCGAGATGCTCACCTTCAAGCGTCTCCTTGCCCAGACCAGGAACGCAAAGCAGCGACAGGCGCTGCTCGCCGGCAAGGTCGAGGACATGATCAACACCGTGGTGCGGCAGATCGCGTTCTATTCCTTCGAGCGTGCGGTCCACACCGAGCGCAAGAACGGCGAGCTCACCGCGACCCGGCTCGGCGAGATCTGGCTGTCGGTGCAGGGGGAGAGCCTCGGTCCGGCGATCGAGATCAAGGCGGGCTACGAGAACTACTGGATGTACATCCCGCACTTCATCCACTCACCATTCTACGTCTACGCCTACGCCTTCGGCGACTGTCTCGTGAACTCGCTTTATGCGGTCTACGAGAACGCGGCCGAAGGCTTTGCGGAGCGCTATCTCGACATGCTCGCCGCCGGCGGCACCAAGCACTATTCCGAGCTGCTGCGCCCGTTCGGGTTGGACGCCAAGGACCCCAAGTTCTGGGATGGCGGTCTCTCGGTCATCGCCGGCATGATCGACGAGCTGGAGGCAATGGGCTGAGGAGAGGGTGCCCGAATTCAGGGCAGGGGCGGCGCCGGGTATCCGTTGAACCGCGGTTCAGCAAAGGCAAGCGAGCGCTTTGGATCCGCGATAATCGGGATTCCAAATGAGCCTATTTGCTGGAAAACCGCCCCTCCGTGCCGTTGCCCTGTCCGACGGTTTAAGGTATCCCAGCCGAAGAATTCGACTTTCGACTGGGGACATCCATGGCAGATCATAGCGAAGTTGCGTACAGCACCGCCGACGGCAACGACTACGTTTCGCACGAGCAGACCTATGAGGGCTTCATCAAGCTGGTGAAGTACGGCACGGCTTCGGTCGCGCTCATCGTGATCCTGATGGCGATCTTCCTCACCTGACCCGTCTTCGGCAGCTGCACACGCCAACGGCAGCTGCTGCTCAGAAAACTTGCATACAAACCGGTCCCAGAACCGGTATCGAACGCCGCGGGAGTAACGCTTAGTTTGCGCGTGCGCTGTCCCGCGCCGCCGGAGGAGCTATGAAGATCGCCGTTGCCAAGGAAATCGATCCGCTCGAGCCGCGGGTCGCTGCTTCGCCCGATACGGTGAAGAAGTTCAAGGCGCTGGGCGCCGAGGTTGCTGTCGAGCCGGGTGCCGGTATCAAGTCGGGCCTGCCGGATTCCGAGTTCACCGCCGCCGGTGCCACCGTCAGCGCCGATGCGCTCAAGGACGCGGATATCATCATCAAGGTGAAACGCCCGGAGGCGTCCGAGCTTTCGCAGTACAAGCGCGGCGCGCTCGTCATCGCCATCATGGATCCCTATGGCAACGAGGCTGCGCTGAGGGCTATGGCCGATGCCGGCGTTGCTGCCTTCGCGATGGAATTGATGCCGCGCATCACCCGCGCGCAGGTGATGGACGTGCTGTCCTCGCAGGCCAACCTTGCGGGCTACCGCGCCGTGATCGAGGGCGCCGAGGCGTTCGGCCGCGCCTTCCCGATGATGATGACCGCGGCCGGCACCGTGCCCGCGGCGAAGGTGTTCGTGATGGGCGTCGGCGTCGCCGGCCTCCAGGCGATCGCGACCGCGCGCCGCCTCGGCGCGGTGGTCACCGCAACCGACGTCCGGCCCGCGACCAAGGAGCAGGTGGAATCGCTCGGTGCGAAATTCCTCGCCGTCGAGGACGAGGAGTTCAAGAACGCGCAGACGGCCGGCGGCTACGCCAAGGAAATGTCCAGGGAATACCAGGCCAAGCAGGCCGCGCTCACCGCCGAGCACATCAAGAAGCAGGACATCGTGATCACCACCGCGCTGATCCCGGGCCGCCCGGCGCCGAAGCTCGTCAGTGCCGACATGGTCAGGTCGATGAAGCCGGGCTCGGTGCTGGTCGATCTCGCCGTCGAGCGCGGCGGCAATGTCGAAGGCGTCAAGGCCGGCGAGGTCGTCGATCTCGATGGCATCAAGATCGTCGGCTACACCAACGTCGCCGGCCGCGTCGCGGCCTCGGCTTCCAGCCTCTATGCCCGCAATCTGTTCTCCTTCATCGAGACCATGGTCGACAAGAAGGAGAAGCAGCTCGCCGTGAACTGGGACGACGAGCTCGTCAAGGCGACCGCGCTGACGAAAGACGGTGCCGTGATCCACCCGAACTTCCAGCCGAAGGTTTAAGGAGAGCCGTCATGGAGCATGTTGCACAGGTCGTCGATCCCTTCATCTTCCGGCTGTCGATCTTCGTCCTCGCCGTCTTCGTCGGCTATTTCGTGGTGTGGTCGGTGACGCCGGCGCTGCACACGCCGCTGATGAGCGTGACCAACGCGATCTCCTCGGTGATTGTGGTCGGCGCGCTGCTCGCGGTCGGCGTCGGCATGGTTTCGAGCGGCTCGGGCTGGGCGCGCGGCTTCGGCTTCGTCGCGCTCATCTTCGCCTGCGTGAACATTTTTGGCGGCTTCCTTGTCACCCAGCGCATGCTGGCGATGTACAAGAAGAAGTCGAAGTAAGCGGCCACCTCGGGCTGAAGGGATCAATGGGGACCTGAGATGAGCGCCAATCTCTCTGCATTCTTGTATCTCGTGGCGGGGGTGCTGTTCATCCTGTCGCTGCGCGGGCTGTCGAGCCCGGCATCGTCGCGCCAGGGCAATCTGTTCGGCATGATCGGCATGGCGATCGCGGTCGCCACCACGCTGGCCAATCATCCGCCGGCGGATGGCCTCGCCTGGGTGCTGGTCATCCTCGCCGTCGCGATCGGCGGGGGCATCGGCGCGGTGATCGCGCGGCGCGTGCCGATGACCTCGATGCCGGAGCTGGTCGCCGCCTTCCACTCGCTGGTCGGCATGGCCGCGGTGCTGGTCGCGGCGGGAGCATATTATGCGCCCGAAGCCTTCGATATCGGTACGCCCGGGCACATCCACACCCAGAGCCTGGTCGAGATGTCGCTCGGCGTCGCCATCGGCGCGCTGACCTTCACCGGCTCGGTGATCGCCTTCCTGAAGCTGTCTGCCCGCATGAGCGGTGCGCCGATCATCCTGCCGGCGCGGCACCTCATCAACATCGCGCTCGCGATTGCGCTCGTCGTGTGCATCGTCGGCCTCGTGATGACCGGCAGCCCGGTGTTCTTCTGGCTGAACGTCATCCTGGCACTCTTGCTCGGCGTGCTCATGATCATCCCGATCGGCGGCGCCGACATGCCGGTCGTGATCTCGATGCTGAACTCCTACTCCGGCTGGGCCGCGGCCGGCATCGGCTTCACGCTCGGCAACTCCGCGCTGATCATCACCGGCGCGCTGGTCGGCTCGTCGGGCGCGATCCTGTCCTACATCATGTGCCACGCGATGAACCGGTCGTTCATCTCGGTCATCCTCGGCGGCTTCGGCGGCGAGACCGCTGCCGCCGGCGGCGGTACGGGCGAGCAGAAGCCGGCCAAGCTCGGTTCGGCGGACGACGCCGCCTTCATCATGAAGAACGCCTCCAAGGTCATCATCGTGCCCGGCTACGGCATGGCGGTGGCGCAGGCTCAGCACGCGCTGCGCGAAATGGCCGATGTCTTGAAGAAGGAAGGCGTCGAGGTGAAATACGCCATTCACCCGGTCGCCGGCCGCATGCCGGGCCACATGAACGTGCTGCTCGCCGAAGCCAACGTGCCCTATGACGAGGTGTTCGAGCTCGAGGACATCAACTCCGAGTTCGCGCAGGCCGACATCGCCTTCGTGATCGGCGCCAACGATGTCACCAATCCGGCTGCGGAAGAGGATAAGTCCTCTCCGATCTACGGCATGCCGGTGCTCCAGGTCTGGAAGGCCGGTACGGTGATGTTCATCAAGCGCTCGCTGGCCTCCGGCTATGCCGGCATCGACAACCCGCTATTCTATCGCGACAACACCATGATGCTGCTCGGCGACGCCAAGAAGGTCACCGAGAACATCGTCAAGGCGATGTAATCGCGGAAGGGACCGTCCCATCCGGGGCGGCCCAAAGCCATGCGCGAGCGGCGCGTCAAATGGCGCTGCCCACAAGGTGGCGTGCAGCTGCCTTGCTGCGGAGCCGTCGCAAGCCCTGGTCTCAACCCGAGGGCGGGCCGTGCAATGATGACCATCGTCAAGTGGATCGCCATTGTGCTCGTGACCGTCTATTGCGCCGGTCTCCTCGTGCTGTATGTCCGCCAGCGCGAGATGCTGTTTCCGATCCCGCCCGTCGGCCGCACCGCTCCCGATGCCGCCGGCCTTCCCGAGGCGGAAGAGCATGTCCTGACCACGTCGGACGGTGAGAGAGTCATCCTCTGGCACGTGCCGGCCAAGCCCGGCCATTCCGTGATCCTGTACTTCCCGGGTAATGGCGATTTTCTCGCCGGCCGCATCAGCCGTTTCAAGGCGATGACCGCCGACGGCACCGGCCTCGTTGCCCTGTCCTATCGCGGCTATGCGGGCTCGAGCGGGATGCCGAGCGAGCAGGGGCTGCTGTACGACGCTGCGGCCGCTTACGCCTTCACCGCTGCGCGCTATGCAGCGGAACGAATCGTCGCGTGGGGCTTCTCTCTGGGGACGGGCGTGGCGGTTGCCATCGCCTCGGAACATCGCGTTGGGAAGCTCATCCTGGAGGCGCCTTATACATCGACCGTCGACGTTGCGGCTTCGTCGTTCTGGTTCGTGCCGGTCCGCCTTCTGATGCGCGATCCGTTCCATTCGGACCGGCGCATGGCGCGCGTCACGGTGCCGCTGCTTGTCATGCATGGCACTAACGACCTTGCCATTTCGATCATCTTCGGAGAGCGTCTGTTCGCACTCGCCCATGAGCCCAAGCGGTTCGTTCGCATGGTGGGCGGCGGGCACGACAATCTCGATCAATATGGCGCGATCGAAACGGCGAGAGGGTTCATTGGCGGCTGACAGCTTAGTGCAACGTTGCGTTCTCGTACTCGCTGTCTTCTGCCTGACGCTTCTGCCGCAGAATGCGCTGGCGGCGACGGGGCTCGATGGTGCGGCGATGCGCTGGCCCTATGCGCTGCCCTTTGCCGGCTTGCTGCTGTCGATCGCCTTTGGGCCGCTGCTTTTTGCGAAATTCTGGCACCATCATTACGGCAAGATCGCCGCGGCTTGGGCGCTGCTGGCGCTCGCCTCGCTCGTCTTCTTTGCCGGCGGCATGGCGACGCTGGCGGCGCTCGTTCATGCCATGCTCGCCGAATATCTCGGCTTCATCGTGCTGCTGTTCTCGCTCTACGTCGTGGCCGGTGGCATCCTCATCACAGGGGACATCAAGGCGACGCCGGCAAGCAATTTGGGCATCCTTGCACTCGGCACGTTCGGGGCGAGCGTCGTCGGCACCACGGGTGCCGCGATGATTCTGATTCGCCCCTTGCTCCGCGCCAACCGGCTGCGGCGCCACAACACCCACGTCGTCATCTTGTTCATCATCCTCGTTGCCAATGTCGGCGGCGCGATGAGCCCACTTGGCGATCCCCCGCTCTTCGTCGGCTTCCTGCACGGCGTCGACTTCTTCTGGACCACGCGGACCATCTGGTTGCAGACCGTGATCGTGGCCGGGCTGCTGCTCGCGATCTTCGTCGCTGTCGACGTCTGGCGCTTCCGGAGCGAGCCGCCGCTCGATGACACCGGCCCGGCACAGCCGGTCCGCGTCCGCGGGCTGCTCAATTTGCTGCTGATCGCGGCCATCGTCGCCAGCCTGCTCGCCTCGGCGCTCTGGAAGCCGGCCATCGCCTTCGACATTCTCGGCACCAAGCTGGAGCTGGAGGATGTCGTCCGCAATCTGGTGCTGCTGGTGATCGCGGCGCTCTCGGTGTGGCTGACGCCCGACGAGCACAGGCAAGCCAACGGCTTCACCTGGGAGCCGATCCGCGAGGTCGCCAAGCTGTTCGCAGGGATCTTCGTCGCCATCATCCCGGTCATTGCCATGCTCAAGGCCGGCCATGACGGTGCGTTCGCCTGGCTGCTGTCGGCCGTGACGGAGCCGAACGGCGCACCACGCGAGGCCGCCTATTTCTGGTTCACCGGCCTGATGTCCGCGTTCCTCGACAATGCGCCGACATATCTGTTGTTCTTCGAGCTCGCCGGTGGCGACCCGCGGGTGCTGATGCATGAGCTCTCGGGCACGCTCGCGTCGATCTCCATGGGGGCGGTCTACATGGGTGCGCTCACCTATATCGGCAACGCGCCGAACTTCATGGTGAGCAGCATTGCCAGCGAGAATGGCGTCGAGATGCCGAGCTTCTTCGGCTATCTCCTGCGCGCGGGCGCCGTGCTGGTCCCGCTGTTCCTGCTGCTGACGTTCCTGCCGGTCGCCCCGATCCTGCAGTGGCATTGAATCTCGCGCCTGATTTGATACTGCTCATTCAAGCAACTGGAAGCGGTGGATGAGCGCATATAGTCCGATGCCCCGGTCGGCCTGGATCTTCCCCGCGCTCGCCGTGCTGTTGTTCGCAGCCGTCAGCGCGACCGGTTATGTGTTCACGCTGTCGTTTGGCGGGCTTCTCTTCGCCATCGTCCTTCTGGTTATCCTGTTCGGCACGGTGTTCGCCGCTGTTCATCATGCCGAAGTGATCGCGGAGCGGGTCGGCGAACCCTATGGCACGCTGGTGCTGACGCTCTCGGTGACCATCATCGAGGTGGTGCTGATCACCACGATCATGCTGGGCGACAAGCCTGCGCCGGAACTGGCCCGCGACACCGTGTTCGCCGTGGTCATGATCGTCTGCAACGGCCTCGTCGGCCTCTGCATTTTGATCGGCGGCCTGCGCTATCGCGAGCAGGGTTTTCAGCTCTCCGGCGCCAACGTCTATCTCAGCGTGCTGTTCGCGCTCGCGACCATCACGTTGATCCTGCCGAACTACACCATCACCACACCTGGCCCGGTCTATTCCTCGGTCCAGCTCGGCTTCGTCGATGTCGTCACGCTCGCGCTGTATGGGGTCTTTCTCTACACCCAGATCGTCCTGCACAAGGATTACTTCGTTCATGAACGGACGGAGGGCGAGGGCGGGGAGGGGCACCTGTCGGCCGGGATGTTCGGGCTCACCGTGGCGCTGCTCCTGGTCTCGCTGCTGGCAGTCGTGCTGCTGGCCAAGAAATTCTCGCTGGTGGTTGATGCCGTCGGCGCCAGGATCGGCGCGCCGCCGGCCTTCGCCGGCCTTCTGGTCGCGCTGCTGATCCTGATGCCCGAGGGTGTCGCGGCCATTGCGGCGGCCCGCAAGAACGACCTCCAGAAGAGCATCAATCTCGCGCTCGGCTCGTCGCTGGCGACCATCGGCCTGACCATCCCCGCCGTCGGCGTCGCCACCTACGCGCTCGACAAGGAGCTCGAACTCGGCCTCAGCGCCCAGGGCAGCGTGCTTTTGCTGCTGACCTTCTTCCTGAGCATGCTGACCTTCGGCACGGGCAGGACCAATGTCCTGTTCGGCCTGGTCCATATGGTGGTATTTGCCGTCTACGTGTTCATGGTTTTCGTGCCGTAAAAGGAACTCCAGATGCTTGCCGCCAGGTCCGAGGTTCAGGTCGACAACGAAGAGGTCCGGGTCACGGAATGGCGCCTTCCGCCTGGCAGCGCGACCGGCCATCACACCCACGGCATGGACTATGTGATCGTGCCCGTGGTCGCCGGCGAGATGACCATCGTGGCGCCCAATGGCGAACGGTCCAAGGCGCAACTCGCCGCCGGAAAATCCTACTTCCGCAAGGCGGGCGTCCAACATGACGTACTTAACGAAACCTCAACTGAGATCGTGTTCGTTGAAGTCGAGCTAAAACGTTGAGTTGGCGCGACCGTTTGCCATCGATCCGTCGCAGTTGATCCCTCACAATGCCCTAAAGTTCCCGCATCAGATCGCGCGGGGAGTGGTCGGAATGCTGAAATACCTCGCAAAAATTTCGATGGATATTTTCCCCTCGGTGCTCGCGACGATCATCGGGGCCTACATCGTTAATCATTACATCAACGCCAAGCCGGCGGCCGACACTCCAGCCGCCGCGGTCGCGCCTGCCAAGACCGGCAGTGACAAGCCCACCGATACCGCCAACCTTCCTGCCCCCGGCGTCAAAGCCAAGGGCATCTCCGAGAAGAACGTCACGGACAAGGCGGCGGCCGAGAAGCCTGCCGATCATCAGGCGCCTGTCGAGACCAAGGCCGCAGACGTGGCTCCCGCCGAAATCAGCCCGCGCGGCCGTCCGCGCGACAAGGCCGCGGCCAAGTCCGCTCCGGCTGCCTCTGCTCCCGTGGTTGAGGCCAATTCTGCCGCGACTGCGGCTTCTCCAGCCGCCACCCCCGACGCCAACGATCTCGCGCGTGCCGCGATCGAGCGCCTGCGCAAGTCGCCTGAGGGCAAGGCCGCTGAGGCCAGATCTTCCGAAACCAGGCCCGCCGAGGTTCGCTCGTCGGAGACCAAGCAAGCCGAGCGGCCGGCAGAGCCCGTGGTGCGGGAAGCCACCCGCACGCCGGAGGCTCCGCGGGTCGTCAGCATGGAGCCGGCCCCGGTTCGTCCGCTGCCGCCGCCGATCACTGTATCGACGCCCTCATCTGAGGCCTATGGCAATGGTGGCTCCAATCCGCCCTACACGGCCTCGGTCAGCAGCGACGATCCGAATCGGGTGACGCCGCCGGCTGACATTCCCGTGCCGGTCATCGCGCCACCGCTCGATCTGCGTGCCGACGCTGGCGCCTCCATGCCGCGGCCGAAGAAGACCAATGTCGCCGACGAGATGCTGTCGGGCATGAAGTCGATGTTCAACGCCGTTCTGCCGAAGAGCGCTACCCCCGACTGAGCTGCGCTCCGCGTTGCGCCAAACCGTCAGCCGCCGACGCGGGCGAGGCCGCTGCGGGCGGCGTCATCGCGTGGACGCAGCGCGACCGCCTTGGTGTAGGACGCCGCCGCCTTGGCCCTGTCGCCCAGCCGCTCATAGGCCTGTCCGCGCGTGGTCCAGACCTGGGCGTTGTGCGGATCGGCCTCGGAGGCTTCATCGAGATCGGCTGCGGCCTCCTTGTTCTTGCCGAGCGCAAGATAGCTGTTGGCGCGGCCGAGCAGCGGCTCGGCCTTTTGCGGGTTGAGCCCGCTCGCAGCGCTGAAATCGGCGATCGCGAAGTCGTGCTGGTTCTTGCCCTGGTAGATCAGCGCGCGGCCATAAAGCGCCTGCGCATTGTAGGGGTCGAGCCCGACCGCGCGATTGAACTCGTCGAGCGCTGCCGCGGTCTCGCCTGACTTCGCCAGCGACTGGGCCTTTGCGGTATGGGCCTGAGCTTCGGCGATGTTGCCGGCGCTCACCGCGCTCTCGGTGGGCGCGGCCGTCTTGGGTGCTTCTTGCGGCTTGTCCTTCTCGGGGAGTAGCGATCCGAGATCGAAGGAGCAGCCGCAGAGCGCAATCCCCATCACGGCCAGCGCGAACGGCTGCCGCCAGATCTGGCGTAGCCGCGGCAAGCCACGCTCGGGGAAGGGAGAGGCCATCTACGGTTCGCTCGCGCTAGAGCATGCTCCGGAAAAAGTCTGAAGCTGTTTTCCGAAGAGATCATGCTCGAACAAAACCAAAGCGCGATGATAATTCGTCCCAGTCTCATCGCGCTTTAGCGCCGCATCGGTAGTGCCCGTCCCGGAAAGGCACCGCTCACAAACAATGACGCGGGCCAAGGGCCCGCGTCATCGAAAACTGAGGTCTTACAGGTTCGGCAAATCAGCGCGGGCCGCGCGGGCCTGCACCGGCGCCGCCACGAGCGCCGCGATCACCGCCCGGGCCGGCGCCGAACACCGGCTTCGGCTTCATCGGCAGCAAGCCTTCGCGCTGCAGCTTCTTGCGGGCCAGCTTGCGCGCACGGCGCACGGCTTCGGCCTTTTCGCGGGCCTTCTTCTCGGAGGGCTTCTCGTAATGACCGCGGAGCTTCATCTCGCGGAAAATTCCCTCGCGCTGCATCTTCTTCTTCAGCGCCTTGAGGGCTTGATCGACATTGTTATCGCGAACGAGAACCTGCACGCGGCATCCTCTTCAGGTGGATCGGATTTGAATTCTGGTAAGTCAAAGGGGATGGCAAAAGCCCGGCGCCCTTAACCTTGAGCGCGGGGATGTATCAGACAAAACCAGAGATGTCCACCGGCCAAGCGGGTTTTCGGGCCAAGTTCGGCCATTAAATGCGGCGAAAATACCTCCATGCGGCCCCGATTTTGGAGATTTGGCGCCATTTGGGGGGCTGTGACCGGGGCTTTGTTCCGGCCTCTTTGAAATGAGGGGACTGTCCATGGACATGAAAAAATACGCCGCCGAGGGCATCGGCACCTTCTGGCTCACTTTCGCAGGCTGCGGGAGCGCGGTCATCGCCGCCGGCTTCCCCCAGGTCGGCATCGGCCTGGTCGGTGTCTCCCTCGCGTTCGGCCTGAGCGTCGTCACCATGGCTTATGCGATCGGCCACATCTCGGGCTGCCATCTCAACCCGGCTGTCACGGTCGGTCTCGCCGCCGGTGGCCGCTTTCCGGCGGGTCAGATCCTGCCCTACGTGATCGCCCAGGTGGCGGGTGCGATCGTCGCCGCGTGGCTGCTGTACGTCATCGCGAGCGGAGCGCCCGGATTCGATGTCGGCAAGGGCTTCGCCTCCAACGGCTATGATGCGCATTCGCCCGGCCAGTACAGCATGATCGCGTGCTTCCTCACCGAGGCGGTGATGACCATGATGTTCCTGTTCATCATCATGGGTGCCACCCACGGCCGCGCGCCGGCGGGTTTCGCACCGCTCGCGATCGGGCTCGCGCTGGTGATGATCCATCTCGTCAGCATTCCCGTCACCAACACGTCGGTGAACCCGGCGCGCAGCACCGGCCCGGCACTGTTCGTCGGCGGCTGGGCGCTGTCGCAACTCTGGCTGTTCTGGGTTGCACCGCTGATCGGCGGCGCTCTGGGTGGGGTGATCTATCGCTGGCTCAGCGAGGAGCCTACCGGCGTCGTCGCGGGCGTGAAGACCGCGTGATCGCAAAGAGCGGGATCGCAGGTCGAAGCTGCGGTCCCGTTACTTGCCGATGGTGGGGCGCACTTCGGTGACGTGACCCATCTTGCGGCCGGGACGCGGCGCGCCCTTGCCGTAGATGTGGACGGTGGCGCCCGGCACGGTGAGCCACTTCTCGTAATCTTTGATCTCGTCCCCAATCAGGTTGGTCATGGTGACGACCTCGCCATGGCGCACCGGCTTGCCGAGCGGCCAGCCGGCGATCGCGCGGATGTGCTGCTCGAATTGCGAGACCGAAGCGCCGTCGAGCGTCCAGTGTCCGGAATTGTGCACGCGCGGGGCGATCTCGTTGACCAGTACCTTCGCTCCGGTGCCATTGGCGAGCACGAACATCTCGACGGCGAGCACGCCGACATAATCGAGCGCGTTTGCGATTTTGGTCGCGACGCTGCGCGCTTCATCGGCGAGAGCGTCCGGGATCGGTGCCGGTGCGCGGGAGATTTTCAGAATGTGGTCGCGGTGTTCGTTCTCGGTGACGTCGAAGCACTCGACCTGGCCTGTGGCCGACCGTGCAGCGATCACGGAGATCTCGCGCTCGAACGGCACGAAGGCCTCCAGGATCGCCGATTTGGTGCCGAGACTGGTCCACACCTTGGCGATGTCGTCGCCCTCGCGGATGATGGCCTGGCCCTTGCCGTCATAGCCGAAGCGGCGGGTTTTCACCACGGCCGGGAGGCCGATTCTCAGGATCGCCTCGCGTAGCGAGGAGACGGAGGTGACGTCGGCATAGGCCGCAGTGCCGATGCCGAGCTTCGTCACGAAATCCTTCTCGGCGAGCCGGTCCTGGGTGGTCTCGAGGATCCTGCGATTGGGCAGCACCGGGCGGCGCGCGTCCAGCACCATCGCGGCGGCGGCAGGCACGTTCTCGAATTCGTAGGTGATGACATCGACGTCGCTCGCGAACAGCTCGAGCGCTTCGACATCGGCGTATTCGGCGCAGGTCGCGTTCAGCACGACGTCGAAGGCCGGCGAATCCGGATCGGGCGAGAACACCTGACAGCGCAGGCCGAGCCGGGCCGCGGCCATGGCCAGCATCCGGCCCAATTGTCCGCCGCCGAGGATTCCGATGGTGTCACCGGGCTTCAGCTTCACGTGCCTGGTGTCGGTCACGCCTTGTCCTCCGGGCGCTCGGCGACCGCCTCAGTTTGAGCCTTGCGCCAGGCGGCGAGGCGATCGGACAAGGCCGGGTCGGACAATGCCAGCACGGCGGCTGCCAGCAGCGCGGCGTTGATCGCGCCAGCCTTGCCGATGGCGAGGGTGCCGACCGGGATGCCCGCTGGCATCTGGACGATCGAATAGAGCGAATCGACGCCCTTCAGCGTCTTGGATTCGACGGGAACGCCGAATACCGGGAGTTCCGTCAGCGCCGCCGCCATGCCGGGCAGATGTGCGGCGCCACCGGCGCCGGCGATGATGACCTTGTAACCCGCGGCCTTGGCGCCCTTGGCGAAAGCAAACAGCCGGTCGGGAGTGCGGTGGGCCGAGACGACGCGGCTGTCGGCGGCAATGCCGAGCGCGTCAAGCGTGTCGGCGGCATGCCGCATCGTGTCCCAGTCCGACTGGCTTCCCATGATGATGGCGATCGGCGCGGTCATGACATCAAATGTGCCCGGAAAAACAGAAAGATAGGCCAGATTAAAGGTTCCGGCCGGCGGCTCGCAAGGCGGTGGCAAGGAGAAGGGAATCCACTATCCTGTCTTGGTGAATCCCCGCAAGCCTTCATTGAGCAGGATGCCCATGAAGAAACCAAAAAGGGCTAGCGCCGCGAAGGCCAAAGAGGGCCGGAAGACCAGCGCCGGCCGATCCAATGCCGCCCCCAAACGGCCGACCAAGCGTCGGGCGAAGCCGTCGCGGCGCGCCGCGTTGGATGATGACGGAGCCAGAGACAACGTCAGGGCGACGATCCGGGGCTTGCGGGCCAAGCTCAAGGAAGCGCAGCGCCGGGTCGCGGAGCTGGAAGCTGCGGCCGACACCGATTTCCTGCTCGAAATTCACAACCGGCGCGGCTTCGAGCGCGAGCTCGCGCGCGCCATCGCCTATATGAAGCGCTACCGCGCCAGCGGGGCGCTGATCGTGCTCGACGTCGACCGGCTGAAGCCGATCAACGATTCCTTCGGCCATGCCGCCGGCGACGAGGTGCTCAAGGCGATTGTCGCCACGCTGACGCGACAGGTGCGCGCCTCCGACGTGGTCGGCCGGCTCGGGGGCGACGAGTTCGCGCTGCTGCTCTGGAATCTCAGCGAGACCGATGCCAAGGCGAAGGCCACGGCCTTGGAGCAGGCGATCGACGAATTGTCCTTCGTCTTCCGCGGGCAGCACGTGACCGCAGGCGCCTCTGCCGGCGTCGCGTTGCTCGGTCCCCACTCCGACGCAGGCCGCGCCCTGGAGGAGGCCGATGCCGCCATGTACGTCCGCAAGGCGCACCGCCGGCACGAGCCGCGGATCAGGCTGGCCAGCGGCGAGCGTTAGAGGGTCGCAAGATCTTCGGGCACGTTGCCGAATTTGCGCAGCAGCGTCGCGTCACCGAACTCGCCGGTCATGGGATCGCCGCTGCGGCTGAACGCGATCGCGCCGATATGGCCGGCGCCGCGCGCGAGAATCTCTGCGCGTCGTAGCGCCGCCGTCGAGGACTGACACTCCTCCGCGGCGCCCGCGACCGGCGAGCCGTCGGCATCGATCAAGAAGGGCATTGCAACGTAGTAGGTCACATCTGACATGGCGTTGCTCCAATGATGAACTCAGGCGGCGCTGCTCTTGCTCCGCGAGGTTTCCGGAATGCAGCCGGCCGAAATCGCCGCCTGCAATTCCTCCAGCTCGGCTTCCAGATATTCGTTGGCCATGATCAGCGCCTTGATGGTGCTGCGCAGATTGCCGTCGCACATCGCGATCGCCTGATCGCAGGCCTGTTCATAATGGCTGTTGTCGAGAAGAGGCGTTGCCGACATCTGCGTTGTCCTTGTGCCTTGTCTTTGCATTTTCCTGGGGCCGCTGGGATCCTTCGAATGTTCCTATTTTGTTCTTTTTGAGTCAAGTGGATTCAGCTGCGGCGAGCGCCGCGAAAGACCGGCTTAGGCTCAGGCGATGATGTCGGGGGTAATCTGGTCTTCGATGAACGCGATGCGGTCGCGCAACAACAGCTTGCGCTTCTTGAGCCGCTGTAACCGCAATAGGTCGGGCGCGGGCGATTGATGCAACGCATCGATCGCCGCATCGAGATCTCGGTGTTCCTGCTGCAACCGGGTGAGCTCGGCTTCGAGCTCACGCTCATCTTCATTGGTCATGTCTGCGGTGGCCGAAAACCGATAGCCGTGAATCTGGGCTGTGGATGCCCTGTGGAAATTATCGTCCTTGCGCGGCGTGATCGCAAGCGATCTGCGACCCTCGCTCGCCGATCTCCCGCAACATATTTCTGCGAGGAGCTGTGGCCTTGCGCAGCTGCATTGATATCATGGATTTTTCCCGCGTGGTTCCCTTGGTCACGCTTCCTTACATATGAACTTTCAAAAATGACGGCGCGACAACGGATACCCATCGACAGGACGAATCGGTGATGTAGACTTGGCTGTCCGGATCGAATCCTGAGGTTCAACCCTACCGAGGAGGTTTCGAATGACAATTCAGGCACATCTTGTTGAATTGGAACGGAAGCACAAACTTCTCGAAAACGAATTGCACGAAGCTCTTGTGCACCTTTCAACAGACGACCTGCAAATTGTTGAGTTGAAGCGCCGGAAGTTGATGGTCAAGGACCAGATCGAGCGTCTGAAGCAAGGCGACACGCTCCACTAGTAACCCCGTAACACCGCAGAGTTGATCACATCCTTCGCAGGGGTGAGAGCATTCGTGCTCATCCCTGCTGCAGGGTGCACGCCGTGCAAGATCTTTGCACGGCGCTGGTCTTTGTTTGGACGCGTTGCCCTGACGCGAACTGGTATCCACTTCGCACGAAGACGCTCTAGATGCCTGCGAGCTCGGCGACGTGATCGGCGATCGCGAGCGACGACGTCAATCCCGGCGATTCGATGCCGAACAGATTGATCAACCCTGCGACGCCGTGATCGTGCGGGCCTTGCATCAAAAAATCCTGCGTGGCCACGGCCGGCGGCACGATCTTCGGGCGGATGCCCGAATAGCTCGGCATCAGCGCGCCATCGGGCAGTGTCGGCCAGTATTTGCGGATCGCCGGGTAGAAGCGCTCGGCGCGTGAAGGATCGACCTCGTAGTTGATCGTTTCGATCCACTCGACGTCAGGCCCGAAGCGGGCCTGCCCTGCCATATCCAGCGTCAGGTGCACGCCCAATCCGCCGGGTTCGGGCACCGGATAGATCAGGCGCGAGAACGGCGCCTTGGCGTTGCAGCTGAAGTAGTTTCCCTTGGCGAGGTAGGCCGGCGGAATCCGGTCCAGCGGCATGCCGTCGATGTTGCGCGCCACATTCGTCGCCGAGAGGCCGGCAGCGTTGACGAGAAGGTCGCATTGCAGAGTCATCGGTGCCTCGCCGCCGGCATCGATCTCGATGACACCGGCCGCCGCCTTGGCGCGGATCAGCGGGGTGTGAAACGCGAAGGCGGCGCCGGCGTCCTCGGCCTCGCCGCGCAGCGAGAGCATGTAGGCGTGGCTGTCGATGATGCCGGTTGACGGCGACAGCAGCGCGGCGTCGCAGGCGAGCGCCGGCTCCAGCGCGCGTGCGGCCTCGCCCGAAAGCAGCTGCATGTCGAGCACGCCGTTGGCTTCGGCATGCGCCTTGATCGATTGCAGCTTCTCGGTCTCCTTCGGGCTGGTCGCGACGATCAGCTTGCCGCAATTCTTGTGAGGGATGCCGCGGTCGGCGCAGTAGCGGTAGAGCGCGTGCTTGCCGGCAACGCACATGCGCGCCATCCAGCTTCCGGCGCGGTAGTAGATGCCGGCATGGATCACCTCGCTGTTGCGCGAGGAGGTGATGGTCCCAATGGCCTCGGCTTCCTCGAGCACGATCACCTCGCGCCCGGTCTGCGCGAGCTTTCGGGCCACCGCGAGACCGATCACGCCGGCTCCGATGACGACGCAGTCGACCCTATCCATGGTTGCGCAGGATGTCCGCTGGAAGCGCCGGTGGCGTCAGGCCTGGAAGCGGCGGCGCAGGGGAATTTTCCGTTAAGAAAGCATTTATCATGTCAGGGCAATTGCCGTATTTCGCGTCACATTTTTCTATTGTGGGTACAAGCGTTTACCCGATCCAAACCCGCGAGGCCAGACAATCCGACGTTGAAATCGCGGGTGGCTGATGGCTGAGAAGAACTGGCACGTGGGCAGCACGCTTCCGATTGCTGTGCAGGCCGTCATGTGCCTGGCCGGCGCGGCCGCGCCTGTGCGCGCCTTTGCGGCTTCGGACGGGTTCACCGTTCCGGGCGATCTCACCAAGCTTGATCCCAACGTGATCTGGGAAGCCCTGATCGCGGGCATCGTCATCTGCGCGTTCCTCGGCGCGATCGCGCTGTGGATCCATTCCTCGCTGCGTCAGACCCGGCGTTTGCAGTTGCGGCGCAATGCCTTCATCTCGTCGGCCCTGAACAATCTCAACCAGGGCGTGGTGATGACGGATGCGCAGCGGCGCATCATCTTCTGCAACGACCGCTATCTCGATATTTACGGCCTGACCCGCTCCGACCTTTGGACCGGCATGACCGCCCATGATATCCTCGAGCTGAGGCGCAAGCGGGGCGTCCTCGGCGGCGTCTCTGACAACGAGTTCTACGAGAAGGCGGCAAGCCCTAATGGTCTGATCACCGAACTGCCCGACGGGCGGGCCATCCTGGTGAAATATTTCGTGCTGCCGAATGGCGGCTCGGTTGCGACGCATCTGGACGTCAGCGAGCAGCGGAGGCTGTCACGGCAGCTCGCCTCGACCAAGCAGTTCCTGGAGACGGTGCTGGACAACGTGCCGGCCTGCGTCGCGGCGAAGAACATCGAGGACGGCCGCTACATTTTCGCCAATAGCGCCTGCGAGCGGTTCTGGGGGTTCTCGCGGGATCATGTCGTCGGCAAGAATGCGCGCGAGTTGTTTGCGCCGGTCTCGGCAGCCACGATCGAGGCGACCGACCGGGCGGCGCTCAATTCGCCGGACGGCGAGTTCCGCAACGAATTCGAGCTCGAGCGGGGCGAAGAACGGCGCATGGTCGCTTCGATCCGGATCGTGGTCCGCAACGAGAGCGACAAGCCCGAATTCCTGCTCATCGTGTTCGAGGACATCACCGACCGCCGCTCGCTGTCGAAGGAGCTGGAGAGCACCAAGAAGTTCCTCGAGCTCGTGGTCGACAATATTCCGGTCGCGCTGATCGTGGAGCAGGTCAAGGACGGCCGCTATCTGCTCGCCAACCGCAGCGCGGAGACGATCCTCAACCGCAGGCGCGAGGAAGCCACCGGCCTGACCGCCTCCGACATCTTCAACGCCAAGGAAGCGAAGCTGATCATCGCGCGCGACGAGGCCGCGATCAAGAAACGCGGGATGATCACCGAGGAGCATCCGATCTCCACCAAGGACGGTCTGCGGCTGTTCCTGACCCGCCGCGCCACCGTGCTCAGCGACGCCGGCGAACCGCAATATCTGATCAAGACCCACGAGGACGTCACGGATCGCCGGCAGACCGAGTCGCGCATGGCGCACATGGCCTATCACGACGGTCTCACCGATCTGCCGAACCGCGCCGCCTTCCTGCAGGCGCTGACTCAGATGATCGAGGCCTGCGAAGGCACCGGCGAGGAGTTCGCCGTGCTCTGCGTCGACCTCGACGGGCTCAAGGAGGTCAACGACGTCTTCGGCCATGCGCTCGGCGACAAGCTCCTGATCGAGGTGGCCCAGCGGCTCCAGGACTCCGCCCGCGGCGGCGTGGTGGCGCGCCTGTCCGGCGACGAGTTCGGTCTCATCATCGACGGCAAGCAGCCGCAAGCGGGGCTCGCGCTGGCGCAGCAGATCGGCGAAGCCGTCGCGGAGGAGTTCCAGATCGATGGCCGGCCGGTCCGTGCCGGCGTCACCACCGGCATGTCGATCTTCCCGCACAACGGCACGGATGGCGCCTCGCTGCTCGCCAACGCCGGCGCCGCGCTGTTCCGCGCCAAGCAGAAGTCGCGCGGCACGATCAGCCTCTACCAGCCGGAGATGGACCAGCAGATCCGCAATCGCCGCGTGCTGCACCAGGATCTTTCGATGGCGATCAAGAACGGCGAGCTCTCGCTCGCCTTCCAGCCGCAGGGGGCCGCCCGCCACAGCGTCGCCGAGAGCGAGATCATCGGCTTCGAGGCGCTGGCGCGCTGGCAGCATCCGGTCCGCGGTCAGGTCTCGCCGGCCGAATTCATCCCGATCGCTGAGGAGAGCGGCCTGATCGTCGAGATGGGCGAGTGGATCCTGCGCGAGGCCTGTCGCGAGGCGGCGTCCTGGCCGAAGCCGCTGCAGGTCGCGGTCAATTTGTCGCCGGCGCAGTTCATGCACGGTGACGTGGTTGGCCTCGTCCATTCGATCCTGATCGAGACGGGCCTTGCACCGGGCCGGCTCGAACTCGAGATCACCGAGGGTGTGCTGATCGAGGATTTCGATCGGGGCCTTGCGCTGCTGCGCCGCCTCAAGGCGCTCGGCGTGCGCATCTCCATGGACGATTTCGGCAGCGGTTACTCCTCGCTGAGCTACCTCCAGGCGTTCCCGTTCGACAAGATCAAGATCGACCGCGCCTTCATCATCAATCTCGGCCGCAACCCGCAATCAGCGGCGATCGTGCGTGCCGTTATCGACCTCGGCCACGGCCTCGAAATGTCGATCATCGCCGAGGGCGTCGAGACGGTGGAGCAACTCGCCTTCCTCGCCAAGGAGGGCTGCGACGGCGTGCAGGGCTATCTGCTCGGCAAGCCGCTGCCGATCGGGAAATATGCCGATCTCGTCGGCCGCGCCGAGGTCATGGAGCTCGCGCTCAAGACCGGCTAGTGATGCTGAGCGCTACCAACGCTCCCATTCGACGGCCTCATGGCGGACTACGATCTTGCGATCATCGGCGGCGGCCTGAACGGTGTCAGCCTCGCGCGCGATGCGGCTGGCCGCGGCCTGCGCGTGATTCTGTTCGAGCAGGGTGATCTCGCCGGCGCCGCGTCGTCGGCGACACCGCGGCTGATCCATGGCGATCTCGCGGTGCTGGAGCGCCGTGGCTTCTGGCGGGTGCGCCGAGCGCTCGCCGAGCGCCGGATCTGGCTCGCCATCGCGCCGCACCTGGTCCGGCCGATGCGCTTCGTGATTCCGGCCCATGCGGACGAGCGTCCACCGTGGCTGCTGCGCGCTGGCCTGTTCCTCTATGACAGCCTCGCCAGCCGGAACGGCCTGCCCGGATCGACGACCCTCGACATCACGCATCATCCGGTGGGCAACGCGCTGAAACGTCCGTTCGGCACGGCGTTCGAATATTCGGACTGCGTGGTCGACGATTCCCGTCTTGTCGTGCTCACGGCCCTGGATGCCGCCGAGCGTGGCGCTGCGATCCGGACCGGGGCGCGCTGCGTCCGTGCCGACCGAAGCGAGATCTGGCGCCTCGCGGTGGTCGATCGCGGACACCGCCGTACCGTCACGGCGCGGGCGCTGGCCAACGCGACCGGCGGCTGGACCTCGATGGTCGCGGAGACCGTGCTGCGGCAGCCGCAGCCGGTGATGGCGGCTACTCAGATGAGCCAGATCATCGTGCCCAGGCTGTTCGATTCTGAAAACGTCTACGTCTTCCAGAACAATGATGGACAGCTGATCTTCGCCCGGCCCTTCGAGCGCGATTTCACGCTGATCGGCACGGTCACGCACGCCTTCACGGGCGATCCCGCCATCGTTGCGATGCGAGGAGCCGACATCAGCTATCTCTGCGAGGCCGTCAGCCGCTATTTCCGCGAGCGCGTCGCCCCGATCGACGTGGTCCGCACGGTCTCGGGCGTCAACCTGACGCTGGCGTCCGCGCGCGGCCGCGACGAGACGACGCTGTTCCACGCGCGCCGGGGCAAGGCGCCGCTGCTCACGATGTTCGGCGGCGACGTCACCACCTCGCGCTTGCGCGCGGAGTGGGCGGTGACGAAGCTGACCCCGTTCTATCCGATGTCGCCGCCCTGGACCGCGGGTGCGGCGTTGCCCGGCGGAGATTTCGCCTGGGATCGTTTTGACACCGAGGTCGAGCTTGCGCGCGACCGCTGGCGCTTTCTGCCGGAGTCGGAAGCCCAGCGCCTGGTTGCGGCCTACGGCTCGGGATTGTCGGCCGTGCTCGGCGAAGCAAGGACACGCGAAGAGCTTGGTCCGGCTTTCGGTCCCCGACTGACCGGCGCCGAGGTGCGCTATCTCGTGACCCGCGAATGGGCGCGTTTTCCGGATGACGTTCTGTGGCGCCGTTCCAAGCTGGGCCTGACAATGCCTGCGGCGGACTGTGAGGCGCTGGCGGCGTTCATGGCGGATTTGACTTAGGCGGGACCTCGCGCACCCGGCATCCCTCCGGGATCGCGAGCCCCATGGCGGATGGCATATGCGGCAATTGCCGTTCTCTCGTCATCCGACAGGATGACAGGAGGCGCTGCATCGGTACCGGCAAGCTGGAGTACGATGCGGGCAATATCGTCCTGCGCGTCTGCGGGCAGACTGCGTGCGATCTCCAGGGCCTGATCCGGCAACTTGGTCATGTCCTGATCATACGCCCTTTGACGCGCGTCGCATGAAGGCCAATTTCCGGTCATCCGCCCTGAACCGGTTGAGCTAAACACGATCGACCGCTAGCGTGCGGCGGAATCGGGGTTGGCAGGGATCATGGCGGAAGAGCTGCCCGGAAGGGATGTTCAAGCGGATGTGACTGGCGGAGATGCGCTTCCCGCGGCGGGCCAGCCGTTGCTGCGCATCGAGGGCGTGGCCAAGCGCTTTGGAACGTTCCGGGCCGTGGACGGCGTGTCGCTCGACATCAAGTCCGGCGAATTCTTCGCGCTGCTGGGGCCGAGCGGCTGCGGCAAGACCACGCTGCTGCGCATGCTGGCGGGCTTCGAGGCGCCGGACGAGGGACACATCCTGCTCGGCGGCAAGGATATCGCGCAGGCGCTACCCCACGAGCGTCCGATCAACATGATGTTCCAGAACTATGCGCTGTTTCCGCATTTGTCGGTGCGCGACAACATCGCCTTCGGCCTCAAGCGTGCCGGCATGGCGCGCGCCGAGATCGCCACCCGCGTCGCGGAAATGGTCGCTCTGGTGAAGCTCGAGGGCCTGGAGAAACGCAAGCCGGACCAGCTCTCCGGCGGCCAGCGCCAGCGCGTGGCGCTCGCCCGCGCCCTGGCGCGCCGGCCGCAACTCCTGTTGCTCGACGAGCCGCTTGCGGCCCTCGACAAGAAGCTGCGCGAGAGCACGCAAGGTGAGCTGATGGAGCTGCAGCGCCGGCTCGGCATGACCTTCATCATCGTTACCCACGACCAGGAAGAAGCGATGACGATGGCGAGCCGGATCGGCGTGATGAAGGCCGGCAAGCTCGCGCAGGTGGCTAGTCCTCGCGAGCTCTATGAGGCACCACGCTCGCGCTGGATCGCCGAGTTCGTCGGCGACATCAATCTGTTCGACGGTGAGACAAAATTGCGCGACGGTCATCGTCTGGTCATCGGCACGCGTGATGCGGGTGCGCTGGTGGTCGCCGAGCCGCGCGAACCGCTCGGCACGGGAAAATTCGCGGTCGCGATCCGCCCCGAGAAGGTCAAGCTGTCGCGTCGCGCCCCAGTGAGCGAGGCGGGCCGTGAGACGGCGATCAACCTGCTGGACGGCGTCATCGCCGACATCTGCTATCTCGGCGGCACCACCACCTACAAGGTGAAGCTCGATTCCGGCGGGATGCTGCAGGCTTCGGTCGTCAACAGCGCGCGCCTCGACGTCGATGCCTACAGCCTCAACCAGCATGTCGTCGCCTGGTTCACGCCCGACGATTGCGTGGTGCTGCCGTCATGAGCTCCCGCCGCATCTTCGCGCGGCCGGCGCGCTTCGCTGCGATCGCACCCTATGTCTGGATGGCGCTGTTCTTCCTGGTGCCGTTCGCCTTCGTCCTCAAGATCAGCCTGTCGCAGACCGCGATCGCGCAGCCGCCCTATGAGCCCGTGTTCGACCTGACGGCGGGATGGGAAGCGCTCAAGGCCGCCTTAGCCGCGCTGTCGATCGACAATTTCAGGCTGCTCGGTTCCGACGACATCTATGTCTTTGCTTATGTCCGCAGCCTCACCGTCGCCGTGACCGCGACTGCACTGTTGCTGCTGTTCGGCTATCCCATCGCCTATGGCATGGCGCGATTGCCAAAACGCTGGCAGGCGGTGGCGATGGTGCTGGTGATCGTGCCGTTCTGGACCTCGTTCCTGATCCGCATCTATGCCTGGATCAACATCCTCCAGCATGATGGCCTGCTCAACCAGATCCTGCTGGCGCTGCATCTGGTCAGCCAGCCCGTGGTGTGGCTCTCCACCGACACCGCGATGTATATCGGCATCGTCTATTCCTATCTGCCGTTCATGATCCTGCCGCTCTACGCCACGCTCGCCAAGATGGAGCCGGCGCTGGAGGAGGCGGCCTCCGATCTCGGCGCGCCGCCCTGGCATGTGTTCTGGCTCGTCACCTTTCCGCTGTCGCTGCCCGGCGTCGGGGCCGGCGTGCTGCTGTGCTTCATCCCGATCGTCGGCGAGTTCGTGATCCCTGATCTCCTGGCCGGCTCCAATGCGCTGATGATCGGCCAGACCCTGTGGCTGGAATTCTTCACCAACAAGGACTGGCCGGTCGCCTCCGCCGCGGCCATCGTGCTGCTGGTCGTGCTGCTGCTGCCGCTGCTGCTGTACGAGCGGCTGCAGAAGCGGCAGCTGGAACAGAGGCGCTGAGACGATGCGCAAGGTTTCGCGCCTATCACGCTTCAACATCGCGTCGCTGGCGCTGGGCCTGGCGTTTCTCTATTTGCCGATTCTCATCCTCGTTCTCTATTCCTTCAACGCCTCCCGGCTGGTGACGGTGTGGGGCGGGTGGTCGCTGCGCTGGTACCGCGAGTTCTTCAAGGACCGCGCCATGATCGAGGCGGCCTGGATGAGCCTGCGGGTCGCGGTCTCCTCCGCGACGATCGCCACGCTGCTCGGCACGCTCGCGGCGGTGGCGCTGTCGCGCGGTGAACGCTTCCGCGGCCGCACGCTGTTTTCCGGCATGCTCTATGCGCCGCTGGTGATGCCGGAGGTGATCACCGGATTGTCGCTGCTCTTGCTGTTCGTCGCGCTGAACGCCGAGCGCGGCTTCTGGACGGTGACGATCGCCCACACCACGCTGACGATGTGCTTCGTCGCGGTGGTCGTGCAGTCCCGACTCGGCTCGCTCGATCGTTCGCTGGAGGAGGCCGCGATGGACCTCGGCTGCAACCCGGTTCGGGCGTTTATGGCCGTCACCCTGCCGCTGATCGCGCCTGCGATCGTCGCAGGCTGGATGCTCGCCTTCACGCTCTCGCTGGACGATCTCGTCATCGCGAGCTTCACCACCGGCCCCGGCTCGGCGACGCTGCCGATCCGCATCTATTCGGAGGTGCGGCTCGGTGTGAAGCCTGAGATCAACGCGATCTGTACGCTGGTGATCGCCCTGATCGCGGTCGTCATCGTCATTGCCTCGCTCGCCTCGAAGCTGTCGAGCTCGCAGGGCGAGAGCGCGGCACCGCTTTAGAGCAGGATGAGTTTTTGCTTGAAACGATGCGAGCCGAGGAGGCAGATCACCTCTCCCGACGGGAGAGGTCGGATCGCATCAAAGATGCGATCCGGGTGAGGGCTTGAGGTCTCGCTGATCGCTGCGGCCCCTCACCCGGATTGCTCAGGCGCGCAATTGCGCGCCGAAGCAATCCGACCTCTCTCCGCCGGGGGGAGGTGAACCGAAGCCGCCTCGATACGCACTCAGGACTTCACCGCACCCGCCGTGAGCCCGCCCACCATGTAGCGGCGGAAGGCGTAGTAGACCGCGGCCGGCGGCAGCGCGTAGATGAAGCCGGTCGTCATCAACAGCTCCCACGGCGAGTCGTCCGCGGCGAGGAAGTTGCCGAGCGCGACGGGGAGCGTGATCTCGCGATCGTTCGAGAGCAGCAGGAACGCGTAGAGATATTCGTTCCAGGCCAGCAGCACCGCATAGGTGCCGATCGCGACCAGCGAGGGCATCATCAGCGGCAGATAGACCAGTCGGAAGATCTGCAGCGTCGTGGCACCGTCCATCACCGCGGCCTCGTCCAGCTCCACCGGCAGCTTGTCGGAGGCCTGCTTGAGCACCCAGATCGCGTAAGGCGAGGCGATCGTCACCATGGCCAGGATCAGCGACCAGTGATTGTTGAGCAGGCCGTAATTGCCCATGGTGCGATACATCGGCACCGCGAGGAACGCCGCCGGGATGAAGTAGGTGAAGAGCGCGAGGTTCAGCACCATGCGTCCGCCCGGCACCTTCAGCCGCGAGATCGAGAACGCCGCGGCCGTGGCGATGAACAGCGTCAGCACGCCGACGGATGCCGCGATCAGCGTCGAATTCCAGAACTGGACGTAGAAGTCGCGCAGGAAATAGTGCTGCTGCTTGAACACGATCTCGAAGTTGTGCAGCGTCGGATGGTCCGGCCACAGCTTGCCCGAGAACGCGTCCTCCTTCGGGGAGATCGCGAACAGGAACATGTGATAGATCGGGATCATCGTCCACAGGAAGACGGGAATGCCGATCAGGAGCAGCCGCGCTTCCGTCGCGACGTCACGGAGAGAGGGAAGCTTCATCGCGACAACCGTTTCATCATGAAGTACACGAGCGGCAGGACGAACGGCATCGCACAGACGATGGAGGCCATCGCGAGCGAGAGCTGGTCGAGCCGGAGATAGCGGATGCCGAGCGTCGACAGCACGTGCGTGAGGTCGGCCGGGCCACCGCCGGTGAGCAGGTAGACGCTGTTGAAATCGCCCAGCGTCCAGATCATCGAGAGCAGCGTGCAGGTCACGTACAGCGTCTGCATCGACGGCCAGGTGATGTAGCGGAACTTCTGCCACCAGCTGGCGCCGTCCACTTCGGCGGCCTCGAACAGATCGTGCGAGATCGCAAGGCGTCCGGTGATCAGGATCAACGTCCAGAACGGCAGCGATTTCCAGATGTGCACGGCGATCGCCATGCTCAGCGCCACTGTCGGATCGTTCAGCCAGTTCGGGCCGTCATCGCCGGTAAGAGAGAAGATGAAATGGTTGATCATGCCCCACTCGGGATTGAGCATGAAGCGCACCGACAAAATGGTGGGGATCGACGGCACCGCCCAGGGCAGGATGAAGATCACCGAGAGCCATTTGATCCAGGTGCGCTGCTGCGCGAAGAAGCCGGACAGGAACAGCGCGATCAGCATCTTGATGTTAATGCCGATGACCAGGAAGATCAGCGTGTTGACCGCGGCGCGCGCGAAGATCGGATCGTTGTAGAGCGCGACGTAGTTTTCCGGCGCGCGTGCCAGCCACAAGCCGTAGCCGACGGGATAGACGACGAAGGCCAGGAAAACGAGCAGATAGGGCGCGAGCAGGATGATGCCCCAGACCTGCGCCGGGCTCAGCCGCGACGACAGGGGCGGGCCGGGAATTGCCTGATCGCCAGAGAGCGTGATTGCCATTTTCGGACTCTTCAAAGAGAAGCCGGCCGCGAAACGCGGCCGGTATTGTTCTTATACCTCTCCCTGCAACGCGGGGAGAGGGGCCGATGACTAACCTGCAACCTGCTTGATGCGGGCGATCAGTTCGTCGACAGCCTTGTCGACCGGAACCTTCTCGCTGACGACGCGGTTCATCGCCTTCGCCCACACGTTCTCGTTGTTGAGAATCGTGAACTTCCAGTTCTTGGTGAAGTCGAACGCCGCGGTGCCGCCCTTGAACTGCGTGTAGACGGCCTTGCGGTGCTTGTCAGCCTGCCAGAACGGGCTTTCCTGGCTTTCCTTCGTCACCGGGAACCAGCGGCCGAGCGCACCCTCGATATAGGGACGGACGTTCTCTTCCTGGAGCAGGAAGCTGATGAACTGCTTGGCCTCGGCTTTGTTCTTGGCCGCGGTGAAGATCAGACCGGTCTTGACGTCGGAGCGGTACTTGATGGTCGAACCATCCGGCGCCTTCGGGAAGGACGCCGTGATGATGTCCTGCTCATAAGCCTTCTTGCCGGCCTCGCGCTGTTCCGGCGTGAGGTTCTGATTCTGGGAATCCTCGTACCATTTCGCAGCGATCGAGATCGTGAAGTTGTGGGTCATCACGATCGTCTTGTTGTGGAAGGCGACGTTGTTGTCGGGATCCTTCCAGGTGGTCGAGGACGGCGGGGTGCAGCCCTTGATGTAGGTGTCGGTATAGTCCTTCATCGCCTTGATCAGGCCGTCGCGGACCTTGGGATCATCGACCAGCAGCTTGCCGTCGTCGTCGACCAGCTTGACGTGGTAGGCATCCATGAAGGTGTAGAAGGACTGGAAGGCGTCGGTGGATTCCACGCCCATCGGCTGGCCCACGGCGTAGATGCGCTGGCCGGTGGCCTTGCGGATCGCCGGCTGCACCTTGTCGCACCAGAACGTCCAATAACCCGTCCAGTCGTTCGGGATATCGCTCTGCTTGAAGCCGGCCTTCTCCAGCATGTCGTTCCAGATCTGGACGTGCATGCTCTGCTGCTTCAGCGGGAAGCCATAATAGGCCTTCTTCTTGGTGACATCATTGTAGAGGATCGACGCATCGAGCGTGTTCTGCACGAACCGGTCTTTGATCGGCTCCATGATGTCCGTGAGGTCCTCGAGCTTGCCCTCATAGGCCCACTTGCCCTGCGCCTGCACGTCATAGGAATCGGAATAAGCCACATCGGGAACGGTGCCGGCATCGAGCGCTGCGACCGTCTTCGGGATCATGTCCTGGATCGCGTATTGCGACAATTCGACCTTGATGCCGGTCTTGGCTTCGAATTTCTTGATCGTCTCCAGCAGCGCGTCGTCTTCGGAACGATAGAAGCCCTTGCCCCACCAGACCGTGATCGTCTTCTGCTGCGCAAAGGCGGGTGCAGTGGCGGCAAACAGCCCAACCGCAGCGACCGCCAATGATACTGCGCCAATAACCTTGGATTTCACGTTTTTCTCCCTCAAACGGCCGGTGTTTTAACCGGTCGTATAAAACACTAGCGCATGGCCGTCCTCCGATCTAGCGACTTCTTGTCAGACCAATGTCCTGGGGGTGGAGGGGCTGTGGCGAATTCGCGCATTGATCCAAAGCTCGCATCAATGCATGCCAATCAATTCGCCTCGTGGCCTTGTCATCGTTTCCCTTTGAGGCCGGTCGAAGCGGCATTCGGGCTCGTGTCAGCGGATCGGGATCGTGGCCTGCCTTGTCCGCTCGTCCGGGAAGGCGAGCGCCATGCCTCGAGCAGCATCTTGAGAAATTGGCTGGCATGAGGAGATAGTGTCGCCCCATGCCTGCGCACGATTCCGATCGTCCGCGACACCTCCGGCTCGACCAACCGAACCGTGTGAATGATGGGGTGGCCGGCCGCCGGCGTCGCGAGCCTCGGCAGCACGGCGATGCCAAGTCCCGCTTCGACCAGGCCGAGCGAACCGGAGAGGTGGGCGACTTCATAGGACCAGTTCAGCTGCAGGCCATGTCGCGCCAGCGCATTGTCGATCAGCGCGCGATTGCCGCTGTTGCGACCGACCGTGATGACCCGGTGCGACACGATTTCCGACCAGCTGACCTGTTTGCGCGATGCCAGCGGATGGTCATGGCGGCAGGCCAGGACGAAAGGATCCTCGACCAGTTTCTCGAATTCGATTTCCGCATGCGAAGCGCCGATGAAGTTGATGCCGAAATCGGCTTCTCCGCGTGCGACCGCTTCCAATCCCTCGTTGGCACCGATGTCCAGAATCCGGATGCGAATGCGCGGATACGCTTCGGCAAATCGGCCGATCGCACGCGGCAGGAAGTAGAACACCGCCGTCGGCACCGCAGCCACCGAGACGAGGCCTGAACTGCGCGCGCCGATATCGTGGATGGCGAGCACCGAGGTCTCGAACTCGTCGATGAGGCGGCGCACCTTCGGCAGGAAGTCGCGGCCGGTCATGGTGAGATTGACGTGGCGCGTCGACCGTTCGAGCAACGGCGCACCGAGGCCTTCTTCCAGTTTCTGAATGCGTCGGCTCAGCGCCGGCTGCGACAGGTTCAGCGCCCTCGCGGTGCGGACGAAGCTTCCCGTCTCCGCCACGGTGATGAACGCCTTGAGGTCGAGCAGTTCTGCGTTCATGGCGGCAGCCTCCAATTATATCGATAACCGGAATAATACCTCAGATATTTGCATTTCACAAAAGAGTTCTGCCGGAGGATGCTCTGGCTCGCGCGAAGATGTCGCCAAACGGAAGAGCTCCATGAACGATCAGATTGCCATTCCCTGTGTGGTCATGCGTGGGGGAACCTCACGCGGGCCGTTTTTCCTGGCCCGTGATCTTCCGGCCGACCCCAAACTCCGCGACGCGGTCCTGCTGTCCGTGATGGGAGGAGGACACGACCTTGGAATCGATGGGATCGGCGGCGGCAATGCCGTCATCAACAAGGTCGCGATCGTCGGACCGGCAACGGTGGCCGGCGCCGATGTCGATTACCTGTTTGCCCAGGTGCGGGTTCGAGAGGGGATCGTCGATACCTCGCCGAATTGCGGGAACATGCTGGCGGCTGTGGGGCCGTTCGCAATTGAAGCCGGACTGGTCGCCGCCGCGGCAGATCGCACCCATGTGCGCATCCACAACGTCAATACCGGCAAGTTCATTGACGCGACCGTTCCGACACCCGCAGGACGCGTGACCTACGACGGCGAGGCGCGGATCGACGGTGTTCCGGGGACGGCCGCGCCGATCGAACTGTCGTTCCCCAACGCGGCCGGTGCACGCACTGGCCGCCTGCTGCCGACGGGACGTCCGGTCGACCGCATCGAAGGGATCGATGTGACCTGCCTCGACGCGGCGATGCCCGTCATGTTGGTCCGCGCGGCGGATCTGGGATGGACCGGCAGTGAGGCGCCCTCTGACTTCATCGACGGCCGCTTTCGCGCGCGTCTTGAAGACTTGCGCATCGAGGCGGGGCGCCGGATGGGCTTTCCGGATCCCGCAACGATGGTGATCCCGAAACCGGTTCTGATTGCGCCCGCGAGGGAGGCGACGTTGAACGTCAGGTACTTCATGCCGCATGACTGTCACAACGCGCTGGCGGTGACCGGCGCCGTCGCGATCGCGACGGCGTGCGTCACGCCTGGAACGATCGCGGCAGAGATGGTCGGATCACTGGCGCCGCCGGTGCCGATCACGCTTGCCCATCCTTCCGGCCAGCTCGTGGTCAGGCTGGAGCCCGGCCCGGTTGCACGGGTGCTGCGAACAGCTCGGCGAATCTTTGAGGGCCACGTCTTTGCCCGTCGGTCGCACGTGACTCATTCGGTGCTGGCGGCCTGAAGCCCGCCGCTTCCGAAACCATCAAGAACAATCAGAGCCATGGGAGAAACGAGAATGCAAAAGGAAGCACCGGTTGGGCATCCGAGCACCGAGGCGGGAAAGCCATTCTACCGGATTCTCTATGTCCAGGTGCTGATCGGCCTCATGCTGGGTGTCCTCACGGGCCATTTCTGGCCTGAATTTGGCGCCGCGCTGAAGCCCTTTGGCGACGGCTTCGTCAAGCTCGTCAAGATGATGATCGCGCCGATCGTGTTCTGCACCATCGTCAGCGGCATCAACAGCATCAGCGATTCCCGCGAGGTCGGCCGCACGTTGGTGAAATCCATGGCGCTGTTCTACCTGCTGACCGGGCTCGCTTTGCTGGCCGGGCTGATCGCAGTGTCCCTGATCCAACCGGGCGCCGGCATGCATGTTGCGGTCAATACGCTGGACCCATCGGTGGCCGCGAAATTCACCAAGCAGGCCGGTGCGACCGGATTCGCGGACTTCATGCTGCACATCATCCCGCATTCGTTCTTTGGAGCGTTCGCCGATGGTGAGGTGCTGCCGGTCCTGCTGATCTCCATCCTGATCGCCTTTGGCCTCAGCCGTGCCGGCGATGGGGGTGTCGTGGTGACGAAGGCAGTCGCCTCGTTCTCACAGGTGCTGTTTGTGTCTTTCGGCTTCATCATGAAGCTCGCCCCGCTCGGCGCCTTCGGCGCCATGGCGTTCACCGTGGGCCGCTACGGCATCCGTTCGATCGGGTCGCTCGGACTGCTGATCCTGACCTTCTATATCGCTTGCTCCGTCTTCGTGGTGGTCGTGCTGGGTGCGCTGGCGCGGCTGAACGGCTTCAGCCTGTGGAAGACGATCCGCTACTTCAAGGAAGAGCTGCTGATCGTGCTCGGCACGTCGTCGTCGGAGCCGGCGCTGCCTGGAGCGCTGCGCAAGCTGGAGCAGCTTGGATGCCGGAAAGGCGTGTCGGGGCTCGTGTTGCCGATGGGCTATTCCTTCAATTTGGACGGCAGCGCCATTTATCTCACCCTGGCGTCCATCTTCATCGCGCAAGCCTGTGACATTCACCTGTCGTGGGGGCAGATCGCAGCAATGCTCGGACTGATGCTGCTGACGTCCAAAGGGGCCGCCGGTGTCACCGGCAGCGGCTTCGTCGCGCTTGTCGCCACCCTCTCTGTCATGCCGGATCTGCCCGTGACCGGCGTGGCGCTGCTCGTCGGCATCGACCGCTTCATGTCGGAGGCGCGGGCGCTGACCAGCATGATCAGCAACTGTGTCGCATCCATTACCATTTCGCTGTGGGAGGACGCCTGTGATCGCGAGGTGTTGGCCCGTGAGCTGGGACAAGGCAGCACTCTCACGCCCGCGGCAGGAATGAAGACCGGCGAGGCAACGGCGGTGCGGGAGGATAAAAGCTGGATCGCGACCACGCAATCGGCCGCTTGACGGCACGTTGCGATCGAGCCGCTCGCAATGTCCAATCAAGCAATCGAGCCCGTGGCGCTGAAGTGCCGAACCCGACAGAGCGCGTTAGTTGGACTTGGCGCTCTCTTTGGCGTTCTCCGCCGTCGGCGATTCCGCCGGTGCGGGACGCTTTCCGGTGCCGGTGATGCGCTCGATTGCGGAGCGCACGGCGTCACCCCCCTTGCGGTCCTTCAGCATGTCGAGCAGCGGCGCGGAGGCCGGCGAGCGGCGGATCAGGCTTTCCGGATCCGGGAAGATCAGCGGATCGTCCCAGGGGCCCTGCACCACGAAGGGCAGTTCGAACCCCGACGCGCCGTTGAGGCTCGCCACGCCCTTCATGTCGTATTCGCGTGCCGGCACCGAGGCGGTGCCGGTGAGCGTGATCTTCGTCGCCGGCCCCTCGACGCGGATGTCCTCGGCGGTGGCGATCCCGTCGGAGAATTTCACGGCGATGGTGAGATTGTCGTAGGGCGTCGAGCCGCTGCGGAAATTGCCGCCGCCCGACAGCGGCCGCCGCTCCAGCCGCTTCAGGAGCTGCTCGGCGTTGAAGCCCGAGATCGCACCGTCATGCCCGGTCACGGTGGCGCTTCCGTCGAGTGACTGCACGAGGCCGAACGGGCTCGATCCGGAGGCGAGCAGCGAGACGTTGATGTTGCCGCGGCCTGACAGCTTGTTGAGACCGAACAGTTCGGTGGCGCAGGCCTGGAGATCGACGTCGGTGAACTGGAATTGCGCCTTGATGTCGGCGACGGTGTCGGACCGCGCGATACCGAACGAGCCCTTTGCGATCCCGCCATAGACCTGCGCCTCGCCGACGGAGAGCGCCAGCGTGCCGTTGCGCAAATTGGCGCCGATCGCGGTGCGGCCGAGCTTCGTCGGCCCGACCGTCAGCCTTGCAGCCGACAGGCGCATGTCGAGGTCGGTGGTCGACAATCCATTGAGATCGAACAGCTGCCTGTTCCAGTCGCGCGCGCCGCTCGCGAGCAGGCGGAACGTCGAGATATAGGGCGTGAAGTCGAGCGCGTCGGCGGCGAGCGTCGCCTGCAGCGTCTGCCGGCCGTTGTTGGCGTAGGTCATGACGCCCTCGGCGGCATTGCCGTCGAGCTCGACATTGACATTGGTGAGCGCGATCGAGGCGCCGACGACGTTGGCGCGCGCCTTCAGCGCGAAGCGGCCGAAGCCGCCGCTGCCGGGCTGCGGCTGCCCGGTCCAGCGCAGCGCGTTGCGCAGGGACGGGCTGTCGACCGTGAGCGTGCCTTCCATCATCGGGCTGGTGCGATTGGCGACGCTGCCGTCGAAGGCGAGCTTGACCGGCGCGCTGGCGATTCGCGCCTTCAGGCCGGACCGGTCGCCGGAGAGGGCGGCAACGAAATCGGAGAAGCTGATCGAGCCGTCGACGCGCTCGCCGCGCCAGTCGAACTGTCCGGTCGCAGCAAAGGAGCGCGAGATCGAAGGCCAGGCCAGCGACAGGTCGATGTCCTCGAGCTTCTCGGTGGCATGCGTGGCGGGGTCCTCGTAGTCGAGCACGCCGTCCTGGATGCGGATTTCGGAGAACGAGACCTGGTTCTCCGCCCCGGGCTTCATGGTGCGTGCGATGGTCTGGATGAAGGGCGTCCAGTTGCTCTCGCCGTCCGGTTTGAGGCTGACGTGGATGCGTGGCCGCAGGAGCATCAGGTCGGCGATCTCGAATCGTTGCAGCAGCAGCGGCAGCAGCCGCAAATTCGCGGTGAGCACCTCGACCTGGAGCGCGGGAGCGCTGGTGCCGCCGCCCTTGAGGCCGACGTCGTGGAAGGAGATGTAGCTCGCCGGCAGCACCGAGATGTCGATGCTGCCCGCGACGCTGAGCTCGAGCCCGGTGACGTCGCGGATCTGCGTTTCGACCGCCCTGCGCAGCGCGTCGCGGTTGATGAGCCAGGAGGTCGCGATCAGGGCGATCAGCGCGACGCCGAGCAGCGCCGCGATCGGCGTCCCGAGGCGCTTCATTCCTTGGGCCATGGTCAATGGCATGTCCTGATCGGGTTGGTCGCTGGAGCCAGAAGGGCGGGCCGGGAAACCTGCGCGCCCACGCCCAACCCCCGCAACTTGATGGGTTTTCTTGACGCTTTCAAGGCCGCGGCACGGTTATGCCCACGGCGTGGGCAGCTTCTATCACCCAGCGGCGGAGCGGAGAACCCCGTATCATTGACGGCTTCGGACGATTTCGCCTAATAATCGCCGCCAATAAGGCGCGACGCCTGCAAGCCGAAGGTTCAGTCGAGGTTTTTTGCATGAATAAGGTCTATCCCGACGCCAAGTCGGCGCTGTCAGGCATTCTAAAAGACAACATGATGATCATGTCGGGCGGCTTCGGCCTCTGCGGCATCGCCGAGGAGCTGTCGGACGCGATCCGGGAGTCCGGCGTCAAGGGCCTGACGGTGGTCTCCAACAATGCCGGCGTCGACGGCATCGGCCTCAGCCGCCTTCTCGAAACCCGCCAGATCAAGAAGATGATCTCGTCCTATGTCGGCGAGAACAAGCTGTTCGCCCAGCAATTCCTCGCCGGCGAGCTGGAGCTCGAATTCAACCCGCAGGGCACGCTGGCCGAGCGCATCCGCGCCGGCGGCGCCGGCATCCCGGCCTTCTACACCAAGACCGGCGTCGGCACGCTGATCGCCGAAGGCAAGGAAGTGAAGGAGTTCGACGGCGAGAAATATCTGATGGAGCGCGGTCTGTTCGCCGACCTCGCCATCGTGCACGCCTGGAAGGGCGACACCGCCGGCAACCTCATCTACCGCAAGACCGCGCGCAATTTTAACCCGATGATGGCGACCGCCGCCAAGATCACCGTGGCCGAGGTCGAGCATCTGGTTCCGGCCGGTGAACTCAATCCCGACCACATCCATACGCCCGGCATCTTCGTGAAGCGCATCGTCGAGGTCGGTACGGCCAAGAAGCGCATCGAATTCCGCAACACCCGCCCGCGCCCCAGCGCATGATCCGGAAAAGTGGAAGCCGGTTTTCCGATCAGATCATGCGCCACTAAAGAATCGACAGGAGACCAAGATGGCCTGGACCCGTGAACAGATGGCTGCGCGCGCCGCGAAGGAATTGCGTGACGGTTACTACGTCAATCTCGGCATCGGCATCCCGACGCTGGTCTCGAACTACATCCCTGACGGCATGGACGTCTCCTTGCAGAGCGAGAACGGCATGCTCGGCATGGGCCCGTTCCCCTATGAGGGCGAGGAAGACGCCGATCTCATCAATGCCGGCAAGCAGACCGTGAGCGAGCTGCCCTCGACGTCCTATTTCTCCAGCGCGGATTCCTTCGGCATGATCCGCGGCGGCCACATGGATCTCTCGATCCTCGGCGCCATGCAGGTGGCTCAGAACGGCGATCTCGCCAACTGGATGATCCCGGGCAAGATGGTCAAAGGCATGGGCGGCGCGATGGATCTCGTCGCTGGCGTCAAGCGCGTCGTCGTGGTGATGGAGCATTCCGCCAAGGATGGTCCGAAGCTGCTGAAGAAGTGCAACTTGCCGCTGACCGGCGAACGCGTGGTCGACATGGTCGTCACGGATCTTGCCGTCTTCACCATCGACAAGCACGGCGACGGCGGCATGGCGCTGATCGAACTTGCCGACGGCGTCTCGCTCGACGAGGTCAAGGCCAAGACCGAAGCCGAATTCCGCATCGCGCTGAAGAACACCTGAGGCTTCAGAACACCTGAGGCTTCGCGAAGGGGGCGCGCATGACGATACGGTCTGCGCGTCCCGAAGAGATTCAGGGGCGGCGCTGATCAATGCGGCTCTGCGGGTCAACGTCGGAAGCATCCTTCATCTGAAAAGGTTTTGATGACGGGTGCAGTGTGCGCCGATCACGATAAGAGTGTTTGCGCTGCGACAAGCTTTTGCCGGATTCACGCTGGCGCGCCGTCGCCACGATGGGCGTGCCGGCGCCGGCTCGCTGAACTCAAGCTGCAGTCGCCGAGGGCGGCACGGTGAGAGGCCGCACGCCCTTGCGCCAGTCGGTGATGGTGCAGCCGAACCGGCCGCGGAACCAGCGCGCCATGGCGCTCTGCGCGGAGAAGCCAAGCTGCACCGCGATGTCCGTCAGCGGCCGGCCGGGGTCGTCGATCAGCCGGGTCACGAGATCGGCGCGTTGCGCATCCAGGATGGCCGAGAAGCTGGTGCCCGATGCGGCGAGGCGGCGGTGGATGGTGCGGCGGGTGCAGGCAAGATGCTCGGCGACGCGCTCGACCGTGCAGTCGCCGCCGGCGAGCAGGAGGCGTACGACCTCGTCGACCTTCTGCTCCCAGCTTGCGGGCCGTGTTTCAATCGCCTCGATCCGCTTGCGTAGGTAATTCGCGATCAGTGGATGCGCGCTCGGGATCCGGCGTCCCAGATCGTGCGCCGACAACAGGATCGCGTCATGCTTCGCGTTGAAGACCACGCGGCAGCCGAAGAATTCGCGGTAGCGCTTGCGGTCGTGCGGCGGTGGATAATGCAGGTGCACCTCCTGCGGCCGCCAGTCGTGACCGAACAGCGACTGGATGATGCGGTGGACGCTGCCGAGCGCCATGTCGATCGACTGGCGCGACGCGCTCGGGTGCCGGCCACGCAGATGCATCGCGACGGTCACGGTCTGCTTGCCGCGCGCAACGTCCAGTCGCATGCCATCGTCATGGATATGGATGAAGCGCGAGAACGCATCGATGGCCTCACCGACGGTCGCTTGTTCGCGCACGATCAGGCTGACCGCGCCGAAATTGATCAGGCCGCCGCGCTCGGCGAGACGCAAGCCGAAATCTTCGGAGCCGGACGCCTCCGCCGACAATTCGAGCAGACGGCGCAGGGCGGCGACGGCAATGGGCGTGTCGGGCTTGTCGAGGCAGGCTGGCGGCAGCCTCGCCTTGCGCATCATCTGCATGGGGTCGAGCCCGACTGACCGGGCAACCTCCGGATAATAACTCAGGCTTGAGCTGCGAATGAGGTCGGTCATGCGAACCGTTCCTGCCAGCCATTCCCAAGGATGTCCCGAAATGTAAAATTTCTGTCCCGGTCAGTCAAATCCAGGAACGGGACGGAACATACATAGGGGAAGACCGAAGCACGGGCGTGAATGCCGTGTTGACGACGGTGCGGCAGGGCGATGGAGCCGGCTACCGTCTCGGGCCATTTGACCAGGACATTGCTGGATCGGGATCGTGCCGGGAAACATGCTTTCCAAGGGTGAGATATTCGTCGTCGATACCGACGCTGCCTCCCGCGAACAACTTTCGACCGCGCTCCAACAGAACGCCTATGAGGTGATCTGTTTCGCCGACGGTGCGTCTCTCTTGTCTGCAGCAAAGGCGCGGATGCCGGCCTGCGTGCTGCTGGAGCTGCCGTCCGATCACTCTGGCCTCGAGGTGCTCAAGCGGCTGCGCGGCGAGAACTGCATGGCGCCGGTACTGGTGACCTCCGCGAACGGCAGCATTGCCATGGCGGTCGACGCCATCAAGAGCGGCGCGGCCGACTTCATCGAAAAGCCGTTCCGCACCCACGACGTCGTCGGCCGGATTGATGCCGCCATCGATGAGTTCGCCCAGCCCGCAGCGATCCGGCAATGCTGGCTGCCCGGTTGCGAGCCCCTGACCGAGCGCGAAGGCGACGTGCTCGAGCATCTCGCCGTTGGTCTCACCAACAAGGAGATCGCCCGGCGGATGCATCTGAGCGCCCGGACGGTCGAAGGTTATCGCGCCAGCATCCTGAAGAAGGCCGGCGCCCGCAACGTGACCGATCTGCTCCGGCGCATCTTCGGCCAGGGCGCGCCGACCCAGGCCTAAAGGGACTTCAAAGCGTTCAGCGGCCATGGTGCCGCCGCGTCGGCGCCCGCGGAAACCCCAATCGAACCGGTTCCTTCCCTGCCGCGTCCAACCACGATGGCGAGGCATTTCATCGCGCGCGTCCGGCTGGCGGCGCGGCGATAGGCAGGAGGGACTTCATGCGCATCACCGCAAGAGACTTGGCAACCACGGGCCTGGTCCTGGTGACCACGGCCATTGCGTCGCCGTCATGGGCGGCCAACGTGGACGCCACGTCGACGATCGAGACGGTCACCGTCTATCCGGACGGCGCCACCGTCACCCGTGTCATTTCGTTGGACCTCGCCTCCGGTGATTCGACGCTGGTCGCCAAGGACTTTCCGCTCTCGCTCGATCCGTCTTCCCTCCGCGTTGAGGGCGAGGCGGGCGCCAAGCTCACCATCGGCGCGATCGATGCGCGGCCGCCGAAGGCCGCACCGCCCGCGAACCTCTCCGGGCTGGACAAGCGCATCGAAGCACTGAGGGATCAACGGGCCGACCTGCAGGGTGCGATCGACTCGGCCAACGCGCGGCGCAAGTTTGCGCAGCACTTTGCCGAAGCCTCGCCGGCCGGCCTCGGCGAGAAGGGCGAGGCGCGCCCGATTACCGAATGGCGCGCGGCCTTTGCGGCGGTTGCCGAGGAGATCGCGACCGCGGACACCGCAATTCGCGATGCCACGCGAAAACAGCGCGAGATCGATCGCCAGATCGCCGAATTGGAAGCCGAGCGCTCGGCCAAGCCGCCCAGCATGCTGGAGGTGCGGATCGACGTGGCATCGGCCGCCGCGACCAAGGCGACGCTGCGCGTGACCTACACCGTGCGCAACGCGCGCTGGGTGCCGCTCTACGATGCCCGGCTCGACACCGGCGCTAGGGATCGCAAGCCGCAACTCGAACTCGTCCGTCGCGCCGAGGTCACGCAGTCGACCGGCGAGGACTGGTCGAACGTGACGCTCGGCGTCTCCACCGTGCGTCTCGGCCGCGGCGGCAGCGCGCCGGAGCTGAGCTCGCTGGTGGCGCAATATCCGCAAGTGCCGAAGCCGCTGGCGCTCGGCACGGCCTCGGATCTGGCGCGGCCTGCACCGATGACGCGTCAGGCGCAATCACCGGCCATGGCCAAGATCGCAGAAGCGGCCGAGCCGCGCGAGCGCGCCGACGAGCAGCAGGCCGTCGCCGAGATCGGCGACTTCCAGGCCACCTTCAAAATTCCCGGCCGCGTCAGCCTCGGCGCTGCCGAGGGCGCCAAGAGCTTGCGTATCGCTTCGGTGAATGTGCCCGCCGATCTCGCCGTGCGCGCGGCGCCGGTGATCGATCCCACCGCCTTCCTCGAAGCCAGCTTCAAGCAGACGGACGACACGACGCTTCTGCCCGGCAAGGTCGCGATCTATCGCGACGGCGTCTTCGTCGGCCGTGGCAAGATCACGGCGTCCGCCAAGGACGACATCGTGCGGCTCGGCTTCGGCGCCGACGACAAGGTGAGAATCGAGCGCACGGTGCTCAAGCGCAACGAGGGCTCGGCCGGCTTGCTCGTGACGACGTCGAAGACCGACGAGCGCGCGTTCAAGACCACGATCCGCAACGGTCACGACTTCCCGATCAAGATCGCGATCGAAGACCAGTTGCCGGTCAGCGAGAACGAGGACATCATGGTCGAGATGCTGCCCTCGAGCACGCAGCCGACCGCAACCAACATCCGCGACAAGCGCGGCGTGCTGGAATGGTCGTTCGACGCCAAGCCCGGCGAGATCAGGGACATCAACTTCGCCTGGCGCGTCCGCTGGCCGAAGGACAAGAGCATGGTGATCGTGCCGGCGGGGTAGATTGCCAGCCGCGAACGAAGTGCGCTCCCTCTCCCGCTTGCGGGCTGGGGTGAGGGCTCACTCCTCTAAAGCATCATCCGGAAAAGTGCGAAGCGGTTTTCCGGAAAGATCATGCGTAAACAACAAGCTAAAGCGCGATGACGATTCATCCAAATCTCATCGCGCTTTAGGGGATTGTCCCGTTTTGGAGACACCCTCTCCCAACGCTCCCCCGCAAGCCCCGTCTACGGGAGAGACCGTGCCCGGGCCGTCTCCGCTACCTCATCGAGGACCGAAGTTCTATCCTCGTCATTGCGAGCGCAGCGAAGCAAATCCAGACTGTCTCCGTGGAAAAATTCTGGATTGCTTCGCTGCGCTACAATGGCGGAGGATGAGCATCTCTGTCATTTGCAACCCTCTCCCCGCAAGCGGGAAGAGGGAGAGAGCTTTACTTCGCCTTCAGGAAATCCGCGACCTCGAGCAGCACGAACTCGTTGTCGTCGGCCTTGTTGGGATCGCGGCTGGAGGAGAACGGCAGGTTATTGTCGTTGCCGACAATGATATGCGTGTCGTCGACGCGATCGACGTTCTCGATGGTGAAGAACGGGAAGGTGTAGACGCCGTCGTTGAGCGGCTTCTTCGCCTTCTTGTCGGGATCCCTGATCTTCATCAGGTCGATATAGCCGATCTTGCGCACGGGCTTGCCGACATTGGCGTCGGTGAGCTCGATCTTGTAGATGCGCTTGAACTTGGCAAGATCCGGGAAGCAATTCTCGCCGCGCGTACCCTGCGGGCACGCCTTGTCGGCGGTGCCTTCGCCGTTGTCGCGCTCGATGACGAGGCCGGAGGCCTGATCGATCATGTTGAAGTCGCCGATGGCGTTGCCGTTCTGCTCGAACACGTACTGCCAGTAGCGGCCGGTGAATTTCTCCGCGGCGACGTCGAATTCGAGGATCCGCGAGGCTTCCTTGCCGTCGACCTTCTCCCAGTCCTTCTTCTCCGCATCCCACAGCGGTCCTTCGAGCAAGCCGTAGATGAACTTGCCGTCCTTCGACGAGGCGAAGCCCTCAAAACCCTTGGAGCGGCGGAGATTGACGTTGGTGTAGGTTGCGCCGGGTGCGCCGGGCGTCGCGACGGCCCAGTTGTCCGGCGAGCGCACCGGCTTGCCGTCGGCGAGGGTCTCGAAAACCGCGAGGATCTTGCCCGATTTATCGGCCTTCAGGACGTAGGGGCCGAACTCGTCGCCGATCCAGAAAGTGTCGCCGATGATCTGGAAACCCTCGGTGTCGAAATCGGAGCCGGTGAGATAGCGCTTCTCGGTGTCCTCATGGACGATGCGGAACGGCACCTTCTTGTCGGGATCATGCAGGAAGATGGTCTCCAGCCGCTCGATCTTGCCGTTCGCCCAATCCATCTTGTGGCGGTTGAGGTACAGCATCGAATCCGGCGAGTTGGCGCGCGCACCCATACCGTTATCGGTGATGACCCAGAAGCTGCCGTCGGGCATGGTCTTGATGCCGGAATGGCCCTGGAGTGGCTGGCCCTTGAACGGCAACGACACGCCGGTCGGTCGCTCATAGGACTTGCCCATGACAGTGCCAAGCGCGTCGACCCGCTTGCCAGTGGTGTATTTGCCGGAGGTCTTGAGATCGGTGGGGGCATCGGCCGGAGCATCGATGAAGGTGGCGGCCGGCATCACCACGTGGCCGGCGAGCTTGGCCGGGAATTCGCCCTCGCTCTGCGCGAGCGCGGTGCTTACGGTGAGAATGATCGTTGCGACGGAGCTGAGAAAAGTCGCGCGCATGTGCGTCTCCTGTTGGCGGACGCACGCCTTATGCGGATCGCATGTTGCAGTATTGTGAAGCCGGGCCAAAGGCCGCAGCCCTCTTCGCCTCTCCCCGCAACAACGGGGAGAGGCAGGGCGAGAGAGCGAGGCTACTCCTTCACCGCGCCGGTCAGCGAGGACACGTAATAGTCCACGAACAACGAGTAGAAGATCGCAACCGGCAGCGAGCCGAGCAGTGATCCCGCCATCAGCGCGCCCCATTGGTAGACGTCGCCGGTGACGAGCTCGGTCAGGATCGCGACCGGTACGGTCTTGTTGGCGCCGCTCTGGATGAAGGCGAGTGCGTAGATGAACTCGTTCCAGGACAGCGTGAAGGAGAAGATGCCGGCCGAGATCAGCCCGGGCACCGCAAGCGGCAGCGTAATCCGGCGCAGGATCTGCAGCCGCGTCGCGCCGTCCACCAGCGCACACTCCTCGAGCTCATAAGGGATCGACTTGAAATAGCCGATCAGGAGCCAGGTGCAGAACGGCACCAGGAAGGTCGGATAGACCAGGATCAGGGCCAGCGGCGAATCGAACAGGCCGAACTGCACCACCACGGTGGCGAGCGGAATGAACAGGATCGACGGCGGCACGAGATAGGCGAGATAGATGCCGAGGCCGACATAAGGACTGCCGCGGAAACGCAGGCGTTCGATGGCGTAGGCCGCCAGCGTGCTCGCGATCAGCGACAGCGTGGTCGCCCCGATCGCGACCAGCATCGTCGTCCACAGCCAATGCGGATAAGCGGTGTTGAACAGCAGGTGCTTGATGTGCGCCAGCGTCGGCGAGGAAATCCAGAACGGATTGTGCTCCTTGTAATTCATCAACTCCGCGTTCGGCTTGAACGAGGTGATCGCCATCCAGTAGAACGGGAACAGCAGGATCAGCACGAAGCAGCCGAGCGGCAGATAGATCATCATCAGCCGCCGCAGCCCGGAATCCCAGGCCATCGTGTCGGGCGCTGCCTTCGCGTCGGCGACAGCGGCTTGCGCGACAGTATCAGTCATTGCTCTCTCCCTGCTGCCACTTGCGGCGGGCCAGGCCGAAATAGGAGAACAGCGTCGCGAACACCAGGAACGGGATCATCGACACCGCGATCGCGGCACCTTCACCGAGCTCGCCGCCGGCGATGCCGCGCTGGAACGCCAGCGTCGCCAGCAGATGAGTCGAGTTGCCGGGCCCGCCACGGGTGATGGCGTAGACCAGCTGGAAGTCGGTGAATGTGAAGATGATCGAGAAAGTCATGACGATGGCGAGGATCGGCATCATCATCGGAAAGGTGATGTAGCGGAATCGCTGCCAGGCGCTGGCGCCGTCGAGCATCGCAGCCTCGTAGAGCGAGGGCGAGATGGTCTGCAGCCCCGCCAGCAGCGAGATCGCGACGAAGGGAATGCCGCGCCAGATATTGGCGGCGATCAGCGAGAAGCGCGCCGGCCAGGGCGAGCCGAGGAAGTCGATGTTGTCGCTGCGCCAATGCAGCACGTCGACCAGCAGGTAGGAGATGATCGAGAATTGCGGATCGTAGATCCACCAGAACGCCAGCGCCGACAGCACGGTCGGCACGATCCACGGCAGCAGGATGATCGCGCGCAGCACGCTCTTGAACGGAAAATGGTTGTTGAGCAGCAGCGCGAGCCAGAAGCCGAGTGCGAATTTCCCGAACGTCGCGATGGCCGTGTAGACCACGCTGTAGAACACCGCGTTCCACCACAGGGAATCGGTGAGCAGATACTGGAAGTTCTCGAGTCCGACGTAGCTGCCACGCTGGCCGATCGTGGTGTCGGTGAAGGCGAGCCAGATACCGAGGCCGAGTGGATAGGTGAGGAAGACCGTAAGCAGCCCGATCGCAGGTGCCAGACACATCATGATCAGGAACGGCTTGTAGTCGAACAATCGCACCAGCCAGTTCGGTTGCCGCTGGGCCAGCGCGGGAGAGGGGAGGGTGGTCACGGACATCAGCTTTTTGTCCTGTCGTTGAACGTCATCCCACCGCCATTGCGAGGAGCGAAGCGTCGAAGCAATCCAGACTGTCTCCGCGGACGCGCTCCGGATTGCTTCGCTTCGCTCGCAATGACGATCGCTCAGCTGCCTAACGGTTTTGCCGCCGGAAGTACCGCTTGCAGCGCTGCTCGGCTTCCGCGGCCGCGGCCTCTGGCGTGGCCGCGCCGGTCGCGACCGACGAGAACATCTGAATCAGCACGTAGTCTGCGCTGACCGCCCCCGTCGCCGTCGAGATCGGGCCCTTGTAGCCGTCGTAATAGGTGCTGTTCATCGTGTCCTTGAACAGCTTCACTTTGGGATCCTGCGACCAAACGGCGGCCTCGGCATAGGCCGCGAGCGGCTGGGCCCAGTAGCCGGAATTGGCATTGAGCCACGGCTCGTACTGGTCCTTTTCCAGCATGTATTGCAGGAAGGCCTTGGCGGCGTTGGGGTACTGGCTGTGCTTGAACACCATCGCGTTCAGGGTCAGGCCCGCCATCGGCGAGACCTTGGCCAGGCCCTTCGGCAGCAGCTGATGTTCGCTATCCTCGGCGATCGCCTTGGTGGCAGGATCGTTCTTCAATGAGAAGTACAGCGACACGCCGTTGGCGGTCAGGGAAATCTCCTGCGAGGAGTAGGCGCGGTTGTTGCTGACGTCGTTCCACGACGTCGTGCCGGCGATGAAGGTCGGGTACAACTGCTTGACCCAGTTCAGCGCGGCGATGGTCTCCTTGCTGTTGATGGTGAGGTTGCCCTCTTCGTCGAGCAGGGCGGCATTGTGTGACCACAGCGCCCAGTTCGCAAAACCGTTGCCGTCACCCTTGGCGTTGCCGAGCGCGAAACCGGCCGGCTTGCCGGCCTTGTGCAGCTTTTGGCACAGGTCGACGATTCCGGCATGGTCTTCCGGCACCTTGTCGAAGCCGACCGATTGCAGGACCGACTTGCGGTAGATCAGGGGCCCCGCGGTGGCGCCGAACGGCAGCCCGATCCAGGTCTCGCTCTTGTTCTTCTTGCCGTAGCGTTGCGCCAGCGGCAGCCAGCCGCCATACTTCTTGCCGACATAGTCCGCGATGTCGGTCAGCTCGATCAGCTTGTCGATATAGATGTGCGGCGCATCGGAGAAGCCGATGATGATGTCAGGACCGGCGCCGGAATTGGCGGTCACCGCGGTCTGCTGGTTGATGTCTTCCCAGCCGACGAAGTCGACCTTCACCTCAACGCCGGTCTCCTTGGTGAACTTCGCTGCATTCGCGCGGAATACATCCTCATCCGCCTGGACGAAACGTACGGGCCGCAGCATGCGTAAGGATGCGCCCTTCTCGATCGGCAGCTTGGGCGCCGGAACGTCGGCGGCCTTGATCGTTGATGGTGGTGTTTGCGCTGCAGCACCGGTGGCCGCGAGCGTTGCAGCGGACAGGCCCAGCGCCAAGGCATCACGACGTGTGATGTCGTTCCTCATCAGTAACCTCCCTATGATGTTCCCTTCCCGGCGTTGATCGCCGGTGAAGGGCCGTTTCGGTCGTCGGCGCGTTTTACGCCGGCCCGTCTAGCTGTTCGGTCCGCGGTCCATGCTGACGGGCTGCCAGCGGCGGAGTGCGGTGTTCTGCAGCACCGACGGATTGACGCAGCTTACCGGCCACATGCCCTGAAGCACCAGTGACAATTCGTAGCCCACCCGGCGCTTGCGCGCTTCGTCAAACCGTGCCGAGGCCGAGGCGACGTGGGCTGTCAGCGTCACGTTCTCCATGCCGAGCAGGGGATTGTTGTGCGAGGGGGGCTCCTTCTCCAGCACGTCGAGGGCGGCATGCGCGATCCAGCCCTCTTGCAGCGCCTTGATCAGGCTCTCCTCGTCCACGGTGGCACCGCGCCCGGTGTTGATGAAGATCGAGCCCTTCTTCATCTGCCGGAAGTGCTTTTCGGTCAGCATGTGATGCACCTCGGGCCTCGCCGGCGCGTGCATCGAGACGAAGTCGGATTGCGACAGCACCTCGTTCAGCGTCGCCGGCATCACGCCGTGGTCGTACATCAGCGTTTCCTGGATGAAGGGATCATAGGCCATCATGCGCAGGCCGAACGGCGCGGCGCGTTTCGCAACCGCCCGCGCCACGCGGCCGAACGAGATGAAGCCGAGCGTCTGGCCCATCAGCCGCGGGATCTTGAGCAGTGCCGGCCGGCCCTCGGCCCAGCGGCCGTCGCGCACCATGCGGTCCTGCTCGACCAGGCGGCGGAAGCCCGCGAGCAGCAGCATCATGGCGTGGTCGGCGACCTCCTCGATGAAGGTGTCGGGGATGTTGGTGACGGGAATTCCGCGGGCGGTGGCGGCCTTGACGTCGACACTGTCGACACCGACCGAGCCGAGCGTGATGACCTTGCAGCTCTCCAGCGCGTCGATGATCGATTTGGTGATCGGGATGCCCTTGGCATAGATGGCGTCGGCATTCTTGGCGGCGGCGATGAACCCGGCCTCGTCGGCCGGCGCCTCGACGATCTCGGCATCGATCGGATCGAGCGCCTCGCGCTCATAGGAATAATCGCTGCCCGCAACGGTGAAGCTCGCACCCTTCGGCGTCACCACCCTGTATTTCGGCATGTCCTGCTCCCGATTTGGTTTCTTGTTGTGACCCGCCTTCGTGGCGGGCCTTTGCGTCTTTTACGCGAAATCGCGGCCGGTGCGTACAATTCGCGGTTGTCGTGAGCGAGGTATATTTCCGATTTTCCGCGCGCGGTCCGGGCTTCTACGGAGGCACGTAAGTAACTTGCTAAGGGCTCGGCCACTAAAAATTGATTCGATTATGATCGATCTGGTCGCGTGCCCGTGTCCCACTTTTGCCGGAGCTAACCTGTGAAGTTGAGCAATCTGAAGATCGCCCCCAAGCTGGGCATTCTTGTCGGCGTCACCTTGTTCGGCCTTTGCGCCTCCGGTGTTCTCGCCGGCTATCTGATGAAGCGCGAAATGGTGAATGCGCGCGTCGACCAGACCAAGGCAATCGTCGAGCTGGCCCGCAACTACGCCGCGACGCTGATGAAGCGGGTCAATGCCGGCGAGATGACCAAGGACGCCGCGCTCGCGGACCTGCGCCGCTACGGCAACGCGATGACTTACGACAAGGGGTCCGGCTATCTGTTCGGCACCACCTATGACGGCATCACGCAGCTCGCGCCGGATCCGAAGCAGATCGGCCAGAACCGCATGGACGTGGAGACGAATGGCCGCAAGCTGTCCCGCGAGATCATGGACGGCGTCAAGGCCAACGGCGAACTCCTGCTCTTCTATGAGTATGTGAAACCCGGACAGCCAAAGCCGATCCGCAAGCTCGGTTACGCGGTCGCCATCCCCGGCTTCGACATGTATCTGGGCACGGGTGCCTATCTCGATGACATCGACGAGAAGATGGGGCCGGCCTACTGGCTGCTCGGCCTTGCCATGCTCGGCATCGTCATCGTTGCCGGCAGCGTCGCCTGGATGATCGGATGCAGCATCAGCCGTCCGCTGGCGCTGCTCGGCATGCGCATGAAGGATCTCGCCGACGGCAAGCTCGAAGGCGACATCCCCGGTGTCGGTCGCGGCGATGAGGTCGGTGAGATGGCTTCGACCGTACAGATCTTCAAGGACAATGCAGTCCGCATCCGCGAGATCGAGCGAGCCGAAGCCGATGCCAAGGAGCGCGCCGCGGCGGAACGTCGCAGCGCGATGGAGGACATCGCCAACGACTTCGAACGCAGCGTCAACGGCATCGTCCGCTCGGTCTCCTCGGCCGCGGCGGGCATGCAGACGACGGCGCAATCGATGACGGCCACTGCCAGCGATGCCTCCTCGCGTGCGGCAACGGTCGCCGCTGCCTCGCAAAAGGCTTCCGGCAATGTCGGGACGGTCGCGGCGGCCGCCGAAGAGCTGTCGAGCTCGGTTGCGGAAATCTCCCGCCAGGTCACGCGCTCGACCGAAGTGGCGAGCCGTGCCGTCAATGACGCCGAGCGTACCAACGCCACCGTTCAGGTGCTCTCCTCCGGCGCCGAGAAGATCGGCGAGGTCGTCAAGCTGATCCACTCGATCGCGGCGCAGACCAACCTGCTCGCGCTCAACGCTACCATCGAGGCCGCCCGAGCCGGCGAGTCCGGCCGCGGCTTCGCCGTGGTCGCCTCCGAGGTCAAGGCGCTCGCCAATCAGACCGCGAAGGCGACCGAGGAGATTTCCGCCCAGGTCGCTGCGATGCAGACCTCGACCAGCGACGCGGTCGCGGCCATCTCCGGCATCACCCAGACGATCGCCGAGATGAGCGAGATCACGGCCGGCATTTCCGCATCGATCGAGCAGCAGGGCGAGGCGACCCGCGAGATCGCGCGCAACATCCAGTCGGTCGCGGCCGGTTCGAGCGAAATCAACGCCCATATTGGCAGTGTCACCTCGGCCGCGGAAGCGACCGGCAGTGCCGCCACCGACGTGCTCTCCAATGCCCGCGAACTGGACAACCAATCCGGCGCGCTGCGCACCGCCGTCGACAACTTCCTCGCCAAGGTGCGCGCGGCGTAGTTTTCGCGCGTGCACCGACGCTTCGATCTGCTCCGCCGTCTGCCCGGGACAAGCCCGGCCATGACGGAGAATGCGGAGGTCTCGTGCTCCGGACGCAGCGCAGCGCTCCTTCAGCGATGCGCTGCTGAGCCGGGGGCATGCGGCGGTCGGGGTCCCGGCTCTGCGATGCATCGCGGACGCGCTGCATCTTGTCCGGAACACGGGGACTGATCCTACTGCTTTTCGATCTTCGCGTTGGTGATCAGCTTCTCCCACAGCACGAGCTGCTCATTGACGAAGGTGCCGAGCTCCTCCGGCGTGCCGGAGAAGGCGTCCATGCCGAGTGTGGCGAGCTGCGCCTTGATTTCCGGCTTCTCGACGATCTTGCGGATCTCGGTGTTGAGCCGCGTCACGATCTCCTTCGGCATGCCGGCGGGGCCGAAATAGCCCTGCCAGGACGAGATGTCGAAATCCGGCACGCCCGCCTCCTGCATCGAGGGCAGGTGTGGCACCAGCGGCGAGCGCTCCTTGGTGGTGACGGCGAGCGCGCGCAGGGCGTTGCCGTTGACATGGGGCAGGCCGGTCAGGATTCCACGAACATCATCGAGACGCGGCCGCCAATGACGTCGTTGAGCGCCGGCGGCGAGCTCTTGTAGGGCACGTGCAAGAGGTCGAGCCCGGCATTGTGCGCGAAGGTCGCACCCGACACGATCGCCGACGACGAGCCCGAGGCGTAGCTCAGCTTCCCGGGATTGGCCTTGCCATAAGCGATGAGCTCGGCGACGGACTTGGCCGGCACTTCCGGATTGATGACCAGCATAAAGGGCAGATCGCCGGTACGGGCGATCGGGGTAAAATCCTTGACCGGATCGTAAGTGAGACTCTTGAGCAGATAGGGGTTGGCCGAATGCGTGGTGTTGGTCGTCACCAGCAGCGTGTATCCGTCGGGGGCGGCTTTCGCGACGTAGGTCGCGGCGAGCATGCCGTTGGCACCCGCCTTGTTCTCGATGACGATGCCGACGCCGAGCGCCTGCGACAGATGCTGCGAGATCAGGCGCGTCGTGGTGTCGGTGCCGCTGCCGGCCGCGAACGGCAAGACCAGCGTGATGTTGCGGCTGGGATAAGTGTCGGCCTGAGCCGTGGAAGCTGCGGCGAGGCAAAGTGCGGCCGCGCCGATGGTGCGCAGGTTTCGAATCAGCCCTGAAAGCATATGTGGTCGTTCCCTCTTTTTCGTTGGCGGGAAACTAGCGTCTGTTTGCTGAAATCGGAAGACGGGAGTTGCGTGCCCCGGGCGCACTGCAGCGCGCCGCTTTCGCGGCGTGATGCGCTGCCGATCCGGGGCCCACATTCGCGGCACACTGGATCCCGGCTCCGCGATGCAGCGCTTAGGCGCTGCATCTTGTCCGGACACGAGATCGCACGCGCCCGTCCGTCACACGGAATTACTTCGCCGCCGAGCCCTGGCGCGATGCGAGCACGACGCCGGCGAGCACCAGCGCATAGCCGATCAGGTGGAACGGCTGGAGCTTTTCGCCCAGCAGCAGGATCGCCATCGCCGAGCCGAACACCGGCACGAGATGGAAGAACGGCGAGGCGCGGTTCGGGCCGATCAGCGCCACGCCGCGATTGAAGAAGAGGTAGGCGAGGGTGGAGGGAAAGATCAGGATGTAGCCCAGCGTCGCCAGCGTCATCCCGTCGAAGTGCAGCACGCGGCCGCTCGCCGCCTCCCAGATCGCGGTGGGAAGCAGCATGGTCGCGCCGCAGCAGGTGGTGAAGGCCAGGAAGGAGAGCTGATGGATCTTCGGCCGCCGCGGGATGAAGGCGGAGTAGAGGCCGAACGCCACCAGCGAGGAGGCGAACATGATGTCGCCCCTGTTGAAGCTGATGCTCGCGAGCGCGGCGAGGTCGCCGCGCAGGATGATGATCAGCACGCCGGCCAGCGAGATCGCGATGCCGCCGAGCTGCGCTCCGGTCAGCCGCACGCCGAACAGCACCAGCGACCACAGTGCCACGAACAGCGGCCCTGCCGATTGGATCAGCAGCGCGTTCAGCGCCTCTGTGTATTGCATCGCCCAGTACGAGATCGCATTGTTGAAGGCAAAGCCGACCAGCGACAGGAACAGCATCAAGGGCAGGCTCTTGCGCAAGGCAGGCCAGTCGCGCTTCAGATGCGGCCAGGCGAACGGCAACAGGATCAGGAACACGCCGAACCAGCGGATCGTGGTCATCGTCAGCGGCGGCACATGCGCGCCGACATGGCGGGCGAGCACGATGTTGCCGGCCCAGAACAGCGAGCTCAGACTGAGCAGCAGATAAGGCTGGTTGTTGAGCCGGCTGGCCGGACTGGCGGTCGGTGTTGCGGGCGAAGCGATCGTCATGGGCGTTGCATGCAAGCTTGCGCCGGATCGCCGAGATGACACAAGTCACAGGGCCGCAATGCTACAATGCGCGCATGAGCTGAGGAGGTGCCGTTGGCGGTTAATATGTTGAACATCGAGGGCCTGGAGAAGCTCGAACCGAATGCGCCGGTGGTGATGCTGAACCTGATGCGCTTCCACGCGCGCTCGCGCGACGGCGATGGGTCCGGATGGGACGCGTATCTGCGCTACAGCGCGATCACGGTGCCGATGATCAGGGCGCGCGGCGGCACTCTGCTTTGGACCGGTGAAGCGAAGGCGGTCGCGCTCGGCCCGCATCAGGGTAACCAGTGGGACTTCGTCGCGCTGGTCTATTACCCGTCCGTCGCGGCCTTTCTCGACATGATGACGTCGGAAGCCTACGAGCGTGAAGCCGATCCCCATCGCGTCAACGCCTGCGCCGAGCACGTCATCATCGCGACAAGTGAAGCGTACAGCAAGTTCAGGCCCAAATAGGCATACCTGTCACGCGGCGTGCACTTTTCCCCTCTCCCACAACAAGGACAACAAGGGGGAAGGAAGTGCAGAGCCGCGCTCCTGGTGGCGCCTACGCCGCCTGCTTCCTCGAGGCCGCGAACACGCCCGCCAGCACCAGCGCGAAGCCGATGAAGTGGAACGCCTGCGGGTGTTCGCCCAGAAATGCCATCGCCATGATCGAACCGAACACCGGCACGACGTGGAAGAACGGCGCGGCGCGATTGGCGCCGATCAGCCGCACGCCGCGATTGAAGCAGAGATAGGCGAGCGCCGAGGGGAAAACGGCGACGTAGAACAGGGTCAAGAGGTTCGGCCCGTCGAGCTTCATGACCGGACGCGCGGACAGTTCCCAGATCTCCAGCGGAACGAGACAGGCGGCGCCGCAGCCGAAGGTGAAGGCGAGGAACGAGAGGCCGTGCATCGGCGGCCGCTTCAGTGACAGCACCGAATAGAGCGCGAAGATCAGGAGCGCGAGGAGGAAGATCAGGTCGCCCTTGTTGAAGTCGATGCTCGACAGCGTGGTGAAATCGCCGTGCAGCAGGATGGTCAGCACGCCGCACATCGACAGCAGCACGCCGAAAGCCTGTGCCGCGGTGAGCCGGATGCCGAGGATGACCAGCGACCACAGCGCCACCAGCAGTGGCGCGGCCGACTGCAGCAGCAGCGTGTTGAGCGCCTGGGTATGCTCCAGCGCCCAATATTGCAGCGTGTTGAAGGCGCCGATGCCGGTGATCGAGAGCGTGACCATCAGGCCGAGCTTGCCGCGGATGGCCGGCCAGTCCTGCACGAGGTGCTTCCAGGCGAACGGCAGCACCAGCAGGAAGGCGAAGAACCAGCGCAGGAACGACAGCGTGACCGGCGGAATGTGGCCGGCGGCGAGCCGCCCGACGATGGCGTTGCCGGCCCAGCACAGCGCCGTGATGCTGAGCAGCAGATAAGGCTGGTTGGCGACCCAGCTGTGGCCGGATGTTTCCGCGCTCGTGGTCTGGCCGGTGGCGGACATTGTGATGATGCGGGCCCCGCGTGGAGTACGCCGAGCCCTCCGGCCCGGCGGGATCCGGGCCGGCTGATCACCCGGCAGCATCCAAAGACACGGAAAACGAGGTTGCATCAACGGGGGCGGACGCATCGCGACCATGCTGGCGGCGGAGGCGGCCTCTCAGGCTTTGGTCGAAGCCAGCGCGCCGGCTGCGAAGGTTTCTGGATTTTTCGGCGATATCAAAGGCTTGGAGCGCGCGCTGGGCCCGAAAAAAGCCCCGTTCTTGCTTGCCTAGAGGGGCCGCTTCCTTTATCCGGTTGGGCAGCCTCGCGTGCGACCGGCCTCGGCCGGGAATTGGGCTGGGCGCAGGCATGATCCCGGAAGAGTGGGTCCCGGTTTTCCGTTCGGATCATGCCACTTACAGAGAAATCTTCGAAGGATTACCCGCGCATGGCCAATGTTGTCGTCGTCGGCGCCCAGTGGGGCGACGAAGGAAAGGGCAAGATCGTCGACTGGTTGTCGGAGCAGGCGGATATCGTCGTGCGCTTCCAGGGCGGTCATAACGCCGGCCACACGCTGGTGATCAACGGCAAGACCTACAAGCTCGCGCTCCTGCCCTCCGGCGTCCTGCGCGAGGGCAAGCTGTCGGTGATCGGCAATGGCGTCGTGTTCGATCCTGCCGCGTTCCTCGACGAGGTCACCAAGCTCAGGGCCCAGGGCGTGGCGGTCTCTCCGGACAATTTGCGCATCGCCGAGAACGTCACGCTGATCCTGCCGCTGCACCGCGAGCTCGATGCGCACCGCGAATCCGCCAGCGCCGCGACCGCGATCGGCACCACCCGCCGCGGCATTGGCCCGGCCTATGAAGACAAGGTCGGCCGCCGCGCCATCCGCCTGATGGATCTCGCCGACCTCGATACGCTCCCGCACAAGATCGACCGGCTCCTGGCTCACCACAATGCACTGCGCCGTGGCCTCAATCTGCCGGAGTTCGACGGCAAGGAGATCCTGAAGGAGCTGACCGCGCTTGCGCCGCAGCTGCTGCCCTATGCCGAGACGGTGTGGCGGCTGCTCGACATCGAGAGGCGCGCCGGCAAACGCATGCTGTTCGAGGGCGCGCAAGGCGCGCTGCTCGATGTCGATCACGGCACCTATCCTTACGTCACCTCGTCCAACACGGTGGCGGCGCAGGCCGCGACCGGCGCCGGCCTCGGGCCTGGCGCGGTCGGCTACGTGCTCGGCCTGTGCAAGGCCTATACGACCCGCGTCGGCCAGGGCCCGTTCCCGACCGAGCAGGACAACGACATCGGCCGTAAGATCGGCGAGCGCGGCCGCGAGTTCGGAACCAATACCGGCCGTCCGCGCCGCTGCGGCTGGTTCGACGCCGTGCTGGTCCGCCAGGCGGTCCGGACCTGCGGCATCAATGGCCTCGCGCTGACCAAGCTCGACATCCTCGACGGCTTCGATTCGATCGAGGTCTGTACCGGCTACAAGCTCGACGGCAAGGAGATCGACCATTTCCCGGCCGGCGAGGGCGCGCAAAGCCGGGTCGAGCCGATCTACGAGACCATCGAGGGCTGGAAGGAGCCGACCGCCAGTGCGCGGTCCTGGGCCGACCTCCCGGCCCAGGCCATCAAATATGTCCGGCGGATCGAGGAATTGGTTGGGTGCCCGGTCGCGCTGCTTTCCACCAGCCCCGAACGCGAAGATACTATCCTGGTGCAAAATCCGTTTGAGGCTTAACGATATCTTACCGGGACGCGCGTATAGTTGAGTAGAAATGGCTGATTACTACCCGCTGATCGCCCGCGCTATTGCCGCCCTGGACCCCAACGCTCCCGGCGAAAGCCGTCGCGCGCTCTATGAACGGGCGCGCACGGCCCTGATCGCCCAGCTGCGCAGCGTGCAGCCGCCGCTTTCCGAATCCGAGATCACGCGCGAACGGCTGTCGCTGGAAGAGGCCGTCCGCAAGGTCGAATCGGAGGCCGCCCAGCGTGCCCGCGAGGCCTCGCGCCCAGGTGGGGCAGGTGGGGCAGGTGGGGCGGGGCGCCCTGGCGGCAGTGGCGATGCCTTCCGCCGCGCCAGCACCCGTGCCACCGAGGGCAACCCGGCTGCGGCTCCGCCGCGCACGCGTCCGGCCCCGACGCCGCCGCGGGCCGACCGCCCGTCCTTCAACGTCGATGATCAGGGGGAGGCCCCGCGTCCGCCGCGCGCTCCCCGTTTCGACGCCCCGCGCCAGGGAGGACCCGCCGCCCCGCCGCCGACGCCGGAGCCGCCGGCCGGGCGCGATCGCCAAGGTGCGCGCCGTCCGCCCGACGCGGGACCGCCACCGCCGCTGCCGCCGTCGCCCGGCGTGCGCGGCTTCCGCGACATCACGGCCGATGCCAATGATCTCGGCGGCGCTGCCGCGCAGGCCAGCCGCGCCGCGCGGCGCACCTATGCCAACGTGCCCTCGCCCTCGCCGGAATTCGACCGGCTGGAGCCGAGCCTGGAAAACCGCGCCGGCGAGTCCGAGGCGCCCTATTCCTACGACGAATCGATCGAGGAGGCCGAGCGCTACGCGCCGCCGTCGCCGCGTCCGCGTATCGCGCCCGACCGCGACGCCAAGAAGCGCGCCCGCACCCGCTCGGGCTTTCCGTTCAAGAGCGCGATCGCCGTCGGCATCGTGCTGATTCTGGTCGGGGCCGGCATTCTCTGGGGCAAGCAGCTGGTGCAGACCGCCACCAATCTGTTCAAGCCGTCGGCGACGCAGGTGGTGGAGGCGCCAAAGGATGCCTCGCAGCCGCAGAGCAAGCCAAAGATTCCCGATCGCGTCGGCCAGCCCAGCGACCAGCCGGTCGCACCGGTGGCGCAGAGGGCCGTGCTCTATGACGCGGATCCGTCCGACCCGAAGGGCAAGCAGTATGTCGGCTCGGTGGTGTGGCGGCTCGAGCCGATCAAGGCCTCCGGCAACCAGAAGGCCGACGTTGCCGTGCGCGCCGACATCGAGATCCCCGACCGCAAGTTCAAGATGACGATGTCGTTCCGCCGCAACACCGACTCCTCGCTGCCGGCGAGCCACACCGCGGAGCTGACCTTCATCCTGCCGCAGGATTTTCCCGGCGGCAGCGTCTCCAACGTGCCGGGCATCCTGATGAAGTCGAACGAGCAGGCGCGCGGCACGCCTCTCGCTGGCCTCGCGGTCAAGGTCACCGACGGCTTCTTCCTGGTCGGCCTCTCCAACGTCGACGCCGACCGCAGCCGCAACGTGCAGCTCCTGAAGGAGCGCTCCTGGTTCGACGTGCCCTTGGTCTACGCCGACCAGCGCCGCGCCATCATCGCCATCGAGAAGGGCGCCCCCGGCGAGCGCGCCTTCAACGACGCCTTCGCCCAGTGGGGCGACTGAACTCTTCACCTCTCACTACGGGAGAGGTGAAGCGAGTCCTCTCGCGACGATCATTCAACCAAGGTTGAGCCGGCTACTGCGCCGCGGCTTCCCGCTTGCGCGCTGCTGCGGCGGCTGCGTGCTCGCGGTCCATCACGGCGCGGCAGCCGGGGCTGACATGGGCCTTGTTCCTGACCATGCAGGCGGTGATCCGCGGGATGTCGGGAATCTCGCTGGAGCACAGCCGCATGGCGTCAGCCGAGCACATCTGCTGGGCTTCCTGCGAGAAGGCGAGACTGGGTGATGTCTGGAGTGCGAAGGTGCTGGCGAGTGCGAACAGCGAAGCGATGGTCTGATAGCGTGTCATGAAGGATGGTCCCCGAGTTCCCCTGGGCTTGAGCCGCTTGGTTTTGGGGCGCCGCACGCGGCTTGATCTGCCGCACGTCACAGCCTTCACGCCGGGATCTTGATCCCGCATGTGGTCGCTCGATTACTTGATGTTCGAATCGAAAGTGCTACGCCGCCCGAGCGAAGTATGCGCCATTGTCACGGACCTGCAATGGTCAGCGCAAAGGAATTCGCAATTGTTGCGCGCGAGTCACGTCGCGCGCGATCAGATCTGTTCCGCATCGATCCCGCCGAGAGCGGCGGCGTGTTCCTCGATGGCGGTGACGCCCTTGGCCGTGAGCTCGAACAGATCGCCGTCCTTCATCACGTAGCCCTCGGCGATAAGCTGCCCCACCATGCCCTGCCGGTCGTCGGCAAACGCAACGGATTGGCTGATGTCCCGCAGGATCGAGAGTTGTTCGTCGCGCAACATGGCTTCACACTCCGTTCGCGGGGGATGGGGTTCGGTCCTCACATGCCGTGGCTCTGAAAGACCTTGCTGCAAGCGCGCGACAATTTGGATCGGTTGGCTTGCAGGCAGCTCTGCACCGCGCCGTCATTGCCGAGATCCTTGCGGCAGAAGCGCGAGGCGTCCCGCGAGCAGGCCTTCTGCTCCTGCGGCGTGCCCATATGGTCTTGCGCAAGAGCGGGCACGTCGGACAGGCCGCTCAAGGCTGCCAGCGCGATCGTCGCCAGGAGAAGTTTGCGGGCCATCGGCCCCTCCAATCCGCCAGGGAAAATTCTGGTCCTGTCTGAACTCGTCGTCCTGCCACTTGTTCCCCTAGGCCGCGCCCGCGCCCCGGCTGTTCAAGGTTCCCGCGGCGCTGTTATAACGCTGGCGAAGTGTGAGGGTTGTTGGATGAAACGCTATCTGGTGTTTGCCCTGGTTGGCCCGTTCGTCGGCGGGTTCCTGCTGCTGCTGACGACGACCTACCAGTCCGGCTATTGGGCCCAGACCAGTCTCGGCGAGGTCGGCAAGCTGTTCGTCGTGTTTTTCAAGACCCTGCAATACAGCTATCTGTTCGGCTTCCTGCCCTCACTGATGATCGGCGCGGTCGACGACATCCTGATCCACATTCGCCGGATCGGCCCGGGTTTGCGGATGCTCCTGGTCGGCCTGTTCGCCTTCGCTCTGGCCTCGCTCACCTACAGCTCGCGCGGACCGGATTCGGGCGCGGTGCAGTTCATCCTGTATGGCCTCGTCGGGTTCGTGCCGGCGGTGATGTCGTCCTGGCTCGTGCATCGCTATATCGAGGAGCCGCGAGCGGCGGCGGCGTCGACCTGATGCGCCGCGTCAGGTCGCGGCAGCAACCTCCGCCGCGCTGGCGCGTTCACCGAAAGCCATGATCATGTCCGAGGACGACATCCTTGCTCCGCGCAAATCCCGTACGGGCAGCAGCTCGCGCGCGACCTTTTCTCGCCATGAGGCGCGCGGGCCGATCATCGACCAGGAGGGCCACGAGATCAGGCCGGAAAGCCTGGAGCAGGGGTTTCGCGAGTTTCGCTTCGAATTCGGGCAAGCGAGCCCGTTCGGCAATCTGACACGCGAGCAGCGGATCGCGCGTTTCGAGGCGATCGCAAAGCTGCTCGACGTCGCCTTCATCCTGCCCGGCACCAACATCCGCTACGGCATCGACGGGCTGATCGGACTGATCCCCGTCGTCGGCGACATCATCACCACCGCGATCTCGCTGTGGCTCGTGCGCGAGGCCCGCGCGCTGGGAGCGCCCTGGTACATCACCGCGCGCATGCTCGGCAATGTCGCGGTCGACGGCGTGGTCGGCCTGGTCCCGTTCGCGGGCGATGCCTTCGACGTGATGTTCCGAGCCAACATGCGCAACGTCCGTCTCTTGCGCCGCTGGCTGGAGAAGCAGCCGCGGATGTAGCGTCTCTCTAGTTCCTCTGCCTTGCTCTCGTGTCCCGGACGCAGCGCAGCGCTCCTTCAGCGCTGCGCTGCGTCCGGGGCACGAGAGTCGTCGCCTCGCTTCCACAAGCGGGAGAGGGAGAACCCAAAACGCAAAAGGCGCGATGACCTCTCGGTCACCGCGCCTTTTGCGCACATCGAAGGTTTTTACGAAAAGCTTACGCCGCGTCGGCGTCAGTCTCCGCAGCCGGAGCCGGCTTGGGCCGACGGGGCAGCGGGAAGGCATCGCTCTCGTACAGCGAGCGAATGCCGTTCTGGTCGAAGCGCGCTTCCTCGACCTGGAGATAGGCGCCGTTCAGCGAGTCCGTCGGCAACTGCTCCATCGCGAACTGCACGGCCTCGGCCGCAGTGCCGAACCGCCGATAGGTGAAGCCTGCACGCTTCTTCTTGCGGATCGCGGCGGGGAAGAGTTCGGCGGAGGTGTTGAAGTTGAACGGACGCATTGGACGCATGGTCAAAGACCTCGTGATCTTCTCTGGGGCTTTAAGCGCGTGGGGTTTGGGGAGGGCAGGGGCCGCAATCGAGCGGGCCCGCCGCATGTCATTTTCGCCCACTAATATAAGCCGATTTGACAGAAATGCGACCCCCGCGATGCGAGATGATGAATCCACGCATGGCAGCTCCGCAGCCGGAATAAATCGAGTAATATCAATGTGTTAAATGGTTTAAATCTTGCCAAGAAGCAGTAGCACGATCAGCACCACGAGAACGACCCCGCCGATGCCCATGCCGGAATGGCCGAGGCCATAGCCGTAGCCGCCGAACCGGCCGGACAGGCCGCCGACCAGATAGATGATCACCAGGATGATCAGGATGGTCCCAAGCGTCATGGCATCCTCCCTGGCAGTCGCCGAGATGCGATGATCGGCCGCACCGCCAGAGGAGAAAAGCACATCACGCCGCCGGGTTCCACGGGGGAACCCGGCGCGCGCGGCGTTTATTTCGGCTCCAGCTTCAGCGCCGCCGAGTTGATGCAGTAGCGCAGACCGGTCGGCCCGGGGCCGTCGGGAAAGACGTGGCCGAGATGACCGCTGCATTTGGAGCAGAGCACTTCGGTGCGGATCATGCCGTGACTCGTATCCCGTTCCTCGTCGATATGGCTCTCGACCGCGGGCTGGGTGAAGCTCGGCCAGCCACAACCGGAATCGAACTTGGCGTCGGATTCGAACAGCACATTGCCGCAGCCGGCGCAGACGTAGGTGCCGGCACGCTCTTCGTGCTCATATTCGCCGGAGAAGGGACGCTCGGTCGCCTTCTCGCGCAGCACGGCGTATTGCATCGGCGTCAATTCGCGCCGCCACTGCTCTTCGCTCTTGATGACCTTGTCGTCGGTGGTTTTCGTCTTGGTGTCGGGCATGGGTCTCCCGTTTTCTGGTGATCTCGCGATCAGTTGGTGGCCTTGCTGGCATTCACCAGCGTCGGCTTCTCAATGTAATTGTCCGCGAACAGCTTTTTCAGGTTCTCGACCTTCGGGATGTCGTTGTAGGCGATATAGGGCTGGTTCGGGTGCAGCGTCAGATAGTCCTGGTGGTAAGCCTCCGCCGGATAGAATGCCTCGAGCGCGCCGATCTTGGTCACGATCGGCTTGTTGAAGACCTTCGCACTGTTGAGCTGCGCGATATAGGCCTCCGCCACCTTCTTCTGCTCGTCGGAAGTGGTGAAGATCGCGGAGCGATATTGCGGGCCGACGTCAGGGCCCTGGCGATTGAGCTGGGTCGGGTCGTGCACCACCGAGAAGTAGATCTGGAGGATCTTGCCGTAGGAGATCTTCTTCGGGTCGTACTTGATCTCGACCGACTCGGCGTGGCCGGTGCGGCCGCTCGAGACCGTCTGGTAATCGGCGGTCGCCTTGGTGCCGCCGGCATAGCCGGAGACGGCGTTGACGACGCCTGCGGTGTGCTGGAAGACGCCTTGCACGCCCCAGAAGCAGCCGCCGGCGAGCACGGCGGTCTGGATGCCGCTCGCGGGCGCCGCGTCCACGGCGGGGGCGGGGATCACGACCGCATCCTCCGCGGCCCGGGACGGCATGGTGAAAGCCAGCGTCAGGGCGGTGGTTGCGGCGAGCAGGGAGGCGAGTGCGGTTCGGCGCATGGCAATCCTCTTTCGGAAGGGCTGACAGTCTAGGGCGGTCGCGACCGGGCGAACAGTCTGCCCGGGGGGGTGTTTTCGCATCATCCGAGATACGGGCACCGCCGGTGATTGTTACGGCGGGGTGGACACGAGGCCGTGAAGACCGGCGCCTGGACCAATCGCGCCCGCGCGCGAACGCTGATGAAGGATTTCGACGGTGCAATCGCGGATTTCGCCGAGGCCGAGAAGATCGATCCGTCCGCGCCGCAGATCGCCGGCAACCGCTGAGTCACCTACGGCATGATGCGTAAATTCGACCAGGCCCTCGCAGCGGTTCTAAACTACGATGCTCAGCCTTTTCGCCGCCCGCGTGATCCCCGTGTACAGCCACCGCGCCCTGGACTCCTGAAACGCAAAGCTCTCATCGAACAGCACGACGTCGTCCCATTGCGAGCCCTGCGATTTGTGCACGGTCAGCACGTAGCCGTAGTCGAACTCGTCGTAGGGCTTGCGCTGCTCCCAGGCGATCTGCTCGATGCCGCCCTCGAAGCAATCGGCGCGCACCGAGACTTTCGTCACCTTGTGGCCGAAATCCTCGTCCGGCGACAGCCGCATGGAGAGGATGCGCGACTTCGAGCGCGAGGTGTTGCGCGACTTGACGCGCCACAGGCCGCCGTTGAACAGGCCTTTCTTGCGGTTGTTGCGCAGGCACACCAGCTTGTCGCCCGCGACTGGAAACTGGTCCTCGATGTTCTGGCGCTGGCGGACCCGCATGTTGTAGGCGCGTCGGGTGTTGTTGCGGCCGACCAGGATCTGGTCGGCGCCCATGACGCGGTCGGGGTCGAGCTCCTTGCGCGAGACGACCTCGCTCTCGCCATAGCGGCCGATGTCGAGCTCGCGTCCCTCGCGCACGTCCATCGACATCCGCACGATCGGATCGTCCTGAGCCTGGCGGTGCACCTCGGTCAGCATCGCGTCGGGCTCCGAATTGGTGAAGAAGCCGCCGCCCTGGATCGGCGGCAGCTGCGCGGGATCGCCCAGCACCAGGAGGGGACAGTCGAACGACATCAGGTCGCGCCCCAGTTCGGCGTCGACCATCGAGCATTCGTCGATTACGATCAGCTTCGCCTTGGAGGCCGGCGCGTCGTCCCACAGCTCGAAGCTCGGCTGCTCCTCGCCGGATTCCCGGGCACGGTAGATCAGCGAGTGGATGGTGGAGGCGCCGTCGCAGCCCTTGTTGCGCATGACGAGCGCCGCCTTGCCGGTGAACGCGGCGAACTTCACCTCGCCATCGACGCCATCGGCGATGTGCCGCGCCAGCGTGGTCTTGCCGGTGCCGGCGAAGCCGAACAGGCGGAAGATCGGCGGCGTGCCGCCCCGGCCCGGCTTGGCCTTGAGCCAGTCGCCGACGGCCTTCAGAGCGGCATCCTGATGCGGGGTGAAAGTGGCCATGTCTGTCTTGATGAAGGGCGAAAGGCGGCGATTCGCAATCCTCAAAACTAACCATTCGTCGCGCCGGTTCAAGCGCAGGGCAGGCCGTTTCTCTGCGGTCCATCCTTCGAGACGCCCGCCTCTGGCGGGCCCTCCTGCGCGTCGTCCGGATGCATCAAGCACACGCCCTCGGGGAAAGCTCTGAACAACTCGGCCACGCGGCGTCACGGTGCCGGAATGTCAGTGCTCCAGCACGCGGCGGCCCGACAGCCAACAGGAAGAGTGCTGCTATGCCAGGCTCGGAATCGTTCTCCCGCGCGGCGAAATTGCAACGCCGTGGACAGCGCCGCCTCGCCTATTAAGATGACCTCAACGACAAGAATGCGGGAGAGCGACGCCATGAAGTTCGGCATCTTCTACGAGCTGCAATTGCCACGGCCCTGGGTGGCCGGCGACGAGCTCGCCCTCTACCAGAACGCGCTGTCGCAGATGGAGCTCGCCGACAAGCTCAGTTACGACCATGCCTGGGTGGTCGAGCATCACTTCCTCGAGGAATATTCGCATTCGCCTTCGCCGGAATCCTTCCTCGCCGCGGCGAGCCAGCGCACGCAGAAGATCAGGCTCGGCCACGGCATTCTCCAGCTCACCACCAATCACCCGGCGCGCGTCGCCGAGCGCGTTGCGGTGCTGGATCTGCTCAGCAACGGCCGCTGCGAGTTCGGCATGGGCGAGAGCGCATCCATTACCGAGCTCGAGCCGTTCGGCCGCGACATGGAGACCAAGAAGGAGGTGTTCGAGGAGGCGGTCGCCGCGATCTTTCCGATGTTCAAGGATGCCGGCAGCGAGCATCACGGCAAGTATTTCGACATCCCGTTGCGTAACGTCGTGCCGAAGCCGGTGCAGAAGCCGCACCCGCCGCTCTGGATGGCCTGCTCGCAGCTGCCGACCATCGAGCGCGCCGGCCGCCACGGCTTCGGCGCGCTCGGCTTCCAGTTCGTCAGCGCCGATGCCGCGCATGCCTGGGTGCACGCCTATTACAACGCGATGACCAAGCGGCTGCACAAGCTCGCCGACTACGAGCTCAATCCGAACATGGCGCTGGTCTCGTTCTTCATGTGCGCCAAGACGGACGAGGAGGCGCGCGCCCGCGCCGAGGGTGCCACCTTCTTCCAGTTCGCACTGCGCTTCTACGGCGCCGCGCAGAACCGCCAGCGTCCCGCGCCCTACACCGTCAACATGTGGGACGAGTACAACAAGTGGAAGCGCGACAACCCCGAGGCGCAGGAGGCGGCGCTGCGCGGCGGCCTGATCGGCTCGCCGGAGACCATCCGCAGGAAGCTGAAGCGCTTCCAGTCGTCGCATATCGACCAGGTGATCCTGCTCAACCAGGCCGGCAAGAACAGGCACGAGCACATCTGCGAATCGCTCGAGCTGTTCGGCCGCGAGGTGATGCCCGAGTTCCAGAACGATCCGGCGCAAGCGGCCTGGAAGCAAGGCGTGATGAGCGGCGAGATCAAGCTGGAAGAGATCGACACCCGGGCTTTTACGGATCGATACGGCAAGCTCGCGATCAATGTCGCCCCGGTGAACGCCGCGGCGGGCTAGGCTGTCCGTTAAGTCATGTTGCTGACGCAATCTCTGTCTTAGTCGGTGACAACTTAAAACACTGCGTGGGAACCGCCCTGGTTCGCACACCGGTTCCATAGCCAAGGGGTTGGCGCGAATCCGCAAAACATCGGCGCAAGCATCATGAACGCATTCGCGTTCGCTTGCCCGCGTTTGCGGGGCCGGGAACCGGACGACGAAAAATCACAGGAGTTATGATGACGTCCCGCTCGAGCGCCGCACTTTGCGGCGCCCTGGTTGCGCTTGCCGTGTCTGTTACCGTTGCTAGATGTGAAACGCGTGGGGTCCACTCAAACGCCGTCGCCGATGCCGCCTCCAGGGATGCGGTCGTCGGCGCTGCATCCATGTACAATCCATTCAAGCCGGGCAAGGAGGAGGGCGGACCGCGCACAGCCTCCGGCGAGCGTTATGATCCCTCTGCCTGGACGGCTGCGATCAAGACGAGCCTGCGAAAGAAATTTGGTGGGGTCCAATTTGGCGCGAGGCCGAAATATGCCCTCGTCGAGGCCGCAGGCAAGAAGGTGATCGTCAAGATCAATGACGTGGGTCCACTCAGGCCCGGCCGCATCATCGACTTCAACGAGCGCACGATGCGCCATTTCGATCCGAGCCTTGAGCGCGGAGTCATCAAGGACGTGAGAGTCAGCCCGCTCTCAGGGGGCGATTGGCCTTTGGGGCCGGTGGGCTGAACGTCGCACGCGGTTGAATGACAAGCCGAACTCGTCGCTTGAACTGCTCAGATGACGATCGGGGGGCTGAAAGGTCTCTGCCTTCCGCCGAAATCACCTTGCTGCTATCCTCCCGCAAAACAAGATCTTGCGGAGGAAACGATGCAATCTCAGGCGGTGCCCGCAAATCCGGTACCTGGCGATGTCACGTCCGCGGTGCTCGCCATCGGCCGGCCCGATTTCCCAAAAGTCCTGATCGACACGCTGCGCCGGCAGGCAGAGGTCGGTCACTGCATGGTGTTCGCGCTGAGCCGGGCCGGTGCCGCGCGCTGCCTGCTCGATGCCGGCAACATCCCGATCGGTGGCGATCTCGGGGCGGCCTATGCCGGCCAGTTCCACGAATCCGATCCCAACCGCGAGGCATTGTTCGAAGCCGAGGGCAGCGCGCCGATCGTGCTGCCTCAGTTCGCGCCGCGCATGTACGGCGCGCGTTACCGCAAGATCTTCTTCCAGGATTCCGGCATCGTCGACAAATGCGCGACCGCGATCTGGACCGGCGACACCTGCTTCTACGTCAATTTCTACCGCATCGCCGCGCAGGGACGTTTCAGTGCCGCGCAGCGTGAGCGGCTTGAGGCCATCGCGCCGGCGATCGCGGCAAGCGTCGCCCGCCATTTTCAGGAGGCGGCAACACCGGATCAGTCTCTCGCCGCACTGTTCGCGACCCGCCCGCCGCTCTCCGCTCTCACGCCGCGCGAGCAGGACGTCTGCCGCCGCATCCTCGCAGGCTTCAGCTCCGAAGCGATCTCGCAAGCGCTCCGCATCAGCCTGCATTCGACGCTGACCTACCGCAAGCGCGCCTATGAGCGGCTCGGTATCTCCTCGCAGAACGAGCTGTTCGCAATCGTGCTGCGGCTGCTCTCGGCGCCTCACGGCCTCAACTGAGTTGCCGAACTAGTTCGGCGTTAACCATCTCTGACGGTTCCGGCTTGGGCGATATCGCTTCGAAGTTTCTTAAATTTTGCTGGGTACCTCTTCCAGGCATGGTGACCTGGGGAAAGACATGAGCAAGCGGGCCAAACGCAGAAAGGCAGAGGCCCTCGCAATACCTATGGCCGCGAGAGTCGCAATCGGCGCCGTGGCTGTCGCCGCATTGGGGTACGGTCTGCTGTATCGCCCGGCGAGCGTGCAACCGGTCCGCAAGCCGTCCGCACAGGAAGCCAAGGCATCGTCAACTCCGGTTTACGTGGCACCTCCAGTTCATGCATCCGTGCCGGCTCCGGCACCGATTCCGGCCGCGGCGCCGCTGGTCGAACCACCAAAAGCCGACGCTGACGTTCCCGGAGCATTGGTTCGGCAGGTGGTCGACTACGCCAGTCACCAGGCGCCGGGCACCGTGATCATCGACACCGGAAACACGTTCCTCTATTTCGTCCTGAACGACAGGCAGGCAATGCGCTATGGCATCGGCGTCGGCCGCGAAGGTTTCACATGGTCCGGTGAGCAGACCGTGGCCCGTAAAGCCGAATGGCCGGATTGGCATCCGCCTGCGGAGATGGTCTCGCGTCAGCCTTATCTGCCGCGGTTCATGGCAGGCGGTCCCGGCAACCCGCTCGGCGCGCGCGCGATGTATCTGGGCGAGACCGAATATAGAATTCATGGCACCAACAAGCCCGATACGATCGGCAAGCGGGTTTCGTCCGGCTGTATCCGGTTGACCAACGAGGACGTCGTGGATCTCTATGAGCGGGTGAAGGTCGGAGCGAAAGTGATCGTGCTTCCGGCAAATGCTGCCCGCAGGCCGTCCCAGGGAGCGCCGGCCGACGCCGCCTCCCGATCGCCCGACCCGGCGTCGTCCAACCGGACCTCGGCAGCCAACGCGCAGATGCTGTCACCTGAACCGAAGATCGCCGAGGCCCGGTAACTCGGTCCTCCGTCTACGCGTAGGAAAGCGAAGGCAATCGCGACCGTAGCGAGCACGTCGACACGTACAGCGCTCGCGAAACGGTAAGCCGCGACTGGCGGGCTCACCCTGATCGCCTGGAATCGTTGGAGCTTCAACGCAGGCCCGGCAACGCGTCCCGGTGTGCGGCGTGGCTCACGATTGACGACAGCGGGAAGCCGAATGTCAGGCCGGCGCGAATTTCGTTCACTGGATGATGGTTCGTCAGTGCGTGACGGACGGCGATGTCGAAACTGAGATTGTCGCGAACCCGGTAGATCAAGCCGACCAGTCCCGATAGCGTCTCCGCCTTTCCGAACTCGTTTTCGTAGAAGACCTCGGCGACGGGCCGGACCGTCCAGGTCGACGGACCTTCGAGGATCGCACCGACGAAGACGTCGGCATGATGGTTTCGGGTCAGCACCGTCTCGACGTTCAAATGGATCGTTCCCCAGTCCCAGCGTTGCGAGACGATGCCGGCCAGGCTGGCACCGACGCCCGAATTGCCGGTGCTGTCGGGAAGCAGGACACCGAACTCCGTCGCAATGCTCGGCCCCGTCTTGTCCTGGAGGCTGCCGGGAACCACGACGTGCTTCAGGAATGCGCCCGCAGCCGTGAGGTTCGTTGCTCCAGGCGGCGAGAGCGGCGTCTGGCCGATCCCTTCGAGCACGGCCTCCCAATCCGCGGTCAGTCCATAGTTGATGACCGTGCCCGGCGCGATCAGGCTCGCCCCGCTCTCATCGCGCAGGCGTCCGGCAGGCTGCAGCTCGATTTCGACTTCGCCCTTCGCCGCGACCGCGGCATCGGTGCCGTCGAATGGACGATAGGCCAGCACGGGCCGGGACCATGCCACGAAGCACAACGCCGCGATGCAGCCCTTCACAAGCTCTTGCGGAATGCTCGCACAATGACGACGTCGCTTGGACATGGCGACCTCCCACCCGCATACGTCAAGGTCTTGGTCTCAATATCCATATCGCCGCTGGCCCGGCGAGGCTCTCTCGGACGGCCACGATCAGCCGATCCATCTCCGGAACGAACAGCGACGTCCGCGCTCCGGCGACGGTCGGAACGCGAGCTATTTGTCGATACGCGGCGCCATTTGCCTCGAGGACGTCGACAAAGCCCTGGCCGCAACTGACATAGATGCGCTTGCGCCTGGCATCGACAAAGAGATCGTCAACGTCCCTGCATGTCTCGACGGTCGCGACGGACTTGCCGCCGCTCAACTCGAGGACTCCGAGTTCGGGCGGTTCGCGGAACGCGATAAGAAGCGCATTTCGCTCGCGGTCGATCGCCATCGCATAGTTTCCGCTCTTCTCCACGGGCCAGTTGGCGAGCTGCCTGCCGGATTTTCCATCCACCACGGCCACGGCGTGAGCGCCGGGAAGGTTGATGAAAATTCGATTCGTGTCGGGATCGAGCTGAAAGCTCTCGGGGTGAGCCTTTAGCGGCGAGCTCCGGACCTTGCTGCGGGTCACCGGATCGATGTAGCCCAAAGAGCCCTTGCCGTAGCCGACAATCACGACCCGCGCGGCGACGTCGATGCGGATGTTGTCGGCATCTCTTCCGAGTTCGATTTGCCCCGCCGCCCTGTAGTCGTTGCCGTCAAACAGCTTGACCGTACCGTCCTTGGCGTTGGCAACGAAGACAGTGTCGGTCGTTGGCTCATAGCCGACGCCTTGCGGCTCCTTCAATCCGGAGATCGTGTGAATCACGCTGCGATTGGCGAGATCGACGATACCGACGCTGTCGTTGCCAAGCTCAGCTATGAACAGACGTTGACGCTTCAGATCGACCGCCATGTGATCGATCCGGCCCCGCACGTGGCCGAGCAATATTTTGGCTTCCAACTGCAAGGGCCCGCCGTCTTGCGATTCAGCGCCTGCCGGAACGCCGGCGAGCAAGACGCTGGCCAATGTCGCGACCAGTATCTTGAGCGATACGGAGGCGATGCCTTTGATCCTGAGACGAGCTTGCGTGACCCACACCGTGCGGCCGCGTCCGTTGTCCTCGGTGGCGATGTCGCTGCATCGGTGCCACGCCGCTCCTTCGCTCAGCGCCGGTGCAGCTGCCGTGCCGACCAATCGAGACGGTTTGTCGGGCGAAATGGAGGTGTATGCTGAAGACATGCGGCGCCCTCGGTGACTAAGGACGCGATACTTGGGCATGTCGCCTCGCGGGGAGATCGCAGATCCCCGAGCCCGGAATAGAACCCCTGATGAGGAGGCTGTCAACCCGCTCGAGCTCGGATCGCGCCGGAAACGTCACCAAGATTTCCCTGGTTCCAACCGCTCCTGCGATGCGACCCGAGTTGCGGTCCAGCACTCGAAATCCCGACCCGTCGTCTTGAAAGATCCAGACGTTCTCCCGTAGAGTGTTCCCAAGGGGGAAAGCAGACCCCCCTAGAGACTTCGGTCCAAGCTCTGCGCAGCACGCACCACGTGGAGCTCGCGCATGGACACCGAACGTCGTTCCCCTCTCCGACATTCCGTAGCCATTCTCTCGCGGGGCGATGCTTCCGCCCGACGGGACGCGACCGCGCAGAACAGCCGCTTCGTGCAGGTCTTCGACGCGCTCGCTGCCTTCGGCATCGATGCGCGCCCTGTGATCTACGATGAAAGTTTCGCCGAGGAGGTCCGCGAACAGCTGCTCGCGGTCGACGGCGTGCTCGTCTGGGTCAACCCAATCCAGGACGGCCGAACCCGCGCCGGTCTTGACGCCTTGCTGCGCGACGTCGCCGCGCGCGGCGTGTGGGTCAGCGCTCATCCGGACGTCATCCTCAAGATGGGCACCAAGGAGGTGCTCTATCGTACCCGCTCGATGGGCTGGGGAAGCGACACGGCGCTGTATCAAACCGTCGAGGCGATGCGCGACGAACTGCCTGAGCGGCTCGTCACCGGTCCACGTGTGATCAAGCGCAGCCGGGGCAATGGCGGCCAGGGCGTTTGGAAGGTCGAGAAGCTGCCGACTTCTGCCATGCTGAGGGTGCTGGACGCGACCAAGGACGCATCCGAGGAATTGACGCTTGACGAGTTTCTCCGCCGCTGCGCCGAATACTTCGAAAACGGCAGCGTGGTCGATCAACCATACCTGCCTCGCTTGGGCGAAGGTGTCGTGCGCTGCTATATGGCAGGCGATCGCTGCGCCGGTTTCGGCCACCACAAAGTCAAAGCCCTGGTCGACTCGCCCGCCGCGCGTTCAGAGGCTGGACCGCGGCTGTACACATCCAACGCAGACCCGCGCTTCCAGCGGTTGCGTCGGTTGATGGAAGACGAGTGGACGCCGCAGCTCACCTCGTCGCTCGATGTTGCGCGAGGTGACCTGCCCATGATCTGGGACGCCGACTTCATGCTTGGCCCGGTGCAGAGGGACGGGAGCGACAGCTACGTGCTGGGCGAGATCAACGTCAGCTCCGTGTATCCTTACCCGGACGAGGCGCCGGCGGAGATCGCCAGGCGGGTTGCCGACCGGCTGCGGGACAAGCTTTGACACATGCTGACGGTCGACGCGCTCAAGCGCTTGCACATCTGCGTCTCATTCGACTTGCATGACGGGGAATGCATCGCCCTGCAAGGACCGTCCGGCGCCGGGAAGACTCTGCTGCTTCGCTCCATCGCAGATCTCGATCCAAACGAAGGAACAGTCAAACTGGACGGAACGCTGAAGGAGGCCATGCCCGCCCCCGTCTGGCGGAAACGAGTGACCTACCTCGCTGCGGAGCCAGGCTGGTGGTCGGATACGGTGCAAGGGCACTTCAACGACTGGAATGATGCATTGCCGCTGGTCGAACGATTGGGATTGCCGCCCGGTTGCGGATCTTGGTCGATCCAGCGACTTTCCACCGGAGAGAAACAGCGGCTGGCACTTGCGCGGGCCCTGATGCTGCGATCGCGGGTTCTTCTCCTGGACGAGCCGACTTCGGCACTCGACGCGGCCTCGACCGCGATCGTGGAATCCTTGATCGCTGAACGTATTTCGAATGGAACGAGCGTCATTTGGAGCACGCACGACAACGCCCAAGCCCGTCGCGTCGGGTCCAGGGTCCTGGTGATGAGTGCCGTCGGCGTGCTCGGGGAAGATCGGTCGTGACTTACATTCAATTGGCCTACGGTGATTTGATCGTGCCCGCGCTCCTCGTCGTCATGGACGGCGCCCTCTCGATTGTTTTGCGCCTCAAGCTTGAAAGACAACTGGCCATCGCAGCCCTGCGGATGGTGCTCCAGCTCGTCCTCGTTGGTTACGTACTGACGTTCCTGTTTGCCGCGGTTTCGCCGCTTTGGACCGCCCTCACGGCCTTCATCATGGTTCTCTTCGCCTCACGGGAAATCGTCGCGAGGCAGAAGCGGCGCTTGCCAGGCATTTTGAGCTACGGCCTGGGCGCGGGATGCACGCTGCTCGCAGCCGGTACGGTTACGATCTTTGCGCTGTTGACGGAGCTGCGGCCGGATCCCTGGTATCATCCGCGCTATGCGCTGCCCCTGTTGGGAATGATCCTTGGCAACACCATGACCGGGGTAAGCTTGGGCTTGGATGTGCTGACAAATGGCTTGGTGCGTGAGAGAGCCGCGGTCGAAGCCTGTCTTGCGCTGGGGAGCACCCGGTACCAGGCCGTGCTGCCAGTCATACGAGACGCCCTAAGAAGCGGTTTCATGCCAATCATTAACAGCATGGCGGCGATCGGCCTTGTTTCCTTGCCGGGGATGATGACTGGCCAGATCCTTGCGGGCGTCGAACCGGTCGATGCAGCAAAATATCAACTGCTGATCATGTTCCTGATCGCCGGTGGGACCGGGCTGGGAACGCTGGCCGCCGTCTTGGGTGGCGCACATCTGCTGACCGACCATCGACATCGATTACGTCTCGATCGAATTGCGGCCGAAAGCTCAGTTTAACTGTTTCTCCTTTGGTTGCGATCGATGCAGGCTCGTCCCGAAGCCGCCCGTCCCAATCGCTGGGGACAGACGGCGGCCCCCTAAGGCGCTAGCCTCGGCTTTGAGGACACAACAAGGGAGCGAAGCTTGAGCACGGCGCCGCGCATCGAGATCGACCCCGCCGCATTCTGGGCAGATCCCTATCCGATGCTCGCCAGGATGCGGAAGGAGGCGCCGATCGCGTTCGTGCCGCAGCTCGGCTCGACGCTGCTGACGAGCCGCGACGACATCTCGATCTCCGAGAAGCAGATCGACGTGTTCTCCTCGCACCAGCCGGCCGGTCTGATGAACCGGCTGATGGGCCACAACATGATGCGCAAGGACGGCGAGGCGCACCTGGTCGAGCGCCGTGCGATGTTTCCGACGGTGTCGCCGAAGACGGTGAAGGCGCACTGGACTGCGCAGTTCCAGGCCCATGCCGATCGCATCCTCGACGCCATCGTGCCGGGGCGGATCGATTTCATGCGCGACTTCGCGCTGCCGTTTTCCGGCGAATGCCTGAAGTCGATCACCGGCCTCACCAATATCGGCTTTGAGGACATGGATGCGTGGTCGCAGGGCATGATCGAGGGCATCGCCAATTACGCCGGCGATCCCGCGGTCGAGGCACGCTGTCACGCCGCGACAGCGGGCATCGATGCCGCGATCGACGACATCCTGCCGGTCATGCGCAAGCATCCCGACCAGAGCATTTTGGGCGTGCTGCTCGCCTCGGGCATGCCGATGGAGAGCGTGCGCGCCAATGTCAAGCTCGCGATATCGGGTGGCCAGAACGAGCCGCGCAAGGCGATCGCCGGCACGGTATGGGCGCTGCTCACCCATCCCGAGCAGCTCGATCTGGTCCTGCGCGGTGAAGTGTCCTGGCTGCAGGCCTTCGAGGAATATGCCCGCTGGATCTCGCCGATCGGCATGTCGCCCCGCCGCATTGCCAAGCCCTGGACCATTCGCGATGTGTCGTTCGAGCTCGACGAGCGCGTGTTCCTGATGTTCGGCTCCGCCAACCGCGACGAGAAGCATTTTGACCGCGCCGATCAGTTCGACGTGCGTCGCGACACCACCAAGAGCGTCGCCTTCGGCGCCGGCCCGCATTTCTGCGCCGGCGCCTTCGCCTCGCGCGCGATGATCGCCGACGTCGCGCTGCCGACATTGTTCGCGCGTGCAAAGCGCATCGAGATTGCCGACGACGAGCCGGTGCGAATCGGCGGCTGGGCGTTCAGGGGGCTGCAGAATCTGCCGGTGATGTGGTTGCATTAGGCCGGTGGTGCTTGTGGCACGTGACCCGTCACACGTTCGGTGTCATCGCCCGGCTTGACCGGCGATCCAGTACTCCGAGGCAGTCGTGGCTGAATCGATGGGCCGCGGCGTACTGGATTCCCCAGTGCGCAATTGCGCACAAGGCGGGGAATGACAGCGAGGTGGTGGAGGGGCCTTGCGTCACTCCAGCCCCAGTCCGCGATGATGCCATTCTGCTCCTGTTTTGCCCGACGAGTCAAACGAACTTCGGATAATGCGTAAGTCGTTGTTTTCGCACGCCCCGTCTACGGTGCATGGGGTTGTTTTCCGACTTTTTATTCTCCGGTCGTCTGGGCTCGGACGGAATCCGAGCGGCTCTCACATTCGCGTGCGGAAAATTCCGTCTGAATCCTCGCGACCGCTTGAAAGATTAATCATGCGGTCCGCCGCACACGCAGTGCTCGCATCGCTATTTTTCCGCGCGTCTCGACACGTCCGATAAGGCGCACCATCATTCCCGAACGCAGACGAATGACGGCCGCGTGCGGCCGGGAGTGTGGAATGCAGCGTCGGGACTTTCTGAAACTGTCGATTGGAACAGCGGCCGCCGCTGTCTTCGCGTCACCCGCCATCGCGCAAGGCGCGGTGAAGGAAATTCGTATCGGCTATCAGAAGACCGGCGTGCTGGTCATCACGCGCCAGCAGGCCGCGCTGGAAAAACATTTCTCGCCGCAAGGCATCGAGGTGAAATGGATCGAGTTCTCCTCCGGTCCCCCGATGATGGAGGCGATGAACGTCGGCAGCGTCGATTTCGGCGCGGTCGGCGATTCCCCGCCGGTATTTGCCCAGGCCGCGGGCGCGGCGATCGTCTACGCCGCCGGCCAGCCCATCACCAACGGCCAGGGCATCCTGGTGCCCAAGGAATCGCCGATTCGCGACATCGCCGACCTCAAGGGCAAGCGCATCGGCTTCACCAAGGGCTCCAGCGCCCACAACGTCGTGGTGCAGACGCTGGAGAAGGCCGGTCTCACCTATGCCGACATCACACCGGTCTACCTGACGCCGCCGGATGCCGGCCCCGCCTTCGCCAATGGCAGCATCGAGGCCTGGGCGATCTGGGATCCCTATTTCGCGATCGGCGAGACCAAGCAGAACGGCCGCATCCTGATCAATGCGCGTGAGGTCACCAAGACCAATTCCTTCTACATCGCCAATCGCGAGTTCGCGAAGAATCACGGCGCGATCTTGCAGCAGATCGTCGATGTGACCACCGCGGCCGGCAAGTGGGCCGAACAGCATCGCGACGAAGTCGCCAAATCGCTCGCGGCGATCACCGGCCTCCCGCTGGATATCCAGACCGTCGCCGCCAATCGCGCGAACTTCGTGGTCGGCCCCGTCACCGACGACATCATCGCGACCCAGCAGGGCGTCGCCGACCGCTTCCACAAGCTCGGCCTGATCCCCAGGCCGATCGTGATCCGCGACATCGTCTGGCGCAACCCGGCGGCCTGATCGTGCCGACCGATCTTCCCATCCAAAAAGGTCTGAACATGAAGCGTATCGTTCAACGCTTGATCGCAGCCATCGTGCTGTCGATCGGCATCGTCGCGGCCGCTGTCGGCACCTCCTACGGTCAGGACAAGGTGGTCCGCATCGGCTACCAGAAATACGGCAAGCTGGTGCTGCTCAAGAGCAAGGGCACGCTGGAGCCGAAGCTCGCTGCCGATGGCTACAAGGTGGTGTGGACCGAGTTTCCGTCCGGGCCGCCTCTGCTCGAAGCGCTCAATGTCGGCGCGATCGATTTCGGCAACACCGGCGAAGCCCCGCCGATCTTCGCGCAGGCCGCCGGCGCGCCGATCCAGTATGTCGCCTATGAGCCGCCGGCGCCGAAGGGCGAGGCGATCCTGGTGCCGAAGGACAGCCCGCTGAAGTCGGTCACTGATCTCAAGGGCAAGAAGGTCGCGCTCAACAAGGGCTCCAACGTCCATTATCTGCTGGTCAAGGCGCTGGAGAAGGCCGGCGTCAAATACTCGGAGATCGAGCCGGTATTTCTCGCGCCGGCCGACGCCCGTGCCGCCTTCGAGCGCGGCGCTGTCGATGCCTGGGTGATCTGGGATCCGTTCCAGGCGGCGGCGGAAGCGGCCACCGGCGCGCGCACGCTGGCCGACGGCACCGGCACCGTTGCCAACTACCAGTTCTACTTCTCCTCCAAGAAATTCCTCGAAGCCAACCCGAAGATCGTCGAGGCCGTGTTAGCCGAGCTCAGCACGGTCGACGATTGGGCCAAGGGCGACATCCATGCGGTGGCCGAGCAGCTCGCGCCGTCGATCGGTCTTTCGGTCCCCGTGGTCGAGGTGGCGCTGAAGCGGCAGGCCTACGGCATCAAGCCGATCACCGACGCTGTCATCGCCGACCAACAGCAGGTTGCCGACGCATTCTTCGCGCTGGGCTTGATTCCCAAATCCATCAAGATTTCCGACGTGGCTCGGAAGTCAGGTTCGTGAGCACAGTCATGAGTAAGCAAGCAAGCGCCAACATCCTCTGGTTCCTGCCGACGCACGGTGACGGCCGCTATCTCGGCACCGGCATCGGCGGGCGCGAGGTCAACTTCAACTATCTGCGCCAGATCGCGCAGGCCGCGGACCAGCTCGGCTATTTCGGCGTGCTGCTGCCGACGGGGCGGTCCTGCGAGGATTCCTGGATCGTCGCTTCCTCAGTCGCGCCGTTCACCGAGCGCCTGCGCTATCTCGTGGCCGTGCGCCCCGGCCTGCAGTCACCGAGTGTCGCGGCGCGCATGACCGCGACGCTCGACCGTGTCACCAATGGCCGGCTTCTCGTCAACGTGGTCACGGGCGGCGATCCCGTCGAGAACAAAGGCGACGGCATCTTCCTCGCTCACGACGAGCGTTACGAGGTCACCCGCGAGTTCCTGGGCGTCTACAGCGACCTGCTTGCCGGCAAGACCGTGAACGTCGAAGGCAAGCACATCCATGTCGAAGGCGGCAAGTTGCTGTTCCCGCCGGTGCAGTCGCCGCGGCCGCCGCTCTATTTCGGCGGCTCGTCCGATGCGGGCATCGACGTCGCGGTCGACACCGTCGACAAATATCTCACCTGGGGCGAGCCGCCGGCGCTGGTCGCCGAGAAGATCGCGAAGGTGAGGGAGGTCGCGGCCGCGCGTGGCCGCAAGCTGTCATTCGGCATCCGCCTTCATGTGATTGTCCGCGAGACCAATGAGGAGGCTTGGCGCGCCGCCAACGAATTGATCAAGCACATGAGCGACGACACCATCGCGCTGGCGCAGAAGAACTTTGCCCGCATGGACTCGGTCGGTCAGCAGCGCATGGCGCAGCTTCATGGCGGCAAGCGCGACAAGCTCGAGATCGCCCCGAACCTGTGGGCCGGTGTCGGCCTCGTGCGCGGCGGCGCCGGCACGGCGCTGGTCGGAGACGCCCAGACGGTGGCGGCGCGCATTCGGGAGTATCAGGACCTCGGCATCGATACCTTCATCATGTCGGGCTACCCGCATTTGGAGGAAGCCTATCGCTTCGCCGAGCTGGTGTTTCCGCTGCTCGCGCTGGATCAGCCCGGCAACGTGACCAGGCTGCATTTCAACGGCGGCCCCTTCGGCGAGACCGTCGGCAGCGATTTCCGTCCGCAGCATCGGGTGTCGCAATCATGAGCCTCATCGACAGCATCTCGCTTCCCCGCAGCATCCGCCTGCCGCGCGTGGACGGCCTGATCCAGTGGATCCTGCCGCTCGCCGTCATCGCGATCTGGCAAATCGCCTGCGTCACCGGCTTCGTGCCGACGCGCGTGCTGCCTGCGCCTAGCGACGTCGCGCTGGCCGGCTGGAAGCTGCTGCTCTCCGGCGAGCTCGTCCGCAACATCTGGGTCTCGTTCTGGCGCGCCTCGGTCGGCTTTTTGATCGGCGGCAGCATCGGCTTCGCCTTCGGCCTCGCCAACGGCCTGTCGCAGCTCTCGGCCAAGCTCACTGACACCACGCTGCAGATGGTGCGCAACGTGCCGCATCTGGCGCTGATCCCGCTGGTCATCCTGTGGTTCGGCATCGACGAGAGCGCCAAGCTCTTCCTGGTGGCGCTGGGCGTGTTCTTCCCGATCTACCTCAACACGCTGCACGGCATCCGCACCGTCGATCCGCAGCTGATCGAGATGGGTCGCATCTACGGCATGACCGATGGCGAACTGTTCCGCCGCGTCATCTTCCCGGGCGCGCTGCCCTCGATCTTCGTCGGCATCCGCTTCGCGCTCGGCATCATGTGGCTGACGCTGATCGTCGCGGAAACGATCGCGGCCTCGTCAGGCCTCGGCTACATGGCGATGCAGGCGCGCGAGTTCATGCTGATCGACGTCGTCGTGCTCTCGATCCTGATCTACGCCCTGCTCGGCAAGCTCGCCGACAGCGCCTCCCGCCTGCTGGAGCGGGCGACGCTCGCCTGGCACCCCGCCTTCCAGAAACGTTGAGCAGAAACACTGGGACTCACATGCAGACAGCGCTTCGCACCTCCCTTTCCGAGACCGAGCTCGCCAGCCGCTCCAATTTCGCGCCACATGCCCGCGTGGTGCGCGAAGAGCGCCCTGTTCACACCAGCGGCCTGCCGCTCAGCATCCGGGGCTTGCGCAAATCCTTCGGCGATAACGAGGTGCTGCGCGGCATTGATCTTCACATTCCCGCTGGCCAGTTCGTCGCGATCGTCGGCAAGAGCGGCTGCGGCAAGAGCACCCTGCTGCGCCTCATCGCTGGTCTGGAAAAAATCGATGCCGGGAGCATCAGCTTCGGCCAGGACATCCAGCCCGAAGACATCCGCGTGATGTTCCAGGAGCCGCGGCTGCTCCCCTGGGCGCGCGTGCTGGCCAATGTCGAGGTCGGCCTCGGCCGCGACCGTGCGTCGAAGGATGCGCATGCCCGCGCCGAGAAGGCGCTGACCGAGGTCGGCCTCGCCGACAAACGCGACCAGTGGCCTTCGCTGCTCTCGGGCGGCCAGAAGCAGCGCGTCGCGCTTGCGCGCGCGCTGGTGTCCCGCCCGCGCGTGCTCGCCTTCGACGAGCCGCTCGGCGCCCTGGACGCGCTGACCCGGATCTCGATGCAGCGCCTCCTGGAGCGGGTCTGGCGCGACCAGGGCTTTACCGCGATCCTGGTGACCCACGACGTCTCCGAGGCGGTGGCGCTGGCGGACCGGGTGCTGGTGATCGAGGACGGCCGCATCGCCCACGATGTCGTGGTTAATGCAGGCAGGCCGCGCCAGCGTGGTTCGGCCGAGCTGGCCGGCCTCGAAGGCTCGATTCTGAGCCACCTTTTGTCGGCGGACGATCGTACCTAAATAGAGGGAACCCCATTTCGGGGAGCAATGCCATGAATGTAGTGCCCCGCGATCTCATGACTGAAATCCCCGTTTCGCCCGCCGATTTCCGCGGCGCCATGCGCCACCTCACCGGCGGCGTCAGCATCATCACCGCGGGGCGGGGCAAGGATATCACCGGCATGACCGTGACCTCGGTGACGTCACTGTCGGTCGAGCCGCCGACGCTGCTGGTCAGCATCAATCGCGACGCCTCGTCCTTCCCGCTGATTAAGCGGCATGGTGCCTTCGGCGTGAACATCCTCAATGCCGACCAGCTCGATGTTGCCGAGCGCTTTGCCGGCAAGGGTGGGTTCAAGGGTGCCGATCGATTCGCGGGCAGTCAGTGGGTGACGGCGGTCTCGGGTGTCCCGCTCCTGGTCGGCGCGCTCTCGGCCTTCGATTGCGAAGTCGAGGAGATCGTCGAACGCCATTCGCACGGCATCGTCATCGGACAGGTCAGGAACATCAGGAGCTCGGCTCGCACCGCTGCACTGGCCTATTGGCACGGCCAATATGTGGCGGTCGATCAGGACGAAGATGCGGCCAGGCTCGCAGATGTCAGCCTTCCCGCACGCAGCCGGCGCGGCATTTGATCGCCGCGGGCTGTCGGCGCAGAGGCTGGCCTTTTCCCTGACACCGCTCTAGAAGCGCCCAGAGCCTTCCGCATCGGGACGGCAATGGAGCGGGACAATGAAGCGCGTGGCGACCTGGTTCTTCTACGCCATTGGTGCGCTCGCGATCGTCTATCTCGCGCTCTACGCTTACACGATGTTCTCGGGCCAGCCGATCGTGCCGGGCGATCCCATTCACATCTTCCGCAAGCCCGACGCGCCGAGTTATTCGTGAGGTGACCGCGCGCGGCGAATGTGGCGCGCGGCTCTCTCGACCGTCACGCCCGGATCAAGCCGGGCATGACGAGCGAGCGCGCAACGGCTACCCCCGCAAAATCGCCAGTGCCAGCGCCTGCGCACGCGGGACGATGCTGTCGATATCTAGATATTCCTCCGGCGTGTGCGCGAGCCCGCCGACCGGGCCGAGGCCGCAGATGGTCGGCGTGCCGACTGCGGCGGTGAAGCCGGAATCGGCGCAGCCGCCGGAGAACTCGCCCTGCAGCGTGGTGAGGCCGACCTGTCTTGCCGCGGCCTGGTAGTTCTCGAACAGCGCCTTCGACTCCGCGCTCTGCACCACCGGCACGAACTCGCCCTTGATGGTGAGCGTCGCGCTCGTGCCCGGCACGTACGACGTCGCGGCGATGTTTTCGATCGCGGCCATCACGGTCGCCCGATCTGCCGGATCGACGTAGCGCAGGTCGATCTGGCCCTCGGCGTAAGGCGCCGTCGTGTTGACGGACTGACCGCCCGAGACGAGGCCGACATTGAGCGTGATGCCCTTGTCCAGATTGGTCAGCGCGTGGATCTGTACGATCTTGTGCGCGAGCTCGCCGATCGCGCTGACGCCGGCAGCGAAGTTCGCGCCGGAATGCGCGGCCTTGCCGGTGATGGCGAGATGCATGAAGATGCCGCCTTTACGTCCTGTGACCACATTCCCGGTGGGACGGCCAGGCTCGGAATTGAACACGGCGCGCGCGGCGCGTCCCTCGCGTTCGATCACGGGCCGGGAGGAAGGCGAGCCGATCTCCTCGTCCGAGGTGATCAGCACCTTGATCGGATGCGGTGCGCCGCCGAATTTGTGGAAGGCTGTTGCGACGAACACGTTCATGACGAGGCCGGACTTCATGTCGGCGACACCAGGTCCATAGGCGCGGCCATCTCGGATCGTGAACGGACGCCGTCCAGCCTCGCCCTTGCCGAACACGGTGTCGCGATGTCCCATCAACAGCACCGGCTTCTCGTTGCTGCCGTGCTTGGCCACCTCGGCATGGATCGCATCGCCGAAGCTGTCGTTTTCCTCGCGCCGAAAAGGAATGCCATGCTCGGCAAAATGCCGCTCGAATCGTGCCCCGACCGCATCGACGCCTTCCTTGTCCTAGGACCCGGAATCGATGTTCACGACGTCGCGCAGCAGGTCGATCATGGCCTGCTTCTGCGACGCCAGCCATTGCGTGATTTGAGCTTCAGACATGTGGTCCCTCGCGTGGTTGTCGAGCGGGGTTATAGGGCCTGGCGCACGCCTGACATAGTCGCCGGATGCGGTGCGGCCATGTGTTCAGCTCCCGTAGATGGGGTAACGGGCCGACCAACCAGGCCGCCCGCTCCCCCATCTACGAGACCTTCCCGGTGGACGCACGAAACAAAATGCCCGGGACCAGCCCGGGCATTCGTATCCTCTCGACGATCGTAGCCGGTCACGCCCCCACCATCGGCATCCGCGGATACTCACCCGGCGTTCCCGCAGGGGGGATCGGGATGCCGCCGTCGGCGTATTCGTTGAGCTTGTTGCGTAGCGTGCGGATCGAGATGCCGAGGATGTTGGCGGCATGGGTGCGGTTGCCGAGGCAGTGCTTCAGCGTCTCCAAGATCAAGTCGCGTTCGACGTCGGCAACGGTGCGGCCCACGAGCGCGCGCGTCACCTGCTCGGCGGCCATGGTCGCATGCGCCACGGCCGGAGGCGTCCTGGCGAGATCGAGACGGTCGCCGTCCGGAGTGATGATCGCGTCGGGTCCGATCTCGTCGCCCTGCGCCATCAGCACGGCGCGGTGCATGGTGTTTTCGAGCTCGCGGACGTTGCCCTGCCAGCGGTTGGTGGAGAGCACGCGGCGGGCTTCCGCCGAGATCGGGCGCAGCGGCACGCCGTTGGCGTCGGCGTATTTCTTCACGAAATGCTGGGCGAGCTCCAGGATGTCGGCCGGTCGCTCGCGCAGCGGCGGGATCTTCAAATTGACCACGTTGAGGCGGAACAGCAGGTCTTCGCGGAACGTGCCTTCGCGCACGGCCTCCGCCAGGTTGCGGTTCGAGGTCGCGACGATGCGGATGTCGACCGGCACCGGCTTGGTGCCACCGACGCGATCGATCACGCGCTCCTGGATGGCGCGCAGCAGTTTCGATTGCAGGCGGACGTCCATCTCCGAGATTTCGTCGAGCAGCAGCGTGCCGCCGGTCGCTTCCTCGAACTTGCCGATACGACGCGCGACCGCGCCGGTGAAGGCGCCCTTCTCGTGGCCGAACAGCTCGGACTCCAGGAGATGCTCGGGGATCGCGGCGCAGTTGATCGAGATGAAGGGCCGCTTGGCGCGGGCCGAGCGGGAGTGAACGTAGCGGGCCAGCACTTCCTTGCCCGTGCCGGATTCGCCGGTGATCATCACCGAGGCGTCGGAGCCCGCGATCTGCTGGGCGAGCTTGATCACCTTTGCCATCGCTTCGTCACGATAGACCAGCTCGCGGGAATCGTTGGCGACGGCAGCCAGCACCGCGGCAATCAGCTCCGGATCCGGCGGCAAAGGGATGTATTCCTTGGCCCCCGCGTGGATCGCGGCGACGGCGGCGCGGGCGTCGTTGGTGATGCCGCAGGCGACGATCGGAGCGTGGATGTGCTCGGCCTCGAGCCGCAGCGCGAGGTCGCGGATGTCGAGCGCGACATCGACGAGCAGGAGGTCGGCGCCCTTGCCGCCACGCAGCACGCGCATCGCCTGCTCGTGATCTTCGGCATGGGTCACGGTGGCGCCGTTCTCCATCGCGATCTTGGTGGCGGTGGTGAGCTGGCCCTTCAATGTGCCAACGATGAGAAGCCGCATGTCAGTCTCCTGTCCGTCTGTCCGCGCTGCCGCGCGTCATGTCCTTGTGTGTTAGCCGCGTTCGGCCTTGATGATTTCCGTCATGGTTACGCCGAGCTTGTCCTCGACCAGGACGACTTCGCCGCGGGCGACCAGCTTGTTGTTGACGTAGATGTCGATGGCTTCGCCGACGCGGCGGTCCAGCTCGAGCACGGTGCCCGGTCCGAGCTTCAGGAGCTCGCCGACGTCCATCTTGGAGCGGCCGAGCACGGCCGAGACCTGCACGGGAACGTCGAACACCGCTTCGAGGTCGGCGGCCGCGCGCGCCGCATATTCGTCCTCGTTGTAGCCGATGTCGGTGCCGGCAGGCGGCATCGGCCCATTGAGATCGGGCAGCGGGACCTGTCCGTCAGTGTCGCTCATGGTTTAGCTCCCCCTGCGGGACGCGATATAGCGTCCGACCATTTCATCGATCTTGGCCGCGATGGCGCCGCGCTCCAGCACGACGCCGCCATCGGCCCATTCGATCCGGCAGTCGCCGGTGGCAATGTCCGGCTCGGCCAGGATCACCAGCCGGCCCTCGAAGCCGCTCTGCTTGGCGAGCCGCTCGATCTTCTCGCGTGCGCTGTCGTAGAGCGAATCGTTGATGCGGACGACGAGATGCGGCGTCGCGACCAGATGCGAGAAGCAGTCCTTGACCAGCGCGATGACCTCGCCGAGCGGCTCGGCCGCGATGAGATCGGCGCACAGCTTGCGCGCCACCGCGACGGCGACCTCGACCGCCTCGGTCTCCATCTTGGTCTCGATGCTGCCGATGCCCGAGGCGACGCCCCGAATTGAGATGTTGATTTCTTCCATGGCGAGTGCGACGCGGCGGTCGCTCTCGGCCTTGGCTTCGCGCTGGCCGGCGGCAAAGCCGTCCTGATAGGCGCGCGCCTCGGCTTCCGCGACCTTCTGGGCGATCTCGGCTGCGGTCGCGGCTTTCTCGTGCGTCGACCGCTCGGGGGCCGCGAAGTCGGTGTCGAACAAGAATTTTGCCGGAGCGGCCATCAGTACACCAGCTCGTCGTCGGCGCGGTTCTTGGTCAGCATGATCTCGCCCTTGGCGGCGAGGTCCTTGGCGAGGTTGACCAGCAGCGCCTGGGCCTCGTCGACGTCGCGAAGTCGGACCGGGCCCATCGCCGCCATGTCGTCCTGGAGCATCTTGGCCGCGCGCGAGGACATGTTGCCGAAGAAGAAGTTGCGGACGTCCTCGTTCGCGCTCTTGAGCGCGACGCCGAGCTTGTCCTTGTCGACGTTGCGCATCAGGGTCTGGGCGGAGCCGGAATCGAGCTTCACGAGGTCGTCGAAGGTGAACATCAGCGCCTTGATGCGCTCGGCGGATTCGCGGTTGTCCTCTTCCAGCGAGGTGATGAAGCGGGTCTCGGTCTGGCGGTCGAAGTTGTTGAAGATCTCCGCCATCACCTCGTGGGCGTCGCGGCGGCGGGTCTGCGACAGGTTGGACATGAATTCGGTCCGCAGCGTTTTTTCCACGCTCTCGATCACCTCCTTCTGCACCGCTTCCATCTTCAGCATGCGGTTGACGACGTCGAGCGCGAGCTCCTCGGGCAGGATGGCGAGCACCCGGGCGGCATGCTCCGGCTTCAGCTTCGACAGCACCACCGCGATGGTCTGCGGGTATTCGTTCTTGAGATAGTTGGCGAGAACCTCCTCCTGCACGTTGGAGAGCTTCTCCCACATGTTACGCCCCGCGGGACCGCGGATCTCGTCCATGATGCCGTTGACGCGCTCCGGCGGCAGGTATTGCTGGAGCAGGCGCTCGGTGGCGTCGAAATTGCCCATCAGCGCGCCCGAAGCCGACATGCGCGAGACGAATTCGAGCAGCATGTCCTCGACGGTGTCGACCTCGACCGTGCCGAGCGTCGACATCTCCAGCGAGAGCTGGCGCACCTCGTCGTCGTCGAGCAGCGACCAGATCTTGCCGCCATATTGCTCGCCGAGCGCCAGCATCAGGATCGCGGCGCGCTTCGGCCCGGTCAGACCTTCGGTCTTGGCGCCGCCCGCGCGGTTGCCGGCGCGCTGACCGAGCGTTGAGATCACGCTGGTGATGTCGTTGGAGTTGGCGTTTTGCAAAGAGGCGGCCATGTCAGATCACTTCTTGATTCGCTTGGCTGTTACTTGGCTGGCTCGGTCAGCCACTGGCGGATGATGGCGACGGTTTCGTTGGGGTTGCGCTCGGCGAGTTCGCCGACGCGATGAACGGACTGGGCGTGGACCTGGCCCTGGATGGTGGCGACGTCGATGGCGCTGGCGGCGCCGCTCGGCAGCAGCGGCTGGCCAGCTGCCGGTGCTGCCTCTTCCGAGGCGGCTGGGCCCGTCAGCACGCCGGAGATGGCGGCGGCGACCTCGTCGGAGGCCAGGATGCGCTTGACCAGCGGGCGGATCACCAGGAACAGGACGACGAGGCCGAGCAGCATCATCACGCCGAGCTCGACGAAGTACATGACATCGTCCTTCGTGAACTGCAGCATGCCGAGGAAGCCTGAGGGTTCACCGATCGGGGCGGTGGAGGGGGCGTCGGCGAAGCGCAGGTTGACAACCTCGACCTGGTCGCCGCGCTTCTGGTCGAAGCCGATCGCCGAGCGCACCAGCGCAGCGATGCGGTCGAGCTGCTCCTTGGTGCGGTCCTGATAGGCCAGCTCGCCCTTGTCGTTCTTGGTGTAGATGCCGTCGACCAGCACCGCGACCGAGATGCGGTTGACCCGGCCGGCCTCGGTCACCTCGGTCTTGGTGGTGCGGGAGATCTCGTAATTGTTGGTCTCCTCGGTCTTCTTGCTCTGGTCCTTGGCCGCGACGCCGTTGTTCTGCTGGTTGCCGGGCAGCTCGTTGTTCACGGTGACCTGGCCGTTGTTGTCGGCCGTCATGCTCTGCTCTTCGCGGGTCTGGCTCGAGCGCAGCACGCGGCCTTCGGGGTCGAACTTGTCCGAGGTCTGGGTGATCTTGTTGAAGTCGAAATCGGCGGAGAGCTGCACCCGGGCGCGGCCCGAGCCGACCACGGAGGAGACGATGTCCTCGACCTGCTTGCGCATCCGCTTTTCGAAGGCGATGCGGCGCTCGTCGCCGACCGCCTGTTCCGGATCGGTCGCCGCGCCATCGGCGAGCAGCTGGCCGGCCTCATCGACGATCGAGACCCGCTGCGGCTTCAGTCCGTTGACGGCGGAGGCGACGAGGTGGCGGATGGCGCGGATCTGCTGGGCTTCCAGCGAGCCGCGGACGCGCACCACGATCGAGGCCGACGGCTCCGGCGCCTCGCGCGCAAACAGAGGGCGCTCGGGCAGCACCAGATGGACGCGGGCGGCCTGGATGCGGTCGATGGCGCGGATGGTGCGGGCGAGTTCGCCTTCCAGCGCGCGCAGGTGATTGATGTTCTGGACGAAAGAGGTGGTGCCGAGGGCGTCGGACTTGTCGAACACCTCGTAGCCGACACCGCCGCCCTTGGGCAGGCCGCCCTCGGCGAGCTTCATCCGCAGCCGGGTGACCTTGTCCTTGGGCACCATGATGATGGAGCCCTCATTGCGGATTTCGAACTGGATGCCCTGGCGTTCCAGGTCTTTGATGATGCTGGAGGAATCCTCGACGGACAGATCGGTGAACAGCGTCGTCATCTGCGGCGTGGTGACGCGCATGATGACGAAGGCAAAGAAGCCGATGAGCGCGGCAGTGACCGCGATCATCGCCCCGAACCGGGCGGCACCGATACTCTTCAGAAAGTCCGCAAGCCCTTGCAAGCAACCGCCCCACAGATTCGGCTGCTTTCACCGGAAAGGCCGACTGGGCAATTATTGCCTAGGTGATGGTTTCCATATGGTTAACGAAGATTAAGAGGTCGGACAAAACTGCCTCATGAAAAAAATCGGCCTCGCAGGGCGAGGCCGATTTTCGTCGAAAGCCGCAGATTTCCGGATCGCTTACTGGCGATATTGCTGGATGCGGGTGGTGCGAAGACCCGCCAGACCGTGCTGGTCGATGGAAAACTGCCAGGAGAGGAATTCGTCGACCGTCAGGGTATAACGGCTGCAGGCCTCCTCGAGGGAGAGAAGTCCGCCACGGACAGCGGCGACGACTTCGGCCTTGCGGCGGATGACCCAGCGTTTGGTGCCGGGTGCAGGCAGATCCGCGATCGTCAACGGACTGCCGTCCGGCCCGATGACGTATTTTACCCTCGGGCGATGGGGTTCTGTCATGGCGTACTCACAAACTCTCAACCACTGAACTCACGCCGTAACCCTACGCCTCGCGGCTTAAAAATCCGCTAAGCCTAAGGCTTCAATACAATTCTCGTTGAAACTTGCGGGAACGCGGCCGGCCCGGCGCGCTGAAAGGCCGGCCGGGCAATGCAGAAGGTAAATACTTTACTAACGCCGAACGGCTTTTGCGGGCTCGGCGCGAGCCCGGAACTCTGATCCACCTCTCCCGGAGGGCCGGAGGGAGAGGTCGGATCGCATCCGAAGATGCGATCCGGGTGAGGGGTTACGCTCTCACCGGACGCTGCGGCTCCTCACCCGGACTGCTGCGCAATCCGACCTCTCCCCGTCGGGGAGAGGTGTTACGAGCCTCAATTGCTGCTCGCGATGATGCTCTTGACCTGGCTCAGCGTGTAGCTGGCGCCGTCGATGGTGAGCAGCGGCGGCGACTGGGTCAGGTCGACCGACGACACCACGCCCTGCACCTGCGCGGCGATGCCGACATTGTCGTTCGCAATGTCCTTGCCCGTGGCCGAGATCGTGTACTTGCCGTCGGGCCATTGCGTGCCGTCATTGCCCATGCCGTTCCAGGTGAAGGGGATGTCGGTGCCGGCGGCGGCAGTGTATTTGCCGGTGAACACGGTCTGGCCGCTGGAATTGGCGATGGTGATCTCGACAGTGGAGTCGCTGGGCACGTTGAGATGCCAGGTCGCCGACGAGTTCTTCATCGTCGCGGTCGAGCCGTCGACCAGGGCGGTCTTGCCGACGAAGCCCAGCGCCTGGGTCGCCTGCGTGGTCTGCTGCAGGGTGACGAGCTGCGACAGCGAATCGTTGGTCTTGAGTTGCTGCTCGACGCCGGCGAACTGCACCAGCTGTTGGGTGAACTGGTTGGTGTCGAGCGGATCGAGCGGGTTCTGGTTCTGCAGCTGCGTCGTCAGCAGCGTCAGGAAGGTCTGGAAATTGCCGGCGAGCGTCGACCCCGTGGTCGAGCTCATCGACGAACTCGACGAGGATTTCGGGATGTCGGTCGTCCCGGAGACGGGCGTCGGGGCGGTGGCGGCATTCGTGGTGGTCATTGTCGAATACTCCTCACACTCTGATGTCGACGCCGCCGCTCGATCCGAGCATGCGGCCATAGCCGCGCCCGACGGGCGCCGCGGGAACGCTGTCGTCCTCGCTGATGATCAGCCGGCGGGCATTGCCATTGTCGTTGTTTTGGCCGGACTGCTGTCCCGATGAATTCTGGTCGCGCAGACTGAAGGACAGCCCGTTGTTGCCGGTCTTGAAGCCGGCATCGTCGAGCGCGCGCTGCAATTGCGGCGCATCCTGACGCAGCATTTGCAGCGTCTCCGGCTTCTCCACGGTGAGGTGCGAGGTAACCTGGCCGTTGCGGTCGACATTGATGCGCACGTCGATGCGGCCGAGCTCGGCCGGGTCGAGGCTGATATCAAACCGGGATTTGCCGGCGCGAATGGCGGCTGCGATCTCGATCGGCACGCCGCTGATCGGCACGGCGGTGTGGGTCGCCGCGGTCGCGGTGAGCGTCGCGGTCGATGCCGTGGCAGCCGAGGTCGTGTTGGTCAGCGGCGCCTGTACGGCGGAAGCGGCTTGTGCGCTGGTGTCCGTCGGGGCGGCAGCGGCTTGCGTGCCCGCATGCGCGGGCGCGGCCGGCGCGCCTTGTGTCGGATCGGCGGGACCTGCCTTCGCGTCGGTCGCTCCGCCATCTGCCTGTGGCTTGACGCCTTGGGCATGCGAGGCGGTCACGGTCGCTGTTGCCGGAGCCTGCGTCGTCGCGGCGTTCGCCTTGCCGGCGTCCTGGCCGATATTCGAGACGTCGGTCTGAGCCTGCGCGGTGGCGGCGGCCTTGAACGAGGTTTTTGGCGTGCCCTGGCTGACGACGGCGATCAGCCCGCCATTGGCCTTGGCATCGGTCGCGGCGGCCTCGCTCGTGCCGGTCGCGATCTCGCCGAGCGCCGTCGTGGTGCCGGCATCGACCTCGGCGCCTGCAGTCTTGGTACCTGCAGCCTTGGCACCTGCAGCCTTGGCGCTCTTGTCGCCGGCGGTGGCGGTATCGGTCTTGGTGCCGGCGATCTGCGCCGCAGTGGAGGCACTGGCGGCTAGACCTGCCGCGGCGATCGTCAACGGTGAGGCGGCGGCATCGCCGGCCTGGCTCGCAGCCGCATTCGGATCGACTGGGACGACCGGCGCGGCAACGACGACGCTGGGATCGGGCAGGGCAGTCTGCGCCGCATCGGCCGCCACGGCGGCAGCCGCATCGGCCGCGGCGGTGAGGGCGTCGGTGCCCTCGGTCTTGTCGGCCTTCTCGTCGGATTTGTCCGCCGGTTTGGCGTCCGATGTCTCGGACTTGTTCTTGATCTTGCCGGCGTCCTTGCCCGCGTCCTTGGCCGGATCGCTGGTCGCATCGCTCTTGTCATTCTTCGCCGGCGCGGGCGTATCGGTATCGTCGCTCGCCTTGCTCTGCGCAGGCTGGTCCGTGGACGAGGTGTCGCGTGAACTCCGGTCGGATGCAGTCGAGGATGACGCGGAATCGCTCCGGCGCGGCGCGCTGTCCTGCGCCTGCGCATTGTTGCTGATCGCCTGGGTGTTGCTGTCGACCAGCGAGCCGAAGGAGTCTGTCGCGGACGCGTCCTTCGGCGCCTGTGAGCGGGCAGGTTTTTGCTGCGCGTTTTGGACTTGCGCGCTTGCCACGACATCTGACGTACGACCAACCACAGGCAACCCCTTGGAAGCAACTTCGGACAAGTGGTAGCAAGGAGCGGGCCAGCGTCTCTTCGCGTCAGTTTATCTAGCAAAATCAACATTTTGACGATTTGCGGCGGCAGCCGGGCAGCGCTCTGCGGCCCCGCCATTTCTGCCGCCTCGGCAAGAATTGCCCAAAGCCGGCTGCCCGCGTGATTGCTTCACCGGAATGCCGCCTATATTAAAGAGGTTACTCTCAACCGCTTTCGACTTGGGCAGTCGTGCTCTTCGGGAACTAAAGTTCCGGGGGATTGCCGATGTCCCGCGAGAAGGCACAGCAATCGCGGATCGCGCTACGCCGCCGTCACAACGCTTTAGGGCCCATGCTCAATAGTCTGGATCTCGACGGCCGTCCCGAGGACACAAGAGTCGTCGTCGCCATGTCGGGCGGTGTCGATTCCTCGACGACGGCTGCGCTGCTGAAGGCTGAGGGCTACGACGTCGTCGGCATAACGCTGCAGCTTTACGACCATGGCGCGGCTACCCACCGCAAGGGCGCCTGCTGCGCCGGCCAGGACATCCACGACGCCCGCGACGTCGCCGCCAAGCTCGGCATTCCCCATTACGTGCTCGATTACGAGGACCGCTTCCGCGAGTCCGTCATCGACAATTTCGCCGACTCCTATGCTCTTGGCGAGACGCCGGTGCCCTGCATCGAGTGCAACCGCAGCGTCAAATTCCGCGACCTCCTGAAGACCGCGCGCGAGCTTGGCGCCCAGGCGCTCGCCACCGGCCATTACGTCGCCTCGCGCCGTCAGCGCGACGGCTCGCGCGCGCTGGTTTGCGCGGCAGACAGCGACCGCGACCAGAGCTATTTCCTGTTCGCGACCACGCAGGAGCAGCTCGACTTCCTGCGTTTTCCGCTCGGCGACATGACCAAGCCCGAGACGCGCGAGCTCGCGCGACGCTTTGGGCTCGCGGTCGCCGACAAGCACGACAGCCAGGACATCTGCTTCGTGCCGACGGGCCGTTACACCGACATCATCACGCGCCTGCGCCCGAATGCGATGGATCCCGGCGACATCGTCGATCTCGATGGACGCGTGCTCGGTCAGCATCACGGCATCGCCAATTTCACCGTCGGCCAGCGCCGCGGCCTTGGCATCGCCTCCGGCTCGCCGTTGTTCGTGGTGCGGCTGGATGCAGCGCACCGCCGCGTCGTCGTCGGCCCGCGCGATGCGCTGAAGATGCACCGCATCAGCTTGCGCGACGTCAATTGGATCGGCGGCGGCGACATCGACCGCGCCATCGGCGGCGGCCTCGAAATGTTCGTACGCGTGCGCTCGACCCGCAGCCCCCAGGCAGCGTGGCTGCGCGGCGGCAATGGCCATTACGAGGTCGAGCTCGTTGCCGGCGAGGAAGGCGTCTCGCCGGGACAGGCCTGCGTGTTCTACGACGCACCTGGCGGCCAGGCCCGCGTGCTCGGCGGCGGCTTTATCCAGAGCGCCGCGGCGAAGGTCACGAACGATGCAGCGAGGCCACTGGTGGAAGCAGTCCGCGGCTGAGGGATGACGAAATCTAGCGCAACTGATTGGGCTGGGTTTACCTCTCCCCGACGGGGAGAGGTCGGATTGCGCCTGGCGATGCGAAGCATCGTCCCGTGCAATCCGGGTGAGGGGCCGCAGCTGTCATTCAGACCGCAACCCCTCACCCGGATCGCATCGTCGATGCGATCCGACCTCTCCCTCCGGGAGAGGTAAAGAAGGGCAGGGGGCATGGCAGCAGACATCTCGCGGGCCGGGGTCGAGAGGGCCTATGGCCGCTGGGCACCGGTCTATGATCTCGTGTTCGGCAAGGTGTTCGACGCCGGCCGGCAGTCGACCATTGCGGAAGCCGACCGCATCGGCGGCCGCATCCTCGACGTCGGCGTCGGCACCGGGCTGTCGCTATCGGACTACGCGCGCACCACGAAGATCTGCGGCGTCGACATCTCCGAGCCGATGCTGCGCAAGGCGCAGGCGCGCGTGCGCGCGCTGCGCCTCTCCAATGTCGAAGTGCTCTCGGTGATGGATGCGAAGAACCTCGCCTTCCCCGACAACGCCTTCGACGCGGTGGTCGCGCAATATGTCATCACCGCCGTGCCCGATCCCGAAGGCACGCTCGACGAGTTCGTGCGCGTGCTCAAGCGCGGCGGCGAGCTGATCCTCGTCAACCACATCGGCGCCGAAGACGGCCCTCGAAAATTGTTCGAGCTCGCCTTTGCCCCCATTGCCCGCCGCCTCGGCTGGCGCCCGGAATTCCCGTGGGCCCGCCTCGAGGGCTGGGCCGCCAAGCACGGCGGCATCACCCTCACCGAGCGCCGCCCCATGCCGCCGATGGGCCACTTCTCGCTGATCCGCTACCGCAAATCGTAATGTTCTGGGAGCGGAACAGCCCGCCCACCGCGCGCGTTTTTCTCTCATGCGCACGACATCAAACATCATTCTGGTCGGCCTCCTGATCGCCGCTTCAGGCGCTGCGATCGCGCAGGCCCCGCCCGCCCCGGCGACGCCGCAGCAACAGACCGCGCCGCCATCCCCGCAACATGCGACGGGTTGCACCCCGCAGGACCGTCCGAATCGCCAGTCCGACGGCACCACCACCGGCCAGTCCCGGGAACCGCTCGGAGACAAGCTGGCCAAATCGGAGGGCGTGCTTTGCCCGCCCTCCGGCATCGACCCCGAGATGCACGCCCCGGCCCCCGACACCGGCGCCAATACCCCGGTGATCCCGCCCCCCGGCAGCCCCGGTGGCGACCCCAATGTGAGACCGAAATAGGGGTCTCGTCCTTTGCCTCTCCCCGCGCGCGGGGAGAGGCCGAAATCCTGCACAGATTTCGGGTGAGGGGACTCAGCGCGAGTCTGAAGCCTGAAACAAGCGAATTCGATCGCTAAATCAGCCGGCCTCGCCGGCTACTTTGCTTGACAGCCCGCCGCCCCCTTCCTTATATGCCGCGCGTTCGCGAGATCGGCCTTATTCGCCGCCGCGATCCCTGTGGCGGGGTAGCTCAGCTGGTTAGAGCACGGGAATCATAATCCTGGGGTCGGGGGTTCGAGTCCCTCCCCCGCTACCACCTTTCCCCACACTCCTTTGACTTGGTTGGGATAGGCCTTTTCCCCAAGCAGGGCATTTAGCCGGCCTGCTATCTCCACGGCTACACCACCGGGCCGGGCTTTATCGCGGAACACAGTGACTGTGTCGACCAGGTCTCTGATGGCTTCGACGGCCTCTCCGTCGCCCGCACTAGCACCTTTTGCTAGCGCTTCTTCAAGCCGGCCGAGCTGCTCCTCGTATCGTTTGAGGATGGCCGGATGCAGCGCGACTTCCTTCGGGGCGAGCGGTTCACTCTGCAACTCCTCAGATATCCGCCTTCGTTGGGCATCTAAGGCCGTCGATCGCGGCCCGAGAACGGATGGATCGCCATGTCCTTTTGCGATCGCATCCACCAGTCGTTCGATTTCCCGGTTTAGTTCCCCAAGCTGCTGCTCTAGGCGGTGCCGTTTTGCATTGGATGAAGCCGCGAGGCGCTTCCGCTCCTCGAGATACGTGCGTACGTATTCCGAAATAACCTTCGGCGCGCGCAATTCGGCCTTTAACCCACTGAGAACCGCACTCTCGACTGTGTCCAAATAGAAAGTCTTGCCATCAGGACATGTGCCGCTCTCTGTCGATGCCGAGCAGCGAATACGCACGCGCCCCGATTTGTCGCGCCCATTCGTTGCCATACCCGAGCCGCATGAACCGCAACGGAGTAAGCCAGATAGCATCCGACGGGCCCGACGTTGATGGCTGGGGTGGCCGTGGCTGCGCTCCCCTTTGCGTTGCTGGGCAGCAGTGAATAGTTCTGGATTGACAATCGCAAGATGCGGCACTTCAGCAACCTGCCAGTCACTCTTCGGATTAGGTCGTGACAGGCGCTTTCCCGAGTCGGGATCTTTCACCATCCTGACCTTATTCCAGATGAGGCGTCCTACATAAAGCTCGTTCTGCAGAATTCCGGCGCCGCGCTCAACGTTGCCATTGATAGTTGAAGCATTCCATGCGCGCCCTCGCGGAGGTGATACCCTTTCCTTGTTGAGATCGTGTGCGATCTCGCGAGGCGTTCGACCGTCCACGTATTCCTGAAAGATGCGCCGGATCACTTGTGCCTCGGCCTCGAGGACTACCCGTTCGCCGCTTTTTCCCGCGACAGCGGCGTATCCGTATGTCAGGCCACCTCCCGCCAAACCTTGCTTGACCCGCCCTGCTTGGCCACGACGCACTTTGTGAGCGTTGTCCTCGCGATAGAGTTGCCCGACCAGGCCGCGAAGGCCGACCAGCACCGTGTTAACGACGCCTTCGTGAACCGCCCGGATCTCGATCCCGAGAAATGACAGCCGCTTATGAATGCCAGCGAGATCTTCCATGTCGCGAGAGAGGCGATCGAGCGCTTCGACGATCACCACGTCAAAGGATTTCTCCCGCGCTTGGTCCAACATCCGCAAAAGGCCTTCGCGGCCCATGACAGACCCACCTGAACGAGCCCGATCTTCATGGGTACTGACAACAGTCAAGCATTCGCGCTCGGCATAGCTCTGACAAAGTGAAAGCTGATCCTCAATCGATCTCTCGTTCTGTAGATCGGTTGAGAATCGAGCATAGATCGTCGCCCTTTTCCTTATCGCTTCCATCGGTGAGCTGTCTTTCATGATCTTCCCTCGCGGCCACACGCGCAAGTACTCGCGCGAGACGTAAGATCGCCTTGTCTGGATTCGTATGCAACGAAAAGTTGCGATTGACATCCCGCACGATCGAACCTTTAAGCCATCGCGCAGCTCAACCAGGTGCACGCACCTGCGCTGGGGCCAATGGACAAGACGTTGGGGGAGCTGATCATTTCGAGCATCCTGCTCGGATGAAAACTAAGTGCAACGGGCCCTGTGAGCTCGTCGTGCAATCGGATGCCCAGGCGAAGAAAAAGAGAGGAGCCAATGGCTTTGCTTGTGCGGAATTGATACCGCTGGGAAGGTGCGCACCCTCTCCATCTAGCGCATACCTGAGTGGAAACTCCGGGCCTCGCCAGAGCTCTAGGTCTTTAGTCCCGGCATTTGCTGGAGCAGGTTGAGTTTGAATCGCTCTGGCTGGGACGTCCAGCTTTTGCAGATGTATTCGTAGGGTGTGAAGCCGGTCTTCAGCCGCCGCGCGTAGGTGAGCTTCGAGCTGATCGTGTAGATCGTAATGGTAGCGTTGGACGGTCGCTTACTTGATCGTGCGGTTCATGCGCTCGACCTGACCATTGGTCCAAGGACGCTTGATCTTGGTCTGCTGATGTTCGATCCCGTTTTCCTGGTGTCGAATAAGCGGCGCGACGTATTCGGGTTCGAATGGCCAATCCTGGGCCTTTCGTTTTGCAAATTGCTGCGCAGCTCTGTCAGCTTTCGGTAAGCTAGCCTCGATAAAAGATTCGTTGGGTTTAACGGGGCGTGGCAGAGACAGCGCATGAGCTGAAGGACCACCGTGTGCCGAGTCACGCTTCCGTTAAGCTCATTGCACTGCGGCAAAATAGTGCCTAATGATGCCCCCCACCGAAAGGCGCCGAGCCGCGTTCGCACCGCTTCTAACTCACGAATTACTTCTCGTTCTCTCGATTTTGCTCTTTTTGCGAGCTGATAAGCTCCCGATCAGCTTCTTGCCACCGGTTGAAGCTGAGTTTGGAGCAACTAGCTGGGTTGGAGGGACAGCGCTGCCCCTGTGTATGCGTGCGGGACAAGCGCTGGGTCAAGTTCTGCTAAGTTCAACTGGCAGTGCGGGCGGGGTAGGGACAGCGTCTGCTCCAGCGCAACCAAGCGACGCCGAGTCGCGTCCGCACTGCTTCCGAAATCACCAGCAACACCCAGGAAGAAAAGGGCATTGCCTGGCTGAATTCCGTCCGCTGTTGTCTTGATGCAATTGTCTCCGCCAAGGGGATGACCCTCCCCCATTCTTCGGTACTTCCTGTCGCGTTTTTGAGGTCTCGGATAATCTTTCCAACGGACTGCTTCTATCGCGCTCAGTCTGGATTTACTCCGCCCACATCCTTGCGTCTCTAATGTGTGTTTGGCCTATCATTCTTGTTCATGCAACGCGCACGTGTCTGGACATGCTGGTGTCTCCAATTTCTTCAAGGCAAAGACCCAGCTTAGAGAGTCGCCGATGAGGACGGGACCAACCGATTTTGGTAGGTGCCCTTCGTTACTTCTCGAAGATAAAACTTGGTAGCCCTTGAGAATTTGAGCCACTTGGGAGCAAAGAGGAATTTTTGAACGCGACCCTGTTCACTTCGCTGGCCCAGGCCAGGGTCGAACTCGGACATTGGCGGGCCGACCACAACGATACGCGACCCCTCGCAGCTCGGATGGAAAACACACCATCCGAGTTCGCCGTCACCTGCAATCCGCGACGGGATCTGGCGCTGCGCTATGCCGATGGCTCCACACGGAATATCGTGGGGCCGAGAACTTTGTGTCCTGCAACATCACGACTTGCGCAATGGCGATCAGCGAACCAATTCGACAAACGTTGGTATAGTGCTTTTCACCTCAAGCTATATCACCCATTTACCTTTGTAGAGTTGAGCAGGCGTCAGATCGCTTGTACTTTCGATGTCGAACCTGGATCATTCGGTCTGCGAGTCAGTGCAACCTGAACTGATGCATTGCTATGAGCGCTTGATCAGGTGTCGGACCTTTGGTCGATAGCACGCAAGAAGACAGGGGCTTGATACAAAGTGCCCACCATCGAGATCGCGATCTGCCATATCAGAGCAACGGAATAGCATTCACTCGAGCGACGAAGATGGAAGCGAAGGATAAGGCGTCCGCGCTCGCGAGCCCTTAGAGTAGCGAACAGCACGTCCCTCATACGGGGGCTCTAGCACAGCCCCCGCATTGGTCATCATTGCCGCTTTACGAGTTGCGGCGAATTTGCCTCCCCCTTTTGAAATGCGAATCGAGATGGCATTTACCGAGCTTTTCATCAAACGTCCGGTATTGTCTATCATCGTCAGTTGCCTGATCTTACTGATCGGCTTTCGCGCGGCCGCCGTCCTGCCGATCCGGCAATATCCCAAGCTATCTAATACGGTCGTCAATATCACGACTTCCTATCCTGGGGCCTCTGCCGACATGATCCAGGGGTTCATCACCACTCCGCTAGAGCAGGCAGTCGCTTCCGCCGAGGGCGTCGACTACATTAGTTCCTCATCGGTGCTCGGTACCTCCACGATCCAAGTCTACATCAAGCTCAATTGCGATCCCAACGAAGCGCTCACCGAGGTGCTCTCGAAGATCAACTCAGTCAAATACCTAATCCCGAAGGAATCAAACGATCCGGTCGTCAGTAAGTCGACCGGTCAGGCCACCGCTGTCATGTATATCGCCTTTTCCAGCGAGGAACTGGCGACCAGTGCGATCTCCGACTACCTCTCGCGCGTTGTGCAACCTGTTATGTCAACCGTCGACGGCGTCGCAGCGGCAGACATTCTGGGCGGCCAGAGTTTTGCGATGCGGCTATGGCTCGATAGCGCGAAAATGGCAGGGTACGGCGTGTCGCCGGCTGAAGTTTCGGCTGCAATCGCCGCTAACAACTTCCAGGCCGCGGCGGGCCAGACCAAGGGTCATTTCACTATCTCCGATGTCACTGCAAACACGGATCTGCGGAGTGTGGATGACTTCAAGCGCATGATCGTCAAATCCAATGACGGTGGCTTTGTGCGCATGGAGGACATTGCGGTAGTCGAGCTTGCCGCGCAGACTACAGACACTAGCGTCGCGATGAACGGCGAGCACGCGGTCTTTGTCGGCGTTCGAGCAAGCCCGCAAGGCAATCCGCTAAACATAGCGCGAGGCGTTCGGGCGCTGTTTCCAGAAATGGAGCGCAACCTGCCGCCGTCACTGAAGATGAAAGTGGCCTATGACTCCACCAAATTCATTCAATCGTCGCTCGATGAAGTGGAGAAGACGCTCATCGAGGCCATCGTGATCGTGGTGGTGGTAATCTTCCTGTTCCTGGCCTCGCTGCGGTCTGTCATCATTCCTGTGGTCACTATTCCGTTCTCGCTCGTTGGTGTCTGCAGCATGATGCTGGCGCTGGGGTTTTCATTCAATCTCCTAACTTTTCTTGCAATGGTTCTCGCAATCGGTCTCGTGGTTGATGACGCGATCGTTGTGGTGGAGAACATTCATCGCCATTTAGAAGACGGTGCGCCGCCTCTACAGGCTGCTATAAGGGGCGCGCGCGAGATCGTCGGCCCCGTTGTCTCCATGACGATTACCTTAGCCGCCGTATATGCCCCAATTGGGTTTCTCGGTGGCCTCACTGGTGCGCTGTTCCGCGAGTTCGCATTTACGCTAGCGGGAGCGGTGATCGTGTCGGGCGTGATCGCTTTGACGCTGTCGCCGATGATGTGCTCGGTCTTTCTCAGGCGCGCTGAGGGGGGGCGGTTTGCAAGCATTGTGAACCGCGGGTTCAGCACCATGACACGATGGTACGGTGGCAAGCTTGACCGCTCGCTCGACTATCGTCCGATTACCGGCCTGTTTGCGCTGACCATGCTGGGCCTTGTCGCCTTTCTCTATATGAATACTTCCAAGGAGCTCGCACCTGAGGAGGATCAAGGTATCGTATTCGCTGTAACCAAGGCGCCGAAATACGCCAATATCGACTACCTCGACTATTACGGCACCAAGCTCGAACACGCGTTGCAGAAATTTCCAGAGACGGATTTAAGTTTTGTGCTCAATGGCGTTGGCGGCCAGCAGAGTGGCATGGCCGGCATGTTGCTCAAGTCATGGGACGAGCGCAAGCGATCATCGATCGTGCTAAAGTCCCTTGTCCAGGCCGAGCTGTCCAAAATCGAAGGCATCAACGCGTTTGCCTTTAGCTTGCCGCCACTTCCCGGCGGCTCGGATGGCTTACCAGTGCAGATGGTGATCAATTCGACGCTCGACTTCCAATCCGTCTACGAGCAGATGTCGAAGCTGAAGGAAGCCGCGCGGAAGAGCGGTCTGTTCGTGGTGAGCGACTCCGACCTCGAATTCAACCAGCCGGTGGTACGAATCAAGGTTGATCGATCCAAGGCCAACGAGCTTGGTATCACCATGCAGACCATCGGAAACGCGCTCGCCACCTTACTTGGCGGAAACTACGTCAACCGCTTCAATTTGCAGGGCCGCTCCTACCAGGTGATCCCGCAGGTGCCACGCGAGGAACGCTTGGTGCCGCAAGCAATCGGGAGCTATTATGTGAAAACTGCGGCGGGGTCGATGCTCCCGCTGTCGACAGTAGTCTCCATCGAGACTGCGGTCGATCCGAACGCGCTCACCCACTACAACCAGCTCAACTGCGCGACCTTTCAGGCCGTGCCGATGCCCGGCGTCACGATCGGTCAGGCTGTGGACTTCCTCGAAGCGGAGGCGAAGAAACTGCCCGCAGGTTTCAGCCACGATTTCCTCGCCGAGGCGCGCCAATATGTGCACGAGGGCAACCAACTGGCCATTGCCTTTGCATTTGCACTCATAATCATATTCTTGGTGCTTGCGGCACAGTTCGAAAGTCTGCGCGATCCCCTCATCATCCTAATCAGCGTGCCGATGGCAATCGTCGGCGCCTTGATTCCGCCATTCTTTGGCTGGGCGACGATGAACATCTACACCCAGGTGGGACTGTTGACACTGGTCGGGTTGATTTCCAAGCACGGCATCCTAATGGTTGAGTTCGCCAATGAGCTGCAGCTCAGGGAGAGACTTGACCGTCGCTCGGCTATTGAGATGGCGGCGCGCGTCCGACTGCGTCCAATCTTGATGACAACTGCGGCGATGGTCGCGGGCTTCATACCCTTGATGACCGCAACGGGAGCTGGCGCGGCGAGTCGCTTCTCGATCGGACTCGTGCTCGTCGCGGGCATGTCCGTGGGTACGCTGTTCACGCTCTTCGTGCTGCCGGCGGTCTATGTCGCGATCGCGTCCGATCATCGTGCCGATGCGAGCTCCGGCCGCGCGAAGTTTGGCACCGAGCTCAACCCCACCGGCGCTGCTGATGCCCAGATGGCCAAGCAATGATGATAAAATCAATCCGGGTTGGCTCAGTGTAGCGAGCGAAGCAGCCTGCGGTGCGCTCCCTACGCATTGAGATCGTCACGCCCGTGCTGCCGAGCTTGGCGATCATCAGTTGCCCGGTTGAGAACACGTCCGGTGATCCGCGGCTGCTCCGCTAAGGTGAATTGCACGGGACTTCACGGCAGCGGAACGCAAAAGCGCGACCTCGCCGATGAGAAGAGAATTCATGGTCTCCTGAAAGAAGATGGCGTTGCCTCTTGTGTCAAGGGCTTTTGAGGGACAACTAATTGCTTCCGCCCGACCGCGTTGCATTGCTATCTGAAAAAAGATACCGCTGGTTTGAACCGCCTTAGGATTGATTGAGTTCAATTCTCTGGACGAACGGATCGAGAACGGTCGTCGTCAGGAGCCCTCTATACATGACCGACGCAGGTCATCATTGAAGTTTTCGTCAACGTCCCCCTCGTCAATCTGAAGGCCAGGCCTTGCGCAGCAGGCGCGGTGCGGGGAGCAGCAAACAAGGAATATTCGAATATCAAAATTGTTTTGGCTGACATTGACAGCCTGCGTGCGATGGCGGTCGACTTAGTGAGTCAACGCGATTACTCGCGATGAGAGCTGCCGATTTTGCAGAAGCTGTCGGAAAACCTACGACGGGTTTCATGCCAAGTACATTTGTGGCGCGGGCGCCGTTGGCCTTCCAGGGTTTGTAGGCTTTGCGACAAAGCCATCCTGAGCGTTGCGCCTCCGTTGTCGCAGACCAGCGAGAACTGTCATCACCCCTCGCATGGCTAATCCATCCGGGAAGGGACAGCCGAAACACCGTATCTACGGGCTCGATGATTGCCGCCTAGTTGGCACTCGCCCAGTCACGTAGTCCAGTTTGCGACGGCATTGCATTTGCAGGGATAGAGAATGTCAACTTGAGGCATTGTCGATAGCCGTTTGCAGGCGGCGCACGCAGGATGAGGAGCGTCGCGCTCGCATGCCCGTTCTCTCAGGAGAGCCCGTGATACTGTCTGCTAATTGGTATGCGGGCCTGCTTGGGACACGGCTCGCATTCTTTGTTGCCGGGTTCGGCCTCGCGGCCTGGGCGCCTTTGGTGCCACTCGCCAAGCAGCGGCTCGCGGTGGATGACCGCATGCTTGGTCATCTACTGCTCTGTCTCGGAACGGGATCCGTTATCGCAATGGTTTTGACCAGCGTGTCGAGTGCGCGGTACGGCAGCAAGCCCATTATCCTCGCGGGTGGACTTGGACTCGCGATAATGCTGCCGTGCCTTGCAATTGCCGACACACCTGTCAGGCTCGGTGCTACGCTGTTTGCTTTCGGCGGTTCACTCGGTTCGATCGATGTAGCCATGAACATTCATGCGATTGAATTGGAGCGCGCCACGGGGCGTCCATTGATGTCTGGCTTCCACGCCCACTACAGCATTGGGGAATTCACCGGCTCTGCCGCCGCGACCTCGTTCCTGTCGCTGCAGCTTGGCCCGTCTTTTTCGACGTTGGTCTGTTCCGCGTTAATGACGATCGCGATTGTATCAGCCTGGCCGGGGTTGCTCGCGACGGGTTCGGGACAGAAGGACCCATTATTTATCTTACCCCATCGCAGTGTGTTGCTAATAGCTGTGCTCGCGGCTATCACCTTTCTTGTCGAAGGTGCAATCCTCGATTGGAGCGCTTTGCTTCTCGTTGAACGAGATCTTGTCGCGGAGGCGCACGGGGGCGTTGGTTGTATGCTCTTCTCAATCGCAATGGCCGTAGGACGTCTCAGCGGAGATGCCGTGGTGGCACGAATCGGCGACCGTGCCACATTGATGCTGGGGACTCTGCCTATCGTGACAGGCTTCTTGGCTGTGATGGCCGCGCCATTTGCCTTAATTGGTATGGCGGGGTTCCTGCTTATTGGATTAGGTATATCAAATGTCGTACCCGTACTGTGTCGGTGCGCCGGCAAACAGAAAGTGATGCCAGTAGGCCTTGCGATCGCGGTCATCACGACAGGGGGCTATGCGGGTATACTCGTCGGACCCGCCGGCGTTGGGCTCGTCGCCTACATCTTTGGCTTACCTTTGGCGTTCGGGATGTTAGGCGCGCTCATGTGCATCGTTACGCTGTCGGCGAGAATAATAATGACAGACCATCGTTAACTCGTTGGTCGGAAGGAAAATTCCGGCTAACGACATTCCACGGCCGGCGTTTAGGGGCTTAGAGTCGATGAGCTCTCAAGTTGGTGGCGGCAGGTTTCGACCATGGTCACTCTCCTTTTCCTGGAAGTGGGATACGGCGCGTGACTCGGGGGTCTTGTCGGACTGAGCCCGGTTGTTGACAATGAACGCTTATCAATTGCGAAGCAAAGTAGGTCGTACGTGAGCGGCAAGTTCACTAGGCTAGACATTCACTGCCGATTGGTAGCTTGGATTGGCTCGTTATGGGGGAACCGATCACTCTGGTGCCAGTGCATCGCTGTCGGCGCGATACGCCCGGTATGCCAGCCGAATGCCGTCCTCAAGTGAGGTCGTGGCGCGCCAGCCGAGCCCGGACAGCCGCTGTACGTCGAGCAGCTTGCGCGGTGTGCCGTCAGGGCGGGACGTGTCGAAGCTGATCTCGCCGCCAAAACCGATCGCAGCCGCGACCATGAGTGCTAACTCGGCGATGGTGATGTCCTCGCCGGTGCCGATATTGATCAGTTCCGCTCCGGAATAGGTCTTCATCAGGTGCACGCAGGCGTCGGCCATGTCGTCGACATAGAGGAACTCGCGGCGCGGCGTGCCGGTGCCCCAGACCACCACGCTCTTCGAGCCCGCGAGCTTCGCCTCGTGGAAGCGGCGGATCAGGGCGGCGACCACGTGACTATACTCCGGGTGATAATTGTCGCCGGGACCGTAGAGATTGGTCGGCATCACGCTGATGAAGTCGCTGCCATACTGGCTGCGATAGGCCTCCGCCATCTTGATGCCGGCGATCTTGGCGATCGCATAGGGCTCGTTGGTCGGCTCCAGCGGGCCTGTCAGCACCGAGTCCTCGCGCAGGGGCTGCGGCGCGAGCTTCGGATAGATGCAGGAGGAGCCGAGTAACATCAGCTTCTCGGCGCCGCTTTGCTGCGCGGCCTGGATCACGTTCGCCGCGATCGTGATGTTGTCGTAGATGAACTCGGCGCGCAGCGTGTCGTTGGCGACGATGCCGCCGACCTTCGCGGCGGCGAGGAATACGACCTGCGGCCGCACCCGCGCGAACCACTCGAACACGGCGGCCTGGTTGCAGAGGTCGACCTCACGCCGGTCCACCGTGATGATCTTGACGTTCTCGCGCGCCAGCCGGCGCACCAGCGCGCTGCCCACCATGCCCCGATGGCCCGCGACGTAGACGCTCTTGCCAGTCAGCTCAAACGCTGCGCTTGCCATGGACCGCGTCCCGTTTCGCCTCGGCGAGATCGCTCGCCATCATCTCCTCGACGAGCTGGGCAAAGGTCCGCTTCGGCTTCCAGCCGAGCTTCTCGCGCGCCTTGCTGGCGTCGCCGACCAGGAGATCGACCTCGGTCGGCCGGAAATAGGTCGGATCGATCTTCACCACGGTCTTGCCGCTCTTGGCATCGATACCGATCTCATCGACGCCCTTGCCGCGCCATTCGATGCGGCGGCCGACCTGCGCGAAGGCAAGCTCGACCATCTCACGCACCGATCGCGTCTCGCCGGTGGCGAGCACAAAATCGTCCGGCTTGTCGGCCTGGAGGATCATATGCATGCCCTCTACATAGTCTTTCGCGTGACCCCAGTCGCGCTTGGCCTCGAGATTGCCGAGATAGAGCGTCTGTTCGAGACCGACCTCGATGCGCGCGACGCCACGGGTGATCTTGCGGGTCACGAACGTCTCGCCGCGAATCGGACTCTCGTGATTGAACAGGATGCCGTTGGACGCGAACATGCCATAGGCTTCGCGGTAGTTCACGGTGATCCAATAGCCGTAGAGCTTGGCGACGCCATAGGGCGAACGCGGATAAAACGGCGTCGTCTCCTTCTGCGGGATCTCCTGCACGAGGCCGTAGAGCTCGGAGGTCGAGGCCTGGTAGAACCGCGTCTCCTTCTCCATGCCGAGGATGCGGATCGCTTCCAGGAGCCGCAGCACGCCGGTCGCATCGGCATTGGCGGTGTATTCGGGGCTCTCGAAGCTGACGGCGACGTGGCTTTGAGCTGCGAGATTGTAGATCTCGGTCGGCCGGATCTGCTGCACCAGGCGGATCAAATTTGTCGAATCCGTCATGTCGCCATAGTGCATCAGGAATGGAACCTCGCCGACATGCGGGTCCTGGTAGAGATGGTCGACACGCGCGGTGTTGAATGAGGACGAGCGCCGTTTGATGCCGTGCACGACGTAGCCGAGCGACAGCAGATGTTCGGCGAGATAGGCGCCGTCCTGGCCGGTGACGCCCGTCATCAGCGCAACGCGCCCCTTTGACTCCTGAGCCGCCATGGTCTCCCTTAGTTGCGCCGCAAAGAGCCTCGCTCTGAAACACCATTGCGAAGCCGTTTCTCGAAAAATCTAGATGCGCACGCGCGCTCCCACCCGCCATTAAAGGAAAGCGATCGTTAGCTCCAGTCATACACATCATGCAGGAATGCACACTATATACATTGATTTATATTTGGACTGGAGGAGGCTTGGGCTTCAAAGATGAATCTCACTAACCCCAGCGACGCGATACTTAGCAGGCGAGATGGATGGCAAAACGCCATTACGCCCTGGGCGCGCTTGCCCTCGGGCAATCTTTCCAATGAGATCAAAGTGAGGTCCGTGCTCCTTATCTATCCGCGGGCGCATGTGCGCATTCGCGTGGTCTCGTCATGGCGGGAGAGAGCGCGACGTGCTGAGGCCGCATTCGTCAATGCATTTGTTGGAATGACGGCATGCAAGCCAGCACACAGACAAGCCTGCCCATAGAGCCGCAGTCTACAAAGCGCTGTTAACTGCCGAACAGAATACGAAGTCTGCAGGTCCACTCACAAAGCGCCGTTGCCAATAACCAACTCGCGGCAGGCAGTGGACGGTCGACGCGAGACCAGTAGCAAACGTTGGTATAGATCGTCGAACGTTTTGATGCCGAGAGCTTACCTTCGTACAATGGAGCTTCGACGCCAATCCTTTAACCTTGACCGAGCGTAAGTTGCCTCGGTTCGAGTATGATAAGTCTCTTAAATCCGCGCCGGAAAAATGTCTCCACTAAGACAGGACAATTCAAGTTAGAGCTGCTGCGCGGTTTGAACTCGATCGGCGGCCAAAAGCGGGATGTAGCCGGGCGAAGCGATAGGGCTGAAAGAGATCTAACTCACGCTTGTGAATGCGGCGGCGATACAGGCGGCCTCGAAAGATCCCGAACTTGACACCGTTAGCATGGGACAAGCGAATTTCATGACCGAGTTCCTGTAGAGGACGTCGGAATCCTTAACTTGGGCTGCATTGATCGATATGTGTGGAATTGTTGGCATTCTGGGGCGCGGACCGGTCGTTGGGCAGTTGGTCGCGTCGCTCAAGCGATTGGAATATCGCGGGTACGACTCCGCAGGCCTCGCGACTCTCGAAGGTCTCCGTATCGAGCGCCGCCGCGCTGAAGGTAAGCTGAGAAACCTTGAGGAGCAGCTGCGCTATTGTCCTCCGTCGGGTCATACCGGCATCGGTCATACCCGCTGGGCGACACATGGAAGGCCGACTGAGAGCAATGCTCACCCGCATGCGACGGAGAACGTCGCGGTCGTTCATAATGGGATCATTGAGAATTTCCGCGAGCTGCGAGCCGAACTGGAGCGGAATGGGGCCCATTTTAACTCAGAGACAGACACGGAGGTGGTGGCGCATCTCGTCGAATCTTATCTCCAGAAGGGCTACTCGCCGCAGGATGCGGTACAAGCATCGCTGCCGCGGCTGCGCGGTGCCTTCGCACTGGCATTCCTTTTCAAGGCCCACGATGACCTTTTGATCGGTGCGCGTAAGGGGTCGCCCCTTGCGATTGGACATGGTAACGGCGAAGTGTATCTAGGATCGGACGCGATTGCGCTCGCGCCTTTGACCGACACCATCACCTATCTTGAGGACGGCGACTGGGCAGTGCTTACGCGCACGATGTGTGTGATTTATAGCTCAGACGGATCTGTCGTCCAGCGGGAAACATCAAAGTCTGGCGTATCGTCGCTGCTTGTAGACAAATCGAATTATCGCCACTTCATGGCGAAGGAAATCCACGAGCAGTCGACGGTGGCCGGCAAGACATTGGCGCATTATCTCGACATCGCGGCCAAGCGCGTCGCCCTGCCGCTTACATTGCCGTTCGATTTTAAATCCATACAGCGCATCTCAATTACCGCGTGCGGCACTGCAAGCTATGCCGGACACATCGCCAAATACTGGTTTGAGCGGCTGGCGCGCTTACCTGTTGAGATCGATGTGGCGTCCGAGTTCCGCTACAGGGAGGCGCCTTTGCGCCGGGGCGATCTCGCGATCGTCATCTCGCAGTCGGGCGAAACCGCTGACACGCTAGCTGCCCTGCGATACGCCAAGGAGCAGGGCGTGCACACGATATCTGTGGTCAACGTCCCCACGTCGACGATTGCGCGGGAGAGCGAATCCGTTCTGCCGACGCTCGCGGGGCCGGAAATCGGCGTCGCCTCGACCAAGGCGTTCGTCTGCCAGCTAATGGTATTGGCCGCGCTTGCCGTGGCAGCGGGAAGAGAGCGCGGTAAGCTGTCTGAGATCGACGAATCGAACCTTGTGCGTGAGCTTATCGAAGTGCCGCGGTTGATTGCTGCGGCGCTGTTGATCGAGCCGCAGATCGAGAAGCTCGCGCGTTATATCGCCGATACAAGAGACGTGCTCTATCTCGGTCGTGGCACATCGGCCCCCTTAGCCTTGGAGGGCGCACTCAAGCTGAAGGAAGTTGCCTATATCCACTCAGAAGGCTATGCCGCCGGCGAGCTCAAGCACGGACCGATCGCACTGATAGATGAGGCAATGCCTGTGGTGGTGATCGCGCCTTATGACGAGGTCTTCGAGAAGACCGTCTCGAATATGCAAGAAGTGGCGGCTCGGGGCGGCAAGATCATCCTGATCACCGATTCGAGGGGTGCTTTGGAAGCGGCAGTGGACACACTCATGACCATTGTTCTGCCGGAGATGGTCGCAAGCTTTACGCCGATGGTCTATGCCATTCCCGTTCAGCTCTTGGCTTACCATACCGCTCTCGTAAGGGGCGCGGACGTGGATCAGCCGCGTAATCTAGCAAAATCGGTGACTGTGGAATAAGGCGGCAGTGTTATGTCTGCACTAATGCCTTGGGCGAGCTCAAGGAGAACAATCCCAGCTAAGACAGGTCAATCATAGACCGCGATCCAGCTCGATGAGCAGAGTTAGTCCTGCTCGCGTCACCACCGGCAACCAACTAACGTCAATAGGAGGGAGCCTTACCTTCCTGTCGCTCGAGCGGAGCAGTCGAGAACAAGTGGGAATTGCGGACAATTGGGAGCTCCAGGTCGGCTTTCGGTTACCCAGCCTGCTATCTGCTTTGCAGGGCCAATTAGCCTGAAGCTCGGTGCAAAACAGATACTCTTTAACTCATCCTCCCGCCTTGCTGAAGCCGACGAGCAAGTCAGTGCACACATAGACTTCGGGCCGCTTATTCGCTGGCAGCGCACACGCGCGACAACTTACCTTTCCCGATTGCCAGCATCCGCCCCATGGCGGGCAAGTTGAGCATGCACTTCGATCCCCGGGGACGATGGCTTAGGATTAGCAGTTCAGTTTGTTTAGATCGCGCGTAGCAGCGGCTTACGCAATCCGGTTGGACCATACGCGCCACCGCGGCCTTCCCAGCTGCTGTGTGTCATCAAATGGATTCTCTACGTTGGTAAAAGGATGGCAATATCCGTCGACGGACATGCTCTGCGCTTGGCCATAAGCGGCAGCTATCCCTGGAGAGACGAGGTGGAAATTACCGTCGAATCTGTGCCGCCAATCGCCCACACGCGCGCCCTGCGCCTGCCGGAGTGGTGCAGCGCGCCGGAGACGAGCCTGAACGGCGAGCTTGTGAATTGCGAGCCGCGCAAGGGCTATTTACACATTCGCCGAACGTGGCGGCAGGGAGATCGCGTCAAACTATGGCTGCCAATGCAAGTGCGTCGCGCATACGGCCATCCACAAATTCGCAATTTGGCCGGCAAGGTGGCCATCCAACGTGGCTCCTTAATTTATTGTTTGGAGGAAGCCGACAACGGGACCGAGTTACACAACGTGTGGCTTCATGCAGAGAGTCGGTTTTCCGTTATCGAAGGAACTGGTCTCTTTAGGGGCAACCCATCTCTTGCCTCGCCGAGCGCTCTCGCGCCAGCTCCACTCTCCAATGGAGTATGTAGCTTCGATCCAGAGGAGTTAAGAAGTGCTCAGGGCCGTCGATTGCCTTTGGAGAGCATTACGTTTGAAGTCGACCTACAGAATGAGCCGAGCTAGCGTGCCTTGCGGCCCTCGCCCGAGTTTTAGAGCAAGTGGCGTGTTTGACTGCGAAGAGGTTGATCGGTGGCGAGATCGACGTGCGGAGCGTTTAGATCGGACATCAATTCAAGCCACAGCTTGATTGCGTCAGATGCCGCTTCGGCCGTCATACGCGTTCAGTGCGGTGTCGAGGCACTCGATTAACGCTTGTCCGGCAAAGGGTTTGGCGAGGAAGCCAATCGCTCCGGCGCCCAGCGCTGACGCGCGCACGCGGTCGTTGGGAAAAGCGGTAATGAAAATGAATGGTGCGTCGTAACCACGTGTCCGCATCTCTGCCAACAGCTCCAGGCCGCTCATAGCCGACATCTGCATATCGGTAATGACACAGGATGTCTCGTCCAATTGCGGGGACCTCAGGAGTTCCTCGGCGGACGCAAATATTTGGGCGATGTAGCCACGCGATTTCAAAAGATTCTCTGTCGCAGCACGGACTGAGGCGTCGTCGTCAACGACGGAAATCAAAGACGTGGACAAGACGAGCCCTCCTGAAGCGGGAATAGCGGCTGCAAGCATTAGCCACCTTGCGCGAAAAGTGGGCTCGACTGATGAAATTGTAAAATCATACTTGGGTTTGCTCAGGACGATTAGTGCGAATTCCCAGCGTCTCAGTCATTCTGATCAGGTCGGCCAGCGAGCGTGCACGCATCTTTCTCATTACGTGTCCCCGGTAGATCTTGACCGTAATCTCGGCGAGCCCAAGCTCGGCGGCGACCTGCTTGTTCATCAGGCCGGCAGCGACCAGTTTCATCACCGCCTGCTCGCGCGGGCTTAAGGTCTCAAATAAAGACTGCAGATTCGCGACCGTCTGCTGAGCCTCCCGTCTTTTGCGATCGCGTTCGGTCGCCGCAACCACGGCATCAAGCAGTTCCTGATCGCGAAACGGTTTGCTGAGAAAATCGACCGCTCCCTCCTTCATGGCCCTGACAGTCATTGGAATGTCGCCATGACCGGTGATGAAAATGATCGGAATATGTATGTTCAACCTCGCTAGCTCAGTCTGGAAGTCAAGACCGCTCAAGCCTGGCAGCCGGACATCAAGAACTAGACAGCTAATAACGTCCGGAATTGTGCTCTGCAGCATTTCGCGGGCCGATCCGAATGCAATGACGTCTAACCCTACCGATTGAAAAAGGTTCGTAAGCGAGCGACGCATTGAGATGTCATCCTCGACGACGAAGACGGTCGCCTTCGTCGAGGCCTCGGCATTGCTGCCTTCAAGCGCGTCAAATCGTGCTGTCACGAGACGGCCTCCTTATGCTGCGGTAAGGCAAACTGGAAGGTCGCGCCCGGTCCACTTTTGTGGACCATTGACAGTCGTCCTCCATGAGCTTCCACGATCGACCGGCAGATCGAAAGACCCATTCCAAGGCCAGTCGATTTGGTGGTGAAGAAGGGATCCAAGACGCGGTCCGCGTCGTTCTCGGCGATGCCGACGCCGCAATCGGTCACGGCAAGGTGGACGTGCCCCGCATCGTCCTTCGATGATTGAATCAGCAGTTCGCGCGCCCTGTCTGTAACTGCGTCCATGGCTTCGATTCCGTTCATCACCAGATTGATGATGACCTGTTGTAGCTGAATCCGATCGCCGACGATCCTAGGCAGCCCTGCCGTCAACTCGGTCCGTAACGTCACTCGGTGGCTCACCAGCTCTCGTGTTACCAGCGCAATGACGTCCTTAACGACCTCATTGATATCGAGCGGCACCATCTCAATCTCGCCCTTCTTCGCGAGCGCGCGAATACGACGGATCACCTCGCTTGCCCGGATTGCGTCTTCGATGATCCACTCCACCGAAGAGCGTGCTGCGGAAAGATTAGGCGCTTCCCGCCCCATCCAACCGAGGCACGCATCGGCGTTGCTGATAATAGCGGCGAGTGGCTGGTTTATTTCGTGGGCGATGGAGGTTGTCAGCTCTCCTAAAGTCGTTACGCGCGTCACATGCGCGAGCTCCGACTGTGCCTTTCGTAGTTCTTGTTCGGCTTGATCGGCGCGAATGGTAGCGGTGATGTCAGTGCTGACGCCACGGTAGCCGAGAAAATTGCCCTTTCCATCGAAAAAAGGCTTGCCACTCGTGCGGACGTAGATCGGAGAACCTGTCCGATTCACGGTGCGGTAGACGAGATCCCGAAACGGAAGATGGGCCTCCAACGTCGCCTGATGCTGCCGCCACTTCTCGGGTTCCTCTTCGACGTCGCACGCAATGTCCCAGCGAAGCAGGCCCATCAATCCTGTCGCCAAAATTCCCGCAGCGCTGGTGTGCTCGGATAAGCGAGTGACCTGATGATCCGGCCCGGTCTCCCAGAGCCAATCGGAAGCTGTTTCGGCGTAGTCGCGAAAGCGCTGTTCGCTTTCGCGCAGCGCGGCAAGTGTGTTTTCCAGGCGTTCCCTAGCTGCGTGTTGCTCGGTCACATCCATATGTGTTCCGATCAGCTCGCTGACGTTGCCATCGCTGCCAACCACCACGTGCGCAACGGAGTGTATGCGTCTTATCCCGCCATCTGGTAGAAGGATACGAAAATCATATTCGAACCGCCGCTCCTTGTGTTCAATCGCCTGGCGCTGCACCTCCTGTAGCCGCGGCAAGTCCTCCGGATGGATGCGCGATCGAATGGTCTCGATCGATACCGGCTCTTGTGGGCTAAAGCCAAACAGACGATCGACCTCGGCGGACCGATATATGAAATCTAGACCGTAGACGTCCCAGGACCAGCTGCCCGTGTGGCTGAGATGCTGGGCCTCGGCCAGATAGGCCTCGCTGCGGCGCAGCTGCTGTTCTGCTCGCCTCGCGGCCGTAATATCCGTAGCTGCCCCAACAAACTCGATGTCACCAGAGGCTGTTCTCGTCGCTCGTGCCTGCGCATGGATGTGCTTTACCGAGCCGTCCGGTAGCAGAAGCCGGTATTCGTGCTCGAAATCACTCAGCTCTCGCATCGCGCGATCGATAATTTCCTTAACCGAAGCCCTATCATCTGGATGAGTGCGCTCAACGACGAGCTGCGGCCCCGGCGGCACTGTCTCAGGATCTAATTGGAAAATCCGAAATGTTTCCTTTGACCAGAAGGCCTCGCCCGTAGTGGGGTTCCAGCTGAAGCTGCCTGTGTGACTCAACTCCTGCGCCTGGGCCAAATGTGCTTCGCTCCGCTGCAGGGCAAGTTCGGTCCGCCTTCGCTCCGTGATATCTTCGCAGGCGATAAGGACAATGGGCTGCTCATCGCCCCAGAGCATGGCTTTGGCTTTTTCACGTACCCACAACACCGAGCCGCCCTTCCTGACTTTCTGGACGTCCCACGTTCGCGTTTGTCCGACATCCTCAAGGCACGTCCGAACGCATTCGCGAACGAACGCGCGATCCTCCTCGAGAAATACGTCCAGCACGGATCGACCGATCAGTTCAGCACGAGCATAGCCGAGTTGTGTTGCGCCGAGCGTATTGACGTTGAGGACAGTGCCGGCTTCATCGACCATGAAGTACATGGCCGGATTGTGCTCGAAGATGGCGCGCCACCGTTTTTCGCGATCCTCCAAATCGGCCGCACTCCGCTGAAGCTTGGCCGCAACCACACGCGCAGCCTCTCTTTCCTGGCGCAGCTTTTCGATCAGGTGCGCTCCCACAATCGAGGCAATAAAGAATGCAACAACCACCGGCAGATCTTGGGGGTCATCGATTCGCAGGCTGAACGCCGGCGGCGCAAAGCAGTAAGCGAGAGCAGCGATGGCTACGATGCAAAGCGCAGACGACGCGATGAAGCTGCCCATCAACGAAAGCAGCAATACCACTAACAAATAGGCGAACGCCGTCGCGGCGAAATGCGCGTGAAGGTACAAGTAGGCCAATGTTACCACGGCAAGCGTTATGCTGCCGAAGGTAAACTGAAGGGCTGAACGTTCTAAACTGCTGATTTGGCTACGCATTCTGATACCGTCCGGCCTGTTCTCCGGCGGGAGAGCTATAACGTTTTAGGCAAAAATAGGGCAATACTCGGCACCAGCACTCGCTGGCGAGCGCTTCCGAGATCGATTGCTTCGTGCTAAGCAGAGCACGCGCGGAGAAAAAATGCATCACAGACCTACGTATAGTTGTCCTAAACCTTTCAATATGGCGAGCTGACACGGCTGCAATCGAAGCTCAGATGTCTGCCCCCCGCTGCCTATTACTCCGCGCAGGCGCTCGAGGCTGCTGCCGAGGACAATTCCCTTACGCCAGCCGCACGAGGACAGCGGCTGCAGTTCAGTCAAGACTTTGAGCCGGAATAATCAGGCGCGCCTAGTCGAACCGGAAAGAACAGAGATAAGCTGCCCGACCACTCATCGCGCCGGTACGATCGGTCATGCGGAAGAAAGCGCAATGGCACTGTGCCGAGATACGAAGGCGAAGCTACGCGACTGCTTGTATCTCCTAAGGCCGTCACGCCTGGGTGCGGAGGACTTGTCTCCGAGTGGTTGGCCCGAAACGAGCTCGCGCAGCGACGCCGAACCGACACTAGCCGTTTAGGACGCCACGCCTCCGCCGAGATGCCATCTAATCAGTGCTGATCACAGCATCACGATCTAATGCGGCAGCGCGGACCGTGACAAGGGATGACGAGTTGGGGCAGCAAGATCTCTACCAAGTCGTCGGTCGGACGAGGCAAGCGCAGAGCGCGCACATGGGCAATTGTAGGCGGAGCAGCACCTACGTCCGTCAGGCTGGACACGTTCTGTCGCAGTCCTGTTATGTTGCACGGCAGGCGTTCAGATGTCCGGGGGCTTGAAGGCGCAAGACGTGAAGGCGCAAGACGCGATTGAAAATGACGCTTGAAAGCTCCTACTGTTTTGCTCGGCTGGCATCTTTTCAGGGCGGCTGCCGGGGGCCGACGCGGGGCAAGGGGCTGCGCACCGGATATCGCGCGTGAAAGTTTGGGCTCGTCTCAAGTCGGCTGTGTCGATTCGAATAACGAGAAATGTGGCTGCGCTTGTATTCGGTGCGTCTTCGAACGGCGGCTGTTAAGTTACGGGGCCTATCTCATCGTGTGTCGATAGTGGTGGAAGCAGTGGGCTCGTTGAGCCGCGCCTGCAGCGTCGCGTGCTCGAGCTCGTCTTCCCACCAGGATACGAACACGGCGGCGATGCCATTGCCGGTGATGTTTGTAAGGGCGCGCACCTCGCTCATGAACTTGTCGATCGAAAATACGATTGCCATGCCCGGCACCAGCGCTGGGTTGACCACCGACAACGTCGCAGCAAGCGTGATGAAGCCCGCGCCGGTGACGCCGCTTGCTCCCTTCGACGTTAGCATCGCCACGAGCAGGATCGTGAGCTGCTGGCTAAAGGTGAGGTCCACCCCGAGTGCCTGGGCAATGAACAATGTCGCAAGTGTCATGTATATATTGGTGCCGTCCAGGTTGAAAGAGTAGCCAGTTGGCACCACCAGGCCGACCACGGGCTTCGAGCAGCCCAGCCGTTCGAGCTTCTCCATTAATTGCGGCAGCGCGCTTTCAGAGGACGATGTGCCGAGCACGATTAGAATCTCGTCTTTGATATAGGCAATGAACTTGAAGATTGAAAAGCCAACGAGGCGCGCGATCAAACCGAGCACCACCACGACAAATAACGCCGCCGTCGCGTAAAACAGCGCGATCAGGCCGATCAAATTGCCGAGTGCTGCCGGCCCGAATTTGCCGATAGTGAAGGCCATGGCGCCGAAAGCGCCGATCGGGGCCGCTTTCATGATGATAGCGATCACGCCGAACACCGCGTGCGCGACGTCGTCAATCATGCCTCGCAGCCGCTCCCCACGGCTTCCTAACGCCATCAGCGAAAAGCCGAATAGGATCGCGAACAGGAGAACCTGCAGAACATCGCCACGAGCGAAGGCGCCGACCACGCTATCGGGAATGATGTTGAGAAAGAAATCGACGGTCTTCGAGGCTTCCGCCTGCTTGACGTAATTGGCGACCGCCGCAGCATCCGGCTTCACCGCAAGGCCATGACCGATTTGGACCAGATTGCCCATAAGAAGGCCCAACACCAAGGCAAAGCTGGAGACGATCTCGAAATAGACCAGCGCCTTGACGCCGACGCGCCCGACTTTCTTTGCATCCTGAATATGCGCAATACCAGATGTGACGGTGCAGAAAATGATCGGCGCGATCACCATCTTGATAAGCTTGATAAACCCGTCACCGAGCGCCTTGACCCAGTCGTTGGTCGCTACAGACGGCCATAGGCAACCGACCATAGCGCCAATTAAGATCGCGATCAGCACCTGCACGTAGAGAATCTTATACCAAGCTTGCGACGCGCGTGCGGGCGCCGCAGTTGCCATGGTGGTCATGACGCTTCCTTCCCGAATATACTCGAATGTGAGCCGCCGCGTCATTGAGAGACGACAGCGTCATACGAGACTCATCGTTTTTAGCCGTGTCCGATTGAAGACGGTTCCGAGAGCCGGTGCGTCGTTCCAAAGGCAGGCGTTTAGTTGCGTTATCCTTTCTCGTTAAGCAAGATATGCACCAGTTGCCCAAAGTGCGCCCGATTAAGAGTCTCGGACAAACCGTCTGTCTCTGGGCTGCATCGGTTTGAGTGCTCGGCCCGCGTTCGCAAGGTCGAACAAAAAGTTGCAGTGAGACGCGTAACTTGATCGGCTGAGCGCATTAGCGGAGTCCCGTCTCGGGATGGAAGCCCGAGCGTTATCGATATGCGCCAACTGCTGAGATGGATGCAACAGTAGATGACATTGGTAAAATTGATAGTTTGGATTGTACTCATCCACGCGATGGAAGCCTGGTTTAGGAGCTCGATTGCGCGGCAATAATCTTGAATCGATGCACTGCCTTGTCACTAGCGGCAAAGCTCGTTCGTGCACGAGGCATTTGTCTCCAGGTCTGCGCTAACGATACGCATTAGGCAGGTTGGTCGAGAGACGGCCTTCGCTGTTGGCCCCTCAGCGCCTTTTGCCGCGTCGCAGAAGCACCGTCACGATGATTACTCAGCTAGATCGTTCGCGTTGCTGCCAAAGGGCAGGATTCCTGCGATCCGTTCTATTACCGGCAGCGAGTGCGGCGTTTGAGCGACCGACAAACCAAATAGGCATCTCTGGCGGCGTCAAATTCTGCCGTTCCGTTGCGCGGCCGTCGCTGTCTGCTCGGCAACAGAGATGCCAGAAATCTGACATGGCGTTAGGTCCACGCCACAGCGACGTCGAACGTCTATGCGAATTTCCTCCATGTTGCGCATAGCGCGTCCCATAGTTCGCACGCGGCACAGGAATTGCTGATTTCAACGAGGAGGTGCCGCCGTCAGATGGATGGAAGCGGCCCTGTCACAGGAGTTGCCGATGAGACTTGCGACGCTGCTCTTGCTCGTAGAAACGACGCGCGTGAATGTGACGGCCGCCATGAAGTGCGGCGCGACTAAAAGGCGATCCGCGCCACATACCTGGGCGAGCCGGACATGCAGGCGATCACTGGGCCCGTAAGCCGACCTACTTTCATTTTTGGGCTGACGCATATGGATGTCTTTTCGGCAGAGATTGCGCAATCCGTTGCGCTCACGATTGAGCTCGCCAGCGTAACAACCGTGATCCTCCTCGTGATTGGTGTGCCCCTCGCTTGGTGGCTAGCGCGCTCAAAGACTCTTTTGAGCGAGGCGGTGACGACGATGATCGCGCTGCCGCTAGTGCTACCGCCGACGGCTCTCGGCTTTTGCTTACTCGTGTTGCTCGGCCCAAACGGACCGGGTGGCGTTCTCGCCTCTTTGTGGGGCGAGCGCACGCTCGCTTTTACCTTCGCGGGAATCGTGATCGGATCGGTCCTCTCGGCGCTGCCGTTGGTGGTGCAGCCGATCCGTAACGCCTTTGTTGCGATAGGAGATCACCAGATGGAAACTACGGGGCGCGTTTCGTCATTGTATGCCCTCATTACCATCAGGGGGCCGCTGGCGCGATTGGAATTCGTTAAAGCCGCCGTGGTTGGCTTTTCTCATACGATTGGCACATTTGGCGTCGTGATGATGATCGGCGGCAACATTCCTGGGCGCACCAAGGTTTTGTCAGCCTACGTGGTAGACTACGTCCAAGCATCGCGCTGGCGCGAGGCAAGTGTGCTTGCCGGCGGTATGGTGATGTTCGCCTTTGCGGCAATCTTCACCTTATCCCTCATCGACAGACACTGTGCCAGGAGAGGCACCGAGCCGTCTTAGGTTAGCCGGCCGGACATATCCGATCACGCCCGAGCAGCAGTAATGCAAGCCGGATCCATCAATCCTTGCGAGGCTACAATGAACAAGTTTGTTATGGCCGTAGCGGCTGCTGGAATCGGCTTCAATTCAGTGCACTCCGCGCCTCTGCCCGAAGCGACGGCCCATGACGTCGGCGTTTCTCAGCAGCGCCTCGCCAAGCTCGACAAGTTCTTCGCTCGCGAAATCGCTAGTAAACGCGTGCCGGGTGCGGTGGTTGCAATCGCCAGGGACGGCAAGCTGATTCACTACAAGGCGTACGGGCAACTCGATCCTGCAAAAGGAAAGTCGATGCGGCTCGACGCGATGTTCGCACTTGCGTCTATGACCAAGCCGATGGTGGCCGTTGCGGGACTTATCCTCATGGAGCAAGGCCGCCTGCCTCTACGGGCCAGGCTTGCGGATTATTACCCGGAATTCGCAAACATGAAGGTGGGAGTGCCACAGCATGACGGCTCATTGGAATTTCAAACGCAGAGTTCTCCGATCTACATCCACGATCTCTATCGCCACACATCCGGGCTCACCTATGGCGTGCCCCCCGACAGCTCAGACCAAGTGGCGCGTCTCTATCCCGATTTCGCCGCTCCGCCACTAAGGGGCGATAAGCAGGCGTTCATCGAAGCAATTACTAAGCTGCCGCTAGCGCACCAACCGGGGACGGAATTCGAATACGGCTTCTCGACCGATGTGCTGGGAGCTGTCGTGGAACAGGTCAGCGAACAGCGATTGGGCGACTATCTGGCCAGAAATCTGTGGACGCCCATCGAAATGCAGGATGCCACTTTCCATTTGTCTGAATCGCAACGCGAACGCCTCGCTCATCCATTTCCAGCCGACCCGCTTACGGGAAAGCCACAGGACATCGAGCTCCTCGAAAGTTCGACGAAGTTTGACTGCGGGGGAGCCTGCGCATTTGCGACAGTCGGTGACTACGTGCGCTTTGGACAAATGCTGCTCAACGGCGGGGAGCTCGATGGGCAGCGCATTCTCGGTCCGAAGACGGTGCGCCACATGATTTCCGACCATCTCGGGGCAGAGATCAAAAATAAGGTGGCCAATGTGGAGGCGCACCGTGCCGGCTTCGGCTTCGGGCTCGGAGTAGCTGTACGCATAAACGAGGGTCTCTCGGCGGTTCCGGGCAATCCAGGTGAGTTCACTTGGACTGGCGCCTACGGGACACAATTTTTCTGCGACCCAAAGGAGCGTCTCGTCGTGGTGGTCGGAACGGCAGCGCCCGGAGAAATCCGGAAGTATTACCGCGAACAAGTCCAATATATCGTCTATGCTGCAATAATCCGATAATCCGCTTTCGGCCGAAAGGCTCGGCCAACAATTTTTTGGGGTGGTCGTCAGACAGTGCTGCTACTGCGCATCAATTCGATTGAAAGTCGGCGCCGTTACCTGCTATCCGCGTTGGCGCGGATGGCGCCAGTGCTTCAACAACGAGATCGGCTTCGCTGTCCCGAAGAAGCTCTTGCAAGCGGGTTTGCCGTCGCGATGCGCCAAGACGATCGCGCATTGCTGTCGATCGGCTCGCGCGATGAACGCTCCTGTGATAGCTCCGAACGTCCAGGCTCTCGCTTACGATCCTGCAGCGATGCCGTGCGGCAAGGCGCTTTGAATTAAAGGCAGACTGGATCGATCAGACCAAAAAAGCGAGGGCGGTGTCCGACTCACATTGCTGCTTCTCTTCGTCTATCGACAGACGCTTTGGTACGGGCTGCTTGCGCAGTTGCGACTATGAGCGGATTAACGCCCCTTTGGTCAACAATCGGCAAGTCTGATTAACACTGGGGGGGCAGTTCGGTGCCCGTCAACTGCACCAATTCCATTGAACAACCGGCATAACACGTGAGTGTCGCGGTCATGCAAACGGGAGCAAGACGTAGTCGCCGTGCAGTGGTGAAACATCGTGCTGCTCTGTTGAAGTGCTCACATGGACGTCCAAAACCGGACACCATTGGCATGACAGATCAATCGCGCAGCTTGTGGCTCGCTGGCTGCTTTCGACAGTCCGCAAATCCCGAAGCGGTGACATGGTATCTGTCAAGTGTTTCGCTTCGGTGGCTTGTTTCTTGCTGAACGTCAGTAATTCGTTACGGCCGAAGACAACTCACATGGAACGCTTCATGAGTGGTGCAACGGAAACGTTCTACAGCGTGATCAGACGTCAGGGTATGACGCGTCGTAGTTTCCACAAATTCTGCAGTTTGACTGCCGCGAGCTTGGGGCTTGGTCCGCTCGCCGCAAGCAGTATTGCCAATGCCCTGGAGACCAAACCGCGTTTGCCCGTCATTTGGCTGCACGGGCTCGAGTGTACCTGCTGCTCGGAAAGTTTTATCCGCTCGGCCCATCCCTTGATCAAGGACGCGCTGCTGTCGATGATTTCGCTCGACTATGACGATACGATCATGGCGGCGGCGGGACACCAGGCCGAAGCCATCTTGGAGGAAACTCGTGCCAAGTACAAAGGCAGGTATGTGCTCGCCGTCGAAGGCAATCCACCGCTGAACGAGGGTGGCATGTTCTGCATTGACGGCGGCAAGCCGTTCGTTGAAAAGCTCAGGTCCATGGCGGAAGAGTCCATGGCCATCATCGCTTGGGGTACGTGTGCGTCTTGGGGATGCGTGCAAGCGGCCAAGCCCAATCCGACTGGCGCGGCGCCGATCGATAAGGTGATCACGAACAAGCCGATCATCAAGGTGCCTGGGTGCCCGCCTATCGCGGAGGTCATGAGTGGCCTCGTGACTTTCATCACCACGTTCGGAAAGCTTCCGGAGCTCGATCGCCAAGGGCGTCCAAGTATGTTCTATTCCGAGCGCATTCACGACAAGTGCTATCGGCGTTCCCATTTCGACGCTGGCCAATTCGTCGAAGAGTGGGACGATGAGTACGCACGCAAGGGCTATTGCCTGTACAAGATGGGCTGCAAGGGGCCAACCACCTACAATGCCTGTTCGGCCCTTCGGTGGAACGGCGGCGTTTCATTTCCGATTCAATCCGGCCATGGCTGCTTTGGCTGCTCCGAAGACGGCTTCTGGGATAAGGGGTCATTTTACGACCGACTCACAACCATCAAGCAGTTCGGGATCGAGGAGAACGCCGACCAGATCGGCATGGCCGCTGCCGGCGTAGTTGGGCTAACCGTCGCTGCACATGCGGCGATCACGGCCGTGAAGCGGATGACCCACAAGCCGGATCGCGCACCCCACAAAAGCAAACCGAGTTGAGGAGGGGGCGACGGTGGCCGTCCAGACACCGAATGGGTTCAATCTTGATCGTTCAGGCAGGCGAATCGTCATCGATCCGTTGACGCGGATCGAAGGCCACCTGCGTGTCGAAGCCAATCTCGATTCCGACAATGTGATCCGCAATGCGGTCTCGAGCGGGACGATGTGGCGTGGTATCGAAGTCATCCTGCGCGGGCGCGATCCTAGAGACGCCTGGGCGTTCACCGAGCGGATTTGCGGGGTCTGCACCGGCACCCATGCGCTCACCTCCGTGCGCGCGGTTGAAAATGCACTAGGAATTGCGATTCCGGAGAATGCCAATTCGATCCGCAACATCATGCAGCTGTGCCTGCTCGTGCATGATCACCTCGTACATTTCTATCACCTGCACGCACTGGATTGGGTCGACGTGGTCTCCGCGCTCAAGGCCGATCCGAAGTCGACCTCCGCGCTCGCGCAGTCTATCTCGCCCTGGCCGCTGTCGTCCCCTGGCTATTTTAAGGATTTGCAGATCCGGCTCACCAAATTCTTCGGATCAGGGCAACATGGTCCGTTCAAGAATGGCTATTGGGGGCATCCGGCCTACAAGCTGCCACCGGAAGCCAACCTCATGGCTGTAGCGCATTATCTGGAAGCGCTGGACTTCCAGAAGGAGATCGTCAAGATCCAAGCTATCTATGGTGGTAAGAACCCGCATCCGAACTGGCTGGTCGGCGGCGTGCCCTGTGCGATCAATATCGACGGAACTGGTGCGGTGGGTGCGATCAATATGGAGCGACTGAACATCGTCTCCTCGATCATCGACCGTTCGATCGAGTTTGTCGAACACGTCTATCTGCCCGACATTGTCGCGATCTGCTCGTTCTATAAGGACTGGCTCCATGGCGGCGGACTTTCGAGCAAGAACGTGATGTCGTATGGCGACATCCCCGAAAACGCAAATGACTGTTCCGCCAAAAGCTTTAAGCTGCCGCGCGGGGTCATTCTTGGGGGCAATCTGAACGAGATACTGCCGATCGACCATGGTGATCCCGAGCAGATCCAGGAATTCGTCGCGCATTCATGGTATAAATATCCAAGTGATTGCTGTGGACTGCATCCCTGGGACGGTATCACCGAGCCGCGTTTTGAACTTGGGCCAAAACTCAAAGGCAGCAAGACAGATATTAAGGAGCTCGACGAAGGCGGCAAGTATTCCTGGATCAAAGCGCCGCGCTGGCGCGGCCACGCGGTGGAAGTCGGGCCGTTGGCGCGATACATCATCGGTTATGCGCAAGGCAAAGCTGGGTTCAAGGAGCCGGCCGAGAGACTGCTCAAGGGGCTCAATCTTCCCCTGACTGCGCTGTTCTCGACGCTTGGCCGCACTGCGGCGCGGGCGCTCGAATGCCAGTGGGCGGCGCATCAGATGCGTTATTTCCAGGATAAGCTGGTAATGCACATCAAGGCAGGCAATACGGCAACTGCCGATGTCAGCAGGTGGAAGCCGGAAAGCTGGCACAAGGAGGCCAAGGGCTACGGGTTCAGTGAAGCCCCGCGCGGTGCGCTTGGGCACTGGATCAAGATCAAGGGCGCCAAGATCGACAATTATCAATGTGTCGTGCCGACGACGTGGAACGGATCTCCTCGCGATGCCAAGGGCAATATTGGCGCTTTTGAAGCCTCCTTGATCGGTACCCCGATGGTCGATCCACAGCGGCCCCTGGAGATCTTGCGCACGATCCATTCCTTTGATCCGTGCTTGGCTTGCTCGACCCACGTGATGAGTCCTGACGGCCAGGAAGTGGCCTCAATCAATGTTCGTTAACGACATGCTGGACAGAGCTCGGAAGCTCCTTGCCGCCGTCGATGCGGAACCCACTGAACGGAGCATCGGCGCTGCCTTCGCTTACGCGCCGGTGCGACTGTGGCATTGGGTTAATGCGGCGGCCATTCTGATGCTGAGTTTAACCGGCCATCTCATTGGAGCCGGGACACCGGCGATGTCGGGAGAGGCAAGCGGCAATTTCCTGTTCGGCTATATCCGCTTTGCTCATTTCTCGGCGGGATATGTGCTCAGTATCGGCTTTCTTCTGCGGATCTATTGGGCGTTAATCGGAAACGCGCGTGCCATGCAGATCTTTTGGGTGCCGCTCTGGCGCAAGTGCTTTTGGCGCGAGGTGTACCACGAGATTCGCTGGTATGCGTTCCTTACAGTTGAGTCCGAAAGGAGCATCGGGCACAACCGTCTTGCTCAGCTCGCGATGTTCTTCATGTTTACGCAGACGATCACGTTCATGGTCATCACAGGCTTTGCACTTTATGGGCAAGGTGCCGGTACTGACAGCTGGCAGTACAAGCTGTTCGGCTGGGTCTTTTCAATTTGGCCGAACAGCCAGGACGTCCATACCTGGCATCATCTCGGCCTGTGGGTGATCGTGGCCTTTGCGCTGGTCCATATCTACGCGGTGGTCCGGGAAGACGCATGTCGCGCCGGAGCATCGCTTCTGTGATATCGGGTGAGCGCGGGTTTCGCGATTGACTGGGAAGCGGATGCTGAATCCGGAAGACAAGAAAAGGATCCTGGTGCTCGGCATCGGCAATATCCTGTGGGCGGATGAGGGATTCGGCGTAAGGGTGGTCGAGGAGTTTCACCGCCGCTACGCCATCGATGACAACGTAACCGTCCTCGATGGCGGCACACAGGGGCTCTACCTCGTCAGTTTTCTTGAGCAGGCCGATTGCCTGATCGTGTTCGATGCCATCGACTATGGATTGCTGCCGGGGCAGTTGAAGCTTGTGCGCGATGACGAAGTGCCAAAATTTACCGCCGCCAAGAAGGTGAGCCTGCATCAGACCGGCTTTCAGGAGGTCTTGAGTGCGGCTGACCTGCTTGGTCGGTGCCCGCGGGAGCTCGCTCTCATCGGCTGTCAGCCGCTGGACCTGGAGAATTGGGGCGGTCCGCTGACCGCCCCGGTACGCCTTCAGATTGCGCCTGCGATTGAACTGGCTTGCAAACTCCTGGCGCAGTGGGAATCGCCGGCAAAGCCGCGGACCTCGCCGCTGCCTGCATCAGAACGGCTGTTGGCGAACAATATCGACGATGCAAACTATGAGATGGGGGCTTAGCTGGCGCCGACTGATCATGTGCCTTGGATTGCCAATGACGATTATCGAGACCGACGGCATCACAGCGCTGTGCGAGTATGGCGATGAACAGCGGCGCGTCTCGGTCATGCTGCTCTCCGACGCCTCGGCCGGCGCCAAGGTGCTCGTTCATATCGACAGCGCGGTGCGGCTTTTGGACGAAAATGAAGCAAGGCTGATCTCGGAGGCACTTGAGGGGCTTGAGGCCAGCCTCAACGGCCAGGACTGCGATCGCTTCTTTGCGGACTTGATCGCTCATGAGCCGCAATTGCCGGAGCACCTGCGCTAGTAGTTCCGCTCGCCAGTTGCGCCGACCAGGCTTCTCACAAATCGTATCCCAGTCGCACGTACCTTTGCATCGAAAATGTCAGGCGCCTCGACCCGCTGGTTCGAGCGCGAGACGCGGACAGAAAGTGATTGGCATACCCCTTGCTATTACCCTGCTAGCGGAACCGAACATTGTCAGGGAAGGCGTGTGATGAAGTTGCAGCCGACGCAGCATGGTCTGGCGCGACCCGCTCCATTCGACGTGGAGGGCGTCAGCGTCGATGCGCGCCTGGTCGCGAACGCTCCCGTGAGGGCGGCCGTGATGCCGCTGCCGGTGGCCGATCCCCTATATTTGCTCCGGATCATCCACGTCGCATTCTTACTTCCTGAGATGGTCAATTCGTTTCGGCGGCGCAGGCAAGGTGCAGTGCCTGCGCGCGGCGTAGGTGGCGAACTGGTTGAGTGGCTCGGCCTACGAGCCCCGTCGACGCTGATCCTCGGCCAACGGCACGATACACTCCGCCTGATCGGCAGGAGGCCGGTCCGTTTCATCGCGATCGATCGCATTTCGGTACCGATGGTTCGGCCACACGCCGGCAGCGCTTGTGTCGGCAAGTGCATTGCCTCTCGATCCAGCCAACGGATCATCGCATTATGAAAACAGCGATCCGCGTTATATCCGATGGCGCCGACGGGGCGGCGAATGACCTTGCCACGGGCACTAGAAGTCTCGATGTATTCTACAGCGGGTTGACGAGTGCGCGTGCGCTCGCCAAGCGAGCCTGGCGCGACGGCAACGAGCTTGCAAGGACCTATCCGAATGCCACCGCGGTACTATCGAACGCCGCTGCTGCCGTCGCCAGGCAGAGAAGCGGCGCTCGGACGCAACTGTACGGCCTCGCTAATCTCAGCGATCCCGAGCGCAAGCTGATAGCCGAAGTGCTCGGCGCAGGTGAGGTCGCCGGCGTGGTTGCGCTGCCAGATGGCTCTTTGGCGCAAATCCGTGAGTCCGTGCTTGCAGGAATTTGGCGCGTGCGCATCGGAAGCGGGCCAGCGCGCGAATATCTTGAGGTCGGAGCGATCCCGCAGATTGTCCGGCGCGCTGCAACTGACCTGACGTCCGTCGATCTTGCGATCGGCCCGGCGCCGGTGGGCGCAATGAACGTGCAACCGGTGCTCGCCGAAATACGCGAGCGGGCCCGCGGCTGGCGCTTTGGCATGCGCGCGCATGTCATCAATCTCACCTTGCTGCCGATGAGCGTTATCGACCTAGCATTCCTGCAGCAAAGCCTGGGCAATGGTCCGGTCCAACTCATCTTTCGCGGCTACAGCACGTGCCGTGTGCAGGCGACCGGGATCAGGAACGTCTGGTCGGTGCAGTTCTTCAATTCTACGGACAATATCATCCTTGATACGTTGGAGATCGGCGACGTTCCAATTGTTGCGTTGGCTGCCGACGAGGATTTCCAGGACTCTGCCGAGCGCATGCAGGAAATTATTGAGGCGTACTTCACATGAAGAGCTTGGAGAGCGCTCGCCGTCCGGTGAGATTCCCTAGATGGCGCGGGCGCAGCGACCGCCGGCTTACGTGGCGCAGGATGTTGGTGGAGCGGTGCGCATGAGCCTCGCTGCCGGCAACAAGATCGATGTCACCGTATCGCTAGCTTCCGACGTAGTCGCCGCGATCGAGATCCTGCCGCGAGTCCGGCCTCCGCTGGCACGGCTGTTCGCTGGCAAACAAGCCTCGTCGCTGCTCAACGTGCTGCCGCGGCTCTTCGCATTGTGTGCCGCTGCACAGCAAATTGCACTACTGTCCGCGGTCGAGACGGCGCGCGACGAAGCGATCACTCGCGCAACAAAACAGCGTCGTATTGCGCTTATCGTTATTGAGCGCATTGCGGATTTGCTACGCGGCCTGTTTGTTGGACATCTTGCGCAAGACATCGCCGGTGCGGCGGCAATCCGTTCCCTGATGCGGGGAATGTCAGCACTTCTTGGCTGCGCACAGTCACCCTGGGGCTCTGCCCAATGCGAAGCAACAGCACGGATCGTGGCTGCGCTGAACGCGCTCGGCATGCCGGATGACGGGGGCGCGGTGAGGTCCGGTAGCCCATTGGCGCTTCGTATTGCAGCGCTTGATGAGATCGGCCTGAAGCCAATTCCAGCGGAGCACTCGTTCCTGTCCGTTGCTGACGACCTCGACATCATCAAACGGCTGCTCGTCGATGGCGCGCCATTTTGCTATCGTCCGGATCTTGACGGACATGTGCCCGAGACGGGTCCATGGGCGCGCCAAATGACGCGTGATCGGCTCCCGCCGAGCCCCTCCGGTGCGGCCGAGCGGCTGGTTGCCAGAATTGCTGAAACCCTGCGGCTATGTGCCTGGCTCAAGGCCGGTGCTCAGATTGACTCGGCGGAGCATGGGATTGTCGAAAGATATAAGTTAGGATTCGGCCGTGCGGCGGCCGCGGTCGAGTGCGCCAGGGGGCGTCTCTACCACGCGGTTGAGCTTGATCCTCAGGGCCGGATATCCCGCTTCGAATTCCTTGCGCCGACGGAATGGAATTTCCATCCGTGCGGACCGCTTGTCCGCAGCCTGCAGGGCGCGGTGCTGACGGCTAGACGACGTCGGGATGCAGTCCATGCGCTGATTGCATCGCTCGATCCGTGCGTCGGGTTCACTCTAAATTTTCGCGAAGTTGGCCATGCATGAAATGGCGATTTGTCTTGGCGTCATTCAAATCGTCGAGGAGGAGGTACGTCACCGATCGTTTTCGCGGGTGCGGAGTGTCTGTCTAGAGATGGGTGCGCTGAGTCATGCCGCGCCTGAAGCGCTCAGGTTCTGCTTTGCTGCCGTTGCAACGCGGACGGTTGCCGAAGGTGCAGTCCTTAATATCGTTGAATTGCCAGGCGTTGCTTGGTGCATGAGCTGTTCGAAGAGCGTCGAGATTGGGCGACGCGATGAGTGCTGTCCTTGCTGCGGCAGCTATCAGTTGCAGGTAACCGCGGGCGAACAGATGCGCGTGAAAGAACTGGAGATCGATTGATGTGTACCGTTTGCGGCTGCAACGAAGGGTCGCCGTCAACCAAACGCGCCAAGGCGCATGATGTGGAGAGACATGAGCGATACGATGCCCATGTGCAGGTCTATTGCGATCACCATTATGCCCGTCCGCATGGCGAGCAAGGCCTTCAGCGTTTAAACCATGCTGGCGATAGTCATAGTCGTCACCGCTGCTCTGCCCATCACCAGGCTCATGGCGGGCAGGCGCTTCTGAGCGGCGCCGAGCCGGCTGGCTTGAAGGTCGCCGGCATGAGGCGGGAACGGATCATTCAGATCGAGCGCGATATTCTTGCCAAGAATGATGGGATTGCCGCGGACAACCGCGCGTTCTTCGTCGCCGATGACCTGTTTGTATTTAATCTTTTGTCCAGTCCTGGTGCAGGTAAAACGACGCTGCTCGTCCGCGCCGTGTCTGAGCTCAAGCGCAGCCGGCCAGTCGGGGTCATCGAGGGCGACCAGCAGACCTCGAACGATGCCGAACGCATTCGGGCCGCCGGCGTGCCAGCCATCCAAGTTAACACCGGCAAGGGTTGCCATCTCGATGCGGCGATGATTGGCGAGGCCTATCGCCGTTTGCCGCAGCTCACGGGTGGTATTCTCTTCATCGAAAACGTCGGCAATCTGATCTGTCCCGCCGCCTTTGATCTTGGCGAGGCCTGCAAGATCGTAATGCTGTCGATTACCGAAGGTGAAGACAAGCCGCTCAAATATCCTGATACGTTTGCCGCGTCTTCGCTCATGGTGATCAACAAGATCGATCTGGCTCCGCTGCTTGATTTCGATTTCGGCAAGACGATCGAATACGCCAGACGAGTCAATCCAAAGATCGAGGTGCTTGTCGTTTCGGCTCGCACAGGCGAGGGGTTTGGCGCGCTCTACGCCTGGATCGATAGGCAGGCGGGGCATCAGAGGCGCTCCATAGAGGACACAAGGCGATGAGCGCCGCAACCACCTGCGGAACGCGGCTGCGCGTGCGCGTGAGTGGGACAGTGCAAGGGGTCGGGTTTCGTCCTTACGTCTATGGACTCGCCAAGCGCCACGGATTGGCGGGCTTTGTCATCAATGGCCCGGAGGGCGTTACGATCGAGGTCGAGGGCCGCCGCGCGTCGGAGTTTGTGGCAACGTTGCCGCTCGAGGCGCCTCCATTGGCACGCATCGACCACATCTGCGTTCGGGAGACTGCAGCGCTGGGGGCGAAAGACTTTTCGATCGGCACGAGCGAAGGCGGCAAGTTGTCAACGCAGATTGCCCGTGATGCCGCCGTCTGCCAGCAATGCCTCAATGAGCTGTTCGATCCAGAAAACCGTCACTACCTTTACCCCTTCATCAGTTGCTGCCATTGCGGCCCTCGCTACACCATCGCCGAACGGCTTCCGTACGACCGCCGCAACACCGTGATGAGGGCTTTTAGGCTGTGCGCCGCTTGCGCGGCCGAATATGCCGATCCGGCGAGCCGCAGGTTTCATGCGGAGGCGATCGCGTGTCCGACATGTGGGCCTCGGCTCAGCCATGCGATCAGCGCCATTGTCGCTGCAATCGCGGGAGGGCAAATCGTGGCGATAAAGGGGCTGGGCGGATACCAGCTTCTTTGCGATGCGCGTAACCAGGATGCCGTGCAGCGTTTGCGCAGGAGAAAGCAGCGCCTTCAGAAGCCGTTCGCGGTCATGGTCGATTCCGTAGACCGCGTCAGCGACATCGCGAAGGCGAACGCACCCGAGCTTGCGCTGCTCCAATCCGTAGCACGTCCCATCGTCCTTCTGCCTTCGCGCAACAATCTGGCACCCGCCATAGCTCCTGGCTTATCGCGTGTGGGTGTTATGCTGCCCGTAGCGCCGCTGCATCACCTCATCCTTTATGCGCTTCGCTCGGCAAGAGCATGTGCGGGGACCGGCCCGGTCATCGTCGCCACCAGTGCCAATCTTTGCGGCGAACCGCTCCTGATCGACAACGCGCAGGCGCTGCGGCGGCTCAACGGGATCTCCGACCTTGTCGTGACCCATGATCGCGATATACTGACGCGTGCTGATGACTCGGTTGTGTCGGTGGTGGCTGGCCAGCCGCAATTCATTCGTCGAGCCCGTGGCTATGTTCCCGAACCGATCAGGCTTGCGAAGTCTGTGCCGCCCGTGCTCGCCGTCGGCGGCGCACTGAAATCGACCATCACCATCACGCGGGACAACCAAGCGTTTGTCTCTCAGCATATCGGCGATCTGCATACGCCCGAAGGCATCTGTGCGTTCGAGGAGACGATCCGACATCTCACATCGAGCCTTGATGTGGAGCCTGTTGCCATCGCCCATGATCTGCATCCCGATATGGCTTCTACCCGGTTTGCGGAAGCAAATGGCCGCGAGCTAGTCGCTGTCCAGCATCACCACGCACACGCTGCCGCAGTGATCGCCGAGTATGGCCATGCGGGACCTGCGCTTGCCCTCGTGCTCGATGGCCATGGTCTTGGCTCAGAGGGCGGTAACTGGGGTGGCGAGCTATTGTTGTGCGAAGGGACTAGGTGCCGACGCATCGGGCACTTGGCGCCCCTGCAAATGCCTGGTGGAGATCGTGCAGCCCGCGAGCCGTGGCGCATGGGCAGCGCAGTATTGCACTTGGTCGGCCGGGGTAACGAAATCGGGCTGCGCTTTACGGCGCAACGACAGGCCGGATCTGTGTCGGCCTTGCTCGATCAGCCGGGCGGGGCCACCACGACCAGTGCGGGCCGGTTGTTCGACGCGGCAGCGGCGCTGCTGGGGATTGCGAGTTTGCAGACCTATGAGGGCGAAGCGGCGATGAAGCTCGAGGCACTGGTGCGGCGGACCGCGATTCTCGAAGGCGGCTGGACGATCGATGGCGGCGTGCTGTCACTTCGTCCGCTCTTTGCGCGGCTGATTGGAGATGACATTGACGCGGTGGGCGGCGCCGGGCTGTTTCATGGCACCTTCGCCGCTGCCTGCGTTGACTGGGTCACGCGGTCTGCCCAGACAACGGGCGTTAATACCGTCGTTCTGAGCGGCGGCTGCTTCCTGAACGCGGCGCTAGCGGATGAAATCCCGCGCGGTTGCATCGCTGCCGGCGTTACCCCGCTCATGCCACGGCGGGTGCCGCCCAATGATGGCGGTTTGAGCCTTGGCCAGGCTTGGATTGCCGCTCTGCAGATAACTCAACAGTCGTCCGCCAAGGGGGGAACAGCCTGATATGTGCCTTTCGGTTCCGGCAAAGATTGCGAAAATTCTTCCCAACGATATGGCCATAGTGTCCATCGATGGCATCAGCCTGGAGATATCGATTGCTCTCCTCGACGAGCTCAAGGTCGGCGATTGCGTCCTTGTCCATGTCGGCTATGCGCTTGCCAAGATTGATCCGGCGGAAGCCAAGCGCACGCTGGAGCTGCTGCAGGAGCTAGGCAGCGCAGGGGAACGCTGATCATGAAATATGCCGACGAATTTCGCGACAAGGCCATCGCGCAGGGCATTGCGCGTGCGATTGGCCTCGAGGTCAATTCGCAAAGAGACTATCGTTTCATGGAATTCTGCGGCGGACACACTCATGCGATCTCCCGCTATGCCCTGGAGGATCTGCTGCCCGCGAACGTCCGCATGATCCACGGGCCCGGTTGTCCCGTCTGCGTTCTGCCCGCCAGTCGAATCGATATGGCGATCCGGCTTGTCGACCGACCTGAGGTCACTCTGTGCGTTTACGGCGACCTGATGCGCGCGCCTGGGTCGCACGGACAGTCGCTGTTGCGAGCTAAAGCGCTCGGCGGCGACATTCGGATGGTCTACTCGACGCTCGACGCTATCCGGCTCGCCGAACAGGCGCCGAGCCGCGAGGTGGTCTTCTTTGCCATCGGATTTGAGACCACGACGCCCCCGACGGCCGTGATGATCCGAATTGCCGAGAAGAAACGGCTGAAGGGCCTCAGCGTGTTCTGCAACCACGTGCTTACACCCTCTGCGATGCACAGCATTCTCGAGAACCCCAAAATCCGCGACATCGGCGGGGTTCCAATTGACGGCTTCATCGGGCCTGCACATGTCAGCACCATTATTGGTACGCAGCCTTACGAGTCTCTGGCAGAACAATTTGGCAAGTCGATCGTGATCGCGGGATTTGAACCGCTCGATGTGATGCAGGCGATCCTGATGCTGGTGCGGCAGGTGAACGAAGATCGCTACGAGGTGGAGAACCAATACAGTCGGGCGGTGACGCGTGAAGGCAATCGGCGCGCCAAGGAGGAGGTATCGCAGATATTCGAACTGCGCGAGCAGTTTGAATGGCGCGGTCTCGGAGTCGTACCCAACAGCGGACTGAAGCTAAAACGGTCTTACGCGCAGTTCGACGCTGAGACGCGTTTTGCGATCCACGATCTGCGTGTCGCAGACAATCCGGCGTGCGAGTGCTGCGCGATCCTGCGTGGCGCCAAGCGGCCGGTCGACTGCAAGCTGTTTGGAACCGTCTGCACGCCGGAAACTCCCATAGGGTCCTGCATGGTATCATCGGAAGGCGCTTGTGCGGCGTATTGGACCTATGGCCGAGTTCGCGATGAACCGTTGAGGCGGCTGTCATGAGCGCAAAGGGCTATCAACGCAAGCTCGACATCGAGAACGGACGCGTTGATCTTTCCCACGGATCGGGGGGCCGTGCCATGGCGCAGCTGATCTCCGGCCTTTTTCACCAAGCCTTTGGTAATGAATGGCTCGCCCGCTGCAACGATCAGTCCGCGTTTGACGTTGCCGCAGGCAGGATGGTGATGACGACCGACGGCTATGTGGTCTCGCCGCTGTTCTTTCCCGGCGGTAATATCGGGTCATTGGCTGTGCACGGCACGATCAATGACGTCGCGATGTCCGGCGCGCATCCCCTCTATCTGTCCGCGAGTTTTATCATCGAGGAGGGCTTCCCGTTTTCTGATCTGAAGGCGATCGCGGATTCCATGGGTGCCGCAGCACGCAGGGCCGGCGTTCACATCATTGCCGGAGACACCAAGGTCGTCGAGCGCGGCAAGGCGGATGGTCTGTTCATCTCTACGACCGGGATCGGGATTGTGGCCGATGGGCTCGATCTCTCCGCCGACAAGGCAAGGGTCGGGGATCGTGTGCTTGTGTCCGGTAGCCTCGGTGATCATGGGGTGGCGATCATGTCAAAACGTCAGAACCTCGCTTTTCAGACCGAGGTCGTCTCGGATTCCGCCGCGTTGCATAACCTCGTAGCTTGCATGGTTGCCGCCGGCGGTAGCGGCATCCGGGTGATGCGCGACCCGACGCGCGGTGGGCTTGCCGCGACCCTCAACGAGATTGCGCATCAATCCGGGCTCGGGTTCCGTCTGCAGGAAGCATCCATTCCGGTGAAGCCGGCGGTCGCGGCTATCTGCGAACTCCTTGGACTCGATCCGATCCATGTCGCCAACGAAGGCAAGCTCGTTGCGATCGTCGCGCCTGATTTGGCCGATGCGGTGCTTGCAGCCATGAAGGCGCACCCGCTCGGGGCCGAGGCAGCTGATATCGGCGAAGCGGTGGCTGACGAACGGAAGTTTGTGCAGATGGCGACCGGTTTCGGCGGTCGACGAATGGTCGATTGGTTGTGGGGCGAACAATTGCCTCGCATCTGTTGAACGCGCTGCGCATCGTCCAGCTTTCGGAAACCAAGTTTATGATCAATGGTCATGAGCCGTTACCCATCACCCAGTAGCTGACGGAAACTATCCCTTCTATCGGCAATCTGCCCAACCGGCAGACTGCGACTTCGCTCTTTAGGCGTGCTGAGTTTCGCTTGTTAGCTTTTCCACGAGCCGAGAACGAAGTTCGAGACGATTCAGCGCCATCGCGCAGTTTCGACGGTAAAGCTCAGGGAGCATGGTGACACGACCCGCTCGGTACCCATGGCTTTGAAATCCTGCGAAGCTTGTCAAATATCGTTGAATTTCTGCGCCATTTTGATGGCTGGGTCGCAATATCGCTGCTCGCTTCCGATTAGAAAGGCGCTCCAGGCAGGGAGTTTTTAAATGAAGGTCGGAGTCCCCAAGGAAATCAAGGTGCACGAATATCGCGTGGGCCTTACCCCGGGAGCTGTCCGCGAATACGTGGCGGCAGGCCATAGCGTGATGATCGAGACCAATGCCGGCGCTGGCATTGGTGCAACCGACGACGATTATCGCAATGCTGGTGGAACGATTCTAACTTCCGCAGCTGAGGTATTCGCCTCGAGCGAGATGATCGTAAAGGTTAAGGAACCTCAGCCGTCCGAGTGGTGTCAGCTGCGGGAAAACCAAATCCTGTTCACTTATCTGCATCTTGCCCCCGACCTGGATCAGGCCAAGGGCCTCCTGAAATCTGGATGCACTGCGATCGCCTATGAGACCGTAACAGATGCGCATGGTGGTCTTCCGCTGCTCGCGCCGATGAGCGAGGTCGCGGGTAGGCTTGCGATCGAAGCGGCTGGTAGCGCCCTGAAGCGGAGTGCAGGCGGACGAGGGCTGTTGATCGGTGGGGTGCCCGGTGTTCAGCCTGCCCGGATCGTGGTGATCGGAGGTGGCGTCGTTGGTACGCACGCGGCACGCATGGCGGTTGGTCTGGGCGCAGAGGTGACCATCATCGACCGTTCGATACTCCGGCTCCGCGAGTTGGACGAGCTATTCGAAGGACGCGTTCGCACCAGGTTTTCGACTCTCGACTCCGTGGAGGAAGAGGTATTTGCGGCGGATGTGGTGATTGGTGCGGTGCTCGTTCCGGGTGCGAGCGCGCCGAAGTTGGTCCGCCGGAGCATGCTTAGCTCGATGCGCAAGAGGGCGGTGCTTGTGGACGTCGCTATCGATCAGGGTGGCTGCTTTGAGACGTCGCACCCAACCACTCACGCTGAACCTACTTACGAAGTGGATGGCATCATTCATTATTGCGTGGCCAATATGCCCGGGGCCGTGCCGCTAACCTCGAGCCAGGCACTGAATAACGCGACCCTCCCGTTTGGCTTGGCTCTGGCCAACAAGGGCTTTTCCGCCGTGCTCGAGAATCCGCATTTGCGCGCAGGCCTCAACGTCCATCGGGGCCGGCTAACTTACAAAGCGGTCGCCGAAAGCCTCGGACTGCCCTTCTCACCGATCGAACAGGCTGCGGCCTGATCCCAGAGGCCCTTATGGGCATTTTCCTCCCTGACTTAAGCCACCCTTCGGGGTGGCTTTTTTTTGCTCCATCGATCTGCCGACCGGCGGCGGCATTTATTTCCAACGCGAAGCGAAGCGGAGGATCACCAGACGAGCGCGCCTGGCTTTAGTCCCCGCACGACGCGAGACAATTCCATACAGCGCATATGAATGCCGGTTTTTGCCAGGTAATCCAAGGCAATTGAGAATGCGTCCCGCGGTTGGAGACGCCGACCGGCAGGCGATGAATGCGCGCATTGTTGTCGTGGTGTTGTCGATGAAGCCGCCGCCGCCCCGGTGAGTGGAACCATTAAGATGCGGCGGCGGGTCGACCTGACACACCGGCGGAGAACGTTTGGAAGTCGCGCGGCGCATCCATCATTGCCGCGGCATGGCGGCCTTAGGAAGGGTCGCAGATCGTTCCCTGACGCTGGCGAACGCAGTTCACCTAATCGCTGACTGCCATGAGATGCGCAACCCCACAAGCGACTGTCATGCGCGTTGTAGGATTCGCGACACGCAGTCGAGGCGGCGACTTGCGTCAGTAGAAAATAGCTCAAACAAAATCAATTTTAACCCTGGCACAAGACTTGAAGGCCAACAAACTGTCCCGCAACTTTCGCTCATGGAATCGCAGTGATGGCCTACAAGATAATCGCATCCCAGTGCACGGTCTGCGGTGCATGTGAGTTCGAATGTCCCAATGCCGCGATCAGCCTGAAGAACGACATATATGTGATCAATCCGACCCAGTGTACCCAATGTGAGGGGCACTTTGACGTGCCGCAATGCGCCGTCGTTTGCCCGGTGCCCGACACCTGCGTGCCGGCATAGGTGGAGTTGCCGATGAGAGGAGCTCCTGCGCGAAACGTTATGAAGACGGTATGGACAGCCGTCGCCTATTGGACTCGTCTTCTGTTTCTCTCACTCGCTGGCCCCGCGTCGGCGGCGCCTTGCGCGATCCACTCAGAAAGATCGCGGCGGAACCCTCACCGGCGGGAGTTGTCGTTGCGCCGACGGAGCGGGCAATGGTAGCTGTACAAGAGACGATCGAGCGCGTCCGGCGCATCGACGTCGATCAGTATCGATATGGCTTTGAGACACTGATCGAGTCCGACAAGGCTCCGAAAGGGCTGTCGGAAGACACCGTCCGCTTTATCTCCGCAAAGAAGAGTGAACCAGCCTGGATGCTGCAGTGGCGGCTGGAGGCCTATCGGCGCTGGCTGACCATGACGGAGCCGACCTGGGCGCGCGTCGACTATCCCAAGATCGACTTCCAGGACATCCACTATTATGCGGCACCGAAACCGAAGAAGACGGTCACCTCGCTCGACGAGATCGATCCGGAGATCCTGAAGACCTACGAGAAGCTCGGCATTCCCCTGCGGGAAGTCGCGATGCTCGAGGGTATCGAGCCCAAGGTGGGCGAGCAGGATCCGGCGCAGCGCAAGATCGCGGTCGATGCCGTCTTCGATTCGGTCTCGGTTGCGACCACCTTCAAGGCCGAGCTGAAGAAGGCCGGCGTGATCTTCATGCCGATCTCGGAGGCGATCCGCGAGCACCCGGAACTGGTGCAGAAATATCTCGGCTCGGTTGTCCCGACCTCCGACAATTTCTACGCGACCTTGAATTCGGCGGTGTTCTCCGACGGCTCGTTCGTCTACGTGCCGCCGGGGGTGCGCTGCCCGATGGAGCTGTCGACCTATTTCCGCATCAACGAGCGCAATACCGGCCAGTTCGAGCGCACGCTGATCATCGCCGACAAGGGCTCCTACGTCTCCTATCTCGAAGGCTGCACCGCGCCGCAGCGCGACGAGAACCAGCTGCACGCCGCCGTGGTCGAGCTCGTCGCGCTCGACGATGCCGAGATCAAATATTCGACGGTGCAGAACTGGTACCCCGGCAATTCGGAAGGCAAGGGCGGCATCTACAATTTCGTCACCAAGCGTGGCGACTGCCGCGGCGCCCATTCGAAGATCTCGTGGACCCAGGTCGAAACGGGATCTGCGATCACCTGGAAATATCCGAGCTGCATCCTGCGCGGCGACAACTCCCGCGGCGAGTTCTACTCGATCGCGATCTCGAACGGATTCCAGCAGGTCGATTCCGGCACCAAGATGATCCATCTCGGCAAGAACACGTCGAGCCGCATCATCTCCAAGGGCATCGCCGCCGGCAAGTCGCAGAACACCTATCGCGGTCTCGTCACCGCGCATCGCAAGGCGACCGGCGCGCGCAACTTCACCGCCTGCGACTCGCTGCTGATCGGCGACAAATGCGGCGCGCACACCGTGCCCTACATCGAGGCCAAGAACTCCTCGGCAACGTTCGAGCACGAGGCGACGACCTCGAAGATCTCCGAGGACGTGCTGTTCTACTGCATCCAGCGCGGCCTCAGCCAGGAAGAGGCTGTCGGCCTCGTCGTCAACGGCTTCGCCAAGCAAGTTCTGCAAAAACTGCCGATGGAGTTCGCGGTGGAAGCGCAGAAGCTGATCTCGATCTCGCTCGACGGATCTGTCGGATAAACACCCCGCGAGCCGCCTCGAATGCGGCTCGCCAGATGACGCGTTTCAGGGATCAGATCAGAATGGCGTTACTCGAAATCCGAGATTTGCATGTTGGTGTCGAAAACCGCGAAATCATTCGCGGCCTGCATCTTAACGTCAATGCGGGTGAGGTGCACGCGATCATGGGGCCGAATGGCTCCGGCAAATCGACGCTCTCGCACGTCATCGCCGGCAAGCCGGGCTATGAGATCACTGGCGGGCAAGTCTTGTTCAGGGGCGAGAACCTCTTGCGGATGGAGCCAAATGAACGCGCTGCCAAGGGCGTGTTCCTGGCCTTTCAGTATCCGGTCGACATCCCCGGTGTGACCACCACGAACTTCCTGCGGGCGGCACTTAACGCCCAGCGCAAGGCGCGCGGCCAACAGGAATTCTCCACCCCCGAGTTTCTGAAAAGAGTCCGCGAGGTCGCCGGGTCGCTGAATATCCCGCAGGACATGCTCAAGCGCGGCGTCAATGTCGGCTTCTCCGGCGGCGAGAAGAAGCGCAATGAAATCTTGCAAATGGCATTGTTCGAGCCGAGTCTGTGTCTCCTTGACGAGATCGATTCCGGCCTCGACATCGACGCGCTGCGTACCGTCGCCAGCGGCATCAACGCCTTGCGTTCGCCGGAACGAGCAATGATCGTGATCACGCACTATCGGCGGCTTCTCGACCATATCGTGCCAGACATTGTGCACGTGATGTCGAGAGGTCGGATCAGGAAGAGCGGTGGCAAGGAACTCGCGCTGGAGCTCGAGGCTTGCGGCTATGCCCAATTTGAAGACGCGGCCTGACGGCCTTAGGGAGTCCCCGATGAAGCAGGTTTTGGCCAAAGCCGACGCCGAACGCGCAACGGGCGATGTTTTCGCTGCGGCGCGTGGACGGCTGCCTGGTGTAGGCCTTGTCGCCCAAATCCGGGCGAGGGCATTCGACGTCTACAAGCGCGCCGGCCTCCCGCATCGGCGCATGGAGGATTGGAAATACACTGATCTGCGCGCCCTGATCGGCGAGGTGCTGCCACTCGCTCCGCGACCGGACGCGGAGGCGCTGGTGCGCGCAAAGGTGTCGGCCAAGCAAGTGGCTGCCGATCAGGCGGTCAAACTCGTTTTGGTAAATGGCATATTCGCGCCGGAGCTATCCGATGTCGGCAGGGTAGAAAATGGAGTCGTTGTTCGGTCGCTGCGGGAGGTTCTGGAGGATTCGGCCACTGGGGCTATGGCCGGTCTGGTGCTGTCCACGACGAGCGATTCGGCGATCTCGCTCAATGCCGCAATGGCGACGGATGGTCTGGTGATTACGGTCAACGACGGCAATGCGGTGAAGCGTCCAATTCAAATCGTTCATGTCGCAACCGGCTCGTCGGTGTCCACCTATACACGCTCCTATCTGCAGCTCGGAAAAGAAGCGCATGCGGCCATCGTGGAAAGTTTCGTCCCGGCTGAAGGCGCGAGCGGCTATCAAGCCAACGATGCGATGATCGCCCTGGTTGGTGACGAGGCAAGCCTTTCGTATATCCGGGTGGCAGCCGCTGCCTCAGACGCCGTGAACATCTCGTCGGCAATCATCGCCGTCGGCGCAAGGGCTAAGCTCGACCTCTTCAGCATGACCTGTAGCGGCTCCATCAGCCGCTATCAGGGATTCATAACGCTGACCGGCGAAGGAACCAAGCTCTCGGCGAATGGCGTTAATCTCGTCAGGGACAAGCTCCACGCGGACACAACGATCGTGGTCGACCACGCTGTGCCACATTGCACCAGTCGGGAGAAGTTCCGCGCGGTTATCGACGATTGCGGCCGTTCGGTGTTTCAGGGCCGAATCGTCGTTCGTCCCGCCGCCCGGAAGACGGATGCCACCCTGACCAGCCGAGCATTGCTCCTCTCCGACCAGGCCGAGGCCGACAACAAGCCGGAACTTGAAATCTTAGCTGACGACGTGGTCTGTAGCCACGGAGCGACATCGGGTGCGCTGGATGACACTCTCTTGTTCTATCTGCGCGCTCGGGGGCTATCCGAGAAAGATGCGCAGATGTTGCTGATTAAAGCGTTCATTGGTGAGGCGATTGAGGGGATCACGTCCGAGAATCTGCGCGATTTTGTGACAGTAGAAACTGAACGCTGGCTGCAGGCGCGGCGATGAGCGCACATCCGGCCGTGAGCGATGGCAGTTACGAGGTGAACCGTGTGCGTACGGACTTTCCTGCGCTCGCCATGACGGTGTACGGCAAGCCACTTGTTTACCTCGATAACGCTGCATCCGCGCAAAAGCCCAACGAGGTTCTTGACCGTATGATGCAGGTGTACTCCAGCGAATACGCCAACGTTCATCGCGGCTTGCACTACCTCGCTAACGCGGCGACCGAGGCGTATGAAGGCGCCCGTACCAAGGTGGCGCGGTTTGTGAACGCGCGTCTAAATGAAGAGATCATCTTCACCCGGAGCGCCACGGAGGCAATCAATCTAGTCGCGCAGACTTTTGGCCGCGAACGCATTACTCCAGGTGATGAGATCGTTCTCTCGATCATGGAACACCACTCGAACATTGTGCCATGGCACCTTCTCAGGGAACGACTCGGTGCAGTGATCAAATGGGCGCCAGTGGATGATGACGGAAACCTCTTGCTCGATGATTTTGAGCGACTGCTGACCCCGCGCACCAAGATGGTTGCAATCACACAAATGTCGAACGTGCTCGGCACGGTATTGCCCGTAAAAGACGTGGTGAGCATCGCGCACGCTCGTGGTATCCCAGTGCTGGTCGACGGCTCGCAAGGATGCGTCCATCTGAGCGCCGATGTCTGCGATATAGATTGCGATTTCTACGTCATGACGGGCCACAAACTCTATGGTCCGACTGGGATCGGTGTGCTTTACGGCAAGTCTGAACATCTGGCATCGATGCCGCCCTTCAATGGGGGCGGGGAGATGATCCGCGAGGTCTCGCGTTCCGGCGTCATTTATGGCGATCCGCCTCATCGCTTTGAAGCGGGTACGCCGCCGATCGTCGAAGCCATCGGGCTAGGCGCGGCTATCGATTACATCAATTCAATAGGCAAGGTGCAGATCCGCAGGCACGAGAGCGTACTGCTCGCTTACGCGCAGGAGAGATTGGCGGAGATCAATTTCGTGCGCATGATCGGGACCCCGGTCGACAAAGGACCGATCATTTCATTTGATATGAAGGGTGCGCATGCGCACGATATTGCAACCGTCATCGACCGCGCCGGTGTAGCGGTGCGGGCGGGGACCCATTGTGCGATGCCGCTGCTCAAGCGCTTCGGCGTGCTGGCGACGTGCCGTGCGTCACTCGGACTTTACAATACACGTGATGAGATTGATGTGCTCGTGCGTGCGCTTATCAAGGCGCGGCAGCTGTTCTCCTGACGGCGAGCCTACGATGTCCAGGTGGCAAGGCAGCTCGCATTGAGTCTGAGGATGAGGTCATGCACCTTATTGTCATCGCGGCAGGTAAGGACCTGTAGGTCGCAGCAAGAATAGATAGCATCGGCAGGCCTGTGTCGGCCAGCCGTCCCTGCGGCCGGTCTTGCTGTGCGGCGCCTTCGGCGAGCGCGATCGCAGGAGTGCTGCCATCGCGGGCACGCGCGAGAATTGGCGGGCAATTTCATAGCTAACCAGCCCTGTTCCATTTCGAACAGGGCCAAACCAAGAGATTTCTGCCCAAAGCGTGATGTCGGGTTCGCAACAAATCCCCCCGTCACCGCACGAGGCGCGCTAAGCGATTTTGATTGCTCTGTTTTTTTGCGCTCACGAGACGCTGGCATGCTGGTTGCAAAAGTCTTGGTCAAGAAGTCGCCGTCGCAACAGCTAACCTTTGAAGGACATCAGATGAGTCTCGCCTCGACCCAGAGCATCGCAGAAATCAGGGCTCGCAACAAAGAGCTGATCCAGGAGGTGCTGAAGGTCTATCCGGAGAAAACCGCGAAACGGCGTGCCAAGCACCTCAACGTTCACCAAGCCGGCAAGTCGGATTGCGGGGTGAAGTCCAACATCAAATCCATACCTGGCGTGATGACGATCAGAGGCTGCGCCTATGCAGGGTCAAAGGGGGTGGTCTGGGGACCGATCAAGGACATGGTCCATATCAGCCATGGCCCGGTCGGCTGCGGTCAGTATTCGTGGGGATCGCGACGCAATTATTACGTTGGCACGACGGGCATCGATAGCTTCGTGACCCTTCAGTTCACCTCCGACTTCCAGGAAAAGGATATCGTATTCGGCGGCGACAAGAAGCTGGTCAAAATTCTTGACGAAATCCAGGAGCTGTTTCCGCTCAACAACGGCATCACGATCCAATCGGAATGCCCGATCGGATTGATCGGTGACGACATTGAGGCCGTGTCGAGAGCGAAATCTAAGGAATATGGCGGCAAGACCATCGTGCCGGTCCGCTGTGAGGGCTTTCGGGGCGTGTCGCAGTCACTAGGCCATCACATTGCCAACGACGCGGTGCGCGATTGGATTTTTGACCAGGTCGAGTCCGATGGCAAACCAAAATTTGAGCCGACGCCGTACGATGTTGCGATCATCGGAGACTACAATATCGGCGGCGACGCCTGGTCATCGCGAATTCTGCTGGAGGAGATGGGCCTGCGGGTGATCGCGCAGTGGTCCGGCGACGGTTCACTGGCTGAGCTCGAGGCAACGCCGAAGGCAAAGCTCAACATTCTGCATTGCTATCGTTCCATGAACTACATCTCGCGCCACATGGAAGAGAAGTTCGGCATCCCCTGGTGCGAGTACAACTTCTTTGGACCTTCAAAGATCGCAGAGTCTCTGCGCAGGATTGCGGGCTATTTCGACGACAAGATCAAGGAAGGCGCCGAGCGGGTGATTGAAAAGTACCAACCGCTGGTGAACGCTGTGATCGCAAAATATCGCCCGCGCCTGGAGGGCAAGACGGTGATGCTGTACGTCGGCGGGCTCCGTCCGCGTCATGTGATTGGCGCATACGAGGATCTCGGGATGGAAGTCATTGGCACCGGATACGAGTTCGGTCACAACGACGACTATCAGCGCACAGCTCAGCACTACGTAAAGGACGGCACGCTCATCTACGATGACGTCAATGGCTATGAGTTCGAGCGCTTCGTCGAGAAGCTCCAGCCTGACCTCGTCGGCTCGGGCATCAAGGAAAAATACGTTTTTCAAAAAATGGGTGTGCCGTTCCGGCAGATGCACTCCTGGGACTATTCGGGCCCATATCACGGCTATGACGGCTTTGCGATCTTCGCACGTGACATGGACATGGCGATCAACTCGCCGGTCTGGAAGAAAACGAAGGCCCCTTGGAAGGAAGCTTCGAGGGCCAAACTCCTGGCTGCAGAATAAACCAACTCATCTCGCTCTGTGGGAAAGCCGGGGCGACACCAATCTCGATAGTGACGGATTTCAACAATGGCGCAGAGTGCCGAACACGTGCTCGATCACCTCGAGCTGTTCCGCGGTCCAGAATACCAGCAGATGCTGGCCAAGAAGAAGATGTTCGAGAATCCTCGCGATCCCGCCGAGGTCGAACGCATTAAGGAATGGACGAAAACGGCCGAATATCGCGAAAAGAACTTTGCGCGAGAGGCACTCGCGGTCAATCCGGCCAAGGCATGCCAGCCGCTTGGCGCCGTATTCGCCTCTGTTGGCTTTGAGGGCACGCTGCCCTTCGTCCACGGCTCGCAAGGCTGCGTGGCTTATTACCGCAGCCATCTGTCGCGGCACTTCAAGGAGCCGTCTTCCTGCGTCTCTTCGTCGATGACGGAAGACGCTGCTGTATTCGGCGGCCTGAACAACATGATCGACGGGCTCGCGAACAGCTACAACATGTACAAACCCAAAATGATTGCGGTCTCGACGACCTGCATGGCCGAGGTGATTGGCGATGACCTCAACGCCTTCATCAAGACGTCGAAAGAAAAAGGCTCAGTTCCGGCCGACTTCGATGTGCCATTCGCCCATACGCCGGCGTTCGTCGGCAGCCACGTCACCGGTTATGACAATGCGCTCAAGGGCATTCTTGAGCATTTTTGGGACGGTAAGGCCGGAACTGCGCCGAAGCTGGAGCGCAAGCAGAACGGGGCGATCAACATCATTGGTGGGTTCGATGGCTATACCGTCGGAAACCTTCGCGAGATCAAGCGCATCTTGGCGTTGATGGGCATCCAGCACACGATTCTGGCGGATAATTCTGAAGTCTTCGATACTCCGACCGACGGCGAATTTCGGATGTATGACGGCGGTACGACGCTGGAGGATGCGGCCAGCGCGATTCACGCCAAGGCGACAATCTCCATGCAGCAGTGGTGCACCGAAAAAACGCTGCCATTCGTGGCTGAGCACGGGCAGGATGTCGCATCGTTCAACTACCCGGTGGGCCTATCCGCGACGGATGACTTTATCGTCGCGCTGTCACGCATCAGCGGCAAGGAGATTCCCGAGCAACTCGCGCGAGAACGTGGCCGTCTGGTCGACGCCATCGCTGATTCTAGCGCGCATATCCATGGCAAGAAGTTCGCGATCTATGGCGATCCCGATCTTTGCTACGGGTTGGCTGCGTTTCTGCTCGAACTTGGCGCCGAACCGACACATGTGCTGTCCACCAATGGCAACAAGGCCTGGCACGAGAAAATGCAGGTGCTGCTTGCAAGCTCGCCATTTGGGCAGGACTGCCAAGCCTATCCGGGCCGAGACCTCTGGCACATGCGCTCACTCCTGTTCACCGAGCCGGTCGATTTTCTAATTGGCAACACCTATGGCAAGTATCTGGAGCGCGATACTGGAACGCCACTGATCCGCATCGGCTTTCCGATTTTTGATCGGCATCACCATCACCGCTCCCCCCTATGGGGGTACCAGGGCGGCCTGAACGTTTTGGTGAAGATCTTGGACAAGATCTTCGATGAGATCGACAAGAAGACGAACGTTCTTGGCAAAACTGACTCCAGCTTCGACATCATTCGCTGATGAGCGCCCGTGCCGTGCCATCGCCCAAGCACTCGACGATGGCACAAGCACATGACGGTCGACCATGCAATTAGCCCGCGCTGAGAGGAAAAAGGGATGAGTTCACTAGCGGCCACGGTCCGGAATATGTTCGACGAGCCTGGCTGCGCCAAGAACGGCAGTAAGTCGGAGGCTGAACGCAAGAACGGATGCACCAAGCAACTGCAGCCAGGTAGCGCTGCCGGCGGCTGTGCTTTCGATGGCGCGAAGGTTGCGCTGCAGCCGTTCACCGATGTCGCTCACTTGGTGCATGGTCCGATCGCGTGCGAAGGTAATTCCTGGGACAATCGCGGCGCGGCGTCGTCCGGCTCGAATCTGTGGCGCACCTCATTCACAACCGATTTGAGCGAAACCGATATTGTATTCGGAGGCGAGAAGCGGCTCTGCAAAGCGATCAAGGAGATCATCGACAAGTGCGACCCGCCCGCCATCTTCGTTTATCAAACCTGCATCCCGGCGATGATCGGCGACGACATCAACGCAGTCTGCAAGGCAGCATCTCAAAGGTTCACAAAGCCGGTGATCCCGATCAATTCCCCAGGCTTTGTCGGCTCGAAGAACCTCGGTAACAAGCTCGCCGGCGAGGCGTTGCTCGACTACGTGATTGGGACGCAAGAGCCGGATTACACTACGCCGTACGATATCAACCTGATCGGGGAATACAATCTTTCGGGAGAGCTCTGGCAAGTAAAGCCATTGCTAGACGAGCTTGGAGTGCGGATTCTCTCCTGCATCTCCGGCGATGGCAAATATCGGGAAGTCGCTTCATCTCATCGCGCGCGGGCGGCGATGTTGGTCTGCTCGAAGTCCATGATCAACCTCGCACGCAAGATGGAGCAACGCTACGGGATCCCGTTCTTCGAGGGGTCGTTCTACAGTATTCAAGATTCGAGCAAATCGTTGCGTCAGCTTGCCCGCTTATTGGTTGAACGCGGCGCGCCGACAGATCTGCTCGGACGCACTGAAGCGGTGATCGCGCGCGAGGAAGCGCGAGCCTGGGCTGCGATAGAGCCGTACAAGCCTCGATTTGAAGGCAAGAAGGCCTTGTTGATTACCGGCGGCGTCAAGTCATGGTCGGTCGTTGCGGCACTCCAGGAAGCCGGGCTCGAGTTAGTCGGAACCAGCGTCAAGAAATCAACCACGAAAGACAAGGAGCGCATCAAGGAGCTCATGGGGCGGGACGCCCACATGATCGAGGATATGACGCCGCGCGAAATGTACAAGATGTTGAAGGACGCAGAAGCGGACATCATGCTATCGGGCGGCAAGTCGCAGTTCGTCGCGCTGAAAGCGGCGATGCCCTGGCTCGATATCAATCAGGAGCGTTGCCACGCCTATATGGGCTATGTCGGAATGGTCAAGCTGGTGGAGGAGATCGACAAATCGCTCTCCAATCCCATGTGGGAGCAGCTACGTCGACCCGCACCATGGGAGCCATTGGCAAAGGCAGTGGAGCAGATGCAATCGCCGGTCGCCGCGATCGCCTGCGATCCGGCGTTCGCCGAAACCACGCGCCACGCGAGGAAAAACTGCGTGTGTAACACGGTCGATCTGGGCGCGTTTGAGGATGCAATCTACGCGCACGGCCTGAGGAGCGTCGCAGCGGTCAGAGAGCATACCAATGCGGTCGGTGACTGCTGCCAAAGACGCACCGAAGGGATCTTGGTGTCCGAGCCATCTGCCATGCGACAGGCCGCAGAATAAGGAGGCGTCATGGCCATTGTCACGGCGCCGACGAAAGCCTGCGCTGTCAACCCGCTGAAGATGAGTCAGCCGATCGGCGGCGCATTCGCCTTCATGGGCCTGCGTGGGGCGATGCCGCTTCTGCACGGCTCCCAGGGATGCACATCCTTCGGGCTCACGCTCTTTGTACGGCATTTCAAAGAGGCAGTACCGCTGCAGACCACCGCGATGAGCGAGGTCGCGACCGTGCTCGGCGGTTATGAGAATCTTGAGCAGGCGATACTGAACATCTACAGCCGTGCCAAGCCAAAGATCATCGGAATCTGCTCGACCGGTGTCACTGAGACCAACGGCGACGATGTGGATGCCTACCTCAAGCTAATCCGGGGCAAGCATCCGCAACTCGCAAACTTGCCACTGGTCTATGTCTCGACGCCTGATTTCAAGGGCGCGTTCCAGGACGGCTGGGAGAAGGCTGTGGAGCGCATTGTGGACGTGCTGGTGGAAGGGCCCAGTGCCAATGGGCTGCGGGATCCATCGAAAGTGAATGTTCTGCCGGGATGTCACCTCACGCCCGGCGATCTTGATGAACTCCGCGTCATAGTGGAGGATTTTGGCTTGTGCCCGTCCTTCCTGCCTGACCTGGCGGGATCGCTCGATGGGCATATCCCCGATGAGTTTACGCCAACGACCATCGGCGGCATCGGCGTCGACGAAATTGCGAGCATGGGCCGCGCCGGATGGACGATTGCAATCGGGGCGCAGATGCAGCGTGCGGCAGAGGTCATGCAGGTCAAGACCGGCGTGCCTTTTCGTGTGTTCGAGCGGCTGTGTGGTCTCGGTCCGAACGACGAATTCATGATGTTCTTGAGCGAGATCAGCGGCCGCCCCATACCCTTAACATATCGGCGTCAGCGCAGTCAACTCGCCGATGCAATGCTGGATGCGCACTTCCATATTGGCGGTCGCAAAATTGCTATCGGCGCTGAGCCAGATCTTCTGTTCGATCTGTCCGGCATGCTGCATGACATGGGCGCGCAGGTGACCGCGGCCGTGACGACCACTCAGTCGGAGGTGATCGAGCGGATCAAGACCAAGGAGGTCCTCATTGGCGATCTCGAGGATCTGGAAGCGCTTGCCAAGACAAACCATTGCGATCTGCTGATCACCCATTCGCATGGCAGGCAAGCGGCGGCTCGGCTGAAATTGCCCTTCTATCGTACGGGTTTTCCGATGTTCGATCGACTTGGTGCGGGACACCAACTGTCCGTGGGCTATCGTGGTACCCGCAATCTGATCTTCGAGATCGCCAACCTCGTGATCGCGCACCGCGAGGAGAACGATCAGCCTTCGCCCGATACATGGCGGACTGCGGCCGGACTGCCGCGATGCTCAGGCAATCGCAGCTCCACCGGCGCGGCCGGGAGGTCAATTGCATGAAGGTCGCGTTTGCCACTCAAGATCTGAGACGAGTCGATGCCCATTTTGGTTGGGCAAAGAATATCGCGATTTACGATGTCGCCCCTGGCGGGCACGTGTTTCTCAAAGCGATTGAGTTTGAGGGCGACCTTAAGGAAGACGGCAACGACGATAAGTTGGCGCCGAAAATCGAGGCGATCAAGGATTGCGCGATTCTTTACGTCGCTGCCATTGGCGGTGCCGGGGCTGCGCGAGTGGTGGCCAACAAGATCCATCCTATCAAGGTGAATAAGCCCGAAAGCATTCTGGTGTTGCTCGAAAAACTCGAGCGCGTCCTGAAGGGCACGCCACCTCCCTGGCTACGCAAGGCTATGGCAAAGGACCGACGGCGTACGTTCGACTTCGACGAATGAGGTGATATGACCACAAAACGAGAGCAGAAAGGCAGCGCCGTCGACGCGCCGTTCCTAAAGGAGTTAATTAAGATTTGGCGCGTTCACGGTATCAATGGAGCCTTGAAGGCAAAGAGCGATCTAGATCTGCTCGAACCCTATATTCTGGACGGAGAGAAGGGGCGCGCATTGCCGATTATCGGTGATCCTGATCCCGATACGCTGCGGCGCCTTGAGCTGTTCTTCCATGCGGTCGCCCTCTCGATCGAGAGGGCGACCGGCGTGTTGATCCAGCCGATTCTGAACCTGCAATATGAAGGCGTGGGCCGCGTGGTGCTGATCTCCGGGCGGCTGATCGTCGTAAATAAGCAGCTTCGGGATGGACATCGCTTCGGCTTCGATAACTTGGCAAAGCTCGCGGAGGCGGGCGACAAATATGTCAGCGACGGAATCGCCCTGATTCGGAAATTTCCAGACGTGGCGAACCATTGGGGATACTCATGAAAGATCGTGAAACACTGAAGGCCGAACTAAGGAAGGTGTCCGCCAAGGCGACGCAGGCCAAGATGGATCTGCACGATCTTTCGGAAGAATTGCCCATTAACTGGACCTCGATCATGGTGGTGGCGCAGAAGGCGTACGATGCTTATGCCGAACTTGAGCGCAAGAGCCTCGACTTGAAGGCGCTGGAAAATACATAAAGGGGCAATGCATGTCGTTTCAAACACGAGACGGACGCGACTGGACGCCACAATACCTGACCTCGATCGATGCCAAGAAGTGCATCGGCTGTGGCCGCTGTTTCAAAGTGTGCGGCCGAGATGTCATGACTTTGAAAGGAGTCAGCGAGGATGGTGAATTTGTCAACCTCGATGACGACGACGATGAGATCGAAAAGAAGACTATGGTTCTGAATGATCAAGGTGCTTGCATTGGGTGCGGTGCATGCGCCAGGGTTTGCCCGGCCAACTGCCAGACTCACGCTTCAGCCGTACCGGAAGCAGCGTGAGCGAACGCACTCGTCCTGTCGCGGCAGGCGAGATAAGATATAGGTGAGGAAAGATGCCATTTTGATCAGGTGAACTCAACGTGAGGACGGCGCGTTCAGAGCGGTCTCGATTAGACATCGAATAACTAAAGCGCAAGCATTGCCGGTGATGGTTGGGCGCCGGCTATGCTATGCCGATACAATAGGCGTTGCTCACAAACCACTCGTCTCCAAGATGCGCCTATTCGTAGAAGGCGAGCTGCGTCTAGCGCAGGACCAAGTGGATCGAAGTGCCCGTCACGATGGAATCTGAAGAGCATAGTTCAAAGGCAGGTAGCCACTACAAGGCGTCGATATTGCGCAGGCGCTGCCGGTTGCGAAGCTCGATCTGCCGTGCGCCGGAAAAGCCGAGAATGCCCTTTGAGTGAAGCTGCGAGAGCGCGCGCGAGACGGTTTCGAGCGTGAGGCCCAGATAGTCTCCGATGTCGCGGCGGCACATCGGCAGTGCCATCATGCCGGCTACTGCAAGGCGACGATCCATTTCGAGCAGGAAGGTTGCGACCCGCTCCATCGCGGTCTTGCGTCCCAGCAGCAGCATGTGGTCTTCAGCGTGGCGCAGCTGGCCGGAGGTCATGGCCCAGAGCTTGCGGGCAACGTGCACGTCGATGCCGGCGACCTTCTCCAGGCTCGCGCGATTTACCACGCGCACATTGGTCTCGATGATGGCTTCAGCGGTAAGGCGGTGGCTGGCGCCGGATTCGAGGCCGAACACGTCGCCGGGGAGGTGGAAGGCGCCGATCTGGCGGCGGCCGTCTGAGAGGAGCTTGTAAGTGCGGACCGCACCTGACACGACCTGGTAGACGTATTCGGCCGGCTCGTCCTCGCCATAGATCTCCTCGTCCTTGCGGTACGACAATTCGGTGGCGATCAGTCCGACATGGTCGGCGATGGCGACAAACTGGTCAGATGCGGGAAGTGCCGAGCCAATCTTGCCACGAACTTGCGTGTTGATTGCCTGGGTATTAATCGTTTGGGTCAGCATCCGCACCATCTCCGTTGTGATGACGGAGTTCCTACGCCGTGCCGGGTCGGTTGAAAAGTTCGCGTGATATCTTAAGGGCGTACCCTTACGTAGAACTCCGTAGGTCACTTGCAGGGTCAGATACCGCTCGAGGGCGACCAGATAGCAGCCCCAACTTGGAGTGTTGCCTGTATGACCAATCTTGGCCCAAGAGCGTGCTGCGAACCGATCTGGATTTTTGCGATCCCCCAGCTAGGTTCGCCGCACAGGGAGCGCGGTCTAGCGCCGCACCGAGTTTCCACGTCTGCTCTGGATCGCGTGGCGGATGCGCTTGACCAGGTTTTCCGCCAGAAGGGGCTTCAAGATCACGTCCGTGACGCCGGCGGCAGCGGCTCGAGGCGAGATATTTTCGTCCGGATAGCCCGTGATCAGGATCACGGGGGTTTCGCCGTACGACTGGCGCAGCCGGTCGGCGAGCTCAAGGCCGTTGATATCCGGCATCTTGTAGTCGATCACGTAGCAGTCAGCGCCAGGCTTGTTCATAGCACTTAGCAGCGCCGTGGCGTTCCGGAAAGTTCGCACCGCGAAGCCGTCGGTCTCCAATAGGAAGCGCAGCGATCGGAGCACGGCATCATCGTCGTCGACGACGTAGACAACCGGCTGTCCGGGTGCCTCCATTATCAGCCGATTACGATGGGAACCGATCTCGCTCATTGTGCTTGGTTTAGCACACGAGAAATGGGCCCGTGTTGACCTACCTCAAGACGGTTTGCCTTAATCCTTCACGATCCCGGCGCGCATGGCGAGTCGCACCAGTTCCGACAAGCTGCCCGCCTGCATCTTAGTCATCACATTGGCCCGGTAGACCTCGATGGTGCGCGGGCTGATGTCATAGTCGCGGGCGATCAGCTTGTTCGAGAGGCCCGCGACCAAGCCTTCCATCACTTGGCGCTCCCGCGGGCTCAAGGAGGCGACACGGGCGGCGATGTCCTGCGCGATGGCGTCGTTCTTGGCGGCCGGCTCGGCCTGGCGGATGGCGGTCTCGATCATCGCGGTGAGTCGGTCGTCCTCGAACGGTTTTTCCAAGAAGTCGACAGCCCGTAGCTTCATCGCCTCGACCGCGAGCGGCACATCGCCGTGGCCGGTCATGATCAGGATCGGAAACGACGATTGCTGCGCCTTCATCAGCTTCAAGAGCTCAATTCCGTCGAGGCCCGGCATCCTGATGTCGGACACGACGCAGCCGAAGCCAAGGCCGGGCAGGGCGTCGAGGAAGCCCTGCGCGTTGTCGAACAACGTGACGGCAAAGCCCGAGGACTCCAGCAGGAAGTTGAGCGAGTCCCGCATCGCCTCGTCGTCGTCGATGACGTAAACATGTCCCTTGGTCGTCATGGCTCAGGTCTCGTCGGCTGTCGGCAAGGTGAAGCGGAATGTTGCGCCGCCCGACGCGTTGCTTTCGGCGACCATGCGGCCGCCGTGAGCCTCGATGATCGAGCGGCTGATCGACAATCCCACACCCATGCCGGTCTCTTTGGTGGTGAAGAAGGTCTGAAACAGGTTTGGAATGACATCGTCCCTGAAGCCGGAGCCGGTATCCGACACTTCCACCTCGATCATCTCGTTACCAACGCGCCGATTGGTGACGACGAGCTCTCGTCGCTGAGACTGCCCCATCGCTTCCAGCGCGTTGCGGAATAGATTGACAAGCACCTGCTGGATCTGCACGCGGTCGGCGAGGACGAGATCAGAGCTCGGATCGATGATGAAGCGGAGCTGCACGTTCTGTTCGCGCGCGCCAGCAAGTCCGAGCGCGCCGGCTTCCTCGATCAGCTTGGAGAGGCTTTCGACCCGCTTCTCGGATTCGCGGCGAGAGACGAAGTCGCGCAGGCGTCGGATGATCTGGCCGGCGCGCAAGGCCTGTTCGGCGGCGCGGTCCAATGCACTCTCGATCTTCGGCGTGTTCGGGTCCTGGCTTCCGGCCAGGAGGCGTCGCGATCCCTTCATGTAATTGCTGATCGCCGCCAGCGGCTGGTTCAGCTCATGCGCCAGGGCCGAGGCCATCTCGCCCATCGCGGTCAGCCGCGAGACATGGACGAGCTCGGACTGCAATTCCTGGAGCCGGGCCTGGGTCTGCTGATGCTCGGTGAGGTCGCGGACGAAGCCGGTGAAATAAAGCTCACCGCCGCGCTGCGTTTGCCCGACCGAAAGGTGCATCGGAAAGGTCGTGCCGTCGCGGCGCTTGCCGGTCACGATGCGGCCAATGCCGATGATGTGCGGGTCATTGGTCTTGAGATAGCGCTCCAGATAGCCGTCGTGACGTGACTTGTCCGGCTCCGGCATCAGGATGCTGACGTTCTGGCCGATGGCTTCCTGCTTGCTGTAGCCGAACAATCGCTCGGCTGCGCTGCTGAACAGCTCCATGATGCCGCGCGAATCGATGACGATCATGGCGTCCGGCACCGTTTCGAGAATCGAGCGCAGATGATTCTCCTGGGCGCGCAGGGCTGCCTCGAGATGCTTCTCCTCGTTGACGTCAAGGAATATCCCGCTCAGATGGCGGGCGGTACCGGTCTCGTCCCGGATCACGGCGGCCCGGGCGCGGATCCACTGTCCCGCGCGGGAGGCGCCAGCCACCTTGAACGACACGTCGAGGCCGCCGCCGCGTTCGGAGACGCGCCTGATCGCGCTCTCGACGCGTGCGCGGTCTTCGGGTTCGATGCGTGACAGGAACGACTCATAGCTCGGCTGTTCGCCTTCCGCGACACCGAGCAGGGTCCGCGCAGTATCAGACCATTCCAAATCCCGCGTGGCCAGGTCGAAATCCCAGGTGCCGACGCCGAACCCTTCGATCCGGACCCGGAAATGCTCACCGCGGCTATCGTCCGGCGGATGCGTGACTCGGGTCGACGGCAACCGGGGCTCCCATTTCCGTGCGGCGGGCGTGGTGCCGCAACCCTGGCGGCAATTTCGCCCAAGGCCGGGCCGGAGGCAAGTTCCGATGTCTGTTTCCATTGGCGATGCCCGCGACACGCCGCCCGGCGATTTGATCTATCTCATCCCGCCGGGCGCCAACGCGGCTAGATTTCGCCGCGGTCATTGCCTTTTCGGAGCATCCCGATGACATACGCGACCGTGATGGTCAGCCTGGCGCTCGATCAGCCGAACGAGCCGCGTCTAGAGGTCGCGGGCGAGCTCGCTGAACGATTCGAAGCCGCCATTGTCGGCGTTGCAGCCGCGCAGTTCGCCCCGCCGCTCTATTTCACCGACAGCGCGGAGGCGCAGGGGCTGATTGATGAAGGCGAAGCGTCCATCAAGTGGCGTTTGGCCGGGCTGGAAGCGGAGTTCCGCGCCGCCACGAAGAATCGCAGCGGACATGCGGAGTGGCGCAGCGCACTGGATTTTCCGGCGCGGTTCGTCCTGGCGCAGGCGCGCTGTGCCGACATCGTCGTCAGCGGCGCACGCAGCCCGGCCTTCTCCGACGCCTTCGCGCGCGCAAGTCCCAAGGACCTCGTCATGCAGGTCGGTCGTCCGCTTCTCGTTGTTCCCGACACCGTCAACTGGCTCGACCTGCGCAACGTGCTGGTGGCGTGGAAAGATACGCCAGAGGCGCGGCGCGCGGTGGCCGACGCGCTGCCGCTGTTGCGCAAAGCGAGAGACGTCACCATTGCCATGATTCTGGAGCAGGGCGACGAGCGGTCGGTCGCGACGGCCGGCGTCACCGACGTTGCCGACTGGCTCGCCCGTCACGGCATCACCGCGACGGCGCGCATCTGCGAGGGCGCGCCGAACGAATCCGCCGCCGCGCAGTTGGAGAGAGTCGCCGGTGACCTCGGTGCCGGCCTGATCGTTGCGGGCGCCTATGGTCATTCGAGATTTCGCGAACTGATCCTTGGCGGCGTCACCCAGCATCTGGTCACGCAATCCGCGCGGAGCGTGCTGCTGTCGCACTGACGGCCGGCCGCAAAGGTCATCGAGGAGGACGCGCCGTGTACAAATTTCTGGAACAGACCGTCGACGGCTACATGACGCGCGACGTCACGACGGTGAGGCGCGACCTCGACATGCTCGCGCTCAGCGAGATGTTCGAACGCGACGATTTCAACTCCTACCCGGTCGAGGACGACGGGCAGGTCGTCGGCATCGTCACCAAGTTCGACATCCTCAAGTGCTTCGCCTTCACACCGGCCCAGATGCTGCCGCGCTATCACGAGCTGATGGGCCGCAAGGTCGGCGACGTCATGACGCCCGAGTTCATCTATGTCAGCGCCGACACGCGTCTGACTCGCGTGCTCCAGATCATGGTCGAGCACCGCATCCGGAGCATCATCGTGCTGAATGCCGCGCAGAAGCTGGTCGGCATCATCGCCCGCGAGGACGTCATCGCAGCGCTCAAGGCGACGGCGAGCGACTGATAGGGACGCAGATCGGGCTATTCCTTTTGTTGCCCACTCTAACGCATCCTTCGAGACGCCCGCCTTGGCGGCCCTCAGGATGACGGTGGAGTACGCGTCGGAACTTTCAAGAGCGCGCAAGACGGCGCTGAGCCTCATCCTGAGGAGACGCGCGGCGGTCGTCTCGAAGGACGAGGCGCGCGTTCAGGCCGCATACGGACCATATGCGATCGCCCTGCGCACAAGGGAACAAGGGCATTTCAAGTCGTGACGCATCGGCCTCACATTAACAGAAATCCATCCATCTTGATTTCAATCAATTCCCCGCGATGGCGAACGTGGTTTCTGGCGCTGTGTTCTTTCAGAGAGAATCCATGAGCCAGCCCTCCATCTCCAAATCCATGACCATCGGTGAAAGCGGATTGGCTGTGGTGTTCGCAGTCACTGCCTTCCTGTGCGTGGTCGCCTCGGCCAAGGCCCTCGATGCGCCCTTCGCCTTCCACGCCGCGCTTGGTGCGGCGGCGAGCGCGGCTGCGGTGTTCTGCATCATCAACCGTTACCTCGATCGCCCGGCGGCGCTGCCGCCGGCCGAGATCAACGGTTGGCCCAACTATAATATGGGCCCGATCAAGTTCTCGTCTTTCATGGCGATGTTCTGGGGCATTGCCGGCTTCCTGGTCGGTCTCATCATCGCCTCGGAGCTGGCCTGGCCGGCGCTCAACTTCGACCTGCCCTGGATCCAGTTCGGCCGGCTGCGGCCGCTGCACACCTCGGCGGTGATCTTCGCCTTCGGCGGCAACGTGCTGATCGCGACCTCGTTCTATGTGGTGCAGAAGTCGTGCCGCGTGCGCCTCGCTGGCGAGCTCGCCCCCTGGTTCGTCGTGCTCGGCTACAACTTTTTCATCCTAATCGCCGGTACCGGCTATCTGCTCGGCGTCACGCAAGGCAAGGAATACGCCGAGCCGGAATGGTACTCGGACCTGTGGCTGACCATCGTCTGGGTGGTCTATCTGCTCGTCTTCCTCGTCACCGTCATCAAGCGCCAGGAACCGCACATCTTCGTCGCGAACTGGTTCTTCCTCGCCTTCATCGTGACGATTGCGGTTCTGCATCTCGGCAACAATCCCCCGCTGCCCGTCTCGGTGTTCGGCTCGAAGTCCTACGTCGCCTGGGGCGGCATCCAGGACGCCATGTTCCAGTGGTGGTACGGCCACAACGCGGTGGGATTCTTCCTGACCGCCGGCTTCCTCGCGATCATGTACTATTTCATCCCCAAGCGCGCCGAGCGGCCGATCTATTCCTACCGCCTCTCGATCATCCACTTCTGGGCGCTGATCTTCCTCTACATCTGGGCCGGTCCGCACCATCTGCACTACACGGCGCTGCCGGACTGGACGCAGACGCTGGGCATGACCTTCTCGATCATGCTGTGGATGCCCTCCTGGGGCGGCATGATCAACGGCCTGATGACGCTGTCGGGCGCCTGGGACAAGCTGCGCACCGACCCCGTGCTGCGCATGCTGGTCGTCTCCGTCGCCTTCTACGGCATGTCGACCTTCGAAGGCCCGATGATGTCAATCAAGGTGGTCAACTCGCTCAGCCACTACACCGACTGGACCATCGGCCACGTGCATTCCGGCGCGCTCGGCTGGGTGGGCTTCGTCTCCTTCGGCGCGCTGTACTGCCTGGTGCCGTGGGCCTGGAATCGGAAGGGACTCTACAGCCTGAAGCTCGTCAACTGGCACTTCTGGATCGCAACCCTCGGCATCGTGCTCTACATCTCCGCGATGTGGGTGTCCGGTATCCTCCAGGGCCTGATGTGGCGCGCCTACACCTCGCTTGGCTTCCTCGAATATTCCTTCATCGAGACCGTCGAGGCGATGCATCCCTTCTACGTTATCCGTGCCGCCGGCGGCGCGCTGTTCCTGATCGGCTCGCTGATTATGGCCTACAATCTCTGGATGACGGTTCGCGTCGGCGAGCAGGAAGTCCAGATGCCCGTCGCTCTTCAGCCGGCGGAGTGAGGAGCAAGACAATGTCGTTCTGGACGCGCCACCAAGCCTTTGAGAAGAACTCGATCATCCTGGTCGTCGCAATCCTGGTGGTGATCGCGATCGGCGGTCTCATCGAGATCACCCCGTTGTTCTACCTCAAGAGCACGATCGAGAAGGTCGATGGGGTGAGGCCCTACACGCCGCTGGAGCTCGCCGGGCGGAACGTCTACGTCCGCGAAGGCTGCTATCTCTGCCATTCGCAGATGATCCGGCCGCTGCGCGACGAGGTCGAGCGTTACGGCCATTTCTCGCTCGCGGCCGAGAGCATGTACGACCACCCGTTCCAGTGGGGCTCAAAGCGCACGGGGCCGGACCTTGCCCGCGTCGGCGCCAAATATTCCGACGACTGGCATGTCACCCATCTGACCAATCCGCGCGCGATCGTGCCGCAGTCGGTGATGCCCGGCTATCCGTTCCTCAGCGCCAGTGAGGTCGACCCTGACGCCATCGCCGACCACATGCGTACGCTGCGCACGGTGGGCGTGCCGTATACCGACGACCAGATCGCCAACGCTGGGGCCGATCTGAAGGCCCAGGCCGATCCCGACAATTCCGGCGCGGATGCCTTCAGCAAGCGCTACCTCAAGGCTGTCGTGCGCAATTTCGACGGCAAGCCTGGCACACCGACCGAGATGGACGCGCTGATCGCGTACCTGCAGATGCTCGGCACGCTGGTCGATTTCAAGATCTACAACGAGAAAGTCAATCTTCGCTGAGAAGGCATCAACTATGAAAGCCATCCTGACACTCGACAATCTCGCGTCCGGTCTGGTGACCACGATCTGGACGCCGGTGTTCGTCGTGATCTTTCTCGCGATCATCGCCTACGCATTCTGGCCCCGTAACAAGGCTACGTTCGACGAGGCGGCACGCCTGCCGTTGCGGGAGGAGTAGAGACCATGACCGATCATCATAGCGACATCGATTCCCTCTCCGGCAAGTCCACGACCGGACACGAATGGGACGGCATCAAGGAGCTCAACACGCCGCTGCCGCGCTGGTGGATGATCACCTTCTATCTCACCATCTTCTGGGCGATCGGTTACTGGATCGTCTATCCGGCCTGGCCGCTGATCTCCAGCAACACGACCGGCGTGTTCGGCTACTCCTCGCGCGCCGACGTCGCCGTCGAGCTCGCCAATCTCGAGAAGATCCGCGGCGACAAGATGGTGGCGCTGGGCGCGGCCTCGCTCGCCGACATCGAGAAGGATCCGGCCCTGCTGGCGCTCGCCCGCGCCAAGGGTAAGACCGTATTCGGCGATAATTGTGCGCCCTGTCACGGCTCCGGCGCGGCCGGCGCCAAGGGGTACCCGAACCTGAACGACGACGACTGGCTGTGGGGCGGCACGCTCGACCAGATCATGCAGACCATCCAGTTCGGCGCGCGTTCCGGTCACGCCAAGGCCCATGAAGGCCAGATGCTCGCCTTCGGCAAGGACGGCGTGCTCAAGCCGGACGAGATCGTCACGGTCGCAAATTACGTCCGGGCGCTGTCGGGCCTCTCGATGCGGACGGGATATGACCCCGCCAGGGGCCAGAAGATCTTCGCCGAGAATTGCGTCGCCTGTCATGGCGATGGCGGCAAGGGCAACCAGGAGCTGGGCGCACCTGATCTGACTGACAAGATCTGGCTCTACGGCTCGGACGAGGCGATCTTGATCGAGACCATCAGCCAGGGCCGCGCCGGTGTCATGCCGGCCTGGGAAGGGCGGCTCGATCTCGCCACCATCAAGGCGATGGCCGTGTACGTCCACTCGCTCGGTGGCGGAAAATAGCAGACCGGCCGCAAACGGAGGCGAACAGAAGTGCCTCCGTTTGCGCTGGATCAACTGGCGCGACGATGTCCGGTCTAGGTTCAATCGCACCTCTCGAAAGCCGTTGGCGATGAACAAGACCGTGAACCCCAAAGACCTCATATCGGATAACGACTACGGGCCACTCTACGCAGCCCGCAAGAAGGTCTATCCCCAGAGCGTCTCCGGCACCTTCCGCCGGATCAAATGGGGCCTGATGGCGTTCTGCCTCGGCGTCTACTATTTCCTTCCCTTCGTGCGCTGGAATCGCGGCCTCGGCGCGCCCAGCCAGGCCGTGCTGATCGACCTTCCCAACAGCCGCTTCTACTTCTTCTTCATCGAGCTGTGGCCGCAGGAGGTCTACTACTTCACCGGCCTGCTCATCGTCGCGGCGGTGGCGCTGTTCCTGATGAACTCCATCGGCGGGCGGATCTGGTGCGGCTATCTCTGCCCGCAGACGGTCTGGACCGACGTGTTCTACGCGGTCGAGCGTCTGATCGAGGGCGACCGGCGCGAGCGCATGAAAAAGGATTCCTCGACCGATCCGATGAAGCTCGAGCGCATCTCCGAGATCGTGCTCAAGCATTCGATCTGGCTCCTGATCGCCTGGTGGACCGGCGGCGCCTGGGTGCTCTATTTCAACGACGCGCCGACGCTGGTGAAGGAGCTCGTCACCTTCCAGGGGCCGATGATTGCCTATATCTGGATCGGCATCCTCACCGCGACGACCTATCTGCTGGCCGGCTACATGCGCGAGCAGGTCTGCACCTATATGTGCCCGTGGCCGCGCATGCAGGCTGCCCTTACCGACGAATGGGCGCTGAACGTCACCTACCGCTACGATCGCGGCGAGAAGCGCACGTCGGTCAAGAAGGCAGCCGAACTGCGCGCACTGGGCCAGCAGGTCGGCGATTGCGTCGATTGCTATCAGTGCGTCGCGGTCTGTCCCACCGGCATCGACATCCGCAACGGACCCCAGATGGAATGCATCCAGTGCGGCCTCTGCATCGACGCCTGCGACAGCGTAATGACAAAGATCGGCCGGCCGAAGCGGCTGATCGGCTACGACAACGACATCAACATCCACCGCCGCCAGGAAGGCAAGGCGCCGATCTACCGTATCGTCCGGGCCCGCACCATCGTCTACGGCGCGATCATCGCGGCCGTCGGCGGCTTCATGATCTACACCCTGGCGACTCGGAGCCTGCTCGACGTCAATGTGCTGCACGACCGCAATCCGGTCGCGGTCAAGCTCAGCGACGGCTCGATCCGCAATGCCTACACCATGCGGCTGCTCAACAAGAGCGGCTATGCCCGCGTCATCGCGATCGACGCGAACGGTCCCGTCAACGCGACCCTGCACGTCGTCGGGGTCGATTCCGTGACGCCCGACAGGCCGATGATCGTGATCCCGCGCGATACGACGAGCGAGCTGCGGCTGCTCGTCACCGCGCCGGCGGAGAATAATCCGGAGAAGTCGATTCCCGTCCATTTCCACGTCATGGATATCGGGCTTGGCGTGGCCGCGAGCACGACCGACAACTTCGTCTCGCCTTGAGGCTCAGGAGTTCTGCCATGGCATCCAAACCGCTGACCGGAACCAAGGTGTTCCTGATGCTCGTCGCCTTCTTCGGCGTCGTGATCGGCGTGAACGTCACCATGATGAAGCTCGCGATCGCGACGCTGCCCGGCACCGATGTCGACAGTCCCTATGCCGCAGGCCTCACCTATGACCGCGAGATCTCGGCGGCGCACGATCAGGCCGCGCGAAAATGGCAGGTCAACGCCCATATCGAGCGCCGCGCCGACGGCGGCGCCGTGATCCAGCTCGAGGCGCGCGATGCGAAGGGCCAGCCCATGACCGGATTGAAATTCGCCGGCCGTCTGGAGCGGCCGACCGACAAGCGGGCCGATCTGTCGGTCGAGCTCGGCGAAGCCGGCACCGGTCTCTATCGCGGCAATGCCGCAGCGGTCGCGCCGGGGCAGTGGGACCTCGTGATCGAAGGTGAGGCACGGGGGCAGCGCGTCTTCCTGTCGCGCAACCGCGTGATCCTGAACTGAGGAACTTCGTCATGCACGTCACGCGGGATTTCTCGCACTACGTCCGCAGCGCGGGGGAGGGCGTCCAGCACATCGATCTCGCGGTCGACGGCGTTCACTGCGCCGGCTGCATGGCAAAGATCGAGCGCGGCCTGTCGGCCATGCCCGACGTCACGCTGGCGCGGGTCAATCTCACCGACCGCCGCGTCGCGCTGGAATGGAAAGCCGGCACGCTCGATCCCGCCCGCTTCATCGATCGGCTCGAGGAGCTCGGCTACAAAGCCTATCCGTTCGAGACCGAGAGCGCGGAGGCGAGCGAGGTCGCCGAATCCCGCTTCCTGCTGCGCTGCCTCGGCGTGGCAGCGTTCGCCACCATGAACGTGATGATGCTCTCGATCCCGGTGTGGTCGGGCAACGTCTCGGACATGCTGCCCGAGCAGCGCGACTTCTTCCACTGGCTGTCGGCGCTGATCGCATTACCCGCCGCGGCCTATGCCGGCCAGCCGTTCTTCCGCTCGGCCTGGCGCGCGCTGTCGGCCAAGACCACCAACATGGACGTGCCGATCTCGATCGGCGTGATCCTTGCGCTCGGCATGTCCGTGGTCGAGACCATCCACCACGCCGAGCACGCCTATTTCGATGCGGCGATCATGCTGCTCACCTTCCTCCTGGTCGGCCGCTTCCTCGACCAGAACATGCGGCGGCGGACCCGCGCGGTCGCCGGCAATCTCGCCGCGCTCAAGGCGGAGACCGCGGCGAAGTTCGTCGGGGCCGCCGAGATATCACAGGTGCCCGTGGCGGCGATCCATCCCGGCGACATCGTGCTGCTGCGGCCGGGCGAGCGCTGTGCAGTCGACGGCACCGTGATCGAGGGCCGTTCCGAGATCGACCAGAGCCTGATTACGGGCGAAACGCTTTATGTCACGGCCGAGCAAGGCACGCCGGTTTATGCAGGCTCGATGAACATCTCCGGCACGCTGCGGGTGCGGGTCTCGGCGGCCTCGGAGGCGACGCTGCTGGCCGAGATCACGCGGCTGCTCGACAATGCGCTCCAGGCCCGTTCGCGTTACATGCGGCTCGCCGACCGGGCCTCGCGGCTCTACGCGCCGGTGGTGCATGCGACCGCGCTTCTGACCGTTCTCGTCTGGGTCGCGCTTGGTGCGAGCTGGCACGATGCCGTCGTCACCGGCGTTGCCGTGCTCATCATTACCTGTCCCTGTGCGCTGGGCCTTGCCATTCCGACGGTGCAGACCGTGGCCTCGGGCGCGATGTTCAGGGCGGGCGTGCTGCTCAATGCTGGCGATTCCATCGAGCGGCTGGCGGAGGCCGACCACGTCATCTTCGACAAGACAGGTACTCTGACGCTGCCCGATCTCGAAGTGATCAACGCGGCCGCGATTCCCGTCGACATCTTCGCGCTCGCCGGCCGCCTGGCGCTGTCGAGCCATCATCCGGTGGCGGCCGCGATCGCGCAAGCCGCCGGCGCCACATCGCCGATCGTCGGTGCGGTGGAAGAGGCCGGGCAGGGCGTTCGTGCGACGGTCGACGGCGAGGAAGTTCGTCTCGGCCGCCCGTCCTTCTGCGGCGCGGAGGCGCTGGTCGACAAGGCCATGGTCGATCCCGAAGCCTCCATCGTCGCCTTCGCCAAGAGCGGCGAGAAGTTCATCCTGTCGGTGCGCCAGGGCTTGCGCCCGGACGCGAAGTCGGTCGTGGCAGCGCTGAAGGCGCGCAACATCGGTGTCGAGATCCTTTCCGGCGACCGCGAACCTGCGGTGCGCGCGGCGGCCGATGCGCTTGGCATCCCCGAATGGCGCGCCGGCGACACGCCGGCCGACAAGATCGCCCGGATCGAGGCACTGAAACAGCGCGGCGCAAAGGTGCTGATGGTCGGCGACGGCATGAATGATGCGCCCTCGCTCGCCGCGGCTCATGTCTCGATGTCGCCGATCTCGGCCGCACATCTGAGCCAGGCCACGGCCGATCTCGTCTTCCTGGGCCGTCCCTTGGTCCCGGTCGTTGCAGCCATTGATGCCTCGCACAAGGCCTTGCATTTGATGCGGCAAAATCTCTGGCTCGCGATCGGCTACAACGTCCTGGCCGTTCCGGTCGCGATCAGCGGGATTCTCACGCCGTTGATTGCGGCGGCAGCGATGAGCAGCTCATCGATCCTCGTCATGCTGAACTCGCTACGCGGACGCCGTCTGCGACGGGAGAATGAGCTATGGAAGTGATCGTGTTCCTCGTCCCGCTGGCATTGCTGCTTGGCGTGATCGGGCTACTGGCATTCCTATGGTCGTTGAAGAGTGGTCAGTTTGACGATCTCGACGGGGCCGCTTGGCGCGCGATTGCTGAGGACGCTATTGAGTCGCCATCGCTCCAGCCCAAGGTCCGTTCGACAGCAGCTGGCGGTGGTGAACTGCGCCCCATTTGACCTGGCGCAATGCAGGCGCCGCTCCGCGGTAGAATATTGCGTCTATTAAAGTTCGTGAGGTTGCCATGACATCGATCACTAAATCAGCGTCGATCGCGGGCTGCTTGTTGGGAAGGATTGCGGATTGGTTCGAACGATTTCGCGAATCCGCCGACATCCGTGCACTCAGTGCCTCCGAGATCGAGTCCATTGCGCGCGACCTTCGCGTCCAGCGAGCTGAGCTCGAAGCCCTCATTGCTCATGGCCGGCACGGTGCCAAGGAATTGTCACGGCTGCTCGATGTGTTCGGGATTGATGAAAGGTCGATTGCGCGCAAGCAGCCAGGCGTGCTGCATGACTTGACAATGGTGTGCGCACTTTGTGCATCAAAGCCGCGATGCAATCGTGAGACGAGGGCAGGAACGGCGGCTTTGCAATATCCAGAGTACTGCCCGAACGCTTATACGATCGATGCGCTCAGAAAGGAATCTCTAATACCCCAGGCGGTCGACTTTCTTCGCGGGCCTGCCTGCTGCTGATTGCTTTGACGATGGCCTTGGCGGGCGTGAAGGCAGCCGGGAAGAGCCCAGCCTCTTCCATTGTCTCATGGTAGCGAGCCTCGTGAGGAGCCCTGAGGTTAGACTGCACGGCTATGAGTGGCTGCGGAATGCACAAGGTGGGCGTCGAAGGCCGAAGCCACGCTCCTCACCAAGAATTCTGCCCCGGCGTTCACTGATAGGCCGTCCGTGGTCATTGTCACGGCGCCATGAGCGATGAGACTATCAATCCGAGCGCGATCAACTACGGCGGACTCCTGGTCGCGGCCATGCAGACGCGATACTTGGCGGAGATCAACCGCAAGATCGCACATGATTCGCTCGATAATAGCGGCGCGGAATCGGTCTTCGTCGGTAAGCACGTAGCCTTTCGTCGTGGCGAGGCGTTCCTCGGCAATGCGGGCCAGATAATCGCGTATGGGAACGACGTTCTGCACGAAGCCCTGAGACATGCGGCCGATGGCGCTGGTGCCGAGACCGATGAGCGTGTCTGCGGTGTCGTCGGTGTAACCCTGGAAATTCCGTCGCAATCTGCCTTTCCGGCCTGCGGCGACAAGGCTGTCGTTGGCAAGCGCGAAGTGATCGAGGCCGATGCGCACGTACCCCGCATCAAGCAAGGCTTGAGCAATGGTCTCTGACTGGAGGTGTCGCTCGAGACTGTCTGGGAGCGAGTCATCGGAGATCGTTCGCTGATGCTTCTTGAATGATGGAACATGGGCGTAGCCGAAGACCGAAAAGCGATGAGGGCGCAGCTCGAGACATTTGCGAACGGTATCCAGGCAGGATTCCACCGTCTGCAGGGGGAGGCCATAGAGAAGGTCAAAGTTGATCCGGCCGATGCTCTGCCGGCGTAACCGCTCGACGGAGGTCGCGGTCTGATCGAAAGTCTGATGCCGGTTGATGGCCTGCTGGACGGCTGGGTCGAAGCTCTGAACACCCAGGCTCGCGCGGTTGACACCGCAGGAGGCAAGGGCCTCCGTCATCGGCTTAGTCAGGGTGCGAGGATCTATCTCGATGGCGATTTCGGCATCGGGAAGGACGAGAAACGAAGACCGCAAGAGATCGACCAGTTCCGCGAACGTCTCCGGTCGCATGACGGTCGGCGTACCGCCGCCAAAGTGGATGTGAGAGACCGGCAGCCTCTGCCCGATCGCCTCAGCGGTAAGCTGCGCCTCGCGGCGCAGACCAGAGGCATAGAGGGCGATTGGCTCATCGTGCTTCGTTACGAAGGTATGGCATCCGCAGTACCAGCACATCGAGCGGCAAAATGGCACATGCAGGTAAAGCGAAGCCGGCTGCTGGAGCGGCACGGATTTGAGCCATTTTCGATAATCGACTTCGCAAATCTCGGGCGAGAAGTGCGGGGCGGTTGGATAGCTCGTATACCGAGGGAGGCTGTCGTTGCCATAGGATTGCACTAAGTCGGGTCGCATGTGCGGTCCTCCATCTCCGGACTAGCTAACGCAGCGGTGCCCAGACGACCTTGCTCTGGCTCAATCCAACTGCCGTATTGGAACTTTATGTTTTCCGGAGAAGATTCGCTTCATTCCGAAGGAGCACCGCAATCAGCTGCGAGAGCTCGATAGCGAGCCGGCTATTTGATCGATGTCAATGAGAGACCTGAAGACCAGCCATAGTCTTAGGTTCGGGAAGAGAGGACAAAAAAATGCTGGAAGAGGTCGTCGAGTTCGCGGGCGAAGCGTTGCCCGGTGGGAATGCTGAGCCGCCATGCTCCGAGACCGAATTCCTGCTCGAACTCGGCGACCGTGTGCGCCGCTCGCGCATGCATTGCCGCATGTCGCGTCGGGAGCTCGCCCGCAGGTCTGGCATTTCGGAGCGATACATCGCTCAGATCGAGAGCGGGAAGGGCAACGTCTCGATTGTCCTCCTTCTGAGGCTTGCTTTGGCTATCCACCGCAGCCAGCGACCTGCGGCCTGACGTCCTGCTCGGGGCACTCACCAGCGCGCGGCAAGCTTTGGCCATGCAATTGTGCTGTTTAGGAGGCAAACTGCGCCGGCTCAGCCTGGGAGAGCAGTCGGACCTATCAAATAGCTGAAGAGTATGCCGGCGCCTGGCGGGCCATCACCTCATGAGGGGAAAATCGGCAGGCCGACGTCGATCCGGTCCGCGAGCAGCGACCACTCTCGGATCTCCCGGAGCTCGCAGAACTGCCGTTTGGCAAGGGATGCTGCTTCGGTCGCGTTACACGCATTGATGTCAATAACGCGCCGGCAGGCCTCACGGGCTTGTCCCTGATCTCCGGTAAGGGTCTTGAAGAACCGGACGATGTAGTGGGCCATGATGTCTCTTTCGCGCTCTCGGCGCCATTGTTTGGGTTAGTAGATGAAGGCCGGAGATTCGAGGAGACGATCATTCACCGTCGCTCGGTTGATTTGACTCTCTGACACATCGTGCAACTTGACGAAGTCCGCGGCACTTTCTGTCTCGCTGGTCAAGAGGCGCAGCCACAAGGTGTGTCGAGCGTTCGGGTCGGGCGATTTGATCCGAGTGGATGCTGTGCAGATCGCGGCTTGTCGCAGCGAGTATCTGTAACTCACGCGCAGAGTGCGTCGGGTAGTCACGCCGAAGCGCGCAGAGTGCTTTGGTCAGGTTGTGGTCAGCTAGGAATTTTATCCTAGTCGGCAGAGCTCGCACGGCACGAGCTCAATTGTGTGCAACCTTGCCGATAGGAGAGCGCTCTCATGTATGGCAGAAGCGTTGGCTCATCCAGCCAGTTCACTACCGGTAACCAAACTGACGATTCGTCAGAAGCGGGAGATAGTCCACGGTTTGCGGAAACAGTTGCAGCAATGGAGCGAGGTGGGTCGTCGTCCGAACCAGCGGCGTCATACTCTCTCGTTTCCGAACCGCCCATCAGAGAGATCGACCGAGAGTCCTTCTTGCGCGGAGTTGAGAGATTCTTGCGCAATGATATCAGGCACATCAGCGAGAACCCAGAAGAGTACTCGGACTTCGTCTCCCAGAAGGCTGAGCGCGCAGCGACGGTTGCTGGAAGTTACGCCAACACCTACGATGATCCAAATAAGCCAGCACGATTTTACAGCTACCGGTTGGGCGACGAAATTGTCGGGCTTCTAAGAGCAGGAGGCCCGGCTCGGATTAAAGGAGACCATTTTCAGCAGCAGTTTGGGCGCAACGATATCACATCCGTGGTAGATCTTAGGGTGACTCATCCGCTTGTCGAGAACGCTGGCGATATCTTGCTAGAACATCAACTGCGAGAGGACGGGGACCATCCGCTGATCTTGTCGCGGCCAGCCCTAGCTGGCATGGAACCTCGTCTAGCAGACATGGGTTTTGTTCCCGTGGGTCGTAACCACTGGGTGCTTGATCCTCACCAACGCCCCGATGTGTGGACGAAGAACGAGAACGACGAGTGGCAGCGGGTAGGCAAGCCTACGAAGTATCTTTCCAAAGATGGGGGCAGTGATGTCGGTCCTCAGAGAAGCTACGAAACGGATTCGTCGGACGATGACCCTTCATTTTACTTGGAGCGCGCTCTTAGAGGGATGCACATGGAGTAAATTGGCTGCAATAGCAGCATCGGGCCTGAAATGACGGACATTTGACCGTTCTATCCCGAGCTCAACGGCTTGCTTCAAAGGGGCGCGCGCTTGCTGCGTCGCCCTCGCCGGCTGAAACGTCCGTTCAACAACCTTCTCCGAAGGCGCTTACGAAGCTGCGGTCGGATGCGCGATCCGAGGTGGCGCAACGGGGGCTCCCTACGGAGTGGCCACAACGAGCAGCAACGAGCAGCAACGACCAGCCACCGCGGGCAGCTGTCCGACAAATAGTGCAGAGGGCTTGGACCCGAAAGCTGCAGCTGCACGGCCTGCATGGAAACGGCAGCAAGGCCTAAATTGTCGAACTGATTAGTCTGAATGATGCGGCGGGTAATTGGGCGAGCCAGCAAGGGCTCGCTTGCGCGTTGGATTACAACAGACACTATCAGACCGGCACTTGTACGGTTCTTGCAGGTTGATTGCATAGCGACAATGAAAAGGGTCTTGCAATCAATGGGCGATAAATGAAGCCAAATCCCATCTACGCGATCTGCAGCTTTAACGACATTTCGAGCCGCCAGGCCAAGGGATTCCACCTGATGGTCGTCGACGATCACGGCAATCACCGGCCGTGGTCCATCATTGTGGTGCGCTGGGGCAAAAAGGTGCTTGGCTACGTCAATAAATGCCCGCACAACGGCGTCAATTTGGACTGGGAGCGGAACGTATTCCTTGATCCATACGGTATCCGGCTGATGTGCGGCAAGCATGGTTCGACCTTCGAACTCGGCACCGGCCTGTGCGTCGAAGGTCCATGTCAAGGTAGAACGCTCACGCCGATCGCGTTGGCTGTTCTGGACGGTGATATCTGCGTCGTTGGTGTGCATCTTGTCGAAGACGATGCATCGGCCAACAAGTGAAGACGGCGCTCAGACCGGCCGATTCTCGTTGCGGTTTTTCACGGGCTCCATCCTCTTTAGCCCTTCGTCGTACGAGATCTCCTCATAGGACAGGTCGAGATCCTTTGCGGCATCGAGGAGGTAATCAAGCTTGCCGCCCGGATCGAGCTTCTTGATGTCGTCCTTGTTGAGCCCGACCAGGTCCATCATCTCCTTCCAAACCGTGGATTCATCGCACGGTAGGACGTGGAAGCTAATATCACCGAACTTCACTCGGTACTTCGCCAGTAAATCAATGTTGTTGCAGAAGATGAAGTAGCTGCCGGTTGGGCTTAAGGCGCCGTCAAGGACGCTCGCGACGTCAGCAAGATAGGCGAAGGAATGCAGATAGCCGGCCAGCACCGGAATAGTGCGTTCGCCGTCCTGTGCGATCGTCAACACCTGCTCAATCGAATAGTCTGGCGGCCGTTTCTCGTCCGCAACCTGAGTCTGGAATTTTAGTGCCACGTCGCCGCGAAAGCCGAACCGGCCCGGCTTGGTAGTCCCGCCTTTGAGTACGGCATTGAGCAGGCGGCCCTCCTTCTCAAGTCTGCCGAGTGCGGTGTTCTCGATTGCAGTCATTAAAGTCTTCCTCGATCTAAACTCTTCCGACGCCTTGGCCGGTGCCAGATGCGATGCAAATTGCTTGCCGTCGCATGCGTAGCGGCTTTCGCCGCAGCTTAGAAGAAAACGCGTCAGTGGCTGCTAACACTCAGGGAGCCTGTCGGGAACCCGACACCGGTTTCAACGCCAACAGGCGCAATCCAAAAAAGTGAGCATCATCAAGCGTCTGCGCGCTGGCACGTGGCTTGCCCTTAGCAGCTAGATCGAAGCTGATGAGGGAAAGCCGTGATCAACCTGACGGATAGCGCAGTGAACGCAATCAAGAGCGCGATTTCATCGTCGACCCATCCGACCGGCGGTCTGCGCGTCATGATCGAAGCGGGCGGTTGCAATGGATTCAAATACAAGATGGGTCTGGTCGAAGAACCGAAGCCTGACGACACCGTGATCGACTGCGATGGGCTGAAAGTGTTCGTCGATAACAAGAGCCGTGAGCATCTGATCGGCACGACCATCGATTTCGTGATGGCACTGGAGAGTTCTGGCTTTACGTTTCACAACCCGAACGCCACTGCGAACTGCTCATGCGGAAAATCGTTCAGCTGATGAAACAAATCGTTCAGCTGATGAGGAGGACATAGAAGCATGCCGGCCGAACCGAAACAACTGAGGCAATCGTCGCCCATTGCGACAGACCGAGAGCGTCGCATTCGCGGCGCCATCGAACGAGATTCGCCCCAATCTGCGACGCGATGGTGGCGACTGTCACCTGATCGGGATCGATGGCAGCAGGGTCATGTTCAGGATGTCCACTGCCCGCACGTTGCTGTAAGCTTTCGAGCATGAGGAAAGGCATTCAGGCGCGGCTTGTCGAAAACTTGGCGAATTGGTGCGCCTGATCCCCGTCGCGGCTGCAGGCGAGGCAGTGGATTGAGCGAAATCGAATGCTGATTTACCTCGATAATAATGCAACGACTCGAACTGATCCATCCGTCGTGCAAGCCATGTTGCCTTTCTTCACCGAGCAATTCGGCAATGCCTCGTCCACGCATGCCTTTGGCAGCGAGGTCGCAGTCGCTGTGAGGCAGGCCCGGCGTAGCTTGCGTATCCTGCTAGGGAACGCATACGATCATGAAATCGTTTTCACCTCGGGAGGGACCGAGGGCAATAATGCCGCCATCCTCTCTGCGCTTGCGACACAGGAAGATCGCGACGAGATCGTCACCACCTCGGTAGAGCACTCCGCCGTTCTTGCGCTAACCGAGCAATTGGCGACAACAGGAGTCAAGACGCACATCATACCCGTAGATTCCCGCGGCCGGCTCGACATCGAGGCGTTTCGCTGCGCACTCGGGCCACGCACAGCGATTGCCTCGGTTATGTGGGCCAACAACGAGACAGGAACGATCTTTCCTGTGGAGCTTCTAGCCGAGTTGACTCGGGAGGCGGGCGCGCTGTTTCACACTGATGCGGTGCAGGCCATCGGTAAGGTGTGCGTGAACCTGAAGGACAGTGCGATCGACATGCTGTCGCTATCCGGGCACAAACTGCACGGCCCCAAGGGGATCGGCGCGCTATATTTGCGCAAAGGGACAGAATTCCGGCCGCTGATCTGCGGCGGATCACAGGAACGAGGGCGCCGAGGCGGGACTGAGAATATTCCCGGCATTGTCGGCCTGGGAAAAGCCGCCGAGCTTGCGGCGGAGCGGCTTGAACCCGAGCGCGATCGCATTGCCGCGTTGCGCGACCGTCTTGAGCAGGGAATCTTGAAAAATGGCGAGTGCGTTGTGCTCGGCGACACCAGCAATCGGTTGGCGAACACGGCCAATATTGCCTTCGACCATCTCGAAGGCGAAGCCATCGCCCACCATCTCGATCGGACGGGCATCGCTGTGTCGCTAGGATCAGCCTGCAGCTCCGGCTCCATGCAGCCATCGCATGTTCTGCGTGCCATGCAGCTGCCGCGGTGGCGGATGCACGGCGCCATTCGCTTTTCTCTGTCGCGTGAAACCTCCTTTGCGGAGGTCGATGAGGTGGTGTGCGCGGTGTCAGACATCGTGGCTCGCATGCGCGCCATCTCCCGCGTCACAGTCAGGGAGTAGATGTCGTGAAAATCATGATCCGCCGGTCTCCGGAGGGCCTGTCGATCTACGTGCCAAAAAAGGATCTCGAAGAGCCAATCGTAGAATCCGAGTACGAGACACTGTGGGGCGGCTGGATCAAAGTGGCTAATGGCTGGGTGCTCGATTTGCCCGAGATGGCGAGCGACACCCCGTTACCGATCACAATCAACGCTAAAAAACGGGGAGAGAACGGGGACGGTTCGTGAAGGCGCCTCCGCAGATCGAGTTCGTCGATAGGGCCGATGCAAAGGCGCTCGTGGACGTCGCTGCCGGCCTGAGGGCTTCGAGCATTGCTTCCAATCTCAGTCCTGGCCGCGCCGAATTGTCCAAGCCCGATGTGCCGACCACACCAGAGGCGTTTGCCGGCTTCTTCGCCAATAAGGTTTGCGTTGCCGCGGCCGGCTAGAGCCAAGCCTAGGCGTCGGCAGCAAACGTCAACCCGCCGTGACGGCATCGATGACACAGGCCTTTGCTCGGCAGTCGAGCCGACGCTGGGGCGAAGTACAGGGTATCACCCGCGTCGGCATTGGCGAGAATCGCTGGCATCGCGTTTACGATGCGGTTGGCCAAGAGTCGCCGGTGCCATGGCTGGGAGCTGGGCGACGGTGCTGCACAGTCTGACACCGCTTGCGAATGGGCTCCCTTGCGCGCTTGAGATACTGCTCACCATTGGTGGCATTGGAAAGCCCCGGATTCCCGCCTCGTATCGGCATATTGTGAGAGCCCAACGCGAGAAAACCCGTTCAGATGGAGTTCTGGCGAGCTGCGTGAGAATGAACGCGCAAGCCATGGAGCTCTGCGTGAGAATAATGACGTATCTGTCGCATCGCTAACAAGCGCATCATTGCTGTTCTTCTATGCGCTAGCGACGATCGCTTCCGCTAACTCGTTGGCGCATGGCTGCAATTTCATCGTCTCCGCCATGGCATGCAAGTTGCTAACCAGGTTCTTGAGGCTCGCTCACGGATGGTCCTGGGTGGTCGATGATGCCTGCAGGGAAAAACGAAAATGAACGCGGTCGTCGAACGCGGAAAGCCTGTCAAAGCTGGAGTGGATAGCGGCACGATTATGCAGTCCGCCGGCTGCCGCGCTTCTGCCAAGACCGGGCAGGCGAGCTGCGGCTCGCAGGCAGGTCAACGCGATCTGCCGTCCGAAATTTGGCAAAAGGTTAAGAACCATCCCTGCTACAGCGAAGAAGCGCATCATCATTACGCCCGCATGCATGTTGCGGTCGCGCCTGCCTGCAACATCCAGTGCAATTACTGCAACCGAAAATACGACTGCGCTAATGAATCGCGTCCGGGCGTGGTGAGCGAGAAGCTCACTCCTGAGCAGGCGGTAAGAAAAGTGCTCGCGGTCGCGACTAGAATTCCGCAGATGACAGTGCTTGGCATCGCTGGTCCCGGCGATCCCCTCGCCAATCCAGCAAAGACGTTCAAGACGTTCGAGCTGGTCGCCAAGGCCGCCCCCGACATCAAACTGTGCCTGTCAACCAACGGATTGGCTCTGCCAGACCATATTGATACCATCGCCAGGTCCAAAATTGACCACGTCACCGTCACCATCAACATGGTCGATCCCGAAATCGGCGCCAAGATCTATCCGTGGATCTTCTTCAACCACAAGCGCTACACCGGCATCGACGCGGCAAAGATACTGACCGATCGCCAGCTGCAGGGCCTCGAGATGCTTAGCGAACGGGGTATCCTGTGCAAGGTCAATTCGGTGATGATTCCAAACATCAACGACGACCACCTCGTCGAGGTCAACAAGGCGGTCAAGTCGCGCGGTGCCTTCCTTCACAATATCATGCCCCTGATCTCCGCGCCCGAGCACGGCACAGTATTTGGCCTCAACGGTCAGCGCGGACCGACGGCGCAGGAGTTGAAGGCGCTGCAAGATGCTTGCGAAGGAGAGATAAAAATGATGCGGCATTGTCGCCAGTGCCGCGCCGATGCGGTTGGCCTACTCGGGGAAGATCGCAGCGCAGAGTTCACCACGGATCAGGTCATGAGAATGGACGTCCAATATGATTTGGAGATGCGCGAGGCATATCAGGGCAGGGTAGAGGATGAGCGTGCCGCCAAAGTAGCGGCCGCTCAAAAGGAGCTTGCGGAATTTGCCGGAGAGATGAGCGCGATTACTCTTCTAGTGGCCGTCGCAACCAAGGGCTCGGGGTTGATCAACGAGCACTTTGGGCATGCAAAGGAATTCCAGGTTTACGAACTTTCTACATCCGGTGCCAAATTCGTCGGGCACCGCCGTGTGGACGTTTATTGCCAGGGCGGTTATGGCGAGGAGGACAGGCTTTCCGCCATCATGCGCGGCATCCATGACTGCCACGCGGTCTTCGTGTCTAAGATCGGCGGCTGCCCGAAAAGCAATCTGATCAAGGCGGGGATCGAGCCGGTCGATCAATACGCCCATGAGTTCATTGAGAAGTCGGCGATCGCCTGGTTCAAATCCTATCTGGACAAGGTGAAGCGCGGGGAGTTCCAGCACGTGCGGCGAGGAGGCGCCGCGCTCCCGCAAGGATCTCTGATCTCTGCAGCGTAAGGGGAAATATGTGCCATTTAAGATCATCACCTCGCAGTGTACGAGCTGCTCAGCCTGCGAACCCCTATGCCCGAACGTTGCTATCTCGGAAAAAGGGGGGAGCTTTGTCATTGAAGCGGCGAAATGCACTGAATGTGTTGGCCATTTCGACGAGCCGCAATGTGTCGCCGCCTGTCCAGTCGACAATACCTGCGTGGTTGACACATCTGTGCCTCGCTACCAGGCGCCAGCCTAAAGCGTGAACCCCATGATCGGCATGCCAACCAGTGGTGCTGAAAAGCGTTGTAAGCTTCGTGCTGCGCGTTGGCGCCGGCGTAGACGACGTTCGGTCCTCCATCACGCACGAGGACCGTGCTGGATTGCCCTCCGGCGTGCTGTTGCTGGTCGGCAACAACGCCCTGGTGGGCATTTCATTCCGCGCGGCGATCCGAAGGCGCTTCGCGATGCCGCGGGAGGATGACGTGATCCAGGATCTCGCCTGGGCGAGGCGGCCCCCGCATCTCTGAAGGAGCGATGCATGAGGCGCGGCACATGAACAGCATCGTTCGCGACAGCGACGTCGTCGAGCTCAGCGAGCCGCCTGTCTTCAGCTTTGGCCAAAAGGTGCGAGCCAATCGCACCATCCGCAATGATGGCACCTATCGCGGCAAGGAGATTGGCGACGTGTTAGTGAAGAAGGGAGAGGTGGGTTACGTCGTCTCGATCGGCACATTCCTGCAGCAATTCTACATCTACGGCGTCGAATATCTGGAAAGCGGTTACCGCGTTGGCATGAAACGCAAGGAACTAGAGCCGGCGGACGCCTGCGAGGAGGTCGATGATCTGCCATTGCCGGAGGAGTCATGACGCAGCGCGGCTCTCCGAAATATCGGCGGGGACAGCGGGTCAAGACCGCAGTCGACCTCATCAACGACGACTCATTTCCCGATACGAAGCCCGATGGAGTCTTGCTCGCCGCCGGAGCGATCGGTGAGATCATCAACGTCGCGATCCATACGGAAGCGAACGTGCCGATCTACATTGTCGATTTTGGTGATCAGCTGCTCATCGGCTGTCTTGAAGAAGAAATTACAGTGCTTTGAATGGAGGCTTTCGCCATGAATGCTGCGCTGATGAGAAAGGCAAAGGCCGGGCTGGTGCCTCACCCCAACGAGCTCGATCGCAAGCGGATCGAGCACGGCTTAAGCTCGCGCAAACGCTATCTCTACGTCTCGCCCTACGTGACGCCGGTGAGGGGCGGCTACCTCGTCGAGAGCCCCTGTTGCTCGCGCAACATCGCCAAGGATGGCGCTCTCATCGATGTCGCGCTGCTTCTTTATGATGGCGTGAGCGGGATCTGGAAGCTGTTTCGTAAGAATCATGCGCGAGGAATCTGGGAATTTTACAGCCTTTACCATCGGTTGACCTCTGCAATCGACGAGTTGAATGCGGATCCGGAGCGTCTGTTCTGGCAATGACGAACCGTCTTTGACGAGTCATAGAGGAACCACGATCGCGCTTACCGCGGAGGAATTGATCGAAGTCGAGCGGCTGGCAGCTTGCTTGGGCGCGGCTTTATGCCTCGGATTTGGCGAATCCGCCGTTCCGGCAGTATGCGCGTTTTCGACCTTCATCTGGTCGATGGATCGGATCGCTGCGTGCAGATTACGGCCGATCCGATACGGGCGATCGACATCGTGTTGGCCGAAAGGAATTTTGGGCGGTGAGCACTGAGCCAGCAGAGTATCGGCTTGATGGCGCGCACACTGTGGAGGAGAATACATCATTCATTCCACTGTCCGATTCCGATATCACCGCCGCCGAGCTCTCGGCGTGGAGACGCTGCTGTGTTCGCAGCAATTCTCCAGCGGGCGGATGCACTCGACTTAACACCGCAAGAGAAAGCTCCAGGCGAGCGCGAAGAAGGACTGATCGATAGTAGAGGAGGCGCCGGGTCCAAGCCGCGGCTAGAGGCCCACGCGCCAAGGTGCAGGAAACCAAGCACATCACAGTTGAGATTCTCGGTGACCACTCAAGATCATTAGAGTTAGCAAAAATAGGGGATCGCTATGAACTCGCAACAAGTCATCATCCACGTCCGCTTCGCTCCCAACGGGAGGGTGATCCAAATCAGCGAGCGTCCGGCGAAGCTCACGCCGAACCAGTGGTTTGATGTCCTCAACGCCCATGCCAGCTCGGCGTTTCGGCCGCTCGCTCGTGGCCGTGGGATTTTTCAGCTGACCCGGGCTGCGATTGAAGCCTTCAAGCAGCAAACTGCGAGGCCGGGATGAGCGAACCTATAATCGGCAATGTGATGAGCGGTCGCACCGAGGTTTTTGTCGTCTGCCAGGCCGATGCCATCGAGCGGAGTGGGGCAGTGAGCGTTAGCCTGTCGCAGATTGATGATGGGGCGAGCGCCGGCCGTTTTATTGTGGTGCGCACCTTCGGCAATGACTATTTCGGTTACGTCAATCGTTGTCCGCATGAGAGTGTCTGGCTGAACATCGGCTGCGGTGCGTGTTTCTCGGCGGACCGTTCCTTTCTCCGCTGCGGCTGGCACGGTGCAAGATTCGAGATCGAAACTGGGGTGTGCATCGACGGCCCCTGAGATGGACAATCGCTTGACCCGGTAGCGCTCGCCGTGATCGAAGGTGATGTTTGCCTGTGCGGCGTCAAGCTGCTCAAGGACGATCGGTTTGCCGACCCCTTCGGAGACAGCGACGAAACCATGGATATCACGATCCACCCGGACTAACGGGCCTAGCGCTTTATTGTGCTCGAGCTGCCTGAGGCGCTTTGCCCTCGAATGAGGCCATTGTGCTCGTGAGCGCTGTTAGATGCGTGTCACAGCCTTTAACCTCCGTAGCACCAAAGAGCTGCTCCTGCGCTGGCTCGCCAAATCGAGCCGGCAGGCGGGACATGCTTGCTACCGCCGCTGATATGTTTGAGCGGGAAATGCCCCCGGCGGCTGGAAGTTCGCCGAGGGCATCGTCTGGGCTTGGAGATGGCGGGACCCAGACTGACAGGATCGTCTGGGGATGAGGAACGACGATCCTGTGTCAGAAGGCCGGCCGGTACAGCTGGCTTTATTGCCTGCGCTGCAACTGGCGTGCCAAACGTCGGTTCGTGGGACGCTCTTAGCGAATGGCGCCACCATCGTCAGTTAGGGCTCGTTAGGAGCAAATGCATTAATGGGCCGTGCTCGTTGTTTCGCACTTTCCACTGCACGCTCGTCTTGACGCGTATCGTGTGAAGCGTGGTCCCAATAGCGGGCCGCTGTGTTGCGGGTCTAGCATTGATTGCGACCGGCTTGGTCTGCTGCCGCAAAGGTGGCTCGGCGACTCTCGGGACAGACGGCATCTGTTGAGCAAACGACAGGTAGGCAGCGGCCGAACGCAGCGTCTAGCTTCAGGGCGAAAAAGATGCTGTGACCCGCGCCGGTCAATGCGGTCAGCAATGGCAGAACACGTGCTCGATTCACCACACCATCTTCGAGCTTCTCGCTAGACTGCTCGACGGTCATGAAGATCGCTGCTCGTTCCAAGATATGATAGCGCAAGAGCTAGATAGAGTACCCGAGCTTCAAGGTTATTCTGCGCACGGAAGGTTGAAGCGGGAGGTCAAACGCTATGTGAGGTTTGTCGTGTCAGAAACAGAAGCGAACGACATTGTCGCAACCTTCGCAACAATTGTGAGTCGCGCAAAGCAAGGGATCGTTGCAGAAAACGAAAGTTACGCATCTGGTGCGCAACTTGCTTTGGAGAAGTTGGACAGTGATGCCGGAGCGGAAAGACCGGAATGAGGGCAGAAGAGGTTGGAACTGATCAAGGGGGCTCCTCTGGTCGCGAGAATATCTATCACTGATCTAGCGACGACAATCACGATGGCGCCCACCCATTTCGCCTGCTTTCTCAAGCGCGAGTGGAAATGTTAGCATCGATTGCTTGATGCGCTGTTAGAATTGTGGGGGCGATGTGCTCGCAACCCAGGCTCTTTTCAGATGAAGCCCATTGACTCAGGAGAGGCAGGCGCATGAACTCAGAAACCGAATTCGAGCTTCCTCAGCTTTATAGGCATCATGTCTTTGCCTGCAACACGCAGCGTCCGCCAACTCATCCGCACGGCAGCTGTGGCGCCTCCGGCGCGCAAGCCCTATGGGATCGGATGGCCAAGGCGATCGAAGCGCAAGGTCTCAACGATATTGGCTTCACGATGGCAGGCTGCCTTGGCTTTTGTAACTCTGGTCCCTTGATGGTCGTCTATCCCGATGGAGTGTGGTACCGCGCGACCACGCCTGAGGATGTTGACGAAATCGTAAACTACCACCTCAAGCAGGGCAAACGTGTCGACCGCCTTGTGATGGTGCTGAAGCGAAGCTAGAGGCGTCGATTAGCTGCCACTTGCCCGGGCAAACAAGCATCGACGGCCTGTCCGACGATGAGCTGGCGGCTCGGAACTCAGATCGTCTGAGGGTTGAGCGTAACCATCACGCTTCGGATGTGAGAACAGCAAGTCATTCAAGTTGCCGCCGCGTGCCGCCATTCTTCTCCGGCGCAATCTGCAAATGGCGCCTTTGCAACGCGCGACCAGTAAGAATATGAACATATGCTGGGTCGATCTGGTCGTGTACGGTCACTCCATACTGCACGATCCGTAGCTCACAGAGAGCAGCGCTGCGAATAGCTCTCCGCATCTCGCGAGATGACGCATTCTTGACGCGTCATCTCGTTCTGCTTGCACTGCGGTAAGGCTAGGGGACGCGCTCGATGAGATCGCCGCGTCTCCCGTCATCAAACGGACTCCCCGTTTTGATCCTGTTCTAGCGCTAGAACTTGTATGTGACGCCGCCGCTGACGAGCCATGGGTCGATGTTGGCACGCCCGGTGACGGCAATCGCATTGTTTACGATCGCGGAGTACTCTGGCCGCAGCCACAGCTTCTTCACGTCAAAGTTGAGGCCCCAGTTACGATCAAGCATGTAATCGAAACCGAATTGGACCGCCGCGCCGAACTGGTTGCTGATGCGCAAATCCGTCACTGCAAGACCGGCGAGAGACGTATTGGCTGCCGATTGATTGAAGAATGCGGTGTAGTTGATGCCCGCGCCGATATAGGGCTTGAGCGCGCCGAAATCGGTGAAGTGATATTGCAGGGTCAGTGTTGGCGGCAACAGCCAGGCTTTGCCGATATCGAGGCCAGTGAGCGCGCCATTGCCGCTGATGTGATGGCTGGTCACGCCGAGAATGAGTTCGGCGGCAACGTTCTTTGTGAAGAAGTAGGTGATGTCGAGCTCGGGTATGGCTTGATCGCTGATTGATAGCCCAGAAGTTGGTGAGGACAGCGAGGGCGCCCCGGCGACGTTGACCGTGCTGCCTGCGGTAGCTGGCAAAACGCCAAGCACGCGCAGGCGGATCATCCATGGATTAGAGGGTTCAATCGGAGGCGCTTTATAGTAGATCGGCGCCCGAGCCAGATCCGCAGCCTGTACCGGGATGCTGGCCAACGAGGTCGCTAAGGCGAGCAGCGATGCTATCGTCGTAACTGTCCTTGTTCTCATCGAATTCTCCATTCCAAAGTCCGCGCGAAGAGCCGCGCGAGATCTCTGTCACACAGGGCGGGTGAGGGAGGATTTGACGTCGATCAAAATGGGAGCGGCCATAAGGCAATTATGTCGCTAAGTTGCTTAAGGATCACGCCCGCGAAGGGTGGTGGTCTGTTCTCATTCTTATTCAGTTCAAGAGAGACAGATCTCTTCAAAAAACCACGTCTCTGATCGCTGCTCTGATCCAACCCAGGCCGCGGAGTTCATGCGTGATAAAGGGGCGTAACTGCTGCGGCCTCTCACCCACTGGAACGGTGAGAAGAACGGCATTCGAGGATGCCCGTTACAGAGCAGTCACTCGCGCAGGCCCGTGTCAGCGAAGGCCTCGTCGCCTATTTCCCGCGTAGGTCGGAAGGTGGAAACGTCATCTTTCGCCTCGCTTGATGTGCTGGAGGTACGGTCCGCTGTTTTCTCACGTCCGCGGGCAACGCGTGCGGTTTGCGTCGTGTAAGCATCCCTCCAGATCATCTTGCGACGTGCGGCCAAGCAGGGACAGCAAGGGCTCATGTCCAGCACATCGTGCCCCGCCTACATCGATCAGCGGTCGTCGTATCAGGAGCGGATCGCCCACCATCAATGTGAGTGCGCTTGCCGCGTCGATAGTATCTGGATTGACTTCGCCTGACTTAATACGGGGCGCAGCTCGGTTGAACCAGAAGTCGACGGGCATGTTGCCGAAGAAGCCGCGCAAATCCTCCGTATCCCATGGCTGTTTCAAGATGTCTCGGGCGATCACGTCGTGGCCGGCGGACTTCAGCGCTCGAATCTGACGCGCGTTGGTGGCGCAGCCGGGCTTCTGATAAAAGATGATTGTCGCCATGACATACCTATGTAGGTGCGTTGAGCTGAACGATTGGCATGGGGGTGCTACTCTCGAGAGTTGATCCGAGTTTATAGCCGATCATCTCAAATGCGGGCGGGCCAAGCGCCGTACCGTATATGCAACTCTTGCCGCTGGTGCGCCAGGTTTCCAGTCCGAGCGGCATATTCAGTGTCCTCAAGCCGGAGCAAGTTCCGTTCCGTACCTTAAGCCATCGGAACAGGTCACGCTAAATCTGCTTTTCGGGTTGATGGTTGTGGTCGTTGTTAGTTTTCTGACAGCCACGCAGATCGAAAACGCCCAGAGCCTCACTCACCGGCCGCCTGTTTTAGAAACGTAATCAGAAGCTTAGGACGCACGGGCAAGCGTTGGCACGGCGGTTGCTGATAAGCGGCAGCAACACTGAGTGAGGGCTGAGTGCACGTCGACGCGTAAGACGAGCGATGCGCTCCTTCCCTTGAACCCGTGTGCCCCGTTTCTGAGAGAGAAACAAGTTTGCGTGCAAGAAGCGCGAAACGTTTGGTAAATCGGTTGATGGAGAGCAACATGTCTTCACTGAGACAAATCGCGTTCTACGGAAAGGGCGGCATCGGCAAGTCGACCACTTCGCAGAACACGCTGGCGGCGCTGGCCGAGATGGGTCAGAAAATTCTGATTGTAGGGTGCGACCCAAAAGCGGACTCGACCCGTCTGATTCTGCACGCTAAGGCGCAAGACACGATTTTGAGCCTTGCGGCGAACGCCGGCAGCGTGGAGGACCTCGAGCTCGAGGACGTAATGAAGATCGGCTACAAGGACATTCGCTGCGTGGAGTCCGGCGGTCCTGAGCCGGGTGTCGGCTGCGCCGGCCGCGGCGTCATCACCTCGATCAATTTCCTGGAGGAGAACGGCGCCTACGAAAACATTGACTATGTTTCATACGACGTGCTCGGTGACGTCGTCTGCGGTGGCTTTGCGATGCCAATCCGCGAGAACAAGGCACAGGAAATCTACATCGTGATGTCAGGTGAAATGATGGCGATGTATGCCGCGAACAACATTTCCAAGGGCATCCTGAAATACGCGAACTCTGGCGGCGTTCGGCTGGGCGGTCTGATCTGCAACGAGCGGCAGACCGACAAGGAGCTAGAACTGGCGGAAGCGTTGGCCAAGAAGCTAGGGACTCAGCTGATCTACTTCGTGCCGCGCGACAACGTGGTGCAGCATGCCGAGCTACGCCGCATGACGGTGCTCGAGTATGCACCCGATTCCAAGCAGGCCGATCACTATCGCAATCTTGCGACCAAGGTTCACAACAATGGCGGCAAAGGCATTATCCCGACTCCAATCTCTATGGACGAACTCGAGGACATGCTGATGGAGCATGGCATTATGAAGCCCGTGGACGAATCCATCATCGGCAAGACCGCCGCTGAGCTGGCGGTCTCGTAAAAGTCGCGAGTCGCGGCCTTGTGAAGGCGCGCGACGGATGCCGGTCTCCCCCCGTCGATCCCGGGAGGCCGGCATTCTACGGATCGACCCTGATCAAAAATATGCGGCAGCGCAAATCTGACTACTGTGGAAACCCAAAAAAATCATGTCCGAAGCGCACTTCCTCCCGTTGATGGCTGCTTGCGCCATTGATGCGAGCAGCCAGGTGCATAGGGGAATTGCAACCTACCGCCTGCTCACCGGTGTGCCTCCTGCAGACGCCGACATTGCCCTTGAGAGCAATCTCGATCGCCATGTCCTGGCGTCGATCCTGGCGGCTGCCACAATGGATGGTGGCTTCCTTCCCGAAAAGGCTGGCCTGTCCGGCCTTGAACTGGCGGCCTTGCTGGAGCAGTACTTTCCTGCGCTTGAGATTAAGCTCGCGGAGCAGCTCTCGGCTTTCAAGTGCGAAGAGGACGACGAGATCGCAATGCTGCGCGATCTCTTGCTCAATCAACGCTCGACGGAAGGAAATATCGGGCGCTGGCTGGCTGCGATGATCGCGCGCCGTGCCATTGAGCCAGACCACCTGTGGGAAGCTCTCGGCTTGCGCAATCGTGGCGAACTATCTCGTCTGCTGAGCCGCCATTTCGCGCCGCTCGCCGCGCGCAATGTCAACAATATGCGCTGGAAGCGCTTCTTCTACCGCATGCTTTGCGAAAATGAAGGCCTTGTGATGTGCACGACACCCGTGTGCAATCAATGTCAGGACTTCAATCTCTGCTTCGGCGAAGAAAGCGGTGAGAGCCGGATGGCCGAGCGCCGGCGCGACTTTCTGTTGCAGGCCGCTCGGCCGTTCGTTGCCGGCGACTGGCCATCCGAACTGCCACAAGGCTCCGCTATCGCTCCGTCATCTGAGAGAGACTCGCCGGAGGTAAGCCGCGCGCGAGAGTGAGGACGCGGTTGATGCGGTTTCGATGCGAGCGAGTGACCATGTATGCAAGGCGGCGGCGGGCCCCAAGCACTCCGCGACAATTCTCACATCCTGGCGCGCGACAATTGCATTAACGTTTGAATTCGGCGCAGCAACAGGCAAGCCATCCGCTTCACGAGCCTGTCGCATTTGCAACAATCTGTATGCTGAAGAAAGTCGAGGACGGAAGCGGTAGAGTTCCCAACGGGTTGCCTGGGACGGCGGGCTGGCATGCTGGTTGCTGAAGCGTCGTAGGTCAAACTATGAGGAGCTCTCGCGTGATTGCCGCCAGCACCGCCGCCAAAACGTCTTGGTCCGACCAAGTGCGCGCCAAGCCCACCGTGCTCAACGACACGACATTGCGCGACGGCGAGCAGGCACCTGGCGTTGCGTTCACCACAGAGGAAAAGCTGGCAATCGCGCAGGCGCTGGCGCGGGCCGGTGTCACGGAGATCGAGGCGGGAACGCCGGCAATGGGCAACGACGAGATCGAGGCCATTCGCGCCATTGTCGAAGCAGATCTTCCGCTGACCACCATAGGCTGGTGCCGAATGCGCGAGTCCGATGTCGAGGCGGCGATTGAAGCAAAGGTATCCATGATCAATTTGTCGATCCCGACCTCCGATGTCCAGATCGCGGCCAAGCTAGGTTGTCCTCGCGACCAGGCGCTGGAGCGGGTGAAGCGAGTGGTAGGATGTGCCTGTGAGCGCGGCCTTGAGGTCGCCGTCGGTGGTGAGGATGCCTCCCGCGCCGACATCGAGTTTCTGATCAGGCTGATGGCAATTGCAAAAGCCGCGGGCGCGCGTCGCTTTCGTATTGCGGATACGCTAAGCGTGCTCGATCCTGACGCAACCTACGCGCTGGTCAGGAATTTGCGTGCGTCCACCGATCTCGAACTCGAATTTCACGGTCACGATGATCTCGGGCTCGCAACCGCCAACACGCTCTCCGCCATCAAGGCTGGCGCGAGCCACGCCTCAGTGACCGTCATGGGGCTGGGCGAGCGGGCCGGAAATGCACCGCTCGAGGAAATCGCGGTCGCACTCAAGCAGCTCTACGGGTGGGAGACCGGCATCATACTCCCGGAGCTCGAACACGTTGCCGCGGTGGTAGCAGCCGCGGCCGCACGTGCTATTCCTACGAACAAAGCGATTGTCGGAGAGCATGTATTTACGCACGAATCAGGCATTCATGTCGCTGCCCTTTTGAAGGATCAACGCACCTATCAATCGCTCGATCCCGTTTTGCTTGGTCGCTGCAACCGTTTTGTGATCGGCAAGCATTCCGGAGTTGCTGCGATCAGCGCGTTACTCGATGAACTGCAGCTCGACGCCAGCGCGGATCAAGTCAGACAGATCCTGTTGCAAGTCCGCAAATATGCTATCGAGCACAAGCTGCCGGTCGAGCGTGAAACCATCGCGGCGATCTGGCACGACGTGTGCGGATGCCTGGCATCGCGCCCCACGTGAAAAGCCGTGTCCAGCGTTTGCGTCGACGATTCGCAACCGGCTGCGCCGCAAGGATGGTGTCCGATGTCGCTGATGGGCGAACGGCGTCCAACTGGCGAGCGTCAGATCCCCGGCGCGATCTTACCTCCAGATCTTACTTGCCGTTCCGCCATACGTGCTGTGATCTCCTACCCAATGGCGAGCCGTCCGCGGACTGCCAATCGGCGTCTTCTCGCGCGACTGATTTCCGGTCCGGCGAGCGTCAGCTCCGATCGCGGTTTGGCCATTAATCTCGGAACTTCATCGGGACTGACTATGTCACCGACGGACCTGCCGATCTGGGCCGGGAAGTTGAGGGCATGGCTTTCCGCAGTCACGCTATGGCGATGCGCACCAGCTGTGCGAGGCACGACGGCAGCACTCAACAGGCGCCAGGCCATCTCATTGGCCGTCCAGAGCTAATCCGAAGGAGAATTTTTGATGATAAACTCATCCCCCGCAGCCGGTATCCTGGATCGGCTCAGCAAGGCCTCATCGGCAGAGGATTTCTTTTCGCTGCTTGGCGTCGATTACGACCCTAAAATCGTGAACGTCGCGCGCCTTCACATCTTAAAACGCATGGGACAGTATTTTGCCAAAGAACAATTTACTGGTGCCGCAGAGCCGGAAATCAGAGCTCGGTGCAAGGCGATGCTCGAGCAGGCCTATGCCGATTTCGTGGCATCGACACCGATCGACCAGCGAGTGTTCAAGGTTTTGAAGGATGCCGTCGCAGACCCTAACAAGCCCGCGGCCTTCGTCCCGTTGAGCGAGCTGAAGTGATCTCGCGCTCCACTGCAAGCAAGGTTTGTCCGTCGGGGCGCCGTGACAGCCCGATGTGGGGCTTTCGTTTCATCTGGGTCAACTCTCTGCGGCCGTGACCCAAGCGGTGCCTGTCGTATTCCCGACCCATGTGTGGACCGGTCGTGTCTACGGTACAGCGGCCATTTCAAGTGTCTGCCAAACCGGTACGTTTGACCGACCTTCAGTGGTTTTTGCAACTGGTACGACACTTGCTGTTGTCCTGCCAATCCGATCATCGATGCCGACAGATGGTAGTCGTCCGAGATGAGATTGAAGAAAGACGAAATGATGCTGCTTTTAGTGCCTGCCGAGCGCTTCACCATCATCTCGTGGCCTACGATCGCTTGGTCGGTTCGAAACGGTGTTTGATGCGACCGAAGCTGCGTGTCGACGGTGAGATGGTGGTCAATGGATAAGTTGCCTCTTCGCGCTACACCTGCAGAGGGTGTGCACAGCATCGTGCGCATCAAATCGATCCCTGATTCCGCTCAGATTCGTATCCATTCTATGACGGATAGCAACATGCGTCAGGGAGAGGGCCAGCGTCGGCCAATGGGGGTCTTCGATGCTGGAGGCTCGCCATGGATTGCGTGACAGGTGCGTGGCCGGGATTGCCCTCGTTGTCACCGTCAATGCGGAGCCGCTGGGCCGAAAGTGAGGCGCAGGTATTGCGCAGCGAACGGACTTACCAACTCAGGCATGGAAGCGACCGGTCAGAGCCCGCGGCGCCCTGGCCGCTGCGGTGGCGCTTGTCGAACCTGGCGCGCAAGCGTCCAGTTTGGAGGACCTCTCCAAATCCGGCCGGACCGGTACGTCTGTCGCGACGGCGCCTCTTGTTGTGCGGCCGATCGGACCAAGCAGACGGGGCAGAGCAGCCGGCCCCTTGCTGACCAAAAGTGATCCTCAGTCAACGAAGCTAAAAAGTAAACCTGTGGCGCTGGCGCGCCTATCTTTGGGGGAATTTAGAGTATGAGCAATGCCACCAGAACGGCCATGCCTGCGGGGACCGGCCGCGCAGCATCCAAAAAAGAACTGCCGGAGCACTTTAAGGCGTACAAGCACGTCTGGGTCTTTGTCGAGTTGGAGCGCGGCCAGGTGCATCCGGTTTCCTGGGAGCTCATGGGAGCGGGGCGCAAGCTTGCTGACAGGCTAAAGGTAAATCTTGCCGCTGTCGTTATCGGTCCAGAGGGGCAGCACACACGTAACGCCGCGCTTGACGCCTTTTGCTATGGCGCCGATCTGGCTTATATCGTGAGCGACAATGTTTTGTCGGATTACCGCAACGAATCCTATACCAAGGCGCTAACCGAACTCGTCAACACCTACAAGCCCGAGATCCTGCTGTTGGGGGCGACCACGCTCGGTCGTGATCTCGCAGGTTCCGTGGCGACGACTCTGTCGACGGGACTCACTGCCGACTGCACGGCGCTGGACGTCGACGCCGATGGTTCGCTCGCGGCCACGCGTCCGACCTTTGGCGGCTCGCTGCTCTGCACGATCTATACCTTGAACTATCGTCCCCAGATGGCAACCGTCCGCCCGCGAGTCATGCCGATGCCTGAGCGCGTCGTACGCGATGCCGCTCGTATCATCGTCCATCCGCTCGGCCTTCTCGAAGATGATATTGTCACAAAAGTATTGTCGTTCCTACCCGACCGCGATGCAGAAACATCCAATCTGGCCTATGCCGATGTCGTGGTTGCGGGCGGCCTGGGACTGGGATCGCCTGAGAACTTTCAGCTGGTCCGCGAGCTCGCAACTCTGCTTGGCGCTGAATATGGCTGCTCGCGTCCTCTGGTACAAAAAGGGTGGGTTACGTCTGACCGGCAAATCGGCCAGACGGGCAAAACCATCCGGCCAAAGCTCTATATCGCCGCCGGCATTTCCGGTGCGATCCAGCACCGGGTTGGCGTGGAGGGCGCTGATCTGATCGTCGCCGTCAACACTGATAAGAACGCTCCGATCTTCGACTTCGCCCATCTCGCGATCGTCAGTGACGCCATCCAATTGCTACCGGCGCTGACCTCCGCATTTCGCGCCCGGCTTTTGCCGAATTCGCGGGCCCGGATCGCGGTCTAGAGGAGATGAAGATGATTGAAGAGAGATTCGATGCGATCGTGGTCGGAGCGGGTATGGCCGGCAACGCGGCGGCATTGACTATGGCCAAACGCGGCATGAAGGTGCTGCAGCTCGAGCGGGGCGAATATCCAGGATCGAAGAATGTGCAGGGCGCCATCCTTTATGCCGACATGATGGAAAAGCTGATCCCCGAGTTTCGAGAGGAGGCGCCGCTCGAGCGTCATCTGATTGAGCAGCGGTTCTGGATCATGGACGATCGCTCCCATGTCGGCATGCATTACCGTTCAGACGACTTCAATGAGGAACGGCCGAACCGATACACGATTATACGCGCCCAGTTTGACAAATGGTTCTCTTCCAAGGTGCGGGAGGCCGGCGCGACCGTGCTGTGCGAGACGACCGTCACTGACCTCGTACGGGATGAGCGTGAAAGGATCGTCGGCGTTCGTACAGATCGCCGCGACGGCGAAATACATGCCGATGTCGTCGTGCTGGCCGAGGGGGTCAATGGCCTGCTCGGGACGCGCGCGGGCCTGCGCGCGCGGCCGACACCCGATAACGTTGCGCTCGCGGTGAAGGAGATGCACTTCTTGCCTCGCGAGACTATCGAAGCGCGCTTCAATCTCAAGGGCGATGAAGGCGTCGTGATCGAGGCGGCCGGTACCATTTCCCGCGGCATGACGGGTATGGGTTTCATCTATGCCAACAAAGAGTGCATTTCGCTCGGCATCGGTTGTCTCGTCGCCGACTTCCAGCGCACGGGCCAGACACCCTACGGCCTTCTCGATCAATTCAAGAGCCATCCCTCTGTGGCGCCCCTGATAGCAGGGTCCGAAGTCAAGGAGTATTCGGCTCATCTCATTCCTGAAGGCGGGTACAAGTCGATCCCGCAGCTTTATGGGGAAGGCTGGGTCGTGGTGGGCGATGCGGCCCAACTTAACAATGCCATTCATCGTGAGGGCTCCAATCTCGCGATGACTTCCGGGCGCATCGCCGCAGAAGCAATAGGTCTGGTGAAGTCGCGCGGCGAGCAGATGACTGCAACAAATCTGTCGATCTACAAGAAGATGCTAGACGACTCCTTCGTCATCAAAGATCTAAAGAAGTACAAGGATTTGCCGCCCCTAATGCATACACAGTCACAAAACTTTTTTCTCACCTATCCGCAGCTCATCTCCAAGGCGATGCAAAACTTTGTGCGCGTCGATGGTACGCCCAAGGCTGAGAAGGAGAAGGCGACCCTGAAATCCTTTGTCAAGGCGCGGTCATGGACAGGTCTGTTTGGCGATGCTTGTCGTTTTGCTCGGGCCTGGCGTTGACCGCGACAGTATGAAGCTCAACAATGGAAGATAAATGCATGAATGCCGAACCCCCAGTGCGCGTCGAGGACAAGCTGTATTACAACCGCTATCTTGTCGATATCGGTAACCCTCACGTCAAGGTCCGTGCGCACACCACGCCATCGCCGCAGCTACTTGCACTCCTGAAAGCCTGCCCCGCGCGATGCTATGAGCTCAACGACGACGGCCAGGTCGAGATAACAGTTGACGGCTGCATCGAGTGCGGCACCTGCCGCGTGATCGCCGAGCCCACCGGCGACATCCAATGGACCCATCCGCGCGGCGGATATGGAGTGCTGTTCAAGTTTGGATGATGGTGGAATTAAGGGCGGTGGTGCGGCCGGCGTTAGGCGATAGGGTCTCACCGCATCTGTGGCGCCTCCCTTGCACGGCTCCTGGAACTCGAGCAAGCCACTCTTTCGTGGGGACGCTGCGCAAGACATGAATTGCAGAGTGGTTGTGGCGTCACTGAATGGCGCCACAACCAGCGATTGGATGCTAGAGGAAGGATCAACCCCTCGCCTGAGAGGAGTTGGGCCCAGCGGCCTCGATTGCGATCGCCACTGACTGCATGATCGCGGCAAAGCGCACGGCAGTCTGGATCGCTTCGGAATTGACGCCCGCGGCTCTCAGTGTCTTCTCATGGGCATCGAGGCAGGCACCGCAGCCGTTTATGGCGGAGACGGCAAGCGACCACAGCTCAAAGTCGGACTTGTCCACGCCGGGATTGCCGATGACGTTCATACGCAGCCGTGGCGGCATCGTCTTGTATTCCGGGTTGGAAACGAGATGGGCGAAGCGGTAGTAGACGTTGTTCATTGCCATCAGGGAGGCTGCGGATTTCGCTGCGGCAATCGCCGCGGATGTCATCACAGCGGACGCAGCCGATTCCATCGTGGCAATCAGGGCTGCATTGCGGGTGGCAATCGCGCTCGCCAGCAGCAGCCCGTATTTTCGCTGCGGCGGAAGCGTCTCATCGGCCACCAAGGAGGTCAAATTAAGCCTGACATCCTTCGCGAACTCGGGAATCCTGTCGCTTAGTTGTTCGATCGAAGACATGCTGCCTCAAGCAACCTTCAAGGTTTCGCCGCCGATCTCGCGGTTGCAGGGACAGAGCTCATCGGTTTGCAGCGCGTCCAGAACGCGGAGCGTGTCCTTAGGACTGCGCCCGACACTGAGATTGGTCGCATAGACGTGCTGGATCGTATTTTGGGGGTCAACAATAAAGGTGTAACGATAGGCAACCCCTTCGGGTGAACGCACGCCAAGACCATCGACGAGCGTTCCCTTTGTGTCGGCAAACTGCCAGATTGGCAGTTTGTGCAGGTCGACATGTGAACGCCGCCAAGCGAGCTTGCAGAACTCATTGTCAGTCGAACCACCCAGTACAACCGCATCGCGGTCGGCGAATTCCTTGGAAAGCCGGGCAAACTCAGCGATCTCTGTCGGGCAGACGAAGGTAAAATCCTTGGGATAGAAGAAGATGATCTTCCATTTTCCTGGAAAGCTCGCTTCGGTCAACGTTTCGAATGCACTCTGTCCTCCTTCTTCCTGCGCTTGAAAACCGGGCTTCACGCCTGTGATTTCGAACGGCGGCAACTGACTTCCAACTCCGAGCATGCTGTCCTCACAAATTTGCTCTCTGTACATGGTGGCTTCACTGTTGAAGCAAGCTATGTGCCATCCGTTCTCAGGAGTGGAGTCCAGCGGCCTTTGATACAGGCGTGCCCGCGCGCTGGGAGCATCGATCAGAGAAAAATCTGTAGCCAAGCGCTTCCTTGCAAGGCTCATGAAAACAGCCTTGCTTCGCGCGACCGGCTGAGATGTTCCCTGCAAGGGTCTGGTCGAAGCCCATTCTGCGTCCCTCAGAGCAAACTGCCTCATCGCGCCATCAATGTGATGAATGACTTTCGACCTGCCGAGATCTAATGGAAATACTGAACCTGACGAAGCGCGAGGTTCGCAGCATCTGGAGCAAACAAGAGCGGCTGTAACGCCGCGACAACATTTGGCTTGTAAGTCCAGATGCTCGCCGTTGCTGAGCAAGGCGCGAGTAATCATAGGCTACGGCGCTTCGCTCATTGAGGCGCTGAAGCGGCCGGCAGGCTCGAGGCTTTTCCGGATCCTGAAATGTTTGAGAGCCAACCAGGCTCCTCGTCGGTGCCGATGGGGGCTTGAACTCTACGTAGCGTCAGGTTGTACAGTCTGGATCATACATGCGGCGATCACTCTGAAGCCTCATCATCACGAGGAGAGAGCTCACTGTCTGAAGATCTTAGGTGTCGGGTAGGTAACTATGCAGGCATGGCCCGGTTTGTTGCGGATGTGAGGGCATTGGCGTGAAGAATTGAGTGAGAGCAAAAAGCTCAGTCGCAAGCATCAAATTCCGGCAGATCTTCCAACGCAATGGATCAGCTCAATTTCGACCCCGATGCGCCGCAGGCGACCTCGCCCTGGAGTAGTACGCGAGGTCGTTGCTCTTCGTATGAGGCAAGTTGGCCTTCGTCTCTCTCGGACCGTTTTCAGTTATTAGCGAGGCCAATCAGGAGCGGGCGCTCTGCAGCAGCACGCAATGCTGGGCAGGTGTGAGTAATGCGCGAGTTCGGAGAGGCGTGCGCTGGGGGTCTCTTTTGTTCAGGCATCGGTCTCGTCGGCCGGCTTCTTTAAGCTGGAGTATCTGTGGTCGGTGCACCGGAGCGTGACTCCGGGGCGACTATGAAGAGTTATGTCATCTAAGGAGAGTGGTATGGAGCCGGGATATAACGATCCGAACTATTGGATGCGCTGGTACGCCGAGCAACAAGAGCTGCAGCGTGCGCGGCAAGAGGCCGATGCTGAGCCTCCAGATCAAGCTGGCTTCGAGCAGCAGTTGGGTGAGCTGCAACTCCGCTCCGCTGAGGAGAGTTCGTCCGAGTCGAGTTCGCCCGAGGCTCCAGCTCTCCGGTCGCACGAAAATATCGACCGTCCGGATATCGGTGGTTCGATGCGGATGCCGCCCAGGTCCAACCTGCGGGACAGTTCCTTCAGCAGCACGCGTTACAGCGTCGATGTTCCGCACGCTCATCTTGGCTCGGCCGCAAGCGATTACCAATCTGACTTGCGGGACAGGCCATTCAGCAGCATGCGCTACACAGCGTCGTCGGAACTACAACCGGAGGCGCGGACCAAGGAGAGCAAGTCCCGTGGACTGTTCTCGCGGGTCAAATCAGGGCTCGGCAAGGTGTTTGGAGGAAGTCGCCGGGAGAAGTCGTCCGGCGGCTCGTCCTCCGACGCCGTCTATTCAGAGCTCCGCATGGATTTCGCAAAGCGCAGTCGACCGTCCGAGGAGGACCTGGAGCTGATTGAAGAGTTCAAGACGGCATTGGGTAGCGCGAACCGGAAGACCAAGACCATCGAGAACTACGTGACTGCTCTTCGAATGTTCAGCGAGTTCCTCCGACCCAAAGGGATCACGCTGAAGGACTTGCTTGGCAATGCTGATCGGCTAGCCGCCTATAAAGATGAGTTTATGAAGGTGGCGAGCGCCAATAGCAGGAACTATGTGGGTGGAGCATTGGAGACACTCCGAAATTTCCAGGCTGGAAATCCCATTCCGGCCCCAGCTTTTGTGACCACGCGAGAGCAACCGATGCATCCCCAGGACGAGCGGATGATCCGCCAGTTCGTGGAAAACGTCAAAGACTACAGAATTACTCCCGATGGTACCAGAGGCCGCGGGACTGGAAAGGTCCCGGCTGCTACGCTCAAGTCCAATGTGCAGGCGCTCAACACGTTCGCTCGTTGGCTCCGAGCCCAGAATAAGGGGCCATTGGCTCTTCGGGCGTTCAATGAACCAAGGTCGCTAGCCGCCGACATCGACGAATACGTCGAAGCTGGTGGTGATGATCGTGACCGCCTTAGCGCGGCACTGTCTCACCTGCGCAGGATCGGGGCTGACGGGCTCCAAGCTGTCGGTGCCGGGGCCCGCCTGATGGGGCGCGAAACATTGTCGGCTCATCCGGAGGACATCTCCACGATCGATGACTTCTTGACCGACGCTCTGTCCAAGCTTGGATCTGACGCGACCAAAAAAGAGAAAGCCGCCGTTTCGACGATGGTTTCCCGGCTACGCTCCTTTAGTGATTGGCTTCAAAGGGAGGGCAGGCCGAGCATCATGGACCGAATCGGCGGCAATCCTGCGCAGCAATCGTCATTGAACGCAGATTATGCGGCGTTCAGTAAGGCCACAAAGCGGACGGCCCCACTCGATCCATTTAGAGAGTACCTAGGTCTCGAGCCCCAACAAGGATTTCGCCCTTACGAGGACGACGCCCGCCTCATTGAGGGCCTCGCCAACGAAGAGCTGAGCAAGCTCGACCCGGGTTCCCAGCACAGGAGAAAAACCATTCAAGGTACGGCCTCGGCGCAACGCAAGTTCAGTGACTGGCTCCGCACAGAGGGTAGGGAGAGCATCGCGAGCCGAATCAACGGCAACAATGAGCAGCAACGCTCGCTGGATGCCGACTACCGGGCTTACGCCGATGCCAAAGGGAAATCTGGCGTGACTCTCAAGAAGCTCAGGCAGTATGTGCAAGTCGTCGAGGCAAACAGAGCGCTGGGTGTACCCTCTCCTCAGCAAAGAGCAGGCTCGGACTCAACCTCCATCCCGACCTGGATGCGAGATTTGCCGACGCCGCCGTCCGAAAGTGAGTGGCCGCCGATAGTAGCCCGGTTTGGGCAGGCCGGCTTGCTGGAGCCGGCTGGGTCGAGCTCGACTTGGTCTCCACAACTGCCGACCTATTTCGACTTTCCAACGCCGAACGGTGAGCCAGCTCGGTCCTCAGACATCTATCGGGGTCTCGGTTCTTTGGTTGACCTGCCGTCCACACCGCAGGACATGCGTGACGATGCCCAGTCAGGGCCGGTGCAGAGCCCTGCCGGCAGACCTCCGTTCTTCATCGGGCCATCAGGCGTACCTCAAGAGCTGGAGGATATCGGATATCTCGTCGGCGAGGATTGGCAGCATGGCTCACAGCCGGTGCCGGATTTCCTGCTCGATGTACTGGACAATAAAATGCTGTTACCAAGTTCGCGAATGGCTCCCCAGCCGGTCTCCATCAACGGGGAGACCTACTCCATCACGTTGGGTCCGCGAGGACGCCGCGACGCTCAGCTGATCCATCATGGTGGCCCATCCTCGGCTCCTAAGGCCAGGGTCGGCGGTTCGGCTGCGAGTGCCCCTGCCGGCGACCGCAGCGGGCGGGTGCTCGGAGCCAGGGACTGGCTGGGCGACGAGCATATCCAGCGGGACTACGAACTCCTGGCCCAGGAGTTGTGGGCGAGCAATCCAAATCTTGCCGCCCGGACCCGGTTTGCAGATCCTCTCACCGCCTTTCGGGTGGGCCAGGGTACCAACGCCGCCGCGCTATCCGCATTCCATCAGATTGTCGATGATCCCAATGGTAACGACACAGCCGACTTTCTGTTCTTACCGGTGAATGACGCCAGCACCATGGACCTCGATGACCGCGGGTCGCATTGGTCGTTGCTGCTGGTGGACCGCCGCGATCGCAACAATCCGGTCGCCTACCACTACGACTCCGCCCGGGGACGCAATGACAGACCCGCAGCAATGCTCGCAGCGCGAGTGGGAGCCGGAGACAACCTGCAAAACGCCCCCATACGCCAGCAGAGGAACGGCTACGATTGCGGGGTCTTTGTGCTCGACGGTACGCGGGCGCTGGCCAGGCGCTTAGCGGGAAGACGTCAGCCAGACCTGAACCTAAGCAATCTCGTCGTCGACCGGCAGGCACTGCAGAACCGACTGAGGGATTGATATCGGCCGAACGGGCAGCTGGTTGAACTCTCGCCATAGAAGGTCCGCAATCGGCACGTTCGCAAGGCATCGCGGTGGCGCAGAGCGTGGGAGCGGACGCAAGAGCTAAGGCTGTTTTCGGAGGCGGCGAAAGAGCCTGATGGGCGATTTCGGAGACGGCGTGGACGACAGTGTCACTGTCGTCATCAAGCGATCCGGTATCATCGTCCCCAAGTGACCGCAGCCGGGGCTGAACGCCCCGCTGCGCGCCGGGCGCGTTGAGATCTCGCGCCACCACTGCTCCAAGGATTGACGATCACAAGGCAGCAGCGTGCCAACGCCCGCGGTGAAGGTTCGCCAGTCGGCAAGGCATTTTTTCGGAACGGCTGTCAGGACTGGTACGCCTCGGGTGATCGCGTCAACGAATTCGGTGCGCAGACCCCGGCCAGCGGCTTCCTGTTTCGCGAATTTGTTGATGACAAGAAGATCGATCTTGTTGCGAAGTGCCCGGGAAACGACAGCTGCGGCCTCGGCAAGCCCATTTGCATCGAGATTACAGGACATAGCTCCGCTGCCAAGTGGTTGGGAAATCGAGATCTCTTGTCCTGTGGTAACGTCGATTGCGAGCATGACATGCGTGCCATTTGCGCACCTCGCGTGTCGCTGCACGATGCCGCCGATGCGTACGCCTTGCTGCGCGATATCCTGAGCGAAATCGGCGAGTAGCCTATCCACATCGTCTTTTGGGCGGTAGAGAATGGCCGCCACACTTTTCGAATCTATATCATCCAGATTAACAATCACGACCGGGTTCCTGTTGATGTGTTTCTCGTGTCGGGCATAGCTGTCGAACGCTCTCATGCGGATCGTGGCAGTGCTTTGCAATCACTGCTCGGCAGCCCGAGCGGAACGGCGCGCGCGACCTCCGCAAAGACGTCCGCTCCATTGCTGAGCCGCAGCGCATCAAAGGAGCGGCGCGTGATGCGCGCCAAAAGCGGCACGCCAGAACGGCCAGTTTCAAGAGCCAGCACCAAGGTGACCTCCGCCTCTCCGAACGGCAGAGAGGCTTTGATGCGTGCCGGAAATACATTGAGGATCGAGCTTGCACGTCGTGGCTCGCACGCAATGTTGACGTCGCCGGCTGCGATGCGCAGACGCAGCTTCGCGCCCGGTCTAAGCGGCAATCCAGGTACCAGAAGGCGTGCTCCGTCGAGGCGGAGCATGATCAGCCCGTAGCGTCCGTCATAGCCGCCGACCAATGTATCAAGGCAGACTGCCGCTTCGCCGCGCCTGGCAAGCACCGGACCGCTCTGAACAACATTGAGCGGCCCGGCCGCAGTCACGAGGCCATCTTTCATCATGACAAGATGATCGGCAAAACGCTCGATATCAGCGATATCATGGGTGATGTAGATCATCGGCAATGAGAGCTTTTCCCGCATGCGCTCGAGAAATGGCAGGATCTCGCATTTGGCGGAGCGGTCGAGCACAATGAGTGGATCGTCTAGCAAAAGTAGCTGAGGCTGGCCCAACAGCGCGCTGCCAAGGGCAAGTCGCTGTCGTTCGGCCGCGGAAAGATGTGACGGCGAACGCTCGAGCAGCGGCGACAACTCGAGCAAGTCGACCACTCCATCAAAATCGATGAGTGTTGGTGTCGATTTTGACGCCTTGTATAGTAGGGTGCGCCGTACAGACCAATGAGAAAGAGGAATTTGTGGTCGGAATACATATGCGACGGGACGCAGATGAGGCGGTCGAAACGTCGTCTCGTCCTGCCAAATCTCTCCATCGACGGCACAAAATCCAGTCGGCACGTGCTGCACGCCAGCGATGCAGCGCGCGAGTGTGGTCTTGCCGCACCCGGGCGGACCAAAAATCGCTGTGACGCCCTTGGCTGGCAGGCTGAATTGCGCATCTAACGGAATGTTTGCGAGAGAGCCGTTGAACGCAACCTCAATACAGCCCGTTTTTCCTTCTCTCATGAACCTGCGCCTGTGCTGCATGTTCCTATCCGAGTCACGAGCACAATCGCTGCAATAGAGATGATGGCCATGCCTCAGATAATCCAGCCTGTGCCGCTCCAGCACGGCGTCTCTGCTCGCGTGAGGGCATAAGGTGCGGCGGAGGACTGCAGATCTGTGTTACGATCAGCGGCTTCTTGAGCATCTCCGCGCTGCGAAGATCGTGACGGTCGGACGCTGCCCAGTACGCTTGCCAATGAGAGGCAAAGCGCCTGTCCATTAGCGCGAGGTTTTCAGCCTGTTCGGCCCGCGCGGGCGCTTCTGCTGAATGTCCAAATTGCGCGGCTTGAGAGGTTTGGCGCTCAAAATGCCCGCTCAGGCCAGAGCTGAATACTGGCTCGGAGCCGGAAATCGGCATCAAGGATCCCACGGCTTTGCCAGCCGATTTGAAGTGTGCGCCGTGAGCCAGGGTCATGGCTTCTGCATTCCCGGGTGCGAGCAGCATCATAGCCAGGTCGATCAAGATGAATCGGATAAACTTCACTGGAACTCCGGCTACGCCGCGACGGCTTCCTTTGCGGCGACTGGCTGATCCACCCAGCAATCCGCGTGCCGTTTCAAGGAATATCTGCGCGTCTTGCAGCAAGGGAGACTTTGTATCGGTCTCCACTCCGCGTCTTCAATCGCCGTATCTTATTGTAGGACTTGGGACGCTCGCGTCACCAAGCGCACATTCAGGAGCTACCAGATGGAGGCTGAGGATGATCCCGCCCCGTGGATTTGGGATGGTGCTTTGGCGAACATGCCGCCGTAAAACTTGTAACTGACGCATAAGTCCATTGGAAAAAGGGGCTGATGTGAGGTGATATGCGATGCTCGCGAGCTAGGCAGAGCGTCTTCCTCGCAGCACCGGTTGCGGGCCATTTCAGGGCGCTGCCCTTCGTTGCATCGCGACGCGGCCCAGGATTGAGCTGCCCAAGATGGATGATTTGATCGAACCCTCACGAACCCTTTCGTCGGCGAGGAACGGGTTGGGGCTCGAGACTTGCAATCGGAGCCTGCTGAATGCTCCAGCGTGGACCGCCTAGCGTGCCACCATCATGAAGGCCTATTTGTCTAAGGAGGGCTTTGGCGTTGCAATGGTGCGCATGGGCAGTATCGGATACTCGATCACTGGCAGCTGCCCGGTGAGCGAATTCAGAAAGGCGACAATCTCGTCAGTTTCTTCATCGCTGAGCTTTGCGCCAAGCTGAACCTCACTCATCACGCCAACCGCTTGTTTAAGACTCCAAACCTGACCAGAATGAAAGTAGGGCGGGCGCAATGCGACGTTACGCAACGGGGCTGAGCGGAAACATACTCATCGCCAAGATCCCTGGTGACGGCAAAACGACCCTTGTCCTCCCTCGGAAGCAGGCTTTCAGCTGGCCTTTTAATCGCGCCGAACGGGAAGAAATCCTGTCCACCGATGTTGATTCCGTTGTGGCAACAGGAACAGCCCTTTTCGATGCATAGCTTTAGCCCGGCTTTCTGCTGATCGCTGAGAGCATATTCGTCGCCTTCGAGGTACTGATCGAAGGGGGCGGCGGGAGTAATCAAAGCCGCCTCGAAAGCCTCGATGGCCTTGGCGAACTTTTCAAGCGTAACTGGCACCGCATCGTTGGGAAAAGCCTTGCCGAACATAACGACATAATCGGTCATTGAATTCAATGTTCTGAGCACGCGATCGGGCGTCGCATTCATTTCGACACTGGCCTGGACAGGGCCTGCGGCTTGCGCCTTAAGATCCGCCGCGCCCATCCCAGAACTGCGCCACGTTGAAGACCGCGTTATAGACTGTTGGCGCACGACGTGACCCCAGCTGCCAGCGATGACCAATCGACGTCGGGCCGGCATCTACCCGCCCACCCCAAGGTTATGACACGTGTTGCAGCTAATAACCCCGCTCGCCGATAGCCTCGGATCGACAAACAAGGATTTGCCAAGTGTGACCTTTTCATGGGTGATAGGATTGTCCTTCACCGCTGGGGCGATTGAGGGAATCGGCTTGAAAATCTGCTTGGCGGCGCTCATCAGATCCTCACTGGCACCTGCTGCTCGGGAAGCCAGAATGGCTGAGGCCACAACACTTAACCTGCCGGCCCTGGTAAGCTCGCCGCTAATTTCCTCATGTGAAGTCTTGCTTTCCTCCTAGATCGGGGGATCGTGAACGCAGCGCTCGGTCCGCGCTCGTCCTCAGAAAGACTGTGCAGTCAACGACGAATAGTCTTTTCCGAATGATGGACTAGGCGGCACCCAGGCTGACGCTCCGGACGTGACAGTTGCGACAACCACCATCCAGCCACGGCATCCTGGCCTGTCGGTCCAAACTTCGTGCTTCTCGGAAATTCAATCGTACTGCACTCTTTGACTCTGCAGGTCGGCTGGTTGAGACCGCGAACAAAGCGAGCTGCGCCGACGCACTTGTCGCTGATCGTCTCGATGTCGGCCCCCAACACTAGGCTGAGCGTCATCCACCAAAATCGGTGGCGTTCCGACCCGCGGGCTGTCGGTCAAGCGTGCAGTGGTCGGGAGTTCGTCCTACTGCTCGCAATGTGGGTCTTAGGACGTATTTACGCATGCCAGACGCTCAAAGTGCTTGAATCGTCCGTAGCGTCAGGTTGTAGGCATTGCGAAGCATAACACCATATTGGGAGCCAGCATCGCCACACCAGCGCTAAACGCCGAATCTCTGTTGTATCTCGGTCTTCGCAATGAGCGTGTTGCGTGGGGCAGGACGACGATCGGAGACCGCCCAATCCGGTAAACAGAATGCGCTCGCGGGCCAAAGAATAACAATGAAGGATATGCGACTTAAGGCAGGTTTGGTGAATCAAGAGCGGCGAATGAGCTGGGTCAGCAAGGCGCCCCGGTGTGCAGCCGCTCTCGCTCCGATCGTGATCGCGATCACAGCCATGTGGTGCGCAGGACAAGCTTGTGCGCGAGATCGGCAGGCCGAGGAAGTCTTGACGTCGTGCCGACCAGACGTGATGCGCTTCTGTGACCGCTTTACAGGGCGTAGCGATGTGGTCGTAGCCATGTTTTGTCTTAGGGACAACTTCAAGAACTTGCGCCGCGAATGCCGCTGCATGATCCCGATTGCGGCGGAGAGAAACGAGGGACCGAGACGGCGTCTCAACAGGATTCCAGTCGTCCTACCTCGAGAGTGAGGCGTCCGAGCCGTAGCTTTCAGAAATCGGGCGACAATGACGAGCCTTAGGCTGACGGGCGCCGCAGTCTGGTCAGCTGGGCGGCAGAAGCATCATCCTGCTGAGCTGCAGTTCATCTATCAGGGGGACTGAGCTCCGTGAATCGATTGGCCTCGATCAGCGATCGATGTGCGTCCACGCGTGTTACGAGGTCGTAACGCGCTCTGAAGGGCGATTTTGTACTGCAGCAGTTGCGCTCTATTCAGTGCTGCAGCCATTCGCCCACTTCGAGGCCGTCGAGAGATGGCCATCGGCTTGCTGTAATGGTCGGAAGGAGAACCTGCGTAAACTGTGGTGGTTACGGCCGGACATCTGCAGGAATCCGTGCGGCCCATCAAGCCATAGCGTTGTGCTCGGGAACTAGGTATTTTCCGTCAGGTCGCTAACTCGGCTATATCTGCCAAAGATCGCCAGGAATGTTGCTGTTGCAGGTTAGTTCGATCGCGGTCTTCCCCAGATCTCAGCTGGGATGAGCCTGCCCTCGACAGCCGGGCTCAAACTACCGATAGAGCTAGAAAACCTCTTTTGTTAGCCGTCCATCGCGTTCCCGAATGGATGCGCCGTTCTCATGGGCCTTTCAGGGGGCGCTTGGCCCGATTGTGGTGCTCTTGGTCGAATACACTTTGGGGCGCAAGGTCAGAGGAAACGCCGTGGACAAGAGCCGTTCAAAGGCAGAAAGCTGTTCAAGAAGACGCTTCTCAACGGCCATGCGCTCCGCGCCAGGCAGGTCCGTTTTAAGGAATCGCCGGCAGCGCCAGATTTCGTTCCGAAGCGATCTGATCTCAGTTAATGTATCGTCAATTGAGGTCATCAGAGAGGCTTCGTCCCTGGAGTATCAAGCATAGCGATGGTCATGGAGCGGCCATTCCTTGGCTCCGCATTCCTGCCGAATAATTGCATCCGAGGACTTGCGACTTTCCCGTCCGTTCTTTCGGCGAGCAAAGATGCGCGTCCACTGAAGAGTCGTATACCGCAAATCATGCGTTCGCGACCCTTGAGAGCGCCATCGAAGAGCTACTCATGGGCTGAACCAGTAGATGGCGAGCAGATCGAAGTCTCAAGTAGCCCTTGTGCAACGTAGGCTGTCGATATCCGTGCCCCGAGATCGATAGGCCTTTCGCAGCATCACACTCGAATCCAGATCGCGGAACATGCTGTAGTTCCGCCGGATCCATTGATGCAGCTCGGTGGACCAGTCATTCTCGCTACGCAGATATCCAGTGAAGGAAAAGCTAAGCCGGTCTATATATCTCTTGAGAAATAGCGGAAGCGCGGGAATCCGAAGCACCCGCTCGCCATCCATCGCTTCAGGTAGTCCGCCACGCAGCACGAATTCATTGTGGACGGTGATCAGCGACGCCGGCGGAATTCGCCGCCGCAGCATTTCATAACCGCGATAGGAGATGCGGTCAGCGCCGGCGACGAAGAGAATGATGGGAGCGACATAGCAGCGCGCCGTCTCCTTTATGAAGCCGATCTCTTCGCACATCCTGAAGAATTCGTCGAAGGCGTGAAAGCCGAGATCGATTACCTTGGCTACCTGGTCGTGGATAATGAGAGGGTCCATCAGCTGCATCTTGCCATGAGTATCGATTACATCCGCGGTCTCCGTGATGTTGGGGAGGTAGTCGAGTAACGACGGCTCTTTCAAATTGACATCAAACGACAGCACTGTGCCGTTTTTCAGCAGCAAAAACTCGCTCATCGCCCGAGCGATGAGAGTTTTACCGACCTGCGGGCTAGGAGAGCAAATGATGTAGATGGGGGTTGCTAACATAGCCAGCAGATCAATTTACGTTTCGTACGTGGGCCAGACCTGAGCTCGCCGAATATGCGACTACTTTTCGCCGGCCCGGGTGGCGGACTTGGCTCCGGCCAATTCCGTCAAGTTGATGCGATCAAATTCGCTCCAGACATTTGACAGCCAGTGCCGGACATAGCCGCGCAGCACGAAGGAGTTGTTCGCCGGTTCATCGTTCCGCCCCTTGTTTGCGACGAAGTCAATGAATGGCACGGATGCGACTTCCACCTGCTCATAGGCCATCTCGTTAAGCTTCGGTATGACCAATTCAGTCGCATGTTTGATGCGGTGAAAGTAGGAGTTGTAGGTCGCTTGATCCCACTGGAAGAATTGAGTGTCGTTGATGAAGTTCTTGACCAGGTAGTACTTTGCGCCGCTCATGAAGGTCGCGGTCTCCGCGATTTCGTCTAGCGAAGCGATGGACGATCCCAGGATATGGAACACGGCGAATGTTATCTGGCCAGACCGCGCCGACTCCAAAAATCCGATGTCGCGCAAGGAAGCCAGCGCAGAGGACAGTAAGCCTGCCCGGGCATCAATAACGGTGACTGACAGCCCGGAGTTCAGCGTATCGAAGATCTTCATCTGGTCCGCCGTCGCCGTCATGTCAACGATCTCAGTGATCTCGGGATAAAAGCGCTTCAGCGTTCCCCGCGGCGCCTCCGTGTCGAACGCGCGTGTTTGCACGTTGTTGACGCTGAAGTAGTCCAGCAGCGTTCGTGATACGGTCGTTTTGCCGACTCCTCCCTTGTCCGCACCTACCACAATTACAACTGGCTTCACCATGGAAATCTCCTGAGACACGCGCTATTGCCGCGCGCAAATTGCGCAACCGGCGCGTCCCTGCTTTGGGTGTGAACATGGCAGAAAGAAGGGGCAATGAGCCTTTGACGCGAGAGCTCTGCAACCGATGCACATTTTCAACATTATGGTGAGTGGCGTCCTTGGATCGGCAACGACGATGCAGGCAGAGATGGGGAGTAAATCACTTGTACCGGTGATCTACGTGAGGTTTGTAAGCGGCTAGAATGCGCGCCGCCAAGACCAACGATCTGAACTGTGGTGGTCGTTGCGATTGCCAGGTCTATTGCGCCGATATCTAGATTGGCATGAAGCGACCGAATCTTACGTAGCGTCAGATTCCGTGCTCGGGGAAGCGCAATGGAGTCGGGCTACGCTGTCCGCATGGTTTGGCAAATGATCAAAGGTGGTGGTTCAGACCGATTTTGTTCGGCAGACAAGTAGTGATATGAGCGTGAACGGCCGATGTCTCACTCTGCTGAAGAATATTGAGACATGCCAGTGCTGAAACGGGTTGCTAACGCAAATGGCAAGCATGCATCTGTTCAAGCTGAGGCGAGATTATCGTGTCATTGAGTGGAGATCGAAGGGTGAGCGGGACGAAGCCCGATGGAGCAACATCGGTACAAAGCGACACCGAGGACGCTGCGTCAAAAGAAGCCGGCGTCCCGGGACCGGCATTCTTCTTCGCCGACGGCGATGCGTGGTACGGCCCAGAGCAGGTAATGAAGGATGGCCTGGCTGCATGCGCTCTCGTCACGTTTTAAAGCGCCCACTGTGGTCAGCCTTTTAATTTGCTGGGCAAGACCGGTTGACATGGAATGCGAGGTGCGCGTCCAGTTCTCGTGTGGATCGTGTCCCGAGGCGTGGTGTAGCTGAGTGCGGGTCACCACGTTCGCCGGCATGGGCCGGATCGGTCAGCTGGCGATTGCCGGGAAGCTGACGGCGGGATCATCGCCCAACGGGGCGATGGTTTCCAGTGTCATGTAGCGGCCGCGTTGAACCGTCCACTCGTCGTTCTGTTCGAGCAGGATGGCACCGATCAGGCGAGTGATGGCGTCCTCATTCGGGAAGATGCCAACCACTTCGGTTCGGCGCTTGATCTCGCCGTTGACCCGTTCGAGCGGATTGGTCGAGTGCAGCTTGGCGCGGTGCGCGGCCGGGAAGCTCATATAGGCCAGCACGTCGGTCTCGGCCTCGTCGAGGAAGGCGGCGAGCTTCGGCAGCTTGGGGCGGAGCTGGTCGGCGATGCGCCGCCATTGCGCCCGTGCTGCCTCGGCGTCGTCCTGGGCAAAGGCGGTGGCGATGAAGGCGGAGACGACGCGCCGGCCGCTCTTGCCAGCATGCGCCAGCGCGTTGCGCATGAAGTGCACGCGGCAGCGTTGCCAAGAGGCGTTGAGCACCTTGCTGACGGTCGCCTTGATGCCCTCATGGGCGTCGGAGACGACGAGCTTGACGCCGCGCAGGCCCCGCCGCGCCAGCTTGCGCAGGAACGCCGTCCAGAACGTCTCGGCCTCTGACGGACCGATATCCATGCCGAGCACCTCGCGGCGGCCATCGCTGTTGACTCCCACCGCGATGATCACCGCGACCGAGACGATGCGCCCGTTCTGGCGCACCTTCACGTAGGTCGCGTCGATCCACAGATAGGGCCAGTCGCCCTCGATCGGGCGGTTGAGGAAGGCCTTCACCTTGTCGTCGATCTCGCCGCACAGCCGCGACACCTGGCTCTTGGAGATCCCGCTCATGCCCATCGCCTGCACCAGATCGTCGACCGAGCGGGTGGAGACGCCCTGCACGTAGGCCTCCTGCACCACGGCGGTGAGCGCCTTCTCGGCCATCCGCCGCGGCTCGAGGAAGCCCGGGAAGTAGGAGCCTTTGCGCAGCTTGGGAATGCGCAGCTCGACGGTGCCGGCGCGGGTCTCCCAGCTCCGGTCGCGGTAGCCGTTGCGCTGGACCTGCCGTTCCTGGCTCTTCTCGCCGTACGCGGCCCCGGTCAGGCCCTCGACCTCCAGCTCCATCAGCCGGTGGGCGGCAAAGCCGATCATCTCGCGCAAGAGATCTGCATCGGGGGTCTTCTCTACGAGCGTGCGCAGGTTCATCATGTCGTCGGTCATCGGTGGTTCCTCGAATCAGGTTGGCTGTCGCAATCCAAACCTTACCGACGAATCATCGGTGACCACCCGCAAAGCCGCTCGCTCGCTACGGCGCTATTGAGGGCGCGCTTCGCGAGCGGCTTTGCTAATCAGCTACACCACTCCTCGGGACACGACCCTCGTGTGTTCCGGTCGCTCGCGCTTTAGATAGTTGGTCTGCATATTCGGGCTAGGCGTAAAGCTACGCCATTCTTGTCCTCATGGGCAACCGCCGAAGTGTTGCCAGATCCCCAAAGTTTGCACTGGAGGGGCATCGATCTGCTGGCGCCACGGTACGCCAGCCTGTCGGCTTAACGCAGCTCGAGGACAACGGAACGCGACTGCGGCGGCAACGCGATTGAGCAAAACTGCGCTTGAAAGACCGCACGGCAACAGTCCACGAGCGAATATCGCCGCGGGCCAAAGGCGCGTGGCTAGACTTACTTTGCGCGCAATAGCTAAACGCTTCTAAGCGCCTGAGCTGCTCGAAGAGTCAATTCGGTAGCGCCGTCGGGGCGGCGCCTAGCTGCTGGGCGCCTGACGAGGGTGTAGTCGCCGATGGCATGGTGGTCGGCTGCGCTGCGTCCTTTGGGGAGCGGCCGACGATAATTGTGAGCAGACCCGCGCCCCACAGCCGTTGTGCTGCTCTTTTGGCGTCGTCCAAGGTCACAGCATCGACCGCGCCGTTGTGCTTTTCGAAATAGTCCATGGTCAACTTGTCGAGCTGATGCTGCAACAGCGTTCGCGCAAGCTTTGACGATGTGTTGAGAGCCAGCATTTGCGAGCCCTTCAGGTAGGACTTTGCATCATTGAGTTCCTGCTGTGTCGGTCCTTCCTCGGCGATGTGGCGGACCTGCTTCTCGATTTCTTCGACCGTTTGGTGGGCGCGATGGGTGCAGGTGCCACTATTGCCGAGAAACACGGCTGAATGATCCAACCAGACCAGGTTCTCACGAATCGAATAGGCCAGGCCGCGCTTTTCGCGGACTTCGCGGAACAGGCGCGACGTCAGGCCGGCGCCGCCGAGGATGTGGTTGACGACATAGGCGGCCATGAAATCGGGCTCGCTGCGACGGACGGCTGGACCGCCAAAAGTCACAACTGTCTGTGGCACGTCGAGCGGAATAAAGACTCGCCGCGGCTGCCTTGCTGCGACGACTTCGGGAACCGGCGTCGCTTCCGACTTGGTCGGCAGACTGCCAAAGGTCTTGTCGAGCAGTTTGCAGAGGACCCCTGGATCGATGTCGCCGACCACCGCGATTTTGAGCGTGTCTTTTGCGATCACGCGTCGGACATATCTCTTGAGATCCGCGGCCGCGATCTTCGGCACGCTTTCCAGAGAGCCGCCGGCTGGGCGAGCATAAGCATGGTCGCTAAAGGCGACTTCGAGGAACTTGCGACCGGCCAGAGACGAAGGATCGGTTGACTCGTGCCTAAGGCGTGCAAGCACAGCGGCACGGATCCGTTCGACATCGGCCGCGTCGAAACGGGGCGAGGTTAGCGCCATCCGCAAAAGGTCGAAGGCTTCGTCTGCATTGTCCTCCAGGGTGCGCAAGGAGCCGCGGAAGTGATCATGAGTCGAGTGAAAATGCAGATCAATCGCACGATTGTCGAGCCGCTCATGAAAGGTCTTGAAGTCAAGTCCGGCAGATCCTTCCTTAATTAGGCCAGCAACCATGTGGCTTACGCCAGGTTTTTGAGCCGGGTCCTGAGTCGCGCCGCCGGTGAGGGCAAATTCCATCGCGATCAACGGGACCGTGGAATCCTGCACGAACCAGGCTTCTATACCGCAAGACGAAACCAGGCGCTTGATCGCGGTGCGGGCAAGCGTCCTCGTGGTGGCGAGGGAATTTGCCGAAGCGAGCATGGCGACTGAGAGCGAGGCTCCCCCGAGAAGGATCTCACGTCGTGTGCAAGGATAAATCATTAGAGCGTCTCCCCGTGTTTTGGGGTGGACTCTTTGATGAGATAGCCGGTCACCGACCGTTTCTTGTCGAGCCATTTCCGCGCCGCCTCGCACACCTGCTGTGCACCGACCGCGCGGATGCGGTCCGGCCAGCCCCGAATATCGTCGACGGATAGTCCCGTCGTCAGGCCGCGGCCATACCAGCGCGCGAGCATTTCATGATTGTCCTGTGTGTAGGTTACCTGCGCGATCAGGCGCGTCTTGACCCTCTCGAGATCTTCGGTGCTCGCGAGATTACCCGCAATTTCGGCTATTACGTCGTCGATGGAGCGCTCGATCTGGCTCAGTCTGACGCCGGGTTTTGGCAGGGCGGAAATCGCGAATAGTGAGGGATCGAGCGCGGCAGAATGGTAGCTCGCGCTGGCGGTGACCGCGAGTTGCTGTTCGACCACCAGCGAACGATAGAGATATGAGTTGACGCCGCCGCCCATCAACTGCTCGAGTACGTCAAGCACTGGACCTTCGCCGCCGGCCGCGGCTCGAGCCGGTGCTACAAGATAATAGCGGTGCAGGGCCGGCTGCTCGACGAGGGCGTGGGCGAACGTTACTATGCGCCGCGCTGCTGGCGTCGGCTCCTGCGGCCGCAGGCGTTCCAGGGGAATCGATGTTTGCGTGGGGATGCCACCAAATGTCTCGGTCACCATCGAGCGGATTTCTTTGGGGGTGACGTCGCCAGCGACAATCACGATCGCGTTGTTCGGTGCATAGAAGCGCTTGTAGAAGTTAAGCGCGTCCTCCCGGGTAAGCTTTTCAATTTCGTGGCGCCACCCGATAATAGGGCGACCGTAGGGGTGGTTGAGGTAAAGCGCCGCCATCATCTGCTCGGCGAGACGTTCACGTGGAGTGTTGGCGACTCTCATGTTGAATTCCTCCAGCACGACGTCGCGCTCGCAAAGCACGTCCTCATCTTTGAGAATGAGGCCGGTCATGCGGTCGGCTTCAAATTCCATCATCTTGCCGAGATGCTCGCGCGGCACGTGCTGGAAGTAGCTGGTGTAGTCGAGCCCGGTGAAGGCGTTCTGATTGCCGCCGGCGCGCAAGACGGCCTTGGAGAATTCATTCGCGGGATGTTTGGAGGTGCCCTTGAACATCAGGTGTTCGAGGAAATGCGCAAGCCCCGATTTGCCAGGCGGCTCGTCGGCGGAACCGACTTTATACCAGATCATCTGAGTCACAACGGGTGTGCGATGATCTGGGATCACGAGCACCTGGAGGCCGTTCTGAAGCGTGAAGCTAGCTGGTCGATCCGATCTGACCCTGTCGGCAAAGTCGCTCTCCTCTTCAGGTAGATATAAGTCATCATCCATTCTGTGCTCGAGCGCCGGCGCGGTGGGCGTTCTCGAGCCGGAGGCATTAGCGGTGACATCTCCTGCCTCGGCAGCGGCCGAAATCCGGTTCTTCATGGCATCTTCCATACTGATCCACGTTCATGGTGGACAAATCCGACAAAGCGCTTCGCCGCGCGTCGTTCCCCAAACAACAGAGCAAAGAGCGGACCAAATTGGCGGAGGGGCGTCCTCACGGCCGCGCGCACGTCAACCGGACACAAAACAGAACTGGCGCGTACCATCCTGGCAGAAGGTGAGCCGTCGACCTGACGTGAACACTACATTTACGTATGACCCGACACCATACTTTGGCGCCAACTGACAGATGGCAACTTGCAGAAAGGGGAGGCGAGGGTGGTATGATGTCGGTGCAACTTTCCACAAGCGCGTAGTTACAGATCTCGCTCTACACGGTGAGTGGCTTAGCAATATTTCTCATGGTAGCGAGGCGGGAGTCGGCGAGCAGCTCCGTGGAGTACACTGCGCCGAAGTAGTCTAGGACGAAGGTGCCAGAATAGCGTAGAGTATCGGCCGCGCGGATTAGGTTATCAAGAATTGTGCCGACTTGGCCAATGCGATCGCGATAGCGCGAGCGGATAACATTAACGGCGTTCATCGAGTGGACCGCCTCGTCGGCAATTATCTCCCGCAGCCAATGATGGAACGTGTTGTTCCCAAGGGCGTCATAAAACGGCTTTTCTGCTGCATAGGCGCGGCAAGTGCACATTTCATCAAAAGCGATCATAACCATCACGGAAAATTCGTCCTTCAGGTGTTCAACGATCAGCCCAAAATCATGAGATCGAGCCTCCAATCTCTCCCGAAGAGTCCTTTCGGATCCATTGGCGACAAGTTCAATGATCCGAATAAATCCGTCGGTGTGCCGCTCTTCGTCAACCGCCCAGGCGTTAAAGAATGCAGCAGCTTCATCGGAAGCGATAAGATCTCTCGCCACTAATTCTTGTTTCAAGTACCGGGCGTCATATTCGGTGTACAGATCAGGCCACAATTTGTCCCAACGTGCGCGGACAGCCGACGGCTCGGCGGCAAACATCGCTGGCGTAAGAGTATTGAATAATTCTTTTGGACTCCAGTTCCGTCGAAACGGCGTAATCATCCGAGTGCCCCTAAACCCGTAGGATGCGAGCGCGCCGGCCCACAATTGTTGTCATCCGTACGCTCGCAGAGCATATGCTACAAACAAGAGCCCGTCGTCTCCTTGTTTTGGTAGGCTGATGGCCAGAGGTCTTTCGGCTGGCTGAAGCGTCCCCTTGAATGGCGCAGTAGCCTTTTGTGATCCACACGGCGGCAAGACCAGGGACGCTTGTCATTGCTAGTTGCGGGTCTAAAACGGGCTCCTTGACCTCGCGAGGGGCGTTCTGGCGGGCCGCCATGCTGAAGGCACGATAGTTTCAGCAGATCCACGACGCCGCATATTGCCGCATATTGAGGGGTAGGACTGCGGCACGTTTTGAAGCACAATTAGCGGCACACGTGGCATCCGATGGAAAGCCCCGGCATCAATCGGGGTGGACCAATGGTGGTAGTCTGTGTCCCAGTGGATCCCGAACGTTAGCCTCGTTCCCATAGCCCTTTAATTTTCAGCAGTTGCGGCGATACGACTTCCCATGAGTATCGATGAGTATCTCTCGCCTTCCTCGATTCCGCTAAATTCTCGGTGAAACCCCCGTGCACTCCGGCCGCGCAAGCGCACCGCTAAGTCAAGTAAACGGAGCTACGGAAGAGACGCGGAACGTTATGCGATACTTACGCTAGATTGCATAGGGTTGCGCGATTGAGAGAATCCGTCGCTAAGCAGCACCTCGGTGTCGACCGGCGAGGTAAACAACTGCTCAATCTCGCTAGCTTCGATGAGACGGAGGAAGTCACAGTTGCGTGCCGTTTGCTGCCAAAGGATGGCGACAAAGCACCGGCTCTCTGTCCTTCAAATCACCAATAAACGGATTGCTCAAACGAGTTAGTGAGGATTCCAAAGACAGGCCAGTTCACAGTCATCCTGATTGAGATTGCAGGCCGAAACGTGCCTCTCTCGCGCTAGCTGTTGCTAACTCCGCTATCCAACCAATAAACTGAGCCAACGGGGTGCAGAAGCGCCCGGATGGAGCACTGCCGAGCCGGGTTTTATGTGGATGTGCTCCTTGTGGAAGACATTCATTATCGGCCTCCGTCATGCCGGCAAGGTTCTGCCAACTATTCACGGCCTCCACTCCGACTGCTAACGGATCGAAAACGGTTTTCGAGCAAGTTCTTGCCCGGGATAGCAGGGGAGGAGATCCACACATGACCGGACCGGCCGTCATGGAAAACGTGCGCCGCTATCGCGCGATAGCTTCGTTGTGCCGTCAGTCCGCCGCATTTCGGCCAATCCAACGGGACTCATTGCTAGCGCAGGCTGCAGAGTGGGAGGAACGCGCGATCGCGGAGATCGAGAGATACTTCAGTTGTTCTGCTGCACGTCCTGCTTGATTGCGCGCTCGACGATGAAAAGAACCCACCGTCTGGCCAATAGGTCGGCCAAACGATCCAGTCGCGCAAGCGGCCGCGCTGGGAATTGATCGGCGGGAGCTTCGAATAGAACGCCCAAACAGCTTCATCATCTCCGCCAGCACATCCCGGGCCCTCGTCCAGCCACCGGATAGCTTAGCTCTATTGCTTCCGCCCTCGCCGACGCTGTGCCAAGGGCGCCGTTCCGTTGCACGGAGAGATGATGCCTTCGCTTTCGGCAAGAAGGAGTCCTTGGTTCGGCACCGTGCGTCGCGGTGCCATGCAAACATTAAGCCCTAAAGCCGACGTAAGAGGGGCATGCCGAGTAAATCTGCTAGCGCCGGGAGCTCAGATGTGTGATCGCCTGATGAATGTCGGCGCGCGCTGGTCAGCCGCAAGATCCGATGTTGCGCCGCGCAAGGAAAACGGAAACTCCGGCTTATCAAAAGCGGGATTCCGCCATCCTTGCGGATGCAGAAATCATTCAAGAGTTATATGGCGAAGTGCGTGAGATGCGAGGCTGACCTCGCCAAAGTCAATCTGGTCAATGAGGTGGGCTATCTTCATGTAGAGGCTGTACGCTCTACATAAATCATTGTCATCATCATACGGATCGTTCGTGGGCTTTGCTGCACTTTCGGTACACTTGGCATCGCCGCTATTGTCTTCAGTTGCGGCAAGATACAAAGGCGGTTTACCCGCTCGTTGCAATTTGCATCCTTTGTTGTTCCATTTGTCCTCGTGCTTGGTCGCATCAAGCACCATGATCGAGTCACTTACCTCAACAAGCCAAACGCTGCTGCGCGGGCTTCCGCTTCCGGATTGAAAGACTGAGAGAGGACGAGCGGTTCGTTGGCATCGATCCGGGGCTGATGTTAAAGCAAGAGATCGCCCGTGTTATCGACAACCGGATGAGTAGCCCGGAAATCTATTATTGAGGTGAGTTCATCTCACCCAGGAAATTGTTCGCGTCAATCATTCTTGCGCTTGAACAGCTCACTGGGGCGACCTCCGGCTTTCGTTCTCAGGAGCCCGGCGCTCTTGTTCGCGAGCTGATAGCTGAAATATCGCGCTTTCTCTGAACCAGAGTTCGTGCCGAAGCAAAACGCAATGTCCGCCGTGCGTTGAGCCTTTCGGGACAGCCGAGCTAGAGTATCGCTGCGGATTCGCAGCAATATGCTCTATGTCTCCGCCATAAAACTCTGCCAGCTTGTTCTCGAATGAAGATCTTGAGATCTCAACCACCGGTCGGCTCGTCAACCAGCGCGTATGGCGGGACTTCAGTCGAAAAATGATCAGAGGAGAAACTCGATGGCGCCGAGTTCAGGGAGGAGAGTATATCCGGCGAATCGTTGGCGATGCGCGTAGTACCGGTCGTTAGTCGCGCTCGTTCTCATTTCATTGGCCTCGGAAGCGCATTGTGTATCGGATAAATTGCCGGTGCGCTGAAACATGAAGCCTGCCAGTTGTACCGACGAGGTCGCGGGGGCCCGCCGCCGATTGAGTGTTCCGCGTTGATGGTAAGCCTAGCTGTCGGCATGCTGACAGCTAAGCATCAAGACGTCACCATTCCGATCCGCTCCCGCATTGGCTCGTTCGAGATAGCGCCGCGAAGTGCCGGCCGTCCGCCTGCGGTGCAGGGTTGGCGCCGCCAATCTTACCTTCAAGGGCGAGGGACAGTTTGAAGTTATTGCGCAGCATCGGGTTTGCGGGTTCCACCGCGAGAGCTTGGCGATAGAGTTCTTGGGCCTCCCGATGTCGGCCCTCGTGATCGAGAACAACCGCTTTGGCATTCAATGCGCGCAGGTCGCCAGGGGCTGCCAATAAGATCCCATCGAGCACATCAAGCGCATCATTCGGGCATTTGCGTGCCAGCAAAGCCCGCGCAAGAGGAATCGCGGCATCAACATTGTCCGGTCGTTGCTTCAGCGCATCGCGCAAAGCCTTCTCGTCAGCATCCTGGCCGAGAGCGTGAGCGATGCGCTCGCGCATAGCTGGATCGACCTCCTTGGCCCCGACCAACTCTGCCGTAGACGCCGGCTGCTGTGAAAGACCCGACTTGTGCGAGTTAACGCAACCCGCGAGCAGCACAATAGCAAGCATGGGGAGAAAGGCCGAGCACGAATGGCGACGAAAGTTACACCAGCGCCGCAGAACGTTAATCTTACATGAATTCATAAGCGACCTCACGACCCTAAACCCGTGCTCGTCAGCCGGCCGCAGGGAGGAGGTCACGATGGCCGCCTGTAGGAGTGTTGTCCTTGCCGGGCGCAAGTTTGACGGAGCCAATCGGCTGGACGGTGAAATCCGAAGCGAGATCCTGATAGGAGAGAACAGGTAGGTCTATTCCATTCCGGGTGAGAAAGCCGCGGACGAAGCGCCGGATATCCATCGAGCCCAGGATAACTGGCTGGTTCTGACTGCGTGCGATGCTTGAATGGATCTGGCGAAATTGTGAAAGCAGCATCTCGCTTTGCCGATCCTCCAAAACGAGATAGGGGCCGACAGCGGTGTCGCGCACCGCACTGCGCACGATATCCTCGGTCTCGCGCTCAATGATAAAAGCCGCCACAACACGATGGGCGTTGGCGTAGCGGTGACAGATCTGCCGCTTCAGAGCGGAGCGCACATATTCCGTGAGCAGTACGGCATTTTGTTCCCGTTCGCTCCATTCTGCAAGCGCTTCCAAAACCAAACGGGTGTTCCGGATCGGGATGCCCTCGTCCAGCAAGCGACGTAGGACATCCGCAATGCGAGGGATCGGTGTCGTGCGCAGCACCTCTTTCACCAGATCGGCATATTCCTGCTCCATCCGGCCAAGCAACTGACGCGTTTCCTGAATGCCCACCAGGCGCTGTGCATAGCGTGTCAACGTTGACTGGACGCGCAAGGCGATGACTTCGCTCGGACGGTGGTGCCCTATTCCGGCAGCTTTGAGAGCAGGCGCATGGGTTTGTTTGATCCAGATCCGATTCGTGTCTGGGTCGTGCCAAAAGGGGATCCCGCTCAAATCAATGTTCGCCACGTCGTCATTAAGTAAGAGTTGTGTAGGGTCAATGGCGCCCTCTTCCACGGGCACTCCTTCGACATCCACCCGGAATTGCGATTGGGCCAGGTGCTTTGCGCTTTGGGCGGGAATGCGTGGAATTGTGATGCCAAGATCAGCTGAAACCAGTGCCGAAACCCGAGCGACGCACTGCTCGAGTTCCCCTACGTCGATTGCTTGCATCAGGCTCGGCGCTAGCAACAGCGTAATTGGAAGTGCCTCCGCGGGCACGGCTTGCTTCTGACCCTGTGCGGAAGCGGGAGCCGAACCGGTGGGACCGGCGCCGGCTTTGGGAGCGGTCTTGCCCTCTTGCACGCTAACCTTGAGAAAGCTGGCGGCGGAGAAGAGCGCGGCCAGTATGACAAAGGGGGGCAAAGGGAAGCCAGGAACGAGCCCCATCACAAGCAAGACACAGGACGCCAAGCGTAGCGCTTGCGTGCTGGCTGTAAGTTGGTTGACGATATCAGCGCCGAGATTGAGTTTGGAAGGACCGTTGACACGAGTAACAATGGTTGCTGCGGTAATTGACAGCAGCAGGGCCGGAATCTGCGAAATGAGCGCATCACCGATCGTCAGGATGGTGTATTGATGCATCGCCTCCTCGAGGGACATGCCCTTGGAGAGCGATCCGATCGTGATGCCACCCAGCATATTGATGCAGATGATTATGAGTCCGGCTATGGCATCGCCCTTCACGAATTTCATAGCGCCGTCCATCGCGCCGTGCAGTTGGCTCTCTCGCTCCAGCGCGCCGCGCCGGCTGCGGGCTTCGTGCTGATCGATATGGCCGTTGCGCAGCTCCGCATCAATCGCCATCTGCTTTCCCGGCAGCGCATCGAGCGTGAAGCGCGCCGATACCTCCGCCACCCGTTCGGCGCCCTTGGCGAGAACCATGAACTGCACCATGGTCACGATCAGGAATATGACAATGCCGACGGCGATGTTGCCGGATATGACGAAATCGCCGAACGTATGGATGATGCTGCCGGCATCGCCCTCGGCTAGGATGAGTCGCGTCGTTGCAACGGTAAGAGCGAGACGAAAGACGGTGGAGATCAGGATGACGCCCGGTAGGGACGAAAAGTCGAGCGGCGTGTTGAGATACAGGGCGACCATCAACAGCAATATGGCAAACCCCAGATTGAAGCCGATCAGCATATCGATCACTATGATCGGGATCGGCATGATCATCATTCCGATCGCCAGAAGAAGCATCAACGCGACCATCAAATCCGGATGAGCCGGCGCGCGCGTGATGAGAGTTCGTAGAAGGTTGGCCATGAGAAGCCTTATTGTTGTTCGATTGCAGCTGTGCTGCCCCGCAACAAAACATAGCGTTTGAAGACGGCTTGCGCTTCGGTCATGCGGCCGGCGTGACGCAGGGCGTGGCTGCGCATCAGCATCAAGGGCAGACACGAAGACGGCTCGTCATCCAGTTTGTCAAGCTTATCCAATACCGACAGTGCTTCGTCACCGCGACGCTCCGAGATGAGAGCGTAGGCCAGGATGCGGAGCAGGCCGATGTCTTGGGACTGTTCGTGAGCGACCAGCCGCAATAGAGCCAGGCTCTTGGCGCTCTGTCCGCACGCAAGGTAGACATAAGAAAGCACGCAGAGCAAATCTCGCTCCGGCCCGGAGATCAGTTCGACAGCGCCGGCTTCGGAAACGCGCTGTGTAGATGTGAAGTGTTGCACTTTGTCTGGCCCGGCCATCGCTAGCCTTTGATCAAGCCGTTGTGACTCTGGCGAAACAGGATTAATCGCTGCAGCTCCAGTTGCAGAAGTGCGGCCCCTTCACGTGACACCAAATCCTCTGGCGCGGCTGATAGCGTATCAGCCAAACGCTCCAGAAGAAGGCCGTGTTGCTCTGGACGCAGAACATGCGAATGGCGTAAGCGCGGCGTCACGAAGGAGAGTAGACCGTGCGCGAGATTGGGCTCATTAAGCCAAGCGAGTTCCGAGCCTGGCTCGACCTGACCGGGCGGGGCGCGCGCCTCGTCGAGATTGACGCGCGAGACTGCATCGATCGAACTGAGCTCGAGCGCGCTCTCGATCGTGGCGTCGACCAACGGATCCAGCACGTCGCTGTGGCGAGAAATTGAGGTGTGGCTCTTGGTATCATTGCCACGGGTCCGATCAATCCCGATGGACTTGGCTCGAGAACTAACCGGCGTGGTGGCAGATGCATGATGATCGACGTTTGGCTCCTGAAAAGAGGTGCCAGGCTTGACGGGATTCGGGGGCAGCCTAGTCATGGCACTTTGCTTCCTTACATGCGGCCAAAAGCGCTAATAGGGTAGGGTGGCAAGCCGACCATCCCGGCTCAGCAGAACACGCCCTTCCTCAATCCCGCAGACGGTCCATCCATTGCTCAAGAGCGCGCCGACGAAATACTTTTGACCAGCAATGACAATATAGGGTTCGCTCCCGCGCCAAACAGCTTGGACCTCAATTGCGGGGGGCGTCTTCTCAACCTTGATGGCGACCGCATTGACGAGCGTATAAGCGCCATTGCTATTTTGATCAAACCGCTGCTGGACGTCTCGCCATGTGGCCAGCGAGGCGGGCGTAACGGTGCCGTCGGCGGTGACGACGCCCGCCCCAGAGGCGACCTTGATGCCGACAAGGCCCGCTCTGTCAACTTCCTCTTGCAGCCGCTCGGCAGCTGCATCGGTGGCCAGGGCATCAGGAGCGCTGAGCGCCAGCTTGGGTGCAATGGCTGTAGCAGGGGACGACGGACTTGACGCCACTGTGGCGTCGGTCTGGACAAAACTGGATGAGACTGCGCCAACCGCGGCAGAGCTGATCAGGACAAAAGTGAGAACGGCGAGCGATATACGCCGGCGGTCGATGGAGCCAGCTTGTTTGTAGTCCTCGATCGTCCAGCGCATGGACATCGCCCCGGCATGCAAAACGACAGGAAGAGGGACAACAATGGGCTCATTCGCTAAAACAGTCTCGTGCCCCTCGATCCTGACGTCCCTCGCAAGGGCCTCGATCTCGATTGAATTGGAATGCGGGGTGATACGGAAATGGTGCGGTTCGAGGCCTTGTTCGACGAAGATTAAGTCTGCATCGAGGCTGCTGCCAATCAGACACGGTCCGATCCCCACTTTACTTGTCAGCCCGGAATAACACCCCGACAGCACTTCGAAATGCAGGCAATTTGGTTCATTCACGGTCGGTTTCCTGAATAGCGAATGGGACCGTACGGCAAAACCGTACGGCCCGTTGCGACTTCACAGACTAAGCAGCCGGGGAAAGTGGTGGGGCGACGTCGCCCCACCTCATCCCTTACTGCACCCGCTCATCGGCCGCTTTTTTGACGGTCGAGAGCTCGGTCGAGACGACGCGAAGTTCCACATCCCTCTCAGCAGCCTTTGTGCTGGTCAAAGTCAGAGCGGCGATTTGCCGTTGGAATGCCGCCTCTCCAGCAGCTTCAGCAGCCGTGGAAGCTGCTGCAGCAGTAGCGGTGCCGGCTGCTCCACCTGCAGCCGAGGTATGAGACGCACCAACATTCTTAGTCATCCTATTTCTCCTGTGTGTTCAATTTCGCCGCCACGTGCGGCTCCTATTTCCTAGCGTCGCAACATGCGACGTCAGGAATCCTCCTCTGTCTCGGCCATGACATCGTCGAAATGGCTCATTGCACTATTCACAAATTGGAGAGCAACGGCTCCCAGAGCGACGTTGAACGCTTGCTGCATAGCGGCTTCATGCGAGTTACCGCCCGGAGTGGACGCGCCGCCGTTTACGGGAATGTTTGCATCAGGCGATCGGCCATGATCGTCGCGCTCGCCAGGCTTGTGAGATCCTTTTTTGCCGCCGCTTTTGCCGCCAGCCGCATGGAGGTCAGCATCAACGTGCCCAGCGGCGCTAGAGCTCGTAACGCGCATCGGGTTCTCCTATGTCAATTCGATGTGCCAATCGAGGCAGTTTCCACCCTCCACTCTGCAAGGATTAGCTTTCGACAAGCTGACGAGTCGTAGAAAATACAATGAGCCGATGGTGGATCGTCACTAAACGGTTCACCAGCAGACCGTATTTGAAAGGTAGCCGGCGAAAGCTGGAGATCAGATGGTTAAGACAAACAATCGTTTGTGGAGCTTGATCGGGTGAGCACGTTGCTCATCTTCGAAAGCGTTCAATTGGCGAAATATCAAAGCCACCACTTTAAAAGCGTTTTGGGCTGAACGTGCTGCAATCTCGGGCTCATGTCTCTTGCGATGCCTCCGAGCTCTTTCGACAATTTGCTTGCGGTCAGGCGATGCTGCACGGAGCTTGACGTCGTCGGAAGCGAGGCTGAAAGCCAGAGTGACGGCCGATTCAGCGGCCAGAGCGGTCCATCGGCCCCGGCGGGCCCATGGCAGATCCTTCAATCGCGACCCACTTTCACGGAGACCGAGCAGGAGCCCGCTATTCGAGAAAGAGCCCTTCTCTACCGCTCTGGACCAATGTGCTCTCGATTCTTGCGCAACCGGCAGGCTCCGCGGCTGTGGCCGGTCTGTCGGGTATTGTTAATGCATCGCGATGTTGACAGGCGGCGTATGCAGTCACTGGAACATCACCGCGGCAGCCTGACGATCGTGTCGGCCAACATAGCTTGTGCGCAGCGAAGGGCCGAAATAAGTTCCTCGGATTCGGGGCGGTCTCAAGTATGCTGGTGGAGCTTGCGCGACCTACTGCTCGGCAGAGAGGCCCAACCGCGCGGAGGTCGCGCAAGCTCAGTTTCCAGCGTGATCCTGAGAGGATAGCGTCGCTCCGCCTAGGCGTAGGCGCCTGCAGCTTGCAAGCGCTCGGACTCGATGCGAGCCTTCAGGTTATTCAAATAATCCTGCGCGTAGGACTGGGCCACCGAAACCGGCAGGTTGATGCCGGCCGTCGCGGCTTCTTGAATTGCCTGCTTCACCAAGCCTTCTCGCATTGCTAATTTGACCTCAGGTCCGGCGATGCAGCCCACCGCCTGTGCCGCAAGGCTCAGCCCGGCTTCTTCCAGCGCTTGCTTTATGTTGCCGCCACTGATGGCAGTGTGAAGAAGATTTGCAGCTTGCGCCTCGGCTTCGAGCACCATTGACGCCAGATCGGCCAATTCACCCAAACCTGGAATGAAGCCAAGTACACCGACTGCTGTCGCGGCCCAGTCGAATACCTTAGAGCCAACTTTGAGCACGTCATTAAGTGCGTGCATAAAGGCGCCACCGTTCTTTTTGGGAGACTTGATGTCGGGCTGGTCTGCCACGCCCATCGTCATGTCCGCGACCGCGTCCTGCTCGGCAGGCGTTCGGACGGCATGCGTCTTCACTTGGTGGACGGTGCGGTTCGCACCCGACATGTTGTTGAAGAACTGGTTGAAGTCGCTGTTGCTGATGTTGCCGGAATCGACCGTATGCCCGCCGCCGAAGTCGAAGAACTTATGGTGGGTTTTGTAGCCCGTAATTGCGTTGTTCATCAACCCGAACAACACGGGATCGGAGAGCAGCTGGGAGGCCGCCTTTCGCACCTCGGGCGTGAGGCTCTTATCATCGACCATGCTCGCCAGCTTTTCCCGGGTCAGATCACCGTTCCCGAAGAAAGCGTTTTGGTTCTTGTTGATCGTATTGAGCGTATCGAGCTCGGCTTGCGTGAGATTCATCGATGATGAAGCAATCTGCAGGAAGTCCTCTTTGTGGACCTTGTCTATCGAGCCACCATACAGCTGCTTCCATTCGTCCGGGTGATCGAGGAAGTATTGAGCGGCCGCGAGAACCTGCGGCGGGCATTTGCCGGTTTTGGCTTCGCCGTCGACGATCCGCTTGAAATCCGCAAGGCTCAGGTTCTTAGGCAGGTTGTCGGAATACCGATAGAGCTCGCGCAATGCATCGGTCTGGGTCATAACCGATGGCTCGCCATTCCGGGTGCCGTCGGAAGGGATGTAGTTTTGCGTATAGTTCTTTGCCCGCTGCTCCTGGAACGCACCAACCTGAGGGTGGTGATCGGAGAAGCTGGAGAGATCACCTGCTTTAATCTTCCCGCCGCAGCGGCCGTCACCTTGCGAGCCTATCGCATAGAAGAGCTCTGGGTCCTGTTGCAGAGCCTCGATCGCCGCTTTTAGATCCGGTGGTGTGGAGGGATCGTTGGCCAAATCTCCAAGAGATTTCCAATCCAGCGGGCACTTGTCTTTGTGTCGGTTCAGCACCGACACAATCTGCAGCTCGGCATGAGTCAACGTGCCGCTGTTCCACGTGATCCTGGAGCTTTGTACGGGTGCCTCTGCAATCTTTGGTGCGCTCTCAGCGGAGGAGGACTCCGTGGAGGATGGCTCTGGCGCCTGCTGACCTGCGTCCAGTGCGGCCTTGATCTCCGGCGGGAGGATGTTCCGCACCTCCTGCGTGAGTTCCTCCGTCAGCTGCTTGGCTGAGTCTGCAGCCGCCGGATCCTGCGGTGCGCAATGGTCATCGAGCTTGTCTTTCAACGAGAAACTAGCCAGCATCGCCTCGAAATTTGAAAGATCCCGCGCCGATGAGGGCCCGGGCGCCAGCCCGGACAAAGTGGAGCTGGCGGTTAGCGACAGGTTGTTGACTGACATTATAGGTCCTCTGATTTGAGATCGCACCACAGGCCGGGCATGTGGCGCAGCCCGAGAATCGCGACGAACAACGAGCAATAAATGTTGATAGGATCGATGGCTCCTACCAATTGCTTCCGATTGCTCAGTGCGCCCCAGCGCTCAGTTCCGCTACAATCTATAGGCACATCGCCGTCTAGATATTCACGCCGTATGGTAGGTTCGATTAGCTTTCCAAAAGCTGACGGCATTCAGAGGTTTCATAACGAGGCGCGAAATGACAGTGTGAAAGGCGGTGATGGTTCTTGATATCGGAATCGGCTTGCCTGTTTTGTTTCGATCGCTCGCCTCCACGCTAACTAGGTCGAATCAATGAACCCGAGTCTGCCGCTCTGCGGATGGTCACGTGCGCTGATTCCTGCAACAACGTCGCAGGTCTCCGCAGCATCTGATGGTGAAATCACCCACGCCTAGCGACCTCGCGCCTGCGCCCAACGAGAGTGTTGGCGTCTGCCCGATGAGCCAGATACAGAATGATCGTATCAGATTGACTGGCGCAGATGCTCGAAAGAGTCCGGCGGTATTGTGCCGACCATGTTGCCCCGAGCGGATCGAAGCTCAGCTGCGCCTGGCATTCTTCATGTCATCATGCTTATCCGCTTGGCGAGTGTTCGCTCGAGCCTACAGGCCAAAGGGCAGAGTCTAGCGATGGTTGATACGAATTGAACCTTCTTCTCGCCATTCCGCCCTGACAGGCACACCCAGGTTGGTGAACGTGATTGTCTGTGAGCCCTGGTCGGTATGAGATTGCGGCTTCTTAGCATTTCGATCTGAGCAAGCGTAGCGGTTTGGCCAGTGAAGACCCACTCGCCCCTGGCGCGACGGCCGTTCGCCATGGCGAAATCTCCAAGTTCCGGCGGAGCAACCCGTGCGGGCACGCGAGTCCGCTTGAGACGGTCCAGCGTTGAGGTGACCCGGATCTTGCCAAACAAGGTCGTTGCCGAACTCGGAGGCGTCCACGCGGTGCTGAGCGATCGGCTGTTGGGAATTGGTCCGCTCGCCGCCGCTCAATGATGGCTCGACACGCGATGATCTGCCTCCGAGTTCCTGCCAAATTAGGTCCTGGCTGTATTCGGGTATTTTATGCAATGCGACTCTCTCGGACCGGCGGGCAACGAGGACGAGTTGGGATGCTGGGCTGTTGTCCGCCGGGCTTAGCGCGTTGAAGTCCATCCTGTTCCTCCTTTTGGACAACGGAGGGGCTTTCATTCTTTTGCGACGAAGCTCATTTGCATGGCAGAGTTCGTCGAGTTGTTCAAAAGCTCGCACGAGGTGCTAAAGCGGCAAAGCACGGTCACCGATGCTGTTGGCCAGGACTCTGGTTCGCGTCCGTGGCTCCGGCCTGGACGTTTATTTGCGCCGCCCTGCGGCATCGACCATCTACATATCCGCGCTTGGACACTGGCAGCAGTAGCTTTCGAAAAGCTGACAGAGGGCATAGACAGACGCATGGCACCTCTTCGTAGGCGATCTGTTGTCATCAGGTCATTTCTTACCTGCATCGGGTAGATGGACCATGCCGTCTTGATGTGGTGCCTCCGGCGAAGGAGCGTCATTCGGTCGTCCTTCGCGAATGACCACGCTGGAGGATCCCCGAAACAGCATCAAAACCGACTCGTGCGGTGGCTTTTCGCCACCGCTCGGGTTTCGCCGTGCCTGTGCCTCCGCCGCAAGTCCTTTGAGTGTTTGCTCCACAAGCGCGACAAAGCGGGGTGGACCAGAGGCGAAGACGAGGCCATCTCCCGGTACGGCTCTCACGATGTAACGCTCGTCGGAGATGTTGAGCGCATCGAGTGCCGCCTTGAGCGCATCAAAGCTGATTGGACTCAAGACCAAAAGGCGGCTTTGCGCCTCATGCGCGTCGGATACATAGAGCACCAGCCCATCGTAGTACCATTGAAGATTGTAGAGATTGATCAACCGTTCGAGGAACTCTCGCGGTGGGAGATCGGGCAGTCGCCCGCGAATCCGCCCCTTCACCCCGGTGCTGACATTGACTCTGATATTTAGGTTGTTGCCGAATTCCTGCAGTGCGGCCGCGAGGTCTTGATCCAGAACTGTGTAACTATAAGGCGTCGATGGCAGCGCCAGGGGAGCGCCGAGCGCCTCGACGACGCCCAAGCAAATGAAAACACCAGCATAGAGAAGTTTCTTCAAGATGTGCCGCCTTGTGGATGGAATGAGCATTCCTGCTTTTTACGCTTGAGAACAAGCACCGGAATTCGTCCCAAAATTTGGAAGCCGCTGCTTCGTCGAAAAATGGAAGCTGACCGTGATCATTGGATGACAGCTGCTCGTCAGTTTTTGGTCAGCTTGCTTCTCTAGGGCTGCCGGCCCGTTCGTGTGAACTGACGGCTCACCTCACTACGTGACAGAAATGATTTCCTCCATCTTGTTTGGCATTACGTCGACCCCTGTCAACTCCGTCGAGTGTGCCTCCAACGGCTGTTCGCCGGCACACGCCCAGTTTGATCAGAGTCTTGCGCAGGCGGCCTCGAACCAAGGTGTCACCTCTTCTGTGACCGAGCGCACGCCAGCTCCATTGCTGGCGGAAGTGCAGCGCGCAGTCATATCGGCGAGCCCGCTCGGCGATCGCGTCCTTCAGAGCATTTCTGCTATCCATCAGGGCAAACCATTTCCGTCGGGTGCAGTTTCGCCGACGCTCGTCGGTGAGCCTGATCCTACCAAGGGTCTCCAGCTTGGGCCGGCAGCGCAACCAGTCTTGCGTGTTCAGCAAGTCGAGGTACATCCAGCGGGCAAACCGGAAGGTGCGGATCATTTCGACTCGGCGCTGGCGAATCTGCGGGATGTTTACAGCGGCGTCATCCAGGTTTCGCTCCTCTCCAAGGGGACAGGTGCTGTCAGTTCATCTCTGAACAAGCTTCTATCGGCGGGCTGAGCGGGCCGTTGGCTGTCTTGACGAAAGACAAGATCGGTAACGGCTGCCCCGCAAGAAAGCGGCTTCATGCTCTCGTCCTGTTGCCGGTTTTGCTGGCCCTCGCCGGTTGCAAAGCTGATCTGTATACCAAAGTTCAAGAGCGCGAAGCCAACGAGATGCTTGGGCTGCTCCTGAGCAAGGGCGTCGATGCCATCCGTGTTGTCGGTAAGGATGGGACCAGCACAATTCAGGTGGAAGAAAAGCAGCTCGCCTACTCGATCGAGCTTCTGAATGACCAGGGCTTGCCGCGCCAACCCTTCAAGAGCCTTGGTGAGGTGTTCAAGGGGGCGGGCCTCGTTGCATCTCCGGTTGAGGAGCGAGCCCGCTACATCTATGCTCTCAGTGAAGAATTGTCGCGTACGATCAACGATATCGATGGTGTTCTCTCCGCCCGTGTTCATGTCGTTCTGCCGAAGAATGATCTTTTGCGACAGGATGCAACCCCATCTTCGGCGTCGGTGTTCATTCGATACGCCTCGAACGCGAAGCTCTCAGCCTTGCTGCCGCAGATCAAGATGCTCGTCGCCAACAGCATCGAAGGTCTATCATACGACAAGGTGGTGGTCGTGTTCGTGCCGGTTGAGCGGGCTCAGCATGAGGTCTCCGTTGTGCCAGCGGCAGCTTCCGCCGAACCAACCAAGTTCAATGCAACCCACATTGCGATCGGTGCAGGAGGTGGGCTCGCCGCGTTGGGCATTCTATCTTACGTGCTGCTGAGCACACGTGGGCGACAGCTTCGTCAATCCTGGCGCAAAGTGACGAGTCTCGGCAGAGATGCCAGCAACCCAGCGGTCCAGTCCGCCGGCAAAAAGCTCTCCTCCGATCCGAAATAGCGGCAGCAGGTCCGTATCGATGGCATCGACTAACACAAGTTTTTCACTCAACCCGCATTCCGATCGCCTGCGTGAGCTTGCCGCTTTGATCCATCCCAGCCGGTTTGCCGGCCATCTTGATGAGCGCCTGTCGACCGCCACAGTGCTGCAGTTGCAAAAGTCTCCCAGACTGCAGCAAAGACTGGCCGAATTGCTGCTAAGTAGTGAGGAGCTGGTTTCGAACGGAACCGATTGGGGTAGGGACGTTCTGCTCGGGCATGATCCGCGTCGAGCGGCGCTGCTGGCTGGCAGTATCTGGCATGCCCGTTCTGTGCTGAAGTTTGTGTCAAGACATGATGTAGCGATTCTGATCGAAAATATTGGTGCCGAAGCACATGCTTTCGCAATCCGACACTTATCCAACGCCGTCGCAACCACATCGATTGACGATCCGCAGAAGCTGGCGAGCCAGATTGAACATGACGGATGTGCCTGCCTTGGCGCTTGGCTCAAGGACGCATCAGAGCTTGACCGTGTGCGCGTTCTTTTCCGCTTACCTGTGGGGACCACCGCAGAATCCCCAGCAGCCGAACACCACAACTCAGCGGGTCAGTTACTGTCTTTGGTGGTGGCCCACTTGGCCACGGAGGAGCCAGCGGCATGACGGCCAATGAAACAGTCTTGCCAGATAGCCCGCGGATACGGCCGCTTGGTCGGCTCATACCAGCCGCGGAACTTGGCATCTGGTACGATGCGGTGCAGACGCGCGCGCTAGCCGAGCGATACCTGCGGCAGGTTCGCAGTTGGGCAAGGAAGGCCTATCAGCAGGAGCGGGAGCGCGGGCACTGCGAGGGTCTAAGGTCAGGCTCGGACGAAATAGCACGGCTGATTGCCGGAGCTGCTTCCGATGTGGCCCGGCGAAAAGCCGTTCTGCAACAGGAGTTACCACAGCTCGTCATTGAGATATTGACCGATTTGTTGGGCTCCTTTGATCCGGGTGAGATGTTGGTAAGGACCGTTCGTCACGCCGTCGAGAAAAGATATGGCAGCGGAGAAGTATGCCTTCACGTGTCTCCTGTGAACGCTGATGCACTAAGACATGAATTCCTGGCGTTCGATGGAACGAATGGTCGGCCGAAAGTCAGAATTGATCCGGACCCTGCCGTGGGGCCGGACCAGTGCGTTCTGTGGAGTGAGTTCGGCAGTGTCGATTTAGGACTTGCCGCGCAGCTCCGCACATTGCGTCTCGGCCTTAATCCATCTTCTCAGGAAAGCTAACCGTGACGATGCAACGATCAGGCCAAGATCAAGCCGGCGGAGAAGGAGATGTGCATGCGGCGATAGCATCGCTGAGATTCGCAGCAAAGGATGTCGATACGCGTGCCGTGCGGGGACGGATCACGCGTGCGATCGGCACCTTGCTCCATGCCGTGTTGCCAGGGGCCCGTGTTGGAGAACTTTGCCTGCTGCAGGATCACGCTTCCGGATGGTCGCTTGAGGCGGAAGTCATCGGTTTGCTGCCGGACGGGGTGTTGCTGACGCCCATTGGCGATATGGTAGGCTTGTCCCACCGCGCGGAAGTGCTCCCGACCGGGCGCATGCAGGAAGTGTCAGTCGGGCCCGACCTGCTCGGCCGCGTGATCGATAGCTTCGGCCGTCCACTCGATGGCAAGGGGCCGATAAAGACGGTCCACACTTGTCCGCTCCGCGGCAAGGCGCCCAACCCGATGAGGCGGCGTGGCATCGAGCAGCCGTTTCCGCTTGGCGTTCGCGTGCTGGACGGACTTCTGACGTGTGGCGAAGGTCAGCGGATCGGAATCTATGGAGATGCCGGTTGCGGTAAGTCGACGCTGATGTCGCAAATTGTAAAAGGCGCAGCCGCCGATGTCACCGTGGTTGCGCTCATAGGGGAGCGTGGACGCGAGGTGCGTGAATTCATCGAACGTCATATTGGAGATGCTCTCGCTCGCACGATCGTTGTCGTTGAGACATCCGATCGATCGGCAATGGAGCGGGCGCAATGCGCTCATATGGCGACCGCACTCGCCGAGTATTTTCGTGATCAAGGTCTGCGGGTCGTTCTGATGATGGATTCGCTGACGCGATTTAGCCGTGCGATGCGCGAAATCGGCCTTGCCGCCGGCGAACCTCCCACCCGGCGCGGCTTTCCTCCTTCCGTCTTTGCGCTGCTTCCTGGTCTGTTGGAGCGAGCCGGTATGGGCGAGCGGGGCTCGATCACGGCATTCTATACCGTGCTTGTCGAAGGTGACGGCACGGGCGATCCGATTGCCGAAGAGTCGCGCGGAATTCTCGATGGTCACATCATTCTTTCGCGCGCGCTGGCCTCGCGAGAGCATTTTCCCGCCATCGACGTGCTGTCGAGCCGAAGTCGTGTCATGGATGCGGTCGCCTCTGGTCCACATCGCAAGGCGGCATCCACCTTCCGCGATCTGCTCTCGCGCTACAATGAGGCTGAGTTTCTGATCAAGGTCGGTGAATACAAGCCAGGCAGCGATCCACTGACTGATCGAGCAATCGAGTCAATCGAGGAACTGCGCGCATTCTTGCGCCAGGGACAGGACGAGCCGTGTAGCTTTGAGGAGACCGTTTCATGGATGTCGCGTCTGACGGCCTGAATCTCGTACAAGCGTCAAAATTGCGGCTGGTGAAAGACATGAGAGAGCGAAGCGCGCTTCGTGAATTGTCGAACATGGAAGACAGGCGCCAAATTGCGGTCGCAGCGCTGCAGCGAGCGTCTGAGAATCTTAAAGGCGCTGAGAATCGTCGCGCCAAGGCCGAAGCTGAACTTTATCAGGAGCTGGTGTCCCTCGAGATGATGTCCGTGGCCGAGCTCGATCGTCGCTGTCAAGTCGTCCTTGGGCGGCTGGCAGCAGAGATCGAATCGGCACGCCAGGCGCGTGAGCAGGCGCGCATCGCGCATGAGCAGGCCGAGCGGGCAGTGAATGAGGCGCGCACCATATGGGCCAAGCGGTCGGCGGCGAGCCAGAAATGGCAGGAGATTGAGGGCGATGTCCAGCGCACTACCGCTGTCCGTTCGGAGTTTGCAGCCGAAGTCGATGCCGACGATGAGGTTTTGCTCCGATATCAGGGTGGTTCGCGCAGCCAGACGGTCGATGGCTCGAACTAATGGCTGGTTCTCTTACCGCGTCGCGAGCTGCACCCGCGGAACCTGTCGATAAATGCCATGGGTGAACCCGCACTATTTCAGCCAGCGGCAAAGCTGTCGCATGAAGTGGTCTCCTGGCTCAACGAGACCGCCGCACCGCGCACGGTTCTGCAGAGCCGCATTGGCGATAAGCCGCTATCGATCCGTATGAGCCGGCTTGTTTGGCAGGCCGAGCCATATGCCATGTCGGTGCTCGACTGCGTATTTTGCGCCGGAGGCGAGACCGCTGTGTTGTCCTTGCCCCGCCTTCTCGTCGAGGCACTGATTTCAACGGTCCAGTCTGGCCTTACTTTACCTTCCGACCCAACCCGCTCGCTCCTCCTCGAACTTGCACTGGAACCTTGGCTCGCTCCACTCGAGATCGCGCTCGCGCGGAATTTGCAGCTGATCCGCGTCGAAGACGCAACGGCCAAAGACCCCTATTTGGAGTTCGACGTTACTTTCGGGCCGCTGGCGGCCAAGGCTCGCCTGTTCTTGTTCGCGCCTCTTGACGGTCTGGTTCCGTCTGCGTTTCGTGTCTTAGGCGAGCTGATCGGCCAATCACCGCGAGATTTAGGTAAGAGTTCTTCGGAATTGCCGGTCGTAATTGCGAGAGAGATCGGCTCGCTGCGCGCGCCCATCAAGCTTCTTCGCCAAGCACAGCCCGGCGACGCACTGCTGCCCGAAGTCATTCCCTTTGCTCATGGCCAGCTCATCCTCGCTGCGGACAAGTTGTGGGCGCCGGCGCAGGTCGCGGGCGACAGACTTATCCTTCGGGGACCATTCCGCCTGCAGTCCCATCCTCTAAGGTATGCAAATATGACGATACGCCCGCAAGCTGAACAAGCAATCCCGCTCTCGGAAGCCGACATCGACAGTATTGAGATCACGCTTGTGTTCGAATGCGGCCGCTGGCCCATCCCGCTGGGTACGTTGAGAAGCATCAACGAGGGGCACGTGTTCGAGCTTGGCCGGCCGGTGGACGGTCCGGTCGATATTGTTGCCAATGGTCAATTGATCGGCCGCGGCGACATCGTACGTGTCGGTGAAGCGTTGGGCATCCGGTTACTTAGCAAGTTGGCGGTCAATGGTTGACATTCAACCGAGCATCCTTGCGCTTGTTGCGGCGACCGCCGGTCTTGGCCTGCTGGCGTTCGCAGTTGTCACAACAACGGCGTTCATCAAGGTTTCCGTCGTTCTCTTCCTGATCCGCAACGCGCTCGGCACTCAGTCCATACCACCGAATATCGTTCTGTATGGTGCTGCATTGATCCTTACCGTGTTCATAGGCGCCCCAGTATTCGAGCAAACCTACAACCGCGTGACCAATACGCAACTTCGTTACCAAACCGCCGATGACTGGTTGACCGCCGCCAAGGAGGGCAGCGAGCCGCTGCGCGCCCATCTCAAAAAGTTCACCACTGAGGAGCAGCGCACGTTCTTCCTGTCGTCGACGGAACATATCTGGTCGGAGGAGATGCGCGCCAACGCAACAGCCGATGATTTTGCGATCCTCGTGCCGTCGTTTTTGATCTCGGAGCTTAAGCGTGCGTTTGAAATCGGTTTCCTTCTCTATCTTCCGTTCATCACGATCGACCTTATTGTGACGACAATTCTGATGGCCATGGGCATGTCAATGGTATCACCAACAATGATATCCGTTCCTTTCAAGCTCTTTCTGTTCGTCACAATCGACGGCTGGTCGCGGCTCATGCACGGATTGGTCTTAAGCTACGCATCCCCGGGGGGGTGAGATGGACGAGGCGAGCATCCTCACCCATCTGAGCCGATCATTAGTCCTGTTCATGATCTGGGTTCTACCGCCGCTCCTGGCAGCCCTCGTGGCCGGATTGGGTATTGGCATCGTGCAGGCAGCAACCCAGCTCCAGGATCAAACCTTGCCGCTTACCGTGAAGCTCCTCGTCGTCGTCGCCGTGCTCGTTCTGTTTGCTCCGGTGCTGAGCGCGCCGCTGATCGAGCAAGCCCAGCATATCTTCACTGAGTTCCCCGCGCTCACAGCGAGGTATTAGTGCGCGCGGAACGCAGGCCTGTCTAAGTTTCAGCTATAGCGTCGCGTTTGTTGGCGTTCATTGCGAACCACAAAAGGGCGAGTTCGTCAGCTTATCGAAAGCTCGCCTCACTATTCTGAGACGGATAAACATCCGAACTGTCCTGTTCGGCTCTATGAGCCTGCCGTATTCGGAGGAAGAATGACCCCATTTGGAATTTCTATCCGTTCGATTCAGGTTTGCTTACGATGTGATGGAATTACCTGCTGAGACCTGGTCCTCGATGCACAGCCTGGCGAGTTGTCGACGCAAGTGAACGGGCAAACCGTTTTGATTGCAAGCGGCCCCACGAGTCTGGCATTCTGGTGAATGAGCCTACGAATGAAGGTGCCGCTCGAGACCGATCTCCATAGACTGCGAAATTGATGGAAGCTTTGAGGCCCTCAGATCTTCAAACCGCGCTCGGTGAGAGCGGAAGAAGCGTGGCTTGCAGGCCGCGCGAGATTTCGCCGGTGCTCTCATCGAATGGTCATACCTCTGCGCCGGATGGCTGTAGTCATATGGATAGTCGTCGCTCTGCAACCGCTGGGACACGAGATCTGCAGAGTTCTTGACGTCTCACACCATGACGACGTGAGTGCGACGGTTGCATTGGCTGAAGGAACGACGAGCTGAGCTCAAATGGATGCCTTGTCAGCCACCGAGACGCAAACTCTGATTCAGACTGCTGTCGAGTTCGTCGTTGCGGCCGGTCTTGGCGCGGCCCGGGCCCTCGGGATTATGCTGGTTCTTCCGGTATTCACGCGACCGCACATTGGCGGGATTATCCGCGCAAGCGCGACAGTTGTGATTGGATTGCCTTGCTTGATGCAGATCAGGAACGGATTGCAGACGCTAGATCCGGGCACCCGTATGATTGCGGTCTCGCTCCTCGGTTTGAAGGAGATATTTATCGGCCTGCTGTTCGGTTTTCTGCTTAGTATACCGCTTTGGAGCATCCAGGCCGTTGGTGACATCATTGATACCCAGCGCGGCATCTCCAGCCAGGTGGACGATCCTGCGACACGCAGTCAAACCGCCGCGATGGGGCTCTTTCTCGGGACTGCCGCGGTTACGATCTTCGTTGTATCAGGGGGTCTGCAGACCATGGTCAGATGCCTCTATGGAAGTTATCTGATCTGGCCCGTGTATCGGCTGCTACCGCCCCTGACCCAGCAAGGGGCAATGGAGTTTATCGGGCTCCTTGACCATATCATGCACACGACCCTCGTGGTCGCCGGGCCCGTGCTGGCTCTGCTGCTTCTGATTGACGTATCCCTCATGCTGCTGGGGCGCTTTGCGCCGCAAATCAAGCTGAACGATCTCTCTCCGACCATCAAGAATGCCGCCTTTGGCACCATCATGGTCAGCTACGCCGTCTTCCTGATCGAATATATGGGAGCAGAGATCATTCGGTTCAACGACGTGCTGGAGTGGCTCGAGAAGTTCTTGAAATGAACGACACGAGCGAAGAGAAAAACCTTCCACCAAGTCACAAGAAGCTGAGGGACGCGCGTAAGAAAGGGCAGAGCCCGCGCAGCGCCGACTTTGTGACCGCGGCAAGCCTTTGCGCTGGTTTCGGTTGCCTGTGCTTCAGGGCCAGCTCGATCGAAGACGGATGGCGCGAAGCCGTGCGGCTCATCGACAAGCTGCAGGAACAGCCCTTCAACAGTGCGGCCCGGAAGGCGTTGCTCGGATTGATAGACCTTTCTATAGCAGCCGCGGCCCCCATCCTAGGTGCGGCGGTGGTTGCGGCGATTCTGGCCGGTGTCTTGGCCGGCGGGGGGCTAACGATTTCGGTTGAGCCGCTTAAACCCAGCTTTGAGAAATTGGATCCCGTCAAAGGGCTGAAGCGGATTGTCTCCCAGCGGTCGGCTGTCGAGCTTGGAAAGTCTATCGTCAAAGTTTTGGTTCTTGGCGCTACGTTCGTTTTCACTGTGCTCGCAAGTTGGAGGGCACTGGTATACTTGCCCGTGTGCGATTTGAGCTGCTTTGGTTTTGTCTTTAAAGAGCTCAAAGTGCTGATCGCGATCGCTGCCGGCGCTCTTCTGATTGGCGGCTTGGCTGATCTGCTCATTCAGCGTTGGTTGTTCTTGCGCGACATGCGCATGACGCAGAGCGAAGCCAAGCGCGAGTCCAAGGAACAGGATGGTAATCCGCAGATCAAGGGTGAACACCGCAGGCTCCGCCGGGAGTCGGCGAACGAGTCTCCGCTCGGCGTCCATCGGGCGACATTGATACTGACGGGGCGAGCGACATTGATTGGGCTGCGCTACGTTCGGGGCGAGACCGGCGTTCCGGTACTGGTGTGCCGCGGCGAGGGCGAAACGGCTTCACAGTTGCTGGCGGAGGCGCGCGCCCAACGTCTGAGCATTGTCGAGGATCATGTGTTGGCGCGTCAGCTGATCCGAAAAGGTACGATGGGCAAGGCCGTTCCGATGGAGTGTTTCGAGAGGGTTGCAAAGGCAGTCTTTGCCGCCGGCCTCGTTTAGCGTCGCGCAAACATCGATGCGCTCAAACCACTGGGCAATGACCGAACTGTCCCAGAACCTGATCTGCGAGCTGCACGATCCCCAAAAAAAGACCGAGCAAAGGCTGGAGTCCAGGAGGCTCGTCGGCCGATTCCAAACAGAATGCCAACCGACGTTCATGCTGTTCGGGTTCTACGAGCAGCTTATTGGGTTTCTGGCGCAACCCTGGTATGGGTGTCATCCTCCAAATTGCTCCTGTTGCCCACCGTCGTTGCCCCACGTGCGGTGATGGGAAGCACTGCACGATCACCACTGGTCGGCATGACAGCGTGATTGCCTAACAGGTCGCCAGGATCATTGATCGTGACCGCGAGGTTATTCCGGACTGAGCAGCCAAGGGTCGGGTTGAACGAATTCTCGTTCACCGTAGGACCGACGATGGAGAGCGAGGGGCAGACCGGAGGATGAGCTTCGAAAGTGATCGCTTCGATCCTCACCCCGGAACGAGCCGGCAGATCCACACGAGAAGCGGACAGGAGGATGTTGTAATTGGCAACACCCATGGCGCGAGCCTCGTCGGCGACCTGTGCGATGAGTCTGGGTGAGCCGATGACCCTCACATGGAGGGCATCCCGCCGGCCGCGACTGGTCGCTGCAATAAAGCTTCGCAGCCGATGCCGTTCGGGGCCACGAAGGCTCTGCAGGAACAGCACGCTACTCTTCTGCTCGACCTGGATCTCTTGGTCAGCCGGCGCGGGCTGGATCGAGGCCGTATTTGCGCAGCCACCCATTATTGCCGCAATAAAGATCGGGTAGCACAGATGTCGCAATGTCATTTGACGATCCTCATTCGATAATAAAGCCGGCGTTGCCGGTCAGTCCTGGCGCGCTGGCGCGAGGCGCATCGCGCTCTCGTGGCGGCCGGGCCACCGTGTTCGTCAAAATCCGCCCCGCGTCTGAGGGCGGCGAGATGCGGTCGCTTGGCGCACTCATCTTGTTCGGATTCGATGCGGGCCGCACGATGTAGGGCGTGACAATAATGACCAGTTCGGTTTCACGTTTTTGAAACGATGAGGAGCGAAAAAGTGCGCCCAGGATGGGCACATCACCAAGCCAGGGAAACTCGCCGATGTCAGTGTTGAAGTTGCGCCTGATGAGGCCGCCGATTGCAAAGCTCTGACCGCTGGCGAGCTCGACCACGGTGCTCGCCCGCCGAGTCGAGAGGGCAGGGACCGCCATGCCACTGATTTTGACTTCGCCTTCGCTCGACAGTTCGCTGACTTCGGGCTTCACCCGGACGTTGATCTGATTATTGTTGAGAACCGTCGGAACGAACTCGAGGCTCACGCCGAACTGGCGAAATTGGACCGAAACCTGCCGGTTATCCTGCATCACCGGAATGGGGAATTCGCCGCCGGCGAGGAAGCTTGCCGCTTCGCCGGACATCGCCGTCAGATTCGGCTCAGCCAGGATTGAGGCTAGGTGCTCGCTTGCGAGAGCGTCCAGAACAGCGCTCAAGTTGGTGTTGCCGGCGCTAAACCCAATCCCGATCGTGCCGCCGCCGCCGGCTGCGCCGGACCCTCCCCCTTTGCCGGTGACAAGGAAAGCGCCGTTTGGGCTCGAGGCGGTGAAGTTGATGTTGAGATCCTTGACCGCGCTGCGGGAGACCTCTGCCACCCGGACGCTGAGATTCACCTGTAATGAGCCGGCGACCTGGATCTTGTTGACTACCAGCGCGCCAGCCCCAAGAAACTGCTCAGTGACCTTCCTAGCGGTCTCGACGACCTCGGCATTAGGCGCCGTACCGCTAAGGATCGCACCGCGCGGGGTATAGCTGACCTGAATCGGATAGTCGCCGACCTCGGCCTTCAGCGCGGCCCGCAGATCCTCGATCGGTTGGGTGACGACAACACGCAGCTCGGCGAGAGCCTCTCCATTGTCGTTTAGCGCGAACAGGCTAGTCCGTCCCGACTTTTTGCCAAAGACGAAAATCGTGGTGTTCGAAGGCGCCTGATAATCCGCAATGGCCGGGTCGGCAATAAAAATGCTCGCAGCCGGTCCGGTCAGATGAACTGTCTTTCCCTGTGAGGAGGTAAGGTTGAGCGTGCCGGTGGTGCTGCCAGGCGCAGCACGTGGCGGTTCTCCTTTGCCCTCTCGCTTTGCCTGAGCTGCGGCAGCAAGCGGAAGTAGCAGAGCGACTGCGCACAGGGCGTAGCAGAGGCGGGGAAAAGCGGCAGAGTGCGAGCTGCTGGCGACCACCGACGGCTCATCGGCGGCGGCGTCATTGTTAACGACGTTCAAGGGATTGTTGCCTTCAAGTGAGACTGCTAGGCAGCCGATGCTGCGCCGATGAGTTCAAGGGTGTAGCCGACACCGCGCGCGGTCTTGATCCTGAGCGTTGCCCCGGCCTGGTTCAAATGCGCTCGTAAGCGGTAAATCCCGACCTCCAGCGCATTGGTCGAGACCTCGTCGTCAAATGCATACAAGCTTTCTTCGAGCGCTGTGCGGGGCACGGTACGGCCCGCGCGGTTGAGCAAATGTTCGAGAATGCACACTTCGCGGCGCGCAATTCTCAGTACTCGTCCACCGACGGAGACCTGTCTCGCGATCGGATCGAAATGCAGATTCCCGAATGTCACCACCGGCGCCGTCATCTGCGTTGATCGTCGCAAAATAGCTCGCATGCGAGCAATGAGTTCGTCGATAGACACTGGCTTTGGCAGAAAATCATCTGCGCCCGCATTGAAAATTGCAATCCGCCGGCTGAGATCATTGAGACTGCTCATCATCATAGCCGGCATTGATCGTCCCTCGCGCCGCAACTGCTTCAGCCAGTCCAATCCGTCTCCATCGGGCAAAACCGATTCGAGCAGGACCATGTGGTAGTTCGCGCAATCGAGCGCGGCCGACGCTTCATCCAGCGTGCGCGTCACGTCGACGACGAACCCACAATTTAAGAGCGTTTCCTTCACGGCGCGGCCAAAGTCCGCATGATCATCAACCAGGAGAATTCGCATTCATCGCCTCTCGTCCATCCTCGCCAGGACTTGAGCGTGTCACGCTTGACCATGAGAGTCGGCGGAACCCTGAGGCTGCCGCTTTGGCGTGAAATCGAAAAGCCGTAAACGACACGCAAGGGCTTGTTGGCAGGCGACCCATGTCTGCGCGTCCATCGTCATGGGATAGGTGGAGACCTGCGGCGGATAGCTTGCGCGGGCGGCGCGGCTCACAATTTCCCTTACGCCGGCAAGAGCTCTGCAATCTCTGACGAGGCTGAGAGTCCTGGCCGCGCGCTGATGCATCTGTAGGCCGAGCATAGCGGTTCCTGCATGCGCTACGCGAGCGCCTGCAGTAGCGATAGCGCCAAACCGCCCGAGCGAAACGAAAGCGCAGGCGAGAGCGGCTGTATTTGCCGCCGAACAGACTTGCGAAACCGACATGGAAACTCCCTGATTCGTCTTGATCCGCGGTCAGTCCTGCAAGGCTGTTGAGCCCGTAATGTCGTCACGTCACGACAACGCAAGTGTTCCGCGTTTGAGGACACTTCACCCGCTAAGCATCCGCCAATGGGCTGGAAAAGGCCGAGATGCGCGACGAGAGGATCAACACGCGCCCCATCGGCGGGATACACATCCTCTCGCTAGCCGATGATAGCCAAGCAAGATGTCAACTGCCCCGAATTTCGGTCGCTCCGGAGACGTTATCCGCCGCAGTCGAGCAAATGCGGCCAACGGAGGACAAATTGAGTCCGGCGTTGCCATCATGCATTGCCTGAGGTGGTTACGCCGGCTCCGTTTCGTCAGACGGGGTGAACGGCGAAAGAATGATCTAATCTCGAGCTTGGACTCGGCCTGTGGTCGGCATAGGCGAAAGAGCGATTGTCCGCGTTGTTCTCGCGCGCTGGATCCTGGTCTGGCTGCGAGGAGGGTGCGGCATCCTGCGCTCACAGAGCAGATGAACGACGCAAGCTTTGAAGGGGAGCAGTCGAGCACTGTGACGAGGCGGATCGGCCGAGCATTGAGGTGTTGAGACGTTCGCAAGTGTTGCTACCTGTCAGGAAGAATTCACGCGAGCGGATTCTGTCGCGAGACTGTCGGAAATCCTACAATCTGACGCTGGGTAAGATTCAAGTGCCCTTAAAGGCTCCTTGTAGCGGTGCCCTCAAATTCGGAATCGTTGCGAGGCAAACGGCGACACAGTTCGGCCATGCCGTCGACCTGCGCGTGACGGTCGGTCTCGCTCTTTCCTACGTCGTGAGCATTTGTCCATCCAATTGAGAGTAGCGCCAGAAACCCCTTTGACCTGCGCGAAGAGCCAGTCGTTGTTATCAGGCTTTGCGCAAACCATGACGCCAGGATCGGGCGATCCGATCCGCCTCATACGTGGCAATTTAGCGGGAATATCATGGCGAGGCGCGGGATGCGTCCACCCGACGACAGGAGCGTCGTGCGAGCAAAGTTGTGCGGCAAGGGACTGAGGAGAGAATCGATTGCCAGACGTCATCTTGAATGCGGCCTCCATACATTGCGATCGACTATGGGGCGTTTAGGTGTGCTCGGCAAAATCGATTGTTTTGATGGAACGCATCCAGGGGGCGGATCGGCCGTACTGCAACAGCGCCGCTTGCTGCGGACGAGTGAATAACTGATACGATCACGGCCGAAACACCTGTTGGTTGACCGCGCGGTTAATGTCAGGCCGATCTAGCTAAGGCGGGGAGCGTTCAGCGGCTTACCTCATCAAAGCCGCCCGTCAGCCGCGAGGGGCGGCTAACAAATTGATGCCGGGCGGTGTCACAACACATCCAAGATGCAAGGATGCTCCAACGAGAGGGCTGGGGAGAGAGGATGATCCGGCGTCCTCCCGACCGTCGGAGGCGCGTTCTTCGTCGCAGCCCTCAGCCGCTGTACCGGTCGATCGGCGAGTTGATCGTGCCATCGGTCACGCCGCCATTATGCTCAAGCTGTTATGCGTGAGGCGGAGCTGGTGTGCCGTTTTCTAGTTCCTCCTTGGGCTGTGTTTTGGTGCTTGACGCCTACGAACCCGCCAAACGGCGCAGTCGACAGACCATCTACTCATTACCCTCGCGCTTGTAGGGATTTGCCTCGCTAGCGGTCCGGTAGCCTTCCAAATTGCCGCCCAGGAACAGGCGTTCGGTTTCTCGAGTTGGCGTTCTACCCAGTGAGCACATTAAATCGACGTCCCCATCGATGGTGTCCTGATCTTCGGCATTCATTCCAAGCGCAATGCTCCTCAGCACGTCGTCCGGCGTCCAGATAGTGGACTTCGGTACGGTGTAGGTGTGCAGCGCGTCCGCATTGTTGGCGATCGCTCTCGCCCAAGGATCGCGAGAGACGACGAGTTTTGTCGGATCCTCGACCAACGATACGAAGGGTGATGCTGTTGTCTTGCCGCGCATATGCCAGCCAGCTTGGCGCGCTCGGTCCATAGGATACCGCTCCAGAGGATCTCCAACGGAAGAATGATCCCGAGCTGTGTTGCGGACATGCGATATTGCGCTCGTGTTTTCTTCCGTGCGCGGCTTGCAATGATTGTCCTGATTTTGAAAACGCCGCAGCGTGACATATGACGACCCCGCTACGTCGTCGAATACGCGGTCTCGATCAATGTCACCATCGATCGCCGATGACCAACGTGCTGCTTGCTGCTTGGCAAGTGCGATCTCGTGCCGAAGTGCTTCAAGAGTGGCACCTGTCAGTGTTGCGGCAAGCTGAGCGCGCGCACTGACGAATGATGCGGCTGGATAGCGACTGGGTTCCGAGGCCGCCTCGTTTGGCGCAGATGAGGGCGTGGCGCTCGCAGGATCTGCCGCTAAGGAGACCGACTCCGAGGTTGGATAGCGCGAATTCAAGTCGTCTGGAGCCAAGTCATTCAGCTGCCGCTCAAAGCTTGCTTGAGCGTCTGAACTTGTCGGTGCGCTGGTGTAGGCGCTAAGCCCGTCCTGCTGCCCATCGACGTGGTGCGGCTGGTGAACCTCAAAGGAATTGTCTGGGGCATTCCGTGGATCGACATTCATCTCACTCTCCTTCGAAGTGCCGCCTGTCGGCGCGGATTGTTGCAGCTCCAGCTTTCCGGAAGCTGACGGACCATAAACGCCATTTAGCTTAAGCGCTGCCTTGTGGCTTCTGGCACTGCTGATTCGATTAGGTTCAGATCGGGGGCATCGACCGCCGCGAAGCGTTCGCTCCACCACCTCATTGCGGACGCCTCGCCTCGAGTAGACGGTCCTTGAGACTAAGAAGGACAAGCAAGCGGATGCGCCTGATCGAGTTATTCTTTCGTAGGTCGTCTGCTTGTGCAGATGTGACGGCTGCATTTTCTCGCTTAAAGGGCCGGCGGTTGGCGAGCGCGACCGCTCGCCGTGTTGTGTTCCAAACGGCCGACCATCAAACGAATCGTTCTAGTCGACGCCCGCGAGCCGAAGCCCCTAGAAAACCTGACCTACGAGGTTGTGACGTCGGAATAGCCGTCACAACCACTTGCGCCTGATTGCGGCAGGCTGCTTTTGTACAGGTGCGGGCGCGCTTGCTGAATGAAAACCAAACAAGTCGCCAGCACGACATCTTGAAAAACGTAAGCTGTGGTACTTACCGAGGGAGAAGAGCATATGAAGATTACCGGCAAAGGACTGACGATCCTGTTGTCGTCCTTGCTTTCGGTCGCGAGCGCTGGCACTTTGGCGAGAGCCGATGAGCCCTCACCGAAATACACCGAGGTGCTCAATGCGCTGCAGACGGGAAAGAATGTGAAGCTCATACTGGACATGAGCCGCTGTAACCCCGCGGAGGGTGGCAAGCCTGCATCGGCGACGCAGGCCGGTCTGGTTATCAACGCATTCAGGGTGACGGCCCAGAACGGAATCAGCTTCGCCAATGCTCATCAAACCGTCGACAGCTCTGGGCATGCCGTGACCGAGTACATCCGCCATAGTCTTAGCCGCGAAGGCAAGCTGACGGTGCGAGCCTCGAAGCTTGTTGTCGGAACCACCGAACTTGTGAATCAAGGCGAATTCATCTGCGAAGTCCCGGATGGCGCAAAGTTCATCTGGTAACGAAGAGCACAGAGAAGAGGGGCGCTCCGAAGAGTTGCTTCTTTAATTCTGTAGAGACCGTCGCACTATGACTCGGATCCCTTCGATCTCAGGGAGGCGGAGGTTTTCTGGCCGTCTTTTCGTCTGCGAAGGAGCGGGTTGCGGCAACTTGCTGCTGTTCGACCAAGGTAAGTCATGAGCGCCGTCGATCTCCCGTCGATCTCAGCGATTGGAGCATCGGCGGTCCGGCTTGTCATCATCTGGGTTGGAGCCAAGGCTTCTCAGTTGAACGCTCTAGATGAGCTGGGCAAGGTACGTCCCCACGCCCTCCGCGGCTGTTGAGGAGTGTATTTACAACCCGATCAAGCGGCGGACTCGCCATGATTTCGCGCGTCCCGCGGCTGCCCCTGGATGCGCTCGTATCTTTCACCCCGCGTCTTTTGGAAGGCTTTCACTTGAAACTTCCGTGCTGCCCAATGCAGCCGTAAAGTGATTGAACGATCCCGCCTAAGATCATCGCTGTGAACGGGCGGTACAGGGTTGCTCCCGCCCGAATCATTCGTTGAGGCGCTCCTGATTTACCAAAATAAGCGATCCAACGTGGATCGCGAGCTTGAGCGGCTGCCCGCGGTGTCGACCGCATATTGTTCAGCCAAATTGCGGCCGATGGAAGAGAAGAACGCGGCCACCGGGTAGGCTTTCAGCCGTGTAGGGCTCACCATGGATCAAAAAGCAGGTCATGGGGACGTCCTGGCTCGGCAGAAGGCCAAGGTTTTGGAGCATGTCAATCACGCGAGGCGAAGCTTCTCGCGGGCCGTGCCTCCAATCGTTGCCGAAAAATTCTCCGAGTTCAGGCACGTGTGGGAACGAGTGATGGCCCGGGACGGGCGCGGCGGACGGCAGTTGAAGGTTCGCCGCCTGTAATTCTAACCAAGAGGGAAGATCAAACCCAGATGAGAGACCGTAGGTTTGCGGGGGAGCCGCCGGCGACACGAGCGCAGCGTCACTCCTCGAAGCGAACCTTGGGTGATGGATGAGTTGAACGTCATTGGATCCTCTCGGCCCCAGCACGGCTGTATAGCGTTCTCCGCCAATCTCATAGTTCATGAGCGGATATTCCGCGTTAGGCAAGAAGTCCCACTTGCCCAGCTCTGAAAGCATCATGTCCGGAGCCGGCTGGGTGCGATGGAAAAAATCGTTGGGCGCTGCGAACGAAACGTCAAATGTATCGCCAACAGCGGGAGAGCGCAGATGGACGAGCTGAAGATCGCCATACCCACGCGGTCCGAACACACCCGAATAGCGTTCACCGTGAATGTCGTAGGTCTTTACCCGCTGTGCTGCATCCGGCATCTGACCCCACCGGCTGAGCTTGGAACGCAGCATGTCGGGTGCAGGCTGGGTGCCGTGGGAAAAACCTTCGGTAACGGCCAAGGAGGCGTCAAAGCTCTCGCCGGCGGTCTCCCCATCTTGATTCATCATTCGTGAAAAGTCTTTCTCAGAGGCGGGACCCTGCGGTCGTGAGCTGGACTGCCAAATCACTGCATCGAAAGGATCCGCTCCGCCGGCGCTATCGGTTGTCGCCTCCATTGCCGGCCATAACTTCGATACCTCCAGAACGAAAGCAGGCGCAAACTGGTCTCGATCCGCAGCATCGAAGAGCTCTTGCTGGACGACACTTTGCACGTGCGGAGGGGTGACCGAGCCGGCGGTTGGCCAACAGACCGGTGCATCGTTGGATGTCGTCGGCAAGGCCTCGCGATTAGCAGCACCTAGGAGCTGATCGCGGGCGACATCTTGCACGGGCGAGTGGGCGACCGAACTCATGCTCGGCCAAAGCACCGGTGCACTGACTGGCGGCAGGCCCTCGCGATCGGCGGCATCGAATAGCGCTTCCTGTTCGAAACTCTGCAGGGGCAAGGGGGCGGCGGCACGCATTTCCTGCCAAAGTACCGGCGCATCGAAGCTGACAGGTGGAGGCACATCGTTTTGGCGCACGGCGTCGAAAAGCATATCCTGTGCGACAAGCCGCGCTGGAGAACGAGGAGTTAAACCCATTCCCTCCCAAAACTGCAGAGCACTGAAACCGCCCGCCGGCAATGAGCCCTCCGCGTTCGCTAACGGCTGTTCACGTTCGAAAAGCTGGACGGGTAAATCGGCGGCCGGCTGCATTGACTGGCGCGAATCGCCCCCGTAACCCGGCGAGTTGTCCCGCCCCGCGATGCGGCGATAGTCATCCAGCCTGTTCAACGCATAGATCAGTTTCTTATCCTTCGGAAACAAAGCATCGGCATAGCCGAGCAGCGCTTTGTGGCTGAGCTTGGTGATCGACAAGGGGCGCAATGCTGCCGCTAGCTTGCGAAGACTGCTAGCGTAATTTCCGGCGGTTTTTGCGTCCATTGCTCGACCAAAGCCCGCATCAGTCGCCTCTCTGATGAGGTTGGCGTCTTCCTTGGACGGACGATAATGAGTTGTGGGGGGCGGAGCGGTATCGCTGGGCTCCCGGTACCTACTCACCATTGACAGTGCAGGTACGATGACCTTGTCTTCTGGCAGGAGCTGCTTAGAGCGCTCAAGCAACGTATCGTCATCGAGCTCAGCAATCGAGTGACCAGACTGCTTCAGCAGCTCCGCCAATTTGCGAAGCCGACGGTCATAGATTTCAATGGTAATCGCCTTTGGCGGTGGGCCTCGTTCAAGGGCAGCACCAGATGCTGCTTGGATGAGGCGATCGTCTTGTTCCGTGATGTCATAAAGCCCGCTATGGGAATATACCGGTCCAAGCTGTCGCGTATCTCGCAAGTGTTGCTCGAACACCGCTTGCGGTTCTTTGGGCTGTTCGGCCCTGGTATCTGACGCAGCGGAATCTTTATACGCTGGGTTGATCGCGTCGTATCGATCCATGCTGCAGTCCGCGGGCTTCGTTTCCTCGTTCTCTCGCTATTCACGTTAGCTTTCCAAAACCTGACCTGGCCGGCCGACAAGTTAGAGAATGTTGGTCGGTAAGTGCCTTTTCGAGCCCGACGACAAGTGCGGCGAACGTAAAGACGGTACAGGCTTCGGCTAAAACTCTGGTTTTCCAGGGTGGGGTACGCGGAGACTCCCCCGACGGTCAGCTCGGCCGGAGCATTATAGACGGAGAGAAGACTGCTTTCGATTTCCGAGCATCGAAAACAGCCGAGTTATCTTGCTAAGCCTCCACCCTCAATCTTCTTTGCCTGACTTTCTGTATGGATTCGATGTGCTCGCGGTCCGATAGTCATCCAGATTCCCGCCCAGAAACAGTACCTCGCGCTCCTCAGTTGGGGTATCGCTCACCCAGGCCAGGTCGGGTTCATCATCCTCAGTCCCGTCTTCAAGAATACTGACGATCTCATCGGCCGTCCAAGCGGTGATCCTCGGCACCGTGTACGTGTGCAACTCATTCGCATTTTCCGCGATCACTTTGGCGCCATACTCGTTGTCGTCGTCCGGCGAGAGGAGCAATTGTGAGGCCTCCTCGGACAATGAAACAAAGGGCGAAGAAGTGGTGTCGCCCCTCATGTGTTCTGCCGCTGCGCGACCCAGATCAAGTCGTTGGCCTCCCCAGATATTCCAGGGGGCGGCGTCGAAACGCGCAGCCGCCATAGAACGCAAATGGGCCATCGCGGTTTGATTGGCCAACCCGCGCGGCTTGCAATGGCTGGCGTGGTTTTGGAAGCGCTGCAGCTCCGCGTATGAGGATGCCACCACGTCGTCGTAAACCCGGCTACTATCCACGCCGCCGGCCGACGGTCCAGTCGCTCCTGACCATGGCGTTGATGTCTGCGCAGCGAGTTCGATTTCTCTTCTGAGTTCCGCAACGTTCGCGCAGGTCAGCGTTGCGACGAGTTGAGCGCGCGCTCTTACAAAGTTTGCGGCTGTGCATCGTTCGCTCTTCGGGATAAGGTCCGCTCTCCTATTGCCTTCCGTTGCAGTTCGGGACGATCCACCCCCGGCTGAAGCTGGTGCTGGGAGGACTGGCCGATGCTCTCCAAGCCGCAGCTCAAAGTCTGCTTGCGGCGCAGTCTCTTCCTGGTGCGGCTCGACGTAACTGATGCGAGCCGCGGACGCGTTGACGTTGTCAAATGGGTCCATTCCCTTCTCCCACTGGTTGCCTTGTCAATGTCATCGAGCAAAGTTGGTCCGATAAGGATCAGAGGCTGAGCCGGGCGCAACTCTCGATAAAATTGCGGCGGACGGTATGTTGAGGCGGTACGGAACGGGCTGAGCCAGGATCCAGGTCCTTCTCTTCCAGGTCTTGAGCCATCAAGTGGGCCTGCTAGTCCGAGAGAGATGTTGCTATGCTAAAGGGCTTAGCTGTCGAATAGCTGACCAGGCCCATAGGTTCAAGTAAAGTTCGGGCCCTTGCCGCTTTGCTGGCGGGCCTGTTGTTCATTGCAGAGTTGAGTTTGGCGGACCCTTCGCCCCTGTCCAGCTCCACGGCAGCGCGGTGTGAATGGTCTGGGAGAAGCGGTGCGCGAAAGCGCTGCAATCGGTGAGCTTGCGCTGGGTGATAAGTTCATCTGGGCCAGCTTGCATTGTGCGCGAGTCGATGTCGTTAAGGTTCGTCCAGGGGTAGCTCTGATCCGAGTAGTCGATGCCGCAGCCATCGGGCTCGTGATTGCGCCGGTCTGGCGCATTGTGCTTTGTTGGGACTGCTGTTTGGGGCGAGGAGTCGCGCGGGCGCGGCGAAGGCTGGTCGCAAAACACAACCCGCTCGATGCAATTTCAATCCGGGCATCCGCCGCGAGACGTTGAATTGCCAACCAGACGTGACAAGACCACGAACGATCCAGCCCAAGAGGCTCCCACTCCCATGTGCCGGTAAGCGACGCGGTCCGATATCCTGCTGGGTGACTTCGTCGACGTTGATGCGCCGCGTTTCTTGATGCTCAAAGGCGCCTGTGTCCAAGCTAGCTGAGTCCCGATGCACATATCGGCGTGCTCGCGGGGCCGTGAAGACGGGCGTTTTTGGCAAATTGGCGGTGCGTCATCACACCCGTAGAGTACGCGAGGACATGCCGGGCGCGAGAGAATTAACGACGCTCCAGCATCCTCGAATCCAGCGCAGCTTCGAACCGTTGCGCGTAACGCTGCATCTATAATCTAGAATGGTTCATCGCATTATTAGATGGTTGGCTTGGCGATGCCTTATTGATCGGATGTCACTTTGCGGCGCAGCAGCAAGCGGTTGACCAATCATGTCGCGCGAAAACTGCCGTGTGCTCTCGAGCGCATCGGGTCATCTCATTCACATCGCGCCGGCGCTCCCAATTGCAGTCGCCGCAATTACGCAGAGCGTGTTCGGTGAGTCTGGTCAGAGAACGCTTAGATTTGAGCGATCGGAAGTAAAACATCGCAATAGAAGAGGATGCCAAGAGACGATAGTAGATTGAAATACTCAACTATTGCGTTTGCACGGTCTGGACCTCTAAAGATCCTCTAGCTTGATCATTGCTAGCCCGGCCCGGAGTCCAAACGTTTGGATCGCGAATGCCATCCAAAACATCTTCCTAAAAGGGAGCTGGCTTCTGATGAATTCTGGAGAGCCGATGTGAGTGTACTCGTGTGGAAGCAACCAGCCGCTGGAAACAAGCTGCTACGTGGGCGTCAATCGGCAACCTGCGTGGTCGAAGCTCTTCTCGTCCGCGCCCGCTCGGAGAAGATGGCAAGACCTAACAAAGGCTTCTTTGGTGACATTCTTCTCCCATCATCCGACTGTTTGTTGTCTGTCGCTCAAATCGATTGCCCGGAGCACATGAAAGGTGAGCTTGCGCGAAAGGGCAGGCTGCTGCCGAGATCAACTTGTCCACAAAGCCCGCCAAGCAGCTCAGAAGCCGCCGATGAGGGGCTGTGATGTCTTCGGGTAACTCCATGCTTCATCTTGGCTTAAATCTTCATGGTGCGGGTGGTCATTCCGCCGCGTGGCGCTGGCCGGGCACAAATCCAAGCGCCTTTTTCGACATCGAGCACTACGTCCGCGCTGCGAAGATTGCGGAGCACGGTCTGCTGGATGCTGTATTCCTCGCCGATACCCCCGCGATAAGTTCCGACATCACGCACCAGCCGCCGCTTAATGGGCTCGAACCGACGCTGGTTCTCGCTGTGATTGCACGTGAAACGGAGCGAATTGGCCTGATTGCGACGGCCTCGACTACCTACAACGAACCATACAATCTTGCCCGGCGCTTCCAATCGCTCGATGTCATCAGCCGCGGGCGCGTTGCTTGGAACGCGGTCACGACGTCGAGTCCGGCGACGGTTGCGAACTTTGGCGGTCGAGAGCTCGGGCGAGCGGATCGCTACAGACGTGCGGAGGACTTCGTTGAAACGGTCCGTGCTCTCTGGCTGAGCTGGAGCGGCGAGATGGTCATCGCCGATCAGGCTGCGGGTGTTTACGCAGATCAGAGCCAGTTCCGCCTGCTCGATCCCGCTAGCAATAGTTTCGGCATCCGAGGACCACTTACGCATCCCGCCTCGCCCCAAGGCCACCCAGTTATCGTTCAGGCGGGCGGTTCGGATCCCGGACTACGGCTTGGCGCCCGCAGTGCAGATGTCGTGTTTGCGGCAGCCGGGGACTTGTCAACGGCTCAGCAGGAGGCAGAGCGCCTGCGCGCGCTTTCTCGGCACTTCGGCCGCCCTGCGGCCCCGCTCATCCTGCCAGGCCTTGTCACCTGTATCGGGGGCACCGAGGAAGAAGCGGCGCGTCGCAAAGAAAGCCTTGACGGACTGCTCGATCTGGATCGCGCCATCGTCGCTCTAGCACGAAGCATGGGCGTGGCGGTCGAGAAGCTCAGCCTCGAAAAGCCAATCCCGGAGGAGATTTTGCCCACTGCAGATGATGTTCCGTTTTCTGTCGGTCACCATCGCACGATTGAGACTCTGGCGCGTCAAGGTCGGACGGTTCGCGAAATCATCAGCAGCGTTCAAGCCGTTGGCCACCGCTTGCTCGTGGGTGCACCCGAGCAGATCGCGGACTCGATTGAGGCATGGTTCCGCGCTGGCGCGGTTGATGGTTTCAACATCATTCCGGACGTGCTGAAAGATGGCACTTCAGCGTTTGTCGACAATGTGGTGCCCATTCTGCAGAAGCGCGGGCTCTTTCGCAAAGAATATCGCGGGCAGACGCTGCGAGAGCATTTCGGGCTTTCCATTCCATTCCAGCCGGCCCTAGCCACAGCTAGCTCACCGCTATGACGCTTCCTGAATATCAGATGATTTGGAGACTGGATATGCATTTGTCGAATGCGCGGTCAACGAGGCGCTTCACTGGACAGTCGAACTATCCAGCTAGAACCGTGAAGGCGACCCTTCTCGTGCTCTTGGGCCTGTCCCAACTGCCGTCAAGCATTCATGCTCAAGAAGCCTCAGCCGGTAGCATAAAGCGAGGAGGCGTTATTCGTTACGGGCATTTTCAAGAGCCTTCTTGCCTGTTCGGGGGCTGGGTGCAGCAATGGTATCTGCAACATCAGTACAGCGATAATCTGGTTGCGCGCAGCGAGGGCGGCAACATTGTGCCATGGCTTGCCGAGTCTTGGACGATCTCCGACGACAAGAAGGTGTACACATTCGAGATAAAGCCAAATGTCAAGTTTACCGATGGGACTGCGCTCGATGCGCAGGCTATCGCAGACAATATCAACGGATGGCTCAGCAACGACCCCGATCTTCGCAACCCGACTGCCGCTCCCTATCTTGGCGATAGCTTCGAATCGGCAACTGCAATTGCTCCTCTGAGATTGCAGGTAAAGTTAAAGGTGCCGTTCCAACCCTTGCTGAACGTGTTCGCGCAATCCTCGCAAGGCATTCTCTCGCCATCGGCACTCAAACGTGGACTTACGGTCAATTGCGAGAACCCTGTCGGTTCCGGCCCATTCATTGTTGAGAAGTGGCACCATGGGCGAGAAGTCATCTTCCGCCGCAATCCCGACTACAATTCGGCCCCGGCCACCGCAAAACATCAAGGGCCAGCTTACGTTGACGGGATCACCTGGAAGTTTTTGCCAGATCAGACGGTCCGCTACGGCTCGCTGATCACGGGGGAGACCGATGCCATATACGATATCCCGGCTGTTGCATGGAAGGACGCCAACTCCCGCTTTTTCGTATTGCGGCACCTTACTGGCGGCACCCCCCTGCGCTTGGCGTTGTATACGGCCCGGCCTCCATTTGACGACGTGCTCGTCCGCAAGGCCTTTGCCTATTCTACTGACCGAAGGGCCGCGGTTGACACATCGTTCCTTGGCTCTTTGCCGTTCGAGGGCAACGGGGCGCTAAGCCAGAGCTCGCCGGAATACCTGCCTGAGCTCGGCCATTCCTATGGATACGATGTCCGGAAGGCCAATCAGCTGCTTGATCAGGCCGGTTGGACCGAGCGCAATCGGAACGGAGTTCGTGTCAAGCACGGCAATCCGCTCATCGTGCGCGTTTCCTATTCGAGCGCTTTTCTGAAGCCGGATGGCGAGCAAGCCTTGCAAGTTATCCAGCAGCAGGCAAGGGAGGCCGGTTTTGACGTTCGTCTTCAACCCACCAATCCGGCTGATTTCTTCGCCGGCAAAAACCTCGGACCTGATGATTATGAGGTCGTTCTCCTCTATTGGGTTGCCCCCGGGGCCGAGATATTCCGAATCTCGTGGAAGCCCGATCAGAATGGCGAGTCAAATCGCTTCAATCCCTCACGCTACCAGGATCTGACGCTTTGGGCCGTCATTCAAAAGGCGGAGCAGGAGTCTAATGCGGTTGAACGTACCACCCTCTACCAGCAGGCGGAACGGAAGATCGTGGATGACGCTCCTGTGATTGGCCTCACGGTGCTGGACGTAACTTTGGCGACTAAGCCGAACCTGAAAGACGTTTGGCTGGACCGCGGGTCAGTTGGCGAACCTGTCTTCTATGACGCTCATTTTGACGACAAATGATGCCATGAAGATAGCAGCCCATCATTCTATAGTTTGGTTCGCGCGTCGGATACTGTCAGGCCTAGTCGTGGTGTGGGCTGCCGCAACATTTGCGTTCGTAATTCAGTGTGTTCTGCCTGGCGATCGCGCGCAGATCATCATCAATGTGACAAGCGGCAACGTCGGACTGGCGTCCTCTGCAGAACTTGCAGCGGTCAATGCGAAATACGGATTTGATCAACCGCTCGCGATTCAATACGGAAAATACATATCGGGAATCCTACATGGAGACCTTGGCGAGTCGTACCAGCAGCATCGGCCTGTCGCAGGGATCATCGCGGAACAGATCGGCCCTACCATTGTTCTGGCGGTCACCGCGCTGCTGTTCGCATGGATTATCGCAATCCTGACGACCTTGTTCATCGCCGGCAGAGACAACATATGGGCGAAGTTGCTCAATGACACGCAGGTCTTTTTTGCAACCGCGCCGCCTTATTGGTTGGCCACAATTCTGCTGGTTGTTTTTGCGGTAAAGCTGCGCATTTTTCCGGTCATCGGTGGAAGCTCTCCGGTCGGGCTCATTCTGCCGACAGTTGCGTTGGCTCTTGAACTCTCGGGCTTTTTTGGACAAGTCGTTCAGAACGAGTTCACACGCGTGCTCGAGCAGCCGTTCGTTACATCCGCGCGGGCCCGAGGTATGAGTGAGTTCGGCGTCAGGCTTCGCCATGTCCTCCGCCACGCCGCATTGCCCGGCATTACTTTATCAGGTTGGGCGCTCGGCAAACTTCTCTCGGGCGCGATTGTGATCGAGGTGGTTTTTGCCCGTCAAGGCCTAGGTGGAGTCCTTGTTGCTGCAACCTCCTCGCGAGACGTTCCGATTGTCTCGGGAGCTGTTTTGATTTCTGCGGGCCTGTTCGTTCTTGTCAGTTTGATTGTCGATCTGACTTACCGAGTCGTCGATCCGAGGATCAATTTGACATGAGCATGTTTGCCGAAGCCACCGTGTCCCGGCCGATCAAAAAAGTCCTGGCAATCGTCCGCCATGTTCCGTTCCGAGTTGCCGCCTGTCTTATCATCATTGGCCTCTTTGCCCTCGCGGCTCTAGCGCCAAAGGTGCTGCAGACGCACGATCCGCTCGCTATTGATTTGAGATCGTCATTGCAGTCACCATCGTTCGCCCATTGGTTGGGAACGGATCAATTGGGTCGAGATCTTTACTCTCGAGTAATCGAGGGGGCTGGCCAATCCCTGGCTATTGGACTAGGCGCGACGGCGCTGAGTATGTCCATTGCGATCGTTTTCGGCGTCGCCGCCGCACTTTCTGGTGGCGTATGCGACAGCATCCTGAGCCGGATTATCGACGTGCTCTTCGCAATTCCCACGCTCCTGCTCGCCCTAGTAGTCGTGTCTGTTTTTGGGCCGTCGGTATTGACTGAGGTCATAGCCGTCGGAATCGGCACAGCGCCAGGCTATGCGCGCATGATCAGGGGCCAGATGCTTGCCATTAAGGGGACAGGATATGTAGAGGCCGCTAAGGTGCTGGGACATCCATTTCCCCGTATTGTCCGGAGGCATATTCTTCCCAACGCCATGAACCCGCTGACGGCAATGATGACGATCGGCGTAGGTCAGGCGATTATATGGGCCTCTGGGCTTGCTTTCCTAGGACTTGGCGTCGCTCCCCCGGCGGCCGAATGGGGCGCGCTGCTCAATGCCGGGCGCAATTATGTAATCTACGCCTGGTGGCTGGAGATCATACCCGGTCTGGCAGTTACGGCGTTTGCCCTGAGCCTCACCATCATCGGGCGCCATCTACAGGACCGTCTGGAAGGAAAAAAGTGAATGTCGCAGGGTCGCCCCCAGCCTGTCCCGCAGCCGCCAGACCTCCTCACGGTCGATTCGCTGCGTGTTTCCTTCGGTCGCGGCATTCACGAGAAAGCGGTTGTGGGGAATATATCGTTCTCCCTCCAACCGGGACGGTGTCTTGCGATTGTCGGTGAATCCGGCTCGGGCAAGAGCGTGACTGCGCGGGCTCTCATAGGGCTCGCTGGTCGCTACGCCAATGTTCATGCACGCCAGCTAAGCTTAGGCGGGACGGACCTGATGGGTCTTAGCGATCGTGCCTGGCGGCGCATCCGCGGCAACGAGATTGGCTTTGTATTACAGGATGCACTCGTTTCGCTTGACCCGCTTCGCCGGGTCGGCAAAGAGATTGGTGAATGCTTGCTCCTCCACGGTGCGGTATCATCACGCGAGGAGCTCGCGCAGCGCGTCATTGCTCTCCTTAAGCTCGTCGGTGTCCCTGACCCCGAGACCAAGGCCGAGCAGCTGCCCCATCAATTATCAGGCGGCCAGCGTCAACGGGCTCTCATTGCTTCGGCACTTGCGCTCGATCCCCGCATCCTGATCGCCGACGAGCCAACGACCGCTCTCGATGTGACGGCGCAAGCTCATGTGCTGTCACTCCTTGAGGAGACCAAAGCGAGAGGCAAGGCTCTGATTCTGATCAGTCACGATCTGGCAGTGGTCTCCCGCGCGGCGGATGAGGTCATCGTCATGCGAGGAGGCGAGGTCGTCGAACGCGGTAACGCCGTCCAGATATTCAAAGATCCGAGGCACCCCTATACTCAGCAGCTGCTGGACGCCGTGCCATCTGGCCGGCCGCGCGGCTCGCGCCTCTCACCATCGACTATTCTGCGCTCGCCTGCCCGGCACACGCAGCCGGCTGCGCAATCGCCGCCGAAATCTCGTCCCATCCTGCTCGAAGCGACAAGTCTGGTGAAGCGCTTCAAGGGCCCGGATGGCGCTTTACGAGCGGCTGTGGATGGTGTCTCCTTCGAACTGCGATCCGGCGAGACTTTGGGCATCGTAGGTGAGTCCGGATCAGGAAAGTCAACGGTAGCGCGCATGGTCCTGGCGCTCGAGGAGCCTGACGAGGGAGCCGTTCAGTTTGCAGGCCGCCCTTGGACCGCGCTTGCCGAGCGCGAACGGCGAGGTCGGCGGCGGTCGCTATCGATCATTTACCAGGATCCTCTCGGCTCGTTTGATCCACGTTGGACGGTCGGACGCATCATAACCGATAGCCTTTCGAGTGACGTTGAGACACGGCGCAAGCGGCAGGAGCGCGTTCTCGAGCTGCTCGATCTGGTCGGGCTATCCGAGGCCTTGCTGGAACGACGACCGCTCGAGCTCTCGGGCGGTCAGCGCCAGCGCGTTGCGATCGCACGCGCGATCGCACCAAATCCTGCCGTCATCGTCTGCGATGAGCCGGTTTCGGCGCTCGACGTCTCGATCCAGGCCCAGGTCTTGGACCTGCTCGGCTATCTGAAGGACCACGTCGGCATAAGCTATCTCTTCATCTCGCATGATCTCAGTGTTGTTCGTCACATCAGCGATCGCGTCATAGTTATGCGCCGGGGGAGAATCGTCGATAGTGGGGCCACTGAAGAGATATTTCGCCATCCACAGTCTGAATATACCAAGAGCCTTATCGCCGCCATGCCGCGTCTTGTGCGCGACCACCAGATACGTCATCCAGCTACGATCCTCGAAGAAGGCATCGCATGAACGTCTTCGATGTCCTCGAATTCGACCCCTATCATAAATTGTCTATCGCCGATCGCGAGGGCATTCGCGTTTGTGCAGCGAGTTGGTCACGATAGCGCGCTCGTTCATCGCTCGACCAAGACAGTCTGTGGCACGGGTTCTCGCTACATGGACCGGTCGAGCAGGGCTATCCGCGTTCGAACACTCGCTATCGGCGAGCTCGGCGATCCGCAAATGTCGGATTGCAACTCATCGATTGCGTGCCCGGAAAAGGACGGGCGGCTCTTGTGCTCCTGCAAACGAGCCCAAAAGCTTCGCTTTCTCGTTAGCATTGCGCTCATGGTGCGGTCCCTGACACCGAGAGCGTGTTTGTCAGGTTCAAAACATTCGGCGTCAATATCGATTCCATGACGTCTATTCAGCTCTTAGTGGCGACTGATGCGGCTGGCACGGTCATTGCTATCGGACATGAGGTAACGCCAAGTTGGGGCTGACGTCAGGTCTGTGAACGATCACGTTTCCGCCCGGAAGCCGTGGGTCCATTCTGAAAAAAGCAAGACCTTGAACTTTTTTGCATTCGGCTTGATGGAGAGCGATTTGGATTTGCCTACAAGCGCCGAGACTAACCGCAACTACCGGATATATCGGCATTGTCGAACGACCGTTGCGTTGTCAGCGTTGGCGGGCTCAGTGAACAATCTTGGCGAGCGGATGACTAGAATTCGGCTGCCGTGCTCAAGCTCGCCGGCTGCGGAGGTCACCGACACAATAGGCGCTTCATCGAGGCATCGTGTCGCCATTTCGCCGACGAGTTGGCCACAGGTCGCATAGCGTACCGCCAAGGCGGAGCAAAAGAGGTCGATAACAGGCCCCCCGTAATCCGGGTAATACGGAATCGTCATGTCGCAAACGATCGACCCTGATAGCGAGTGCACCGCGAATGAAGGGGCAGAGCACTGGTCAGATCCGAAACACAATCTTTCATCAGATGGCGACTTTGTTCGGTACTGGAGCCGAGCTGCCGATCGGCTGCGCGCGGTGGCGGCCGTCGGGAGGCGAACCGAAGAGGCGATCAGAAGGACCGGGATTGGCTTGCAGCTATCCTCCGAGAACTTTAACGGTCATGACTTGTCAGATTTCCCGCTGCGACGCTGTACGCTCAATCGTGCGCAGCTCTACGGAGCAAAGTTGGATCGGGCAGACCTTTCTGGGGCGAACCTTATCTGTCCGGGGCTAGAAAGGGCAAGTTTCCGCGGGGCCAAGTTCGATTTTGCGTATATGCATGCGATTGCAGCGCAGGTCTGCAACTTCGATGATGCCAGTCTACGCAATGTAATTGATGCAACGGGCAGCCTGTTTCACGGTTGCAGCATGAAAAGGGCGCGCTTTGATAACGCCATGCTCAGCGGGCTTCTCGCTTACCAATGCGACGCGAGTGATGCTGTATTCGATGGCGCGGAGCTACAGGGATCGACCATCAATGAATGTTTCCTTCCTTCCGCTTCCTTCCGGTTTGCCAAGCTGAGCCAACTCACGATCACGAAAGCACATCTGGCGTCTTGCTCGTTCCTCCAGTCAAAGGGGAGCTGCTTATCGATTGTACGTCCCACCTCGGTCGATGGTCTTGTCCTCGAAGGCGCTCATCTTCCGTATCTGAGACTCTCAAAGGTAAGCGGCCGCATTAGAGCGAGAGGCATGAGCGCCCCATTTGCTGACATTCACTTGTCAAATCTTCCAAATGCGGAGCTTGAGCAGGCAGACTTGAGCCAGGCGCGGCTTTTGTCCGTAAGCTTGTCCAGCGGAAATCTTGTCGGTGCGGTGCTCAACGGTGCGTCCTTTCATTCCTGCCAGCTCGACGGAGCGGACCTGTCTCTGGCATCAGGCGAATGCATTTCGATAACAGAGAGCACAATGCGAGCCGTCAAATTATCGGGCTTTCGGGGGCGATGTGCCTTTGTGCGCGACTGCGATCTCGAACGCGCAGACCTATCCAATGCTTATCTCTACAGGTCGATGATCACCGGTGATCCCCCACGATCAATGGCACTGGATGAGGCAAATCTCGAAGGATCGAATCTCGTTCAGGCATATCTCGCGGCAGGAATGACTAGAACCAATCTGGAGGCAACGCGGGCCGCGTATGTTCGCATGAACCAATCGTCCTTGCGCGAGGCGAACCTGAGTGGGATGTCGCCGTTCCAGGCCAGCTTCGTAAAGGTGGACTTTTCGGGCGCTAAGATAACCACGTTCGAGCCACCATTCTTTGCAGACCGATGTCCGGGCCTACAGGCCGCTCTGAAGGGGGATGAGCCACGCGAGCCATCAAGCTATCTAACTGAATTCTCATCGTTGATCAGACGGAGTCGCGAAGGGTCCACCTGACGGCTTCGAACGCTACAAAATAGAAGGGAATGTAGTGTCGGTGAGCTTAGGACAGGTCTGGGCGGCCGTCCGAGCTGTGAGCGGGCGCTAAAACGCTATGTGGCTCGTGGCCATTGCCCGCCGATACGATAGGCAGGGCAGACTGTCTGCGCGATCCGACCGATCAGATCGCTCTTTTGGCGTTCAAAGAGACTGGAGTAGGAAAATGCATTTTGCATGTCTTTCCGCTGGTAAAGCGTTCCTCCGGGAGGTGGCGAGAACAGGGCAGACTATCGGGACAGTACATACTCTCGGCGCCCTGCATCTTGGGCATGCAGAACTGATCAGAAGGGCGGCATCGGAGAATGACGTCGCGATCGTCACAGTCTACCCGAACAAAATCCAGCTTAGGCCAGGCGGGAGCTACGATTTCAATTTGGACGAGGATATTGGACTTGCATTGCGTTCGGGAGCAACTGCCGTGATCTCCTCCAACGACACCGAAATGTTCCCGCCTGGGTATCGAACCCTTCTATCGCAAGGCGACTGTCATTTGCGTCTAGGGGGGCCTGAGGCCTATTTGAAGGAAGCCGTTACCGGGGCAGTCCGCTGGATCTGCTATGCGAGGCCAACTCGCAGCTACTTCGGCCTGAAAGATATCGGTCAGGCGATCCTGGTGAAGCGCGCCGTCGCAGACCTCCTTCTGGATTGCGAGATAAGGTTTGTGCCGACCGTGAGATACAAGAACGGAGTGCCCATTTCGTCGCGTTTAAGGCGATTTAGCCGTTCCGAGCTTGATGAGCTGTCGTGCCTTTTTAGGGCACTCGACCATTCGAGGAAAGAGATCGCCCAAGGGGTATCTAGGGTCGAGGATCTGGTCGCGTCGGCCACATCTCAGATCAAGTTCCGAAACTTTCAGCTCGATTTTGTTCGGATCGTCGGTGCTGACAATTTCGAAGACCTGGAGCAAGTCAAGCTCCCTTTCATAATTTTCGGAGCGGCAACGGCTCATGGTCTCGGGATCTTCGACAGTATCTACGTTCCAGATCAGGATACTCTCGTGAAGGGTCCTTCGGATATCTGGATCGATCTGCCTGAACCGTCCTAGCCAGACGAGTTTTCATCCATGACCTTGAGAAAGCGATCCGCTCCGACGGTACCAGAGGGCCGCGGGCGACCTTATGAAGGTGCATTCGGCTTGATGTTGCCTCCAGCGCATAACCACATCTAATCGGCGCTGATAGCTCTCATTGATCGCTGAGTAGATCGACTCGGAAAGTCAATGCGATCCTGACTGCCCGACATGGTAGGGCGAGGCGAGCTGCACTGTGAGGTAGCCTGGTCGAGCGGCCCGTCGCAGCCAAGCGCTGCGGCAGCTCGAAACGATGAATGGCGCCACACCGTAAATTCTCGAGAGCAGAATCTGCAGGGATGATGATGACAAGGCGATCGGAAGATTATGGGGCTGAGGATTCGTGTTTTATCCCGCTGAGCAAGCTGGATGTAAGCGAGGGCAAGCGCTTTCAAGACGACAGCATGTGGGCTTGCTTTGAGCGGCTGCGAAAGGAAGATCCCGTTCACTACTGTCGAGACAGCGCTTATGGTCCATATTGGTCCGTAACGAAATACCGCGATATCGTGGCCGTCGACACAAACCACAAAGCGTTCTCGTCAGAAGAAGGTGTCACTATTGTCGACGTGCCAGGCGAGCACTGGACCCCGAGTTTCATCAAGATGGGGCCTCCCAAGCACGCCGAGCAGCGCAATACCGTGAGCCCGATCGTCGGACCGGTAAGCTTGACGAAGCTCGAAAGCTTGATCCGGTCTCGGGTCAGGGCGATTCTCGCGGGCTTGCCGCGCAATGAGACCTTCAACTGGGTGGACATGGTGTCCATAGAGTTGACGACGCAAATGCTCGCCACGCTGTTTGACTTTCCATTTGAGAATCGGCGACTGCTGACCTATTGGTCAGACGTCGCTGTTACAGCTCCGAAAGCGGGCCATGCGATCGACAGCTGGGACAAGCGAAGCGCAATCTTATCCGAGTGCCTGGACTATTTCACCGGGCTTTGGAACGAGCGCATTAAAGCCGAGCCGCGCCTCGACTTGATTTCCCTGATGGCGCATTCTCCTTTCACACGCCAGATGGAGCCGAACGAGTTTCTCGGAAATCTGATTTTGCTGATCGTTGGGGGCAATGACACCACGCGCAACTCAATTACCGGCGGCCTCCTGTTCATGAATCAGTACCCCTCCGAATTGCGAAAGGTAATTGACAATCCCAAGCTGATCTCGAGCGCCGTGTCGGAGATTATTCGCTACCAGACGCCAATTGCACATATGCGCCGTACAGCCACGATCGACAGCATCGTAGGTGGAAAACAGATCAGGAAAGGCGACAAGGTCGTCATGTGGTATATCTCCGGTAACAGGGACGAGGAGATCATTGAGAACGCCAACAATTTCGTGATCGATCGCAAAAATGTGAGCCAGCATCTCTCTTTTGGGTTCGGCATCCATCGCTGTCTTGGTCGGCATCTTGCGCAACTGCAGTTGAGAGTCCTCTGGGAAGAGATTTTGTCCGCGGAATTGTGGTTCGAGGTTGTCGGCGAACCCGAGCGGATTGCGTCTAACTTCGTGCACGGCTATTCCGCTCTTCCCGTGCGGATTGCATCCTAGCCCCTGATTTGCTTGCTCACGCAGAGGGCAGGCGGCGGAGCGGGCTTGTCCTGAACCATCTTGGTTTGTGCAAGCAAGGCAGATTGGGTGATCTTACGCGAAACAACGCTGCATGTCGAAAGCCAATTACCGGCCCGGCAGACGCTTGGAAGGACCTGCGAGAAGCGATAGGTGAGGCGCGCCTCTCGACTCGCAAGCATTTGGCATGCCGAAAATTGAACTCAACTGCTACTCCGATGCAGGTCTCTGGGGCCACCTCGAGCAGCCGAACCACAGAGGCCGATGACCTTGATGTTGAAAATTGCGGCTGTGGCGGCCATTTTCCTTGGAGAAGCGCTTTCGATTTGCGCCGAGTTGATTGCCTCAAGGCAATTCGGAAAGACCGGTGGCGATCTGACGATACTTTGGCCGATGTTTCTCCTGGTATGCTTGGGCGGCATCCTCCTCGTTTTCGGATACGCGCTGGGCTACATGCATCTGCAGAATATCTGGATCATTGTCGCGATATCGGTCGGAGCTATCCTGATCGTGGAGCCAATGCTCACATTTCTGCTCTTCAGAGATGTGCCGACGGCCGGTTCGCTGATTGGGCTGGTTCTCGGCGGGTTTGGTGTGCTCGCTGCGATATTTCTATGAAGGTGATCTCACCGGGCCCGTATAGGCGCCGCACTTTTGCGAAATGCAGCCTGAGGATCTGCGGAAGGTCGAATCAGCCGGCTGGGACGAGGAGAAATGTCGATGCTGATCGTCCTTCAGCATCTCGTCATCGTGTACGGCCGCTAGATTGTTAAGCTCTTATGTCAAACTCCCCTTACCGTTAGCAGGACGAGTGTGGCGATCGTGGGCTGCCAATCCATAAGGTGCTTGACCATAATTCGCCGATTGGTCCCCGACTGTTCTCCCGGCTACCTACCAATTTTGGGGGCGACTTGACTCAGTCGGCGTGGACGAAGCCACCGGCAGAGGGGCAAGACTCGTACCGGATCGCGTCCGATGCGAGGGCACCTCAGCCGCGGTTACCTCTCGGCTGCTTACCACCGACGGTGTTACCCGCATCGCTCTCTCAGCAACATTAGGGTCCGGACTCAATTGATCCACCAAGTAACGGCGGCGACCAAGAGGATGGCCGAGAGGAAGTTGTCGGCTCGCTTGTCGTAGCGGGTCGCAATCCGCCTGAAGTCCTTGAGGCGGCAAAACATGCGTTCGATGAGATTGCGTCCTTTGTAGGCCTTCACGTCGTACCGGTGCGGATGCTTGCGAGTTGGGTTGGGCGGAATTACTGCCTTTGTTCCGCGCTCGGCCAACCACTCACGCAGGCTATTGGCGTCATAGGCCCTGTCAGCAAGCAATCGTCGAGCAGGTGAGACGGCAGGCAGCAGATCGCGCGCCGCCGTGAGGTCATGGCAGTTGCCAGGCGTGATCACGAAGGCGATCGGACGTCCATAATCGTCGGTCAGCGCGTGGATTTTGGTGGTGCGTCCGCCTCGCGAGCGGCCGACCGCCTCCTGGAAGTCCCCCCTTTTGCGCCCGCCGCCGAGGGGTGGGCTTTGATGTGGGTCGCGTCGATGGACATTGTCCCGACCCGGCCGGTTGAGCCGGTCAAGGCGTAGAAAATATTGCCCCACACGCCTTGGCGGCTCCAGCGATTGAAGCGGTTATAGATGGTCGTGTAGGGGCCGTAATCTGCCGGGCAGTCTCGCCAGCGTGCGCCCGATCGCAGCATGTGGAGGATCCCGCTGATAACGCGTCGGTCATCCACGCGATGGGCGCCGCGCCGCCCACGTGGCAACAGCGGTTCAATCCGCTTCCACTCCGCCTCACTCAGCCAATATAGCTTTTGCCCCATCAAGCCCCCCTTCGACTCGGAGGTCTTGAATCACAACTCCGCCTCAGCTCCGAGGAAACGGAACTTCAGGTGATGTCGGCTTTCTTTTGCATCCGCAAGAACGCTTTTGGTCAGCTAGTCGTCAGTCAGGCGGTCTATCCAGACGGGCTGCACATTCGCGACTTTTATCGGAGACGAAGCATGACAGGCATTGGCCGCGCCGGCGCATCGGAAGCTGGGGCCGCAGGAGCCGGCAACGCCACAGACGTGAGCGGTTCGAGCGGAGGGCCCAGCCTCTTCCCGGGAGGACGCAGTCAATCTTTCGATGCCGTCTTGGAGCGGATGCGCTCTGGGCCTCAAGACAGGACCGCGGCGCTGGGCAACCCAACTTCGGATGTGGCAGCGCCAACCCGGGATGAGATCAAGGCAGCAAGGCGAAAAATGGGCGGCCTGCTCGAGGAGCTTGAAGCTAGCCGTCGAGCGGCCACGCACGCCCAGACCTTCCAACAAGCGCAAGAGCTGATCGATCAAGTCGTCAAAGCAGGCTCAACAGTTCTGGAGTATTACGCGGATTTGCCTGCCAATTTGGCGCGTCGCATTCTGCCCGACGATCGGGCTCGCCGGCTCCGCGATGACACGCTGAACGCGGCCGAAGAATGTAACGCAGTGGCGACCCGGATTATTTACGAGCTGGAGGACAAAAGAAAGGAAGCATTAGGCTGGCTCCCGAAGATCAGAGCCAGCGGTACGCCCGCCCAGGTGATCGGCGCGTTTAAAAGCGTGGCGAAGCACTATGCAGCCTGCATGGAATGGTGGGGAAAAAAGGTGTTGCGCTCGGAGCGGACGCAGTCTGTCTGTGCGGCTACTGCCAACTTGCCAAGCAGCACGCCCGAGATGCGCAAGGCCGAAGAGGCCGCACTAAGACTGCATACCGGATGGGCTCTGAATACAAAGTGCATGTATCTGCAAGCGCGGATCGCTCTCGCGGAGCTCTTGATTGACTCCCGAGCGAGCACGATCGACCCAGACGTGCGCGAGGCCCTCTTGGACGAGAGCGGGCGGGTGCGTCTGCTCGGGACCTTCATCGAGGACGTTTTTCCGGCATTCGTCTCGACGAGCCAGGCCGTTCTATACAGCGATGGAGCAGCGCTCGACGCGGAGCATCGCGTCGTTCTGGAAGGAGTCATGGAGCGGCTTTCGGAATTTGCATCCGGGCTGAGCGGCATCGTTGCCAGCCTGAGGCAGGTCGGAACGGGCGCTGAAGTTCCCCTGCAGTTGCTGGACGAGATCGTGGAAGGGGCGTGGGTGACCGCGAACGAGGTCATGCGGCTGCTGGCATTGCAGCCAACTACGCCAGCCACGATTGAAGCGCCGGCTTGGGCTGCGCTGCCGGAAAATACTGCCGGGGTGAGCCAAGGCAATTCAAGTCGCAGAAAAGGAAAAGGAAAAGCAAGAGATAGGCGCGCACCGGCTGCAGGCGAGGGGAGTTCAACGGCCAGCTCATCCGAGCCGCAACTCGCTAGACCCGATACCGCTACGGCTCCGACGCGCAAGGTTATCGTGCGCTCAGATCTCGGTACCAAGAAGCTGGCGACCACGGAGGAAGCACGCGCCTCATCCGCTGCAACCGAGCATCTGCAGGTGTGGCAGGCGCCGCCGTCCAAAGCAGCCCTGGCGGGATTACTTGAGCGATTGGATAAGCTGCTGCAGTTCGACCTGCGGGCGCAGCAGAGAGCGGTCTCGCAGGCGCGCCAGATGAAGCCTGAGGACGCCGAACACGTCTTGGATCGGGTTATTACGCGCTTGCGGACGCAGGCCGACGAAATTGATGGCTGTGTAACCGCGCTGCAGGAGCCGCGCCGACGTGGCCTGCTCACACCTTCGCAAGTTCCCGAGGTGCACGACAAAATAGTCCGGCTCAACGGGATGTTGTCCGAGCTGCAGGGGCAGGCAAGATCATGGAAAGAGCAGAAGGCAGCGATCACGAGCGATTGCATGAAGACCTACCCGTTTCCATCGCAAAACTACCTCGAACAGTTACGCGCGGCGGGGGAACTGGAGTCAGTGGATCCGCCGCGCGCCTTAAAGGGAGAGCCAGGGAAGCTATTCGAGATCAAGCTGCAGCCGAAGGCGCTGCGCAGCGGCGCGATGCCACGGCCGATGTGGGTGCACATCCATACCGAGCAGCCGGTTCGTGCCCGGCAATTGGCAACGCTGAGCGATCGCGAATTCGCTGCATGCCACGTGAAGTCCGACGAACAGCGCGGATACAATCAGCATTGGCAGAACGCGCGAGCCGCTGAGGGCCACGAGAACGTCGTGATCCACCGCGGCAAGCTGACGCCTGCGTTTTGTAGGTCCTTGTTGAGCGCCGCCGCTGGCCGGCCGTGGCAGCCCCTTCCCGATCCCGGGCACGTTTCAGCGCACATCGCTCGACTGGGGATCTCGTGAGTGGGTTGTCTTGGGGGCAGCCGTTCGGTGGCAGCCTTCATGCCTTCGGATCGGCTCGGTGGATTGCCGGAGCAGGGCCGAGCCATCTCGGGCCCATCTTACAAAAAGATGGAGCCTGGGAAAGAATGCACCTCACGCGCGGGGTAGCGAGTGGGCCATCCCGGAGGATTGACCACAAGCAAGCTGCCATTCCGAGGTGTGGCAAACATCGGCGCTCGGGCGAGAAGCTAGGCCGCTGAGCATTGCAGACCGAAAACATGTACCTGATGCCGGCGGCGACCCGCTCGGATGTAACAGTGCTTTCGCCTGTTTGCCCGCGGCAAGCTGGCGCGCAAACCTTCGGCGGAGTTTCAACGGATCGCGAACGGTTCGGTGGCACGGGAGCTGAGCATCACGGCCGCTTTGACGAATCGGATCGGGCGGTGCACAATAACGTGGCCTGTTTGCTACTCTTGCATAAGGCTACGACGGCCCCAGCATCAAGCCTCCTTGGCCCCCAAGATGCTGGGGCTGTCGTTCTTGCTCGAGCGTCTCAAGCCAAGTGGCGTCGGAGCTGCTTCCCTTCAACTGCGATGTCGCGCGGAGCCGTCCGACAATCCCAACATGTGGGCGTATGGTCAGTCATGTCGCTGCGTGTTCAGCCGCCGTCACGAGCACACGACGGCGGCATTGCCCGAAGAGCAGCCTCCACCAGCCGATCAGCTTGGCGGAGGCTATCCATTGAGTTAAGACCGAGCTCACGATAGCAACCCGTACATAGGTCTGACCGTCTTTTTTAGCTCGACGCCATGAGCCGTAAGCGCCCGGTGCATCGCCGCGCCTTTGATCTCGCGAGCGAGCTCGTCGACAATTTGAGCCCCGACCGTTCGCTCGGCATTGCCCGTCAGGACTGCTTTGGCGAGCCGTTGATTCAGCCGAGCGTGAAACTCGTCTTCCATCGCCTCGAGAGCCGCTCCTCAATTGCTGCATGATCTTCGGGAACACGTTCGCGGGTCAACGGCTCTCCCCTTGCGGCGCCGCATGTGCGGGAGCATGCAAGCCTACTGTCGCCTTGCTCGTACGATCCGTCCGATTCAAGCTTAACTCGAGTGCTCCCAGACGTCATCGACTACTCCGAGGCTCCTCCAGCGTTCGATCAAGCAGATTGCAGGTTCGGCGCGCGCTAACATCGAACCTTACGGAGATGTCCGGACTTATCCATTCCCTAGATAGATCTGATCAAGAAAATCAATTTTACCGCTTGCAGCGTCCTCATATAGACCCGAGGAGGGTTGGGGCCAACCTAGGGAAGCGATTTCTCGCATGAAAAAGTCTGTGTTAGTGACGGCGAGCGCCCTCGCGCTCGCAACGGCGGCGGTGCCTTCTTTTGCTGCAACAGTTTCCGCGCAACCGGTGGCCGCCAGGGTGCATGTAGCCGATACTTCGTATCCTCAGTGCGCGGACGACCCGCTGGATGGTATCTGCGATCTGTTTTTTTGTTTGGCCGATCCCTCGTGCGTGCGACACTGAGAACGCAAAACAACTCAAGCAGAGAATGAGGATCGATCCTCGTGCGGCCGCTTGCTCCAACAGCGGCCGCGCCCTCATGCCGTACAGTTACACTGGCAGATGGTGCAGGCGGCGCCACCTTATTCGAAGCGATTGCTCACTTTCAGCCAGTCGGTAGCTAACGCGCAACCGCCGCATCAGCGAAGGTTGGGTAGACGGGAGAAGCCGTTGAGAGCGCCACGCTGTGTTCCGCTGCGAGCCCCTGCTCGATCCAAAACTGATCAATCATCAGTATCTATTGCTCTTCCATGCTGCACCGATAGTCCTACGATCCGATGATTCGAATTTCGGACGTCATGGATGTCCATTCTTCCCGCTATGCCTAGGGTAGCCGTCGTGGCGTCAGGAAGGATCATTTATGGCTGGGTGTAAAATTGAGTGGCGCCGTCTGCGGCATCATGAGCATGGCAAGGAGCCCGGCCGCGCTCGCGAAAAGCATGTACCATGCGGGCACGAGTGCGCTCCCGGTCAGGTGGATCAGCCAAGTGACGATTGGCTGAGCTGTGCCTCCGAAAATCGCTATCGCTAAAGCGTAAATCGTCGCGAGAGCGCCACCACGAAGGTTCCTGGGTAAACCTTCGGCCATGCTTACGTAGAAGGCGCTATACGGAATCGTTCCGATCAGGGTGAGGGCGCCGAGACCTCCTAGAAGTGCGAACGCACTGCGACTCTCTGCAATCCACAAGAATACCGGATAGGTCATCAGCAATGCAGTAACCTGCGGCCATATCATGGTGCGGCGACGGCCTGCGCGGTCGGCGAGTAGGCCGCCCAGCAGTGCTGCAGCAATTCCCACCGTATTGCTGATGAGCGTAGTACCAAAGGCAAGCGGCGCGGAAACGTGGAGAGTGTTGATCGCGTAGGTGGTCATATATCCTGTAACATAAGTAGTGATCGTGCAGCTGGCCAGGATCACAAATCCCAAGCTCATGATGCGACGATCGGCACGTGGTTGGCCCCAAGGCTGGGTGACCAGAACGTGCTCGGGCCGGTGCAACGTTTCAGGCAGGGCGCTCCGCAACCAAAGTCCAAACGGCAACGTAGCGGCGCCGAGCAACAACGCGATCCGCCATCCGTACGCATTGAGAGCTTCGCTCGTCATGGTGAGCGACAGTATTTCTCCAACCAACGCTCCAGCCGTCGCAGCTGTCTGTTGGCTCGCGGGCTGAAAGGAGACAGTAAGACCGCGGGCGTCAGCGGGGGCCGCTTCCATCAAGTAGGCGGTCGTCGGCCCCACTTCACCTCCGAGGGCAAAGCCTTGCAGCAAGCGTGCGAAGACGACCAGTGACGGAGCGGCAAGTCCTATTGTCTCGTACGATGGCGTCATAGCTAACAATAGGACCGCGGCGCTCATCATGGTAAAGCTAGCGGTCATCGCGGGTCGTCGGCCGACCCGATCCGAATACGAGCCGAGTACGATCGCCCCGATCGGTCTGGTCACGAAACCTGCGCCGAAGGTTGCGAGTGACAGCATGAGGCTGGCGAACGGGTCGGTTGCCGGGAAGAACGCTTGGCCGATCTGTATCGCGAAAAAGCTGTAGGTCCCGAAGTCGTAGAATTCGAGAATATTGCCGATGGTTGCGCCCATCACAGCGCGGCTCGTCAAGCGTTCGTCTGCGGGATCAAGGACCGGATCCAGCCTCTCTCGAGTAGATTGCCTCGACATCCTCGACCTAATCTGAAGCGCGCTCCCTGACCCAAACATTTTGAACAGGCAGGTCGCACTGTTGCATTCCACGCGCCGAACTTGTCCCTCATCGCCATTGCACCATTCAACTTGTAGGCTGAAGCGGTCACGACGAAGCGGACCGTAACATCTGCAATAAAAATGCCGGCCTCTGCGCCAACCATTTAGCCCTTGATCTGATGGTTGGCCTGGCCAGCAAGGACAAATATGCGGACCTGCTGCTGTTGTCGGGCGCCGCAGAAACTGCGCGGCTGTCGCGAGTTTGCGACAAATTGGGATGCGCCGAACACGATTGACCACGACTTGAGCCCTTTCAGGGGCGCCTGGTTGCGTCCACACCCTAAGGAGAAGTGGGCCACGGCCTTCAGCGCCAGCGCTTGCCCCCACTCAGTGCGCCTGCGGCGGTTTCTCACGCGCCTGCAAGATCGCCATTTATAGATGCTCCAGCTACAGCCGCCGCCGGGTAGCCAGCGAGCGGGCGACCCAGTCTGCTCAGGGGCCGCTCGCATCTGCCGACAATCAAAACCCGGACCATCCGTCGTCCGTGCGTTCGGCGGCGCTCGATGCGATGGACGACGCAGACCTGCACGCCGACCGGCAGATCAGGCGAAATGGGATTTGGCTCGGAGATGATCGTATCCGACGTGGCAAATGCGGTCGCGGGTTTGCCTCCCTTCTTCGATCTTTGTCAGCTTCTCGAAAGCCAACCTCCTTAACATTCGAACGTGGCCTCTCGATGACGAAGCCGCCCATGTCTGAATTCGTGACGACCTTCAGCTCACTCCTGTGGGGAGATCTTCAAGAGGCCTTGTTCTCATAATAGAAAGGAGAGCTTTATGAATCCGAACCCGATCGACCATGCCCGTTCACCAGGATCACCAACGGCGCACGTCTGGACACAGGAAGATCATGATTTGTTCAGTCAGATCATGAATGAAGCGGGACCATCATCATCTGCCGCACGTGAAGAAGCGGTAGATGTCTCATTCGCCGCTCCCCAGAGATTTTCACACGGTTCGCAAATCGCGCCTGACTTCATGGTCGAGAGGCTGTTCCACCAGGGTCTCTTGCCGGACTCGGACCAGCCGACGATGACCTATAAAATCCGAGGTCACCGCTACACGGCCGGTTTGGATGGGTCCAATCGAGTTCTTCTTGTTCATAACCCTGCGGAAGACCAAGTGGTTGGGGTCGGCCGGGAGGGGGTACCGGACTTCGGAGCATTCTTTACGGAGCACCGGCGCTTCGGAACGCCGCTACCACAACAATGGGCCACACCTGCCCTGATGGACAAGCTGCGCGAAGAAGGTTTCATGCCGACCGCTGATAACCCCACAACAATCCAGCTTAACGGACGGGCCTACAAAGCCGAATTAGCCGAAGGAGGGTTCGTCAGGCTTACGCGGGTATGAGACGCAAGGCGGGGAGAAACGGATCGCGCCGGACTGGCACCCTGCGGTCATTTCGGTTGTCCTTACCTGGATAGACAATTCACCGCTTAGCAGTGGGTTGCTCGCGACGCCAGTGGGTACGCATGATCGTACCCGCTGGCTAGCCACCAGATGCAAGGTCATCCTGGCATTTCGGTCTTGGTGGCGCCGGCCCCGTCATGCGGGCTGCAAGCCCCGTATTGCCTCGCCTGAGGATGTTACTTTCGCTGGACCGATGTAGCTCCGGCTGTCCGCCAGTCCGAGGTTGCACCATAGCACGCAGGATCGGAGGACTGGAGGACATCGCGGAATGCCATTATACGCGGCCAGCGCTCGCACCCCTAGCCGTGCGCGGGATGATCGTCTCGGCTGCTTTGCGACTGAGCGATCTAACAAGTACTGAGCGCTCGATGTCGACTGGGTTCGCGCAAATTGGGCAGCGAAATCGGCGGCCGTGGGAAGCGGCCTAGCCTTTGCCGGTGCGACCCTACATAGCCTTGGCGGAGGTATTCTTAAGGAAGTGGCAGCAAAGGTCGCGTAGCCGCAACCGACCGTCGCAAGTGGCGCAGTCGCTCTGCGTAGCAGTGGGACTGCGCGAGCGTATTTATCGGACTGTCAATTGGGCCCTACCAGATCTGGGCGTTTTGCAAGCAGTACCTCCACCGTAGGGTCACGGTAGATCGCATGCACATAGCCGTGTGCAGCCAGCTTCGAAACCCGGAAAAGAGCTCATGACGAACAGCAATCTGAGCTGCCAATCCATTGCGGATGCATGCTCACAGCGAACCATCGCCGATCAAAACACGACATGGAGAACGCTTGGCCCGAGACGTCGAGGTTTCCAGATGATACGAGGAACGAAGCCGATGGCGCGGATGGCCGTAGCAATAAGGCGCGCGTGCGCCATGTACGATCTCGATCGGTGCTGCGCAATCTGGTGGCTCTACCGTCTCCATTTCGGAGTCACCCGCGACGTGATGTTGGGGCTCTCCGCGTCACGATTGCTCAGGAGAGATCCCGCTGCGGAATCTAGAAATAGTGGCATCGAGCGCATGCCGGCTCGGCCACCGAACCTGCCGCAGGTTACGCGTTTGGCTGGCGGATAAAAGCCTTGCCCAACGGCAATCGCTTCAAGTCTCTTCCAGCCAACAGGCAGCAAATCACATCGAGTACCGGGAGCCTGCGCGGTGCACTGATGGTGCCGGCCAACACGATCAGCAGGGCGCGAAGATCGGACTTGTGCTCGCACTTCACACCTAACGTCGAAACTGTCGACGGATGATGCTGCCCATAGCCGAGTTGTGAGTGGCCGAACGGTCGCGCAAGCGATCGTCGAAGATTTACGTACTGGCGACGATGAGCAAGGCGGGCGCTGCGCAACATGCCGCTCTTGCTAAGAACCGGCTGTCAGGTTTGAGACCGACGTCCAAAAGTCGACACTTACATGGGTTGGAAACGACTGGAGAACCTCCAATTTTCAAGCGGCACGCTGCTTGCACCATGTAAAGCTAACGGACGCGGTTCCCGCATGCCAGCTCTTTGAAGCGGAGTATGCATCTTCCAAATGCTTCCACTCACCTAGCACGAGGCCCAAGTCCGCCTGGCTAACTTCAGGACACTCCCATGAAAAATTCGCTTTTTCTCGCAGCGTCGCTATCCATGAGCTGTTTGATGGCCGCAGGGCTGTCGCATGCGCTAGCGCCTGCGAGCGGGGCTGAGGATCCTTTTCTTTGGCTTGAGGAAATCGAAGGGTCGCGCGCATTGGATTGGGCTCACACCGAGAACGCCAAGACACTCAGTTCGCTGCAATCGGATCCACGTTACCAGCGATTCTACGGGGAAGCGCTCCACGTTCTTCAGGCCAAGGACCGAATTCCGTACGTCTCATTGGGACGGCGCGGCCTCGATAATTTCTGGCAGGACGAGAACCAGGTGCGCGGCGTCTTGCGACGCACGACACTTGAAAGCTATCGCACCCAGAGCCCTCGATGGGAGACCATCCTCGACGTGGATGCTCTCGCCGACGCGGACAAGAAAAACTGGGTCCTTAAAGGGGTGAGCTGCCTTCCGCCCGAAGAGCGCCTATGCTTGCTCAACCTGTCTGACGGCGGAAAGGACGCTGTGTTTGTCCGGGAATTCGACGCTGTCGCCAAAACCTTCGTCACGAACGGCTTCGCACTTCCGGAGGGAAAACAGCAGGTCACTTGGGTAAACAGCGACACGGTCCTAATTGCACGAGATTGGGGCGAAGGGACCATGACGCAAGCCGGTTACCCTTTCGTCGTGAAGGAGATCAAGCGCGGTCAGTCGCTCGCGGAAGCGCGCGAGGTCTTCCGTGGCGAGCCAACCGATGTCGGGGCCACTCCATTCGTGCTGCACGACAGTGAAGGCAGGGTCCATGCGATCGGCGCGGTGCGCGGCATCAGTTCGTTCGAACATGAGTATGTTCTCTTTGGGGCCAAGCCGACTAAGCTCAATCTGCCAAAGAAGGCGACCATCGGGGCCATCGCCAGTGGTCGCCTGCTGGTGAGGCTCAACGAAGACTGGATGCCGCCGTCCGGAGACACCACCTTCTCAGCTGGCTCGATCATCTCGTATGACCTGGCCGAATGGAAGCAGGATCCGCTGCGCGCCAGACCCTCGCTCGTTTTCAAGCCTGGGCCTCGACAAGCGCTCAGCGGATTCACCGCCACAAGAAACCTGTTAATCCTAACGATTCTCGACAATGTTCAGGGTAAGGCGTTCGTCTACAAGTACCATCAGGGCGCCTGGCGGGCCACGCCGATCCCGCTTCCAGAGAATGCGAGTGTCGGTCTGGCTGCAGCATCGCATGAAACGGACGAGGCGATGTTCACCGTCTCCAGCTTTCTTAGCCCGACGATGCTCTGGTACTTCGACGCGGCAACCGAACGCCTTGAGGCACTGAAAGCGACACCTCCGAGGTTCGACGCCTCGAGACTTGTCGTCGAACAGTTCGAGGCAATCTCGCGCGATGGCACCCGCATTCCTTACTTTCTGCTACGACCCAAGAGCGCAAGGTTTGACGGATCAACTCCAACACTTCTCTATGGCTATGGTGGGTTTCAGATCCCGCTCGTCCCCTCGTACGTGGGCCTCACCGGACGGCTCTGGCTCGAGCAGGGCAACGCGTATGTTGTCGCGAACCTACGCGGCGGGGGTGAGTTCGGGCCCCAATGGCACCAGACTGCCCAAGGAGCAACGAAGCAGCGCACATGGGATGATTTTATCGCCGTCGCGGAGGACTTGATCCGGCGCAAAATCACTTCTCCCCGCCGGCTGGGCGTAGTCGGCGGTAGCCAAGGAGGCCTGCTGGTAGGGACCGCAATCACCCAACGACCCGAGCTCTTTAATGCGGCCATCTTACAGGTTCCGCTGTTCGACATGGTGCGGTTCACCAAGCTGGGCGCCGGAGCCTCTTGGATCGGCGAGTATGGCGATCCCACCATACCCGAACAACGCAAATGGCTCGAGGCCTACTCGCCCTATCAGAGGTTGGTGCCAGGCAAGACCTACCCGGCCCCCTTCATTCTCACGTCCACCAAGGACGACCGCGTTCATCCAGCGCATGGCCGCAAGGCAGCGGCGAGGCTTGCTGCGTTGGGCCAACCGTACCTCTACTATGAGAATATCGACGGGGGGCATAGCGCCGCCGCCAACCTCATTGAACAGGCACGCCGGATCTCTTTGGAATATACTTATGCATCCCGGCGGCTTGTCGATGAGTGATGTCGAGGACTAAGATTTACTTCAATGATGACGCTTGGCGGACGACGTGATCGGCAGCAGCGTGAGCAAGCCCGTGTTTGCTCATTCTCCGCAGACTATGGATCTCCCTGTGGATGAATCCGAGCAATCATCTACGCCCTCAGTCTCGCCTATCAGTCCGGGTACGTAACTCAAGGCCGAGTTCTCGTTGACACCCACGAGGCATTCTCTGTGAACAGCCCCCAGGGGCAAAGCCGGTGCGTTAGCCTCTCGATTCCGAGGCTCACTTCATTGGCAGTGCGGATGCGGATAGGGACAGCGCCTTTCCCATCAAGTCCCGCCGATGCAGCCGCCAAGTCGTATCGCCGCTGCTTTCCAGCTATGGCTGACCGCCAGTTTGTCGCTCAGTCGCGCGATGATGTATTCTCTGTCGCATGACTACAATTTAGGGGCGCAATGATCATCGGGCCTCGCCGTTCGTCATCAGCAGTATTCCCAGATTGAAGGCTTACTGGAATTCCATAAATGCACTCCGACAATCGACCGGTACACGGAGCTGCAACGAACATAGCAGTACAATATGCACGGCTGAGGGATGGGCAGACGCAAAGCACCGAATTCGCAATTTGACGCCACAGCGGGGCCTGGCCCCTAACGGGTGGAGAATCTACGACGGTATGGTCCGCAACCGACAATGTCTCATTGATCAGCAGCCCGAACCGTCCGGGTGATCCTGAAGCCGCGACGGCTGACAGACTGAGAGCATGTCTGAGTGATTGCGGGAATTTCCGCGGCAGATTGAGCGGGTATTGACCACACACTCTTGACCGAATGCGCAAAGGCCTGTCAGCTTGCGGTAAGCTATCATAGATACAGAGCCCTTTGGGGTTAACGGGATGTGGCAGGGACAGCGCTATTGCTCCAGATCAGTCAGCGCCGAGTCACCTTTCCGCTAGTCTCAACGGCAGTGCGGATGTGGTAGGGACTAGTGGCCTGGTTTCAGCCCCCGGGTCGATTAGCACCGAGCCGCGCCGCACTGTTCTACATCTCGCTCCGACCCGATCGCAGTAGCTATCTCGACAGGCTTCGCAGGCACTCTGGCGAAGGTCGATACACCACCTGAAAAGGTGAGGGCCGCGTACTTCCATTTTCTGCCGCGACGCGCGCAATGAGTGGCGTTGGGCACGACATACGCCCACGAGAGCCGCCTGAATCGCGAGTGCGGCCGCAAGCAAATCGGCGATGAAGGCTATGCCGTGGAAGAGTTCGTCGTAGAGCTTGGCGGGGCCTTCTGTCCGCCGGTCTCGGCCTGCGACCGGAGGTGAGGGAGGGGCACGCCTCCTATATCCCCTCTTGGATCGAGGTTTGGCGCGAGGAGCCGCCATTCGGCGTCACATCCGAGCAAGAGGCACCGAACAGGCCGGGAACTTGCCGCAGCGCGGAACGGCATTGCTTGTTAGTGCGGGGTTATTCTCTTCATCGTTTGAAAAGACCATTACTTCCCGGCCGCAAATGTCGGCGATCGACGACAAATTGGAATGTTGGCGAATGGCGACATATCGGCTGTCAGCAAACGGCGACATAGAATAATGTAGGCGATCGCCGACATTTGGGATTGCGATGCTCATCGGTACACCTGCCGACCTCGGCGCCGTCATTCGCGACAGACGCAAACGCCTCACGCTAGACCAGTCGACACTGGCCAAGCGGATTGGCGTTAGCCGTCAATGGCTGATTGACGTCGAGCACGGTCATCCCCGCGCAGAGCTGGCGCTTGTCCTCCGTCTCTCGACGTTCTCGGCATCCCGGTGGACACCAACAGTGAAGGCGCCCACCAGCCGTGGGTCTACCTCCGCAGTTGTCGACGCCATCGTCACCAAAGCCAAGCCTGGGCGGCCTCACTGCTCTGATGGGCTCCTCGGGAGCACTCGGCCGCTAGGCGCTAATTCCGAGCAGAGATACCGCCTGAGCCTTTTGCAATCGCCGCTTTCCTGCTTGTTGCGGATGCGACGCCGCCAAATATCCGTAAGGGAGACCGGGCCAGTGGTTAGATCAATGCGTTTCGCTGTCGCGGCGGTCCTCTTTTGGGGCGCTCTCGGCCGGCCCTTCTACTCTCTTTGGAAGTTGCCGTTCTAATCGCCGCACTGCCTGGTCTCAGGCAATTTCATTCTGAATTGGCACTCTTCCAATATTTCCGGGTATTTTCAGTTTTGCGTCGACCCGAAGTCGCTCGCCAGGAGTTGCTCGTGCGTCCATTGCTTCAGCGCATCGTCGTTGAGGACCGAGTTGACCAAGGCATTCCAATTCTCACCTGCCTCTCTCCATTTCGCTTTTCGGTTCGGAAGGTTACGCAGCAACCGAAATGCCCTCGTTGCGAATTTGCTTGCCTCTTTCCCTTCAGCAGCCTCGCGGATCACGTCTTTGAACAATTGTTCGGGAAAGGCCCAACCGGCAGCTGTGAAGCGGTCGGCAAACATGTATTCGAACGAGGCGCGAAACATGACCGCGGCTAGCGCATCCTCATATTCCGTGCCTGCGCTGCGCAGGTCGAACCATTGCAGCAGTCTTCGAACGGCTGCAGTAGGCGAAAACTGGCAGTCGCCGAGCGTGAGAGATACGAACATATACGCGATATCTGATTGAAGTTCGTCGTCCAGGGACATGTACCAATGTTTGATTGCTTCAACAGGAGTCATGTGACAATTGCTACGAAAACGCGAGAATATACGATGCGCCCCCGCTCAGGCGCGCTTGATCACGGAGCGCTTTGGCTCTCAACCAGCCGGTTGCCCGCAGGGGTAGTTGTCCAGGAATCCCTGCTTCTCTGCTGCAAGACATCGACGATGGTGCTGGCCGCTATTCGATGGCACGTCTTGGTTGGCTGCAAAATGATGTGTTCCTAACAGAAGAGAACTATCAAGCAAAGGTGTAGGGTGCTGTGGCAAAATGAGCACATCTCGGTCAGTTGTCCTCACATTAGACGGTGAAATCATTCTGATGATTAGTCCAAACTGCGTAACCGAGAACGACGCGATGAGCTGTCCAGGATAGCGATAGCGCTCTGGGGGCGACGCTCGCAGAATTCCGCGCCTTCAGCGTCTCACGGGGCAGGATACGCGGAAACGATTGCTAGAGTCGGCTAAATCGCTGAGTTGGAGCTTCTGTGGACGCATGGCTCCTTCAGCATGCGCACAGCCATAGCCTGGAGGACCGAATTTGGTCACACGGCTCCGCGCTAGAGCTGTTACATAGCGGCCGAGTAAATTCGAGCTCGCGGATCCAGGCGTTGAGCTGTGCTCGCTGCGATCGCGCGGCGAGTAGGTTCGTCGTCTCAAGTTGTTGACCCGCTAGGTGTCCCGCAGCTGCTGCTCTCTTGAAGGTTCTTGCATCTTTAACGCGGCGTGCAGGCGGGCTTTTTCCAGCCGTTGCCTGACCCCGCTAAGGCAACTAGCCAGCTTTGCAAAGTCCGCAATATCGAGATAACCAGAAACAAACTGATCGAGTTCTTCCTGCTGCGCCGCGATGCTCGCGAGTCGTCTGCGAGCGCTGTCCGTTAGCGACAGGTTGACGATTCGTGCATCGTTCGCGCAGCGCTTACGTCGCACGAATCGCTTATCCTCCAGCTGTTTCGAATGCTTGGTAATGAAGGCCGACTCAACCTTCATCAACTTTGCAACCACATTTACCGGAACACCGTCGCCCTGTTCCAAGTCGATCAGGGCCATCAAGATCATCATTTGTGGTGCAGCAAGGCCCAGCGCATGCGCCTGGAAATAACGAAGGTCGTCCAGACACACATTAATGGCTCTGATCTCCCACGTGAACCGCCTGAGTACATCCTGACTCGCGGCAGGGCTCTTCTCGAGCCGTCTTTTCAGTGTTGGCAGTTTGGACGGCATCAGATTTCGGGAAGCCTCCATCCTAAAACTATTCCGGGCGAGCAGAGCGCAGTTGCTGGGGCCAACATATGCACCGACTTCGAACCGCCGAATCGCGGGTCAATACGCAATCACCAACTCGCTTCCGTGCCAACCCTCTTTACAGAAACGCCCGTGACGAAGCTAGCTGCTTAGGTGCAAAGCACCTTTACACACACTCGCTCATGGGAAATCGCTCGAAACCAGCTTTCATACGCAGAATTCCGGCGCCACGAACCGCTTTTGCACGCGATCACAGCGTACAACGTGCTCACAAATCAAGGTCACCGGACCCTGCCCCAATCATTAGCGCCTACGCCGCTGCGGCACCAACGTTCGGCGATAGCTCCTTATTCCACCATAAGTCACACCCTGGATCGAAAGATAAGTAATCGCAAGTCAGTTCTTCACCATATTGTATGTCACGGGCTGTGAAAATACGGCCATGATCGTCTTGATATGTGTTTGGGTGGCTGCTGTGATTCATGAACCGAGCGTTGTCGGCATTGTACTCTATAACACCATCATCAGCCTTGTAGTCTCTCGGATACGCGTGCTTATCAAGCAGAGCTTGAAATGTTGGAGCTAGAGTTTGGTATTGTTCAGGTGTCACCGTAATGTCGACGAGGGGGTTGTGAATCCAAACTAACGTACCTTTAGTCAAAGGAGTTGCGGAGAAAAGTCCAATGCCGCCAAACTGGTCGGGCTTCAAAATAGTTTCAATAATCAGCATCGGAGTAATCTCCCAAGATAACTAACGCCCGGAAAGCTAACTGACGTGAGCTGCGAGATCTCCTGCACGAATTGGTAGGGTAGCTATCGCGCCGGGGAGCCAGGCAGATTCCGCCTGGAGCCAAGACTCAAGGTCGGTCAGCAGTGGCACGCTTCTCTCCCGGCGGATCCGCAGCCGCTCCTCAGCGCTCAGCCATAGATGTCGCGCTCGATCTCGAACAATTGGTCAATCCGACGAACCGCTCCAGCGCAACGGGCGAGATCGCCGTCGCCGATCTTCGGCCGCGAGCATTCTGGGCGATATCGGCCAGTTCGAAGAGCGCCGTCCAGCCATGTGCCCAACAGAAGGCGGGCGTGGCCGGCAACGCCTTTCGTCCCGGGTCGGAGAGCGTCGAGCTCTCGACCTTTGGCGATGCCGTCAAGGTTTTGAAGACGCTGTGCGGCATGCTCCGTGCCGATCACCTTAGGGGTAGAAGCCGGCCCGAGAAGACTGTGAGACCTGCCATCGAGAATTGGGGCCGTTTCCGTTTCGCGCACGGCACTACGAACAACACATCACATTTCGAAGCTGACTGGCTCAGGTTGGTGGACGGTCGCCTGCGTGCCGAAGCTGCAAGGCGCCCAGGTCTTTGAGCTGCCAACTGATTTGTTGAGGTCGGCTCTCGCCAGCCTTGCTTACGCGTAGAAAAAAAGTTGAGCACGCGTGCCGCGATCAGTAGATCGGTTTCTTAATTGCCGAACTGTCGAACTTACCCAACCTTACCCAATGAGATCTTGGAAAATCGCTTACGACGGAAAGACAGGAGATAGCCTTGTCATTACACGGTCTCCTGAAAAGGAGGGCTTGGTTTAAGGGCCAGAGAGCCATCGGAGGGATTTATGCCAAGGAAGCTTACCGGCTGTTGCGGCGGTCCTGCCAATATCGCCAAAACAGCTCTTATCTGCGCGACGCTTTTTGCCGGAATGGCCGTAGCGTCGATCCGAGCCAAGGCGGACGACATCAACTGGCGCCAGTTCGAAGGTGCGTCAATCGTGTGGGCGTACGACATTCACCCGTATGCTGATGCAGTCGCAGCCCAGTTGTCGGAATTTGAGAAGCTCACCGGCATCAAGGTAAGGCCTGAGCTTTATCCGGACGATGCCTATTGGGACAGGCTAACACCGATTGCTAGGTCGTACAGGGTGCATGATTTCGTGGTCAAGGACGGCAAGCGAGACACTTGCCTCGACACGCCCGAGTCGATCGCGTTCAGCGCCAGGACGTAGCCGGCGGGCATACCGACGAGCAGAGAGATGATTGCGGAGCCGAGAGCAATGACGACGCTGTTTATGATTGGCGTCACAGAAAGTCAGATCCAATCGGGACGCGGGCACGATGATTATTCCGGTCATTCTGATCGTGGTCGGTCAGCGTCACCTTGAACGTGGCCTTACCTTCGGTGCCGTAAAATGACTGACAGGCCATTGATGTTCTTCGGAACAACGAATCTCGATATCTGCTTCAATGTCGAGCGGCTTCCGATGCCGGGTGAAAGTCTGATGGGTGCTTTGACCCGCCATCCTGGAGGAAAAGGCGCCAATCAGGCCGTTGCGGCCGCGCGGCTTGGACTGAGGCCACACTTCTACACGCGCCTCGGCGATGATGATGCCGGCCAGTTGCTCCTTAACTCACTCACAGAAGCAGGCGTTCGCACTGACGCAATCAAAGTCTGTGCAGGCGAAGTCTCGGGTTCGGCCTTGGTTCTGGTTGGCGACGATGGCTCCAACCTGATCGTCATAGACCCGGGCGCCAATTCGAAGATGACGCCAGACATGGTCGAGAGCGCAACCAAGTTCATAGAGCGCGACGCAATCGTCGTGGCCGAAATGGGCATGCCGATCCCGGCGCTTAATCGGCTCTTCGAGATAAAGCGCGACAAGGGCTTTGAGCTCATTTTTAACCCGGCGCCGGTGCGGCCAGGGCTTTCGGTCGCGGCGTGGAAAAGCGTCGACTTCGTCACGCCAAACCAGACTGAAGCTTTTGAACTGACGCGAGTAGAGGTGAGCGACTTCGAGACTGCCGCCCACGCGGCCGCGAAGCTTCTTGATCTTGGGCCGAGAGCCGCGCTGATCACGCTGGGAGCACAGGGCGCCTATTACGCCGATGCGAAGATCTCATTTGCCTTGCGGGCCTTTCCCGTCAAAGTCGTCGATACCACAGCGGCGGGAGATGCTTTCAATGGAGCATTCGCCGCCTCGATGGCTCAACGGCTGCCTCTGAGGGAAGCTGTAAGGAAGGCGCTGGCCGTGGCCGCCTTGTGTGTAACACGGCGGGGGGCTCAAAGCTCCATGCCGACCGCCCAGGCGGTTGACGAGCTTCTAAAATCTCAAACGATCGTGGAGTTGGAATGATCGAACAGTTCTCAGTGTCAAGCAGAACCGTGCTCGTGACCGGCGCCGGAGGGGGCATCGGTTCTGCCATTGCCAATGCGTTTCGCCAGGGAGGGGCGAACGTCGTAGCTAGCGATGCCAGTCTGGAACACCTCAGGGACACTCTGGTGAGATTGCCCTATGGCAACGGCATATTGCCGATGGCCATGGATGTCGCGCGCGAAGAAGACGTTGTCCAAGTGCTCGATGAGATTGGCAAGCGCTTTGGCCGGCTCGACGTGCTGGTGAACAATGCAGGTATCAAATCAGCCCAGCCGCTCCTGAACGGCAGCGCAGAAAAAATTGAACGCACGATCCAGATCAATTCGGTCGGTGTCCTTCGTTGTTCAAAATTGACCATTGAGCGCTTCATGAGGACAAAAGGGGGGCGCATCGTCAATGTAGGTTCCTCCTTGTCATCGAGGGGAGCCGTCTTCAACTACCAGGCGGGCGGAGCCGATTATTGTTTGTCGAAGGCGATCGTTCACGATGTCACGAAGCTGCTTGCTTATGAATGCGCTCCCCTCAGCATCAATGTGAATGCGATTGCGCCCGGCATTATTGATACGCCGATGCACGGCCGCCCGCGAGAGGAGACCGAAGCGCGGCACAGCGGCCGGATCCCCTTGGGACGGGTGGGAGTACCCGAAGATATCGCGGGCCTGGCCGTCTTCCTCGCAAGCCCCGCAGCGTCCTACATGACTGGGCAAATCGTTCACGTGAACGGCGGGATGCTCATGAATGGCTGACCGAAATTCTCGCCTCAAATGGCCGCAGATTGATGGGATCATTTCGGACCTGGATGGTGTGCTCTATCGCGGGAATGCTTCAATTCCGGATGCCATCCGCGCATTTGGAGAGTGGAAGGCGGGCGGACTGCCGTTCTGCTTCGTCACAAACAATTCGACGCATACGCCCGATGACGTTGTCCGCAAGTTGGATGCCTTTGGACTCGCCATCGCGCCGAAGGACGTTGTCACGAGCGCTATTACAGCCGCCGAGTTCATCCGCGCGAAGCACCCGGATGCGAGCCGCGTCTATGTCATCGGCGCGCCATCTCTCGTGAAGGCTATCGCGGAGGTCGGTCTCGAGACGACCGACCAAAAGCCGGAGGTCGTCGTGATGGGCCTAGATCGCCAGATCTCACACGACAAGATGCGGATTGCGGTGGAGGCGATCTCGCACGGAGCAGCATTTGTGGGAACTAACCCCGATCTCCTGTTGCCTACCGCGGGCGGATTCGAGCCGGGCGCAGGAGCAAGCATCGCTGCCGTAGCTGCAGCCACTAAAGTCGAACCCTTGATCATTGGCAAGCCCGAGCCGCACATGATCGAGACGGCGCTTTCCCGCTTGGGGACGGCGCGGAGTGCGACGCTGATGATCGGCGACCAGGTTCCGACGGATATTCAAGCCGGCAAGCGAGCTGGTCTTTTGACCGTGCTGGTCACGACTGGTGTGCCCCTCCGAGAGGATCCATCACTGGCTCCGCCAGATTTCATTGTGTCCAGCCTCTGCGAGATTGAGGTGGCACCAGCGCAAGCTGGATGCGCGCGACAGAGGAGAGCGTGATGGCCGATGTTCGTTTGGAAGGCGTCAGCAAATCCTATGGGACTATCCAGATCCTGCGCAACATCAACGTGGCGGTCGACCACGGTGAATTTGTCGTGTTTGTCGGGCCATCCGGGTCGCGTAAGTCGACACTGCTGCGCATGATCGCTGGGCTGGAGCGCATCAACGCTGGTCATCTGCTAATTGACCATAAAGTCGTCAACACCTTGATGCGGCTGACCGCAATCTCGGTATGGTGTTTCAGAGCTATGCGCTCTATCCGCACATGACAGTGCGGGAGAACCTGGCCTTTCCATTGCGGATGGCCAAACTGGCGCCGCTCGAGATCGACACCAGAGTCTCTGCCACTGCATCGCTGTTGCAAATCGATAGCCTCTTACATCGTAAGCCGAGACAACTGTCAGGCGGAGAGCGGCAGCGGGTGGGGATAGGACGCGCGATCGTCCGCGAGCCTAAGGTGTTCCTATTCGACGAGCCCCTGTCGAACCTTGACACGGAGTTGCGGGCGCAGATGCGGGTTCAGATTGCCAAATTGCATAAGCAACTGGGAAACACCATGATCTATGCGACGCACGACCAAATTGAGGCCATGACGATGGCCACCAAGATCGTGTTGCTCAAGGACGGTCATATTGAGCAAGTTGGAACCTCTCATGATCTCTATCACAATCCTTCGTCTCGGTTCGTGGCTGGATTCATTGGTTCACCAAAGATGAATTTTCTGAACGGCCAAATCGAGGCGGCGCACGAGGGAGGCATGGACGTAAAGCTCGATGCAGGCAGGACGGTGTCTGTCCCCGTCCAACCGGATCAGCTGCTTGTTGGAAAGCCGATAACGCTTGGAATTCGACCGGATGACCTCTCTCCGCCTGCGGCAGAGACGGCCGCCATCCGCTTTGAGCTTGACCTCGATTTCGTCGAGCATCTTGGCAACGTCACCTACCTTTACGGGAACGCCGGCACGAATCCTATGGCGGCAAGGGCGCCCAAACCCGTGCCTAGTGGAGCTTGCAAGGTTCGCCTTGCGGCCTCGCCTATGGACTGCCACCTCTTCATGTCGAACGGAAAAGCACTCAAACGGTTGCGCGCGCCGGCAAATTGGAGCTAATTTCAGACCTGCCGTGGAGAAAGCGGGGCGATGTGCACACGCGGACGGACCAGGTAAAGGGTGGTGGGATCAGGCAGTTCTTCCGGAATTCCCGCTCATTTGTGCTTGGAGCGGGAATCGGGTCGGGCATGACTGCCAGAGCCGCCGAACGCGCAGGCGCAGACTTCGTGCTAGCGCTCAATGCTGGCCGTTTTCGCGCCATGGGCGGGTCCTCGCCCGCCTCAATTCTTCCGATACGCAACACGAATGAGTTCGTAGCCGGTTTCGGCCGAACCGAAATTCTGCCGAACACGAAATTGCCGGTGTTTTTTGGCGCTTGTACTTTCGATCCGCAGCTCGATATCGACCGCTTTCTCGATCGCATCATCAGGTGGGGCTTTTCCGGCGTCACCAATTTCCCCTCCATCATCCACATCGATGACTTCAGAAGGGCACTTCTTGAGAAGTGTGGGCTCGGTTACGAGCGGGAAATCGAGCTCCTGGTGAAGGCGGCAAGACGTGGCTTGATGACGATCGGATATACCCGCACCCAGTCCGACGCACGGCGTATGGTTGAAGCGGGAGCTGAGGCGATTTGCATCAACTTCAATCTGAACCGGGAGTGCGAAAGCGGGACCGACTCATCCATCAGCCCATCGGAGCTGGCGGCGCGGACGAGCGCTGTCGTGCGCGTGGCTCAATCTGTCGACAAGAGCGCAATCTGCTTGCTTGGTGGCGGACCGATTACGAAGCCGGACGAATTGCTCGACATATGTCGCGAAACAGGTGTTAAGGGGTTCATTGGCGGCTCTTCGCTCGATCGCGTCCCACTGGAGATGTCGGTCCTTGAGGTCACCTCCGGGTTCAAGGCCATCCACTTGCTACGTGAGAAAGTTGATCTGCTCGAGCGCCAGCTCCAGTTGAGCGGCTTCAGGCACGGGATCGTTGCGCAGTCCTCAACCATGAAGCGCGTGCTCGAGACCGCCAGGCGCTTGGCTGGTAACACCAATCCTGTGCTGGTGTGGGGCGAAGCGGGATCAGGGAAGCGGCGCATAGCCAGCCTAATTCATGCCTTCAGCGAGCGAAAACACACGAAGCCGGCGCTGTTTCAATGCCGGCCCGGTCCAGCAATCGATACGGTCGGTGCGCTGTTTGGCACTGAGGGCGATGCGAATAGGAGACGACAACTGTCGCTCCTGGAAGCCGCGAGTAATTCTGCGGTCTTGCTAATGCATGTCGAGCAATTGACGCGGGATGGGCAAGAGCGTCTGGCCGACTATCTCGAGACAGGTAGTTTTACGCCCCTGTACGGCGTATCGGTTCGAAGATCGAACGCCCGGATTATCGCAACTGCAACTGTAGCTCGCGGAGCCGGCTTGGAGAGTGTTCTATCTCCGCGCCTTCTTGCACTATTGGTTGGGCTGGATATAGAGCTCCCCGCTTTGCCAAACCGATTGGATGACCTGCCACAGCTCATTCAGCATTTTACGGTCGAGGCCAAGGGGGATGCTAACGCGCAGACCCTTACGATAGAAAAGTCTGCGTTCTTGGAGCTAGCAGGGCATCATTGGCCTGGAAATTTGAGAGAGTTGCGCCAAATCGTCAACCAACTTGTGGCTCTGAAAAACCCGCATATCGTTGGCGAGGTCCTCAAGCCGTTGATGAACGCGGCGGTAGCCACCAAGCCCACGCCTGCATTCTCCGAGCGGGAATGGATCATCGAAGGGTTGAAACGAAACAGGCTCCATCGTGGGAAGACTGCCCGTGCGCTAGGCCTTTCGAGGAAAACTCTCTACAACAAAATCAAAAGGCTGCGGATCCTTGAATAGTTCTTCACTCTTTGCGTCCAGATCGCTTCGAAGCGGACGCACCCGAAAGCGAGAATGCCGGGATTGATGATTCCCGCAGGCCAATGTTCTCCAAGGTCATCTCATCGCAAACCTTGAGCGAAAGAGACTCTTCCGGCAGATAGACAATACCCTCCAATTGCGAGCCAAGGCGTGTCTCTGCCGCTGTGGTCTCAGAACGCCTAGCCGTAGCAAATAACATCCTGAATCCTAGGCTTGCGAACCATTCCATGCGCCGTAGTTCGACTTCTTGCCCGTTATTGATCGGTAAGCCAGCTGTAGGCTGCTCAATGATAGATGCGGGTGGGAAGTTTATGATGCCGGCGATACTAAGGTCTTTTAATAGGTCGGCTATATCCTCCCAGCACGCAAAGGGATCGATCATGACCATTGCGGCATATACGTGACCGAACTGCGCTTTGGCGAGGGTACGTAAATCTCGCAAGAGACAATCGTTCCAGTCGATGACAGGTAAGGTCGCCATCACGAGCATCGAATTTTCCGGAAGACTCCGCAAGGATGGTGCGTAGACTTCCAGGGACGTGCCTCTAACCGCAGGCGAAAGACGCGTCGTTATTCTGCAAATGGCGCTGCCTTTCACCGATTCTGCCCAACTTTACCGATCAAACTGTCGCCAATCTTATATCGACTTTCGGTCTCGTCCAGACTGTCAGCAGCAGAATGTATCCGGAAGAGAACTATACCTCGGCAATTCACGGACGGCCCGTATGGCAACTGAGATTGCGCAGCAGGCGACGCCCATGTTGTGAATCCGAGTACCGGCTGCCATCTGACCTCGGCTCTCGCACGGCGCCGTCAATAGTTGCCGGTTTGGCGCAAAGGAAGTCGCAGCAAAAAGGACCGCGTCAGCTGGGCCACCGTAACAGAAAGTTCGAAAGCGGGGCCGCGGTGCGGCCTGCCGCCGTCAGATCGTACACAGATGTGGCTAACACAAGGTATCGAGCAACTGATCGTGAGGATGTAGGTCGTTCTCGCCGTAGAGGGTGGCGATCTCGTCGTCCATACCGTCCCGTCGACCCCAGCCAGCGAGCTGATTCATCGCGGTCTCCATGTTTTTCTGGTTTAGTCCAGCCGGGCCCCGAAAAAGGACGCCCGTTCGCGCCGGCCCTGTGTTCTCCCACCGCATCGCCGCCTGAGATGCCAGCACGTGACTAGGGTTCTAGGACTTCAAATAACTCTTGAAAAGCAGGCGTTCGGAGCGCGAAGCAATCGAGACCTTAGCGCAGGACCGCAGCTCTGGTGGATGGCAGTTCGAGATCAGCCCTTCGCCGCCCGAGTCGGACGGCTCGCGCGCTTGGGGTGGGGCGCCGCCTGCGCTCAGGCGGCGACCACGCCTGTCCGATCGCTACACCTGCGTGGCGCCGCCGGATTTCTCGCCCTGCTTTCCAGCTTACCGTCCAAGCCCAATATATTGTAGTCACCGCTCACGCCTCGGAGTTGCGCTCCAGCGGACCCGACCGAATCGCCGGAAGTGGTGACCGTCACGCCCTTCACCTAAGAGCGTCAAGATCGAGCCAAATGTGGCAGTGTCAGTTCACCCTTGCCAGCTAAAACCGAGAGATCCAATTTTTGCGCGGCGGCGACTAGGACTGGTACGGAAACGGCACTCTCGTGCGCTAAGCGCACAGCACACTCAATATCTTTTGCAGCATTTGAAATTGAAATCGCCAGTACATCTGGTTTCTCACCCAACAGAAATGCTGCGAAAGCTTGGAATATTCCGCTGTTGGTCGAGCCGCGTCCGACGAGCGAGCGGAGTGTTACAAGATCCATCTCAAGGCTATTGGCAAATTGACAGACCTCCGCCGCGACCGCAGCGATGCCCATAGTCATGCTGTTGTAAACAAGCTTAAGCTTGTGGCCATGTCCAACATCGCCAACATGCACAACGGTCTCGCAAAACGCGGCAAGAATGCCCTCTATGATAGGAAAGTGTCGCGGGTCCGACCCAACCATCGCGTTCAGAAGGCCCAGCTCTGCATGTTCGGGGCTCCGTGTCACTGGAGCATCAATCAAGCTTAGACCTCGTTGTCGAGCATTGTCAGCCAATGCAATTGTCGAAGCAGGGTAAGACGTCGTGCAATCAATTATCAGACCCCCTCGGGACATGTGATCAAAAAGTCCGTCGTCCTCTTGGCACACGGCCTCAACTTCACGGCTGGATGGTAAGGATAGAATGACGACATCGACATGCTTCGCTAAGCCTGCGATCGACGTATGTTCGCGGGCCCCTGCAGCAGTTAGGCGATTAGCGCCGCGCCGGCTCTTGTTGGCCTTGATATGGAGCTCGCTTTGATGACGCAACAGGCTGATCCCTATGCCCGTCCCCATCCGCCCAGTTCCGATTAGGCCTACGCTCCGCTTTGTCGTTTCAGAGTCAGTCCTGTCTGATGACTTCTTGCCCATTTCAGCCTTCCAAAAAGAAGCCATGCTTCCGTAGGATTGGCAACAGCTCATCATGACTGTTGACCGTGTAATCTGGATGCGCGGCGTGCAAGCGCGCATCCGAAACAAATCCTCCAGTAATGGATATGCTTGTCAGTCCAAGGCTGCGTGCGATCTCGACCTCAATGGGCATATCTCCGATGATGAAAGTCGATGACGGTTTCACGTTGTGCTTCCGCATATAAAGGCGAAGCCTCTCTCCTTTGCTCATCGATTTGTATTGGGTGGCTCGACTCTCAAATGCGAGCACATCGTTGATGCAATCTTGGATTCCAAGCCGTTTCAGCTGGGTCCGTAGAGGCGCAACTATGTGGTTACTCACGATGATGGCTCGTGCCGATTCCCCGCGCGCAAATTCCAACAGCTTGCGCGCGCCCTCGCGCAGATCGGCTTTATCCGCGAGAGCCTCGTATGTATCGTGAAAGAGTGCGCTCCCGTCACGATCCACCGCCTCAACCTCCTCCTGAGACATTCCAAGTCGGCGATAGAGAAGAGAAAGAGGAACATCGCAATGCTCTCGAAGCGCTTCTATGCCAATCCTGGGGTGACCAAAGCGCTCTAAAATTACATTGCTGGTCTCGAGCAGCGCGTACGTATCGTCGAGCAGTGTTCCATTCCAGTCAAATACGAGAACAGGTTTCATGATCCAAACTCAAGCGGCAGGGGTATAGGAATGGCAGCCAGCAACGCCTTCAAATTTCTGTGTGCACGCTGCCGCCCGGCAGCTGTCGGCATCTCCAATGTGAAGGCTGACAGGTCGATGTGCTCTTGTCTGTGGGCCAGCAGGGAAACTAACGCTCTGAAGGGCAGATAAGTTATCGTGGCGGCTTTAGTCGCTGCTGCAATCTCGCTTTCAATTGCTCTAAGTGCTCGCGGCTCCATTTGGTGGAAGCGAAGGCATTTGGCGCGGAGTGTGGGGCGCAATCGCTTCAGTGCCTGCCAAAATGCGAGCTCATCTAGCGTTTCAATACCGATGCCATAGTAATTTGGAGCAACTATAGGCGGCGAACCAATCGCCCAATGTGCGGCTTTCGCTCCAGCGTCGTGGAGCATCGCCGTGACGGCTTGACTGGTATCGCCTCGAATGAGCGCCTCGTCTACGATTACGATGGTCCGTCCCGCCACGCCAGGTTGCGACACTCGATACTTTTTAGCTATGCGAGATCGTCGATCGCCGGCTGTATCAATAAGCGTTCGCTCAAGGAACTGCGTTGTCAGTACGTCACAGCGCTCGGCGAGCATCCCCTGTTTTGCAAGAGAGGCAAACAGGCCGTCCGCATACGGCGCACCTGTATTTGGCATGGATGACACGATTATGGGTGTAGTGCTTTGCTCTGCCCGGAGGCGCCGAGCAACGATTGATCCCAAGGCGAATCCGATCTTGTAACGGGTTTCAAGATGCGAGTGGCCTTGGATTGATGTGTTTGGACTTCCCAAATAAAGCGTTTCGTAAGCGCAGAGCTTCGCTCAGCCCGTCTTGCCATCTACATGCTGTATGCGCCCGGCCAAGAGTTGACGGCTCTCACCTTCGAAGCCGGCGAAGGCACAATTCTCAGAAGCAAAGAGCAAAAATCCATTGTCGGTACGTATAGTCTCCAATGGCCGCAATCCACTTCGATTGCGGTATGCAACGAGATTTCCGTCCCGATCGATCAAAAGCGCGCTTATGGCCCCGTCAATACGATCATCAAGTTCACGAAAGATTGCCTCGTAGTCTGCCGGTAAGCCGTGGCGCCAATAGTCTCGTTCACAAGATCGTTCAATCCACTTTAGCAGGAGATCGGAGTCTGTGTGGACGTCTATCAGCCGTTCGTGAGCAAGTAATTCGTCCCTTAGTTCATGAGCATTGACTATGGCGCCATCCAGCGAAATCGCAAAATGCCGGCTGGCTCTCGTCCTGACAGGGCTCGGCCTAACATCGCAGTCCCCTCCGATTGCCTGGGACCCGCTGCGGATCTGAGCGATTGCCACTCGAGGCCGAAAGCTCGAATCCCGTTCAACGCAGTCAATACGCACCGAGTTATCATCTAATGGAAGCGCTCTTCGATATTGGATGCCCCGGGTGGGCATGCAAGCAGCGACAACAACGTCGGCCTGGCCTCGAAGTGAAAGTGTTGGAATCATTCGCTCTAATTGATCAAAAACACTCGGCAATGTTTCACCTGAAGAGCAGACAAACGCACCGGCAACACCAGACATATAGTGACCTTACGTACTAAGTAGCCGATCTGCCTGAGCGCCTCATAAGGCTCACGCAGCTACGGCGGCTTGGCTCAATCTGTAAGCAAGTGCCGTACCAGTGCTTCGGATGTTGCTGGCGCCTCTGGGGCGAGCCGACTTATATGAAGTATCGATCTATTCTAGCATCGATGATTTGGTGTTCAGGTTCTGACGCTTTGTCCACGATTGTGCGAGTTGGTGCGAAAACCGCCACGTAAGAGACTGCGGCATCAGGGTCACGCGCAGACGGCCTGGCTCGACTGTGGGCCCGGTCGCCTCGGCGTCCTGTAGCACCTCCATCACTACTGCGGGCCAATCAGCCAATCGTGCTCACCGTCGCTTGAACGTCTTGGGGTTGTTGGCTGCATCGGTAGGAAAATCGGAACGAGGCAATCGGAGTTAGCAGACGAACGTTCGCTTCGTCATTGCAGTACCGCGGGCGCTTCAATGTGCATTGGGTCGACCTCGTCAACGAGCCCCGATGCGGCGCAGCCCACGCCATTGCTCCGCGCGTTTACCGGCCCCAGTGTCCATGACATGGTGTCTGATGATACGGGACGTCGCCGTCTCGGAGTGCGCGTTGTCGGTGCTCGTTGAATCAACTCCCAATGCGGGTCATTGACCGGTGAAGTTGCGTCCGGCATCTCTCAGGCAGACGCAAGACCATGCAGCTTCATTGAGCTCAGCAGAATGCAAACTGCAACAATTCAGCTGACGTATCGTCCAAGCGCTCAATAGCCTTACGCTAGGATAGGCTCTGGTCCACTCTCGTTAGACGGAGGAGAGCGACAGGGACACCGCTTCAGTTTATCAATCGCGCCCTGCGAGGCGGGTAGCGCCAAGAAGCCAAAGAATCGCTTCAATTGCCAAACGTTGAGTCGCCATCGCTTCTGAAGATCTCTCTTCCTGATAGGGTCCGGAAAGCACAAGAGTGGTTGGGGGTCTCACTGGTTCGTGCCGCACGTCAGAGCACCGCCCCGATCACCCCTATCGCGGTCACACTGCGGGACGTCATCGTCCAGGCAAGAAGCTTAACCAGCCTCTCCGATACAAGGGCCTTTGTCGGAAAGTGTTCGACGATCATATGCCAAAGATCCTCGGTCGCGCCAAGCAGGAGCACACTTCTGCTCGAATGGCCAACATTACGCCGTTGTAGACCTCAGGCATCGGCAAGCGAACTGTTAGCCTGACAACAGGTTCGGTCAGCGCGAACACGTGGATGGTGCCAGTCGCGTAGCCTAAGTGATCTTCCTCCACATTGTCCCATCGCACCATACGTGATCAACGCGCCCCCACTCGCAAGCCGCTGCGACGCTTGGGAAGAATCCGCGCCCGTGGTGGTTGGCACTCGTATTACAAAGCAGCGGAATGCCAGTGAGCGTTTCATACTCGACCAGAAGCTCAGCGACCTTGTGCTGAGAATGTCTGCAGATCGTCTGCAGCCGCGCAGACCCGTCGAGATGTACAACGGCCGGAACTCTTTCTCGCCACTCTGCTCTCGTCTGGTGATCGAACAGCATATAGGGGTCCGGCGTTCCGGGGTTAAAAATATCGGGCGCACGATCCTCCAGGCAGATCGGCGCCACCGGTCTGAAATGTTCGCGAAGTTTGATGTCGTTGAGGTGATCTTTTGTTTTTGCTGAGGTGGGAGCTGCGAGAATGCTTCGGCTACCCAATGCTCGTGGTCCGAGCTCAGCGCGGCCCGAAAGAAAAACAACGGGCCTATTGCTGGCTAGAATGGCCGCAAGTTGATGCAGGCTGCAGGGCGCGGACGTCCATCCGGGTGGTATGTTGCAATGTTCCAGCGCTGGGCCACTATATACCGACCAATCCAACGGCGCGAAGCCTTTGTCCGCGCTCATCGCACAGCAAGCGGCACCGATTGCCGAACCGCTATCATTCGGGAACGGAGGTACCCAGACCGAATCGAACAGGCCAGTCGCTCGTAGCGCGCTGTTCCACTTGATGTTGAGGCCGCAGCCGCCAGCGATGCACAGATTGCGCGCTGCAAGACTCGAGTGGCGCTGTAATGCAGTTGACATCTGCTGGATGAGCAGACGTTCGAGGAAGCAATGAAAGGATGCGAGCACATCCTCGGGAGAGGACGCTTTCAGGCGAGGCGCACTCGCATCAAAGAACTCGTGCGTTATTGCGAGTGCCGACTCCATACTCGGGATGTCCGTACGGAAGTTGCCCGGGTTCGTGTTAGCTGCAAAGCTCTTGTTGTAGAGGTCTCGAAAGACCCTAACAATGTCTTCATTCACGGACCCGAGAGCGATATAGGCCATCAGTTTGCCAGCAACTCCTAGGTTGAGTTTGCCGGCACCTCCTGGGTCTACCCTGCCGGGATCACCCAAGTCCCAATTGGATCGCTTCACCTGTTTGTATGGCCCAAAGTGAAGGGCGGCTGCGGCATAGATGTGCCCAATCATAGGGAAGAGAAAATCGACGAATCGGGCGCCACCGCGATCTACATAATACAGACGAGGAAAGGTGCCGCCATCCCACAAAAGGCAGAAGGCGGGCTGCCCAGCTTTGGCAAAAGGGCTAGTGCAATATGCGGCGGCCACGTGGCCCGTCACGTGTGGAAAGCTGACGTAAGGATAGTCCCTTCCGTCCAATCTAAGACCAAGGCCTTCACGTGAGACAAGCACGCTCGCTGGTTCCTGTTCAACATAGGGGCCACCTTTAAGGACGACAGGTGCTGTCCCGCTGAAGAGATTGAATTGCGATTCCTGCTTGCCTACCCAGCCATCGAGGACAAACTGATCAACGTTGCCCGGATTTAGGCCGTGTTCTGCTAAAGCAACGACGATTGCATCAAGATTGTCGATCGTTTGATATCGAGGATTGTTGCTGCGCTTCTCCTGCTCGATACAGAAGATAAGCCGCCCGTCCTCGATAAGAGCGACCGCTCCATCATGCGTCAACTTGATACCGCAGATGCGCATAGCGCCTCCATAATATTGGAACGATCGGAGTGCGGGTTAGTCGCGATCTGCCGAGTCGCCAAAGCTCCGCTCGCGGCGACTTTGATCAATGTTTGCGTCCGCATGTTCACCGCGTTTTCCAGCATCGGCGACGCTAATCCCAGCGCAAGAAACCGATTGCCAGATCCCGCCAGATCCCACGAGATGTGCAGAGAGCAAGATTGAGGCCAAACCAAACTGAATCATTTGACTGCGATTTCGTGATCGACTCGAGCAATCATGGACAATTTGTTGGAGTCCCGACATCGGCCTGTGTGTTTGAGCATGCGCCGGGTTCGTGAGAGTCAGCGTCTAGTCCGTTGCCGTGAGAGTGCCTCTGGAATCAAGTGAACCGGCTCAACTAGAAACGGAGGGCTGAAAGTGCGCAAATGCTTCGCGAACGCGGTCCAACTTTGGCGTTAAAGAGGGCGACGCTTAAGGCGGCCCGCGCCGCGTGTCCATCAGCACTTCGCGTCGACGGTCCTGAAAGTGACCTCGATCTCCTCAAACCCATTACCGCGCCGCTGGCGCGTGCGGTCCATACTTTGAGACTGCAGCCGAGCTGCCGTGTACTCTCTGGGGCGCATCCATCCGAGGTATCCGGCGTCGTGATCACCCGGCCCTGTGGATCAAACCCCGCGAGAAACTTCTTTTCGCGGCGCGCTTCATAAGTACATCAAGCAAGCAAAGTAATCGTTAGAATGTCCATCTAGGGTGGGGCAATTGGTCGGTCGCATTGTGCACCAGCCGGGCGACTGGTCCTCTTGGCGGGCAAGGCGCGTCGATGTGCTCGCTGACACTTGCTAGCTAATGCCGCCCACGGTCTAGTTCCGCAGCGTCTAACATTGTGGTTGTGACCGTACAGCAGGAGCGGTATCAATTTCCGAATGCAGCCGCGCAACCGAGAGTAGACAGCCGCCTGTATTTCCCCCGCTTCTGTGCCTGCTCATATCCGTGGGACTACGAACGGTGGTTGAAACGGTGCGCGGCGGCTCTGCTTCTGCCGCGCGATCTGTTGATCTTCCTGGTGTCGCTCGCCCACCGGCGCCTTCTACTGACAATCATTAGGTGGCTGCGCATTGTCTTTTCCTGTCTCGATGAGGACGAGCATTGATGTCAGAACAACCAAACAAATTGGCTTGCTCGTGACCGCCTCCCTCGCAATTCGCGAGGACGATAACGCAAAGTACCTGATGTGCATCGGGAAAGCCTGAAGGGCCGGACAAAGGCGCCGCGCCGTGGTCTCGGGAAGCGCGTAAACTGCCGGTGAATATTCAACTGATGCATCTACCCAAATTTACCCAACTTCGACCCTCTCCGTCCTTATGCTCTGTTCTGAGCCAGCCTAGACCACTCGTGATTAGAATGGTCCGGGAGAAAAATCGTGTCTCACCATTGCGCGGACGACCAAAGGGCGGTCCGGGATGGTAGTCTATCCAAGCTTCCAGCTTCTGCATTGCCGGCGGTGGCGATCGTGGCCACGCTGGACACCAAGGGTCCCGAGGCTTCTTTCCTTTCGGACATAATCCAGACATGTGGGCGAAAGACCGTGCTGATCGATATCGGCACGTCGTCGGGGGGCAAGACAGTTGATTCTGCGAGGCGCTCGGTTTCGCCTGCTGAGCTCCTGACACAGATCGCCGCGTCCGCGCGCGCAAAGGTGGCTGAGCTTCTAGGCGACGGCACAATCGACGCCATTGTGGCCGTTGCAGGAGGGAAGGGGAGCGCCGTCTTCGGCGAGATCGTCTCCGACTTGCCGTACGGCTTTCCAAAGCTGCTGGTGACGAGTGCGCGGCCGGCGCTCCTGGCTGAACTCGCGACCCACCACGACATCATACTGTACCCAACGCTGGTCGATCTCTTCGGTATCAACGCATTCACGGCAAGAGTGCTGGAGAATGCAGGGCGGGCCATCTCCGCCCTGCACTATCGCCCCACCAATCGCAAACGCGAGAGGAAAATCGTTGCGATCACGGCCTTCGGCGTGACGACGCCTGCGGCAGATCAGTGCGTGTCCCTGCTTGCCGATGCAGGTCTGCACGCGATCGTGTTTCCGGCCAACGGAGCCGGCGGCCGGAAGATGGAGCAGCTGATCGCCGCCGGCGAATTTGATGCCGTGATCGATCTGACTACTACGGAGTTGGCGGATGAACTGGTGGGAGGCACGGCCAGTGCCGGCCCTGATCGGCTCAAGGCGGCCTCGCAGCAGCAGATCCCGCAAGTCATCGCCCCCGGCGCGGTTGACATGGTCAACTTTGGTCCGCCCTCCAGCGTACCCGATCGATTCCGATACCGGCGATTCTACTCCCATACGCCGTACACAACTCTGATGCGTACGACGCCTGCCGAGAACACCAATATCGGCGCGCTTACGGCGGAACGGCTGTCGCAGGCCAAGGGGCCTGCCATTGTGCTTTGGCCGACCAAGGGCGTGTCGGACTACGACCGGGAGGGCGGCGTATTTCGCGATGCAGAAGCCGACCGGGCCTGGCTCCAGGCACTCAAAACCAGGGTCCGGCCAGAGGTCACGGTCCGCGAACTCAACTGTCACATCAACGACCGCGAATTTGCCGAGACCGCCGTGACGTGGATCGTCGAGCAGTTGGGGCTGGGAGGTCTATCTCGTGCGAATGTTTGATCGAGCGGAAATTGTTTCGAGGATCGCAACCCAAGTCGCAGCCCGAAAAGCGATCCTCGCGGCGGCTAGCAGTTGTGGGTTGGTCGCCAAATGTGCCGCGCTCGGAGGGGCCGATATGCTGGTGGTCTACAGCACAGGTCTGTCGCGCCTCATGGGCCTTCCAACCAGTCGCATCGGTGATTCCAATGCGCGTACGCTGGAGCTCGCTGCGGAAATTCGGAATGTCGTATCTTCTGTGCCGGTGATTGGGGGCGTTGAGGCCTGGGATCCTCTCCGGCTCGACCTTGATGCTCTTCTGGACAAGTTCTCCGCTGCCGGCTTCTCCGGCGTGATCAATTACCCGACCATCTCCACCATGGGAGAAAAATGGCGTGACCGCCGCGGTCGTGTCGGGCTCGGCTTCGAGCGCGAGGTTGAGATGATTGCGACTGCTCGCAAGAAGAACATCTTCTCGCTCGCCTATGTCGCGAGCCCGGAAGACGCCAAGGTCATGGCGAGTAGAGGAGCGGACTGCATTGTCCCCCATGTCGGAGCGACCCGCGGCGGCCTCGCGGGTCACGAGGATGGGCAGCCGATCGAGGAGGCGATCAGTCGGATCAACGAGATCAACGCGGCAGCCAAGGCGGTCCGGTCAGACATCATTCTCCTGTGCCACGGCGGGGCAATCGCCGAGCCACAGGACACGTATGAAGTTTACCGCTCGACCGAATGTGTCGGCTTCGTTGGCGCCTCCTCAATCGAGCGTATCCCAATCGAACGTGCAGTAAAGGCGGCGGCAGAGGAATTTAAGGCCGTTCCTCTGCCTCGAGCAAACTGACGTTCATCGCAAATAGCACGAGGCTGGAATGAACAAGCCAATCTGCCAATCAGGCAAGCAGACCATGGTGACGATCTCCCGAGCGAGCAAATCGCCGGAGGACTGTGAAACCGATCTGCTCGTGCTCGGCAGCGGTGCAGCCGGTCTGTCAGCTGCTCTCTACGCAGCGAAAGCTGGACTACGGGTGACCGTCTGCGAAAAGTCGCCGCGACTTGGCGGAACGACAGCTCTCTCAAACGGCATGATCTGGGTTCCCTGCTCGGCTCAGGCCCGGTCCGCAAGAATCGAAGATTCGCTTGTGAAGGCTCGAACCTATCTTCAGCATGAGCTGGGCAATTACTACCGCCCAGACTTTATTGAAGCCTATCTGGAAGACGGTCCAACGGCGCTTGCTTCGCTCGAGAACGGGACTGATGTCAAGTTCACGCTGGCCTCAGCGCCCGATTATCACTCCAGCCAAATCGGGGGCGTAGACAAGGGCCGGGCGCTGAGCCCCGCGCCCTACGATGCGCGCCTTCTTGGCAAAGACTTCAATCTCATCGGAGATCCCATTCGGGTTGTACTCGGAGGGATGATGATCTCGTCGGGCGAGGTCCGAAGCTTCCTGAATCCGTTTCAATCGTTCTCTTCCCTCAAGCACGTCTTGCGCCGCGTGAGCCGCTACGCGCGGGATCGCTTGAGCTACAGGCGCGGTACGGAATTCAGCGGAGGCAACGCGTTGGTCGCACGCTTGCTGGTGAGCTTGCGGAAGCTCGATGTCGAAATATGGCCCGCTTCTCCTCTTCTTGAACTCATCAAGGAGGAGGGGCGAGTCACAGGCGCAATCGTGAAACACGCAGGTTCTGAGGTTCGCGTACGTGCTTCCCATGGCGTCATCCTTGCAACCGGCGGCTTCGCCCGGAACGCACAGCTGAGAGCCGAGCTGAGCGGACCACATCAGCATGACAACACACTGGTTCATCCCGATGTCATTGGCGAGGGCATTGAGCTTGCAAAGAGGGTCGGAGCTGCAGTGGACAAGGATGTCGCATCCGCGGGGTTCTGGACACCGGTATCCATTCTCAAGATGGGCAACATCTCACAAGTGGTCCCGTATGGCTGGCTCGATCGTGGGCGTCCGGGCGTGATCGCAGTCGCGCCGAATGGGCGGCGGTTCGTAAATGAGTCCAACTCCTACCATGACATTTGCCTGGCGATGTTCGCTAACGGGTACCCCGCAGACAAGCGGTTCTATTTTGTTTGTGATTCCGATTTCGTCCGCCGCAGAGGTCTGGGACATCTGTTGCCGTGGCCATGGACGATAAGCATCCGGAGATATGTGCGGCTTGGATATGTCAAAGTGGGCCGAACAATCGCAGAGCTCGCCCGTGAAATCGGGCTCGATCCCGTGGGGCTCGCGAGAACGATCGAGGAGCACAACACCCATGCCGCCATTGGAATCGATCCACTCTTCAAACGTGGTGAGTCGGCCTTCAACCGCACGCTTGGGGATCCATCGGTCGCAGCAAAGAACCCAAATCTCGGGCCGATCCGAAAGAGCCCTTTCATTGCGCTGCCGATCGTCCCGGCGACACTGGGCACGGCGTCGGGTCTCGCAACGGACAGCTACGGCAAAGTTCTCGATGCCCAGAACAAGCCGATCCCAGGTCTTTACGCCTGCGGCAACGACATGACGTCGCCAATGCGCGGAATCTACCCGGGAGCAGGGATCACAATAGGGCCCGCGATCGTCTTCAGCTACCGCGCCGTCGCGGATATCCTAGCTGCCTCAAACATAAAGAAACGCGTGGCGTCCTAAATCGAAGAATGCAATTGCCGTCCTGAGATCGCTCGAAGGGATTGATCCTCGCTGTTTCGTTCGAGCGGGATGGCGAGGTGGCAAGGAACGCCATGATGGGAGCCTGACTGGATTGATGCCGGGGGGGCAAAAAAGAGAGATTCGCCGCGCACACGTGAATTGCGCGATCTTGTGTTTTCCGCGCCTCCTAGTCTTTGTTGTGAACCAGTGATGATAATGATCTGCGACAAACTCCGCCTCCTCTTTCCGACTGCCGACGACGCAGCTTTGCACGAGGCCGCCATTGCTCCCGTTGAACAGCGGAGCGCCCTCGTCGACGGCGAAATGCGACAATGGACAGGGCCAATCAACCACGTTCTCTCTCCTGTGATGGTGCGCGGAAGCAACGGCGAGCTGACACACGTGCGGATCGGCAGCTATCCGCGCGGCGACGTCGCCGCAGCGATGGCCGCACTCGATTCTGCCGTCGCTGCATACGATAGGGGACGCGGCGCGTGGCCCAGCATGCGTGTGTCGGAGCGGATTCTGGCGGTGCAAGGATTCCTTGCCGGAATGTGTGCACGCCGGGCCGAAGTCACACGCCTTATCATGTGGGAGATCGGCAAAACGCTCGCGGAGTCGGAAAAGGAATTTGATCGCACTGTGGACTACGTCCGGCAAACAATCGGCGCCTTGCGCAATCTGGACAATGCGAACTCGAGATTTGAAATCGTTGAAGGAGTGATTGGCCTGATACGCCGAACACCAATTGGTGTTGTCCTCTGCATGGGACCATACAACTATCCCTTGAATGAAACAGTCGCGACGCTCATTCCGGCCTTGATCATGGGCAATTGCGTCGTCTTCAAGCCGCCCCGACATGGCGTCCTATTGTTCGAACCGCTGCTTGAGGCCTTCCGGACCGCATTCCCGCCCGGAGTACTCAACTTCGCCTACGGCGAAGCCGCCGAAATCATCCCGAGACTTCTTGAGACCGGCAAAATCAACGTCCTTACGTTAATCGGCTCGAGCCGAGTGGCCGATCACCTCAAGAAACTCCACCCAAAAACCAACCGCCTACGCGCCATTCTGGGGCTGGACGCAAAGAACGCGGCCATCATTATGCCGGACGCTGATATCGCACTCGCAGCAAAGGAATGTCTGCTAGGCGCGCTCTCGTTCAATGGACAGCGTTGTACAGGACTGAAGATGCTGCTTGTGCATCGCGATGTCGCTGATCCGTTCATCTCGGCGCTATTGGCCGAACTCGGCCAATTGAAATCGGGATGCCCTGGGAAGCAGGCGTGGCTCTGACGCCGTTGCCAAGTGTCGAGAAAGTAACCCAGATGAACGCCCTTTTAGATGACGCCATTGCGAAGGGCGCCCGTATCCTCAACGCAGGCGGGGGGGCCACCGTAGGCACTCTTTTCTATCCTGCCGTCGTCTATCCCGTAGGGCCGTCCATGCGGCTCTTTCGTGAGGAGCAGTTCGGCCCGCTCATCCCCGTGATGGAATTCGAAAATGTCGATCTCGCGCTTGATTACGTCGCGACCTCCGAACATGGCCAGCAGGTGAGCTTGTTCGCCTGCGATCCCGACGTGATCGGTCGCATGTCGGATGCTCTGGTCAATCAGGTTTGCCGCGTTAATCTGAACTGTCAATGTCAGCGTGGGCCGGACGTGTTTCCCTTCACCGGCAGGAAGGACGCAGCCGAAGGCACCCTGTCAGTGACGGATGCGCTACGTTCATTCTCCATTCGGTCCATGGTGGCCGCGAAGTATACGAGCCCATCGCGAGCGATTCTGAATACCGTCCTCGAGGGACGCCATTCCAACTTTATTCACACTGAGTTCATCCTCTAACCAGCGGGATCCAAGATGCGTCGTTCTCGCTTTGCCAAAATTGTAGCGACCGTGGGGCCGGCGACCGCCGCGCCCGAGATGATCCGCTCTCTCTATTTTTCGGGTGCGGACACGTTCCGCCTCAACTTCAGCCACGGATCATATGACGACCATGCGAGGGTTTTTGCATCCATCCGGCGACTTGAACGCGAGGTCGGTACGCCGATCGGAGTGCTGCAGGATTTACAAGGACCGAAGCTTCGCATCGGCTCATTAGGTGGTGGTAAGCTGATGTTAAATGCGGGCGAAACGGTCTGCTTTTCGCTGGACGGACAAGGGGACGCAAAACAATCCATTCCCCTGCCTCACCCTGAAATTTTCGCGGCCGTCCATCCCGGCCAAGACGTCCTGATCGATGACGGCCGAGTGCGTTTGAGAATTGTTGGCCTTGGCGACAAGGAGATCGTCGCCAGAGTTGTCATCGGCGGCTTGATCCGCGACCACAAGGGAGTAAATCTCCCAGGTGTATTCCTTGACATATCCCCGTTGACGCATAAGGATCGCGCCGACCTCGCCTTCGGGCTTGAACTTGGTGTCGACTGGGTCGCTATGTCCTTCAACGACCGTCGGACCTCCTCGAAGCACGTTCCTTGATCGGTGAAGCTGCAGGTCTGATAGCCAAGATTGAAACGCCCAGCGCGCTCGAATGTATAGACGATATCATTAACCTGTCGGACGGCATTATGGTCGCGCGCGGCGACCTTGGTGTCGAGATCCCGCTCGAGGAGGTGCCTCCGCGACAGAAGGAGCTCGTTCGCGCCTGTCGGCTTGCCGGCAAGCCCGTGATCGTCGCAACGCAGATGCTGGAGTCGATGACAGCTATGCCGACGCCGACACGCGCAGAAGCGTCTGATGTCGCGACAGCCATCTATGATGGTGCCGACGCCGTCATGCTGTCTGCTGAATCGGCGAGCGGAGCCTATCCCGTCGAGGCGGTTGTCATGATGGATAGAATCATCAAAAGCGCCGAGCGGCATCACCTGTATCGGTCTCTCATCGACGCCGCGCAGATCAGTGAGGAAATAACGCCTCCTCACGCGGTTGCGGCCACTGGCGCGGATTTGGCAGCCAGCATTGATGCGAAAGCGATCATCGGGTTCACCGCAAGCGGAACCACCGCCGCGCGTATCGCGCGTAGAAGGCCGCTAGTCCCGATCCTCGCTCTTACGCCAGACAACAGAGTCGCAGGGCGCATGAGCTTGCTCTGGGGCGTACACAGCATTGTTGCAGCCGATCCCTCGAACTCCGACGACATCACGGAGATGGCGGCGGCGACGGCGCGCAAGGAGGGCTACGCGGAGCACGGCGATATTGCGATCGTGATCTCCGGGGTGCCATTTGGGCAGAAAGGCACGACCAATAATCTGCGCGTTGCAGCTTGCTGAGGTCTCGCAGTGCGAATCCGCTGGCAGGCCGGGTTGTCTGCTGCCTCCCCAGACTAAGCCGCTGTTGGAGAAGTCCAGCAGCGGCGATCTTTTGAGGCGGCGATCTCAACGGCAGGTTGGGGTGTTTCGAACGTGGCTCATTTCATGTTCTACAAAAGTCTGTAAAATGGCTTCCACTTGGGTGGTGGCGGATTTGGATGTAAACGATGTGATGCACGAGGTCCGTGCGTTCCTGCTGTTGTGGGCGCAGGCCTTCAACACTCACGACGTCGAAAAGCTGGCGGGCTTATACACAATTGACGCGTTGCTCTACGGTACATCGAGGGCGAAGCTCTATTCGGGCGCCGAAGAGATTCGCACCTATTTCCGTGGCACGCATTCGGTGAGATTTGAGACCTGGCGTGCTGCGAGATTGGGGGACAACCTCGTTCTGGCGGTAGGCAACTACGTCTTTTCCAAATCTTCCACGGAACAAGTTGAGACAACACCGGCGCGCTTTACCTTCGTTCTCAGCCACAACAACATCTCGTGGCAGATCTTGCATCATCATTCGTCCCGCAGACCATGATTTATCGCGCTGACGACTTTGCCCGTGTCGAAGATGCATGGGACAAGATATCACTAATTCTCATCTCTGATGGACCGGGCCTGAAACCTTCCAGCACCAATTGTAGCTCTGCATCGAAGGTCACAACAATCCGAGACTCTTCCGTGCGGGTCGGCCTATCTGCCGCGGCGATCCTGGTTCGGATCGCTGCAATTTCGACAGCTTCTGGCATGTAGCCCGAAAGCCGTCTCGTGCCACCCGTTTTTGGGGTGTTAGCATGCAAATGATCTGCCCACTTAATAAGTCCGCCGAGTAAGAGCGGCGACCGGCGCGCGTATTATTTCCGCATAAATTTGCGTCCTTTTTCGGCGATTTTTGTAGGACGGATTACTCAAAATTACCCAGTTTTGGGCGCTGTCGCGGTGACTCGGCAGCGCCAGGCATATTTTCTTGACATGTTAGTGACGCGCCACCGCAGAGCGGCCTCACGCATACGTAATAGCCCTCTAGGAGGAAACCCCGTGTCAATCGTCCCGCCCACACCAGCACAGTTGCGAGATGTCGCAGGGCAATGCGGTCTTTCACTTTCCGATGAAGACCTTGCCTCCTTTCGCGGCCTTATCAACGGGGCCCTTGAAGCATACAACTACATCGATGCCGTTCCCGACGAACTGCCCGCGGTCAAGTATCCTCGTTCGCCGGGCTATCAGCCGAAGGCCGAGGAGAACCCGTTTAACGCTTGGTATCGAAAGACGAGCGTCCTTGGGGCGCCGAGCGGCAAGCTAAAGGGAAAGACTGTTGCGCTCAAAGACAACGTCATGCTGGCCGGGGTGCCCATGATGAACGGCTCGGCGACGCTCGAAGGATTCGTCCCAGATATCGATGCGACCATTGTCACTCGCATGCTCGACGCAGGCGCCGAAATTGCAGGCAAGGTGCATTGCGAATGCTTTTGCACATCCGGCGGCAGCCATACCGGTGCGCTCGGACCCGTGCACAATCCTCACAAGATGGGCTATTCGGCGGGCGGCTCGTCTTCAGGCTCGGGCGTTGTCGTTGCCCTTGGCGAAGTCGATATGGCGATCGGCGGCGACCAGGGTGGGTCAATACGCATGCCTTCGTCCTTTTGCGGCATCTACGGCATGAAGCCGACCTGGGGCCTTGTTCCCTACACCGGCATCATGCCGAACGAAATGACCCTGGACCATACCGGTCCCATGACTGCAACAGTCTTCGACAACGCTTTGTTGCTCGAAGTGATCGCCGGAGACGACGGTTACGATCCGCGCATCAAGGCGCCGAAGGTCGAAGACTACACCAAAGCGCTAGGCCAAAGTATCACTGGATTGAAGATCGGCGTTCTCAAGGAGGGTTTTGAGCAGCCCGGAGCGGAAGCAGCGGTCAACAGATGCGTCCGTGAAGCGGCCAAGCGCTTTAAGGATCTCGGCGCTTCGGTAGAGACGGTCTCAGTGCCGTTGCACCTTCAGGGAGCCGCAATCTGGACGCCGATCGGTACCGAAGGCGCGACCCAGACCATGATGTTCGGCGACGGCTATGGTACAAGCCGATCAGATCTCTTTTCGCTTTCGCTCATGGACTTTCATCGCGGCTGGCGCCGCAAAGCCAATTCCCTCTCCGAGCAGGCGAAGCTGTTCCTGTTGCTCGGCACGTACATCAACAACAATTATGGGCCACGGTTTTATGGGAAGGCGGTCAATGTCTCTCGGCGCCTGAGGGCGGCATACGACAACACACTTAAGAACTACGATCTCCTTTTGATGCCCACGACACCCATGAAGGCGACCCAGCTTCCTCCGCAGGATGTCAGCCGAGAGGACTACATCGCACGCGCGACTGAGATGTTCACCAATACCGCTCCGTTCAACTTCACGCACCATCCCGCGATGTCGATGCCTTGCGGAATGGTGGATGGCCTGCCAGTTGGTGTGATGCTCGTGGGTCGTCACTTCGAGGAGGCGACCATCTATCGGGCGGCGCACGCCTTTGAGCAGAGCGGCGACTGGAAGAAGATGTAGGAGCGGCGGGGCGAGTGACGCCGAAGCCGTCCCACCATTGCAAACACCACATTCGATGTGAGGTTCGATGACGCACGCGCGCGTGAGCGCGATAATGGTTAATCTGGCCGTGCCGTTCGCTGCATCCGCCGACACGACATCTCGCAAACTGATTTTGGAAATCTTGAGTCGGTCCTTGTTGAAGTAGCAGAGGAGGGAAACTAATGCGCAACGTGTCTACTTACTTTTTCGCAACCGCCGTCCTTTTGGCCTCTTATACGGCCCCTAGGGCAGAGGATGTCTTGTCTGAAGTCTCAACACTGGAAAATGAGTACTTTAACAATTGGTCGCAGGGAGCCGAGCAGGCGGCAAAAGCGCTCGGTCTGAACTACCGTATCCTTTCAGGAAAGGGGGATGCCGCCAAGCAAATCGAAATCTACGAGGCGCAGATCGCAGCAGGTGTCAAAATTACGTTCGGCGAGAATCTTGTCGCGGCAAACATCAAGCCGATCGTCGAGATGGCCAAAAAGGCTGGGGCAGTGCACGTTGCAGTCTGGGAATCTCTGCCGGGCTTCCATCCTTTGGATGCCGGGCCCGACAACTATGCGTTCGCGACCTTCTTCACGCCGGACGATGTCGACAACAGCTATAGAATCGCAAAATTGCTCTTTGATAAGATCGGCGGAAAAGGCAACGTCGTTCATATTACGGGCTTCCCGGGGGTCGACGCCGACATCGCCAGAACGGCTGGCTTCGAAAAAGCTCTAGCGGAATATCCAAACATCAAGGTCGTCGCCCGCCAGCCCGGCAAATGGAATCAAGTCGACTCTCGCAAGGTCATGGAAGACATGCTGGTGGCGCATTCCAAAATTGACGCGGTCTTCGCTCAAAATGACTCGATTGCCCTGGGAGCCATGCAGGCTGCCGAGGACGCCGGCATGCACATCCCGATCACAGGGCTTGACGGCAACCGCGAAACACTCAAGCTGGTGAAGGAGGGGCGAATTCTGGCTACGATGGGCTTTACGCCACAATGGCAAGCCGGTTTTGCGCTTGTAAGGGCCTACGATGCATCAAAAGGGTTCAAGCCGAGCCCGTGTGAACGCATGATGTACACTGGAGCAACGCTGATCACGGCAGCGAACGTCGATAAATACCAGGAATTTCTTGCAGGCGAAAAGCTGCCCTTTGACTGGAAGAAGATGTCGCGCGCACTCCATCCCAATGATTGGGATCCTCAAAATTATGTCTGGCCTATCGACGTAAAGAAGTACTGGGCAAGCCGTATTCCGGCGGGCTACAACCTTCCGAAGGCCTATCAGGAGGCTTTCGACGCTGGGTGTGTGGCGCAACTGACTGCCGAGTATAAGGATCACTACAAGCAGCATATCCCCGAATAGAATGTGCCAGGATGCCTCCCTCTCCGAGGGAGGCATCTCCTCACGGAAGATGCTCAATCGGGTCTCATAATGTTGCAAGCATGGCAGGAAAGGCGTGGAGATAGCGAGCTACCGCGGCGCATCATAACAATTTCGGTGTTTGCTGTCGCATGCGCCGCTATCGGCCTTGCCGCCCCATCATTCTTGACCTTGAGCAATTTGAGGGCGATTGAACTATCCAGTTCAGTCCTCCTGGTCGCATCAGTTGGCGCGACCTTTGTGATCTTGATGGGCTCGATTGATCTTTCGGTGGGAGCTGTTGCGAGTTTCTGCGGCATGCTGGTCGCGCGGATGGCCCCTGACTTCGGTGTTTGGTCGATTCCGATCGGCTGTTTGGTCGGTCTGTCCTGTGGTATGATCAACGGACTTGGCTACGTTTATCTCAGAATCCCCTCTATCCTGGTAACGCTCGCAACGGCAACGACGCTCTCCGGTGCGGTCCTCTTCATCTCCGATGGTCGCTCGCTGACGGTGTCTGATGCCGCCGTGATTGAGATCTCACAAGGTGCATGGCTCCATGTCATGCCCAATGGAGTGCTGATCTCCCTGGTCGTCTATCTGGCTGCGGTTCTGGTTGGGGCGCGCACTCGCTTTGGTCGCATGACGTTAGCGCTCGGCAGTGATGAGCAAACGGCCGCCCTCGTCGGCGTGAAGGTCAATACGATCAAGATACAGGCTTTCGCATTGTCCGGGGGTCTGGCAGGGCTAGCCGGGGCGCTGTTGGCTGCGCGGCTTGGGTCCGCCACAGCGACAATGGGCGGCTTTATGACTCTGGACACTGTCACGGCGGTGGTCGTTGGCGGTACTGCCATCACCGGAGGATTCGGCAACGTGCGCCTGACGATCCTTGGGGTGCTTTTCACGACGACCCTGTCGAATGGCCTGAACACCCTCGTGGTTGCGCCGCATCTGCAGGCGATAATCCAGGGTATCGTCATCCTGCTTGCTGTTCTCCTCAACACCAAACGTGTGAGCGCGGAGGACGTCAGATGACGGCCGCGCGGGAACCGATCTTCCGCATGCGAGGTGGCTCCAAAAGCTTCAGCGGCAATTCAGTCGTTGAGGGCGTGAATCTGGAGATATTCGCTAACGAGATTGTCGGCATCGCCGGTGAAAATGGAGCAGGAAAATCAACAACCCTTAAAATGATCGCCGGCATCCATCCTCCGAATGCTGGAGAGATGGAGCTATTCGGTAAACCCTTCAAACCACTCCGGTACACCCAGGCTGTCGAGGCCGGAATTTCGATGGTGTTCCAGGAGCAGGCGCTTATCCCTAGCCTTGCTGTTTACGAAAATGTCTTTCTGTCTCTCGAATCAAACTTTACCAACCGGCTGGCCATCGTTGATCGGAGTGCGATGATTGCCTGCACCGAAAGGCATATGAAGGATCTTGGGCTTGCGCACATCGACCCACGTCGGCGGACAAGTGACTATGCCTTTCACGACAGACAGATGATCGAGATTGCCAAAGCGTTTGCATTGGCTGAGTACTTCCACATCGATCACCCGATCATCCTGCTTGACGAGCCGACCGCCGCCATAGGCGAGCGCGAAGTGACGCTTCTCTTTGACTCGATCCGTCGATTCCGCGCACGTGCATCCTTCGTACTCATCACTCACAGGCTTTCCGAATACATAGAGCTGTGTGATCGCATTTATGTCTTCAAAGATGGTCGAAACGTGGGTGAGTTTGCCGGTGAATGGATTTCCGAGCAGAGTCTGCACATGGCCATGGTAGGACGCGTCCGGGACGAAGAGTACTTCAAGGAAAGACGCCAGCTGGACGTCGCTGAAGCGCCTATTGTGCTTTCGGCTAAGGGACTGGGCGGCGACAACGTCAAGAACGTCAGCTTCGACGTTCGAAAAGGCGAGATCGTCGGGCTTGGCGGACTGGTTGGATGCGGCAAAGAGGCTGTGGGAAGGGCAGTTGTTGGATTTGAGCCGTTTCCAGCAGCTGGCACCGTCGAGGTGAACGGAAAGGTCCTGCCTGTCCGGGCTCGTGGTAAAGTCGCGATCGCAAATGGCGTAGGCTTCGTGCCTAAGGAGCGAAAGACCGAAGGCATTGTACCTTACATGTCGGTTGAAGCGAACATTTCCCTGGCCTCGCTCCCGCTCGTCTCCCGGCTGACTGGAATCATATCAGCGGCGCGAGAACGCTCTTTAGCCGAGAAGCACGTCAATGCCTTACGGATCCGATGCAGTGGGCCGACGCAACTCTGCCAATTCCTCTCCGGGGGAAACCAGCAGAAGGTCGTGCTGGCAAAATGGCTGGCACGAGGGGTACAAGTCCTGGTGCTCGACAATCCCACCCGCGGTGTTGATGTCGGTGCAAAAGAGGAGATTTACGGCGTTCTGAGGGATCTGACAGATCATGGAGCAGCCATCCTTCTGATATCGGACGATCTGCTCGAGCTCATCGGTCTAGCGAACCGGATTCTGGTGATGCGCGATGGCGAGATCCAGTTCGAGCGGAACGCGCCTGCCAATGATAAACCGACGGAGCAGGAACTTGTCAGGCACATGGTCTGAGACAAAGGCGCGCAGATCAAGATTGCGGCTAGAGGCCAGCGTGGACATCACGAGGCAGTTTGTTCGGCGTCACCGCGCAATCATCAATTCAGGTGGCCCCACGCTTCTAGTGCTGACGATGGTGGTTGTTTTCACTGCCATCAATCCCCGCTTTCTGAGCTGGATAAACGTTTTCAATCTGATGAGACAGTCGTCCATCCTGCTCATCGTGGCCACCGGCATCACCTTTGTCATTCTGATGGGGGCCATCGACCTTTCGGTCGGTGCGATCGTGACGTTTGTGGCAATCTCCTCCGCAGTTCTGATCCGGGATTTTGGTTTCAGCGCCGCTGCCATTGTATTTGCTGCTTCCGCAATGGGGGCGCTTTGTGGCGTTCTCAATGCACTTTTGGTGCTGCGCCTGCGGATTCCCTCCTTTGTCGCCACGCTCAGCACCATGACCATCATTGGCGGAATTTCCACTTGGATCAGTGGCGGGGTAAACGTGTTTTTTCGCAGTCCGGATCTCACATGGGTCGCATCCGGTGCAATGATCGGACGCATTCCAAACTCGGGAATTTTGGCGCTCCTGATTTTTGCTTTCGCCTCTTTTATCGGTGCGAGAAGCCATTTCGGGCGATCTCTGTTTGCAATCGGTGGGGGAGGAGTGACGGCTCGGCTTTCGGGCATAGATGTTCTTCGCACAAAGGCGATCGCCTTCATTGCATCCGGAACTCTCTGCGGAATTGCAGGCTTGCTGCTTGTCGCGCGAACCTCGACCGGGACCGCCCGAATGGGAGATGATCTCTTGCTTCAGGCGATCGCGGCGGTTGTCATGGGGGGAACCGCTCTTTCAGGCGGTTCAGGAGGCGTACATCGAACGCTGATTGGGGTGTTGGTGATTGCCGTCCTGCAAAATGGACTGAACATCGCAGGGGTACATACTTACATCCAGATCATGGTCACGGGACTTATCGTCATTCTGGCCGTGACAGTCACGCTCGATCGGTCACGACTTGCCTTCATCAAGTAGACGGGATCTTTTCCGCCACATTCAGAAGTGATCTGAGCGGCTCCCCTGGACAGATTCCCTTTCGAGCTACATCCTCTTCGGCTCAGGACGTAAACCGCCGCTATACAGGTGCTACTGGCGAAGCGGTTCATCTCCGGACATTGCTCGTTGTCGCAGCAATCCAACAGGGCCCGCGGCTCGCGCATCATTTCAGTATCATTGTTACTGCAAACGTATCCATCCGGGCTAGACCGCGGACAGGAGCTCACCGATCCCAGCGCTTGAGGAGCTCGGGGTCGTCCTTGTGCATCCTGATGAGCTCGGTCAGGTTCTCGATGCCGAAGTCGGTGAACGCCATGACCTGGTCGTCACCTATGCCGTAAACCCAGATGACGCCATCCTCAGTGTCCATTCCGTTGGCCACGTCCCAGAGCCAGTCCTCGTCTTCGCCGAGGTCTTTTGCGACGCGAGCGATGGTGAAGACGGCGTGAACCTTGTTGACGTGCATGGCTACGCCGCCGGGGCGGAGGACCTCGGCGCAGGAGGCGTCCAGTTCCAGGGCAGCAACTCGCGCAGGCGGTTCTGCGGCATGTCGGCGATGCGCGCGAAGACGTCGGCAAGCCAGGCTTTCGGGTCGATGTCGTTGAGACGCGCCGTCATGAGAAGCGTGGCCATCACGGCAGCCCGCTCGGCGCCGCGATCAGAACCGGCGAACAGCCATGCCTTTCTTCCCAGAGCAAAACCGCGCAACGCTCGCTCCGCTGCATTGTTCGTCATGCAGATCCGTCCGTCGTGGACAAGGCGGGCAAAGCCCTCCCAGCGGTTGAGCAGATAGTTGATCGGCTTAATCACGTTGGACGAGCGTGAGAGCCGGGCAGATTCCGCTCGGAGCCAAGCCTCAAGGTCGGTCAGCAGTGGCGCGCTTCTCTCCCGGCGGATCTGCAGCCGCTCCTCAGCGCTCAGCCCATAGATGTCGCGCTCGATCTCGAACAATTGGTCAATCCGACGAACCGCTTCCAGCGCAATGGGCGAGATCGCGGTCGCCGATCTTCCGCGGCGAGCGTTCTGGGCGATGTCGGCAAGTTCGAAGAACGCCCTCCGTCCATGTGCCCAACAGAAGGCGGGCGTGGCCGGCAACGCCTTGCGTCCGGGATCGAAGAGAGCGTTGAACCCGCTATAGGCATCGGCCTGCAGGATGCCAGCGAAGTTCTGAAGATGCCGCGCGGGATGCTCGCCGCGCCGATCACGTGAGGCGTAGAACAGCGCCGCCGGTGGATCTCGCCCGCCGAATGGCCGATCGTCGCGAACATAGGTCCAAATCCGGCCGGTATCTGCTTTCCCTTTCGCCAGGATCGGTATCTTGGTGTCGTCACCGTGGAGCCTGTCGGCGGAGAGCACATAGGCTTCGATCAGTTCAAAGAGCGGCCTGACCGCAAAGGCTCCTGCGCCCACCTGGTCCGCCAGCGTCGAGACCGACAGGTCGATCCCCTCGCATTTGAAGCGCTGGCTCTGTCGGTTCAACGGCTGATGCTGACCAAATTTGTCGTACAGGATCGTCGCCAGAAGCTGCGGTCCGATATAGCCCCGGGCTGTGGCATGGAACGGCGCCGGCGGCTGCGTGATCGCCTCGCAATCCCGACAACTGAACTTCTCCCGGACTGTGTCGATCACCTTGAACCGGCGTGGGATCTCCTCCAGTGTCGAGGTCACGCTTTCGCCGAGCTTCGACAGCCGCGTCGACCCGCAGCAGGGGCATTGCGTCGGAGCCGGCAGGATGACGCGTTCTCGCTCGATGTCGTCGGGGAAGGGCTGACGCACCGGCCGCTTGCGCTCAAACGAACGCACCGTCTGCGTCTTCTCGGCCGCCTTCTCGGCGGCCAGCTCATCCTCGGTCGCCCCCGCCTCGAGTTCCTCAAGCTCTAGCTCCAGCTGATCGAGCAGCCGCGCCGACCGCTCGGAGCGTGCGCCATATATCGTGCGTCGTAGCTTCTCGATCTCGAGCTTGAGGTGGGCAATCAGCGCTTCGGTGCTCGATTGCTTCGCCTGGGCATTGGCCGCTTCAGCAAGCCTGGCTTCCGCCGCAAGCCTGGCAGCGCGCTCGGCCAGGATCATTGCATGCGCGGCGACAAGATCGGGCGGCAGGTCGGCGCTGGAGTCCATAGCCAGATGGAATCACATTCGCGGCCAAACTCAAATAACAAAGTCTCAGCCCACACTGGTCGGACGCCAGGACTCCTGGGGATTGCGCCAGTCGATGCCGGACAACAGATAGCTCATCTGCGCCTGCGAGATCGACACTACGCCGTCCGCCAGCGACGGCCAGACAAAACGACCTCTCTCGAGTTTTTTCGTAAACAGGCATGCTCCCTGGCCGTCATGCCAGATCACTTTCAATAGATCGCCTCTGCGTCCGCGGAAGCAGAACAAATGACCACTCAGCGGATCGCGGCGCAGCACCTCTTGCACCTGCAGTGACAATGAGGCGAAGCCTTTACGCATGTCGGTGTGGCCCGTCGCCAGCCACACCCGAACTCCCGTAGGAACCGGAATCATCGCGGATCCAAAACCTCGATGATCCGGCGAAGCGCCTCAACGTCAACGCCCGCATCAACAATGACCCGCCGCCTGCCGGTTAGCTCGATCTCGATCCGACGCTCCGTCGAATGTACGGTCGCGCTCTCCGATGACGCCGCCACCGACGCCGCGGGCACCCCCTCGGCCACAACTGCCCTGACAAAGCCAGCCTCGGATTTGGTCCCCGTCGCCGCGAAGGCTCTTCGCCAGGTCACCAATAGAGAACGCGACAAGCCGTACCGCCGGGCTGTCGCCGCAACCAGGCGCGGCTCGGATAGGCTCTCCAAAACAATCCGCGCCTTCTCTTCCTCAGACCAACGCCGCCGCCGCCGCGTATCAACCACTTCCAGTCGATTCAACGTACTGATCGTATGGCTGTCCATACGTACAGTTCTCAACCATCAGGCCAGCCCGCCGCAAGGCGTCTCTCCTCGGAGGCTTACCTGCAAACGGCAGATCGTTCCGATGCTGGCCGCCCTGGTTGCCGGCTCCGTTACAGCTGTCACCTCTGTCGTCCTTCTTGCCGAGGTGGCTGGCCATCCGCGCGAAATGTCGTCGTGTCGCTTCTCGAGGTCGCTCTGTCTATTTACCCAAGGTTACCCAGATACTGGCCTCGTGCCCCAGTGACCCAGGCGAGATCATTTGCAACGATGACGATTAGAAGTAAGGCGTGCCCGCAAGCTCCAAACCCTTGATGACGTTCCAATCCGCAGAGTCGAGCCGTTCTTCAAATGCGAGCGGAAAGAAGTCGGCGCTATCAACCGGGGCGATCATCAGGGTTTCGTTTCGGTGCTGAGCTCCGCTGGCAGACCGGTTCGTCTGCTTTCTCCCAAGACTTGATCCGCTGTCGGAAAATCCGGCAGCGGCTTTTTTTGCGGCATGGGCGGCTGCGTCATTGATCCATGCTCACCCCACGAGGGATTTCGCCGAAATAGCGCGGTCGTCAAAGCAGGGGATTCCTGGGCCACGTTTTCTCCGGCCGAGGCCTGTGTAGTGACCTCCAGGCTGAAGCAAGCGCCGCATGGAATCAACTGACAAGGGAAGAGAACATCATGAAGGAAGATCGAATCGGATTTTCACAGCCTTCGACCGAAGCTGATCGCATAGGACCTGGCGAACGCCTTAAGCAGGCGCGAGTACATGGGTCTTAAGCAGGAGGACGTGGCCAAGTCGCTCGGCATTCCGCGGAGTGCTCTTTCCAATGTCGAGGCTGGTACGCGCAAAGTCGGTGCTATCGAACTCTCGCGACTGGCTAAATTGTATCTGCGTCCACTGACCTGGTTCACGGGAGAAGATACCGGAATTGGATTGGTCCTTCCCAAGGAGGTTGCGCACGTCGCAAGAGCTGCGGCGACGCTCTCCCGGCGGGATCGCCAAGAGCTGGCGCGTTTTGCCGAGTTCCTGAAATCCCGCGCTCGCGGAAAGGGCGGATCCGATGGCCGATAATCGCGCAGCCATATTGTCTGGTGCAAAAGCCGCGCACACTCTCCATTGTGATCTCGGGATTCGCGAACAGATCTAGTGTGGCGGTGGCGGCCGGGTGGATGTATTCGGAGCTATCGCCAGCTTGGCGCGACCCTGATGTTCCAGCCATTGGACAGACGACTTGGCGCATATTTGCTGAGATCGCCGCTTAGTGAACAAAACGATCAGCCGCTAAGTACTCTAGTATGTGTAAGCCTTCACGCGCGTCTGGCTCTTGGACATTCCCCAACTTCAGGCGACTCAAGTCATAGTCGGAGTGCGTCACGACGATAAGGACCTAATTGAGATCCGTATCGGAAAGTTGGGATCAATCCCAACCAGATGACCCAGGCAATTGAGCCATCTTTCGAGCGCACGAGACCCAGTCGCGGAGCACGTCGCTGTTTCCTTGGGTCGGCGCGCTTACCGTTTTTTAACGCTAACTAGAAACACACAAGAGTGGATCGGCTTGTGTCGGCCGATAAGCCATCGAAGCGGCCCGAACGAGTCTCGGGCAGCTCCAGGGCCGAACTATGCGCAATTTCTATTGAACGTCTCCGTTGGGGTGATCTTGCCCTAGCTCGGGAGCGGCTCGTTCGGCTTTTTGGTGCCAGCACGCTACAGCGTACAGGTTCATCAGGCCCGATAGCGCCATCAGGAACGCGCAGAACGTCCTAAGCTTCCAAGAGTCGCTGAAGCAAGCTATCGTCCATCAACAAGTCCGCTACCTGGGGACTGGCTCCTTCCGTAGCGACTGTCCCTGGCGTCTACATTTCTGGATGATGGATGAGCCGAACGTCATTGGGTCCTCCCGGCCCCAAGAGGGCGGTGTAACGCTCGCCGCGAATGTCGTATTGCTTTGTCGGCTGCGCTGCGTCCGGCAAGAGGCCCCAGCGGCCGAGCTTCGAAATCATCGTGATTGGAGCGGGTTGGGTGCCGTGCGAAAAGCCCTCAGGAACGGCGAATGATGCTGCGTAAACCTCGCGGACCGCAGGCGACGTCGTCTCAGCCCTGGTCGACGTCGGAGCGGCTTGCTCCACCGTCGTGGCAAGCGGTGCTGGCGAGGGCCGATTCGTCGGCTGCGTGCTGGTCTGAGGAACGTTTTCCGGTCGAGATCCAAAATGAATGGGTGCGGCCGACAGATTGAGTGGAGAGCCGCCCCTCATCGCCGCCGCAGGCACGAACAGCGCCGTGAAGCGGTCGTTATGGACTATGAAAGGAGCGGGTGGGGTGTGTTGGCTCGGCAGGACGCTGCCACCCTCGAGCGGAGCTGACGTGCGTTGGTCGCCGTGCGGCGAGTTGACGGAACGAACGGTGGCTCCTAAATCCACCGCTTGGTCATGACGCTCGGTTCGGCCGAGAGAGGACGATGGGCCGCCGTCATCCATCATCGCCCACAGCAGATCCTGATCGTAGTCTTCCGTAGGAAGGACCAACTGACCGCTTGGCTGAAACGGTGTGCCGCACTTGTCCGTCAGCTCGCGCGCGACCGAATTGCCGGGCTCCCTGAGCTGGCGCTCAATGGCATCCCCTTCCGTCTCGTTCAGTGCTCTCTGCCTCTTCGCAGGCCTCAACTGCCCGGTGTAATCCTCACTGATGAGGACGTCGTGACCCGAAAGGGGAGCGATGCCGGTTAACTCGTTCGCAGCAGGCTGGTAGCCGTCGCTCCAGTTGAAATAACGAGCCGCTTCTCCAAGATCAGGTGCCTGGTAACCGAGCACGGTTGGCTTAACCGTCGATGTAACGATGGCTTCGCCGACCGGCCCTCGCAGCGGATGCTGATCGTGACTTTCCGCAGACGGCTCCTCCGGCCAAGTCAAAGCTTCCCGCGTCGCGCTATGCTGCGCAGCAGCGTCGCCAACGTACCCAAGTCCCAGCGCCTCGGCGAGTATACGGCCTTCTTCAGACAGATGAGGATAGTAGCGAACTGGAGAAACAGGCTCCTCCGCGGCGGCAGAGGTATCAAGCTGGGGCACTCCATCCAAGTACGGCTCAAACTCCGCTTGCTGCTGTTGCTGTTGTGGCGCCGCGGCGTTGGAGGCAGCGAAGGCTCGATCTAATGGGTTAATGCTGTTAAATGGGTCCATGTCCATTCCCCGGGGTTTGGAGTCGGTTCGGAATGCCGAGCCGATATTGTGCTCTCTCTCGCTCTATTATGATCAGCTGTCGACAAGCTGACGCGCTTAGACATTTACCGGAGTTTCATATCAGTCATCGCCGCTCTTAACCGCGACCGGTGAATGAGCCGAGGCAGGCGGCCCTGGCTTTCCGTGTTCGGAACTCAATGGCGTCGGCACCCGAGGCGCGGCGACCTCGGCAACTAGTTGGGCGCTCTTCAGCGAGCCCAACGTTTTCGACGGCCCGGTCGCGTTGAAGACCTCCTGCATATGCAGATTCCGACAGCAAATTGCGATCCAGTCGATCTGAGGTCGCCCCTCACTCAAGCGCGGTGCGTTTGCCACCTTTATTCGCGATCTGAGCCCGAATGCTTTAATCTTGAAAGTGACTCCCACTTGCTCTGCTACCGCGCATTTTAAAAGGCCGAGCAGCAGGAGCTCCGTCATCGAATGCGAGTTGAATACTCGTTCTCGCCGGCTGGCCAGACTGCGGTCCAGGAGGGCTCGTACGAAGCGGAAGCCTTCGCAGACCGGGGCACGCCAGTGCCGCCGACAAGCCGCAATAAGCCTAGGCAGCCACCGGCAGCCCGCGAGGATCGGCGACCGCCGGATGACACGCAGGAAACGGGATCGACGTGGTAGAAAAAAGTTTCTTGATACCCGGCAGTACGTAATATTCCGTGGGCCGCCAACGTTGATCATAGGTAACGTTATATTCGGCCAATACTCGTGCTAATTGCGAGGCATGGAAAACGTGGTGCAATTCTCGTTTGGAGCGAGAGCCAAAGCTCGACAGCGTCGGGCGGCCGACAGTCGCACGGCTCTCCGCCGAGGATCTCGAGATCCTGAGGTTGCTCGGGCGGTACCGATATCTCCCATCCGACTATCTGGCCGCGCAGACCGATCGTTCGCTCCCGCCTTGCAGGCGCGCCTCAAAATCCTGTGCCGAAAGCCGAATTGCTATGTGAGCCGGCCGCACTCAGAATAGACATTCTGCTCTCGTTTGATGAGGTCCGAGAGGGACCAGAGCAGAAGTACCACATCGCCGGCGACATAATCGCGCCGCCGTTTTAGTGCGGACTTCCTAAACCTAGCTCCTGGAGCGAATTAATGTCTTGTTGAATGCTGAGAAGCGTCGCCCGATCCGAGTCGGTCAGTGATGCGACGACCGGGCAGTCGCTGCTCTTCTTTTTCAAAAGTTCTGTAATCAAGGCGCGCGCGGCGAGACCAGCTTGCTGAAACTGGCCGAATTGAGCGACGTTACGTACGACCAATGCCTCGTTTTTGTCGCCTGGGCAAAAGAGGGCCCTCAAAGATTCCGCAAGCGCGGCTTGATAGGGCTGAACTTTAGCCACGTTATCCATAACAAAGCTCTTCCAATCAATAGCTTCCTTCGGCAAGGTCGCCGCAGCGGGATCGCAAGACTGGAGCGTCTTGTCATCACAGTCGAGGACCGCGATCCTCTCCAAAGCTAACTGGCGTAAGGGCCCTGACGGGAGAGTTTGCAGACTTGTACGGAGCTTCTGGTAGGCTTCCTTGTCCCACGCTCGATTCTCCCAGGATTTATCGTCCCCCACCATACGGATCGCTGAGAGCTTCGCGCGGCTACGCGCCTTGGGGAGCACCTTTCCACTCACCTGATTGCTCCGCCAGAGATAGGCGTTACTAACGTCGGTCGCTTTTAGAATCGCTCCCGAGAACGACACCCCTTGAAGCTGTGCGCCATTCAACAACGCTCCGTCGAGGCGCGCCTGGTCTAGCGACGCGCCCTGCAGTCCCGCCCCAGAGAGCCTCGCTCCCTGAAGCTGCGCCGAATCGAGCGACGCGCCCTGAAGCTGCGCTGAATCAAGCGATGCGCCCTGAAGGTGCGCCGAGTCGAGCGATGCGCCCTGAAGCTCCGCCGAGTCGAGCAACGCGCCCTGAAGCTCCGCGGCCTGGAGCGAAGCAATCATAAGATGCGCTGCCGCGAGCGAAACGCCTTGAAGTTGAGCATGACTGAGCCGGGCGCCCTCAAGGTGGGCACCGGTGAAGTCGACCCTTGGCAGACTGGCGAACGTGAAGATCGCTCCCCTCAGATCGCGGCCCCGGGGGCGAAAAACGAAGTCCCGCCACGTCGCCTTCGTGGGATCGTCGATGCCGAGGCCCTCGTAGACGTTGAGGCCCGGCAGGACAAGCGTGTTCGAGAATGGCCAACGGCGGTGAGTAACCTGATCGGGTTCAGCGCTGAAAAGCGCATTGTGCACCGTGACGACCCACATCCGTTTGTCCCACTTTGCCAGCAGGTCTTCCTGCCACTCGCCAGGAAAGGTCGCAATCGCGCAGGAGAACGCAATCGCAATGAGACTGAAGAGCAGCCCTATTGCAACCGAAACGCGCTTTCGTAGCCGCAATGAGGTCGTCGGCGCCGCCGCCTCGGTGTCGCCCCCTGCGAGAACTTTTCGCCACAACCACCAAACGAGCGCGAGATCGAAGAGCAGCGCGATTCGTTGCGTCCACGCGACAAGGCCACTCTGATAGGGCAGGAATTGAATCTGGACCGTAAGAAGCAGCAGCACAGGCGCTACGACGAGTGTGATCCATGCTATCCCGCGCAGGAGCCACCCAAAGGCGCTCTGGCGCAAGTCGGAGGGGCCGGCGAGGAATTGGATCAAAATATTGCTCGGCAGCTGCCGCCTGAGCTTGTCGCGCGTCGCCTTGCGCCGCTCTGTCTCTCCCCCGTTGGCGTCTTCGATCTGCGCATAAAGCGCCTGGTGATAGCGCTTCGCCTTGTCCGTCAACATGACGAGATGCACGAGCGTGTAGGCGTGCACGATCACGAACAGGATCGGCGCCAGGAGAAAGAATGCGACCAACGGCAGCTCGATCCCGAGAAAGGGCAGCTTAACCGCTCTTTCGAAGAAAAGGTCGGCGTGGGTCACAGCTCCGGCGGCGACCGCGAGATAGAAGAGGACGAAAAGGTACGAGAGCCAGAGGCCGCCACTTACCGATGCCGCATCGTCGACTGCCTTCTTGATTGCTTCAAGGTCTTCGGCCTTTTTGGCGAAATCAGGCAGTTCGTTTGGCGCAGCGAGCTTGGAGGGGAAGTCAGGCTCGCGAGAGCCTTCGCTTGCCTGTAGAGGAGCGGAGCCGCGGAGATCCGTGGCCGAAGTCGCCGTTGCCTTGGACGCTCCTTTGCCGAAAATGATCAGGGCGGCGAGGACCTCGATTACGCCCGCGATCCAGAGCATGCGGACCAACATGTTACTAGCTCCATTTAGCCAAGACAACTCTATCCCGCGCCCCGCTCGACATCGGCGCCAGGATCAAGCGATTGACCAACTTCCAGGGCGTAAGCAATCGGGAGCCAAGTCATCATGGGTGTAGTCCAATTTGCGTCCGCATACCCTCCCGCGCGTGCCTCGCCTCAGAGCTAACCTAGCCTCCCAAAAAGATCTTCACAGTGTCCAGGCGCCCCTGCACGGAAGCCTTGATCGCCAGATACCCGCTCATACCAACGGGATCTTCCCCATGTGCGCCTCCAGAACAATTATTGTGCACACCATTGAGCAATGCGTCTAATTCACCCTCAGCAATATTGATTTGTCGCAGAGCATCCGCCTTCAGGTCGTGTGACAAAGCCGTTACTGCGGCGTCGAGTGCATTCACCGCCGAGTTAGCGTGGGGCTGCAGTGCTGCCCAATTAAGCGGAGGCACTCCGTGCGCGCCACCTGAGCAACCCTGGCTCATCGATATGACCATGTCTTGGATCTGAGACTTCGCGTTGCTCACCACGGTCTGTGCGGGGCGATTTGCATTCTGCGCGGCAACGTCGAGCGGATTTAAAAAGAGAACCCCACCGATCATCGCGGCCGTCCAAGACCGCAGCGATCGAGTCGCAAGCATTTTGGAAGGCGCGATTTCGAAAGTCACTTGGGAACTCTCCTCCGCTTGCATTGCTTGTAACGCCATCAGCCGCGGCTTGGATAATTCAGAGCGAGAGCTGACGATAGATTTCTGCTTCAGCACGACGACTGATTCGCGTCGCTTTCCTTCTGGTCATCGGCGCCCAGGGCCTTGACTGGGATTTGCACGCTTAGATGCAGCTCGGCTGCAACTTTCCCTGAATTTTCTGTATTTGACAAGCTCGCGCGGTCGCCATGAGTTCGCGACGTCCAAGTAGCGGTAGGGACGCTAGTTGCCTCGCGCGGGCACATTGCTTGCGGAAGCGTTGACAATGAGCGCCCGCGCCCGGCCAGCGGCCTCGTCGCAGAGCGGGAAGCCGTACCAGTGACATCGCCTTTGTTGCGGCTACAACGAACCGTTGAGCTTCAACCGCTGCTTAGGCCGCTGTTTCGAACTCAGGCCGGCAGCCGCACGTCGGAAGCGAGGCGATTAGCTAACCGGCCGGCCAAATTTGCTCCTTTTCAACGAAAGCGCGCTTTATAAAATCTGCAACGCGGGGCCATTTGTCCGGGCTAAGAGGCGGCAGATAATCGAGATGTCCGTAATCGCCCAGCGGCTCACCATGAGCGATCTGCCAGGGCAGAGCAACCTGTTGCGGCGGCGGCGGCGGCCCTAGCGCGATCTGAACGGCATGTGATCGTCGTGGAGCAGGTTGGAAAGGGGATCGCCAATTGGAAACGCGAGCTTGAGCACCAGGTCCTTGTGGGAGGCGAGAAGGGAGATGTGTTCGCTGTTCTTCGCGCCTCCCGTCAGCCCGAGATGAATCAGCGACTTTGCTTTAGCCTTCTGATCGGCCTTGGGAACGCCGTTCAGCCAGTTCGCCCTCAGTGTGCGCAGGATCTGCGCCCTGCCGCTGGCTTGCGGATTGTTGGCGGGAGGAGCCAGGAATGGCTTGAGCCAGTCTACGATGTAGCCAAAGTTGGACGGCCCGCCTGCGAACGCTTTGCTCGTATCAACGAGGCCCATCGCCGCCGTGCCGAGACCTCCGGCAGCAACAATCAGGTTCGCGATATCCTTGTAGCTGCCGGTTAGGGCGGCGGTTGGATCTGGCATCCCATATCCCCCTAAAATACATCTTCAGGAACCAGTTTCGCAGCGGCACGCATTAGCTGAGTTCGGACGGCAGCGTGCCTCCGAGCTTCAGATAGGCCAGCTCCGCGCGGCTCCTGACGAAATCGAGCAGGGCAGTCTGGTTCTGGTAGGAACTCGCTGCCGAGCCCGGGAATACAATCGTGAGGATGTAGTCGCCTCTGGAGCTGTCGCCCATGCCGGCGTTGATGACCTGCCCGTTGGGGCGCAGCCGTTCTTCGCCAAGCTGGCGCAGCAGCTCGAGCGACCCCTCTCCGAGCTTCGTCTTAGGTCCGACATCGGCGAACACGCCGAACGCCAGCTTGCCTTTGTAGATCACCGCCGCGAGATCGCCGAGCTTGATGCCGAATTTCTGATACCAGTTGCGTGGAAGCACGAAGTAGGGCACTTCGTTGGCATTCACCGAGCTGCCGTCGGCGTAGCGCAGCGACGTGTCCGGCTGCCAGGTGTTGTCCCCCCGATTGCCGCCCGGCCAGCCATCCGTATCGAGCTGGAGCTCGCACTGGAATAGAACTTGGCCACCCGGCAGCGTCGCCGCGTAGGCCACGCCGGCAAACGACTGCTGTATCGTAGTCGCCTTACCGACCGCGGTGAGAATATCACCGAGCAGCTTCTTTGATGCTGGATCGACCTGCAGGCCGCCTGTGGCGGCCGCAGTGCCTCCGCCAACGGCATCATTGAGCGGCAAGGCGGCATCGAACATTGCATTATCGGGGATCTTGGGAATCGTCTCTTCGGCCAGCTCGAAATGCATGCTGTCGATTGAGTCGCCCGAGAAGCCCGCGCCCCAGTACCAGCCATGCCGGTTGAAGTATGGCGCCAGCAAGAGATTGCCGCGATGGGTCATCTTATCGCCCTGGCCGACGACCTCAGTGCCAAAAAAGATGTCAATTGCAGTGCCCCAGCTATGATTGGAATAGTGGCTCGGATTATGCCGCCGTGCCCGCACGCACAGCATGCCCTCATTCTTGACCTGGTTGAACAGCTGCGGATTGTCGTTCTTCACGTCCGTGAAGACCTGGAGCAGAGACTCGACAGCATAGTCCAGGCCCGTCACCTTGAACGGGCCAACGTTGAAATTCCTCCTGACGCGCGCGAGAAATGTCCCCGTTGCCGCCGAGCAGTCTTCGGTTAGCTCGCCAGGCGTGCCGAATTTCTTAAGCATCGTCGTTTCCGCGCACGAGCTCAGCCCGCTATTCATCCGGCTCGGGGGTGGAATTGGGACACGGTCGCTGAGTGATGGTGCTGCGTCCGTGCCGCCGGCCTTGCCTGACCCGCTTCCTGAGCCACCGGTACTTGAACCGCCAGAGCCTGATCCACCTGCAGAGCCTATAGCGCCGGCGGCTCCTCCTCCGCTCGCGCCGCTACCTGCTCCGCCCCCACCGGCTCCCGCCGGCGGAGCTTTGGGTGCTTGCGGCTTTCGTGCCGGAGTTGTGCCCGCGGGTTTTGGCGAAAACCCCAAGGATCCGAGGATCTGTTGCAGCGGATCTGCGTTGCCGGCGCCGTTGTTGATGACGTCCTGCAATTCCTTCGCCGCGTCCCCCACGGAATCGGCTGCTGCACCGAAATCGCTCAGCGCGATTTCGCTAAGAGCGTCCTTGAGAGATTCCCAGGCGGCCTCCATGGCCTGCTTGGCTGCCGGCGAAGGAGGCGGATCAACATCCTCCTGGGCCTTAATCTTTGCCATTGCGTCCGCGATCTGCGAAAAAGAAGGGCTCGCCACGACATGTTCTCCTAACGTGCCTTGACCAATGCCTGCCGTACCGCCACAGCGTCTGCGTTCAGCTTACCGGTGAGCTCAGCAAGGCTTGCCAGAGTGGCTGCGTTACTTGGACGCTCGTAGGCGTCGAGCATGCGCTGGAAACTCTGCTCGAGATCGTCGAGCGTGACGACGTAGTTGCCGAGTGCAGTTTTAATCGTGCGAACCGTTGCCGGCGTGGCGGGCTCCGCATTGGCGAGCAGCAACTCAAACATCGCCGGGGTCGCGTTCTTGAGCTGGAGGATGAGATTGGCGACCTTCGGGCCGCCCGACATGGCGAGCTGGCGTGCCTCAGCCTGGCTTTGCACGAGCAGCAGCTGGTTCAAGAGCGGCGTGAGCTCCTGCGCTACCGGACCGATAGCGCTGACGCCGGCTAACGTAGCAATGTTCTGGATGATTGATACGATCTGTCCGCGCGTTGCGTCGACGTTGGTACCCTGGATTAAATTTAACAGTAGCGATGCGTAGCCACTGACGATCAGCATCGCATTTCTGAATTCACGCGTCTTTGGCGGCTCGCCGATGGTTGCGTAATAATAGGCGTTTTGAACCGCGAAGCTGTTGATGGTCTGGCGTTCGATCTTGCGGATCGACAAGGTTCGCTCGGCGACGTCGAGCTGATCGCACAGCGCATCGCTCGCGGTCTTGGCCGCGGCTACTGCCGCTACAAATGATTTGGCCTCATCGACCGGTGCCGCAACACAACAAGTCAAAAAACTCAACGCGACAACAGACGCGAAGCTACGTACTGAAATACGCAACCTAAACATAACTATACTAGCCCCGCCCATTCAATCATTGCGGGTGCCACCTTCGGCGCAAGAGTAAATTGATGTCTGTTACGGTTGTGCGCCGCGGTACGGATGAAAATTGGTGAGGCGCAACTTCCACCAGGACAGGGGACGCCCTCCTAGAATTCCGCTCCAGCGGTGCTGAGCTAGTGGTTGAGGCGGCGGCCAACCGAAGTCAGCCTCGTTTGCGAAATAGTGAAGCCATTCACCAATGACCCCATTAGACTAGGCCGGAAGATCTTTTGGATGTTCTCGATAGAAACCACATCGCGCCTCTAAATGTCGCTAATCCTGCTTAGTCAGCTCATCTTTCGTAAGCCTCCGGCCGGCGGCGCTTTCGATTAGCCATATCTCGTGCGTAGGATTTGCATCGGTTGAATCGCCTGTGATGCTGGCCGGCCATTTTGCCGCGACCGCCGTGCGCTGCGCGGCGAGCGAAGGACCAATCTCTCATTCTGCAGGATACCACCGAGTTCATCTACAGCCGTGCGCAGCCGGGTAAGATCGGCTTCACCAAGACCATCAACGCCGGACGTTACAAGGTGGGTCAGCCCAACGTGATGACTTTGTGCGGGGTGCTGATGCATTCGAGCCTGGCCGTAACCCTCGGCGGCACGCCGCTCGGGCTGACGGCAGCGAAGTTCTGGACACGCACGAAGTTCAAGGGGACCTCGACGCTCAAGCGGCATGTGAACCCCACGCGGGTACCGATCGAGACGAAGGAAAGCTATCGCTGGCTGGAGAACCTGCGCCAGTCGATGGCGCTCGTGGGCACGCCGGAACGCTGCGTGCATGTGGCCGACCGCGAGAGCGACATCTACGAGCTCTTTTGCCTGGCGCAGGATCTCGGCACGCGCTTTCTGGTGCGAGTGCAGACCAACCGATTGGCCGGCGCGCCCGCCGACGCAGAGCCCCGGGATGGAGCTCATCGGGTCTTCGCCCAGCTCTCGGCCACGCCTTGGGCGGGACGCCATTACGTCGCGATCGGACAGGATGAGACGGCGTGCGTGCACGTGAAGTTCGCCGCAATCCAAACCTTGCCGCCCATAGGCAAGCAGAAGCGATACAGTCCTCAGCTTCTCACCTACATTCACGCCCTTGAGGTCGACCCGCCGGCGGGCCGTCCGCCGATCGACTGGAAGCTGGTGACCAATCTGGCCATCGAGAAGCTCGAATGCTACGCCTTGCGCTGGAAAGCAGAGGTGTTTCGCAAGGTAATGAAGTCTGGCTGCCGCGCCGAAGAGACGAGGCTTGCGACCGCCGAGCGGCTGACCAAGTTCCTCGCCCTCATCGCGATGGTCAGCTGGCGCATCTTCTTCCTCACCATGTCCGCACGAGCGAAGCCCGATGCTGCGCCGGAGACAGTCCTCACCTCAACCGAAATCGCGGTGCTAGATGCCATCGACGCGGCGCGGTCCAAGCCACGCATCTTGTGCAAGACCCTCGCTACCTACTTGTTCCAGATTGCCATGCTGGGCGGCTACCTCGCGCGCAACCACGATCCGCCGCCAGGAAACTGGTGGTGTGGCGAGGCCTAACACGCCTCAACGACATCGCCTTCGCCACTCAATCAGAACTCGTCGACGATGTGGGTAATTGAAAGCCTCGCCGGGTGCTTACCATCTTTCAATTCTTGCAGCGGTTTCAAACTGTCCCTGATGTGTGCGGCATAACTTGTGCCTAGCTATCTGCATGACTGAGGGATGCGATCGCATCGCTCAATTGGAGTCCGATCAGGAGCAGGGTTACTGTGAGAAATGCAGCGCAAACTTAAGCAGTTCGCTTCTGGGCGGACATCACCTCGTTCATCGAACGACACAATGCCGATCCGAAACCATTCCGATGGACCAAGTCCGCTGACGACATCCTTGCTTTCATCGAGCGCTTCTGCCGATACAATGCCCCGGCACAAAACGGACCAATGTTGCGAACTTCTGGTTCAGGACACTAGACCACGAGGCTCCTATCGCATGACGCGTGGTGAACTTCCGGTCGTCTTTCAGCAGATCGACGAGGGCGTCAATCGCTTCCGGCCAGCGGCAGGATTGCATGCGATCGGGCAAACGTCCTTCGAACATCCGAACTGTGATCGCGAGCGGCAGCGAGGAGCTTGAGCCGCTCTTCCGTCGTGGCGCTGTCCGTAAGACTCCTGAAGGCAAGCCGCCGAACGTTGTAACGCTTGTGGCTCATGGCCGCCCTCGGCCAAGGCTGATGCGCCATTTTCTCGTTGGTGGATTGGTGCTTGAATCTAGAATTCGGAAGGGAAGGTATTCAAACAGCCACCAAAGTCCGCCAGACGGGCGATGCTGCGGCGCGATGGCGTCCGGTGCACTGAATTCGCCCGTAGCGCCGAAGGCGCGGGCGGCTCGCTCCTCATTGATGACGAGGCCGGCGAGCATGGCTTCACGCACCATCCATTCAAGAGCGATACCGGAAAGACCACTCTCCTGCTCCGGATAGCCACCTGCGACGTCTGCATGGGAGCCCACAAACCAGACCTGCTTCAGGTCCTGGCTCTGAGTGGGTGGGGACCAAAGGTTCTGGTGGAAGAACGCGCGCGGCTCGTCGATTGCTAGTGCATGGCGTCCGATCGGGAGATTGGGAATTCCGGTGCTGTATGCCGGGTGGATGATCGGACATAGCCACGCTGTCTGCGTGAGGGTATCGCAGATTCCAAGGAAATAAGGACTACACTCGTGCGGGAACGTGGCCTTGAGCCCCTCGGCTAGGTCCTTGGCCCGTTCCGGTGGTTGCCGCGCCAGTTCGAGGACAGCTCCGATCGCGGCGCGATTCTCGGGGCGGAGCACACCGACGAGTTCAAGCAGATTTCCAAGCCGGCTCGCGATCAGGCCTCCGAATGCCGCGCCGAAAAAGAACACCCCATTACCGGGCTCATACTTTTCCAGCAGGAATTCGTAGCCTTCGGCAAGGCTCTTCTGGAGACCAAGGCCGGTGAAGAGATCCAAGGCGCTTTCGCGACTCTGACCGGGTATCAGCTCAAACACAAGATTGTAATAGCCGACCTGGCGATCCTTTATCGAGATCAAGCACGCTAAACAGCTTCACGATGTTGGTGTTCGCGCCGACAAGCTGGTTGCGGGCGGAATCGAAGCAGGTGACGATATTTTTTGCCATCACCAACCCGATCACTACCGACTTTACTCGGGCGCTTTCGCGGAACTCCGACGGCCCGGCATTGCCGCGGCTAAATCGCTCACCCGCAAAATCATATCAGGATGACTGGAGAGCAACCTTATATCGTACTTCACACAACAATCTCAGACCGACTTCAGCCGGGGTGTAGACGTTTGCGATCAGCTCAAGGGAGCATCCTTGAAGGGCCATACCGGCTCTGTGTTGACCAGCATTCCTTTGTAATTAGCTCGTATGCTGCGGTCGCACACTGCGTATCCCCAGTTTACGAGCTGCTTCGAGGTTTGCTCGCCGAGATCGCTTAAGCGCGTAGCGATTTGGGCCAGCCTATGCGTGACTGCCTGATTGCAGGGAAGCGCGCCCAAAGGCGTCAACTTACCTGGATCAGTGTCGATTCCCCAGTAGGCGCCAAGGCGGCCCTCAGACTTCGCCGCCTGCAGAGCAGCTTCGCTTCCTACCTTGTTGCCTGCAGTTAGACGTGCAAGAAGATCTCGCCGTCGAAGGGCACGCACCTGGTTATCTGTAACGTCGAGAACGCGACGAAGTTGGCCGATCCAGTCTGTCTGCACTCCCGCAAGCCGGCCGAATGGAGCCCCTCCATCGCTGGCAAAGATCGTGTAGTAGCGCTTTACGATCGGTTCGAGGCCGTGATTGTCATACACGCCGCCATCGGTGAGCACCACCCGCTCGCGACAGGATCTAAGGACGTCAGGAGCAAGCGGGCCTGGACCACTGGGCCAATCGGCAAATGCAGCGGGAGGGACTTCCAGCAACATTGGAGAGAGGACTGGAGGAAAGGCGGACGAGGCGGCAACGGCACGTGAGAGAGCGATTGCCGGTGCGTCGAGGCGACCAACTAAGTAGTCGCCGGCATACTGCTTTGAAAAGCGCCAGAGAACTCCGGACTGAAGATTGGTCGAGCAGAAGACAAAACGAGGCAAGTCGGGAATTTGCTGCAGGGTCTTTCCTTGGAAGAGGTGCTGATCGTACGTGGCTGCGACCTGTTCCGCGGCGGATGTCCAGGGCAAGAAACCCGTAAGCGCATCAACCACATCGACTTTCTCGCGCGAGAAAGCCACTATCGGATCTACGTACTGCTCCCTGAAATTCGCAAACACGCCGTCTCGATCTGGATGCCCGAGAGCTTGCCATATGGCGGCCAAGTAACCTGCCGCGATTGACCCACCTGAAACACTCGAAATTCGCTTTGCTTGAGAGAGGAGGCCCAGTTCGTTGAGCCGTTGGAACGCACCTGCGTGAAATAGCATCGCACGGAAGCCACCCCCGGAGGCGGCGATCGCTATGCCTGGCTCGGGACCATGACCGTCCCACTGAAATTCAGTTGCCTTCTGGACGATTTCGGCGGTCGATCCCGGCGCTGCATCGGTTTCAGTCATGTCTCGCCTCCTGCTCTCTGGACTCGTGCTGCGTAGTACTACGCGTATCAGGCTGGGTGCTTCTCCTCCCGAATCCGACAATGGTTGCCGCCGGGGCGCGCTTTGAGACGATTTACGAGTGATCCGTTTAGGGATAGTCGCTGCGCCTCATATTTTGAGCGACAATTCTACCCAGAGCGGATCCTTAGGCTTGAGTGTATCGCCATAAGATAAACCGAAAATGGACTTGCCGAACTTCCTCTTCTCTTCAGAGATGTCGCCATCGCCGCGTACGATCCTGCCGGCCGTTCGTTGTTCAAGGCGCTTGTAAAGATCGCCATACGGCATAGCCCATCCATCCGGAGAGCTCTTGGTCTTCTGCTCGCGTGCCGTTTTTTCCACCACCGGGATCATTGCGCAGAGATCTGGATTGGTCATCAACTCAAGGCCTTGGTTGCGCAGCGTCGCGTTGTGACTCGCGTGATGTCCGACCTTGTAGAGGATCGTGCGCGACAACAGCTCATCAATCTTCAGTTTTGGCCCATCTTTCTTGTCCTCCGCCGAATAGGTTTGGTCCCCCCAAGACAGCCAGTTGCCAACCTGCGCGTCGCCAGGAAACAAAAAGACGCGCTTATCGGCAAGTTCCAATGCGAGAGCTAGCGAAGTATTGTTTACGTCGCCATCGATTTTTAGCGCCAGGTTCTCGGCGCTTCCCAACCAGTCGGCGTCAATTCGACGGTCGCGCGAAATGTCGTCGGTTCGCTCGTAAAGCTTGACAATCGGATCGTCCAACTTCTTCGACTTTGGTCCTCTTGTCGTGCCATCCAGATCGTAGGACCGCCAATGCAGAGGTGCAAATGGCAAGTCGTCCAGATGCCAGTCTCGTTCACGTTCGGTGTGAATTGCGGCTAGCCCAGTCAAAGATTCGACGTCTTCGCCACGAGCAAGATAAACTTCGCGCGCAGATCCCTTCGATGGATCGAGCTGACGCAATCTTTGATCGTCCCGAGGAGGTCCCAAGACGTAGGCGCGAAAGATGTCATCTACGCCCCAACGCACAACGTCACCGGGTTTTAAGAAAGAGACATTCGCCATCCCGGCTTTTTGACGAAGCCATTCGAGCACGGCTTCACAACTGGAATTACCAGACAGCCGAGCGGCGCCCGTGCGACCCGCCGCGGCGATACCAGGGCCAGTGACATTCCCGTAGAATTGCAGGAGGTTCCGGACGGTTTCCATCGCCTCGGCCGCAGATAGAGAGGGGTTGTCAGCCAGCAGGGCAAGTGCAGCGAGAGCTTTGTTTTTCTTATTGCGGTAGCTGTTCGCAAGCCTGTCGCGACGGTCCTCAGTCCAGGCCATCCAGACTTTGCCGATCTTGAAATTTGCGAAGCTGTCGTTGGCCAACATGAAGCCGGAAAGGTGATCGTAGTGCTCGTGCGTCGCCACTATCAGATCAACCGAACCGGCGCATTCCTGGATAAAATCCCTTGCTCCTGCGACGATGCGCTGCTTCCCAAGGGACGTCGAGGGCTTTGCCTTCTCCGTCCCAATGCGTTGCAAGACGCCGCAGTCAATCAACATCTTAAAGCTTTTAGCGCCGACGGTGTGTCTAATGAAGAAGAAGTCTCCGAGCAACCCACGATACATGCGGACTGAAATCGTCCCTCCGCCTACGGTCGGTGTATGATTTTGGGAGGTTGTGCTCTTCCTTGCATGGGACACCTTCGAGCTCAGGCTGGCAGGAGTTGTGCTGGTCTGGGCCTTTCCTGACTTTCGGCCGGAGGTCTCTTTCGATGAGCGGCCCTTCTTCGCCTTAGCCGGTGAAGATCGCTTCTTCCTTCCGTGGGGCGCTCGTTTTACCGCACGTGCCTTCTTCGCCATGTGGACTCCCTACTGCCCCCGATGCGTCACCGCGAACGGTTCACGCGCGCCTCTGTTACCCAGGTAGGTGAACCCAAATCCATCGGGTTGACATAACAGCTCTCGCTGCTCGTTCAGTCGAGTGTTGTCGTCGATGCGCTTACGCACAACGTATCTCAGACGATTTTCTCTGAGGTCTATGATGAGAGTGGCGCCGCCGCGGAAGACAAAATCGCTCCGCCCGTGCCGGGCTTTGCCGGCATCTACAAGCTCTTGCCGCCGCGGATCGAAATAGCCCCGGCGGCGCTGCGTTACCTCGATCACGAGTTGTCGAACATCCTGACCATCGGGGCCACTGCGCCTCGTCGTACGAACGCTGTGCACCTCGAACGCCGGTCCGCCCCAGCTGCCCTCGAATACTCCCTCCAGCCGTTTCGGCTGAACGAAATAGATCCCAAGAGCCTTTTCCCAGGCACGGTCGATCGCGGGCTTCTTTCTATCGGGTTCGCCCAACCACTCCCAAAGCTTATACCGGTTATCTTCCGAACTTTGGATGACGTCGTCCCGTCGATAGTGTGGCATGATGTCGAGATCGATCTCCTCGATGTCGCCCACATCGAGGGGATTCTTTCCGAACATCTGTTCCGGGCTCTCCCAAAGCAGGTTGTCTGGCGACATGGAAAGACAGTTTTCGGCAAAGATCCCGCGCCGCCGGAACGCCTCCGCGAAGGCGAGGCGATAATTCAACGTGTCGTTCGGCACCAGGTCCGCGTCAGCGGTGATGATGCCCCGCAAAAATTCTCCGAATCGCACATCGACAGCGGGAAGATAGTCCAACGCGCGAATGCACATGCGAAGTACGTGATCCGCCGATTTAGTCGCTTCCCGGGTCAAGCGTGAGGCAAGGTCAGAGTCGATTCGCCTGCCACCTCCACGAGAGACGCCGCCGATCCGAAGCAGGTCGTCAGTACGTGACTTGTAGATGGTCAGAAATGCGTCAAACACGGCCGCGACCAGGATCGCGCCTCTATCGTGGCACTCCGTTGTGCGCGCCAGCAGGTCAGGATCTGTCTCTTTGCCCACATACTGGCGCAAGGACGCTCGCCCAGTAGTCCCCGCAGCGAACTGGCTGGCCAAGCCGCTGAGAAGGCTAGCACGCTCAAGCTCGCCTCCCCATTCCTGAATGTGAGCCTGCACCGCTTCGGTCAGCGTAAAGTGCGAGAAGAGTGCTACGATGTCGGCGAATGCCTCGTGGAACGCCAGGCTGTCGACGCTCGTCGCTTCGGAGTAGCGGCGGTGCAGACCATCAAGAACGGCATGGGTGGTTTCATGTGCGATGATGTCATGGGAGAGCGCGGTGAATACCCAGCTCGCGCCGGCCGATGCATTGGTGCTGCGGAAGTATCCGAACAGCAATGCGCGCTTTGCCATGCTGTAATAGGCGTTCGCTTCCCTAAGAGCGTGAGGATAGATGCGTAATTTCTTGACAGGCTCGTACGTGTTCCGCCGCGGATTCCAGCGGGGCGCCCAGATCACCTTCCGTCCGAGCGCGCGCTCGAACAGGCGGATGACCTTCATGGCAACTGCAAACACCATTTGCTGATGAAATTGCGGATTGCCTTCCGAGGGTGTGAGCCCATCTTGGGCTAGCAGGTGCGGATCATTGAGATCAACTGGGGCATAGAACTGCCGACTGGCGGGATCGACGTCGATAACCTCAAGATAATCATTGACTGGCCCAGCCTCGAGCTCCGCCTCCCATGGCTCCTCCCATGGTAAGGCGATCGTCGCGTAGGCATAGCCAGCTGAGGCCCGTTCGCTCGCCGTTTGAGGATCAAACGCATAGACGCGCAGCCGACGAACTGCTGGTGATGGATACCCGGATTGCACCGTATCACCGCACTAAATCGCAAGGAACTGGCGGACTCGAGTTCGAGAATGTCATCTGCTCACGCAGCCATAGCAGTCCTGATAACCCCATGGTCTGCCTCATATGGAAAGATCGCAATGAAAACAGCAGCACTCATCCGACGAGCGCAGAAAAACGCTCGGAAAGATAATTGGTAAAAGTGATAGCCATCACTCTACTCTCGGGTGTAAAGAATTGAAAGAGAAAAAGCGACACCTCTCGCGCGCATGTTTGCCATCCGCTTCATGTCAGCTGATAGGGGAGGAATCCGAGCGCGCCTGTTGGCTCAGGCCGGTTCGCGGCTCGATAAAGGAGTAACTGTCAAATCTCAATGTGTGGCCGGAAGAACGGTTGAGGCTGCTACGAACTACAGGGCAGTCTTGGGAGTGTCCTTTCTTTGCACTCGACGGCGCCCCGCTCGCAAATGTGAGCTGGCAAGAATGCTAGAGCACGAGAGTCAGGTCGGGAGTGCGCGGTTTCGAAAACCTGTGGCGTTCGAAGCGATATGTCCGGATGATTTCTTTATCTTCCACCAGAACCTTCCTCCCTCCCGAGTGGCTCAAAGGTTTTTCAACAACAGACGTACGGAGGAGGCTGCTTTTACTGTTGCTTACCTCGTACTCACGACTGGACCCGCGACTCTGCATTGGCATCGTTACTCATCTAATCGCCGTGCGTTCGTTGGAGGTCGGTCAAAGCAGCACCGGGCCGGATGGAAGCTCATTTTGATCGCATTTGTAATGTGATGCTACGTAAGATAGCGGCGCCTTACCGTGGTTTCCCAAAGGCAACGGCCCCGCCTCGATGAGGTGGGGCCGTTGGGCCCCTCACGCTTCGACGGCCTGTGGGTTTTTGGCGGCGCGGACAACAAGCTTGCCCGAGACCGTGATGCCAGGCGGGATCACGATGTTCATGCCATCGCTGTCCTTGTGCTTCCAGGCTGCACCGATCTCGGTCCAGCTTGCATCGTCACCGTCGCCATCGACAATGAAGCCATTGGTCGTGCTCTTGGTCATGTTACTCTCCTTCAGATTGTTGCGCCGTCCGCAACCTGCGGCCGGTCGAGAGCCTTGAGCCGACGGGTCAGAGGCGGCCGTCAAACGCCCTTGGCCGCGCAGCGGGCCGGAGCTGCACAAGCCGGATTCTTCATCCGGCGCGGAAGCGAGGCGCGTGGACGGGTGCCGGCCCGGCGGCAGGGTCTCCCGATCAACGGCCAGCAGTTGCCAGCGGCAAAAAAAGAAGGAGAGTTACATGACCAAGAACGCGACCGATCGCGCACCGATGCTTTTGTCCGGCGACGACGACGGCCGGTGACCGCAGACCTTCTCGCCGACTGGAAGCGCAAGGATGCTGACGGCACGAACGGGGCACGATCGGGGGCACGGTTTACGGGAAGCCGTCCGCGCGACCGCTCCGGCGGCTGGGCCTGACCGGAGCGGCGGCACGGCTTCGCGGCGAGGACCTTCTTTGGGGTTCGGCGGCGGTCCCACCTTTCGGTGACGGATGCGGCAAAGATTGACCTGATCCGATCTATGACGGCTCACCTTTTGGACCGCGAAAAAAATCAACCCAGCCAGATGGACAAGTTGCCCACTCGCGCTAAGATTGCTCACGTTTTTATTCGCGCGCTTTCATTGATCCGGCTGCAAACGATTGGCTCTTACCATGTTTCAGAAGCTGCTCTTCTCGATCCTTGTCACTTTTATCCTCTTTGTTACCTCGTCGGCAGAGGCCCAGGAACTGAAACAGAGAATGCGCATACCGGTCGGTGACTACTGGATCGGAGGGGGCGGCGGAGCTGGCGGCGGTAGCGGTACTGGTAGTGGAGGAGGCGTAGGTGGCGGCGGCGGAGTTGGTCTCGTTGTCGGGGGAAGTGGAAGTGGGGGCGGCGGTGGAGGCTGGGGTCGCATGGTCAGCGCCGGCCCTGCATTCCCCGCAGGCTTGCCTACCAGCTCGTCAGGCCCATTGCCACAAATTGCATTGCCTCCTGGCGAAGATAACGCTTACAGGCTGCCAGCAATGTGTATCGATAACGGCCGTGATTTTCCAGATTCCGATAGCAAGATTTCGCATGTGAGCGGAAACGCCAAGGTGCAGAAATACATGGGAGATCTACTGATTGCGGAGAAGCCACTCGACCAAGCGATTTCCGGTCGTGACGCTTGGTTGACACTTTCCGGGCTGCACGCCGCTAACGCCATTGAGCTTAAACCAACGGAGCCCGGTTTCTCATTTCGTATTGTCGTCTCTGATCTGACCATCGCGGGCGAAGACGAATCTGACGTGCGCTCGGCTCATGAGCAATGGACGAGCAACCCCGCTTTGCTGGGGGCGTCGAAATCACTGGATGCGCTTCGAGCCTATCTCGGCAGCAATTCCGACATCGACCGTAACGTGATTGAGACCCTTGAAGCGACACGGCAGTACGAGGAATGGAAGAGGTTTGGCGGTCCATTGCTCAAGAGTGCTGCGATCCCAGCGCCGGCAAACACGGCCCCTGCGCGGGATTGGATCGATGGAATGATCGCCAGATATTTTGGCGTTAAAAATGAGGACCTAACCGCTTCGGATCGTCTGCACTGGTTTACATTTTTGCTGGGAAGACAGCCGACCGCCGAGGACATCAAGTTCTTTGGCAACCAATTTGCGGGCGTTGAGATCGCGAAGGCGAATGAAGAAGCAGCCAATGCCAGCTTAGTGAAGGCTTTCAGTGCAATGCTCGCATTGCCGAGTTTCGGTCCGACCGTCATGGCTTTCTTTCGTGAGCTTCGAATTCGGGAGAAGCTTAGCTTTGAGGAAGCCGTCCGGCGGTCGTCGTTCGATATCACCGACCAGTCGTCGTCGGGCCTGGCCAGCGAAACGATGTGGACGACAGGGCAGCCGGGACTTGCCACCCTGAGCCTTGTGAGTTGCGGGAGCCAGTTGTTCAAAGAGATAAGTGCCGAACGCGCAAAGCAGGCGGAAGCTTTACTGCAAGCATCGCTTGGGCTGATGCGGAGTCTTGGTGTGCATACGGCGGCACCCGCCGATATGGGTCTTGTCAAGGTGGATACCGACGGAGATACGGCATGTTTGGTTCGACTGACGGCCGACAACACGATTGAATCCCGCAGAGTACCTTTGACGGAGCTTACACCAGCCTTCATCAACCAAGAGCTCCGTGGGGCGTTGCTGGTTGCGAGCGATACGGACGACCAGGAAATGCTGAAGGAAAAGGGTATCAAGGTAGAACTTCTAGATGATGTCGCGCGAGGTATGGCCGCGCAAGTGTTTACGCGGAAGAATGAGAAAGATGAGCAGATTTTCGAACATCCCAACCGTGCGATGAGTTCGGCCGGCCTCGATTTCGCGACACTCAATCTGGAAACCAGAGGTGACGCCCTGGTCGCCAGATTGCCTGATGGGACCTTCCTGATGATCGATACGGGTATTGGAAAGAATACGCTGTCGAAATTGTCGGGTTATCTGGCACGCAACTATCCCGGCGAGAAGCCCTCCCTTCGCATTGTTATTACTCATTCGCACTCCGATCACTTAGGCGGCCTGCGCTACATTGCCGATGCCGGCTTCGATATCCAGGAGGTGCTGATCGGTCGATCCATGCAAGATGGCGGATCGGTTGATCGTCTGTTCATGAGTGAGCGGAAATCCAAGAAGCGAGCTGCTGATCTGCGGCAACCGTTAACGGGTGGCGTAAGAAAGGACATTAAAGAACTACCGGGGTTGCCGGGCATCACCCATTTCGTGAAGAAGGGTGTCGACCCTCTCTTTGACGCAGACGCTCGCGAGACTACGGTTGAAAGTGATATCGAGAGCTGGTCGCTCAAGAGCGCTGCCGGTGTGACAATCGACGTTCATCACCTCGTGCGCGCACAGAAGCCCAATGATGGCGGTCTGCTCGTTCGGCTTGGCTACAAAGGTATGCACTGGCTCCTCTGCGATGATCTGAGTGACACGGCCTGGACAACCATTGCGAAGAATTCTGATGAGCTAAACCTCAGGGCGGGCATCCTGAAATGGCCGCACCATCTTTGGTTTCCGAACAAGAAGGACGCGCCGCAACGTGAGAATTTAAAAGCGATGCTCCAGCGGATCAATCCGCATACGATTGTTTTCTCAAATACGGGACACACGTCTCACAACGCCAAGCGTTATAGCGAGATCAAGGAATTCGTCGCAGAAGTGCTCCCGAATGTGCAGACAAAGTGGACTCACGAGGACGATAAGCACATCGTGCATACGGCTGAGAATTAGGACGTGCTTCCGCGACAAACGAGAGTTTTCGACGGCCGGCAGCGGCCCCGCCTTGTAAGGGGCGGGGCGGTTGAGCCCGATCATTGGCTGCTCCTTTTGGTTGGTGATGAAATCAGGCGTCGATAGAGCCCCGCCGATGGGCCTCATCGGCGTAAGCTTGCAGAGTCTTGTTGGGCTTGAAGAACAGATCGCGTTGGATGGTGAGGCCGCCCGGGGCCGCGTATCCCGGCCAGTTCGGCAAGGCTGACGCGGCCCAGTTCGGGAAAAGCCCTGACCGAGATCACAGAGGCCGAAGGCGATGTCGGGTTTTTTGGGATCGAGCTCGCTGAAGAGCCAGGTAGCTCCGTCCCACGGCAGAACAGCGTCAGGACCGGTTTGAAGTCTTCGGTCTCCTGATCGCTTGCGGCGCGTGCGGCATTCGTCCTGCGGTTGTCGAGCAGGGGCGGCGCTGGTTCGGTGTGACCTGCCCCTGCGTATTTCCTCCAGATGGAGTTAGAGTCCGGCCCGAAGCAGGACGGACAGATGAAGCGAGCAAGGTTCACGGAAGAGCAGATTATCGCAGTGTTGAAGGAGCATGAGGCTGGGGCAAAGACGGCCGACCTGGCTCGCAAGCACGGGGTCTCGGAAGCAACGATCTACAATTGGAAGGCCAAATTCGGCGGCATGGACGTTTCAGAGGCGAAGCGGCTGAGGGCGCTGGAGGACGAGAACGCGAAGCTGAAGAAGCTTCTAGCCGAGCAGATGCTCGACGCCGCCGCCCTTCGCGAGCTTCTTTCAAAAAATGGTAGGGCCCGCCGCCAAGCGCGCTGCGGTCGCGCATCTGCAGGCCGTCATGAGCCTGTCGGAGCGGCGGGCCTGTTCGATTGTCGGAGCGGATCGGAAGATGATCCGCTATCGCTCCAGCCGTTCTCCGGACGCGACTCTCCGTGGCCGGCTGCGTGACCTTGCCAACGAGCGGCGGCGGTTCGGCTACCGCCGGCTGTTCGTGCTGCTGCGGCGGGAGGGGGAGCCATCGGGGATCAACCGGATCTACCGGCTTTATCGCGAAGAAGGGCTCACCGTCCGCAAGCGGCGGGCTCGCCGCAAGGCCGTGGGGACCCGTGCCCCAATCCTAGTCGAGGCGATGCCCAACGCGCGCTGGTCGCTGGATTTCGTCCACGACCAATTCGCCAACGGTCGGCGCTTCCGCATCCTCAACATCGTCGACGACGTCACCAAGGAATGTCTGGGCGCCATTCCGGATACGTCGATCTCAGGACGACGCGTCGCCCGCGAACTGACGGCCGTCGTCGAACGACGCGGCAAGCCAGGAATGATCGTGTCCGACCACGGCACCGAGTTCACCTGCAATGCCATGCTCGCCTGGTGCAGGGACGCAGCCATCGACTGGCACTTCATTGCACCGGGAAAGCCGATGCAGAACGGCTTCGTCGAGAGTTTCAACGGCCGGATGCGTGACGAGCTGCTCAACGAGACTCTCTTCTTCGATCTCGACCATGCCCGCGCCAAGATCGCCAATTGGGTCGCCGACTACAATCTTCAGCGGCCTCACTCGTCGCTGAAATACATGACCCCCCGCGGCTTATGCCGCCCACCTCACCGCAACGGACGATCGGCTACGCAACCCCGACCAGCTCCGCCGATCGTCCGTTGCTCCAACCGCGCCACCTGGCGTACAAAGCTCCGAGACTCTAACCGCTGCCGGATGAAAATTCAGTGGCAGGTCACGGCCAATGGAGGAGGGAAAAGTCGTGTCAGGCGTTCGACGATATTGCTGTTCCAATAGATGTCATGCAGCGCAACTTTCAATAAACCGGACAAGCGGCATCGACTTTACCGTTGGCCGCTCTGAACGACCAGATTGCTTTGACCTAGATTAGGTTGGTCGGATGCTAACGAGCGTTATGGGCTTAATTGATTCATACCGTTCGCCTATCACTGTCCGGGCGTTCGAATTGGAGATCAGGCGCGCCCTTTCCTCCAGTAAGCCACGGACAGCGACGTAGATGCTATCCACCCGCTTCGTCGCAAGAATCGCTGCTGTCGTACGCCTCCGACGAGGACCGTCTTGCGTGACGGGTGGTAATTCGCGAAGCGTGTGACCTTAAGTCTAGCTTTAAGGTCATCAGGCGATGCGGGTCGAGGTTTTGGGCGGGCTCGAGCGGCGGCGGCGTTGGTCGCAGGACGACAAGGCACGGATTGTCGAGGAGACGCTGGCACCGGGCGCGAAGGTAACTGAGGTTGCGCGGCGCAACGGAGTAGCGGCCAGCCTGGTGTTTACCTGGCGTCGCCAAGCACGGACATCGGAACAAGTTGCGCCATCTTTTACGCCGGTGCAGATCGCCGCCGTAGCAGCCTCGGCTGAAGAAACTCCGAAGCTTTTGCCTACGGTTGATGGCCGAGTTCGTTCGGCGGCAGCTGCGCGTACTGGATTGATAGAGATCGATCTCGGCAACCGACGGTGCATCCGGGTGGATGCGCACGTCGATCCGGAGGCGTTGGCGCGGGTCCTCGATGTGCTTGGACGCCGATGATTTCTGTACCAGGGAATGTGCGAGTGTGGCTGGCTACAGGCTACACGGATATGCGCAGAGGCTTTCCATCGCTGGCCCTCCAAGTGCAGGAGGTGCTGCACAAAGAACCGCTTAGCGGTCATTTGTTTGTCTTCCGTGGTCGCCGCAGCGATCTTGTGAAGGTGATCTGGCACGATGGTCAGGGAGCCTGCTTGTTCACAAAAAAACTCGAGAGAGGAAAGTTTATCTGGCCATCGGTTGCCGGTGAAGCGGTAACGATCTCGCTGGCGCAGTTGAGCTACCTGCTGTCCGGGATCGACTGGCGCAATCCGCAAGAAACCCAGCGCCCGACGCGGGTCGGATAATCGTTTTGGGTTTGAATCTGATGCTCGATCTGATTCAATGACTTCATGACATCGAAGCCGGACGATCTTCCGTCGGATCTCGCAAGCGCCTACCTTGCGCTGCTGGCCGAGCGCGAGGCGTTGCAGGCTGAACGCGATGTGGCAGTCGCGGATGCCGCCAACGCGCGGGCGGAGCTGTCGGACAGCGAGGTGCTGATCGCTCATCTTGAGCTACGGATCGAGAAGCTCAAACGCGAACTGCACGGGCAGCGCTCCGAGCGCACGGCGCGGCTACTCGAGCAGTTGGAATTGGAGCTCGAAGAACTCGCCACCACGGCGACCGAGAATGAGCTGGCTGCGCAGGCTGCCGCGGCAAAAACCCAGAGCGTGAGCGCCTTCACGCGCAAGCGGCCGGTGCGCAAACCGTGGCCGGACGACATCGAACGTGAGCGCGTCGTCATCAAGGCTCCAACGACCTGCGCCTGCTGCGGCGGATCGCGGCTGGCGAAGGTCGGCGAGGATGTGACCAAGACGCTGGAGGAGATTCCGCGTCGCTTTAAGGTCATCGAGACGGTACGCGAGAAGTTCACCTGCCGCGATTGCGAGAAGATCAGCCAGCCGCCGGCACCGTTCCATGCGACGCCCCGCGGCTTCATCGGCCCACAATTGCTGGCGACGATTTTGTTCGACAAATTCGGCATGCATATCCCGCTCAACCGCCAGAGCGTGCGCTTCAAGGCCGAGAGGATCGATCTGCCGCTGTCGACGCTGGCCGACCAGGTCGGCCACGGAACCTTCGCCGTCATGCCGCTGTTCCAGCTGATCGAGCGTCATGTGCTCGCGGCCGAGCGCCTTCATGGCGACGACACCACCATCCGCGTCCTGGCGAAGGGCAAATGCACGACCGGCCGGATCTGGACGTATGTGCGGGATGACCGGCCGTTCGCCGGGCCTGCGCCGCCGGCGGCGGTCTATTATGCCTCGGGCAATCGACGGGGCGAAAATCCTCAGAGGCATCTGGCCGCCTTCGTCGGCATTCTGCAGGCGGATTGCTATGGCGGCTTCGAGCCGTTGTTCGACCCAAAAAGGAAAGCAATGCCGATCACGCCGGCATTTTGCCTGGCCCATGCGCGGCGGGGATTCTTCGAGCTGGCTGACATCGAGAAAGCCGCCCGGGAAGGCAAGGGCAAACCGGTCTCTCCGATCGCGCTGGAGGCGGTCAGGCGTCTGGATGCGTTGTTCGAGATCGAGCGCGCCATCAACGGCCGTAGTGCCGACGAGCGGCGTGCCGTGCGCCAGGAGCGGAGCAAGCCGCTGCTCGACGACATGCACGACTGGCTGCTCCGCGAGCGAGAAAGCCTCTCGCGCTCCGCCGAGGTCCTGAAGCCCATGAACTACATGCTTAAGCGCTGGGACGACTTCGTCCGCTTCCTCGACGATGGCAGGATCTGCTTGACCAACAATTGCGCTGAGCGTGCATTGAGAGGCATTGCCTTGGGAAGGCGCAACTGGACCTTCGCTGGCAGCCAGCGTGGCGCCGATCGTGCAGCTATCATGCTGACGATGATCACGACCTGTCGCCTCAACGACGTCGATCCCAAGGCTTGGCTCGCCGACGTCCTCGCCCGGATCGCTGATCTTCCCACCTCGCGTCTGCGCGAACTGCTGCCCTGGGAATGGAAGCTCCTGCACCAAGCCGGCAAGTCCGCCAATCAGCAAGCCGCCTGACCCTTCACGCAACGCCATCGTAGAACTCGCCGTGCTCGCGCGCATGCGTCAATCAGGCGGCCTTCGTCGTATGCGTACCTGCTGTCCGACATTCGCTTCCAGTAGTTAACCGCTCAGCGCAAGAGACCGAGGGCTCCCTTCAGGGATACGGTTGGATGCCTTGCTCCGACGCGCCTCGGCGCAGACGCAATAGGACCGCTCCAGAATGACTTTCCGGTAAGTGACAAGTCCGATGGGTTGAGGCGTACGGAGGCGGCTTCATGTCTATGCTTCGAGTCCATGCCGACACTGATCGGCCAGCAGGTCGGCGCAGCCACCAGCGTCTTAACCAGACCCGCAGAATGGGTCTAGCACAATCGCCTCCGGCGGGCAGAACGCTTCTATCAAGCGGTTGCAAGATACTGATCGGCTTTGGCGTCGTGGGCAGACGATTTTCGTGTACTTACAGGAAAGGTCGGTGCCATCGGTAGCTCCGCGTCACAATTCGAACGGGTCGCCACCTGGAAGCGGGTCGACCATGGCGGCCAACTCGGTTAAGAGTCGACCGGCGTGATGCAGTACAGCCGCGCGAGGCGTTCTCGTGTCGGCTACTAACCCGGTTTCGGTAACAAGTGCTGCCGGCATATTGGTTCTCGCAGCGCGTACATTCGTTATTCGTTTGCGATATTCGCTGCGATGCATAGTGCGATCTTCGACCTCATGGAAATGGCGCTCCTTGCGGCGCGAGCCGAAGATTTCTCGCGCTGCTGAACCGTTGCTGACGATTTGATACCCGTTTTTCAAAGTCTGGAACGGTTTGCTGACCTTGTTTAGATGATCAAATCGGACCGACCGCGGCTTATGCCAAGATTCGAAGAAAGAAGGGTAGACGAAGTTGCTTACAGCGATGCGATCGATTTCATACTCCCCGTCCTCCACCGCATCACACATTTCGTAAGCGTAAAACAGGCTGTTGCTTGCTTGAGCCCACATTTGCGCGCCGGGATCAATCAACATTTCGAGCAACTCATGGGACGTGGTGACGCTCACCTTCTCTCCGGCCGCGACGGTACTCTTGACGAAGACCTTCGACACAGGTTGCCCGTCCTTGGTAAGATCATGATAACCGAGAGCGTCGGCCGCATCAGAATCATCCAGAAAGACAATTTGCCATTCATCGGGCTTCGGTTTGTCGGCAACCTGAAGCTTGGCAGGATAACCCCATATGGGTACGAAATCTCGCTCCAATTGCTTTTCTAATGCTGCCACCAGTTTCTTGAGGTCGACCTCAAGGGGCGCCTTCGCCAGATTCACAAAACTTATGGTCGGAAATTTCCCTTGATTGAATGCGGCTGCTCTAATCATCGCGAAGCTCCTTCGAGTAGCGGTTAAAAAGGCTTAGGTCTGCATGCGCGGGGAAATCACAAGTCACCAAATGGATCTTCGTTTTTGTCACGCGGAATCGGGTCCACCGCCCTAGGCGTTCGGGTCTTCGGTTTTGGCTTGATGACCCGTGTTTTTGCCTTCTTTGTGCGCCTGGAGGGGCGAGGTGGCGCGCGTTTCTGGGGTTTCGAGACTGATTTTGCCATTTTGGAGGTGATCCCTTATGGAGCACGAATGAGCTGGAGCTCGCGACTTTTCAGTTGGTCGACCGCCCTGGCCGCAAGTTCTTCGGCCCAATTACGAGCCTGGGCAGTAAGAGTGGTTCCTACATATATGTCATCCGCCGGTAGGCGTGGCGTGCGCACAGGGCCGCGGGGCGGCACCTTGCGCACGGAAGGGGAGACGAGGGAGGCATCGCCGCTTCGTTCTCGGGAGAAGAGGTAGCTACGCAGCGCAGTAAGATAAGCTAGGACGTCCTTATCTACAGCAAGGCCCACAGTGACTTTATGAGTGTCCGTCCGGTTTAGCGAGCCAGTGAGCGAAGCATCGGCGAGTTGGAAGCCAGAGCCGACGGGAGTAAAGATGACTTTGGGCGTTGATGACCCGTCAATTGTCGTCGTGAAGGTAAGTTTGTCTGCAATGGTTGGAGCGCCGATCGCGCCTGCTGCGGCGTCCTTTTCAGACAGCTGCCCGAGATAAACCAATTCGAAGAAGGTCTTCACAAGTTCGTCGACACCGATATGACCGGCGATAGGATAGACGTAGTTGGCCTGCTTGATTTGCCCGTCGCAGTATCGATGACCTCGAACAAGCACATTTAATCTTACCAAGAGTTCGCTGAAGGTGTCGGTCACCGTGAAGGAACGCTCGTTAGTTCGGTTCCTGTTGAAATCGCCTGACACGGCAAGCGTCAATTTTCGTGCCCAAGGACCCAATAGATTCACGGTGGTGCCAAGATCATTTTGTTCACTCATGGTGAGATCAAAATTGTAGGCGATCGCCGTCGAGTAGATTACGCGATAAAAATTTCGCACCTGTTCATATTTCGGACCCGGAAATCGATCGGGGTTGAAGTTGCTAATCGAGTCGGGGTCCGCTTCATAATCCGCTAATACTTGTCGAGCGATCGGATCGCCAAGTTGATCATCATGGTCGGTGGCAAGCCGTGTAAGTTGTCGGATCAGAAACTGCAGCGCGGCTTCCCGCGTTTCACAGCGGATTTGCCGAGCAATATGATACGTATTTACACCTGTGACGTCTTCTGGAAGCGGATGGATGGAGCAACTCACCAACAGAAATGCGGCCGCGCTCGCGGCAAATATTCGAATAAACATCGGATGTCCCCTGCCAACGTCTAATCCTCTGATTGTAGGCACGATCTGGTTGTCTTGTATGTCGTATTCGCGCAACAGGGCAGTGAAATTCTCAAATCGTAAGTGCGAATGGTGCTACCGCGCGCGGTACCGATTGCGACGGGTACCTCTGGTTCTCGCCGGGCTGACTACCTCCAGCGATTTTAAATGCGGGGAGATGTTAGGATCTCGTGAAGGTGGGGCCGAGGTCGGCGTTGAAGCTCACTAGCGGCACTGTCGTCCAGACGTAGGCCGAGCCGACCCGGCGTCAAATTCATCGGCCGCGTAACACGCTCTTCTGGGACGCGAGGGCTTGAGCCCCTCAACCGCAGATCCCGCAGACGGTGTTAACCTGCTGCGAGAATCCGGCCAAGTCAACGTGCGGTGGATGCTCCCGTATGGGCAACGCTGATGTCGGCGGCTTCGTTCGTTGAAATACTGCGCGACACGGGGGAGAATCGCTGAAGTTCTGCGCCGTTGCAGGCTAATCATATCGGGGGCTAGCAAGCTTATGCTGGGGGTCTGATGGATTTCAGCGGGGTCTGTATCGTTGGCTTGGTTGTGACTGGCGTAGCGACGCTCGGATTCTTCGGTGCAAACCATAAGTTCGGGGCGGCGGTCGACCGGGCAGTCGCCCCGATAAAGGTTCCTGAGCGGCGATGGCGCGGATATAGCGCCCAGGATCTCAACGAGTTCAGGATAGCCGCGCTCAAACAGCCGACGGCGTTCGGGAAATCTGCGCTCGATCTTTACCGCGACCGCGTGTTGCTAATTGACATGGGTTTCGCCGTTGCTTTGGGCTTTTTCAGCCTGCTGTCTTGGGTCGTTGCTGCGCAGCAAGCTGGCTCGTCGTTCGTGTCGTCCCTCGCGATGTTCTGCGGAACGGGGGGTGCCATTTACGGCCTGTCCGACCTGGGTGAGGATATTATCCTTCGTATGCTTCTCCAGCCCGGACGCGCTGTCCGCGATGACGATGCCAAGAGAGCGACAGCTCTTACGTCGTTAAAATTCGCAACAATCTGCATATCTATTGTCGGAGCTATAGTGTTCGCGCTCCTGTCTATTGTGTTTAAGGCGATGCCTTCCAATACCAAATCATAGAGCTTGGGAGGCGAAGATGTCGGCCTTGCTCTCGTGACACTCGGTCTCTGACACTGTTTGTCTTGGTTCGAATCTAGGTTCCCCAGCCAACGCGTAAATGATTGAAAGTGCTCGGATAATTGACGCGCTGGTCGCTTCATTTGCACGGCTTTTGTGTTGCGCCTGTCGCGTCAAAATCATGTGACAATTCAAGCAATCAAGTTCAATCAAGGCGGCTCGGCGCGACACAGGGCGCGACGTCCTCCAGGCCAAATTGCAGGTGCATATCTTCCGAGACTGACTCTCACCCGCTGTCGCCGTCGTGCCACCATTCGCCGCTGATTCGCGCGGTCGCATCGCGCGCGGCAGTCGCTAAACCGTGGAGTTGCACGTCGTGATGATCTTCGACTTCATTACCCAAGACGAAATGGACGATCTTCCGGATGATGATCCGCAAGGAGCGTTCACTCGGTTTCTTGAAATCGCGCGACGCAGATTGGCTGACTATACAGCAGCGCTAGCAGGCTGTTGAAAAAGGCGCTCGCCGCCGACCGGCGACCGTGATTCATTGGCTCCGATGAGATTCGGAGATGGTGCGTGCGCGGCGGCGACAATCGAACGGGCGAACTGTTCAGCTACGTCGACCTGGAGGCGCGGGTGCGGCGTAATCATCCGCTGCGAGCGATCCGGACGATTGTGAACGAAGGGCTGTCGGCGCTGGAGCGAGAGTTTGCCGCGCTCTATTCGCCAATTGGGCGGCCGTCGATCCCGCCGGAGAAGCTGCTGCGGGCGATGCTGTTGCAGGCGTTTTATTCGATCCGCTCGGAGCGGCTTCTGATGGAGCGACTGGAATACGACCTGCTGTTCCGCTGGTTCGTCGGAATCGGCGTTGACGACGCAGCCTGGGACCATTCGGTGTTCTCGAAGAACCGCGACCGGCTGCTGGAAGGCGACATCGCGGCCAAGTTCCTGGCGGCGGTGCTGGCGCAGCCCAAGGTGAAGAGGCTTCTGTCGAGCGATCACTTCTCGGTCGACGGTACGCTGATCGAGGCCTGGGCCTCGATGAAGAGCGTCAAGCCGAAGGACGGCTCCGGCGAGCCGCCAGCGCCAGGCGGCGGGCGCAATGCCGAAGCGGACTTTCATGGCCAGAAACGCTCGAATGACACCCATGCTTCGACCACCGATCCGGACGCCAGGCTCTACCGCAAGGGCAAAGGCAAGGAGACGAAGCTGTGCTTCATCGGGCACGGGCTGATGGAGAACCGCCACGGCCTGCTGGTCGACGCCTGCCTGACGCAGGCCGGCGGGCATGCCGAACGGGTGGCCGCGCTGCACATGATCGAGCCTCGTGCCGACCGACCGACAGCGATCACGCTTGGCGCCGACAAAGCCTACGATGCAGAAGACTTCGTCAACGAACTGCGCTCGATGAACGTGACGCCGCATGTTGCACAGAACACCAGCGGCCGTAGTTCTGCGATTGACGGACGAACGACCCGGCACGGCGGCTATGCCATCAGTCAGCGCATCCGCAAGCGCATCGAGGAGGCATTCGGCTGGATCAAGACGGTTGCCGGGCAAGAGAAGACCAGCTTCCGTGGCCGTGATCGCGTCGCATGGGCCTTTACCTTCGCTGCCGCCGCCTACAATCTGGTGCGGCTGCCGAAGCTGATTGCGGAGACTGGCTGATGGCCAAGGTGCCCGGCTTCGCCAAGGCCTTTGTCGGCCGCTGGCGCATCGTCGAGATGGACGTCTGGGACAGCGAGTTCCTCGATCTTGCCGAAGAGGCGCATCTCACCTTCCAGGGCAAGTCCGATGGCGAAATCGCCTTTGGGGCTCTCAAGGGCTTCCTGGACGTGCGCTACGGCGCCCGCGACGGATCGGCCTGCGCCGAGTTCTCATGGGAAGGGCACGACGAGAATGATCCGTCCTGCGGTCGCGGATGGGCTATGATCGGCACTGCGGGCAGGCTCGTCGGCCACTTCTACATCCACAATGGCGACGATTCAGCCTTCGTTTGCGAACGCGGCTGAGTTCTTCAACAGCCTGCTAGGAGAGGAAGAATCCGACTGGCACCAGCGAAATGAAGCACAACACGGCTTCATGAACGTCGTTGTGGCGGCAGCCAAGCGCTTCGATGTTCAACCGCTAGCAAGTTTGACAGTGCCACGGGCGACAAAGTTTAGTTCTGATGTGTATCGCGAGTTTCGGTCGGATCTGGATCACTATCTCACTCAGATTTTGTTGAGCAACAGTGCGCGAGCGAAACGCGATTCCGTGCTGCTCACCCCAAATTTCAAAACTACCATCCGGACCTACGTATTCAATCTACGAGAGCTGATCGAAAAGAATGAAAACGTCGACGAGGCGAAGCGTCATGAGTTACTTAAACGTCTGACGGATTTTGAAGCAGCGCTGGAAGAGAAGCGGCTCAATTTGCTCGCGGTCACTGCGCTCGCAATCACAATGTTGGGTGCACCGGGCGCGCTCGGGTCATCAGCAGACATCGCGGGCAAGCTCGTAACCAACATTTTGCGCACCGTGGGCGAAGCGAAGCCCATGACGACGCAATTCGCCGTCTACCGTCCGCCGCCCCACCGCTCGCGATTACGGGTCCGAGACCGCAGCAGCCGGAACCGAATTTCGATGACGACATACCGTTCTAGGACTGCATTTGCGGTATGCAGGAAACACGTTTCAGATAGCCCCTGTTGAAGCCTCATCACCATGCTAACCGACATATTTTCTAATCGCTATAAGAATACGCCGCTGTGGCGCACGTTCACGACGGTGGAGCAGACCCTCTTGGTGCAAATGTATCGGATTTTTGCTGAACAAGTGTGCCCATTTGACGAACACACGGACCAGAACAAGAGGCTCTGGGCCGATCTACAAAGCCGCATCTCGATGGAGCTGGGAAGAGAATCGCTGTCACCGCTGACCTATAATTATATGGGTCAGTGGAATGGTCAGCCCCATCACTACTACGGCAAATGGACAATCGGGCAGGTCTGTAAAACTTGGTTTCTAGAGGAATTTGATGGCGCGATCTCCGCCGATGTTTTCTTAAAACAGCGGGTTAGTTTCATCGAAGTTGCATTTCGGCTCGTCGAAGAGCGTATTTCGATAATCAATTCGAACTTACCAGCGGCCATGAAAGCAGCCGACCAAACCGTAGTAAGGAAAAATATCCGCGGCATCGTGCTTCAAAAGCCGAGTGAAAGGGTAAAGGCAGACAATGAAGCCATCAACCGCAACTTTTACAATGCGGTCGAGGAATTGAACGCTCGATTCCGTCAAGCGCAGTGCAATCTGAATTACCACAATGGCTTCATTCAGATTGCAGGCGACGACCGGCTCGAAAGCGAAATTGAGACGCCATTTTGGCAGTTAGTCTCAGCGCCGAAGTGGAAGAACGTAGACACCGATATGAAAGAGGCGTTTGACCGCCGGGACAACGACGATCGCGACCCCGCCTTTTACGCAGCCCGCGCGCTCGAAAGCGCCATTAAAATTATCTCCGGTGACAGGGGCTGGACACACGGCAAAGAAAAGGGCGCGCACAACTATATCGACAATCTGTCTAGCAACGGATTCGTTTCGAGTTGGGAAGCGAACGCGCTCAAGCACATCTTTACTACCGTTCGAAACCCACTGAGTCACGGGCCGGGTTCAGCAGAGATGCCAACTCTTTCGAGACACCAAACAGAATGGGTCATCGACAACAGCCTAAGCTGGATAAAGCGGTTGATCCGTGCGACCTAGACTATCGGAAACGGCTCAACGCTAGCGCGCGGTCCTTGAAGCCGCGCCGCCGCGCCACCGCGATGGCCTTCCTGATCGCTGTCGGGCTGGCTTCCCGGGCATAGGTCTGCACGGCCGTTTCGTATTGACGGCGCTCGATGGCGAATTCTATGAAGGCGCCCGGGTTGGAAAATACGCACTGGGTAGGTTTCGGTGGTCAAAGCTACTGCGGGCAAGGTTGATCATGACGGCGGGCTCCAACGGTTTGCGATGACGAACAGACTAAAGCAAGCCGTCCACCATAGTCAACGAAAAACGTTGACTATGAGCAGACGGACTGTTATGTTGATTGTCAACATTGGAAACGACGAATGATCACCGGGGCTCAAATCAGAGCGGCGCGATCCTTTCTTAAATGGACGGCTGCCGAGCTGGCTAAGAAAGCCGGCATCGGGATTTCGACCGTTCAGGAGATCGAAAAAATAGACGGCGAACCGCGGGTTGAGTCGTCCCTGCAATGGCGATCGGCGGCGCGAGACGAAGCGATCGAAAAAATACAGCGCGCCTTCGTTGACGCCGGAATCTCGTTTCTCAAGGCGAACGAGCAAGGCATCGGAATTCGCGGCCGTTTGGACGGATCCCGAATCCGGCTTCGAGAAAATCGAGATACCCGCGACAGCTTGTCCCCGTCTGACGCCTGAGGTGTTGGCGGAGGAGCGAAAAGCGCTCGGTGAGACCCGTTTCGGGACCGAGTACATGCTTGAGTGGTTAGAGCCACTTGAAAGCGCGTTCCCCACCGAAGTCATCGACCGTGCTTTCGGGCACAAGGACGTGAGACCATTATGGCTTTAGAACACCACGTGCATCCGCACCATTACAGGCACGTTCCGGCGCGCGCCGTGAACGAATACGTTTGCGGTCTCGACCTGGACCGTCAACATGACCGCTTCGTGTTCGCGGTGCTTCACGATACGTGCGCGCCTGTCGAAGAATGGATTATCGACGATCGCGCCAAGGCGTGTCGGCAACCATCGATCCCGCTCAAATTGGACTACGTCTCGCAAGCGCTGCTCCTGCGCGAATTGATGTCGAAGGAGCCGCTAGCGAGCGCAAGAGCGCGGCTCGTGGTGGATATTTCGGGTGGCGGCATGGGCGTCGCCGATCTGATGCGCTCGCAAGGGCTCCGATTTACGGGCGTGCAGATCACGGCCGGTACCGAACAGACGCAAGTTGACGCGATAATTACCGTGTCGCAAAGCAATTGCTTGTCAGCAAAATGGAAGCCGTGCTTCACGCTGGGAGTTGCGCGTTCCTGACGCGCTCCCGGAAGCGGATGCCTTTCGAAAGGAACTGGAGGCATTCCGGCGCCAGTCAAAGCCAGCGGCGCGCAGACGTGGTCCGCTGACGTCGGCGAATTCGACGATCGCGTGATGGGGGTGAGTTATGCCGTGTGGTGGTGCACCTCGCGGCAGACGTGGTCGCGTGAGCCGTTTACGATTTGACTTCCTTAGTCTGCCCGCCCCGCAATCGAAGGACCAGAATTCAATAGGCCCGTATAGACCCGGGATTGAGAGTCTCACTCCAAATCACCAACTTCCTCGGGACGCATAGTTGTCGTACCGAGGGGGCATTATGGCGGACCAACAAAAAGACCAGGGCGCGGCAACCATTGGCGTTGGAGCACAGGGAAACGCTGGTGATGTCGCAATGTTTCGCGTGGTTCGTGGGCCGACTGGATCGGACAGGCCCGGCTCCGCGCCTTTGGGCCCTAACGGCACTACAGGACCGGTGAGTGAGGCGTCTTCGCCGGACACTTTCTATTCGCCCACAATCGGGTTGCAACCGACCCTAGGCATGCAGGTCGAGGCAACAGTCGCACGCGATCACACCGACGCAACCGTCATACGGGCGGTGGGGAAGGCGGCGAGTGCAAATCGCGAAGTCATTCTGCTTCAGTCAACATCCATTCAATTGCTTCTGACGAGCGCTATTGAGCGCGCCAAAGTGGAGCGGACCAATTCCACAAGCGTGCCCGAGCTGGAAGCGATTTTGTTGGCTGCTCAGGAGTTGCACCGGTCGCTCTTACAGACCGAATCTCCGGCAGACGTGATCGGCGAAAAGGCGATTACCTTCAAGCGTGGCGTGGCAAATTGGTATACCCGCGACCACGTTTCTATTCTCAATCGCACCTTCGATAGGGGCATGTTTGTCGCGGCGATTGGTCTTTGTGTTTGGGCGGGCGTGATCCCGTCAGCGATTGCGGCCTTCATTGTTCACCCGAAGGAATCTGTAGAGTTGGTGAAGGAACTCAACAAACTGTTCGGCAAGCACGGGCCTGACGGCGAATAGGGGTGTGTTCGGGTTGCCCATCCGAACTTGCCTTCGGCTCGACCTCGGTAAAGGCACACACGTCCCCGCCGAAAGCCCCGCCGTTAGCGTGGTTGGTGGTGCGTCGCACCGTCCCGGCCTCTATCTACCTCTGCTCTGAATGCCGGCAACAGTTCACGGTGACTGTGGGTACTCCGCTAGTGTCCTGAACCAGAAGTTCGCAACATTGGTCCGTTTTGTGCCGGGGCATTGTATCGGCAGAAGCGCTCGATGGAAGCAAGGATGTCGTCAGCGGACTTGGTCCATCGGAATGGTTTCGGATCGGCATTGTGTCGTTCGATGAACGAGGTGATGTCCGCCCTGAGGGCAGCGACACTGCGATAGACGCCGCGCCTGATCTTCTTATCGGTAAGGAGCGCGAAGAAGCGCTCGACCTGATCGAGCCATGACGAACTGGTCGGGGTCAGGTGCACATGCCAACGCGTCCTTTTGGCTAGCCATTTCCGGATCAGCGGCGTCTTGTGCGTTGCATAGTTATCCATGACGAGATGGACGTCGGGTTCGCCCGGTACGGCGGCCTCGATCTCGTCGAGGAACTTGCGGAACTCGGCGGCTCGGTGGCGTCCGTAGCATTTGCCGATGACCCGTCCGGTCGCAATGTCGAGAGCGGCGAACAGCGATGTGGTGCCGTGCCTTTTGTAGTCATGGCTCCTTCGAGCCGGCTGACCGGGACGCATCGGCAGCATCGGCTGACTGCGGTCCAGTGCCTGGATTTGGGACTTTTCGTCTACACACAGAACGATGGCGTGTGCCGGCGGCGAGACGTAAAGGCCGACGACGTCGCGCACCTTGGCGACGAAGTTCGGATCGGTGGAGAGCTTGAATGTCTCCAGCCGGTGCGGCTGGAGCCCGAAGGCCCGCCAGATGCGTTGCACCGTTGACACCGACAGGCCGCTGGCCTTCGCCATGCCCCGAGAACTCCAATGAGTGGCGTTCTCGGGGCAGCTTTCCAGCGTCCGCACGATCACGGCTTCGATGCGGGCATCGTCAATGGTGCGCGGCGCCCCGGAACGCGGCTCGTCGTGCAGCCCGGCCACGCGCTGCTCTACAAAACGCTGCCGCCACTTGCCTACCGTTCCCCGCTCCAGGCCTAGCTTGGCCGCCACCTCCTTGTTCTGACCGCCTTCCGCGCAGGTCAGCACGATCCGGGCTCTCAGAGCCAGCGCCTGCGCCGTTTTCCGCCGCATCGTCAGCGCCTGAAGTTCGGCGAGCTCATCATCGCTCAATATCAGGGGCGCAAGTCGCTGGGCCGACATCAGATCCTCCGTCGCTGTTACAGCCGCCATCTCTGGCACAGCGATGCGAATCTACTGCGAATCTACGATTGCGAACTTGTGACTCAGGACACTAGAGGGGTCTAAGCTCCGCTTGGCTTCATGGATTCAGGCCGCTCACAAGCTCAACGCGTTGCCAGCAGTGAAGAGAGGTCGAAAAGGCGCTGGACGTTACTTACAAGACGGCATGGCACACCGATACAAAAGCTCTTGAAGGCTGTGGAGACCTATTGAGGTCCGTTGCCACTGTTTTGCAAGCGCACAGGCCGAAGGGCACAGTGGGATTACCGCGTCTTCGTCCGCAGAAAGCTTAGAGCTTCGGTGACGATCTTAAGGAGATTATGACCATCTACTACGACTGCTCACGGCGCGAGCCAACGGCGAGCACAAGATCGTGCACGCCATCGTGACGTCCTGGCGAAGGCATATGACCTTGAGAATTATCCGGCGCGTTGACTTTCCGGCCCGTCGAGCCACCTTTCCGGAGTGGGGCGGCTGTGTCATCGACCGCCCCGGTCGTCACGTCAATGGCGAAGCTTCCGAAGGCCGTCCTACGAGGCGGCCTTTTCCTTGTGTTGCGCTGCTTGCGCGCTCGAGATCGGCGGAACTCCGACAGGCGGCGCTAGCCTTCCTGCACGCGCCCCTCAGCAAAAAAGAGATAGTAGCGCTCAAGGCGACGGAAATAGGAGAGCACAATCTTTGCGAACGACAATGCATTTCGATCTGTCAGACGGTAAATCGTTTCGATATCTGGCAGCTTGAGCGCCGCAGCCAAAGCTCCCGCCAACGAATTGATGCGGTCAGCCAGGGGGCCTGATTTATCGAAACGCTCTGCATCAGCCTTGAGTAGCTGGTTCGCGGCCAAAAACCTGTAGAGGTTACCGTATCCCATTTTCAGGTTCTCAAAGTTCTTAGCAAATTCGGCGAGCGAGATGTGCATCTCGTCGAAGATGTCTGCGCGTCCGTTGACATCGACATTGCCGGGTGAGGCGTACTGGATGCGCCTTACAGATATTCGGTCCATAATCCCCTGCACGGACCAAAGGTCTTCATACAGGTTGACGTAGCTCGATCCACCGCGAAGCGGATGACCGGCAAACGCTTGGCGGACCCGCTTCTTTAGATCGGGCGATGTATCAGGTGCGTCATATTTTTTTAGCGCCAGGAAGAACGAATAAATGTCCGTAATCTTCCCGTAGAATTGCGAGAAGTCGCCCAGGTCCCAAGACCCGTCTATCCGATAGCTATGAGTTTCTAGATGAGCGGCGTCATTGGCTTGGATAGGTTCTGAATGATCCCGCGCGAAGAAGCCTGCCTCTGGCAGATAGTGTTTCTCCACGAGTTCATCTTTGACAGCGTGGAGCAGCGTAATTGAACCGTCTTTGTCTGCGTCAGCGAGATCGAAATAAAACCAATTCTTCCATCGCGGATGGGTGAACAGGAACCGGAAGTCAACGAATCCCCGCCGATAGCGCTCCCATTGGTCGCGAGAGATTTCGGCCCCGAAAAACGGGGACTGGAATCCTTCCCGGTCAATCGCGACGCCGACGATCTTCGAATCAGCCGAACGTTCAAGCAGAACCGCTTGAGGACCGTCAACGTACTCAAGCACCTGCACGAACTTGGCCAATTTGTCGGGCTGTTTGCGCGTAGTCAAAGGGTTTCTACCTTCGTGACGGCGTTGACAGGATCGAACGTGTCGAACATCCAGAAATCAATATGGGCGTTGGCTTGTTCCGAATGACCACTTTTCGGCGGAATGGTCATGACTGCCGCAAAGCCATACTTCTGTAACTTCTTGAATGTACTTCTCTTTTTCTTCACCGTCGCCAGATCGGTGAAGAGTGAACAGGATGACCAGCGACAGAGGTCGACAACTGGTGGCGCTGGCTCATTCTTGGCGGCGGCCGACAGGAAGTCAGTTGCCGTGGGCGGGTTGGTCGAACAAAGACGATAAACGCCTTGATGCCCATTCTGGTGGCTGCCACTCGGCGGGCAGTTGACCGGCAGGCGCTCTTTAAAAACCACGCGAATTCCCCCATTTGGGAACCGACTGATACCGAAGAGTGCCAAGATGTCAAACTGCGAGTGCGATCGCAGTTAAGGACCATCGTAGGTAGCGGCCAAATGCCTGACGCCCCTAGTACCCTCCATAGGGCGCGGCGTCTTGGTAAAGTGGGCGGTTGAATTCCGAACGGCCACGTTGCCAGGCCTCCCGCGTCATTCGACCAGCAACCCGCCGTGGGTCTTCGCCTGCCGCGAAGAGGAACCGCTTTCCATCTGCCTTGCCGTGCTCATCGCACAGCCGCAAGACGCCGTCAGTGATGATGTAGTGGCAAACGACCGTCTCGCCGAGATCACTCGGCGCGCCGCTTGGCTGCGCCACGACGCACGGCGCATCACGGCGGCGCGACGGGTTCGGCTTCCTCACCGAACCCGAAAGCGGCTTCCAACCAATCAGCCACGATCAGCGCCCCGCCGGAAGTCGACGCCGTAAATCACGTTCTGGGCGCTTCGACTGGTTCGGGCGACTGCGCGTGAGCGACCTTGACGATTTCCAGCGCTTCAACGAATTAGCAACTCCGGCGGCGATGCGCGAGGCTTCCGCCAAGTGGCCCAAAATTCCGCGCGTCATTATAGCTCCGGCACTGGCACTAGTTGTTTCGTGAAGCTCAAAGTCTCGGCGAGCTAAGGGACGCCAACATGCGGCTCGCAGTGGATTTCGTCCTCCAGCTTGGGACCAAGGTCTACACCTCGCGTCACACGCTACGGGCCCCATTTCACCTCCATCAACGCTATGGCTTTCAGGAACTCCATCAGGCCATCGCTGAAGGCAGCTTCACGGCCATAACGGATCTGATCACCGCGACCAGCGCTGATGTTCCGATCGCACAATCCGCAGCATCTTGGACGGACGCGAGCGGTTGCTCGAGTTCGTCCTGTCGGCGCCGATGCATCCGATGACCACCCACAGACCGGCAAGCCGATACCATTTGATGAATACTTCACTCGCCTATTCAGCTTGGTACCGGCTGGCTGGACTGGTCCCCGGAAGTGACTTGGAACGCCACGCCCGCCGAAATCCTCGCGGCGCGCGAAGGTCACGTCGAAATGCTCCGGGCATTGTTCGGCGGCAAGCGCTGACGAAGCAACTCCGAGCAACCTTGAGAGGGTTCGCGACAAGCTCAACGCCACCGGCGACCTCAATGTCCAATCGTTGGGGTCAATGTGATGCCGTTCAAGCCCCGTCGCGTCTGTGGTTGCTGCAACCTCGTTTGGTCCGGCACCCTATGCGCCTGTCGGATCAAGCGCAGGGCTGAGAATGATCGGCGCCGGCCGAACGCTACCGATCGCGGCTATGACAACGCCTGGTCAAAGGCCCGCCGCGCTTTCCTGGACAAGTATTCCGACTCATGTGCGGTAAGCCTGCGGTCGTGCTCGATTACAAGACACCGCATCGCAACATGACGGGCAATGTTTGAGTGCGTACAGGTAGCGAATGACGCCGGCGTTCGACAACGACAGCGAACCAGCAGAATTTGTGAGGCTGCCCGAGGCCGGTCTGTGAGCGAAAGGCGGATCTTGCGCATGAGCAAGCGAATCTTGAGGTGCATGCCAATCCCAATTCCGGAGGGGTCAAGACCAGCTGGGGAGGTTAACCTGAGACTAGAGCCTCGAAGGGACGTGTTTTTCGTTTTATAACGGTTGAGCGACGGAAAAAGGCGCGAACGCGTCGACCGGCGCAGGAGACACCGTATCAGCGATCAGTCAATCCTGGCATGGACTCTCAACAGGAATAGCGAAGCCGGCTTTCACGCGATCCAATACGACCATCGTCTTGAACCCCTTGATATCCGGGTTCACATGGAAGAATCGCCGAGTGAACTCCTCGTATTCTTCCATGCTGGTAGCGGTAATGTATAGGACGAAGTCCGCGTTCCCCGTCACGTAGAATCCGTTGACAACCTCAGCTGACAATTTGATGGCCTTCTTGAATCTATCGATGATATCTGAACGCTCCCGCTCCATAGTCACTAGCACAAGCATTTGAATCGGCCGTCCAACAGCCTGCGGCGAAACGATCGAGACATCGCCTTCGATGGTACCTTCCGAACGAAGCCTCTTCAGGCGCCGTTGACAGGCGCTGGCAGAAAGCCCGGCAAGTTCGCCGATCACCTCGGAAGTCAGGCGGTTATTCTTTTGGACGATCTCAAGGATGCGGGCGTCGATTCGATCGTATGGCATTTCGGTTCCAGTTCCGGCGAATTTCACCGCGAAATGGCTGCGCGACGCAGCGGATTATGTCATCATGACCGGAATCAAGCATTCCGAGGGAACCGCCGTGTGCAATTTATTTGCGCGACAGCCTCAGCGTAATTACGAACCCCAGACGCGTTCGTTGCGGATCGGAGGTCATTGCACATCAATCCGTCTCGAACTCGCATTTTGGGACACACTTGAGGAGATTGCGGCAAGGGAGAGGATGAGCGTCGCGAAATTCCTTACGAGTCTCCACAACGAGGTCCTCGAACATCATGGCGAGGTGAAAAATTTCACCTCGCTCTTGCGATGTTGCTGTCTCATCTATCGTTCCGGCGGTGACAGCGCACAAACCGATTTCGTTGCTCCTGTGTCAGGCTTGCGGAGCAGCCTACCGGAGCCGCGACTATCCGCGTTGGAGCGCGGGCAGCAAACCGACGCAGCTCTGTCACTCCCGAAATGACAGGGCTGCCCGCCTTCAGGCGCGTTTAGATCTCTTTCTTTTGCATCGCAGTAGCCATGTAGTCCGCCTGCCGGATCGCCAGCGACACGATCGTCAGCGTCGGATTGCAGGCCGCGCCAGAGGTGAACTGACTGACGTCAGAGACAAACAAATTCCTGATGTCGTGGGTCTGGCCGAACTTGTTCACCACGCCATCCCTGGGGTTCTCGCTCATCCGGTTGGTGCCGAGATTATGGGTGCTCGGATAGGGCGGGGTCGGGGAGGTGACGGTCGCGCCGACCGCCTCATAGACCGCGGCGCCCTGCTTGTAAGCGTGAGCCCGCATCGCGATGTCATTGGGATGATCGTCGAAATGCACGCTCGCGACCGAGCGCTGGTGAACTCGCGTCCCCAGGCCCCCCGCTTGAGGAATGCCGCCATGAAGGGCACGCCCAGCGACAGCGTTTCCATCTCGTAGCCGCCGACGAAGCCGCGGCCCGGATTGTTGATCGCCTCGTCGCGGACGATGCCGGCCATGGTGGTGCCGCGATACATATGGACCGATTTCTCGAACACGGCATAGACGCTGCCGGTCATGTGCCGCATGTAGTTGCGGCCGACCTGACCGGATGAATTGGCAAGGCCATCGGGGAACATGCTGGACGCGCTGTTGAGGAGCAGGCGCGGGCTCTCGATCGAATTGCCGGTAACCGCGACCACGCGTGCCTTCTGCCGCTGCATCACACCGCTCTCATCGGCATAGACCACGCCGGAGACCTTGCCGCTCGCATCATGCTCGATCTTGAGCACCATGCTGTTCGAGCGCACCTCGAGATTGCCGGTGGCTTCGCCCTTGGGGATTTCGGTATAGAGCGTCGACCATTTAGCGCCGGACTTGCAGCCCTGGAAGCAGAAGCCGATCTGCAGGGAGGAGCCGCGACCGTCGCGCGGCTCGCTGTTGATGGCCATTCTGCCGGTGTGCACTTCCTTGTAGCCGAGCTTCTTCGCGCCGGCCTCCAGCACCCGGAAATTGTTGTTGCCGGGCAGCCCGGGAATGCCATTAGTGCGGGTGACGCCCATCTTGTTTTCGGCCTTGGCGTACCACGGCTCCATTTCGGCGAGCGTAATCGGCCAGTCCAACAGATTGGCGCCAGGAATGCCGCCATAGGCGCTCTTCGTCTCGAACTCGTGCTCGTCAAAACGCAGCGACGCGCCGGCCCAACGGGTGGTTGAGCCGCCAACCGCCTTCACGATCCAGGCTGGCAGGCTGGGAAAATCCTTGGCCACCTGCCAGCTGCCTGACGTGGTGCGCGCATCGGACCGAGCGAGCTGGGAAAAGCTCTCCCATTCGTCATTGATGAAGTCCTGGTTCTCGATGCGCGGATCTGCTTCGAGAATGACGACCTTGATGCCCTTCTGCGCGAGCTCGTTGCCCAGCGTACCGCCGCCGGCGCCAGATCCCACAATCACAACTACCCCCGGGTCGTTCAAATCGAATTTTGCCATGGTGCGCTCCTCCTGATGGGATGTTGACCGGGTTTAAGCCTTCGGCAGCCAGTCGATGTCGGAGAAGCCGCGTTTGATGTAGCCGCCGTGTTCGGCGGAGGAGCCCTCATAGCCGAATTTCGGCCACAGCTCCTTCTGGTTATACAGCGAGACGACTAGGTCGCCGCGCACCGTCTTGAAGACGTCGCTTTGCTCAACGCCGCGGAGCAGCGCCACGCGGTCAGTCTTCCATTGCACCTCGGCATACGGCACCTGGTGGCGCTCGCGGGCATCCTGATCCAACCTGGCGATGCCGTCCGCAATCAGCAAATTGATCGCCGGATCCTTCGCCGCCTTTACGTCCCACGGCTTGATCGCCGTGACGTAGTAACTGTCGTTAAGCATGTCGTGCGGAAAGATGTCACGCGCGACCTTCATCAACGTCTTCAGCTGAGCGGGTGTCAGCGCAACTGCATCGTCCGCCCAGGCATCCTGGATGCCGAGCCCTGTGGTGGTCGCGGCCGCGACAATCGGCACCGTGCTTGCCGCACCCTTGAGAAAGACTCGGCGGTCGAATTTCCTGCGACGATCAACTTCCCTCATAAGCTCCTCCAATGCTGTCTGTCTTGTTTTGGTTAGGCGAAACGCCCGCCCCGCTGGATCACCTCAATCTTGTAGCCGTCGGGGTCTGAGACGAAGAAGAAGCGCGCCAGCGTGCTGCCATCGTGCTTGAATTCGCGCAGCGGCCCCGGTGCGAGCTTCTCGCGCTCGAACCGGGCATGTTCGGCGTCGAGATCCTCGACCACGACGGCGAGGTGTCCGTATCCGTCGCCGAGCGCGTAGGGCTCCTTGCGATCGAAATTGACGGTCAGCTCGATCTCGAACGGCGAAGACGGATGGCGCAGATAGATCAGGGCGAAGTCGGAGAACTTCAGGTGATCGGCGATCTCCAGCCCGAAAGCCCGCTTGTAGAAGTCCAGCGATTTCGCTTCGTCGAGCACTCGGATCATCGAGTGAACCGGTTTTGACATTCAGTTGAACCCCTTGACATAGGCGATGATCGCCGCGCGGATCTCCGGTTTGGACTGTCGATAGGCCATCAGCGCACCCGGAATCACCGCCTGCGGATTGCTCAGCCAGGCATCGAGCCTGGTGTCATCCCAGACGAAGTCTGCTTTGGCGAACCCGTCCGAGTAGTGAAACCCGTCGACTTTGCCAGCAGGCCGCCCGACGATCTTGTAAAGCGATGGTCCCTGTCGGACTGGATCCGACAGGTTTGTTGTATGACAGGTGGCGCATTGCTGCTTGAACAGTGTTGAGCCATCCGGAGTCTTGGCGGCAGGCGACGGCATCTGGGCGCTGGCCGTGTGCGCGGCAAGCAATGCGCTGCAAAGGCCGGCTGCAATTCCTTGTATCAAGCCCTGCTTGGCCATCGATCCTCCCGCACGATCGAGGACTCTAGATGACACCGAGTCAGGTTTGGTAGTAACGGGTTGTTTCATCTGAGGTGCTTCGGAGTGCACTGCAGTAGCTGTTGCTTCGCTTCGAAGAAGGGCTGTCGGCTCCTCGAAGAAAATGTGCTGGCATGAAAAATGCTGAGGCTCGATCGCCGATGGCGAACCGAAGTTCGCCGGGGAGACGGAGGAGACGATGAGAGCCCAAGTATTGAGAGCGTATGACGAGAAGCTTTCTAACGAGCAGTGGGTCAGCGAAGAGATAGTGCCTGATCCGAAGCTGACGAAATCGACGGACGTCATCGTTCGCATCGGTGGTGCGGGCGTATGCAGGACCGACCTTCATATTATCGAAGGCGTCTGGAAGCCGCATATGGATCCGAGCGGCGACAAACTGCTACCCATCATCATGGGACACGAAAATGCTGGTTGGATCGAAGAGGTTGGTAAGGAGGTCGAGGGACTGAAGAAGGGCGATCCAGTCATCGTCCATCCGAAGATCACCGGCGGCACGTGTGTCGCATGTCGCCGAGGCTTCGACATGCATGGTCCTGGTACGTTTCCGGGGCTTGATTGCAACGGCGGCTATGCAGAATTCCTTTGCACCTCCGAGCGCAATATCGTCCCACTACCGCGGACTCTCGCGCCAAAGGATGTGGCGCCATACGCGGATGCGGGCCTCACGGCCTATCGCGCGGTCAAGAAGGCCACACGTCACCTTTTGCCAGGTGAATTCTGCGTCGTTATCGGTGCGGGTGGGTTAGGCCACATCGGAATCCAGTGCCTCAAGGCAATGTGCGCGGCCGATGTTGTCGTCGTCGACAAGTCCGAGGCATCGCTGAAACTTGCCGAAAAGTCAGGGGCTGACCACTTGGTCAAGGCTGACGGCAACGAAGTGGCGGCCGTTTTGGCGCTGACTGCCGGAAACGGCGCGGAGGCGGTGATTGATTTCGTCGGAGAGAAAGGCACAACTTCCAAAGGGCTGTCAATGACCCGTCCTATGGGGAGTTACTACGTCGTTGGTTACGGCGAGGACATCCGTGTTCCGACCGTCGACATGGTGATTACCGAGAAAAACATCATCGGAAACCTGGTCGGAACATGGGCGGAGCTAACCGAGTTGATGGCGCTTGCGGATCGAGGCTTGGTTGAACTCGCCACGGCCGAATATCGCCTCTCGGATGCAAACAAGGCGTTGCACGATCTCAATGCCGGCAGGATCCATGGACGCGCGGTCCTGATTCCTTGATACTAAAACTACGTGATCCATCGCGAGCATGCATTCACTTGCGATGGATCTGACGTTCGCATGCCCGTGCGATTGCTCGGCCACTGTAGCCGAAGATGCCACCAGAAGCCCGTCCGACAATTTTCGCGCGGCGGGCGCGAAGCGTTCGATCAGATCTGTTCCGTGCGAGCTCATATTGCAGTGCAATCTTTGCGCGCTGAACAAAGCCTCCCTGTTCGCAGAGAGTCTCATTCTGCATCATTGTCGCAATTTGCGCCGGCCGGCGTGGCTCTATCAGTGGGTTGTCCGGAATTCGCCCGCTGAGATGCCATCGAACGATCTGGCACGCCCGTTGCACATCCCCTATGCAGGTATCCCTCGGCGAAGCACACGGCCAAAAGCGAGCCGCTTCGCTTTGAGGCGCAAATCAGAAATCAAACTCTTGAGACTTAAGCTCTTCTCCCGGCGTCGGTAGACGTTGCGAGACATGGAGCGCCGCGACCATAGCTTACGTCGGGTGCGGGCGCGGTGCCGGAGGAGGCTCAGGAGAACTGTCCACGTGATGCTTCCAGGAGGCCGGAATGCGAGATAGCTCCCGAAATCCCGTTCACGGAACAGCGAGCTGCTGCGCCGTCTGCGGCGGAAAGTTTGGACTCATTCGTTACTACTGCTGGCGAAGGGCGCTCTGCTCTAAGAGGTGCGTCGACCGGTTCAGAGTACGTCGGGAGGCTGACCATAAGTGGCTCCGCTGGTTGCGAGCTGCTTAGACCGTTCTTCAACCAAACTGTTGCATGGTGCTGCTTCGCATTGGGAGACGCCACATGAGGTTCATGCTGGTGAACGGCAGGACGCCGTGCCCGAAGACCTTTTGCATGCTTTGCTGTGAGCCAATTCAGGCGAGCTATCTGAGAGAATTCAGCACCGGGCTGCCTTTCTGCGATCACAGCTGTTACGCGCTTTATTCCGGCCGCTGGATCTCGAGGTGCGAGCAAAGAGAGCGCTCGGCCGTTATGGAGGATTACCGCTAATTGGACCATGCGCGCGAGGCCGGCCGCGCTGCTGCCGATTGCAGGCAGGCCTGTCACCTCGTGAAGATCGAAGGGCCGTGCGGATGTCCTGCAGGTTCAACATAGCGCATCGGAACGGCAGTCCCGACACAGGGAATCGATCGCCATCAATGTAATCCACGCTCAAGGCGCGTTCCACAAGGGAGCTTTGGTCCACCTCTCTGCCGCTATCTGGCGGCTGAGAGCCGATCTTCGGGATACCTTTCCGAACGCGTGCAGCGTTCTACGGGCAGTAAAATCAATTTCAGTATCCGAGCGAACTATTGCGACGCAAACATTGCAGTGCAAACTGGCGCGCTCTCGTAACTGAGAATCTCATTCTGAAATTCTGTCGCAATTTGCATCTCGGTTCGGCGCAAGCTGGCAGCTGTGATGTCTCTGTCCACGGTCATCCGCGCATCCGTTCAGCCAGAAACCAGTTTGGCGAGATGCCGAACTCATTGGCACGCCCATTGCAAAGCTCCGGAGCACAACAACGCTGACTGCTCCGTCTGGGGCGAGCCGCGACAAGAACGAGGGAAGGGGATGCCTGGCTGAGGGCGCATCTTGTGCGGAATGATGCTTGTGATCGGAACGTCTGTTGGACCGAAGATCGCTGCTAATCATCTTCCGGTGCACCACAGTCATCCCAAGACCCTTGCCGATATCAAACGTCCGGTCGCGCAAACGGCCGTGAGGTGGCCCGTAACGCACGGGTAAGCACTGCCTGGACCATCAAGGTTCTGGGTAGGCGGAATATCGATGTGGTTTCTGACCCGATCAGGAGGAAAGACTAAATGTCTGGAACGTTAACACTCAACAAAATCACAGCCCAGCGCGGCATTTCGGTAGGTGAGGCTGCAAAGAAGATCGCAGACCTCGGATGGAATCCTTCCTACGTCCAGGAGGCGATGACCTTTCCCACGGACTACAAGATCACGAAGGCGCCGAAGGATCCGATGAAGCAGGTCCTCCGCTCATATTTCCCGATGCAGGAGGAAAAGGACAATCGCGTCTACGGCGCGCTTGACGCCGCGCTCCGCGGCGACATGTTCCGCAATGTCGAGCCGCGATGGGTCGAGTGGATGAAGCTGTTCCTGGCGATCATCCCCTTCCCGGAAATCTCTGCGGCGCGTTCCATGGCGATGGTCGGACGCCTGGCGCCCGGCGAAGATCTCCGCACCGGTTTCACCATGCAGATGGTCGACGAATTCCGTCATTCGACCATCCAGATGAATCTGAAGAAATGGTACATGGAGAACTACATCGACCCGGCTGGGTTCGACATTACCGAGGAAGCGTTCGGCAAGTGCTACGCCACCACCATCGGTCGCCAGTTCGGCGAAGGCTTCATCACTGGTGACGCCATCACGTCCGCGAACGTCTACCTGACCGTGGTCGCCGAAACCGCGTTCACGAACACGCTGTTCGTCGCCATGCCGTCGGAAGCCGCCCGCAACGGCGACTATGCGCTGCCAACCGTCTTCCTATCGGTCCAGTCGGACGAGAGCCGCCATATCGGCAACGGCCACTCCATGCTGATGTCGATGCTGAAGGAGCCGGAGAACCACCTGCTGCTCGAGCGCGACCTTCGGTATGCCTTCTGGCAGAATCACGCCATTGTCGACGCGGCGATCGGGACGTTCATCGAGTACGGCACCACGAACCGCGACAAGACCAAGGAGTCCTACGCGGAGATGTGGCACCGCTGGATCTTCGAGGACTACTACCGGACCTATATGCTGCCGCTCGAAAAGTACGGCATCAAGATCCATCATGACGATGTGCAAACGGCCTGGAAGCGCCTGACCGAGAAGCACTACGTGCATAAGGTTGCGCAGTTCTTCGCTGTCGGCTGGTCGGCCAACTTCTGGCGCATCGAGGCGCAGACCGACAAGGATTTCGAGTGGTTCGAACACAAGTATCCGGGCTGGTATGCGCAGTTCGGCGAGTTCTGGAAGTGGTACGAAAAACTGTCGCATCGCGGTCAGACCAACATCCTGTTCAATAGTGATGTTGGGTACGTCTATCCGCATCGTTGCTGGTCGTGCCTCGTTCCATGCCTCATCCGCGAGGACATGGTCACCGACGAGATCGACGGCAAGCTCTACACGTTCGCCCATGAGCTCGATCGCTGGACGGCTGTCGAGGCCTTCGCCGGCGAATACCAGGGACGTCCGACCCCCGCGATGGGGCGCTTCAGCGGTCGCCGCGAATGGGAAAGCGTCTACCATAATGTGGATATCGCCGACGCCATCAAGGACCTGGGCTTCGTGCGCACGGACGGCAAGACGCTGGTCGCCCAGCCGCACCTGCGGTTCGAAGAAAAGGAAATGTGGACGCTCGACGATGTCCGCGGCCACATTCTCAAAAGCCCGCTGCTTACGCTGCGGGAGATGAGCCCAGCCGACCGCGAGAAGCATCTTGCCGAGTATCGCAAGGGATTCACCATCAATCCCTGCAACTAAGTGAAACGGAAGGGGCCGGTTTTGGCCGGCTCCTTCCCATCGATCCCCTGAAGATTTGCAGCCTTGGTTTGAGGAGGCCCCTTATGGGTGCGCCCACTAATGTCGTTCGCCTGCAGCCGGTAGGCATAGAGTTCGAGGTTGAAGAGAACGAGACCGTCCTCGACGCCGCGTTCCGCCAAGGCATCGCACTCCCTCATGGTTGCAAGGAGGGCCAATGCTCGGCGTGCAAATGCGTCCTCACCGGCGGCGATGTCGAGTTGAAGAAATATTCCACGTTCGCTCTCAACGAGATGGAGCGAGGTCAGGACTACATCTTGCTCTGTCGCACCTTGGCCTACTCGGATCTCGAGGTGGAACTCCTCAACTACGACGAGGAAGTGCTATCGAAATCGATTCCCGTCAAAGAGTTCAAGGGTACGGTGACCAGCATCTCTGCGCTGACCCATGACATTCGCCGCCTCGAAATTGCACTAGAGCAACCTCTGAAGTTCTGGGCGGGTCAATATGTCGACATCACGCTCACGGGACCAGAGACGATTACGCGCTCGTTTTCCATGGCAAATTCGCCGAGCGAAGGCCAAAAACTCGCGTTCATCATCAAGAAGTACCCCAACGGACGCTTCTCCTCACGGCTCGACGGAGATCTCGCAGTCGGAACCGAGGTCGGAGTCAAAGGACCCTACGGGACCTGCTTCCGACGAGAAAACAAGACGGGGGCCATGATCCTGGTCGGCGGCGGATCCGGAATGTCGCCGCTGTGGTCGATCCTGCATGATCACATCAGCTCCGGGGAAGTACGTCCGGTGTACTTCTTCTACGGGGCCAGGACGCAGAACGATCTTTTCTACCTGGATCACTTCGCGGAGCTTGCCGCCAAGCATCCGCAATTCACCTTCGTGCCGGTTCTCTCCCATGCGGCCGACGACACGGCCTGGAGCGGAGCAAAGGGCTTCGTGCACGAGGCGGTCGGAGAGCACCTTCGCAGAGCGGACTACGGTGAAGACGTCGACGTCTATGCCTGCGGACCATCGCCAATGATCGAGGCGCTGACGCCAGTGTTGCAAATGAACGATGTCGAGTCGGACCGCATCTTCTTCGACAAGTTCACGCCGGCCAACAACTAGACGCCTTGGCCGCCCAACGAGCAATTCTAGAGCCAACAACAGGAGGAGGAAGACGACCATGACTGCCGTTCAAACCGCATCAGCCAAGTCCGGTGCCGCAGGCTCTGCGGTGTTTCCGGATTCGGATAGTCGCCGATACCGCTATTTTGAGCCACGTAGTAAGCGCGCCACGCACTACGAAGATGTGACGGTCGACGTGCAACCGGATCCGGAACGTTACCTGTTACAGGACTGGATCATCTCCTTCCCCAACGGCAAGGGTGCATACACCAAGGACAACACGGCGGCTCTCAGCTCGAATTGGCATGCGTTCCGCGCCCCCGACCAGGAGTGGGAGCGCACTCACTACCAGCGCCAGTCCAAGATCGAAGCGATGGTCCAAGCCGTGATTGCCAACGGGCGCAAGTCGGGGGCGCCGAAGAGCTTCGACAAGGCCTGGATCAAGATCCTGCAGAACCATCTCGGTGCGTGGAAGCACGCTGAGTTCGGTCTCGGCACGTCGCTGATGCAGGCTCAGCGCTACGGCTACACCCAGATGATCAACAATGCGACGCTGACGAACTCGTCGTACAAGCTTCGCCTTTCCCAAGATATCACGCTCTATCTCGCCGAGATCGGGATGGACATTCCGGGCTTCGACGACACGGCCGGCAAGCGCGCCTGGCTGGAAGACAAGGGCTGGCAAGGAACGCGGGAAGCGATCGAGTCGATCATGGGCTCGGCCGACTATCTCGAGCAGTACTTCGCCACGAACATCGTGTTTGAGCCATTGGTCGGCGAATTGTTCCGCAGCGGCTTCCTCATGCAAGTGGCTTCGTCGAATGGCGACTTCATCACGCCACCGGTGATTTCGTCCGCGGAAGCTGACTACGAACGCAATCTCGCCAATACGATCGATCTGATGCACCTTCTGGTGACCGACAATCACCATGGCGCTCACAACAAGCAGCTGTTCCAGGGCTGGGTGCACAAGCATGTCGCGCTCGCCAACAAGGCGGCTGCCGGCCTGCAGCCGATCTGGTCGCAACCGCATTCGAAGCCGGTGCAGTACGCCGACGCGCGCGCGCAGTCGGTCGAACGCATCAAGAAGATTCTCGGTGAGCTAGGCCTCACTTTTCCCAAGGAGTAACTTGCGATGTCTGTCGTTTCCAGATCTGCGACTAACCAAAATATCTTTCAGAAGATGGGGGACCTTCGCTTCGAGCAAACCATTTCCCACCAGTGCGGCGTCACCATGAATGACAGCGTCGAGGCGCGTGCCATCGCCGAGTTCATGAGCAAAAAGCCGAACGTGACCGTGACCTATCAGCCAGCCCTGATTCGCATCGATGGTGAGGGCAAGCTGATCTTCAAGATGGACGAAATCAGTGACATTCTCGGCAAGGAGATGACAGCCGAGATCTTCGAAGTGAACACCTCGACCCACTACGGGCGGATGGTGCGCATCGACGACAACACAGTGACGCTGTTCGGCAACATGGACGAGGTCTTCGAATACATCGAGTGAGCTCCGTTGTTTCTCCCTGACTGGGCGGGGCCGCATCCCCTAGCGGCTGTGGCCCCGCCGCTTCTCGAAGTGTCCTCGCGTGACCATGGCGTGGATCGAACGAAATAGGCTTAACCAAGAATTCCTGGAGACCATCATGTTCATCACTCCCACCGGCGAGGAAGTTTTCGTCATCGACGGTCACACCCATTTCTGGGACGGCAGCCCGGCGAACCAGCTCAACATCCACGGCAAGCAGTTCATCGACTGCTTCTACGCTTATCACACATCGCTGAGCCCCAAAGATAAGCTCTGGCCGAAGGAGCAATTCGAGAAGTACAGCGCCGACCAGATGTACCGCGATCTGTTCGTCGACGGCCCGGACGACATGGCTGTCGTTCAGTCGACCTATCTGACGGAGTTCTACAAGAACGGGTTCAACACCATCGATCGCAACGCCGAGATGGCAAAGAAGTACAAGGACCGCTTCATCATCAACGGTGCTTTCGATCCGCGGGATGGCGAGAAGGCACTTGAATATATTCACTACATGAAAGAGACGTTCGGCATCAAGGGCGTCAAGCTGTATACGGCCGAGTGGAAGGGCGACTCGCGCGGGTGGAAGCTTACGGATCCCAACGCCTATCGCTGCTTCGAGCTGTGCCAGAAGCTCGGTATCACCAACATCCACGTCCACAAGGGCCCGACGATTATTCCGTTGGACAAGGACGCGTTCGATGTTCACGACGTCGATCATGCGGCGACCGATTTCCAAGGTCTCAACTTCATCATTGAGCACTGTGGTCTGCCGCGGCTCGACGATTTTTGCTGGATCGCTGTGCAGGAGACGAATGTCTATGGCGGCCTCGCGGTAGCGCTACCGTTCATTCACGGACGCCCGCGCTATTTCGCTGAAGTGATCAGCGAGCTGCTGTTCTGGGTCGGTGAAGACAAGCTTCTCTTCGGCAGCGACTACGCGATCTGGACGCCGCGCTGGTTGGTCGAGAAGTTCTGGAATTTCGAGCTCCCGGAAGATTTGAAGCAGGAGCACGGCATCGACCTCACGCCCCAGGCGAAGAGGAAGATTCTGGGCCTCAATGCCGCGCGCCTCTATGGCGTCGACATCGAGGCGCAGAAGGCGAAGCTTGCAAAAAGCGCCCTTGCGACCGCAGCGGAGTGAGGCGGATGGACGAAGTCCTTCCACATCGTGACGGCAAGACCAGCGAAGTGTGGGATCGCCTTTCGCTGGTCACCGATCCCGAGCTCGATGAGTCTGTGACCGAGCTCGGGTTCGTCGAGCGGGTTACCATCGATAATGATGGCGGTGTCGATATCGTCTTTCGTTTGCCGACCTACTGGTGCTCGGCAAACTTCGCATTCCTCATGGCCGATGACATGCGTCGGGCGGTCTCCACGCTGCCGTGGGTTCGCGAGGCGCGGCCGCAACTTCGCGATCATATGGTCGCCGAGGAGATAAACCGAGGCGTTAGGGAAGGCAAATCATTCGCCGAGGCACTCAAAGAGTTTGCACCTGGAGGGTCACTTGACGACTTGCGGGCGAAGTTCCGCCGCAAGGCGTTCGAGCGGCGCCAAGAGGTCATAATACTCGCCTTGCGCGGCGTGGGCTATGAGGATCCAGAGATCTGTCGGATGAATCTTGGCACCTTTAACGAGGTCAACTTCGGCTCGGAGGAAGTTACGCGGCAGAAGGCGCGTTATCGTGAGCTTCTCGTCGAGCGCGGCCTCGCCCGGCTGCCCGACGATCGCGCGTTTGTCACCTACGAGGGACGCTCTCTCAAGCGCCACGAATTGGCTTCCTATCTACAGCGGTTGCGAGGAGTGCGCATCAATATGGAGTTCAATAGCTCATTGTGCCGAGGCCTTCTTGCCGCCCGCAATCGCGAACTGGAAGGCGGGCACGCCGAACGAGAGTCTGCACCGTGCGGAGGCTGCGGCAGTAGCTGCGCCGAGAGATCCAACGGGCTAAGTGTGAGGACGGAGAAACCGTCCGTGGCTCGAGCATGAGGCGCTCGTATCGCAACATGTGCGAGCGCCAATAACAGAGCGGTCAGGAAGCCGCCCGACTAGACACAAGTGACCACCACGTGGGGAGTGAAACGCAATGCCGAAAGTTCTGCTTCATGACGTAGAGGCCCGTCGCGCGCTTGCACGCGGAGTCCAAAAGCTTGCCGCCGCCGTCGAATCGACCCTTGGGCCCAAGGGTATGAATGCGATGGTCGATAGGCCGATCGGTACGCCGATCGTGTCACGCGATGGTGTCACGATAGCTTCCGAAATCGAATTGCCGGATCGCTTCGAGAACATGGGCGCGCAAGTGGTGCGCGAGGTCTCAATGCAGACCAACGAAGTCGCCGGCGACGGTACGACCACGGCGATGGTGCTCGCAAATGGACTCATTCAGGGCGGCGTTGCGGCCCTGGAGCGCGGAGCCAAAGCAGTGGATCTCTGCAAGGGTATTGAAAGGGCCGTCGATGTCGTTGTCGAAACTCTGAAGAACTCGGCAATGGCCATATCGGACCGCAAGACGTTGCAAGCCGTGGCGACGATTGCGTCGACCGATCCCCATCTGGGCGGTCTGATCGCCGAGGCGGTGGAGCGGGTCGGCAAGGACGGCATCATAAGTTCGGATTACGGGCTGACGACGAACACGACACTTGAGGTCGTGGAGGGAATGTCGTTCGACCGGGGCTACATATCCCATCACATGGTAACGGATGTCGAGAAGATGGAGGTGGTATTGGATCAACCCTACATTCTTCTGACGGATTTGAAGATCAAGACGCCGGGCGAGCTGTCCGCAGTGCGCGCGGCGGTAGCCTCCACCGGGCGACCGCTTGTCATCGTTGCTGAAGAAATTGCGCCGGAAGTCGTCCCGACGCTGCTTGGTGATAGCAATCGCGGCAAGGTCCTGGTCGTCAATCCACCGGACTATGGCCACTGGCGCAAGGCGATGATGGACGATCTCGCCATCATAACCGGAGGACGGGTGATCGCGCGCGAGCTTGGCGGCAAGTTGGAAGAGACCAGCCTTGCTGACCTCGGCACCGCGCGGCAGGTTCGAGCCAGTGCGCGTGAAACGGTGATCATTCGCGGCGGTGGCGATAATGCGGCGATCGCCGCGCGGCGCCAGCAGGTATCCAAGCAGCACGACTTGGCACCACCGAACATCGAACAGGACAAGCTCAAGGAGCGGCTAGCCAAGCTCTCAGGCGGCACCGCCGTGATCTTTGCGGGTGGTGTCACGCCCGTGGAGCAGAAGCGTACCATCCAGCTGATCGACGATGCACTCAGTGCAGCGCGCGCCGCGGCCGAGGAGGGCATCGTGCCCGGCGGCGGCACCGCATTAGCCCAGTGCGCACCTGTGGTGGCGCGCGAGCTAGGGAACATCAACGGCGACCTGGGCGAGGGCATCAAGCTGGTTCGCGAGACACTATCCCGACCTGCCGCCTTCATTGCCAGGAATGCAGGCCATGATGCAAAGAAGGTCATAGCCGAGCTACAGAGCGCCCCGGCGGGGATTGGATTTGATGCGGCTGAAGGCAAGTTCATCGATATGGTTTCAGCCGGCATCGTCGACCCCGTCCGCGTGACCTATACCGCGCTTCGCAACGCGGCGTCCGTCGCCACGCTGGTGCTGACGACCAACACGCTGGTTGCCGACGTGCCGGAGTACGTCGATCCAACGCAGGGACCGGCACTCGGCGGCGGAGCAGAGAAGCTTGGCCGCGCATGAGACATGTGTACGCGGTCCGCGTTCCTCCGCGACGTCTCCGACGTCGAAGGTATCGTGGCCAGGTACTCGGCTCTATCGCCGACGCGTCGCGACTGGCGGATCGGTCGCTTCAGACTCGAAATCATCACAAGGGAGGGGAAGTCATGCATAAGTATGTTGCGGAATCCATCGGCACGTTCGCATTGGTATTTTTTGGCTGCGCGACTGTGATCTTCATGCGGGCCGAGGTCGGCCTGTTGGGCGTGGCGTTCGCATTCGGTCTGTCGGTCGTCGCGATGGCCTATTCGATTGGTCATATTTCTGGGGCTCACCTCAACCCGGCCGTCAGTCTCGGCATGCTCGTCGCTGGTCGGATGTCGCCGCGAGATTTCGCCGGCTATATCATTGCGCAGTTCATTGGGGCAATTGCGGCTGCAGCGGTGCTGTATCTGATCGCCGAAGGCAAAGTAGGGGGGTACGACGTCGCGGCAAATGGCTTTGCCCAGAATGGCTGGGGTCAATATGGCGTGCTTTCCGCATTCGTGTTCGAGGCGGCGGCAACTTTTCTGTTCCTGACTGTCATTCTTGGTGCAACGCAAAACGGAGCGACCTCTGCTTACGCCGGCCTGGTGATCGGCCTCACCCTGGTGGCGATCCATCTCGCCGGCATCGCCGTGTCGGGGTCATCGGTGAATCCAGCCCGCTCGCTGGGCCCCGCGTTGTTTGCAGGACCAGATGCGCTGTCGCAGGTGTGGCTCTACTTTGTGGCGCCGTGCCTTGGTGCCGCACTGTCCGGTTACCTCTTTAAGGCCGGAGTGACGCGCCCGATGGCGGCGACCGCTTGAGCTTTGCAACTCGATGATCGGCCGGTGACAACGAGCCAGAACAAGCTACAATCTTGAAAGCTCCGGCCGGGGCCGAAGGAGGCGCTATAAGCTTCCACGACCATTGGGCCGAACCGGAGGAGGAAGGCACATGGTCTACATCATCTCCAAGCGGGATGGTCCGCGCCGTGAGGACGTGGCGGCGAAGGACTTCATTGATAAGAACCGGACCAAGATCGATGCGCTTGCCAATCATCTGACGGCTGGGCGCTGGCAGGAGCTGCGCAACCGCACACCTCCTCCGGAGCCCCAGCCATCGGGTAAGCTATGGTACACCCCGAAGGGGCGCCTGCCGGAGACAGAGCCCTATATACGGATCAGTCTCAACGGCCGTGTTGTGGTTGCCGATCTCGCATCAGGCCGACAGCTTCATTTTGTTGGCGAGCTGCGAGGTCGAGGCCAATCTCGACACCTGGCGCTGGCGACACGCGAGAATGGGCTGTTCGACCCGCTGGATGAGGGCATCTATAAGGTCCTCGCCGATCTTGAGGGGATGCTCGTCCCCGACCAGCCGTCTGAAGAGCGCTTGGAAGGGATTATCGCGGCGCGCCTCGGGTTGGACGCGAACGGCAAGGCCGCCGAATGATCAGTGAGCCGGCCCTGCGGGGATGACACATCTCGGTCAAGCCTGGTTCGATCGTTTCTGTTGATCGGGTTGCTGCCTGCCAACGAAAGTATGGTGCTCCAATGCTGACGGAAACGCTCATGGCTAAGCCGCCATTTTTCCTGGAAGGCTACAATGATCCGGGCGCCACGGACGCAGAGCAAGGGCGGCCCTATGATGAACGAGAGACCAATAGGGCCTGGGAAAACTTTCTGACTTTCGGTGACCTTAGGCGAGAGAACGCGCCGGTTCGAGGTGTCATCGAGAGCTCATGGCAGCGCAGTCTCAAATCGGGCGTCGATGCCCACGGGAAAGGCAGCAGTCTCGTCGCCTCGCCGGACGACCTCTATGAGCTGCGTCTGAAGAATGAAGACTTGATGGCTGCAAGCGCCCAGACGTTTCGCCGCGTCGCGGAGGTGCTTGGCGACGCCGCCACAATGCTGCTGATCACCGACAGGAATGGTGTCGTGCTGGATGTGGCGGGCGACCAGCGGACAATCGATGCGGGACATGACATTCGTCTTGAAGTCGGCGCCGCTTGGGGCGAGACGGTGACCGGTACCAACGGCATCGGGACCGCGCTCGTCACGGGGAAGCCGGTTCATGTCCATGCGGCCGAGCATTTCTCTGAAGGCATCAAGGCATGGACTTGCGTCGGCAGCCCGATTCGGAGTCCGATCGACGGCAGCATCATCGGCATCGTCGATTTTTCCGGGCCGCAGGCGATCTTTCATCGGCACAACGTGGCCCTCGCGGTCGTGGCGGCCAATCACATCGAACTTGCACTTTCAGAGAAAATTCGCATCGAGAGAATGCGGCTGCTTGAGGCGAGCATTTCGCGGATGCCGGGAATGAACAGGTCCGACGGCGTCGTCATTCTCGATCGGTTCGGCCGGGTCGTCCATCACAACGACATGGCGCCTGGGCGCTGGCGGCGGATCGCGCATACTCCCGACCTAAGCATCGGAACTCAGATTCTCCCCAGCAGCGAAGGGCTATTGGGCAAGGACCTAACGAGTGGATTGCCCGAGGAGCTGCGCGAGCAGCAGATCGAACCCTTGGTTGTGGACGGCGTCGTCAAGGGTGCAATGCTCGTGCTTGCGTCAAAACCGCGGATGAACGCGGGGGCGGCTCAGATGTCGCCGAGCGCGCAAAGCGCTCTTATCTCGGCAAAAGAGGCCATCATCGGATGTAGCGAAGCACTGCTGGATGTGGTCGAAAAGGTTGAGCGGGCGGCACTCGGCCGCACGGCAATCCTGCTTGAAGGCGAGACCGGTGTTGGCAAGGAACTCTTTGCCCGTCTGATTCACGCCGCTAGTCAGAAGACAGGCAAGGAGCCCTTTGTCGCCTTCAATTGCGGTGCGGTCTCCAAAGAGCTTCTTGGCGGCGAGTTGTTCGGCCATGCTCCGGGCGCCTTTACCGGGGCGACCCGCGAGGGAAAGGCCGGACGCTTTGAGTTCGCTAATGGCGGGGTGCTCAGTCTCGATGAAATTGGCGAAATGCCGCTTGACCTCCAGCCCTATCTGCTGCGCGTGCTCGAGGAGCGGGCGGTCTATCGGCTCGGTGACAGTAAGCCGCGTCCGGTCGATGTGCGACTTGTTGCATCGACCAATCGGAATTTGAAGCAGGAAGTGGCGGAGGGGCGTTTCAGAAGAGACCTGTATTTCCGGATCGGTGTTGTCAAATTCACCATCCCGCCTTTGCGCGAGCGCCTGGGCGATGTCGAAATCCTGATCGATCATTTTAACAGGCAATTCGCAGCCACTTATAATACCCAACCGCTGCGTTTCGAGGCGGCCACCATGGAGTTACTGCGGCGCTACAGCTGGCCGGGGAACGTCCGCGAACTGCGCAATCTGATCGAAAACCTCGTGCTGATGACGCTTACCGGCGTGGTCACGCCCAGGGACTTGCCCGAGGATTTCCTGGAAGCGGCATCTCAGCCGACTACGCCGACATTATCGGGTGATCGTGGTCAAACCCCGGAACGCGAGGAGATCGCGCGCTTCGACGAGATGGAACGTCGTGCCATCGAAAGGGCCGTCGCAAACGCCGGCGGCAATATCGCGGCCGCCGCCGAAAAGTTGGGGCTTTCGCGCGCCACGCTATATCGGAAGTTGCACCAATACCGTTCGCAAACCTCGGGATAAGGATTGGATATGGCGACGGTCTGGAATGGAAAGAAGCGCGAAGGAGAGCCGGTCGTCGCGACCACGCTCGCCTCACAGATTCTCGCACGCGCCGACCGCGACGTAACCTTCATGGTGCATCTAGTTGGCGAAAGCCAAGATCTGCTCGTTCGTCATTTCGTTGCGTTCATCGAGTGCGAACTCGCAGAGCGCGGCACCAGTTATGGCGCGCACCCGCTCTTGCGTCCCTTCATCGAGACACATGCACGCGAACTGACGGATTTCGTTTTGCAGGGCATCGGATTGCGGCATCAGTTCGGTCTGCAGGCCTTGGAGAGGATGGCCGGCGATCCGGCGCGGTTGCTGAGGGTAGATCTCTGGGATTCGCTGCAATCCCATATCAATGATGCGCAGGAACACTTCGTTGCCGGAACAGGAGGCTTGCAGCGGATCCTGACTGCAATTGAGACAAGCGCATGACCGGCGATAGGCCGCTGCTTCGCGACATGCTGAATGAGCGGTTGCGCATCGTTCAGCAGATGTCGGCCGCTCAATCGCGCAGCCTTCTGAACCGTCAGCTAAGTGGTGGAGCGGAATTCGAAATGCAGAGAATCGAAAGCGAGATTGCAGCGATGGGCGGCTCGCTGACGCTTAGCAAGGCATTCGATGAGGCGCGTGAGCGCTTCGAGAAAGCAAACGCTGCCGTAGCCACGTGCGAGGCTCAGTGCGTTGCGCTCGAGGCTGGTCTTGAAGACGTTGATCGGCGGATTGCGGCGGATAAGTGAGACAACCGATGGACACGATGGAAGCAGAAGCAGGGAGCGCAACACTTTATGATTTGTTGGGGCGGCACTGGAAAGTAGGCGCCCCGGTCACGAACGTGGCGTTCGACGCTGCTGGAAAGGCAGTCGCGTTCGCACTCGCCGACGGCTCTCTGGCCATTGCGCCCTTGGTGGACAGTGAACCGCCGATAGATCGCTGTCGTATCGCCTTGGACGAGGGACGGGCCACGATCTCACCGCGACGAAATCCGGTGCCTCCGCTGACGAGAGTCGTCATCAGCGATGGTCGGCTTCATCTTGCTTCGGTCAAGCCTTCGGGGTTCATCGCCAGTGACGGCGGCGAGTTGCTGCACGTTTCGACCGCCGGTGTCACCCGGCAAATTTCGAGACTGCGGGCCGCGATTGATCTGGTTGTCCCGGTATGTGCGGGCGGTGTACTCGTTTCTTCTGGCGGATCACTCATACACTACCAGCCCAATGGTGAGATCGGATGGGTCCAGGAACGCGGGGGAGGAAATTCATCCGCGATGGCCGTATCTCCTGATGGCCGGAGTTTCGCAATAGGAGCGGACGGTTGTCTGCTTATACGATCCTTTGGAGCCAGACCGGAGCCCGCTGCTTCATTTGATGTCGGCTTGGTCTCGACGTTGTCGTGGAGCCCCGATGGAAGCTGGTTAGCTGCATCGGTCGAGAATGCGGGCGTTGTTTTGGTCCGTCTTGCCGATGCATGGATCGTCCGAATTCCCACCTACCCCGCCAACGTCGCCTCTCTTTCATGGAGCGCAGACTCCCGAGCCCTGGTTACGAGCGGAGCCTATCGGATAATCGCCTGGGACGTTTCCAGCCTTATTGACGACAGCCAGAAGCCGACGAGTCTCGCTACCGGGCGCGCCCGGTTCGTCCTCGCTGACACGGTGGATATCCATCCGGAGCGCCAATTGGTTGCGGCGGGCTACGCCGACGGAGTGGTCGCGATTGCGAAGATCGGACACTCCGACGAAATGGTCGTCAGGCCGCCAGGCGGAGGCGCCATTCACGCCCTTCAGTGGTCCAGCGACGGCCAGCATCTTGCCGTAGGAACAAGTGAGGGCGAGGCGGCGATCGTGACGTTTCCGCCGCATGTCTTCAAATAGCTTGCGCTCCAGCAAAAGTGCGGGCGCGCCAACGAAATCGTGAGGAGAACTAATTATGACGACTAATCGCGCTCTAAGCGAAGCCGAAAGTAAGGATCTATTCTTTAGAGAGTTGGCCGAACTCTCCGAACGGATGATAGCCGCCCATGGGAAGGACTTTTCGATGGGGGCCCTGGTGCTGGCCGCAAGATTTATCGCCGAGAACAAGCCCTTTGAGCGAAGCGCGATGACACAGTAGGGGGGTCTGCTTCAAAGCAAATTTTGTAATTGAATTTGCGGGGACATAGCAGTTGAAGAGAATTGTCCGGAATAGGGGTGATCCGCGGCGGCCAGGATCTGCCCCGGATTGCGCCCACCTCCCGAAACCACAGCGCTGTCAGCAGACTCGAGACAAATATGACGCGTGTCTTTTCGGGTAGATGTCATGTGCACCTGACCCGCCTCATTCTTAGAGCCGATCGGTGTCGCTTCGCAGATTGAGCTAGTGGGGTGCAAAGCGGATGAGGCCTACCAGGTAGAGAAGGGAAAGGGACCGCTAGAGGCTCATCTTTCGATCGAGGAGGTACTGCGCGTCCCAAGGACGCCAAAGTCGACGCCATACATCCCGGCTACGGTTTTCTTTCCGAGAATCCAGGCCATGTCGCCCACGACCTTCGAGGATGGAGTGACCTTGATGATGTCGCCGAAAAGATCGTTCGCCGTTCGATAGGCCTCCGCCACCTCGTTCCAACGATTCTCAAAACCTGGAGATCGCTGCGCATTGAGAACGAGTTCACGAAGAGCGTTGGTGCTGCGGGGGCGCTGATGCTGGCGGCAAAGTTCTTTGCCGAGGATAAGACCTTCGCGACGACTTAAGTTATTATCATTCTATTGCAGCATCGGGCATCCTGGCGACGTAGTCTTCACGAGCAAACGCGATGCATTCCAAGGCAACCTAGGCGCGCGAAATACGCCGCTTGTACCGCAATCCGCGCAACAACGGTCCATGCTACGGATCGCGCCGAGCGCTTCAACAACGAAGGGATGTCCGTTGCAAAGGTCACAGGATAAAATTGCAGACCATCGCAGAACGCGTCCAAGCCGGGCGGCAGGCTGCAGCGTCACAGCCGCGAACAAATCTTCTTTTTTCATTGAGAGTGGCGCGCCGCAGTTGCGGAGAAATTGGCGAGCGATGATCGAGCGCTTTTTGGAGCCATGTGTGCCCGTGTGCGGTTCAGGCTCATTCCAATATCGCAAGGACGGACTGGCAAATCGCCGCAATCGTTCAACGATGTGTCGGGAGATCGACGTGTGTCGCATAGAGTACCGGCGCATTTCACACAAATGAGTCCGCACCCAAGCAGTGGCCAATCACGTCTATAACTGAGGGTGCTATGTCGTGCGCAACGATATCAAGGCCACGGGCGGCAGGCGGCACAGAACGGGCTCGTCGCGAGATTGTCCACGGCGCGCATGCGTTGCCGGCGCCGAATGTCTCAACTCATTCCGTGCTGGCATGGAGTTTGCGTAGCCCCTTGGCTGAAGCAATTCGAGGTAAGCGATGATCTACCGAACGCTTCGCGTGACGTCAGGCAGCGGTCCGCCCCCTCTAGAGAAACGACAATGTCGTCCAATTCCAGCTGCTTCTGAGTATGTTCAAGTGCGATTTGCGTTTCAAGGAGGATCGAGTTTGGCGAATTTCCAACTGAACATACGCAGACTATGAATTTCCCGCCTGGCCACCATCACGTCCAAGGGGTTGATCGGCGGCTGCCATTTCACTGCATTGCCCTAGTCTTGCAGGGCGGTGGTGCTCTGGGAGCATACCAGGGAGGCGTCTACGAGGCCTTGGTCGAGGCCAACATCCATCCTGATTGGGTCGCCGGTATCTCCATCGGAGCGATCAACGCTGCCATCATCGCGGGCAACCCGCCCGACGCGCGTCTTGATCGTGTACGTGAATTTTGGACGCAAGTGACGTCTGCCGGACCTTGGTGCACCAGCAATCCCTTTATCGACTTAGCCCGCAGCGCCGGTGCGCGCAATTTCTTCGACCAGGTGAGCGCAAGCTTTGCGCTGGTATGCGGTGCAACGGGATTTTTCTCCACCCGGACCATGCCGCCCTGGTCGCAACGCGACGGGACGAGCGAGGCCACCAGCTTTTATGATACTAGCAGCTTAAAGATGACGCTGGAGCGCCTCGTCGATTTTGATCGTCTGAACGCTGGAAAGATCCGATTCAGTGCAGGTGCGGTCAACGTACGAACAGGCAATGTCGTCTACTTCGACAACAGCACTCACACCATCATGCCGGAGCACATCATGGCGAGCGGAGCGCTGCCGCCAGGTTTTCCGGCGATAGAGATAGACGGTGAGCACTACTGGGACGGTGGCCTCGTGTCCAATACACCATTGGAATGGCTGCTTCAGTCTGACGCTCCCCAGGACATGCTCGCGTTCCAGGTCGACGTGTGGAGTCCTCGGGGACCGATACCGCGCAACATGGCGGAAGTCGCAACGCGCCAAAAGGAGATTCAATATTCGAGCCGCACGCGACCAAGTCTCCGCCAGCTTAGGCGGGTGCAGCAGCTACGGCGTGCACTCGCTGCCCTGTTGGATCGGATCCCCGAAGATCTCAGCGAAGATGAGGATGTGAAGCTTCTGAGAACTTCTTCTAACTGTCATAACGTCTATAACATCGTCCAGTTGACTTACCGGGCGCGGAACAACGAGGGAAGCTCAAAAGACTACGAGTTCTCCCGCGTTTCGATGCAAGAGCGTTGGCGCGCAGGTTATAAGGATGCGCTACGCGTGCTGCGCCATCCCGAGGTGTTCGGTCGCCCTACAAGTCCTGACGGCGTCTTTACGTTCCATCTTGACCAGGATCGCCGCGAGTAAAGCAAGCTGGTAATTCTCAACGTCAGGAGAACTGAATGCGCGAGAACGAAGTGCTCGAACGGGCGTTCGCGATGCCTCTAACCAATCCAGCGTATTCACGAGGGCCGTATCGGTTTGTCGATCGCGAATACCTTATAATTACATACCGCACCGACCCAGCAAAGCTGCGAGCAGTGTTACCTGAGCCGCTGGAGTTCGATGAGCGGCAAGCGCTTGTGAAATATGAATTCATTCGCATGCCGGATTCAAACAGCTTTGGCGATTACGCAGAAAGCAGCCAGGTGATCCCTGTATCCTTTCGTGGACGTAGCGGTAGCTACACGCACTACATGTTTCTTAACGGCGAGGCGGCCATTGCAGGTGGACGAGAACTGTGGGGCTTTCCCAAAAAGCTGGCCCAACCCACGTTGCGAACTGAAGTTGAGACGATTATCGGTATGCTGGACTACGGGCCGCTGCGAGTTGCAACAGGTACGATGGGCTACAAACACCGTGAGGCCGACTTGGCGCAAGTTAAAGCCGCCCTCGAGGAGCCGAATTTTCTACTCAAAATCATCCCACATGTCGATGGCAGTCCGCGCATATGCGAACTGGTAGAATACAGGCATGAGGAAATAGCTCTAAAGGGAGCCTGGACCGGGCCGGCGGCCTTGTCCTTGACGCCTCACGCATTGGCTCCGGTAGCTGAATTACCTGTTCTCGAGATCGTAGCCTCTATCCACATCCGCGCCGACCTTACACTTGGCCTCGGACGCGTTGTCCATGATTATCTCCAGCAGGCGAGTCGGAGCTTCACAGCAGGCCCGCGATAAAGCGCTTGTCACCTGACGAGAACTCGGCCTGAATGCGAGTTTGTCACGAGCAAAGTTGTTGGCTCGTTGTCGTTCCGGGTTCGCGGGGCAGGATACAAGACAATCTTTCATGAAGTGAGAAGGGAGTAGAGGCGCAATCCGCGCACCGACAACGAAATCAACTGAGCCGGTGATGACGGCCCTTCTCTGGCTCTTATGCTCTCCGTCGGACTTGGCGTTTATCACCGCGCCGATTGGAGGAAAGAGCGACGCGAGGGTTCATAGCTGCCGAGCGAAGCATTCGGCGGCATGCATGCGGGAAACGCCATGTGCTCCGGGCCACGGGTGCAGCTGAAAGCAGCGCCCTAGCTGAGAATCGCCGTCGCCTCGTGACAGAAGCGGGATGTTGCACGCAGACATTCGACCGGTCAGAGCAGCATCATCAACTCCATTTCATCCCCGGCCGCCTGATCCGCCTTGCCGGCGGCGATGCATGGCCGCGACCGTCCGATATTCCGGATCGCTCCGCCGGCCGGCCTTCCGGCGCTTGGGACGTATCGTGGCTCCAGAGGTCCCGGAGCTACCGTGCCCTGAGAGCATTTCCCGGCAAAACGAAGGAGATACACGATTCCCGCCCTCCTCCGTGGCCTGGCACGGATGCTGCTTTAAGCATCGAAAAAAGGAGCATCGGCTCCAGAACAAGCAATGCGAGGGGACGCTCTGATACCAGCCAGCATTCGATCCTTCGTAACAGCACAGGCCATGTCGCCTGGACGGCACTGCGCCTCTCTGCCGTTGCGGAGCGCAATGAGCACTGACGCCCGAATCGGCTTCGCAGGCAAAGGGAGAGGGTGATGACAGTTGCAGGCGCGCACGACCTGGATCCGCAGGAAACCCAGGAGTGGCTGGATGCTCTGTCAGCCACCAAGGCATCGCGGCAATGAGCGGGCCGAGTTCGTCGTCAACACGATAGTCGATGCCGCCCGCGAAGGCGGGGTGGCGATTGAACAGATGCTGACGACGCCCTATTGCAATCGATTCCGCTGAGCCAATAGCCGCCCTTGCCGGGCGATCGCGCCATCGAGCACAAGCTTCGTTCGATCATCCGCTGGAACGCGCTCGCGATCGTGCTGCGCGCCAAAGGAGAGCTCGGGGCTCGGCGGTCACATTGCAAGCTTCCAGTCGGCCGCAACGCTCTACGATATTAGTTTCGGCCATTTCTGGCATGCACCGACGGAGAACCATGGCCGCGACCTGATCCCGGTCCAGGGCCACAGTTCGCCCGGTATCTATGCGCGTGCGTTTCCCGAACGCCGGCTCAGCGAGGAGCAGCTTCTCAGCTTCCGCCAGGAGACCGGCGGCAAAGGCCTGTCGAGCTATCCGCATCCCTGGCTGATGCCGGATTTTTGGCAATTTCCAACGTGTCGATGGACCTCGCCCCGCTGGCGGCGATTTATCAGGCTCGCTTCCTGAAATATCTCCAGAACCGCAACCTGGCCGAAACGGGAAACCGCAAAGCCTGGGCCTTCATGGATGACGGCGAAACCGACGAGCCGGAATCGCTCGGCGCGATCTCGCTCGCCGGCCGCGAGAAGCTCGACAATTTGATCTACGTCATCAACTGCAATCTCCAGCGGCTCGATGGCCACGTGCGCGGGAACGGCAAGATCGTGCAGGAGCTCGAGAGGGTCTTCCGCGCGGCGGGGTGGAACGTCATAGTCTGAGCGGTCGGCACGCTGTATCATATGTGTACTCAATTGCCACAAAGCGAAATGGCATGCACTTCGTAAGGAAAGTCTAGCTCTCCGTGCAGGGGCAGGTTACCCCGGGGGCACCTGCATTCGTGCCATGTGCAGATTTCGAAAATCGAGGGATTAAGTCCGTTGTTAAGCTGCATCGGAAGTTGCAGCGTTCCTATTTTGCGCTTCAACCGCTAGTCAAAGACTGACAGCAAGTGATCTGACTGCTGATGAAACAAGCGCCCATTGAAACAACTGCAAGTCGCAAAAATATGATTGCAGCACGTTGAAGTAGCCACTAATATGATGTACGTCTTAAGGTAGATTTGCTTCGAGCAGCAGGTTCTATCCGCTTCGCGAGTGCATATCGCGAACTAATTCCAATCTTCATCGTGCGCATGACGCCGTGCGGGATGAATGAGGTACGACGCAGTCGTTGTTCGAGGATTTTCCAAGCCTGAGTTCTGAGACGAGGAGAACGTTACGCGAGCTCTAAAAGAAAGCTGGTTTCGTTTCATGGACTGGACATGGATTGCGTCTATGATCTGCACTGTTGATCAGGCCACAATCGATCTAGCGGCCTCATATGCGAGTGTCCTTCAATGAGAACGCCACTAGCCGTCGACACGCAGAGGGAGTCGGATCCTAGGGTGCTGGTGGTGCGTATCAGAATTCAGTCGCCTAGTTGAGTGGCGCGTTGAGCCACGCTCAGACAATTCGAGTGTGTAGGATCAAGATGGTTTTACCGGGTTTGTCGCCAGACGCGACCACCACCGAGTCTGTTTTAGACATCCACAGAAAGAGGCGCGTGATGAGTGGGACAATGGTTGTTGAAGATGTCATTCCGCGAGCAGACATCGTGAAGCGTGCGGAGCGGCTTGGTGCCGAAATCAAGAACATTGCGTTGTCGGACGATTTGCCCGACGATGTCATCGTAGCGTTCAAGCGGCTTCTGCTAGAGCACAAGGTCATCTTCTTCCGTGACCAGGGACATCTCGACGATGCACAGCAGCAACGTTTTGTGCTCCGGCTTGGCTCGCTGATACCGAATCCCACAATGGCGGACACAATGGGCGGTTTAACGATCCGGCAGGAGCTGTCTGATCCCGCCTACAGTCATCTCAACCAGATGAACGAGGGGCGGGTCCGCACAGCCATTTCGGTGCTGCGACTCGCAGCGGCCCCGCCTTTTGGCGGCGACATTACTTGGTCGAGCAGGGCGGGCGCTTATCTTGATCTTCCCGATCCCCTGCGGATGCTCGCAGATAACCTATGGGCCGTGAGCTTCGTTGCATCTGATCTCACCGCGACAGAGAGGGGCACCGATGCTAACAAGCGGCCTTGGTGGGGCGTATCCACTGGGACGATCTACGAAACGACACATCCGATTGTTCGTGTTCATCCCGAGACCGGCGAACGCATGCTATCGCTCGGTAGTACCGTGAACAACTTTGTCGGACTGCAGCGCTTTCCCAGCCAAAGACTGTTTGAACGGCTGCAATCCTATCTCATCGCGCCCCGGAACACTCTGTGCTGGAACTTGAAATCAGGCGACGTCGTAATCTGGGACAATCGCGCGACTGAGCCGTACCCCGTCAGCAAATCCAGCAGCCCTCACTGGATGACGGACCAGCTTGCGATTGGCGCCCGCGTACCGCACGAGAAAAGGCCAAAATCAAGGGCGGCAAAGGCTGCCTGACTTGTCGGCACCTTCCGGATTAGGTCAACGCGCGGAGACCCAAGACTAAATTGCGGCCCTGCAATGTCGAGCGGTGCGGCCGGTCTTATGCGTGAGGACCGGCTAACGGGCGCAGCTGCCACCTGCTAGGCTTCTTCCAGGCCCAACAGTATTAATCCAGGCTTCGTCTCTCCTCGCAGGTCAAACCGATGACGCTGCATTTTTGATGATCTGATCCATCCGTTGCCTCTCGCTCGGCGAGCAGCATCCCCTTCTTCGTATCGGTATAGTGAGTCCCGGCGTAGCTCACACCTAATTCAGAGCAAATTCGCCACCATCTCGCGAGCTGTCGGATGGCGTTGATTCCCAGCGCCCGGCTCGGCGGAAATTATCCCGCTAGCGATCGTGCCTGCGTCTTACGTGTCCCATAAACAACCTTCCGTCGAGCCTTTCCAGGAGCGCCTAAATTGCGCCCCTGCATGGCCAGCACACTTTCCCGATCTTCGTCCAGCGGAAAGGTCCCATCCTCAAGCCGCGCGACAGCTTGATCATCGACCGACCGCTCTGCGACGGATCTACTCCCATGCTCTTACGCACCAGGGTAGCAAGTCACTCCATGCCCTTGCGGAAGTCTCGTAGGTGAGGCGTTGCGATCACCCGAACATCACCCGACAAACCGACCTCAGCTCCAAGCAGACTCTTCGCAAACCTCGGCCGACCGTCGGTAGGGTTACGGCGAGCGGCGCACGAGCTCATTTTGAGGATGCTCGGCCTTGCGCCAGGCCGCCGTTCGCGAGGCGGAACCCGGCTGGGACGACATCGGCTGGAGCGGGTGAGCGGGATCGTCGGCTGTAGATCGATGAAGCACGTAGGCCGCTCCGGCTCGATTCCGCCCAAGCCCTAGCCGAAACATGGATCGCTCAATCATTACGTCTTGTTTCGGCCAAGCCGTGCCGGCTTCCGCCCTCTGGACATCGGCTTGGGGGGCATTGCACCTTTAGCGGGCGGTGTGAATAATTCGAACAAGTGAACACCCAAAGTCTTGGCGATGCGTTCCAGGAGATCAATAGTCGGGTTTTCCTTCTTCTGCTCAATGCGCCCCATGTATGAGCGGTCGATCCCTGCATCATAGGCCAATTGGTCTTGCGGAATGCCGCGCTCAACGCGGATCCGGCGCACATTCCAGGCCACAAGCGCACGAGCGTTCATGCGCAGAGGCAGCCATTCCGACGATTATGAAACCACTGGTTATAGCCAGAGTATTACGATAAGCTCGAACCAGCTTTGGCAGTCTTCCCCAATTGCTTCGAGGAATCAGGCAACGGTGAGATTCGGGCGCAGCTAATGCCCGTCTTCTCGACCATCGCAACCGTTCTCGTGGGGCTATAGCGTGCCATTAGCGGCAGAGAAGAAATAGCGCTCAGAGGTACCTGCGGCGTTTTCCCGAGACCGCGACGATATAGGACGAATGTTCAACTGTGGGTCGAAACGGAAACGAATATTCTCCAGCTGGCAGGTTCTGGCTACTGCCCTCTCGCGTGCGATCGGGACGGTCACCACGGACCACCATGCCTTTCCGCCAGGAGCAGCAAAAACAACCTAGTTGCGGGGCGCATGTGCAATACCTTTCAGTATGGACGGCGATGAAAAGAGAAAGCGCAGCATGGAGCCAACACGCCCATGCGAGCCGATCTGCGCTTGCCGTCTTGGCGCGAAAAGGAGGTCGGCGTGCGACCATTGGGTAGGTACCGAAGCAACGTAAAATTAGTTATCGTTGCTCTGATTTCGGTAGATTTTTCAGCTGGGTAGGAGTTTCAATCAGTGCCAGCAGAGCCGAAGATCGCAGAATTGGCGCCCAGCGTCGACGAGCTCACGTCCTATGACAAGGAGCACGCTGTTGCCTACATGCGACTTCTTGATGCCGACGCTGACAAGGCAGATTGGCGTGAAATCGCGCGCATCGTGCTTGGGCTTGACCCGACCGTTGAACCGGATCGAGCGCGACGCACGTTCGAAAGTCATCTGACTCGAGCCAAGTGGCTAGCGGGCAAGGGCTATCGTGATCTGTTACGTAGCGACTGGCCAAAACACTGATCAGCGCGGATGTCGAGGTCATCGAAATCGTCGCAATCGCAAAAGTTGATTGTTCCATTGATTAGTTGCGTGGAAGACGCGCACACGGTGAGCAAGCAGCCGGAAAGCGCCACAATCATCGGCTGCATTTCGCCGCGTCTGAAGATTGTGCGGGAAAGGTGCGATGGCGGATACTGACTGGAGATCTGAGGAAGCATATAGCGGCCTGAAGACGGCAGATGCTGCCGAACTGGCCTGGGAGTGGCTGCGCCGGGATCGCGACTACCAAGAGGATTATAAGCGGTTATCTCGCCGCCAACGTTCAAGCGCCGCGGCGGGCGAGTTCCGACGCAAGTGGGGGCTCTCGTTTTCCTGCTGATCCGCAAAAGACTTTCGACAAGCAAGCAGTCTTCTGGGCACCTGAGGTGCTGCCGACCGTACTGGCTTTGCGGGCGGCTGGCCGCATTGCGCCCAAAAACTATCAGCTCGATTTCGACAATCTGCCGGGCAGCGAGCTTCGCCGTGCGCCGGATGGATGGCATGCGATCGTGCCGCTCGGGGGCACGAAGCATCGCCTTTGGCTAAGAGAGCTTCCGGCGAGCGGATCTGCTGTCGTCATTGATCTGCCGCTCGATGCCGATTTCGAGCTTCGCCTGGAGGCCGCACGTCGATTTTGGCTTGCCCTTGAGCGTCGGGCGTTCGGAAATTCGCCACTTGCTTTGCCTGCTTTGAAGCGGCGCCGGCTGATCCTGGCGTTGCGCGCAGTGGATGGATGGCAGGAAGGAAATAGCTATCGCCAAATCGCGCAAGGCTTGTTTGGAAGTCATCGTATTGCCGAGCGCGCCTGGAAAACAGACGATTTGCGCAGCCGAACTATTCGACTCGTTAAACTGGGGCAGCGCCTCATGCGCCTACGCTGGCGAGCATTGCTCGACAAACGCAGGGGCAGGGGGGACAAGTAGTGAGTTGCGGCGCGATAAAGGGCCTACCTTCCGTGCTGCCAGCCAATTCTTCCGCTGCCTGGTGGATAGGAAAAAGTCTTTGCGCTCCGATATTTCATTGTTGCCGTCTTGATTGCTGCAACAGAGGGGCGCTATCTCCGTAGGCTTTGCGGATTATGCTTGAATAGATTTCTCAATTTTAGCGCGCTCGACCTGAACATTGATCTCTCCCTGCACCGGATTGAGGGACGCTAGACCTCAGGCAGCCTGCGCAAGTACGACCTTCTTGCAAAGACGAGCCAGCCATCGGCAAAATGAACGTGCGATCTCGGGGTGCGCGCTACGATCTACGGCATAAGCGCGATACTGCATGCCACTTGGAGTGCGGGTGCCAGGGATGATTTGCAAAGCGCCCCCTCTGACTAGATCTCCGACGATGATTTCTGGCGCGACAAGAAGGCATTTTCCCGTCATTACTGCCGGCAAGGCAAGATAGTTGTGATCATACCGGGCGCCCACTCGTATGTCGCTCGAAGACAGATTCATGGCTCTCAGCCATGTCGGCAGGATGTCGGGGCGGGATGTGACGTTCAGTATAGGCGTTGAGCGAACGATCGAGAGCTCTCGGCCTCCGACCAGACTTGGCGGGCCGACGCACACCAGTTCCTCTTTGTAAATCTCCCAACTGTCGGCGGGTTCGATGACGGAAAGATCCCGTGTAATCAAAATATCGAAATCATCCGAAGATGTAGGGTGCGCCAGCGAGCTGATGATGTCCACGATAACGCCACCCGCTTCAGAAGAGAAAGCCTGCAGATTTGGAATAAGGAGAGAGAAAGCAAAGGTCGATAGTGACGTGCGGACCACGATCCGATTCGTTCCTGCGCCTGCACGGCGTCGCATTCTCTTCGCCGTGAAACTGACGGTTTCGAGCGGTTCAGACACTGCGTTTGCAAAGAGCCTTCCGAACTCGGTCAATCGTCCACGCCGCTCGATGAGGTCAGCCCCCAGATAATCCCGCAGTACAGCCAAATAACGGCTGACCGAACTTTGCGTTGTCCCCAAAGTGGTGGCCGCGCGCGTGACGCTGCCTTCGCGGGCAACGGTCACAAACGCGCGGATGGCATTTAGAGGAACTTCATCGTCTCGAGCCGCCATTGTCTGCTCCGGCGCCAGAATCAAAGTCCATCACAATATTCGATGTCCATGGCCGGATCGCTGCGTATCCGCGTCAGCCACGCATAAAATCCTCGTGCGGGCGCGATGCCTACGCCGAGAGCGCAGGACATCAGTGTCTCAGCTGGTGTTTGCCAGGCTTAAGTCCTTTTGCCGCGTGCCGGCTTCGGCTTGCGGCCTTTAGGTAAGGTCGCGGGTGGCGGGGCGCCCTTGGATGGCCGAACAAACAGTTCGGAAACAGCTACGCCGAGCGTCTCGGCAAGGCGATCAAGAAGATCGACTGTCGGGTTCGCTTGTTGGCGCTCAAGTCCGCTCATGTAGGAGCGATCAACTCCCGCATCGTAAGCCAATTGCTCCTGCGGAATACCGCGCTGGACGCGGATCCGGCGCACATTGTAAGCCACAAGCGCACGAGCTCTCATGCGCGAAAGCAGCCATTTCGACGGTCATCAAACCACAGGCTATAACCGACATAAAAACATCACCGGATTGGAAGGTATGCAAGCCACCGTACCGCCTTTTCCCGGAGGCTACTCGGACGGACCGCACATGCGCCGGTATGTCGACCGTGTTCAATTCGCGGCGGCGCAGGTTTTCCTGGCGCAGGCCGAAGCTCACCCGAACTGCTGCCTCGGCAGCGGTTCGATTCCGCTGCCCAACTTGCACGAACGCCTCGAGACAAGCAAAGATGCTGACTGAGCGAGGCGATGCTCCTCCATTCATCGAAATGGAGTTGCAGCTCCGATGAAATGAGCTGGCGCAGATGATCGCGATCGCAGCGACAGCCGTTCAACCAAGGTTGTAGTGGTCTGTATCCCTGGATTGGGGCAGACAGCGCGTTTCAGGGACCCCAATCTCGTTCATTCTCTGGCCTCAGAGAAGTTCGTCTACCGGTACAACATCTTTGTGGACGTTCCGCACGCCGCCATCAGCCATGATGCGGAATTTTAGGCTCTCCCGTCCGCTCAAGAGGCACGACGGCGAACTCTCTTAGCTGAAGCTCAAGGAACGCGCGCCGGTCGGGTTATCCAGTATAACGACCGGTTCAAATCAAACGCGGTACGGCAAGTCCTAATCTATTTTGGCAGCAGCCACCGACTGCACAAGTGTGGCGTCCAGAGAGCAAAGTCTCGTAGTGTCAACTTGGAACGCGCAGGCGATAGCGCGAGGGCAAGCGGCGAGACGTCGCGAATTGGATCCGCCAATGAAGTCGAACAGATGCCACGCGTATCGTTACCCATGATGTATGAGCCCGAACGAATTGCGATTCAGCGCGAAACCAGCTGAGCGATTTCGGCTTGGGCGTTGTCCGGACCATTCGAACGCCGCAGGCCGGCATATCCTAAGGTCACTCAGCTGAGAGACTTCGATGTTGTGCACCGGTGCCAAGACCGGCGAGGGCGTCAGGAAAGAGTTGTTGCAGAACACGGAGAGCAGTGCTGACGCGACTGGCGCCATGTGAAAGAATCCGATGCTGCTCCTGCTAGCCGCTATGCTCGCGAAACTAGCGGGTGGCTCGGCGGATCGGGTAGTTAACCCCTGAAGGGCGCTCTTCCTGGCAGATGCCCCAAGCCTCTGTAGTCAGCCAAAGCTGGCCACCTTTGCTCCCGTGAGGGTCAAGCCGCTCGCGGTGTTACCAAGTGGTATTGTGAGAGGTACCGCAGGGCACCTACCTGGTGGGCAAGTCTTCAAAGACGACGCTGTCCCTACCGTGCCAGCGACGTCAAAGGTTAACGGCGACGTGACTCGGCGCTCAATCCCTGCAAAGCGCTGTCCCTGCCACGCGCCGCTAACTGTGCCAGCCTTGCCCGATTCGGTATCAAGCCTGACACGTTGCTCCCTTCAGGGTGCTGCCAAGTTGTAGGCTTAGTACGACTGCCAATCACCTACCTGAATTGGTCAGATCGTCTGGTAGTTCTAAGCTGGTCCGCTGCGTTCTGAAGAAATTGGAGATGCCCGGCATGCAAAAGTTGCGTGAAAAAAGGGCTGGCAGGCTGCCGCTCATGAGAGCGTTAAGAATGTTGGCGGGATAAGAGGGGAGGAGATGCAAGCGATCACTCGAAAGAGTATCCGCTAACTTCAACACGGTCAGCCTCCATCGGCACAAACTGACCGGGTTCTATCACCGGGAAAACGCATGACACTCCTGCCAGCAGTGGTCGTGTCTCAGCGGCCTGAAGCAGCGCGGGCGCGACTCGGCGCCGATCGGTTGGATCGGTGATATCCCTGCCACGCCTGCGCTGCAGATTGAGGTTAGCAGGAACGTGACTCGGCGCCGTCCCATTCTGGTAAGGCGCTGTCTCTACCACGCTTCGCTAACCCTAGCGGCTCTGTACCCACGCTAGCTTTCCAAAAGCTGACGAAAGCCGTGCGGCAATTCACAAGCGAACCGCAGCTGTCGTGGCCCATTGCGGGCTATGCTCACTGACGGCCGCTGACCGCCCCATCAGCGGGCGCAGCCAAAAATGAAAACCGAACGCGCCCAAGGCTGGAATTTTCTCTGCGGTATGGGCCGGGCAAGTGCAGACATCAACGGACACCGTCATCGTGACCAGAAAATTGGTCCTAGAGCATGCGTGTGCGCACATGATAACGCCTTCGTAGTCTGTTCAGCTGAAGGATCGTCCTCAGGGCGTGGGTGGTGCGCGCCAAATTCGTATTCGGTTGGCCTCGATATTCGTGAAGGCCGCATCAGGCTGCGCATCGTGGTGTCGGCTGTAACCGGACCAGCGTTATGGGCGGGGCAGCTTTGCCGTATAACCTGGCTATATCGCGTGTCCAATCGGTTGGGTGGTCGGCCGGCCAATGACGAATACACATTCGTTGACCGCATCCCCACAGCAGCAGGAAGTCGCAGTGGATCACCGCCTCCAAATAGCGGCTACGTAGATAGGGGCGGGTTCATCAGGCGCGAATAAAGCTCAGGATCGTCAACGGGCCATCGATGAGTAGAGCCGATATCACATGGCTCCGGGCTCGCACCGCCAGATCCTCCGCCGTTTCCCGAGGTGCAGCCAACGCTATCGGTTCGATGCGCCAGCGTCGGGGCTGCGAACTAACGCGCGCCATAGCATAGTGCTGTCAATTGTCACTACCAGATCTGGGTGTTGGTGGAAGCAGTACTTGCATCGTAAGGTTACGGACAGGTCGAATGCACATATGGGTGTTCCCATAAAGCTTCGAGAGGCGCATGCCATGGCAAACATGAATCTCAGCTCCCAATCCTTTGCAGGCGCATGCGCGCAACAGCGGGCCGTCACCGACCAAAAACTCACCAAATTTAGAGCACTGGTCCCGAGACGTTCAGGTTCCCAGATGAGACGTGTCATGAAGCCAATAGCGCGGGTCGCAACATTAAAGCGCGCTCGGGCACTCTCCGATTTCGACCGGTGCTGCGCAATCTGGTGGCTCTATCGCCTCCATTTCGGCATCGACCCCGACGTGATGTTGGCCCTTGCCGCGGTCACGATCGCCTAGGAGAGATCCCGCTGCGGCATTTAGGCGTCGCGACATCGGTCACCTTTCATGCGAGCGCTGGCAATACGGCACCAAACCTACCGCCAGGTTGTGCGTTGGCGGGCGGACTAAAAATCTCAGCCTAGCGCCAAACGTCTCAAGTCTTCCGAAGCCCATTAAGGTCGCAATCACGTCTAGTCTAGGCTAGCTAGCTAGCTAGCTAGCACTACTTTGGCAGATTGTTGATTTTGGCGCGTTTTATAGGATTCCCGAATCAATTTTTCAATGATTCATGGGTGGTCGGCTCTTGGAGGGCTGACCATGCTGGGATGGGAAGACGAACTCGAACGCTGGCTGATGCCGTTCTTGGACCGACTGGGTCATAAGACCCGGCAGCGGATGTGTCCTCTGTATGTTGCGGGATTGATCGGTCCCGGCGATCGTAAGAGCGTTCAGCCGATGGCGGAACGCCTTGCCACCAGCACCTACGACCAGTTGCACCATTTCATTGCGGACGGTGTCTGGGACGCGACGCCGCTGGAGACAGAGTTGCTCAACCAGGCGGACCGACTTGTCGGCGGCAGGGATGCGGTGCTGGTTATTGATGACACCTCACTTCCCAAGAAGGGTGAGCGCTCGGTCGGTGTTGCGGCTCAATACGCCTCGGCTCTCGGTAAAACGGCAAATTGCCAAACACTGGTGTCTTTGACGCTTGCGCGCGGCGAAGTACCCGTGATGGTCGCGTTACGTCTCTTTCTGCCTGACAGTTGGACAAGCGACGAATCTCGTTTGAAGCGCGCTCGCGTGCCAGTCGAACATCGAACGCCACGGTCCAAGCCGGAGATTGCTTTGGCCGAGATTGACCGCGCGATAGCAGCCAACGTGCGCTTTGGATATGTGCTGGCGGATGCAGGATACGGCCTCAGCGCACCGTTTCGACAAGGGCTAACAGAGCGCGGGCTGGTCTGGGCTGTCGGAATCCCGCGGCACCTGAAAGTGTATCCGGTCGATGTGAAGCTCATTTGGCCGATTACCAAAGCCCGCGGGAAACCACGAAAGCACCACGTGCCCGATATCTTATCAATTGCGGCCGAGCAAATGCTGGCCGGCGCCAAATGGAAAACCGTGAGTTGGCGTAGCGGGACGAAAGGTCGGCTTAAAGCCCAATTTGCTGCGGTCCGTGTCCGGACCGCCGACGGCCCTCCGCAGCGGATATGGGATAAAGGTCAGCAGCATCTCCCAGGCGACGAAGCCTGGCTCATTGGCGAGCAACGTGCGTCCGGGGAGAAGAAATACTATCTGGCCAATCTTCCGGCGGCGACGGATCTGCGCACGCTGGCCGCCACCATCAAGGCACGGTGGATTTGTGAGCAGGCGCATCAGCAGTTGAAGGAGGAACTTGGACTTGATCACTTCGAAGGGCGATCATGGCAAGGTCTTCATCGCCACGCCCTGATGACAATGATTGCCTACGCCTTCCTGCAACATCGTCGCCTCGCACACGCGGGGCGGAAAAAGAATCTACGGGCCTCCGCCTCAGCCAACCATGCCAGCCGTACGTCACGCCATCGTCGATCTCATCCTTCGGCCGCCGTCTCAGCATTGCCCATATTGCCGAAGGCAAATCCGTGAAAAACAGCGGCGAAAACACAATCTGCCAAAGTAGTGCTAGGACGCGGACTCATTAAGGCGCAGCCATAGCCTCATTGACGCGAGTTGAACGAATACGAGGTAGTTGGCGGCGAGCCTATCGTAGCGCGTCGCCACCGCACGACATTGTTTGATCCTGTTGAAGAACCTCTCGACCTGGTTGCGAGCACATAGAAATAGGGGCTGAGCAGATCGGATCGCTGCGATTACTTTTCGGCGGGATGTTGGCCCACGCGCCCTTCGTGGCAAGCTCCCCTGACCCAGTCCGCATCATAATCACGGTCGGCAAGCAGTATTGACCCGGATTTCAGTCGAGACAGCAGGTTTCCGGCAAGTCGAACGACATGGGCCTCACCCAGGCTCAGCGCCAGCCGTACCGGCAGACCATTGCCATCAACCACTACATGGATTTTGCTCGTCAAGCCGCCGCGGGACCTTGCCGTCGATTGGCGCTAGTTCCTTGTGATGCAGGCTCCATGCTGATGCACGCGGACAATGGAGGTGTCGATCATCTGGACAGCGGCATCATGGGCAGTGGCAAGCGCTTCTATGATGCGGCCCCAAACACCGGCCCGCTGCCACCTAACGAAGCGGTTGTAGCAGGGTGTATGGGCCAAACGCCGCCGGCAGATCACGCCAGGGTGCTCCTGATCGGAGGACCCAGAAGATGCCATTGAGGACGCCTCGTTCGTTCACCCGAGGAACGCCACGCGGCTTGTTCGGCAGCTCGGTCTTATGGCAGTCCACTCAATAGCCGGCCAGTGCCCCCAGTTAGGGAGTTTGAATCACGGCAGTCCGGCCAAACGCAACGCTCCTTGCCCGCTCTTGCTACGGCGCTTACGGACAGGAGCGGACATCAACCAGTCCTCAATCTCTCTCTGCCAAATGCGTCGAAAATGACCCAACTCCGACATTTATACTGGCGCAACTCAAAGTTCTTCGGCAGGATGAGCCTGCTCTAAAGTTTAGGAGGTCCGCAATGGCAAGTGAAGCGAACTCCATCGCAGAACTAAACTTCACGAGTCGCATACGGAAGCTTGCACCTTGGATTGTTGTCGTCGCCATCTGCGGTGCGTTTGCCGCTTTCTCGGTGGCCCAATATGAAAGCACTAAGGCTAGGCAAGCCCGCGAACTAGCGGACGTTCAAATAACCCTTAGTACGCTCATCGCCGTAAAAGCAGGTCCTTTGGTTGAAGCCAACGAAATCGTTGGGCGCCTCAGGGCGAGCTGCGAGAGGGCACTAGACCAAGCCAGCAACTGCGCCGATGTTGATCAACTAGTCTCAAAAATGGGAGAGATTTCGAGCAAGCTAATCACCGTGCGAGACTCTCTCTCGAATCTAAATTTGGCGGATGCGGGAATGGGAATAATTGGAGTTGCTCTAGCTAGTGGCGCCAGCGATACCCAAAAAGCGGTCGGTGCTTGGACTATATTGGTTGTAATAATCTCGATGACGGCTGGCTGTTTTTGCATAGTTTTGTTTTCGACAAACAAGCCAGCGGTTGGATATGCAGTTGATGCGTTGAAGGTGTTTGGAGGTTTTTTTATCGGCGTGGCAAATACGTTCTTCAAGTAGCGACATGAGTCCGAGGTTATCAAAATTGGCGACCTCTCTTCATTTCTTGTTGTGGCCCGGTAGACCGGATCTCGCGAGGAGCGGATCAGACCGACGCGATTGACCCTCTACGGTCTGGTTAGTGGGGTACAGCAAACCGGATTTGCTCACGTTGAGTTTTTCGCATTTTGGCCTATTCCGGAAGTCGCGCTTGATCGCCGATGCTTGCTAGTTGACATTCAGGGTATTAGCGTGTGGGTGGCCAGGGAGTTGCCGATGAGCACGGGCGAGCCGCTTGACGCCGCCGAGCCGAAAGTGCTGGTCTTCGGAGACAGCATTATCGACTGGCTTATCTATGACAAGCGGTCCGAAGACGCCGAGAAAGCGCTCGCCTGGACCTCGCCGCTATCGCGGGACGACTGGCACTATTCGGCGGGCTTTGAGATGCACCAATGTGTGGCAGGGGCAGCCGCAATCCATGCCATGCTGTGCGAGAACAATATCCCTGTCAATGGCAATGCCTTTAAGGCAGATCTTAGAAAACCCGACACAGGCTCGATTTTTGTCCTTAAAAAGCGGGCTAACGCGGGCAAGAATAAGGAGGAAAGGACGCGTGCGTACCTGAAGATGTTGCCCACGGGCCAGAGCTGGCAGGCCTTTGGCACGTCGAACAAACATGCAGACGATCGCGAAGAGACTTGGCGGGTAACAGTCAGCCTTTTGAGTGATCGCGAAAAGGCATATGTCGAGCCTTGCAACTTCAGCAATGCGATACAACCAAACGCGGTTCGGACCGTATGCCTTTGGGACGTCGGTCGTGGTTGTTTCCATGTCAAGGAAGAAAACAAAAAAGGAGACTGGGAGAAACAGCAGAGCGAGCTTTTCGGCTGGTACATGGGCCTGAGCAGTAAGCCGCCGATTGTCATACGTACATCCGACCCAAGCCGCTTCGAAGCATTCCTGCTTGAGCTCGCCAGACTGAAGGATAGGCGAACTGTCGTGCTGGTATGCGCGCTGACGCAGCTCGATGACGGCAACCTGAGAGGATCGGGGACCTGGAGCGATGTTTGGGCTCTAGTATACGACTATCTGAACCGAAAGCACAGCTACCTGTTTGACTCAGCTCTGAAGGATTGGCGGTTCCACGTCCTGATTCCAGTGTATGAGGATGGCGTCATCTGGATCGGGCCAGACTGTTGGCCGATAAAGAGAGAAGATCAAAACGAAGAGGCTTTGCGTGACGACAAGCTGCCACTTGGAAGGCTGTTTGCAGTGCCTGGAGCACAGCCGGGCCTTTCAGAATTCGAAGAGCACAGTCGTACGATCGGAGTGCACACGCTTCTAGTCCATGCCATCGTTGAGCAGTTAGTTGAGCAGTTAGCGGCCGAACCGAAGGACGCGAACTTTGCTTTCTCGATTAGGCAAGGCCTCATGCGGGCCACCCGGCTCCGCAGTCGCGGTTATTGTGACCCGAAAGAGCTAATTAAGGTCAAAGGACATTCCGACTACAACATAGGTTTTCCCAGGGAGGTCTGGAAGAAAGAATGCCGAGAGGCCACTGATCTTCTGCTCCGTTATAAAACCCCGTGTACCGATCAGACCCCGTGCACCAAGCAATTCGCAGGACCCTACGAGGTGCAATGCAAGTTCTCACTTCGTGAATCAAAGGGTCTGCGCATTTTCACGACGATGGAGAAGGAGATAGACGGCGAATTCGTCGCTTCACCGAAGAATTGCATCTTCGTTGTACAAGATTTCAAAGAGATTCCCGACTTGAAAAAAAGGATTGGGAAAAGATCGAAGGCAAAAACTGCCCGCTGGACTCGTTCGCAAGGGAGGAGATCGAGTCGTTCACGCTGCGGCAACGGATCTCAATGCAGTTTGGCAATTTCGCGATGGCCGACCCGGCCGAAGCCGCCCCGATTCTCGACCTCGCACAGCGGATCAGGCAGCATGTCCTCATCCATCGCTACAACTCGCCGAAGGATGCCCGGGTTTTCAACTTCGCGCTGTTTGGCAGCCCCGGATCCGGTAAGTCGTTCTTAGCGCGTGAGATTGCCCGTTCGATTGATCCGAATGGCCTGATGTTCAGTCAAGCCGACTATAACCTCTCGCAGTTCACAGATCTGGACCAGCTTAAAGACGCATTCGAAGTGATTGCATCGCAGAGCGTGGGAGGCAAAGTGCCTCTCGTCCTGTGGGATGAATTTGACACCGCAATTGACGGAAAAAGAGGCGGATGGCTGGCGCGCTTCCTTATGCCCATGCAGGATGCGCACTTCTTCGACGGTCGTGAAAGGCGACCGATCGGTACGGCCGTTTTTGTCTTCATCGGGGGCACTTTTCCTACAGCACAGGAATTTCGAGATTGGGCCTGTCAGACAAAAACGCAAGACGAGACACCATCCGAATCGGTGCAACTCAAGGCACGCGATTTCCATAGCCGCCTCTACACGACTCTCGACATGCCCCGTATCGTTGAGGAGGACAATTGCCCGAATGACGAGCCTGGCAAGCGGTGTCAGATCTTTAGCACAGAATGGGGCAACAGCTACGCCAAGCTTGCAAGGGCGGTTCTGTTACGGGAATTTTTCCGCAAGAACTCCAAGGCCGGCAAGACGGACTTTCTTACGAGTGTTCACCGTGATTTGTGTCTCTTTCTGCTTGCGATCCCGCTTCGCCATGGTGCGCGAAGTCTAGAACGTATCGTCGAGGCCTGTTTAGTTAGCAAGCCCAGCGAGGTGAACATGCATCACCTGCCGCCGCCGCATTTCCTTGCCGAGCACATCGATACGGAGAACGTGCGAAACGGGCGAAGCCGAATGACGATTGAAGAGATGCAGGAGGCGTGCCGATCACGTACTGATCTCACTTAGACTTTCAACGTCGGAAACGAATCGTCGGAAGGATTTGCTCGTTGCAATCGCAAAGGCCGCTACTGGCCCTTCGCGACATCTTGCGCCGCCGCCCGAGGCCGGTCGCTATAGAGAAGGCAGACATTGCTTTAGGGTCTGTACTCAATAGGGATTCCCGCTGAGGCGGAGTTGTGATTCAATACCTCCGAGTCGAAGGGGGGCTTAATGGGGCAAAAGCTATATTGGCTGAGTGAGGCGGAGTGGAAACGGATTGAACCGCTGTTGCCACGTGGGCGGCGCGGCGCCCATCGCGTGGTGACCGACGCGTGATCAGCGGGATCCTCCACATGCTGCGATCGGGCGCATGCTGGCGAGACTGCCCGGCAGATTACGGCCCCTACACGACCATCTATAACCGCTTCAATCGCTGGAGCCGCCAAGGCGTGTGGGGCAATATTTTCTACGCCTTGACTGGCTCAACCGGCCGGGTCGGGACAATGTCCATCGACGCGACCCACATCAAAGCCCACCGCTCGGCGGCGGGCGCAAAAGGGGGGACTTCCAGCAGGCGGTCGGCCGCTCGCGAGGCGGACGCACCATCAAAATCCACGCGCTGACCGAGGATTATGGACGTCCGATCGCCTTCGTGATCACGCCTGGCAACTGCCATGACCTCACGGCGGCGCGCGATCTGCTGCCTGCCGTCTCACCTGCTCGACGATTGCTTGCTGACAGGGCCTATGACGCCAATAGCCTGCGTGAGTGGTTGGCCGAGCGCGGAACAAAGGCAGTCATTCCGCCCAACCCAACTCGCAAGCATCCGCACCGGTACGACGTGAAGGCCTACAAAGGACGCAATCTCATCGAACGCATGTTTTGCCGCCTCAAGGACTTCAGGCGGATTGCGACCCGCTACGACAAGCGAGCCGACAACTTCCTCTCGGCCATCCTCTTGGTCGCCGCCGTTACTTGGTGGAGCAATTGAGTCCGGACCCTAGTCGCATCACGCCGCCGGGTTTATGGTACACAGTCTAGCTAGCTAGTACCAGAGTACTGGCCCGGGGGCACACAATGCCGCTCGGAACTACGTGAGCAGGACTCACAAGCCGAACAAGTGCTCGCCGCTCGCAGCATCAGCAGGCTAAGGTTTGTGTCATGGATAATGCTGCTCATGCAGTCCCGCATCGTTGAACTGAGGGGCCCGAATACAGTCATGAATAAATCTCGGTCAAATAATGGCCAAATAAGCTGAGCTGTTTGGATGTAGGTGACGAGGTAATCGGGCGCTTTATTTGCCGGTGCCGGCACTTGGATGACCTCAAGGCCGCACTTGGGACTGCTGCTGCGAGCTTCGATATACTCGTTGGAATGTTGAGCGCCGCCGGGTCCTTGATGCGACGACGGGCTTGAACAACATTGGTCTGGCGGTGGTTAGGGTAAGAAGCCTTTCGTCCGTACAAGCTGTATCGCCGGGGTGGCCAGACGCCAGCATCGACGGTACGAATTGGACGACCGTAGCGCCGCATCATTGAATTGCTTGAAGCAGCGATGACGGCGATCTCAGTGTCCCATCATCGATGATCAATGTAGAGGCTCCGACGCAAAGCCCGGCAAGAAGCTGCCAAAGCGAGATATCGAAGCAGTGCGATGCCGTTTGCGCGACGCAATCCGTCCGAGTGAGACTTAGAGCATCGATCTTTGCCGCCAAATGATTGTTTAGGCCGGCGCGCTCGATCATTGTGCCCTTAGGATGGCCCGTCGAACCAGACGTAAACAGAATACAGGCAAGTCCATCCACGTTAGGCGATGGTATAACGGACGGGGGTCTGCATCCGGCCCAGTGCCGCCTCTATAGCTACGAATTGCGGAGCTGTCTTGCTGCTCCCCTGGAATGGGCTGAGCGAATCCGGAAGGTCTCGGCCTATCAATAAAGCGCAGCGGCTCTGCTCGATCATGAATGATGTTCGGGAAGCCGGCAGCGATGGATCGAGCGGTAGGTATGTTGATCTATGCGATGACCGCCGTCGCCCAGTCGAGGTCCCTTCCCCCCCAGTAGCCGACAACCGCGCCGCGAGCACCCTGCTCTCGCAAAGTCCTTGCGAGGGCATCTGATCTTGATCGTAGCGCTTCATATGTGAGTTCGTCTCGCCGTGCCTCAGCGCAACTCTCTCCGGATCCGAACCGGCAAACCGATTGATCGCCGTGATCGCATCAACCGGTTGACGTTCCAAGGACTGCTTCTTGGCTAATTGATTTTGCGTAGGCACGCGCCCCGCCATTCGTCGCCTTCTTCGGTGCCAAAATCGGAGCGCCGGAGCTCGTCATCGAGGTGTGCATGCGCAGCCACCCTGATTCCGCACGTCATAAGGCTTTTTCCGTCTGAGCTTCTCGGTGTTCGCTTCTGGCTCGGTGATCGGCAGAGGAACAGGCGGAGGCTAGGACGGCGCGTCCACTTTGGCACCTACCTGGTCTTGTAGAGGACCCGCCATCTCTGCATGGCACCCGCAATCAACGCGCCCACAGGCTGTGTCATGGCTTGCGATTATCGTAATTGTCCGATTTCCCGGCACTTGAGCCGGCACCACAACGCATCGATAGCCAGTGTTTGTTGAGTATCTGCAATCGCTTGCCGCGGCAGAGCGAGCCGTGGACGGCTTGCGGATTATTTCTACGGTCGGAGAACCTCTAACGCCGGATTGGCGCGTGCGTGGCTTGTCTTGTATCCCCGCGTTTGCATTCTCAATCATTACGGGCCGACCGAGTGCGTCGAAGGTGTGACGCATCATCTTGTTTCCGTGCCGCCTGCGCTGGCTGAGGCGTATGTGCCGATCGGCAGGCCAATTCAAAACGTTGAGGTTTATGTAGCGGACGGACCACGGCCTGCACTGTAGGAGAAGTGGGCGAAATCTGTGTTAGCGGTGTTGGTGTTGCTGCCGGCTACGTCAATGACCAGGTCCGCACCAAGGATGCGTTTGGGCCAAATCCATTCTCGGACTGCGCATTCCGACGAAGTCGGCCGTGGATTCCGAGCGAAGCCGGCCGCCTGTACCGATTGAAGCCGGCCAGGGATTCCGATGATCCCGGCCGCCTACCGAGGCGGGCTCTCGCGACGACGTCGTCATCAGGTCAGTTGGCGGGCTCGTCGTCAAGCGTCTGACATGGCGATCCTCCATCATCTCCAAGAGGTCGCGTTGCTGCTCGGCAGTCATCGGGGCAAGTCCCCAGTCCGCGTCGAACAGCCGCGGCAGCCGTTGATAGAGCACGGAGCGGTTGTCCCGGCAGGCCTTGTGGCCCAAGGCGCAAGCGATCCAGCTCTTGCCGACGCCGGTTGGGCCAATGATGAGCAGGTTCTGATGCCGGTCGATCCATTCGCCGGCGACGAGCTTTTGGAACAGCGGCTTGTCGAGCCCGCGCGGCGCCTTCATGTCGATATCCTCGACGACGGCGTTCTGCCGGAGGCTGGCGAACCGCAACCGAGCGATCAGTCGCTTGTTCTCGCGTTCGGTCGCCTCACGGTCGACCAGCAGTGCGAGGCGCTCCTCGAAGGCCAGCGTGGCGATGTCGGGCTGTCGCTGCTGTTCGTCGAGGGCCTTCGCCATGCCGTTAAGCCCGAGTGCGACGAGGCGGTTGTGGGTTGGATGTGTCAACATCGTCTCTCCTTTCTTCAGTGGTAGTAATCGGTGCCGCGGATATTGCCGTGGCGGATCGGTGGGTCGTCCGGCGGCCTCTCGTTTGCGTAAGCGCGATCGAGCCCGTGCTGCAGGATCGACTTGATCGAGCCGTAGGAGGTCGCGCCGATGTCGTTACCGCGCCGGCAGGCGGCCTCGATGCGGGCCGAGCCGTAGCTGCGCGCGAGCCGCAGAATGCCGAGACAAGCCCGGAAGCCCTGCTCGGGATGTGGCTTGGCTTTCATGATCGCCTCGAGGAGAGCGATCGTGGCGGGGCCGATCTTGGCGGCTTCTCGTTTGATCCGTGCTGGCGTCCATTCGGCATAGCGCCGATGCGCACTTGGCATGTGCTCCGAGATCGTGGTGTGGCGATGGGGCACGTCAGAGCGGGCGTGGCTGGCGACCCGGAAGCCCTTGTGCAGGATCTCGATCGTCCGGTCGGTGATGCGCGCCTCAAGCTCCTCGCGGATCAGGCGTGAGGGCACCGAGTAGTAGTGACCGGCGATCTCGACGTGATAGTCGGGCGCGACGCGGCACTTCTTCCATTCGGCGTACTGATACGGCGGCGGTAAGGCTTTGAGCGCCGTCTCGTCGATCTGTGCGAACAACTCGTTGCGGCTCACGTCGAGCTTGCGCATGATCTTGGCGTTGAGGTCGGCAACCGCCTCGCGGATGGCCGCGTTGAGCTCGTCAAGCGAGAAGAAGCGCCGGTTGCGCAGCCGCGCCAGCACGAACCGCTGGACAATTTGCACCGCCACTTCCACCTTCGCCTTGTCGCGTGGCTTCCTCGGACGCGCTGGCAGGATCGCAGTGCCGTAATGCTCGGCCAGTTCCTGGTAGGTGCGATTGATGCCCGGTTCATAGCGGCAGGTGGCGGTGACGCCGGCCTTCAGATTGTCGCAGACGATCGCCTTCGGCACACCGCCGATCATGCGCAGGGCATTGACATGTAACCCGATCCAGTCGGCCAGCCCTTCCGACCAGCGCGCCTCGGCAAAGGTGTAGTTGGATGCTCCCAGCACCGCGACGAAGACATGGGCCAGCCGCTGTACCCCGGTCGCGGCATCGAACACCGGCACGGTGTCGCCCGCGAAGTCGACGAACAGCTTCTCTCCGGGCCCGTGCACCTGCCGCATGGTCGGCGAGATCGTCTCGCTCCATTTCCGGTAGAGATCGCAGAACCGGCTGTAGCCATAGCCGTCGGCGTGCTCGGCGCGATATTCCTCCCACAGCAGGAGCAGCGTCACACCGCGCCGCTTCAGCTCCCGGTGCACCGCCGTCCAGTCGGGCAACGGCCGCGCCGGTTTCTCATCGAACGTCGGCGGCGTGAACAGCCGGCGCTCGAGCTCGCCGTCGTCCATCCCTTCCGGCACCGGCCAGGTGATGCCGATCACGGCAGCCCGCCGCAGATACTCACCAACCGTTGATCGGCTGATGCCGACGGTGACCGCAATCTGCCGTTCGCTCACGCCAAGGGCGTGCCGCAGTCTCAAGACTTCTCGAACCTTCCGCATCGGCGCTCTCTCGGCGGGCATCAGACCTCCCCTTGCTTGACCGCAAAGGAGGGCTGGTCCGCGATTCGATCGCCGTCTTCGAGAGCGTCAGGCCGGTCTCAACAGGGCGGCCGGCTTCGATCGGAATGGGTGGCCGACTTCCGTCGGAATCGGTGGCCGGATTGCGCCGGAATCAGTGGCCAGCTTGCATCGGATTATGCACTCGGACGACCTGTCCTTTTGGCGCCTATATCGGACAGGTGATCTTGGGCGCCTCCGTTCCGAGGGCCTTTTGGAATGTCTCGGGCGACGGGATCGTCAGGTCAAAATTCGCGGGCACAGAATCGAGCTGGGAGAAATCGAAGCTCGTTTGTCCGCTCATCCCTTGGTGCATGGCGCCGTCGCAGTCGCCTCTGTCTGCGCAGGTGTAAAGCTTACGGCGCGAGATATAGCTGGGGCGGAGGCGCAAGCCGAGCGGCGGCTGGTTGCGTATGTGACGGCTCCAGCTGAGCTGGAGGAAAGCGACCTTCAGAAGTTTCTTGCCGAGGCGCTCCCCAGCTACATGCTTCCGGAAAGAATCATCCACGTCAGCGGTATTCCACTGACCAGGAATGGAGAGGTCGACTTTTCAGCATTGCCTGACCCGGGGAGTGTTCGGCCGGTATTGTCAACGGCCTTCGAGGAGCCGCAATCAGATCTCGAAGTCCGGCTACGTCAAATCTGGTCCGGCATTTTGCGTATCGATAATATAGGGGTGAATGACCAATTCCGAAGTCATTCATTCTCACCAGGCACTTTCGGCCCGCTTTATCGACGAGAACGGTCCGGTTCAATGCTTTGATGCTCCGCCATGCACCAATCTTGAATTGATCGAAGCATCTCATCTCACCTCCTCCGAGGCGGACGAGCTCATCGCACAGCTTCGGCGAACGGTGCTGAAAGACAATTTCGATTTCGCACAAGGCCGCTTGTTTCGCGCGCGCGTTGTCCGGTTTGGTCCTATCAATCATCTTATATTTGATCACCGCTCACGAAATTGTCCTTGATGCCTGGTCGATTTCTGTTCTGCTCAGAGATCTTCAGCAGAGATATTTAGATGCCGCGGCGCCTTGGCCAGAGAACCGTGTGTCACTCTCGGGCTATGCTGCGTGGGAAAAACAACACATTTCTTCAGAGGCGCTGGAGAACCAACGTTACTATTGGCGTCGCCAGATTGGTGATGATCCGCCGGTGCTTTCGCTTGGAAGAGCGCGCACATTCATACCGCGGCGCCTCGCATCCGGTGCTGCTTGGCAGCGATCTCTCCAGTCGGGTAAGAGAATTCGCGCGACAAAATAGCCGCACCACGTCGACAACACTACTGGCGTGCTTCCAGCTGCTGCTACGAATGTATAGCGGTCAGGACGATATTGTCGTCGGTGTCGTCGGCATGCCACACGCTGTACGGGATCAACCAGGCAGCGCCGACATCATTGGCTTTTTTCAGGTTGGTTGACAGTGTTCCCCTGACGACGAGCGGAAAGATAGACCGTACTCGCCTATCCTCCGTTCCTTACCGCGGGATAGAAACCAGTCAATCTGCTGAGCCCCGCACCAGGAACGAGCGAGTTCTTGCTCGGATCTGGGAGGATCTATTAGGGGTCAAGGGGGTGGGAATCGACAGCAGTTTCTTTGATATCGGCGGCGAGTCTCTTCTGAGCGTGCGTTGCGTCACGCTGGCGTGCAAAGCCGGGCTGAATCTCACCGTCAACCAACTTTATCGAACGCCGACCATCAGGGAGTTGGCGGCCGGGGAAACGGAGGCGGCGCCCCACAACGTCGTTTCCGCGAACAACACATGTTCCGGTTTGACGGTCACACGCCTCTTGTTCAGGTCGCGGCCTTCCGTACTTCGGAAAGGGGCGATTACTATCTGCTGGTGCTGATGCATCATTTCATAGCTGATGGGATGGGCTATCGGTTATTCTTGGAAACATGGGAGGGCGCATACAACGCTCTTGCTGCAGGCCATGATTTGAATGGCCCTGAGACCGTACAAAGGCTCTCTTCCTGGTTGAAGCGCATCGAGCATTACGCGGACAGCGAAGCACCAGACGAACTCAAGTACTGCGAGGATATTGACTGAGGTCAATTCAATCTGCGCGTCAGCGACGCGTCATCGAGCGGCACGAGTGTTGCCGAAGGAAGCGCGAGAGAGCTTCACGATGCAAGTCTCGGAGATCGTCGGGAGGATGCGAACGGCCGTTCGCGGGTAGATCGGGCCAAGTACCATCTTGAGATCGACGGGGAAGCGACAGCGGGTCTCCTTAGTATTGGAGCCAGATCAGCGCATTGTCAGGACTTTGATGTGTTTCTTGCTGCCATGCCCGGTGCGTGTGGAGCCCTGTTCGGCAACTATTCGCTCTGGATTGATAGCCTGACCTCGACACGAGGTCGGCTGTTTGACGATTTCGATCCATCTCAGATCATTGGCCTTATCAGCGAGCTCGTTCCGCTTCCATTGAAGGTCACCGGAAGAGAGGCGCGTTCCGACCGCGCTTGTCTAATATACCGGCAGCGCAATGCGCTGCCGCGTGGGGGAATAGGCTTTCGGCCCTGAAATTCCTAAACCGAGATACAGCCTTGCGGTGCCGGCTCGATCGCCTGCCACTTCCCAGAATTGGGGTGAATTATCGCGCGGGTTTGCAGCGTCATTTCCCACGCCGTTTTCTAGACACAGATCCTTGTCCGCTTTGCATCGGCGAACACATGCATCAAGCAGCGGCGATCCACCTCTTCTGGTTCGAGGTCGGATATCAATCCTTAAGCTGCATCGTCTTTCACCTGTTTTTTGGATATTACGGTGTTGAGAGTTTCGTGACGACAATGCTTCAGTCGCTGGGGGGCGCCTTAGCGCGGTGGTCTCTTTCGCTAGGCAGGGTATCTCTTCATACCGGCGGTACTTCTATTTCCTCTCATATCAGGCTTTAGTGGGGTTTTGGCCAGCCAAGCCATCGCTGAGCTGAGCGCTGGAATGATCGCGCTGTTCGTCATCTTGCGCCAGTTCGCTGAGCTCAGGCGAGGTGGACCAGCGCATTCAGCCGGGAATTGAGGGGGGTCCTCGAGTTGATCGAGCATCATCCCGACCAATTGATAAATTGCGTGCGGGCGATTGCGATTTCTGGCGGCTCGAAAACGAGATATCGTGCTCTTGTTCATCGCGAATCTCGCCTCAAACGCTGAAAACCGGCGCCCCCTCTGCCGTAGTCTATGGGATATGGAGTCTGGTCAGCGCATGGGCTTTTTGAAGGAGTGCACAGCCTTCACAACTAGCGCGGGTGTATGCTGCAACTAATTTCACCTGAGCATTAGTCTCCTGTTAGCTGTTGATGATAAGGAAGCAATTTATGGCAGAGGACAAAAAGAGCAACGAGAAGCTCATCGTAAACAAGAAAGAGCATGATTGGCCGAAGCAGTTCATAAATGGCGCGGAGATCAAGACGCTCGCTGGTTCACCCGCAGACTGGGTCGTGAATATGAGCGTGCCCGGCGGCGGGGAAGATCCAGAAATCGGAGATACGCAAGAAGTCGATCTTAGTGAGCATGCAGACCCGAATGGAATCAAACGGTTCACAACCCGCAAACCTACTACTTCGCCAGGCCAATGACATTTCTCCCCGAAGATGATGTGGAGTTTCTTCGGCGAAGAGCGATTGCATATGAACTGAAGAGCGAGACACCGCCGGCCGGTACAGTTCGCAATGGCATTATCTTCCCCGGCTTTCAATTTTCCGGTAATCTTTTTACTGGCGAGGGCGACCGCCTTGTGAGCTGTGCGACGTGTGACCTCATGATACTGATCCCGCCGCAGTACGCGACGACTAAGCTCGACAGCTTCTATACTCGACCCTACCTGAAAAGACAGGACGGCAGCGGCCCGCAGAACACGGCTATCGATCAAGAGCTTTTTGGTGCGAAATGGCAGTTTTGGTCGCGTCATCTAGCACAGGACCAATGGCGGCCGGATATCGATGGCTTGGAAACCTACCTACAGCACGTTCGGGACGCCCTTAAGGTATGACCCGCGTAACATTCACAATTCTTGAAGAGCAGCGTGCGCTCTTGCAGCAAAGTATATTTCGCGACGAGAGCGAGTATGCTGCACTTCTTCTGTGTGGGCGCTCCCGTTCTCGCGACGCTTGGACGAGTGAGGAAGAGGAGCGGATTGTTGCACGCGAGATTATTGAGGTGCCCGAGAGCGCGTTCATCAAACGCTCTCCGGTCGGCCTTACCTGGTCAACGGCACCTTTTTACCAGGCGGTGAAGCGTGCTGAACCGCAGAACTTTGCGGTTGCAGTCATCCATTCACATCCCGCCGGGTACCTTCGCTTCTCGAGTGCGGACGATATCGCGGACAAAGAAACGTTTGAGATCGCGTTTAACCGGCTGGAGAGTGATCGACCGCATCTCTCGCTTATCATGACGCCTGATGGGCGTTTGGCCGGACGTGCCTACGGTCCGAACCTCAAACCTCGCCCTGTCGACATGATCCGGGTGATGGGATGTCGTTGGCGGTTCACATACCCAGAAGTCAACACTGAAACTGCGCGCCCGGCATTCGACCGCCAGGTCAGGGCGTTCGGCCAGCAGTCCACCTTGGACTTGTCGCGACTGCGCATTGGTGTCGTCGGGTGCGGAGGGACGGGCTCTGCCGTTGCCGCTCTTCTCGCAAGAATCGGTGTGAGGCACTTGGCACTTTTTGATACCGATTTCATCGACGAAACAAACCTGAACCGGCTACATTACTCGACGCGGACCGACGCAAACCTTCGCAGATTGAAAGTCGATGTACTAGGCGAAGCAATCGCTGCTATCGGTCTTCCGATTTCAGTTGCGCGTATTCCGCACCACGTCGAGGACATCGAGGCGCGGGACGCCCTCAAGTCATGCGACGTCGTTTTTGGCTGTACCGACGATCACTTGGGCCGGAATGTGCTCAACCGGTTGGCGCATTTCTATTTCATACCGATCATCGATCTCGGGCTGCTCATCGACCCCCGTAGCGACGGGGGCTACGATGCGTTTGACGGACGAGTCACTGTCGTCCAGCCAGGCAGCCCCTGCCAGGTGTGCAGGGGATTGATTAAATCTGACATCATGCTTGGCGAGGGTCTTCGGCGAAAAGATCCTGCAGTTTACGAGCAAAGAAGGCGGGCGGGTTATGTCGCAGATGCGGCTGATCCAAGTCCCGTTGTCGTAACGTTTACCACTGAAGTCGCAACGATGGCCGTCAATGAGCTGTTCCAACGGTTGAATGTCTTTAGGGGAGCGAACGGTGCGGCATCTGAGCGCGTGCGAAGATTCGATGAAGTAAAAGAAGCCGATCTCTTGCCTTCTGGCAAATCACGGCCAGGCTGCAAGCTATGCGATCGGCGCCGCTACGATGGTAGAGGTGATATGGATCCGTTTCTGGATACTGCCTCATGATGCGACTGCCACTCTCCTGGGTTCAATTTATGATTGATATCGGGCTTCTTCGTCGTCCCGATTTCCTGGTGAAAGATGTGCCGGAGCCACCGGATGAGTTCAGCGACGGCTTTATTTTTCGGGAAGTGCGGGGAGGTTACCAGAAATGGCTTCACCTGAAGTGCCCTCGATGCGGCGAGCATATTCAGATCCAGTTGGCAGGAGCTCGGCGCTGGACAATATCGATAGATTGGCTGAATAGGCCGACAGTCGCCCCTTCGATCTGGCAGACGGGAAGCTGCCAAGCCCACTTTTTCATTCGCAAAGGTGTTATCGATTGGTGCCGAGATGTCGGAGCACCTCGTCAGGTAGTCTCGCGGTATGTCTGACATCATTTGCGATGTTTGCACAATCAGCAGGGCGTCGGTGATCTTGAGCACGGCTGCCTTGTTAAGTGGTGAGGTGACTGGTCTTTGGCAGAAGGTTGGCGATGGATGAGACGCTCCTGCTTGTACTTTGTATCGTGCAGGGCCGTGGAGCTGTCGGAGCGCGGTCTCTATCGCATCAGTGCCATCTATCATCGCGAGAGCGGCGTGTCGTTCGCACGCTGGTGCAGGACAGTGGCCTTTCGTCTTAATGCGGCCGACTTCTCCGTGCATGACGAAGAAGGGTGTCCTGCGCTTGCCAATGGTGATCACGAAGCTGCTCGAAGAAGCGGGTTTGGGTGTTAGCTTTTAAATTATGTAACGACAGCTCCGTTAAGCGGATGACCGGCAGTCTCCGATTAGTCTCAAGAGCCGCCGAATTCAGGCGGCTGGGGTTTAGGCGACGGGGGCACACAAATGACGTAAGCCGTTGAAACATATTCGGCTACGAGGAGGCCCGAAGAGTGATCCCGCCGGGCCCTGGCGTTTCACAGCGACATCTACCGAGAATCGATGGCAATATCTGGTCACTTAGTTCGACTGTAAACTTTTCGACCATCCGGCACGGCCTCGTCTACATGCAGAATCGGAACGCCGAGCGCGCCTGTTGCCAAGAGGCTGGGCAAGGTGGTCCGAGGAACACGCCCCTCTTGCGGGAATAATGCCCTGCATCGTGGTTGGCGAGGATATCTTCTCCCGGCCGACATCTGACCTTCGACAGGTCAAAAGGAGGAGCCTGCGCGCGGCCAATTCGAGACGAAAGAGCAGGCCGCCTCTATCGCGATGAAACCGGTGCGGGCCTGAAGGCGTCCCGTAGGCTCACGACACCGGCGTCTTCTCGTCCCGAGTCGGTACAATATTTCTCCCGGTCACTTGCGCCGGCTTTACACCGACGAGTTCTTCATAGAGACGAGGATCAGTCGCGCCCTCGGTGTTGATCAGGAAGACCGTGCATTCTGTCCAAGGCCGGTCATTGACCGCGATGTCTGGTTGGAGGCAACTTTCAGCAGTCCTGCCAGACCTGCGCCGCCACTTTCCCCAGCAACGACAGCGGGATCGCCATCGACAGGGTTTAGCTTCATGACGCTGATGGCGTCTTCGTCGTCGACCGTCATGAAGGCATCGGCAGCGCGCGAAAGGATGCGCCATGCGACGAGGGACGGATCGTAGCACTCAAGCATCGCCATCACTGTTGGCGCCCCATGCTCCGCCTTGACGGGATGGCCAGCTTGAGCGCTTTCAAACAGGCACGCTGCGCGCGAAGGCTCGACAACGGTGAAGAATGGCCTGTTGTCGCCAGCCAGAACCCAGAATCAGCAGCGACCCCACCCACGCCGGCTTGAACGAATACGTGGGTCGGAGGCTCGGATAACTGACGCAGCGCTTCGCTCACGAGAGCGGTGTATCCCTGCATCACTATGCCCGGGATACGCTCGTAGCCCGGCCAGGACGTGTCAGATACTATGATCCACCCCTTATCTGCGGCAACTCGGGACGCTTCGGCGACGGAGTCATCATAGTTGCCGCTGACGCGGATCGTCCGCGCGCCAAAGCGAACGATAGCCGCGATCCGCTCGTCGCTGACGCCCGAGTGAACGAATATGACGCAATTCGCGCCAACCAGCTGGGCACCATGCGCGACTGATCTGCCGTGATTGCCATCGGTGGCGCACGATACCGTCGTCCCCCGCGCTACGGCAATTACTTCGGGCAATTGGAGCTCGGTCGAAGGACCCGGCCGAGCCTCCGACCTGCTTCCTCCAGCACAAGGCGGATCACGGCACAGGAACCACCCAAACCTTTGAAGCTACCAAGCCCAAGCCGATGGCCTTCGTCCTTCAGGTGGATCGAGGCAACGCCGATCTCACGAGCAAGGCCCAGCAGCGAGACGAGCGGCGTTGCCTTGTAATCGTCTCGATGCGCAAGGAAGCGCTCTACTCCGCGCGCTCCTTCGACACTGAGCATCTTGGCATCCGAAGCTTCCAGTGGCGCGCGGTAATCGGTGTGCCGGTTGAGAAGCAACATGGTTCGACTCTCTTGCGTCTCTGCTGACGCTTATCAGAAACCTCATTTACGACAATAACATCCATGCATTCTGCGGCCACTTATGCATGAGTGGATCGCTCCGGTTTCTGCTGTCGGAGAGCCTGCGCGATGCTCCATCTGCGACATCAAGCTGGGCTATCAGTGACAATTACTACGTTCGATTCTGGTTATAGTCACCGAGCAAGGCCTCGTTGGCGGTATAGTCAGGTACATCGTCCTTCCACCGAACGGAGCCAAACGGACGTTCTAGCATGCGCCGGATACGCACGGGCTCCGGACCCACGTGAAAGGACGCAGCTTGACGATCTAGCGCGCGTTCTGAATGCGTCGAGCGATTGCGTTGACGCAGATAATCAAGCCACGTGGGGCAATGGTAGCGTTCTGTCCACAGTTCAGGATCAGCGATATCGCGAGCAATCGACCAGCCATACGCACCATTCCGCTTCCGGAACAGCTGCACATCTTGCATGACGTTATGAAAGGCCCGCGCATTCTCTTGTGCCACGCGGTATTCGATTTCAATCACAACCGGTCCACTGCGATGCGTGAGCGCTAGCCGAACCTCAGGATGCGCGAGCGCTTCAGCATCCCCGCTTTGCGGGTTTATGCGAGGCATACGGAGCCAAAGCCCCAATAGTGGAGAAATTAACATCAGCACTGCTGATATCAAAAGCGCTGTGTCGACACCGGCGGCATCGGTCAAATGACCCCAGCCCCAGCTACCGACAGCAATGCCTCCCGAGCTTGCTGCTTGGTAGGCTGCGAGCGAGCGCCCCGCGACCCAGCGCGGCGCCGATAGCTGCACGCCAATGTTGAAGAGGGCCCAGGAGATCATCCACACGGCCCCCGCAAGGACGAGAGCGGCCGATGTTAGAACCAGCTCGTGGCTCAACGCCACTGCCAGAAGCGCCCCACTCATGGACAGTGCACAGGCACGAATTGCTGCTTCACCGCTCAGGCGCTTCCGTACCTCGGGTACGTATAGCGCTCCAACCACCGCGCCAAGACCGAACGCGCTGAGAGTTATTCCATAGGTCTGAGCACCGCCTCCAATGAGATCACGGGCGACCAGCGGCATTAGCGCGATGATGGCACCTCCGATCACGCCGGTGATCACGGAACGAATCAGGACGATTTTGATCGATGGCGAGTTGGCGATGTAGCGGATCCCCGAAACGATGGCGCGGTTTAGTTTTTCGGGCGGAAGATATGACGGTTCGGAGATTCGCTTCCACAAGAACAGCGCAACAAGCAGTGGCAGATATAGCAATGCATTTAGGGCAAACGAAGCGACTGCGCCGGCTGCCGCAACCACCATCCCGCCGATCGCCGGCCCCACGCTGCGCGCGATGTTGTAGCTAATACTGTTCAGCGCGACCGCAGCTGGGAGTGCTTCCGCCGGCACTTGCTCGCTAACTGAGGATTGCCAGGCAGGGTCCATCAGAGCCACACCGCTGCCGATTACAAAACACAGGACCAGCAACGAGTCTGGCGTGACCATCCCTAGCCAGGTAAGTGCCGTCAGCGCGGTCGCACCAACTAGCGACATGCTGAGCGCGACAAGCATCACGATCCGCCGGTCATACATATCCGCAATTGCTCCTGCGGGCATCGAAATCAGCATAACCGGTAACAAAAACGCTGTCTGCACAAGCGCAACTTTGTCCGCCGACGTTGTCATCTGAGTCATCGCCCACGCTGCGCCGACGCTCCGGATCAGGGCGCCCAGGTTCGTAAGGAGACTCGCAAGCCAGATACGCCGAAAGGTGATATGGCGGAAGGGCGCTGTTATACCTTCAGTGCTAATTGTGCGAGGCTTGAGACGAGTCATCTAGCTTGCTGCCTTACCCCGGATGGCTCGACAAATGAGAAGACGGTAGTGGCAAACGGGAGGCGTCATTCGACTTGCGCTGCTTAGATGTAAGAGAAACCTCAAAATAGTCAGCTTCACGCCAAGGGTTCCGCCTCGACTATCCCGATCCTGACGAGTAAACCGTAGTCACTCCCTGCGAGATGCCGCCGAAGGCCAGGTGCCACTCAACTCAGCCAGAGGTCTTATCCTTTCGGCGCCTTGTATTGACTCCAAAAGTTGATTTCTTCGTGACAGGCGCCGCCGAGCGAGGCGCGGCGCCTTGGCGCGCCACTGAAGCGGAGCCGATCTTCTTAGATCTGACCAAAGGTCAGCAGCGATGAACGCATATAGGTGAGGCCATACTCTAAAGTGGTTTGAATATTTCATCACGCGTAGCCACATAGAGCACAAAATCGAAGGAAACTCTCAGCGTTTTACCCGCACTACGCGACGAAAAAGGGCGCTAGCGAGGTGCGCTGCCCAACCGACGTCTCTCGTCGGTAAGTGTTTGCGGGTTCATCGGATCGGGTCATTCAGCTCGCTCGCGCCACGAAGCGCCCCCCAATGAGCGGTCGGCGTTGATAGCCGAGAGGAGTCGCCACTCAGTCGAAGTTGCACGCCAATGCGCGAAGACCTGCGCTCGTTTCGCAACCGGTGCCGCGACACCTTACCGGACTTGCTTTGGTAGGTGAGCCGGGTCTGGTGGCGAGACACTCTTTCAATCCTCGGACGGAGCCTCAATTGGAATTGCAAATCCGACTTTTACCCGGTCCATGACCACCATGGTCTTGAAGCCCTTGATATCGGGGTTCTCACGGAAAAATCGCCGCGTGAACTCCTCATAGTCATCCATGGTGCGTGCAGTTATGTAGAGGACAAAGTCAGCATCGCCTGTAACGTAAAACCCATTGACGACTTCAACGGATGATTTGATCGCCTTTTTGAATCTATCGATTATGTCGGAGCGCTCCCGCTCCAATGTCACCAGCACAAGCATCTGAATAGGTCTTCCGACCGCCTTGGCCGAAACGATCGAAACGTCCGCCTCGATGATGCCGTCCGAGCGAAGCCTCTTCAGCCTGCGTTGACAGGCGGTAGCGGAAAGCCCGGCTAGTTCGCCAATCGTCTCGGATGTGAGACGGTTGTTCTTTTGCACGATCTCCAGGATGTGAGCGTCGATTCGGTCGTATCGCATAACAGGCTCCGGGGGCAGCGAGGAGATTCTGCGAAGGATCGGTTCTTCCGCAGAAAAACATCTCGTATTAAGCAAATCTCGTCGAAAAAAATCGCCGTCACATAAGTATCGTCGATCTAACAACAAATACAAGAAATATGCTGCATGGATTGCAAACTGTCCTTCGAAACGCCGCTCGTCCCGTGACGCAGACTTTTCTAAGATGAGCGTCAGCTGCGCGCGCAGCAGTTGCCGTCGCTCCGTAGTGGTTGGGAGTCGACGAGACTTGAGCTTGGCTATGCATCTCGGTGTTTCGGAAGGAGGTGTCGTTGGATCGGTTTGACCTGCCACTGAGTATTTCCTCCAGAAGGAGTTAGAGTCCGGCCCGAGGAAGGACGGACAGATGAAGCGAGCAAGGTTCACGGAAGAGCAGATTATCGCGATATTGAAGGAGCATGAGGCGGGAGCGAAGACGGCTGACCTGGCTCGCAAGCATGGGATCTCCGAAGCGACGATCTACAATTGGAAAGCCAAATTCGGCGGCATGGACGTTTCCGAGGCGAAGCGGCTGAGGGCCTTGGAAGAGGAGAACGCGAAGTTGAAGAAGCTTTTGGCCGAGCAGATGCTCGACGCCGCCGCCCTCCGCGAGCTGCTTTCAAAAAAATGGTAGGGCCCGCCGCCAAGCGCGCTGCGATCGCGCATCTGCAGGCCGTCATGAGCCTGTCGGAACGGCGGGCCTGCTCGATTGTGGGGGCGGATCGGAAGATGATCCGCTATCGCTCCAACCGCCCGCCGGACGCAGTTCTGCGTGGCCGATTGCGCGATCTCGCCAACGAGCGGCGGCGTTTCGGCTATCGCCGGCTATTCGTCTTGCTGCGGCGGGAGGGCGAACCGTCGGGGATCAACCGGATCTACCGGCTTTATCGCGAAGAAGGGCTCACCGTCCGCAAGCGACGAGCCCGCCGCAAGGCCGTGGGGACCCGGGCTCCGATCCTGGTGGAGGCTAAGCCCAATGCCCGCTGGTCGCTGGACTTCGTTCGCGACCAGTTCGCCAACGGCCGGCGCTTCCGCATCCTCAACATCGTCGACGACGTCACCAAGGAATGCCTAGGCGCCATTCCAGAGACGTCGATCTCGGGACGGCGCGTGGCCCGCGAACTGACGGCAATCGTCGAGCGACGCGGAAAGCCAGGAATGATCGTGTCCGACCATGGCACCGAGTTCACCTGCAACGCCATGCTCGCCTGGAGCAAGGACACAGCCATCGCTTGGCACTTTATCGCGCCGGGAAAGCCGATGCAGAACGGCTTTTATCGAGAGTTTTAATGGTCGGATGCGCGATGAACTGCTCAATGAGACCCTATTCTTCGATCTCGACGACGCCCGCGCCAAGATCGCGGGTTCGGTCGCCGACTACAATATCCGTCGGCCTCACTCGTCGCTGAAATACCTCACCCCCGCGGCCTATGCCGCCCACCTCACCGCAACGGACGATCGGCTGCGCAACCCCGACCAGCTCCGCCGATCGTCCGTTGCTCCACCCGCGCCACTTGGCGTACAAACCACCGAGACTCTAACCGCCGCTGGATGAAAGTTCAGTGGCAGCTCAGGTTGGTTTTACGCTTGGGTGAGCGGCGCGAACGGCTTTGGCGCCTGATTCGGGCCGCGCAAAGCTACGTCCTGCCCTAATGCAAACGGCACTTCACGGTGTGTACCGCGTGCGCCTTGCTAAGAAACGACGTCGCTCATGCAGCCCCATCTGGTCGGTGTCCATTCGGGACGGTCGCAACAACTGCGTCATACGAAGGCTTTGGAAACAGCGTGCCAAGTGGTCCGCAGGATCTTACCTGTACAATGAATTGCCGGAACCAAGTCGCCCTGACTGACGGGCGCATCATCCTTCGAAGGCGACTGCAAATCCCGCTTCCGCGCTATCACAAGCGACATGCTCCTGCCGCGATATCGGCGGGAGCATGAACCAGGACCCATTCAACAGGATCAGGACACGGATGCGCTCAGCCGAGTATTGCTGCGGTCTGTCGCAATGACATCAGCGATCATTTCAGCTGTGACAGCGGATAATGTCCAGCCGAGATGGCCATGGCCGGTGTTGTAGAAAACATTCGGGCGTTTGCTTCGGCCAACCCTCGGCATCATGCTAGGTGTCATAGGACGCAAGCCCGCCCATGGCACCACTTGAGCGGTAGACACATCCGGAAACGATCGCTCTACCCACCGTATCAGAGGCTTAATTCGGTCCCAGCGGATGTCGCGGTTTTCGCCATTAAACTCGGCGGTCCCCGCGACCCGGAAGCGATCTTCTCCTAACCGGCTGGTCACGATCTTGGTGGCCTCATCAAGCAGGCTGACACGGGGCGCAGCCTTTTGGCTCGTTTCGTCTCTCAGCTCTACCGTGATGGAGTAGCCCTTGACGGGATAAATGTTTATGTTGTCCCCCAGCATTGAACCAATGCGGCGGCTGCCGACCCCCGCGCAAACCACTGCGCGTTCGGCCTTGAGTTCTTCCTTTAGCGAACCTCGTTTCCAGTGTACGACCACGCCGTCTCGATCGGACCGCATGCCGCAGATCTCGGCACCAAAGACGAAGCGTACGCCCCCTCGCTCGCAAGCCGCAGCGAGGCCGCGCGTAAACTTGTGAATGTCGCCGGTTGAGTCAGACGGGGTAAAGAATCCGCCATAATACTGATCGCGCAGAGCTGGCTCTATTGTAAGCATTTCAGAGGGCGTCACGGGACGGCGATCCAATCCGCCCTTGAGCAGCAACTGATTCACGCGAGAGGCCGCATCGAAGTCGAGCTTGCTCGAGTAAACGTGCAAAATTCCTCGCCGCTCCAAGTCGAAATCGATGCTCTCCCGATCGGCTAGCTCAAAAAGATGCTTGCGAGCAGCTATCGCGAGTTTCGTCGTTTCGATCGTGTTGTGGCGGTAGTTTCGAATCTGGCCTACGAACTCTGCCAGCCAAGTATACTTGTGAAAACTGGGGCTTGGGTTCAGCAACAATGGTGCGTCTTTGCGCAGCATCCACCTCAAGCCTTTAACGATTGTTGCGATGCTATTCCACACCTCGGCATTGCTCGCCGACAATTGGCCGCCGTTCGCAAACGAAGTGTCCATCGCCGGATAGCGCTGGCGATCCAAGACTGTAACCGAATAGCCGCGGCGGGCCAGGGCATAGGCAGTTGTAACTCCGGTGATACCGGATCCTATAATGACGATCGTACTCATCGTGTGCTCCAGGACAGGATTCAACGAACGGTGAATGGCTTCGCCATGTCTCCGTCCCCAAATCTGTCCCTGCACCTGAGAGCTTTGTCCGCAATCCTCGTGGATCACGGTCCCCTTCGGTGGGTGCTGACCAGCACCTCTCTCCAGATCGTCCTCGGTGTACGGTCCTGGGCCTGAGAGTTTCCTTGGGGAGTTGCTCCGTCGGCGGTGATACGCCTTTGCAGGCTTATCGCGCTCTCCCGCACACCATCATCAGACACGATAATACTCTCAGACGTACTCGCTACCTGTCAAGCCGTGATGAATCGTCGGACCCAAAAAGTGGACGCGTAAGCGACAACTCGATTTTTGCCCTAGCTCGAACAACTCGGTGTTTGCCCCAGCTCCCTACCAAGATTAGCAGGTGGTCTGTTGCCTGGTACTATGCTGATCTCGCTTTTTGATGATTGCATTCGCCGGACATCCCAGTGGTTTCGCCCATTGGTTTTCAGCGCGCTATCGGCGGCAAGCGCAGAAATACTGCGGGATCCCCAAAAGAACGCACAATGTTTGCGTGGCGACGCTCTAATAAATAAGCGGTGGTGTAGGACCCTACGAAGCTGTGCCTGGCATGCATCTCTTTCAAAGTCGAGCCAAAATGGAGGACTGCGCGCCTGAGGCGGTCGCTCTGCTCGATGAGAGGCTCTTCACATCGCTTGCGTCGACGTCTCTGGCTTGTGGCGGCAGGATTCGCTGCTCTCGTTCGCCGCGCAGGCAGGTTAAGTTCGCTGATGGTCCGGCGATCCGCTGCCGCGATCTTCAATTTGCGCGAGTTCCGCTCGCTGCTCCGTCAAACAGGCTCGCCCGTAACAGAACTCAGTGCGCGAGGGGCGCGGTTGTGACGCTATTCGGGCTTGAGTTAATCTCCTCCCGCCCGCCCACTCTCGTCGCCGTGCAAGCGCGGATTTCGGTTCAGGGAGCATCGTGTTTTCCGAGAAAGTCGAAAAGACGGCGCCAATTTGAAGATAGACGTCCTGTGCTCTCGATCGGCTTTGAACTGGGCGGAGGGTCTCGATGAGACATGGCGTCTTTGTCTTCTGCGTCGATCGGGAAAAAGACCCCGTCGCGGGGCACGTGCTGGATGCTCTCAAGGCCGAATGCGCTCTCGTTCCAACGAGTTTCGAAGTCGATGGGCACTCCGTCCTCGAAATCGCTGGCCTGCATGACGCCAGAATTTCGATCGTGGCCACGAACGAGGTCGTAAGTAACGACTATGCGCGCTACGCGCCAATCTTGAATGAACGCTTCGGTGATGCCAACGTTATTGGTATCGTGAATTGGCACGAGGGTGCCAACGCGCCAAACGCGATCTTCTCGGTTCAAACGACTGGCGATCTGGGCACGGGAACCTTTAGCGCGGTCGACCCCCGGATTACGCGGGGGCTTCTTCTAGCGATCGAAACCGAGCGGGTCACTTCCGGTCTTGACTCCTTTCGGACTTACCTGGAAGCGACTCATTGGTCGGGCGTCAAGGCTGGTGATACCGGGACCCGTCTCGCTGACCTGCGACCGTCGGCTGTCGATATCGAGATCGGTAGCTCGCCCGAAGATTGGGCAAATCCTGTTGCGGCTCGAGTGCTGGCGCGATCGCTACTGCGAATTTTCGATCGTGTTGAGGAACCGGTACACTCCGTGCTCTGCATCGGAGGCGTTCACTTCGAGCCAAGCTTCACGAATGCGGTATTGCAGTCGCGCGATCGACCCCCGATCGCGGCTAGTCACATCCTACCAAACCACTGGCTCGTGTCGCATGGCTATGACCAGGAAAGTCGTTTGATCGACCTGCGAGCTTGCGTGCATTCCATTGTAGGTGGGATCCAAAGCATCGTGTACCACGACAAGCTAAAGGCGCCTTTTAAGGGAGTTGCTCGCCTGATCGCAGAGGAGCTCGGTGTTCCGATGCTTTCGCATAAAAAACTGCGCGCGGCTCTTGCGAAGGATATTGTAGAATGAGCGCGCGAAGGCGGCCATCTGCTGTCGAACCGGCATCAAAATTGTTGGTCGTCCTGCGATTGACGTGTTTCTCTGGAGAAGAGCGATGAACGGTATGGGGATTGGTTCGATTAGGACCATTCAGTATGATCCGTTTCCCCGGATCGAATACGAGGGCCGCGTCGAGCGCGCGCGGCGTTTGATGAAAGAGCATGCCATTGACGCGCTTCTGGCGACGTCCGAACACAATTTGCGGTATTTCATTGGTGAGCCTAGCACGACCCCGCAGCAGACGACCCGGCCACGATTTCTTCTCATTCTTTCGTCAGCTGACCCCGTTGCCATCGTCCCAGAGGGAATCGACCAGTTTTATAAAGAAACGACCTGGGTAAAAGATTGCCGGAGCTGGCCTAGCCCAAATCCGAAAGATGAGGGTGTGTCCGCCCTTGCACGAGCGGTGTGTGAATTACTGCCGGAGCACGCTAGGATCGGCGTAGAGCTTGGCGCGGAGAGTAGGCTTGGTTTCCCCGCAGGAGATTTCTTGCGTGTTGCGGATGCGATCAGGCCTCGAACGTTCGTCGACGCATCGGATCCGATTTTTACCCCTTTGCGAATGATCAAGTCTCCGGCAGAAGTCGGCAGAATTCGAACCGTATGCGGCCTTGTGTCGGACGCATTTGAAGCGCTGCCAACAAAGCTGCGCCTTGGAATGACGGAACGCGAGGCCTGTCGCCAGTTCGAATTCGAATGTTTCAGTCGCGGTGTCGAGAAGACAAGCAAAATAGTGGGTGTTTCTGGCCGCGGGGGATATACGCGTCCTTATGGTGTCCCGAGCGACAAATTTCTGTCGGATGGAGACGTGCTGTTTATTGATGCCGGCTGCCTGTTCGACTTTTATTGGAGCGATTTCGATCGACACTTTGCTTTCGGTGCACCTGATCCGCACACCGAGGATGCCTATCAGGTCGTTTGGGATGCCACCGAAGCGGGAATTGCCGCTGCTAAACCTGGCATTCCGATCTGTGACGTCTGGAGCGCAATGTCAGCCGTACTAAATGGCTCAAACAATCGCGGTAAGGCCACCAACATCGGCCGAATGGGACACTCCATGGGCTTATGGATGCCGGAGTTACCGTCGGTCCAACCGGACGATAGGACGATACTAAAACCAGGCATGATCATTAATATTGAACCGAGCACCTCATATCCCTCCTATTTCGACGGATCACCGAAACTGATGCTGCATGAAGAGGTGGTTGTCCTGACCGAAACTGGCTCGCAGTTGCTCACTTCTCGTGCTCCGCGAAAAATACCGGTGGTAGCCATATAACAAATAAGACGGAACGTAGCAGAAAGGGCATGCCGAGCTCTCGCCGTAAGCCTGAAGCGTCCATGACGTCTCATTGGCGTTTTAGGCCTGTGTCTCAATGGCCGCACGAGAGTGTGGGATATCGAGCAAGCCGGCCTAAGAAACTATGGCAAGTTGAAGCTTTTGAGCAGAGTGCAGAAGCCGACACGGTTTGCGCCAAACAGATGCGACGTCCTGCCATGACATCTCTACATTTTGCTTACGGTGTACTCCATTGAAAAAAGTCAGAATGCGAGCGACTGCAGCGAAAATTACGCGGGGCCGCTTGACGCGTGCGCATCGAGACTCCGCCGCACGCTCGAGCGGTGCTGTATCGACAATGGATTTGGATTTTAAGGTCTGACATGCATAGTGTTGATCAGTTTCGTAATTTACAGCAAGAGGTAACCGCGTGGCGCCGCTATCTTCACGAAAATCCCGAGCTCGACTTTCAAGTACACAATACCGCGAGGTTCGTTGCCGAGAAGCTCGCCTCGTTCGGCATCAATCACATCGAAACGGGGATCGCGGAAACCGGCATCGTTGCATTGATTCAAGGAAAGGGTGGAGACGGCCCCACGATCGGGTTGAGGGCCGACATGGATGCGCTGCCGATTCTTGAGGCCTCAAACAAGCCGTGGTCCTCGAAAGCGCCGGGTAAAATGCACGCATGCGGGCATGATGGTCATACGGCCATGTTGCTGGGCGCTGCGAAATATCTCGCCAGGACGCGCAATTTCAAAGGCTGCGTCGCCTTGATTTTTCAGCCGGCAGAAGAAGTGGAACTCCCCTCCGGCGGCCTGAAAATGGTCCAGGAAGGATTCATGGACCGTTTCAGCATCTCCAAAGTCTTTGGCATGCACAACGCGCCGGGCACAGAGATCGGCAAGTTCAGCATCTGCGATGGGCCGATCATGGCCTCGCAAGACGATTTTGACATTGTCGTGAAGGGTCGGGGCGGCCATGCGGCCAAGCCGCATGAGACCATCGATCCAGTCGTGATTGCGGCGCAGATCATCGTCGGCCTGCAAACCCTGGTCTCGCGCAACACGAATCCGATCAACTCGCTCGTCATCTCAGTGACCAAGTTGAATGCCGCCAACGCCTACAACGTCATTGCCGACCAAGTCGAAATGGCCGGCACTGTCAGAACTCATGTTCCGGAGCTGCGAGACTTTGCCGAACGCCAGATCATGGCGGCAGCCCAGGGCATCGCGCGCGGATTTGGCGCGGATATCGAGTTCAAATACCGTCGATCGGTCCCGGTGACCTTCAACCACACTGAGGAGACCAATCTGGCGATCAGGGCGGCACGCAGTCTGGTCGGGGCCACGTCTGTGGACGAGAACATCAAACCGCGTATGGGCGCCGAGGACTTTGCCTACATGCTCGAGGCGCGGCCGGGCGCTATGATTTTCATTGGCAACGGGCCGACCGCAGGTGTGCACAATCCGGCTTATGATTTCAACGATGAAGCGCTACCTTATGGCATCGGCTATTGGGTGAATTTGGTTGAGGCAGTGCTGGCTATCTGAATCACCAGGTTTGTCTCAATTCATCTCGCCAACCAAAGGCTTGGCGAGCGCCAAAACTACAGCAGATAAAACACGGCTAGCTTGGACTAGAGCATGATGTTTTTATACGGAAACATAGCCTGAGTTTTTGAAGTAGTTGGTGCACTCCTCCTTGGAGAAGAGATCGAGGAGTTCACCAACCTTTCTCCAGGTTGCCTCCACGTCACGGGGCTCGGCAGCTCGCATGAGATGTTTGAGTTTGGCGAAGACCTGCTCGATCGGATTGAGGTCCGGGCTGTAGGGCGGCAAGAAGATGCGGTGGGCGCCTCTGGCGCGGATGGCTTGGCGAGCCGCTTTGCCCTTGTGGCTGCCAAGATTGTCGAGAACGACGATCTCACCCGGTGCGAGGGTGGGTGCCAACACCTTCTCGACGTACAGCGTGAAGAGCTCACCATTGATGGGACCATCAATCACCCAAGGCGCGCTGATCCGATCGTGACGCAGCGCCGCGATGAAGGTCATTGTCTTCCAATGGCCGAAAGGTGCAGAGGCTTGGAGGCGCTGCCCGCAAGGCCCCCAGCCGCGCAGTGGTGCCATATTGGTTTTGATCCACGTCTCGTCGATAAACACCAACCGCGCGACGTCGATCCTGCCTTGATGTGCTTTCCAGCGGGTCCGCTTACGGGCGACGTCGGGACGATCCTGCTCGGCTGGTAGAATCGTTTTTTTGAAGCTGAGCCCTTCGGTGTGAACAAAAGTCCACACCGCCCGCACGTCTGTCTTGATCCCGCGTGCAGCCAGTTCCTGCGTCAGCTTGCGCAAAGTGAATGGCCCCGAGCGAATGCGTTTGCGCAGCCAGTCGGCGTTGGCATCCGACAGAACCCGCTTCTTGTGGCCGCCGATTTGGCCAGGTGACAGGCCTCCGGTATCCCGTCTCAGATTCTTCCACTTCGTCACGCAGGAGGCGCTGATCTGGAGCGCCTCGGCAATCGAACGAACTGTTTCTCCCGCATCAGCTCGCGCCAAAGCCCGTTCCCGGATGTCTTCCGAATAGGGTCGCGTCATCCATGCCGGCCTCCGCCCTCCAGCATGGATGTTGAATCAGAAATCGCTCCCGGTGGGAATCCCGATTCCAGCCAAAAACAACATGCTCTAGTGAATAAAGTTGCGCTTTAATGACAGAGTGCAATCAGGTGGCGCGTTCGACTTCTACGCGTAGCTGACCTTAGGGTCCCGCCTCAATATATTTGGACCATGCCGGAGAAGCGATCTTGCGCGCCTGCCGTGAATTGATCTCTTACGGATGACTGATGTTGGAACTCCTATCTAAGGAGCTTAGAGCTCGCGTGTGACAGTTGGCTTGTTAAGCTCCGACTTTGCTGATCGGAATGCTGCAATTACTCTTTCGATGTCGTCCGCACTGTGGGCGGCACTTACCTGCATGCGGATCCGCGCAGTGCCTTCCGGGACAACAGGATACGAGAACGGAACGACCAGAATGCCATGCGCACGCAAGAACTCAGCAATCTGGACCGCCACTGCCGCGTCCCCCGTCATCACGGGCACAATTGGGTGATCGTTGCCCAAAACTTGAAATCCCAGGGCGCTCAATCCTTGTCGTAGCTGACCAGTGCGAGCAGAGAGGTTCTGCCTGAGATCGTTTGCGCTTTCTGCCAAGTCGATTGCGGCCAATGAAGCCTCACAGATTGCAGGCATCAGTGAGTTTGAAAAGAGGTATGGGCGCGCACGCTGTCGCAACCAGGAAATGATCTCACTCCGGCCAGAGACGTACCCGCCAGATGCACCGCCAAGTGCCTTGCCGAGCGTGCCGGTAAGAATATCAATTTGATCTTCGAGCCCGTACAGCGCTGGCGTTCCACGCCCTTCTGGGCCGATAAACCCCACAGCATGAGAGTCATCGACCATGACCAAGGCGCGGTAACGTTTCGCTAGCTCGCAGATCCCAGGCAGATTCGCGGCGGCGCCATCCATCGAAAACACGCCATCGGTCACAACGAGCACTGTTCGGGAGTGACTTGCCTCGCGTAGAGCGTGCTCTAATTCGTTCATGTTAGTGTTGGAAAAGCGGTAGCGCTTTGCTTTGCAGAGTCGAATCCCATCTATGATGCTTGCATGATTCAGGCTGTCGCTGATTACCGCATCGTCGGCGTCGAGCAGGGCCTCAAACAGCCCGGTGTTCGCATCGAAGCACGAACCGAATAGGATGGTGTCCTCCGTGCGAAGATAGCTGGAAAGCCTAATCTCAAGCGCTCGATGAACAGAGTGCGTGCCGCAAATGAATCGCACGGACGACATTCCAAAGCCATGTCGTTCGAGACCTGCATGCGCGGCTCGCACCAGGAGCGGGTGATTGGCCAGACCGAGATAATTGTTGGCGCACATGTTCAGGAGATCGCGCTCGCCAAGTGCGCGCAGGTGTATATACGTCGACTGAGGCGAGGCGATCTCTTGCTCGACTTTCAGGAGTTTTCGCGATGAGAGCTCATCGAGATTGTCACGAATTCGCCCGTCAAGTTGCGAACGCATGGGCATTTCCCATTAAGCATAAATGACAGCAGTCGACCAAGCCGGATCTGCGTGCTTTTGCCAGTAGAGATTCATCAACCGGCGCGTGATGGAACCGACTTGCCCCTTGGAAATCTTGGTGTCGTCGATGCGCGTCACGGGCATGATACCGCCGGCTGTGGACGTAATGAACACCTCATCAGCCTTTTTGATATCGTCACGGCTGATTTCGCCAGCGGTGGCGGGAATCCCGATCTCAGCGCAAAGATCGAGGACGGTTCGACGCGTGATACCTGGCAGTACTCCAAAGGCGGGTGTTCTCAATGATCCATCCTTTACAAGGAACACATTGAAGCCTGGCCCTTCAGCGACATGTCCGTTTGTATCTAGGATCAGCGCCGTCTCGGCGCCCTTGTCGTAGGCGTCGAAAAGACCTTTCACCAGATCGAGCCAATGATAGTTCTTGATCGTAGGATCGACTGAATTTGGCGGGATGCGAACGGTCTCGCTAATCGCGACGTGCAAGCCTCTTTCCAATTGTTCCTTGTTCGCGACCGAACCATAAGGAACAGCGAACGCAATGAAGCGGTTCTCTGCTAGGCGAGGATCACGGCTGAATGTCGGCGATGAGCCACGGGTGCAGATCATCTCAACGTAAGCCGATTTATGGCCGGACAAGGCGACACACTGCTCAAGGATGGACGCGATTTGCTCGCGGTCATGAGGCAGCTTCATTCGAAGGCGTTCAACGCCCGAAAAAAAGCGGTCAAGATGCAAATCCAATCGGAAAAACCGGCCGTTCCACACGTGCACCGTGTCGTATGTTGCGTCAGAGTGCAGGAGACCCCAATCGAGCACAGAGATCTTGGCCTCGGACATCGGCAGGTATTGCCCATCCATGAAAGCGACTCCATGGGGGTAGCGGCGTCGATCGATGTGAAACTGATCAATTGCTGAAAGCACAGGCGAGAGCTCTGTCATCGGAGTCACTGGAAATAGGGGGGATTGAGACAAGGAACGAATTCTTGCTTTGGGAAAACAAGGATCTCGGACATGGTGCTCCCATCAAGGTCGAGGATCGGAACGGGACGGCCCACTGGACCTAGTCACGTTGAATGCTAACAGTCTCACGAGCCGTATTCCCTCGATGTAGTACCTCGTCTGGCCTAAATTCTGCGTCTGAACGGAATAGGTGAAGCTTTCGTACAATAAGAACGTGGCGAGGGCGTTGAGCTCTTCCCATTTCGGCTCTTGCGTCCTGAGCATAGAGGGACAGTCGCGGCTCCAAATCTGGTTGATACCGGCAATTTCGCATGGTGCATTCGAAGCGACTGCAGGCACTTTGACGCCGGATCTTTCGATGACACAGTGAAGCCGCGCTGCGTCGAGCGTCGTCTTCGATATGCTCCGTATTCGATCAGAAAGTGACCTCGTGGAGGGCATGACGTAGGCCGGACGAAACACGTACGCATAGAGCCCGCTATCCTCACCGACTCAGAATGATTGCGAGGACATGCTTGTATTGTCCTTGCACGGCTCTGGATCTCGCTCATGCGGAGTCGGCACCGCGCTGCCTTGCGCGCTCGTGCACTCATCGGTTCGCTCGACCCGATGACAGCCGAGCTGTGAAACCAACAAGCAATTAGAGCTCGAACGAAGATGAGAGGCTTTGGCGGCTTTCTTCGATCGCCGTCGGGATGGGAAGAAGTGATGCTTCAACGGTGTGACGAGGAGGCGCAGGATTTCTGCTTATCAGTCGCCATATTCTTTAATTTCTGCATGACGCACCGGCAGCATTTATGCAATTGTATCGTCGGCGTGGCATAGCGGTGAAATGGTTCAAATGTGTTCATTGCCTGCGCAGTCATGGCGCTGTCCTCGCGGTCGAGCGAAGTTAGCTTATGGTGCTGATCGGCCCCCGAGGGCCCGCGGGAGGCGTCCTGATGAAGCTCACGAGGGGCGTCGTGCTGAGGATGATCTCGATGCAACTTCTCCGACTGAGGCCTCCGCCTTCTTCAAGTTTGGCAGTGCTCCGCAATCGCCATTGTGGCGGTTCAAGTTAGAATGGATCCCGCATTCACAGAAGAAGAATGGCGCTTTCGCGGAGGAGTGCGGCAGGTGTTGAGTGAAATGTTGCCGCAGATACCGCGCAAATTGACCGAAGGCCTTCAGCTGTCGAAAGAGGAGAAGGCTGCGGGAGCGCGTATCCTCAATCGCAGGGCGTCCCGACTTGGCCTACGATATGGCAGAGCGCGGGGATTCCACTGCAACAATACATTTTTGCGGAAGAGGTGAGGGCGCTTCCAGCACGGTTTAAGTTTGGATGCGGCGAGTCTCTTGTCGGGCCAGTAATCTATACCTTCGGCAATGAGGAAAAAAGAACACTATCTGCCGCGTATCGCAAATGCAGAGGAACTGGTGGTGCGAAGGTTTCTCTGAGCCGGGCGCGGATCCGATCTCGCTTCACTCAGGACGATTGCGGTACGTGATGGCGTGGACTATGTCGTCAATGGCCAGAAGAGTTGAACCACCCGGGCGCAATACGCTGATTGGAGCTTTTGCTTGGTCAGGACCAATCCTAATGTAAAAAACGGCAGTGGATCTCCTTTCTCCTGATCGACATGAACTCGCCGGGCATCAGCGTACGTCCGATACAGTTCATCGACGGCAGTCACGGACGTAACGAGGTTTTTTTGAAAACGTCATTGTTCCGGCCGAGAATCTCGTCGGCGAAGAGAAACAAGGGGTGGTACTATGCCGAGCTTCTTCTCGGCAATGAGCGCTTCGCAGACGCGGGAGTAGCCGTTTCCAAGGAGCGCATCCGGCAGCCAAAAGACTTGCCGAGCAGCGTTGCGTCGGCGGTCAGCGACAATCGACCAGGCGTGAGAAGGTCGCCGCTGGCGAGGTCCAGCTGAAGGCGTTCGAACTCACGCAGCTTCGCGTGGTTACTAATGCGTCGAAGCAGCAGAAGAGCTCACAAGACCCTGCAAGCTCCATCCTTAAACTCAGAGGCTCGGAAATTGAGCAGATGACCGCGGAACTGCTAGTGGATGTGGCCGTACCGTCCTCCGGGCGTGAGCAGTTTGGATCTGAATCCGGTAATCAATTTGACCGCAGAATCCCCTTGACCTCACCTTTTCTGGGGGGTTGCTGTTTGACGGAATTCACCGCAGAAGTCGGCGATGGATCACCATTCGAGCCCCAGCGCGATCTTGGCGATATGAATTTAGGACCCGATCGATGCATAAATTGGAACGCGTTCTACTTCCGAAATCTATCGCTGTATTCGGAGGTCGACAGGCCGCATCTGCTGTTGCGCAATCCATTGAGATGGGGTTTGTCGGCCAGATCTGGCCGGTGCACCCCACCAAAGATGAGATTGCCGACCGAAAGGCGTACCGTTCAGTGGCCGATCTGCCCGGTGCGCCCGCCGTTTTCGTCGGCGTGAACCGGGATCGCACTATAGACGTGATCTCAGCGCTTCTCGAGCGCGGTGCTGGACGGCCGTCTGCTATGCTTCCAGTGTTCTCGAAGTTGGAGCCTACGACCAGGAAGGCGAAGGGCTGCAGAGCGAGGTGGTGAAGGCTGCCAAGGGCATGCGATGCTTGGTCCGAACTGCTACGCTCTGATCAACTATGCCGATGGTGCAGTTTTGTGGCCCGACCAGCATGGTGGAATGAGGCTGGCCGAAGGCGGCCGTGGCGTCGCGATTATCACCCAGTCTTCAAGCATCGCAATCAGCATGACGATGCAAAAGCGCAGCTTACCGATCGCTTTTCTGATGGCCGCCGGCAATCAGGCGCAAAGCGGTCTCTCCGAGATCGCCCTTGGTTTGATTGAGGATGATCGCGTCACCACATTCGGGCTCCACATCAAGGCCTTCGATGCCGTACACGGTTTCGAAAGGCTTGCGGCGCGTGCGAGAGAGTTGAGGAAGCCGATCATCGCAATGAAAGTCGACTGTTCCGAGCAATCGCGTCAGGCAACCTTATCGCATACCGCTTCGCTTGCTGGCTCAGACGTCGCTTCCGGCGCATTTCTGAAGGGATTTGTTATCGCCCCCGTCGAATCGACGCCCGCATTCATCGAGGCGCTGAAGCTTTTGCACGTAACCGGACCGCCGCCTGGCCCCCGCTTCTCCTCGGTCAGTTGCTCGGGTGGCGAAGCTTCGGTCATGGCGGACGGTGCGGAAGGGCGCCTCGTACATTTTCCTCGCCTCACCGACGAGCACCGCACCAGTGTCAAATCGACCCTTGGGCCGCTGATCGCGGTAGCGAAGCCGCTCAACTACCATACCTTCATCTGGAACAACGAGCTGGCGCTGACCGAGACCTTCACGGCAATGGTTTCGGGTGGCCTTGATCTCAACATGATGGTGCTCGAGTTCTCGCGTCCCGACCGATGCTCAAACACCACCTATTGGCCGATTATACGCGCATTCGAAGCGGCGCTGAAGACCAATAAGGACCAGAGCGCGATTGTCTCGTCACTGCCTGAGAACATGCCTGAAGAGTACATCCCCGGAATCATCGAGCGTAGGATAGCACCTCTAAAAGGGATTTCGGAAGCGATGCAAGCTGCAGAGGCAGGCGCTTTCATTGGCGCCGCGTGGTCGGAGCCGCGGGCGGAGCCAATCGATAGCGCGGCTGCAGGTAGGCTAGGCGGCGACCGCCTGGTACTTGAGGAGGCCGAAGCCAAGGAAATGCTGCTCAAAGCTGGTGCCGGTGCCGAAGGGCGAGCGCGCCGGCAAGGCGGAAGAGGCAGTGATCGTATCACGGGGCTCGGAATTCCTGTAGCACTGAAGGCGCTAGGCGTCGTGCACAAATCGGAGATTGGTGCGGTGCGGCTGAATCTCTGTGACGCCGAGTCAGTTCGCGCCGGCGCGCATAATCTGCTCGCGCTCGGGACCGGTCTCTACGTCGAACGTATGATGCGTGACGGCATCGCCGAACTAATCGTAGGCCTCGTCCCCAACCCGATGTTCGGCACAGTAATGACGCTGGGCACCGGCGGCGTACTGGTTGAGTTGTTCGGCGACACGGTAACCCTGATGCTGCCGGCAACACGCGACGATATAGCAGCAGCGCTGCGCGGAGTAAAACTCTGTCCGCTCCTGGAAGGCTATCGCGGCCGGCCGAAGGCGGATGTACCGGCAGTCATCTAGGCCATTTCAGGCATCGTAACACTGTCAGCAGAATTCCCGCGAGATCGACGAACAGGCATAAACCCGCTGATTGTCTGTACAGAAGGCTTAGGCGCCTGGATTGCAGACGCGCTGCTGGTGCTTCGAAAAGAGTAAAACTCTGGTGCTTGGGGAAATGGAGAAATCAGAATGGTTGGCGTCATTACCACCCGCCGCGAAGGCGCAATCCTAGAGGTCACGCTGGATCGGCCGAAGGCCAATGCCATCGACAACAAAACGTCCCGGCTGATGGGCGATACATTCAAGGCGTTTCGAGACCATCCCGAGCTGCGCACCGCGATTGTCAAGTCGGCCGGTGATAAATTCTTCTGCGCAGGTTGGGATCTCAAATCGGCAGGAGTTACGGACGAACCCGGCAGCAACGACTGCGGCGTCGGCGGGTTTGGTGGATTGCAGGAGCTGCGCGGCCTCAACAAACCGGTGATTGCCTGCGTCAATGGCATGGCAGTCGGCGGTGGCTTCGAACTGGCGCTCTCCTGCGACCTGATCTACGCGACCGACCATTCTGCCTTCGCGCTCCCGGAAGTTCGCGCCGGCGTGCTGGCCGATGCGGCAAGCATTAAGTTACCGAAGCGCATTCCTTACCACATCGCCATGGAACTCCTGCTCACTGGTCGCTGGATGGATGTCGCAGAGGCGCATCACTGGGGTATCGTCAATGAGGTGCTGCCTAAGGAAAAGCTAGAGGAGCGCGTTTGGGAGATTGCGCGACTACTCGCCAGCGGGCCGCCGCTCGTATTTGCCGCGATCAAGGAGACTGTACGCGTTGCGGAGGTCCTCACGTTCCAAGACGCCATGAATAGGATTTCGCGTCGCCAACTCGCGAGTGTCGAAGCTCTCCATTGCTCGGAGGATAGGCTGGAGGGACTACGGGCTTTCGCCGAAAAGCGCGATCCGGTCTGGAAGGGGAGATAAGCGTGGCTCGCCCTAGCGTGATGCGATCAATGGGCGGCGCGTGGTGCCAATTGCCAGAAACGGCAGTGCGTGAGCTCGACCAGCTTCCTGTCCCTCGAAAACGTGCTGAACTGTCCGATGTGCTGCGTGGCCCGGTGAGTGGCAGGCTCTGGATCCCACGCTCGTCCCACGTTCCGTTGAGAGCTTGTGATTTGGGAGGTTCCGCATTGATGCCGCCAACTCAAGTGTAAGATTTGGCGGGCGCCGCCTTGCGCTCCAAATCGGTGGGTACCGTGATCTGCGATGGCCTAGTCATCGCCAGGGGCGGCCGTTCCACCCCGCTTGGACGAGCGGGTCGTTTACGCATCTGCCTGCGCGTCCGCTCGCAGGCTGATGGCAGAGACCGGGCTAAAGCAGGACTCGGACTGGCCGATCGTATCGGCGGCAGATTTTGACTAGGCGATCATCGTGGGCTGAAGAGAGTCTGGCCGGTGTCTCCGTTGCGTACGCCACGGCTGCCCGATAGCGATCGGGTTAGGGGTGCCCAAGCCGAATAAAAACGGATCGGTCAACGCCGGTTCGTGTCGTGGCGCGTTAACCTACCTCGGAGATGAGGGCGACGCACCTTGGGCCCAACCGACTATTCTCTTGCACCGGCGTGACGGCTGCGGGTTCGCTTCTTGACCCAGTGACTTGTCGCGATTCGAGGCGGACATTGATGACGAGCAGCTCGCCCAAAATTACTTTGCGACCATGGCGGGCTGATTGGCTTGGCGGCGCTTTTGCCCCTGGCGGCAACCGCCGCGCCCGGTGCTCAGCCACGACGGAGTATCGATAGCGCCAGCCAACGCGCATTTGTGGGCGTAATTCTATGTGCTGCCATCGAAGTTGCGACTTTTCCCAAGTTGGCCTACCAGCAGTTGATAAGGGCTCTAGGTTAGAGCGCGTTGTCGATCGGCTCGCTAAAACTGTTGCTGTACTTACGGCTGACCAGTCCCAAGCGACGGTATGACATTATGCAGAGGGTGGCGGGCAGAGGGCCATTTGCTGCGACGGTGTTTACTAATGTGAAACGGGCTTTGATGATGGCTAAGCGGCAGACATCAGAATCGGAGCGTCTAGAGAATGACGGCTTCCTTTATCGGTCGGTGTCTCGAAAACTGAGAAATCTTATCGATGCCGGGACATATAAGCCCGGTGCTCAGCTGCCGAGTGCCCTAGAACTCGCCCGAGAGTTTGGCGTCAGTACGATCACCATCAGGCGCGCGATTCGCGACCTTTCGCTCGAGGGACGTCTCGTCGGGCGACAGGGCCTTGGCGTTTTCGTCGCAAGCAAGCGCAAGATCGTCCGCGTTATCGGGATGGACTATGAAGATACTTTTCGCAAGGCGGGCCTCACGCTCGGCATCCAAGTCCTTCAATTGACGCTGGTCGATGTCAGCGATGGTGGCCCATTCGAGCTTCAGAAGTTAGGTATGGGATATCGGCTCGACAAGATTATTCTGGCGGATGATGAGCCGGTCGTGCTTGATACGACTTGGTTTCCCAATAAGTTCGCCGATGTTTTAATACCTAAGATCCGCGAACGCCTCGTAACGCCGTTGATCGAATCACACGCCGCCTTCGAGTACATAGACTACCAGGTCGAAGGTTCGACGGCCACAGAGGAGCAGGCCGCGCTTCTCAAAGTGGTGCCCGGCTTCCCGGTGCTTATTACGCAATGTTCCGCTATCGGACGAGGCGGTGAATCGCTGTTCGTCGGGCGCGCCATTTCGCGAGCCGATCACTTTGTTTATCACTTTCGCCACGCAGTCACGGGCTCAGGCTCCTCTAAGAGAAAGAAGTGATCTCACAGTAAATTAGCTTTGGAGCCGATAAGGCCGCGCGCTGGTCCGTCCGCGCTTACCAGACTCGAGCGCTCGCGCGCCAGTCGTGGCCACGTCTCGATGCGCAATTCCGCACAATGAGGCGGCGCGGCATCGGTTAGCAGATAGCGCTTGAGCACGATCTTAGCCATTCGGGTCAACCCGCAAGCGGTGTAGAGACGACCTTGTTCTCCAGGCGCATGGAATGGCCGCCCATGTCGAGCCTGCGAGCATTCCGTGTCTTCGTCGCGCCGAATATTCGTACAGAATAAAAAGCCCATCGCGCCAACTCGTTGCGATGGATCAGGAGCGGTTGACTTCCACTAGATATACAAGGTATACCATCTCGCAAAGAGCATCTTGAAAGATCGCCCCACGACTAGGTTGAAGGAGCTCGCATCTTTAATAGAGCTGCGAATGTGTGGGCGATCCAGGCGGACTGACGCGGATCGTCGGTCAGATGAAATACGAGGCCCAGGGAGATTCTATGGTTCGATCCAATTGCACGATCCTGACCTGCGCTGTGACTGGATCGATCCACACCCCTTCGATGTCGCCACATCTTCCGGTGACCGCGGAGCAAATCGCCGCCGAAGCGATTGCCGCGGCCGAGGCAGGAGCCGCCATAGTTCACCTGCACGCGCGCAACCCGGTCGACGGCTCTCCGGATCAGCGCCCAGAGTCTTTCTTGCCATTCCTCAGCGTCATCAAGCAGCGATCAAACTGCGTGATCAATCTAACCACCGGCGGCGCTGCTACGATGTCGATTGATGAGCGCTTGAGGCCCGCCGCGGCTTTTAGGCCAGAGGTTGCGTCTCTGAACATGGGGTCGATGAATTTCGGACTATATCCCATGCTCGAGCGGTTTAAGAAATTCGCGCACGCCTGGGAGCGACCATATCTCGAAGGGTCCAGAGACCGCGTTTTCAGAAATACATTCGCAGACATCGAGAAAATATTAACCAGCTGCGCCGAGGCCGGGACTCGTTTCGAAGTCGAATGCTACGATATCGGTCATCTCTATACTTTGGCGCACTTCGCTGATCGAAAAATAATAGAACCGCCGTTCTTCGTGCAAAGCGTGTTCGGAATCCTGGGCGGAATCGGTGCCGACGCTGAGGATATCCTGATGATGAAGCGAACAGCTGACCGCTTGTTCGGTTCAGATTATCACTGGTCTGTGCTAGGAGCCGGCCGCAACCAAATGAAAGTGGCGGCCATCGCCGCCGCGATAGGGGGCCATGTAAGAGTCGGCCTTGAGGATTCGCTCTGGAGCGGTCCAGCCAAGTTGGCGACCAGTAGCGCCGAGCAAGTACGGATCGCTCGGACAATTATCGAAGGGGTTGGGCGAACGGTTGCCTCGCCTGACGAAGCTCGTGAGCTTTTGTCGCTCAAGGGAGGAGATGCGGTGAATTTTTGACTTCCGGGAATGACTACTCAAAATACAGACGATCATGGCCGCAGGAAATTCGTCGGTCGGCAAGCTGTAAGGCGTGGACAGAGCACATGCCTCGATGAGGCCCAAAAATGCGGATCGCATTGTCACGTTCAGTACGTCGGCCACCCGGACGGACGAAAAACTCTTAGCATTCTGACAGTCGATCGTCTGATGATTGGTAACGTCGCCCATTCGGCGGTCCAAACAGGTCCCTGGATCGCTGTGTGCACCGCCGGCCCCGCCACCGAAACTAAGATCCCGAGTTGTTTTGGCTTGCGCCGGCGCCTTTCGTTTTCAAATCGCTTCACAACCAATCTCGATAGCTCTCGCCGCAACGCCTTTCCATGGCCGAGCACTGTCACGACCCGTTTTGGCTCTGAAATCAATGTCGGCAGATGAATGCTTCAACTTATGCCGATAAATCGCAGGAGTTCTGCCTCGTGAACTGTCATATCAGCGAACCTAAGAGTCATGGGCCCGGGTTATTATCTAAGCGCGCTGCCGCTACTTCGGTCCACTGCTATGCTGTTTCTGATCGCGCACGCGCCTGGCCAAGGTGCAGGATCGGAGCGAGCACCATCTCCTTGAGCCAGACATCGCCGTCGATCTTGCGGGCAATATAGCGGGCGACGCGGCCCAGATAGGTCCCAGGCGTCTTTAGCGCCCGATTGCCGATGAAGACTGCCGACAGCCCCGACGGCTTGACTCCGCACAAACAATCCAATGGGTCTCTACGCTACGCTTACGGAGGTCCAAGGCCGGCGATAGGAGAACGGATTTCGATGCCAGCGCGGCGATATAGCGTTTCGCGCTCATTGCTGCTGCGATGGCGACGGTCGTTCCGGTCTGAGCCGAAGGATGCCGCCGATCAACCTGGCTTCGTACCGGTGGTAGTGGTCGCGGAATCAGAGCCGATGCCTTGTCCAGTCGCGCCGTCCAGCAGCGGCGGATCGATCGAGATCGAGTTTGCGGCCGGGGCTCGGATGCGGATCACGGGCACGGTCGATGCGGCGGCGCTGAAGGCCGCGGTGTAGGCGCTGGCAGATGAACGGCCGCGGTAATCCCCATTGCGTCGGGCGGGTGTGTGCGGATTCCGACGAAGTCGCCCGGGTGTACCGATATGAAGTCGCTCGGAGGTTCCGAGACGATGTCGCCCACCTTTCCGATTTGATCTGTGGCATCAGACGTGCTTTGTGTCCCAGCTTTATTAGTTCACGAGCCCAATGGTGGCCGCAAGCCTCAAGACCAACCAGACAACTAGGAAGCCGTGAAAAGAAATCGAGAACCTTCCCCCGAGCAAGCTTCTTGCGGATAATCTCTCCATCCGCTGTAATCCAGTGGAATAGCCATAGCTCGTCCTCCTTGGGGTGCTCTTTCGACAGGGCGGGACTGTCCATCTCATTATGTGCGCTACGACCGTCCGTTTGCCGGCCCAGAACCGCCAGCGGCCGAGCTCTTTTACTCGCCCGGTCGTGGCGGTGCGCATCCGGAGCAACATCTGGCGGGTTATGCCGGGCTGATGCAGGCCGATGCCTAAGCCGGCTTTGGCAGGCTCTACGAGGCCAATCGCAAGGGCGGCCCGATCATCGAGGCTGCGTGCTGGGCGCATGGGAGACGCAAGTTCTTTGATATGGCGCGGCTCACCAAGGCGCTGATCGCGGCCGAGGCGGTCAAGCGCATCGATGTTCTGTTCGCCATTGAGCGCGAGATCAATGGTACGCATACGACGAAGGCCGCCTGATTGACGCATGCGCGCGAGCACGGCGAGTTCTACGATGGCGTTGCGTGAAGGGTCAGGCGGCTTGCTGATTAGCGGACTTGCCGGCTTGGTGCAGGAGCTTCCATTCCCAGGGCAGCAGTTCGCGCAGACGCGACGTGGGAAGATCAGCGATCCGGGCGAGGACGTCGGCGAGCCAAGCCTTGGGATCGACGTCGTTGAGGCGACAGGTCGTGATCATCGTCAGCATGATAGCTGCACGATCGGCGCCACGCTGGCTGCCAGCGAAGGTCCAGTTGCGCCTTCCCAAGGCAATGCCTCTCAATGCACGCTCAGCGCAATTGTTGGTCAAGCAGATCCTGCCATCGTCGAGGAAGCGGACGAAGTCGTCCCAGCGCTTAAGCATGTAGTTCATGGGCTTCAGGACCTCGGCGGAGCGCGAGAGGCTTTCTCGCTCGCGGAGCAGCCAGTCGTGCATGTCGTCGAGCAGCGGCTTGCTCCGCTCCTGGCGCACGGCACGCCGCTCGTCGGCGCTACGGCCGTTGATGGCGCGCTCGATCTCGAACAACGCATCCAGACGCCTGACCGCCTCCAGCGCGATCGGAGAGACCGGTTTGCCCTTGCCTTCCCGGGCGGCTTTCTCGATGTCAGCCAGCTCGAAGAATCCCCGCCGCGCATGGGCCAGGCAAAATGCCGGCGTGATCGGCATTGCTTTCCTTTTTGGGTCGAACAACGGCTCGAAGCCGCGCACGCTCTGGCGGTTGAGCGGGATATGCATGCCGAATTTGTCGAACAAAATCGTCGCCAGCAATTGTGGGCCGATGAAGCCGCGGGGCGTCGCATGGAACGGTGCCGGCGGCTGGCTGATCTTCTCGCAATCGCGGCAGGTGAACTTCTCGCGTACCGTCTCGATGACCTCCGCGGAATCTCCTCCAGCGTCTTGGTCACATCCTCGCCGACCTTCGCCAGCCGCGATCCGCCGCAGCAGGCGCAGGTCGTTGGAGCCTTGATGACGACGCGCTCACGTTCGATGTCGTCCGGCCACGGTTTGCGCACCGGCCGCTTGCGCGTGAAGGCGCTCACGCTCTGGGTTTTTGCCGCGGCAGCCTGCGCAGCCAGCTCATTCTCGGTCGCCGTGGTGGCGAGTTCTTCGAGCTCCAATTCCAACTGCTCGAGTAGCCGCGCCGTGCGCTCGGAGCGCTGCCCGTGCAGTTCGCGTTTGAGCTTCTCGATCCGTAGCTCAAGATGAGCGATCAGCACCTCGCTGTCCGACAGCTCCGCCCGCGCGTTGGCGGCATCCGCGACTGCCACATCGCGTTCAGCCTGCAACGCCTCGCGCTCGGCCAGCAGCGCAAGGTAGGCGCTTGCGAGATCCGACGGAAGATCATCCGGCTTCGATGTCATGAAGCCATTGAATCAGATCGAGCATCAGATTCAAACCCAAAACGATTATCCGACCCGCGTCGGGCGCTGGGTTTCTTGCGGATTCCGCCAATCGATCCCGGACAGCAGGTAGCTCAACTGCGCCAGCGAGATCGTTACCGCTTCACCGGCAACCGATGGCCAGATAAACTTTCCTCTCTCGAGTTTTTTGTGAACAAGCAGGCTCCCTGACCATCGTGCCAGATCACCTTCACAAGATCGCTGCGGCGACCACGGAAGACAAACAAATGACCGCTAAGCGGTTCTTTGTGCAGCACCTCCTGCACTTGGAGGGCCAGCGATGGAAAGCCTCTGCGCATATCCGTGTAGCCTGTAGCCAGCCACACTCGCACATTCCCTGGTACAGAAATCATCGGCGTCCAAGCACATCGAGGACCCGCGCCAACGCCTCCGGATCGACGTGCGCATCCACCCGGATGCACCGTCGGTTGCCGAGATCGATCTCTATCAATCCAGTACGCGCAGCTGCCGCCGAACGAACTCGGCCATCAACCGTAGGCAAAAGCTTCTGAGTTTCTTCAGCCGAGGCTGCTACGGCGGCGATCTGCACCGGCGTAAAAGATGGTGCAACTTGTTCCGATGTCCGTGCTTGGCGACGCCAGGTAAACACCAGGCTGGCCGCTACTCCGTTGCGCCGCGCAACCTCAGTTACCTTCGCGCCCGGTGCCAGCGTCTCCTCGACAATCCGTGCCTTGTCGTCCTGCGACCAACGCCGCCGCCGCTCGAGCCCGCCCAAAACCTCGACCCGCATCGCCTGATGACCTTAAAGCTAGACTTAAGGTCACACGCTTCGCGAATTACCACCCGTCACGCAAGACGGTCCTCGTCGGAGGCGTACGATCAATGGTCTTGCGCTGCAGGAACGCTTGCGCATACCGGCCTACGGCTACCATCTACAGCCTTATTGCTACCGCCAAGCTCAATGATATTGAGCCGCAGGCTTAGCTTGCCGACGTCCTGGTGCCTACCAGATCACCGTGGCAAGCGCATCAATGCACTGCTGCCTTGGAATTGGCAGCCTCAAAGCGTCGCCCACGCCGCTTAAGCACACCATCAGCCTTCCCCCCAAGAACGGCCATAGCCGGGCCTTAGCCGGATGCGTACCTGCAAGGCGACACAGTCGCCAATGATCTTCTCGCGGGCGACGGTCATGTCATTTGGCAGCAGCATTCGGGCGCGCCGCAGGTTTGGCGCGAATTGCCTACCATGCTGACCACGCTGGCGGCGACATTCTTAGCGAAGTCGCTATCGGGTTGATCACTTCAGCGTCTTCAGCCCGATAAGGATCGACCCACTCGCCATGTCAGAATTTCATGCTCTCTCGCATGGCAGACTTTCAAATTGCAATTAACTTCCTGGCCGTGTTGGTAAGCACTTGCGCACCGGCACTGGTTAAAGTCCAGGTCTCGCTAAAGCCGACGGCACCAAGACCTGGAATGTAAATTACGGGAACTGAATGAAACGTCATCCCCACTTCAAGTATTCTGGGATCCAATGGCTTCAGGTCTATTATGTGACCCTCACCCCATCCGGGTGGAAAGCCGATGCCGATAGAGTATCCCGCCCTGTGTGGCCAGAATTTCGCCAGGCCGGCTCGCTCTACGATCCCTCGTCCGACAGCATCGACCGCTCCAGAGCTTACGCCCGGCTTGGCAAAATCAAGCATAGCATTGAGGGCCCCGAGAGCCGTATCGGCTGCTTTCTGAAGTTCCGACGCGGGCCGCCCCACCGAGACGGTGCGTATTATCGCTGCACCATAACGGAACCAACAACCACCAACCTCTAGGTATACGACGTCGCCGCGCTTTATGACCCCTCGCTCGGAGGTGCTGTGCCCGAGAGCTGAACGAGGCCCCGCAACCACATATGGACTCGAACTGGGGTACTCGCCTCCTGCCAGCATCATCCCCAGATAAGCGACCCCAGCTACATGATTTTCCGTTCGTCCGGCAACGATAGCCTCCACACCTGCTTCCATGCCGGCGTCAGCGGCCTTCGCAGCCATGGACATGTATGCAAGTTCCTGGAGTGATTTTATTCTTCTTGCTTGTTCTACGATGCCACTGGTCGGCACGAGTTTCCGGTCAACTAAGCTATTGCGTATGGTCGCAAGCAAAGCAGGTGGCAGGAAGAACCCTTGTTCCTCGAAACCGATGCGCGAGCCTTTCTCCGTGATATCCCGTATACGGCTCGCGAGTTCATCACCGTAGTTCGCGATGTCAGGAACAGGGTAACCGTCTTTCAACCAGGAAAGTTTTTTTACGTTCGGAAACTCCATATTTCGAACAACGAAATATGGGTCTCCTGCAATCGGAATGACTAAGCACTGAGCGACGTAGTACCCCGTAGTGCGATATCCCGAAAGATAAAATATATTTTCAGGTACCGTTACAAGCAAGACGTCTATCGTCACCTCCGCCATGCCCTCTCTGACACGCGACAGGCGCGCTTGGTATTCGTCTATACTGAATGGATATTCATTCACGACCGCGTCTCACCCTGCAGTACGTTCAGATGGTGCCTACTGGGCTGATCGCGTCAAATGACTAGCCCGTCTTTTCGGTGATCTGCCGCGCCTTCCAGAATGCCATCGCGCAAGACTATCACCTGAGCTGCTCCAAGAGGCCCCTCATGTGCGAATGGCCCTTGAGAACGAGGGACCAAGTTGTGTCCAAGCTTGGCAAGAGCCGCGACCGTCTCCGAACAGAATCCACTCTCGTATTCCACTTGATCGGGTCGGCCGAAGATTCTCGGCGCACTGACGGCCTGCTGAGCGGACATACCCTGGTCGATTATGCGAGAAAGCACGGTCGCTAGGCCCATCGGCTGGAACACTCCTCCAACCACGCCACCACTGATAAATGGTTTGCCCTGTTGGCAGACCATAGCTGGCATGGAAAAGGATAACGGACGCTTACCGAACGCGTAGAGGTTTGGATCCTGTGCGTTTGTTGTGAAATATTCGCCTCGACTATTCAGTAGAATACCAGAATCCGGCGTGGCCTTTTGACAACCGAAGAAGTCGACCAGGGTCGACATGAACGACACCACATTGCGAGCTTTGTCGACGACCGTGAGATAGGTGGTCTCGTGGGGGCCCGAAAACGATGGAGAGGCCTTTTCGTGATCTACTGGACCTGTAGCAATTTTGACCGCTAGCTCGTCAACAAAATTATCATCAAACAGTACGTTGGCACTATATTGGCCGGTCGAAGCGTCGTAACGGATACGATCACGGGCGGCATAGGCGAGCTTTCCCGCCTGAATCATCAAATGGAGCCGCGTGCGCTGCTGCATAGTTTTGTCGGCGAAACCCAATCTTTCGAACAGGCGTAATATGAGTAGGGCTACAACCCCGGCCGAGGGGGGAGGGCAAATGTGAACGTCGAATCCTCGATAAGGCGATGAAATTGTATCCACGTAAGCACCACGATAGTCCGCCAAGTGCCTGGCGCTTACGTTAGCCCCCAACGCGTTGTATGCCTTTATCAATTCTGCGGCGACTTCCCCTTCGTAGAAGGCGGCGCGACCTTCACGACCGATTTTGGTCAGGACCTCCGCAAGGGAGGGATGTTTGAATGCATCTCCGCAAAGAAATGGCTCTCCGTCGGATTTGAGGTAATGGCGTGCCGCGTTTGGATCGGCACTAAGCGTGCTTGCGAAGCGGGCCCAGTCGGCTCCTGTTCTCTCCGAGACGACGAAGCCGTTTCTCGCGAAGGCAGCTGCAGGGGCGAGCAGGTCGGCCAACGACCACGAGCAAAAATCCCGCGCCAGGGTATCCCAAATGTCTACGCAGCCAGGGAAGGCGGTCCTCGAGGCAACTACGCCGCTTGCTGGATCAGCGATACCCGTTCCCAAAGCACTATACGCTCGCGGTTGAGGGTGATCAGGCGTGGAAAAAATCACCATACCATCTCCGCCGATACCAGTCATCGCAGGCTCGACAACGGCAAGAACGGCGTTGGCTGCAACCGCTGCATCGAACGCATTCCCCCCAGCGTTGAGCACGTCGCGCGCGGCAAGTGTGGCTAGCGGATGCGAGGTCGCGACCATCTGATCGCGCGCATATTGGGTGGAGCGCCGTGGAACCTCGAAATTGGGTGCGTTGTCTCTCACTTCAGGGCTCCTCAACATCGTCGAATTCGGGGAGGTTTTGATGATCTGAGCTTCCCTGCGCGATCATGTGCGCATGAGGTCTCGTTGTCGCGAGTTTGATCGTCTTGCAGCTGGCGGCCGTCGCGCATGGTGAAGGAACAGACATGCGGCCAACTCGATCGGTGTCGACCAAAGTGGGGGCGAGTTTAAATCGCCCTTTTGCAGTTGAGAGCATTCGTTGCGCCCCGTCATTGCGCTTCCGGGTCTGCCACGCGGATTGCGGCAATCTACTGACTTGACCAGGCAGTGTGATCGCTAAAGGCGATACTCTCGCACCACGTTCGAAGTCGAGATCCCTTTTATGCTTCGGAGGCAACTGCGTTCGGATTTCTGTAGTACACTGCCAGTGACGGCGCGGAGCGTAGAACATCGAGCGTGAGCGCAACTAATAGTCTCTATGACGCGAGCTCTTTCTCGTAAGCGGCCAGCGTCTCACCGATCAGGCGCGCTATCTCGTCGACCTCCTCGTCCGTGACCGTCAGGGGCGGCGAGATCATCAACCACTCCCCAAATTTTCCGTTCGCCGTGCGCCGCGAGTAAAGCAGCAGCCCGCGCTCTATGCCAAGTTCAACGATCCGATAGACGGCCTGCCGCTCCGCCGGCAGCATTTCCTTCGTCTCCTTGTTCGCGACTATCTCGATCGCCATCAGGAGGCCGTTGCCACGAATATCCCCAATGATGCCGCTTGTTGCCTGCAATTCCTCAAGTCGCTGGCGCATTCGCGAACCCATCGCGCCTGCATTCGCCATCAGATTTTGGTCTATCAGCTCCGAAACGACTGCGAGCCCAATCGCACACGAGAGAGGGTTGGCTGCATAGGTGTAGCTATGCAGGAATCCGCCAGCGCCAACCACAGTATCAACCATGGCAGAAGGGGCGAGCACCACGCCGAGAGGAGTGTAGCCGGCTCCAATGCCTTTCGCGAGTGTCACGAGATCTGGCCTGGCATTAGGCCAATGATGAGCTGCGAGAAAAGCGCCGGTGCGACCGGCACCACTCATAACCTCGTCATAGATGAGCAAAACTCCGTGGCGCGAGCAGATTTCGCGTACGGTCCGGTAATATTCATCGTGCGCGACCAACGCGCCCGTGGCTAGCCCGCCGACGGGCTCCATCATAAAGGCGAGGACAGTTTGAGGGCCCTCGCGCACGATAAGCTCTTCGAGCGCTGCGGCGCAATATCGAGCATAGCTGTCCGAATCGTGGTTCGGTGGCAGCCGATATCTAAACGGCGCCGGTGCCTTTGGCATCGCTCTGGCCAAGGCTCCGAATACCGTTTGCGTTTGCGGATCGCCGCTGATCGCAAAGGCGCCCAGGGTGGCGCCATGATAGCCAGGGTCGAGGCTAATGACCTTCCAGCGCGCTGCGTCGCCACGTACAACAGCATACTGCCTGGCGAGTTTGATTGCAGTCTCGGTCGCTTCCGATCCACCGGAAACGAAGTAAGCACGCTCAAGTCCTGGTCCCGCGAGCCTAGTGACCAGATCGCCAAGCAAGATGTTCGGTTCATTTTCGAAGACAGTACGATGGGCATAGGTGACCTTTTTTGCCTGCTCGTACATCGCCTCAATCACGCGGCGATTGCCATGGCCGATGTTGCTCACCACGGGCCCAGACGAAGCATCGATATATCTCCGCCCTGCGGTATCCCACATGTAGACGCCCTCCGCTCGGGCAACCGTCGGCAAGCGAATGGCATCGTATGGCGCATAGAACCGGCGGATCGATCCTTCACCCGAACAGAGGGAGGGTGTCTGCATCTTCATTTTAGTCATGGCGGTACTCTGGAAGATTAAAGGAGGAGCGCTTGCGGCGTTTGCGAGCCCGCGGCGGCGAGCCGACGTAGGTATCGCTGACGTTACGGCATCGATTGCTGCCGCGAAATATCCAGATTATTGTGTTTTCGACAGACCAGCATACAATCGCAACAGCTGGCATTTCGTACTTTGGATGTGATAGGTTTGCAAAAAAAGCACCCTTGAGAATACCAGGTTATGGCGGAGCGGAAACCGTTGTCGATGCGCAAATCGCTAGCCGGGCTGAGACTTGAGAGAGCCGGAGCGATCCCACTCCACCAGCAGATCGCGCAATATCTTCGAGACCTCATTCTTGGCGGTGAGTTGCCGAACGGATCACTCCTCGCCGGCTCTCGCGTTATTGCGTTCGAGATCGGCTGCTCACGTTCGGTCGTCAATGACGCGCTCGAGCTGCTGTGCGCCGAAGGATATCTCGAGGTTGTAGATCGCAGTGGTTTCAAGGTCGCGCTGGAACCACCTGTTTGCGGCCATCAGCGTCTTTCGACCCACTCCCCCTATCGCACCCCGCCGCGCTTGCGCGTCGAGCAGTTTTCGAACGTCTGGAAACTGCTTCTCTCGGACGACTATGAAATCAATCCGATGTCTCCATTCAGTCCCGGCGCGCCGGAGATCGGATCATTCCCATTCGATGCCTGGGCACGCATATTGCGGCAAACTTGGCGCGCGCCAGAAAGGCAGCTTCTGCTCGCACCAGCGCCGCAGGGAGTACCGAGATTGCGGGACGCAGTTGCGGATTTCCTCGGTTCCGTTCGCGGGCTCCTCTGTAGGCCCGAAGAGATCGTCATCACATCTGGCACGGCCAACAGCCTCGATCTGCTCGCACGGATGCTCCTTAATCCGGGAGATGCGGTGTGGCTCGAAGAGCCGGGCTTCTCAGAAGCGCGCTGGGCTTGCAGCGCCGCCGGAGGACAGCTTGTTCCGGTTCCCGTCGACGAAAGTGGTCTGATCGTCTCTGAAGCGATCAAGCGCGCGCCAAACGCGAGACTCGCCATCGTCACGCCGTCAAATCAATATCCGCTTGGCATGATGCTAAGTCTGGAGCGTCGCCTTCAACTGCTTGAATGGGCACACCAGCAAGATGCTTGGATTATCGAAGACGACTACAATTCCGAATTCCGTCAGCCGGGCAACATGATTGCGTCATTGAAGTCGCTCGATAAAACGGGCCGCGTGATCTATGTTGGTACCTTCTCCAAAATCATGTTTCCGAGTTTGCGTATCGGCTATCTCGTCGCGAACAAGGTCTTTGCGGATATTTTTGCACGAGGCCGGGCCCGCATCGACCTCCACACGTCCACACACCTCCAGCTCGCATTGGCCAATTTCCTACGAAGTGGCCTGCTCATCCGCCACGTGCGTCGGATGCGCGCAGTCTATGCCGAACGGCATGACGCGGTCGTCCACGAATTTCGCCACCAACTCGCAGACGACCTCGACATACCTACGTCCGGCATCGGACTGCACTTCGTCGCCTTTTTCACTCAGTCGCTTGCGGCGCGGATTAGCGATATCGAAGCCGCTTCGCGTACACGTGCGGCCGGGGTTTTCGTCCAAGCGTTATCGCAGTGCTATTTGACCGATCCAGCGCGACAAGGATTCATTGTTGGGTTCGGGCAAGTTCAAACAGAGGCCGCCAGTCGTCTCGTCGGTACTATCGCTGCCTGTCTCGCGCGCCATTAGCCGCGCCTACATCGCTAAATCCGGACTGGTCTGGTCAGTTTGAAAACTTCTGGTCCTTCCGCCGAAGCGCTCGCAGGTCTGATATGCATTCACCGCCTTACCAAGCTTCAGATAAGAAGATGCGGAGCGGAACGCGAATTAGGTTTGCCTTCATGAGGAGAGCAAAAAGCTGAGGAGACGCTCGTGAGCCGACATTTAATCTCCAGTTTGAGCCGCCGATCGGCACTCAAGTTAGCGGCCGGGGTTGCCGCCGCGCCTTTCGTCATGCGATCGAGTCTCGCGGAAGGTGCATGGCCAGACGATACCGAGATCCCGAGCAGTCTGAAGGGGTCGGGAGAGATCCGCCTGGCTAGCTTCGGAGGTGCAACGCAGGACGCACTACAAAAAGCTGTTTTCGGCCCGTTCGAAAAAGCGACGGGCATCAAGGTTCGTGCCTTTCCTACTGCGGACGCAGCCAAACTGAAGGCGATGGTTGACACCGGAAATGTCGAATGGGACGTGATGCATGCTAGCCGCGGCTCGATTATGAATCTGATGAAGAATGGCGATTATTTCGAGAAGGTTGATTACTCGTTGGTCGACGAAAGCGTAAAGAAGGAGCATGGTTTTGAGTATGGGCTGGAGTTTAACCTTTGGGCTCAGGTAGCGGCTTATCGCACCGACGCGTTTAAGGGAGCTTCTCCCAAGAATTGGGCCGATTTCTGGGATATCGAGAAATTCCCGGGCGGGCGTGCGCTGACCGGCGCCGTGGGCTCAAACAACCCGGAAATGGAATTCGCTTTGATGGCAGCCGGAGTTCCGGCTGAAAGCGTGTATCCCATCAACGTCGATAAGGCTCTAGAAAGCTACAGCAAGATCAAGCAGCACGTTATCAAATGGTGGGACACTGGCGCTCAGCCCGCTCAGTTGCTCACTGACGGCGAAGTCGTGATGACGACGGTTTTCAGTGGCCGCATGGAGCAGCTGCAAAAGGACGGCGTGCCGGTGGCTATCTGCTGGAATCAAGGTCTGGCTAAACGCGATGCATGGGGGGTGCCTAAGGGCGCCAAAAATAAGATAAACGCCATGAAATTTGTGGCATATTCAACAATGGCGCGGCCCCAGGCGCGGTTCGCGCTCGCCGGTCCCTTTGGAACGGTGAACGAAGGTGCAATCGAGTACCTTCCGCCACAACGGCTTGCGATGCTTCCGAGTGCACCCGAGATCAAGAAACAGCTTGTGCCTTACAGTTACGACTGGTGGATTGCGAATCGAGAGGCTGCGGTTGCGAAATTCAACAAATGGCTATTGAGTTAATGCGTGCTCTTTCATCGTTACGTGATGTGAACGGATTGTCCCCCACCAAAGACGACGGTGTTCGGTCTTCGATCTCGCTTGGGCACCACTCTGGCCGTGGGGCTTCGGTATCGCTTAATACCCTGCAGAAAAGTTACGGCAAAATCGGAGCGGTGACTGGAGTGTCACTGGACCTTCAGTCCGGCGAATTCCTGACCCTGTTAGGCCCGAGCGGATCGGGAAAGACTACGACGCTCATGATGATCGCGGGTTTCGAGGCTCCTTCGGCCGGTGACATTGCGATCGACGGCGTGTCGGTGGTCGGGATGCCGCCTTATCGTCGTAACATCGGAATGGTTTTTCAAAACTACGCGCTTTTCCCGCACCTAACCGTGGCAGAGAACATCGGCTTTCCATTAAAGCAGCGAGGAGTACCCAAAGCGGAACGGACGAGACTTGTGGGACAGGCGCTCGAGCTAGTGCACCTAGGGGGCTATGGCGGCCGCTATCCCCGGCAGATGTCGGGTGGGCAGCAACAGCGTGTTGCCCTCGCCCGTGCCGTCGTCTTCAATCCGCGACTATTACTTTTGGATGAGCCTCTAGGTGCTCTCGACAAGCAGCTGCGCGAGAATCTGCAGCTGGAGATGCGCCGACTGCATGCAGAGCTAGGGATTACCTGTATCCTTGTGACGCACGATCAGGATGAGGCGCTTACAATGTCTGACCGCGTCGCGGTTATGCACGAAGGCAGGGTGGTGCAGGTCGGTCGCCCCGAGGTTCTCTATGACCGACCTTGTAACCGATTCGTGGCCGGCTTCATTGGCGAATCGAATTTTTTGCCGGCACTCGTACGCGGGTTAGAAAACGATGTCGTAGTAGTTGAGTGCGAAGGCGCGTTGATACGAGCGATGAGCTCGCAGTGTCCGCCAACGGGCGCTAACATAACCGTGGCCGTACGGCCCGAGCGTCTACGTTTCGCCGATGGGCTTGTTGGGTCTGGAGGCGCTACCAACCGAACACGCGTGACTGTGACCGAGGCGGTGTTTTGCGGCGAGCGCTGCCGCTATTTGCTTGAAACGGACGGAGGCACCTCGCTGATACTTAAGGAGCCCTCAAGTGCGGCCACTCGACGTCGAGTTCCCGGCGAGCGCGCAGATATAACGTGGTCGCCTGCCGACACGATCGTTGTCTAAAGTCATGTCCGAAAAACTCATATCGGCGCGGTCATTTAGCATCTTCCGGATAGCCCCAGGGCGCGCATCGAAACACAAGATTTCGTGGGTTGTTCCCTTGCTTCTGTCCGCGCCCTTGTTGGGATTCATGGCAGTCGTCTACGCTATTCCCGTCATAGCGATGCTGATGCGCAGCCTGAACGATCCCGCGTGGTCGCTGAATCACTACGCTGCGCTTCCCCTCGACTTCGTCTTTCTGAAAGTGTTCTGGCTTACTCTCAAGACCTCGTTTGTAGTCACTTTAGCCACGCTGATCTTAGGATACCCGGTGGCGCTCGCGCTGTCTCGCGGCCGTTCAACCGCACCTCTCATTATGATCGTGGTTTTGCTGCCATTTTGGACATCAATTTTGGTGCGCAGCTACGCTTGGATGGTGCTGCTCGGCCGCAATGGCCTAATTAACGACTTTCTTATGCATGTCGGTCTGGTGGATCGACCGATTCAACTGCTCAACACGACTTTGGCTACCGAGATCGCGATGACGCACATCCTGCTGCCGTACATGATCCTGCCAATTGCCAATGCGCTTCGGCAGATAGATCCCATGCTGGCCCGTGCCGCTTCTGGCCTTGGCGCCAAACCGTGGGCGACGTTCCGTCAAGTCACGCTGCCTCTATCCATGCCAGGTGTGGGTGTAGGCGCGCTGCTGGTCTTCGTCCTGGCGCTTGGGTTCTACATCACCCCCGCAATGGTAGGCGGTTCGCGTGATATCACACTCTCTATGTTGATCGCTCAGCAAGTCGAGCAGCTAAATTGGGGGTACGCAGCCACTCTTTCGAGCGTGCTGCTCGCGACGGCGCTCTTACTGATAGCATTCGCCCAGTTGTTACCCGGCGTGGGCAACGCATTCCGGATGAATATGCGATGAGCGTCCTCCGACCGTTAGCGAACGTGATCGTCACGCTGATCCTGATTTTTCTTGCGCTTCCGATCGCTGTCGTTTGCACAGTTTCGTTTTCCTCTGCCACATACCTGTCTTTTCCGCCGCCGGCATTTGGCCTCAGATGGTACCGGGCGTACTTCGGCAATGCCGATTGGCTCGATGCAACTTGGCTCAGTGTTTGGGTGGCGGTTGCGGTCGTCATGCTTTCGACGAGCCTGGGAACGCTTGCTGCGATTGGAATTGCTCGCCTGCCGCGAGCCATTCGCGTGCTTGCGACAGGTCTCATTCTTTCGCCACTCGTAGTGCCGGTCATCGTGGTCGCAATCGGCGTCTACTACGCCTTCGCCCGCTACGGCCTCGTCGGCAGTCCGGTAGCGATCGTGCTGGCGCACACTTGTCTTGCTGTGCCATTTGTTGTGACCAGCGTGAGCGCGAGCCTCGCTGGCATCGATCCGAAGCTTGAACAGGCAGCAATGAGTCTCGGGGCGACTCCTGCCGGCACGTTTTGGCAGGTGACGTTGCCGCTGGTTCGACCAGGCGTGCTGGTCGGGATGTTATTTGCATTTATTACGTCATTCGACGAAACGGTCGTAGCATTGTTTTTGTCGGGATCTGACGCCGTCACTTTGCCCCGCCGCATGTGGGACGAGCTACGCTTTCAGATTGATCCAACGATCGCGGCGGTATCGACGCTCATAGTCTTGATAACAACTCTAATCCTTGCCAGTGTACATCTAATTTGGCATCGGGCGACTAATATTCGTCAATAGTGAAGCGGATGTGAAGAATCGCACCAACAGGCGAACGAATGGAGTGGACTGTCTGACGCCACGTGAGGTGCGAGCGGGGGGGCAAGTAGGGCGAAACGGAATGTGAAACGAGAGCCTGAGCGCCTGAGCAGGAGGCTGAAGTTATAGCCGGGGGGCAAGGACGGCATTGATCGCACCGCTTTGACGATACCAGAGATAGTTGCGGCCCATGCGGTGCTCGGCCTTGAGATGGCCGACGGGCCCTCGACGCAGATCGCCTGCGCACCTCGCCGCCTCCGAATCCGGTGATGTTTGATAGAGCGCATGTCGAGGGAGACGCATTCGAAGCGGCGGCAGGCGCTTTGTCAGCCGGAACCTTTGGCGACAAAGCGCGAGCCGCACCACGTTCAGCACTTCTCCGAAACGTTCCGGATTCGACAAGAATTGACCTCGTTGGAAATCATATTTCCGCGACACGATCAAGGCGCGTGCATCGCGCTCTGTTCCGTCTGAGAATCATTACGCGCACATGCTCATCTTGTTGCTCAAGCAACCTTCTGGATCTCGCTTATGCAAATTCGACCTCCCGCCGTAGTACGCGGCGTAATCATCGGCCAGCGTCAGGTTGTTGAGAGCCGGCTTGTGAAAGCAGCTAGAGCGTGAGCGCCATATGGCATCAAATAGTATAGGTCACCTGGCCTAGAAAAGGAGGTCGTCGATCCTGTGAAGGTCAAGAATCGCGAGTGAGGTCGGCTGCTCCTGCTTATGTTTTGCATCCCTAGCGCGTTCAGAAGGCATTGCTGGAGGCTAAGTCTTGGTCCCGCGCCGCCGCAATTGGCGAGATGAGGAAACTTGCGAGACCCCAGGTCGTACCCTATTTCCCAGTGCAGCGGTGAAGGCCTGTTGAGGCATTGGCCAACGAAAGAGTATCCTGTGCCCGGCTGCGAATTAGATGCCGTGGTTTATCGCTGGCGAGCGTGATGAGTGCGTCCGTCACGATCGCCCGGATCGCAGGCAGCGGATACTTTTTGCGAAGACGCGACCTAGCTGAATTGGTCGCCCGTTACTTGGCGAAGCTCCCCACCCCTCGCTTCGAAATCTAACTCAGGCTAGTGCCGGCGAAAATATCACCGCTTCACTTCAAGGCCTGCAGCGTCACTGTCACGCAGTCGACGCCGCGGTTAAAAAGCAAGAGATTCCGTCGGCGCTGACGAACTGATTGCCGACCTGCAATTGCTGCTCATTTAACCAAAAGTAGCAAGCATTGCCGGCAGATCCGTTACAAAAGGTCAGGCGGTTTCCGGCAGCTTTCTTTGAGCAGCGTCGAAGGTGAAGAGGCAAAAGTTCAACTTGGGGCGATCGAGCGCCTGATTTCAGCTTGCGGACCCTCTATATTCGTTAATTTGTGCGTCTAGGGGCCGGTAGTATTTGGTCAAATGTATCGTTGACTTGGCGTAGCGGTGGAAGTGGTTTCAGAGGTGTTCATACCTGCCATCACAGGTGCTGTCCTCGTTGCGAAGCGGGGATCGGGTGTGCTGCGGGCCCGGAGCAGCTCCCGTGGGCGATCGACGGCCAGGCTCCGTCTGGTGGAGCGTACGATAGATATTCTCGATAGGATCCGGGGTGGGCCCTATGCGCCCTGATGAGGTTCGCGAGAAGCGTCATGCCTGAGAGTGCAATGTCGTCTGAAAGCTCAACATTTCCGTCCAGGAAACTGCCGCAAAAGGTCGGGTTGGTAGGAGGCGGGACGATCGGCGGAGGGTGGGCCGCACGATTTGTTCTAAACGGGGTTGACGTGCGGGTGTACGATCCCGCGCCCATTCGATCGCCTACAGCAGATACTGTCAACCGCGCGGCGGGCGTACCAGCGGCTGACACAAGGTCCGCTGCCGGCGGAGGGAGCGCTAGCAGTGGTTGAGACCCTCGCGGACGCCGTTCGCCGCGTGGAGCTTGTGCAGGAACCTGAGCCGGAGCAGCAAGTGGAGGCGGAACACCTCACCATCTCGGAGCCCGAAACGAAGCGCGACGACTCCCTGGTGCGGTACTACAGGGGCTACGCTCGCGCCGCTCCGGCGCCGGTGAGGCGCTCGCGCTGTGCGAACGAACTCTGTTCGACTGTCTTCCCTAGCTCATCAACGTCTCAATTGCGGCCGCATTCTTCAACGTTTGCTCAGTGGTCCTCAATCGCAACAGTTCGAATCCGAATTTAGTCACGGGAAGAGTCAATGGATCTCGCATTCACAGAAGATGAGTGGAGCTTTCGCGAAGAAGTGCGGCGGTTCTTGCGTGAAAACATGTTCCCGGAGATACCGCGCAAATTAGCCGAAGGCCGTCAGTTGTCGAAAGAAGAGAAGGCTGCGGGAGCGCGTATCCTCAATCGGAAGGGTGTCCCGACTTGGCCCAAAGAATATGGAGGAGCGGGGTGGACTCCCTTGCAGCAGTATATTTTCGCCGAAGAGGTGCGAGCGCTTCCTGCGCGGTTTAAGTTCGGATACGGCGAGTCTTTGGTTGGCCCCGTCATCTATACCTTCGGCAATGAGGCGCAGAAGAAATACTATCTGCCGCGTATCGCCGACGCTAAGGACTGGTGGTGCCAAGGCTTCTCTGAGCCGGGCGCGGGCTCCGATCTCGCTTCACTCAGGACACGAGCAGTGCGTGATGGAAGTCACTATGTCGTCAACGGCCAGAAGATCTGGACCACGTGGGCGCAATACGCTGATTGGATCTTCTGCTTGGTCAGGACCGATCCTGATGTGAAAAAGCAGCAAGGGATCTCCTTCCTTCTAATCGACATGAAGACGCCAGGCGTCAGTGTGCGTCCGATACAGCTAATCGACGGCGGTCACGAAGTTAACGAGGTCTTTTTCGACAACGTCCGTGTTCCGGTCGACAATCTCGTCGGCGAAGAGAACAAGGGGTGGGGCTATGCCAAGTTTCTTCTTGGTAATGAACGCTTCGCCGACGCCGGAGTAGCCATTTCCGAGGAGCGCATCCGGCACGCCAAGAGACTTGCCGCGCAGTGTTGCCTCGGTGATGAGCGACTAATCGACCAAGCCGCGTTCCGCGAGAGGGTCGCTGCAGTCGAGGTCCAATTGAAGGCGTTCGAACTGACGCAGCTTCGCGTGGTCACTAATGCATCGAAGCAGCAGAAGAGCTCGCAAGACCCTGCAAGCTCTATCCTTAAGCTCAGAGGCTCGGAAATTGAGCAAGTGACCGCGGAATTGCTAATGGATGTAGCCGGGCCCTACGCGCTTCCCTATCTCTCGGAAGAGGAACTCGAGAGTGGCGATGAGTCACCGATTGGCCTCGATCGGGTCGCAAGCGCCGCGCCCACATATTTTGGAAGCCGCGCCGCCTCAATCTATTCGGGCTCCAACGAGATCCAGAAGAACATCATTGCAAAGGCGATCCTCGGCCTCTGATACTTCAACGGCCGTTGGCGGCCCCAGTTCAGGAGAATTTCACGTTGGACTTTGATCTTTCCGAGGAGCAGCGCCTTCTCAAAGATAGTGTCGAGCGGCTGCTACTCGACAGCTACGGGTTCGACCACCGCCGCAGGTATCAGGCGGAGGAGCGCGGATATAGTGAAGCGATGTGGTCGCGCTATGCCGAACTCGGGCTTCTAGCATTGCCCTTCGCTCAAGAATATGGCGGCTTCGGCGGCAGTGCCGTCGATACCATGATCGTTATGGAGGCCTTCGGCGAGGCGCTGATCCTCGAACCCTATTTCGCGACCATAGTTCTTGCCGGCGGCATCCTCCGGCACGGAGCGAGCGAGGCGCAGAAGGCAAAAATCATCCCCACGATCGCGGGGGGCCGACTGAAATTGGCCTTCGCCTATGCTGAGCCGCAGTCGCGCTATGACCTTTTCGACATTAAGACGCAGGCGAAAAAGGACGGGGACGGATGGATCCTGAACGGCACAAAGAGCCTCGTTCTCTACGGCGACTCCGTCGACGAGTATATCATATCGGCCCGAACAGCCGGAGAGACGCGGGACAAGGATGGGATCGGCCTGTTCATGGTCGACGCCCAAGCGTCGGGTCTTACACGCCGCGGCTATCCGACACAAGACGGCCTGCGCGCGGCCGAGATCACGCTCGAGAACGTGCACGTTGATGCGGCCAATGTAATTGGTGATCCGGCAAGGGCGTTCCCGGTTATTTCGCGAGTGGCTGACGAGGCGATTGCAGCAATTTGCGCAGAAGCCGTCGGCTCCCTTTCCAAAATGCACGCCATTACTCTCGAATATCTGAAGACGCGCGAGCAGTTCGGGAGGAAGATCGGCACATTCCAGGTATTGCAGCATCGGGCGGTCGACATGTTCGTCGAACTAGAGCAATCCCGTTCGATGGCCATGTATGCCGCAATGATGGTAGGCGAACCCAATACGACCGACCGCGAGCGCGCAGTTTCGGCGGCAAAGGCCCAGATTGGTCGCTCGGCGAAGGCGATCGGGCAACAGTCGATCCAACTCCATGGTGGCATCGGAATGACCATGGAGTACAGCGTTGGCCACTACTTCAAACATATCACCATGTTAGGTGCCTCGTTTGGCGATACAGACTTTCATCTAAGGCGGCTTGCGGCTCTCGGGGGGCTCGTCGGTGAGCCAATGAATTGAGAAAGGAATCTAAGGGAGTGGGCTGCGTGGACTCGTCAAAATGCGGGGCCCTCTTCCCATTGCGATTTCACTGGGCACCGGTTCTGTGGTCCCGACCAGGTTTGAACATCAATGCGGTGATCGACCTAGTTCCAGGACGCCCGTGAAATCCCGTTCGGTGGCGCAAACTCTCTCTTCGACGCCACATACCGCGGTACTGTCTGATAGACGATCGGCCACTGGAGCGCATCCAGGGCGGACTCCGCTAGCTGAATTTGGAAACTGATCGATGCGTAGGTTGGAACGTCTTCTACGTCCGAAATCTATCGCCGTGTTCGGGGGGCGGCAGGCCGCATCCGTTGTCGCGCAATCCATTGGCATGGGCTTTGCCGGCGAGATCTGGCCGGTGCATCCCACCAAGCAAGAGGTTGCCGGCCGCAAGGCCTACCGGTCGGTGGCCGACCTGCCCGATGCACCTGACGCCGCTTTCGTTGGTGTGAACCGGCACCTCACCATAGAGGTGATCGCAGCTCTGGCCGCGCGCGGTGCCGGCGGCGCCGTCTGCTACGCTTCCGGTTTCCTCGAAGTCGGAGCCTACGACCAGGAAGGTGAACGGCTGCAGGCCGAGGTCGTCGCGGCAGCCCGGCAGATGCCACTTCTCGGTCCGAACTGCTACGGCCTGATCAACTATGCCGACGGTGCACTCTTATGGCCCGACCAGCATGGCGGAATCAGGCTAGCCGAAGGCGGCCGTGGCGTCGCAATTATCACGCAGTCATCAAGCATGGCCATCAGCATGACCATGCAGAAGCGTGGCTTACCGATCGCTTTTCTGATGACTGCCGGCAATCAGGCGCAGACCGGTCTCTCCGAAATGGCGCTTGGCTTGATAGAGGACGATCGTGTCACGGCACTCGGCCTGCATGTGGAGGCCTTCGATTCCGTCGCCGGTTTTGAGAGGCTGGCTGCACGTGCGCGCGAGTTGAAGAAGCCGATCATAGCGATGAAAGTTGGCCGTTCCGAGCAGGCGCGCCAGGCGACCCTATCACATACCGCTTCGCTTTCCGGCTCGGATGCCGCTTCCGGTGCGTTCCTGAAGCGACTCGGTATCGCTCGAGTCGGATCCATTCCCACATTTATCGAAGCGCTGAAGCTTTTGCACGTAACAGGGCCGCTGCACGGCTTCCGCCTGTCCTCGGTGAGTTGCTCAGGCGGCGAAGCCTCGGTCATGGCCGACAGCGCCGAAGGGCGTCTTGTACATTTCCCCTGGCTCACCGATCAGCACCGCGCCCGTGTCAAATCGACCCTTGGGCCGCTGGTCGCGGTGGCTAACCCGCTCGACTACCACACCTTCATCTGGAATAACGAGCCGGCGCTGACCGAGACCTTCACTGCAATGGTGTCGGGTGGCTTTGACTTTAACATGATGGTCCTCGACTTCCCGCGTCCCGACCGCTGCTCGAACGCCAGCTATTGGCCAAACATACGCGCCTTCGAAGCGGCGCTGAGGACCAACAAGGCGAAGGGCGCGATCGTCTCCTCGTTGCCCGAGAACATGCCTGAAGAGTACACTGCCGGACTCATAGAGCGGGGCATAGTACCTCTATTGGGCATTTCGGAAGCGATGGAAGCCGCCGAAGCGGGGGCGTTCATTGGTTCGGCGTGGTGCAAGCCACAGGCGGAGCCAATTGACACCACAGCTGCAGGTGCGTCAACCGACCAGCGTGTAACGTCTGACGAAGCCGGAGCCAAGGAAAGACTACTCAAAGCCGGTCTGCCAGTGCCGAAAGGTCAGCGCGCAGGCAGTGCCGAGGAAGCGGGGATCGTGTCCACGGCGCTCGGATTTCCTGTAGCACTGAAGGCGCTAGGCGTCGCACACAAATCGGAAGTCGGAGCCGTGCGGCTGAATCTCAAGGATGAGGAATCCGTCAGAGCGGCGGCCCATGATCTGTTGCCGCTCGGCACTGGCCTCTATGTCGAACGCATGGTGCGCAACGGAGTTGCCGAACTTATCGTCGGCTTTACTCGCGATCCGATGTTTGGCCCGATCATGACGATTGGCACCGGCGGCGTTCTGGTCGAATTGCTTCGCGACAGCGTGACCCTCATGCTGCCCACGGCACGCTGTGAAATCGAGACCGCAGTGCGCAGCCTGAAGTTTTATCAATTACTCGAAGGCTATCGGGGGCGGCCTAAGGCCGATATCGCGGCGGCTATCGAAGCAATCGCCGGCATTGCTGAATTTGTTCAGAAGAATGCCCGCGAGATCGAGGAATTGGATGTTAACCCGCTGATCGTCTGTTCAAAAGGCGGGGGCGCTTGGATTGCTGACGCGCTGCTGGTGCTTGGAGATAAAGGAGAACAATAGAATGTCTGACGTCATCACAACTTGCCGTGAAGGGGCGATCCTTGAGGTTACGCTGAACCGGCCGAAAGCCAATGCCGTCGACCACATAACGTCGCGGCTGATGGGTGACACTTTCAAGGCGTTCCGAGACGATCCCGAGTTGCGGGTCGCAATCGTCAAGACCGCCGGTGACAAGTTCTTCTGCGCCGGTTGGGACCTCAAGTCGGCAGCAGCCGGCGTCGAAGTCCGCAACGACGACTACGGCGTCGGCGGATTCGGTGGGCTGCAGGAACTGCGCGGCCTCAACAAGCCGGTGATTGCCTGTGTCAATGGCATGGCAGTTGGCGGCGGCTTCGAACTGGCGCTCTCCTGCGACTTGATCTACGCCTCCAACCATTCCTCCTTCGCGCTTCCGGAGATTCGCGCCGGCGTACTGGCCGACGCGGCAAGCATCAAGTTGCCGAAACGGATCCCTTATCACATCGCTATGGAACTACTGCTTACCGGTCGCTGGATGGATGCAGCAGAGGCTCATCGCTGGGGTATCGTCAATGAGGTGCTGCCCAAGGAAAAGCTCGACGAACGCGTCTGGGAGATTGCGCGGCTGCTCGCAGGCGGACCGCCGCTGGTCTTTGCCGCGATCAAGGAAACGGTGCGCGTAGCCGAGACACTCACGTTCCAAGACGCCATGAACCGAGTTTCGCGGCGTCAACTCGCAACTGTCGAAACGCTCAGCTGCTCGGAAGACAGGCTCGAGGGACCGCGGGCGTTCGCCGAAAAGCGCGATCCAGTTTGGAGGGGGAGATAGCGCAGCTGGCCCAGAGTGATGGTGTATCGACGCGCCAGCTTGATGCGCCGCGGCTGTCGAATACAGGATGGTCTGCGCGCGGCGGCCGAAGTTGCACTCTAAATCGCATGCCCCGACCCGTCCGATGTCCTTGGCAACCCTGCGGGCATGTTGCTGATTGTAGATGAGCATCAATGGCAACGGTACCTCGTGCAGGCGGGGCGTTCTCTTGGGAGCATCCCACACCGCGCGCCCGGATCCACGCGGAGGGCGCCAAGGGCGAGCTCTCGTTCGGCAACGTGGGATCTCTATTTGTTGCGCCGACGGTCCGCCTAGCTGACGGCGCCGGCCCTGGCCAACGACGTGGACCTGAGGCCTTAAAGACCCAGACAGGATCCCGACCGACTCGTGATTTATCGTCCACTGTGGCCATGAGGCCCAGGTCATCGCGGCGGGCAAGTGTAAGGCGACGCTGATCAGTCGACCTTGAAGAACGCGGATTTCAGCCAGTGACGAGCTGAAGGCGACCACGATCGGGATGAGGATTTGGGACCGCCAGCGAGCCACCGGATCAGACGGCGGAAGTTGTAGCTGACTGCGGCGAGGCTTTCATTGGGGGCATGGCCCTCGCGATGCCGGAGATAATTGCGGCCCATCCGGTGCTGGGATTTGAGATGGCCGATCACCGGCTCGACGATTAAGACCCTGAATTTGCAGTAGGTGGCGCATTGTGGCGGCGACTTCTATTGTCGAAAATGATGTTGCCGATCAGTGCCTTCATGTCCGGGACGATGCGTTTCGAGTGTATGGCGGTCATAAGGACCGCCGGGCAGCGTCTTCACATGAGCGACGAACTGGCCAGCTCTGGCGTGCGAAAGCGTGATGGCAACTGAGACGCATAGGGCCGGTGGACCTTGCCCTTGCCGATGCATTCCGCCTCTGGAACTTTCAGCGAGTAGACCTTCGGTCCACGCTGGTGCTGCTTCTGTTCTGTTCAAGCACCCGTCGCCTGCCCAGCATGTGCTCCAACACGATCCCACCGAGCAGGTCGTCGTCGCCACCTAGCTTGTGGCCGACTCACCATAAGGCCACCGAGATAAGTTCGGAGCGTCTTCAAGGCCCGCTTGGCGGGCTTGAACTGTGGCACGGGCATAGCGCTGGACCGTGGTCAGCGCGAACTTGCCGAGCTGCCCATAGACTAACGGTACGTGGCACGCGGCTTGCCGGCCGTCACCGTCTCGCCGAGCGTCTTCGCGAGCGTCGTCGTGCTCGCTGGCGGGGCGCGAGTGTGAGCGAGTTGCACGCCGAGCGCCTGTCCGGCACGACGGTCGAGCCGATTGCCTGGCTCCTCTTGGGTCCGAATCTCCGCCAATAGCGCGACCGGATCGACCGAGCGATAATGATCGCGGAGCCTTTTCTTCACGCCGTGGTGGGATGCGCCAATGCACGCTCATTGGGCTTCGATGGGAAGGGATAGCTCTTGATTACTCTACCCCCTTCACGACGCTCCTCCTCCGCTTGAACAACGGCTGGAAGAAGTAAGCGGCCATGGCCCATGAGGTGGCGAACGACGGCATCGTTCGTCTGTTCGACGGACGCCTGATCGCTCTTCTTTAGGCCCGTTGACGCCGATTGATGAGATTCCAGCATGGCGTAAGATCATGCTGGAATCAAATACGGTTATCCGCGTTTCACAACCCCAAGAAGTTTCCGAGCCTCGGCCGGTGTTGCTACGCTATCTCCCATGCGCTCGATGATGCCGACTGCATTCTCGACAAGTTGGGCGTTTGATGCCAGTACACCACGTCGAAGATAAATGTTGTCTTCCAATCCTACTCGCACATGTCCGCCCATCGAGACTACCTGTGCGACCGTCGGCATTTCATCCGCGCCACACCCAAATCCACCCCAGATCGCCCCTGAAGGCAAAAGGCTCCGCATCGCTTGCAGAACAATAGGAGTAGCGGGAGCGCCATTCCCAGTGCTGAGGCAGAATTGAAACAGGCCAGGACCATCCACTGAGCTTTCCGAAATGAGTTTTTTGGCGGTTTCAATATGGCCAAGGTCGAAGCATTCCAGTTCAGGCTTTACTCCGGCTTCACGCATAAGCGTCGCCATCTCACGCAAATCGGACATGCGCGCAACATAAATGCGCTCGCCAAACAACAGCGTGGCGCAATCCAAAGTACTAAGCTCTGGCTGAAGCTTGATGGCGTGGAGACAGCGTCCCATGGGAGCCCTAAGTGTGGACGCTTTGCCGATCGTTATGGGATCAACGGTATCGATCGCCAGCTCACCGTCCATTCCGCAGGTCAAGTTAATGATAACGTCAGTCGCCGCGTCCCGAAGCTTCTTCACGACCTGCTCATAGAGCTCGAATCGATTCGATCCGAGTCCGGTGTCTGGATCACGAACGTGGATGTGAACAACCGCAGCGCCCGCCTTCGCGGCCTCCAGCGCTGCATCCGCAATTTGTGAAGGCGTCTTTGGAATATTCGGATGCTTCGCAAGCACTGCACTATTGCCCCCAGTTACTGCGCACGTGATGATGACCTTCCGAGACATCAAAGACTCCTTATCAGTTGCCATGAATTGCAGGCCAGTGGACCTTCCGGCACCAGCTTTTTATTTCGACCAGTCACGTTATTGAGGGCAGGCCGATTTTGGCGGCCGATAGCCTCCCAGGCTTGCCCGATCTTCCGGGAAGGCCGCCCCTTATTTCCGCGCGTCAAAACCATTGTATCTTAAGTTACTCGACGACAGGTTTGCGGCTCGATGTAAGTCAACTCGGCATAATATCAGCGATTTCTAAGAGCATTATGCATATTTCCATCCATTTGCAGGCTTGAGCGATCGGTGCATCACATATAGCTCTCCACTCTCCAGTCCAGCATTCTTGCAATACTACTCACGGGCTCCGCCTCCACGCTGCATGAGATGGGCAGCACTCTGGCTCAATCCGACGGAGGTGCTCGATAATCTTCCGCGCCCGGATGCGGGGCGTAGCCGTCGCCGGGCTGTCTGTCCTTTAATATATCAATCATAGCTTGGTCGATCGTCTCGCGGTGAGTGGGGGGGGCGCCACATCTCGTAACCCCGAGACCTTGGTACCGAGTCGACGCCAAGATCGGGCGGGCTCGCGGTAGCAACCAGCCCACCGTCGCCAACAAAGACCGCAGCAGCGTGCGCGAAGGGTTTCGGCAATCAGGTGTATCTCGGAAGGAGCGCAGCATCCATCGGCACATGCGCAAACGAGGGCAAAAAGCGCATGAGAATTCCAGCAATGTTTAATCCGCACCCACGCATCGAGCGATAACCCGTCTGATCGTGCTAGCAACTCCCGTGCCCTCTCTGCGGCGCACGGAACTGTTGGGGTTCTTAATCAGCGCACACCATCGCGCAATGGCTGTCGCGATAGCTCAGACGCAAAACTCCGTACACGGCTCTTGATGGCACGGCACTTCTGATCCCGCGAACCATGAAGCAGCGTCGGGCTAGTCGACAGTCGCGGCTACATCCGTCAAGCGAAACTAACGTCTTGGGGTGACCAAGTTGCATCGATTAACCAAAAAAGGCCTCAGCCGCACGCGCGCTCTCCGCATCCCTGACCAACTCCGACGACACGAGCGCTACCGACGTTCCGTTAGAGAGTTCAAAAAGGATGCTTGATACCCAGGCAGCCGCCGGCCGGACTGTGAGGCTTGCCGTTAGCGATAGCGGTTTGAGAGTGTGCCGATCTCTAGGCGTTAAGGCGAACGAGCAGCTTGCGTGCGAGCGCAACCTGAATGACCACTTTTACTCCCGGCTGCGAGCAAAGCGATCGCGGGAGCCGGCTAGTTTGGTCAAAGCGAGCGGTCGGCGGCCAGAACTCAGTCTTTCTGGTGATCAACTGGGAGACGGCCTTCGCCTAATCGACAACTGCGCATGGACATCATCTGGCGAGCTCCCCCACGATGCAAAATAGCTAGTGATTGCGGCTGGGAACGGGGCCACTCTGCGGTTCGTAGGATCGAAGCAGAGGTTCATTGTCTCGACCGTACAAACGAGATTGCTGACGCTTTCCAAGCGATGAAAAAGATGAAACCGCTTCGTATCCCACGCGATCAGCGATGTACGGATTTCAACCGGCGCTCCCAACCGCAGTTCGCGAATATAGCAGACATGCGTTTCTGTCATTACGAACTGAAGATCCGCTGCCGACTCAGCACCTTCCTCTGCTCGGCGCCAGATTTCGCCACTGGCGAGATCGGCTATGCGTTGGTAGGTCAGGAAATTGACGTGATCAAGCTGGTCCAACCAGTCCTTCTCGACGACCCCTTCCCAAGTCTTAATCCAGGTCATATTTCTTTCCCTCCAAGACCTGCTTTCGCACGCGTCAAAGCAGAGCGGATACCCACCACGCCGGCATTGCGCAACGCCATCAGCCCCGCCTGCCCATTTGCTCCGATCCCGACAGCGACCTTTTCAGCATAGGTCCGCAGCAGCTCCTGGTCAGGTTGGAAGCTCGCCGGCGCTAAATAACCGTCCATGTCACGACCAATACTTTCCACAAGTTTCCTCCATTGAGACGGGTCGCTCTTCCCAAGGTATAAAGAAGAAGACAGCCCCATTGCAGCCCAGCGGATAGCTGGACCTGCGGCGATGGCCCTATCAATTGCCTCCAGACTGGCCACCCCTTGCGACATCATATAGAGAACCTCCCTGAGAACGGCGTATTGGATACGATTGCCGATGTAGCCCTCAATCTCGCGGTCTAGCTCGACCACTTCGCTGCCAGTCGATTCGTAAAATGCGGTAGCCCTGTCCGCCGCCTCTCGAGCTGCATCGCTTCCGGCTATCTCAACAAGTGGAATCAGAAAAGGCGGGTTGAAGGGATGCCCGACAAGGATGCGCTCGGGATGCCGCGCCTGACTCCTCAAGTCTGAGGCAAGGAAGCCCGAAGAACTTGAGGCAATAATCACATCAGGCGCCACAAGCGCGTCAATTTCCGAAAGCAAGCGAATTTTCGCCTCGATGTTTTCGGGAGCACTTTCCTGGACGAAATCGGTACCTCTTAATGCCTCTTCGAAATTGGTAGTGAAGGAGACTCGTGCAGGTGAAGCCCCCGGCGCCATACCCAGATCCGCGAGCGCAGGCATAGCTCTCGCAAGACTCTCTCGGAGATAGCTCTCGCGCTCGGCGGCTTGGTCATACACCACGACGTCAAGTCCAGCTCGCATGAAGTGCGCGGCCCAACCAGCTCCGATTACGCCGCCGCCGATACAGGTAACCTTGGCAAACTTGCTTGCGTCCAGTATTTCAGATTTCGACATTCGTTTACTCCGGTTTTGGAACAGCCGCCGCAAGCTGGCAAGCCGTTGCTAGCTCTACTTTGTCAAATCCTGAGACTGACCAGAATGCCGGATCAGGACTCAAAATCAAGAATCACGTTCGAGGGCGGTCGTCGTCTTGAATGGTTGATGCGTTGATTCGCATCGCTAGACCAAGCCGTGAAACACGCGATGTCATGCCGAAACCATACCGAAATTCGACGATCATTTCCTTTAATCCAGGAGCAAAGGCAGCCGAAATGCTGCTTGTAAGTTGAAGAATGCAGGGCGTTTCATATCAAATAGGTCTCAGGTTGGATGAGGCAAATCAGACTCCCTCGGAGAAAAAAATCGCGAGCCATCCCCCTGCAATCGCACTCAGCTATGCCACGCGCGTGCTGCGAATTCCTCCCGATCTTGAGCACGATTTCGTCCACGCCGCCGACGAGTTCAGTGCTACCTTCGGACTGCCGCCACAGAGATCGTGTGACCGCGAAAACGGCCCGTACCGTTGATCGGTGGATGAAGTCGGACTCGTGTAGCCTGAGTCCCTACAGCGTCCAAAGCAGATGACTCACCTCGCCGAAACCAGATGCATGAGCGTGCTATTGTCGATTGATAGAGCAAAAAAAACGAGACAGCCGGGTGCTCGCGAGGGAGCGTATTCATTCGCTGAAGGTAATATCGATCTACCATTCTGCTGAAAAACCCTGGAATGGAGAGCGTTTGTTTATTCGTCGGTCGTCGGGTTGTAGGGCGGCAGGAACAGGAGATGGGCTCCTCTGGCGCCGATGCCGTTGCGGGCAGACCTACCCTTATGCCTGCAGAGGTGTTGAGAATGACGACCTCGCCTCTGCCAGGGTGGGCGCCAACACTTTCACGACATTGAGCATGAAGACTCACCGTCGATGGGTCCCTCGATTGGCCAGGGGGCGCGCTGGTCCGGTCGTGGCGCAGCGCACGATGAAGGTCATGCTCGCTTCGCGCCTAGTATTATTGATGAGGCCTGATCAAGACCAACATGGCCCCGCTACGCTCCGCCATCTGTTCCTCGGGCGAATCTCCTCGCATCTTGAGTGACTTCTGCAAAGCCCTTCGGGGGGAAATTTGGTCAATTGAGCTAGACAGACGGACTGTTGAATGACGTGGCTGAAGCCAATGCGCCAGTGTCGGAACTGCTCGACTGGAGCGATTAAAGCGCTGCTGAGCGACTTACGGAGCGAGTCGATGGAGGCCAGGTTACCTCTCGCTGGCGCTGTTTGAGGCGCTGTTGCAGCAGCATGGTATGGGGGCCGGGATCCGGGGCTTGAGGAGGCGCTTCTAGACCGCTTGTCGTTTCGGCGCGTTTGGGTCTGTCGCTGAGCGATCCGGCGCCGGATCACTCCACATTGTGGCGCTTCCGCGAACGATTAGGCAAAACCGCGCTGGCGGAGCGCACGTTTGCCTCAGGACGGCGCGGATTGAGCTGGCTTCGTCTTGAAGCGCGGCATTGATCGACGCTTCTTTGCATCCCTCGGCGGTCAATCCGCCCGAACCACGGGATGCGATTTGCCCCCGACGCTGACAGGCGGCCCGTCGGCAAGCTGGTCAAACGCGCTCCCGATCCTGACGCTGCCTGGACCAAGAAGGACGGCAAATGCTTTGCAAGCTGCATGTGGCAATGGACGAAGGCAGTCGCATCATCCGGCGCCTGGCCTTTACGGCAGCCAAGGTCAGCCACACCGTGGGCGCCGACGGCTAATCTGCGGCGACGAGGCAACGGTCTACGCTGACAAGGCCACGACATTATCGCGCGACGTTCTTGGCATTGCTCAAGTGCGTCTACGGTCTTGGACGCGCCCGCTATCCAGATCTGATGCGCAATGCGACGGCGTTCCAGCTCGCCGCGACAACCCCTCGCTCACGCGCGATATCGGGCGGTCTTGTTCGGTCGGCGAGAACCTTTTTGAAGCTCAGCCCTTCGGCGTGAACGAACATCCGCACCGCCCGCACGTCTGTCTTGCTCCCGCGCGTAGCCAGTTGTCATTCGTGCCGGACAGAACCGGCTTCTTGTGATCACCGATCTTCTCGGGCGAAACGCCCCCGGTCTCTCGCCGAAGAGTCTTTCACTTCGTCACACAGGAGGGACCGATCTGAAGAGGCGCGTCTGCAATCAAACGAACAGTTTCGCCCGCGTCGGCCCGCGCCAGAGCGGGTTCGCGAAGATCTTTCGAATAGGATCAATGTCATCCATGCTGGCAATTGTGAGCAGGGCGCCTAACCAGCTTGGGCCAAGCTCAGCGCCGTGACTGCAACCGATGGCAATTCCCAATCGCTGGTCTGTCCCGCTACCACAAATTGGCAGGAACCGCTGCGGCGCAGACCCGCGTCGGCCCCAGGCGCTGAGACGGCCTTCAAAAGCTGGATCAAGAGATGACTTAAATACGCGGATTCTTACAAGGATGCGCATAATTTCGGTGATCTTAGGGCCTCCATTGGCGAATTCCGGCGCTGGAGACTGGTAGCATCTCAGAAGCGAAGAGCCTTCTGTCGGCCCCACGGTCGCGGAGTCAAAGGCCGCGGCCAAGAACATGGCAGGCTAAAGGAGCCTGCCGCGACGCCAGCAGGAGTGATCCATGTCTGAATCATCGGCCAAAGGACTGAAGAAGGCCGGAGCGTTGCGCCTGGGTGAGGCGTTGAGGCGCGGAGCGTCGCGGCGGGACGTGATAAAACGGCTCGTTGCGGCTGGCATGTCGGTCGCGGCCGCTGGCACATTTGCGACGTTCGCCGAGACGGCGCACGCGGAAACCCCGCGACGTGGCGGTAGGATCAAGGCGGCGACCAATGGGAGTTCGGCTACAGAGACTATGGATCCCGCGAGGGGGTTGACCCAGACCGACTTTTCACGCGCGTTTATGTTCTATAACGGGCTCACCACTCTCGACGAGAGCTTGACCCCGCAGCTCGATCTTGCCGAGGAGATGGCGCCGAGTGAGCGCGCGACAGTGTGGACTATTAAGCTGCGTCGCGACGTGCGCTTTCATGATGGCTCCCCGCTGACCTCCGCCGACGTCGTCTATTCCTTGCGGCGCCACAAGGATCCGGCAATCGGCTCGGCCATGCGTACCCTAGTCGCGCCTATGGAGGAGATCGCCGCGACCGGGCCGAACGAGGTGCGCATACGTCTTAGTGGTCCTAACGCCGATCTGCCGACCATGTTTGGCACCTGGCAATGCGCGATCCTTAAGGACGGCGTTACCGATTTCCGTACTGCGAATGGCACCGGCCCTTACAAGTGCCAGGAATTTCAACCCGGCGTGCGATCGCTCGCGGTACGCAACACTGAGTACTTCAAGCCCGGCAAGCCCTATCTCGACGAGATCGAGGTTTTTGGCATTACGGACGAACAGGCTCGCGTCAACGCGCTGCTCGCGGGCGATATGCAGCTGATCGGCACGGTCAGTCCGCGCTTGGTGCCGCGGATCATCTCCGCCTCGAACCTCACCCTCTTCGAGACCAAGGGCGGTGCCTACCATGATCTTGTCCTGCGCCTCGACGGAGCGCCCGGATCAAATCCTGACTTCGTGCTGGCGGTGAAGCACATGTTCAATCGCGAGCAAATCCGCCGGACGGTCTATCGGGGTTTCGCGGTGGTCGCGAATGATCAGCCGATCGACCCGACCAACCGCTTCTACGATGCTAGCCTGCCGCAGCGCCCCTTCGATGTCGATAAGGCGCGCTTCCATCTGCAACGTTCGGGCTTTGCCAACCAGGTCTTCCCCGTTGTCGTGTCACCCGCCGCCCCAAACTCAGAGGAGATGGGTCAGGTCCTGCAGCAGGTCGGTCAGCAGATCGGACTCAACCTCCAACTGCAACGCGTGCCGGCCGACGGATTCTGGTCGAACCATTGGGCAAAGCACCCGATATTCTTCAGCAGCAATCCGCCCAAAGCGAGCGCTGATGTTACATTCACTCAGTTCTTCTACTCGCAAGGACCCTTTAACGAGAGCGCTTGGCGCAACGAGCGCTTCGACGCGCTGCTGCTCGAAGCTCGCGCGGAGACCGACACCGAGAGACGCCGCGAGCGGTACAGCGAGATGCAGCGCCTCGTGCACGAAGGCTCCGGTGTCTGCATTCCGGTGTTCGCGAGCTATCTCGATGCCCATGTTAACAAGCTGAAGGGTCTGCGGCCTATCCCGACCGGTGGCCTGATGGGCTTCAACTTCGCCGAAAATATTTGGCTCGACCAATGACCGTTCTTGCGACATCCTCGGGACGCGGTGCGCGTCGGAGCGCGGCGCCGGGATGGCCAATATGAGGACGGCGTTGGTTGGGCTACTCGCAAGCAGGATCGCGATTGCGATCCTGACGCTCGGGTTTGTCTCAGTCGCGGTGTTCATCGGCACGGAAATCCTGCCGGGCGACGTTGCGGAGGCGGTGCTCGGGCAAAGTGCGACGCCCGAGGCTGTCGCGGGCCTGCGCCACGCCCTCCACCTCGATGATCCCGCCTATATCCGCTACTTCCTGTGGCTCGGCGGCCTGCTCTGGGGCGACCCGGGCCGCTCTCTGGTCAACAACCTGCCGGTGGCGGGGCTGATCGCTAGCCGTCTGCCGAACTCGCTGATGCTCGCCGGGGTGACGGCGGTCGTATGCGTACCGATCGCGCTCGTCCTCGGAATCACCTCGGCGGTCTGGCGCGGCAGCCTCTTCGATCGTGCCGCGAACTTCCTCACGATGTCAATCGTAGCGGTACCTGAGTTCCTGATTGCAACGCTGTGCGTGATCGTCTTCGCCGTACACTTGCGCTGGTTTCCGGCGCTGTCCTATGCGGACGGAATCGCCTCCTTTGACCAGTTCTTCCGCCTCTTCGCGCTGCCGGTGTTCACGCTGAGTTGCGTGATGATTGCGCAGATGATGCGCATGACGCGTGCTGCCGTCATTGATACGCTGCGCTCGCCCTATATCGAGATGGCGGTGCTCAAGGGGGCGCGGCCGATGCGGATCGTGCTGACGCACGCTCTGCCGAACACGATCGGCCCCATCGCTAATGCTGTCGCGCTCAGCCTGTCCTACCTTCTCGGCGGCACCATCATCGTCGAGATAATCTTCAATTATCCGGGGCTCGCACGCCTTCTCGTCGATGCCGTCTCGACTCGGGACATGCCGCTCGTTCAGGCCTGCGTGATGATCTTTTGCTCGGCCTATCTCTTCCTGGTGATGCTTGCCGATATCGCCGGCATCCTGTCCAACCCGAGGCTTCGTTATCGATGAGCGCCGATCAAACAGCCGCGGTCATCGAATCGCCTTCCCGGCGGCGGCGCCGCCCCCGTCTGCCACTCGCCGGCATAATTGGCGGTAGCATCGTGGCGTTTTGGGCGGTAATGGCCATCATCGGACCCTACGTCGCGCCTCATGACGTGGGCGCGCTGGTCGACGACGACGTGTTCGGGCAGATGCGCTGGGCCGTTCCGCTCGGTAGCGACTTTCTCGGGCGAGACGTAATGAGCCGCATTCTCGTTGGCGCGCGCTATACAGTCGGCGTCGCCGCGGCGGCGACCTTCCTCGCCGTCCTGATGGGCGGCACGCTCGGTATGCTGGCCGCGGTTTCGCGTGGGGCGGTCGACATGGTGCTCAGCCGCTTCTTCGACGCGCTCATTTCGATCCCGAGCAAGATGGCAGCCCTCGTCGTCATCGCGGCGCTCGGCTGTTCGATGCCGGTGCTAATCGGCACGGTCGCCTTGATCTATACGTCCGGCGCGTTCCGCATTTGGCGCGCGCTCGCCGTCAACGTGAACACGCTCGAGTTCGTCGAAGTGGCGCGCGCCCGCGGGGAGGGGACCGGCTATCTCATCCGCGAGGAGATTCTACCGAACATCGCAGGTCCAGTCCTGACCGATTTCGGCTTGCGGTTTGTTTTTGCGGTACTCATTCTCTCGGGTCTTTCCTTTCTTGGTCTCGGCGTGCAGCCGCCGGACGCCGACTGGGGCTCCCTCGTACGCGAGAACATCGCCGGGCTCGCCGATGGTGCGCTCGCGGTGGTTACGCCTTCGGTTGCCATTGCGACCTTGACGATCGGCGTCAACCTGCTGATCGACAATTTGCCGGGCCGCTGGTCCTCGAACGGCGAGCACTGAGATGGCCCCGCTGGTCAATGTCGACAACCTGCGCGTAACGGCGCGCGACGATTGCGGGCGCGAAATCGTGATCGTCAACGATGCCAGCTTCGCCGTCGAGCCGGGCGAAGTCGTTGCCCTTATCGGCGAATCCGGCTCCGGCAAAACTACCATGGCACTCTCGCTGATGGGCTATGCCCGCGCGGGCTCGCGCATCGTTGCTGGGAATATCACCTTCGATGGGCGGGAAGTGCTCGCCATGAGCCGGCGCGAACTGGCATCTCTACGCGGGCGCGATATCGCCTATGTGCCGCAAAGCGCGGCAGCCTCCTTCAATCCGGCCCGCACCCTACTTAAGCAGGTGATCGAAAGCTCGCAAATCCACCGGGTGATGCCGGCGGCCGCGGCTGAGGCGAAAGCGGTCACGTTGTTTCGCGAACTCGTCCTGCCGAATCCGGAGGAGGTCGGCGAGCGCTATCCGCACCAGGTATCTGGCGGGCAGCTACAGCGCCTGCTCGCCGCCATGGCGCTTGTCACCGAGCCGAAGCTGGTCATCTTCGACGAGCCGACCACGGCGCTCGACGTGACAACACAGATCGAGGTGCTGCGTGTCTTTAAGAAGGCGATCAAGGAGCGCGGCACCACGGCGCTCTACGTCTCACACGACCTCGCGGTAGTTGCACAAATGGCCGATCGTATCATCGTCCTACGCGACGGCACCATACGCGAGGTCGATGCGACCGGGCGCATCCTTTCTTCGCCGAAGAACGATTACACCAAGAGCCTCCTCGCCGCGGCCGAACCTCAGGTGCGGGCCGCGGCATCCGTTGCCTCGGAGCAGGCGGCTACTCCTGTTCTCGAGGTGAGGAGTGTTGTCGTTGGCTACGGCAGTGCTAACAATCAGGGTATACCCGCAGTGCCGGTGCTTCGGGACGTCAGCCTTTCGATCAAATCCGGCAGCACGCTCGGCGTTATCGGCGAGTCCGGCTGTGGCAAGAGCACGCTCGCACGCGTCATTGCTGGCCTATTACCAGCCGCGCAGGGAGAGGTGAAACTCCATGGTAAGCTGCTGCCACTTAACGCGGCCCACCGCACACGCGATCAGCTGCGGCGCATCCAGATCGTCTTTCAGATGGCGGATACCGCGCTCAACCCATCACGTCCAATCAACGGCATCCTTGGCCGCCCACTAGAATTTTATCACGGGCTTTCAGGCGACAAGCAACGGCACCGTGTCGCCGAGCTCCTTGATATGGTGCGCCTCCCAGCGAGCGTAGCCAACCGCTATCCGAGCGAACTCTCGGGCGGTCAGAAGCAGCGTGTCAATCTAGCACGGGCGCTCGCCGCCGAACCCTCGCTAATTCTTTGCGATGAGGTGACCTCCGCGCTCGACACCGTGGTCGGGGCCGCAATTCTCGATCTTCTTGCCGAGTTGCAGCGCGAGATCGGCGTCGCCTACCTGTTCATCAGCCACGATCTTTCCACTGTCAAAGCCGTGTGCGATCAAGTGATGATTCTCTACGCCGGACAGATAATGGAGCATGGTAGCCGCGAAGCGCTGCATAAACGCCCCCTGCATCCTTATTCTGATCTTCTGATCTCATCGGTGCCTGAGTTACGGCAGGGCTGGCTAGACCGAATGAGCGAAAAATGTCTCAAGGAGACCACGGCCGGTGTTGCGCGTACCGGACGGGGAGATGCCTGTAGCTTCTTCGAGCGCTGTCCTGTCCGTATTCCCGGCCGCTGCGACGTCGAGCCGACACCCATGCGTCGTTTGTCAAAGGGCGCTAAAATTCGTTGCCAGCGTACGGAAGAGGAGCTCGTCAAGCTGGCAGCAGGGTAAGCGAGCTGCAAGGCGGCTTGCCGGCTAAAGGAACAGCCAAGGTTGGAGCAAGGCGCTAGGGCGGTTCCAATCGACCCGTTCAGGACACGGGCGAGCCAGTCGAGGGCTTGGGCACGCTTCTCCTATCGGCAGTAGGTCCACCGCTGCTGTTATTGCGTGGTGATGATCAGGTACAATAAGTGCTCCCCGGCGTGCTCGTCCTAACACTTGTAGTGGGGGCCGAGATCTCGGAAATGCTCCTTTTGCAGAATTACTCCGATAACGAGCCGCCTTTTGCAGCCTTTGTGCATCGGTTCGGTTTACCTCTTCTTTCTCGTCACGAACTGCTGGTTGACAGCAGAAATTTGGTGGTGGGTACCGAACTCGAATAAATAGGGTCGCCGCCGCCGCCGATTGATCGTCATGTCTATGGCCTCTCATTAGCTCTCGAATAAATACAGAGGAACAGCGGCCTAAACAGAATCCTCTCAGGACAATCGAATGGATATCGCGTTCACGAAGGAAGAGCGGGAGTTCCGCGAAGCAGTGCGTCAGTTTCTGCGCGACAGCGTGCCCCCGGAGACTCGCCGCAAGATCATCGAGGGCCGTGGCCTGTCTAGAGATGAGATGGTTGCTTGCACGCGCATTCTGCACAGGAAGGGTTGGGCTGTGCCCGACTGGCCCACAGAATATGGTGGCACCGGCTGGACGCCGACCCAGCTCTATATCTTCGGGGAAGAGTTGCAGATGTATCCGGTGAAGGGATTGCCCGAGTTCGGTGCGACCCTCGTGGGCCCCGTGATTTATACTTTCGGCACTGAGGCGCAAAAGAAGTACTATTTGCCGCGCATTGCAAACGGAGATGACTGGTGGTGCCAGGGCTTCTCAGAGCCTGGCGCGGGGTCCGACCTCGCCTCGCTCAAAACGCGGGCTGTGCGGGATGGCGACCACTACATTGTTAATGGCCAGAAGATATGGACGACTCTCGCGCAACATGCCGACTGGATTTTCTGCCTGGTCAGGACCAATCCGGATGTTAAGAAACAATTGGGAATCTCCTTCCTCCTCATCGATATGAAGTCGCCCGGAATTAGCGTGCGCCCAATCAAACTGATTGATGGTAGCTACGAAGTGAACGAAGTCTTTTTCGACAACGTTCGCGTCCCCGCCGAGAACATTGTTGGTGATGAAAACAAGGGCTGGGACTACGCAAAATTCCTTCTTGGCAATGAGCGTTTCAACATCGCCACGATTGGCTCTTCGAAAGAGCGTGTCCGGCGCATCAAAACGCTTGCTGCTCTGTGCCGTCTCGGAGAGCAGAGGCTGATCGACCAGATCGCATTCCGCGAAAAGGTCGCGGCCCTTGAAGTTAGCCTAAAGGCATTGGAGGTGACACAGCTTCGAGTGGTGGCTAACGCATCGAAAGGCCAAAGTGTCACCCAAAACTCTGCGAGCGCTATCCTCAAAATAAAGGCCTCGGAGATCCAGCAGACAACAGCGCAGCTTCTGATGGACGTCGTCGGCCCCTATGCGCAACCCTATCTGTCGGAGGAAGATATACAGGCGCATAACAGTCCGCCCATTGGTCCGGATTGGGCCGCAGCTATCGCGCCCGCCTATTTCAATGCCCGAAAGGTCTCAATTTACGGCGGCTCTGACGAAATCCAAAAAAACATCATCGCCAAGGCGATTCTCGGCCTCTGACGTTCTTGGTCGAGGAGACAAGACACAAGCCTATTCGCAGCGGGCTAAGGAGACTGTTAGGGCCTGCATTCAGGAGAGTTTACCGGTGGATTTTGATCTTTCGGAGGAGCAGCGGCTTCTCAAGGACAGCCTTGAGCGCCTGATGCTCGAAGGTTACGATTTCGACCATCGGCGCAAGTACCAGAACGAAGAGGCCGGCTTTAGCGAGAGCATGTGGACGCGCTATGCCGAACTTGGGCTTTTGGCTCTGCCGTTTCCTGAGGCCTATGGCGGCTTCGGCGGCGGCACGGTCGAGATGATGATCGTAATGGAGAGCTTGGGCCAGGCGTTGATCCTTGAACCCTATTTCGCGACCGTAGTGCTCGCTGGAGGCATCCTGCGGTACGCGGCAAACGAAACGCAGAAGGCCAAGCTCATTCCAGCGGTTGGAGAAGGGCGAACAAAACTTGCCTTCGCATATGCAGAGTCAAATTCGCGCTATGACCTATTCCACGTAGAGACACAAGCGAATCAGGACGGCAACGGGTGGCTGATCAGCGGTGCTAAAGGCCTTGTTCTCCATGGTGCTGCGGCCGACAAGATAATCTTGTCGGCGAGAACGGCTGGAGAGCCGCGGGAAAGGGATGGGATAGGCCTCTTCCTCGTTGACGGCGAGGCGCCGGGACTCACGCGCCGCCGCTATCGAACGCAGGATGGACTGCATGCGGCCGAACTCACGCTGGAAAACGTACGCGTTGAGGCGGCGGATGTAATTGGAGATCCCGCGGGCGCATTTCCCGTCATTCTGACGGTTGCGGACGAGGCGGTCGCAGCTCTTTGCGCCGAAGCTGTCGGCTGCTTCGCAAAGATGCAATCGATCACGCTCAATTATCTCAAGACCCGCCAGCAATTTGGCGAGACAATTGGTTCTTTCCAGGTACTTCAGCATCGGGCCGTCGACATGTTTGCTGAACTGGAGCAGTCGCGCTCCATGGCGATGTATGCCGCGATGATGGCAGCCAGCGGGGATGCGAAGGAGCGCGCTCGAGCGATCTCGGCGGCAAAAGCCCAAATCGGCCAGTCAGCGAAAGCGATCGGCCACCAGTCGATTCAATTGCATGGCGCCGTCGGCATGACGATGGAGTACAGCGTTGGCCATTACTTCAAGCGCGTCACGATGATCGACAACTTGTTTGGAAATGCCGACTATCACCTCCGACGGCTCGCATTCCTCGGAGGGCTGATAAGTGACCAAGAAGATGGAACGCAAACGTGGTGATGTCGCATGGCTGAGGTCGTGAAGCTCGAACTTCATGATGTCATCGCGACTATTACGGTCGACTATCCGCCCGTGAATGCGCTAGGTGCTGCGGTTCGCGGCGGTATCTTGGAATGCATGAAACTCGCGATCTCCAATCCGGAGGTGAAGGCGATCGTTCTGACCTGCGCCGGCCGTACATTCATCGCGGGGGCGGATATCACCGAATTTGGCAAGCCGTCGAGGGCCCCCGACATGGGACGAGTTTATGCGGGTCATCGAGGACTCGCCTAAGCCCGTTGTCGCTGCCATCCATGGCCATGCCCTCGGGCGAGGGTTGGAAGCCGCAATGGCCTGCCATTCCCGCGTCGCGACCGACGCCGCCAAACTCGGCCTGCCCGAGGTCAAATTGGGCCTTCTGCCTGGCGGCGGCGGAACGCAACGCCTCCCCCGCGCAGTTGGGCCAGGGCTTGCCGTAAAGATGATAGTGGGGGGTGATCCGATCACTGCGCGAGAAGCACTGAATAGCGGCCTTATCGCGGACGTCGTGGAAAGTGCGGCCGCAGGCGGGCAAGCCTTCGCGCGCAGGGTTCTTGCCGATCGGCTGCCAGTACGCAAGCTCCGCGATGATGATACAAAAGCTCGCCACAGCAAAGGCCGACCGTTCGCTTTTCACCAAGGCAGTTGCCTCAATGACCAAGCGGGCGCGCGGGCTGGAAGCGCCGTTCGCCGCCGCAGATGCCATCCCCGCTGCGATGGACCTGCCGTTCGAAGAGGGGCTTAAAAAAGAGTTCGAGGGCTTCAATAAGCTGCTGGAGAGCGAGCAGTCCAAGGCGCAGCGCTATGCTTTCTTGGCAGAGCGCGCTGCCAACAAACTTGCAGACCTTCCCGAAGGCACGAAGCCACGAAGCCACGACGAGTTGAACGGGTGGCGGTCGTCGGGGCTGGAACGATGGGTGGTGGCATCGCGATGTCTTTCGCTAATGCCGGCGTTCCTGTGATCCTAATCGAGAGTACGGAAGAACAGCTCAGGCGTGGCTTGGACACCATTCAGAGGACTTGGGAAGCATCCGCCGCGCGTGGCAGCATCCCCGCGGACGCTCCCGCCAAACATATGGCCTTGATTAGCGCCACGGTAGGTCTCAGTAACCTAAAAGAGTCAGACCTTATGATCGAAGCGGTCTTCGAGACTATGGCCGTCAAGAAAGAGGTGTTCGCGCAGCTCGACAAATACGCCAAGGAGGGCGCGATCCTCGCCTCCAACACCAGCTATCTGAACGTCGACGAAATCGCCTCGGTCACCCACCGCCCGCAGGACGTGCTTGGGATGCACTTCTTCTCGCCTGCAAATGTGATGAGGCTGTGCGAGATCGTGCGCGGGCCGCGAACCGCACCGGACGCGCTGCTGACCGCGATTTCGATTGCCCGCCAGATCGGCAAGGCGCCGGTCGTAGTGGGCCTCTGCCACGGGTTCGTCGCCAATCGCATGTACGACCCGGATCAAGCAGGCCGACAAGCTTATCTTCGAGGGTGCGCTACCGCATCAGATCGATGCAGTTCTGACTGAATTCGGCATGCCGATGGGACCCTTCGCGATGGGCGATATGGCTGGCTTGGATATCGGCTGGCTTTCGCGTAAAGATCGGGGCATCAAGTCGGAGATTTCCGATGCCATCTGCGATGCCAGCCGCTTTGGTCTGAAGGCCGGCAAAGGCTGGTACATGTACGAGGCCGGCTCTCGCACCCCGATTCCGGATCCTGACGTCGAGAAGCTGATCGACGAGACGCTCACGCGGCTTGGCCGCAAGCGCCGAGTCATCAGCGACGAACAAATTCTCGAGCGCATGATGTACTCGATTGTCAATGAGGGCGCGCGAATCCTTGAAGAAGGAATCGCGGCCAGGCCGAGCGACATCGATGTGGTGTGGCTCCATGGATTTGGCTGGCCAATCTATCGCGGAGGCCCAATGCACTGGGCCGACCAGGTCGCCTGAAGCGTATCGCCGACCGCCTCGCGTTCCATGCAAAGCAGACCAACGATCCCTCGCTTGGGCCGGCATTGCTCCTCGAGCGCTTGATCGTGAAAGGCAAGGTCTTCGCTTCACTCAACTAGCGACCGGCCAGGGACGACGTTTATATTGACAGGATGGCCAACAGTAAACAAAGGACCGCCACGCGACGAGTCGCGATGAATAAGCCTAAATCGTCCGTGCGTATGGCATCCCACTCGCAGAGCGCCCGACAAGTCTCTCGCGCATCTCCACTCCGAATGTACCGCTGGCGCACTCGCCGAAGCTTGGTTAACCAAAGACGATGTCGGCGGCTACCTTCCGACGGGTCATGAACCGCGCGTCGCCCGTCTTAATGGCTGGGCTTTTTGAATCGCAAGGTGAGCCATTGTGACTGCACTGATGGCGGTTCCGCACCCTTGGACAGCACATTTCTCACCCGGCTCAAGCTATCGCGCCTAGCTAGTAAATGTAATGTGGTCCTGGTAGCGTTGGCTAGACGGCCTCGAAGTGCGCCAGCCATTTCCAATGCGACGTTACTCGCCGGGTTTGTTGTGAGAGCGGCCGCTCCCAGAGCCTCTTGGAAATATACGCGTTGTGCGCCCGCCGTCACATGCATGAGTACGGGGTAACTAGCGAGCAACATCAATGCTAATGGCGATCGCGCCGAGTGTGTTCTCGCCTGAGATGATGGATGGGATGCTGCAACGCGTGGGTGACCTTACGCCAAAAAGCCCCGAACTTTAGTCTGACGGTGAGCTTCTGCGTCAAAGCATCAAAATCCGCCTGATCTGAGCGCTCTGCCTGCAGAGTTGGCGATTTTCTCCCGCAAGGGTGAGCTAATTCTCTCTTAGCTTCAGGTCAGCAGCGGGCAAATGGTAGTTCGGGCAGCCCGGTCGAGTGAAGGCGAGGTCGGACGAATAATGGCTGAAGATTTGATCTCCTTGGGGGAGAAGTTGTATCGGCGGGCCCAAGCGACCCCCGACGCGCCGGCGGTTAGTTGTGGCGAGGTCACTCTCACGTGCCGGCAGTTGGAGGCGAGAGCGAACCGAATCGCGCGCGCGCTGCAGAAGCTGGGCGTCAGGCTCGGCGACCTCGTCACCATCGGCTTGCCCAACAGCGTCGACTTCATCGAGGCCTGCTGGGGCGTTTGGAAGCTGGGCGCGTCGCCTCAGCCTGTGTCCTTCCGCCTGCCGAGTGCCGAGCTGCAAGCCATCGTCGACCTCGCGAATCCGGCGGTGGTAATCGCCTTGCCGGGTATGGAGACCAACCGGCGGCGCGTCACAGTGTGCGACCTGCTCGCCTTGTCAGATGATGACCGACCGATAGAGCCGCGCGTGGCCCCGGTGAAGCAGGCTGCGACCTCGGGTGGCTCGACAGGCACGCCGAAACTCATTCTCTCGGGCTTACCGGGTCTCACGTCGGCCGAGCCGACGGATGCACCTGGTATCTGGCGCTTCCGGTCAGGCGAAACGGCTCTGATTCCGGCACCGCTCTACCATAACGGCCCCTTCGGATGCGCCTTGGATGCGATAACTCAGGATGGCCATCTGGTGCTTATGCCGCGATTCGACGCGGAAGGTGTACTCGCCGAGATCGAGCGGCGCAGGGCGAGCTGGATCTATTTGGTTCCAACCATGATGAGCCGGATCTGGCGGCTGCCCAACCAGGTGCGAGCCCGCTATGACGTTTCATCGTTGAAGACTCTCTGGCACCTGGCTGCGCCCTGTCCACCATGGCTCAAAGAGGCCTTCATCGGTTGGTTAGGACCCGACGTAATCATGGAGCTCTACGCCGGCACCGAGAGCCAAGCTTGGACCACCATTACCGGAAGCGAGTGGCTAGATCACCGCGGCTCGGTCGGCCGCGTAACCGTCGGTGAAATGAAGGTCTGCGACGCCGACGGAAAGGAGCTGCCTGCTGGTGTGATCGGTGAGGTTTACATGCGCCGCGGGGAAAGCTCGCAGCCTTCCTACCAGTACCGCGGTGCGACGGCCCGCAGCCTACCTGGCGGCTGGGAGAGCCTAGGCGACATCGGGCATTTCGACGCAGACGGATACCTGTACCTCGCTGATAGACGTACCGATATGATCCTCGTGGGGGGCGCCAACGTCTACCCTGCCGAGGTCGAGGCAGCGATCGATGAGCACCCGCTGGTCATATCAAGCGCTGTCATCGGCCTGCCGCACGAGGACCTGGGCTCGTCCATTCACGCCATTATTCAGGCTCGACCTGGGCTAAAGGGCGAGGCGCTGCTGGCGCATCTCGCCGACAGGCTGGTGAGCTATAAGAGGCCCCGCACCATAGAATTCGTTGAGGAGCCGTTGCGTGACGATGCAGGCAAGGTTCGCCGTACCCAATTGCGCGACGAGCGCATCGCTCGCATGAAGTCGCTCAAGAGCGAAATGTAGTCGGCGTCGTGTTCTTTCTAAAGAAGACGGGGATATAGTAGCCAGCAGGCCATGACATTGACGCGGTTTTCTGACCGACGCTACTCGCGATATGGTGTGAACCGCTTAGGTTCGGCAGCCGATCCTAGCGGATGCGGCCGCTGCAGGAGAATCAACATGTCGAGGAATTCGTCACGAGCCACGCGCGGCATAACCGTTCGTCTCGACAAAGCTAAGATCGTGCGCATCATCAATACCCAGTCAGGTCGTCGACACCTGGGCGTTCAATGCAAGCGAGACGTCCGAATTCATGGCGATGGAGCATACCCGAGCGTCAATGAAGCCTACGCCGGCCGTGTCGAATCGTTGAACAATGTACCCACCAGTCAAAGCCCGGAATCACGTCACACTCCGGGCGGAAATGGATGCGGTTGTCGTACTCTCAGCCTGCCCGATGGATTTGCTGCCGGTTACCGGGGGCCGATTGCACACTAGGCGACTACGAGTGTCGGCCTAGTCGGCTGTCACTTCGATGGGAACGGAAGCCCCTCAGCGCCTGTTTGACAGGATCGCGAATCCGCGAAGGCAGCGGCACGGCCGCTGAACCTACCGCATCCAGTGTGGCGCTTCAGCTCCGATCCAAGAACGCGCCTGAGTTGCTCCCGCCGTCTAATCTGCTTTCAAAAAAATGGTAGGGCCCGCCGCCAAGCGCGCTGCGGTCGCGCATCTGCAGGCTGTCATGAGCCTGTCGGAGCGGCGGGCCTGTTCGATTGTCGGAGCGGATCGGAAGATGATCCGCTATCGCTCCAGCCGTCCTCCGGACGCGACTCTCCGTGGCCGGCTGCGTGACCTTGCCAACGAGCGGCGGCGTTTCGGCTACCGCCGGCTGTTCGTGCTGCTGCGGCGGGAGGGTGAGCCATCGGGGATCAACCGGATCTACCGGCTTTATCGGGAAGAAGGGCTCACCGTCCGCAAGCGGCGGGCTCGCCGCAAGGCCGTGGGGACCCGTGCCCCGATCCTAGTCGAGGCGATGCCCAACGCGCGCTGGTCGCTGGATTTCGTCCACGACCAATTCGCCAACGGTCGGCGCTTCCGCATCCTCAACATCGTCGACGACGTCACCAAGGAATGTCTGGGCGCCATTCCGGATACGTCGATCTCAGGACGACGCGTCGCTCGCGAACTGACGGCCGTCGTCCAACGACGCGGCAAGCCAGGAATGATCGTGTCCGACCACGGCACCGAGTTCACCTGCAATGCCATGCTCGCCTGGTGCAGGGACGCAGCTATCGACTGGCACTTCATTGCACCGGGAAAGCCGATGCAGAACGGCTTCGTCGAGAGTTTCAACGGCCGGATGCGTGACGAGCTGCTCAACGAGACTCTCTTCTTCGATCTCGACCATGCCCGCGCCAAGATCGCCAATTGGGTTGCCGACTACAATCTTCAGCGGCCTCACTCGTCGCTGAAATACATGACCCCCGCGGCTTATGCCGCCCACCTCACGCAACGGACGATCGGCTACGCAACCCCGACCAGCTCCGCCGATCGTCCGTTGCTCCATCCGCGCCACTTGGCGTACAAAGCTCCGAGACTCTAACCGCTGCCGGATGAAAATTCAGTGGCAGGTCACCATGGCAAGGTCGACCATTGTGCGATTAATGCCTGGCGCCCGAGGAGATCTCCGCCGTCGCTTCCACGACCAGTGCATGGCGGAGCTTCGTTGAGGATTGCGACTATGAAAGTGACTATGAGCGATACAACAACCATTCACGATGTTATTCCGAAAGTGGACGTCATCAAGCGCGCGGTCCGACTTGGTGCCGAGATCAGGAATGTCAGCCTATCGCATGAGTTGTCAGACGAGGTCATCCACGCCATCAACGACTTGCTGCTCGAGCATAAGGTTCTCTTCTTTCGTGATCAGCAGGCACTCGATGCTACCAAGCACGAGCGCTTGGTCATGCGGCTAGACGATTTGGTGCCGGATTATCAGCCGGAGTCGGTCCGCAGCGGTGGTCATGCCGACCAGCGGCAGCAAACGGTGGTCATGCTTGAGGGTTATCCGGAGATCTCCCTCCTGCGCAGCATGATAAATCCGTCCTATCACGGTGACTCCGTCTGGTCGGATATGGCGGCCGCATATCAGGCGCTTCCGCTGTCATTGCGGATGTTAGCCGATCAGCTCTGGGCGGTTCACAACAATTCGCAGGCCTATGCGATGAAAGAGGAGCTCGCGGAGGCAGACAAACAACTTTTGGACGACGTGTTTACCAGGCCGAGTTTCGAGACCGGAGCATCCGGTAGTTGGCGTCCACCCCCAGACAGGCAAGCGCACGCTCGCTATCGGCGATTTTGTGCAGCGCTTCGTTGGCTTTCAGAAATATACTAGCCAGAAAATCTTCCGCCTCTTCGAGTCATACATCACCGCGCCGGAAAACACGGTGCGTTGGAGTTGGCTACCGGGCGACGTTGCGATCTGGGACTGTCGCGCTGCCCAATATCACGAGGCAAAGGACTTGAGCGATCACCATCGCGTGCAAAAACGCGCCACTACCGATCGCGATCTGACACTCAGCATCGACGCCCGTCGCCTCACTAAACACATCAAATCGTCAAAGCAGCGGACGCCCAAGACTCTTACCGCGTACGGCGCCATGCGAAGTCGCAGCTCGCTGTGGTGATGTTGGTCTTCGTGCTGAAGCCAAGCTGTTGCCGGCGGCACTGGCACGCTAATGGACGGCGTCCAATCAATCGTTGATTGTTCTTCGCCGGGTTGCGGCCAGTTCCTCTCTATTCTTAATGGAGCAGCATTTCTCTACAGGAGCAACGGCCAGCGTACCTATGTAGGTGACTCCTAGTCGTGGCGTCTTGTTCAGATGGATCGCTGATCTAACGAACATTTTTCACGTGCGGCACACCCGCGTTCATCTGACTGTTGGACCAAGTCGTCATCACGACGCCGGCCAACGGGTTTTTAGTCTGCGCCTACCGGTGAGACGGAGTGGGCAGCTATCCGTCCGACGCCTCGCGCTGCTCTGGCCGACTGCCCGATTATACGGCGCTTCAATTGTCGGGCGTCCGAAGCCTCTCTGATGAACTCCTGCACTAAAGAAAGGAAATGCGCCGAATATATGCACGTTAACGGCAAGAGTTGGCCGACTTTCCTCCTCAATCTGACGTAAATGTCGTTTGTAGATGGCGTCCTCGCGAAGGAGCGAGAAGGATCCAAAACGAATGTGCTCGCGCAGCAACAAACTTTTTGCCGGATGCAATGAAAGGGCCGTACCAAACGATGCATCGGGACCTTCTGCTCTCCAACCTGGAACGGAAAGCGCAGGAGCGGGCATACTACGTAGAGAACTTCGGGCGAAGCGGCGCCAACTGTGTCTTTGCGCCAGCCGCTACGTCGACACCAACGGGGCCGGTTCGAAGTGTTCAATTGTGATGCGCGCCGACATCGCTGCACTACGACTTAGGATGCGCGCGAAGATCCGCATTATAGATCGTTCGCCTGCTGCCGTGTGTGCAGGCCCCATCGCAAATACCAGCTGCTCAGCGCGTCCGGGCCATCAAGCCCTTCTATAAGGTCAGGTAATTCATGAACAAGGTCTATTCCGACGCCAAGTCGGCGCTTGATGGCATTCTAAAAGACAACATGATGATCATGTCGGGCGGCTTCGGCCTCTGCGGCATCGCCGAGGAGCTGTCGGACGCGATCCGGGAGTCCGGCGTCAAGGGCCTGACGGTGGTCTCCAACAATGCCGGCGTCGACGGCATCGGCCTCAGCCGCCTTCTCGAAACCCGCCAGATCAAGAAGATGATCTCGTCCTATGTCGGCGAGAACAAGCTGTTCGCCCAGCAATTCCTCGCCGGCGAGCTGGAGCTCGAATTCAACCCGCAGGGCACGCTGGCCGAGCGCATCCGCGCCGGCGGCGCCGGCATCCCGGCCTTCTACACCAAGACCGGCGTCGGCACGCTGATCGCCGAAGGCAAGGAAGTGAAGGAGTTCGACGGCGAGAAATATCTGATGGAGCGCGGTCTGTTCGCCGACCTCGCCATCGTGCACGCCTGGAAGGGCGACACCGCCGGCAACCTCATCTACCGCAAGACCGCGCGCAATTTTAACCCGATGATGGCGACCGCCGCCAAGATCACTGTGGCCGAGGTCGAGCATCTGGTTCCGGCCGGTGAACTCAATCCCGACCACATCCATACGCCCGGCATCTTCGTGAAGCGCATCGTCGAGGTCGGTACGGCCAAGAAGCGCATCGAATTCCGCAACACCCGTCCGCGGCCTGCGGCTTAACTCGCAACCCCTCAGGAGAGTCATATGGCCTGGACCCGTGAACAGATGGCCGCTCGTGCCGCCAAGGAGTTGCGCGACGGTTATTACGTCAATCTCGGCATCGGCATCCCGACGCTGGTCTCGAACTACATCCCTGATGGCGTCGATGTCAGCCTGCAGAGCGAGAACGGCATGCTCGGCATGGGCCCGTTTCCCTATGAGGGTGAGGAAGACGCTGACCTGATCAACGCCGGCAAGCAGACCGTGAGCGAGCTGCCGTCGACCTCGTATTTCTCGAGTGCGGAATCCTTCGGCATGATCCGCGGCGGCCACATGGATCTGTCGATCCTCGGCGCCATGCAGGTGGCCCAGAACGGCGATCTCGCCAACTGGATGATTCCCGGCAAGATGGTCAAGGGCATGGGCGGCGCGATGGACCTCGTCGCCGGCGTCAAGCGCGTCGTCGTGGTGATGGAGCATTCCGCCAAGGATGGCGCCAAGCTGCTGAAGAAGTGTACTCTGCCGCTGACCGGCGAGCGCGTCGTCGACATGGTCGTCACTGATCTTGCAGTCTTCACCATCGACAAGCACGGCGACGGCGGCATGGCGCTGATCGAGCTCGCCGACGGCGTCACGCTCGACGAGGTCAAGGCCAAGACCGAGGCCGAATTCCGCGTCGCGCTGAAGAATACGTAAGGTCGTCGCAACGGGGGCGCGCATGACGATACGGTCAGCGCGTCCCGAACGACGCGGCTTTCATCGCAAAGACCATCTTGGAATAAATGCGTGGTCTCTGTCCGCGCAGCGGTTGGATGTCGCGCGCAGCTAGACGGACGGGAAGCGACCTATATCGTGTTGTTTCCTATTGCTTCGTGGGGCCCAGATCGTCAGGAAGAGCCTTGCATCAAGATCAACAAGTGGGAGGGTGTGGCGGCGACAATCATTGGTCAACCAGAGCTCGCTACTCCTCGACTGTTCTCGAGCAGAGCGTTCGCAGTCACGTGCGCTGGTGTCACACCGACCAGCTCTTCGTAAAGGCGAGGATCAGTAGCACCCTCGGTGTTGATCAAGAATACCCGTGCATTCGGATTAAGACCAATTTTGGTACGCAAGTCTGGATTGGAAGCGGCCTTCAGCAACGCTGCGAGACCAGCACCACCACTTTCGCCCGCGACAACCGCCAAATCGCTATCCGTCGGATTTGCCAGACGTTTCATCGCGCAGATTGCGTCATCGTCGTCCACGGTCATGAAGCCGTCTGCTGTACGCGAAAGTACACGCCAAGCGATAAGCGAAGGCTCGTAACATTCGAGCATTGCCATTACGGTCGATTGCGTATGAGCCACCTTCACAGGATGCCCTACTCGTGCGCTTTCAAAAAGACACGCTGCACGCGAGGGCTCGGAACAATGAAGAAAGGACGGTCATGGTCCAGCAAAATCGAGAGGTGTCCGGCAACGGCAGCGGCAAGTCCACCTACACCTGACTGAACGAAAACATGAGTGGGACGTTCAGGCAACTGACGCAGGGCCTCGCTGAGGAGGGCAGTGTAGCCCTGCATTACCAGGCTCGGGATGCGCTCGTAGCCGGGCCACGAGGTATCAGATACCAATGTCCAACTCTGTCTTGCCGCAACTCGGGTAGCCGCGGCTACAGAATCATCATAGTTGCCATCGACGCGGTTCATCTGCGCGCCAAACCGAGCAATGGCGGCGATGCGTTCATCACTCACGCCTGAATGAACGAAGATGGAGCATTGTGCGCCGACAAGTTGGGCCGTAAGCAACTGATCGGCCGTGGTTACCATCGGTGGCGCAACAGACCGTCATACCTGCTGCCACAGCTCTCACTTCAGGCGTGTGCAACTCTGACGTGTCGACATCGAACTGCCGACTTGCTTCCTCGAGCAATAATCGGATCACAGCGTAAGAACCGCCCAAAGCTTTGAAACTGCCCAGGCCGAGGCGATGGCCTTCATCCTTGAGATGGATCGAACTAACACCAATCTCACGAGAAAGCCCGGCTAAAGAAATGAGAGGAGTTTCCTTGTGGCCGTCGCGATACCTAAGAAACCGTTCGACTTCACGAGCGGTCTCGATGCTCAAAGTATCGGCGTCTGACGCCTCCAGAGGATCGCGGTAAGCTGTCTGCCGGTTAAGGAGGAACATGTCTTCAGCTCTATCACTTCATTGACGGCTCTCTATGAGCAGCCTGACCGCAATAAAAGTCAAGCCGAGCGTGTTTGTGGAAGAACCACTCAAACCAAGAGGATGAGCCACTGAGTTTGGATATCCCCGTCATTGCTCGGGTTGCTTGGTCAAACTTAGCAAATAGAGATCGCATCTGCGCAGATTGGAGAAAGGGCAACTCGGCCTTTCTGGCACGCTGGCGAATTGAAGATTAGCTCAGTTTGCCGACATCGCGCACATGGTCGCCTTCGCGGAGAAGGCGGTAATCGCCATGGTGAAATCAATCAGAAAATGGAGTTGAGCGCATAATTTAAGCGCAAGTGTGAGCGTTCTTCCATTTATCGCGGCCGACAAACCGCTACACTACGGAATAAGCGTGATCCTTCGCATGTGCATATTGGGGGGCGACGACAAGCCCGTAAATCAACTCATGCGGCAAACCGGCATTGGGAGAAGGACACGGCTAGCCATTTTTTCCGATCCGTATGGGCGCGTATGCATTGTTTCGCAGCACACCAAAAGCGACCTGCAGCAAACACTCTGGCTGCAGTACAACGTGATTCGGCTAGGATACGAACTGTGCCAATCCAAACGCCGCGGGTCCGCCAGTCGGGAACGAAGCGCGGAATCCTTTGGTGCCAGATCGAGTACTGGTCGGACAGATATCTTCCGAAACGTGTGATCTTGCGCCTACCCGGAATGACTCGAATTCGTCTTGGTAGACCAAGTTTCCGTGTCCGAGAATCTAAAGGCAAGTCATCGGAAGCTCTTACCTGAACTGTGTCTGGGCTCGCGAGTTTATCGCATCAGTGCTTCATTGAAGCGATAGCACTAAAGTAACACCAGAAAGGAGGAATTGAGATGTTCTCAAATGGTATCCGTTGTCTGACAATGAGCGCTATTGCTGTCGTCCAGGCGCTGAAGGCGAGCCGGTGATCGGTCCGTCAGGCGCGGTCCGGGTGATGGTGGCGACCAAGCCGGTAGACTTCCGCAAGGGCATGGAGGGTCTTGCGACCCTGGTGCGCGAGAGCATGGGGAGGGCGCCAGGATTATCTACGAGCGGAAGCCCGGACGTTCCGGCAAAGCTTCCGCCGCAAATCTCCAACTTGAATAATCTTGCCCTACTCCAGAAAAATAGCCAAAAGCATTCGGCAACCTAGATCTCTTCTACATTCGGCGCAAAGACGATCGCTGCCCCGGCGTCGCGACACAGCTGCTCGTCGTGGACATTGACACTCTGCGGCGTGAGACCGAGATGACCCATTACCGGCCCTGGCCCGGCTGATCGAGGGCGGATTGCCGACCGAGGCCACCGTCGCCCAGGTGCTGGTCTCCAAATATGCCGATCACCTGCCGCTCTACCGGCAGGCGCAGATTTACGCCCGCCAGGGCATTGAGCTCGATCGTTCGACGTTGGCGGACTGGGTGGGCCAGGCAGCCTTCCACCTGCGTCCGTTGCATGAGCGCCTCCTTGGCAAGCTCAGGCAACGGCCAAAGCTGTTCGCCGATGAAACGACGATGCCAGTGCTCGATCTCGGCCGCGGGCGCACCAAAACCGGTCAGCTCTGGGCCTACGCGGCGGACGACCGGCCATGGGGCGGCGCTGATCCGCCGGGCGTCGCCTATGTCTATGCCCCCGACCGCAAAGCCGATCGGCCGATTGCCCATCTGGCAGGCTTCAAGGGGATCCTGCAGGTCGATGGCTATGCCGGCTATGGCAAGCTCGCCGAGCGTGGCGAGGTTCAGCTTGCATTCTGCTGGTCGCATATGCGGCGTAACTTCTACGAACTTGCCACACCCGGTCCCGCGCCCATCGCAAGCGAGGCGCTTCAGCACATCGCCGAGTTCTACGCGATCGAGAAGGACATCCGTAGCCGCAGCGCCGAGGAGCGCTGCCTCGTCCGGCGGCAGAAGAGCCGGCCGCTGGCGGAAGCCTTCGAACGGTGGCTCCGCGCAAAGCTCGCGTTGATCAGCCAAAAGGGCAAGCTGGCCGATGCCATCCGTTATGCGCTCTCACGCTGGGAGGGGCTGACGCGCTTCATCGATGATGGCCGCATCGAGCTCGACAACAACGCGGTCGAGCGATCAATTCGCCCGATTACGCTCAATCGGAAGAATGCGCTGTTCGCAGGCTCCGACGGCGGCGCCGAGCACTGGGCCATTATCGCCTCTCTGATCGAAACCTGTAAGCTGAATGACGTCGATCCGCTTGCCTATCTGACCGATGCCTTCACCCGGATCGTCAACGGCCATCCAAACAGCAACATCGATGAGCTGCTTCCGTGGGCTTATTGCCGTCACAACCTCAAAGCCGTGGCCTGAGAACGACGCTTACGTTACGAGCGGCAGCTCACAGAGTTGAGTTGTGTCGAAGAAGTTGTATCGGCTTGCCGGATGATGATCCGCTAAAGCAGGTGACCTCTTTGCGGTCAGTCCTCGATTTCTACGCAACCCGCTTTCACAACGTGGTCGCTGCGCAGCGATCGGCTTTAACGAAGATGATGGATTTTAGGGCAAGCGTGCATGACGTCAAACGGCGTCTCGCAGAGCTGAACTAGCCACGCCTCACGAATTTGATAATAACGATGCGCCGGCACGAGCAGAATTTCATTCTGCGAGGCGAAGAGAAATCTGGCGATCAACTGGTCGACGCGGGGAGCAGAGTTCCAAACCGCTTGCTCAGTCGAGCCTACCAACCGAGGTGAGATCCCAAATCCCTGAACTGATCCGCGCTTACAACTAAAACTTGGTATTGTTCACGGTAAGCAGCAGACGCTAAACGAACAAGCGGATGACCTCGGACAGATCTACAACCCCTCCGAACTTGAAGCATTCGCACGCGTCTCGCCTGCACGGCTGATCACGGCCGGAAGCTCCCGGTCGCGGTGGCCGTCTCCTCGGACGAGGCATCGTTGATCGTGGTCGCGCTTGGCGACGAAGGTCTAGAAACCGTCAGCGCACCTCTGCGACCTCCATAGTGTTTCCAAATCAACCGGGTCGTGGAGCAGATGTCCTCTGTGCGGCTTCTTGCATGAAAGTATTTCCAAAAGTTTCACATTGACATAATAATTTTAGCGTGCCATCTCGTTAGCGTAAAAAAATCGGAGTCTTTTTCTGCCAACTTGTTATGGGGGCAATTTTGAGCAACGGGCGGCAGGATCATATGCGTTCGGAGGCATGAATGGCTGGCCGCTTTCACGCCTCTTCCGCAGCTGTCGATGACAAATTCAAGGTTACGCGCATCGCGGGAGCCAGTGCTTCCTTCGAGGTTTACTCCCAGCTAGCCCAAATTAGACGGCAGCTCGCCGTCGAGTGCTCCGTTTCCGGGGCTCATTCCGTTGCTTCTTCTCGGGGAGGGGTGGCCTGTGGCGCGGCCGAGTGTAGGAGCTGGATCTCAACGTCAGGCTGCCCACCGAAGAATGCCTCCGACTTGTCAGTCATTGGATAGGGCACGTGTTGCGATGCTTCCAGCCACAATCATCTCCGGATTTCTCGGTGCGGGCAAAACCACTTTGATAAATCGTCTCCTGCACAACCCGGGGGATGATCGCCTGGCTGTTTTGGTGAACGACTTCGGCTCTGTGAATATCGATCAGGACCTCATCAAGGTCGAAACGCAAAATCGGATCGAGCTCAGTAATGGTTGCGTTTGCTGCTCCATTCAGGACGACCTTGCGGCGGGCCTGGTCTCCCTCAGTCGATTTCCGGACAAGTTTACGCGCGTAGCACTCGAGTGCAGTGGCGTATCGCATCCTGCAGGCATATTGAAGATATTCGATAGCGATCCGATTAGGGAGCTATTTTATGTCGATGGGCTCTTCTGTTTAATCGATACGTCTAACCTGCTCGATCTCGACTTTCGAAGCACAGAGCTGGCAATCGATCAAGCCGCCATGTCCGATCTGGTTTTCCTAAATAAGACCGATTTAGTCTCAGAGGCCGTCCGCATCGAGGTGCGTCAGACGCTTCAGGCAGCTCAACAGAGTATGAAGCTGTCGGAAGTTGTACGGGCCGAAATTCCGACTGCCATTCTATTTGGCCTGGCAGAGAAGACCAGGCGTAGTCGACAACGAGCCGCCACGGAGGGTAACCATTCTGATCTCTATGAAAGCGCTTCTTTCTTCTGGGACTCTCCGGTCGACGCAGGAGCTTTCAAGCGGTTCTGTGACGAGCTTCCCTCCCAAATACTTCGGGGCAAGGGCGTTCTAGGTCTAATGGTCAACAGGGGGCGCCCGCTACGAGCAATCTTTCAACTTGTGGGAAGGCGCTCTACCGTCGAAGTGGAAACAGCAGACGGTCCCGAGATCAGTCGGATCGTCTTGATCGCACGTCGCGGGAAACTCGACAGAAGTGCGATTGCGAAGGCCCTGAAGTTCTGTCCTGGGGCGCGTATTCAACCGATTGCGCGGCGGCGAGGTCCGAAGCGCCCCTTGATTTCCCATTAGAGAGTACATCGATCTAAGGGGTGCCAGATGAAGTTAGCCGATCGTGTGTTTTTTGGTGGTCCAATCCGGACCATGGATCCCTCGAAACCGACCGTTGAAGCCGTTGCAGTCCGAGGAGGAAGGATTGTCGCAGTCGGTTCCAAGATGGACGTCGAACGGTTCTGCGGTGTGGGCACTGAGAAAACGGACCTGAAGGGCAGTGCGATGCTCCCCGGGTTCGTTGAGGCGCATAGTCATCCCATGTCGAGCGGGATTCTCTGGGGGGATCCAGTCGTTGATATTCGAGCTGTTCACGAACCGAGCTTCTCCGCGGTAGTTGCGAAGATGCGCCGTCGTGTAGCGAAAGCCGAGCCCGATGAGATCATCTTGTTCCTCGGACTTGATCCCCAATTGCACGAGGGAATGGAAGAGCCATCACGCGAACTTCTCGACGACATCGCTCCGAACAATGCCATCCTTGTCGGAACCTCCAACACTCACGGAATGTACATAAACACCAAAGCACTTGCCGCTTTTGGTATCGATGCTGATTACGTCCCTCCACCTGATGGAAACGTCTTCAAGGCCGCAGATGGTCTTCCTTGGAAGTTTGAGGAAACGGCAGCCTGGCAAGTGATGGATCACTTTTTCGAAATTTGTGGCGAGGAGCGGAAGAAGCGGAGCTTCGAGGAGTGGATACAGAAGTTCGTTAGAGCAGGGTATACCACAACGTCAGAGATCGGAATCAACCCTGGCAACGCCCGAATGCTCCAGGCCGCAGTAAAATCGCGGCCAAACCTACTTCGTATCATTGGGTACGAATCGAGTCGTGGCGACGAGATAACGGTTCCTCTGAACTTCGGCGATGACGATTTCCGCATGATTGGCGTCAAGCTATGGGCGGACGGCTCCGTCCTGTTGGGAAATGTGTGGACCACCAAACCATACCTCAACAATAAAATGACGCTTAAGGGGATGGGATTGCCCGAGAACAGCACGGGCCATGCAAACTATTCAGAAGACAAGCTGCACGAATTGGTCCTCAAATATGCGAGCGAGGGCTGGCAGGTGGCAATCCATGCCCATGGAGATCGGGCGATCGACATGGTCCTGAATGTCTACGAGAAGGTGATCGACAAGGTCGGGCCGGACAAAGTATCAGGTCCGCTTCGGATCGAGCATTGCGGGATGATGCGCGAGGATCAGATCGACCGCGCCATCCGACTCAATGTCGTCTGCTCATACTTTCTGCCCTACATCCATCATTGGGGCGAGGCAATCCGTGACTACCTGCTTGGTGAAGAGCGTGCTGCTCGTTTCGTCCCCTCGGGCTCCGCCACAAGAAAGGGCATGCGAGTTTCCTATCACTGCGATTCTCCGATGACATGGCCAAATGCCCTTATCTGTCTGAACGTTGCGGTTAACCGAAGCACGATGAAGGGCGCGATACTGGGTCCTGAGCAGCGGGTCTCTATGGAAGACGCGCTAAAAGCGATCACAATCGACGCGGCATACCATTTGCGAATGGACGACAAGATCGGAAGCATTGCCGTCGGAAAATACGCTGATTTCGTTGTTCTCGGACAGGACCCGGTCGCATGCGAACCAGGCCGAATTCTCCAAATCCAAATTCTCGGGACAGTCGTCGGCGGAATCGACACAGATGATCTTTCAGCACCAAACAGTGTTTCATGAACGGGCCGTTCCTTTCCTTGGTTGCGCAGAGCGGAGCCGCGAGACAGATTTCCCGATGGGACAAGTGGACGTGACAGATCAAGGTGCTCGGGTCGCGCGGCGGCAATTACTCGTTTTCCGCAATTTGTCGAACGATACAGTCGTCCTATTATTCACGAATTTCCCTGCGTACGCCGAGACTCCGCAAAACGAACAAGCAATGGCGACTGTCGTGCGCGCCTGGCGCATCGTTAGCCGCTTCGGATCACTCTCACGGTTTGCTCTTAACACTCATGTCGTCGAATTCGCTCACGACCGATCGATGGGAAGTCTCCAATAATGACCACAAGGGTTCCTGAGAAGACCGAAGTCGTCATTGTCGGCGGCGGCATAGCAGGCTGCTCGGTCGCTTATCATCTTACTAAGCTGGGCATTAGCGATATCGTCTTGCTCGAGCGCAAGCAGTTGACGTGCGGAACAACTTGGCACGCCGCCGGTCTGGTGACGCAATTGCGAGCCACCCGGAACATGACCGAGCTTGCCAAATACACGGGGGAGCTGTTTCACAGTCTTGGCCCGGAAACCGGTCAGGAAACAGGTTTCAAACAGAATGGAGCTCTCCGCCTCGCCAAAAGTCCTGGGCGTCTGGAGGAACTGCTACGCGGCGCTTCCATGGGACGCAACTTCGGCCTTGAGATGCATGCCGTCTCGCCTGCAGAGATTACGGAGCGTTGGCCACTGCTCAATCTTAAAGACGTGATCGGAGGCATATGGGCCCCAAAAGATGGCCAAGTAAATCCTACCGATGTCACGCAAGCCTTTGCAAAGGGCGCGCGTATGGGCGGCGCGAAAATCGTGGAGAACTTGCAGGTTGATCGAATTTTGGTTGAGCGCGGACGTGCCGTTGGCGTCTCCACGAATGAAGGTGCCATCCGCGCCAAGAAGATCGTCATTTGCGGCGGGATGTGGTCACGCGAGTTTGCTGCCAAGCAGCGCATTTCCCTGCCGCTCCACGCAGCGGAACACTTCTACGTTGTTACTGAGCCTATTCGAGATTTGCCCCGACAGCTGCCGGTTCTCTTCATGACCGATGAAGAGGCTTACTATAAGGAAGACGCCGGGAGGTTGCTTGTAGGATGCTTCGAAAAACATGCCAAGCCATGGGGGCGCGAAGGCATATCACCCGAATTCTGTTTTGAATCCTTGCCTGAGGATTTCGGCCATTTCGAACGAATTCTGGATATGGCGGTGAAGCGGGTCCCGGCGCTCGCCGATGTCGGCATACAGCTGTTTTTCAATGGCCCCGAAAGCTTCACGCCTGACAATCGATATCTGCTTGGGGAGACCTCCGAGGTGTCGGGGCTCTTTACGGCCTGCGGCTTCAATTCCGTCGGCATTTTGTCTTCCGGGGGCATCGGAAAGGCGCTCGCTTCTTGGATCAAGGAGGGGCACGCACCGGTCGATCTCGCCGACGTCGATGTTCTCCGCATGCACCCGTTCCAATCGAACAAGACGTATCTTTACGATCGAACGAAAGAGGTTCTTGGCCTCCTGTTCGATATGCATTGGCCATACCGTCAATACACGACTTCACGTAACGTTCGTCAAGCGGTCTTCCATGATCGGTTGAAGGCGCTCGGTGCAGTGATGACGGAGGCTGCTGGATGGGAAAGGCCTGGGTACTTCTCTCTCGACGGCAGGGCGAAGGAAATCGAATATTCATACGGCCGGCAAAACTGGTTCGATATCGTCGGTCAGGAGTGCCGGAATGCAGCCGGGAAAGTCGCTCTCTTCGATCAGAGTTGCTTCGTCAAGTATATGGTCGATGGGCGGGACGCCTGTGCGGTCCTCAGCCGGATATGTTCCAACAATGTGGACGTGCCCATTGGGAAGCTTGTTTACACACAGTGCCTAAACGAGCGGGGTGGAATAGAGGCGGACATTACAGTAACTCGGCTTGCGGAAGATTCTTATCTGGTTGTGACGGCGGCGACGTCGCAAACACGCGACTTGGTTTGGTTGCGACGCAACACTCCAGATAAGGCCCATGTTTTCATCCGGGATGTGACGTCGGGATTGCCGATGCTCGGTCTTATGGGGCCTAGTGCGAGGCCGTTGCTCGAGCGGTTGTCAGGTTGCGACCTCTCGAATTCAGCCTTTCCGTTCGCATCGAGCCAGGAAATTGAGATCGGCTATGCGAAGCTACGCGCAAGTCGCGTCACGTATGTGGGCGAACTCGGGTGGGAGCTGTACGTGCCGGCCGAGTTCGCTGCGCATGTTTTTGACAGGATCGTTGAGGGGGGGGCTGATTACGGGTTGTCACAGGCTGGCTACTTCGCCCTTGGCTCTATGCGTATGGAGAAGGGCTATCGCCACTGGGGCCATGACATCGGGCCCGAAGATACGCCCTACCAGGCCGGCCTCGGCTTCGCAGTGAAGTTGGAAAAACCGGGAGGGTTCATTGGCCGCGAGGCATTGCTGCGACAGAAGGAACAAGGATCCGTACGCCGACGGCTGGTGCAATTCCGCATGGTCGAACCAGATGCCCCTCTTTTGTATCACCAAGAACCTATATGGGCCAATGGTCGCCTCGTCGGATCTGTTACCTCTGGCGCCTATGGACATCGTGTCCGAGCTTCCCTCGGTATGGGCTACGTCGAGAACGACGACGGAGTCGATGCTTCGTTCCTTTCCGCAACACAATTCGAGATCGAGGTGGCAGGAAGACGCCACAAGGCCGTAGCCCAATTTGCTGCGCAGTATGATCCATCGAATTCAAAGATACTGGCATAGCGTTGGCGTCAGCGCGCCTTGTCTGCAGCAAGAGTAAGTCGAACTGGGGTGCCAGATGAAGTTAGCCGATCGTGTGTTTTTTGGTGGTCCAATCCGGACCATGGATCCCTCGAAACCGACCGTTGAAGCCGTTGCAGTCCGAGGAGGAAGGATTGTCGCAGTCGGTTCCAAGATGGACGTCGAACGGTTCTGCGGTGTGGGCACTGAGAAAACGGACCTGAAGGGCAGTGCGATGCTCCCCGGGTTCGTTGAGGCGCATAGTCATCCCATGTCGAGCGGGATTCTCTGGGGGGATCCAGTCGTTGATATTCGAGCTGTTCACGAACCGAGCTTCTCCGCGGTAGTTGCGAAGATGCGCCGTCGTGTAGCGAAAGCCGAGCCCGATGAGATCATCTTGTTCCTCGGACTTGATCCCCAATTGCACGAGGGAATGGAAGAGCCATCACGCGAACTTCTCGACGACATCGCTCCGAACAATGCCATCCTTGTCGGAACCTCCAACACTCACGGAATGTACATAAACACCAAAGCACTTGCCGCTTTTGGTATCGATGCTGATTACGTCCCTCCACCTGATGGAAACGTCTTCAAGGCCGCAGATGGTCTTCCTTGGAAGTTTGAGGAAACGGCAGCCTGGCAAGTGATGGATCACTTTTTCGAAATTTGTGGCGAGGAGCGGAAGAAGCGGAGCTTCGAGGAGTGGATACAGAAGTTCGTTAGAGCAGGGTATACCACAACGTCAGAGATCGGAATCAACCCTGGCAACGCCCGAATGCTCCAGGCCGCAGTAAAATCGCGGCCAAACCTACTTCGTATCATTGGGTACGAATCGAGTCGTGGCGACGAGATAACGGTTCCTCTGAACTTCGGCGATGACGATTTCCGCATGATTGGCGTCAAGCTATGGGCGGACGGCTCCGTCCTGTTGGGAAATGTGTGGACCACCAAACCATACCTCAACAATAAAATGACGCTTAAGGGGATGGGATTGCCCGAGAACAGCACGGGCCATGCAAACTATTCAGAAGACAAGCTGCACGAATTGGTCCTCAAATATGCGAGCGAGGGCTGGCAGGTGGCAATCCATGCCCATGGAGATCGGGCGATCGACATGGTCCTGAATGTCTACGAGAAGGTGATCGACAAGGTCGGGCCGGACAAAGTATCAGGTCCGCTTCGGATCGAGCATTGCGGGATGATGCGCGAGGATCAGATCGACCGCGCCATCCGACTCAATGTCGTCTGCTCATACTTTCTGCCCTACATCCATCATTGGGGCGAGGCAATCCGTGACTACCTGCTTGGTGAAGAGCGTGCTGCTCGTTTCGTCCCCTCGGGCTCCGCCACAAGAAAGGGCATGCGAGTTTCCTATCACTGCGATTCTCCGATGACATGGCCAAATGCCCTTATCTGTCTGAACGTTGCGGTTAACCGAAGCACGATGAAGGGCGCGATACTGGGTCCTGAGCAGCGGGTCTCTATGGAAGACGCGCTAAAAGCGATCACAATCGACGCGGCATACCATTTGCGAATGGACGACAAGATCGGAAGCATTGCCGTCGGAAAATACGCTGATTTCGTTGTTCTCGGACAGGACCCGGTCGCATGCGAACCAGGCCGAATTCTCCAAATCCAAATTCTCGGGACAGTCGTCGGCGGAACCGACACAGAGGAGGCAGTACGCACAGCATCGGACCCTTCCCAAGATCGAGCTGATTGAGGCGCCCGGATTTACCGAGTCGGCGCATGAGACTGCGATAACCTTACCGTTGCGGGAAGTCATGGCATGAAGGAGCGACGCCCTTACCTTGCCGCAAAACATTTTTCGGAACTTCGAGAAGCCCGGAAGCTGCCGCCTCGTCAGCGTGGTCGCCGTCTAAGCAGCAAGTCTTTGCTTCTCTGTTGCCAAGCTGTCGTTCGCACTCAAATCGGTAAACAGTGCAGGTCAATGGTCTTCAGGAAAAGCTTAATTCGTCGTCCGTGAAGAGCGGCTAAGCGATTGAGCTGGAATCGCATTTGTGGTTGCGGGGTGTTTTAGGATTGCAGGGTTTTGATGCTTCGGGCATCGGAACCTTGCAATTTCATTTTCAGGATTCCGTCGAATCGCCAGACATGATTCGGTGGCCGCATCGGAGGTGGCGATGCGACCGAAGAAGCACAGGACGACGGGATCGGGCGATCTGTTCCGGGCCAGGCTGGACCAGATCATCAACATGAAGCACGAGCTGGTTCAGCTCGCTGGCAAGGTCGATTGGGACTGGATCGACGGCGAGATCGCGCCGCTCTACAGCGAGAACGGCCGGCCCGGCATCGCGACCCGCTTCGTGATCGGGCTGCTGCTGTTCAAGCACATTTACGGCCTGTCCGATGAGGGGGTCTGCGAGCGCTGGGTCCACGACCCATATTTCCAGTACTTCACCGGCGAAGAGTTCTTCCAGCACGCCTTCCCGCACGAGCGCTCGGACCTGAGCCACTGGCGCAAGCGGCTCGGCGACAAGCTGGAACTGCTGCTGGCCGAGAGCCTGCGGGTGGCGCACGAGGCCGGCGCGTTACGCGGCCAAGACCTCAAGCGGGTCACAGTCGATACCACGGTGCAGCCAAAGGCCATCACCTTCCCGACTGATGCCAAGCTGCTGCACGCGGCGATCAAGGGGCTCAACCGTCTGGCGAGGAAGCACGGGATCAGGCTGCGGCAGTCCTATCTTCGCATTGCCAAGACCGCGGCCATGATGGCTTCCCGCTACGCCCATGCCAAGCAATTCAAACGGCATCAGCGGCAGTTGCGCATCCTGCGCAGCCGGTTGGGCCGGATCATCCGCGATATCCGCCGCAAGATCGAAGCTCAGGCCGTGCTCGAGAACGCCTTCGCCCTGCCGCTCAGCCGGGCCGCGCAGATCCGCTCGCAGCAGCAGCGCCAGCGCGGCTGGAAGCTGTATTCCTTCCATGCTCCGGAGGTCGAGTGCATCGGCAAGGGCAAAGCAGCCGCGCCTTACGAGTTCGGTGTCAAAGCCTCCATCGTCACCAACAACCGCCGTGCTCCCGGCGGCCTGTTCGTGCTGCACGCCAGGGCGCTACCCGATAACCCGTACGACGGTCACACCCTGCGGGACGTCATCGACCGCACCGAGACACTCACCGGCTGTCCGATCGAGCGGGCCTATGTCGACAAGGGATACCGCGGCCATGACGCGCAGAACCCGCGCCGTGTCTTCATCTCCGGCCAGAAGCGCGGCGTCTTCGGTATCATCAAGCGCGAGCTGCGCCGCCGCTCCGCCATCGAACCCGTCATCGGACACCTGAAGGCCGATGGTCCCCTCGGCCGCTGCTACCTCAAAGGCCGCGCCGGCGATGCCGCCAACGTCATCCTCTCTGCCGTCGGTCACAACTTCCGCCGCATCCTCGCCTGGCTGAGGGTTCTTTGGTGCCTCTTCCTGGCCACCCTCATCGCAGCCATCAGCGACCGCTCACCGCTGCAATCGGCTTCTTAACGGACGACTAATTCGCGCTTCCGGTGCCAACCAGCTTCCAGTTCGGATCGCGGGAGGAGGTGTCGCGGGCGAAAGTCCAGACATGAGCGAGATTACAGTATACCGGGCGCGCAGAGTAATCACAATGGATGTTGGTCGGCCTTTTGCCCATTGTGTCGCCGTCATGGACGGCCGTGTCCTGTCGACCGGTACAATCGATTCCATGCGGCCCTGGCTCAGCCGCCATTCCTACAACATCGACGACACATTCGAGGACAAGAATCATGCCAGGGCTAATCGATCCGCATACGCATTTCGCGCTCTCGGCTGGTTACCTCGCTACGCACTACATTGGGCCGATCGATTCGCCCGGATCGCAGGGGATCAACCGAGGCCTGCCGACGCGCCCCGAGGTAATTGGAAAGTTGCGTGAGGTTGATAGATCCAATTCCGATCCCACTGCGCCATTGATCGCCTGGGGGTTAGATCCACTGTCGCAAGGAGGTCATCTCCACCGCGACGAACTAGACGAGATGTCCATCACGCGGCCCATCTGGGTCATCTCTTACGCTCCGCATTACATCTATCTGAATAGCGTAGCGATTGCATGTGCCAAGATTTCGATCGATTCGAACGTCCACGGGGTGATGCGATATCCTGACGGCAGGTTGAACGGCCAGTTCGTCGAGTTTGAAGCTGGCCGACTTGCGATCGGCGCAATGCGGGATTCGCTCGCACAGCGAGGGGGCGCAGAGGGCCTGCGCAGGATGGGCGATATCGCGCGCAAGGCCGGCGTCACCACGACCGCCGAAAATGGGTAGCACCGAAAGCGAATGGCAATTGTATTCGGCGGTGATGTCTGACGAAAACTATCCAGTTCGCATGGGGCTCGTGCCATGGGAAATGAGTCTCTACGCGGATCACGGCGGCAGAGCCGCAGACTTTCTGCTGGATGCAATGAGGTGGAACAACGATAGGTTGTTTATCCGTGACATTAAATTCCTGACAGATGGCTCATTCCCTGCGATGTCGCTGCGCCTGAATTTCCTCGGCTATCTTGATGGAAGTAACGGCCTAAGAAATGACATTCCCTGGAGTGAGCTTCACGAACGAATGCTTCCGTTCTGGAAAGCCGGCATTCAAATCCATTGTCACGCAAATGGGGATGAGGCGATTGATGCCTCGCTCGATGCGCTTGCCAGGCTGCAAAACATCGCGCCAAAGTTCGACCATCGCTTCACGCTCGAGCACTACTGCATCAGCAGGCCGGACCAAGCGCGCCGCCTCAAGGTGCTTGGCGGCGTTGCTAGCGTGAACAATTATTTTGTGCACTATCGTAGCCAATTGCACAGCGAACACGGGTTTGGCCCGATCGCTCAGAGGCGGTGGCTCGGCTTGGATCTCTTGAGCGTGAGGGCGCGACCTTCGCGCTGCATTCTGATTATTCGCTTGTTCTCGTGCCACTGCATCCGCTCACGGCGGCGTGGGTTGCCGTGAATCGGATTGCTCACGATGGGAAAACAGTTCTTGCTCCGGGCGAGAGGATTGGTGTCGAACGCGCGCTGCGAGCAATCACCATCGATGCTGCCTATGTCCTTGGCGCTGAGCAAACGCTGGGCAGTCTAGAGCCTGGCACGTTTGCCGACTTCGCAATCCTGGAGAGCGATCCTTTTGAAGGCGATCCAATTGCACTGAAAGACATCAAGATCTGGGGCACAGTCCTTGGCGGAAGTCTGCAGCCGGCATGACTCGCGAAACGCGCAAGCCGCCAGATGGCGCACCAGCTTCGCGCAATCGCGAGGTCACGAAGATGTTGATGGGAATATTCGAAGCTGCTCGGCTGATCCCAACAGGCGTTCAAAAGAACACGATGTTGCCGTTGACCGTTATCAGCGGCTTCCTCGGCGCTGGAAAAACGACTCTGATAAATCGACTACTCTCTGTCCGTCATGGACGCCGGATTGCCGTCCTGGTCAATGATTCCGGCGCCATTAACATCGATGAAGAACTGATACGCTCTCGTAGCGAGGAGGCCATTGGCCTGACCAACGGATGCGCCTGCTGTTCGATCTCGGGCGATCTCACGGAGGCGTTGCTGCGGCTGCTCCAGCGATCCGACCCGCCCGATGCAGTTGTCCTCGAAGCCAGCGGGGTCGCCGATCCATATGGCATCGCACAGGTCGCGTTGGCCAACCCCGCAATCCGACTGGATGGCGTCCTGACTTTGGTGGATACGGAAACGTTTCTCGACCGCGTTCAAGCCCCCGAAACAGCGTGGCTTGTCTCCTCACAACTTTTGGCCGCGGATCTCATCGTTCTAAACAAGATTGATCTGCTGAATGGCCGGACGGAATTGGTTCGGTCTCGCATTGAGGAAATCGCGGGAGCACGGACCATCGTTGAAGTCGTGCAGGCTGATATTCCCGTCGATGTCGTGCTCGGGATCAATACGGAGCGCACCTCGGGAGTCCGTTGCGCAACGGAAGCGCACGCGTCATCCTTCGCAAGCTGGACAGGCTCCTGGGACGTTCCGCTCGATCGAGAATTGCTTTCGGCTGGGCTGCGTCAGATCCCGGCCAACGTCATCAGGGCGAAGGGGGTCTTCACCCTTGAAGATGACCCGGTGCATCGCTCTGTTTATCAGCGCGTCGGAACGCGGGAGAGGTTTGATGGCGAGACAACACTTCCAGCCCGCCGGACGTCTAATCTTGTTCTCATAGGGCTCATCATCGGGGTGGAGCCCGCGCGAGATCGAGCGGCATTTTGCTGCGGTGGCACCCGTCCGGCGAAAGCCATGCTGAAGGACGAGTGATGACCGAGCTCTTGCATCTAATCAGGCTTTGGAGATTCACCAAGAATTGTCCGCGTTGACGTCGGCTGCCTCGGCGGTCTGGGCAAGTGATCACGAAAACTCGGGCTCTCTGCTCCTCGTTTCACAGACGCAAATTGCACAATCGTCGAAGGCGCATTTCAGGAGATGGTCCGATGCGACGTGGCCGCCAAATCATAAAATGTGTTCGCAGCCGAATTGTCGCGGAAACTGGTCGAGTGGTGCACCTTCTAGCCATGGCACGAGCGGATCGGCTATGGACGCCGGCCTCGCATTCCAAAGCGCACATCGCGTCCTGTGGTTGCCCGCGACATAAACCCTCCGACCCTGGCCGGTTAATGCAGAATTGCAGCAATGCGAGGGGATACATCGATGAATTTCAGCTTTAGCAGACTGATACTATTCAACGCAGTTTCGGTCGACCTCGATGTCGCGGTTTTAAACACAAGCAGGGACGAAATGCTTCGGCTGGTCAACGGCGGCTCGTTTGCGACCATACGCATCGCCTCGACGGCAAGTTCGATAAGCCGCAATCCATCAAGAACGAAGTTGCGGCGACGCGGGTGATAAGCTGGGGATGGAACGCTCGGGGTGGGGGGTAATAAGCGATGCAACACACGAACGATGCCTTCGTGAGGCTTCCTGCACGTGCCTGCCCGCCGGCATAATGATTTTGTAACAAAGCTGCCGAAGTCGGACAGGGGAGCGTAGATCGAGCCCGGTGCGCGATCATGTCAGTTGGGGAACCTGATGATTGTCGCGTGCTCGATGGCGCGTGAGGACGATCCCAGGCGCCATCGAGAGCCCGGCCGGAATTTTTAGCAGCGCCGTCTCTATACCGGAGCGGCATAGTGGGAGGGAGTAGATGATGAGAAATTCACGGATGAGGGCGCGCACTCTAGCCATAGCTGGGTTACTGGGCGGGATCCTCGGCGCTATAGACCCCGCCTTTGCGGGCGATCAGCTCACGATCACCTCCTGGGGGGGCGCCTATCAAACGGCCCAGCGCAAGGCATATTTCGAGCCCTTCACGAAGGCGACCGGGATCAAGGTCACTGAGGACGAGTACAATGGCGAGACCACCAAGATTCGCGCCATGGTCGAGTCCAAGACCGTAACCTGGAACCTGGTCGACATTGGCGAAGGGGATGCCATAAGACTATGTGATGCTGGCATTCTCGAACCCATCGACTGGAGCAAGCTGGGCCTCGACCGCGCTAAATTTCGGGGCGCTGAGGGCTTTGAGTGCGGGGTGCCGATGCAGTTCACCAGTGTGGCCATCGTCTATGACAAGGACAAGCTAGCCAACGGTCCAAAGACCATTTCCGAGTTCTTCGACCTGCAGAAGTTTCCTGGCAAGCGGGGACTGCTTAAGGATCCCTACGCCACCCTCGAATGGGCCTTGATGGCCGATGGCGTGGCAATTAAGGACGTCTACAAAGTGCTCAACACGGCGGAAGGCGTCGACCGCGCCTTCAAGAAGCTCGACACGATCAAGAAGGACGTCGTCTGGTGGACGGCCGGTGCCCAGCCGCCGCAGCTTCTAGCCGACGGCCAGGTTGTCATGACCGCAGCCTATAGCGGCCGCATCTTCGATGCGGTCAAGAACTCCGGCAAGCATTTCGAGATCATGTGGGACGGCGTGCTGCTGGGCTTTACCGGGTGGGCAATTCCCAAGGGCGCTCCGCGGCAGGACGACGCCTACAAGTTCATGGCTTTTGCCGGTTCGCCTCAGACCCAAGCCGACTTCACGCGCTACATGCCCTATGGTCCCGCCAACCAGGACGCGATGGCGCTTATCGATCCGGCGATTCTGCCCCAACTCCCGACGGCGCCGGATCATGACCGTGTGGGTTTGACGGTCGACTCCAAGTTCTGGGCTGACAGGGGCACCGAGTTGCGCCAGCGCTTTACGGCCTGGCTCGCAAAGTAATACCCACCGCAGGAATGGTGCGAGGGGGCGTCCGTCCTCCGCACCGCCAACGTTCCCCAAAGTAAGCGTGCACACTTTAGCTCGATCCGGGGCTACCACGATGTCGGCAAACTGGGAGGGGAATTGTACATTCCCACCGAGTTCGCTCAGGGGATCTATTAAACTGAAAGAGGATCGATGAAGGTCTTAGTGCCGGTAAAGCGGGTGGTCGATTACAACGTCAAGGTCCGCGTCAAGGGCGATGGGTCGGGCGTTGAACTCGCCAACGTCAAGATGTCGATGAACCCCTTCGATGAAATCGCGGTCGAGGAAGCGCTGCGTCTGAAGGAAGCCGGCAAGGCGACTGAAGTCGTGGTAGTCTCCGTCGGGCCTGCCCAGGCCTCCGAGACGATCCGTACCGGTCTCGCCATGGGCGCCGATCGCGGCATCCTGGTGAAGGCCGAAGGCACCGTCGAGCCGCTCGCTGTCGCCAAGATCCTCAAGAAGGTTGCTGAAGAAGAGCAGCCCGGTCTCATCATCCTCGGCAAGCAGGCAATCGACGACGACAGCAATCAGACCGGCCAGATGCTGGCCGCGGTGCTGGGCTGGTCGCAGGCGACATTTGCCTCGAAGCTCGAGGTCGAAGGCTCCGATTTCAAGGTCACCCGCGAAGTCGACGGCGGGCTGCAGACCGTCAAGCTCAAGGGTCCGGCGATCGTGACCACCGATCTGCGTCTCAACGAGCCGCGTTATGCCTCGCTGCCCAACATCATGAAGGCGAAGAAGAAGCCGATCGCGGAGAAGGCCGTCGCCGATTACGGCGTCGATGTCGCTGCGCGTCTCGAGGTTCTCAAGACCACTGAACCGGCGGGCCGCAAGGCGGGCGTCAAGGTCAAGGACGTCGCCGAACTGGTGTCGAAACTCAAGAACGAAGCCGGGGTGCTCTGATGACGACGCTTCTGATTGCCGAACACGACAATGCGTCGCTCAAGGATGCGACCAACAAGACCCTCACCGCGGCTGCCGCGCTCGGCGCGGATGTCGAGGTGCTGGTTGCCGGCCAGAACGCCAAGGCCGCGGCGGAGGCCGCTGCCAAGCTTGCCGGCGTGAAGAAGGTGCTGCTCGCCGACGGCGAGCTCTACGCGCACGATCTCGCCGAGCCGCTGGCCGTACTGGTCGTGTCGCTGGCGTCCGGCTATGACGCGATCGTCGCGCCGGCGACCTCGCGCTTCAAGAACGTGATGCCGCGTGTCGCCGCCCTGCTCGACGTCATGCAGGTCTCGGAGATCATCAAGGTGGTCGCCCCCGACACCTTTGAGCGTCCGATCTATGCCGGCAACGCCATCCAGACGGTGAAGTCGAAGGACGCCAAGAAAGTCATCACGGTGCGGACCTCGACCTTCGCCGCAGCTGGCGAAGGTGGCAGCGCGCCGGTCGAGAACGTGGCGGCGGCCGCTGATCCGGGTCTGTCGACTTTCGTCGGCGAGGAGGTCGCCAAGAGCGACCGTCCCGAGCTGACCTCCGCGAAGATCATCGTCTCCGGCGGCCGCGCCATGCAGAGCCGCGAGAACTTCGCCAAATACATCGAGCCGCTCGCCGACAAGCTGGGCGCCGGCGTCGGTGCCTCGCGCGCCGCGGTCGATGCGGGCTATGCGCCGAACGATTGGCAGGTCGGCCAGACCGGCAAGGTCGTGGCGCCCGAGCTCTATGTCGCGGTCGGCATTTCCGGCGCGATCCAGCATCTGGCCGGCATGAAGGACTCCAAGGTGATCGTCGCGATCAACAAGGACGAGGACGCGCCGATCTTCCAGGTCGCCGATTACGGCCTGCTCGCCGACCTCTACCAGGCGGTTCCGGAGCTCAGTGAGGCACTCAGGAAGTAGAGACAACGCTCCGGTCGGGCTTGGACCTTTGTTGTAGCCCTCGATAGAAGAACCGACATGCACTGGATGTTCAGCATGAAAGAGGTCGAAGATCGCCTGCGCCTTGAGGCAGGTCAACTATATCCCGCTGCTTCTAGCCGAGTCGGCAGGCTCATCGCTCGATAGGTGCAGAACGCAACTCTCATGTTCCTCTGCCCACCAAAGCCTATCGTCCAGACCAGCTTGCGCCAACATGCCGGCTCGTACAATCCTCGGGACCGGCGCTTCCGAGCCCGACGGGTTCATTACAACATGGGGGCAAACAAGCGCATGACGATGGGGATGGAAGGCGCTGCCAACGTAGACAAAATTCGGTAGGTTCCGCATGGGTTGTGGACGACACGGCTGCGCGTCATGCGCGCGAACAGGGACCTGCCGCTGATGAAAAGATCATCGGCCAATGGCCGCTGTTGGCTGGCCAAAAGTCATTCTAGGCATCGATCAGATCACTTTAGACCGAGGAACGCAGCTGAAGGAGCATTCTTCTAGCACGGGAGAGATCATTGCCGAATATAAACGTCGATTACCGCACGTGGCACAATCAATATCAATAGTGCGGCTATTGTGCAGGAGTACGGTTTACGAGGGTCATAGTTTTCATGGCTGACGCCAAGGTCAAAGCAGGTTCAGGCTCCGCTAGGTTTCCGTGCCGCAAGTTATCGGTCGGTTTTGTTTTATTGCCGAACTTTACTCTGATCGCCTTTTCTTCGATCATCGATCTATTGCGGCTGGCCGCCGACGAGGGGGACCGGAGCCGCCCCGAACGCTGCTCCTGGAGCATTCTCGCGCCGGATCTTCAACCGATATCCGCAAGTTGCGGCTTGCTGGTAGCGCCATGGGAGACATTCGAGCGACCAGAGCGCTTCGATTACATTGTGGTTGTCGGTGGGTTGCTGGATCGCGGCCGCAGTTATCATCCCGAAACGTTGCAGTTCCTTCGACAGGCAGCCGCTCGTGGCGTAACGATTGCCGGCGTGTGCACTGGAACCTTCGCAATGGCCGAGGCGCAGCTGTTGCAGGGGCGAAAGTGCTGCGTGAGCTGGTATCACTTTCCAGATTTTATCGAGCTTTACAGCGATGTCGCTCCCGTCGCGGACCAACTATTTATCGCCGACGGTAAGTTCATAACCTGTGCTGGCGGACTTGCAGCTCTTGATCTTGCGGCTTGGATGGTCGAACGGCACTTGGGGCCGGGGCGTGCTCAAAAGAGCCTGCACATAATGGTGACTGACAAGGCGCGCTTTGCGGCCGACGCGCAGCCTCAACCACCAAGCATCGCAACCGTCGGGGAGACTCGCGTTCGACGCGCCATGCTGCTCATTGAGCAACACTTGAGTACTCCGCCCAAAGCTCACGAGATAGCCCGTAAGGTTGGTCTGTCCAAACGCCAGCTTGAGCGGGTCTTCCGAAACACTACGGGAAAAAGCATTCAAGAGTTCTCCCGCGACCTGCGCATCTTTTATGGTCTCTGGCTTATTGCAAATTCGGAAAAGTCCATCACATCGGTTGCGGCCGAGAGCGGGTTTTCAGATAGCTCCCACTTCAACCGAATCTTTCGGGACGCGTTTGGCTGCTCGCCTTCGACCGCCCGTCGCGGCGGCGTGGCTTTTATGAACGTGCTTATTCAGGGTTGGGAGGAAAAGCAGGCGGGATGCCTCCCCGCTTGGTTCGGCCCTATTGGACTATCAGCGCCAAATTGGAGGATCGCCCGTATTCCGTTGATTACATCATCCGAGGGGAGCCAGGATCGTGAGATGACCCGAGGCATTGACGCGGATCCAACGGGCTTCCTGCAATGCGAGCGCCGGCCGTACTTTTGATTGTCAACGTTAATCAGGAAGTTCAGCTTAATCTACGGCCGCCGTCTAAGCGTGATGCGAGCGCCAACCTCGTCAAAGATGGCTAGAATCGGCGCATGAGGCGTATGCACCGTTACTGTTACGGCATCCAATCTGGCGTATGTTTTAAGTAACTCCTCCGCGACAGCAGTAGACACTTGCCCAAGTGCGGAATGCGTCGAAAGGGCAAAGGATTTAGCCACTAAAGGTACAACGTGTGAGTAGTCTACCGTATCATTGAGATCGTCAGAGCGGACTGCATCAAGGTGGTCGGCGTGCAGTTCGATGTCGACGACAAATCTCTGGCCGAATTGCGTTTCGTGGAGAGGAAGGCCATGTCGTGCGTGTACGATCAATCCTCTTATGAAAATTGTATAGTCAAAACGATGGCCGAGCATGGCTTTCAATGCGCTCCGCAGCGTGCGCCGGTTGATCACGTAGTCGCCCGGGCTGCTTCAAGTCATCCGATACTTAACGGCTCAAAGCCGTTCTTACCAGCCATGAGCACGCCAAATGCTCTTGGACCTGCGCGGCATCTGCCGAAAATGCTTGAGCAATAGCCCCACACACCGGAATAGAGAAGACGTGTAGCGACGCGACCGTCGCTCCCGCGAGCTGTCGAAACCACAGCCGGAAGTCTGCATGTGCTGTCGGGAGTATATTCAAGAGGCTGGAAATCGGAGTTGGATGACGGAGGAGCAGTGGAATCGATTGAAAGCTAGAGCGTCCCGACGAGCAGGGATGAGCGACTTAAATGAACGCTCACGGTACTCGCTTAGGTCCGCGATTCAGCCTTTGTCGTCGGCGTGCTCAGAGCTTGGCGTATGATACCAAAGGTTATGAATAGGACTACCGCGCGGCTGGTCGTGCTCCTAACAAGACCTACAAAACTATCGTGGTCTATGAGCGCGCAGTCACAGTGAGCGTCGACGTCCAAGCTCAATAATCTAACCAACTTACTCCGCAATGATGGATCTTACCGTTCCGGTTGCGGTGTCGCCAATATCCAAGATTGATGGCGCTATTATGCCTGTATGCCGGATGGGGGTGGGATACCTTTGCTCAAAGGAAAGCGCCAGATGCAAAGATACTCCATATTCTCTCTCTTGCGCGGGGGGGCGATGGGCCAACGCCATTGGCATCCCCAATGGCGCTCCCCCGATCCGAAGCCTGCCTATGATGTCGTGATCATCGGAGGAGGTGGCCATGGGCTCGCCACGGCGTTCTATCTTGCTAACAAGTACGGGATAGCCAATGTCGTGATTCTAGAGAAGGGGTGGCTTGGCGGCGGCAACACCGCGCGAAATACCACGATCATCCGATCGAACTATCTATTTGACGAGAGTGCGAGGCTCTATGACCATGCCCTGACTCTGTGGGATGGATTATCGCGTGAGCTGAATTACAACGTGATGTATTCCCCTCGCGGCGTATTGATGCTGGCGCACAACATTCACGACGTCAAGGTCTTCAAGCGGCATGTCCAGTCCAACCGGCTAAACGGTGTCGACAACGAATGGCTCTCGCCGGAGGAATGCAAGGCGTTCTGTCCGCCACTCAACGTGGGCGGCTCCATGCGCTACCCGATCCTGGGGGGTGCATTGCAGCGCAAGGGCGGGACCGCGCGACATGATGCGGTGGCTTGGGGGTACGCGCGAGCGGCCGACGCCCTAGGGGTGGATCTGATTGAGAACTGCGAGGTCACGGAGATTCGCCGTGATCCGTCCGGTGCAGTCAACGGGGTCGAGACGACGCGCGGTTCGATTCGAGCGAAAAAGATCGGCATCGTGGCGGCAGGAAATAGCAGTGTCGTCGCCGCTATGGCCGGCTTTCGCCTGCCGCTCGAAAGTTATCCGCTGCAGGCGCTGGTGTCCGAGCCAGTCAAGCCCGTGTTCCCGTGCGTCGTGATGTCGAACACCATTCACGCCTACCTCTCCCAATCCGACAAGGGGGAGCTTGTCATTGGTGCCGGCACCGACGCTTACATCTCGTATACGCAGCGAGGCGGTCTTCACATCACCAATCATACGCTGGATGCCATCTGCGAATTGGTGCCGATGTTCCGCAGGCTGCGCATGCTCCGAAATTGGGGCGGTATCGTCGATGTCACGCCGGATCGATCGCCGATCATTGCCAAAACTTCAATACCAGGTCTCTTTATCAATTGCGGGTGGGGAACCGGTGGTTTCAAAGCGACACCCGGGTCGGGCGATTATTCGCATGGACCATCGCAAAGGACGAGCCGCATCCCATCAATGCACCCTTCTCGATCGAGAGATTCCGGGACGGATTTCTGATTGACGAGGCGGCCGCGGCTGCCGTGGCTCATTAGGGAAAGATCCAGCGATCATGCTTCTGATCAATTGCCCTTATTGTGGTCCGAGGCCGGAGCTCGAATTCATCTATGGTGGCGAAGCACATAAATGGCGTCCTCCAGATCCAATGAGCCTCGATGACGAGGCATGGAGCGCGTATCTCTATTTGCGAAATAATCCCGAAGGGATGCACGCCGAACGGTGGCGTCATATCCACGGCTGCGGCCGATTCTTCAATGCTCGCAGGAATACAGTCAACGACACGATCGCCGTTACCTACCTGATCGGGGCGAACTTTCCGCTCAATGAAGGGGGCTCGCCCTCATGAGCACTCGGTTTCGTTTGCCGACAGGAGGACGCGTCGACCGCAACAAGCCTGTCCGATTTACTTTCGACGGAAAGTCGTATCGGGGATTTGTCGGAGACACCCTGGCGTCAGCGTTATTAGCCAACGGTGTGCATCTCGTCGGCCGGTCGTTCAAGTATCATCGCCCTCGGGGTATCATGACGGCCGGCGCCGAGGAGCCGAACGCACTGGTGGGGGTGGGGCGTGATGAGGCTCACTACACTCCGAACTTGAGGGCGACCCAGGTCGAAATCTATGAAGGTCTGGTGGCCCAAAGTCAGAACCGCTGGCCGACTTTGGCTTACGACATTGGCGCCGTGAACGAGGTCCTGTCGGCTTTTCTTCCGGCGGGCTTCTACTACAAGACGTTCATGTGGCCCAAGGCTGCCTGGAAGCATGTCTACGAGCCTTTGATCCGCCGAGCCGCTGGTCTGGGCCGCGCTCCGACCAAGGCCGACTCGGATCGCTATACGCAGGTCTATGCCCATTGCGATGTGTTGGTCATAGGTGCCGGACCGGCGGGGATTGCGGCAGCTATCGCTGCGGCCCGAACTGGCGTCAGGGTGTTGCTCTGCGACGAGCAGGCGGAGATGGGTGGCTCTCTGCTGGCTGAAACCGAAGCAAAAATCGACGGGCAACCGGCGGCCGATTGGTGCAGAGCCATGCTAGCCGAACTCGCCTCTTTGGCGAACGCCACCCTGATGGTGCGTACAACGGCATTTGGCTGGTATCCACACAATTTCATCGGGCTCAATGAGCGGGTTACCGATCATCGGGCGGTCGGAGGCAATCTGCCGCGCGAGCGATTGTGGCAAGTGAGGGCACAAGAGGTCGTGCTTGCGACAGGCGCGATAGAGCGACCGATCGTGTTTCCGGACAACGATCGGCCAGGCGTCATGATGGCGGAGGCCGCTCGCACCTACGTCAATCGCTTCGGCGTGCTTCCGGGAACCCGCGCAGTCGTGGTTACAGCCAGCGACAGCGCTTACCGAGCCGCGCTCGATCTTCAGGGAGCGGGAGTAGCAATTGCGGCCATTGCCGATCTTCGCAGCAACCCGAGCGGATACTGGGTGGAGCGCGCCAGGGAGAAGGGTATCGACGTTCTGCCACAGACGTCGCTGGCCAGGACGAGCGGCCGGCTGCGCGTGTCTTCGGCAATGCTCGTGTCGACCGATACAGGAAAGCCTCAGCGACTAAAGATCGACTGCGATCTGGTCCTGATGTCCGGCGGGTTTACGCCGAGCGTGCATCTGTTCTCACAGTCGCGCGGCAAGCTCAAATACGATGGTGGCTTGCAGGCTTACCTTCCTGGGGTGTCCGCCGAACGGGAGAGTTCAGTTGGCGCTTGTCAGGGTGTCTATGATCTCGCAGCAGCGCTGGATGACGGCTTTTCGGGCGGTGTGGCCGCGGCATTCCGGGCCGGTGCTGGCGATGTTTCGATCGCGCATGCGTTTTCAGTGGAAGCGCGAAGTGCGGCGTCGGGCGGTTTAATCGGTGCTCCGACGAACGACCGAAACCAGCAGGCGCGCGCGTGGGTCGACTTCCAGAATGACGTCACGACGAGGGACATTACTCTGGCGGTGCACGAGGGATTTAGGGGAATCGAGCACGTCAAGCGGTACACGACCATGGGGATGGCCACCGATCAAGGCAAAACCTCGAACATGAGCGCGTTGGGGATCGTGGCCGAACTGCGGAACGTCGCGCCTCCTCAGGTTGGCCTCACGACTTTCCGGCCTCCATACACGCCAATGACCTTCGGCATCTTTGCCGGCCAGTCCCGCGGCGCATTGTTTGAGCCGGAGCGAAGGGCACCCATTCACTCTTGGGCCGAACAGAACGGCGCGGTCTTCGAAGACGTGGGCCAGTGGAAGCGCGCCCACTACTTCCCAAAGCCCGGCGAAACGATGCGCACTGCTGTTGCGCGTGAATGTCGGACTACGCGGCAGTCGGTCGGCATCTTTGACGCTTCGACGCTTGGAAAGATCGAGATTGTCGGCAAGAATGCTGCCACATTCATGAACCGTATGTACACCAACAGTTGGGATAAGCTCGACGTTGGACGGCTCCGTTATGGCCTCATGCTGCGCGAGGATGGCTTCATCGTTGACGATGGCGTCGTCGGCCGTCTCGCGCCGGATCGCTTCCATGTCACGACGACGACGGGCGGGGCGGCTCGTGTCCTGAACCTGATGGAAGACTACTTGCAAACTGAGTGGCCTTATCTCGAGGTCTGGCTGACCTCGACGACCGAGCAATGGGCTGTGATCGCGGTCCAGGGGCCCAATGCGCGGAAGGTCTTGGCGCCGCTCGTCGAGGGAATTGATCTCTCCGCCGAAGCGATGCCTCATATGAGCCTACGCGAGGGCTGGATCTGCGGCGTCCCGACCCGGCTGTTCCGAGTCTCGTTTACGGGCGAACTGGGCTTCGAAGTCAATGTGCCCAGCGGATACGCTCCGGCGGTGTGGAAGTCGATCATGGCGGAAGGACAAACTTACGGTATCGCGCCTTACAGGACCGAGACGATGCATGTTCTCCGCGCCGAGAAAGGCTACATCATCGTCGGCCAGGAGACTGACGGCACGGTAACACCTCACGATGTCGGGCTGAGCTGGGCGGTCGGTAAAACCAAGAAAGATTTTGTCGGCAAGCGCTCTCTCGCAAGGCCGGCAATGGCCCGAGATGACCGCAAACAACTTGTTGGACTGCTGACCGTCGATGCCAGAAGCCTCCTCGAAGAAGGCGCACAACTGGTCGCCGATCCGAATGAAAGTATTCCCATGACCATGCTCGGGCACGTGACATCGTCGTACCGCAGCGAGGCGCTTGGCAGGCCGATTGCACTTGCCTTAGTTCGAGGTGGAAGGGGGCGCATCGGCACGCGGTTGTCAGTTCCGACCCGCGCTGGGTCCATTGATGTCGACGTGGTCGAACCCGTCTTCTATGATCCAAAGGGCTTGAGGCTCCATGCTTGATTCACGGATCCCGCGATTGAACGTATTGATGACGCTTGCATTGAAGGCGCGCGTCATTCCTTATGCAAACTTAGCTGTGCTTCCCGGTGCCGCGAAGTTCTCTTTCCGCGGATGTTCCTCGGCAGTGGCAATCGCGAGCAATGCCTTTGGTCTCAAGCTACCTCAGGCTGCGTGCCGTTTTACAACTAAGGGAGCACGGTCCGCCCTTTGGCTCGGGCCGGATGAATGGTTGTTGCAGGCTGTTGGCGAAGCGTCGGCGGAACTGTTCGCCCGCATCGACGGGGCGCTGGCCGGACATCCTTGCGCACTTGTCGACATCAGTCATCGTTCGGTAGGCTTTTCGCTTTCGGGGGCGAAGACCGAATATGTTCTCAATCACGGCTGTCCGCTCGATCTCTCGAAGGTACGTTTTCCCATCGGCATGTGCACGCGGACCGTATCGGCAAGGCGCCCGTCGTGCTTGCGCGGCTGGAGGCCTCCATGTTTCACGTCGACGTCTGGCGTTCCTTTGCTCCCTATGTGTGGCAATTGCTGGACGAAGCCCGTAGTGAGCTTGCGGCATAGTGCGGGGAGCATCGGGAGCAGTTCAGCATGATTTCGGTTTTCGAGCTATTCAAGATTGGGATTGGCCCGTCTTCGTCGCACACGGTTGGCCCGATGAAGGCTGCTGCCAGCTTTAGTGAAGCCCTGCTCGCCGCAGGCCTGTTGCCGCGCCTTGATGCGGTTTGCGTCACCCTGTTCGGCTCTCTCGCGTGGACCGGAAAGGGACACGGAACTGACAAGGCGGTCATTCTCGGGCTTGCTGGCCATTCACCAGAGACGATTGATCCAGATCTCGCAGAGACCCTCGTCGCCTCTGTGCGCCGTGACCGGCTATTGAATTTTGCAGGTCAACTTTCAATCGCGTTCGACCCGGACACCGCTATTAGGTTCGATCGCATGGCAGCACCGCTCCAGCATCCAAATACGCTGGCATTCATCGCTTTTGATCGCGAGGGTGAGATCATGCAGGAGGAGCGATGGTGCTCCGTGGGTGGCGGGTTCGTGGTTCGTGAATCCGACCTCGGACGAGCACCTGCAGCCATTACCCCCATTCCGCATCCCTTCCGCTCGGCAAGGGACCTGCTGGAGATGGGCGCGGCGTCGCACCTCTCAATTGCTGAACTAGTATTCGCGAATGAAGCAGCTTCACGTGCGTCACAGGATATCGAGCATGAGCTCGATCGGATTGTGGAAGTGATGATGGCCTGCATCGATCGCGGAATGGTTACCCATGGTGAGCTTCCCGGGGGCTTGGGCGTCCGTCGACGGGCACCCGCGTTGTACCATAAGCTTGCCACGTCTGCGGGGGCAAACGATCGCGCGCAACACGAAATTCTCGACTGGGTTAGCTTATATGCCATTGCCGTCAACGAGGAAAACGCCGCCGGAAGCAGGGTGGTGACCGCGCCGACCAATGGAGCCGCCGGGATTGTGCCAGCGACCTTGCGATACTACCGCGATCATTGTCGCGGCGCCAGCGCTGCAGGTGTGCGGCAATTTTTGCTAACAGCGGCCGCGATCGGCGCTTTGTTCAAGATGAACGCATCGATCTCCGGCGCCGAAGTCGGTTGCCAAGGCGAAGTTGGTGTCGCTTGCTCCATGGCTGCGGCTGGTCTTGCGGCGGTGCTTGGTGGCAGCAATGCGCAAATCGAGAACGCTGCGGAAATCGGCATGGAGCATCATCTTGGGATGACCTGCGATCCTATCGGTGGGCTTGTCCAAGTGCCATGCATCGAGCGAAATGCATTTGGCGCAATAAAGGCGATCAGCGCCGCATCGCTCGCACTGCAAGGCGATGGATCCCATATCGTGTCGCTAGATAAGGTTATTGCAACAATGCGGGAAACCGGCCGTGACATGCAGTCGAAGTACAAGGAGACTTCGCTCGGGGGGCTCGCCGCAAATCTCGCCGAATGTTAAGGAGAGAACCTAGGAATCGAGATGACATTTAACGGGATCTTCTCTGCTGAGATCGCCCCACTTATTACTAAAGTCATGAGAGACGAACTCGGTCGAAAAAGTCACGAGGTCGAACTGATTGCGTAGCACTGCCGAAGCGCTCGGGCGCTGAAGAAAGGTACGATCGCAAGTAGCTGAGCTCTCAAGATTCTCGATCAATGATGGACTTGTCGCACAAAGCTGAGCTGTTTGATATCATCGAGACGAGTTTGCTGCAGAACAAGGGACACACTTCGACTTGAATCGAATTAGAACAGACAGCCGTCTCGTCAAAACTGTGCAAATGTCGGCCGAATGTAATCGGAGAGGGATCTGACAGGCCTTCGATCGGAAATGCGAGCCGCGGCCAGATCGCTGCTTCGAACTCTTGTCAGTATCTTGATCGGCAAGCGCCTAGAGCTAAAGGAATTGTGGTTCGGAGCCAGCCGCTGCCTCTTGTTCGATTTTGCGTTGGACTACGAGTCGAACCAAGTGTTCGCAAAGCAATCGATCGCTCAGACCTTGCAATCCGGATAGAATGGACACCGCGATCCATCGGGGTGTCCGTTCGACACCGGCGCTAAAAACGCGCAATGTTGTGGATGCAGCTTTTCTGCCGGACAACTTTACTTTGTGCAGAGTTTCCTTCCGTGGAGGCCGCAATTAGCGTTTATTCATTGCGACCCAGAACTAGATTCACAGTTCAGCCTAACATCTAGATACTTAGGGCGCTGAGGAGGTGGGTCAATGCAATGTGAGAAAGATCAGAGTGTATACGAGGTTCGCTGGGTGCATAACATTCTGATCACCCTCAACGATGGCATCCAGCTCGCAGCAAGCCTCTGTCTACCGACTGCCCCGGGGAAGTATCCGACTGTCGCAAGCTTCTATCCGTACCGCAAGGATGATCGCGCGGGCGCGTCGCATGCGCACGCGAGTACCTACTTGACGGGGCGCGGATACGCCTCTCTGCTGGTCGACTTGCGGGGCACCGGCGGCTCGGACGGAGTCGCCGACTTCAACTACGAGAGAGAGGGAAGAGACGCTGCGCAAGTGGTCGAATGGGCGGCGGGGCAGGATTGGTGCGATGGCTCCGTCGGAGTGTGGGGTATTTCCTACGGCGCTACCCTTTCGTTGGCTGTTGCAGCGCAACAGCCAACGCACTTGAAGGCGATTGCTCCGATACACGGTGTATCCGGCCGTCCTAAGGACTTTGCACCGGGCGGGTGCAAGAATTGTATCGGCAACGCGAGCTGGTTGGGAATGATGCTGGCGCTTGACCTTGCGCCACCGACTTTTCAAGACCATGAGGGACGGTGGATGCGTGTCTGGCGCGAGCGGCTTGATCGGCTCAAGCGCGATGGCGCACGGAATTTTCACAAGCGCGACGGCCACGAAAATTCGGTCGAAGTTAAGCCAATCCCGACGGACAGGATCAAGATCCCGACATTCGCCATCGGCGGCTGGCGGGACTTCTATCCTCAATCGATGGTCGACTTGTATCGGGACGTCGTGGGCCCCAGGAAGCTCTTGATAGGTCCGTGGACCCACCAATTTCCTGACATGTCGGCACGCGCGCCGGTGGACTTCCTACACGAACTGCGACGCTTCTTTGACCACTGGCTCAAGGGTGACGAGAACGGCGTTTCTTCCGAACCGGAGGTTACCGTCTACGTACAGGGTGCCGAGCACTGGAAGCACGAAAGGGAATGGCCAATGGCCCGCACGCAGATGCAGGATTGGCACCTACAACCCGGACACACCCTCGGTCTCGCGCCGACGCAGAGCGAAAGCGGTGACTCATACCACTCTGACCCAACGGTCGGTACGGCGGCGACGCTACCAGATATGATTCAGATGGGTGTCGGGCATCCGTTGGAGCAGGGATACGACGACTTGCGTTCGCTCACTTACACGAGCCTCCCGCTCGATCAGGGGATCGAGATCACCGGCTCGCCCGAAGCAATCCTGCACGTCACGTTAGAGGACGGCGAAGAACTCCAACTGGTTGCCAAGCTCAACGCGGTCGCGCCGGACGGTAGCTCCACGTTGATCACGACTGGATGGTTATCCGCCGCCCACCGTGAGACGTTAGAGCGAGCTCAGCCGGTTGCGCGCGGCACAATGGCCGAATATCGGGTTGAACTCTGGGCAACGTCGTACTCTGTTCCGGCAGGCCACCGGCTGCGACTCGCGATTGCGTGCTCGGACTTTCCATTCATCTGGCCGCTGCGCACTAATCCCACTGTGAGAGTGCAGCTTCGCGGCTCACTCGTGCGGCTGCCAATCGTGCCGAAAACCGCCATGCCGATAGACGGGCCCGCACTGCCGCTCCCGAATCCGAGCGTGCGTCGCAGGCCGTGGCACGCACCCGGTGAGCCGCCGATTTGGAAGATTGAGCGCGACGCGGTTACGGGTGCAGTCTCCGTGGAGATCGGCTCCACGAGCGACCTTCGCACTTCGACCGGAAGCACCTTCCGCTTCCAGCAGTCCGTGCGCGCGAACACTTCCGCAGCACGCCCAGATGCCGCCGCCGTGCACTGCGAGGCGCGGCTAGATATTTGTCTGCCTGCAGGTGAACATATTGAAGTGAGAACTCGTAGCCGATTCACACGTGACGCGACCGTCATGAATGGCGAGGTCATCCTAGATGGGTGCCCCATTTTTAAAGCGAACTGGCAGTAGTATCCAGACTGGGCACGGAGTGCCCAGCGACATAGTAGGCGGCGGGGCGGCGGTGCGCGAGGGTGTTTATCTTTTTTCTTGGCGCCCGCCGACGAAGGCTGTCACCCTTGCAGTTCAATGCGGCGGGCGTTGCGAATGATGCGGTGCACATTCGCCATTCGGATCGGCGAGGATGGCCCGGCGATGCTGTCATGCTTTGCGACGCGGTAAGTTCTCAACAAAGACCTCTTGTCGTAACGACCATCCAAATCTCGGCAGATCACGCGTGGTGATCGGTTCCGGTCCTCAGTCGTCAACGATGATGAGATCGACGCGTTGAAGCGCGGCTACGAGGCGCGCGTGGCGTGCGACATTTCGATCGACTAATGCACCTCGTTCTTGAGCCTGGATGCGATGGCGCACAACCCGGTAGCGCCGCGGCCGCGGCCGCGGTGGCCGGCATTCTTCACCGTTCAGACAGTGCAGAGGCGATAGGTCCGTAGGCCCGATCCTGTGAACGGCATGCGCTGTTCGACAAGGCGACGAGCTAATACATTGTGTTTACCGCACGAAATCTCAGCTGATTGAGTGCGTAAACGCGCTAGTCGAGGCATGATATCGAGGATGAATGGCAGCGCGCTGGAGACATACTGGCGGCGAAAGTCGAACTTACCAAGCCTACAATGTAGTGGCCCTGCTGGAGACGGGCGAATGAAAACGAGATCTCCGACCTGCGTATCCAGCCGCAAACGATTTGACGACGGCCTCGATTAGGAAGGGCCCATTAGAGCGCAGCCCCGCCTCGAGCAGACGCCGAAATTCGAGAGCGGTTTCTGCCCGCCCAGCCTCCACGCCCATGCCTTTGGCGAGCGAGCACCAGTCGAGGCGCGGTCCATCAAGATCGAGCATACGTCTGGCATTGCGGCCAAAAGTGTTCACACCGACATTGGTCATTTCGCCCTGCAAAATGCGATAAGCGCCGTTGGCGTACACGATCGTCAGTACGTTCAGCCTCTCGCGAGTCTGCGTCCATAGCCCTTGCACGGTGTACATACCGCTGCCATCGGCCTGAAGTGCCACGACCTTTCGGCCAGGGGAGGCGAATGCTCCGCCGGTTGCTAGCGGAATGCCGATGCCGATTGATCCGCTAGTAAGAGGAAGCACATCGTGGGGTGGAAGCATATGCGAAAGCGTGTGGGTTTGTCCGATGGAAGTTAAAGCTTCGTCGATTACGATGGCCTGCTCAGGAAGCCGGCGGGCAATCATGATGCTGACCGCATCGGTCGTGTCCCAGGTGATGGTGTAGCTTATAGCGCGACAATCAGGATGAGAATCCGCATTGCCTCGCCCTAATTGTTACCAGATGCTGAGCCGTTGCCTCACGTAAATTGCTCCCTTGGATCGGGAGCGAGCGGGGGCGAAGATGGGGTGGCTAAGCATGGCAACGCGGAAGGAACTGACGGCGGCAGCAGGCGCGCGCTATCGGCGTTCGGATCGCGCGAAGAAGACGCGGATATTGGACGAGTTCGTCGACATCACCGGATTCCATCGCAAGCATGCGATGCGACTACTTCGAGGTCAGGAAGACGCGCGCCCAAGCCGAAGGGCGCGACGTCGAATGTATAATGAGGTAGAACACAACGCGCTCGTGCTCCTTTGGGAGGCGTCAGACCGGATCTGCGGGAAGCGGCTGAAGGCGTTAATGCCTGCGTTGATTGAGGCGATGGAACGGCATGGCCACCTCGACCTTACCCCCGAGATCCGCGACAAACTTTTGGCAATGAGCGCTGCGACGATCGACCGCGCATTGGTGGGGGTCCGAGAAGGATTAGGTCGCAAGCGTCGGCGGCACGCCACGCACTCGTTGCGTCGCAGTGTTCCAATAAGGACGTCGGCAGATTGGAATGATCCGGCGCCCGGATTCGTCGAGGCCGACCTTGTCGCGCATAGCGGTCCATCTGCGCGCGGCAGCTTCATCCAGACCCTCGTGCTCACCGACATTGCTACCGGCTGGACGGAGTGCGCTCCTCTGATCGTGCGCGAACAAACGCTGTTGAGCACGGTGCTGACGGAATTGCGCAAACAATTGCCTTTTGCGCTGCTCGGCTTCGATACTGACAATGATACGGTGTTCATAAACGAGACGCTGAAAGCCTACTGCGAGGCGGCCAACATCGTCTTCACGCGTTGCCGGCCCTACCGAAAAAATGACCAGGCGTTCGTCGAGCAGAAGAACGGCGCCGTCGTGCGCAGGATAGTCGGCTATCGTCGGTTCGAGGGCCTGGAAGCGGCCAAGCTGCTGGCTGAACTCTATCGATCGGCGCGGCTGTTCGTGAACTTCTTCCAACCCTCGTTCAAATTGATAGCCAAGCAGCGCGACGGTGCCCGTGTACGCAAGACATACAGCGCGCCGGCTACACCACACCAGCGCCTGGCAGCGGACGCCCGCACGCCTGACGCTGTCAGCCATCATCTCCAAGAAATCTATGCCGCTCTCGATCCAGTCGCGTTGTTGCGCGACATCCGCGACGTGCAGGAGCGCCTCGCGGCCCTCGCTGATACCCAACCAATCGGCCATCCTGCTGTGGCATCGCAACCGATCGATCGCTTCCTGGCAAGCTTGCGCACGGCCTGGAAGGACGGAGCCATGCGACCGACGGATCGGCCACTCGTGAAGGCGAAAAGAGGCCGACGTCGTCCCGACCCGCTCATCCGGAGCAACGCCAGATTTGCGAAAATGGTTTGAAGCTGAGCCTTGGCGGACTGGCAGCGAACTGCTCTCGCGCTTGCAGATGGAATATCCTGGAGCCTATCCGAACAAGCTTCTTCGAACCCTTCAACGTCGGCTGAAATCCTGGCGCAGCGAGCAAGCGAATGCGCTGCTGTTCGCTCCTAGCGAGAAAATGCCGCCAGGGTACGAGGTCACAACACCCCAATGACGTGCGAGGTACCAGCGGAGGAGGCCGGGCGCTCCGAAACCCCGGCCATCTCCGCACCCGGCCTCCTCCTCAACTCAAGCCAGGAGCAAAATAAATGAGGCAACCAATCGCACCCGGGAGCATCAGTACATGAGGCAATACGATCTGTTGACCGCGAGATCGTCGACGGCGTCCTGCGCGATCTCACGGTCGAGCAGAGCCAGGTCTTCCGCCAGCCGGTCAAGCTCACGGACATGCCGATCGATGGCCGCGCGCTCATCGTGCGGCAGCTGTTGGGCGCCCAACCACGCCCGGCCGCGGGTTGAAAAGATCGGCATGCGGGCACTTCGGGATTAGGTGCGCGTGCAGGATCGAATGCACCTCGTTCTTGAGCCGCGTGCGATGGCGCACGACCTGGTAGCGCCGCGCCACCAGCCGACGCTTGCGTTCGGTCTCCGCGTCAGGCGTCCAGATCTGCGGCAGGTACCCGGCCGCCTGCAGACTGGCGAGCGTGCCGGCATCGATCTTGTCGGTCTTAACGTGAGCCTGGGCGATCGCCTTCACCTGCAGCGGATTGGCGATAATCACCCGTGCCACGAACGGCGCCAGAACCCGCGACACCGCCATGCTGTTGGCAGTCGCTTCGACCACCACCTCATCACTGGCCAGCAGGGTCTTGCCGAATCCCTCCAGCGCAGTCCGCGTCATATCGATGCGGCCCGCATGTCGGAGCCTGCCGTCCTCCCAAAACACCACCTCGCCGAAAGTTCGGTGGACGTCGATGCCAATCACCCGTCGCATTCGCACCTCCTGCCAGACATATGACGGGAGCTGCGGGCGACACGACAACTACGGATTCGCGCTCCCAGCGCAACCGGGCGAGTCGCAGAGGCGGCCAGCTACTAACTCGAGCTCTCGGCTCATCGAATAACATCGGCCTGCCCGCACTTCGTGCTCCCGGTGCCTCTGTCCCGATGGTCGCACCATACGCCACGATGTAGAACACCGCAGCGGGAACGTTGGCACCGAGACATCTCATACCGGTTACCAATCCGCTCGAAAGGGTCAATGGCGAGATCAAGCGCCGAACCGAAGTGGTCGGCATCTTCCCCAATGAAGACGCCATCGTCCGCCTCGTCGGTGCGATCCTGCTCGAGCAGAATGACGAGTGGGCGGTTCAGCGCGGCCGCTACATGACACTGGAAACCATCGCGCCGTTGGGCGATGATGCCGCCGTCAGCTTCCCGGCAATCGCCAGCTGACCGATCCGGCCCATGCCGGCGAACGTGGTGACCCGCACTCAGCTACACCACGCCACGGGAGTACGTCATGCCAAGCTGATGATTGCTTGTGGGTGGAAGTCCCATCCGGCCAAAGCCGAAGCGGGCAAGCCGGGACCGAGTCTTGCGGGCGGCGCCGCAACGCGGGGTCCGAAGTGTAGACAGGAGCCATGCGGGGTGCGGGAATGAGCCTCGAAAGGGTGGATGTTCGCGGAGGCCGAGTGTGTTCCCTAGTCACGAAGGCAGCATGAGCATCGTCGTTATGCGAGACGATGCCGCTCCGTCGGGGTCGATGGCCGGATCACGCATGGAAGGTAATCATCGGAACATGAGAGGCCCGACCAGGTCCATTGGATTGGTCTCCAGTGGGGGACAGCGGCAAGGCACTGCCAGAGCCGCGGTCCGAGCTAAGGTCGGGAGTCGGACTGATCCATAGTACCTGTGAAGTCGTCGAAGGTAACGAGACGCATGGAGGGAAGGGACCAGCCCGAGGGGAGCCTGCGCGAGGAGGCCAGGGGCCGGACACAGAGCCGGGTTGCCTTGCCGCCGAACCTCGAGCGGGTGAACGCGGCGGCCAAGCAGGCTGCCCAAACCCGGTTCACGGCCCTGCTGCACCACATCGACGAAGACGCTCTGCTTCGGGCGTTTCGACGACAAAAGCGGCAGGCCAGCGCGGGGGTCGATGGGATAACGGTGGCGAAGTACGAAGAAGGGCTCACGGATAACATCCGCGACCTCTGCGCACGGGTCCACACTGCTCGCTACCGGCCACTGTCAACGGCGCACGGAATCTCCTCAGAAGTGGCGCCGCAAAATTCCCCAGTTGGCGGGATGGCGATCAGCCGTCGACGTGATCAGCACCTCCGTCTTTTGGTGGACGGCCCCGCCGTTTCAGGGTCGGGGGAATGGGGTTCGCGGTTGCCTGCGTTTTGTGTCGGATCGTCTCGGGGACGAGATCAGCATGTTCGCGTAGGCGATAGCTCGAGCCCTCGATTTGGATGACGACGGCGTGGTGAAGCAGGCGATCGAGCAGCGCGGTAGCGACGACGGAATCGCCGAAGATCTCTCCCCACTCGGCGAAGCCGCGGTTCGAGGTTAGGATCATAGCGCCTTTTTCATATCGGGCGTTGACGAGCTGGAAGAACAAGTTGCCGCCACCGGGAGTGACCGGGAGGTAGCCGATTTCATCGACGATGAGCAGCGCGAACCGGCAGTAGTAGCGGATCCGCTCGCGCAGAGCGCCGTCACGTTCGGCCTTGGCGAGCGAGGCGACGATATCGGCGAGGGAGCTGAAGTAGACGCTGCGCCCTGCCTTAACGGCCTCCACGCCGAGAGCGAGGCTCAAATGGGTCTTGCCGGTTCCTGGTGGCCCGATGAGATGGACCGCCTCGGCCCGATTAATGAACTGCAATCCGGCGAGCGCCAGGACGCGGTTTTTGTCGAGCGACGGTTGGAAGGCGAAGTCGAAGCCGGCGAGCGTCTTGATGGCCGACAACTTGGCCATTTGAACCGCCATTTTGATGCGACGGTTCTCGCGCATCGTGAGTTCTTCGGTGAGCAAGGCATCGATGGCGTCGAGGGCGCTAATTTCGCCGCGTTCGAGGCCGCGCAGGGTGACATCGAGGATTTCCAGGGCGCGCGGCATCTTCAGACTGACCAGGTTGGTCTTGACGCGCTCGATGACGGAGGAAGCACTCATCATACGATCTCCTGGGCTGCCAGGCGGCGACCGACGGCCGCGTAGAAGTCAAGCGAGCGACGAACGGCGTGGTCACCGGCGCGCGTGAGGGTGACGGGTTCTGCACTGCCTGGACGGCGTCGGCCGAAGCTGGCGAGCTTGCGATGTGCCGGATCGAGCCGCTTCTGGCCCCGACCTTCGAGCGGGGCATGACTTGCCACCAGCACGCTGCCCTCGAAGATGCGGATTTCGTCGGCGAGGACGTGGACGTCGAAGACCCGCCGCCGCGTCGTATCAGGCACGCTGTACAGATTGCCGCCGACGCTCACCATGCCTTCGTGCGAGGCCCGTCGCTCCAGATGCAACACCGCCCGGTAGGGCGCGCTCGGCAAGGCTTGCAGTGCCGCCTTTTCCTCGGCGAAGGCCTCATTGACGACCCGATGGGTCGTGGCATGCACCCGCGGATTGGCGACGGTATCCAGCCAATGGCGGAGCTGGCCGTTGAGGTCGTCCAGATTGCGGAAGACCCCGCCGAGGAAGAAGTCCTCGCGGATGTAGCGGAATGGCCGCTCGACCTTGCCTTTTGTCTTGGGCCGATAAGGCCGGCAAGCGCGCGGCTGGAAGCCATAATGGCGAGCGAGATCGACCAGCGCGCGGTTGTAGACCACGAGCCCCTCGGCGTCCTGGCCAAGGACAGCGGTCTTCATGCGGTCGTAGAGGATCTCGCGCGGAGCGCCGCCGATCGCTTCCAGAGCGGCGATATGGCAGCGAAGCACTGTTTGCAGGTCCTGATGGACAACGAACCGCGCCCAGATCAGTCGTGAGTAGCCGAGCACCATCGAGAACAGCCAGACGATGCGCTTGACTCCTGGCTCATCGACAAACTGGACCTCGAACCTGGCGAAGTCGACTTGCGCCTGCTCACCTGCTGGAGTTTCAAAACGCACTTCGAAGGCTGCCGGCTGGGCAGGCCGCAGCTCGCGCACGCGATCGCGTACGATGCTGTAGCCGCCGACGAAGCCGCGTTCCTTGAGCTCACGCCACAGCCGCACGGCGGTGAGCGCAGGATAGGCAGCCAGCCGCTCACGCAAATAAGCTTCGAAGTGGTCGACAATTCCGGGCCGCACCGCTCGCTTTTTGTAGACCGGCGGCTCCAATCCTTTGGCGATGTAGGCCCTGACTGTCTTTCGATCGACACCAAGTTGCCGGGCGATAGCGCTGACCGACAGACCTTGGCGATGCAAATCCAGGATCATGACAAGTTCCCCAAGTTTGAGCACCGCGCCCTCCCTTCCGCCTGCAGGAGGAACGTCGGCGATTCGACGCGACGGCCGACCGGCCAGGGCATGCCCTGGCCGGTCGGCCGTCGCGAAAACTGGGGAATTTTCAAATGCCATAAGTGGGGAGAATTACTCCGCCACTCACAGCCACAGCCGGTGCGGCGGGTCTACATTCCCAAAGCCGATGGCGGCAAGCGGCCTCTCGGTGTGCCGGCGCTCGAGGACAAGATCGTCCAAAGCGCGGTGGCCGAGGTGTTGAGCGCGGTCTACGAGGTCGACTTCCTCGGATTCTCCTACGGCTTCCGGCCGGGGCGGAATCCTCATATGGCGCTTGATGCCCTGCATACGGCGATCATGAGCCAGCGCGTGAACTGGGTGCTCGATGCCGACATTCGCAGCTTCTTCGACTCGGTCGACCACGAGTGGCTGCTGCGGATGGTGGCGCACAGGATCGCCGATCCTCGTATCCTACGGCTCATTGAGCTGTGGCTGCGAGCTGGCGTTCTTGAGAGCGGCGAGAAGCAAGAGACGGACAGGGGCACGCCGCAAGGGGCAGGCATCAGCCCGCTCCTTGCCAACATCTTCCTGCACTACATCCTCGATCTCTGGGCCCACCAATGGCGTCGTCGCCATGCACGCGGTCGCATTGTGACCGTGCGCTACGCGGACGACTTCGTCATGGGATTCGAGAGCAAGGCCGATGCGCAGGAAATGCTCTTGGCCCTCAAGGTGCGACTGGCCAGCTTCGGCCTGACGCTCCATGAGGACAAGACGCGGTTGATCGAGTTTGGCCGGTTCGCGGCCCTCTCGCGTCAGCGGCGCGGCGATCGGCGGCCAGAAACCTTCGCCTTCCTGGGCTTCACCCACTACTGCGGGCGGACCCGAGGTGGCCGGTTCATCGTGAAGCACAAGACGGAAGGGAAACGCCTGACGCGCAAGCTGACGGCGTTGCGCCAGGACGCCTGGCGGCTCATGCACGCGCCACTGGCCAAGCAGCACGAGTGGTTCGCCGCCGTGCTGCGCGGGCACTATGGCTACTATGGCAGGCCGCACAACTATCCAGCGCTCAACGGCTTCTACCGCGAAGTGCGTCGAACCTGGCTGCGTTGTCTGAGACGGCGCAGCCAGAAAAGTCGGCGCATGGGCTGGCCGGAGTTCGAGGCCCTGACGGCACGCTTCCGCCTGCCAACTCCACGCATCACTCGCACATGGGCGCAGGCGCGGATATGACGCGGGTTACTCTCGGGAAGAGCCGGGTGCGGGAAAGCCGCCCGCCCGGATCTGTGAGGGCAAAGCCAAATGGCCGAGCTACTCGACCACGATCACCGCATCCGCTGTCAGGGTATCGCTTGCGGGATCTGAGATTTCGTGCTGTCGCAGTTTATTAACCGCATAGGGGGCTTTGTCGCTCAATCCGAGCGCCTCCGCCAACGTCTCGAGCGCCTGCCGCAGGTCATGTTCGTGTCCGGCAAGCTGGATAACCTGGCAGCCCTCGGGCAACATCGTTCCCGGCTTTCCGGGGTAAGCAAAGAATCCTATCGGTTGCCCGGATCCCACGCAAATTGCCACCTGGATGTGTTTCAAGGTGTCCAAGGCGAGATCGATCTTGTAAGGCACCTGCGGTACGGCAACGCGCCCGGCTCCTCGCTGATAGCGCCCGGAGGTTTGTGAAAAGAGCTGCGCGCCAGTCGCCGCAGAGATTCGTCCCGCCGCGACGAGAGCCTCTTCCCGCATCGCTTGCCCGGACAGGAAAATCGCGGCCGTCAGACCACTGCGTAAAGCACGCACACAATCTGCGACCGAGTCGGCTTCGACCGCCGGTAACACGGGAAGGAGAATTGGCGAGATATGCTCCGACGCCGCCTCGCCCCATGCAGCGTCACTCGGCAATATTAACGTAGAGGGACCTCGCGTGAGATACGTTGCCGCCAGTGCTGCCTCGGTGCGCTCTCGAATCTCACGTGCATGACCAGCGCGTCCGAGCCAGTGCGACATCGGCCGTGCCAACCCCTCAATGTCGCATGCAAGCGGGGCATCATGTTGGAGATGGTAAGTGGCGTGATCGCCCACGATTGAGCATGGGGCTCCGGGCTCGCCTTGCGTTGTGAATATTGGACAGGCCGTTAGCTAATCCCGGGCCGCAATGCAGGAGCGTGGCTGCCGCTTTGTCGGTCATACGGGCGTAGCCGTCGGCCGCTCCCGCCACCACGGCTTCAGAAAGTCCAAGCACGCAGCGCATGTCAGTCTTGCGGTCGAGGGCCGCCACGAAGTGCATCTCCGAGGTACCGGGGTTTGCTAAACAGACGTTGACGCCGTTCACCGACAAGACATCGCACAGCAGATCTGCGCCGTTCATTCCCATATCCTTCCTTGATCCTGCCAAGACTGCCGGAGGCCGATCGTTAGGCCTCACCCGTCCAAGAGCCGTCCTACACACGCACGATGACTTTGGAGCGCCGCGTCCCGTTGATCGACGGGCTTTCGATCGGGCGGCTCATTCCGCAGACGGCCCGATGAAGCCCGAGCCGCTGGGTGTAGCGGGCGCTCCGCATAGCCGCTTCGTCTATCTCCGTGTCCGGGACGTCCGGATTGATGCGCAAATAGCCGATCGCGCTCTCGCCAAACCCGTTAGGGGGCATCATTGCCACGCCTTGTTCAAGGACGAGTCCCTTGGCGAAGTCATAAGCCGACCTGGATCTCGACCCTTTACGATTGTGCGCGATGATTTCGTGATTCCCTAGTGCGAAAGGCGAAGTAGCCACTTTGGCATATCTTTGCGCAGCACGCGCCTTAAGACGGTTGTGGCTGCTGCTGCTGTTACCTCGTACAGTTGATGGTTTGTATCCGCGATGTTCATCGAAAGATCACCGTGCGATCGCCATTCATAAAAACCCGATTTTCCGTGTGCAACTTGACGGCCCGCGCCAAAACAGCGGCTTCGACGTCTCTTCCGATTGCCGAAAGATCGTCTGGGGTGAGCGAATGATCCACCCGGAGCACATCTTGCTCAATGATCGGGCCTTCATCCAAGTCTGCCGTGACGTAGTGAGCCGTCGCCCCAATCAACTTAACCCCTCGTGAGTGGGCTTGATGATAAGGGCGGGCGCCTTTGAAGCTCGGCAGGAAAGAGTGATGGATATTTATGATCTTGCCGGGCATTTTTTGGCATATATTGTCCGACAACACCTGCATGTACCGCGCCAGGACAATGAGCTCGATCCGCTCCTGCTCAACGAGGTCGAGGAGCTTTGCCTCTCGTGCGGACTTTGTATCCGCACTAATGGGGATATGATGAAACGGAATGTCATAGGATGCGGCTAGCCGGTAGAAGTCCCGGTGATTCGAGACTATCAAGGGGATTTCGACCGCAAGCGTGCCGGTTGCGTACCGGAACAGCAGGTCGTTTAGACAGTGCCCCGCTTTCGATACCATGACCAAGAGTCGAGGTTTCACATTGCAGTCATGGAATTCCCAGCTCATGCCAAACGACGCGCCGACTTGGGAAAATTCTGACCGGATACCCTCAAGCGAGATGCGGGGCGCATCAAATGTTACGCGCATAAAAAGCCTTCCGACACTGCTGTCTGAGAACTGAGCACTGTCGCGGATATTACAGCCGTGTGCGGCGAGAAAGCCCGATACGGCGTGGACGATCCCAATGCGCTCCGTGCATGAGAACGTCAGGATGAAATCGGGGCGCTGGGCGCGAACCTTGGAAGGTGCGTCGGCAAAGGACCTCTGTGTTTCGGCATGAACGGTGCGAGGCTCGGTGACAGCGCTTGCTGTAGTCATGACAGTTTAGACTCTTCTACGAGGCTGCGGCCGAGACGAGAGTACGCTCCTCAACATCCTTTACGCGATTGTTGTTGGGATCGTAAAACGGGCGTAGTGATGCCTGCGCGGGAATACGCAGCCCGGCGACCTCGACCTCGAATCGCCCGCTCTTCAGGAACGATGCATCGACAATGCCGTTCGAGTTGTGGATAAATCCTAATCCCAAGCACGTGCCGATCGTGTGTCCGAACATACCTGATGTGATACGGCCAACAAGACGTCCGTCGTGCCAGATTGGCTCGTTGTGGTAGATCAGCACGCCTGGATCATTCAGCGCGATGTGGATCATTTTTCGGCGCGGCCCCGCCTCCCTCTGCCGAACTAGTGCATCTCGCCCGATGAATCCTTGCGGCTTGGACCACGCCACCGCAAAGCCGAGGCCGGATTCCAGCGGGGTGTCTTCGTCCGTGACGTCGTGTCCCCAATGGCGGTATCCCTTCTCCATGCGTAGAGAATTCATAGCATGATAACCGGCGAGGCGCATGTTGAATCCAGCGCCTTCTTCGAGAAGACGATCGTATACGTCCTGGACGAACTCGGTTGGGATGTACAGCTCCCATCCGAGTTCGCCGACGTAAGTAATGCGGCTCGCCCTGACCTTGGCATAGCCTATATCAATGAGTTGAGAACTCGCGAACGGAAATGCCTGGTTTGAAAGATCAGCATCCGTCAGTTTGCTGAGGAGCTGCCTTGATTGCGGACCCATGACACCCAGCACGGCATAGGCAGAGCTAACATCGATCGCGATGGCGTGGGCACCCTCTGGAATGTGACGTGTCAGCCAAGCAAAGTCCCTGACTTGCGTTGCCGCCCCCGTCACAATAAGGAAACGTCTCGGGCCTTCCCGTGTGACGGTGAGATCTGCTTCAATGCCGCCTCTATCATTAAGCCATTGCGTATAGACGATGCGGCCGATCGGTACGGATATGTTGTTGGAGCATATCCTGTTTAGGATTGATTCTGCATCGTCCCCTTCGAGGATGAACTTCGCAAAGGACGATTGATCAAATAGCCCAACGCCTTGTCGTACAGCCTTATGTTCCGCGGCTGAGTATTCGAACCAATTCTGACGGCCATAACTATATTGGTACCTTGCCTCTTGCCCCTGCGGCGCGAACCAGTTCGGCCGCTCCCAGCCGGCGAGCTCTCCAAAGCACGCTCCTCTCGCAAGCAGGCGATCATGCAAAGCCGAACGGCGAACCCCTCTTGCAGTGTCGGGCTGCCGAAATGGCCAATGCATGGCATACAATAGGCCGAGGGTCTCGACAGTTCGATCCCTTAGATATCGCCGATTTGACTGGAACGGCATGACCCGTCGGACATCAACGTCCCAAAGATCCATTGGCGGATGACCGTCGACAATCCAGTCGGCCAGGACCTTACCTGCTCCGCCGGCGGAGCGAATACCGATCGAGTTGAAGCCGGCCGCCACGAACAAACTCCGCACTTCCGGCGTTTCGCCCAGCATGTAACGGTCGTCAGGCGTGAAGCTTTCCGGACCATTAAAGAACAACTGAATCCCCGTGTTTGCCAATATCGGCACACGACGAATTGCCCCCTCCAGCAATGGTTCAATGTGTTCGAGGTCATCTGGCAAAGTATCGAACTCAAAGCTCTCGGAGATCCCCTGCATACCCCAGGGTTTTGCGATAGGCTCAAACCAACCGACCAGCAGCTTGCCGGCGTCTTCCTTGAAGTAGGTACAGGCATCGGCATCGCGCAGTACCGGAAGGTGCTTTCTGATCTCGGGGAGCGGCTCAGTCACGATGTAGAAGTGCTCGGCCGCGTGAAGAGGGACTGTCGTTCCGGCTTTTGCGCCAAGCTCCCTCGCCCACATGCCAGCACAATTGACAACGAATTCAGCTTCTATTTCACCGTTTTTCGTTCGCACCCCGTTGGCACGTCCATTCTTGATGAGAATGTCCGTAACTTCAGTGTTTTCAATTATCTTCGCCCCCCGGGCCTTCGCTCCCCTCGCCAGAGCCTGAGTCGTGTCGACGGGATTGGTCTGTCCATCTTTTGGAAGATGCACCGCGCCGACGAGATCTTCAGTCAACATCAAAGGCCAAAGATCGCCCGCTTCTTTCGCCGACATCACGTTGACCTCCAAGCCGAAGCATCGGGCCATTGAGGCGCCGCGACGGAGCTCTTCAAAACGCTCATGGTTGTTGGCGATTGCTAGCGATCCAATCTGCCGGTATCCGGTATTTTGTCCCGTTTCGCGCTCGAGCTCGCAGTAAAGCTCCGTCGTGTATTGAGCCAATCGTGTGAGATTGTGCGTTGCACCCAGTTGTCCGACGAGGCCAGCGGCGTGCCAAGTGGTTCCGGACGTAAGCTGCTTTCGTTCGAGCAGAACAACGTTTTTCCAGCCGCGAAGGGTCAGATGATAGGCTAGACTACAGCCCATGATCCCGCCGCCAACGATGACCACTTGAGCCGACTTTGGAAGTTCCGTCACAACCCACCTCTGCCTAATCGTGAAATTATCTCAGATTTTTTCACACATGTGAACGTGCTTTTTCACATTTAGCATGTTTTTTTTCAAGGATGTCACATCTATAAAGTGGGCCCTAGATGACGTTTCCGACGTTGGCGCTGCCGCCAGACTGTCCTTCCCCCGGGATATTGGAGCAGGCTTTCGTGCCGGCATTGCTTTGAAGTCAAAGGTTTCGATGGCTATTAGGTCGATACGCGCGGCTGACGAATGGGCAACCAGGAGCTCCGCGGCCAACGTGGACTCTGACGCCGCGTTGGGCGGGCCGATCCGTGAATTACGCAAAATCAAGAAGCTGACCTTGACCCAAGTTGCTCAGGCGGCCGGGATCTCGGTCGGCTATTTGAGCCAAATTGAGAGAAATCAATCCAAGCTGCCGATTGGAGTTTTGAAGAAGCTCAGCGACGTTCTCGGCGTCCATATGAACTGGTTCTTCAGCGGCAATTTGCAGGCCGCGGCCGATGAAAGGGAGATCATCGTTCGTAAAGCGCACCGGCGGCGCCTAACATTTACAGGGTTGGGGATCGCTGAAGAGTTACTGTCTCCCAATCTCGCCGGTCCCCTCGAATTGCTTCTGAGCACGATCGAGCCAGGTGCCGACAGTGGCGAGTACAGCCATGATGGCAATGAAGCGGGGATTTTAGTTGCTGGCCGGTTGGACCTGTGGGTGGATGGAAAGCGTTTCGAGCTTGAGGAGGGCGATAGTTTTTCATTCAACAGCACCTCGCAACATCGCTGCGCAAACCCGGGAACGGTGCCGGCAAAAGTGGTCTGGGTAATCACGCCGCCGCACTATTAGTGACTCTCATCGAGCTCGAGCAGCAAGCTGCTCAATCCATCTCGGAGAACACGGCGTAGTGTAGTCCTCGTAGCTTTGACTGAAGTTGTGATGGAGCGGCGAGCCTCCTGAACACGGCGGGTCCCTTGCGTGCCGGAATGCGGCGTGAGCCAATAGCTTCTGAGCCCAGTTTTCAGCGCCGAGTTCATAACCGGAGAAGAGAGCTTTTTTCCGGTCAGGCAGAACTGAACAGATGACTTTCTCGACCGAATTCGTATCAAGCTGGACATGCCCGTCTTGGATGGAAGCGGGTCAATTCTTGCCGCGATTGAGAGCTTAGCAGATTCCTCGGCGAGCATCGATTCGCGGGAGATCATCGATCGTAAACTGTGCCGCAGCGTCTCTCCATACTTGCACGCCACTTCCGACGCCGCGGCACGGGTAGTAGACTTACGGCCATCCGAGCTCTCTCAGTATCCGAATGCACGCGGGCGAACCGGCCGGTCTGATGAGTTGAGCCGCTCTCCACGAATGCTGCCTACAATGTACGACGCTGGTATTCCAAAAAACATTGCGCGGTGGAATACGTCATCGCAGCGGCTTTAAACGCAGGATTCACTCACCATTTGGCGCCTGATTGCATGAACCAAAGACGGCCCACTGCTAAACTTAAGACGGCGCAGGCCAAAAGGAGTTGACGGTTAAGAGTTTCTGTTTTCAAGAGACGGGCCGCAGTATGACCGACCAATTCCTCTCCGTTCTCGGCGGGCGCGATAGCTCCGAAGCTGCCGCTGTCAAACAGGCGTCTGCGACACCTCCAATGCTGCACCGTCCTGGTGCGGTGCGTTCCAACACGCGGCCTTTCGTCCGAAACGCGATTCTCGCAAGCGCTTCTCTTCAAGAATTCGCGGCAATAGGAGAATACCTTGAGCCGGTCGTTCTGAGAGAACGCACGGTGCTGCAAGAACCCAAAAGGCCCCTTGACCATATCTACTTCATAGAGTCCGGGCTCATCTCGCTGAGGATCGTCGCAGCGGGAAGCGTCCTTGAAACAGCGGTAATGGGATATCGGGGCGCGGTCGGCGCTTCGCTTTTAGCCGGAGGGCATCTTGCCACCGGTCAATCTGTTGTGCTCGTTCCCGGGAGCGCGCACAGAATTGTTGTGAAAGATTTGCGAGGCGTCCTGTCTGAGTGCTCCGACCTCCGGGAGCATTTCTTTCGGTACGCTCAAGCGCAGAACTTGCATTGCGCTCAGACCGGATTGTGCGGCGTTCGACACGATCGGCAAAAGCGGCTCGCGTGCTGGCTCTGCTTGGCTAGCGACGCCCTGAATGCTGATGTCCTGCCTATTACACATGACTACCTCTCTTCGATGTTGGGATTGCGTCGCCCTGGTGTAACGGAATCGCTAATTCGATTTGAACAGCAGGGGTTGATTCGCAAGGCACGCGGCATGTTGCACATCTGGGACAGGCAGCGCCTCGAGGAAACGGCATGCGGCTGTTACAAGCTGATTTCAAGAGCTTATGCTCCAAGTGAGACCGCAGTGTCTGCTATGGATAGCGCGTGCGACGGCGTCGAATCTCAATTCCGAGCCTTGCAGCGGCGGCCGTGAACGAGCACTTGGGCTACTAAACGGCAACTATAGTGCGGCACGGCCACATGCGGAGCCCCAATTCAAGTTGCTCTTGTACGCAGGGCCCGAGCTAGCAGTTTGGCGGCGGACGACACAGGCGCGATGTGAAGCCCGACATCACATCAATCGTTTGCTCGAGTACTTCAAGTCCAAGCTCGAGGCGGTGCGGTAGTCCCAATCACCTGCCCGTCAAGATGACGATCGAGCACGCCTGCCGCCAGGCCGCTTTTTGTCGAAACGGGAATGGGATGGATGAGGCCGGGCTTGGGGGACGCGAGCTGCATGCATTACTAAGTAGCACAACAGCAACCATGACCATGATGTATTGCCTCCTCTCCCGAGCACGAATGTGTCGAAAGCAACGGCCTCTTTGAACGGTTTAATCATTGCACGTTTGCTCATGTACCCCTGAAGCACACTTGGGCTGATTGAAGAATAGAATGTCCTTCCGCCGCGCCGCGGTGAGTTGCGGCTCCGCAACTAGTCGTCCGTTAAGAAGCCGATTGCAGCGGTGAGCGGTCGCTGATGGCTGCGATGAGGGTGGCCAGGAAGAGGCACCAAAGAACCCTCAGCCAGGCGAGGATGCGGCGGAAGTTGTGACCGACGGCAGAGAGGATGACGTTGGCGGCATCGCCGGCGCGGCCTTTGAGGTAGCAGCGGCCGAGGTGACCATCGGCCTTCAGGTGTCCGATGACGGGTTCGATGGCGGAGCGGCGGCGCAGCTCGCGCTTGATGATACCGAAGACGCCGCGCTTCTGGCCGGAGATGAAGACACGGCGCGGGTTCTGCGCGTCATGGCCGCGGTATCCCTTGTCGACATAGGCCCGCTCGATCGGACAGCCGGTGAGTGTCTCGGTGCGGTCGATGACGTCCCGCAGGGTGTGACCGTCGTACGGGTTATCGGGTAGCGCCCTGGCGTGCAGCACGAACAGGCCGCCGGGAGCACGGCGGTTGTTGGTGACGATGGAGGCTTTGACACCGAACTCGTAAGGCGCGGCTGCTTTGCCCTTGCCGATGCACTCGACCTCCGGAGCATGGAAGGAATACAGCTTCCAGCCGCGCTGGCGCTGCTGCTGCGAGCGGATCTGCGCGGCCCGGCTGAGCGGCAGGGCGAAGGCGTTCTCGAGCACAGCTCGACCTTCGATCTTGCGGCCGATATCGCGGATGATCCGGCCCAGCCGGCTGCGCAGGATGCGCAACTGCCGCTGATGCCGTTTGAATTGCTTGGCATGGGCGTAGCGGGAAGCCATCATGGCCGCGGTCTTGGCGACGCGAAGATAGGACTGCCGCAGCCTGATCCCGTGCTTCCTCGCCAGACGGTTGAGCCCCTTGATCGCCGCGTGCAGCAGCTTGGCATCGGTCGGGAAGGTGATGGCCTTTGGCTGCACCGTGGTATCGACTGTGACCCGCTTGAGGTCTTGGCCGCGTAACGCGCCGGCCTCGTGCGCCACCCGCAGGCTCTCGGCCAGCAGCAGTTCCAGCTTGTCGCCGAGCCGCTTGCGCCAGTGGCTCAGGTCCGAGCGCTCGTGCGGGAAGGCGTGCTGGAAGAACTCTTCGCCGGTGAAGTACTGGAAATATGGGTCGTGGACCCAGCGCTCGCAGACCCCCTCATCGGACAGGCCGTAAATGTGCTTGAGCAGCAGCAGCCCGATCACGAAGCGGGTCGCGATGCCGGGCCGGCCGTTCTCGCTGTAGAGCGGCGCGATCTCGCCGTCGATCCAGTCCCAATCGACCTTGCCAGCGAGCTGAACCAGCTCGTGCTTCATGTTGATGATCTGGTCCAGCCTGGCCCGGAACAGATCGCCCGATCCCGTCGTCCTGTGCTTCTTCGGTCGCATCGCCACCTCCGATGCGGCCACCGAATCATGTCTGGCGATTCGACGGAATCCTGAAAATGAAATTGCAAGGTTCCGATGCCCGAAGCATCAAAACCCTGCAATCCTAAAACACCCCGCAACCACAAATGCGATTCCAGCTCAGTCGCTTAGCCGCTCTTCACGGACGACCAACTAGGGTCAGTGCGACTGATCCAATTCCTTGGATATTGCCCCGTACAGTTGAGATCCAGGAACGACTCGTTGCGTTCTGTCTGCACGGCAGCTGCTAATACGACAGTTCGTATCGCAAGCACAGAGAACCGACAATGATGACGCGCGAACTGGGACGGCGACATTCACGTAATCGCGTCAAGTGAGCGAATCTCACATTCAGTAACCTCATCACTAAGGCGGACCGGAGGCGCGCCTCACGAATAGCGGTTGCACTGACCGCGTCTAAGATGACTGACGCGTACGAAAAGTACGATCACGAGACGCTACGGTACATATCGTACTCTTCTGAGGCGATTACATCACGCTGACTCAAAGCACACTAGCTTCTGTCCGCTTCGTACAAAGTTTTCGCGCCGCTGACTAACGCAATCTGTCAACTTATTCATGCGAGCGGCGGAATGGTCCGCGCCGCGACCTCACCGGTTCAATTTATCGGTGATGTTCGAGGAAGGCCCTGTAGGTCGAGAATGATTGGGGGCGAAGGCGGCTAATCTCCGCGGAAGCGAGACTAGTCCGTCTTGGGTTAAACAACTGGAGGGTTTTTTATGAAGATGGCGAAGAGCCTCTTTCTTGGTTCGGCGGCGGGTCTGATCGCTATGGGCGGAGCGCAAGCTGCCGATCTTCCGATGAAGGCCAAGGCGATCGAATACGTGAAGATTTGCTCTCTATATGGCGCTGGGTTCTATTACATTCCTGGTACCGACACTTGCATCAAGCTCGGCGGCTACGTGCGTGCCACAACCGTTCTTGGTTCAAATGGCATCTGGGGAGCCGCAGCCAGCGGCGTCGCTGGCGCGCACAACCGTCTGAGCAATTACTACACAAGTCAATCCCGCGCCGACCTCAGCATGGATACCCGTACCGCGACGGAGTATGGTCTCCTTCGTACCTACGCTGAACTCGCGTTCACCTGGACCGCGGGCGGCTATGGTGGTGCCGGTACAACAGCTATCAATGGCGCAACGGCATATAACGGAAGTAACCCAGCAGGAAGTGGCAGCGGTTCGATCTCCGGTGGTTCGCTCTCTGTCTACTACGCGTTCATACAGTTCGCTGGCTTCACCTTTGGTAGAGCGCAGTCGAATTTCTCTTCACCTTGGACCAACTATCCTGCAAACGGCTTCGACGGCTTGCCAGGCGGCGGCGGGTGGGAGGCTGTCAATCAGTTTGCCTATACAGCGGACTTTGGGCAGGGCATCACGGCCAGCTTCTCGGCTGAGGACCAGGTCATTCGAAATACCACAAATATTTGGAACGTGAGCGGAGCAACGGCCACGGGCCTTGCGGCCGGCACTTATGGCGCTGGCGACATTGGTGGTTCGAGGTCTCCCGATCTCGTCGCCATGCTGCGTGTGGACCAGGCGTGGGGACTTTTCCAGGCGTCTGTGGCTGCGCATGATAATCACGCTGGCTATTACGGCGCTGAAGAAACGACGGGGCATCCAAGCGACAAATGGGGCTGGGCTGGCCAGCTTGCATTGTCGATCAAGAATATCCCGACGGGTGCGGGTGACACGATCAACGTCCAGGGCGTCTATACAAACGGCGCAACCGGTTACAACTTCCAGCCGTATGCCCCCTATACCTTCGCGATGTACAGCGGCACGGGGGTCCCGGGTGCTTACCAGAGCGTCGGCATTGCCGGTCTCTCTGACTCGGTCTTCGTTGCAGGCGCGGGCCAGCAGCTGACCACGAGCTACGGATTCAACGGCGGCTACACCCACAACTGGAACCCGTACTGGAACTCGTCAATCTTCGGCGGTTGGGGGGCTGTACGGTACAACAGCACGGCGAAGGGCTACATCTGCGGCGCATTCGTCGCAACTCTTGCGCTGTCGAGCGGCGTGGCCGGTTGCAACCCGGACTTCAACTATTCGGTGATCGGCGTGGCCACGCGCTGGACGCCTGTTAAGAACCTGACCTTCTCGACCGAGGTTGCTTACGCGATGCTTGACCAGAAGTACGCGAGCGGAAGCACGGTAACCTTGCCCTTACAATCGGGTGTCGCCAAGCCGGGCGGGGTGTACGAACTGAAGGACCAGCAAAGCCTTCAGATGATGTTGCGCGTTCATCGTAACTGGTGAGTTTCATTATCTTAGCAGAAGGAGACAACAGAGGCTCAAATACATTTAGGTAGACCTCCAAGAGGCCTCCGGCATGCCCGCCGGGGGCCTTTCTATTCGCAGTACTTCGCAAACCACATTTCGATCGACTGCGCTTTCACAAGACCCGGCGCGCACGCGATGATGTACAGCCTCGCACCGATGCCTACGAGAGCCCACTAGCAGATACGGAGGCGACTTGGGCCGAAAGGTGAGCGGACCCATGCGCGGGAAAGCTCATCGCCGAGGGCGTGCGTTCTGATAGGCGAGAATCCATTCTTTCAGCACATGAGAATCACAGCCACTGGTTCTTCGCGTTACGCCCCAGACGGAGAGCGACCTGAAGGGCAGCCGACGCCGGAGCGCAGAGCCTCGAAAGCGCACGTCGCGCGCAAGCCGATGGCAAGAACATGACCACGATCCCGCTGTCACAAGGGTTGTCCCGCTTGGGCACATGAGATGGGCGAGTTTCACGATCTTTGAACGGGTCGGACGGAGAAGGGGATGCAGCGTTCCACCTGCGCCTGTTGCAGGAAGGAACGGCCGCGGCGCACTTCTTCGTAACCGTCGCTCTCAGGCCACGGCTTCGAGGCTTCAGCGCGGTAGACCCTAGGGTAGCGCACCCCATCATTCACCTTTTCCCATTTACTCTAGTGACGATGAATAGCGAGATTGCTCGCATTCTGCAGAACTTCTCCCATTTGTAGTCGATCTTTGCAGCCTTTGTGCGTTGTCGCGCCGTAGATGTGTGCCGTGTCGCGAGCTTAGATGCACGACTTGCAACATGTGAATGAGCCGCATTCTGCGCGGTTCACATCCGACGGAGGGAGCGGCTGAGGAAGAGCGGCGCAATGCCGGTCACATGTGCGACGGTCAGGTGTCTCATAAGCAGACTTGTTGGCGATGACATGGTCGCTTGGATGAAACAGGGCTGCGTGCATAGCACGGTGCCCGCGACGTCGATAGCCACTACTCGTGACCAACCGTGGGCAACTGTCCGGAATGGATAATCGGTAAAGGTGCGGCAACTACGAACAGCAGGCCGAGGCATATTCGGTTGATTGTGGGGACTAAGATCATGAAGCTAGGTGATGCGATTGCTGAAATTCTCAAGCGCGAAGGCATCGAAATTCTTTGCGGCTATCCGGTAAACCATCTGATCGAACATGCCGCAAAAGCCGACATCCGTCCCGTCATGGTGCGCCAGGAGCGCATTGGCGTTCACATGGCAGATGCGATCTCTCGGGTTACCTCGGGTGAGAAGATCGGTGCCTTCTGCATGCAACATGGTCCCGGCGCAGAGAACGCGATGGGTGGCGTCGCGCAATGCTTTGGTGAATCAGTCCCCGTGCTGGTGCTGCCGATGGGCTATCCGCGCCGGCTCGCCAACACCGAGCCCAATTTCAACTCAAGCCAAGCTATGCGGCCTTTCTCAAAATCCTCCGAGCCGATCACGCTCGCCTCGGAAGTCGCCAACATCTTCCGCCGCGCCTTCACCAAATTGAAGAATGGTCGCGGCGGACCGGTGGTGGTCGAAATCCCCACGGACATGTGGAATGAGGAGGTGCCAGAGCCCTTGAACTACACGCCGGTGCTGCGCACCCGCTATGGCGCGGATCCCGCGCACATCAAGCAAGCGGCGGCACTTCTGATCGGCGCCAAACGGCCGGTGATCTATGCAGGCCAGGGCGTGCACTATGCCCGTGCCTGGCCGCAACTGAAGCGGCTTGCCGAGCGGCTCGCGATCCCCGTCGCCACGAGTCTGGCTGGCAAATCTGCATTTCCTGAAATACATCCGCTCTCCCTCGGTTCCGGCGGCGCCGCGATGCCGCGTGCCGTGTGGAAATTTTTGGCCGAAGCTGATGTCATCTTCGGCATCGGCTGCTCCTTCACCGAGACTGATTTCGCTGTCGCCATGCCTAAGGCTAAGACAGTAATCCACTCGACGCTCGATCCCAACCATCTCAACAAGGACGTCGAAGCGAAAATTGGCCTCGTCGGCGACGCCCGTCTCGTGCTCGATGCGCTCTTGGAGGAGGTCGGCAAGAGCGTCACATCCGATCGCGATGCGCGAGTGGTGGCGGAAGCCATTTCAGCCTCGCACACAGAGTGGCTCGCAAAGTGGATGCCGAAGCTTACAAGCAAAGACGCGCCGCTCAGCCCGTATCGCGTACTGTGGGACCTTCAGCACACAGTCGACGTCAAGAACACCATCATCACTCACGACGCGGGTAGCCCGCGTGACCAGCTCACGCCATTCTGGAAGTCAGTCGAGCCGCTTTCCTATCTAGGCTGGGGTAAGACGACGCAACTCGGCTACGGTTTGGGGCTAGCAATGGGCGCGAAGCTCGCGAGACCAGACAAACTCTGCATCAATGTCTGGGGCGATGCGGCCATCGGATTTACCGGAATGGATTTCGAAACGGCTGTGCGCGAAAGAATTCCAATTCTATCGATCCTGCTCAACAACTTCTCCATGGCGTGCGAGCTAAAGATCATGTCGATTTCGACCGAAAAATATCGTTCGACCGACATCTCCGGCGACTATGCCGCAATGGCGCGCGCCTTTGGCGGCTATGGCGAGCGTATCTCGAAGGCTGAGGATATCGTGCCAGCAATCAAGCGTGGCATCGAGAAGACCCAGGATGGCATTCCGGTGCTGCTCGAATTCATCACCTGTAAGGAAAATGAGATCTCGCGCGCAGGGACTTGAGCCATGACCGACACCCTTATCTACAGGTGAGCCGCCCCGGCGAGCTCTCAGATCTGTGTTGAGTGCGCGGCTCGCCAATTGGATGAGAACGGTGTGCTTACTTTTAGCCGACAGGTGCTGCTTTCAAACCGGAACGCAGCTTGGATCGAGCGTTGGGATTAAGTGGGTTGAAACGTTCCGGGCGATTGACTCATAACGCGGGAGGTCCGCGTGAACTGGACGTGATAACCCGACGCCGGGCGGCCGGCCAGGCGAAGCCACTGAAGAATGGCGCGGAAGCGCCGAACCTTCGCGTGACTGGACGGCTCATTGCAGAAACCAAGATCAACCCGTCGCTAATGTTTTCGAACGCTTGGAGGCTGTGCTCACCGCCGATCGAGAAGTGCCGAAGTACCACATCAGGAGCACGAAGTGCGCTAGATATCTACTCGACAACCAGTATTGCTGATCGCCCTTAGACGAGCGGAAAGGTTCGAACTTGAGACAGGAAGTTCATACTGTGCCTGAATGGGATTACATCATCGTGGGTGGTGGATCGGCCGGTTGCGTACTTGCCAATCGCCTCAGCGAGGATGCGCGCGTCAAGGTACTGCTGCTAGAGGCTGGTCAGCGCGACCGATCGATGTGGATCAATATGCCGGCGGGCTACACCACGCCACAGCTCCGCAAAACCTTCAGTTGGAACTTCGAGGTCGATGACAGCGCGCACACGCAGCGAATCCCATGTACAAGCGGGCGGGGGCTGGGTGGCTCGAGTTTGGTCAACGGCATGCTCTATGTGCGCGGTCAGCCGCTCGATTACGATACCTGGAGCCAATTAGGAAATCGCGGCTGGTCATATAAAGATGTGCTGCCCTATTTCAAGCGCTCAGAACACTACGAGGGTCGCGGGCAGGAGTCGCGCGGCAAGGGCGGCCCACTGAATGTACGCGACATCAGCGAGCATCATAAGCTCGGGGACGCGCTCATCGAAGCCGCCGAGGCCAGCGGCTTTCCGCACAACCTCGACTACAATGATGGCCAGCAGGAGGGCTTTGGTTACTTTCAAACGACGATCAAAAACGGTCAGCGCTGGTCGGCGGCGCGCGCATTTCTTGACCCGGCGCGTAGCCGGCCCAACCTGCACATCAAGACCAACGCGCTTGTCAGCAGGATCCTGCTCGAGGGAAAGCGCGCCGTTGGAGTAGCTTATAGCCACTATGGCGAAATTCGGGAGGCGCGCTGCGGAGCTGAGGTAATTGTCTCTTGCGGCGCTATACAGTCGCCCGGCTTGCTAGAGCTCTCGGGCATCGGCCAGCCACAAGTCCTGAGGAAAGTAGGGATCGAAGTCTGTCACGAGTCGAACGGGGTTGGTGAGAACTATGGCAACCACTTCTATGTAAACCTAAGGTACCGCATTAACCGGCCGATCACGTTCAATGAGCGAGCCCGGGGCTTCGGGCTTTTGCGCGAAATCATACGATACTACGTCAGTGGAACCGGTCTGCTCGCTCGGCCGACAGCACTAGTCGCCGGCTTCGTACGCACCCTTCCCAGTCAGCCGACGCCCGACGTGCAATTCCACATGGCGCCCGGTACGATGGATCTAGCCCGGCCGGGACACCTTGAGAGAGACCCCGGAATGAGCGTCGCAATCAATCAATGCCGGCCCACCTCGCGCGGGTCGATACATGTTTGTTCGACAATCCCTGGTAGCGAGCCGGCCATTGAGCCGAAGTATTTATCTTCGAAAATGGACTGCGACACTACTGTGTACGGATTGCATGTCGCACGCAAGATCATGCAACACCCAGCCATCGCCAAATGGATTTCTTTCGAGATGTGTCCTGGCGATAAAGTGCAGAATTACGAAGAATGGCTTGATTACGCTCGATGTACCGGCGGAGGGCTCCATCACTTTGTCGGCACTTGCAAGATGGGCAACGATCCTATGGCAGTGGTTGATGACCGCCTGCGTGTGCGCGGCTTGGTTGGGCTTCGCGTAATTGATGCGTCGATCATGCCGACGCTTCCTTCCGGCAACACGTACGCGCCCACGATCATGGTCGCCGAGAAAGGCGCCGACATGATCAAGGAAGATGCTAATGACGACATCAGGCGAATTGGCGGAGCCTCGCCGTATCTACTGCCATTTAGCACTGCTGCTAATCATACATAGGACAGTGCTAGAGCGCCTTGAGAGGAGCGGCGTCCTCCAGCAGCCTTGTTCTTGGGGGCTTCACGGGGGGACGTCTTCGAACTATCGTCGGTGACGGCCTAGGTCACAGACCGGCAGATCGTCTGGGTGACATTCACGACCTTATCGTCAATACGAAGCGCTCGGAGCCATCTTCTGAGCTACTAACCGGCCTCACGCGGGCCGACGCGCACAAGCCAGCGAGATCACGGCCAACAGGTTCGGGCCTGCCTCTCCTCGAACGATGGCATCAGCAAATGACACGGGATCATCGCGCAAGAGTTGCCTGGGGATCGCGACCTCTATTGCTCGGCGCCGGTGCGCGGCTGATCTCGTAGAAGTTCGCAGCCAAAGACCTTCTCCTGCACTTCGTCCTTCTACGAGAGAACGGAGAGCACAAGGATCACTGAAGAACGCGCTGAGACGGCTCGGCTAACAAACCTGCAGTGCAGAGTCCGTACGGTATGCGCGGATACACGGTGCGGCGAAACAAATCAGTCCAAAAACGCTTGGCACCGACACAAGAGCCAGACTCATAACTCACGATAGCCTGACCCACGATGATGGGGAGCGGGAAACACTGATCCGCGCAACTGCGGATGACTAGCCGTTCCTTCGGGCCCTTGATCAACTCATCGACATGGGCCACCCGTTGGTGCGGTTAGCGGCGGAATGAGAGAACTGCTACTGGTTCATGGGCCGCCTTGAGGCCGCTTTCTAGTCGGGCTCGGTCATACCTGCCAAACTAGTCGGTTGTGAAGACGCGGGCATCACTGTTAAATTCTTCTTTGAACCGGAAGAATTTCGGCCAAACCGCGATGGCGGGATGATGGCACGCGAGCCGCCGGCACACGCCATCGTTCTGTGTGCAGACGAACAGTGTCAAATCCAGCGCTGGACCGCAGTCAGCCGATGTTGCCGATGCCTCCCGGCCAGCCGGGCCGAAGGAGCCACGATTACAAAAGACACGGCACCACATGGCTGTTGGCCGCCCTCGACATTGCTACCGGATGGCTTATCGCAAGTGCTACGGAGCGCACCGTGCCGCCGAGTTCCGCAAGTTCTTGGACGAGATCGAGGCGGCTGTGCCGCCCCAATTCGACGTCCATCTCGTCATCGATAACTACGCCGCCCACAAGACCCCGCTGATCCGGAATTGGCTGACTGAACGGCCGCGCTGGCTATGCACCTCACCCCCCGACCAGTTCGTCATGGCTCGATCAGGTCGAGCGCTTCTTCGGGCTTCCTACCGATAAGAAGATCAGGCGCGGCGTCTATCGCGGCGTAGCCGCCGTCAAGGCGGACATCGCCTCGTTCATCGAACGACATAACGCTGATCCCAAGCCGTTTCGTGGACCAAGTCAGCCGACGACATCCTTGCTTCGATCGAGCGGTTCTGCCGTTAAAATGACCCGATACAACGTTCCGAACTTTTGGTTCAGGACACTAGCGGCAGCTCCTCGCCGATGACGGCGCCTACCGTGCGCAACTCGCTTTCTTTTGCCATTTCCGCGGGCCGCTGCGCCTCGCGGCGCTAGCCGTCCAGATTTTTCTAAGGTCCGCGCGTTCACAGTTCGCCGTTCTTGTAGCTGCATCTAGTGAAATCCTTTGAAACCGCGGACGAGATGCACAAATTCAGCGTTGCGGCGATCGAGATTGAGCAAAAGCGGCCCGCTGGTCCGATATCGTCCATCAGGTCAAAACGGAGACGCGGGAACCAGTGGATCTGATGAAGGGCGATTGTCTACGGCTGTTGTAATCTCTCGAAAGCCAATTGTGGTCTGGTCATCGACAGCGGCGCAGTAGTTCTAGCGCCTACACGTAAGGGAGGGAAAGAGGAACGATGCCGGGCTCGAGCTTCGTGGAATTTTGTGACGTTCAGAAGACCTATGATGGCGAAACGCTGGTCGTTAAGAATCTCAACTTGGGCATCGCCCAAGGCGAGTTTTTGACAATGCTGGGGCCGTCTGGCTCTGGAAAGACGACCACGCTCATGATGCTGGCTGGCTTCGAAGCGCCCACGCATGGCTCGATCCTGTTGGCGGGTCGCTCAATCGAGAAGACACCGCCGCACAAGCGCGACATCGGAATGGTATTTCAAAATTACGCGCTTTTTCCGCATATGACTGTGCAAGAGAACCTCGCCTTCCCACTCAAGGTTCGCAAGATCGGCAAGTCAGAAACGGAGATCAGGATCAAGCGGGCGCTCGACATGGTCCGGCTCAGCGCCTACGCAGGCCGTCGGCCCGGACAGCTTTCCGGTGGCCAGCAGCAGCGTGTCGCACTCGCACGCGCGCTCGTTTTCGATCCCACACTCGTGCTGATGGACGAGCCGCTCGGCGCGCTTGACAAGCAGCTGCGGGAACGAATGCAGCTTGAGATCAAGCATATCCATGAAAATCTGGGTGTAACCGTGGTCTATGTGACGCACGATCAGGGGGAGGCGTTGACCATGTCTAACCGGATTGCCGTGTTCAATGATGGCGTCATCCAACAACTCGCCACTCCGGCCGATCTCTACGAGCAGCCGCAGAACACGTTCGTCGCTCAGTTTATTGGCGAAAACAACCGGCTGCTGGGGAACGTCGTGGCGATCAACGGTACAACCTGCAAGGTGGAGCTTCCCAGCGGTGGTAATGTGCAGGCGCTGGCGGTCAATGTCGACGCAGTTGGCCGACGGACCCTGCTGTCATTACGGCCGGAGCGAGTGAAGCTGAATCCGCCGCCCGGCTCGCTGCCCAATATTTTTAGCGCGCGGGTCACAGAGCTGATTTATTTGGGAGATCATGTGCGCTCCCGGGTTTCGGTGTGCGGCCATGACGACTTTGTGGTCAAGCTGCCGAATTCGGACTCGATGGCACAAATTGAGCCCGGCGCAGAGATCACGCTCGGTTGGAAAACGGAGGATTGTCGGGCGCTCGACGCGCCCTGATAACGAGCCGAGCCGTACTTCGAGCCAGATAGCTGAATTCGCCAACGCCGCAATCCGGCTCCATGGTGGGCAAAGAAGGAGAATGAATAATGAGAAAATCATTGATGACCGTGAGCGCTCTCGCCATAACTGGCTTGGTGGTGAGTGCGCTGATCGCGCTCAAACCTGCTTTCGCCGGCGATCAGCTGAGGATTGTTGCTGCGGGCGGAGCCCTCCAGGCAAGCGAGCGTAAGGCGCTGTTCCAGCCTTTCTCGATGGCGACTGGGATCAAGATCACCGAAGACGAATACAATTATGAGGTCGACAAGATCCGAGCCATGGTCGAAACTAAAACGGTGAGTTGGGACGTAGTCGACATCAATCAATCAGCGGCGGTAACGCTATGCGATTCGGGCGTCCTTGAAACACTCGACTGGAAGAAGCTTGGTCTTGACCGCACGAAGTTCCTGGGCGACGGCAAGTATGATTGCGGAGTGCCAACTCATGTCTCTGCGACGATTGTCGCCTATGACAAGGACAAGCTTCCGAACGGTCCGCAGACCATCGCCGACCTCTTCGATTTGCAGAAGTTCCCCGGGAAGCGCGGACTCTATAAAGATCCCTACACCAACCTGGAATGGGCGCTGATCGCCGATGGCGTCGCCAAGAAGGACGTCTACAACGTTCTCAAGACGTCCGAAGGCGTGGAGCGCGCCCTTAAAAAATTGGATACGATTAAGAAGGACGTAATCTGGTGGACAAGCGGCGCCCAGCCGCCGCAGTTACTGGCGGACGGCCAAGTTGTTATGACCTCAGCCTGGAACGGCCGGATCTATGATGCTGTCAAAAATTCTGGCAAGCATTTCGAGATCATGTGGGACGCGCAAATTGCGACATTTAATCTGTGGTCGATCCCCAAAGGCACTCCGCACCGGGACGAGGCTTATAAGTTTATTGGCTTCGCCGCTTCGCCCCAATCTCAGGCCGAGATGACGCGTTATATTGCGTACGGCACTGGCAACACCGCGGCAACGGAGCTAATTGATCCGACGATCCTGGCTGACCTTCCAACTGCGCCGGAGCATGCGGCCCAGGCCGTCGATCTTGACATCGTTTTCTGGATTGAGAAGCGCGACCAGCTGCGCCAGCGCTTTACCGCCTGGCTTGCGAAGCAGCAGTGAAGCAATCGCGGGGAGGGCTACGTCCTCCTCGTCACCTCAGGTGCACGAACAGAGAGAGAGGAATTGATGGCAACGATGGCCGTCCAAATCACGGGCACCTTTGACGGCGTGCCGCTGCGTATCAAGCTACAACGGATAGAGCGGGCACGCAAGCTGAGGGCTTTCGCGCTTGTTCTGCCTCTTCTGCTGTTCATACTGATTGGTTTTATCTTGCCTATCGGCCGTATGATGTTCAATGCGGTTCACGACGATACGCTGCTATTTCTGATGCCACGAACGATGGCCGCGCTGAGAGGTTGGGACGGAAGGGATCTGCCCGAAGAGACGGTTTACGCCGCATTGGTCAACGATTTGAAAACGTCCTGGGCGCAGAAAACCGCGGCCCGAATCGGCGAACGAATCAATCATGAGCTACCCGGCTCACGCAGCGAGGTGATATCGAGCGGCCGCGAGGTAAGCACGCTTGCCGCCGGTCCCTACAAGGGGGCGCTGATCGAGATCAACCCGCTATGGGGGCGGCACGATGTCTGGAGCCTGTTGAAGCGAGGAACGTCAGCCTTTACGGCCTTTTACCTGCTCCGAACTCTCGACTTCCAGTATGGTTTGAACGATCAGATTGTTGCCTCACCGCCAGAGAACGCGATCTTCCGCGACGTCTTCTTGCGAACCCTCGGCATTAGCATCGGTGTAACAGTCGCGACGCTGCTGCTTGGCTTCCCACTAGCCTATCTGCTGGCGACGTTGCCCCGTAAGTCAAGCAATCTTCTGATGATCATGGTCGTGCTGCCGTTTTGGACCTCCCTATTGGTGCGCACGACCGCTTGGGTCGTTCTCCTGCAGCAGCACGGCATCGTCAATGACACCTTGATGGCCCTGCACGTCATATCGCAGCCGGCGGAGCTCATCTTCAATCGGGTCGGGACGATCGTCGCCATGACCCATATCCAGCTTCCCCTTACTCTCCTGCCGATCTACAGCGTCATGAAGACGATCTCTCCAAACTACGTCCGAGCGGCCCGCTCGCTCGGCGCAGGTCCTTTCTACGCGTTCTGGAAAGTCTACTTCCCGCTGACCCTACCAGGAATTGGTGCCGGCTGCCTCCTAACCTTCATTTTATGCCTGGGATACTACATAACCCCCGCACTGGTCGGCGGGCCGGCTGATCAAATGGTTAGCTCATTTGTTGCCTACTATACGAGCGAATCGCTCAATTGGGGGATGGCCTCAGCGCTCGGCGCCATCCTGCTTATTATGACGCTGCTACTGTATTATGTTTTCAGCAAGTTGGTTGGCATTGAACGGATCAAGATGGGATGAGAACGATGACTGCTTCCGTCTACGCCACTCCAATGGAGAAGGGCTGGTATTATCTCCACCGGCTGCTATGCGGGATGGTGCTGCTGTTTCTAGTCGCGCCAATCCTCGTGATCATCCCACTCTCTTTTAACTCTGTGCCGTTCTTTACTTATCCCATGCCAGGCCTGTCGCTGCGGTGGTATGAGGAGTTCTTCCTGACTGAACGCTGGCAGGGGGCACTCCACAACTCACTCTTGGTTGCCGTTTCCGTCACGCTTCTGTCGACCTCTTTGGGAACATTGGCGGCGCTCGGACTCAACCGCCCGCAATTCCCATGGCGAACGCCAGTGATGAGCGTGTTGATCGCGCCGATCATTGTACCGGTCGTGATCACCGGGGTCGGGCTGTATTTCTTCTACGCCGATGTCGGGCTGCTCAACACCTTTCTTGCGCTGATCTTGGCGCACACCACGCTGGCTACGCCCTTCGTCGTTATCACTGTCAGCGCAACTCTGATAGGCTTTGACCAGTCCCTAATCCGCGCCGCCGCCGGACTCGGTGCTCCGCCAATCACTGTCTTCTTCAAGATCACCTTGCCGCTCATACTGCCAGGAGTAATCACAGGCGCGCTCTTCGCCTTCATCACCTCCTTTGATGAGGTGGTGGTCGCGCTCTTCGTCTCGAGCGCTGAGCAGCGCACCTTGCCGCGGGTTATGTTTTCGGGGATCCGCGAGTCGATTAGTCCGACCATCACTGCCGCCGCCGCGGTGCTGATCCTGTTCTCCCTCACCGTCCTGACCACGATCGAACTGCTGCGGCGGCGCTCCGACCGCCTGCGCGGTATACGCAATGCCTGAGCGCCTGCCGATCGCATGCAACACCGGCTGGAAGAGAGCGCCCTTTGCACCTAAGTTGCCGAAGAAACGATCTCGTTGCGCAAAACGTTCTCCCGCCATGCCTAGTCGACACTGGACGCGCCTGCAGTTAGTTGTCGCGATGCTAGCCTTAGGTCGAGTGAATTCGAGGAGCGGATCAACTGCTCTGATGCCGCCTCGGTGTAGGGACTGACACGAGTCTCTCCATAGGAGAAGCAAATACGGCATTGGAGTTCGGGCGATCCCCCGATTCTTCAATAACCTGCAAAGTGCGCCAAGCGGTTCAGTTCGGCAGCACTCGCTATCGTTTCATATAGAACCGACATCCTACTCGTCCGTCATGCCGATGCCGCCCTGCATCTGAATGCCTTCCTGAACAGCGAGCGCGCTAGCCATGCCTGTCACAACGTTGGCCATCATCACGGGCTGTTCGGATTGACCGTCGTCACCGTCGAGAGGCTGCTGGGCCTTGAGCACGGCGGCGCGCGCGACCTCCATCTCCGCGTAAACGTGAGCGGCCCGGAGTTGCGGCGCTTGGAACGAACCAATCAGACGCCCGATTTGCATTCTCTGTGCGAGGTAATCGATAGTCATGTCCAGTGCGCGGGAGCCCCACGCGCATCATTTCAGCCGCGGCCCCGAGGCGCGCTAGGCGTTTTTGTCTGGCCCTTGGATCCGTCATCTACGGCGCCATGGCTGAATCTGCTGCGAGCTCCACGCCACCGAACTTCAGACGTGCGGCGATCCTTGCGTCGACCAGCCTCTCGCGTGAGATTCGCCGCGTCGCTTTCGACGAGGAGAAGAGGGTGACCCCCCAGCTCCTCGTCGTATAAACCGGCGGTCCGCGCCGCCACGATCAAAAAGTCAGCCATGTGGCCGAACGTCACAAAATGTTTCTCGACGGTCAGCCGAAGCCACCGCCGGCCCGCTCGACCTTCAAACGCATCTGCTCGGGCCGATAACGTGCCGACTCGTCGACGGCAACTTGCTCTGCGTAGCGATGTGGCTCCTCAGCATCGGATGCTCCAGTCGGAGAGAGCAGGTAATTCAGCGCTTGTTTATTCACCAACAAGGGCTCTTTTTTGTCCTTACGTTGTCGAAAAGGTTTCGCAGAACGGCGACTATCCCGAGATCAGCTCGATCGGCTTGACTGAAGCACCAGGGGTTTCCATATCGAAGAGCAGGAACGAGATGCCGTTCTGTTTGCTTGTATCAGTTCGCACGAGGCAAAAGATCCAGTCCGCCTTGTTCGGCGTTGCTGCTCCAAATCTTCTGGCTGTTTGCGAGGAAGTAGTCGGTTATCCTCTGCCCGGGGTCGCCAGCGAGGCGAGGTCGGAGCCGGCGCCTGGCTGGCACCACTGGATTTCGAAGAGCGTGCCACTGTTGACCGACCTTGAGTCTTGGCTGCGGGCAGAAACTGCCTGGCTCTCGCGTTCGTCCAACGTGATTAGGCCGATCAACTATCTGCTCAATCGTTGGGAGGGGGCTTTGCCCGCCTTGTCCACGACGGAAGGATCTGCATTTCGGATGGTGTTGAGAAGCCCTATAGTCAGTTCAAGGCGGCTTTTTTGGCTTCTCCTTCCAGGCCGCCACGCTCCGCTCGTACGCCTGCTCGACGCGTGCGACATCGCGAGCTTCCCGGTCACGCAGTTCCTTGATCCAGTAGTCCCGACCCGGGCCAGCCTTGCCATAGGCACGAGGCGCTCCAGCCTTGAGTGCCACCTTCCAGAGTTTCATCGCTGTGAACGCCGGTCGTGCGTAAGCATAATCTTTCCCGGTCGTCAGGACGTGCCAGATCATCGCTGCGAGCTTACGTGCCGTGCTCGACGGCGCGACTCCAGGCCCATGCTTCTTCTGCATGGGGTTGAAGAAGGCCCGCAGCGGCCCCGGCGCCGTCATGGCCGATCAGGCCGCTTCAACCAGCATCTTGCGGGCGTCACGATTGCCCTGTTTCGAGATACGACCATGTCTTGCCGGATGATCTCCCGATTGCCGAACTCGAGGGGTCAAACCGAAGTAGCTGCTGAGCTTATCCGGTGACTGGAAGCGTGCGATGTCGTCGATGGGGCCAGTACACTCGATGCGACGACCGAACTCACGCCGGGGATCGTCATCAGCTTGAGAGCCCGTGGATCGTCCAGAGCCTGCTGGGCCACGACTTTGTCGATTTCCGACAGTTGCTTCGTCACGCGTTCGAGTTCCGTGATAAGACGCTGGAGCATCGCACGCTCCTCCGATGGAAGAGGCAGATTCTCGTTGTGCTGCAACCACATGGCCTCAGGTACGCAACGGCATGTCTGCGACTTCGATCATTTGACGGCACGTTGGCCCCCTTTCGCTTAAAACGTTGTTCACCCTTGGCCGAAGTGCCTAGGGACACCCATCCGGACAAAGTGGTCAAAGGCGACAAGCTTGATTGATCTGCCCCAGGAACGTGCGAGCGACGATGCCGCCAGTCTGGTTTTCTCAACACCAAGGCAACTCGACCTTCAAGTATCCCTTTTTGCGGAGGCAGCATGGCTAAGGGCAACAACTGTTCGCGTTGACGCCTCATCAATCAACAAGACCGCTCCAGACAGGGCGTGCGGCTCGGCTAAAGCTTCCTGCAACCAATAGCCCCCTGTAAAAGCCTTCGGTTAGCGAGCCTGCAATGCCGATCTTCGGTTGATGCGCGGCAGTCTTCGATCGTGTCCCTGAGCGTGGTGTAACTGGCGGTGGGACACCGCGTTCGCCGGCAAGAGCCGGACTGGTCAGCTGGCGATAGCCGGGAGGCTGACGGTTGGATCATCGCTCAACGGCGCGATGGTTCCCAGCGTCATGTAACGGGCGCGCTGGACGGCCTATTCGTCGTTCTGTTCGAGCAGGATCGCGCCGATGAGGCGGACGTATAGCGCGACAATCAGGATGAGAGCGCGTATTGCCTCATGTACTGATGCTCCCGGGTGCGATCGGTTGCCTCATTTATTTTGCTCCTGGCTTGAGTTGAGGAGGAGGCCGGGTGCGGAGATGGCCGGGGTTTCGGAGCGCCCGGCCTCCTCCGCTGGTACCTCGCACGTCATTGGGGTGTTGTGACCTCGTACCCTGGCGGCATTTTCTCGCTAGGAGCGAACAGCAGTAAGCCGATGGCGGCAAGCGGCCTCTCGGTGTGCCGGCGCTCGAGGACAAGATCGTCCAAAGCGCGGTGGCCGAGGTGTTGAGCGCGGTCTACGAGGTCGACTTCCTCGGATTCTCCTACGGCTTCCGGCCGGGGCGGAATCCTCATATGGCGCTTGATGCCCTGCATACGGCGATCATGAGCCAGCGCGTGAACTGGGTGCTCGATGCCGACATTCGCAGCTTCTTCGACTCGGTCGACCACGAGTGGCTGCTGCGGATGGTGGCGCACAGGATCGCCGATCCTCGTATCCTACGGCTCATTGAGCTGTGGCTGCGAGCTGGCGTTCTTGAGAGCGGCGAGAAGCAAGAGACGGACAGGGGCACGCCGCAAGGGGCAGGCATCAGCCCGCTCCTTGCCAACATCTTCCTGCACTACATCCTCGATCTCTGGGCCCACCAATGGCGTCGTCGCCATGCACGCGGTCGCATTGTGACCGTGCGCTACGCGGACGACTTCGTCATGGGATTCGAGAGCAAGGGTACGCATACGACGAAGGCCGCCTGATTGACGCATGCGCGCGAGCACGGCGAGTTCTACGATGGCGTTGCGTGAAGGGTCAGCGGCTTGCTGATTGGCGGACTTGCCGGCTTGGTGCAGGAGCTTCCATTCCCAGGGCAGCAGTTCGCGCAGACGCGAGGTGGGAAGATCAGCGATCCGGGCGAGGACGTCGGCGAGCCAAGCCTTGGGATCGACGTCGTTGAGGCGACAGGTCGTGATCATCGTCAGCATGATAGCTGCACGATCGGCGCCACGCTGGCTGCCAGCGAAGGTCCAGTTGCGCCTTCCCAAGGCAATGCCTCTCAATGCACGCTCAGCGCAATTGTTGGTCAAGCAGATCCTGCCATCGTCGAGGAAGCGGACGAAGTCGTCCCAGCGCTTAAGCATGTAGTTCATGGGCTTCAGGACCTCGGCGGAGCGCGAGAGGCTTTCTCGCTCGCGGAGCAGCCAGTCGTGCATGTCGTCGAGCAGCGGCTTGCTTCGCTCCTGGCGCACGGCACGCCGCTCGTCGGCGCTACGGCCGTTGATGGCGCGCTCGATCTCGAACAACGCATCCAGACGCCTGACCGCCTCCAGCGCGATCGGAGAGACCGGTTTGCCCTTGCCTTCCCGGGCGGCTTTCTCGATGTCAGCCAGCTCGAAGAATCCCCGCCGCGCATGGGCCAGGCAAAATGCCGGCGTGATCGGCATTGCTTTCCTTTTTGGGTCGAACAACGGCTCGAAGCCGCGCACGCTCTGGCGGTTGAGCGGGATATGCATGCCGAATTTGTCGAACAAAATCGTCGCCAGCAATTGTGGGCCGATGAAGCCGCGGGGCGTCGCATGGAACGGTGCCGGCGGCTGGCTGATCTTCTCGCAATCGCGGCAGGTGAACTTCTCGCGTACCGTCTCGATGACCTTAAAGCGACGCGGAATCTCCTCCAGCGTCTTGGTCACATCCTCGCCGACCTTCGCCAGCCGCGATCCGCTGCAGCAGGCGCAGGTCGTTGGAGCCTTGATGACGACGCGCTCACGTTCGATGTCGTCCGGCCACGGTTTGCGCACCGGCCGCTTGCGCGTGAAGGCGCTCACGCTCTGGGTTTTTGCCGCGGCAGCCTGCGCAGCCAGCTCATTCTCGGTCGCCGTGGTGGCGAGTTCTTCGAGCTCCAATTCCAACTGCTCAAGTAGCCGCGCCGTGCGCTCGGAGCGCTGCCCGTGCAGTTCGCGTTTGAGCTTCTCGATCCGTAGCTCAAGATGAGCGATCAGCACCTCGCTGTCCGACAGCTCCGCCCGCGCGTTGGCGGCATCCGCGACTGCCACATCGCGTTCAGCCTGCAACGCCTCGCGCTCGGCCAGCAGCGCAAGGTAGGCGCTTGCGAGAGTCCGACGGAAGATCGTCCGGCTTCGATGTCATGAAGCCATTGAATCAGATCGAGCATCAGATTCAAACCCAAAACGATTATCCGACCCGCGTCGGGCGCTGGGTTTCTTGCGGATTGCGCCAATCGATCCCGGACAGCAGGTAGCTCAACTGCGCAGCGAGATCGTTACCGCTTCACCGGCAACCGATGGCCAGATAAACTTTCCTCTGTCGAGTTTTCTTGTGAACAAGCAGGCTCCCTGACCATCGTGCCAGATCACCTTCACAAGATCGCTGCGGCGACCACGGAAGACAAACAAATGACCGCTAAGCGGTTCTTTGTGCAGCACCTCCTGCACTTGGAGGGCCAGCGATGGAAAGCCTCTGCGCATATCCGTGTAGCCTGTAGCCAGCCACACTCGCACATTCCCTGGTACAGAAATCATCGGCGTCCAAGCACATCGAGGACCCGCGCCAACGCCTCCGGATCGACGTGCGCATCCACCCGGATGCACCGTCGGTTGCCGAGATCGATCTCTATCAATCCAGTACGCGCAGCTGCCGCCGAACGAACTCGGCCATCAACCGTAGGCAAAAGCTTCGGAGTTTCTTCAGCCGAGGCTGCTACGGCGGCGATCTGCACCGGCGTAAAAGATGGTGCAACTTGTTCCGATGTCGTGCTTGGCGACGCCAGGTAAACACCAGGCTGGCCGCTACTCCGTTGCGCCGCGCAACCTCAGTTACCTTCGCGCCCGGTGCCAGCGTCTCCTCGACAATCCGTGCCTTGTCGTCCTGCGACCAACGCCGCCGCCGCTCGAGCCCGCCCAAAACCTCGACCCGCATCGCCTGATGACCTTAAAGCTAGACTTAAGGTCACACGCTTCGCGAATTACCACCCGTCACGCAAGACGGTCCTCGTCGGAGGCGTACGAGCAAGGCCGATGCGCAGGAAATGCTCTTGGCCCTCAAGGTGCGACTGGCCAGCTTCGGCCTGACGCTCCATGAAGACAAGACGCGGTTGATCGAGTTTGGCCGGTTCGCGGCCCTCTCGCGTCAGCGGCGCGGCGATCGGCGGCCAGAAACCTTCGCCTTCCTGGGCTTCACCCACTACTGCGGGCGGACCCGAGATGGCCGGTTCATCGTGAAGCACAAGACGGAAGGGAAACGCCTGACGCGCAAGCTGACGGCGTTGCGCCAGGACGCCTGGCGGCTCATGCACGCGCCACTGGCCAAGCAGCACGAGTGGTTCGCCGCCGTGCTGCGCGGGCACTATGGCTACTATGGCAGGCCGCACAACTATCCAGCGCTCAACGGCTTCTACCGCGAAGTGCGTCGAACCTGGCTGCGTTGTCTGAGACGGCGCAGCCAGAAAAGTCGGCGCATGGGCTGGCCGGAGTTCGAGACCCTGACGGCACGCTTCCGCTTGCCAACTCCACGCATCACTCGCAGTGGGCGCAGGCGCGGATATGACGCGGGTTACTCTCGGGAAGAGCCGGGTGCGGGAAAGCCGCCCGCCCGGATCTGTGAGGGCAAAGCCAAATGGCCGAGCTACTCGACCACGACCCAGTCTTCCCCTTGGGCAGATTCTGAAGAGCGCCCGGGCCTACAAAGCAGTATCTCGAAATCAACATATCCTTCGTAGGATCGCTGGCAGTCATAGAATGCCAGTGGGAACAACCTGGTTCGTCGGACCGATTTACGTACTGAAACAGCAGGTGCACACCTCCTATTGGTGAGAAGCTGCACCTACCTCCAGCGCTTCTCCTCAGTATCGTAAACTCCCGCAAGTGGATCGCTAGTTGCCATCAGCTCGCGTTTGAGCACTTTGTTGCTAGACGCGGTCCTAGGAAGCAATGAAATGAAGCCAATGTACCGCGGTACCTTAAACGCGGCGAGGTGAGTGCGGGCGTGATCGAGTATGCGCTGGACGGCGTGATCGTCTGGCCTAACGCCGTCCCTTAATTGGACGCAAATCTTCACCTCCTCGCCGCGCTTCGCATCGCGAACCGGCACGGCCGCTACATCGGAAATCTCGGGAATCTCCCGGATCACGGCCTCCACCTCGAGTGCAGCGATGTTCTCGCTTGAGCGACGGATCATATCCTTTGTCCGCCCCACGAGCCAATAAAAGCCGAGCTCGTCGCAACGCATCAGATCACCGGTCCTGAACCATTCCCCGTGAAACGACGCCGCATTTGCGTCCGGCTTTTTCCAATATCCATTGAACACTCCGCGCCCTCTTACCCAGAGCTCGCCAATCTCACCTACCGGCGTGAGACTCCCATCCTCTCTTGTCAGCTTCAGCGCCCGAAAGGGTGCGTGAATCCCTACAGATCCGGAGTCGGCCAGATCATCAAAATCAGTCGCCATTCGGGTACCGAAGCCGATTTCTGTCATCCCGTAAGCCTCCTGGGTCCGCACTCGAAATCGTTTCCGAAAACGACGCACCGTATCAGCCCCCCAGCCCCAATTCAGAATCTGCTTCAAGCATGTCGTCCCATCTTCGTCGTCGGCCTCCGCCTGGCGGGCTATCAGCTCGGGACATTGGCACCATTCGATGCGGTGCTGCTTGACCCAACCGATGAAGCGAGACGAGCTCAGTTGCGGTCCCAGGTAGTGCGTGCCACCATGTCGGTACGATTGCAGAAGATGCCATGGCCCATCGACATAGAAGAACGGCTGGGCAGATAGACATCTCTTGTACGGCTGTCCGTCCCAACTCGCCGCCTGGTACGAGAACACGCCCCAGTAATCGTGAGTTAACATGCAGCCTTTCGGAAAGCCCGTTGTCCCGGAAGTATACTGAATGCTCAACAAGTCACTGGGACGGATATCTTCCGTCACCAAAGTATCCGCCACTCCTCTGAGCACCTTATCAAGGGTAGTGGATGCCCCCTTAAATTGCTGTCCTACAACAATCGCTTGTTCAGTTGTGAGACCTTGCGGCCTCGCCTTTATCGCATCAAACGATGACCACGCAGATTCGTCGACGACGACGAACTTTGCCTCTGCATCTCTCAGAACGTATTCTATCTCTCTGGGCGTGTAGCGCATGTTAATCGGGACGATTACCGCTCCGAGCTTCGCTATTGCGAACCATAGAATCGGGAATTCGATCCGGTTGGGCAGCATCACCCCTACGCGTTCGCCCCGACGCACGCCGAATGCACGCAAGGCATGCGCATATTTGTTAGACAGCTCGTCCATCTCGGAGTAGGTGGCGCGCTGGTCGCGGTCAAAAACATCAAGTGCGATCCTTGTGCCGTGTTCTCTTGCCTTACTGGACACCAGCTGACCGATGGTGATCGTCTCATATGCCGCTTCAAGTACCTCGATTTTGCGCAGCACATTTTCAACCCGTTCCCGAAGCGGAGGTCTGCGCACTTTTGTAGGAAACATTTTTCGTTCCTATTAACTCGTAGACGGTTAGCGACTGCTCGACGGGTGGATGTCCGAGACCTCAGCCTGCCTTAAGCATGCACGTGACACTTACGACTGCTGGCGCCCTTAACCGTCGATGTGCAGTCTTCTCATTGCTTGATGCCGACACGAAGCGGCAGGGCAATCCGTTGGGTTTCACGTGTACACACTCACTCGAATGTTTATAGAGGATTGCGGCGCTCAGTTGGATAGTTTGATTATGACCATTCCTCTTCTCGCATCGTAATAAGACGACTAATAAGTAGTGGCTGTACCTTATCAGCTCACATCGGGACACTGCCAGGTCTGGTGGGGAATATTGGATTGCCTTACTTGGTAGGCGGCGCCGTCGCGTTCAGGAGATGGCTCGGGATTAATGGGAGCCCTCGACCAGTCAAACCAGCTTGCTTCGAGGTAGATCAGCTCGGGACGCCGTTCCCGGTGGCGGCGAGATCATCTCGGGCAATCTGCGGTACATATCTCGGGCATCAAGCAGATGCGCAATTCTCCATCGGGGTCCACAACATTCCACTACCATCCGCCAAGTGGGGTCGATGACGATGCTGGATTTGTTAAAGTTCAGGAATTTGAACCACGCGCTCTGCCATCGCGGCGTGGGGAACTCCGGCGAAGCGGATCGCGCCCGACCTCCTGAATGTCGGCGCCAAAATCGCAGAACAAGCGCGCAATAACGCGTTGCAGCCGAGCTAACGATTTCAACGACCCGCAAATGCGATTACACTTTCGTTCGCTATACCTTCTCAACCATGGCTGATCCTCTAGTCCTGACTTTCTGGAGTTGCCCCCGTCAGACCGGACACTCGGCTCGTTTGAGTGATGCAATGTACTCCCGCGGTGACCGGGTAGCCCAGCCGGGAGTGCGGGTGTTCCGAGTTGTAATCCTCCATCCATTGGTCGATCCGCTGCAGCGGCGGTGCTCGCGTCAGGGATCGGGTTCACACGAACATAGTCACGCTTGTAGGTCTTGACGAACGCCTCGGCCATGCCGTTGCTCTCGGGGCTTTCGACCGGCGTGAAGCAGGACTCGAGGTTCAGGGCGGCGGCAATCTCAAGGGTGCGATAGGCGGCGAAGATGGAGCCATTGTCGGTCAGCCATTGCACCTTGCGCGGAGCGCGGATGTCGGCGGACCGCTGTTCGACACAGTGGACCATCATGTCCCGGATCATCTCGCCGGAGATCCCAGCCGTTGTGGCCACCCAGCTGATGACCTCGCGGTCGTGGCTGTCCAGGGCAAAGGCAACCCGCACGATCTCGCCATTCCAGCAGGTGAATTCCAGCGCATCCGAACACCAACGCTCGTTGGAGCGGCTTGTCATGATCGTTCCGTCATGGGCCCGCGGGGTGCGGCGCCCTATATGCCGGGCCAGCAACAAGCCGCTGTTCTTCATCAGTCGGTAGACGCGCTTGGCGTTGACAGGGTCGTGGCCGGCGGATCGCCGCTCGCGCTTGAGGAGCGCGGCGATCCGCCGGTATCCATCGCTTGGGCGGCTATCCACCAGGCGACGGATATCAGACGTGAGCTCCGCATCCCCGGCGCGGGTCTGGGGACCGCGCTTCGGACGCTTGCCACCCGCTCGCTCAATCAGGTTGGAACGGGCCACCCCGAGGGTCTCTGCGATCCGTTTCACGGGTATCCTCCGGTGCCTGCGATCGCGACGGCAAGGTCGGTTTTTTTACCCGTGCAAGATCAAGAGCCTCGTTGAGGATCTCGATCTCCATGGTCTCGCGGCCCAGCAGGCGTTCGAGGTCTCGAACCCGTTCCTCCAGCCGCCGGGCCCGGGGCCCGCTAATCTCAAACGGGCGCGATGCAAAAAATCCGACCTCTCTCCTCCGCGCACGCTAAGCATTACTTAGACGGGCTCCTAGGACTAGGCCTAGCTCCTCCGGCTAACGCCGGTGTCCGGTCGAAAAGGGCGGCAGTTCAGCTTCCGTGCGAATTTGGCTTCGTTCAATTGAGGCCGCACCCCGAGTTGAAAGAAAGCGAAGAACGTCGCGCCGAGCTTGTCGTAGCGGGTGGCGATGAGTCGAAACTACTTCAGTTTGTTGAAGAAGCGCTCAACGTGGTTGCGCTCGCGATAGATGGCTTTCTTCCTCCGGAACTTCCTCTTCCGGTTGGATCTGTTGGGAATGTTGGGGATCGCACCTTGATCACGGATGTGGGCACGAACAAGATCGGCGTCATAGCCTTTGTCGGCGATCCCGACGGCGCGCGCATCGAGCCCGTCGTCGGCGCACGTCGCGTCGTGGGCCTCGCCGGAGGTTATCATGAGGCGGACCGGGCGGCCTCGCGCGTCGACGCGCGCGTGGATTTTGGTTGTGAGGCCGCGTCGGCTCCAGCCCACACAACGATCTCCACTCTTTCTCACCCCGGAAGCATGCTGATGGAACCGCACGATTTCGATCATCTGCACCTTGCCATCGTGTGCCTTGATGACCGCATCCATCATGCCGGTCCCAGATGCCCGGTTTGCGCCAGCGGTTGAAGCGATTCTAAGCGATCGTATAAGGCCCCTATCGCTCGGGCAGATCGCGCCATGGCGCTCCCACGCGCAGTCCCCAGAAGATGCGGTTGAGAACGCGGCGGTTGTTGCTTGGCTCGCGACCTCGACCCTCCTTCGGAGGGTTCGATAACACTCCACTCGAAATCCGTCAGGTCGTAGCGCACCCAGCCCCGATGTTCGTTAGCTTTAATCATGGTCCGCCCTGATCTGCTAGACGTATTGAGTACACGAACATAGTCAACATCGCGTTCCCAGCACTGCTCAGTAGTATGCGTTTGATCGCGATTGAGCCGTTGTGCGAGTTGCCTTAGCGCGAGCGGTCAACCCTTTTTGATCCAAACGTCTGCTGAGCTTGCTCTGCCGCGGAGAGCGATCACAACGTGCAGACGCCGGCCACGGCGCCAGGCTGCGCGAACCGCTGAGAAAAAATGTACCGCGCGTCGCCAGTCGCCGACTAAAATCAAAACATGCCAAAGCCGCAGCATTCGTCATTGTTCCGCGTGCTTTATCCTCGTCGTTCAGCTATGCGGTGCATTCCTTCGCTTGTGAATGGCTACCGACACTGAGAGATCGACGATCGAGCTACCACCTAGTTCGGTGTGGAATGCGAAAGTGAATGGCGCATCAGCACTCGGCGAGCGGCATCGTGCTTTAGCGATGAGCCCCATTGGAGACTCAATCGTGCACAAAGGACAGCGCCGGACCGAATTCGATGCTTGTAACTGCGTGCGAACAACAAAGGATGGCGAGGTTCCGAGCGAATTATCGCTGGCGCGGATGGCGATGTAAATACAGCTGATTTGAAAAGAGCAATGATCGGGAGCCAGCGAGCGATCTAGTTGATCCATTAAGCTAACTCTGCAGTGCCATTAAAGGCTGGCAGGTGCCCTGCTTGAAGGAGGGCATGTACTTCGCGCCGCGCAGGCAGAGTACCCACGTCAACACTGTGTCGGGTTCAGAACGCAAACGCCTCAAATTGAACGCGATGCTCGACACCAAAACCGAATCACGTGCGCGGGTGTATCCAACCACACTGCTCGATGCCTTGCGACCGCTGCGTCAATGGCTCCGCGGCCCAACGCGCGAATGGCACGATGGTTGCTTGGGGTGGGCCAGAACATGAGCTTCAAACATGAATGTCACGATCGCCGTCTGCCCTCCGCCCGCACCCAGATCTTTGCGAGTTCTTCTGGATTCAAACCGATTGATCCCGCTACCAGTCGGGAAATTGTCTCCAGCCGATTTGCACCCCACGAAGACTCATCAACGAGCCAATCGCCGCGTATACGCGTCAATCGCTCTATACGCCCGGATCTGACATTCAAGCTGTCGTACCGCGGCAGCTAACTAGTACAGACTTGTCTTGCAAAGAAACCTGAACCTGAAGGATATCATGATGATAGACACAGCTTGGATCGATAAAGTTGTTCCGCGTTCCGACGTCGTCAAACGCGCTGCTCGCATCGGCGCTGAAATTAGAAATATCAAACTATCAGGCGATTTGCCTGACCAAACGATCGCTGCGATCGACCAACTGCTGCTCAAGCATAAGGTTATTTTCTTCCGCGATCAGGGTCATCTCAACGACGCCGAGCACGAGCGTTTCGCACTTCGCTTTGGAACGCTCGTGCCGCACCCAACGCTTGGTGCTACGAAGGGAACCGCGTCGATCCTAGAGGTCGATTCTGCGCGGTTCCGGGTTGACCTGTGGCACAGCGACGGGACCTTCATGGCAGCCTATCCCAAGATTACGGTGCTGCGAGGCGTCGTAGTTCCTCCATTCGGCGGTGATACAGTCTGGTCAAATACGGCTGCTGCCTATCTTGACCTAGCGCAGCCGCTGCAACGGCTTGCCGACGAGCTCTGGGCCGTTCATACCAACGACTACGGTATCAGGCCCTCCACCACCGAGGCCGATAAGAAATATTATGAAGAGGTCTTCACTAGCACAATATATGAGACTGAACATCCCGCTGTGCGGGTTCACCCCGAGACCGCAGAGCGCGCGCTGGTGCTCGGTTATTACGTGCAGGGTTTTGTTGGGATCCCGAAGTATGACGGACAAAAGCTGTTGGATCTCTTCCAGTCTCATGTCACTGCCCCTGAAAATACTGTGCGCTGGAACTGGAAGGAGGGCGATGTCGCAATCTGGGACAATCGTGCGACGCAACACTATGCCGTCAACGATTACGGTGATCTGCGTCGAATAGTTCGTCGCGCCACGATCAGTGGCGATCTGCCCACTAGCGTCGACGGTCGGCGCAGCGTGACCCGAGTGAAGGCGGTCAAGCCTCCCTCCGCGAGGGCCACCTAGCGCGTTCGCAGATACTACGCCCGACTTGGCTGCGGTGCCCAGAGGATGCATTGCTCAGCTTCGATGGACATCGGCTTGTTAAGCAGTTACTTAGCCGCGCGCTCAAATCGGCATGGACTATCCGAGTTCTATTCCTGAAGAGAGCAAATGAGATTCAGAGGTTCTGTTCGCCAGACAGCTTTGGGGCCGATGGGGAGCTTTCTCTCGAGCTACGGCCTCGGAACGAATGGCGCCGCTGATCAGAGGTTCAGCCCGAACAGTCCAAGAGCCAAATGTGCTTCTATCGAAAAAAGAACGAACGAGATCCTTTCAACGGAAACCGGGCGCGAACGCACAATCATCCTTTCTGGTCGCAGTACTCGTTGATGCTGCGACCCAAGATTCGCATGTTGGTGCAACGGATGTCTCTTGTTACAGAATCGGACGCCGCCGGCGTCTACAATGTAGCTGAGACAATTCACAAACCGCGGCGCTGGCAATCGACACCCAACCTTGGACTGTTGACCCCTCCTGCTAATACACCGACTTTATCGCGCAGCCGGTTGTACATCCCAAGACGAATCGTTTCCGCGGCAAGGAAGCCGCGCAGGGCCACGCAATCAAAATTCCAGATGTGATCGCGCACCTTCGATCTTGCATCACCTTCAGCTCTTCAACTCAGCAATAGCGGAATTGAACGGACAATACGTCAGCGCCTTAGAAGCCCATGTGAAAAAGGTTGCTGGAGAAGCCTCTGGCGACGGCGCTGGCCTAAGGCTCTCTTCTGCCTCCAGCCGATTTAGAGACAGGAGCTCAAACGTGTCGTCGAGATGACCTGCCACCGAACTTTCATCGAACGGCAGGTAGAGTCTCGGGCCTTTTGCAGCGAGACCGAACTTTAGACCAGCCAGAACTAGAGTTTTGCGCCTCAATCACGTTGGCGGACTGGGAATGCCGTGCAAAATCTGCGGTTGCCGATCGCCCCGTGGGGCCGTTCCTCCTTATAGTATCTGCGCCAAGTCTCCACTTTTTCCTGGGCGTCTACAAGGGACAGGAACAATGCGCGTTGAGGCATTCGGCCCGGAAGCGGCCGTTGAACGCTCGATAAAGGCGTTGTCAGTCGGCTTGCCAGGCTTGAGAAGTCGAGCGCGACGCCGCGCTGGTAGGCTCAAGATCACGCGACCCGAACTCGCTGCCTTGATCCACGCGGGTCGTTGCCGGGAACCCCACTTCCTTGCTGGCCCTTTCCAACACCTCCACGACGTCGGTGCCGCGAAAGGTGAATCGCGGCGCCAGCGCCGGCGAGAAGCGGGACAAGGTATCGATGATCGCAAGTCGAAGCTTTGTCCGCTCGCCAACTGATCATGGACGAATCCATCGGCCAGGTCTCGTTCGATCGTGTGCCGGCCTGCGATCATCGCGCAGCTTGGCCTTGAACCGGCGCGTGGGCGTTTTGTTGTGCAATTGCCGGCCCAATTCGCGATAGATGCGACGGGTCTTGTTCTGCCCATGACGCCAGCCTTCACGACGCAGCAGGACGTGAACACGACGATAACCGTAGCGGATACGAACATGGCAGATCTCCTTGATCTTCTGCTCGAGGGCGGCCTGGCCGGAGCGAAGGCACCTGTAGTGGTGGGTCGAGCGCCAAATTCGAGAGCGGCACAGGCCCTGCGGATCGAGACCTGCCATTCGCTGCGGACCGCGTCGACCAGTATGCGCTTCCGACCAGGCTTCATAGCTTTCGGCAGATTACATCCTGCAGCATCTTCTTGTCGAGCGACAGGTCCGCGACCAGCTTCTCCAGCTTGCCGTTCTCCTCCTCGAGCTGCTTCAGCTGACGCATCTCGGTCGGCAGTAGTCCGTCATACTTCTGCTTTAATTGAAGTACGTCAGCCTGGCTGATCCGGGCTTTACGGCAGATCTCCGCCACCGCAACCCGTCATTGCCCTGTTTCGGGATGAACGCCTTCTGGGCATCCGAAAACTTCGAGGCCTTCATGGTCCGTCGCTTCTCCCAGCCGAGGGGATTCGGCAGCGAGAACTCTAGCCAAAATGGTCCAGCTTGCCTGCCTTCAATGGGGTCAATCTTTCCGCTGGTCGGCTTGATGAACCGAGACCTGGACCATCGTCAGAAGAAGGGCTTCGTGTTCGCAACCGTGATCAACAATGTTGGTACGCAGCAAAGGAAGAAACTGCCTGGGTGAGTTGCCGCCGGTCTGATGGACACCCGGTCGAGCTACTCCCTAGATGATGCGATGGTCGGCAATCAATCCCCGTAAGTAATCAAAAGCACTCGTTCAACCAGGATGGATTTCTGCATGGTCATGCTCCTCGAACAATCTTGCCTTCGAGCCACTGGATCAAAGCATAGATGGAGCGTCTCGACCATACAAACGAGATCGCCCGCGCTTTCGAGGCGATGAAGAAGATGAAATCGTTTCGTGTCCGAGGCAATGAGGATGTCCGGATTTTAATAAGGGCGCCCAAGTGCAGTTCGCGAACATAACGAACATACGTCTCGGTCAAGACAAAGTGAAGACCTGCCTCAGATTGATTACCACCCCTTGTCCGGCGCCAAATCTCGACACTCGCAAGAGCGGCTATGCGCTGGTGGAGGAAATTGACGCGATCAAGCTGGTCTAACCAGTCCTTTTCGACGCCCCCTTCCCAAGTTTTGACCCAGCTCATGTGTCGCTCCCCGCAAAGGTTGTCCTGACTCGCTGCAACTCGGAGCGAATTCTCACGACTCCAGCGTTGCGCAACGCGATCAGCCCTGCCTGACCATTTGCCTGTTCGGCGTATTTCTGCAGCAGCGCCTGATCAGGCTGAATAGTTGCAGGCGCAATATAGCCGCCGTCCATTTTACGGCCGAGACTTTCCACGAACTTACCCCCAAAGGGACGGATCGCTCTTACCGAGAAACAGGCCCATCCAGCACGCCGCGCCCGAGCGACTGATCATGGGAGGATTGCCCACCAAGCGGCTGGTCGCGCATGTGATCGAGCGAAGTATCATTGGCATTTGCCGCTTTACCGGCAGGCGCAGATGCTGGCGACGCACGGTATCGCCATCGACCATTCCACGCTCGCCTTCTGGGTCGGCTATGCCGCCCAGGAATTGAAGCCCTTGTGGCATCGTCTGCGCCAGCTTCTGCTGGCCTCCTCGAAGCTCTGTGTCGATGAGACCCCGGCGCTGGTGCTGGATCCGGGGCGCGGCAGGACAAAAACCGGCTACTTCTAGGCGCTGCCACGCGATGACAAGCCTTGGGCCGGACCTGATCCGCCTGGGGTGGTCTATGCCTATGCACTGGGCCGCGGCGCCGTTCATGGCTTGCGGCTGCTTGAGGGCTATCGCGGCATCATCACTGCGACGGCTATCAGGCTTACAAGACCATGACCCGAGAGACGCGCGCGAACGCCCTGTCGGGGACGCTCGCCTTCTGCGGGTGGCATCTGCAGCGCCAGTTTGTGAAGATCGAGCGGGAGGCTGCGCCGGCGCCAGCTCCGGTTGCCCGCAAGGCCCTCGAGCGCATCGCCCAGCTTTACACGGTCGAGAAGGCACTCCGCGGCCGATCTACGGACGAGCGCCGCGCGGGGCAACAAGCGCATGCCCGGCCTCTGGCTACAGCCTTGAAGAGTGGTTTGAGCCCAAGCTTGCTCACCCTTGCGCAGAAGAGCGAAACGGCGAAGGCCCTGCGTTACGCGCTGCGTCATTGGGAGTAAGCCGCGGCGACGCACCACGCGCTCAGAATAGGCGTCAGGCGTCAATCAAAAGGGCCGCAGAGCTACGCTCTGGATGTCCTTGTCAAGGATTGAGACGTAGAGCATCGTCCGATCGTCGATCGGCTGTTCATAGAGATGGTCGTGCATAGGTGGAGGCGGAACCGAAGGACGTCGGTGATCAAGCTCTGATGCGCGGATTGGCTACCGCATTCCCGATTGTGCGTCCGAGGTCTGCTCCTATCTTACTGCGGGCGTCGGCGCTTGCCGGCCACAAAGCGTCTGACGGGCATTCCCTCTGCCATGGTCCCGCCTCCGCCCATGCACGATGATGAGAAGTGCGCCTAATCAGGCCGGCTGCACTTGCCTGGCAACGGCCCACATGAACCCGACCAATTCACAGGCGATAGCGGTGCAGACCACCGTCGTTCGCTTGCCGCGCGCAGCCAACTTCCGGTAGCGGGCCGTCAAGCGGCTCTGCGCCTTCCAAGCAATCTCTCGCACTGCTGGCGAAGTTTGCTCGAGCCGGTATAGCTTTGTCTTGCCGATCTTCGGCCCGTGTCGATATTCCAGGCGCTCTCGACCAACATGTGGCGAACGCGGCCGTTGCCGGCCTTGGTGATGCCGCCCCGCCTGACGGTCTCCCCAGACGATCGCTCGCCCGGCACCAGGCCGAGATAACCCATGAGTTGACGGGGGCTCTCAAACCGGCTCGCGTCACCGACTTCAGTCGCGAATGTCACCGCGACGATCAGATCGATGCCTCGCAATGTCTGAAGCGCCCGTACGAGTGGCTCCAGAGACCATACCGAGACGAACTCTTCGATCGTGCGCTCCAGACGTTCGACCCGCTCCCTGGCGACGCGAACTGCTTCGACCATCTCCTGGAGCGCGATCTGATGTTCGGGGTGATCGAACTGCTGCTCCTGAAGCCAGCGCAGATAGGCGCATCGTCCAACCTTTCTTGCGAGGGTAGGTACGGCCGTGCTTGAGCATGAAGGCGCTCACCTGTTGCCGGTGAACCCTCAGCGCCTCAACCGCTGCCGCTCGCGCGCGAACGAGATCCCGCATCGCCTCGTGGCCTTCATCGGGAACCCATACCGCAGTCAGCTCGCCAGCGCGTAGCAGACGCGCGAGAGAAACGGCGTCCCGGCGATTCGTCTTCACCCGATCGCCCGCCTTCCTTGGGATCAGCGATGGCGCCACCACCGTGCACTCGTGGCCGAGCGACCGGATCCAGGCGGAAAGACCATAGCCAGTCGGGCCGGCTTCGTAAGAGAAGTGGACGCGGCGGTTGGCGATCCGTTCTAAGACGCGGCGCATGTTGGTGGCCGAAGCATCAACCTCACCGAAGAACCTCCTGTGTCTATCAGACGGCGGCCGCGGCAGTCAGCGGGTCGGGACGTCGGTACGTCCCGCCCTTGTTCAGAAGCGCCCAGATGATCCGCGCCGTCTTGTTGGCCTGCGCGACCGCGGCAACCTTGAAGGGCCGTCTGGCGAGAAGCGCCTTCAGCCACGGCCGCGCCCGAGCGTCGTTTCGGACAACCCGCAAGACGGCCGTCGCCCCGACAACGAGCAGAGAGCGGAGTTCCGGATTTCCCATCTTCGTATTCCTCCCAGTCGCTCTTTGCCTCCGCTTGAATGAGGCCGCGGCGTCAATCCCAGCCAGGCGGCAAAGTGGCGAGCCGACTTGAACCCGCCGGGATCCGGCACGAGCGCCTTGATGGTCGCTGCCGTGATGGCGCCGACGCCAGGTATCGTGGTCAACCGACGCATGTCCTCGTCGTGCTTGGTCTCCACAACAATCGCGCGCTCGAGTCTCTCGATTTGGTCGGCTGAAGCTTCAATCTCGTCGGCAATAGCCCTCAGCGCGAAGCGCGCTGCTGCGGGCAGGCGAGCATCTGTCTCATCCCGTACGATTGCGACCAGCGCCTCAATCTTTGCCAGGCCAGCGGTGGCGATGATGCCCAATTCGGCCAGATGCGCGCGCAACGCGTTGACCGCCTGCGTTCGCTGCCGCACTAGAAGAGCGCGGGCCTTCAGCACCATCGCGGCAGCCTGTTGCTCGGCCGTCTTGATCGGGACGAAGCGCATGGTCTTGCGGATCACCGCTTCGCTGATGGCCTCTGCGTCCGCCGCATCCGTTTTGCCTCGCTTTACGAAGGGTTTGACATAAGCCGGCGGAATGAGCCGCACCTCATGACCGAGAGCTGCGATCTCGCGCGCCCAATAGTGGGCGCTACCGCAGGCTTCCATTCCCACCAGGCATGGTGGCAGTTTCTCGAAGAAGCGCAGAACCTCGCTGCGCCGCAATTTCCTGTTGAACACGGGCGAGCCCCCCGCATCCGCGCCGTGAACTTGGAAGACGTGCTTGGCCAAATCTAACCCGATGGTGCTAACCTGTTTCACGGAACGGTCCCTCCTTTGTGGCGTTCGAACAACGACCACGTTCTAGCACTTTGATGCTGTTGGAGCGGGCCGTTCCACCACATCAAGTTTTATCCATTCCTGAGTTCGCCCCGGTCGTTGGATTTGTCCATTTGGGCGGTGGTAGCGACGGGAGCTGGCGCGGAGCCCTCAGCATAGCGCAGCGCCAGATCCCGTCGCGGGTTGCAGGTGATGGCGAACTCGGACGGCGTCCTCCATCCGAGCCGTGAGTGTGGTCGTGTGTCGTTGTAATCCGCGCGCCAGCATCCGAGCGCGACGCGGGCCTGGGCCAGCGAGGTGAACAACGTCTCGTTCAACAATTCATCCCGCAGCCGGCCGTTGAAGCTCTCGATGAAGGCGTTCTGCATGGGCTTGCCTGGCGCGATGTAGTGCCAAGCGACGCGGCTCTGATCGGCCCACGTCAGAATGGCGTTGCTGGTGAGTTCGGTGCCGTTGTCGCTAACCACCGTCTTGGGCTTGCCGCGCTCGGTGATCAGGCGGTCCAGTTCCCGCGCCACCCGGGCGCCCGAGAGCGAGGTATCGGCCACCAGCGCCAGACACTCGCGGGTGCAATCGTCGACCACGGTCAGAATGCGGAAGCGACGGCCGTTGGTGAGCTGATCCGACACGAAGTCGAGCGACCAACGATCGTTGGGGGCCATCGGCGCCATCATCGGTGCCCTGGTCCCAATTGCCCGCTTGCGGCCACTACGGCGCGTACCGCGAGCCTCTCTTCCCGGTAGAGCCGGAAGAGCTTCTTATGGTTGACCAGATAACCCTCCCGCTTGAGCAGCACGTGCAGGCGGCGGTAACCGAAACGGCGACGTTCCTGGGCGATCGCCCTCATGCGCTGGCGAAGGCCGGCATCATCTGCGCGGGTCGCCTTGTATCTCATCGTCATGCGGCAGCAGCCGATGGCTTTACACGCCCGCCGTTCGCTCATTCCGTAGACGTCCACGAGATGGGCGACAGCTTTCCGCTTGGCAGCGGGCATCACCATTTCTTTCCCAGGAGATCTTTCAAGGCCGCATTGTCCAGCATGGCGTCGGCCAAGAGCCGCTTCAGTCGTGTGTTCTCGTCCTCCAGGGTCTTCAGCCGCTTGGCCTCCGACACCTCCATCCCGCCGAATTTTGCCTTCCATTTGTAGATGCTGGCGTCACTGACGCCATGCTTGCGGCACAGATCGGCGACCGAAACGCCAGCTTCGTGCTCCTTCAGCATTGGCACTTGTAATTCGTCAAATGAGAGCGCCGAAAACACCTTGCGACGAGCGCCGGTTCTACCGGTTGGAGGCCAGCGACCGTTGTCTGGTTTCTGACAATGGTACAAGTATTGTCAGGCTTAAAACGATGATGTTCTTCGCGGAGCGCGCATTTCAACTAGTTATTAGCTCACAGTGGGAGCAACGCTGGCACGGCGATTGCTTTTTGGCAACGTGGAGTGGATGCGAAGCCGAATGTCACAGCGGCAGAGCAGATCGTCGCGAACGGCGTCTAAATTTTAATTCGAGGTACCGTCCGCTTACTTTATGATGATGGCAGCTGGCCATCTCGGTACCATCGACGCTCTGGACTGTGCACTTGCCAAATATGATCAGGAGAGCGTCATGAGATTGCTCATACTCACAAGCCGTGCGGATTGCTTAGGTGAAAATGATGTACTAATCAGTAACGCATTCCGTCGTTTCGGCTGGGAGGTAATTTTCGGCGAGATTAATGCGATTGCGGCAGATGACTACCGCTATTTCACACAAGGGGTGACGGTACAAGGCAGCGGTGAGCCGCGTCACGTCAGCTCTGCCGCACAAGAGACCCTGAGCGTATATTTTTTTGACGAATGTCAGCTGATCTGGGCCAACAGTGAGCCCCACTCTAGCGTGGCTCGTGACGTCTGGCAAATGCTGTGGCTCGCCTCCCAACATACCGCCTTCGTTAACAGCATCGAAGGCATGATGCTTCTAAACACCAAACATGCTTTGGGCTACCTCGTACCAAAAAACAACAGAGCTTACTCGTATGCGTCCAATGATTTCTCGCTACTTTCTGATCGCTATCAACAGAGCCCAGATCAGTGGTGGGTAGCCAAGCCGCCCAACGCCTCTTGCGGCCAGAACGTCTTCCTACTCCCTCCTAACGGACCAAATGTTCGAACGATCCTCCAATGCCTTACCGGAAATGCTTTCGGAGAAATCGGATTTCGCCCTCTCCCAGAACAGGAATTCCGCACCGTCATACAACGCCAACCCCGCCATGGGCTAAGCGGGTTTAAAGCTGAGTACGCTATTCTTCAGCAATTTATCCCCGAAGTAGCGCAAGGCGAAAAACGCGTCATCGTTGTTTGCGGACAGGCGACTGCCTGGCATGGTCGGAAGCGGCGCGCAGACGATCATAGGTCAAATATTGCGCAAGGAGGAAAGGCAATTCCAGTCGATTTGCATTCCGGTGAAATCGAGCTTGCCGAGTTGATAGGTCAAAAACTGATGGAACATGGGATCAATTTCGTCGGAATAGATCTAGCTTATCCCTATGTAATGGAAGTTAACATTGCCGACCCGGGCGGGCTTTACGATGCTCAGTTAGCTTCTGGAATAGATCGTTCGGATAAGGTTGCGGAGCTAATTATTGATCACTTTCAGAAGTCTCATTCTCCTAATGAGGTGTAAGCCTCCGAGGAGAGACGCCTTGCGGCGGGCTGGCCTGATGGTTGAGAACTGTACGTATGGACAGCCATACGATCAGTACGTTGAATCGACTGGAAGTGGTTGATACGGGCCGGCGGCGGCGTTGGTCTGAGGAAGAGAAGGCGCGGATTGTTTTGGAGAGCCTATCCGAGCCGCGCCTGGTTGCGGCGACAGCCCGGCGGTACGGCTTGTCGCGTTCTCTATTGGTGACCTGGCGAAGAGCCTTCGCGGCGACGGGGACCAAATCCGAGGCTGGCTTTGTCAGGGCAGTTGTGGCCGAGGGGGTGCCCGCGGCGTCGGTGGCGGCGTCATCGGAGAGCGCGACCGTACATTCGACGGAGCGTCGGATCGAGATCGAGCTAACCGGCAGGCGGCGGGTCATTGTTGATGCGGGCGTTGACGTTGAGGCGCTTCGCCGGATCATCGAGGTTTTGGATCCGCGATGATTCCGGTTCCTACGGGAGTTCGGGTGTGGCTGGCGACGGGCCACACCGACATGCGTAAAGGCTTCGCCTCATTGTCACTGCAGGTGCAAGAGGTGCTGCGCCGCGATCCGCTGAGTGGTCATTTGTTCTGCTTCCGCGGACGCAGAGGCGATCTATTGAAAGTGATCTGGCATGACGGCCAGGGAGCATGCCTGTTTACGAAAAAACTCGAGAGAGGTCGTTTTGTCTGGCCGTCGCTGGCGGACGGCGTAGTGTCGATCTCGCAGGCGCAGATGAGCTATCTGTTGCCATCGCTCGCGTCGCAAAAGACCTCGGCGAAGACGAGGACTGGCTCTGGGACGTGGCCAACGGAATGGACACTGAGGATGGCGTCATCTGGGTTTACGGCATAGGTGACGACCAGGTCATGGCGTTCACCGACTTCGGCATCGAGAACCTGACCGAGCTCATCAGGATGCACAAGGACGACCCCGAGCTCCTCAAGCGCTGGGATCGGTGAGCTCCTGTCCGCGGTCTAGCCCGGATGGATACAATGAGGTGCAGCCTTTGTACTGTCCACCGGACAGTTCTCAACAGTTGGCCTCATTCAGTTTTGTGCAGTCCTAAGTTCGCGCCTGCGGATGGAGTCGCGAGCAGGTGCGCGCCATCGGCATAGCGTAGCGCCAGATCCCGTAGCGGTTGCGCTAGTTGTTTAGTCCCGGCATTAGCTGGAGCGGATTGAGGGTGAATCGTTCTGGCTCTTTTGTCCAGTCCCTGCAGATGAACTCGTGTGAGGCCTTTGAGAGTTTTGAGTCGGTTGGCGAAGTTGTAGGCGTTGACGAGTCTGAGAGAGCTCGGCGTAAGTCTCGTAGTAGAAGCGCTTGACCCTGGCGTCCTTGATTGTTCAGTTCATGCGTTCGACTTGACCGTTGGTCAGGGATGTTTGGGCTTGGTGAAGGCGATGATCGATATCGTTGCGGGCGCAGGCGACGACGAAAGCATGCGCCCAGAAGAACTCCTTCCGCTCGATCTTCTCCTTGATGTCAGCCGCGGTCCAACTGTCGCCGGCCGGATCGGTGAGTGAGCGCCATCTCCGTGAGGAGTAAGTCCGGTGGAGCTTTCAATTACCCACAAATGCTTGATTCGATTGCGGCAGTCCTGATCGAAAAATCTTGAATCGGATGAATCGCTTGTGATCCATTGTCGGGCACCTGAATCGCGACGGCGAGGTGCCTTGATGTGTTCAAGCGGGACGTGTCGTTGGTCGGCCGAGCCGGATGATGGTGATGAAAGTGTCGTCGAACATTGGACGGAGCGCGAGATCGACAAGACAGCGTTCAAGGATGCCCGTCTCGGTCAACGATTTAGCGAGCTGTTGAAGCAAATTGGTGACGGCATGGGCGGGAGCATACCGTTCGCGTGCCAGGACTGGGCGAACACGGAGGCGGCTTACCGCTTCTTCGCCAACGAGCGCGTGGAGGAAGCCGACATCCTCAGCGGTCACTTCGCCGCCACGCACGCGCGTTACGATGATTGTAGAGGCCCGATCCTCCTTATTCAGGACACGACGGAATTCTCCTACCAGCGCGCAAACACGAGCGCTATTGGCCTGACCAAGAGCGTCAACAGCGGCCGGGACAAGGACGGCCGTTGGCGCCATCGCACGGTCTGCGGAATGCTGATGCATTCCAGTCTCGCCGTGACTGTCGAGGGCCTACCGCTGGGCTTGGCGGCGGTGAAGTTCTGGACACGGAAAAAGTTCAAAGGCACGGGCAGCTCAAGAAGAAGATCAACCCGACCCGCGTTCCGATTGAGAAGAAGGAAAGCGTTCGCTGGCTCGACAATCTCAACAGTCGATCGAGCGGCTCGGACAGCCGGCGGGTTGCATTCATATCGGCGACCGTGAAAGCGACATCTACGAATTATATTGCCTGACGCAAGAGCTTGGCGCTCACTTCCTTGTCCGCGCCTGCGTCGATCGGCTGGCAGGCGATGGCGGTTATACGATTGCAACCGAGATGGAAGAGACCAGCGTCAAAGGCTTGCATTACATCGACGTGCGCAACGACAAGGGAGAGACGACGAAGGCCGCGCTGGAAATCAAGTTCAAGCGGATCGCGGTCTTGCCTCCCATCGGGAAGCAGAAACGTTATCCAGCCCTCGACCTGACGATAATCCATGCCACCGAGCGCGGTACGCCAAAGGGCCGTAAACCAATTGAGTGGAAGCTCATCACGGACTTAGCCGTCCGCAGTCGCTCCGAAGCAATCGAGAAGATCAACTGGTACGCCATGCGGGGAAAATGGAGGTGTTCCACAAGATCTGAAATCGGGCTGCAAGGCGGAAGGCTCAAAACTCCGGACCGCGGAGCGACTTGCCAATCTAATGGCGGTCTTCTGCATTCTCAGCTGGCGCGTCCTCTGGCTCACCATGCTCAATCGCATCGCCCCAGACGCGTCACCGAAGCTCGCATTGATGGACACCGAGATCGCGTTGCTCGATCGAATCATCAGCGGCGCCAGCCATCGACGATGTCGCCCTGGAACCCTGCATTTTATCTTACCAAACTTGCACGATTGGGTGGCTACCTGGCAAGGGCGGGCGATCCGCCGCCTGGAAATGTTGTCATCTGGCGCGGCCTCTCGAGACTCACAGATATCGAACTCGGCGCCGAAATCGCAGCGGCTGGCCGCCTAAACAGGGCCGCGTGGCGATCACATTGCGGGTGGCTTAACACGTGAGTCACCGACCTTCTTTGGTGCCCACCAATCCTGCGTGAAGGGAGGCGCTCCGCGAGGGCGAATAGGGAGCCGAGAACTGTGGGTAGTGTGGGGTAAACAATCCTGAGAACTTAGTCGTGTCGCCGTCGAATGTGCGGCATCTGCACCATTGGCCATCAGAATTGATAGTTGCCACGACAGGAGCGGCGCGATTTAGATTGGCTATCGCTGAGGGTAATCATACGGACGTCACGCGGCGACAAACCCTCAGACGGCAGTGTAAACATCATGCCGTCCACCAGCAGGCGGGAGACTCACAGTATGGCTCCGGATGACCACGCTTCCAAAACAAGTAATTGGCTCTTCGTTGGGCCCTCAGAGATTAACGGATTTGGCCTATTTTCGCGTAAGCCAATTTCATGCGGCGCGGTCGTCGGAAGACTCGGTGGGGTTATTCTAGCGGCGGCCAACAAGCGAACCATACAGATTGGTCGTCATCGGCACCTCTGTAGTAACGTCATTGACTTCCTCAATCATAGTTGTCATCCCACCGCATATGTTCGCGTCGAATGTGAGGCTATTATTCTGACCGCCCTCGCGGAGATTGGTGGTGAGACCGATGAAATAACCGTTGATTACAATTGCTCGGAATACTCGTTGGCCGAAAGATTTATGTGCCGATGTTGTCGGAAACCAAATTATATTGCCGGATACAGGTATTTGACCGAGACGAATCAATATGGCTACCTTCGTAGCTTAGGCCCATTTCTGCTGTCACATCTGGTGCACACGTCAGGCGTTAACCGCATGTTACCCAATAAGCCGTGCTAGCGCGAGCAGATTCAATGCTCCCAGGCTAGGCGAGAAATACAGTGCAAACCAGCTTTTCGTAAGCGCTACCGTGGAACGGGCGGTATCATGTAAAGGCATTCTTCCCGATCCAGCCTTGATCGTCGAGCTTAACTCGTAAAGGACCTGTGAATTTCGATCTGCGAAAAGTTTGCTGAGCCTATCAGGCTGAGTTGCTCGGTGTCATGTCAACCAAAATCCGGCGAGCTGCCGTTCTTTTATCCCATAGGAGACCGTCTACAGGAAGTCATACTTGAGCCGCTTGATCTTTCATAAGGTAGTCCGTCGTAGTTGGTCGCCAGTGGCGCAGGCAGGCGGTAAGGTCACGGTCCTCCAGCGCTCATGAGCAAACGTGGGCGGGGAAGCGGGATCCGCGCGGCGCCGACCCAGCAAGAGAGCAGTATCAGCTCTGGTCCAGAGTTCCTCCATGAAGTCCAGCGGTTTGGTTCGACGCGACTTTTAATGCCGTTGCTACTGGGCTGCCCCCACGCCATGGCACTGATGCGCTTCTAGATCGCCTCTACGATCACTCGGCAGCCATCGGGATGCGGGCCTGCAGGCTCAACGGGCATCGAAGTTGACCGAGGCGCTCGGCGAATGGGGTGGGATCGGCAAGATGGACGAGATTGCCAAAGAAAGCGAACTGCCCGCCAAGAACGAGGCTTGCAGCTCTTGCAGGAACAGCGGCGGAACAGCCGAGAGAGGAAGCGCACGAACAGAAAGATGCCGGGCCAGCAAGCGACCTAGTCTAGCGTGTGCCCTCGAGCGAAGGTCCGTGCCCGGGGACGACGCAGTGGACATGCGGGTGGTGTGGTGGCGTCTGGCCCAAGTATGAAGACGGTCGCGCCGAGCTGGCCGGCAAGATGCTTCGGGCGGCTGCGCTGGTGGCGACGGTCTCGGCCGCGCAAGGGAATAGAATGGCAGCCCCCAATGGCTGCGGAGAATGCGCAAGAGCTGCGGAGATCAACTGTGTTGAAGTTAGCAGGCGATCCGCCGGCCTCAAGGCTGGCGCTGGCGCGCCACCGCCTCCGGGCGACTTCCGGGCTTGACCCCGTCCACTCACCAATCGCCGAAGTCGGTGAACGCTTGAACGCCGCCAGCACGTAGCGCTCGGCCTGGCGGTTCAAGGGCTCATGCTGACCTAAGTTCTCGAACATGATCATGGCCAGGAGGCTCGGCCCGGCGGGACGGCATGTGACGGTGCTGGCGCCTGGCTGATCTTCTCGCAGTCCCGACAGGAGAACTTCTCCCGGACCGTCTCGATCACCTTCCACTGGCGCGGCACCACTTCCAAGGTCAGCGTCACGTCCTCGCCAAGCTTGCGCAGGCGGCTGCTGCCGCAGCATTCACAAGCCGTGGGTCCATCGATAACCACCCGTTCCCCGGCAAGGTGCTCGGGGAAGGTCTGACGCTCGGCACGCTTGCGGGTAAATCCCCGCACCGTGGTCGCCCTCGCCACCGCCCGTTCCGCCGCAAGCTCGTCCTCGGTGGCATCGGCTTCCAGCTCTTCGAACGTCAGCGCCAACTCCTGACCACTTGCATAACCCCGCCGGCCGCGATCACCAGTCGGCGCGGTCCTCCTCGGGATCGCGCCGACGCTGGGCTCGTAACTCCGGTCGGGCTACGCCCTCCCTACGTCACGAGCCCAGCGAAACTCTCTCACCTTGAATGACGCTGCCTTCCATCCTGATCGCCGCGCGACAAAGTCACCAAGGCGGGCAGTTCGATCGCGCGGGCCGTGCTGTGTGAAGCTGCCTGGAGCTATCGTACCACGCCGAAGGTCGGGCAATGGATGAAAGAGCGTTGCCCGCCAGTTTCACAAGATATCTGGAAAGCGCAGCTACGTCTGCACAAGACCTATCGGAAGCTTATCGCGCGCGGAAAACGCTCAGTCGTCGCCACTGCTGCAGTTACGCGGGAACTGCTCGGCTTCATCTGGTCCATCGGCCAGCGCGTCCCGCTAGGCGCTTAACCGACCACGCATCCTATGATCCGCATCAGCGAGGACGCCGAGCGCCGTAGAGGGAACCTCGAGTTCATTTTGGACAGCGGAAACGCCCACGTCCGAGGCCAGAGCGAGGCAGCCCTCCGACGCACCGTCATCATGGGGTTGCCAATCCCCGCATAGGAGTCTGAGCGACCGTCGAGAACACTCGGCGTCCTCACCTATGCGGATCGTATGCATCAAATATCCACGTCCCAAACGGGCGATCGGGAAGCTGCGTTCAAAACAGTTGACAAAGGCCATAGGAGATGAACTTGCCGCGATCTAGGCGCTTGGCGTAGAGCGACATACCAAGCCCGTCATGCCAGAGGATCTTGACCAAATCGTCCCGGCGCCCTCGGAAGATGTAGAGATCGCCAGCATGAGGATCGCGCTTCAGGCTCCAGGGGGCTTTGTATTCCGCCATAGCTCTCGGTGACGATTCGCTGCTTTTCTTCCAATGTCCAAGGCGTCGAGCGCCCGTCGAGACGACTTCAAGCCGGGAGACCTTCGGCATAGGCATATGGTCAGTCATACGCCTATGTCCTCATCACCCATCAAACCGCGCAAGGCGGTGCTCGCCGGAGCTCGCCGGAGCGATACCGTAGGCTTGACTCTTGCCTCGGTGAAGCTCTCGGCGAACCAGGGTATCATCTCCGCATCGATCGGATCGTTTAATGGCGAACTGTCCAGCCGATTTCGCGAAGTTGGGCACCCGCATCGGATCCACCGTGCTGGCGCAGCGCATTGGCCCACTCGCGCTCATAACGACGGAAGCCTCCATGGCGGCCTTGCCGACCGGGTGCTTGCGAAGCCAGCGGATCAGCGCTCGCCGACCTTCTGGGCTGCTCGCAAAGGTCTGTCGTTGCGACAATGAGCGAATGCACACATCCACCTTGTCTTTGGGCACATCGATGCCAACGACAACGATAGCTCTTGTGCCATCATCTACTCCCTTCCTAGCTCGGTTCGGGCTCGAAGCTCATGCAACTGTTCGGGTTGAGGAAGACCGCCGGCTCTGTCCCTCGCTCCGCGACAGGCCCGAGGCCATTGAGCAAAACCGGGCTCAGATCCAGCGACGGGTGGTCTTGCGGAGAACCGGCCGTTCGCACAATCTGGCAGATCTGTCTGGACAAGAGCATGACACGACGGTCCTGGCCGCCCTTGCCCTGTTCGATCGCGATGGCCATCCGTTGGCTGTCGACGTCTGTAATCTTCGATAGGACCACCTCCGACACGCGTAGTCCGGCCGCATCGACCGTCGTCAGCGCAGTGCGGCTCTAGGGCCTTGGAAATGCCTCCAGGAAGCGCACGACGTCGTTAGCGCTCAGCACGACCGGCAGGTTGCACGCTTGCGTGCATAGCTGACGCGCTCCGAAATTGCGTCGTAGCCGATCGTCACATCGTAAAAAAGCGCAGCGCACAGACGATCTGGTTCAGCGACGACCAGGAAATCCCGGTCCTGGAACGCGAATATATCCTCCAACGAGAGACAATCGGAAGAGCGACCGAATACCGGCTCAGCTTCGATACCGAGGCAAGGTGCGATCGTCGACTCGCTAGCGATAAACTGGGGACGGCCATATCCTTGAACATGCGGCGAAGAGGGCTGAATTCAGCCATTGGAAACTTCTGTCTGAAGGGGCGGGCTTCGAAGACCCGCAATCCTCTTACACGGGAGCCTGCGATCCTTGCTCAACTACCGAGCCAGCGGCTACGTTCAACTGCGCGCCTCCATTTCTTCACGCAGCGACGTGGATCTCCGATGCAAACCTATGACTCGAAATACTATACTGGCCGCTTGCAGCATATTCCTCACCAGAATCGGTAGTATTCCGATCTTTGTTGTTGATGTAGCACCAAGTACTAGGTGGCGTCAGCCGGCAATGTAGCTCTTGCTTAATGCGAGTGAGCAGTTGAGCTCGCCTAAGGGGCACGAGGCTATCAAACGCGTGACGTGCGGGGATCGTCGCGCCCATGCCCTGGATCTAGACCGAAGATAGCCTGAGGAAGCTGTACCGTGGAAAAGGTTGTTTCGCCAGCCGACTTGTTCTTGTCCCCCTGAACCTGAGGAATGCCAATGCCAACTACAAACTTTAAATCGAATCAACTGCGCGACGGGATAAACAACGCCTTGCGCCGGGACAAGGCGTTAGAGGCTGCATATAGATCTACAACTATCGGACAGCTTGTTTCGACGCGGGCGCGAACGCACAGCTCCACAACCGCAATAGACATTTTCGAGCGCGGCGAGCGCGCGACCTACCGGGAGATGGATCGCAGCTCAAACCGCTATGCACATGCGTTGCGTACATTCGGAGTGCGCAAGGGCGATCGCGTTGCGGTTATGCTGCCTAACCGCATAGAAATGCCGACACTGTGGTTCGCGCTCGCAAAGCTTGGTGCAGTGGCGGTCCCGATCGATATGGACTACACTCCGCGGGAGATCGAATACATCGTCAGCGACAGCCAGTCGAAATTCGCCGTCGTCGATGAATCTGCATGGCCAGTGTTCTGCACGATGGATCATTGGCCGCAAGAACTTGCAAGAGAGAGAATCATTCTAGTCGGGCAGTCTTCCAACGAGACGCTTGTCGGCCTTCATCGCATCTCTAGGGATATCGACGAATCACCGGCGGGCGAGGATGTCCAACCGGGTGACTTGTTGACTATTCAATATACGTCAGGTACTACGGGTTTTCCGAAGGGATGCATGTTGACGCACGATTATTGGGGCGTGTTGTCGTGCGTACTTACCTACTTGACTCCATACAAGAGATATCTGAGTTGGGCGTCCTCCGGCCATATGTTCAGCCCGTTGATTCTTCTGAACTCGTATGGACAGGGCGGTACGTTGTACGTCGCTCAACAATTTGACCCATCGCAATTCATTGATTGGATCGAGAAACACCTTATTGAGTGGTGTGCGCTGCCGAGGCAGATAGCGGAAGGCGACCATGACATACCTGGATGCCTGAGAAACGTCTGGCAGTACGACGGCTGGAGTGCTGAGACAGTGCGCCGGTTTCGCGAGCAGCTTGGCGTGCGCAGCAATTACGCCTGGGGCATGACGGAAATCGGATGTGGCACGCAAATGCCTCAAGATATCCAGGAGATGAATGATGCCGGTTCGGTCGGGATTAGCGCCCCATTTCGAGAACTACGTTTGATCAACGGGGATGGTAGCCCTACTGCGGTCGGCGAGGTCGGCGAGGTGTGGGTACGTGGACGCGGAATCTTCAAGGGCTACTGGAATAAGCCGGAAGTGAATGAAGATAGTTTCAATGGGCAATGGTTCAAGACCGGTGATCTGATGCGATGCAATGAACTCGGACTATATTGGTTCGTGGGACGTAAGAAGGATATAATCCGTCGCATTGCCGACAATATCTCTGCGCGCGAGGTCGAGGCAATTATTCGGGAAATTCCCGAGATCGCGGACGTAGCGGCTGTGCCCCTTCGCGACCAGAAAAGGGGTGAGGAAGTCAAGGTCTACGTGGAACTGAAAGAAGGACTCACGCCAGCCCAGTTCCAGGTAGAGCGCATTCTGGAGCACGCTCAGGCGCGCCTTGCCGTGTTTAAGGTGCCACGGTATATTGCATTTATTCCGAAGCTTCCGAGAACCGTCACCAGTAATAAGGTGCTCAAACGAGAGCTGATGGCCGTAAGCGATCCGCTATCGAACACCTACGACGCTGAGCAGAAACGTTGGACCTGAAGCCGCTGCTTGGGTTACGGGTGTTCAGGAGCGCAAGTGTAGACGCCCAGAGAAGCGGCGGACCGATTGTCTCAGCCCTTACGGGGCATCGATTTTCGGAGCGACGGTTCAGTTAAGTTTGCAGAGGTTTGATAACTCGGCAGCTTACCAGAGCGATTTCGGTGTGCCCCGTCATTGGTGCGTATTGCTCGGGCGATTCCTTACGAGGATAGCACTGCGTGCGAGAGTCAAACCGCCAGCCAGACAGCATGACATCGCCTAGAGCTCATTAGCGTAATAGAGCCGGAAGATCGTGTCTCGTTTCTTTTTGTCAAACTGGCGTGCCTACCAGTGCAGATGAGCAGTTGTTGTGGGGCAGCCCGCGTCGCGGGCCAATCTCGGAACGATCGCGCCTGGTACGGGCATCTCGTTGACGATCCGGGCCCTATTGTCCTTCGAACCAACGACCGCATCCCCGTCTGCGCGAGGACTCCAAACCGCGCCGCACTTCCGACGTAAAGGATGTCGCCAAGCATAGCCACAATCCCATCACTTTAAGAGATCGCGAACCCGGTCGATCATAATCCTAGAAACGTGGAAGGGGAACAAGCTCGACCGGCATTTCGTCTGCCGTGGATCCGTCTCCAGCGGGTCCACGATGATGAGAAGGGTGCCTGATTTAATCTTCCGCTTGCCTCGCGACCGCTGACATGAATCGGCCAGTTCACGGGTGATAGCAGCTTTCAATCTCAACTGCTGGAATGCCTGCTCAGTCGGTACGGCTTCGTATTCCAATCTTCCACGCGCGGGCCGCTGCGGCGGCCGATGTACGTTCGAAAACCGAGCAGTCGGATATTCTTCGCACCCGGAACGAACGAGGACGAGCGCTCTTGTCATCTCTCAACGTTAACAATTGAATGGATTGCATGAGCATGTCACCAATTAGCTAACAAGAGTCAGGTTGGTTAAAGGGTGCTCAAGGAGTTCGCTATGCAAATCGACAACTTGTCGCCGATAACTGTTCACAATACGTTGACCTGCTTGGCTTGGACAACGATCGGTACAAACGCCGTCTGCCTGCTTGATTAGCATTAGGTAGTGCGAGCCATCCTTCATCGTTGCAAATGCCAAGTGTCACTGCGCTCTTGACCTTGAAGATCGGCAGGAACGCCTGAAAACATCTCCTCCGAAAAACGCTTCAGCTCAAACGATCTCGCATGACAAGCGGCAAATCTTGGCTTGGATCGAGGAGAATCGCGACCGGAATTCAGCGCTTCATGTCCGGTTTTTGCACATAGCTACCCCAATCCTCCTGGCGACACTCGCGCTGCCAGGGAGTTCGTCGGTAATTTTCTGGATGGTCAGGGACTCGACTACAGAATTATTGATCCCGAGCCGATGATGCCGAACATCGTTGCGGCTTTTGATGGCGGAGCAAGGGCCTGGCCGGTACCACACACGAATTTCCGGTCGGGGATCGCCTAGGTTGGAGCAAGGATTGCTGGGGCGGGGAGATCAGCGAGGGGCGCGTATGGGGTGCGGTGCTTGCGATATGAAGTCCGGCACTACTGCTTCGATTTTCACCTACGTCCATTTGGCCCCTCTCAAGGAGAGGCTCGCCGGGCGCCTGACGCTGACCGTCCTTTCGGACCAAGAGACCTTCGGCGAATGGGGGGCGCGGATTCTTGTCGCAAACCATCCCGAGGTGCTGGGCGATTGCTGCCTCAGTGCTGAGCCTAGTAGCCGACATACGCTGCCGTTTGGGGAAAAAGGGCTGATTGGCTCCGCTTCCAGATCCACACGCGGGGTGGCCACCGCGCCTATCCACATACGGGTGAGAGCGCGACCGGTGCGGCATGCGTCATTGCTGCGCTTGAGGGACTACAAGAACTTCGCGCCGGCGTGCCGGCAAACGTTGCGAGGGCAATTGAGCGTGGCCGCCCGGCGATTGAGACCGGCCTGGGCAGCGGGCGACCGATATTATGGCCTGCCTGACCACAAATGTCGGAATGCAGGGCGGGCTAAAGATCAACATGATTCCTGACTCAGTTTTGACTACGATATTCGGCTACCGGTCGGTCTCCAGAAGGAGCGCGTTCTGGCTGAGATCGACCGCATCCTGGCTGATTATCCTGGCGTTCCGTTTGAGGTGTTGAACGCAACCGAGCCTAGTTACTGCGATCCCGATCATGAGATGGTGAGCATACTACAGCGGAACGCCGAAATGGTAACGGGTGTCACGCCATAGCTGATCATCAGTCTCGGCCGACGGATACGCGCCTATGGCGTTAAGCTGGAGTTCCGGCCTATGTTTACGGTCCGTCTTTTCCACGTTCTGACGGTGCATGCAACCTCAGCATGGGACTATCTTCGAACTACTTAGTGACGGCCAGTTGACCATGCGGACCAAGCGCCGATGATTGCGGCGCTTCGCCTATGGCGTGATATGCAAGCGGATGTGCGCCAGTTTGAATGGCGTTGTGCCGAGGCGGCCGAGTGCCCAACGCCTTGCATAGAATTCGTCCGAGCCGCAGCTCTGGGCGAAATCGGACAAGAGCGCACGCAATTTTGCAGAAATAGTCGTCCGTTAAGAACTCGATTTCAGCGGTGAGCGGTCGCTCGTGGCTGCGATGAGGGTGGTCAGGATCAGGCGCCAAAAAGCTCTCAGCCAGGCGAGGATGCGGCGGAAGTTGTGGCCGACGGCCGAGAGGATGACGTTGGCCGCATCGCCAGCGCGGCCTTTGAGGTAGCAGCGGCCGAGGTGACCATCGGTCTTCAGGTGTCCGATGATGGGTTCGATGGCGGAGCGGCGGCGCAGCTCGCGCTTGATGACCCCAAAGAGACCGCGCTTCTGGCCGGAGATGAAGATGCGGCGGGGATTTTGTGCGTCGTGGCCGCGGTATCCCTTGTCGACATAGGCCCGCTCGATCGGACAGCCGGTGAGTGTCTCGGTGCGGTCGATGACGTCCCGCAAGATGTGACCGTCATATGGGTTATCGGGTAGCGCCCTGGCGTGCAGCACGAACAGGCCACCGGGAGCACGGCGGTTGTTGGTGACGATGGAGGCTTTGACACCGAACTCGTAAGGCGCGGCTGCCTTGCCCTTGCCGATGCACTCCACCTCCGGGGCGTGGAAGGAATAAAGCTTCCAGCCACGCTGACGCTGCTGTTGCGAGCGGATCTGCGAAGCGCGGCTGAGCGGGAGGACGAAGGCGTTCTCGAGCACAGCTCGACCTTCGATCTTGCGGCCGATATCGCGGATGATCCGGCCCAGCCGGCTGCGCAGGATGCGCAACTGCCGCTGATGCCGCCTGAATTGCTTGGCATGGGCGTAGCGTCCCGCCATCATTGCCGCGGTCTTGGCGACGCGAAGATAGGACTGCCGCAGCTTGACCCCGTGCTTCCTCGCCATGCGGTTGAGCCCCTTGATGGCCGCGTGCAGCAGCTTGGCATCGGTCGGGAAGGTGATCGCCTTCGGCTGCACGGTGGTATCGACCGTGACACGCTTGAGGTCCTGGCTGCGTAACGCGCCGGCTTCGTGCGCCACCCGCAGGCTCTCGGCCAACAGCAGCTCCAGCTTGTCGCCGAGCCGCTTGCGCCAGTGGCTCAGGTCCGAGCGCTCGTGCGGAAATGAATGCTGGAAGAACTCTTCGCCGGTGAAGTACTGGAAATACGGGTCGTGGACCCAGCGCTCGCACACCCCCTCGTCGGACAGGCCGTAAATCTGCTTGAGCAGCAGCAGCCCAATCACGAAGCGGGTCGCGATGCCGGGCCGGCCGTTCTCGCTGTAGAGCGGCGCGATCTCCCCATCGATCCAGTCCCAGTCGACCCTGCCGGCGAGCTGAACCAGCTCGTGCTTCATATTGATGATCTGGTCCAGCCTGGCCCGGAACAGATCGCCCGATACCGTCGCCTTCTGCTTCTTCGGCCGCATCGCCCCCTCCGATGCGGCCACGGAATCATGACTGGCGATTCGACGGAATCCTGAAAATGAAATTGCAAGGTTCCGATCCCCGAAGCATCAAAACCCTGCAATCGCAAAAAAGCCGGTCTGCCAGATTACGATTCCACATCAGTCGCTTGGTCGCTCTTAACGGACGACGAAATACTGCAATATGAGACTGCTGATCAAACGATCATAGCTCGGGAATCGCGCTAAGAGTCTTTAAGTTCGACGCAAGAGCATTGTCCAAAGCTTCCGCTTGGCTGACCAGGGCCGGTTACTATGCCTGAGCAACGAATCCGATTCCGGAAATCCTACAATGGTCAAAGCTTCATCTGCTCTCGCAGAGTAACAGGCGCCAGGAAGCTGCGCCAGACGGTTACTGTCCCTGGCTTCGGTGTCGAGGTGGATTTCGCTGTTTATAGCCATCACAACGCTCATCCGATCTCCAGCATGCAGAGCGTAGCCACCCATATTGCCACGAAAATGGTCGCGCGCGCCAGCCGTGCTAGTGTAACGCCACGGCGCAGCGCTACACGCTCATCGCTGTGCGCTGTTTCCCAGGACACTGCCGGCAATAAATCGTTGCGCTTCAAGCGCTAGGACTTCCCACCACGACGCACGTCGATGGCTTTGATCTTCGACGCGAGCCGAAGAGCTTCGTCCTCATCATCGACAACGACTTTTCCGAATTTGAGCTAAGCGTATCCGGTGCTGTCCGATGCTGGGGCTCCAGTTACACCGCCGTCCATCAGCGGGCCGGCCACGGGACGCCTTCTCGGAGATTTGCCTTCGTGCGAACGATTGCGATGCATCCTTGCTGAACCGTAAGCGGCAAGGAGACCCCGTCTGGCGGAGGCGATGAGCGATCGGCTATCGGCTGGTGAGTTTGTGAGCCGATGTGAGCTTCTATGTCTGCGCCTAGTTCTGGAACTAGAACCTTCCATATGATCGAAGCGATCGCGGGCCGCCTTGAGGGGGCACCGCGGCTTCGCCGACGCTGGTCGGACGAGTTCAAGGCGCAAGTTGTGACGGAGGCACTGGAGCCTGGCGCGAGCGTCTCGGCGATCGCCCGCCGGATTGGCATTCACCCATGGCAGCTGTTCGCCTGGCGCCGTGATGCGGGGGCGGAGCGACATTATCACGCGCGGCACTCGAGTTGCGAGGGTGTGGTGGCGTCAGCGGCCGGCGCGGTGATCGTGCGTGCCGGCGTGGACGTCGACGAGGCGCAGTTGCGGCGGGTGATCCGCGCGGTGCGTTCGGCATGATCCCCTCCGGCGTGAAGGTGTTCCTGGCCAGCCATCCAGTCGAGTTCCGCAAGGGTATCGATGGCCTTGTTGCGCTGGTGCGCGATGCGGGCTCAGATCCGTTCGACGGTGCGCTTTATGTGTTCCGGGCCAAAAGAGCCGACCGAATCAAGATCGTATGGTGGGATGGCTCCGGCGTGTGCCTCTAAAACGTCTCGAGAAGGCGAAGTTCTGCTGGCCGCAGATCGGGCATCATCGGGTGCAGATGAATCCTGCGCAATTGACGGCCTTGGTGGATGGGATGGACTGGAAGCGGGTCCGGACTGCGGCGGTCAAGCCGCCGGAGATTGTTGGGTAAAAGCACTGCGGGGAAGTGAATCAGCGGCCTAAAAGGGCAAGAGAAGCTGAGCAAAATGTGCTCTGGTCGGGGCAATGACGCGGCCCGATCTCAACCTCTCAAATGACGTGGAGACGCTGAAGGCCATGGTGCTTGCCATGGCCGAGAAAGCGGCCCGCGCCGGTGCTCTGGAGAGCGAGGTCGCCGATCTCAAGGCGAGCAACGCCGATGCCGATGCGCGCATCGAGCGGCTGACGCAGATCCTCAAGGCCTTCGACCGCGCGCGGTTCGGCCGACGATCGGAAAAGCTCGGCTCTGCGAATGGCGACGTTGAACAGCAAGCCTTTGTCTTCGAGGAGATCGAGACCGGCATCGCTGCGATCAAGGCCCGGGTCAGCAAGGGCCGTGCGCAAGCGGATAGCAAGCGTGCACCGCGTCGGCGCAAGGGCTTTGCGCCCCATCTGGAAAGGGTCGAAATCGTCATTGACCCGGAAGAGCTGGCTGAGCATGCCGGCAAGCAGAAAGAGCTGATCGGCGAGGACGTGTCGGAGCGTCTGGATGTGGTGGCGGTCAAGTTCCGTGTGATCGTCACGCGCCGTCCCAAGTATGCGTTCAAGAACGCGGACGGCGTGATCCAGGCGCCGGCCCCGGCCCATATCATCGAAGGAGGCATTCCGACGGAAGCGCTTCTGGCCCAGATCGCCGTCGCCAAATATGCCGACGGCCTGCCGCTCTACCGGCAGGAGGCGATCTACGCCCGCGACAAGGTCGAGCTCGACCGCCAGCTGATGGCGCAATGGATGGGCAAGCTCGGCTTCGAGCTCGAGATCATGGCGGACTACATCTTCAGCGAGGTCAAGAAGGCCGAACGGGTCTTTGCCGACGAAACCACTTTGCCGACGCTCGCTCCGGGCTCCGGATCGACGAAGACGGCCTATTTGTGGGCCTATGCCCGGGATGACCGAACGTTTGGCCGCAGCGGTTCCCCGATGGTGGCTTATCGCTTCGAAGACAGCCGCTCCGGCGAATGCGCGGTCCGGCACCTCAATGGCTATCGCGGCATACTGCAGGTGGATGGCTATGCCGCCTATAACAAGCTCGCGCGATCCGATCGCGGCAATGATGGCGTCACCTTGGCTCGCTGCTGGTCACACTGCAGACGCAAGTTCTACGAGCTGCATGTTGCAGGGAGCTCAGAAGTGGCAACGGCGACGGTCGAGCGGATGGCAAGACTCTGGCAGGTCGAGAAAACCGTGCGCGGTCAACGCCCCGACGCTCGCGTTGCCGCGCGCCAGCAGGCCTCCGCGGCGATCGTCGCAGATCTCTTCGACTTCTGGCAGCGGACCTTGCGGCGGATCTCCGGCAAATCAAAGCTCGCTGAGGCGATCCGCTATGCCGTCTCGCGCCGTGCCATCTTCGAACGCTTCCTGACGGATGGTCGCATCGAGCTCGACTCCAACATCGTCGAACGCGCCATCAGGCCACAAACAATTACGAGAAAGAATCTGTTTGCCGGCAGCGACGGCGGCGGACGAACCTGGGCGACCATCGCGACACTGCTGCAGACAGCGAAGATGAACAACGTCGATCCGCTCGCCTGGCTTGCTCTCACGCTTCAGCGTATCGTCAATGGCTGGCCGAGCAGCGAAATAGACGCGCTTATGCCGTGGAACCACGCCATCTGACGGCCTCAGCTTGCCGCTTACGCTGAACCGCAGCTGCATTCCTGTCCGGCTACTGCGGAGTCTGGGGTATCCCCCTGAGCATTCGCTCGTAGAATTGCTCGCATCCACGGCGTGCCGCAATCGGAACGGCTCACATCCAACGTTCTCACAGCGAGAGGCAGAGGGGTAGCGCCGAACATTCACCGGATGTGCGAGCCTCGCCAAATCCCATAATGGATAGCCTTGCTGATAAACCGCGAGCATGGCCGCATACGCGACGAAACAAGCATTCTCTCACGATAAGAGAAGGATTTGTGCGTCGGATACGAACAAAATGCCGATCATACGAGTAGAAGGTACGCATACGACGAAGACCGCCTGATTGACGCATGCGCGCGGGGCCGGGTAGCGCTATGATAGCGCTGCGTGAGGGTTAGGCAGCTTGCTGATCGGTAGGTTCGTCGGCTTGGCGCGGGAGCTTCCATTCCCAGGGCAGCAGTTCGTGCAGACGCGAAGCGGGAAGATCGGCGATCCGGGCGAGGACGTCGGCAAGCCAGGCTTTGGGATCGACATCGTTAAGACGACAGGTGGTGATCATCGTGAGCATGATGGCGGCGCGTTCGGCGCCGCGCAGGCTGCCGGCGAAGGTCCAGTTGCGCCTTCCCAGGGCGATGCCGCGCAGCGCTCTTTCGGCGGCGTTGTTGCTGAGGCAGATCCTGCCATCGTCGAGGAAACGGGCAAAGTCGGCCCAGCGCCTGAGCATGTAATTCATGGGCTTCAGGACCTCGGAGGAGCGCGAGAGGGTTTCTCGCTCGCGCAGCAGCCAGGCGTGCATGTCGTCGAGCAGCGGCTTGCTTCTCTCCTGGCGCATGGCACGCCGCTCCTCGGCGCTACGGCCATTGATGGCTCGCTCGATCTCGAACAATGCATCGAGGCGTCCGACCGCCTCCAGCGCGATCGGGGAGACCGGTCTACCCTTGCTGCCTTCCCTAGCTTTCTTCTCGATATCGGCCAGCTCGAAGAAGCCCCGCCGCGCATGCGCGAAGCAGAATGCCGGCGTGATCGGCATCGCTTTCCTTTGCGGGTCGAACAAGGGCTCGAAGCCGCTATAGCAATCCGCCTGCAGGATACCGGCGAAGGCGGCCAGATGCTTCTGGGGATGCTCGCCCCGTCGGTCGTTCGAGGCGTAATAGATCGCCGCCGGCGGCGCAGGTCCACCGTAGGGCCGATCGTCGCACACATAGGTCCAGATCCGGCCGGTCGTGCACTTGCCCTTCGCCAGGATGCGGATGGTGGTGTCGTCGCCATGTAGGCGCTCGGCTGCGAGTACATGACGCTCGATCAGCTGGAACAGCGGCATGACGGCGAAGGTCCGGTGCTCGACCTGGTCGGCCAGCGTCGAGAATGGCAGGTCGATCCTCTCGCACTTGAAGCGCGCGCTCTGGCGGTTGAGCGAGATATGCATGCCGAACTTGTCGAACAGGATCGTCGCCAGTAATTGCGGACCGATGAAGCCGCGCGGCGTGGCATGGAACGGCGCCGGCGGCTGGCTGATCTTCTCGCAATCGCGGCAAGTGAACTTCTCGCGCACGGTCTCAATGACCTTGAACCGGCGCGGGATCTCCTTCAGCGTCTCGGTCAGGTCCTCGCCAATCTTCGCCAGCCGCGATCCGCCGCAACAGGCGCAGGTCTTTGGCGCCTCAATGATGATGCGCTCGCGTTCGATGTCGTCCGGCCAGGGCTTGCGTACCGGCCGCTTGCGCGTGAAGGCGCGTACGCTCTGGGTTTTCGCCGCGGCGCGCGCGGCAAGCTCATCCTCGCTGGCCGTGGTGGCGAGTTCTTCGAGTTCCAATTTCAATTGCTCGATCAGCCGCGCCGTGCGCTCGGAGCGCTGCCCGTACAGTTCGCGCTTGAGTTTCTCGATCCGCAACTCGAGATGCGCGATCACCGCCGCGTTATCCGACAGCTCCGCTTGCGCGCTGGCGGCTACCGCCTCGGCTCGCAGCCGCGCCTCACGCTCGGCCTGCAGCGCCGCCAGGGCACTGACAAGGTCCGATGGAAGGTCGTCCGGCTTCGAGACAATGAAGCCATTGAATCAGATCAAGCAGCAGATTCAAACCCAAAACGGCTATCCGACCCGCGTCGGACGCTGGGTTTCTTGCGGGTTGCGCCAATCGATTCCGGACAACAGGTAGCTCAGCTGCGCCGGCGAGATCGTCACTGCTTCGCCCGCAACCGAAGGCCAGATGAACCGCCCTCTCTCGAGTCTCTTGGTGAACAGGCATGCTCCCTGGCGATCGTGCCAGATCACCTTGACAAGATCACTTCGGCGACCGCGGAAGACGAACAGATGACCGCTGAGCGGGTCCTTGCGCAGCACCTCCTGCACTTGGAGTGCCAACGACGGAAAGCCTCGGCGCATGTCCGTGTAGCCTGTCGCGAGCCACACTCGCGCGCCCGTCGGAACCGGAATCATCGTCGTACCAAAGCATCGAGAACGCGACGTAGCGCGTCTCCATCAACGTCGCCATCGACCCGGATGCGGTCCCCGCTACCAAGATCGATCTCGATGATGCCCTGGCTCTTCCGTCGACGCGCCGCCGTCGTCGCCATTGGCGCTTCGGCCACCTCCCGCGGCGGCACAGACGGCCCAATCTCGACCGGCACGAACGGCGCTATACTCGCTTCCCCGTGCTTACAAAGCTCTTTGCGCCACCGGAACAGCTGACTCACATGAAGGCCGGCCATGCGAGCCACCTCGGAAACATTGGCTCCGGGCTCGAGCGATGCTGCAACTAGCCGTTCCTTCTCATCCCGCGACCACCGGCGCCGCCGCTCGACCGATGTGATCACCTCCGCCCTCGAAATCGTCATAGCGCTTCTCCTAGGATTACCCCTAGGACCTGCAGCGTTCGCCTCCGTCAAACAAGGCGGCCCTCAACGGCCCTCAACGGAGGAATACAGTAGAAGGAAGGTAGCGGCGGCTGCTTTGTCCTGGCACAATCGAGGACGTTTCATGCCAACTCATGTTCTTGTTTCGGACAGTTTGCTAGCTCTGGGGCGGACCAAATCCAATGCCGCGCCCTTGGCTGCAGTCCGGCAAGTCCATCAAGGCAGCAGCGGTCGCTACGGCAGTCCTGCTCATCCGTTCTGCGCCGGCGGGGCCGAGGTGTCAGCCGCGGCCGTCGAGCGGATGATGCGTCGGAACGTTATCCGCGCTATCATGACACCGCCGCGCCGCGTGCGCACCACCGACGGCCGTCATGACCTGCCGATCGCCGCGAACCTGATCGCGCGTGACTTCACAGCGCAGGCCCCCGTGTTTGGCTCGCAGATATCACCTACATCCCTGGCTGTATTTGGCTGCCGTCACCCGCGCCGAGGCCAAGCGCGACATCTTCGCCTTCATCGAGGGCCTCTATAACAGAACAAGACTCCATTCCGCCATCGGATATATTGCCCCAAGCGAAATGGAGCTAAAAGCCGCCTAACACGTCCACTTTTCGAGGGAAGATCACCTTCTGAGACGCTAAGCGGGCGACTTCCAGCCAGAAATCTAGTTGGAAGCCCGTTCGTTTAGAAGTTCGTCAAGTTGCAGCAGGATGAATCCAACAGTTCATCCAGCGCGTGCCGATGCTATCAACAACCCGAGAGCTAGTATACTGAAGCCGTGCCAGGATCTAGGCGAAGTTATCCGCGTTTCACAACGCCAAGGATTGCCCGCGCCTCAGCCGGTGTTGCGATGCTAGCTCCCATGCGCTCAACGATACCCACCGCATTCTCGACCAGCTCGCGGTTGGATGCCAGCACACCACGCCGCAGGTAAATGTTATCTTCCAATCCTACTCTGACATGGCCGCCCATGGCCACTACCTGTGCGACCATGGGCATTTCATCGGGGCCACAGCCAAATCCGCCCCAAATGGCTCCCTCGGGCAAAAGCTCCCGCATAGCTTGGAGAACGATCGGAAGAGCCGGCGCACCATTTCCTGTACCGAGGCAGAACTGAAAGAGAGGAGAGCCATCAATCGCGCCCTCGGATATTAGCTTCTTTGCGGTTTCAATGTGGCCTAAATCGAAGCATTCCAACTCAGGCTTGACGCCGGCCTCTCGCATAAGGGCCGCCATCTCTCTCAATTCGGACATACGTGCAACATAGATGCGCTCTCCGAAGGTCATGGTAGCGCAATCCAAGGTGCTAAGCTCTGGCTGAAGCTTGGCCGCGTGGAGACATCGCCCCGCGGGATTCTTAAGCGTGCTCGCTGCACCGACTTTGATAGGGTCAACGGAGTCAAGAACCAGTTCGCCGCCCATTCCGCAGGTCAAGTTGATGATCACGTCAGTTGCCGCTTCTCGGATCTTCTTCACGACCTGTTCATAGAGTTCGAATCGGTTCGACCCAAGACCGGTGTTTGGATCGCGCACGTGGATATGAACGACCGCGGCTCCTGCCTTAGCTGCCTCCAGCGCAGCATCTGCAATTTCCGATGGCGTCTTGGGAATGTTCGGATGTTTCGCGAGGACTGCGCTATTACCCCCAGTTACTGCACACGTGATGATCACCTTCAGGGACATCAAACTCTCCTATGTTATGTCGCGAATTAAGTTCAGTAAGCTGGCGGCACTGTTACAGTTAGCCCGAACTCGCCGGCCGGTAGCCTTTGGTATGTCTAGTCGATTTCCGCGGAAGGTAGCGCCTTCAGCTCCGCACCTGGCAATCGACACATTTTTGCTTCAAGATGGATTCAAAGCTTCATCTGTCTCCCGGAGGCGGAATTTAAGCGAATACGGACTTTTCTTGCAGATTTTGATCAGGCAATAGGTCCCATCAGCCAAAACAGGCAGCTCCGTCGAATCCAGTTCTTCGAGAGCCTTCGATGTTCGTGAACCGGTTGGCAATCGAGGTTCCACCTGAAGCCGCGCTGAAGGCTTGGACGGCGAAACGGGAGCGTTCCTCGAGACTGAGGTCTAGGAGGACGCCGTCACACGGACGCGAGAAGACGGTTTGATTGCGGTGATTGACCAAAAGTGCAGACTCCTAATTGGGACGCGTGGATTCAGTTAGTTTTCCTCGGTTAAACTAAACACGGCGTTATGATAATTGATTACGAGAGAGACGTCGGCCTATGGACAATTGCGGAAGATCATCATCCGACGGGCGGCTCCAAGAGACGAGAAGTAGCTAGTGAGGTCGGCCGCGAACGGAGCCACCGCACAAGTTGTTCGACCGAGGTGAGCTCGTCGTGGTCACCAATGTGACGGTGGCTTTGCTGAAGGACGAACAGCTGCTGGCTCTGATTTGCGCGTTCAGCCTTTCGGTATCTCTGGCGCTGTGCCTGCGTCGGATCTGCTAGTTCGGCTCGTAGCGCGGTCGCGCAGACCCTCTTCCCAACGCGATAGGGTCTCACCAGCACCATAATTCAGAGAGCGCAATCCTTTCAGCACGGCGACAATGCCGTCGTCGAGTTTTTGCTCAAACTCAGAAATGGTTACGCTCTCGAGCAGGTCCTGTGCGTCGGACTGCTCGGCGAGTTTGTCCAGAAGGGCATCACTGTACTCGGGTATCTCATCGAGCTTTGAAGACGATTTCCGCCCGGGTCCCCACTTCTCCAAGAAGCTGCGAAAGCTCTTTTGACCGCTGCCGACGAAGTAAGTCCGAAAGGGACCTAACGCTGCTTGCCGCAGTCCAAAAGAGTAGCGGACGGCGTCGTCGATCTCTTGTACGGTGGCTAGATCATCGTGCACCAACCACAGCGCCTCACGCCATGCTGCCGTCTGCAGCCGGTTCGCAATGAAGCCGTCCACCTCCTTACGCACGACAAGTGGGTGCATCCCGATAGCCCGGTAGATCTCTCCCGCCCGCGCCAGAGCCTCGGGCGCTGTGCGCTGTCCTGCGCACAGTTCAACCAAAGGCACTAGGTATACCGGGTTGAACGGATGGGCTACGAGCAGGCTCTCGGGTCGCCCCATCTTAGCTTGCAGCAATGACGGCACCAAGCCCGAACTCGACGAGCAGATCAACGTTTCAGGGCCCACCACCCGGCTAACTTCGGCAAATAGCTGCTGCTTGACTTCCAAGCGCTCCGGCACAGACTCTTGCACCAGATCGACGCCGTGCACCGCGTCGGCAAGCGAATTCACCACGGTCAGCGATCCCTCGGATGGCAGCGGAGCTTGGGTTAATCGCCGATATGCCCGACGCGCTTTTGCCAACTGCTCCTGTACGCGTTCGAGCGCACCGGGCGAACGGCCATGCACCCGCACGTCTATTCCATTAAGGATAAAACGGGCGGCCCACCCGCCTCCAATTACTCCACTTCCAAGCAGTCCGATTTCCCGCGGCTGCTTCTCAGATACCGAAATAGACGCATCGCTCATGAATTCTCGCCTTAGACATACACATTGATCTTAGCGTCCTCGCGCACTGCTTTTGGACTCGCCTCCTGCACTTCGATGCTCTCGAGCCAAGCGCGGCGTTATCCAAGCTGGCGCGCCAGTACTGACTAGTTGAATACCCCGAACCCAACCCCTAAATATCTCGGCGGTTCGCGAGTCAACTGCGAACGTCCCTCAGGAGGATGTGAGCCCCCCGACATTGCATTGATCGCTGAATCCGCCTACCCCTCTGGCCGCCCGCGATTCTACCGCACTCAAGCCACGCTGCGATTGCAAAGCCACGACCACCTCGGAACCACTCGCACTCTTTTCGCACAGCAAGCTAGACTTATGCCAAAAGCGGCTGAACAAGATTTATCGGAAGTCCACGACGCTTCAATTTTCGAGCGTAGCGCCGTCCAAGTCTCGAGCAGATTCATCGAGCTGCCGACTTGGCCGCGGCGCCATCTCCCCAGCAATTGTCGCGCCAGTTTTGAATTCCATTGGCGCGTCCTCTGTCACGAGAAACGAAAACTCACGCCTGACCACCAACGTCTCGAACGCAGCAAAAGTTGTCGGAGTCGTTACGTCATCGTAGCTAGTCGGACGGCCGAGATTACTCAGTTTCACTACGGCTTTCCTTCCATTTTGGAACAATTTCTGTATGCTAAGCAGCGCGCTCGCGGAGGGCCGAGTAGCGAGAGGGTCGCACTTCCCCGCTCAATATTCTACTGCCAAGCCGACGCTTTCGGCGTGTACGATGCGGCCGAGCTCACGGACTGAAACAGCAATTGATTTGGACGACCGCGCGCTCCAGCAACACGATCTGCAAGATCGGCTCTCTCACGTACTTCACTTACGCCTTTGTTTGGGCCTAATCCCGACGACCTCGCATCAATCATTAGCTCGCCTCTAAATGCGATCCCGACTTTTTTGACTCAGAAGGGCTACGGCTAAACATCTCGCGCACCGATGGCGCGCCATTGCTAAATAATCGTTGAGACCTCTAGCGCAGTAGCTCTGAAACGCTCTCTGCAAGTCAATAACTGCTTGTAGAAGCCGCACCTGGTGGCTCCGCTAATCTTTTTACGTGCACCAAGGAGCGTCATTCGGGATATCTCGCATCGAGGCTGAGGCTTCTAATAACGCGACTATGAAATTTAACACTAGCTTAGAGCCCGAATAGCCGCAGATATTGTCCCGTTTCAGACAGCGAAGCGACGGCTGTTGGATAAAATGCCTGGATTCCGTTTGCAGCCGACAGTTTTGAAACAACTCAACGCCCCATGCGGTTCAGCGCCGCTGGCATGGCAGTTGCTCTTGGAAGAGCACTCACAGAGTTAGAAACGGTGCGTAGATGCAGAAGACGAAGGACGCTTTCTTGCCCTTACATGCGGCGATGTTGCGGCCCCCAGTGGAAGATTTCCAAATGAATAAGATTGCGGGCCCCGGTGACGCATCACAACTATCCAACCGCTCATGACGATCCGACGTGCGATTATGGTACTCGCGCGGCCTGGCACGAGACTTGAAAATTGTGGCAACCCCCTTTCAGCTCGACAGCCCGAGGAATTACATGTTTAAGCCTAGTGAAAAGACAACAGTACTTGGACTGAGCACGGCTGACGCTCATCACCCTGATTTGGGCAAATTGGAGATGATCAAAGGCGATCGCAATCTCCGATCGCTTTTCGAGCCACAGGGAATCGCCGTGGTAGGCGCGTCGCCGAAACCGAGCTTCGCGAAATGCATTCTTAACAACATCAGGTCGTGCGGCTTCAATGGCAGTATCGCTGCGGTCAACCCGAAATATAGTGCGGTCGACGGTGTAAAGTGTTACAGGTCCATCTCAGACGTTCCGTTCCAAGTTGACCTTGCCGTTCTATGTGTTCCGGCTGAGAACATTCTGGCTGTTTTGCAGGAATGCAAGCTCAGGTCGGTGGGCGCGGTGCAGATCATATCAAGCGGCTTCGCTGAACTCGACACTGAGGAGGGCCGCGCAAGACAGCAGCAAATTGAGCGCTGGGCAAAGCGCTCGCCGACAACAACCGTTGTCGGGCCTAACACCCTCGGAGTCATCAATCTGCACCGGCCAATGGTTGCCATCGGCGATAGCAGGATACCTAAAATCGTTCCGGGGGGCGTGAGTTGCGTTTTCCAGAGCGGTCAGATGTTCACAATTATGCATCCTCTAATCGGCAGAGGTGTCGGGATAGGAAAAATTGCTCTGACCGGTAACGAAGTCACCGTCACGACAGCCGAAGTAATCAGCTTCTTCGCTACCGATCCACAAACAGAAGTCATTGTGAGTTATTCCGAGGGGCTAAAGGATCCGGAGAATTTCGCAGCTGCCTGCACGCGCGCGCGGGAACGAGGCAAGCCGATCATCATGTTGCGCGTTGGCGCCCATCTTGAGGTGCGCAAGGGAATCAGCCGACACACGGCAACCCAAGCCGCGAACAGCTATGAGACGGAGATCCAGTTCCTCAAAGAATTGGGTGTGATCACTGTGGATTCGGCTGAGGACCTGATCGAAACCGTCCTCGCTTTCAAAGCGTTCTGTCGACCGCGGGGTAATCGCGTTGCCTTTGCGAGCTTTTCCGGTGGCATGGGAAATATCATGGCCGATCTGATTTTGTCTACGCGGAGCTTAAACCTTGTTTCGTTCTCCGATCGGTTGTGCAAACGATTGGCCGCCATTCTTCCTTCATTCGCGAACAGCTTCAACCCTCTGGATCTGAGCGCCCAGAGTGCCTTCAATACCGGGGTCCTGAGCAGGTGCATGCAGACGCTCGGAGATAGCGGTGAGTTTGACATCCTCCTATGGGGGAAGGATTTGCCGATGAGCATCGATGACGAATCAGAAGTCGGCATGGCTCTTAAAGCGCTCGAGGCCGAACATCCTCAGATTGTTGTTGTCGCAGTCTCGCAGATGAGCGGAGTCTATTGGGATAAGGAAGTTGATGGAGTCCCACCCATGTTCGCCGGCCGACCACTTCTGCAAGGCACGGGAGTCTCGGTCCGAGCTCTGGACAAGGTGATCGAGTGGCATACGTCAACTTAGGAACCAGCTTTGTTGACGAGTTACCGGCGCTGTTAGGGGTGACATCGAGAATTTGGCGGTGTCACAGCGAGGGGCCACCTACTACTTACCTGCCTAAGGATGTCCCAGAAGAAGGCGACAGTCCGGCGCAAAGAAGGGGAACAGATGAAGATGTGTTTCAAGGAAGAGATGGGGTATTCGGTCCCGATCGCCTGACCGATTTGCCGCGCGGCACGTTTTTGCTGACGATCATGGACCAACTCAATCCGGAAAGGAGAGAAGCCATGATCTACGTCGGCCTCGATGTTTCGCTGAATTCCGTTGCGGTATATGCGGTGGACGAGACCGGAAAGCTTATCCGGGAGGGAACCACGTTGGCGGACGCGCCATCCATTGTGCAGTACCTCAAACCATGGGCTGGTCAAGTTGAAGGGGTGGGCCTTGAAGCAGGACCGATGTCAGAATGGCTGACCGCAAATCTAATCGAACTGGGGGCTGCCGGCTGTCAGTTTGGAAGCCCGCCAGGTTAAGGCGGCACTTTCGGCCATGCCAGTGAAGACCGACCGGAATGACGCCCGTGGGATCGCCCAGGTGGTGAGAACGGGATGTTCAAGGTTCAAGCCTGTTCACGTCAAGAGCATCGGCAGCCAAAGGGCGCGGACGCTGGCCGCGGCTCGCAAGCATATCATCCGCTCCATCGCTGCCGCAGAGCAAGTCATCCGCGGACTTCTGCGTCCGCTCGGTCACAAAGTCGGAATCTTCTCGCGGACTCTGTTCGCGAGGGAGTTCGTGAGTTGGTCAGCGATGACGCCTTACTGGAGGCGATCATGAATTCGCTGCTTGCGGGAAGCGAAGCGCCGATGCGGGAGTACGCCCGACCGCATCGTCTGGTTCTAAAGGCCGTGCGCAGTGACCCAGCTTGTCGGCTTTTGATGACGATGCCCGGGGGTCGGCCCGGTCTCTGCGTTGACCTTCCGCTCCACTGTGGAGTAACCGTCCGGTGAGGCTTTCAATTACCCACAAATTCTGCTCCGACCATGGCGCCCAGCGAGATGTCGGTGAGGCGTGACAGCCCGCGCCACATGACGGTATTACCGGGCGGCGGATCGCTGGCGCGGGCGAGATAACCGCCGAGCCGGGCGATCTTGATCAGATAGTGCGAGAGCGTTTTCTGGCTTCCTTTTGGTTTGTCGTTGACGAGGCGATCGAGCACGCCGATTTCAGTCGCAGTCAACGCGAGGGTTGGCGGCGCGTCTGGGACGGAGCGGTTGAGCATCGTCATTCAGAAGACCCGCCAAGTCAGGTCAGATTGGTCAGACGCTGGGCGGTCCTGAGCTTCGACTCCTCAGCTTTGCAGCCCGATTTGAGGATCTTGTGGAACACCTCGATCTTCCATCTCAAAGCATACCATTCGAGCTTCTCAATGGCGCCGGCGCGGGAACCAACAGGCAGGTCGGTGATCAGCTTCCAATCGATCTTCTTTCTGTTTTTCGGCGTCCCACGCTCTTCGGCATGGATCACCGTCAGGGTCAGAGCGGGATAGCGCTTCTGCTTTCCAATCGGCGGCAGGACTCGAATCTTGCGATACCTGATCTCAAGAACGGCCTGGTCGGAATCGCCGTTGCTGTCTCTGACTTCGATGCGATGGAGCCCTTTGACGGCGACCTCGTCCATTTCGTCGGCGATCGTGTGATCCCCGTCTCCAGCTAAGCGGTCGACGCAGGTCCTGATCAGGAAATGAGTTCCGGTCTCCTGCGCTGCGCAGAAAAGCTCGTAGATGTCACTCTCGCGATCACCGATATGGATGCATCGTCCCGGATGATCCAAGAGTTGCGTAGACTGCTTGAGATTTTCCAACCACCGGACGCTTTCCTTTTTCTCGATGGGAATCCGGGTCGGATTGATCTTCTTTTTAAGCGCTGCTGTTCCCTTGAATTTCTTCCGGGTCCAGAACTTGACGGCCGCCAACCCCAGCGGCACACATTCGATTGTAACCGCGAGGCTCGAATGCATCAGGATGCCGCAAACCGTGTGCGATCTGAGGCGACCTGCCTTATCCCGTCCACTGTTTATGCTCTTGGTGATGCCGATCGCTTCTGACTTCTCGCGTTGATAGCTAAATTCGGTCGTGTCGTGCAGCACAAGAACGAGACCTTCAGTGGCGGCGGCACGATCACGTGTCGATTGGAAATGGCCCGCCAGAATGTCCACTTCGCTGACCCGGTCGTTAGAGAAGAAGCGGTAGGCTGCCTTGGTATTCGCCCAATCCTGGCAGACGAGCGGAATGCTTTGTCCCATGGCGCTTCCAATCTGTGTGAGCAGTTTGCGGAATCTGTCGCCGAGCCGCGCGTCCCTAAACTCGCATCCACTACTCTCTCGATCAATCCAACATTCGCCTTCCAAGGACCGCAAACAGCCTTTTGCCGATCGATCCCTTAATGTCAGCCCCATAGAGCACCCCCTCGCGAATCAGGTGCTCAGCAAGGAATCACAAGTGATTCTTTCGATTCAAGATTTCGCCGATCAGCGGATCAGCCCGAGTCGTCAAAGTTATGGGTAATTGAAAGCCGGTGAGGGCCGCGGGATCATCGCGTTGTGCGGTGGCCCGATCAGGCCGCAGACTGAACGGGGGTTCTCTTCCATTCCCAAGGCAGCAGCTCATTGAGCCGACCTTGCGGTGTGCTTGCGATGCGGGCCAAGACGTCCGCCAGCCAGGCTTGCGGATCGAGGTCATTGAGCTTTGCCGTCATGATGAGCGTCGCCATGGTGGCGGCGCGCTCGGCACCACGTTCGGAGCCGGCGAAGAGCCATGACTTGCGGCCCAGGGCAAAGCCGCGCAGCGCCCGCTCCGCTGCATTGCCGTGCCGGGATTGCGAGAGGATCACCCAGCCGCCAGCGCCCTTCCACGTGACACCGCGCGGCTTTGCCGGGCCGAACGCTGCCGGACAAGCGATTGGCGCGCCGATTTGTCCGCCTGCTTGATCAGATGTCGGCGGCACCTGGCCAACCGGTCCCGGCCGCGTGCGGCGACTGGGCGGCGACGAAGGCGGCCTATCGCTTCTTCGATAATCCGCGCGTTACCGAGCATGGGATGCTGGCCGGCCATTTTGCCGCGACCGCCATGCGCTGCGCGGCGAGCGAAGGACCAATCCTCATTCTGCAGGATACCACCGAGTTCATCTACAGCCGTGCGCAGCCGGGTAAGATCGGCTTCACCAAGACCATCAACGCCGGACGTTACAAGGCGGGTCAGCCCAACGTGGTGACTTTGTGCGGAGTGCTGATGCATTCGAGCCTGGCCGTAACCCTCGGCGGCACGCCGCTCGGGCTGACGGCAGCGAAGTTCTGGACACGCACGAAGTTCAAGGGGACCTGGACGCTCAAGCGGCATGTGAACCCCACGCGGGTACCGATCGAGACGAAGGAAAGCTATCGCTGGCTGGAGAACCTGCGCCAGTCGATGGCGCTCGTGGGCACGCCGGAACGCTGCGTGCATGTGGCCGACCGCGAGAGCGACATCTACGAGCTCTTTTGCCTGGCGCAGGATCTCGGCACGCGCTTTCTGGTGCGAGTGCAGACCAACCGATTGGCCGGCGCGCCCGCCGACGCAGAGCCACGGGATGGAGCTCATAGGGTCTTCGCCCAGCTCTCGGCCACGCCTTGGGCGGGACGCCATTACGTCGCGATAGGACAGGATGAGACGGCGTGCGTGCACGTGAAGTTCGCCGCAATCCAAACCTTGCCGCCCATAGGCAAGCAGAAGCGATACAGTCCTCAGCTTCTCACCTACATTCACGCCCTTGAGATCGACCCGCCGGCGGGCCGTCCGCCGATCGACTGGAAGCTGGTGACCAATCTGCCGGTCGGAGATTTCACCATGGCCATCGAGAAGCTCGAATGGTACGCCTTGCGCTGGAAAGCAGAGGTGTTTCACAAGGTAATGAAGTCTGGCTGCCGCGCCGAAGAGACGAGGCTTGAGACCGCCGAGCGGCTGACCAAGTTCCTCGCCCTCATCGCGATGGTCAGCTGGCGCATCTTCTTCCTCACCATGTCCGCACGAGCGAAGCCCGACGCTGCGCCGGAGACAGTCCTCACCTCAACCGAAATCGCGACGCTAGATGCCATCGACGCGGCGCGGTCCAAGCCGCGCATCTTGCGCAAGACCCTCGCCACCTACTTGCTCCAGATTGCCATGCTGGGCGGCTACCTCGCGCGCAACCACGATCCGCCGCCAGGAAACATGGTGGTGTGGCGAGGCCTAACACGCCTCAATGACATCGCCTTCGGCCTCTCAATCAGAACTCGTCGACGATGTGGGTAATTGAAAGCCTCAACGGAGGAATACACTGTGGACGATCCCAGGCGATTCCTGCATTCCCAATCTGTCGGCGCCTATCTCGGGTTAATGCCCCGTCGATACCAATCGAGGTTGATCGGGTGGGACGGATCACAAAAGTCGCAGATGGAGAGACGCGCACAACCTTGTTCGAAGCTGCCAACGTCGTTCTCAGGGCATCAACCCGATGGTCTCCGATGAAGGCCTGGGCGGTGCGTGTTGCCCACACACGTATTAGCCAGATCTACCGCCTTTAGTCCGAGAAGGAGCTTACTCCGCAAGGAGCGGCTCGCCGACAGAGCTGTGGCGATGGTGCACTCATATCCAAGCCGCTCACTGAGCTTTGTCGACGACGTGCTTGCCAACAGTTCCGCTTTTTCCTTCTCAAGTTCAGATCAACCTGTTTCCCGTAGACAGGTCCAAAGCACACCTGCCGCGACATCTGGCTGCGGGCAATCACGTTTCTCATCGGATACCCATCACATTAAGGCCAGCGAACCTGATCGCGCTCGTAGCGGCACCTTTGGACTTCACCCACTTAGGAGGCGCACATCTTGCGGGAGTACCGTTTGATGTCGCCTTTAAGTCACATTAAGAGAACCTTCATACGAAACTCGCGCATATCAAGAGGATAGTTGTTCACCTCTTATCCTGTTGTGCATTCATTTGGCTAGTTTTCCAATTCTCGACATTGCAAGGGTGAGTCTCCGGGGTTGTAACTTTCGTCTGCACCACCACTCTCTTGAAGTTCAATCAGCCGAGCAGCGGAGTCAGCTGGGCTAGCCACGAGCTCGAACGACATTGGCTAACGCCTCTTCGTACTCTCCGGCGATTTCTTTGACAAGCTCGCCTGCACCGGCGACTGAGCTGACACCTGACACTGAGTGACCAGCACAGAAAATGTTGCTCCATTGGGGCGGTCCTTCACTAGAACTCTTACTGGCTGCATTCAGCGTAGCGTTGTATACTGAGTCCTCAAGTTTGGCGGCGTCAAGACCGGCCGCCACTATTGAACTCCGCAACACGTTCGCAGGAAGTCCCCAAAACGCGCTCGTTAAGACTATGTCGTCAAGAGTGCTGTTCACTAACATCTGACGATAGGAGTCACTCGCCATGCTTTCCCAAGTGGCTATGAAGCGAGTACCCATGCAAGCAAGCTCGCACCCGAGCACGCGAGCTGCCGCTAGCGAAACGCCGTTTGTGATTCCGCCCGCAAGAACAATCGGACCATCAAATATCGCGCGGACCGAGCGAACAAAAGCAAATGGATTCGCCCATCCGGTATGCCCTCCCGCGCCAGCGGAGAGCAAAATCAAACCGTCTGCACCGGCCTCGATCGCCTTTTCCGCGTGGCGCAGCGAGGCGATGTCGGCGAACACAAGACAGCCGATTTCATGCAAGGTATGGACTGCTTGCGCCGGCGACCCGACGCTAGTTATGACAATCTCCACCTTGTGACGCATTAGACAAGCCAGATCATCCTTGAACCGTCGGTGACGCATCATTAGCGTTGGGCAGTACGGCGCGACGGGCCGATCTAGGTTGGCTAAGTCTTGTTCAATCCGAACGAGCCAGTGATCGAGCTCCTCAACCGTTCGGGCATTGGTTGTGGGAAACGCACCGATCGCTCCTGACCGGCAGACAGTGGTCACCAATTCCACCCCAGAAACACCAGCCATTGGTGCGACGATCAAAGGTAAGGTCAATCGGCCAAGAATAGCACGCATCCATCTGCCACTCTCAACATTTGTATTCACAGTTAGCCACTCCCTTGATCTAGTTCCTTTGCGCAGCAAATGGCCCGGCGTCCATCACACTGCCTCAAGCTGCAACATCGGCGAAGCGTGGATCGCAATCGCGCTAAATGAATGACGAGTTCGACGCAAGCGCGGGCGCCGATCGTGCTGCTGGTCCAGCGGACACCTAAAGCTTATCGATTTGCATCGCGAACTCCTCCAACCCGGTTTTGGTCAACCTGACGCTCGTCCGAATACATGGCACCTCCGTGCAATCCGCTCAATTATCGACATTGGGAGTTGACCAGACCGCGGACTGTGCCAGTAGCCGGATCTCCGCAAGCACGTCGTGGCCGCGATTGAGGGCAGGATGCCCTCCAATCGGGCGGCAAGACAGTTTGAGGTCGTGATTAGCACGTGAGCGTCATCCAGGGACCACGCACTGAGGGCTGATCTGGTCGGCTAAGAATATCTCGCGGAATGGTTTGTCGCGGGGTCACAATGTCCAAGGATAGTCGTAAGGATAGTCGTAAGGATAGCGATAAGGATAGGCATACGTCTATCCTTGAAGACGGCGCCGACACGCTGCAGCGCATCGAGATCATCACGGGGACGGGCCGGCGTCGGCGCTGGTCGACCGACGCGAAGGCGGCGATTGTTGCGGAGAGTTTTGCGCCGGGGGCGAGCGTGTCCGCGGTGGCGCGGCGGCACGATATCAGTCCAAGCCTGTTGTTTCTCTGGCGTCGCCAGGCAACGCAGGCGCAAGTCGCGGAGCGCGGGGACAGAGGCATGCTACTTGGCTTTGTGCCGGCCGCGATCATCGGCTGCGGGAGCAAATTGCCGAGTGGGGAGCAGGCGGCGATCGAGATCGAGGTCGGCGCGGTTCGGATCCGTGTCAGGGGGACAATCGACCGGCGGGCACTGTGCGAGGTGCTGGCGGCAGTCGGGGCGATTGGTCGATGATCGGGCTTCGATCTGGGTTGTCGATCTGGATTGCGACGCAGCCGGTCGATTTCCGCCGCGGCATGGACTCATTGGCGATGCTGGTGAGCGAGGCCTTTGGAGCCGATCCGTTCGACGGCGGACTTTATGTCTTCCGCTCCAAGCGCCGAGATCGCGTGAAGATCCTGACCTGGGATGGGAGCGGCCTTGTCCTTTACTACAAAAGAATCGAGGGACAGTTCACCTGGCCGCCGATCAAGGGAGGCGTCATGCCGCTATCTCATGCTCAGCTCTCGGTGCTGCTCGATGGCTCGGACTGGAAGCGTCTGCCGATGCGAGTTGTGGATCAGCCACTACGAGCTGGTTGATCCTTATTAAGTCGTTCGTCACTCATGCGGAGTTGTTGTAGAATCACTCTGCATGAGTGATTTGCCTTTCGATCCAGCATTGCTCCGTCAAACCGTGATAGTGCTATCGTCACGGCTTGCGGCGTTGTCGGCGGAATGCAGCTCGCTTTCGGCCGAGCGTGATGCGGCAATCGCCCAACGCGACGCTGCGATCCAGGAGAACGACAAGCTCCTGATGATCCTGTCCCAGTACAAGCGCACGATCTTCGGTCCCCGCTCCGAGACACTGGATCTCGGACAGCTGTCTCTCTTCACCATCACGGCACAGGCGGTTCGTGCCGCCGCCAACGACGACGTGACCGGAGGCAGGCTGCCCGACGGAGCGGAGGACCGTGGAAAGCGACCGGCGCGACGCAACCGTGGGAAGCTTCCGGAGCATTTGCCGCGCATCGATGTCGTGATCGATATGGAGAGCCAGATCTGCCCCTGCTGCGGCGAGCAGCTGCACAAGATCGGGGAGACCGTCAAGGAAGCCTTCGACGTCATTCCGATGCAGTACCGGGTCAAGCGCATTGTGCGCCCGCGGTACGGCTGCCGGGGATGCCGCCAGGGTGTCCTGCAGGCACCCGCGCCGGCCCAGGCGATCGACGGTGGGATGGTGACGGAAGCGTTGCTGGCCCACATCGCGGTGATGAAATACGGGTACCAGCTGCCGCTGTATCGCCAGGAACAGATGTTTGCCGCCCAAGGCATCACGCTCGACCGGCAAACGCTGGCCTCGTGGATGGGCCGCGCCGCCTGGTGGCTGAAGCCGCTTCACACGTTGTTGCGCGACACAGTGATGTCCTACCCGCGGCTGTTTGCCGACGAGAGGCCGCTGCCGGTTCTCGATCCCGGCCGTGGCCGGACCAAAGTCTGCCAGTTCTGGGCGATCGCCACGATGACCGTCCGTGGGGTGGCCCGGCGCCGCCGGCGTTGGTCTACATGTTTGCCGAGGATCGCAAGGCGATCCGCGCCAAGAAGCTGTTCGGGGACTACCACGGCATCCTGCAGGTCGACGGCTATGCCGCCTACAAGGGCCTGATCAAGAACGGCGGCCATCTGGTGCAGCTCGCGTTCTGCTTTGCGCATGCGCGGCGGAAGTTCTGGGACGTTCACGTCGCGACGAAGTCGCCGATTGCCGCGGAAGCGCTGCAACGGATCGCGATGTTCTACGCCATTGAGGATCGCATCCGCGGTCTGCCAGCGGCGCATCGGGCTGCGGTGCGGCAAACCAACACCAAGCCGCTGATCGAGGACTTCAAACCCTGGCTCGAAGCGCGACTGCTGGAAGTCTGGAAGAAGTCCGGTCTGGGCAAAGCCATCCGCTACACCCTCAACCATTGGGACGGCCTGACGCGCTTCATCGATGACGGACGCATCGAAATAGACAGCAATACGGTCGAGCGCAGCATCAAGCCGATAGGCCTGGGAAAGAAGAACTACTTGTTTGCCGGCAATGAAGGCGGCGCCGAGACATGGGCCATTCTCTCGCCTCGCTCATCAACTCGGCAAAGCTGCAAGACATCGACCCGCGGCACTATCTGACCGATGTTCTCGAGCGCATCGTCTCTGGACGCACCAAGATCAATCAGCTGAACACGCTGCTGCCGTGGAATTGGAAGGCCGAACGCGACGGTTCGGAGGCAAAGCTCGCCGCTTGATCAGTTCGACGGCAAGGCGTCAGGAACTTCCTGCGCATCGCTGGCGTCGTCGTAGATCTCTTCGCGGATCACGCGCAGCGTCACCTCGTGCAGATACACTTGCAGCGCACCCTCCAGCTCGGTGAACCCGGCAGCAGGACTCGATCGACGAAGCCTCGTGATGCACGGACCATCACCGTGTTGCGTCGCTGCCGGTGATAACGAAACGGCCGCAGCCCATATCGGCGGCAAAGCGCTAGAAAAAGATGCCGAGACCATTGGTCGGGAAGTGAGAATTGCTGTTCGATCGGTGGATCGTGGCGAGCGAGTTCCTCGACCCTAGCTCGCACCCGCTGCAGCGCGGCTTCCGCCGCAAGGCGCTCACCAGCAGTTCCGGCACCTGCGAACAAGGCCTCGATCTTCCGAAGCTTCTCGCGCAGCTGCGACTCGCTGGTCATTCTGATCTCGTTACCCGCTCCGAACCAGGGTCACCCCATCACCGCGCGCCGGCGGCGTCAATCATCCCGACCGCGCTATCCAAAGCATTCCGCGCAAGTCAAGCCCGGGCACCGGTGATACTATCGTGACGCTCACATTAGCACTGCCAACCGGTTAGACTGCGGCGGGTTGAGGAGACCAGCAGCGCGGGGCCAGGTCGGATCGGCGGTCATAAAGCGAAGGCGATTCGAAAGACCACACAACCTGGCTGTCGCAGCGGATCAGAGATCGCGATTTCACATGCGTGGGGCCCTAACGGAGGGTAAGGCCGTATGTCCGTGTCTGCCGATGAGGTGGCTCGCCCTACACTGCGCGTCCGAGGGTTGCTCGGGCGGACCGAGCCGATCCTCATCACAGGAGGACGAGCCGTGGCAGATTATAGGGAAGCATTCGTCGGAATCGATGTGGCCAAGCTGAGAAATGCCGTCGCGATTGCGGACGCAGGCCGGGAGGGGGAAGTTCGGTTTGACCTTGCCCCACGGGCTTAATCCAGCTTGAAGTTCGCTCTGGCCCACAACAAGGACCAGAGCATGAAGCGCAGCCGCTTTTCGGAAGAGCAGATCATCGGGATTTTGAAGGAGCACGAAGCTGGCGTTTCGGTCGCCGATCTGTGCCGCAAGCATGGCGTCAGTGACGCCAGCATCTACAAATGGAAGGCAAAATTCGGCGGGATGGAGGTGTCGGAGGCCAAGCGGCTGAAGACCCTGGAGGACGAGAACACACGACTGAAGCGGCTCTTGGCCGACGCCATGCTGGACAATGCGGCCTTGAAAGATCTCCTGGGAAAGAAATGGTGATGCCCGCTGCCAAGCGGAAAGCTGTCGCCCATCTCGTGGACGTCTACGGAATGAGCGAACGGCGGGCGTGTAAAGCCATCGGCTGCTGCCGCATGACGATGAGATACAAGGCGACCCGCGCAGATGATGCCGGCCTTCGCCAGCGCATGAGGGCGATCGCCCAGGAACGTCGCCGTTTCGGTTACCGCCGCCTGCACGTGCTGCTCAAGCGGGAGGGTTATCTGGTCAACCATAAGAAGCTCTTCCGGCTCTACCGGGAAGAGAGGCTCGCGGTACGCGCCGTAGTGGCCGCAAGCGGGCAATTGGGACCAGGGCACCGATGATGGCGCCGATGGCCCCCAACGATCGTTGGTCGCTCGACTTCGTGTCGGATCAGCTCACCAACGGCCGTCGCTTCCGCATTCTGACCGTGGTCGACGATTGCACCCGCGAGTGTCTGGCGCTGGTGGCCGATACCTCGCTCTCGGGCGCCCGGGTGGCGCGGGAACTGGACCGCCTGATCACCGAGCGCGGCAAGCCCAAGACGGTGGTTAGCGACAACGGCACCGAACTCACCAGCAACGCCATTCTGACGTGGGCCGATCAGAGCCGCGTCGCTTGGCACTACATCGCGCCAGGCAAGCCCATGCAGAACGCCTTCATCGAGAGCTTCAACGGCCGGCTGCGGGATGAATTGTTGAACGAGACGTTGTTCACCTCGCTGGCCCAGGCCCGCGTCGCGCTCGGATGCTGGCGCGCGGATTACAACGACACACGACCACACTCACGGCTCGGATGGAGGACGCCGTCCGAGTTCGCCATCACCTGCAACCCGCGACGGGATCTGGCGCTGCGCTATGCTGAGGGCTCCGCGCCAGCTCCCGTCGCTACCACCGCCCAAATGGACAAATCCAACGACCGGGGCGAACTCAGGAATGGATAAAACTTGATGTGGTGGAACGGCCCGCTCCAACAGCATCAAAGTGCTAGAACGTGGTCGTTGTTCGAACGCCACAAAGGAGGGACCGTTCCGTGAAACAGGTTAGCACCATCGGGTTAGATTTGGCCAAGCACGTCTTCCAAGTTCACGGCGCGGATGCGGGGGGCTCGCCCGTGTTCAACAGGAAATTGCGGCGCAGCGAGGTTCTGCGCTTCTTCGAGAAACTGCCACCATGCCTGGTGGGAATGGAAGCCTGCGGTAGCGCCCACTATTGGGCGCGCGAGATCGCAGCTCTCGGTCATGAGGTGCGGCTCATTCCGCCGGCTTATGTCAAACCCTTCGTAAAGCGAGGCAAAACGGATGCGGCGGACGCAGAGGCCATCAGCGAAGCGGTGATCCGCAAGACCATGCGCTTCGTCCCGATCAAGACGGCCGAGCAACAGGCTGCCGCGATGGTGCTGAAGGCCCGCGCTCTTCTAGTGCGGCAGCGAACGCAGGCGGTCAACGCGTTGCGCGCGCATCTGGCCGAATTGGGCATCATCGCCACCGCTGGCCTGGCAAAGATTGAGGCGCTGGTCGCAATCGTACGGGATGAGACAGATGCTCGCCTGCCCGCAGCAGCGCGCTTCGCGCTGAGGGCTATTGCCGACGAGATTGAAGCTTCAGCCGACCAAATCGAGAGACTCGAGCGCGCGATTGTTGTGGAGACCAAGCACGACGAGGACATGCGTCGGTTGACCACGATACCTGGCGTCGGCGCCATCACGGCAGCGACCATCAAGGCGCTCGTGCCGGATCCCGGCGGGTTCAAGTCGGCTCGCCACTTTGCCGCCTGGCTGGGATTGACGCCGCGGCCTCATTCAAGCGGAGGCAAAGAGCGACTGGGAGGAATACGAAGATGGGAAATCCGGAACTCCGCTCTCTGCTCGTTGTCGGGGCGACGGCCGTCTTGCGGGTTGTCCGAAACGACGCTCGGGCGCGGCCGTGGCTGAAGGCGCTTCTCGCCAGACGGCCCTTCAAGGTTGCCGCGGTCGCGCAGGCCAACAAGACGGCGCGGATCATCTGGGCGCTTCTGAACAAGGGCGGGACGTACCGACGTCCCGACCCGCTGACTGCCGCGGCCGCCGTCTGATAGACACAGGACCGCCAAAGCGATCTGACCGGCGCAGGCCGGCAGAGGGCAAGGTGCAACAACAGCCGATGAACCCATGGGACGACATCCCGAAACGAGTGAAGCTACTGCCCCCAATGCGCTCAAACGCGCAAACTTGATTTAGCTCCTCTTCCGCGGATCTCATCGAGGCCAGCGGCCATGTGCCGCGCGCAAAGGCCGGACATATGACCGCACCGTTCCTATGTGTGAAATCGACTGAAAAAGCTCTTGCCACGCGGGCCGTTCCACATATGGGGGCAAGGTCACAACCCGCTCGAGCCGGGCGCAGCGATCCAGAAGAGCCGCGGCAAATGCACGCAACTCGGCGGGATCGCTCGGCAGCTCATCGGGCAAATCACTCATTGGCCCGAGCTTGCCATGCTTCGCGTCACGATGCAGCGAAGATCTGTATCTTTACGCAAGCGCTTTCGGCTGCGGGGTTCGAGGCGCGTGCATGCGCGTCCAATCCATGCCGGCCACCAGTGCTGACAGCTGGGCCGCATTCATCCGCATCACACCGGCCACGATGGGGGGCCATTTGAAGCCGCTGCCATCGAGCCGCTTCCAGTACATCACAAGGCCGCTGCCGTCCCAGACGATCTTAACCCGATCGGCGCGCTTCGCACGGAACACCGCCGCCACGCCTTCATCGGGTCATGGCCCAGCGTCTCCTTCGCCAGCAGCGCCAAGCCTTCCGCTCCCTTCCTGAAGTCGACAGGTTGCGTCGCCACGTAGATCATGAGGCTCGGGGGTGGCGTCAGCATGAACGTGTCCGTCGGAGCGCGATGAACACATCGCTCAATACAGCAAGGCCAGGCGCCCCGCGCACCTCCACGCGCGCGCCCTGGAACTCAACCGTCACAACGGCGGCTTCCGGCGACCCGGAGGGGTCTGCGGCCGCAGGCAACGCCGATTCCGACATCACCGGCACGAACGACAGCGTGTCCGCCGACGCCGGCAATACCAACTGGCCCAAACGCGCCCGGCGCCGCCAGTCATGCACTTGCTGGGGCCGGCAGCCATGGCGACGGGCGACGTCTGTGACAATCGCCCCCGGCTCGAGGCTTTCCGCAGGAATCTGCGCCTTCAAATCATCCGGCCAGCGCTTGCGACCTGCGCCTGCGAACACTTCAATACGCGGTGACAACGGTCGTCTTATGTCGTCAGAATGGTCGTCCATTGTGAGCACCCTTCCAGAAGATGACTCTTCTAACGGTGCTCTCAAGACTCCGCACAAACAATCCAAAGGGTCTCGTCGCTACGCTTACGAACGAAGCTGCGCTACATACCAAACGATCGAGACTTTCGGTTGGCGAACGATGGATGGCGTTAAGCTCGCACGGTTGGGTGATATCCTGCAGGAGTTTGCAGACGCAGCATTCAAGCGGGAAGCGAACAAAGCTGTTCGCGCGGGATGTCAAAGACCTGATAGCGAGCCAGCTCCTTTCTGACAGGAGCGGGATTGCGAGCGCGCTGGCATGGGAGCGTTTTTCTAGCGGCCAGGCGGCCATTTCCGCGGCCGCATGATCTAGGACATCCGTGCGTAATATTGGCGTTCACCCAGTCCTTCTTCGCCAGAGAAGACGGTCTCTTATCTTCCGAGCTTCAGGCCTGCGGCTTCTGCGGAGCCGGAGCCTTCTCCTTATGTGCCGAGACACGTTATTTCTCGAGATGCACGAGAAATAAGTAATTGTGAGCCAGATTCGGTCACGACACCAACGTCTTGGTGCAGCATCAGCTTCGGTGATCCATCCACATCTTCGCCGTCTTCTCGATTTCGCGACAAAAACGTTCGAACTCGAACAGACGACACGCCTCTCGTTCCGCCACCCGGACGCAGCTTCGGTGTGAGACTGTCAAACGCTTCGGAAGCAAGCCCATACGATTCACACCCGATTTAGCTCCGGTCATTCGAAGGAGTGAAGATCGTTCCGTTGCATCGACAAAGGTGGTCGCAGGGAACCAAAGCTTTACGGGCCAAGCTCGATGCCAATACTAGCATGCTCGCCAGTAGTTCACGCAAATGCGTAAGCAAGCGCGGACACTCCTTCGATTGGGCCGTCCGGCAACTTTCTACCCAGGTCGTATCCCTATAGAGAGCTGATCGATCCGTCTGGGACGACTACAATTGCTTCGCCAGAGGAGAGAACAACAAGAAGTCGAGGTCGAGTCGTCAGCTGCGGTGTCGTGCCAGGTTCGCCAACAAAAATATCGTAAGTCGGTTTCGCAGGTCACCACGGACGTCAATGGCTTGTTCTTTCATCAAACGCAAAGTCTGCCTAACCCGACCTTTATATTCGGCTGGAAGGAACAGGAACGCAAGGAACCGTTCTGATAGAAGCAGAACCAAGAGCGTTCCCTCGACAGTTTCCGAGATGATTGGAAACGCAAATGTTGACGGGTGAAGGAGCGAGCCGAGCCTCGGGGGGAGGGTGCCGGCCCCCTTTCCAGGTTGAGAATTCCAAGAGGACGAGAATTGTTCCTTGTCATAAATAGTCTTCCGAGTGATAGCTCGTTATCATAGTGCCTCCGCTGGCGAACCAGTAAGTATTCAAGCGGCCCGTGTTGCCCCGGCCGCGTCGGTGTGAAAGCCCCGAGCGGGCAGGAGCTGAGCATGGCACAGTGGTTGCGCTTATGTAGTGCTCAGAGGCTGCTCGGCTCACCGTTGACTGACTTGACCGATCGCTCGGCCCAATGCTTTTGAATGTCTTCGCGCAGTGTGGCATGTCGGGTCTCATTTTTGAGCTTCTTCTCCGCTATCGAGTCCTTCTCGTCTTGGTCCTTTGACACTCGCGATGGCTGATCGAAGCTCTTCTTGAGCACGGCTCCAGCCTTTGCTAAGTTCACCCAAAGCGGCGGCTGCTCGTTCGATCCCGCTCTCCAGCTCCTCGAGCGATGTCGCTGTGGCATCCGGCGCGGGTCCTCCCCCTGCCCGAGCCGTTCGCGCGATGACGTCCGGGGGCGGTGAGGTCTCTGAGTTGAGCGCCCGATCGTGTTGCCCGATCGTCAAGAGGTTCGGCGCACCACCCTCAAGTGCTCTGGCAACCAACCGGCCGACTTCATTATGGGCGGAACGAAAATCGAGGTCGCCGCCGAGGGTGAGGCGAGTCGCCGTTTCCATGGCATTCACGAACGACGTTGCGAGCATTGCGGATGCTGTGTCTTCGGCGATGATCAAGCCCGAGAGACACAAGCGGATGAGGCGCGCCGCCCCAATTGAATGGTCGATCCCAGGCCAGAGATTGCGCGTAGCTTCCGTTCCGACCGCCACACAATTTGTGAAGGGCGTGCTATGCATTGCAGTGACTGCGGCCACGAAACACCCAAGGATCGCGCCTGCTTTTCCTTGGACTTGCTCGAGAAGGAAAGGATTGCGCTTGTGAGGCATGGCGGAGCTAGATCCGACTAGTTCGTCAGGTAGAGCGGCCAATCCCTGATCGCCGACCCACAGCAGCAACGTCTCGGCGATGCGGCTTAGAGATGATCCTAGGATCGCGCAAGCTGCCAGCAGGCGAAGAACCAGGTCCCGAGAGGCCACGCTGTCGATGGAGTTAAGTGGCGGGCTTGAGAAGCCGAGTAGCCTGGCCGTCAACTCCGGCAGGATGGGCAAGGTCGAGCCGCCGCCCGCGCCGGCCCCGAGGCAGGAAAAATTGAGAATCGGATGCACGGCCAGAAGCGCATCTAGATCGCGCGCGAGCGCGCTGGCGAAGGCCGTCAGATGGTGTGCAAAAGTGGACGGCAATGCTGGTTGACGGTGGGTGTGCAGCGGGAGGACGGTCTCAAGGTGCTCCCGAGCCAGACTGCACAGCAGTCGCAGAAGCTTTAGTAGTTCGTCTGACAGTTCTTGATACGGCGTTCTCAGCTTTAGTTTCAACAGGGTCGCATTGATATCGTTTCGGCTCCGGCCAAGATGTAAATTGCTGGCTTCGTTGCCAATTACTGAACGGAGATGATCCTCATAAGCGAGATAGGAGCCGCGGGGGGCGGGTCGACCTGCAATGCTCTGAAAGGATTCAGCTTGCAATTTGTCCAGCTCGGTCAGCACTTTTCGGGCGAGATCGCAGTCGATCAATCCGGCTCGTTCAAGCATGATGGCCTGGGCCCGATCGATATCGGCGTAGAAGGGTAGCTCGTCCTTGGCTGCACGCTGTAGATCACTGTCGAAAACGATGGCGCTGGCTTCAGGGTGAAGAGTCGATTTGATGCGGCCTGTGGTCTGCAAAGATATCTCCTCATGCGCCAAGGATGAAAGCGACGGCAGCTTCGGCGCGTCGTGCAACAGCAGAAGGGTCGTCGCCAACTGCAATGACGTGACCGATCCGGTCGCGGAAATCGTTACAGCGCCTGAACTGTAATGGTGGAGTTTGGTACAGTACGAACTCCGTCAGTCCGAAGCGATCGACGAGCTGCTCGCAATTCGGAGGAAGGCCGAAGAAGCCGTCACGCTCCGGAACAATGAATCGTATCGAGCCGTGTGCGTCTCCGGTCAAAGCGGGCGAGGACATTCCGAGCAGGGCACGGAGGACCGCGAGGACCGGGTCGAAACCAGTTGTGTAACGAAAAAGGGTGGGGATCGAACCGCCAGCAAGGCGTGGATTGACCTCGATTATCGTGACACAATCCTCGCCGACCCGGAGTTCGACATGAGCTGGTCCCTTCACGTGCCCGAGAACTTGGATGGCACGAAGCGCCTCATTTTCGATTTTCACGCGCAACCTGGGCGAGATCGACGCTGGTATATCATGTCCGATTTCAACGAAATGCGGCAAAGGACCAAGGTGTTTGCGCGTTACCCCGAGAATCTTGCTATCGAGAATCTCGACTGAATACTCCTCGCCGGCGACATACGACATAAGAAGAGCACCAGGCTGGATAGGGCGGCCTCGCATGTCATTCGTGGTCCGGAGTAGCTTGCGCAAAGCATCACTCGCGCCTGATTCGGTGTCCGCCAGGGTGACCCCGATGCTGCCGGTCCCGCTGATCGGTTTGGCTACCGCAGGTAACCCGATTTGCTTGATCGCGTTGCCGATATCGCACTCCGCTCGCACTGTCGCGCTATAGGGCACGCCGATACCTGCCGCCCGCAGGGCTGCGGACTGGCGGTCCTTGTCTCGACAAAGTGCGATCGCATTTGGATTCGGACCGGGAAGCCCTAGCCGCCTAGCTTCCAGCGCTGCTGTGTAAAGGTAGAAGTCGCTTGAGGTCGTTAGCAGCGCGATCGGCGTGGTGGCGGCGATGCTGTCGATCACAGATCTAACAGCGGTTTCTGAAGATGTATCGCATATACGTAGTTCGAGGCCCGAAATGCGGCTCAGAAAGGGATACCGCTCTGGTGAGGCTGTCACAAGGATCGGAACGAGCTTAAGTCCTTGTGCGCGCCGAATAAAGTCGGCGCCCGAGCCTGTGGTGTTGGATTCGATGAAGATCGCAGCTGGGTTGGTCACTTGTATCTACTTCAATTGAGGGAAGGTCGATCACCCATCACCTCGGTCAACGAGCGCCGGCTCCAGTTGAAGCGGCACCAGCCGCTATCAGCATGAAGCGGGTGATGAACAAGGACAGGCTCGGTCGCGGCGCGTGCGGCCTGATAGCCGTTGGCGTACATCCACGCGGGATCGTAAACATTATGCTCGTAGCGATTGCTATCGTCTGGAAAGACCGCGAGCACCTTGCTTTTGGTAAAGCGCTCGGCGTACCACTTAGCGACGAGATAGGCCGCCCCGCTCGTCGGCCCACGCCTTAACGAAGTCTCGCGATGGAGCCGGTGTGCAGCTTGATATGCTTCGTTAGCGCCGAGCCAATGGATTTCATCAAAGGCGTCGTGGAACAAGTTGCCGGGTAGAATGCTGTTGCCGAGCCCCCGCAAATCACGCCGGCCCGCCGGTTGCCCGAACAACACGCTACCGAAGGTGTCGATCCCGACGAGTTTCATTTCGGGAAAGAATGCGCGGCAATAGCGGGCAAGGCCACAGGATGAACCTCCGGAGCCCACGGTTGCGACCAGAATGTCGATCTTCCCGAAGTGCCTTATGGCTTGCTCAGCTGGGCGCGCATACGAAAGATGGTTGCCGAGGTTGTCGTACTGTCGTGACCAGGTAGCTCCGGTCCGATCCATAAAGTCGAGGAGTGCCTTTTTACGGAGCTGCTGGACGTTCGCCTCGGACGCTGTCGCCTCGACGAGGTGAACTTCAGCGCCTAACTCCTCGATCGTGCGTCTAAGGGGGGGCTCGATGGCGCGGTCGCCGAAGATGTGCAACTTGAGCGAGAACTGCATGCAAACGATGGCGAGACCGAGAGCCATCGTTCCGCTAGAGGTTTCGACAATCGTCGTGTTGGGGCCGATCGTGCCATCGCGAAGGCCCGATTCGATGATGTTGAAGGCAGGAAATACCTTCATGATCCTGAAATCGATCGCGGCCAGGTTTTCTGGCCGCAGTGAAACGATCTTGAGAGGCGCATGGGCATCGATGGTGTCGGAGAGCGTGTGCACCATGGGCTATCCTCAATAGGGAGTCGAGAAACTACGGAGGATATCGAAGCCAAGGCGACCGATCGCGGATTTGGCCTCATCCAGTCGGCTGCGAAGGTCGGCTAAATGCGGGTCGAAGATCAGACCGGCGACCGTGCCGCTATGCGCAACAACAATGCCGGCCGATCCTGTGTCTTCCTTGATGCGGAGGAGTTCGTCAAACTTCGGCTTTTTGAGCGGATTCTGAAGGGCGGTCTCGCTCTGTATGGCGGAAAAAGTCGCCACCCGGCCGGCGAGTGCAACGCTCTGCTCTGCGATCGCACGCTCCAGGACGGCCAATGCGCAACCGAAGGCGGCGATCTGATCACGTGAGTAGCGCGCCCGCGGTAAGCGGTCTGTTCCAATGCCCCCCTGGGCCACGCCGGTGTCGAACCCCAAAATGTACATTTGAGGGAGAGGACCGTTGAAAAGCTGGACAACCTTGCCCATCCGGTGGGCGAAAAGAATGGTGCTGCTTGTGCAGTCGAACATCAGCGAGTCGCACGCATGTTCGGCCGCCACCGCAAGCTTCGCTTGGAGATGGGGCGCCATAAGCACGCGTGATCCCCGATAGGCCGCGACGCTCTTCGCGATCGCGCGGATGGTGGCCACTACGCCGCTCGTAGACGACCCCATCCCGGCGCCTTCCGGAACGAAAGTCCTAACTTCAAGGGTGGCCGCCATATTCCCCATTTCAAAAGCATCGAGGGTAAGTCGAGCCGCGAGCTCACATTTGTAGAAATGACTTGGTGTCACTTGGATGCCGGTGCGGCCGACTTGCGGCACAAACTTTCCGATGCGGCTCGGCTCCAACGTCGCACGGGCTTCGGACCCATCGGCGTGCGGCATGTGAACTGAAACGAGCGCGCGCACGGTGCGGCGGTCCGCCCCGTTCTCAAGGGCGAAAGCTCCCTGGAGCAGCTCGCCGAAGTGAGGATGGCAAGTTGCCACCCCGCATGGCTTCGCGAGTGAGTGGGAGCTAGCAATCTTGCCGTCCCTTGGAGTTCTCGTCAGCATCTCCATCGTATCATTCCTCTACCGCGGCCGCGCGGCCGAAGAGCAAGGGACTTGCGTTGAAAATGGCATAGAAGCCGATGGAAACGGCCTTCATCCTGTGATGTCCGTTTACGAAGAGTGTCATAGAAACCAACCTAGAGCTTCATCTGCATCACTGTCGTCTCATTACTTACGTGAATAGAGACCTCAATCCATCATGCTCCGCAAAACTATGCCTTTGAATCGACGATTGTGGTCATGACGGCGTCGGGCTCTTTGGTAACCGCATGCTTCGCGTCGTAGCATGCCGGACTGACTTACTGGATTAGCAGCCGCACATTTAGCGACGCGTACAGATGTGCGCACCTACCAACAGAGGGAGTTCGCCCGTCAAATCGCGTTCAGCGGCCGTCGGAGCCGCTCGACGTTCAATATTGTGCCGTAAAAGCCAGGCAACGGCAGTGTTTACCGGACATGTTCGTATCTGCAGCCATACAGTAGAGGCAGCAAGCAAGGTACGCAGATCTTCAAAGAGGGTAGTTCGGGAGGCAGTGAGGATTTATTTTCATTCTGCTTCAGATGCGATGGGAGCAGACCGATTGCCCTGTTCGAATCCCCCTTTTGGCCTGAGAAATCGCCGATCAGTTGGCTGACTTAGTCTCCGCGGAGAAGTGCACGTTCTAAGCGGCGTCTATTTCGATGGGCGCAAGCTATCCGTTCGCGGTCGCCGGTCTCATGGGACGAGTACGCCTACCAACGCTCTGAGAGTCTGTCGTAGCGAGAGGACCTCTTTTTGTGACCTCCGAAACATTGGGGCGGTGGTGTCTGATCGGTCGGACCGTCAAACTTGTCAAGCGGCGAACGGTTGAAGCAAATGAGCCTTCTTGTCTCATCGGAGCTTATGTCCAATCGAGGACATCATGTTTGAATCCCGACAAACGGACGACCATTGTTTACTCGACAGCCGGGAAGTCGCTTCGAGTCTGATGTGTTGCGCTGGTGGAGCGCCAGATCTTGTTGGCACGCGGATTGCTGGAAGCTGACGAATAACGTCATTGCGGAACGATCTCCCTCCGTTCCGAAGGAGTTCAAATGAAACCTTCTCCGTTGACTCAAATAGCTGACGCGGGCAGTGCGCCAGGCGAATTGACGGCTGCTGGAGATCTCTCACCTCGGTTGTCATCCGGCCAATCAGAGGCATCCCCCGGCACCGTGGTCATGAGATTTATAGAAGGCGATCGCAAGATTGAGGAGACAGAGCTACAAGCGCGTAGCATCACACGTCATCATGTCACAAAATTCTACCGCGAGCAGATGGCGAACAGCGGCTACTACGAGCAGCTAAGACGGATTGTGGAGCCGTCGGTTAAGGAGCTCGACAGTCCGGGCATTCTGGACACGAGTGGTGAGCATGACAACACCGTGGTGCGTGGACTTCAGCACAAGTACGCACAGACCGGCTTGCTGCTGGTGACTAACCGTTGTGCCTCTTATTGTCGGTTTTGCTTCCGCAAGCGACTAGTTGGCCGAGAATCAGATGAGATCGTCCCGGATGTCGCGAAAGTTGGTCAGTACATTAGCTGCCATCCTGAGATGACAAACGTCCTGCTGTCGGGAGGCGATCCCTTTGTTCTTAGTACGGCAAAGCTCGACGAGATTCTTGCTCATCTACTCTCGATTCCGCATCTAGGTTCCATTCGAATCGGCACCAAACTGTTCGCCTTTGAGCCAAAGCGCTTCGAGGATCCCGCTCTACCTGCTCTCTTCCAACGAATACGTGATGCGGGCAAGACCGCGGTGCTTGTCACGCATTTCGATCACATCGGTGAGATCTCGGTCGATGCTGAGCGAAATATCCGATCCTTGCGTGCACAAGGAGTGCAGTTCCTCAATCAATCTGTGCTGCTTGCAGACGTAAATGACAATCCAGAGCTTTTGACAGCGACTTTCTCTAAGTTCCACCAAATTGGCATCCGCCCTTATTATCTCTTTCAAGCAAGGCCGGTAAAGGGTGCGTCCCATTTTCAGGTGCCGCTTCGTCGCGGAATAGAGATCGCGAAAGGCGTCAATCAACGTCTGGCGGGCATCGAAAAGACTTTCAAATATATCATGTCGCATTACACCGGGAAGATCGAGATTCTTGATGTGGGTGATGATGGACGTATCTATATGCGATATCATCAAAACAAGATCCCGGAAAAAATCGGGAAGATCTTTTCGAGGCAATACGTCGAGTCCGCTTGCTGGTTAGATGATCTGCCGGAGGATGATCGATTGAAGAACTAGAGGCTACCGCGGCACGACGTGAAGCACTTCCGTATTGGGCGAAAAGGTGCAGAGGAGGATCAAGCCAAGGGGCGGCGGATCCCAGGCTGCGCCTCATCTACTCCCCGGCAGCAATTTACCCAGTCGTCCAGCAACGGGTCGCAAGGGGGCTCCGGTAAAGGGGCTCCGGTAACTGAGTGAACTAATTCGGGAACATATGCTGTCGTGCCGAGCAGGCGCCTGGCTGATCGCTGTTGGAGGATCGCAGTGCAAGAAGAGTGGGTAGCGAGCCGGATAAAATGCACGACTTGAAGCCGCTATGAACAGCCATTTTGATACGGAGACCTCTGCGGTCATTTTAATTCGAGCGCGCGGTTCCATTGCTTTGACGGTGGATGGCCGGAGGATTATCGACTTCTACTCAGGAGCCGGGTCGCTAAACTACGGCCACAACAATCATCAGATCAGGGAGGCTATTCTCGAGTATCTAACGTCAGATGCGGTGGTCAGCGGGTTTAACATGGCTACTTCTGCTGAACTTAAGTTTGTGGATACGTTCAGATCTGTCGTGCTTTGCGAACGGGGTTTGCGGCCATATCATTTCAAATTCACTGGACCAAGTGGCGCCATCGCTATCGACGCAGCTCTGGAGCTCTCGCGCAAAGTTACGGGACGTCAGAATATCGTCTCGTTCACCAGTGGACAGAGCGAATCCATTGCTCTGCGCGGTGGCGGGCTTCGACGTACTGGCGTTGACGTGTCTCCACGCGGACTAGGTCTTGTCCCATTCGACGGCTATGTTGGGCCGGTCGTTAGTACAACCGACCATTTGCGAAAGGTGTTGCTTGACCAGTACCGCGGCATTGATCGTCCAGCTGCAATTCTGGTCAAAGCTGTGCAGCGAAACAGTGGCATGAACGTAGCGAGCAAAGAGTGGTTAAGGTCGATCCAGGCAATTGCGAAAGAGACTGGCGCCGTTCTGATACTAGACGAAACGGAAATGGGCTGTGGCCGGACAGGCCAATTTTTTAGTTTCGAGGTCGCGGGCTTATCGCCGGACATCGTTGTGATGTCGAGTTCTCTGAGCGGCTGTGGTTTGCCGTTGTCAATGCTGCTAATTAAAGATGAGGTCGACCATACTTGGCCTGTGCAGAACGCGGGTACGGAAAAGACCGACATTGCGTTTGCGGCTGCAGCCGCGGCCATAGATATCTATTGGCGCGACCGCCTCCTCTCGGAGGAGGTGCAGCGCTTGGGAGAGCTTGCGCGCTGCCGGCTCAACGACGTTGCATGCTACTATGGGAGTAGCTTTTCTGTTCGGGGGAGGGGGCTGGCGTTGGGATTTGATTGCCAGACGTCTGAAATTGCAGAAGCGACCAGACGCAACGCCTTCGCGAGAGGTCTATTTATTGAGCGATGCGCTTCGGTTGGTGAGGTCATACAATTGTTGCCGGCACTCACGATTGATAGCGAGACTCTCAATAGGGGCCTTCAAATATTTGAAGAAGCCTTGGCGGAGGCCCTGGATCAAAGAGGGACTGCGAGGCATAAATCCCGGCGGGATAGAGACAAAGATGATGCGAGCTGATCTGGCACGGAAACTGCGCGTCGCCATCTTGTCGGCCAAGTAGGGGTGAGCAATGGACGTCCGGATCGCAGCCGATGTCCGTTGCGGTGAGATGGGCGGCATCGGGGCGGAGTGGTGATGCTGGAAAGGCTCTGCAAGCAAGCGAAGGTTGCGCACATGTGACAGAAGGGCAGAACTCTTCGAGTGAAGAACAGTTTAGCCGAAAAATACATGAGTCGCTAGCCGCTGCTTGATGCAAACTGAACGGGAAGTCAAAGCATCGACGTATCGTCAGCCAATGTAGACGGGCAGGACGACTAAAATGATTATGCTGCGTGAGGCGCGGCTCAGGGGCCTTGGTGAACGAGTCCTGTGTTCCTCGAAAAAGATGCAAGCTGAAGCGAAAGAAGTTCGCGATCGCATGCGCAGTGGTCCGTCCAACAAGACTTGCGAGTTGTTTGATTTCGATTAGTTCAATGTGAACGCCACCAGTCTGGTCCTCTCGCGCGTACCTGCGTACGAGCGGCATCCCACAACTTGGCCCGTAAGCGCCCAAGAGAAAAGGTAGTACGACATTCATTGTGCAGAGCGTATCATGTTTGATCGTTATAACGTGCGAGGTAACTCATGACGGTTGACGAGCGAGCGGCAGAAATGTGCGCACGCATTCCGGTGCATCTCTCACGGTCCAGCCCGATATGCGACACCATGGCCGCGCAGAAAGACATCACCCTGTTCCTGGGATTCGATTTTCATGAATATGTCTCAATTACCCGGGCAACTCCGACGAAAGGGCGAACGTTTCCAAACTTTCGGCCTGACCGATCGACTATTCGCCCAGGCGAGGGATATTGGGTGGTCGGCCTCGACAAGAACAACGACGTCGTGCTTACAAATGCTACTCGGCTGTATGACCTTTCGCACAGTAGCTTTGCAGAGCATCTTCGGTCGCTGAGAGCATTTTACAGTGAGCCGATCACACATGCGCATCATCACGATCGTTGCGCTTGCATGGCCCCCGCCGCAGAGGAAATGACCGGAAAAATAGCCTACAACGGGGATCTTTGGGTGCGCAGAGATCTTAGAGGACAGGGCGTCCCGGGGATGATAGCCCGAGTTACGCGCCGCATCGCTTATGCTATGTGGGCTCCCGATTTCTTATGCGCGCTTGTGGCTCGCTGGCGAGTGGATAAAGGGCTTCCACACTATTATCATCATGAACCCGGCGGATCGATCTTGCGGCTTGTTGAAGAGGATATTGCTGAGGATAATTGGCTAGTGTGGGTAACAGGTGACGAGCTAAAAAGTGAAGTTTACCATTGCTCTAAGGATCTTTTCGCCGCGCCATCAGACGTTTCGTGGTCCGAGACAGCAGGCGGTTGAATCCGTAGTGTCCGCAATCATTGAATGCCGATCGATGAGGTGTACTGTGCGCACAAATCATTAGAGTCAGATTCGACTTTAGATTAGATTTGTTCGGCGGAGCAGTCGCTTGCAGGAGAGCGTCGATCCGGAAAAACGCAAGCAAGCAAATCGAAGTCATCTGCCTCCTTCAAAGTGTAGATATCGTCCCATTCCTGTGACCAAAGCGGCCGCCGGCCAAACAACTGTTTCCTTTGCCCACCATCGCTTGAGGTGTGTGTTTCACCCTCCAAGCCGGGACGACCCGGTCGCGTTCTGCTGAGATAATAGCCGGCCGCATTGGTTCGGCCCCGTTAAGCTTGTGAGTCTCAAGCGCTTTTGCGCGCCGGCAACAGACGCAGCCGCGAAAGTGATAAACAGGTGCTGCGGCAAACTTCCGTGACCATCATGAACCTAGCCCCAGGCGGTTGGATCACGCGTATGGGCTTTTGCGAAGATGCGCTCGGCATGATCAACCTCAAAGCATTTTCCTCGAAGAAGACGTCGCCCTCAAGAACGAAGTGGTCACCGAAAAGGAGTGTGTCACGCGCCAACCAGAGCGAATAGGCACTTCCGGTACGATCCTGAGAGGGGAGTCGACGGACTTGATTGCAACAGCGCCAAAGTGGCAGCCGCAGGCATTTTGGATCGCCTCTTTGCGATACTCGACAACAATCGTAACCTGTTCCAAGCCGGCACGCCCGAGGTTATGTAGCGCGTCGAGCTGGATGAATTGCCATTGAGTTCGATCAGGGGTTTCGGGGCAAGATCGGGGTGACCTGCCCCTGCGTATTTCCTCCAGATGGAGTTAGAGTCCGGCCCGAAGAAGGACGGACAGATGAAGCGAGCAAGGTTCACGGAAGAGCAGATTATCGCAGTGTTGAAGGAGCATGAGGCTGGGGCAAAGACGGCCGACCTGGCTCGCAAGCACGGGGTCTCGGAAGCAACGATCTACAATTGGAAGGCCAAATTCGGCGGCATGGACGTTTCAGAGGCGAAGCGGCTGAGGGCGCTGGAGGACGAGAACGCGAAGCTGAAGAAGCTTCTAGCCGAGCAGATGCTCGACGCCGCCGCCCTTCGCGAGCTTCTTTCAAAAAAATGGTAGGGCCCGCCGCCAAGCGCGCTGCGGTCGCGCATCTGCAGGCCGTCATGAGCCTGTCGGAGCGGCGGGCCTGTTCGATTGTCGGAGCGGATCGGAAGATGATCCGCTATCGCTCCAGCCGTCCTCCGGACGCGACTCTCCGTGGCCGGCTGCGTGACCTTGCCAACGAGCGGCGGCGTTTCGGCTACCGCCGGCTGTTCGTGCTGCTGCGGCGGGAGGGTGAGCCATCGGGGATCAACCGGATCTACCGGCTTTATCGGGAAGAAGGGCTCACCGTCCGCAAGCGGCGGGCTCGCCGCAAGGCCGTGGGGACCCGTGCCCCGATCCTAGTCGAGGCGATGCCCAACGCGCGCTGGTCGCTGGATTTCGTCCACGACCAATTCGCCAACGGTCGGCGCTTCCGCATCCTCAACATCGTCGACGACGTCACCAAGGAATGTCTGGGCGCCATTCCGGATACGTCGATCTCAGGACGACGCGTCGCTCGCGAACTGACGGCCGTCGTCCAACGACGCGGCAAGCCAGGAATGATCGTGTCCGACCACGGCACCGAGTTCACCTGCAATGCCATGCTCGCCTGGTGCAGGGACGCAGCTATCGACTGGCACTTCATTGCACCGGGAAAGCCGATGCAGAACGGCTTCGTCGAGAGTTTCAACGGCCGGATGCGTGACGAGCTGCTCAACGAGACTCTCTTCTTCGATCTCGACCATGCCCGCGCCAAGATCGCCAATTGGGTTGCCGACTACAATCTTCAGCGGCCTCACTCGTCGCTGAAATACATGACCCCCGCGGCTTATGCCGCCCACCTCACCGCAACGGACGATCGGCTACGCAACCCCGACCAGCTCCGCCGATCGTCCGTTGCTCCAACCGCGCCACTTGGCGTACAAAGCTCCGAGACTCTAACCGCTGCCGGATGAAAATTCAGTGGCAGGTCAGGGGTAGTGGCCGCAGAGCATTCAGAGGCGTTCCAAGCGCTTTCTTCATCCCGAGTGTCACTCCTTCAAGCGTGGACGCCTCCGTTGGGGCCTCCGGCGAGCGTGTCAGGATCACCTCGCTGATTGAAAGAAGGCATGATTTGTAGTCGACGCATAGAATGGCACCGATCTGTGTGTGGTTTCTTGAGCCGTACGGCGAGATGTTTTGGGATGTCCAGAGCGTCTCCGGAGTTTGCTTCGCAGCCCGTTAGGTGACACTGGAGCGGGACCGACGAGAGGTGAGGGCGCACGGGAACGTCTTGAAGAATGAAAACTCAGGTGCCAAACCCTGCTATCCTAGGCTATCCGGGCTGCAGATATCGCTTCTCGGACGCGGCGAGTTCGTCATACCTTAGGAGTTCGAAAATCTCGCTGAGCGGCGCAATATGAGATTCAATACTGGCAACGCTCTCCTGAGCTGCGATACTATCGCAGACGCGCCGGATTGCAGCTGCCGCAGCTCGCATGGAGTGATTGGCCCAAATAACGGTGGAGATGCGCGCATCACGATAGGCGGAGACTGGCGTTCGATAGTATGTCGTCGGAACGATCACGACAGGAAGCCGGTTCCGCCACTCGGTGACGAACGAAAGAATCTCGTCCGCGGTACTCTTTCGCGAGTGAATCAAGACGGCATCGGCGCCTGCGTCCGCATAGGCATGAGCACGCAAGATGGCCTCGTTCAATCCATGACCGGCGATCAGCGCTTCGATTCTGGCCACGAGAAGAAGATGTTCCGCGACCTTATCCTTCACAGCCCGCAGACGCCCGGAATTCGTCGATATCGGCAAGGGGATGCCGGTCACCAATGAGCGAGTTCATCTTCGGGAAGCAGCTGTCCTCAAGCGACACGCCCGCCGCGCCAGCCTGGCAAAGCTTGCGTGCAAGGAGGCGGGCATTGTTGAAATTGCCGAAGCCCCCATCGCCGTCAACGAGCACCGGTAGCTCTGTCGAATCCACGATACGTTCGACGCTCTCGACGAGCTGGCTCCATGAGGCTTCGTTGGCATCGCGAAAGCCTAGTGAAGTGGCAATCGACAAACCAGACGCCCAGAGCCCCTTGAATCCCGCGCGCTCGGCGATTCTAGCCGAAAGGCCATCATGCGCCTCCATCAGAAACGAGAGCTCACCATTCGAACAGACCTCGGCACGAAGCCTTTCGACAGCCGATGGCCGCGTGTATTGATGAGCTGCGGTGGGCCGAAGGGCTTGTGGTTGACGCTGCATACGCAAATCCTAGACGGCCGAGCTTCGATTGACGCAAAATGTCGCGGTTTATATCCTTTTGGATTGACGGCGATCAATGACCAGCTTTGGTAGGTTTTTTTGACGTAAAGGGCATGCATGATTGCAAGGATTGACGCGAGACGCAAAGTCGTCGTTATGAGCTCATGGGCGTTGATTCCCGCTCTCCGGCGCGAGGAACGCTTAGTGAAGGGGGTATTTCACACAGAATTTGGTCTCGAACGCTACAATTGCCGTAATGCGGTTGTGGCGTTTACGACATATGGCGAGAGCTTCTCGATATGGCCTGCTTGAGATGGCAGCCTCGCGAGAGTGCAGTCGCTATCGCCGACGAACTTGCTCCGATTCGGCGAGAGTTTGCCTGGGCGACTGAATGGTATGGCATTTGCTGATGCCGTTCTTGTTCTCTCAAGCCCAGGAGAAGGTCATGTCGGATGTCGATGAGAAAGAGGTAGTGCTATCGGGACGGGAAAAGCAGTGTTTGCGATGGGTCGAGAAGGGGAAGTCATCCTGGTCGATCGGGGTCATCCTGAACGTCAGCGAGAACACCGTCAACTTCCATATCAAGAATGCGATGCGAAAGCTCGAAACCAGCTCAGGATCACCTCGCTGATTGAAAGAAGGCGTGATTTGTAGTCGACGCATAGAATGGCACCGATCTGTGTGTGGTTTCTTGAGCCGTACGGCGAGATGTTTTGGGATGTCCAGAGCGTCTCCGGAGTTTGCTTCGCAGCCCGTTAGGTGACACTGGAGCGGGACCGACGAGAGGTGAGGGCGCACGGGAACGTCTTGAAGAATGAAAACTCAGGTGCCAAACCCTGCTATCCTAGGCTATCCGGGCTGCAGATATCGCTTCTCGGACGCGGCGAGTTCGTCATACCTTAGGAGTTCGAAAATCTCGCTGAGCGGCGCAATATGAGATTCAATACTGGCAACGCTCTCCTGAGCTGCGATACTATCGCAGACGCGCCGGATTGCAGCTGCCGCAGCTCGCATGGAGTGATTGGCCCAAATAACGGTGGAGATGCGCGCATCACGATAGGCGGAGACTGGCGTTCGATAATATGTCGTCGGAACGATCACGACAGGAAGCCGGTTCCCCCACTCGGTGACGAACGAAAGAATCTCGTCCGCGGTACTCTTTCGCGAGTGAATCAAGACGGCATCGGCGCCTGCGTCCGCATAGGCATGAGCACGCAAGATGGCATCGTTCAATCCGTGACCGGCGATCAGCGCTTCGATCCTGGCCACGAGAAGAAGGTGTTGCGCGACCGTATCCTTCACAGCCCGCAGACGTCCGGAGAATTCATCGATATCGGCAAGGGGATGCCGGTCACCAATGAGCGAGTTCATCTTCGGGAAGCAGCTGTCCTCAAGCGAGACGCCGGCCGCGCCAGCCTTGCAAAGCTGGCGTGCAAAGAGGCGGGCATTGTTGAAATTGCCGAAGCCCCCATCCCCGTCAACGAGCACTGGTAGCTCAGTCGAATCCGCGATGCGTTCGACGCTCTCGACGAGCTGGGTCCATGAGGCTTCGTTGGCATCGCGAAAGCCTAGTGAAGTGGCAATCGACAAACCAGACGCCCAGAGCCCCTTGAATCCCGCGCGCTCGGCGATTCTAGCCGAAAGGCCATCATGCGCCTCCATCAGGAACGAGAGCTCACCATTCGAACAGACCTCGGCGCGAAGCTTTTCGACAGGGGATGGCCCGGTGTATTGCTGACCTGCGGTGGGCCGAACGGCTTGTGGTTGATACCGCATTCACAAATCCTGGAAGCGCTTCGATTGACGCAAACGTCGCCGTTCTTAGCCTTTTGGAGTGACGTCGACCAATGACCAGCTTTGGTAGTTTATTTTGACGTAAAGGGCTTGCATGATCTCCAAGGATTGACATGAAATGCAAAGCCGTCGTTATGAGCTCACGGGCGTTGGTCCCGCTCTCTGGCGCGAGGAACGCTTAGTGAAGGGGCGATATTTCACACAGAGTGTGGTCTCGACCGCTACGATTGTCGTAATGGAGATTGTGGCGTTTACGACATATGGCGAGAGCTCCTCGATAGGGCCGGCTTGAAATGGCAGCCTCACCAGAGTGGAGCCGCTAGCTCCGAAGAACTTGCTCTGATTCGGCGGCAGTTTGCCTGGGCGAGTGAATGGTATGGCATTTGCTGATGCCGTTCCTGATCTCTCACGCCCAGGAAAAAGTCATGGCCGATATCGAAGAGAAAGTGGTTGTACTGTCGGAACGGGAAGTACAGTGTTTGCGATGGGTCGAGAAGGGGAAGTCATCCTGGTCGATCGGGGTCATCCTGAACGTCAGCGAGAACACCGTCAATTTCCACATCAAGAATGCGATGCGAAAGCTCGAAACGAGCACCCGGACCGAGTGTGTGGTCAAAGCGAGGCGTCTGGGTCTTATTTAGATCGCGGTTCGGGCTCTGGCTCATAAGGCCGTGGATTACGGTGGCGAAATGCGAAAGAAATTGCGTCCCGCCGACTGTACTGCGATGAAAGAGGCGCTGATATATGCGCGCTTCCAGGTCGTCGCCTATCGTAATGGTGAGGCGTAACGCGGACGAGCGAGCCGATGTAGTGCCGCCGGCGCGTCACGCTCTTGAAAGCTCGACGGTGAGCCCGGCCCCAATCGTGTGTCTTCCCGCTGCGAGCCTACTGGCCTTATACGCGTCACAGGAAGGTCCGGTGATCATAGCGGCAGACGTCCTGAAGTTATGCCTATCCAAAGGCGGATTAGACGGCGTTGGGGGGGGCGGCAGTGACAGTCGGCCGACGCATTTCCAAAACGTGCTGCTGGTAGACGTCGCTCGAACTCTAGCGGTGTACACGCCTCACCGAAATCGGGTGATGCTCACGGAGCTTTGCCGGCTTGGTGAACGATCTTCGCGGGCCACTAATCCCCAGCTCGTCTTTTGGGTGATTAGAGCGGCGTATGTATGCATGCAATTCTCCTGTAAACCGGCAGCCGGCAGCCAGCAACCCAAGCCGAGGCAAAAGCGTCATCAGGACCCTGAGGCCTGGAATTCGCGCCAGGGACGTTCCTATCGTTCGCGTATTGAAGCATAGCTAGTCCATCCGACAAAAAAAGAGCGCGAGCCCTTGGCATCGAGCCCGCGGCGTTAGTTGTCCCTGGTCTTGATGAGCGGAAGACTCTTCGCTAGATCACAAGCGTTCAGTATGGAGGTGCCGCCGTGGCAATGGGTATTGTGAAGTGGTTCATCCGACCAAGGGTTATGGGTTTATCAGGCCCGAGGATGGAGGCCCCGATGTTTTCGTGCACCTTAGTGCCGTAGAAAAAGCTGGTTTCACCACCCTCGAGGAGGGAGCCCGCGTAAGTTATGAACTCAAGACGGGGCGTACGGGCAAACTGTCAGCTGAGGATCTCCGGGTTGGCTGATACGAGCAAGCTGATGATGCCCTAAACGAGAGCACGGCTTGTCTCGAACTTGTGAGTATGATCGTGCAGTGGTGGTGACGTCTCGCTGACGTGGCCACCTCTTTTCCGCGCAGGGAACATAACTTCGACGGGCTCCGCCGGAGCATTGCGATGGTGAAGGAGGTGAAGCGCTGGTGACGCAGGAGCCATTAGCTTGTCGCGGGACAAAAGGGGTCTCTCAGCGCGGGCCAGTAGACGATCGTGGCTTTAGTGCAGCGATCTTTTCACCACGAGATCTGAGTTACAAGAACGCCAGTACAGCTCCGGACCGTGCTCTGTTGTTCGTCCGGCGCGTTTTCTCTGGCTGGATTGCCTGCTGAAGATTCTCCGTCAATCTATGTATTGGTAAGAACCACCTGAGACGGGACATCGCGTCCTCTTAGATGGGTATGATTGTCCCGGGCTCACCAATTTCGTAAACAAGGACGGCACCGTTACCCCGGAAACCTTGCGAGAAGCTGACGGGCTTCGCCGTTGGCTCGGAAAAAGTCGAGGCACCAGTGCCGCTTTCGCTCCTGCCGTTTGCGGGCTACGATTGTCCTAGCGCAATTGTCTAATCCACCGCCGGCGGCTTAGCCAACCTGCTTGCGGGGGGCCGAAACGTGCAAACGCACAGAATGGTGCCAACTGCCTTCTGAGTTTTCTCGTCATCAACTTGCCGGGCAAAGTCCCTGAGGCGAAGAAGCCGCGTCCCATCGTGATCGGCGGTGTTGCTTCGAGCAACGTTACTCATGATCTAATCCAAAGCCGCGCGTTGGTAGCAGCGGCCGGCCGGGATTATCATCTAAACCTCCCCGAATTGCACCCTCCAAGAGCCCATCCGCCCTCCAGCCACGCGCTACCAGCGGATTTTATCTCGGTGATGTGATCGAGCCGAGCTGGGGAAAGTCTCGTTCTCTAATATCGCAGCACTCCAGTCGTCGCTTATCGCTCCTGGCCAACGCAGTCCGAGGCGAGTAATAGCGCCGGACGAAGTTCAAGGCCGCTTTTTCGGAAGTTACGACAAAGGGTCGCTTTCGGGCTCCCCAATCGACGGCTTGGGAGGATGGCGAGATATGGCCGATGCTCGGCTGTTGATTGTTACCCATTCTTTGTCGTGACGGCGCTGCACTGAGGAAGGAATGCGCATTGCTTCGCGGTACTTCGCGACCGTGCGGCGGGCAATATCAATGCCCGAGGCGCGCACCACCGGCGTGTCTGACGCTGAATGCTTTTAGCGCTTGATCTGCCGGCGCTTTACGCGGTTCGATTTCCGCTTCATCTTCGCTCATGGTGGCTACGATGAACCGGAAATCGCTGCTCCGTGATGGTCCTCAACTCGTCCCATAAGTGCTGACGGCAAACAGGCTCTTACTGTTCCTCGAATCACTTTTCGGAATGCTGTAGCCCGTTGTAACCCTAGACTGGCCACGGGAGTGAGTACGTCTTCAGCTGCGTGAACCCGCGCATCGCCTCGAGAATCCCCTCCTTATGGCCGAGCCCGGATTGCTTGATTCCGCCGAAGGGCGTCATTTCGGTCCGATAACCGGGAACTTCCCACACATTCACGCTTCCTACGTCGAGACCATTGATCAGTCTTGTGACATGATCAATCCGGTTGGAGCAAACACCCGCGGAAAGTCCAAACTTGGTAGCGTTTGCGATTGATATGATTTGATCGATATCGTTTGGGCAACGGATGATCGGCAGCACGGGCCCGAATGTTTCTTCAACAACAAGTTCGGAGGTCGCTCGAACATGATCCAAGAGCGCAGGTGGATAAAATGCGCCGTGAGGCCGACTGCCGAGTAGCCGGATGGCACCATCATCAATCGCGCCGGCAACACGTCGAGCGATAAGTTGAGCGGCCTCTTGACTGATCACGGTCCCGACGTCCACAAATGGATCGCTGGGGTCGCCGGTCATGACCTGCCGCATGTAATGGAGCGCACGATCTGCAAAATCGTCCGCGATAGTGTCGGCTACCAAGGCCCGCTTGACGGCTGTACATCGTTGACCCGAATTCTTGATTGCACCTTGGACCGCTAAATACGCTGCACGTTCGGGATCAGCATCCTCAAGAACGATGATTGGGTCGTTCCCTCCGAGCTCGAGTATGAGCTTCCGGTATCCGGCCCGCTCGGCGATGTATCGCCCTACGCAAACGGACCCTGTAAATGTCACCAGCTCCGCATCCGGGTCGGTGAACATAGCATCTTCCAACGAATCCGGGGTTCCCGTCAGGATTGAAAGCATCTCCTCCGGCAGTCCCTGCTCAAACAGTATCCTGCCGAGTGCCAGGGCGGTCAGTGGAGCTCGTTCGGATGGCTTTAGGACGACGCGGTTGTTTGTCGCTATGGCTGGAGCAAGTTTATGGCTGACAAGATTGAGAGGATGATTGAATGGAGTGATTGCGGAGATCACACCGACAAGAGGCCTGCGAATGGCAAAGATGCGTCGTTCGTGAGGAGTTGTGCCGATGTCACATGGATAAATCTCGCCCTCGCTCTGAATCATTGCGTGGGCGGCAAACGACCAGACGTCGCAGGCGCGTTTGGTCTCGTGCAGGGCGTCTTTCAGGCAGAGACCCGTCTCCGATGTAATTAGCCGAGCCAGCTGATCTTGATCTCGTCTAACCGCGCTTGCGGTTCCAAGGAGAATATCCATCCGTTCGCGTCGGGTCAGCCGGGGACGAGTTCGCGCCGCCGCCTGAAACGCTTTCCGTACATGTTCCGGTCGTGCCTGCGGCACTTTGCCTACAAGCATCCCCGTGAAAGGATTTCTTACTTCGATCGTCCGGTCCGAATGGGAAGGCGAACCTGCTATGAGCATTGGATGATAGTCTTGATCGAAATCAGGCATGCGATAGCTCAACCAGAATGTGACTGTGAGATTGCTGGAACATGTCGCGTCTTGGTCGGGAATAGATGCATTGGCGGCGAGCGGAGCCGCCGGAGCGGTTCTTTGATGGCACGTCGCTTTGGAAAGGGTTGTCAATGTAGACCAGGCACAGCATGGCCAGAGTCGAATATGATGGCTTCCGGTGCATCACTATTTCCTTCTACCATGCTGTAGCTGGCTCGCTGCCGCGGTTGTGGAGCGCTCGCTGGAATGTGGACTTGTTCTGAAGAGGCGAATATCGAGAGGTGACGCGAGGAAGCCGCGACGGATGAAGCCGGTTGACCTTGCAAACTATGAAGTGAGGGCCACTCGTCCTCAAGCATTGCTGGGTGACGGCTATGAGATGGTCTGACCGTTTACAAAGGGCGGCGGTGCGATACCCGCACGCTGAGGCGACGGAGTCGAGAGATGATGTTCGTGAGGTCGAGAGCTGACCACCCGTTGAAACGTAGCCTTCGTTATCTAGCACCAGGTGGATCAGATTGTTTGGGCTTGCGTAGCCAATGGTCGACAGAGCCCCCATGTGCATCAGTACGCTGCCATCTCCATCCAATGCCAGGACCGTTCTGGCAGGCGCCGTAAGCGCAAGTCCTGCAGCGACCGCGCCACAATGCCCGAGCGAGCCCTGGACATAGAAATTCAGCGGACGATCCCAGACCCGGAACAGCTCACGAGAGATAAATCCGGACGTAGAAATAATGAGGGTATCTGAGTCGATCTGCTTGCAAATCGTCTCGATGACCTCCCCGACACTGAGCCCATAGTCGATCGTGCCAGGCGGTCGCTTTACTGCGTTGCAACTGGATAGCTGGCCAGTCCGAAAGAGCAGCGCAAAGGGTGCCCCTTTGCGAAATAGTTCGTCGCTGCGCGCGATCGCACGATCCGCGCCGGTATCAGTTCCATCGAAGTCGCGCCACTCAATAGAGAGCAAGTCCAAGAGGGCCATTGTCTTGGCCCCCATAATCGTGTGTTGTGGCTCATCCGCAGGCTCATCGGGGTGACCGCGGACGGATAGGAGGAGCAGGACCGGTATTTCGCTGACCATTAATAATGAGGTCAGCGGGTTGATGATATTTCCGAAACCGGAGTTCTGAAGCGCCACGACCGCTCGGCGACCAGACAGCACCGCACCCGCGGCCAAGGCAACTGCACTGCCTTCATTAGCTGCGGGAATCGCCAGGAATCCAGGCTGACGAGCTGCTTCGTCGAACAGGTCAGCAAAGTGTGAACAGGGGACGCCGGAGAAGAGACTGTACCCAGCTGTCCGGAGCTTCGACAACAGAACGTTGGTCTGAATCGGCATGTCGCACTCACGAATTGAAGAAGAGCAGCGGCAGCACCAAATGCCTCCCCAAGCCGTCTTGATGTTTTAGGTGGTCTTTCGTGCGACAACTAAGCTGCGGTTGCAGATGGATTTGTGATATCCGATTTGCTCGAAGCCAGCGTCCTCAAGCATCGTGCGCATGTCCTCGAAGCTGTAACAGCAGCCCTCGTACCCTGTCGTGAGCAGCACGGAATATTCTGCTTCAGCAGCCGGAGACGGATGGCCTCCACGGTCGTCCGGGTGGCAGCTGAAAATCGCCACGCGCCCGCCAGGACGAAGAGCGTCGTAGGACTTGTTCAGGAGAAGGCGGACCTTGTCTGATCCCCAATTGTGAAGAACGTGCGAATAAAGATGGAGGCTTGCGTCCCTTGGTAGCGGGTCAACGAACATGTCTCCAGCTATGACTCGGGCGCGATCGGGATAAAGCTTCCGCTCGGTGAGGCATCTCCGCGCAAGCTGATCAACGGGCGGCCGTTCCAGAATCGTTGCTGTGAGTGCGGGATAGCGCATTAGCAAATAAGCGGAATAGACGCCCGATCCACCGCCCACGTCGAGGATGGAACTTTCATCCGTGCAATCAAGAAGAGTTGCGAGGTGTGGCGCAAAAATCCGCCCTCGCTCCTCCATCCCGCGTGTATTCAGGTCAGCGAACTCGTCGGTCTGCATCAGGGCGTCCCAGCTCTTCGTCACCCCGCGCTCAACGTGCCAGGTGTCGGCGCCTCCATCTCGCAAAACTTCGTAAAGCTCCCGAACAGAAGGCTTATACTTCATCGTTGCAATATACGATGCGACGCTGTCCGGGGATTTGCCACTCAGATACCGAACGGACGCTGCGGTTGCGTGCAGCCGGCCGGCTTCGTTAGTGATGAGGCCCCACGATTCAAAGAGGCGAAGCATGGTCCGCATCGGACGCTCCCGAAGGGAGAAATGGACCCGGAGCTCCTCCTCCGTTACCGGATGACCGTCAAGGTAGGTGAAAAGATCCAGCCATGAGACAGCCGCAATATAGAGATCCGCGGCATACGAACTGTCACGCCACCTGATTATTTGCGCTAACTCGGGTCCGCATATAGGGCAGTCGGGCGAGCCTTGCGACATTGACGCGGCGCCAGATGATAATGCAGACGATTGCATGATCGCATGTCCCTCTAGATCAAAGTCATTCAGAAGTAGATGAGATTGCTCATCACGGCCGCCACCTCTGAGAAAGCTGGCGCCGCACGAAAGAGGCTGAGGATGCGGCCCCTGAGAGCGGACCGACTCGGCAGCACGAGGGCCAGAAATATCTCCGGTGACAACTGAGGCAGCGTGCTTGGCGAATGCGCGTCCGAGTCATTATGCGCTTCCATTAGCTGGAGAGCTCCTGTTGCATTCGACCGCTGACGGTACGCTAGCGCTCGCCCACTGCAGTAACGCAAGTCTTTCCACTGAATCAATTGCGAGAGTTGGTAGTTGACTAGAAAGAACGGAGCGACACGCCGCCACCATATTGGATCTTTTTTGGCAGACAGCCGAGCGCAAGCCGACGCGTTGTCTCATTCCGCACATTTTGTGATAGTTGCTTCAATGCGCCATTGCCTCGGACGAGATGCAAAGTCCATCTAGCCCTTGTCTCGCGTCATCAATTTCGCGCTGGACGCGATTGGTACAATTGTTGCTGCATTGGCTTCACTTCCTCTACGATAGCGAAAAGAGCGCATACAGCCTTGTCTGCACCTAGCTGTTCCTACATTCTGCATAAATTCGGCAATTCATCCCGCCGTGGACACGCAAGTGCCGGCCACTTAAGGGCATTTTGCTTCTTCGAGCCGGATGTTGAGTGTCCTAGTCATTGTCGCTCGGGTCCACGTGATTTCCGCCGAGCTCAGGCTCGCTTCCGAGTACCGGCTACAGAACGGGCCCTTGATCGCTGTACCACGACGGCCGGGATACTCATGGCCTGCTAAGCAGCGGCACGCTCGCTCGTAATGAAGCGGAGTCGGCGAGTGATATTTGGGGCATCGTATGGATAGCAAAAGGAAACAATCTCCAGGGGTATTGTCACATCTGAGGGTGATCGAGATCGGCAGCTCGGACGCAAGCAGCTATTGCGCTCGATTGTTTGCGGATTTCGGGGCTGACGTTCAGAAAATCGAGCCGCCGTGGGGAGATCGAATACGCCGTACTGCGCCACTCACTCCCAATGGCCAAAGTGCGTGGTTCGCGTTTCTCAATTTCAACAAATCGAGCACTATCCTTGACCCTGCTGAGGCGGGGGCGATCGCGCGACTAACTGCGCTGATCGAGGATTGCGACGTCTTGATCGATGGTCGGGATGTTGATTCCGCGAATTGCCCGCCCATTGACGTCGCTGCGATCCGTGACCGCCACTCGGGCTTGATCCACGTTGAGGCGAGCTGGTTCGGGCGTGGAGGACCCTATGCAGGCTTTGCAGCGACCGATTCGACGGTCCGTGCGCTTGCTGGGCTGATCAAGCTGGTTGGACCGGCAGAAGGGCCACCTTCACACGCTCCAGATTTCCAGACAGGTATTCTGGCCGGCCTGTGGGGTTTTATTGCCGCGGCTTCTTCGGTGATTGCTCGAATGCGGGGCGAGCAGGGCCGGAGGTGGTCACTGAGTATTTTCGAATCGAGCCTCGTTCTCAGCGAATACCTCATGTTTGAGGCATCGGCGTGTGGCGAGGTCGTACGCCGTCTTGGCATCAATCGCTTCTGGCCAGTCTTTCCGGCGGGTATTTACGAAACGAAAAGGGGATGGCTTGGCGTTACAGCCTTCACACCCGCTCAGTGGAGAGCGTTTTGCGATATGCTCGGCCTTTCCGAATTCGGCGAGAATCCGGCTCTGCTCCTCGGCAAAGATCGTCTGCGCGACATTGAACAGATCGAACAACAATTCCTACCGAGACTGAAAACGCGTACAGCGCAGCAGTGGTTTACGGAGGGGCGTAAACGTAAGATTCCTATCGTGCCAGTACCCCAAATGTCCGATCTTCTCCACGACGGTGAGAGGACAGAGCGCGGCGCGATCGTGCCTGTGCTCCTTGACGAAGAGGAGGGCCTGACCGCTGGCTCGATGCAACGCTTGACGTTAACGCCGCCGCGCCGAGGAGGTAAGGTTCCGGTACCGGGCGAACAGCAAGCTATCGCGAACGTCCGGAGGCGTCTGCCCTCACCTTCATCGGCCTGCATTAATGCCGGACGGCCGCCGTTGGATGGGGTTCGCGTGATAGACTTCTCGATGGGGTGGGCAGGACCCTTGTGTACGCGCATCCTGGCGGATCTTGGTGCGGACGTCATCAAGATCGAGGCCATCCAATATCCGGATTGGTGGCGCGGCGTTGACCGACGCCCGGCTTTCATCGAAGACAAAATGTACGAGCGGGCGCCATGCTTCTGCATCATGAACCGCAACAAACGCGGCATTACACTTGACCTCACGCGGCCACGAGGTCTCGCTCTTGTTAAGCGCCTTTTGGCGAAAGCCGATATTGTCGTCGACAATTATTCAGTAGATGTCCTCCCGAAGCTCGGACTGGGTTTTGATGTGCTACGAGCGCTCAACCCTGGACTGGTTAAGCTGTCGATGTCCGCGTTTGGCGCGGATAGTAGGTATCGCGATTGTCGGGCCTACGGCTCGACTCTCGAGCAGGGCTCGGGCTTGCCGACTGTGGTCGGAAAGGCCGATATGCCGCCCGTGATGAGCCATGTTGCCTTCGGAGATGCTATCGGCGGCTTGAACGGCTGCGCCGCAATTCTGATCGCGCTGATTTGTGCCCGTGATGCCGGGCAAGGACAACTTATTGACCTTGCCCAGATCGAATGCATGCTGCCATTTGCGGCGCCATGGCTCACTATCCACTCGATCGACCCTATGCCGCCGAAAAGGTACGGCAATCGACATCCGCATTTCGTGCCTCACGGCTGCTTTCGATGCGCGGGCGAGGATAACTGGCTTATAGTAGCTGCCACCGACAATGAGATGTGGCAGAGGCTGGCCACTCTTATTGGTCGACGAGACTGGGCCACGGACGCCTCGCTTAATTCTGCGGAAGCCCGCCGTAGCGTTGAGGATGACATCGAGAACGCTATCGAAGCCTGGACGCGCACCCGTGATGCAGATCAGGCAATGGTCGAATTGCAGTCGGTAAGAGTTGCTTCCGGCGTAGCTCGGCATCCAATCGACCTGGTGCAGGATTCTCATCTAAGGTCGCGCGGATTTCTGCAGCAAGTCGAGCGCCCTTTCATCGGTGCGCATCTACAGCCATTAATGCCGATCCGCGGGGGGCGCGGACCTTGTATGATTCGGACGGCGGCGCCGACGCTGGGGCAGCACAATAGCGAGATCCTGACTGAGCTTCTCAAGCTCTCCGATAAGGACGTTGCTGAGTTGGCGAGCGAAGGCATCATCGGGACGACAGTGCTCTGTGAGGGACGTTAAAGGCAAGGAATGCGTATTCAGGATAACCGGCCCAGGTATTGTGTCCGGGAGCGGCTGTCGTGTGTGATGATGGCGGCACGATCTCGCGTTCTGAGCGAAAGTCGTGATGGGATCACGGAAAGGCTCACATGGACGGCGCGAAAAGCATCGGTGACATGTTCTCACCCAGCCTGTGTCGATCTCTAACCGTGTCTCGGCGCTTCAAGCGAGCAGCCGTAGGAGCCTTGAAACATACAGCTAAGTGAGCGTGCCATTATGTCAGATCGATCAGGTCCAAACCGGGTTATCATCGTGTTGTTTGGCGGGCTTCGCCCCGATCTTGTTAGTCCATCGCGGACGCCGAACCTCGATAGACTCAAGCGCCGCGGTGCTACGCTAGCGCGGCAGCGCACCATCTACCCCAGCGACACCCGAGTTTCACTGACGAGCCTGATCACTGGCGCGACGCCAGATCGTCATGGCATTGTCGGCAACAGGTTTGTCGACCGCGTGGCCGCAGCGCCGCGCTTGATCGATACGAGCGACGACCGCTTGGTCGAGGACCTCGATGCCGCGAGTTGCGGCCATGTGGTCGGCGCGCCGTCGCTGGGCGAGATCCTCGCGGCGAACGGCAAGACGTTTGCGGTTCTCGCCTCCAATTCGGCCGGAGCAACTCGCATGCTAAACCACAAGGCTCGATCGCTGAGCCAAGTGACGCTCTCGGGTCATTTCGCCCGCGTCGCAACGCCGGCCGCAATGCTCGAAAGGGTGGAGGCGCGGCTTGGGCCGACGCCCGCGCCTACGCCCCTCGGTACGCCGGATCTTGCCGCTCAAGCCTTTCTAACTTCGGCGTTTCTTGACGAGGTCTGGCCTCAAATTCAGCCCGATGTCGCAATTCTCTCCTTCGGCGAGCCGGACACGTCGTCGCATCATTGCGGAATCGGCGCGACGCCGACCCTGGAGGCGATCCGCTTTCTCGACCGCCAGTTCGGCCGGGTGCTGAACTGGTGGGAATCTGAAGGTGCGCCCAAGGGCGTGCATCTTATCGTTGCATCCGATCATGGCCATGTCACGGTCCACAAGCAGGCTGATCTCTTGGACACGGTGAAGGCGACTGGGATGCGTTGTGGCCAAGTGCCAGGACCGGGGATCGACGCGGTCGTCATATCGGGTCAGGTTGGCGCCATTTACCTGAGGGAGCCATCCGACCGCGCCATCCGCCGCTTGGTTGCGGCAATGATGGAACGGTCTTGGTGCGGACCGGTTTTTACGGCCGCTAAGAGCGGGGAGGATGGGATCGCCCCAGGTAGCCTCGCCCGTCATCTGGTTTTCGCCGATCATCCCCGGTCGGCTGACATATTGTTTTCGTTTCGGGGAGACCATTGTCTCGATTCCTTTGGCTTTCCCGGCCGCTGCTGGAGCCCGAATTCGCCGGTTGGGCTCGGTGTGCACGGCGGGCTGCACGCCAAAGAAATGTCGTCGCTCGGCATCCTGGCGGGCCCATTGTTCAGAAGCGGCGTGGAATCGCATGTGCCATCAGGTATCTGCGACTTTGCGCCGACCGTGCTCAGCCTGCTTGGCATTTCGCGACCGTCCACGATGACCGGCCGCGTCCTCGCAGAGGCCCTTATCTTCGGTGCAGAGAATCCTCCGGCCATCGAGACGGTTCATAAGGCGAGAGCCGGTGGATACCGGCAGGACCTGCGTCGCGTGCAGGTCGGCGCGACAATCTACGTCGATTCGGCGGATGCTTCTTCCAATCACTGCAGTTGATCGTACGCGAAGATCGATCCCGACCCATGAAAAAGCGCCGCTGATCTACTTGTGCCTGTCTTCCGTCTGATGGCCGCAACTGTAAGCGTCAAGCAGGGCAGGCGACTCAGATTGCCTCGGCTTCGGCTGTCCAAGGTGCCGCGGGGCAGCAATGGTGGCGGATTAGAAACAAGAAAAGCTGTGCAGCTATCTTCAAAGCACGCCAGCACAATCAGTTATCGTGGGCTTTGGCAGATTCCGGCGACCATAGCTGGCACAGACGTAGTGAGTTGGCCCAGCTCTTGCTGCGTTACTTGCGAAGGACTGTATAGCCCCACTCGACGGAGCTTGTACCGGACGGCGATACAAGATGCTGAGATGCCTCAAGCCTTAGGCGCCCTTGCCTGAAGCGAAGAGATCGGCTCGGCAATTGGTGCGAGCTCAAGCTCGTCAGCGACTAGCGTAGATTACACATCCGTCACGAGGCGAAAAGCGTGCCCGGTGCTAATACCCCCAATTCGAAACCCTCGATTCCTCCGAAGACGTCAGCCGGCCGGCTATTTTTTCTCGAGGTCAGCACCAACCGCATTCAGGCCATGAATCCGGATGGCTCCAATCGAAAGGTCATTGTCACCGATTGTCAACTTCCGGACGGACTCGCCGTCGATGTCCGTGCCGGTCATATCTATTGGACCAACATGGGTTCCGCTATCGATGTCAACGACGGCTCAATCGAGCGGACTGACATTGATGGAGGGGCTCGGAAAGTGATTGTCCCACGCGGTGCGACGTTCACGCCAAAGCAGATCCAACTCGATCAAAAGAACGCCAAGCTCTATTGGTGCGACCGCGAAGGAATGCGCGTGATGCGCTGCAATCTCGATGGGTCAGAGATCGAGACGCTCATCGAGGCTGGTCACGGCGAGGTCGATCGACGGGATCCAACCAGATGGTGCGTGGGCATCACGATCGATACAGAGCGTCAGCAGATGTATTGGACGCAGAAAGGTCCTGAAAATGGCGGGCTGGGCCGCATCTTTCGGGCCAACACCGCTACTCGAAGCGGCGAGGACCCGGCGAATCGCTCTGATGTCGAGTTGCTCTACGGCGGTTTGCCGGAACCCATTCATCTAGAGTTCGATTTGTCGAACCGGGTCCTTTATTGGACTGACCGCGGCGACCCTCCGCGCGGCAACACTGTCAATCGGGCAAGACCGGATACCGAGGGTGGACCAGAGATCCTGATCACGCACCTCATGGAGGGGATCGGCATAGCCCTCAACGTTCCAGGTAACCAGATGTTCGTCACTGATCTCGCAGGATCAATCTATTCTGCTGATCTCGATGGAAAGAACAAACGCAACGTGCTCTGGTCTCAGGGCAATTTCACCGGCATCGCATATGCCGAAATCTAACAGCCCCTTAGAGGAACGCTACGACCGGATCCAACGAGGCTGCCGCATCGCGCCCACCAATATTCGCAACAATTCAACGAGTGCTCGCCGGCGCTTACCTTCGCGTCGGCCTGGAAGACAAGTCGAACAGGGAGTCATTACCTCCAATGTAGGGCTTGGCGAGAAAACAGGCGCGTTATTCGGGAACTTGGTGACGAGCACGCCACAACAGATAAAGCTCGTGCGGTGCTTGGACTTGCGACACGGAATCACCCCGAACAGCCGTCCAGTGCTGCCGCTCGAGAGCACTACGATAACTTGGCCTTGAATGACGCGCCCTATCGCGCCTTGGACTAGCGATACCTGTGGTTCACGTCTTTCCACCTTCGATTCTATTAGCCATGTCGCTCCGGGATGAAAGAGTACTTAGCTGCGGAAGGAGAACTAAATGGGGGAAGCCGAGGCGAGGTCTGCCTTGGTCGCTAGCGCTGTTGCCAAAAACAGGCGGCGACTCCTGCCGCTTTTGGTCCTAGGTTATCTTTTCAATAACATTGATCGCAGCAGCGTCGGCATCGCTGCGCTGCAGATGAACAGTGCCATCGGCTTGAGTGCTAGCCAATTCGGCTGGGGCGCAGGAATTCTTTTTGTCAGTTATTGTGTGCTGGAAGTGCCCAGCAACATGTTCATGTATCGCTTCGGGGCGCGCCGCTGGTTCGCCCGCATCATGATCACCTGGGGTCTTGCGGCCGGCTCGACGGCATTTGTAGTTGGACCGTACAGTTTCTACCTGGTCCGTTTGCTTCTGGGAGCATTTGAATCAGGCTTCTTTCCCGGGGTGATTTGGTACCTTTCGATCTGGTTTCCGGCGCGATCACGGACCAGGGCACTCGCCTGGTTCATGGCTGCAACACCACTGTCCTCTTTAATCGGCAACCCTCTTTCTGCCTGGCTACTCGAACTGGATGGATTAGGCGGACTGGCCGGCTGGCAATGGATGTTCCTGCTTGAGGGCCTTCCGGCCTGCCTTCTCGGCCTCCTCTGCTTCGTCCTGCTTGCCGACAAGCCAACTAACGCGTCGTGGCTGACGCCTGGAGAGCGGGAAGCGCTGCTCAAAGAACTCGCCAGGGAAGAGCACAAGAACGTTAAAAAGGACGTTTGGCCTGCAATAAAAGATGTCCGTGTTATGATGTTGACAGCCATCGTGTTCGCTTTCACGATAGGCTCATTCGGAATTGGAATCTGGCTTCCTCTGATTCTAAAGACTCACAACATAAGCGACATGCAGGTGGGTTGGCTCTCGGCCGTGCCATATCTTTTTGTAAGCGTAGGCATGTTGTTATGGGCCGGGCTTGTCGATCGCAAGGGCTACAAGATCTACAATCTGATGGCTGCGTTGATGCTTGGCGCAGTTGGTCTCGCCCTTTCGGCGGTCCTCTCGTCTCTCTTGCCGACGCTCACATGCTTAACGCTTGCTCTTGTGGGCACGATCTCTGCACGGACGATCCTGTACACGATGCCGCAGAGCTTTCTGACTGGCGCGGCTGCTGCCGGGGGTATCGCTTTCATCAATTCCGTCGGTGCCTTTGGTGCTTTCGTTGGGCCCTACATGGGTCGGCTCGCTCAAAGAAGCGACCGGATCCTTTAACGCCGGCATGATTGGAATGGCCATGATCCTAGTTGTTGCGGCGGCGATTGCCGGCAGAATGAGAGAGGTGGCTTGACCAAGCCTTGACGCTCGAACCGCGATCATGCGACCGCCCTCGCGGGCCCGGAGCACATCGGGCTGCCATACTGGGTGACCCCGACTGCCGCGCGCACCACCGTCCGCCAATCTCAATTTATTGAGCTCGGTACCGTTGCTTTGGGCTCCACCTCAGCGCGACGCGCTTCCATCGCTGCGTCACTAAACGCGGACCATCATCGGGCAGGCTGAGCACGCCGGCTACACGCCGCCCTGCGCCACACGAATAGATGCTGTGGCCGATGCCGTGCCGCCGCGCCACGTCCGACAAGACCTCGCCCGGCGCATACGACCCCACTACGATCCTCGCTTTGACCTCGCCGCTCTGTCGCCGGCGATGTCCCGCATCGGCCTGGATATCCACCCCGCCTCGAAGCGCCAACTAGATCGTCACTTACGTCTCAAATACGGTGTCAGCTAGAAGGTCGGCAGGCGACCGCTGCGCTACGACCTCTCCCTTCTGGACCAGGAGCGCTCTGCCGACCAGCGATGCGAGGAAACTGAGGTCCTGGTCGGCGATGATCATTGCGGTCCTTTCACGTCGGTGGATCAACAAGAGGCATTCGGCGATGTCGTCGGTCACTGACGGCTGGATGCCCTCGGTCAATTCGTCAAGGAGAAGTAGGCGCGGCGACCTGACCATGGTGCGCGCGAGCGCAAGCAGCTGCCGTTCCCCGCCGCTCAAGGCAGCACTGGGACGGTTAAGAAGCCTCTCGAGCCGCGGAAAGAGCGACATGATTTCGCTGAGCGGCTTGGCATGGCCTGCACTTGGCATCATGCCTGCGAGCAGAAGGTTTTCCTTGACTGTCAGGCCGGGAAATCCCGCTCCACCCTGTGGGGTGTAGCCGAAGCCCATCCGGCTGCGCCGGTGCGCAGGCAGACCTTCGATCGCGACACCGTCCAGTTGGATCTTGCCGTCCTCCGCTGGAAGCAGACCCATGACCGTCTTGAGCAAGGTCGTTTTGCCCATCCCGTTCAGGCCGACGATGCCTAAAAGTTCCTGAGCCGCGAGATCGAAGCTTAGACCGCGCAAAACCCGCGTCTTGCCGTAGCCCGCGCTCAAACGCTCAACCTTCAGCATGGGCTGTGTCCTTCTTGCGACCGAGATAGATGTCTCGCACGGTTTCGTTCGCCTCAATCCGTTCCATGCTGTCTTCCACCAGCACCTTTCCCCTGTGCAAAACCGTGACCTTCTGGGCGAGGCGGGCAATGAACTCAAGATCGTGCTCGACCACGATAACGGTGGCACGAGCGTTAAGCCGCTTGATGATGTCGACCGTCTTCAGCATCTCGTCGCGCGTCATGCCCGCGGTTGGCTCGTCCAGAAGAGCAAGCCGCGGATTGCTGGCGAGCAGCATGCCGAGCTCGCACCATTGGCGATGCGCGTGTGAGAGGGTCGCGGCCGGTCGTTTGGCTTGAAGGTTGTCGAAGCCGATCTCGGCTAAGACCAAATCAACGACGCTGTCCAACTCGCGCTTCGTTAGTTTTCTTCGCAGCGCGGCCAGCCGTATATTCTCGCGGACGTCAAGATTGACGTAGATGCTGGGTATCTGGTTCTTGATCGCAATGCCCCGGCGGGCAATGCGGTGGGTCGGCAAGCCCTGAAGATCCCGACCCTCGAACAGAACATGCCCGCTGGTTGGCTGGTGTTGGTGCGTGAGGCATTTGAACAACGTGCTCTTGCCAGCCCCATTCGGGCCAATCAGGCAGCGGATTTCGCCCACATCTACGACCAGGTCCACGCCGTCGACTGCGGCAACCCCGCCGAACCGTTTGACGAGCCCGCGGGTTGCGAGAATGGGAAAGCCGCTCATGCCGCTTTCTCCTTCCGCCTGAAGATGCCGAAACGGTATGTGAGCTTTAGATTTGCTATGCGAGCAATCATCGGCTGAAGGCCTTGCGGCGCCAGCAGGACGAATAAGACGATCGTCGCGCCGAAAATCAGCTCCGTGTTGAAAACCTGATTGGCACCAAGCTGGCTACTTAGAAGCTGAAAGGCGAAGCTTGCAACCACGGGTCCGACAAAGGTCCCAAGGCCGCCAGCGATAACCCACAGAACGAATTGCGAGGCTTGCGGAAGATCAAAGACGCTTGGGCTGACGAACCCCATTACCGCTGTGTAAAGCGTCCCGCCAAACCCGGCAATGGCAGCGCTCAAAGCAAAACCGACGAGCTTGTAGAAACGGATGTCGTAGCCCAGAAGCTCGCTCCGCAACTCGCTTTCGCGGATCGCCGTCATGATCCGACCGGCATCGCTCGAACGAACAAGCGAGAGCAGAACATGAGCGCCCGCCAATGCGAGCAGGCAGATCGAAAAGGCCGCTTCTGTAGATAAGGAGGCCTGCGGATTAGCAGGCATATTGAGCGAGGGAATCGCTGTAATGCCGTTGAAGCCCCCTAGCGGCACCGGCCCGATGTGAAACCAGGGATCCGCGGTCGACGTCATGAAAGAATAGAAGATCAACGTTACGCAGAGGGTTATGACGCCAAGATAAACATCACCCAGCCGGCTGAAAAACAGGCAGGAGCCGAGGACCAGCGAGAATACCACCGGCAGCATGGTTCCGATCAACACGGCAAGGGTGCTGTCGCCGAAATTTGAGACCGCGATGGCATAGGCATACGCACCGATACCAAAAAACACAGAGTGTCCGAGGTTAAGGATCCCGAGCGTCCCCCAAACGAAGGCCAGTCCAAGCGCTGCAATCGCCATGGCCGAAAAGGCGGACAAATTGACGAGGTCGAACGGCTCCAGAACGAATGGCCCGGTAACGGCGGCGAGCACGAGAGCGAATGGAAACAGGGCATGTTTGATGTGGCGCAGCATGATTTTATCGCCCTCCAGTCCAGAGGCTGGAGAGGCCCGTCGGAAATAGGCGCAGGATGATCACGGCCAAAAGTAACAGCGAGGCTTGGCCGACGACAGGCGTTGCGAAATAGGACAGTAGCGCTTCCACCGGCCCAAGGATCGTTGCGGCTGACAGGAAGCCCGTGATGAGAGCTCCGCCACCGCTGATCACGGTCACGAAGGCGCGCGCGACATAGGCGGCCCCAATATGCGGAAGCACGCCCGATATCGGCGCGAGCAGCGCGCCGGCGAGGCCACTGGCTGCCGCGCCGATGATGAAGGTGGTCGCATAAACGCGATCGCAATCGACTCCGAGAGTCGCCGCCATTTCTGCATTCTGCATCGCCGCCCGAGCGATCAGCCCATATTTCGTCCAGTGCAGCGCCAACAGGGAGAACACGACGAGCAGAGCCGTGATCGCGATCAGGAACAGCTGGTAAGCGCTGATCGAATAGGCACCAATTGCAATATTGCCAAGCGGTGCGCTCACGCCCAGCGTCGTGTTGCCGAAGATGGCTGTCACCGCGCCAATTAGGAAAAGGCTAAGTCCCCAGGTTGCCAGCATCGTCGTCACCAAATGACCGTAGAGCCGCCGAATGATGAGTCGCTCGACCACAGCGCCGATCAGGCCGACGACAAGGGGCGAGACAACCAGCATGGAAAGCCAAAGATCAACCCCGGCATGATTGGCAATCACGGTGGCGTAGCCGCCAAGCATGATGAATTCGCCATGGGCAAAGTTGATGACGCGCATCATTCCGAAAATGGCGGTAAGCCCGAGGCTAATCAGGGCAAGAAGCGCAATTGAATTGACCACCGCGAAACACAATATGACGAACTGGTCCATGATCTATCTCGGCTTGCGGAAATGAGAGACAGGCGAACTGCGGCACCGCAGAATGACGCGCCGCAGCTGCCAGCCCTCTAGATCTGCGGCATCAGGAACTCGGTCTGGTGTGGATTGGTGAAGACGTTGCATCTGCCGCCATATGTGTCCGGCGCAATCTGCTCCTTCTTCTCGATCAGGTTCCAGACGCGGTTCTTGACCTTGATGATGTGAACATCTTGCATCGTGTTGTGAGTGGGACCGTCCGTGGTCATGACCCCGGCCGGGCCTTCCCAGCGGATGCCGCTTTCCAGAGCCGCCAGAACCGCGTCCCGTTCGAAACTGCCGGCACGTTTGACCGCTTCGGCCCAGAGCATGACACCGCTGTAACCGCCGAACACTTCACCGTTGATGTAGGAATGGTTCTTGCCGGCTACGGCTTCGACCTTGGCCAGAAACTCCTTGTTCTTGGGCGTGTCGAGTTCCTGGAAGTAGTTGTAGGCGACGATCACGCCATCGGTTTCCTCCGGAGCAAGTAACGCGTGCTCATTACCCGCGGCGAACACGATCGAGATAATCGGAATCTTGTTCAGCATGCCGGCCGCGGCCCATTGCCGATAGAATGACATGGCTGGACCGCCAACCAGGCAGGAATGCACGATGTCCGGTTTGGCGGCCTGGATTTTTGCAATGGCCGCGGTGAAATCAGTGACGTCCATCGGGTAATAGTCATCGGCCAACACCTGACCGCCTTCACGTTTGGCCATCACGTGATTCCAAATGCCGAAATTGCGGGGGGCGTTGTAGTCCGACGCAATGTAATAGAGCTTCTTGCCGAGATTCTTGAACGACCATTCGAGCAGCGGAACGACTTGCTGGTTGCCCCCCGTATTGACGCAGAAGGTATTCTTCTCACAGAGCCCGCCTTCGTAAAAGGAACCATAGATAAACGGTATCTTGTGCTTGCGCAGAACGGGGCGCGTCGCCTCGCGGGCAGCGCCACTGAGCGCGCCTTGCACCATGACAACCCGGTCATTCAGCACGGCCTTCTGAGCGTATTGCGGGTACTTGTTGATGTCGGACTGGCCGTCATAAACCTTGAGTTCGACCTTTTTGCCGAGGAGGCCGCCGGCGGCATTGATCTCCTCGACGGCGACCTTCATGCACAAATTCGACGGCACACCATAAATATCCAGGGGGCCCGACAAGTCGTGTAGGGAGGCGATAGCAACACTGTCGGATGCGCCCCAGGCACGACCAGAAAGTGCGCCAGCGATGGATGCCCCCGAGATCGCCGCAGAAGCGCCGAGAAACGTACGACGGGATAGTTTCATATGAATGCTCCTTGTTTTGGATAGACGAAGAGATCAGGTGCCGCCCATTGAAGCCCGTGTTTCGTTTGGTGCGGCGCGCCGCGCTATCGGCCGTTCGGCTACAAAACGCGCGACGGACGAATCCATGAGAATGCTCCTTCGAGACTCGAAATAAAGAACTCAATGGCGCGACCGAGACTGCCGCCGGGGCAGACGACGGAGAGGCAGGCTTGACGATCGTCAGCGAGAAAGGGGATCCCGCCGCGTGCGGGATTAGCGTTCGGTCGCTCGCGGCATCGGAACAACTTGACGCTCGACGGGAAGGTCGGGATCGTACAAGTACTTTGCGCTTGTATCGAGAAAGTCGTGGGTGTGGATCACCACAGCATCCGCATTCAAAAATGCGATCGCATAAGCCGGCGGCTCCATGCTGCAGGGAATTCCTCGACTACGCTCGAAATCGAGCCACACTTGATGATTGAGCCCGCGCAGTGTCGAGAAGGGAATCCGCTGCCAACTTCCGGCGATCGGGCGATGCACATGTCCAAAGAACAGATGGCGGATAGAATGCCCCTGAAGAAGCTTTCCGAAGGCCTCGCCGTCGCCAAGCATCAGCTCATCCGCAGGCCGGAAATGAACCGACAGCGGCGGGTGATGCATGAACAGATAAATCGGTTTGCCTTTCGCCTCTTCGAGGCGCTCGCGAAGCCAGGCCTGGCGCTTCGCACAATAATGACCCGCATGGCCCTCGGAGCATTTGGTGTCGAGAAAAAGAAAGCGCCCGGCCGCCGTGTCTAGCGCCGACTGGACGAAGCCGGCATCGTCTATGGGAGCATCAGGAAATACGTTGCGAAAATTATCACGATCATCGTGATTGCCCATCAGAAGTCGCACCGGCATCGGCAAAACCTCGAGTGCTTTGCGCAGGCGAAGATAGGCGCTCCTCTCGCCGTGATGGGCAAGATCACCTGTAATGACACAAAGCCCAGCGTCTGAATGGTGCTTGGCGACATCGGCGAGGCAGGCACTTAGGCGCTCACCTGGATCATTATCGAACAGACGCTCACCTTTTGAAACCAGGTGGAGGTCGGTGATTTGGATGATTTTCATTTGTGATATTTGCGAGCGTGTCACGTTGTCAGGATGCGATGGCTTGACCAGCTCGGCTGGAGCTCGCGTTCCAGAGCCGACGAGATGCAATGTCAGCGCCTTGAGTTAGCGATTCGAGCTTGCGCCAGGCAATGTCCGGGTCGACGCTGTGGAATGTTGCGAAGCTGGCGAAGCCGCAATCCGTGCCGGCGATCACGCGCTCTCGCCCGACCAGATTGGCATATTGTTCGATGCGCTGCGCCACGACTTCGGGGTGCTCGATATAGTTCGTGCAGGTATCGATTACGCCGGGCACGATGACCTTGTCTTCGGGCAGTCGGGTTTCCTTGAACAGGCTCCATTCATGCGAATGACGTGGATTTGCAGCCTCAAGCAACAGCGCCATTGGCCGTGCCTTGATGACGATGTCGAAGATCTCGTGAAGATCGATGTCGTGATGATGCGGCGACTCGTAATTGCCCCAGCATAGATGCAGGCGCATCCGATCGGCGGGAATGTCGCGCAGAGCATGATTAAGCACTTCGACGTGAAGGGCGATTTCCTTGCGGAATTCCGCAACGTCCATCGGATTGGCGCGGAAATGGCGGCCGAGCGCAAGATCCGGACAATCGATCTGCAGAAGAAGGCCCGAGTCTGCGATGGTGTCGTACTCCTGCTTCATGGCATCCGCCAGCGCATAGAGGTAGGCTTCTTGGGACGGATAAAAATTGTTCGGCATGTAATGGGCCATGATTCCGGGAGAGGATGCGTTCATGAACGCCTCCTCAACAGAAACCGTAGCGAGCGCCTTCTTGAGGTTGGCGATATCGGTCGCAACAGCCGCTTCTCCGTGATACTCGATCGGCCCGACGCAGGCCGGCGTCTTGATGTCTAGATTGACCCTCTTTGCGAAATTCGAAAACTCGGCCAATTCGGATAGCGCGAGTGGTTGATCAACTCCGGTCAGGCCTGTCATGCGCTCCCGCGCATAGGTCGAATAGGCGTATTTACTCATCTCGCCATCGTCGACGATGGTTAAGCCGATGCTGGCCTGCTTCTTCACGACGTCCTCGACCGCCGAGCTGATATCACCAGCTAGTAACAAGCCAGCGGCGGGGTCCCATTTGCCCTTCTCTTTCGCCAGCAGCTTCTCCTCCAATGCGGGTGGCCGCGGCAGACTACCGACATGAGTCGTGAGGATCCGATCGATGCTTATTTTCATAGCGTGTCCTATTGCTTGCAGTGAAAAAGGTTGTCCCGCCTCCCTCCTTCGTCGGGGGAGTAGGCTCCTGTATTGATGCCTTGCGGGAGAGCGTTGCGCTGTTAGCTTTGCGCGAGGACTGCCCGACCGCTTTCATTCAGGGGGCATAGCAAGTGCTGTTGACGTAGAAATGTCTTGATATTAGCGCAGCTAATAGCAGCGACATCGGTTCTACAGGCCACGACAATCTCACGTTTGACTATTTGGTTGCCGCAGCTCTGATCCGTTAAGGCGAGCGCCGTAGTTTGGTTTCCGCACGCTGCCGAGATGGCGAAAAACAACGCTCTCTAAGAATTAGCAATATGTTGTATGAACCGATTACCCTGCGCATAGGCCTACGCGATTTCTCCGTGCGGCCGGTTGAGATGGCGTCATCACACTCATCGAAAGCCGCGCCCGTAAATGATGCGCAGCGTAGAGTTGATCGGCTTAACGGGCTGATGCCGTCGCCTACCGCTCATAGCTGATGTCATATGCCTCGCACCAAATAGCCGCCGATCGCGAGGTCCCTTTCAGCGCGCTCAATGATCAAGCTGGTCCGTTCGTTTTTTAAGAACGGCCCCGGCTGAGACACTCGAAAGTTGAACCTATCCTAGGTATGCGCAACGAACATTGCTGGCGCAGACCGCCAGGGCTAGCGCACGACGTTTGCCGGACACAGCAGATGTTTGACAATTCAGATACCGTGTGATCTTCATTCACAGCACCGTGACAGGCCACTGTATGGCGATCTGAGAGCCTATCGAGGAGCGCTTCGTCGTGCCAAGCGAAAGCGGTATAAGAAACGTCGATTTCACGTCAGTCCCGGTTAAGTAGCGCTGCAAGCGGTCGGTAGTTCGAGAGGGCGCCGTTCATCTTGCTCCCGATTCGGGTGAGCAGAAGCCTTGCTTCATCGAGGAGCACTCCCGTGTCGGGGACGATTCAAGAAGCAGTAGGACGAAGGCTCTTGTACCTGAGGATCTGGTGCCGATACGGATTTCTCGAGATCCAGGTGGCGGGAGCGCATTAGCGCCCCACAATGATGATCACACGCCAATCCAAAGGGTTCCGACTTTTGGAAGCGCAGAGCGCTATGCGGTCAGGCAGGCCTAGAGCCCAGGTTCGGAATGCGAAGAAGGCCCGCGCGACAAGGCCATGAGCGCTATGAAGATCAGTTCTCACCAGATAGCAGCCTTCACGGAGGTTTTCCGGCGAAGAAGCGTTTCGGAGGCTGCGGCTGTCCTCGGCGTTACCCAGTCGGCCGTCACCCAGCATCTTGCCAAGCTGGAGCAACGTATGGGCACGACACTCTTCATCCGCCATCGCAATGGGCTTGAGCCGACCAAGCCCGCTCAGGAGCTATTTGCGCTAACTGATCGCGTGCGGGTCCTTGAGCAACTCGTCGCGGAGACGGTTGATGCCTACAGTGACCTATCAGCTGGGCATCTAACGGTCATCGCAAATGCGCCTCGTCCTGCGATGCCGATCATCTCTGAGTTCAACAGACGCTTTCCCGCGGTGAGAATCACCTTCTCGCTAGTAACTTGGGAACTTGCGAAGCAGCGACTTGAGCAACATGATGTAGACATTGCCATCGTCACTGAGCCAGACGACATCGCCAATCTATTTCATGTGGAGCTGAGCAAGACGCGGCTTATGGCACTCATCCGCCGGGAGCATCCACTCGCGAGGAGAGAGACACTCAGTCTGGCTGAACTTGCTCAAGAAAGAGTCATTTTGACCGAGGATGGTTCACTCACGCTGCGCGAAATACAGAAAGCATGCCTTGAGAACAGCATAAGCATGCCGAACATTATCAAGATGACCACCTATGCGGTTCTGAAGGAAGCCGTTCTGCACGGAATCGGGATAGGAATACTTCTCGAAGACAGTGTGTTTCCAACAGAAGAACTCGTATACAAACCGGTCGACGAGCTCAGCATTCATTTCAAAACGTACATAGTGACGACATCGGACAAAAGACGACTACGATCCGTCAAGTCCTTCTTTGATACGGTGCAAATTCTTTAACGACGCCTATCTGATCTTCCCCGAAAGAATGAGCGGGCTTCCAGGTGAGGTCGGTCATTTTGCGACCTGGCGCAACCAAGCTGGTTTGGATTGAGGCGGCGGGCTCAACCACGATGGAAATCTGTGATATCCCGGTCATCGCAACGGGATACAGAAGATCTGGGGCGCTTCCGGGATGCGACAATACGTGGGCGACTGGTTTGCTTTGCGAACCTCTAAGCCCGGCGTGGATATCGCGGCCGAGGTGTTTACGAAATATGCAGGCGGTCGCTCCGATCTACTTCCCTGTGCGATCATTCTTGATGATCTTAATCTGTATGCGCGTTCTCGGATAGCGATACCATTGCCGCTGAATCAGCGCTTAATATGGTCGCGCCCTTCTCTTCGATTCAGCAAACGCGAAGTCATTCGCTCCACAAGGAGCCGGTGCAGGAGCTCGAAGTCTTTACCGTCGCTGGCTTGGGGGAGTCGATTCGATTAGCTTTGTGGGACTAGCCTGCCTCACGTCGGACGACAAACGTGACGTAGGCCTGTCGGACCTGGCAGCAGTCATATTTGAGCTGGCCCGCCAAATTCTTGCCGCATCGCCCTGAGACTGGGCTGCTCGGATGAGCGGGCACAAACGAAGAAAACGAAATCTCAGAGAGTTGCGGCGGGTCGAGCAGATTTGTCGGTCTGAAGCGGAGCGTGCCCACTTGGATCTCGAGCGGAATGGGCTAATGAACATCGCAGAAGATTGCAAGCGAGCGGCCGAAGAGCTCGAACGAGCTTTAGAAATGTCGACAATGATGGGGCCGATTATCTGGACATTCGGGCTTTTGGCCTTGCTGCTGTTCGTCGCGCTGTACCTTCCATGGTAGACATTTGATCTGCACGCTGGACTTTGGGTCGTGGACCCGGGTGCCATTGACACATTGAAAAGCCGCGAGCTCGCTGTGTGTGAGGGGGCGCTCGTCAGGCCGGCGCTGCTTGCCCTTTCGTCACGACCGTGCTCGCGACCGCTGTTCATCGAGGCTGTCAATAAAGATGGTCTCGACGCGCGGATATTCGCTGAGCCGGTGCACTGGTCATTTACGGCGCGGCCCACCATCCCTCATCAGTTAGGCCCATAGCAGCCAGACTTCACAAACAAGATCAAGAGGGGAGATTTCTTTCGAGCAGCCCGCTGCTGCGGATCACCCGGACCGGCTCGCGATTATTGCCCTCACGGCGAGCTATTCGTTGAAGGTACTAGCGCGGTCTATTCAGGTAAGCGCTTTTCCGGTGCGGACAGCAGTGCGCCGAGTACCGCTCGCGCCCATCGCATCAGCGTCGGTCAGATGCAGCAACATAGCGATGTGCGGCAATTTTGGTGTTGGGCGACGCCGCATTGTCGTGACGCCGGTACTTAAAGGTCTCGTTCATTATGCGGACGTGATTCGCCCGCATGAGCCGCCTCAACGCGAAAGTCGCGATTTTGCTCAGGGCCCGCCATCCGCCGTGCGTTTTGCGCGGTCAATCCTCATTAGTGTCGAGACCTTGCTCGCGTGCACCATCGCGTGATCCTGTCGGCGCCCGCAAATCCCAGAGTTTATCCTGTGTATGCTTCAGCGGGGCCGCCAACGCCTGAAAACCCAACTTCACGTCTGCGTAGGCGGCTTCCTTTAAGGCGCAAGCCGCGGGCTCGATCTCATTGTAGGCAGTCAGCGCCGCTGTATAATTTCGATAGAGCGGCATCTGGGCCTCGTTGGTCCAGCCGAGACCGAGATGGTGGAACTGATCAGCCGGAACGGTGACGCGACTTTTGTCCAGTTCCCGGAGGTAGTCAGCTGACCAGTCGTGGATGGTATAGGATTCAATCTTATCCATCATCGACCGCCAGCGCTTGACACGCTCCTCCAGCGGCATGTTGGTCGCTTTCGAAATAGCGTCTGCAATCTCTTCGGGATTGTTTGGGTCAACCAGCAGTGCCTCGTCTTCGCTGAAATCTTCGGCCGACCCAGCAAACTTCGATAGTACCAGAACTCCGGGATCATTTGGGTCTTGGGCCGCGACATATTCTTTCGCTACCAGATTCATGCCATCACGCAGCGGCGTGACGAGACCTACATTTGCGGCGCGGTAAAGACGGGCGAGTGCAGCCTGGCTGAACGAGTCATTCGTGTAGTGGATCGCCTTCCACTCCTCCCTGGCATGTTCAGCATTGACTTGGCTGATCGCATTCTCCACGTCCTCCTTGTATTTCTGATATTCGCCGACATCTGCACGAGAGGACGGCGCGATCTGCAGCAACGAGATGCTGCCAGGTTTCGCGGCTAAAAGGTGGTTGAACGCTTCGACCCTCTTATCGATACCCTTTGTGTAGTCGAGCCGGTCTACGCCGATCGCAAACTTGGCGCCCTCGAATTTCTGCAATAATGACGAGAGTTTTTCTTCCTCTGCCGGGGAAAGCTCTGCCGCAAGAGACTCTGCGAACTGCTTGGGATCGATGCCGATCGGGAATTTTTGGAGCCGCGTCTGGCCACGCTCTGTTGTGACGATGCCATTCTTGCTCTCAAGTCCGAAATAGACCTGCAGGCAAGCCAGAAAATTGTTGAGATCCCGGTTTGTCTGAAAGCCGAGCAGATCGTACTCCAGCATCAACTTCATAAGTTCGCGATGGTGGGGTACGTGCTCGATCATGTCGGGCGCCGGCCATGGCGTGTGCAGAAAGAAGCCGGTCGGCCGATCGATGCCGAGCCTATGCACTTCAGCCGCGAGCGGAAGTAAATGATAATCATGGACCCAGAATGCGTCCCGATCCCGGACGTCGAAGGCCGCTCGCGCTATAAACGCGTTGACATTCCGATAGCTCTCATAATCGCCTTCGGAGCCCGACATCCGCTGGAGCAGGGAGTGCAGTGCAGGCCACAGTGTCGAATTCGAAAAACCTCGATAATAGCCGGGATAGTCCGCCTCTGGCAGGTCTAGCCTTGCCACGTCGCCTGCACCGCTCTTCACCAGCGGCAAGGGCTGGTCCGTCCCATCTCCTCGGGTATCAGAGGAACCCACCCAGAGTGCACCGGAACGTTCAACGACCGGTTCGAGGGCCGCCGCAAGCCCGCCGGTCTGGGGCTTATCAGGGGCGAAGGGGGCAACCCGGTTCGAGATGACGACCAGCTTCATGTCGGGCTGCTGGTTTACGGTGTCGAGGCGGTCCTCCGGGTCGCTTGAGACAACCGCAGCGGAAGGTCCTGCTCCTTCGTGTTGCCCTTGCTCCAGCGGAACGCCGTCCAGGTGCATGTCGAAGGCAATCTGACCTCCACTTTCAGCTTGCTCAGTTGCGCCTGACCTTGCGGTGTCGAACGCGTCATGGATTCGAACCATCTCGTAACTCCCATTGACGATGTTCCGGTTCGATGCACTCGTGGATCGACCGAGATATCTCCACGATGCCAGACTGGCAGGTGCAGCTTTCTGGAAGCTGACAATTCGGCGGGTGAGATAGCCGCACAGATGCCGCTCTGTCGGCGACGCAAGAGCAAGTGATGGCCAAAGAACCTGCACGACGTGATGAGCGGGGTGAGCCTGACACGGAAATCGATTGGCTGGAAGAAAAACGGTAGGCCTATGATCGTTACGACCATCGCGGGCGGGACGTTTTCGTTTTCCTTCAATGACGAGAGCGCCCCCGGATGGAGCGCGCGTTCAGCGCTAAGCTGACGATAGCGCCACGAAAGATGTTCAGGACAGGTATTGTTTAGCCAGACGCACGTGCGCTGCCGTGCGTTGGCTGATATCCAGCTCATCAAAGAGGCCGCTCAGATTGCACACGCTTCAGCTATCTAGTCCGGTGCGGTCTTGTCGCTGCAGCCACATTCACTTGAGCTCGTACCGCAACGACCTGCGCAAAATAGTGAGATCATGCTGGCCGAAAGGTTGCGACTGTCCCTGTCTTGCTCAAGCCATCGCTTGTTTCAGGCGCAACAGATAGGGCGCCAGCCACTAGATGGCGCGGGAAGGCCTACGTAGTGTTCTCTATAGAAATGCTCGAGTGTATTGGCATGCCGGTAGCCTGTGTGACGACACCACTTGAGACCATGATGCTCATGCAGCATCCGAGCGAGGTATTGAGATTGATGCACTTCCCAAACCGCGAGCCAGCATCGCGACTCGGCCATGTTCGGCTGGGCTTTGCATTGGCAGCCGGAATCCGCCGGTCATGTAACGGACTGGCGATGAATGGCTCTCTCATTAATATGATACCCGCTAAGGTTAGACGTTATGCTTTGGAATGATCGTTCGCGTCACTTTTAAGCCGCGGCTCAGCCGGCAGAAGCGACCAGGTGTCGAGCGGGAGTCTTGGAGCCAAGCGCTGGCCTTGCATCGCAGGCGGTCGTGAGTTGATGCAGGACGATTTGGATCCTGAAGAAGAAGGTCAGGCAAATGGACGAGCTCAAAGTGAAGCTGCTTCGTGCCTGATCAGTTGTCGCCGAATGGAGACTTGGAGCGGCGGCTCGAGCGTCGAGCAATCTCACTACCGGTAGATGAAGGCCACCGCGACCCAGCGGCAACCAATCCAATGCGGAGAGCGCCATCGCCCGCATGGCGAAACCATCGTGACAAGAGGGGTCCCGTGGCATTTTCCAGGCGATTGTGGGATCGTTGAAAGAAGGGCGCATGTGTACGGCGGCAAGTTTCGCCACCGGCAAGCCAAGACGCATCGCTCTATGGCGGGTCGGGCGAAGTGATAGCCTCCGTATGGTGGGCGTTTTGTTGATTGCGGTGCGTTCGCTCGGGGGTGGCGCGAGTAACACCACATGCGGGACGGATAACTTGCCCAAATGCGCTTCCTTGAGGATTGTCTTGGGCGCGACACGCGATTGAGATCCGAAGACGAGGAGCCAAAGCGCTGATCTGCGAGCGTCTTCGTGCTTGAAGAAAACACCTCAGGTATCTTCATGCAGGCATGCTCGGATTGATAACCCTGCTCCAGGCTGCGCAAAGGATTTTGAGGCCGCCCTGTTGTTCAAGGTCGATGAAACCATCCGCGGGCTCTGGGTCCAACGCGGCATGTTCGAGGCTCCGCAACTCTTCTGTCAGCGGTGCGCGCGACGAGTGAAGCGAATATCAAAACGTCATCTGGGCTGAAGCCCTGCGGCGAAACTGCAGTCGACGTCAGGATTTTTGTCGCTTGCACGATGCGGCCGCAGCGAGACCAGGCGATACAGAAAACAACCACGTGACCAGCGCAGCGATTCTGGACATCTCTTGCCGGCCGTCTTGATGGCGGGGAGACTCTTCGCTAGATCACAATGGTTCACTATGGAGATGCGGCCGTGGCAATGGGTATTGTGAAGTGGTTCAACCCGACCAAAGGTTATGGGTTCATCAGGCCTGAGGACGGAAGTCCCGATGTCTTCGTGCACATCAGTGCTGTCGAAAAGGCCGGTTACACCACCCTCGAAGAGGGGGCTCGGGTCAGTTATCAGCTCAAGGCCGGGCGTTCGGGTAAGACGTCAGCTGAGGATCTCCGGGTTGGCTGATTTGATCCCCCTGCGGAAACTGCGCTCTGCAAAGCGTGTTCTCGCACCTGTCCGGCGATGCCTTATCATGGCGCGCCGGGCGTTCGGCCTTTGGCCGTCTCTTCTGGGCATGGGCTGTCTCGCAAACCGCTTGAGAGCCTTGATCTTCTGAAGCCGACTAATCGCTGCAGCGAGAGTTACAGCTGTACCACTCACGTCGCAGTACCGCTGTGCAACATATTTCGGCCAGCTAGCCACGAACGGTCCGAGCCGTACGCCCGTGAACACGCCGGGAAGTGTACGTCGCGCACACCTCGTGAGCATGAAGCCGTTAGCAGAACACCGGCCGGATTCCCGGCGGACTATGTGTTTCGTGATACTCTCTGCTGGGCAATACGCAAGACGGGCTGCACTTCCTGTCTCGCTCGAAAAGGCCCTCGCCAATCAAAGAGAGCGGCCCCTCTTAACCAGGGCTCCAGCTTGACGTGCGCGCCGGACTTGAGTGCCGGGTTGGGCCAATTCCTCGCCAAGCGAAATCGCCGCGCAAGTAATCACGGACGCGGCAAAATCACTGACTTCCTCCGCAGTCGCAGTCAGAGCGCCCGGAGTCGTTGCTGGAGAAGCGGACCGCTGGAGCGCATTGATTTTCGCCGCGGCTTGCACGGCGCGGCACCTATGTTTAGGTAAAGTTCTTATCTTCTCGCGCAGCGGCGATCAAATCGACCGCGCTTGTTGATGGCGAGGAATGATTGTCGGAGGAAGCGCGCGTAATCGTCGCTAGCTAGAGCAGGTGTTGATCAGATGGATCAGCTGTCACCCTGCTGCACCTGTGATTGCCAGACGAAGCGAGCATCTCCAACAGCTCCGCAGTACCCAGAGTTTGCGTGGGGAGCTGATCACCATGATCCATGTCGTCGTGAAGTCCCGACGGATTATCAATCGCCTGGTAGGTCATGAATTCGTCATGGAGCAGGCAGCGAAGCTCCGCCGGGTCGATACTCAAGTTCGGTGAGAGGGCCGGACCGTCGTCCGCCTGCGGCGGGCCTTCCGCGCCTGGTGCGCGGCCCCTTGCGGTAATCAGGGATTATGCCAAGCCCGCTGATGAGGCTTTTGTTGCTGGAAACAGCTTTCGCAGGTGGAAGATGATTGCCCCGGGTGCTCGTGGCCAGGATCGCCGGGTCACGATACGCCAGAGGCACTTCCAAGGCGGCGCTTACGTTCTTGTCACCTTGGGGTGATGCCCTCGCACAGGATGGAGCGAGTTGTGATCCACCATGGCTATTGTCTGTCGCTCGGGACTGCAGAGAGTTCGCAGGGGATTTCCAGCTTTCCGTTGTCGACCTCCTCTTCAATGAACCCCGTTTGTATTGAGAGGAGAATTCCCGATCGGTAACTTTGGGGCCGCTCAGCCTCACTTTGAGGGAAATATTCCCGTGCGGTAACTTTATGCCCTCTCCATCGAGTTGATTGAAAGTTCCCGATCGGTAACATTTCCCTGGACATTTGCTGTTTGAACCCCTAAAGTTCCCGTTCGGTAACTTTTGGCGAGAGAGCTATGAACACACCTGCAAGGGGCACTCCCCCCTCGGGCGGAAACGAGGCTCGTGGCGAGACCGGTGTCGCGCGCCAAGCGGCCGAGTTTGCTGCAGCATTCGGTCGCCTCATCCAGGAAGAACGCAAACGCCAGGGCCTCCGGCAGGACGAGCTGGCCATGGTGAGCGGGACAGGAAAGCGCTTCATCGTCGACCTTGAGGCCGGAAAAAGCACTTGTCAGCTTGGGCGTAGCCTACACGTGGCAAACGTGCTCGGGCTGCGCATCGAGGATGTTCTCAAGGACGCCCAAGCCCGCCGCGTGAACACTTCCGAGACACCGGACATTCCCGACAGCGACGAGGAGGAGCCTCATGGACCGTCTTCCGGTCTACTTTGAGACGCGAGAGGTCGGCTGGATCACGGCCGCCGACGAAGCGTCAGCCTTCACCTATGCCGAATCCTGGCGAGGGCTGACTGGCGCCTTCCCTGTGTCGCTCACCATGCCGCTCTCGCGGGCGTCGCACCATGCCTCGACAATTCTGCCATGGGCGGCAAATCTGCTGCCGGAGAACGCAACTCTTGGGACCGTAGGTCATATGCTCGGCAAGTCGCCGGCCGATGTCATCGGTCTTCTTGCCGAGATGGGCCGCGACACCGCCGGCGCGCTCTCCGTCGGACAACCTGGCACCGGTCTCGTCGCCGGCAGATGGCGAGAGATCCCCGACAAGGCCTCGCTCGAGCGCATCCTGAATGAGCTACCCCACAAGCCCTTCCTCGTCGGCGAGGACGGCGTGTCGATGTCGCTTGCCGGTGTGCAAACGAAGCTCGCCGTCGCTGTGGACGGCGATACACTGTACATACCGATCGATGGAGCGCCATCGACCCACATCATCAAGCCCGATGGCGAGCGCTTGCCTGGCGCCGTCCAGAACGAGGCATTCTGCCTGACGCTCGCGCGCATGATCGGAATCCCCACGCCGAACGTGACGACCGGGACGGCAGGCGAACGTAGCTACCTGCTGGTCGAGCGCTATGACCGCCGTCATGACGGCAAGCGGTGGCGGCGGCTGCATCAGGAGGACTTCTGCCAAGCCCTGGGCCGCCCGCCAGCTGCCAAGTACCAGAACAACGATAGAGGTCTAAAAGGACCATCATTGGCCGACATGGTCGGCGTGACCCAGCGCCACATGACAGCACAGCAGAGCGCCCGCTTCGTCGATCTTGCGATCTTCAATCCGATGGTGTGGAACACGGACTCCCACGCCAAAAATTACTCGCTGATGCTATCGGCGCGGGGCGCCGCCATGGCGCCAGGCTACGACATCGTCTGTGCGGCGCCATATCCGAAGATCACCCGCAACATGGCGCAGAAGATCGGCGGGCAGAAGCAGGCTGACCAGCTCGGACGCAACCACTGGGAGCGCTTGGCCATCGACTGCAAGCTCTCTCCAGCGCAGACGGTCCGGCGCGTCTCCGAGATTGCTCAGGCCGTGACGCACCATGCAATGGCGGCAAAGGCCGAGGTCGAAGCCATGCCTGCCGGCGGCGATCCCGTCCTGGACACGGTGGTCGAGGCGGTGATTTCGCGCGCACGCGGCTACCTAGAGCGCCTGAAGCAAGCGGATCCAACGGCGGAAGACGCAGCAGCGTCAGCGCCATAGCAATAGACGCATGTTGCGACGAAAGCCGAGCCCGCCCGCTTCAGCGGCTGAGTGTGGCTGCAAATCTGCGCTCAAGGCGCATGGCACAGCGAGGACTCAATAGAGGACAAAGCAGGACCGAAAGCGCTTCGACGAGCCCTTGAGGACGAGCCGGGAGGCCAGTACGCCCCATCTCTGCACAGGTGAGGGCGAGAGCTACAGCTCGACAGCAGCTCTGTGGCAAGCTATAGACGAACATACAGCGAACAGACCCTTCCAGTTGCGGCAGCCTTGCGATACACCTGACTGAGATATCCCCTCGGCAGATTCTGAGTGTCGGAGTGGCAAGCTGCATCCCTTTTTGGATGATGCCGATTCAGGGAGTGATAGCGATTGTCCTTGTTCCGCCATTTGCATGACGACGCGTTTTTGGCCTTCTCGCGCGATCACAAGCACCTATACGCAGCCTGTCTGCTCGACCTGCATGAACGCTTCTTTTCAGGCGCGCCGTCGTTTCCGACCCCTCAGCAGGTCGTCCATGCCATCTACGACGTCATGCGCGCCAACCCCGCCCTCTGGAATGAAGGCGATGATTTCGGCAGCCTGCCGGAAATGATCTCCGCGGGACGCCGCCGCATCCGGAAGGCCGACGTCGCGCTCGCTTCCGAGAAGGGCGACAAGGCGCTCGGCCTTGCCCGACAATTGTACGCCCGACTGCTCGCCTGGGGATGGCTTGAAGAGGAGGAATACGGGCTTCGCGTTACCGTGGACATGGCTATGGGACCGCTGCTCGTGATCCAGCGGCTCGCGAGCCTCAATAAGGATCTCTCGCAGCGATTCGGCGGCTTGATCGTGCAAATCCGCCTCAACCTGGAGGCCGTCGAAAAACTGAGGCCCGAGATCACCGACCGCAAGCAGCGCGAAGCCGCGCTCGCCCTCCGCGAGGCGCGCAATCAGGCCGACCAGTTCACGAAGAGCCTGCGGGCCATTCTGGCTGACCTGAAGCGCGTCCGACGGACCGTCATGGAGTCGAAAACAGTTGCTACCCGGCTGGAAGCCTTTTTCGAGGAGTTCGTCGACCAGCTCCTGCTGAAGGATTTCGAGTCCATCCTCACCGTCAACCATCCGTACCGCTTCCGCGATGCCATCGTCGATCTCGCGCGGCGGATCTCCTACACCCCAGAAACCATGCAGGTCCTCGCCGAGGAGTACACAGCTTCCAGCATGGCAGCCGACATCGAGGACGGTCGAATGGCCGCGGCCGACGACCTGCTGGCGATCGAGAGCATCTTCGATCAGATCGGGGAGATGTTCGATAGGATCGAGGCCTTCCGCAGGCAGCTCGAAGCCCGGGTCCGCAACACCATTAAGTACGCCGAGCGGGGCGGGCAGGGACTCGTCGGCCGGGCCGGCGACCTGGTGCGGCGCCTGGATGCCCTACTGCGGGACGGCAGACACCACAAGGCGACTATCGAATGGAGCATCGAGCCGCTGCGGTCCCCCTGGTCGGAGCACCATCAGCCCCGGCCAGGCAGCCGCGCCGTCCCGTGGAAGCGAGGGAGCTCGCAGGGCCCCCGTCGGACCCGCTGTACGAACTGCGGAAGAAGCTCCGCCTCGAGTACATCGCTCGCATCGCGCCCCGACCTGAGGATGTCAGACGATTTCTCGAGGGCCAGGTGCCGCCATTCGCGACCAAGGAAGCCCGCTTCATGGAAATCGAGACCGTGGACGACTTTCTCGCCTTCGATTGCGCCCGCCGATATGCGTTAACGGGCGAGGTTCCGGCGCAGGTCGCGGCCGGGTTCGATCTGGAGCCGCGCCCAGACACACCGCCCCACGACAGCGAATGGCTTCGGTGTGCGAACTTCGTGGTCAGGCGATCCGGCCACCTTCGGAAAGCAGACGCTGCCCGTGCTCAGTGAGTTCGAAAACGTCGAGCGCTCCTTCGGCGCGGAAAAGGCAGCCGACCTCCGCAAAGCCCTGCAGTTCCTGCTACGGCGGCAGTTCGTGTTCGCGGGAGATCCCCGGACTGGGACAGTCTACAACACGATCATGGATGGCCGCTTTCGCGACGTGGTCGACGGCTTCTTCGATAGTTGCGGATACCGCGTCCATCGCGATCCGGAGGCGCAGTGGGCCGGCATCGTCGCAATGGACGAGGACGTGCCGCTGCCTCGAATGAAGCTCGACGAAACCATTGTTGTCTTGGTACTGGCGGCATACTGGCAACAGGAGGTCAACGTCGGAGCGGTCGAGGACCGGGCCGTCGTAGTTGCCACTTTGAACGACCTGTTCGATCGCTACCGTGAGATGGCGCAACACGGCGGCGGAGGCGCGATCTCGCCCGCCCGCTTCCGGGACATCCTGCGCGAGGCCGCCCAACGCAGTTTGGTCGAGATCGGTGATTTTGACGACGAGCAGCAGGACTGCGAGATCAGAATCCGCCCGATGATTAAGTTGATCAGTGGCAGCGACGCCCTCCAACGGCTTGAGCGCTACGTCCGTAGCGAGGAGGCGCGGTTTCCGCAGCCTGCAGGAGACGAGGCATGATGGAGCTACGCCACCTGACGATGGTGAACTGGCACCTGTTCGATGTCGCCGACATTGACGTGACAGGACACGTCGGGGTCCTGGGCGAGAACCGGTCCGGCAAATCGACAATCCTCGACATGGCACAGGTCGTTCTCACCGGCGGGAGCCGGCGGTTCTTGCGCCTGAACGCGGTCGCCGGCGACAGCGGAAAATCGCGCAGCGGCTCGAAGCGCAGCGTCGTCGATTACTGCCTTGGGACGCTCGGAGAAGACCAGCGCCGGCGCGACGAGGCACGCACCTATGTGGCGCTAGGCTTCGAAGACAAGGAAGGCGATCGACCGCCGGTCACGATCGGCATGGCGCTTGAGGCGCGCAAGTCCGACAGCAGGGAGACTGTGCTGGCACTGTTCATCGCCGTCGGCACCGTTTTGAGCTCCAAGGACTTCATCGAGCAGCGAGGAAAGTCGCAATTCCCGGCGCAGTGGGAGGACGTGCGCGCCCGGATCGTCGCGGCGGTCGGCGAAGGCAATTTCGTCAATCATCGCGACCGGCCGAGCGACTACGTCCGCGAGTACATGCGCCATCTTCTGCCGCATTCGGCCTATGGCGAGCAGAACGCCAGCGCCCTGCAGAAGTCAATCGTCAACGCGATGACGCTCGACCACAACCAGACGGCCACGCAGTTCGTCCGGAACTATATCCTCGAGGACAGTCCGATTGGCATCAAGGAGCTGCGCGAGTCGATCCAGACATACCGCAATATCAGCGAAACCATCAGAAAGATGCGCCTCAGGCTCGAAGCCCTGAGGGCGCTTCGGGCCGTCCTCGGCACTCTTGAAGAAGCGCTCGAGACCAAGTTCAGGGAGGAGTGGATCGCAAAACGCGCGACTTGGCTCGCGGCGCGCGCGACAAACCTGGACTTCAAGACCAAGCGGCGTACCGAGATGGCGCGCCGGGACGCGGCAGCAAAAGAACTCGAATTCATCGACGACGACGTCAAGGCCATCGATAACGAGATCGAACGCCTCACGGCCGCGATCGCCGAGCACGATGCCAAGACCGGCAGAAAGTCCCTGCAGCAGACCGCCGATGTGGCCGGGCAGGCGGCGCACCGCGCCTCGGCGGACTTCAAAGCTCGTATGGAGAACATCCGTCGCCTGGAGCCGCTCCGCGCGATGTGCGCGGACCGTTTCGAGGACTTCGTTCCTGCGCTTGGGCGTCTTCTGACCGCCACCGCCGGTGCCGACATCGGGCGCGTCTCCGACGAACTCTCCGCGGCCGAGAAGTCCTTCGCCGCAAGCGGCGCGAAATGGCTGCCGAAGATCGACGAAGCACGTCAAACGATCATCGCGGAGCTTTCCGGGCTCCGAGGTCGCCGCGACGAGGTGCTCGAACGGATCCGACAGCACGCCGCCGGAGGGGCGCGGGCCTATCTCGGCGACGACACTGAACTCCTCTGCCGCAGGCTGCGGCGGAGCGGAATGGTCCCGCGCGTGCTCTGCGACATCATCGAAGTCGCCGAACCCGACTGGGTAGGAGCCGCCGAGGCGCTCCTCGGCCGCGACCGGGAAGCCGTGTTCGTGGACAGAGCGGATATCAGCGCCGCCACGTCAATCTTCAAGGAAGGTCGCCGCGAGTTTCGCCATGCATCGCTCGTGAGCCTCAACAAGCTCGAGCAGTTCAGGGCCAAGCCGGAGCGCGGCACTTTCCCTTCGATCTTCCGGAGCCAGGATCCGGACGCGATGGCCTTCATCATGCGCCGCTACGGCACGGTCCGCCTCGCGGACACGCTTGACCAGTTCAACAGACCCGGCCGGGCTATCATGAAGGACGGCCTCTACGACGACGGACTCGTAAGGACCCATCGCTGGATCGAAACCTCGCAACACAAGATCGGAAAGGCGGCCCAGGCGAACGCCTTGCGCTCCCTGCAGGATCAGGCCGAAGAACTGGATCGGCTCCAAACGGAAAAGAGCAAGGAGGCCCACGCGGCAGAGCAGGCCTTTGCCGCTCTGAAGAACATCTGTGAGGGACGTGACGATCTGAAGGCTTGCGCCGCTGCCTTCGCGGCCGCGCAGACCGACATCGCCGAATCCCAGGCGAGGCTCGAAGCGCTCGATGGGGCGGGCGACGGCGGACTTCGCGACAAGAAACGAGCGCAGCAGAAGCTGAAGGAGAAGAGGCTCGATGAGCGAAAGATCCAGCAGAAGGCGTTCGGCGAGCACGACGGTGAGGTCAGATCGGCAGAGAGGAGACTGGGAGAGGGCGAAAACGTACCCGGCTCCGAGCTCAACCTGCGGGTCGCCCGGTCGATCTATCGCAAGATCTTCCCGCTCTACTCCGCCGCCAAGGGCAGGATCGTGTACCGCGAGCGCCTCAATGCCGCAGTCCAGAAGGGGTTCGCCGAGAAGCACCGCGCTATCGCGGACAGGGCGCTGAAGGATGCGGACGCCTCGGACGCAGAGCGCGCCCGCATCGAGCGGCGGGTCCGCGAGCTCCTCTACGATTACTTCGACCAGTTCGGGATGAGCTCGCAAGTCGGTGCGGAGAGCGAGCCGCTGAGGGAGGTGAAGCCCTGGATGGAGCAGCTCATCGCTGATATCGAATCCAACGAGCTGCGCCAGTACGAACGGCAGGCGCGGGAAGCGGCGGAAAAGGCCTCCACCCTGTTGCGCGGCGAGTTCATCAACGCGCTCACAGCCCGGATCGGCAAGATGGAGCGGGAGCTGCAATCGTTGAACCGTAGCCTCTACGCACATCCCTTCCACAACGAGCGTTATTCATTCCACCGCACCCAGGTGGTGGAATTCCAGCCCATCCTGAAGATCATCGAGATTACCAAAACCTCTCCGGAGGCGCTCGATATGCTGTTCCGAGGCGACGTGCCCGATGACTTCCCGCATAAGGATACGATCCTTGCGCTCGAGGCATTGCTCGAGGATCCAGACAAGGACTTCACCCAGTTTGAGGACTACCGCAACTTCTACACCTTCGAGATTCACATGGAGGATGTAGCTACGGGTCGTTCAACCCGCTGGGAGCAGCGGCGCGGCACCGGATCCGGCGCCGAACAGCAGGTGCCCATCTACGTCGCCATCGGCGCTTCGCTGGCCGCCGTCTACGGCAGCGCCGAGCGCCGCACGGGCAAGCCCTCCGGTTTCGCCCTCGCCATGTTCGACGAAGCCTTCTCCAAGATGGACGGCAAGAACCAGCGGCAGATGATGAGCTTCTACAAGAACCTGGGGCTCCAGTTCGTGATCGCGGCGCCGTTCGAGAAGCGGGTCGCCGTGCTCGAGCACATGGACACCATCGTGGAGGTGGACCGCATCGGCGAACAGTCCAGGGCCACAGTGGTGGAACTGAAAGAGAAGGCCAAGCGCGAACTGATGGCCATCGATCCGGATCTGATGTCCGAAGATGAGCTCGCCACCCGTCTGGCTGCCGAGTAGTCATGGCGCGACGTTTCACGGACGCGATCGGCCTGCTGAACGACCTGCTCGACCGCTTCGAGGCCGGCGCCGCAAGCCCAATCGCCCACCCCGACTATGCCGCTTTCTCGTCGGTAGTCGCGGCGGACGCTTTTCTGAAGCAGATCAGGATAGCCGAAAGTGCCGGCGCGGTGTCCATTGGCTGGGGCCGCGGTGCCAAACGAGACCAAGTGGCGCACGTGCGGTTGGCCTCAGCGGAGATCTTATACCGATATCTCGACCGCACCCCGGCGTCACGCATCGCGGAGGACGCCGCCGCGCGGCTTGTAGCCGGCGTGGCGCTGCACGAGTCCCTGAAGAACAGTGGCTCTCAAATCGCAGAGGTGTGGGCGCGGGGTAAGACGTGGCACGGATTCGGTTCGTCCGACGTCGAGACGCTGCGCCACGCATTCGTTCTCGCGCAGGCGATCCTCGATAACAAGCATCTGGACGTCGACTACAAAACTTTCTCGCGACGTACGGTGGGGCACAGCAAGATACTCGAGCACATCGAGGGTGCCGTGGTCCGGCTTTTGAGCGGCATAATGGACTTTCCGCCTGGCGCCCGCCCCCGCGAGGCACTGCGCGCGATCGGACTGGAGCGCTTCGCCCCGCCGCTGCTGATCGCGGGCAAGATCGACCTTGATGGAGCCGACCTGTCCGGTATCTCTCCGCGTTATCTCGGGATCAGTCCCAACGAAGCAGATCGCGTCCGCTTCCGGCAGCCGCCGGCCTACCTTCTGACGATTGAAAACTTCGCAAGCTTCAACCGGCACATTGCCGAGGCGGACCCGGGCCGATTAGGAACGACCATGTATGTCGGCGGGTACCCCTCGCTTGCCACCCAGCAGGCGCTGCGGACCATCGCAGGATTGGTATCCGAACAGACGCCGATCTTTCATTGGTCGGACATCGATCCGGACGGCACCTGGATCTTCCACACCATCGAGCGCGCCGTCGATCGACCGATCCGTCCCCACCTCATGAGCGTCGAAGTCGCCGAGCGCTTGGGACAAGTGCCCTTCAAAAAATCGGCACCCGCTCGATGTCCACCGAACTCCGGTATCGCGGCTCTGGCAGTGTACCTGGCGGAAGATGGAGCCAAGACGCTCGAGCAGGAAGAACTCGATCCAGTCCTGCCAGATCTTCATTAGAAAATGCGCGCGGATCAACGCGGTGCCGATCCCGATGAGCTTGCTCGGTCGACGACCTCCGTCGGCCTTTGTGAACAACACCTGCGTTCCGCAGCGCGAACGCAATGAGTAGGGTGGCTCCTTGCCGTGCTTCGGCACAACCCACCAATCAAAAATGGTGAGAGCATTCTCGCCGCCGCACGCAAAATCTTCTCTATTGACCGCTGCAATCGTGAGCGCTGCTGTGGACGTCGTGGTTGTGGCTTCGGATGTCTCGTTCAAGACGTGGTTTGTTCAAACGCGACAACAGCACCGGAAAACCGACATCGTTTCTTCATAAAACGCTCAGCCGGCATTGGCATGCCGGTTGCTTGAACATGTGACCAACCACTTCTGACTGTGATGCTCGTTCAGCATTCGGGCGAGGTATTCAGATGAAACTTGCACGCTTGATCAGTGGCGGAGGTCTCCTGATGCGCTTTCCAAACCATGCGGCTGCGCCGCGAACTCTGCCATCTTCGGATCGCGCTCCGGTTTGCTGGGCAGAATCCGATTGTCTTGTAAAGGGCGCGCCGAATGGCGGTCCTCAACAAGATGGTGCAGGCCAACGTAAAAGCGTTATACCTCAGGACCATTGGTTGCGTCACTTTTGGCTGGGGCTCAAGCGCGGGCATCTGCGAGATGCCGAGTCTGGGTTTGAAAGCTAAGCGGCGGCGTTGAATCGGCGCTTTGCAGATGGTCAATGAGCTGATGCAGGACGATTGGGATCTCGAGAAAATAGTCAGGCAACAGGACGAGCTCAAGGTCAAGCTGCTTCACGCTCAATCGGTTGTCGCCGAATGTAAGGCAGAATTGGCGGATCTGGAGCGAAGGCTTGAGCGTCGAGCGGTCTCACCGTCGATAGATGAATGCCAGCGCAACTCTGCGGCAATCAATTCAATAGGTAAAAGACGACCGCGCACATCCTCAAGCGTCGATGATCCTGTTGATCAGAATGCTGGTGCGGCGTTTTCGAGTCAATCATGGGATCGCTGAAAGCTGCGCGCCGGACTTGGCGGCGAACGTTTTTGTCGCGGAGTTGGTGAAGATTTCGAGGCGCATAGGGTTGCGAGCCCGGCGGACGTACCGGACAACGGGGGGCAGCCCTGTCGAGAGGCTCGTCTTTTTGGTTGCCCGCGGTGCGTTGGCCAGAGATGCACGCACATCCGGACGTAGCGCCGCGTCTTAGGCTAGAGCCTCCTGTTTTGGGGGCTGCTCACGTAGATGTTCTGAGGGAATGTCAAAGCTCTCCACCTTGAGCCAGCCAGTTCCGTTTTGTCCTTCTTAAGGTCTTTCAATTTACCGCCAGACGTGTCTGGAGCGCGAGGGGGCGCTTCAATGACACGATGGTCCGCTATGGCATGCGGGTCACGGGCGTGTGCTGACCGCGGGAGCCGACCATGTCTCATCCGACATTGCATGGAGGATGACGAGAACTCGCTGACTATGTTCGCAAATGATCACGATGCCATCCGAAAGAGGGCAGGCACTTCAGTCACCTAAATTCGTGAGAACCCAAGAAAAGGGTTCCCGGCGAATGCGATCCGGGGCCGGCCGTAGCCTCGTCAGCTTCTGGAAAGCTTCTCCGAATACGGACTGACCTGGTGATCCTTGGTTGAGGAGGCTGGCATGGATTCGCACGATTTCGCCATATCCAATGCCGCACCTCCGCCAGAGGTACAGCACGGCGTTCCGGACGATCAACCGAACCAGACGGGAGCAGGCGCCTTTGAGCAGCAACTAGATGCGGCGCGCGCGGTCGATTCCGCTGACCTTGCCTGGCGCCGCGGCCGTAAACCGCCGCCGAATGTGTCGCGCGCGGATTTTGATTACATTCACGAGATGATGAGCGGCGTCAGTGCTCGCCGAAAACTGTCGCCGTTGACGGCCGAGAAGTATACTTTAATGCTTTACAAGCTGGCGAATTACCTCGGCGAACGGGGCCAGTCGCTCGAATCCAGTGATGATAGTGCACTAAATCAGCTCTCTGACACCGTGTTCAGGGAGAATAAGCACGTAGGTATAGCTTTGCGGGCGCTTCAAGAACAGCGCGGAGGTTCGCCTGTAGTCAGGGTCAGGCGCGCGCGTGCCGCCACTTCGATGAGTACTGGCCGCACACGTGTTGCTCCAACTAAAGTTGATGCGCCGCTTATCGAAAGCGTCATAGACGAAGGTATCAAGAGCAAGCACTGGGCGCCAGCTACCGTCCAGCATCATGACACCACCCTTCGCAAGCTGTCGAACAGTCTCGCCGAGCGCGGCGAGACGCTTGCTGGAACAAGCGATGAGGCGCTGCACGACTATGTTAAGGAAGCCTTCCCGAAGAACTGGAAGAGAATGACAGGTTCGCTCTGGGCCCTTCGCGAGCATCGAGGGGGCTTGGCCCGTTCGGAGCATGGCTCTTCCTCATCAGTCGGCCCTGACCAGGCCAAAAGCAGCGCCGCCGCCGGCTCGCCAAGGTCGGATGTCATCCCGGAGGCGCTTTGGCGTCTCCTCGATGATGACGATGGCCACGAGCCGTCCGTCATGGCCGAGGATCCCGAACTTCTGAGGCAGGAACAGGAGCTTCGCGACCAAATCGACGGCGGGTGGGATGATCAATCCATCCTTCTGTCGGCTTTCACGGGTCGAGAGCAATTCATTTCGGATCCAGAGGATCTCACGGACCGCCCGGCGAAACGCAGGCGAGCACTGGAGAGCCAATCAGTGCATTCGCCGGTCTCCGTCGATCCAGGGGAGCTCACGTTGGACGCCCGGCAGTTTGCTCCCGCGGAGCCTTCCCAGTTCTTGGCTAGTGAGTCTGCGCAGTTGGATCCGGATCCGCTGGCCGATGAGCTCGCAGCCCCGGCAGATCTAGACGCCTTTACTTTCGCGCCCCTGCCGCTTTCTCCGGGGGAGCTGTCGCGGCTGTTGGATATTGAACCCACGACGTCGCAGCCACATCGGCTCGCACAGGAGGCCGCAGGCTCGCTAGATCCAGAACCTTCTGTCATCGCTCCAGCGCCCCTTTCGCCTGGGGAGCTTTGGCGACTGCTGGGTGATGAATTCACACCACCGCTGCCGGATCGGCTGTTCGATCAGCACTCCGGCTCGACAGATCCAAATCTTTTCAGTTCCGATTCCTTACCGCTTTCTGCGGGGGAGCTTGGTCGACTGATCGATGATGCGCCTGCACCGGGCGGAGTGGACCCGTCCTCCGGCCACATGCCGTCGATGGCCAATACCGCGGCGCGGGAACTCGAGTACCTGCCATTCTCAACAGGCGAGCTCCGTGGACTGCTGGACCATGGGCCGGTGTCGTCCGACCTAGATCATCAGGTCGGCGATCTGCCGGTTAGGGCTGATCCAGATGCATTTATTATATTCAACGAGGGGCAGATGTCGCCAGGAGAGCTTCGGCGACTGCTTGAACATGAGCCGGCGTCCTCCGATCACGCGCCTCGCCGGTTGTCCAGCGATTATTAGAGGACACAAGCCATTGTCGCAGACGCTCCGAACTCGCTATCGCGACCACCTGAATTCCCGAAAAAGCCAACGCCGCGTTTAGCTCATATCGAGCGCGTCGCCCGCAAATCGGGACCAGTTGGGCACTCAATCAGTATGAGAACGCTGAGAATCTGTTTGGATTTGGAGATCGCACAACGATTTCGTTTTCGCGCATAGGCAAGGTGCTACTGCGCGATCGCAAGTCCAGGCCTCTGCTGCGTCTTATAAATGTCAACTTGCGCGGGCCAGTGACGTGCGCGGCGGCTCCATCGGAGCCAGCACTCATTACCAGAACGGCACGCGGCAAGTATGCGCGCGATAAAACACGAGCAGCTCGATGACAAAGCGTTTTCGCAACTGGGCCCTATCGTCCATACTCGTCTCCATGATTGTCTGCCCCGCCGCAAAAGCCCAGGACCGCCGGGCGATCGCCGAACCTGTTGCACCTCATACGGTCTGCGATCGCCCTGTGCCTTCCGGCAAGGACGATACAGTCAGCCTACAGGACGCCATCGAACATTGCCCCGCTGGCGCTGCAGTTTATCTCGGGCGCGGCGAGTTTCACTCAGGTCCACTCGAGATGAAATCGGGCGTGACCTTATGGATCGGACGCGGCGCCGCGCTGATCGCCATCCCCGAACCAGCTGCTTACGACAAGGGCCGGGGACAATGTGGTCGCATCATGGGCAAGGGCGACGGTTGCCGGCCATTCATCAGCTTTTCCAAAACGCGTGGTGGGGGCATCTACGGCGAGGGCATCATCGATGGTCAGGGCGGCGCAATGATGAGCGGCGGGGCCGAAACCTGGTGGCAGCTGGCCCGCCGCGCGCAAGCTGAGGGCGGCAACCAGAACGCCCCGCGCTTGATCCAGATCGATCATGCGCAGGACATCACGTTCTCTGGTATCACCTTGCGCAATGCCCCCAATTTCCACGTCGCGATGAACCGGGTCGAAGGTGCCACTTTCTGGGGCCTGACCATCGATTCACCGGCGGATGCGCGCAATACCGACGGCATCGACCCCGGCGCGAGCCAGGATGTGACCATCACCCACAGCTTCATCCGCACGGGAGACGACAACGTTGCCATCAAGGCCGGCGACAATGGCTCAAGCAGCCATATCTCCATCCTTGATAATTATTTCGGCTGGGGGCACGGCATGTCTATCGGCAGCGAGGTGAATTCCGGAGTTAGCGACATACTGGTGCGTAATCTGACGCTGGACGGTACGACGTCTGGCCTGCGCATCAAGAGCGATGTCAGTCGAGGCGGTCTTGTCGAGCGCGTGACTTATGAGAACGTGTGCCTGAGGGGAAACCGGTCGCCGGTGTCGTTCGATGCAAAATATGATCCCCGCGCGCAAGGCACGAGGATTCCGGTCTATCGGCAGATCGTTCTGCGCCATGTGCGTGGTGACAATGGTGTGCTGCTGATGCGCGGCGTAGACGAGCGGCATGCCCTCGACGTTGCACTCGAGGACGTCCGATTTGCAAATTTCGCGACCTGGCAACTCGAACACGCGAAGGTGACTGCAAGTCCCTCCGACGTATCGCCGCCGCTGCCGGGACGAGCCAGCGAACCGCTGCCGCGCGGATCGGAGGCATGTTCCAGAGCATTCCGCGACGCACATCGCTAAGCACGACACCCGGCGCCGAACCCGGCTGGTGACTTGCACATCGGCAGGCCTAAATCGCTCGGGTTGCAGAACCTCAGCCTCATGTCCGGTACTTCGTTGCGGGCGGCCGCCCGGTTTGCAGGACCGCAATTGCGAGAGTTACGTGGGGTTCTGGGCTGGCCATGAAAATGTGTTTGACCATGCACAGCGGCCATCCCGGAGCGGTATCTCATATCGACTGCGTCGAACGTGCCGCGAGCTCAACGAAGAGTGAGATCACATGCGAATTTTCGTGCCCTCCGCTGCGCTTCTGGTCGGATGTTTCTGCATCCCGGCAGCCTACGCTGAGCCTCTATTCGTGTCGCATGCCGCAAATGCAGACTATCGCTCCGTGCAGCAAGCCATCGACGCCTTGCCAGCGGAAGGCGGAAATGTCCGGATCGCGCCGGGCGTCTATCGCGAGAAGGTCAAAATCTCCAAATCCGGTGTTCATATGGAAGGGACTGGCAGGAAGCCGGAGGATACGGTCATTGTGTATGGGGACGGCGCGATCAATGTAGGAGGGACCGCTCGTTCGGCGACGCTGGATGCCGCTGGCGATGCCTTGCGGCTCGAGAATCTGACCATCCAGAACGACTACGCGCTCAATCCGGCCAATCCCCCCTCTCAGGCGGTAGCACTGTCCGTTACCGGAGACAGGGACGTCGTTACGCGCGTCCGCCTGCTCGGTGCCCAGGACACGCTGTTTGCCGGCAAGGGATCAAACGGCAGAATGTCACGACAATACTTCTCGAACTGCTACATCGAGGGGCATGTCGATTTCATATTTGGCAACGCCAAGGCCTGGTTCCGGCAATGTGAGTTGCACGGCCTCGCAAATCAAGCAGTCATCTATACCGCTCAGAGCAAGGCAGCGCCGGATGAGGACAGTGGGTATGTTTTTGATCATTGTAGGCTAACTGCCGACCCTGCTGCGGGCTATATCGCACTTGGCCGCCCTTGGCGGCCCTACGCCACAGTGGTCTTCCTCGCGGCGAAGATAGATGCCCCCGTGATCGCGGAAGGGTGGCGCGAATGGACGCCCGGCAAGACCAATACCTTGAGAACAAGCTATTATGCTGAATACAGATCCTTCGGCGTCGGGGCGAACCCCTCAGGCCGTGAGCCTCACTCCCATCAACTGACAGATGGTGAAGCTGCAAGATGGTCCCTGGGCGTGTTCTTCGGAGGCGCCACCGATTGGCTGCCGAGGGAACGATAAGGATGGAAGGCAAAGCAAGGGTGACGAGACGACGGCGATCGTGGGATGCATGACGGAGGAGTGCGGATATGAAGGCGGCGTGGGCTGTTGCCGATATCGCGCTGGGGCCATATTTGTGGGTGATCAAAAGCCTCACTGGACGGTTACGCCAGAGAAAAGCTCTGGATGTCTCCGCCCTCCACTTCCGATGAGCCGTTGAGGCCCGCTGAGATGTTCGGGCTAGCTCTAGCGCACCACGGTCTTCAGGTACTGGTAGGCCTTGATGATCTCGACCAGGCGATCCTCCGTGGAGCGGTCGCCGCCATTGGCATCAGGATGGTGCTGCTTGACCAACGCCTTGTACTTCGCCTTGATATCGCCGAGCGTCGCATTGGCATTTAGGCCCATCACCTGCAACGCTTTGCCCTCGGCATTGAAAATCTTGCGCGCTTCAGGCTTGACCTTCGCGCGGGGGTGGGCACCGGCGCGTCCGTTCAGCTCGAGGTGCGTGCAGAGGGCATGCCAGTCGTCCTCGAAATTGGCAGTGCTGCCGGTCATTTTGTGCGCGCTGATGTTCTCGCCTATCCTCCAAGTCGGACGATGGCCGGTCAGCGCGTCCTGCTGGTAACGCGCGACCGCTTCCGCGTCCATTCCCGAGAAGAAATTGTAGGACTGATTGTATTGGCGAACATGATCGATGCAGAAGTGCCAATAAGCGCGCACATTGTCGCGGCCTTTGGGCGCGGGATGGGTACCCTTGTTCTGGCAGCCAGGCCATTCGCATAGCGGAGCGGGCTGGCGCTTCTGCGCTTCCTGCTTATTGATGCGAATGGAGTCGAAGATTTCGGATGTGTCGATCAACATAACCTGGCTCCGTTGGCGGAGCGGCAGTTAACAGAGCCGCTTCTATGCTAGAGACTTGGTGTACACGGCAAGTCGGGTCTGACTCGGCCTTCGCGTCTAGTTAGTGGCGTGATGTAGCGGGCCCTTCCCAGCAATTGACATGCCAGGACTTGCGAAGTTGATTCAGACCATCATCTCTTTGAGGTTTCAGATCGACTCAATCGAAATTTTCTGTCGGGTTCTGCACATGGAGGTCTTGAATAGGACGGGGTGAGTACTCTTCGCCAAGCGAAGGCACTGCTCGGCCGGTATTCTGCGCAACGACGGAAGGCGAGTGACGTCTTCTGAATCGTCTTTCGAAGCTTGGAAAGTCTTCCGTCTTGCGTAGCGAAACAGAAAGCGCTTTGCCCCGATTTGAAAGGCATGGCGGAGCTGCTCGTCCGCGGATCAACGCAAGTCACAGCGTTTGCCCGCCGCTGACGAAGCACTCTGCTCACCAGCCTACCCAGCAAAGTCTAAGTCGGGAGCGGGGTGGATGCTGGCGCTGGCACGGCAGCCGGGATGGTAGGAGGTGCTTGGCAAGGCGCTGCAAACCAGGAGATTGCTCGGAATGTGCAGCAGGCGGCAATTGGTACGACCGAGGTCGCTACAATAGCTCGAAGTTAATCGAGGTGCGGACCAGACGGGCACCGCGTCAACGCAGGTGCTTGCCGTTGCCAGGTCCGCGGCTCAGGATAGCAACCGTCTGAAGCTGGAAGTGCAGAAATTCCTGGCCACCGTAGTGGCGGATTAGCAAAGCTTTGAGGCTCCTGAAGAAGCCCTGCTCGAGTCCGTGATGTCCCCTTACCTTGGTCGGATGTATTTTCCTCTGCGCCTCTTCGGCAGCGCGACTGACGAAGAAGAGCGCAAGAGGGCGCGAGATCAGCAGCTGCCGACAACAGGTACTCCACCTCATACAAAGCGCCGCCCTGCTTGAAACGCGGGCCCCCCGGGAATGGGATGATTGCCGCTTTTCGTCAGGTCGCAGTCAAAGCCAAATGGCGCGGTGCAGAACGTTCGCGGCAGCTCCGAACGTTGGTGAGGCGACATCTGTTACTGTGCGTCTGATGGCTTCCGCGGCTTCGATCGCAAGAAAGCGAGCCTGCCCGAATGCGTTCAGGTCGCCATCAGCTCGGCTCGCCGTTCACCTCCAAGGGGGGCCAATCGATAGGCCTACAATAAAGTCCCCTGCGGTTGATCTCAGCAAGCAGACTGTCGGCGCGATGCCTCGCCGGAATTCCAACAAGCCGTGTGCCCGCTGCCGCATCCGCCGCCACCTGATCACGAATGAACTCATACATCCGAATAATGAAATGGTCGGAAAGGCCTGTGAAATCCTCCTCCGGCCCCTTGGTGCTTAGTGTAAAATCCACGTGATTATACTCCAACTCGCCCAAATTATCCCTGCAAGCCAGGCGATCACTGCGATGGTGGCAACTCCAACGAATCCAATAGGAACCAGCTGATTGCCATTTCGCCGACGCTCGTCTGCATTCACGGTAAAGTCCCGGCTACCAAGTCTGGTCCTCTGCTCGTTTGCAAATATCGGACCTTTCATGCCTCGACAAACATCCCCGTCGTTAATCTCACTCCTCGATTCTTAAAGGTGGGTCGGCGATCTCCCCCGAACAAAGACAGTCAGTCCATTTCAACGATCTCAGCCGCGAGCTCTGCCGCCGCCCGCCGGCCGACCTCGGCCGTTCCCAAGAGTCTAGGTATGCTGTGAACGAGTAGCTGCCGCACCCGCGTAAAAGCCCGAGCAGCAGCCCCTAACCATTTTGATAGTCGAAATTAATCTCTTATCTGACTCCCGGTAAACGCGGATTCACACACGTTAAGCAGGCTTGGTCCACCCGCTCAGTTTCGCTGCTTCGAGCCTGCCGATTGCGGCCGCGCGACTTGAATAGAACTCCGATCGATCCCGGACGTTCATTGCCCACCAAAGACCAGCGGCGGTACTATTGTGAGTTGCTGGCGAAGCCTACCCGTCGCCGGTCCCGTCTCGGATCCCGGGGCTTCACCACCCTCCCAGTGGCGCCCCTTGAGTTGAAGGCGCCTTTCGGGAGCCGCTCTCAGCGTCATATCGACGAGGACGATCGTAAAGCCAGCACACGCAACCGCCTGAACTCGAATACAAGATTTTCGGCCATTGCAGGCAGAATTCGGATTCCCAGTCAGTCGAGAGTGATGGGCGGTCGTGTCGCCCGTGACGGGCGAGCCTTTCCGAGATGCTGGCAGATTCGGCGACCAGGACAGTCGCCGTATTTTGATTCGATCTGCTCTGGTTCAATGGCACGGATCTTGGTCCGGAGCCGCAGCTGAAGCGCGGCGGCTACTGAAGGATTGACCGGCATAGGCTGGAAAATCCTATCCTCTATAGCGAGCTTCATGAAGGCGGCGCGCGCCCCTATTTGCTGCCGCCAGCAGGCTCGACTACGAAGGTGTCCTTCAAAAGCGGGTACATCGCCCGCAACCGGCCTCGGCGCGCTTAGTCCCGGCAAGCACGAAGGCTCGGAGCTTGTCACATGGGGAAGGTGTCACGGGCGGAAATCGCGCAGCGCCAGCCAAGAACGCCAAGCCAAGGGAGACTGGGGTAAGCTCAATGAGTAACTTGAGTATGCAGCTCAAAATCCAAGCCGACGTTGGTCGAACCAACATTTGTTGCACCTTCCGAAGGATTGTTGCATGCGAGCTCGATCACAGGTTTGAGCCGAAAATAAACATATGTTCCTGCACCGCGCAGCATGAAGGCGTACGATGGTTGCAATGGTACAGGGAGGTTGCAATGGGATTGAAGCGCAGGCGGTTCAAGCAAACAGAGTCTCTGGAAACGAGATTGACGCAATTCGCACAGGATATGCGAGATCAAGCGGAGCGAAAGCCTTCAGGTGATGAACGCCGCGCCTTGCTGAAGCGCGCTCACAATGCCGATCAAGCCATTGATTTGGAGCGGCAGCTTCGCGAGCGCTAGGAGAGCCGGGGAGCCGACCGACGGATCGCGCGCATGACAAACTTGCCCAGATTCTCTAATCCTTCCGATCCAGCATCGGTTGCGGATTTCGTAGTCCAGAATCTCATCGGCCCAGAAGAGAGAAGGGCTTCGTTCACTGAAGGTTGGTCTCGACAATATCCGAGACGATCATAGCTGCCCGGCTGGCATACAGCGGCGAGCTGAGACAACGATCCGGGTTGAGGACGACCTGGGAGTGACCAGCCCGGAAGCTGCTCTAACACGGCAAAGCCCGGTTCATAAGGTGAGGCCGTTCTCATTGAGCACCTTATCTCGGAGAGCGCCCATGATCTCACGAGCGATTTCCCTACGGACTGCGGCACCCAACTCTAGCTTTGCATCCTCCACAAGGTCAGCTTCGACCCCGATCAAACCTTTGTCGGTGAGCTGTTGCTGCAGCCGGCGTTCGAACTCCGTCCCCATTGCAGCAAGGAGCTGGTCGTGCGCCGTGGCGTGGTCTTCCGGCGCGATGTGATGCACCACGTCGTCCCAAGGTTGCCAGTCCACGGCCAAATAGTCGGGGAATTCCGCCGCCTCTCGGTTCCGCACGGATGTCTCTGCACTGTCGACGTCAGCGTCGGTCACACCGGAAACCGCAAAGAAGCGCATGTTGGGGGCGACGTGTTGCAGCCCCAGCCGCTCGCGAAGCTTATTTTGATAAGCAAGAAGGACCTCAATGGCGTCGATGTCTTCGACGTTGTTGCCCGAGCCTAACGCGTGAACCTTCTCGCGCGCAATTCTCTCCAGCGCGTCCAGGCGGAACATGACCCGCCCCAGATCGATGAGATCGGGAAGCCGGGCCTTGTTGTTATAGGCGCCGTTCTCGACCTCTGCGATGAGGCGTGCGGTCTGCATGCCATTCCAGGTCAAAGTTCTGCGATCCTCGCAGCTCTCGTTGGCGTCCAGGGCCAGTTGGAAGTAGCGCTTGCGCAATTCCGGCTTTTCCGCCACTTGGCGCAGATCATTGGCCACCGACTGCCGGAATTCTTCGTTGCCAGAGTTCACGGAGTCGAACAGTTTACCAAGGAAGAGCGCGTATTCTCGCGCGCCCGGCTCTTCAGCAACGCGCTGCCAAGCGTCCAGTACCTCTCGATCACCCTCCTGTGGATTGCCCCGGAGCCAGTCTGCGACCGTTTCAATGAGAGCATCGGCCTGTTCATTGTCTGTTTCGGACAATTCACTTTCGTCATTGCGGGAATGGTAGACGGTCGGACCGGCATAGCCCTCGGCGTGTAGAGCTATATCCAGGTTCGTGAGCACCTGTTCGGGCAGAGGATTGTCGGTCAGAACTATGCTGCCAGGAGCCGTCAATTGCGTCAGCAGGTCGTCGGGTAGGGTCGTCAATTGGTTTTGGCCGACGTCGAGAAAGTCCAGCGAGGCAGGGAAGTGCCGCGGCAGACGCGTCAGTTGGTTTTGGCTCACGTCGATAAATTGGAGGGCGGCCGGAAGGGCCTCCGGTAGAGTGGTCAACTGATTGTTGCTGGCCCGGAGAAACTGGAGCGAAGCAGGCAGCACCTCGGGCAGTTCCTGCAACTGATTGTGGCTGAGGTCGAGAAGCTCGAGCTCAGCAGGGAGGACCCCAGGCAGGCTCCTCAGCCGGTTTGAGCTCGCGTCGAGACCTCTGAGCTCGGTCGGAAGCTCGGGCAGGGTGGTCAGCTGATTACCCCTAACGTCAAGACGCCGGAGCGAAGCGGGCAGGCTATCGGGCAGAGTGGTCAGCCTGTTGAAGGGCACATCAAGCACAACGACAGCGCTCGGAAGTCTTGGCAGGCTTGTAAGGGACAGCGATTCAAGATCCAGTGTAATGGCCTCACCGAGAGCATTCACTCGGCGCACCGCTTCGTCCCGATCCTCGAGCGGGCCTACCTCCGGTTCGGCAGCCCAATTCTCAAGCACGTCGCCTTCATCGTCCTCCGGGTGGGCAGAATCTCCGGAGTTCGCTGCGTGGCCTGTCACCACCTCGTTCCACTGCGCCGCCGCCCCGTTTTCCGCGCCCTCCTGTCCGGAAGATGCAGAGGGGATGTCATCGCCGCCCCGAATCTGCCCTGTTTCAAAAGGATCAATCTCACCCTCCTTACGAAACTGAGTAAACTCAGCCCATGGCGACATGCTCTAGGAGCTAAGACACTTAGCTTTCGGTAAGCTGACAGACTATCAAGGTGGCATCCATGGCATCGGAGCCGGCATGACTGTCGGTACGACGATTTTAAACAGTGGCTCGATCTCGGCCGCGGGTAGTTATTTCCAGCGTACACTTTTCTGCGGATACCAAGGCGACAGCGGTTTCAATATAGAGCCCCAGAGCCGCGATGCTGCTTTATCTCAACGGCGGCCAGCGGACTCTGTTCGGCCGAGTAGCTGGAAACGAAGGGCGGCAGGCGGTCCGAGCGGCCAAGTTCGCGGTGCCCCTCTCAGACGCCGTGCCAGTCGGTGTCGAGCTGATCTTTACGAAGCTTGACCGTTCAGCCGCAAGCTGGCTCGCCTCGCTCATCAGTGGCAAACTGAGCAACTCTGAGGTTCTGCAGCGACACTCGTCAGCTGATCGACAGGTAGGCCTGCTAACGGCAGAAAACGCTACCCCGTTGACTGTCCTGCCGGACTTATCTGGTCAACGAAAGGCAGCAAGCTCACAGCAGTATCGATCGATTTGCCGCGCTCGGGCTCGTGCGAAGCTGTCCCCACTTAAGTCGGGGGGGGGGCGCAGTGCACGTGCACCGGCTCTCGAATGATCATTGCAGCCACCTGCTTCGCGAGCTTGAGAAGCGGGGGTATCTTTGTTCTGACGATGGAGAAATTGATGAACACGGGACAGGCACAGTGGAGTGCAGGTTCTTCCTCGGCCCCTTCTGAAGACGCGGACCAGGAAAGCTACCTCGGCGGCTTCAATCGTGCCCTGGCGAATTTGGTCGAAACCTTGACTGGGTATCGGACCCCAGCCTCCGCGCGCGCGCAGATTTTGGACAATTGGGTTGCCGAAGAGGGGCAGGGCGAAGCCGAGAATAGGCGACAGGGCCGCACACGAATCAGGAATTCGGAAAACACAGGCTCGCGCTCGCTGGATTTGTCTTCGCTCGCACTCACCGCTCTGCCCGCCGCTCTGCCGCCAAGGTTGCTGGAGCTGCGCGCCAGGCACAACGCGCTAAGCAGCCTGCCTGCCATGTTCCCACCCGGTCTCCAGCATCTTCTCATTAGCCATAATCGCTTGACCAGTTTGCCGGACAATCTTCCGGCGACGATCTCTGAGCTGGAGGTCGCTGACAACAGCTTGACCAGTCTGCCGGCTAACCTCCCGGCCGGGCTCGAGATCCTGAACGCAAACGACAACCGGCTAACCAGCCTGCCGCGCGCTCTCCCGAGCGGGCTCACCTCGCTTGCGGTCAGTGGCAATCAGTTGACTGACCTCCCGGAGTCCTTGCCCTCGTGGCTCATTGAACTCAATGTCAGCGGCAATCAACTGGCCAACCTCCCCGACCCTCTTCCGAGCACGCTCCAATCACTCAATGTCAGCGGTAACCAGCTGACCAGCCTGCCTGAAGGTCTTTTAGATGCTCTTGTGCCGAATAATAGCCTCTACTACCCGCATCTGGAGAACCTCGAATTGGGCGATAACGCGCTGCCGGACGACATCCTCGCTCATCTGGCGGCGGCTGAAGCGCCACCGCAGCTTACACAGCAATCTCTGCATGAGGCCGCCGCACACTGGCTCGCAGACGACCCGACCACTCTGGCCGAATGGCAGCACTTTGCGGATGAGCCCGGCGCCCAAGACTACGCACAGTTCCTGGAGAGGCTGCGAGGCACCGTGAATTACGGCTATGACGAGTTTCGGCAGGCAGTGGCTAATGATCTGCGGCATGCGGCCGCCAATCCGACGTTGCGCGAGCAGTTCTTTGCGCAGGCTTCCGAAGCCAACACGAGCTGCGAGGATCGCGTCACCTTGCACTGGAATGGTATGCAGACCGCGCGCATCAACGCTGACGTCAAGGACGGGGTATATGACGACCGCCTGGGCGAACTGATCCAGCGCGGCCGCGTCGCCTTCCGCTTGGAGGCGTTGGACGAGATCGCGCGCGACAGGATCAACTCGCTCGCCAGCGGCAACCCGAACGTAGACGACATCGAAGTCTACCTGGCCTATCAACATCGGCTGCGCGAGCCGCTGGAGCTCAGCCATCTCGCCCCTGACATGCGCTTCCTGGAGGTCGCTCATGTAAGCGAGGATGATGCGACGCAGGCGCTCAACCTGATCCGGGAGCGGGAAGCAAGCCAGTTTACCAACTACATGGCTAGCCTCTGGCAACCCTGGGATACGGTGCTGAAGCGCATCGCTCCAGACGAACATGCAGCGATGGGAGACCGGGTGGTCGAAGCCATGGACGAGGAGTTTCAAACCCGCTTGGGTCAGCGACTGGCCGAGCATGGTCTTCTAGGCGATCCAGATGCCGAGCGGGTGCTCGGAGCCCAAGTCCGAAACGAGATCGCTGGCGAGATCAAAGGTGAGGTCATGCACCGTGTGCTCACAGAGCGTGGCCTGGAACTATAAAGGCTCGCAAATCGCCGCAGAGATATCTATCATTGCTCTGCGGCGGTAAAGGACATTAGCCCCGCCCATCGCTGCCAACTCTTTGGCATCTTGGAACGTGCGCTGCCGTCGATCAGGGCCGTTCGGTCTTGCCGAGCGACGAAAATTCCTGCGCGCCAGGCGAGGGCCTATCTGCGTCCCGTCCAAAGCCGCTTCGGAACGAGCGCTCCCTGGGTCGAAAAGTTGTTGAGGAAACCAAGGCGCGCAGGGGGGAAATCCTCGATTGCGGAGGCGCTGCCGCAGCCGTCAGGTTGACGAGGCAGCTATCTGTTCGGGCCGTGATGCTTGTGTTCGACGCACGATCGACAGGCGATCCATTGTCAGGTCGGTCGATGAATTTCGTCGCTCGAACTGGAGGCGGAAGAGGTGCGGCGAAATTGGAGCGATCCCGTCAGCTTTTCGAAAGGTTGCGGCTACAACAATCGAGAATCTGGTTCTTGCTGAACGAGCTACTATTTGGCCGTAATCCACGCCCTACGAGTTGCTGCAGGGTCTATATAAACATGAGGAGAGCAGGATGGATCCGGTTGACCCATTCTTCGATTCAGGAGCCTGGATGCGGGAGTACGCCGCCCTGCAGGGGCGGACGGGGCAGCGAGCGGGCAGCCCCAGCGAGCAGCGTGACTTTGAAGGGCGGCTCCAGGACTTGAATCTCGATCCGTCCGATGAGAGCAAGTCAAGTTCGCATGATCCGGCCCCCGCAGCAGGCGGTCGAGCAGTCCGGCGGGAGGATTTCGGCGGTTCGATGCGGGTGCCGCCGCACTCCGCTTTCAGGGAGAGTGCGCTAGGTGGCACGCGCCGGAGCGTAGACATTCCTAGCTTTCAGCTTCCCGCTTCGGCGCAAGTGCCGCAGTCTAGTTTGCGAGATGATCTGTTCAGCAGCGCACGTTACAGCGTTCCGGACGCAGAGTCTGCCGCCTCGACCAAGAGCGGAAAAAGCCGCGGATTATGGTCACGCTTCAAGTCGGGAATCGGCAAGGCCCTTGGCGGGAGCAGCAGCGGAAAGTCGTCGCGCGACACGGGTCAATCTGACGTCCTTTCGACGAACCTGCGAATTGACTACGCCAGGCAGCCGGGCCGGACGCGCGGGGTCAATTCGGCCGATGAGGAGCTCATTGAAGATTTCCGAAACAAGGCGGCGGGTAACCTCAGCGACGGTACCATCAAGAATGCGGCAGCCGATTTGCGCCATTTGAGCGCGCGCCTGAGCGACGCCGGCAGGCCCTCAATTGCCGATCGAATTCGCCGGGAATTGGAAAACGCGCAGCTGGAAAATCCGGATGTGGAAAACCACCAGCTCGAGGCTGAGCTCGATGAGGACGTCGACACCTACGCAAAGGACCGCGGCAGGCGCATCAAGGCGGCCCTGAAGAAGCTTCGTGAAGTCGGTGCCGGAAACAGCTTGGCAGCCGATGTCCGCCGGCTGGCTCCTCATGCTGAGGACGCAACCCTCATTCGCATGTGGGCGGCGGCGGAAAAGGCGACAGACAGGATAGACCCAAAGACGATCGACAGGCAAACTCGCCGCATGTTCAGGCTGAGTGAGTGGCTGCAGACGCATGATAGACAGCCGATCGCCGGCCGACTTTCCACGCCTGCACTGGCTCAGGACGTTGAAGAGTACAAGCACGAGACCGGCGACAGCAAGATCAACGCTGATCTGGTCAGGCTTGGGCTCTACCAGCAAATCCTTGAGGCGAACAGGGCACTGGGATTGCCGCCTCCTGAGGACCCGGGTCAGCCTTCTGCGGAAGCTGCTCGTCGGGCCCGCTCGCCACAAGGGCTTCCCGCAACGCCAGCCACGCCGAGCGCGGGAGCTTGGGAATGGCTTGGAGAGCAAATGCACGGATCTGGCTCATCGATGCCGGCGCCGCAAAGCGGATGGCCGGCCGACCCGTCACAGCTGCTTCCCGCAACGCCTGCGACGCCTAGCGCGGGAGCCTGGGATTGGCTCGGCGACCAAATGCACGAACCTGCCTCGCCGGTGCCGGCGCCGCAGTGGGCTGCACAAGCTCATCTGCCGCTCGAGCTTCCTGCCACTCCAGCCACCCCGAGCCAGGGAGCCTGGGCCTGGCTTGGGCAACAGATGCAAGAACCCGCATCACCTTCGTCCGTGAGGCCTCGATCATCAAACATCTATGGCGGTCTCGAGTCCTTTGTTGATCTGGATCCACCCACACCCCACGACTTGCGTGACGATGCGCGCTCCGCGCCAGCACCTGAATTTGCGGCCGCCTCGTCGTTCGCAGGACAGCCGGGGGCGGCTTCGGAGCTGCGGGACATTGGAGCAATCGTTGGCGCCAACTGGCGCCACGGCTCCCAGGCGGCTTCAGACGTGCTGATCGATGTTTTGGGCAACATCAATCTGCTGCCAAACCAGTTCGAGCCAAGTCAGTTTGCAATCAGTGGGGAGCGCTATTCGGCGACATTTGGACCGGGCGGTCGCAGAGATATTCGCCTGATCCATCACCCGCGCGCCGCTGGGATGAACGAAGCCGGGCCATCCCGGCCGCTGCATCGTCCACGGCCAATCGTAAGCGCAAGGCAAACCGGGGAAGGTGCAGTCGATCTTGGCCATCTTATCCGGGGCGGCTGGGAGCATAGGGAGCGGTTCCTGCCGCCTTACCTCGTGCGCGTTTTGGAAGGCGAGGGCCTCATGCCCCAGCCCGGGCGGCCGACCTATTTCGAAATCCGCGGAATGCGATATAGAGGCGAGTTGGTGGAAAGCGAAGGACGCCAGCGCGTTCGCGTTTATCCCGAACCTCGGTGAAGAAGCAAGTTGGCTGCAATTCCAAATGCGCGGTGGGCAGCTCGCGCGAGACGTTCTACTACGTGGCGCTTGACTGGCCAGGCACCCAATCGATGCGGATCGCAGAGGTGTGGGGCGTGATTACACGCCTGATTTCGTCGGCGATGTTGGCTCAGTCAGTGTTTCGGGCGGGGACGTCCCCGTGACACGTACCCGCACTTGAACAGCATGGCACTCTGGTCAAATGATGCGGCCACGTTTATTGATGCCGTCTGTTTCCAGAATCCCGCCAACTATTCGTCGCGAAGTATATGGGCGACGGGGTGCTAATTTACTTTGGCTACCTTGCAGCACTTTCCGAAGTTCGATCCTGAGGACTTTGGTCTGCGCCGAATGCGATGTGCCCTTGCAGAGGCCGGTTGATCATCTCGCCCGTTCTAAAGCTCCTCTGCTTATTCATTATCAAGCAGTCGCCGAAGCTCCCCCGGAGGGAACTGCTCTGGGTCGAGAGTAAATTCTTCTGGATCAATGGACACTGAAGGGGCGGGGTGAACGTCCCGTGGTCTGTGAAGCGCGTCAAGCAAGTCCATTTCCAGTTGCTGAAGCTCCTCTGGAGGGACGGAGACTGGCGAGGGGCTGGGTTGATCATCGAGATGATCCAGTACTCTCCGAAGAACTGCCTCAGGGAGCTGCCCCGAATCGAATGCGACTCGCTCCTGCATGAAAGCCGACGTGGCGGGTTGATCATCGCGCACTTCTGCAAGCTCCTGTGCGTCCTGATACTCGAGCAGTCGCGGAAATTCCGCTGGAGAGAACTGCTCTGAATCCATGGTAAGCTTTTCTGGATCAAGGGAAACCGACGGGCCAGGCGGATCCTCCCCCGGCCGGTGAAGCGCGTCATGCAAGTCGTTTTCCAGTTGCCGCAGCTCCTCTGGAGGGACAGAGACTGGCGAGTTGCTGGGTTGATCATCGAGATGATCCAGTACTCGCCGAAGATCTGCCTGAGGGAACTGCCCCGAATCGGATGCGACTTGCTCCTGGATAGAAGCCGAGGTGGCGGGTTGACTATCTCGCTCCTCGGCAAGCTCCTGTGCGTCTTCGTCCTCGAGCAGTCGCCGAAACTCCGCTGGAAAGAACTGGTCTGGATCAATGATAAACTCTTCGGGATCAAAGGAAAAAAAGGGGGGATCCTCCGATTGCCGGTGAAGCTCGTGACGCAAGTCCTTTTCGAGCTGCTGGAGCTCCTCTGAAGGCAGGGAAACCGGCGAGGGGATAGCTTGGTCATCAAGATGGTCCCGCAGGAGCGGAGGCTGCTCCTGAGGAAGCTGCTCTGGATCGACCACGCCCGGTCCTGCGAGGAGAGCCGACGAGATAGGTTGGTTGTCGTGTCCCTCCTGATGCTCCTGTTGCCGAATAGCTTCGTACGCCGCGCGGTGCTGCGCAGCGGCGCTGTCGATGCGTGTCGGTTCTGTCAGTAAAGCGCCTTCGGGATTGACGAGCGCAACGTTTTGAGGGGAAGGGTTGAGCTTAGCGCGAGTACGCCCTGGACGCACGATGGGCACGATGGTCCCGGTCGACCGGAAGGTCCGCAGATGCTCTAATGCTTTAACGAGCCTCTTGCTATTAGAGGCACCGCTGAACTCGCGCACGTCACTGCCATCGCTCAGCGATCTGCCGTCTAGCCGAGCAACAATGCTCGGTTTGTTTTTTGCGAAGAGCCAGCGGCTATAGCCAATAAGAGAACCTGCGTGCTGCTTCGCCGTAACGGCGGCCGTCCCGCCCTCAATGAGCGCCTCCTCAAGCCTGAAGATATCGGCAGCATCCTCGGGATAAAGAGGCCGCCTGTCCCACTGACCCCGGATTATGACGCCCGTTGAGGCGACTGGCATTGCTCCGCCACTTGCTCCTGAAGCGGCGCTTGCGCTCGGTTTCCGATATACCTGAACTTCTTCCAGATCGTTTAGCGTCCTCTGTCTTTTCGCTGCTCTCGATTGAGCTGTGTCATGTTCATGATGGACGGGGACCTCCTCACTTGCCAGGAGATTGCTGCCGGCACGTGGGTCCATCGCCTCGTCCGGGGATTGCCGGTCATCGTTAGATGCGTCTTTCCCTGAGGGGAGTGCGCGCGGTCGCCCGCGAGAAACCAAATGACCTGAATCATGATACGCACGAAGGACGCTTACGCCTGTCTTCATCAGGGCGTCTTTCGGAAAGTAGGTATCTATGTGGTTGATCAGGGACTCGTGGTCCCTTAGATCAGTCGTTTGCCCACGGGCGCGGAGATCATTCGCTAGTCGACGAAGTGCCGAAGTATAAAGCTTGACCGTGTTCGGTTGTGGGTTCTTCTGATCCACATATTGAGCAATCGCCTTGTCGATAACGTCCCCGTCTTCAGTGGATAGATGGGGATAGGAGCCTCGTCCGCCAACGGAAGCGGGTTCGGCCTGCCTTGCCTCAGCCAAGTGCTGCTCAAAACCATCTTGTCCGGCTTGGCTCGTCTGCGGCTCTTGCGGGACGTCCTGCTGCACTTGTGACCAAGCTGGCACGTTAAACGGGTCAAAATTTTGCGGATCCACGCTAACCTCACTCCAGGATCACCTGAACAGGTCTGCCTAGTCGGGCAAGCTTTCGAGAACCTGACTTGGATATGGTTCCGCGGCGAAGAGTTATTCGCGGTTGCCAACCTCGAAATGACCGCGTTCGGGACCAGGCTCTCCCGCACAATCTGCCTCACCCTCCCTGCGATCCAACGACATCTTCTGTCCATACGCTCTTACAGCCGGCGCAGCCTTACATCCCAACGGGCTCGTCTGGCGCCGGTCGCTCCGAAAAGATCGCGAAGCTCAAGTCCCGTGCGTCACGAGAAAGTGGATGCGTTTGTGATGATCAGAAGAATATCAACGTAGATACCAACAGATTGAGCGCGTGTTCCGTTTGAGGCGTGTGCGTTACGCTTGTGGGGTTATGAATGTATGATAATCCCACTCCTGCATATATTCCCTGAGCAAGATGGGCGGTATATGTTCCGGTGATTGCCGTGGTATCGCGATGCGCAAGCTGGCCTTTAGCCAGGGCAGCATCCACCGCAAATTTGCTCCAGCTCGTCTGGCTAGCAACGAGTGCAATCAGATCACTGGGCCGGCTATCAAAGGGGCCTTTCGCATAAAGACGAAGCTCGCAATACTGGCTGATCCTGTTGAGGTCAGGCGGAGCTCCCATGATGGAGAAGCCGCCATAGATGCCGCGAGACGGCGACCCGAGGCCGTCGCTCTGCCAGAGCTGCCTGTCCGCAGCGATGTAGAAAAAATTATTCCCACTTTCCCTTTGTCGCTTGGGGTCGACCAAATTCGTGTAGCGGCTACTGTTGAAACCAACGCCCGCCCGCAGCCACGTGTCGGGCAGGCCGGGGGCAGCCTTGCTCTTGTACCCGACTTCGTCAACGAGAAGGATGCCCGCATTGGCCGTGCTCCAATTCAAGCCGGTGGGGTTCTCGGTTATGTGGGCATAGACGCCATCTGGACTGATTGAGCGCTGTACGGAGACCTTGTTGTACAAGCGATCGTCAAAATTGTACTTCAAGTTGACCGCCGGCGTCGGCGCAGCATTGGTGCTCATCCCTGCCTGGAACAAGGCAGACATGTTCGATCCTGTAATCCCTCCGAACAATGTGCCGGTGAACTCATTTTGGTTTCTGAGATAGCCAAGTTTGAGTTCTAGCGTCCTGTCGAAGAAAGTTTGGTAGTAGGCGAGCGTATTGATTCCCGCTCGATCTGGTCCCGGGCGATCCCACGTCCAGTATTGGTGCTCGGCTCCTAAGACAATCTGTCCGTCGGCAATGCCAAACCGGCTGAGATCGTAGGTAACGATCATGAAGTTTGCCGACGCGAAGGTCGGATTCTGGCCCATATAGAGCTGGTTTGCGATAGGGCTTCTGGCCGCATTCGGCAGCTGGTTGTTTACAAAGCTGTTGTGTGTCCAGCCGATGTAGCCGATGCCGACATCTGCCAGCTCCGATCTAACGCCGTCCCTGTCCTGATCGATCGTGTCCGCAGGTCCAGGTATGTTGAGCCACGTCCCTTTCTCACGCAGCTTGTCGTACCTTTCGAAGGGATCGATCGTTTTTTGCGGTCTCGTCTGAGCACGCCTGTCCGCATTGCCGCTCTTTTCGAAAGGCACTCCGGGACCTGCTGCTGGCCCCAGGGCAGGAGAGCGGATTGCCTGATGAATCAGGCCGAGCGGGAGCTTTGCGGCCGGACCGGAAGTCTTTCCTCTTTTGCTGGCCTGATCCGAAGCGTGGTTACCAGGACTAAGTCTGCTCCCCGTTTGTGCCCGTACGGAATTGCCGACCAGACAAGCCGCTAGCGAAAAGGCGATAACAAGCGCAGAGTGCTTTCCCCTTGGTCCGAAATTGAAAGAAACTGCTCCCGTATCGGCGAGCATGTGCTGGCTGCCGTCAGCGCCGCAAAACCTGTCTTGCATCCCAATCCTTGACGTGCGCGGGGTCGTTGGTCACGCTTGCCACGTCCCCATCATCTCGAACAATCTCCCGGACTTGGTAGTTGACCAGGTGCAGTTCTTGCCGGTCCAATCGGCCATTGCCGATCGGCCCTGGCGCCTACGTGGCGCGCCCCGAATGAAGTTGATGGTCTCGGCAAGGCGTGAGGCGGGACTCCATCGAACACACTCAGGAATGAGTGGACGGTGTTCGTTCGTGCCGTGGCACGGGAAGAAAATCTCGGAGGTTCTTCTGAATGGTGAGAAAATGCTGCGCCATTGCCGACAAAAATGAGCATTGCTCGCTGGTGACGCTATCACGTGAACGCGCGCAAATTGTCGCGTTGCGTTGCTCAAGAAGTAGCGTTTCATAGGAGCAGAGCAGCCGATCGGGAAGCTCGGCAATTGATTATGTCGACGCTGGCAGTTCCCGGAGCGCATGAGCATCGCAGCCTGTCGCGTCGAAGTCCTGAGCGAGGGACAATGGACTCGATTGATCAAGCGACCGCTTCAGACTTGCGGCGGCTCTTGCACAGGCCGTCAAGACGGATTCTACCTGTGTTGGTGCTCCCGCTTGTCCTCGTCAGCTCGTGTGCTGCTGGGGCCTGGCTTTGGGTTAACCTTGAGAAGTTTGTCGAGAAGCCGGAAGCCCGGGACCTCGCTTCAACGATGAGCCTGTCACTGGAAGACAGGGCAGCCTTGTTTGAGATAAACTGGGCACAGCAGAAAATCGGCGATGAGATCGCAGTACTCAATAATCGGATCAATGCCCAGCGGGATGAGCTAAAAGGGATCCTGGATCAGATCACCACGCTGACGTCGTGGATCGATTCCCTGCAGAGTTCAACACCTGTCCCTTCTGCTGCTTCCGAGCCTCCTGTGTCGCCAGTCCGGGCTGTTTCGAGCGTCGAAAGGAAACGCTTCGGGCGGTCCAAACCACGGAGACCTCTTTCCGTCGGAGGCGCGCGAGTGATCGCCGGACCGAAGACATCCGAGCCTTGAGGTCTGAGACGCTGTAGGCATGGTCGAGTCTCCAACTGTGCTCGAGGAGGTGGACCGTAGCTTGGCAAAACTGGCTAGACCCGCAAAATACCCGAAGCTTCTGCGGGCGCCGGCGTCTACAGCGGCATGTCGCTGAGGCTGTCACCATCGAGAGCGCTCTAGGGGAGATGGGGCAGAGCCCTTTCCGCATGATCGAGGCGTAGCCCTGGGCGGCCGAGCGCGCTGCGCCTGTCCTTACAATCAGCTCCCTTTTTAATCAGCCCTCGCCAATTTTGAGACGGTACCTGAAAGCTTGTGCCAGCACACCATCCTGCTTCCTCGAAATCTGACCTGTCTGCCCGAGGCGCTTCTTCGGATCGCTCCCTCGCCAAGAGCTTAAAGGCTTGCGATCTGTTCACATGCCGTGGCTTAGTTCTTAGGGGCACGGTCGAGATAAGTGTCGAACGCGGCAGCAACGGCGCGAATCACAAACCGGTGCTCCTGCTTGACCCGAATGAATCCCTCTTCGATCGCCACTATCCCGTCTTCGGCAAGCATTCCCAGGCGGTCGGCCGAATCGAGAAGAGGAATCGGATCAAATCCGTGAGCAGCACAGATCGCTGGTATGTCGGCCTGCAAATCGCACATTAGACGCTCGATGATTGCGGCGCGGAGGCGATCTTCGGTGGTGAGACAGTAGCCTTTTGACGTTGCCAGACGCCCAGCCTGAATGTGTTGATGATAGGAAGCGGTTGCGATCTCGTTCTGGACGTAACCGTCACGCAGACGGCCGATGGCTGACGGACCTAAGCCGATCACGGTTTTGCAGGCATCAGCCGAATAACCCAGGGAGTTGCGGCGCAGCCGACCAGATTTCTGCGCCAGCGCAAGCTCGTCATTGGGCAGGGCGAAATGGTCGAGCCCGATCTGGCGGTAGCCGGCCGAGACCAGCGTATCTGCAATAGCCGCGGCTTGCTCAGCGCGGGCGACATTGTCCGGCAGCGCCGTCTCGTCGATCTGGCGCTGACGTTTCATATAGGAGGGGACGTGAGCATAGCCGAAAACCGCAAGCCGGTCTGGTCGCATGGCCAGAGCCGTCCGCGCGGAGTCGACGCAGGACCGCACTGTCTGATGCGGCAGTCCGAAGAGAAGGTCGAAATTGATGCGGCTTATGCCATGCTGCCGTAGACTTTTGACGACCGAAGCTGTGAGCTCCTCGCTCTGCACGCGGTTGACCGACCTTTGAACCACTGGATCGAAGCTTTGCACGCCGATGCTCGCGCGGCTGATCCCGGCCGCTTGTAACGTTTCGACCATCTCGGTCGTGACTCCGCGCGGATCGATTTCTATTGCGATGGTAGCTGATTTGCTGAAAGCAAAGCAGTGTCGCAGGAATTCCATCAAGTCGAGAAAATCGCTCGGTGCAATGGTGGTCGGCGTCCCGCCGCCGAAATGCACGTCGCTCACCGGCAGAGCGCGCGGCACTTGCTCTGCGACCAAGCCTATCTCGTCGCGCAGTGCTGCCAAATAATTGCGGACGGGTCGCTCGCTGCGAGTGAGGCTTGTAGGAAAGCCGCAATACCAGCAGATAGAGTGACAGAATGGAACATGGATATAGAACGAAACGGGCTCGTGGGGCGGCAGCCGCCTCAGCCATGTCTCACAAGTCTTGGCACCAACAAGCGCGGAGAAATCCGGTACGGTCGGATAGATCGTGTACCAAGGCAGGCGAGCATCGCAATACTTGTTTAGGAGGAAGGTCCGCAACGCTTAACGTTCCCAGGCTCAAACACACAGAGAGCTAACCGATGCTCTCTCTTGTGTCTTTGCGTTATGTCAAACCCACCCAGTCGTTTCTAAGATCTGGTCCCGTTTTCGATGTGACAGTCAACGCGGCTTAGGGGCAGAGCAGGAAGAGAGAGCCGCTCGTTTGGCGATTATCCGGACGTTTAGGTTATGAATGTTCTCGTGCGCGCACGGTTGAAGCTGCTAGAGGTGCCCGACGAGCCGGCGCGAGCGATCAATCGCTCATCGGAGGGCACGTCATTTCGCATTCGCTGACGGTCAGTCATTTTTGCGACGAAAACAGGGGCTTGTAGGTCTCACCAGGAGCAGCCGAGCTCGCACTGGATCTTCAAAGCGGAGTCTTCTTCAAGCAAAAGCCGATTTGGTGCTCACAGAGTTCAGCGGTTGCCTCCCATCCATGGCCCGCGTGCCACGGAAGATAGGTTGGCGGCTAGCTGACAGCGCGAGGAGCGCCATAGTACAACGTGACGCAACGTGCGATTCAAGTCCTTTGACGCAGCCGACCAAACGAGCGTTCATCCCTAGTATCGAACGCATAAGCCTCAATTCCGCCACGCTGGTTGTCTCATTGCCACAAGCATCATCACGGATGTACTGATGATGTTGGGGCGACCCCAGCGCACTTGCAGCCCCCCGGCGAAGTGCGTCGGGGCGCCTTGGCTCAGGGGCGTCTCATCGCTGTCTAATGCAGCTCACCAACTCACAACGACTTTGAACGTCGTGCTGATGGCAAGGCAATCCCGGCCAGATGCATCGGACGATTCTGCGCGCCAGATTAGAGGCCGCGCAAGCCATCGACGAGTGGAGGTACGCTTCATCTGCTACGCTGCCCCGCCAACATTGACCGTCCTGCCAAATGTAGGGGAATCGCATATGGTGCTGGCAGGGTGTTGCCAAGCGGTTGGAACTGGATTCTTTGGGTGTCTCTCGATTCCAGAGGGAGACCTGAATGCGCAAGCTCAAGCGCCTGTTTCGATCGCTCAAGGACCCGCGCGCCAGCAACACCCGACATGATCTTGTGGAGATCCTCGTCATCGCCTTGGCGGCGACGCTGGCTGGCGCCAAGACCTGCACCGAGTTCGAGTTCTTTGGCCAAGGCCGCGAGGAGCTGTTGCGGCGCTTCCTGGAGCTCAGGCACGGCATTCCGAGCCACGATACGTTCAGCAACGTCTTCCGTGCGCTTGACCCGAAGGGGCTGGAAGCGGTTTTGCGCAAGTTCAGCAAGAGCTTCGGCATCAAGGGGGTGGTCAGCATCGACGGCAAGGCGCTGCGCGGGGCCTACACGCGGGGCCGGCAGGCCACGCCGCTGCATATGGTCAATGTCTGGGCCGCAGGCACTCGCATGGCGCTGGCTCAGAGAAAGGCTCCCAACCGCAACGAGGTTGCCGGGGCTCTCGAAGTTCTCGCGCTGCTCGATCTGGACGGGGCTCTTGTCACCGCCGACGCCTTGCATTGCCGGCCCGATACCGCGCAGGCCATCCTCGATCGGAAGGGGCACTACGTGTTGGCCATCAAGAGTAACCGTGGCCGGCTCTTCAAGGCCGCCAAGACGTTGGTCGATACAGCCCGAAAGCCCGCGCGAGCGAGTCAACGAAGAGCCACTGCCCACGGCCGCGCCGAGCGCCGGCAGGCCATCGTCGCGCCGGCTCCTCAGTTGGCGAAACAATACGACTTCCCCGCTATCGCCGCAGTCGGTCGCATCGACAGTTGGCGCGCCAACTCTGGCAAGGCTGTCAAACACACGGTCCGATACTTCCTCGCCTCGCGCCTGCTGTCGGCCAAAAAGCTGCTCGAGGTCGTGCGTGCCCACTGGAGCATCGAGAACAACCTGCACTGGGTTCTCGACGTTCTGTTCGACGAAGATGCCTGCCGCAGCCGCAAAGATACGCCGCCGAAAATCTCGCCCTCATCCGCAAGCTGGCCATCAATACCCTGCAGGCAACGCCCGGTCCTGCCCGCATCAGCCACAAAATGCTCCAAGCCAGATGGAATAATGACTTCCTTCTCTCCGCCCTCGCCCATATGCGATAGCCCTACTGCCAAATGGGGTGCGCGAACGGGATGTGCCGAGATACGGGCCGCTCGGCTCATGACGATCAGCGGGGATCGCAAGATGCCGCCCATCGTCGCTCGGCCCGACAGCTTTTCGTGGTCCCGTTGGCAGCCTTCAGAGTTAGGCAAGGCGCGCGGACCAGAAGCTGCCGCCGCCATCATGTGCACTCGAGCTGACCGTGTAGGATCTCGTGCCGATCCCACGAAACATGGGAATTGAGACTTTCAAGCGAGAACCAATTGGATGCCGGCAACAAGCAGAACCGCCGCGAGGATAAATCTGATGCCTGCCGGGTTCAGGCAGTTCAGGCTGATTATCGTTCCAACGACCGCACCCACCAGGGCGGAGATAGCGTAAAGAGCCAAATCCGGAGAAGGAAATTGGCCGCTGAAAAGAGCTCCGACGAAGCCGACTGCAGAATTGGCCAGAATAAAAGGGGGTGATAACGCGACGGTCTGCTTCGGTGATGCCCAATTCAGTGTGATGAGCGTCGGCGCGAGGAACACTCCACCACCCACGCCGGTCAGCCCGGAAACCAGGCCAAGGGCCGCGCCAAAGCTCACGCTTGCTGCGACCGGAGTTTCGGAAACACGATCGGAAACTCGTGCCCGCTGCATGATCATCACTGCGCTCGCCAGAAGAAGAACGAGCCCGGTCAGCGCCTTGTACATGTGGTCCCCGAGCACAATCAGGCCACCGGCGAGCGACGCTGGCATCGACGAAAACAGAAGCGGGCGCAGGATCGTCCAGTCAACGATCCTGTTGCGGTTGAAGAGCCACGTAGAATAAGTCGCGACGACAATGTTGAGACCAAGCGCCGTCGGGCGCATCTCTGTCGACGACATACCAAAAAATGCCATTAACGAGAGGAATGCAGTGCCACCAGCCTGGCCAACGCTCGCATAGAGCATTGAGATGATCGCGAAGAGCAGAGAAGTCATGCCTCACCGGTCTTGGCGAAGATCTTCGCCTTTTTGCGCCGAGCCCATCATGATTCGTGCATCAAGCGCGGTCTAAATGTGTTTCTGCTTGGCGACGGATCTAAGCATTTCGCCGAAATCGGTGGCCGGAGGTGCAGGCAGGTCAAGTTCCTAACGAGTGCCATGGTTGAACCGTCCCATCAATTGCCGAAGCTGGTACTTGACTGGGCTGGAATAGGGCTGCGTTGAGACCCTGAGGGGCGGCACTCCAGGGGCCGCCGGGGTGAGCTGCATTTCTTGCTGTAGCTCATCTCCTGCCGCGCCTCGCAATGGTGCTGTCGCCTTTCTTTCGCATGTTAGAAAGGCTTCGACGCTCCTACCTCGCAACCAACCGTGCGGGTCCGAACCCCTCTCCGCGACGTTTGAGTTTGTTGAAATCAACAGTTGGTACGACACTTGCTAGTCGAACCTGGGTCATCTCGCTGTTGGAGAAGCGCATGCAAAATCTCCTCCGCATCAAGCAGATCTCGCGGCGACGAGTATCTCTCGCTGCGCCTTTGACGCGGCCCGTTTCTGCACGTTCGATACGTTTGCGCCAGGCCTGCCGGACGGAGCCGATGAGACGCCGGACAATGGTGCGAGGAGTATGGCGTCTGCGCCGGCTGTTGCGTGTTGCTCATCGATCACGTCCCCGGCGCCGTCGCACGGCGGAGGATCGGCGAGCGATTAGCGATGGCAATTCGCAAGATTGGGAAAAGACATGACTCTCGTGTTGTCTTCGTCTCTCAGCGGAGACTGGATGCTGACAGGACGCTCGTCGAGTCGCGCACAGCCAAGCGCGTGGTCGAGCTTAGCTGTATCGCGCAGATCAGAGCCCAGGATCTCGTCGTGCTCGGCCTCGAGACAAACGAAAGCGTCGTTCGGACGCGACTGCGTTTTCTCGCTCTGCAAGCTTAACAGAGCCGAGCCTCTAGCCGCTGAAGCTGTCTGGTTATTGTCGTCAGCTCGGTCCTGGACCCGCGAACCTTCTATCGGCGTCCGCATCATTCAAGGGGGGCACCGTTGGGTACGTACCGGTGGCACGGTCCTTCAACGCGGATGACGAGCGATGATCTCTAATTTGACCAGTGCGCTATCGGCGAACTGGACCAATCACTTCCGCTCGGCCTTTGAGATAAGGATGATGGCCCTATCTCGGGTGTTTGATGGATCGCGCCGGCGCACTCGGCGGCAGGGCAAAGAATTCGGCGAATGGCGCCCGGCACAGGGCGAGCGCTCAGACTGCACGAATAACTAACCGTCAGGTTCAGATCATGGACTGGAATTTGGCTTCGCCTGAAACAAGCGCAATCGAACACGACGACGGGGAGCTCGATCGTCGTACTCAGGGGCCTATCATGGACCTCTTTAGCTTCACCGAATGTGCGAGCCAGACTCATTCACTCAGAGCGCTATTCGAGCTTCTTGTAGGCTGTGCCACCAAGCAAGGCTTCAGTGAAGTTGCATATGGCGCTCTCAACTTCGTTGAGCCACTTCGCCTGGCAGAGTATCCACCTCCTACTGTGGCTGTGAAGTGGCCGCCAGACTGGTGCGACCGATATTTCAAGCGGAAGTACCATACTATCGATCCGGTGGTCCGGCGGACGCCGATGCATTCGCGGCCGTTTTTGTGGGATCAACTCGCCGACCACTATCAACTTCAACCGGACGAAAGACGCGTACTGGAGGAGGCGAGAGAGGCGGGGCTGAAGCACGGCATGAGCGTGCCGTTGTTCGGCCCGTTGGGTCGGATATCTGTTGTGTCGTTTGCATCCGCGTTCGACGATGCCGATCCTCAGGACTGCATCGGTCATCTCAACGCGCTGGCCTGCCTCTTTCACACCGCTTATAGCGAGATCGCTCGTCCGTGCAATGATGATGGTTGCGAGAGAAAAGTGGCATTATCAAAGCGAGAGATCAGTTGCATGCGGTGGGTGGCGGAGGGGAAATCGTCATGGGAAATCGGAAAGATCCTGGAAATCAGCGAGAATACGGTCAACTTTCATGTCAAAAATGCGATGCGGAAGCTGGGTGCGACGAGCCGAATTCAAGCGGTCGCTATCGCTATTCGCCTCAATGTTCTTTGAATTTTAAGAAACGGGGCACTAAGTGCCAAATCGTGGGCTGGCAGAGTCTACCATGTTGAGCATCGCGCCTTCGGCGGAGCTCGCGACGCTCCTTGCGACAAGTCCGCTATCTCACGCTGCGTGAGGTTGTGGGACTTCATGAGATCGATGGACTGTCGAAGTTGACTGACCCTGTTCCCCCATCTCGGCCTTACACCACCCAGCCTGTGGCCCGTTGCTCAGATGAACTCGCACTTTGTGCTTCGGAACTGGGATTGGAAGCCGGCAGCGAGAGGTCCCGCTGAGGAAAGAACCCCGACCGTGGGTCGGGGTTCCGTTTCACTCAACCGCTTGGAGGTCTCTATTTGGCAAAGGGTGAGCCAAACTTGTAATTGAGCCGTGCCGTGATGAGATCGACGTCCTGGTGGGTGCGGTCCGTGCCGAGAAATCCTGGGAAGCTGATGTTGCTGCGCTGCATGAACAAGTGGTTATACTCGACGCCAACTGACCAGTTCGGCGTGAGGCTGACTTCGGCACCGGCGCCCAGCACGCCACCCCAACGGACATCATTGCTGTTGGCAAGCTCGGCGCCCGTAGCCACCGAGTTGACGTGATAGGTGTTGCTGGTCACCGCAGCACCGCCCTTTCCGTAAAGTAGGACGGCATTGAACGCGTAGCCGATATGCCCCGTGAATAGACCGAATGCATCTGTCGTGGTGCCGACGGTGTTTGCCGGAAAGACGCTGCTGACGTTGGAGCCGCTGAAGTCGGCCCAGTTGCCCTGACCTTCGATGCCGTAGACCATGTTGAAGATGTGCCAACGATAGCCAATCTGGCCGCCGATGGTCCCGCCAGCCGAATTATGGCAGCCTTCGGGAGTGACGCCATTGAAATCCCAGCAGTTGCGGCCCGTTCCCCAGCCACCATTGAGGCCGATATAGTAGCCGGACCAGTCGATAATCGGGGCTGGGACCGGCAGCGATGCCGCGTGGGCCTTGACAGGCTGCCCGGCCAGGTCCGTGCCGAATGCGGGAGCGGCCGCACCGAGTACGCCGATGGCTGCGGTCAGAATCAGAATATTTTTCATTCGAGTGTCGTTTCCTTTCGGTGCTCCCCCGGCGGCGTGCATTTAACAATATGACCGCGAATTGCTGTAACTGCCGCACAACATGTCTTCGAAAGAAATGGGCCCAATCGCACGCTGCGTCAGATTGTGGAGCGCGCAACTTGCCATGCACTGCCTCGACGGAAATGCTGGGGCCTGACACTGGTCGCCTCGCGCAGAGGCGTCCTTGAACACGATTAGTTCGTGATGGCCCGTGACAGAGCCGAGATCTTTGGCTCCCTCAGCCGCGAATTAGCGACAGAGCAAGGCCGCGCCAGCATGCCCCGTGCATGCCCGCTATTCAGAGAGTTCGGCAAATGAAAACCGCTGATCGAGGACCGGCCTCGGGCGCTCCAGTTCATTATTTCGGTAGGAGGCTCGTGCTACCACTTGCAATCGTGAGCGATGCGGGACGATCCATCACAGGCCCCGGATCGCTTTGCTGAGGACCGGTCACAACTCTAGCACAGCTAAACCTCGCCCTCGATCGACAGATGTGGATGCAGCTGTGCTTGACGAGGGCCCTTGCTTGAAGTTGCGCAGTTCGTGCCGAGCCAGGGGTCAGGAGAGGAAACGGTATCGCTTTTGCTGGCGCCAGCGAGTAATAGCGCGGCTGTCTCGTCTTGTCGCCGACTTGCACTGGATTCCAGGTGACTGGTCTTGGATCACCAGAAGAGCTGCATAAGCGATAGTCGTCGCCAACGTGCTCGTCTCAGCAGGGGCTGAACATGAAGGAGGGTCAGCTCCACCACGCTCAGCCCCGGTATTTTTCCGCCGATGTCCCCACAAGCCAAGCTCGTGTGGCAGTATAGGGTCAAGCGCCTTATTGCTCGGTCGACCGCGCCAATTCAGCCCGCAAGCTGCGTATCGCCTCGTTAGCCAGATTCAAAGTATTCCGTTCGCCGTTCTTTATCGAAGACTCAAGTAAAGTGCACAACCGGCTATGAAGGACCGTCTTGCGATTATGCGCCAGCAACGGATCCGTTTCAACAAAGCGCCAGGCCTTATCAAATGCGACGCTCACGATAGCATCTTGCATCTGCTGATCCATCTCAACACTCCACGACGGCCTGATACAAGGAAAGTACCTTCGCAAAAGCAAACCGAGCGTCTGTGGCTTGTCCCAGCAAGTAAGACATCAGAGCCGCAGTACACTCGGAGCATCGAGCTGCTCTCGATGCGTCATGAATTTACAGATGTTTGTTGAAGTTCCGATGACCCCGAACGTCGTATTGCCAGGCGCGTTCGAATATTTCTGAAGCGACTGAACGAGCTCGCGTTGTTCGCGCGGCTTCGTTGCCAAAGTGGTCTTTTTTTCTCGGTGTCGGTCGATATTGGGCTATTGTTCCCGCAATCGGAAGATCGGGGTCATGCCAATCGCGACTAAAGCCGACCATCGATGAAAATGGATCGCTCCGCTCCTTTCGCAGTCTCTAGCTAAGAAGCGTTTCTTGAAGCGTGTGGCGTTTTCCGACCACTGCTTGCTTGCTTTCTGACAAGTATCCGCGTGCCGTCGTCCTTTGCTCGACCCAACGTGGCCTCCTGCTCTCGGTGCAGGCTCCAGCTTTCGAGAATGGTGGCGAACAGTTGTGATATGGAAAGGCCGGCGGAAGCGGCGCGCTTGACGGGACAGTGAGTCATAAACACCAAGTCGTCGATCCCTGGCGCGCACGGCCGTAGCAGCCAGCCCCGCGATGCGCGCCATCAAACGGAGAGAAAGCCAAACGACATCTCAGTCCGCTGCTGCACGTGACAGAATTAGTTTCGCGATCTTCAATTGGTTGTCGGGAGTTCGCAACACTGCCGGTAATGCCGCCACGGCCTGATCGAAAAGGCGTCCCAAAACCTGAAGGTCTTCTGGGTAGTAAACGCCACGGTCTTGCGACAGTCGCCTCGTGTTCTGGTCGCCGGCGCGGCCCCCGGTTCTCGTATCGCCGAGCTGGCCGAGCTCAAGTTCCGCCGTAATCATTTGGTTTGTCAGGGCGTTTAGCAGTCGGATCGCTTCGAGCTCGTTGCCTTCTTCGCCTACGAGGGCGGCTACGATGTCGAGTTGCAGGTCGATGCGATCATCGAGGTCCTCTGAGCGTGAATTGGAAGGGTCAAGTTCCACGGTGTTTGCTCCAAAGTAGTTAAATGCAGAAACCAGGTTGAGTAACGGTTGGGTCGTGCTTTCCCGTTGGCGAGACGGCAGAGGCGGCGATAGAACGAATGGCTGCTGCACAAGGCAAGGTGTGCACGCACGGTCGCCGGAGGAAGAGGGTGGTAGGCATGTGCCGCTAAAGGACCGCAAAGGCGATCGACCAGAGAGCGCGAACCGGCACTTGATATCGAGCCGGTCCAGCGCGTGGGACAGTGGCAGTGATTCCAGCCAGCGGGGACACCGCTGATGACCGCGAGTCGAGAAGTGCGACCCGAACTGCTGCGCGATTGCTCGTAACCTGACATAGCGATCCAGACGTAACCGGAGGCTCCCCAGGGCAGAGTGCCATAAAAAGAGCTTGGCGCTGGACGAAGCTGTTGCTGAAGGCGCTCCGTCAACTGGTCCAGACCGGTCTGCTCATCATACCAGAAACTTATGGCCCAGCCCATGCTAGGCAACCCAGAAATAACATCCGCTACATACGTCTGCGGTTTCTCTCTGCGTTCGTTGACAGGCGATGCCTGGCCCGACGAGGGTGCGGATGGGCTCCTGGAAGGTGGGCGCGCTAAGACACAAGACCGGCAGATCGCGCATCTCCACCCCTCGTTCCGATGGTGAAGTAAGGATTGCTGAGAAGGGATAACCGCGCCGGGATATGGTCGAACAGCGCCGGCGCATGGAAGGAGATAGGGTAGCGTCAGTCTGTAGGAAATGGGTGTGGAAGCCGCCTGCCGACGAAGACTGAGGACGCGAGCAGAGTGAGACTCCACGATTACACGGCGTACAGGGGTGGGCAGTAAGATCGCTAGGCTGGTCTCATCACACCGATCGACATCATTGCCTCGTCCTGGGCGGAGGATATGCGGCTTGCGCCTAGCGTGGTCAGATAGCTGACCGCACTGCTTTCTTTGAAAGCCGCGACAGCGTCGGATCGTCGGGGGCGCCCCCCTGGTCAGGGCAAATAGTCCAGCCCGCACCGTGGTAGAGGCCAGTTCGCCTGCCCCAATTCTATGCAGCGCACGCATTTACCTTGGCCAAGCAGTGTGCGTGAGAGTCGATCTTCTTCGAGGCCTTTGGATGATTGAGAAGGCAGGCGCCAGGGCGATAGATTACGCGCCAGACATTGCGATTGACCATCCGACCGCATTTGCGCGGCACGTGCGTCGACTCCAAAGAGTGATGGGTGTCGTTGGCGATGCAGCCACGAGAACCTTGAATCGGCCTGCGACTAGGCTGAAAGCAAAAAGGGTCCATTGCTCACACGACATTCGTTAAATGTGCTTTCCGGAAACCGGCGATCGACTTATGGGGTATTTGGCTGAAAATGGTAAAATCGAAAGTGTTGATGGGAAGCATCCAGTTTGTGGATCGCGCACGCGCGTAATCTTTCCTCTTACATCGAAAGCGCGTTATTTTTCCTGGCGTCTTGCTGCCGCTTTATCAACTCATCCGCGGCCGAACGCTCTTCGTCCGCTTCGATCTCGCGGGCCTTTGCAATGAAGGCCCGCGATTGCTCAGGGCTCATCCTGCATCTCGGTTTATTTGCCACGCATACTACCCCAAATGCAGACATTACCAGCCAAAGCTATCGAGAATTTCAGCTTTGATCGCGGTTGCGGTGTGCAGGGAAATCTCCAGCGGTAGGTTTCCGAATGCAAGCTGGCAAAGCAAGTAGTTGGCACCTGCCACTTCCATCTGCTGAAGAAGGAGCTGTCGGACGGAAGCCGGCGTTCCAACGACGCACAATTCGCTTTCAAGTGCTGCATCGAAGGTCAGCGGAAGGGCGGGCGGTGTCGGAATGGCGTTAAGCTCATAAAGGAACTTAAAGCTCTCCAGCCATCGCCGATACGCAGTTTCGGCCGCCGCATGAGCGTCCCGATCAGACTTCGCAATCACGACCATGCGGGCCAGCCCGAGAAATGGCTCGCGGCCATGTGCGGCTGTATTGTGGGCTCGATGGGAGCGGTAGGCGTCCGTAACGTTCCGGACAACACTGGCGGGGCCTATGCACGCCAGATTGGCGCCATTTGCCGCGGCCCACTGTGCCGTCTCAGCCCGATTGCTTGCGATCCAGATAGGCGGATATGGACGTTGATGAGGCCTCAACGTTAAGGGTACGTCGCTCAACTCGAAGTAGCGTCCATGATAAGATAGCATATGTCCCTTCAGCGCAATATTCAGGATTTCACTGGCTTCCGTATAACGGCTTGGTGCAGCGTCGGCAGTGATGCCGAAATAACCACATTCAATCGGCTGGGAGCCGCGGCCTATCCCGACCTCGAGCCTGCCGCCGCTCAATTGGTCAAGCATGCAAATCTCTTCGAATGCGCGCAACGGATGATAAAGGTTGAGCAACAGGACGAGCGGACCGAAGCGTAATCGCCGGGTGCGCTGCGCGACGCTCGAAAGAAACAGGTTCGGCGAGGGCCCTCTGCCATGAGGTGTGCAGTGGTGTTCGGCCAGGTGATAAGCGTAGAAGCCGAGCGAGTCGCAGACCTCGGTCAGCTTGAGACGATCTTCATATTGTCGTGTGACATCTCGGCCGTCGTCATCCAAATGGTCGAAAACACCGCACGTTAGTCTTGAAGGAAGGCCACTCTTCACTCGATCAATCTCCGATAATGGGGCAGATGGCGAGGCCTGGTTGCTTCATGGCATCGCACTCAAAGAGTCTCGTTCGTCATTTGACCGCTTAGGCCGTTTCTCTTTAGGGCGCGATCTGAGCTTGCACCATGTGAGTGGATCACGAGAATGCGCAAATGGCGGTCCAGTCCAACCGTTGATAGACGTTCCCCAAGCGCCTCCACAGCGAGCATGTCCTCGACCAGAAGCATCGTTAGCCGCTTCAGAGGTCCTGTGCCTTGCGAGCCAGATCAGATCGGCACGGCTACTATTTGTCTATCATTGGACGTAGCGTCTCCGTCAGGTCGACATCCGGTAGCTCGGCGAGCGCTGCGACGAACGCGAGAAACGCTCCGAAGGCTGCAAGTATAAGAGAGCTTGCGAGTATCGCTGTTCCTACGACCTGAGTGCGTCTCATAATCCTTGTCACTTTGGCTTTTTGGGGAGACGGCGTTGATGCCAATCAGTTCTGCTCGACAGTTTCAACACGGCCGTCTCGCCAGCGGTAAACCAGAAAGCCAGGAGCCGCATTGTCTCCCTTTGCATCGAACCGGACTGGCCCAATGACTGTATCGATCTGCCGTGAACGAAGTGCGTTGGCCACGCGTGCAGCATTGAAAGAGCCGGTCCGGTTCACCGCCTCTGCCCATGCTTGCACGGCTGCATAGGCGTAAAGCGTATAGCCTTCGGCAGACAGGTTGGATGCCTTGAGTTCGGCCACCACGCCGGCCGCATTGGCATTCGCGGCTGGGTCCGGCATGAAGGTGAACAACGTGCCAGTTCCAGCGCTGCCAGTAATGGCCCAGAACTCAGAGGTCATCAACGGATCGTTCGCCATGACGATGAGCGCCGCTCTTGCTTCTGACGCCTGGCGTACAAACAATCCGATTTCGGTATGATAGCCGCCGATATAGGCGACGCGCACCCGATCCTTCTTCATTCTTGAGACCAGCGCCCTGTAATCCTTTTCACCGGCTACATAGCTCTGCCGAATGACTTGTTCGCCGAAGTTCCGAAGATAGGCTTCGACCACGTCGGCGATACCTTTGCCTGCGGTGCTTTTGTCGTCGAGCACCGCTATCTTGTCGTTAGGGTAGTTCCGGTGAATGTACTCGGCGGCAACGATGCCCTGTTGGTCGTCGCGGCCGCAGATCCGAAAGACACTTGCAAGGCCGCGTTCTGTTAGCTGAGGATTTGTCGAGCCGGGTGACACCTGGATGATGCCTGCTTCGGCGTAAATCTCGGAGGCCGGGATCGACGAAGACGAACAGAAATGGCCAACGACCAAGCTGACCCGCTCTGTTGCGAGTTTATTGGCGACTGCGACAGCTTGCTTCGGGTCGCAAGCGTCGTCGGCGACACTCAAGATCACCTTGGTATCGAGAAGTAGGCCAGAAGCGTTCAACGCCTCGACCGCCGCAGCTGCACCATCGCGCATTTGCGCGCCCATCGCAGCGCTGCTTCCGCTCATTGGGCCAGCCACGGCAATATTGACCTCTGCGCCGCGCGCAACCGAGGCGAGAGTGCAGAAGAGAAGCGCTGCACTCGCAGCAGAAGCACAACGTCTATTCAACATTGCAGAGATCCCAGTGCTTACCTGAAGTGAACTGCCGGCAGCTTCGATCAGGCGTGCCTGCACGTTAAGGCTGTTTGCAAGGCGAAGCTTGCGTTCGGTCGGCCAGAGTGCGGCCACGATAGAACCTACAATTTGACGTTACGTGCGGTTCAAGGCCGTTTTCGAAGGGAGCCTCGATCAGTGCGTCAGGGAGCACCGATCGACGAGGTCATGACGATTGTCTGCTTGAACCTATAAAACGTTCGGCCCGCATCAGAGCCGCCGACCTACCAAGTATCATCGCGTTTTCAGATTGCCAGGGCCGATCGCCAAGGCCGCGCGGAGCCGGCCATCAGATATTAGTACGGCTGATCCTCTAACCCGCCAAGGGCGAGATCGAGATATTGCATGAGGCAGGGATCCCAACCAGCTAGGCTACGGGGGGCGCTTAATCGTGCAAGGACCTTCAGGATCATCGAAACGCGCGTATCGGCGCCGGCGATTTCGCTGATCAGCAAGCGTGCTGCAACTGCGACAGCCTTGGCCCGCTCCCCGCAAGGATGCTCGCCCCGATCCATACAATCACGCAAGTCGTCGCGGATCCGCCGCCACCGCTCCTCGCGATCGGCAGCTAACTTGCAGGTGCATCGGGACGTCTGACTGGGCGTCTCGACCCGCGACATGGCATTGAGGGTGGCAGGCAGCTCATCCACACTTACCTGGAGTTCACTGTCGATGGTCATGTTGCGCAAGCGATCTCGCAACAGAGTTGCTCGAGCGACTTGAAGTTCTATCCGCTGTAGATGCTTGCGCAGAAGATCGGGGAGTGAGGTCGTGCCCTCCATAGCCTTACGGATCTCAATAAGGGAGAAGCCAAGCTCACGTAACGCCCGAATCTGGTGAACCCGTTGCATGCTTTCGCGGTCGTACATCCGATGGCCGCCGTCGGTACGCTCTGAAGCTGCTAGGAGCCCAGTGTGTTCATAATGATGCAGCGTGCGTACCGTTACTCCGGTCGCCTCTGCAAGTTCGCCAATGCGCCATCGACGCCTTCGTGGTGTAGCTTTGCTCATGTTGCTCAATTTCAAAGCCTACAACCTGACGTCACGTGTGATTCAAGTAATTTCAAAGCTCTCGCTGGATCGTCTTTCATTCCAGCGCGAGAGTGGTGACTATCCTCAGAATGGCGTGGGATCAACCCTGGGGGGAAATGGTGATCAACAAGTTCGTCAAGCATGCCAGTTGAGTCTGGCCAGCCGCTGTACGCTCCAGGATGAGCTTGGCGATTGCTGTGCGATTTTCCGGACTTTGCATGGACGGGGGTAGCGCGGTGACCGCACTATCATAAAGGCTTCCCAGGATGGAAAGCTCTTCCGGATCGAACACGCCGCTGCATTGCTCCAACGTTCAGCTCCTTTGCTTGTCATTGTCGTGGCAGCGCACGTCGTCAAGACGTTTGGCTGCGATAGGGCCAAAAGAAGTCAGACCCGCGGCGGCGAGCGACGAAGATGCGATGTGCTCACAGGTGATGCGACAGGGCAACACGCGAGCGCGATCCCTGCTTCGACAGCGCGAGAGATCGCGGCCATGTGCATGATCGATGACCGGCACGCTCACGGTGTGTGATGGTACGACTGCGAGGAAGCTCAGCCTCTCCGTTCATCGGAGCCCCTACCGATTCGGAGAGTTGACGAGAGCAGCCCATGGCCCTTTCTGCTGTGTCGAGGCGGGTGCGGCCGGCGGCCCGGTGCCACGTACGTCGTCTCTCTAAGCAAGCCAATAGTCCGAGCCGCCCCTCGCGCCTTGAGCCGATTGCCAACGTGCGAAAGACCTACAGAACTCATCATGCTAGGCGTCCGCTGCGACAATCTTTATGGAGCGATCATGAATTCGAGCGAGGCGAGCCTAAATTGTCTGCTCTGAGACATTCGTTGGGATATGAAGTTCGCAGACCTTGCGAACGTCCTTACGAAAAACGGCGAGGCAGATCATGCGAAATCTCCGGCAGCATCTGCCCGTTCCGAAGCGCAGATGATGGAGGGCTCGTCTCCAGTCGCCATGCGGGTAGCCTCCCGCAACAATATCTCTCGCATCCACAGGCTTTCGGGGTCGCTATTGTGAAGCACGGGCCATTGGACCGCCTCAGCGAAGGCGGGGAATGGCTGCGGGAGCTCCGCAATGCAAAGGGGCATCGTTCTTTGGAAATGCTTTACGAGCCCTAACGGCATCGTCCCTATGCGGTTTGTGCCTACCAGCAGGGGCGGGATCATGCTGAAGCTCTGCACAAGAATGTCGATGCGCCGATTGAGGCCGAGATCGAGTAAAAAGGATTCGTCGACCGGCGTCTTGCGCGCACCTTCGATCTTAACCGCCACGTGGCGCATGGACATATACCGGTCGAATGTAAGAGGCCGCAGCAGTTTACTATTCGTGCTGCAACCTACGCAGACGAGCCTCTCCTCGAATAGGGCCGCCCTGGGGTGCGCGCTGGACATGAATAATTCCGGCAAGATAACAAAATCGACTTCGCCACGGCGGAGAAGCTCATCGCGCTCATCGGTGAGCGCCACCAGTTCGAAGCTGACGGCGGGTGCTTCTCGCGCGACGCGCTCCACGACATTTCGAAAGAATACGACTGTTATAAAGTCAGAAAGGCCGATCCTGAACCGCCGGTTCAGCCGAGCTGGGTCGAACACGTCCCGCGCGATAATTGAGAGTTCAATGTGCGTTAGAGCTTCGCGCACAGGGGCTGCGAGTCCTTCCGCGCGTGACGTCGGGACAAGTTCACGGCCCCTCATTCCAAACAGGTCATCACGGAAGTAGGAACGCAGCCGGGCAACGGCTGCGCTCATGGCAGGCTGACTAAGGTTAATCTTGCGTGCCGCTGCGCTGAGGTTGCGCTCGGTCATTAGAGCATCCAGCGCGACGAGCAGATTTAGATCCAGACCTTTGAAGCGCATGTCTTGTTATCCGGCGTGAACGTAATTGCGACGCCACCGCGAGCAATGACGGCCGCGTCTGGAGAGGTCCTATTGGCTCGCCCGAATGGACATCGTTCCAACTCACGATCGCAAAAAGACGCTCGTGAAATGACCGCAACGATGGAGAGCTCGGCAGTAGGCGGACCAGCGGCCGCCGCAAACCGTCAGGAGTCCCGAAGTTGGTCGGTCTCGCCGCTTCCGGCGAGCCACACAATAGGACCCGGTCAGTTGGTTAATGGCAGATCAACCTAGTGTCCGGCCAGTGCGGTGAGTTCGCCAAAGTGCCCAGTCGACGGCCGCGTAGCGCAGCGTTAGCCACGGCGGCGAACCTACAACCTGACGCAGTGTGCGATTCAAGCCATTTTATCGGGCAAGCCAAACATTAGTGTACTGGAGGAGGGCGTGTTCTGCCGATAGTGCCGGCGTCGCCTGTTTGCAGTGCAAGCGCGTCAAACCTCACCTGCGAGGCCAGGAGCTCACCACGGGCCAAGTCTTCGCAGCCGATCGCCGTCTCTGGCAGCTTCGCGCCAGAGACGTTGAAGTGACGAAATCGTCCGAGCACGATCGAAGGATCGTTAGCGTATTTGGAAGGTGGAGCGGCCTATGTCGAGCCTAGCAGCGCCTGCGAGTTGGAGGCTCCTGATGCATAGATGCCATGTTGGATGCTTCCTCCAGCAATATCCGCCGCATCCAAATGCTCGCCGGGTCGGTATTGTGGAACGCAGGCCACTGCACAGCCTCGGTGAATGCGGGCAGGGGGAGCGGTGGTTCGACGATCCGCAGTGGCATCCGCTTTTCGAAGTGTTTGGCCAGTCGTAAGGGCATTGTGCCGATACGGCCCGTGTCCAACAATATGGGTGGAATCAGGCTAAACCCCTGCACAACGATCTCAATGCGTCTCTTGACGCCGTGCTCAAGCAAAAACCATTCTTCGAGGTTTGGTCTGAGCGCGCGTCCGAACTTCGCCGCAACGTGCCCCATCGAAATGTATTTCTCGAACGTAAGCTGCCGGGAGAGCTGCTTGTTCGCGCGGCATCCCACGCATACGAGGGTCTCGTCGAACAGCGTCGCCTTAGGATGCGCGCTCGACATGAACAGTTCCGGCAGAATCAGAAAGTCGACCTCGCCCCGGCGGAGCAGCTCATCGGGTTCATCGGAAAATGGCAGCAATTCGAAGCGCACCGCGGGAGCTTCCTGTGCAATGCGGTCCACAATTTTGCGGAAAAAGACGATGGTCATGAAATCGGAGAGAATGAACCTGAAGCGTCGGCTCGACTGAGTAGGGTCGAACGCGTCCCGCGATATGATCGAGAGTTGGATGTGCAGCAGGGCCTCGCGAACCGGACCTGCAAGCGCCTCCGCGCCAGGCGTGGGGACGAGCTCGCGACCTCTCATGGTAAATAGTTCATCGCGGAAATAGCTGCGCAGCCGCGCGATCGCAGCGCTCATAGCGGGCTGGCTCAGGTGAATTTTGCGCGCCGCCGCTGTGAGGTTTCGCTCCGTCATCAGAGCATCGAGCGCAACGAGAAGGTTTAGATCAAGTCCCTTGAACCGCATGTTCTGAGTCTATCCATCATGTGGATGTGTTCCATCGGAACAATCGATTTTACCAAACTGGGGGATGTTGAATAGCAAACATCAGTTTGGAAAAGTAATCGGTCGTACCACGATGGCTGCTGCTCATTCACGCCGGCTCAGAGAAAAAGTACTCGACGTGCGAGCAGCGGGCGCATTCGTCTCGAAGATGGCGATGGTCGGTCCGCGCGAGCCGCGTCGCTTCTTCTCCGTGCGAAGCGCGCTCGCTGGAGATGCCAGGCCGATCTGCGTAAACCTTGGTATGCGCGTTCCATCCGTTTCCATATTGGAGGTTTACCCGCGTACACTTGAGAGCGCGTTTAGCCGCATTCTAGTGTCCCGAAAGAGCGGCAGACGCAGATTGCGGATGTCAAGTAATTCAGGCGGCTCCCAAATAGCTCGCCTGTCCACCGCATTTCAGGGCGTGTCGAAGATGCATGAGAACCAGCTTGATTTGATGCCACTCGGATGCGCCCTCGATGAGGCTCCGCGGATCGAAGGCCTGCCCTTAGACGTCAAAACGTCGACAGCGATGCGAGCCGAGGCGGAAAAGCTCCGTGGGGCAGACAGAGTGTGGCTAGTCCAATCGCCTCGTCGGCATCTTCCGGGATATCTCGCGCGGGGCATTGGCCGAATGACGAGTCCGAACCATGAGATCGCTTCGTCGCGAGCGAAGCCGCACGGCGCGGTGGAGTCGAGAAGTGCCGCGCTCTCGGCGGGTCGTGGCAGCGCATTTGAGTGTTGATCAGCGGTTCGGCGATTAGGGAGTTCACGTGACCATCTCCGCTCATAATTCAACTGGCGCAAAGAAACCCGCCATGAACATTGCCGTATCACGAACGGAAGATCCTTCTGCACGCACTCAAGTGCAGTGGAGCCGTCGCTGGGAAAGCGAATTGCAGCTCAGCGATCATGCCGAACTCGCCGAGTTCTTCCGCAACAGTTACGGGCCGACCGGTGCGTTCAATGCGCAGCCATTTGAAGGCAACCGAAGTTGGGCCGGGGCGAGGCCCGAGGTCCGCATTATCGGTTATGACGCGCGCGGGGTAGCCGCTCATGTCGGGCTACTACGCCGTTTCATCAAGATTGGTGGGGTCGATCTACTCGTTGCCGAGCTCGGCTTGTATGCGGTGCGCCCGGACCTCGAAGGACAGGGAATCAGCCACGCAATGCGCGTGACGTATCCGATACTGCATGAGCTTGGGGTTCCATTCGGTTTTGGTACGGTTCGGCCTGCGCTTGCGAAACATATGACCCGACTGGTCGCAAGGCAGGGGCTCGCCACCCTGATGTCTGGCATTCGCGTCCGCTCCACGCATCCGGACGTCTACCCCAATCTGTCGCCGATCCGCATCGAAGACGTGATCGTGGTGGTTTTCCCGGTTGGACGCGCGATAAGCGAGTGGCCCGCCGGGACGATAATCGATCGGAACGGACCTGAGTTGTGAAAGAGCGTTTCCCCCTATCCGCTGTCCGTTGCGACTATGCTGACGTGACCGGAAGTCGCCCCGTCTATTTAACCTTTGATGATGGGCCCAATCCATTTTGCACGCCAGAGGTGCTCGATGTCCTGGCGAAACATCAAGCTCCGGCGACGTTCTTCGTGATTGGCACATATGCGGCCGAACAACCTGAACTCATTCGGCGAATGATCGCGGAAGGGCACGAGGTTGCGAACCACACGATGACGCATCCGGATCTATCCAGATGCGGACCAGCGGAGGTGCGCGACGAAGTGCTGACGGCGAGCGAGGCGATCCGTTCGGCGTGCCCGCAGGCTTCGCCCAGACACATGCGGGCACCTTACGGCATGTGGACACAAGAGGTGCTCTCTGCGTCAGCGAGCGCTGGTCTCACAGCTGTGCACTGGTCGGTCGATCCCAGAGATTGGTCACGCCCCGGGGTTGATCGAATTGTGAATTCAGTACTGGCGACCGTTCGCCCGGGAGCAATTGTGCTCCTGCACGATGGATATCCGCCTGATGAGGAGCGACTTTGCACTGCTGCCACGCTGCGTGATCAGACCACGATGGCGCTGTCACATCTGATCCCAGCACTACAACGGCGCGGGTTTGTAATCCGTCCACTCCCTCAACTTCACTGAACAGAACCAACATCCTATGGACCTGCTCGCTACAACCAGTGCTGCCGCTGTTTCGTCTTATGCGCTGCTCTCGACGATATACAAGAGCGCGCAAGCGCTATATGCCCAACCGGCGACGAACCCATCGCTGCAGGACAACCTGGGACGATCGGAGGCGGTCCTTCCCAGTGTAGACGTCATCGTACCATGCTTCAACGAGGATCCAGTCACGCTCGCCCAATGTCTGGAGTCGCTTGCGAGTCAAGACTACACGGGAAAGCTACAGGTCTATGTGGTCGACGACGGATCTGCAAATCGCGACCTTGTCGCGCCTATACACAAAATCTATGCGAACGATTCGAGGTTCAGCATCATCTTGTTGGCAAAGAACGTCGGAAAGCGCAAGGCCCAGATCGCCGCAATACGCAGCTCATCCGGTGACCTGGTCCTCAACGTCGACTCGGATACGATACTTGCCGCTGACGTCGTTACCAAGCTCGTATTGAAGATGCATGACCCGCAAATCGGTGCGGCCATGGGTCAGTTGATAGCGAGCAATCGCAGCCAAACCTGGCTGACCAGGCTGATCGATATGGAATACTGGCTGGCATGCAACGAAGAGCGCGCGGCGCAGGCGCGTTTCGGTGCCGTCATGTGCTGCTGCGGCCCATGTGCCATGTATCGTCGCTCCGCGCTCGCCTTGCTTCTTGATCAATACGAGGCGCAATTCTTTCGCGGCAAGCCGAGCGATTTCGGCGAGGATCGCCATCTAACGATCCTCATGCTCAAGGCGGGATTTCGAACCGAATACGTCTCGGACGCGATCGCAGCAACAGTCGTCCCGGACCGCCTAGGGCCATATCTACGTCAGCAACTCCGCTGGGCGCGCAGTACCTTCCGGGATACGTTCCTTGCACTGCGCCTGCTGCCGGAGCTCGATGGCTATCTGACGCTAGACGTTATCGGCCAAAATCTCGGCCCGTTGCTTCTCGCCCTGTCATCACTGGCAGCGCTTGCACAGCTCCTGATCGTCGGTTCTGTGCCCTGGTGGACGGGATTGACGATTGCAGCAATGACAATGGTCCGGTGCAGTGTGGCGGCCCTTCGTGCGCGCGAATTGCGCTTTCTCGGCTTCTCGCTCCACACACCGATCAATATCTTTCTCTTACTTCCATTGAAGGCCTATGCGCTTTGTACATTGAGCAACAGCGATTGGCTATCGCGCAAGGTCACCAATGTGCCGGCCGAAGGGGAAAAGCAGTCTGTCATCCTGCACCCGACCGCTGGACGAAGTGCTGCGAGCAAATGGGGAATGTCTGGAACAATTCGCAAGGCGGGGTTGTCGTCCAGTGAATCGAGCCTGACGGCAACGAAGAGTGCTTGCGCTCACGATCGTTCGACGGCCTGCAAGTAGGTGATTGGCTCATGAGTCCGGACGCAAGTCACCAGCTATTAGAGCGAGAGTTGGCTGTCGACGACCCATGGCGCCTCGACAGTAGTTCTTTCGAGCAGGAGCGATACGCACAAATGCTTCGGATGTCGCGTTGCAATGGAAATGTTGCGCGTGCCCTCGAAGTTGGATGTGCAGCCGGCGCATTCACCGACATGCTGGCGCCGCTATGCGAGCGACTCACCGTGGTCGACGTCATGCCGCAGGCCATCGAGCGAGCGCGACGACGGACGTCGAAGCGGTCAAATATCACGTGGGTGGTCTGCGACATTCAGCGATTCTCAACCACTGAGCAGTTCGATTTGATCGTCGTGGCCGAGGTTCTTTACTACCTCAAGGACGTTGTCGAGATGCATGCGGCTATCCGCAACCTGGTGAGTATGCTCGCTCCAAATGGAGCTCTGATTTTCGGGTCCGCACGTGACGCCACATGTCAACGGTGGGGTCATGCTGCTGGTGCCGAAACGGTGATCGCGCTCTTCACCGAGAGCCTATCGGAGGTCGAGCGACTGCACTGCCACACCGAATCGGTCAACGAAGACTGCTTGATCGTTCGGTTCCGAAAGCCGGGTCACTCGTCAGAACAATCAAACGTCGGTCACTAGACCAGGGGATCGTATGCGCATCTGCGGTATCAAGTTAACACATGACGGGGCAATTGCCGTCGTCGAGGACGGGCGGCTTGTCTTTTGCACCGAGCAAGAAAAGTGCGGCAACGGTCCACGCTACCAATCCGTCGAGAATCTCGATGCAGTCGTGCTCGCCTTGGCGGAGCATGGACTGGATCCGCGGGATATCGATCAGTTCGTCATCGACGGCTGGGATGGCGAGATTGAGTCGCAGTTCCAGGTCCTAAGTGGCGCTGTGCCGATCGCGCTGAAAGGGGCGCCATATGTCGAGCGCCATGCTGAGGGCCTTCTTGATTCCGTCGACGGCTTTGGCCTGATCCTCGGAGGCAAGGTCTTTTCATATAAGAGCTACCCGCACGTCACGGGCCACGTCGCGTCAGCGTATAGCACCAGTCCCTTTGCCAGCGCGGGAAAACCCGCACTCTGTCTGGTATGGGATGGCTGCATCTTTCCACGTCTTTACTATGTCGAACCTCGGGGGGCGCGGCTCATTGCATCCCTATTTCCGATGATCGGCCATGCCTACGCCGCCGCGGGCCTTCACTTCGGCCCTTACAGGCAACCGAACCGCTCGAGTTGGGATTTGGGCATAGCCGGCAAGCTGATGGCTTACATCGCGCTTGGCTCTGTCGACGAAAGCATCGTGGCGGTGTTTCAGGAGCTCTATGAAAAGCGCTTCGCCGCTGACACCGAGCAGGCTCGTCGCTACCGCGCTGACATCAACAATGCGGAATCCTCTCTTGCGGCACTGCACGACTTCTTCGAGGCAAGCGCGCTGCGCCTGACGGACAAGCGAGCGGAGGACGTCCTTGCGTCCTTTCATGTGTTCGTGGAGCGTCTTCTTGTCAAGGAAATGGCGATGGTTCTGCTGCGACACTCGTCGCTTGCGGGAGCGCGAAATCTATGTATCGCCGGAGGTTGCGGTCTCAATATCAAGTGGAACAGCGCGCTTCGTGCGACGGGACTGTTCGATGATGTTTGGGTGCCACCCTTTCCGAATGACAGCGGATCGGCGATCGGCGCCGCTTGTGGCGCGATAGCGGCGCAAAATGGCTTCGGGCCATTGGAATGGTCAGTCTACAGTGGTCCGGACCTGCAGGACAGCGAGCTTCCGCCGGATTGGGAGGCGACGCCATGCAGTCTGCGTGAACTTGCGGCGATTCTCGCCGACAACAAGCCGGTCGTCTTCCTTTCCGGGCGCGCCGAGCTTGGGCCGCGGGCGTTGGGCGGCAGAAGCATTCTTGCAGCGCCGACATCGCCCGCAATGAAGGATCATCTCAACGACATTAAGCGTCGCGAGCACTTCCGGCCAGTGGCGCCGATCTGTCTGGAGGATCGGGCGCCAGAAATTTTCAGCCCAGGTACGACAGATCCTTACATGCTGTTCGATCACCAGACCCGGGCGGAATGGCGCGACAAGGTCCCCGCTGTGGTCCATCTTGACGGCTCGGCGCGGCTGCAGACAATCTCCCGCAACTCTCCGCACAAGGTCGCCGCGCTTCTCGTCGAATTTGAGCAACTCACGGGAATCCCGCTGCTCTGCAACACGAGCGCCAACCTCCACGGACGGGGATTCTTCCCGGATGCTGCCGCGGCCTGCCAATGGGGGCGTGTTGAGCATGTGTGGTGCGACGGCGAGCTTTGGACCAAAACGGTCGTTGAGAAGCCATCGTCCGCTGAACGACTTCTTTCAGCCTAAGGTGAACATGTCCACGGTAGCGATCGACCTTGCCGACGTGAAAAAGTCATTTGGCGACAAGGTCATCGTCAATGAACTGTCATTCTCGGTTGCGCGAGGAGAATGCTTCGGCCTGCTTGGGCCAAATGGAGCTGGCAAGAGCACGATTGCGCGTATGCTCCTCGGCATGATTTCGCCGGATGCAGGCAAGATTACGGTCCTCAATGAGCCTGTGCCGTCCCGCGCTCGTGTGGCGCGGGCACGCATCGGCGTGGTGCCGCAGTTCGACAACCTTGAACTAGAGTTCACCGTGCGAGAGAATCTGCTTGTGTTTGGCCGCTATTTCGGCATGAGCGCTCGCAAGATCGAGGAGCTCGCGCCATCGCTGCTCGAGTTTGCGCGCCTCGAGCGTAAGGCGGATGTGCGCGTCTCCGAGTTGTCCGGTGGCATGAAGAGGCGGCTGACGCTGGCGCGCGCCCTGATTAATGATCCACATTTACTCGTCATGGACGAGCCGACAACTGGTCTGGATCCGCATGCACGTCACCTGATTTGGGAACGCCTGCGAGTTCTGCTTGCGCGCGGCAAGACGATCCTCTTGACCACTCACTTCATGGAAGAGGCCGAACGCCTGTGCGATCGGCTGTGCGTGCTTGAGAGTGGATCTAAGATCGCCGAAGGCAAGCCCGACGCCTTGATCCGTGAGCATATCGGCTGCAACGTGATCGAAATCTATGGCAGTGATCCACTTCAGCTTCGTGAGCTGATCAGACCCTATGCGCGGCACATCGAAGTGAGCGGAGAAACTCTTTTTTGTTATGCGCCATACCCGGAGCAGATACGCGTGCACCTGCGCGGGCGAGCGAACCTTCGCGTTCTGCAGCGCCCGCCCAATCTCGAGGACGTGTTTTTGCGTTTGACCGGGCGTGAGATGGAGAAATGAGCGATGGGTGAAGGTTATGCCGCGGTAATGCCCGCTAACGCATACAACTGGATCGCGGTATGGCGTCGAAATTTCCTGGCATGGAGGAAAGTCGCGCTTGCATCGCTTCTCGGCAACCTCGCAGATCCCATAACAAATCTGTTTGGCCTCGGCTTTGGCCTCGGACTCATCATGGGACAGGTTGAGGGGACTTCGTACATCGCGTTTCTGGCGGCGGGTATGGTCGCGATCAGCGCCATGACATCCGCGACCTTTGAAACCCTATATGCTGCCTTTGCTCGCATGGATGCAAAGCGCACCTGGGAGGCAGTCCTGTTCACACAGCTCACGCTTGGCGATGTCGTTCTAGGTGAATTGGTGTGGGCGGCCAGTAAGTCCGTTCTGGCCGGGACAGCAATTGGGATTGTGGCTGCCATGCTGGGTTATGCATCCTGGACGTCCATTTTCTGTGCGATACCAACAGTCGCCCTTACTGGCTTTGTCTTTGCTAGCCTCGCAATGGTCGTCATAGCTCTTGCGCCAACTTACGACTACTTCGTGTTTTACCAGTCGCTCATTCTTACGCCCATGGTGTTTCTTTGTGGCGCGGTCTTCCCGATAAGCCAACTGCCCAGCTCATTTCAGCACTTCGCCGGCTTGTTGCCGCTCGCGCATTCGGTCGACCTCATTCGTCCGGTGATGCTTGAGCGCGGCGTCGGCGACGCTGCGCTGCATGTCGGTGCGCTTTGCCTGTACGCGGTATTGCCCTTCTTCGTGTCGACAGTACTTTTTCGGCGGCGCCTGCTGCGTTGACATGAAATTCCGCAAAAACGCCGAAAAGTGAATTGATGCCACCTCGCGATGCTCTTTTGCGATAGCTCGAGGCTATTCAACCTGCCAGAGCAGCTGCTGCATGGCTTGAGGGTTATCGTACGTTCGCTGCTATCGCCCGCATGTGAGGGCGGCCAGGCCATCCGACGCACAGGGCGGCATCTGCATCCGACTGAGATCGGTACGTCGACGCTACGCCGCTGAAGAAACGCAAACTTGAAAGAACGCGGCGCACCAGGGATATCGCTGATATGAAGTTCTACCGACGTAGTTCGCCGGCACCGCGATTTCAGGCCATGGCGTCGGACGAGATGAGTGAGACGTCTGCAGTGACGTCTTCTGTCCAAACAGGAGGCCTGGAACAGGCAATGCAGATGCTTAGCGGTTTGAGGAATGAACGATTCGTAGTTTCCCGGCGGCGTACGGGGTTTGGCGATTGCCTGTGGTCACTGGCGGCAGCCTGGCGTTTTGCAAAGCAGACAGGACGGACGCTAGCCATTGATTGGCGGGGATCTTGTTACCTCGATGAGCCATTCACGAATGCCTTTCCAGTCTTCTTCGAACCCGTTCAAGGCATTGCTGGCGTGCGGGTGATTTGCGACGACGAGATCAATAAGTGTTCATTTCCGGGACCATTCTTCCCGGCTTGGTGGAATAAACCATCCATCGATTGCGTCTATCGCCCGGACGAGCAGATTTTCCGGGAACGCGACGAACTCGATCAACTATTCCAAAGTCAGAAAGATAGTGACGCTAACACGGTTGTATGTGACGCCTGCCTGATGTGGCGCTGCGATCAGGAGGCCGAACGAGAAATCTTTCGGAGTATCAAGCCACGACCTGAAATTCAGGCTCGGATCGATGCAATCTACCGCGAGCACTTTGAATCGTACAGCGTAATCGGCATCCATGTCCGCCATGGCAATGGCGAGGATATTATGGGGCATGCTCCCTACTGGGCTGATTCGGAGCGCGCCTTGCGACAGGTCTGTAATGCCATTGATAAGGCGAGGGGGTTATCCCACGCAAAACCCGTGAAGGCTTTCCTGTGCACGGACAGCGCAATCGTCCTCGAGAAGGTTTCGACTATATTTCCCGATGTTTGGACGATCCCAAAACGGTTCCAGGCACCTCAGGCCGGCCCATTGCACAAGGCCGGGCTCGGAGCCGAGGGCGGCTTTTCCGCCCTCATTGATATGTATCTCCTAGCGCGCTGCGACACCGTGATCCGTTTTCCCCCGACAAGCGCCTTCACGCGCTATGCGCGTCTCTTTGCCCCACGCGTTATAGAATTCGATTTGAACGATCCGAGTCGATTGATCCTGATTGAAGAAACCTCGCAAGAGTTCGTGGCTTCATGAAAGTCGTAGCCAGGCTGATCGATCTGATTGTCGCTTTTTGCATCCAGCAATATTGGCAGATCTTTTCGGGGCGGCAATTGTCTGCCCAAAGTGATGCTCTGTCGCCAACTTCCACCGCAGACCAGAACGAGGCGGGGTGCGAGTGTCTTCCGCTGAAGCTCGAGAACAATGACCTTAGCGTGACGCCGCCGCGTTAAACAGGGGGAACACGTCTTTGTCGTCGCCTCGGAAGCTCGCAAGTCGAAGCTAATCGGTGGTCGATCGCGGATGAAAATGCGAAAGGTCTCCGTTCAGCCGGCGAGTTCCCTCTTGGCGGTCGGCGCTCGCTGGCGCGGACGGGCGCTCTCGAGCTCCACTAGTCTTGAGGAGAAATTCAGTACGCCAGGTGGTGGTCCGCAACGAATCGGCGGGGCGATGTGCCAGCGCTGGACACAGAACAGGAGCCATGAAGTCGCATCAGTTGCCGACGAACCTAACGTAGAAGCTGGTGACGTCAGCTTTTTGAGTTGAGGCGGCTACTCACCGCAGTCGCTATCCTGATCTCTCGTTGCCTCGACGAGAGGCGTTGGCCATCTGCTGGTCTTCCGGTTGTGCGATCAGCAAGAGAGTGCGGCTCGTTGCCTTCTCGAAGGGGAATGTGCTTGCGATATTGCGTAGCTGATGCACCATCGCTGTCACAAGGCACACGCAACGTGTCTTGAACCCGACAAGCATTGGCTGTGCGCGACATTAGGACGCAAAACGGAAGCCGATTTACATGCATCGCAGTGGCCCAAATCCTGCTACGCGTGCGTCGCGCAGCAGGAGAGGAGGCGAGCGTGGGTCTGGATCTGCCAAATGACGATCTGATCAAAGGCCCGGTGCCCGAAGCAAATTTGGGTTGCCCCCTTCAAGCCCATAAAGCCCGTGTTCGGGGCGGAGAACAGAAGGTGATGTTACTCACCGGCGCATCGCGCGGAATTGGTCATGCCACCGCCAAGCTGTTCTCGGAGGCGGGCTGGCGCATCATTTCTTGCGCGCGTCAACCGTTTGACCACGAGCGATGCCCCTGGGAGGCAGGGAACGAAGATCATCTCCAGATCGACCTCAGCAATCATCGAATGCTGCCGCGCGCGATCACTGAGGTCAAGAAACGCTTGGCCGGTGCACCTTTGCACGCGCTAGTGAACAATGCCGGTGTCTCGCCGAAAACGCCCGCTGGCGATCGGATGACGTCGTTGACGACGTCAATCGAGATTTGGATGAAGGTGTTCCATCTCAATCTGGTGGCCCCGATCCTGTTGGCGCAGGGTTTGTTTGACGAGCTAAGAGCCGCGTCAGGATCGATCGTGAATGTGACTTCGATTGCGGGCTCGCGGGTGCACCCGTTTGCCGGCAGTGCCTATGCGACGTCGAAAGCTGCGCTTGCGAGCCTCACACGCGAAATGGCCCACGATTATGCGCCGCATGGTATTCGCGTGAATGCGATCGCGCCCGGCGAAATCAGGACGGACATGTTGTCGCCCGACACAGAAGGGCGTCTCGTGTCAAGTATCCCGCTTCGCAGAGTGGGAACCCCGGATGAAGTGGCCAGGGTCATCTTCTTCCTGTGCTCGGATGCGGCGAGCTATGTCACGGGGGCCGAGGTACCGATCAATGGTGGGCAACATCTGTGAATCGGCCGGCCTTGGCGACGCAGCTGACGTGAGCTGCAGCAGCGGTGCTTATGTTCTCCGCTGACGACGCGCACGCAATCCGCAAAAATGAAATGAATGCACACCGTAAGTTTACCGTCGTGCCATGAAAAGGTGTCATGGTTCTATGTCATCTCGTCAACACTTGGCGTTAGATCGAGAGTGACATGCAAAACGAAGCTCGCCAACCGGGACAAGGTACCAGGGAGGATGATCAAGAGAACGGAGCCCGCCTCATGCTGGATATACCTTCCTCACGTGAAAGACCTGCCTCGCAACCTGAGCCGGAAGGTAAGCTCTCGGGGGAGCCGTTGCGTGAGAGCGCGCTCACCGGTATCTTCGAAATATCGAAAATACTCACCGCTCCTTGTCGGCTCGAACTCACGTTGGCCAACGTTGTTGGTCTTCTGCAGTCTTTTGTGCAGATACGACACGGCATTGTCTCACTGTTCGATGACGACGGCATGCCGGACATTACAGTGGGCGCGGGCTGGAGCGAAGGCAGCGACGAACGTTACCGGATGCGACTGCCGCGGAAGGCAATCGACCAGATCATCGCGACGGACAGGCCTCTTGTCGTCGAGAACGTGGCCGCCGAGCCGGTATTCAGCGCTGCCGACCGGGAAGTGCTCGGCGCCTCTGATGATATCCCGGTGTCGTTCATCGGGGTTCCGATTCGCATTGATCTGAAGGTCGTGGGTACGTTGACGGTTGACCGGATCCGCGACGATAGGTCGAGCCTCGGGCTCGAGTACGATGCGCGACTGCTCGCCATGATCGCCAACCTGGTGGGACAAACAGTGAAGTTACATCGCTTGTTCGCCTGCGATCGCGAACGGCTGATGGCGGAGAAAGACCGGCTACAAAAGCAAGTACTAGAGCTCAGGCAACCGGCTCGGGAGCGCAAGAAGCTACACGCCCATGGGATCATTGGCGACAGTCCGGCCCTGCGCGGGCTGCTCGAGAAGATTGCGGTTGTAGCCAGATCTAACAGCACGGTTCTGCTGCGTGGCGAATCCGGTACCGGAAAGGAACTCGTAGCCAAGGCCATTCACGAATCATCGTCCCGCGCCAGGCGCCCGTTCGTTAAGCTGAATTGCGCGGCGCTTCCTGAGACTGTCCTGGAATCCGAATTATTCGGACATGAGAAAGGCGCCTTTACCGGTGCATTCAGCTCGCGCAAGGGGCGCTTCGAACTTGCTGACAAAGGAACGCTGTTTCTTGACGAGATCGGCGAGATCTCAGCTTCGTTCCAGGCAAAGTTGCTGCGCGTTCTGCAAGAGCAGGAGTTCGAGCGCGTCGGCAGTAACCAGACTGTTAAGGTCGATGTTCGAGTAATAGCTGCGACCAACAAGAACCTTGAAGAGGCTGTCGCAAGGAGCGAGTTTCGCGCGGACCTTTACTATCGCATCAGTGTAGTTCCCTTACTGTTGCCACCGCTGCGCGAAAGACGCAGTGATATTCCGCTGCTTGCCAGGGAGTTCCTCAGAAATTTTAATAACGAGAACGGCCGTACGCTGACTTTGGAGGCGAGTGCGATCGATGTACTGATGAACTGCGGCTTTCCGGGAAATGTCCGCGAACTCGAGAACTGCATCGAGCGTACAGCGACTCTGTGCGCCGGATCATCGATCGTGAGAAGTGACTTTGCATGCTGCCACGGCCAGTGCCTATCTGCGATGCTGTGGAAAGGCACGTCGGACGAGAGACCAGACCAACCCGCACCCATGCCATCGGTGCCCGCAAAGTCCACCATTCCGCTAGCTCAGCCGAGCCAGCCGACCCAGCCGATCCAGTCTGTCGGCGGCGAACTGGCCTCACTGGGGCCTCCCGGCACAGTTCTCGTTAGTGGCGCGAGGATAGCCGATCGCGAACGGGTCATTGCGGCCATGGAAAGATCTGGCTGGGTGCAGGCAAAAGCAGCGCGCCTGCTCGGACTAACGCCGCGCCAGATTGGCTACGCGCTGAGGAAATATGGAATCGAGATAAAGCGGTTCTGAACGACGACATCGGTGGGAACTGCTACTGCCAAATAGCTATAAGAGGACTATCTCCGATAGGCAATCTCATCGCAGTCTGAAGGAAATGGGTCAGCCCACGGGGCGATTTGGCCCCGAGCGTCACCGCGCACGCTTGCGGGTCTGCTGTCGAAAGGCGGGCTCACCTGGTTCGATGACGGAGGACTTGCTCGCAATGACATACTTAGCGTCACCTGCGGGCCATGCAATCGCGAACAGTCGGTTGCTGAACATCTAACAAGCGTCATGCTTATTCGTCGATCAAGCTCGGACTAGTGAGCGGCAATGCTCATTGGACGTCAAACCGGTCGGCCGGCCGCTGGTGATTGGCGGCGATAATCTGTCGCAAGCCATCCTGGCCTCGCTCAGCTCGCGCGCCCTGCGGAAAGCGCTGTCGCAGTCCTGACTATGTTAGCATTCGTTCGTCGGGAAGCGGGCTAGAGGGGCGCATCACCCGGTCTAAGCCTCTGTGATGGCAAGTCGATCCCAAAAGGGCGGGCGATGGTACAACACTTGCTGTGCTCTCCGCAGCTGTCGCAGCTTTTGGAGCAACACCGTGCACAATGTCGTCTGCATCAAACAGGTTCCGGACTCGGCGCAGATCCGCGTGCACCCCGTGACCAATACAATCATGCGTCAGGGAGTGCCGACCATCATTAACCCATATGACCTCTTCGCCCTCGAGGCCGCGCTGGAGCTGCGCGATCGGTTCGGCGGCGAAATTACGGTGCTTACAATGGGACCGCCATCGGCGGAAGATTCTTTGCGAAAGGCGCTGACTTACGGCGCCGATCGCGCCGTCCTACTCACCGATCGCTGCTTTGCCGGCTCCGACACCCTGGCCACAACGTATGCACTTGCAACAGCCATCCGAAAAATCGGCAACGAATATGGCCCGACAAACCTCATCTTCACGGGAAAGCAGACCATCGACGGCGATACGGCGCAGGTTGGGCCCGGCATCGCAAAGCGACTGGGCGTATTGCAGCTAACCTATGTTGCGAAGGTCAGATCCTTAGATCTCGCCGCCCATACAATTGAAGCGGAACGACGCTCCGAAGGTGGTGTTCAGGTGCTGCACACGAGGCTGCCGTGTCTGATCACAATGCTGGAGGCAACGAATCAGATTCGGCGCGGCGCGATGCCGGATGCCTTGCGTGCCGCGCGTGCCCAAATCGTTAAATGGAGCGCAAACGATGCCGGTATCGAAGACGTCTCCAAATGCGGCCTCAAGGGATCGCCGACCGTCGTCAAGCGAGTGTTCGCTCCCTCTGCGCGGGCTGAGAAGGCAGCGCTGGTCGAGGCCGGCGAGCAGCCGGCGCAGGCGTTGATAGACGCAATCTTCAAGCGTCAGCCGAAGCTCGAAACCGATCTTGCTGCACTTGTCCGTGACGCTTGATCTGGAGAGCCCATTCTGGGTGGCGGCTGGCTTTTCGCGGTCTGCTGTCTGGCGGCCGTGTCAGGTTCAATACATTTGCAATGAGGAGTCGGTCGCGAGAGTTTGTCAAAGCATTCAGACTGGGAGTGAGTGCACGAGTTGGCACGGTGATTGCTCTAAGCGTGCAAGAAGGCAGCGTAGTGGCGCTAGGGCGGTCCCTTTTTGAGAAGCGTGTGCCGGCCGGCAGCCGGCATTTCGCACAGCTTGCCCCCGAAGGCCCCACGGCCAGGTAGATGCGGATAGTCCTTGCAATGCTGTACGAAGCTCTTAGCAGTTCGATCAAATGGCAGGAGCAGCAACTGCGAGGGCCTGCGCGGCGCAATATTTCACCATGACTCTGCAAGCGAATGCTGACCGTGCCGGGAATTCGCGGCACCGGGATTTTCGTAAACCGGAATCCGTGTTGATCGCCCGTCAGTTGACCTACGCGTTCCCTTCGATGCGCGTGAGCAGGACTGAGCATGGCACTGTCTGCTACCGCGAAGGTGGCCACCAAGAAGTGCGCCTGGATGGTGAACGCGATCACAAGCCCATCGAAACTGACGAACTCGCGGTCGCCAATAGTCGGCCCGGATCCAAAGTGGCGCCGTCAACGATCGTTCTCTCCTCATCGCCAGGGGTCAAATGACATCTCGAGCATCTCGATTTACACCCGATCAGCCTCCGCAGATATGCTGCGAGTACTTGTCTGAGCAGGCGCGAGCCCTGTTCGGCCCGCACCCCTTCGCTGCGGAGATGTCCGAGGACCAGGTCGCTAACCTGCTGCCTGAATATCTGGCGATGTCACAGGCGTTCCCGTACCTGCAGGCGGGGTCGCAACGGGATCTCATTTTCGATGCAATGAAGCACAATCGGGATATTGCGAGGGACGTTGAACTGACCAGTGTGGTCGCAAATTTCATCTGCTGGGATGAGACGGGCGGTTATGGCCAAATTCTCCAGGGCGGCAAGGCGGCGCTACCCGATATCCTCGTGACTGAGAACTTCCACTCAAACCTGTTTAGAAAAGATGCGTCGCAACTCCTCCGCAGAGCAATACGACCCAACTACAGCGCCGCGACCAAGCGGTATCTGCATTCTCTCTATGCCGGATTGTCGTCGAAAGATCCCTTAGTGCGTTGCGCCCACATGGTCGCTTTTGAGCTACATGCTGCGGACATGATCCAGTCGCTATGGACGACTCTCGTCAAAACCTTTAATGCGCGGCCTGACGACCTGGAGTACTTCCGTAGCCATGTCGGCGGAGAAGATCCCGCGGAGAAGTATCACGGAGAAATGACAAGCCGGCTCATTGGCGAACTTGTCCCTCCTGACTGTAGCGCTCGCTTTTGGGATGAATTCCATCGAGCCTATCGGCTTAGCTTTCAGTGGTGCTGCGATCTGCTCCAAATTGCCTCACTCGAAGGAGATGATCACTCGGAGATCGAACACCGTGGCCGTTGTCATTGTGGTTCTGTCAAGTTCTACGTCCAAGCACCGCGAGAGCTCTCTGCAGTTCGATGCAATTGCTCAATCTGCCAAATGTCAGGATTTCTGCACTTGCTCGTACCTGACAATAAGGTCGGAATAGAGTGCGGCGAAGAATTTCTGACGGAGTATCAGTTCAACAAGAACATCGCTCGGCACACGTTTTGCCGGGTTTGTGGTGTAAAGCCATTCTATAGGCCGCGGTCGAACCCCGCCGGGTTCAGCGTGAATATTCGATGCCTGGATGACAGGACCATCGAACGCATAACAATAAGCGAGTTCGATGGCGAGCATTGGGAGCAAGCATTTGGCTCGATGCACCGGGGCCTGGAGTCCTGCAACGAACATGAAACCCTGGAGTGAATTCGAATGGCGCGCGCAATGAATGATAAGTCTCGTCTGCTTTCAGAAGAAGCGTTGACAAAATACCGTATTGAGCTGTTGGTGAAGGGGACGGTGGTGATCGGCCCCCAGATGTTATTCACCCAAGATGAGTTGGCCAAGATCGATCAGCTGCAGACTGAGATTCCCGAAGAAGAAGTGAGGGAGGGAGATGCCGGCGACTCGCACAATGTTTTCGTCAAACGCGTGAGGGTCGACCCGCCCGGCCGCGCTCCTAGCGATGTGAGCGGTGCAGCTCCAGGGCAGATCATGGAACTGCTGGAAAGGAAAGACCGCAGCTTCGCGCTAAGAAAGATCTTGGGAGCAACGTCGGATTACGTGATTCGCCGGTGCCAAACGCATCGGATGCCTCCTGGTTCGTTTGTTGGCATTCATCTGGATGCTGCGAGCGATCCGGATTTCGAGTACGCGGTCATTGTGCAGCTGGCGAGGGACTTCGAGGGAGGTGAGTTCGTGGTATATCCAAGCGGGTACGAACACCAGGTATTCCGACCGCCATTTGGCGCCGTGCTTGTCACCACATGTAAGCTCCGGCACGAGGTGAAGCCTGTGCTGTCCGGCGAACGCCGATCGCTGGTCTACTTCTGTTCAAAACGCAGCGGCGCGAACCGCCGGATCATCGAAAACTCTACCGCTGGCGTGTGAGGTGGGGTGGCTGAGATTGCTTTTGAATGAAGTTGGTAAGGGGTGAGCTCTCAGGAGAGGGGGTAGCTTGGCCTTCTTGTGCTCAGACGATCCCTCGCAAACGCTGCCAAAATGCCGGTCGGAAGTCATCGCAATCCTTGATGCCTGTAAAGGCCACCACGCGTAATCCTAGCCGAGGTTGCTCAGAGTAACTGCGGCAAGCCATCGTCGCTGCGTCAAACCGGGAGGTGTGTCGGCGCGCGCTATCGTGTACTCGCGCTTCGCGTAGGAAGCCCTGTATTGTCGTAAGGTTCTCCACAGCAATCAGACCTAGCAAACAGCCGAATGCTCGGCCCGTTTGGGACGGCACCTGCGCGCACTGGGTCTTTGGAACGGCCATCAGAAGAGAAGACTCTTCTGAAGCTCCCTGATCCCGCTCGGCCTTTTGCTCGACCGTCCTGCGTCAGCCGAGTCCTAAGTATTTATTTCGACAGAGAGAATGGATGGACTTTACCTCAACTCGGGGGGCTCCAGCAGTCGGGCAGCGGGAGCCCGCAAGAAAACTTGTCGGTTTCCTCGTCGGCAGATGCCGCGGCTTTCGAACAGCAGTTGCGGGAGATCGCCAATGCAGGTGGCGGCGTGCCGATGCAAGTCTCTATTCATCAAGCCAGCGCATCCTTGCCACGCGGTCGAGAGCAGGGACAAGTTCGGATTAATTGAGCGGTTGAAGATATATTCGCTGGGATCTCAATCAAACCATTCGCAGTAGCCGCTGCTCCAGGTCGCGGGCCGCCGGCCTATTGCGCGCAATCACAAGGCACTCCACCGTGCCAACCTCTGCGTCGGAGGCAAGCGGGATCACGCCCTCCTTGCGTGTGGGGTCGAACAGAAATCCGTCCTGGCTGAAACGCTCACACGCTGTTTGGAGGGATCGTGATCGAACATTTCTTACGGATAAAATAACGTTGCGACCGGAATAGTCGAAGCCCAGCAGCCGGACCGCAATGCTGTGTAATACCGAGCCGCCACCCCAGCGGCCGTTCGCTTCATTAAACAGCAGCCGTCCGTCATCCGCGAAAATGGCGTCAATGTTGATCATTCCGCGATATCCCAGGTTTCGCGCAAGCGCCACGAATCGGTAGGCATGCGCCTGTGCGATCAACCATTGCTCGTTCCCCAGGTCGCTTGGAATCTCAAGTCCTGTCCAGATCAGAGCTCTTTCGGACCGATCGGCGCTTTTACGCAGACGTATGTTTCCACTGTTCGTGAAGACGATTGAACCATCATTCTCAATTTCATACTCGAGATAGAACAATGACTTGGCCAGGTGGTACGACTCCACGACCAGCGTCTTACAAGATGCGTTTGTCATCTCAGACCAAAGCGCGTCAGGATCAAACGAGGGCCACGGAATTCGCCGGGTATCTCTTGCCCCCGGTAGTGGATCGCTTTCGTTGCCGGTCAGGATGACGTTTCCGACTCCACCGGCTCCATTGTCCAGCTTTACAATGACGCTGCCAGTCTCGGCTCTGAGGGAAGTAACAGCTCTGGATAGTTCGTTTGGGTCTGCCGTGACGGAACCATTGGGCAGCGGAAGTGCGACGCTTGTCGCTAATTGACGGAAGTGGCTCTTGCGGTTCAACAGATCAGGCCCTCGCTGCAGAGCGAAGTCGCCGCCGGTCTGCGGTATGCCCAACATGGCCGCCAGGCGTGCGACACCTTCGGTAGTGTAACAGGGATATAATCGCCAGGTTGATTTCTGACGAATATGTCTGTTGATGCGCTCAACAACAGTCTTGGACAGAAGTGTGCCATCATCAAGGACCGGTGATTGGCGGCCACCTTCAGGTACAAGGAGACAGAGACTCGATGCGTCGAAATCGAGCGTCGCGCCAATGAAGGAGAGCAGATCCGCCGGGATGTCTACCGGGGACACTATCAGGTCACCTTCATGAGCAAACCACGCCGAACGGTATGCCGAATTGGCGGCGAGCGAGAGTTGAGCTCGCGTCAGATCGACGCCGGACATTTGAGCTGTACCGGCATTCATGATCAGGATCCGCGGCATGCGCGACCTCCGGGCATTTGGGCGCGATCAGACAGGGATCGTGATGCCAATAATGGTGAACTTGGTACGTCTTGGTGAGCACTAAGCGAAGTTTGATTTGGCGCCGTCCCGCTCCGAGAGAGGATAGGTCGATGCTTTCTCATCGACCATTGCAGCTCTGGATAATTCCGCCTGCTGATGCTGAGGATCGCGATCCGGTCTCCCTTCTGAACGCCGCGCTGATTGAAGGAGCGAGCGATCCGCTCAGTCTTTCCGTTGAGGCTGACGAAGCTGAGAGTGCCCTTCGAAATGGATCGCAGGTTTGTCGGAGCATGCACACCGGTTCGGTCGATCAGGCGGCAGAGATCAAGCTCGTTATGCATGCGACTCAGGCCCGCATAGTATTCTTGCCGCGAGTTGCTTTCGCCTCAGCCCAGAATTGCTTGGCGAGGCCCCGATCACATGCTTTGCCCTTGTGCCTTGGGATGACGCGGCATTTGATGGTTCTCATGGGTTGCGAACAATGGACACTGCTTGAGGGCTCGCGGCCGATTGATCACTCTCTCTGTTCTGCTGGGCGGCGGCCGTGTGCATCTGTCCGTAGTGGTAGGCACACCATGAAGAGAGTTTCTTGCCGCGTCTTTGATATACAGGCTCGCCGCACATATAGGCCTCTCTGGCGTCTCCATCTTTGAAGCCGATGATGCAACGGCATTGGCCTTCAATATGATCGATTAACAGGACCTTCTTGACCCCGTCGGGCTCTTTCAACTTGCTGCTCCATAATCCCAAGCGATATCTTCCGATGAATCGAGATAGGTGCCCTCCTCAAGAACGTACAACTTAACGTTACGTCCGATTCAAGCCCTTTTATGCAACGTTATGAACGGGACTGGGGCTCCAAACCGGGGCGCCCGACCGGTCTGGTGTCCCACGCATTCAGCGCTGCGATTTGCGTCAAGAAAGTTCGTCTGCTTTTGAGATCAGGGTCGCTGATGGTAGCCGTTCGATGGATCGCATCGGATGAACCGTCTCGAGATGGCTCAACACCAAAATGCCCGGGACGGGCCTGCCCCCAAGAGGAGCGGGTGATCAAATGATTGCCGCAGCCGTCACGCCCCGCAACGCGCTCGACGTTGGCCGGTAGGTCGCGATCCCCTGCTGCGACGACCCTGGCCAATTTGTTGATCTGATCTGGCCGCTCCGTCGGAGATTCGATCACGACCCAGGTGCGAATGCTCTCAAGGATCGGGGCGATCTCGAACGCGCTGCTGAACATAGTTGTCTGACGCCTTGGCATTCGATTGTCATCGCTTCCGCAAGATCATGACATGACCATTTACTCACATCGGAATCGAGCCAGAAGGTCTAGAGAGGCTCTAACGGTTGTGACTCAAGGCGTGCCGTTGATTCCGTCCTGCTGCCGGAACGATGCTACTCGCCTGTCGATCACAACTGATCTACCAAAGCTGGTAGTTTTCGACAGGCCGCACATCGGCGCTAGCATAGACAAACAAAGCGCCGAAATCGCTGGAGCTCATGAGACCGTTCAATACGAGCTCTAATCCTTGAAACCAGTCGCAGCCCAGGCAATTGTTTGAGTCGGATCGGCAATCGCGGCGGTAGCACTGAGAACTGCCGCCGCCACTGTTTTCACGGGGCTCTCATCAAACAGGAAGCGCCCTGAGCAACCCGGCGACGCGCCAGTGCACATGCAGCCGCGGTCGCGATCCGAGTAGGCGAGGCTGGAGTCTCGCTGGACCCGTGCGGATGGGATGATGCCGATCGCGGTACGGCGCGCGCCTGCCAGATTGTCTCGGGATGTAGACGGCATCGGTGCACCTAATGCACTTTTAGGAGAATACGTCTTTTTGCATCGAGAAGATGCTCATCGAGTGTGGCGTGCAGCGCACCGCGCAGCTCCGGCGGGATCGAGCTATCTGTGTCGATCAACTCCCGAAACTTCCGAATGATGTGTTCCATCACTGCGATAGACCCGAGTGTTTCAATCCTCTGCGAGGACATCATCGATTCTCTCCTTTGGCGCGCGGCGTGCTTGATGGCGGGTCCTCACCTCGGCGGCCCGGGGTGAACAGGATTTCGTCGACAAAAAAGTGGGCTCTCGGGCCGCGTGCTCGGCGCAAATTGCTTTCGTGCGGGCGAGCATAGGCGGCGCACGCTCCTTGAAATCCGCAGAGCTGGTGCGCATTCGAGGCCGCAATATTTTCGCACTCGTGATCCGCAGACTTGATCGCAATGGAACATCGGCCCGCTCGGCTGTCAGGCGTTCGAAACCGCGATCAGGCGCTTCAGTCGACTGGCTGCGGCGCCGCGATCAAGTGATTCTTGCCCAAGTGCTACGCCTTCCTGCAGTGTCGAGGCCCGCCCAGCCACGACCAACGCCGCCGCAGCGTTCAAAAGAGCGGCGTCGCGAAATCGACCTGGTATGCCATCAAGCACATTTTGCAGCGCGACGGCACTAGCCTCCGCATCCCTGCTCTCCAGCGCGTCGTTGCGGCAGCGGGCGAGCCCGGCTTCTTCGGGCGTCACTTCGAAGGTGCGGACTATACCCGCCTCGAGCGCAGCTACAGACGTTGGGCCGGTGAGGGTTATTTCCTCGAGCCCGTCCGAGCCATGAACAACCCATACCGACTCGGCGCCAAGGTTCTTCAAGACGTACGCCAGAGGCTGCACCCATTCAGGAGAGAATACCCCAACGATCTGCCGCTTGAGCCCCGCCGGGTTGCACAGAGCCTCGGCCAGATTAAAGATCGTATGGGTTCCAACCGCGCTCCGGATCTGCCCGATGCGCTGCATCGCCGGATAATGCACGGAGGCAAACATGAAGCCGATACCGGCTTCCTTCAAGCAACGTGCGATGGCCTGAGGCTTGAGATCGACCTTCACACCGAGGCGCGCCAGCAGGTCTGCGGCGCTTGAACCCGAAAACGCAGCGCGGTTGGCATGCTTGGTCACAGGAATGCCGGCCCCGGCGACGATGAAGGAAGCACATGTCGACACGTTGGCCGAATACATAAGGGTCTCGCTCGTGCCAGCCAGACCGACGGGGTCGCATGCCGCCTCGACCCGCGGCGCTCTATTCCGCATCGCCCAGGCGGCGCCGGTGACTTCTTCGACGGTCTCGCCCCGGACGCGCATCCCCATCAACAGAGCACCGATTTGCGAGGGAGTTGCGTCACCCGACATTATGCTGTCCAAGGCTGACGCGCTTTCCTCACGCGTCAGAGTGGCGCCCGTGGCAACTTTGCCGATGATCGATCTAAGCACTTCCATCGAACTTTACACGCTTCCTTGTCCAAACCTCGAGCTCTTCCGTACAGCGAGACATTGTTCAAGAGACCCAGGCACCGATTGCCTTGATGCAGTCGCCTGCCCCAGCGGCACGGCCCAATCGACGCTTGAGGCGGCAGTCGGTTGAGTGTGGGCACAGCTTGGCGAGGCTACAACCTGACGCTACGTGAGGGTCAAGCTCTCCATTTCTGGCCGCCACATCTTCACCTCGAGTTGCTGCTTTTATGGCCAGTGTCTCGCGCGGAGATCACGTAGCGACATTGCTGACTGAGGCTCGCTTGCTTGGATCTCAGGCAGGCAGTGATAGCGGAGCGATCTGGTATGTGGCTGCTACAAAGGCGGAACACGTCATCCATGCAAGCCTCTTTTTCTTCTGCGGTCGGTGTTTGATCGCCCGCTTTGACCGGCTTTGGGATTGCCACTGTCATTGCCACGACAAGGGCAATGGCGCAGTGGAGTGTGAGGCGCGAAGTGAACTGAGTTGTTTGATCTTGAGTCATGATTTACCTTCAAGGCCCGTGTGGCTGCGTTATTGTTCTTCCTGCGCGAAGCGCAACATGACCTGTCAATCGGGAAACAGGCCGGAACTGCTTAAGGACATGCCGGCAAGCTCGTTCTTCCGCCTTTCTGGTCCGTACGGTGCAGGTCATTTGTGCGGAACGACAGAAACGATATCTGCCGTAGCGGCAGAGCACCATTAAGAGTGGAGGCACTAGCGGCTGAGCTGGTCCTGCAAGTGATCATCCTGGATCTTCCGTTGATGCAGTGCATGCCCTAATGGCGCGAGGCATTGCTTGAGCGTGACTTGTGCTTAGGTGCTCTGGCGCAACCTACTCGCCAGCCAACTAATGACGCCGTAGCAGGAGGGACGCCGGGTTGAAGGGCCTGCGCCAGCTATCGCGCGGAGAGAGCAGGCAGAAGCGCAGGTGCACTCAAGCGACTGTTGATGATGCACTCGTCGTTTGGAGGGAACCATGATGGCGCGCGCGAGGACGATGCTTGGTGTAATTGCGCCGGTGTTCCGCGTTAAGTGAAGACGTTCGGTGGGCGATCTGGGATCGAGCCTCCGTCTCGCGTCCGTTCCGGTGAGGCAACGGTCAGGGGACCGCCTGCCGTGCAGATCTCGAAACGCGCGACTTCGTCCAGCCGCGACAGGAATAGCTCCGACGCAGCGCGGGCAAGGATGCTCCTGTAGGATCTTATCGTCCTGAGTGAGGCGCGCCAGGTGAGGCTCGATGTTTGAAGCATTCGTAGTACTCATGACGTGTTCGGGACGGTCTGGATTGTCGGACGTGTCCAGGATCGTACAATCTAACGCTACGTGCGATTCAAGTCCCTTCGTGCGTACGATCGTCTGAGGATGTCGGGATGTGCATTCTTCGTTCGAGCGTCGGCTCAAACGCGCGCTGAGGCCCTCGAGAATAGCGGCTGTGCGCGGCGAACGTCTGCTTCGGAAACCGAGGCCGCGAGCGTCGCTGCTACGTGATTATACGGAGCGACGGTGTCGCACTTCTTTGATCTGCGAGTTGCATGCTCTCGGCATGAATCCGAAAAGTAAACTCTACCAGCCCGACCACTGGCGAGGCCGTGCGGAAGCAACGCGAAAGAAGGCGGAAGCGCTCGATGACGGAAGAGCCAAAGACAGGCTGCTTAAAATTGCCGAGGAATACGACAAGCTAGCTCGGCGTGCGCAGATGTGGAAGATGCACAAAAACGAGGACGATATGTGGCCCGAGGAAGAGCTGTAAGCGTCGCTGACGCCCCGGCCTGTTGATCGCTACTCGACCAGTGGCGCCCCAATGTCGCTTAGCAAGCAAGTCAGCGGCTGAGGGGTACCGCAGTGCGTCACCCTACGGTCCTGTGCCGCGCTCCTGATCGCGACACGTAAGGGAAGGCGGAGCAGGTCTGCTCAACGCCCGTCAGGTCGAGCTATTCAGTCAGCTTTCTCGAAAGCTAGTTCTCATATCACGAAAATGCGAAACCCTAGATATGTTCCGGTCAATGCTTGGCGCTTAGCGCGGAATCGCGGATGACGTCCGCGCGGGGACGTGTTGAGCTGTTAGAGGTCAGTGTTTGGCACTTCGTCCCGGCTGCAATGGCAATCAGTTTCGCCTAAACCCGAGATATCTGCGTCACGCCTCAATTGTTCCTTTGCGCCGTGGATGCGCATTTCCAGGTAGTCGCGCGAAGTATTCGCTGGAACCGGAGTCTGTGAAAGAGCTCGCCACGTCCGATCGATTCTGCGCATAAGGTGCGGCTGCGGCATGCGGGAGACGTCCGAAAGCCCCCGGGGGCTTCGTCCGACAGATTGCTTCACAAGAACGCTGCGACGATCCAGTAGATAGCTGCCCAAAGCAGCGCATTTATAAGGAGTGCGGCCAGCGGCCAAAGATTCCACCTCGTTTGCGCCCGCCCGGAGCGATAATCGCCTCCGTAATGCTTGATCGTTCTGTGCTTTGGTGTGCGCCAATGCGTCATTTCATCAAGTGTCGCGCTGGTCCACGGAAAAATGCCGGGCTTTGCATCCCTCGTACCACTCATAAGTTCGCAGGCCTCTTTCATAGGAGAGTATCAGAATCGTTGTCTGTTGCGCGGCGAGCATCCGGCCGATGGGATGCTCGTGTATCGTCGGTACACTTAAGGCCGCTTTCCGTCTCCGCAGCAATCGACATGCCAAGACGGAGAAGTATCGGGACCGCTGTGATGCAAGCAAAGGCGCGTCTGTCGTGCGTTGGCGACACAGAGCCGCTGCCCGAGGTCGGGTTCGCGACGTCCATGTCTGAAAGACGACACCCGCGTTAGCAGCAAACGCGTGAGCGCGTTCGCGAGCGCCATACCGTGAACAATGAGTGAGGAACTTCCATCGTGGTGAAACAGGGAGAGCGGACGACCGTCGCACTAAATGAGATCGACTAATCATTGTTTCTGACCGTTAGCTTACGAGAGACGTCGATATGGCAGGCAATGCGCTGCATGTTTTCAACTCAAGAACGGTTCATGTCAGGCGCTCGCGGCTCTGTTACAGGCCTGTTCGGCTTTACCTCGTACAATTCAAGCCGAGTTCATATAGACGGCGCATTGGCAGTATTCGGACTCGAGGACAAAACGCGGATAGTCAAATGCTACAGTCTTAGCGAGCATTGACACGGCCTCGAAGCACCAACTGATGCCAGCACTGGTTTTGCGAATCGTCATCGAATGTGGATGTCGAGCGCAACTACAGGGGCGCGCCATGATTAGGACCAATTCATTGAAGAGGGGGTGGCTGCCAAGAGCCGCCAAGTTCTCGTGTTCAGGCAGGTCGCCGTCGAACATGAACGGGCGCTAACGCTTGCATGAAGCGCGAGAGAGCGGTGGCGGACATTATTGTTGCTGATGCGCGCTCTGTTCGGCCATGTGCGGCCAATACTGGCTGGCATCGATGAGCAAGATGCTTCGCATAAGAGAAGCTTGAGGACAGAGTTGCGTTGTGAGCGGGAAGGTGCAATCGGCGGACTGAGTTGCCATCGCGCGCATCGTGCTGCCGCTCATACTCAAGCAATCGGTGGCCCTTGAGAGCGTTCGTCGCCCGCAGTGAAAGCATTAAAAGAGCATAACAGGAGAACGAGTGATGATGGACATCTGCGGATTTCTCAGATGGTGCACTGAAGAGTGGTCTAGGAGCGCTGGGCCGAGGATCGAGCTGATTGACGAGTTGCGAGACAACGTCGTCCGCGTCGAGCTCAAGGCCATCCGAGAGGCAAAGGAGCGGGCGTGCGCGCGCAAATGATAGAGAAGCTGGAGGCCGGCCGCGTGCAACACGGCCGATTCGGTACCGCTCCGGGATCGGGACCTTGCGGCGTATTCCTTGTGCAGGGGCCTTGCGGGTGTGAACTAAAAATAAGTGGATTCGTCCGTCCCGGCTGGGAGCATGTTGCCGTCTCGACGCCGCGACGCTGTCCGAACTGGGAAGAGATGTGCTTTGTCAAAGACCTGTTCTGGGATGAGGAGGAGTGCGTCATGCAACTGCATCCGCCACAATCTCAGTACGTGAATAACAGCCGATATTGTCTTCACCTTTGGAGACCCACTCATCGGGAGATCCCGACGCCGCCGTCAAGCTTTGTAGGCATTGTTGGACTAGGGCCCTCAGACGCGGCAATGTTGTTCGCGCGGATGAGCGCGACAGCATGATGAGGTGAGTTGGTAATATCCGAGCGGAAGGTAACGCCGAGCGGCTGCAGAAGCACCGAGTCGGCGCGCCGATCTGAGGCGACATAAGCCGGTATAGGTCAAGATCAATCGCGTGTTTGCCGTGTGGGGCGGGCTGAGCCTGAAATTTTCTGCTGTCACATTGGGCAGCTAACAGTGCACTGATCCGGGTAAGGATTGCGGAGCCGTGCTGAATGGGGTCCGGCAGCAACATTCCATCGAGCCGGCGACCGGACACAACGCAGTCACTGGCCGTTCCGACGACGCCAATTGCGCAACTCTTTGGAGCGAAAAAGTATGTGCCGATCGGCGGCATAACGCGGTAATGTGAGATCGAGGCCAACGGGACGGTCGAATTCAGTTTGACGAACGCGCTTTCCAGGGGCGCCACGACCCTGTACTGCGTCCGGAATTGCAAAGGGTCGGCCTGCCGTCGCTGAGCGACAGACATGAGCTCGTCGGCCACCACCCCGCACCCGGAGCGAGGATCGTGAGCAGTGGCGGTGGAGACACCAAGTGGGCGCGGGGGGCGGTAGCTTCGGCACTTATCTGGTTGTCAGCTCGTCGTCAGCTTGCCGCGAATATCATCCGCAGGCGGGGCGTAAGCAGCCCGCGCTCGCTCTGAAGAAACGTACGCTGAAGCAGGCGAACCGGCATGTATAATCGAGTTAATGGGCAACCCACACGCCCTAATCAAGCTGACGAACAGAGTCCGTCGGCGGACAGTTGCGGATTTGCGCAAACGATGACGGATCTGGCTCAACGGCAGAGTGCGCCATCTGGGGATTTGTCCGACAAAATGGGGCTCTGCTGCAGCAAGCCACATGCCTCGGAGGCAATCATTTATAGTGCGAGCACCTCGGATCCCAGCATATCCTCTCTGTCCTCCAGCTCAAGTCCATCCTCTCCAGTGAGGTCTACGCACCCTCTGTTCGAATACAGGACGGCCGAATTGCCCGAGGCCAATGTCGATGGAATCTGCGTTGGATTGGCAGCGGAGTGGCTCCTCAATCTTCCAAGCAGCCCTTCATCCCGGATGAGGGCGCTACGCCCGGGGACTCAAAATCACAGCTCAGCGGCAATGCGTCAGCAGCGATATGAAGAGCTCAAGACTCTGTTGCAAAGCGATAGAGCGGAAGAGTCTCACAACCTTGAGGCAAAAAGCGTGATGTTACGCGAAGCCGGCCTAGAGCCGTCCGCCGAACAGACGCGACATAGGTTTGGTACATCTTCGCGCATTGACCAGATCGTGAATGAAATCACCGACGATCCATCGGTCTATTTGGTCAGCTTGCGTTTCCGCGCAGGTGGTGCCCACACAATCGCAACGTCGACATCGAATGGAATGACGACGCTCTTTGATCCAAACTATGGAGAATTTACAGTTCAGTCAGGTCAGATGGGTGAGTTGCTCAAAAGTCTCGCCGAGCGTTACAGGAGCCCGAACGGACATGATATATCGATTGTCGTCACACAAAGAATGACGTGAGTGTTTGGGAGGTTGCAACAGACGTGTCGAGCCCCACGGATCGGATCCTTTCGCGATCGATGCCGGACAGCCGCATCGGGTCCGAAAGTGCAATCGCGGCAGGCAACACGGATTGTGGCCCCCTGAACGTGCACCCGACGTGCTTGCTAGCGGAGCTCAACGCAGCCTTCGTTGCAGGAGTACGCTCGACAGAAGCTCTCTGAGAGTAGTGCAGCGAGACGAGAATAATCAAGAGAGGTGGGCCGGTTCACTCAGGTTGATGAGCGCATGCCCTCGCGCGTCAGAGCCTGAAGGGGCTGCGCGTGCATTCAAGCAGGTCCGTTGGCCGGTTAGACCTTGTCTGAAAGCTGGCTCAGCTCCTGGTGTGCGTTTCGAGGCCTTGCTCGCTCAAGGCGAAGGGCGAGCATCACGCATCCACTACAGCCGGCACAAGCTGTATTTTCGTCTGCTTCGGAATCGTCGCCGACCACTTCTCTAGTGACCTCGCCGCCAAACAGCTGCTGTCGAGGATGATGCGTGTCGCCGCACCAGCTCACGACCGAGTCAACGCTCGTCACGAGCTCCGCAACGGTACGGCCGTTGTCCTCGCCGCAGCGCTTCCGCTGCCGTCTGGCTCTGGTGACGTCGAAAACGGAACCGACCCAGTGATCAGGCTATGTGGGTTAGATCTGATCTCAGTCTCACACCGGAAGCAGCGCGGGCGCGACTCGGCGCTGGTCAGGTTGGACAGACGCCATTTCTGCCACGCCCGCACTGGTTGAAGTTAGCGGAAACGTGACTCGGCGCTCAAGGCCCCACGCATACACGGGGCAGGCGCTGTCCCTACCACGGGCCGCTAACTTCAACGTCACTGTACACGGGTTAGCTTTCCGAAAGCTGACGAACCCGATGCGTTCACAAAACGAAAGCGGTTGGTGTGGGTCGATACATTATCTGGAACCCCACCCATCGGTCCTATGGTCAAGCATAGATATAAACCGATCTCTTCAAAGAGGTCGTGAACTTGTGCCGATCCCCTCATAGCCCAAATGTTGCGATCCCCCTCTAAGGAGGTCGCCGACCGCTGCGATCGGACGGTCGTGATCATCGTCAGCATAATGGCGGCACGGTCGGCGCCACGCCGGCTAGCAGCGAAGGTCAAGCTGCGCCTTCCTAAGGCAATGCCTCTCAAGGCGCGCTCAGCGCAATTGTCGGTCAAGCAGATCCTGCCATCCTCGAGGAAGCGGGCGAACTCGTCCCAGCGCCTGAGCATTCAATTCAGGCTTTGGGACCTCGGAGGAGCGGGAGAGGGTTTCGCGTTGGCGCAACAACCAGGCGTGCATGTCCTCGAGAAGCGGCTTGCTTTTCCTGGCGCACGGCGCGCCGCTCGTCAGCGTCCCAGCCATTGATGGTGCGTTCGATCTCGAACAACGCATGGAGGTGTCTGACCGCTCCAGCGCAATCGGAGAGACCGTTTGCTCTGCACCAAGTGTCGACCGAGCGGATCGAGACGGCAGCGGTGAGCGCCTTCTCGGCCATGCGCAGGCGCTCCAGGAAACCCGGAAAATAGGTGGGTTTGCGGATGCTCTGGATCGGCTCTGCGAGAGAGCGTGCGCCGCCCTTTCGCTGGGCCACCTGCAAGTGTCGCAAGTTCAAGCGCGGTTATCGAGTGGCTCGATGGTCTTGGTCCTAAGCCAGACCGTCATACGGCTCACTATGGCTGATGGGTTCAGTAGGTTAGGCCCTCATAGCAGAGCCTGCCGGCTTAGACGTGGCAGTGCGCAGGAATGCTTCACCCTTGCGCGATTGCATCGTCGCGCGCGGGACCACTAGCTAGAAAGACGTCCGGCATCCGGTAGATCTCAGACGTACTGCACCAGTCTAAGATAATCGTCTGTGAGGACAGGTGAGCGAATAGAACAAGCCGCGTCTTCAAGGAAGGTGGTCAGAGTCCGACTAGCCCGAGTCCGGACTTCGACAGATTGCCGTGCCGGCGCGCGAGCACGGAGAGTTGCTAGCTCGGAACTGACCAGGTCAGCCGCTGCTGGGGCGCAATCTGTGGCAGAGAAGCAACCAGCAGACATGACAGCTTGTGCCAGTCCCAATGTGGTGAGCCAACCCGCATAGATCAGCACGGCACCGTCTGTCTCATTGAGCCCAGAGAGCTCCTCAATTGCTGCAGCATGAACTGATGCCGCTCCAACAGACCGAAAGAGATCGGCTATTTCGTCACGGGTGGCTTTAGAGAGTAGGCACCGGCCGAGATGTGATAGGAGCGCCTCAGTCGGACCTTCGAAGATGCGAAGGATGCGAGCGTCTCGATAGATTTTGGCTAAAGGCGCTCCCTCATCGTAACCACGGCCACCTAACAGCTGGACGCATTGATCAGCGACAAGGCCGCACCACTCCGAGGATAAAACCTTCGTTGCCGACGCAAGGTGGACGTTTGGCGCGCCCTGCGCCGACACAAGTCGGCAGGATGCGGCCAGCATCGCCTTGACGACTTCCCGCCGCAGCACCATCTGCCCAAATAACTGCTCGATGTAGCTGTTCTCGATCATACGCAATTTACCGAGCCGACGATGGCTTGCATAAGAGGCTGCGACCTGGATAGCGCGCTCAAGGGCTCCAAGACCCATAGCAGCCACACCGACACGGCCTCGGTTCATACTAGATGCCGCTGCGCCCCAGCCGTCTTGATCGCGAGAGAGCACGTAAGAACGCGGCACCTCGACATCTTGGAACTCCAGGGTATTCTGAATGATGCCACGTAGACCGAGTGTGCGATGCTCGTGCGTGACCTTGAGGCCTGGAGCTTGCCTGTCAACGAGTACACCAACGAGCCGACCTTTCGCATCGGCTCCAGACGCGCGCGCAAAGCAAACGATCCAGCGAGCCCAGTCAGCGAGACCGATCCAGATCTTGCGACCAGAGATACGAACTTTATCTTCGCGCATGAGAGCCGAAGCCTCTATATGCCTCGGGGCCGAACCGGCTCCAGGCTCGGTCAAAGCAAAAGCGCAGAGATCGCCGCGTGTTGCACCCCAAATGATTTGCTTTTGTTCGGGAATGTGCGGTGCCGCTTGGATGCAGGGCAAGGCGAGGAAGTTATGGATGACGAGGGTAGAGGCAGCGGAGACATCAAACGATGCAGTAGCGGAGATCAGGTTGATAGCCTCCTGCAAGGGAAGAGCTAATCCGCCGTGCTCTCCTGGCGTCGTGAGCCCGAACAGTCCATGCCTTGCCAATATGCTATGTAGGGTCGGAGGGAATGCTCGACGGTCATCCGCGTCTGCGAAATTCAGCTGACTGAGGTCAGCGATCAAACTGGAGTATAGTGCAGCTGCACGGCCTTCGGCTGTGCGTTCCTGCGCCTCCGTGAATTGGGCGTAAACCTGAGTATACATGGCCATAAGGCCCACAATGAACCCGGTCGCGCTTCGTGCCAATTCATCCCCGTGGCTAGCTCGGCTACACATTGGTATAGTGTGGATGCCAGATCAGTATGAGCACGTTCTCCGGGACTTGGATTTATTGCGGCCGCTGCGCGGGCGAATGTTCTTGCGCTCACATCTGCAAGCGGATCGCTCGCATTGTGTTGACGGCCGATCTTGATCTCTCGCGACGGGCACCCGGGGGGAGTTCGACCGGTGATGTTGGGCACGGAAGAAACGCTCTCGAATTTGAACTGAAACCTTGTCCGATCGCTGGGCTGGCTCCCACCGATCGGTGCGTCGGAGCCTTTCGGTCGCCGCCGGAGACGGCAGACGAAGCGTTCAAGCGCTTGGTAGAGGCAGCTTCGTGACAGACAAACGCGACAGGCCCACTTCCATCGCAGTGCTGGACCGTCTTACCTTGGTCGTCTAGGCCCTACCGCCGTTCATGCGGATAGGCCGAGGGCTGGACCTTTGGCGCGGCTTGCAAGGGCTACGTTGCAAGCTCGCGCAAAACAAAGCCCTGGCATTCCTGCCAGGGTTTTGCATGTCATCATTGACACGTTGGCAGAGTGGATCAGAAGTCCATACCGCCCATGCCGGCGCCTGGAGGCAATGCCGGACCAGCCGCGGCCTTCTTCGGCAGCTCGGCAACCATGGCTTCCGTGGTGATCAGCAGCGCCGCCACCGAGGAGGCGTTCTGAACCGCGATCCGCACCACCTTGGTCGGGTCAATGATGCCCTTGGAGACAAGGTTGGTATACTCACCTGTCTGCGCATCGAAGCCATAAGAGTACTGCTCGTTGTCCAGGACTTTGCCGACCACGATCGAACCGTCTTCACCGGCGTTGATCGCGATCTGGCGAGCCGGCCAGGACAGCGCCTTGCGCACGATCTCGACGCCGGTCTTCTGGTCGTCGTTCTTGGTGCGCAGGCCCTTGAGCTGCTCGGAGGCACGGAGCAGGGCGACGCCGCCGCCCGGGACGATGCCTTCCTCGACCGCCGCGCGGGTCGCATGCATCGCGTCATCAACGCGATCCTTGCGCTCCTTCACCTCGACCTCGGTCGCGCCGCCGACGCGGATCACCGCGACGCCGCCAGCGAGCTTGGCGAGACGCTCCTGGAGCTTCTCACGGTCGTAGTCCGAGGTGGTCTCCTCGATCTGCGCCTTGATCTGGGCCACGCGCGCCTCGATGTCGGCCTTCTTGCCGGCGCCGTTGACGATCGTGGTGTTCTCCTTGTCGATCATCACCTTCTTGGCGCGACCGAGCATGTTGAGCGTGACGTTCTCGAGCTTGATGCCCAGATCCTCCGAGATCGCCTGGCCGCCGGTCAGGATCGCGATGTCCTGCAGCATGGCCTTGCGGCGATCGCCGAAGCCCGGAGCCTTGACGGCCGCAACCTTCAGGCCGCCGCGCAGGCGGTTTACGACCAGGGTCGCGAGCGCTTCTCCTTCGACGTCCTCGGCGACGATGACGAGCGGCTTGCCACTCTGCACCACGGCCTCGAGCAGCGGCAGCAGCTCGTTCAGCGAGGAGAGCTTCTTCTCGTTGATGAGGATGTAGGCGTCGTCCATCTCGACGCGCATCTTGTCGGCGTTGGTGACGAAGTAGGGCGAGATGTAGCCGCGGTCGAACTGCATGCCCTCGACGACGTCGAGCTCGGTCTCGAGCGACTTGGCTTCCTCGACGGTGATGACACCCTCGTTGCCGACCTTCTTCATGGCGTCGGCGAGGAACTTGCCGATCTCGGCATCGCCGTTGGCCGAGATAGTGCCGACCTGGGCGATCTCGTCGTTCGAGGTGACTTTCTTCGAGTTCTTCTCGAGGTCGGCCACGACGGCCTCGACCGCGAGGTCGATACCGCGCTTGAGGTCCATCGGGTTCATGCCGGCGGCAACGGACTTAGCGCCTTCGCGGACAATCGCGGCGGCCAGGACCGTCGCGGTGGTGGTGCCGTCGCCGGCAGCATCCGCCGCCTTCGAAGCTACTTCGCGCACCATCTGGGCGCCCATGTTCTCGAACTTGTCTTCGAGTTCGATGTCCTTGGCGACGGCAACGCCGTCCTTGGTGATGCGAGGCGCGCCGAACGACTTGTCGAGCACGACGTTCCGACCCTTGGGACCGAGCGTGACCTGCACGGCATTGGCGAGGATGTCGACGCCGCGCAGCATGCGGTCCCGTGCGTCTACTCCGAACTTGACTTCCTTGGCTGTCATAAACAATTCCCTCAGTTCTTATTCTCTCATCCTTCGGCGCGCCCAAGCGGGCGCTCGTCAGGGGGAGCTGTGCGAGCGCTGGATTAGGCGGCTTTCTTCTTGGAAAACACGTCGGTGAGAACCCCCATGATGTCGCTCTCCTTCATGATCAACAGCTCATGGCCGTCGATCTTGACTTCGGTGCCCGACCATTTGCCGAACAGCACGCGGTCGCCGACCTCGACGTCGATCGGGATCAGCTTGCCGGCTTCGTCGCGGCCGCCGGGGCCGAGAGCGACGACTTCGCCCTGGGAGGGCTTTTCCCTGGCTGTGTCGGGAATGATAATGCCACCAGCGGTTTTCTCATCGGCGTCGATGCGCTTGACTACGACGCGGTCGTGAAGCGGACGGAAATTCATGCAAGGCTCCTGAGCGTTTGACGAATTAGAGATAGTCACATTGTGACAAGCCAATTTGTAGCAAGGGTCAAGCCAAAAATGAGCTGAACGATCCATGCCTACAGCTTTTGCTTGGCTGTGTCGGGAATGATAACGCCGCAAGCGGTCTTCTCGTTGGCGTCGATGCGCTTGCCGACGCGGTCGTGAAGCGGACGGAATTTCATGCAGAACTCCTGAGCTCAAGTTTGAGATAGTCACATTGTGACAAGCCTAATCATAGCAAGAGTCAGGCCAAAACGAGCTCACCGAGAGACGCTCAGTTCTGCTGAATCGTAGCTGGGTCTCGCGTGTCTTTGTCCGGAAGCAAACGTCCTCAGGTACGCAGCCCGCCAAGCTGCGCTAAAAATGACATTGCGCCTCGTCGAAGCACCCGGATTGAGCCCAGCGTCCTCGACATTGTACGGGGGCCGTTGCATCGATCTAAGCGCTGCGATTTCAACTACGACGGCAGGGTGCAGCATATGATTGCGTCGTCTGACGCCAGCATCTAGCGGCTGACGCCGGCGAACCGTGCGGTGCACAAAGCCCCTCGATGAGCAGTGCTCAATCGGTCTGACGTAGTCACAAAAATATGCCAACTATCTCGAAAACCGCAAATTGCGTCAGCGAATCTTAGATGGCGACCGTTGGTCGGCAGAACACAGTTCGCCCAGCTGTGATCGAGCTGATTGGCTATTGCTGCGGACGAGAGATCACTCTGCCCGGGGACGCTCCGCTGAGAATAGCTGTAAGACGAGATTCGAGTGAAGCCGATCGTTCGCCCGTCCCGAAAAAAAGAGCCGCCGGCGAACGATTTGGCTGACAGAGGCGCCTCTGCCGACGCTGGGTTGGAATTTGTATTGCGGGGCAGTCGCTGCACCTGTCTGTCCGAGCGGTGTCCCTTTTGATATTGACGGCATCCAAATAGCCGCCATGGATCAAGGGGACTCAGCGGCATATGAACGATATACGTTGATATACGTTGTGCCAGTGCGTCTGGCGTGTGATTTCGGCTTCGAAGTTCGAAAACTCACGCGATCTCCGGGCCAAATGGAAAAAGCACCTGTGTCTCCTGTAGAAGTACACCAGCACATCGTCTCACTTCTTCAGAAGCCGAATCCGGTCATCCTAGATATCGGCTGCAATGACGGGACCGATACGCAACAATTTCTCAATCTCTGCCCGCATGCTCAGCTCTACTGCTTTGAGCCGGACCCCAGAGCGATCGCGCGCTTCAAGAAGAAGCTGGGCTCATCTCTCAATAAGGTGAAGCTGTTTGAAATTGCCATCAGTGATCGAAACGGGATGATCGACTTTCATCCAAGCAATGCAGATGGTGATGCGAAGGAATGGGACCTCTCCGGCTCAATACGCCGTCCGAAGAATCATCTTACCGAGTATGAGTGGGTTCGGTTCGATCGCCCCGTCTCGGTTGAAACGCGGCGGCTGGATGACTGGTGCAGCGAAGCGGAGCTGAACACGGTCGATTTCATCTGGATGGATGTTCAGGGAGCCGAAGCCGATGTTATTGCCGGCGGCAGGCAGACCTTAAGTAACACGCGCTTCGTCTACACGGAATATAGCGACCGCGAGCTCTACGAAGGGCAGTTGTCCCTGCAAGCCATTCTTGACCTGTTGCCATCATTCGAAGTGGCGGCCCACTATCCACGCACAGTGGAGGGTGATGTATTGCTCAAAAATACGCGCTTCTAGTGGCTGCGCGGATCGAGCGCCTCATTCATCGCTGCAAGACATGACCTGCGCGGTCTGTGTCATCCAAAACTGCAAAACTGGTGATGATTAGGTGAGGGGATATGAGCAGCCGAACGGGCACCCCGGTTTCCGACCGCCATTGCTGACCCGCGCATCACGTCGGCGTTCGGGTGGTGAGTCTCTGACGTCAGCGAGCCGGCACGACCGACGACGTCGCGGTCAGCAAGCCGTGCCGTTTCAGACCCTTGAATCAACACCGCCAGCCGGTGCTCAAAGCGCTGAATTGTCTGAGCGGCTGCTGCATGGTCTGGACTTCTAGGAAGTAGGTGCACTGCTTCGAGCAAATTGCAAAGCAATTGCACCAGTTGTAGACGTTCGTGTCTCAACGAGAAAGCGAGCTGAAGCATCTGTTCATTCTAAATGAAGATGGCCGTGACGCGTCCAGCATAACCGCAGCAGCCGATTGTGCCACAAGCCGTCCCGGCGCGACGCTGGAGAAGGCGGCCGCATCATCAGCGGCCGATGTCGTGCCGGATCGGATCAAGATCGTCATCGCAACCCGAGTTACTTGCCTGCTGATGTGGCTCAGGTCGAGCTGATCACCGATCTGCGCGCTCACTTCGCCAGTGCAGCTGCGGCGCGATGACGAAGATAGGCGAGGACGTCAGTAAACGCCTCAACGTAATCCCGGCGCAATGCCCGAGGTGTCTCCTAGGCGCGCCGCCCGATCACCCGCAATTCCAGATCGGTCCGATCGGCGTCCGCCTCCAACATGGCCCGAAACTGCCGCCATTGTAGCGTCCGCCGCGGAAGCCGGGGGGCCGAAATAGTGCCACTCGCCACCCCAGTGTAGTACTGAGGAACGGGGTCAATATATCAGTGGCGCTGGTCGGCGCGCGAGAGCCGTGGTATTGCGTGTTTGTGCTTGTAGAGCTGAATGCTGTTACTCAGCGGCTGGCGATAGCCGGGCAGGAAGCCGTAACCTTGCCAGACCTTGGGCCGCTTTTGAATTGGCGCAGCGTTCGTGACGACCGGCAGCGGCGACAGGATCACAGTAGCAGTTAGGCACACTAGGCGAGATATGGATCGACAATAGTCGGTCGCGTGCGCGGAGGCCATTCAAATGTCGGTGCAGAGTTCTGCGCATCTCGCGCAGAATGTTTCTGTTAGCTGATCACGTCCTTCCTGATGAGAAAGCATGCATATGCCCGGCTGTCATCCACCTGCAGGATCCAAAGCCCCACAGCGTAGCAGCAAGGGAGAGCCCGAGCGCGAGAGCTTGCCGGGACTGATGACGCGGCCGACCGAGCGCTCGATCTCGGCCAGGATGTGCGCTGCGTCTGGGCACGCGTTCTCGATCCTGGACAGACATCATCACGAGCACGGATCCACAAAGTCGTCGAGCAGATAGAGAGCGTTAGGATGGCGCGTACGGTCTCTCTATGACTCATGCCGTGCATCAGGTGCTCCGAGCAGAGTTGCGGCGACGGGTGGCCCGGTGATAGGGATCGATGCGCCATAGCCCATGAGGCGAGCAGCCAGGGCAGGTCGGGCGCTAGGACGGGATCGATCGATTTCAGCGAGTGACTGTCAATCGATCGCTTCCGTTTGCCTCTGGCTCCCGCCTCCTTCGCAAATCATGAGACACGGCGGGCCAGAACACTTGAAGCTGCCAGTCATTGCTCGAAAAAAAAGCCCGGCCTCTTCTCGATGGCCGGGCCAAAGTCAGCCACCGACAGAGGGAGAACTGCCGGCGGTTATTTGCGGAAAGACGTTCACCGCAAATGCCCAATTGCGAATTGATCAATGATCGAAGAAATCTGGCGTCGTTTTTTTGGATGAGACGACATTGATGAAATGCAGCTCGCGACTGCCTCGCACAAACCTTTAAGGTCGTATTCTCCGTTGTCCTGAGGATCGTCAAAGTCATGCAGATTAACTGAGCGGAGTCGAACAGACACAATTCGCAGCCGTTCGAACGGCGTCAACGTTCCGGCCGCAGAGTGCAGCAAGCCAGCATTCCCCGAGGCTGGGACGGAGTATGTTGTTGTTCGTATGCGAGCACCCCGAGATGTTCGTGCGGGCCCGCAGACGGCGATTGGGGCACCTGCTCCGCCATCTGCTGTACACACCATCGACTGCATTGGTATCATCGCCTCACCGACGGTAGCAGACAGCGGCCGGTCTGAGTTGCCGGGCATCCCCGTCAGCTATTTCGAAATGCTACAATCTGACGCCACGTGCGAGTCAACGTCTTTGAGCTGATCAGCTCAAAATTCAACCCGCCGACCCTCTCACAGGCAGCTGCAGGGGATCTGCCAGCGATCGACATGCGCGTCGCATTCTATTTTTGAAAGGGCGTCGTCTTGTCCAGAAGATCAGGATTGAGTCCAGTCTCGCGCCGATGAAGGCAATTCGCCTACAGCGAAGCACTCGGCGAAGGTTTGGCGCCCGCACAGGATAGCGTTGCGGCAGAAGCGGTGAGCGATTACCAGAAACTGTACATGCGACCCGAGGCGGAAGATCGATCGGCGCCATCAATAGGGGGCTATGAACGCGGCGGAAAGCTGTTGCGACGAAGGACACAGACGAGACTTCCGGATGCTCGGACCACAACAACAGCCTTGCTGCGTGGGGCGGCGAGGGCGTCTTGAGGTCCACCGCTTTCCGCAAAGAGCAGCTCCTGGTTCTTGACGCCCCGAAGGGCATGTCGTGGCTTTCCGCCCATCAAGTGACAGACCTCAAACGAGTGTCCGCGCGTAAGTACTTTGATACAATGTCGAGGCGATGCGACTATCGGTGTTGATGGGAAGGATGCGCTGGCCGAAACCCACCTGTCTTGTCGCGAATACGACAGTGCGATCTAAAATAGCAGGGAATGCGCCTTACGGCCGCTGGCATAAGCCTCCACCTCCGCGCACACCTCACCGAGAGCGAGAACAGTGCGAATCTGCTGAGCGGGTGCCTACCAACCTCGAGTATTCGAGACTGCCAATGCGCACAAAGGAGACGCTATGCTATGTGTTTGGCTGGATCCTATTTACCGCGTAAATGCTGCACGGCTGCTGCGTTTTGCAACGGCCGCGAGCCCCGCGCGCTCAGGTTCATCGAAGTGATTTCTGGGCATTGCGACGCTCTGTGTCGCGGCCAGAAGCGCTTGTGAAAGCACAGAAAAGGCAAAATCCCGTGATGATCGTGAGTTGTACCGGAGAGCACATGACGACAGTCATCACAAATCTGTTAAACCGAAAGCAGATGCTCATTTCTCCTGTCGTTTAAACAAGGCCGGCACGCCACTAGGTCCTGTAGCTGAAGAGAACATCATATCGCAGGTCCGGCAATCCGTTGCTGAGGGGCGTGCGGAGCGTGGACAACCACTTCATGGAAATCCCGGCTGTGCTTCACTTCCGAGCAGGAGTCGGCCGGCGCTTTGAAGCGTTCCCTCGTTTAAAGCTGCGTGCTGGGCGACCACAAAGCTGTCGCACATGGCGCGCGCCAGATTGCTGGTGGTATTGAGCGACGCACTTCCGGCAAGACCGCTCGCAATCCTACAGACCTCAGCGCTCTGCCGCGCAGCGTTCGTCGCGGCGAGTCGCATCAGCGCCGCCGTGCTCGGGTTTACCGCACCTTTCAGCGCTTCCTTCCACAGCTCCTCGGTGGCCTCATAGAAGAAGGAACGGGCCGAACGCAGCAAGGCTTCGGTTTTGGCCATTTCCAGTTGGACATAGCCGCGCTCTGCCATCACAGGCGCTCCAGTGATTGAGGCGCGGCTTCCGGCCATGGCGATTACCTCGTCTAGCGCGGAGCGCGCAATACCGATGCCGACAATCGCATGCACCTGTGCAGCGAAAGCCACGGACGGATAACGATAGAGCGGACCGTCGAGTGTCGGCGGCCCGCCGCGGATCAAGGTCCATTCCTCCGGCACAATGACCTCGTTGACAACGACGTCGTGGCTGCCGGTGCCTTGCAGGCCAATGACGTCCCAATTGGGGCGGATTGTCACCTTTTCAGCCGGCATTACGGCTACCCGCGGAAGGCCACCGGTCTCATCGTCTTCCACAGTGATGCCAACGCCTATCAGATCCGCGCCCGGTGAGCCGCTGGCGAATGGCCACACGCCGCTCACGACAAACCCGTCGGTGCTTCGCCTGGCGAGCTGGAGCGGGAAAAGCGCACCTGCCAACACCACGTCAGGTCCATTCGCGTATACCTTGCGAAGCGTTTCGTCCGGAAGGGCAGCGAGGTAGCGAGCCCCATCGCCGAAGCTGGCGACCCAACCGGCGGAGCCGTCGGCTTCGGAAATGCGCTCGATCAGGCGACAAAAATCGGCCGGCGTTCGCTCGTCGCCGCCGAACCGCCTGGCGGCCAAGGCCCGATAGACGCCAACGCGCTTGAAACCCTCGATAATCTCATCGGGAATCTTCTGCGCGGGGGCGAACTCGTTTCGACGCGCGCGGATATCGACCAGTAGCGGCGACAGATTATCCCAGGTCGCAGGCGTAGTGTCGGTTTCTGCAGTGATCTTCTCTGGTGGAGCGTTCATAAGCTGTCCTCGGTGTCTTGAGCCGACCACGCCGCGCCTCATTGATTTGGATCGCGCGCGCATGGCGAAGCCGGCCGGATTGATAACTAGTCGGAAGGGATCGTCGAAACTGCCGCAGTTGATATTGTACTGTGACGCGATTGCAGGCGGTTAGCGCCCCAACGTATTGGCTGCAAGAAAACGTCTTGAGGGCCGGAAAGGCTGACAGAGTATGGCTGTCAATGCTGTCTTTGAGGCTCAAGCGGCAAAGCAGCCGATATGCGGCGGCGAGATCGATCCGCCTCTGCTGCACTATGTCTCCGACGGTTGACGGCACCGCTCGTTTTGTCATGTCGTCTCCAACGGACGATTTGTCACCAATGGAGCCCGCCCGGCTCGAGCCACGTTGCGAATTCCCGACTTGGCGAACGCGAGGCGCTCCAAGCCTGCGGCTCTTTTCCGTCTGCCCAGCAATCGACGTGCCATCAAACATGGTTTGCCATCTGGGTCTTTAATCGAGCGAGATCACGTTCAAAGTGCGCACGCCAGCAGGATGCTCGCGCCTGCCGTGTCTGGTTCCTGGCACAAGACGTCACCAACCGGACAGGGCGGAGGAGAACACTGAATCGGAGCTCGACCGCGGACCAGTTGGGCTCGGCTTGCCAGTGGAGGTTCAGCCCGCTCCGATCTCCCGACATTACCAACAGCGCAATGTACCGTTGTTCACGACTGTGGGTGTGTTGGTTGGAAGCGGACGTCAGAGGGAAGGTGTTCAACAAACGTGACGGCCGCGTCAGGCGCTGCCGTTTCGCGATCAAGTCGTTTTCTAGATGCTGCAAGAGTGCCGCCGTTCATGCAAGCGAAGGCAAAAATCTTCCAGGAGACTTTGAGATTTTCGAGGTTCGCAGCAACTGATCCGCCTGTACCAAAGGCCAAGCGATTCGCGCAGAGTCTCGCGTGATTCACCCTTTGCGGCCGCTGATGCCTCTATCTTCAGCGACCTTAGATGCTTCGGATCCTAGCTTAGCTTGTCCAGCTCGCACAGCAATAGCGGCACAATCGTCGTCCGGTCCTTGCTGCTGAGACCAGTGCCGTACAGGACGCCGGTACCCATCTACGTTGCGCGCGACGTACTCGTCCATGTCGCCGCTCCTCTTCTCCGGCATGATCCCGTCAGACCTGAGGTTGCCGTCCCCTACCAGGAAGCGCTAGCAAGGTTTTCGGTTTGGGCCGACAGCAATCCCGTAGAGCGACTGAACTCTCGCGCATCCCCAGGCTGCTAAGCGCAGTACGACCTGGGGGGCTCCATCGCCGGGTGTGTCAGTATCGTCCTCAACAGGGGCTGGTGCAGGACGGACCGTGCGCTGCCGACGCAAGTAGTAGTTTTCTATACATCCGCCGGGTGGGCAGCCGTGGTGCTCGTCATCCTGCTCTATGTGATCTTCGGCCCTGGATGAGCGTGGTGATCATGGCAGGAGCATAGGTGGTTTGCCGGATCGCGGCTGAGAGACTGCCGGAACGTCGCGTGTTCCGTTAGGCCGAGAGCTCAGACCCTGCATGCCGCGCACCGCGATTTGCTGCTTGCACCACCTCTGTTGGCCTAGCCATCAACGTGCAGGCGTGAATAGTGTCGCCCCCGGTATCAGTTTTTCTTGGTGCTGGCCTCGCGTTGCGAACATGAGCACGTAGAATACGAGGAGAATTAAGAGGCCGCGCATACCAAAGGTATTCCCGAAGCTATTACAATTGTGGAGCGAATTGTACTCCGTGCATTTGATGCAGGCGATGCACGAGCGAATTGCGCGGAACTCGACCGAAGCCCTGTATCAGGCGGCAAACGAGTAGCTGGCCGCGTGAAGGGGCCAGCGTCAGCTCAGCAAATCGACCCTGCCGGTGTCGAGCCGATAAAGGCCCCCGACGACCTTCAGTCTGTTCTGCTCAACTGCCGCGTTCAAAATCGGCCCCGTCGATTTGAGTTTGTTGACATTATCGATTACATTTTGTCGGGTTGCTTCAGCGAACGTGTCACCGCGTTGCTGGCGGGTTACTTTTACCGCAGGCGCAAGCGCAGCGACGAGGGATGAAATGTGTCCCGGCGGCGGCTTATCGTCCTGGAGCGACTTAATCGTGGCGCCTATCGCACCGCAATGATCGTGACCAAGTACCAGGATCAGCGGCGTGTTCAGCACGGCTACCGCATATTCCATGCTGGCGAGCGTGTCATCGTTGGCGAAGTTGCCGGCGAGGCGGCAGACAAACAGATCACCAAGTCCGCTACCGAAGACAAGTTCAGGCGCCACGCGAGAATCGGCGCAGCTCAGGATCGCGGCATATGGATTTTGGCCATCCACTAAGACTCGGCGCTCGCGCTGGAAATCGTCGCGTCGTGATGCGCCCTGGACATAGCGATCGTTGCCTTCCATCAGCCTCTTCAGGGCAGCATCCGGGGAGAGTAGGTTATCTGGCTTGGGGGGCGCTTCTGCTTCCTTAGCATCGACAATGTTGTTGCCAAGCCGCAGGCAAGCCGCCGAAACAGCGAACAGCAACAGCGAGCGGCGCGAAGACGCGAACTTGGTCAGATAGGGCATATTCGGAGAATGGCCTGCTTGCATGTATCTCACCTCATCGCGCGGCTTTACGCCACCCGTTGGCTTCGGCTTCCGCTTCGCTGCAGAGCCAGCGTTCACCGGGCTTCGTCATGTCGAGTTTTTCGTAACTGAGTTGCCCGGGCAGGTGATAAATCCGCTCGCCATTGCGGCCCACGGTGCCTTTTATCACACACTCAGACGAGGGCGGGTCCGATAGCAGGGCGGATCCGAGCAGGAGCTCCTGAGCGTCGACCGGAACCGAGCTCGCGCCGATGATGATCGTCCCCTTATTGCGGCGACGCCAGTCCCAGGGCGCGACGAACGCCCCCGACCATAGCCCTGCACAGGTTTTGCTCGCCACAACCTCATAGATGACGTAAGGACCCGACGAGAGTGCCCAGCCCGAGCGTACCATCCAGGCGTTCACGTCCTCGCCTTCGATGAAGCAACTGCCGCGTGACCGCCAGTACTCATCGACTCCCTTGGTATGACAATCCCACGTTCGTCCGTTCGAATGCTTGATAAGCTCGTCGCGAGCAGCTACCCCGCAAGTCCATTTCCGGCCGTGGGCGTCGAGGCAAATCTGATCAGTCTCAGGAGCTTCGATGCCTGAGAGCCGAATCTTGGTCTGCTCAATCTCGATGGTATTGCCGTCGAGGATGCGCGCAGGGCCCCTGAGCTTCGCCGCGCACACCGGAGATGCGATGACAGCGAGCAATGCGACCACCATTATGCGCTGTTTCATCCCGACAATAACCTTTCGCTCTTGATCCATGTTCACGCACGACCCGGCGCCGCCATTCGACTGCTTAAACGCACTATGCCCGTTATTCGATCGGCATCTTTCGACGTTTACTCTATGAAGGCGTGGCCGTAGTTTCCAAGCTACGACCTGACGCTGCGTGAGGTTCAAGAGATTTCTTCCGGCGTACGTGTCGCGGTATCCGTCGAGCCTCGCCGGTCTCTCTCTCTCTCTCTCTCTCTCTCTCTCTCTCTCTCTCTCTCTCTCTCTCTCTCTCTCTCTCTCTGGGCGCGCACTGCACCCTCTCGACCTGAGGAGAGAAGATCCCCATCGCGCAGCCGCGGGCTCGGTATGCGGGAGAAAGCCGAACCTCGAACGCTGTTTCTCACGCACTTGAAGAACAAAAGTCGCCTGCGAATCTTGAGCGTCGAGTGGAAGCCACGCGTCGAGGAGCAACCTGGCTATCCTTTGTGCCAACTGGGTCTACCCAGCAAGCCCAGGGTGAGGGCGTGCGTTTGCGTCAGGGGAACGGCAGCCTCAGTGGGTTCGTCGTATACGCACCGGGCGGGGATAAGCCGCCCGCATGCCATTCGGTGCGACGCGTCAATCCACAACATGGTTGCCCCATCGCGGCACTCGGGTAGGTCGCTCTGGTGCAGTTTGGCCGACTCAAGCTACAAATTATTCTCAACGATCTCACTACATAATGGGAATGAAATGGTTGCTGCCCCCCGGGAATTGCCGGTCTCTTCTTACGCGCTTGAAGTGGATGGCCGACTCAGAGCCGAATTCGCGACCAGAGACGGCGCCAGGGCAGGCGGAGCAGAACTGAAGAAGCGTTTTCCCATGGTTCAAATCCGGATCTATGACGCGCAGACGAATGCGCGCGAGGAAATTTAGCGCCGACTCAGCCGGCCCTCGATGCCTCGCGAACGGCTCCGGGGCTCCTCGCCGGGGCACTCGGAAAAAGGCCGGTGTCCAGGGGGTGTGCCGGCCCGCTAACAATGCCCCATTTCACTCTTGTTAGGTTTCGTCGCGGCACACGATCGTGCCGCCCGCGCAGCCTCTGCGGCGGCACGCTCACCAGTCAGTCGCGCGATGCCCGGCGTGCACGCCGGATCGGGTTTGGGCCCGAGGCATCTCCAGGTCCAGTCTCTTGAAGAGTAGCATGAAAGAGCTGGTTCGCCCGCAGATTGGTGTCCTCTCACTGGGTCGGAGGGCAAATCGCCAGCTGGCACGCGCCGCTGCGGCCGACCCTACTCCTCGCAGAAAGACTCGAGTCATCGTGCCGGCCGAGTGTTTCCTGACGAGCTGAAGGCTGCGGGAAAGGCTCGCGACTGTTGCGAATGCGTAAGCACCGACGCTTTAGCGTTGATATGTCTTGCAGTTGTTCTGAAGCGTTCGGCGGCAGAAGGAGCAGCGGCGCGATCTTGCTCTGTGACCATTTTACAGGGCTTTTGCTCCTCTCTTACTCTTCCCGTTCCTTTGGCTCAATGCGAGCGAACCAGGAGCCAGGAGGAAAGGCCGCGATACGCTTGGCAAAGGAGGATTGCGGCTCCCAATCTTGACCTTCGCTCTTCTCGAAAGTGATGACCCCGTTGTGTGTAAAAGCAAGGGGTCCTGGAATATTACAGTTCACCAAAAGCAAAACGCGCCACAGATCGCCTTTCTCGTTCGGCTTGTCCTTCTGCTTCGGCAAGTAGTCCACTCCAACAGGCTCAACAATAGTGCAGCGGCCCTGCCGCAGAAGATCGCCGAGCCGGCCTTGCGTGGTCGTCACGAAGTTGAAGTTGCTCGGATCATGCAGAAAGCGAAGATTTGCGTTCCTTTCATCCTCCTTGACTTCAGTAGCGATCAACGAGAGCGCCAGGGCGTGCCAACCCAACTCCATCGGCTTTGCATAGGTCGACGCAAGTTGAAACGTGCCGTCGAGCGCGATTCTCCAGGCGATAACGTTCTGTTCGTCTAATGTATCATCCGGGTGCCTGGTCCACATAACGAAAACATAGTCGTTTTGGTCAAGTTCAATGACGCCCCACATTCGAGGGACAAAAAGTGCCACCTTCGAAACGTTGGAGATAAGTTGTTCTATTGTCTCACCGTCTTGCGCTCGCCACGTTGACTTGAATCTTTCGATATGGGGGCTCTCGATGGCGCGAACACTGTTGCTTGTCGCAGCCAGCGCGGCCATACAGATCAACGATCGGCCGAGACAAAACAATAGCGCGCGTCTTCCAGACACTTTCCTCATAACCGCCGGCCTATTTGGTTTCATCCACACGTCATTCCAAGCGGGCAAGCTTCAACCTGCTATTCGCGAGCGCAAGAAGTTAGCGGCGACGCAACGAGGAGACCGACGGTGTCCCGTGCGAGCGGGCGCTCCCCTCTATGTCACGCGCCGCTAACTTCGCTCCCGGCGACAGCTTCAAGTTGCTGTGCTGGATATGCCCAGCAGGAGGACTGGGCATATCCGAAGACTTGCATTCCTCGTGCCAGGTAATAGACGGCAATTTGCACCGCTTTTTTGTCCTCTTTGTCGGTTTTCCGACTTGCGCACGTCTCGATGTTTACCTTCAACGCTACGCAACGCGGCTTATGCGTCCTTGCACGCACCGAATATTCGACGGCGCAGCTGAACGCCTCGACCAAGTTCCTGATGACAATTGGGAGCACGCTTGCCGCCATAGAACCGTTTCGTTCGTATCGTTGCCGGAATGTGGCTTTCGATCTCTGCCATCCTCTGGGCGCTCGCGGCCAAGAGGCCAGAGCGGCGTTTGCCGCTTCTTTCGCGACGTGCGGCTCGAGAGCAGCCTCCCGTTCGGCCGCTTTGCGGTAGAAGGCCAACGACGACGAAGCCGATCTTCATCGCCGAGCATTTGGCGTTTGGCTGGTACTGCAAATCAACGTGCTGGTCAGGCATGTTGCTGGCTTTGCCAGGTGTCTTAGGGTCTGTACCTAATTAGCGATCTCTGATTCCTTCGCACCAAGTTGATTCGGGATGGGGGACTTCGGTGCGCAAAGGGCTGTTCTGGCTGAACGACAAGCAGTGGGCTCAGATCGAGCCGCATCTGCCAACGAACCAGACCGGCCCGGCGCGCGATGACGATCGACGCATCATCAGCGGTATCATTCACATGCTTCAGTGCGGCGCACGCTGGCGCGATTGCCCGCCCGACTATGGTCCTTACACGACGATCTACAATCGTTTCAATCGCTGGGCTAAGCGCGGACATTGGCAGGCGATCTTTGAAGCGCTCGCCCGCTGCGGCAAGGATGGCGTGACCTTGTCCATCGACTCCACCTCGATCAAGGCGCATCGCTCGGCGAGCGGTGGAAAAGGGGGGAGCATGAACAGGCGATCGGACGCTCGCGCGGTGGGCGGACCACGAAAATCCACGCGCTGAGCGACCCTGATTGCAGACCTTGCGCATTTCATCTCACTCCGGGACAAGACGCAGATATTGCCGCAGGGCCGGCCCTTTTGAAACTCGCGCCGCCCATGTCTGCCCTCATTGGGGACAAAGGCTACGATGGCGACGGCTTTCGCGCCGAAATCGCCAATCGCGGCGCAAAGCCCGTCATTCCAAACAAATCCAACAGGGTGACCCTCCACACCTTCAGCAAACGCGCCTACAAAGGGCGCAATGTTATCGAGCGCTGTTTCTGCCGGCTCAAGGATTTCAGGCGTGTCGCAACTCGCTACGACAAACTTGCCAGGAACTTCTTGGCTGCCGTGCACCTCGCCGCCATCGTCGCCTATTGGATCAATTGAGTCTGAACCCTAGGCTTATTCAGCACGGATCGAGCTGGTCGATAGGGCGGCTGGATGGCGGACGCGCTCGAAGACCGGCGGGAAGCCGGGGCATCAAATGCGTTCTGCTCCAGGCAGCGGTGCCTGCCGGCGCAAGCCGCATTTGTCCCTTCCACCATCTGGCGTGCGGGCCCGGGGCAGCTGTGACGGTTATTACAATATGGCTGACTGGAGAGCCTTTCTCCATCGAGGCAACGATAAGGATGCGCGGCCCTTCGCGTAGCGGATGTCGCAGCACCAGCTTGAGACATAATCTGAGAGGTTGACGGAAGACTTGTCTTGCCGATATCCCAAGTCGTCGAGGTTCTCCGGTCCCACTTGATCCGGAGCTAAGAGGGAAGCCGGTGAAGATGCCGGCGCTGCCCCCGCAACTGTGAGCGGCGAGCCGCTGTCCAACGATGTCACTGAAGCCTGCGCGGCTTCGGGAAGGCCGGACAGCAGCAATGACCCGTGAGCCAGGAGACCTGCCCCGACAATATATTCGTCCACGGGCGGGGTGTCCCGGTGGTGCGCCAAGCAGCCGTCGCACCGTGCGACTTCCCCTGCCTGCGTCCGCCATGGCCTTTGCCCCCAACATGGGGTTACCGCTATGTCTCTTCTCTCCCTTCCGGTTGCCACGCTCGGAACGCCACGCATCGGTCCAAGGCGCGAGCTCAAACTCGCTCTAGAAAGCTACTGGGCCGGAAAAAGCAGCGAACAGCAGTTGCTCGAGGACGCAGCTGGCCTGCGTGCCGCGAACTGGGCTCGTCAGAAATCTATCGGCGTCACGGTCATTCCATCGAACGATTTCTCCCTCTATGACCAGGTGCTCGACACAAGTGTCATGGTTGGCGCCATCCCGGAGATCTACGCTTCGAAATCCGAACTCGTTTCGCTCAAGACGTACTTCGCCATGGCCCGTGGTTCACAAGTCGACGACCAGGATGCGACTTGCGGTGATCAACCGTGCGGAGTTGGCGCACCCGCGCAGGAGATGACCAAGTGGTTCGACACCAACTACCACTACATGGTTCCCGAGTTTCACACGGGACAGACTTTCAGGCTATGCTCTCGCAAGCCGATCGAGGAGTATGAGGAAGCCAAGGCTCTCGGCTTTCAGACCCGCCCTGTCCTGATCGGGCCGGTTACATTCCTAAAGCTCGGCAAGAGTCCCGATCCTGCGTTCCAGCCACTCTCGCTATTAGATGAGCTGATACCAGTCTATATCGAGGTTCTGCAGGAATTGGCCCAACGTGGGGCTAATTGGGTTCAGTTCGACGAGCCCTGCCTGGTTCTTGATCTGGATGAGGGGATGCGAAAATCTTTGCGGCATGCCTATGACCGGCTCGCAAAGGAGGGGCCGGCCATCAAGATCATGGTTGCCAGCTATTTCGGCGACCTCGGCGACAATCTGCACACCGCCTTGAGCCTGCCAGTTGCCGGAGTGCATCTCGATCTGGTTCGAGCGCCACAGTTGTTGGACCAGATCATCGCTGGCGGCCGAAGTGATCTCGTCATGTCGCTCGGTGTCGTCGACGGCCGGAATGTATGGCGGTCGAATTTGTCCTCGCTGCGCCAACGGCTCGAACCCGTGATTGCGAAGCTCGGCAAAGATCGTGTACAGATCGCCCCATCCTGCTCTCTGCTTCATGTTCCGGTCGATGTTGGCCTCGAGACGGGGCTCGCTTCTGACGTCAAGAGCTGGCTTGCTTTTGCGGTCCAGAAGATGCGAGAGCTTGCGATCCTGGCGCGGGCACTCGCAGGCGACCAGAATGTCGCGCCAGCTCTTGCCGAGTCGGAATGTGCCGCGACTGTCCGCCAGACTTCGCCCAAAATCCGTGATGCCAATGTCGCTGTGCGGATGAAAGCGATCGATCAGACCATGCGTCGCCGCGCGAGCCCATTTGCCCGTCGTGCCGAGATCCAAAGCAATCGTTTCGGACTACCGCCTTTTCCTACCACGACGATCGGATCGTTTCCGCAGACCACAGAGGTCCGGAATGCCCGTGCGGCGCATGCGCGAGGCGCGATGAGCGACGAGCAATACGACAGGTTCCTCAAGGAGGAGACTGCGCGCGCTGTACATTGGCAGGAGGACATCGGTCTTGACGTCCTGGTGCACGGCGAGTTCGAGCGCAATGACATGGTGCAGTACTTCGGCGAGCACCTCGCCGGCTTCGCATTTACCAGGAACGGATGGGTGCAGTCCTACGGATCGCGCTGCGTCAGGCCACCGATCCTGTTTGGCGACGTAGTGCGGTCCAAGCCTATCACCGTAGGCTGGTGGTGCTACGCGCAATCGCTCACGAGGAAGCCGATGAAGGCGATGTTGACCGGACCCGTGACGATCTTGAACTGGTCTTTTGTTCGCGATGATATTCCCAGAAGCGAGGTCTGCCGCCAGATCGCGCTCGCGATTCGCGACGAAGTCCGCGATCTCGAGAATGCTGGAGCGACCATGATCCAGATCGACGAAGCGGCGCTTCGCGAAGGATTGCCGTTGCGCCGATCGGAGTGGACGGCTTATCTCGACTGGGCCGTGGATTGCTTCCGGATCTGCTCATCGGGAGTCGCTGATCAGACGCAAATTCATACCCATATGTGCTACTCGGAGTTCAACGACATTATCGGTGCGATCGCTGCAATGGACGCGGATGTCATCTCGATCGAGACGTCGCGCTCGAAAATGGAACTACTCGACGCGTTTAGGAACTACGAATATCCAAATCAGATCGGGCCGGGCGTGTACGACATCCACTCTCCACGCGTTCCCGAGATGGGCGAAATGAAGGAGCTGATGGCGTTGGCTCGGACGCGACTGCACGACTCGCAGCTCTGGATCAATCCGGACTGCGGCCTGAAGACACGCAAATGGGAGGAGGTTCGGCCGGCGCTAGCGAACATGGTCGCTGCGGCCCGCGAACTGCGCGCATCATTCGATCCGCCAGGCCGTTGATCCAGGCTTGGGTCTCTTCTCGACGAGGCGGATCCGCTTGTGGTCATTTGCGCGCTCGGTAATCGAGGTAGCCTTGGGAACAGAAAAAATGCCCGGTCCCGCTTAGGCGGGCCGGGCGAAAGTCTGGAGAAGGAGCGACGCTGACGCATCGGAGCCGAGTTGAAACACAAGCTCAGCCTAGCTCGATTATGCCGTGGTATGCCACCATATAGTCCGAGGTTTATGAATCTACACCAAAGTTTGTCGCTCATGAGCACGTCGGGAACGACTACGACATCAGCGAGCGACGGTGATCCCCGGCGGCCACCGCAGGGCACCACCCGCAAACTCGGCGCGCTTTCCTGCCTGGAAAACTTATGTTCGATCGCGCGATGATAGGAGAAGCCCGGCTTTAAGGATCTCGCAAGCGTAGCCAATGCATGAACCGTCACGAGAGCTCAGGAAGGCTCGGATGCGCCGTTTGCACCGGTGGTCGAGCAAGCGATTATATTGCGCAGAAGCCATTTTGGCAGTAGGGCAGCCTACGCGCGCGCGAGCCCCCCCCATTTTCATTTCGACGGGGTGAACATGAGGCCGCCTGTCCGGCTGTGAAACGGCAGCGATCAATACAGCCCGTTCGTCTCGGCGCCGTGTCACGGGGGGGCGGCCTTGTCGGATGCAAACGCGACCGAGCTCCGTTCGGCCTCGGCTTCTTGCTCCAATTGCAGAACATGCGCTCTTAGCGCATCGGAAGTCGCTGCCGCTGTCTCGCTGAACAGCGGATCTCCATGATCGGTGAGGCCGGAAGCGATTTCGGTCCAATCCTGAGCTGAGAGCGCCTTCAGAGCTGTCGGAAAGAAATCTCGTTCTTCCCACATCATGTGGTGCCGCTCGCGTACTATAAAGTCCCGTATGATATTGCCGACGTCCTGCCGAAAAAGTTCACGATCCGCGAGGATGGCGTCAATAGCCCGCGCGAAGTGGTGCAAACGGTCGACGACTTCCTGGTGTTCGAGCGCGAGATCGCCGATGATTGCAGCTGCATCCGGATCGCGAGCCTTTAGTTTGGAATAAATCAAATCTTCCTGTGGATGATGGTACACTTCAGGATAAACCTCGAAATAGCTGATAATCGCGCGAATGACTTCATAATCAGGACGGATCCCTTTCTCAAAAATCTCCACTTCGCGTTCAAGAGCGACCAAAAGCAGATCAATGTTGCGATGCTCTCGAAGCAAAAGATCGATGATCATTGCGGTGCTCCTGGAGGCACAATGTTGGCTGGCGGCGTTTTTGCGGCTCGGAAGATCGCTTAAGCACCGAATCGGGGCCCTTCGCTGCGCCGCGTTTGTCGCGCCGTTCGACGCGAAAAAGTAGCGCGCTCAAATTTGAGCTGGCGTAAAGCAGCTTAGCCGAAGTGTTGAGTTGCCCACACAAGACGCTGGTCGATGGCGGCTGCTCTCGGGAAAACTGGCGGCCTAGGCGTGCATGGCGGACCCTATCTTGCGAACGTCGATGGGACGCAGATTGTCTGTTCCTGACGAACTGGGAAATTTGGATGTTTTCCCTAGGTAGAAGCCCTTAAGTATTTACACGTAAGTCCGATGAGGAGGGGGCATTGAAATGCGGCCGGCGGGGTCCCTTGGTTGCTCAAACTCGGATCGATATACGGCGGCTGACGTCGTCGCCGCGCTTGATGATTATGCGCCTCCAACGCACGCGATCGTTTGATTTCGAAGACCGAGGTGACTGTCGCCCAGCCAAGCGCAATGACGGAAGGATGGTCCTCTCGTGACCGATTGCCACAGCGTCAACATGCTCACCCGTTTCCAATGCGAAGGAAATCGAACCGTTCACGGCAGCCCGCACTGGGAGCTCCGTTGGAGGATGGACAATATATTGCCGAACTATGCCGTTCTCCGGGCTGACAGACCTTCTGTTATCGGAGCACAAATTTCGGTGACGCAATTGATCTGCTTCAGGTGCGGTCGGGATTCCAAGGAACCAGCAGCTTGGGTTGCATCAATAGCCACCACCGAAAACATGATCGGCTCGTTGCCGTGCACCTGAAAACCCTCCTCGTCGTCTGGACTGCGCAGCTTGAATGCATGAATCGTCGCACCATCTGCGCCGCTGTTAGAGTCCCGCGGTAATGGCGATCCGCATCAACTCGGACATGCTGCGAACATTGGCCTTGGCCATGAGGTTTGCACGGTAAACCTCGACTGTCCGGGGGCTGATGCCGAGATCATGGGCGATCACCTTGTTGATCTTGCCGGCTAATAGTCCCTGCAGGACGTCACGTTCGCGGGAGGAGAGGTCCGCGAGGCGGGCTTCCGCCTGCAGTTTCGCTGCGTCATCGGCGAGTTTCGTTGGCCGCGCTTTCAAGGCACTATTGATCGCACGCAATAGCACCTCCTCTTCGAACGGTTTCTCGATGAAGTCGACCGCGCCCGTTTTCATCGCTTCGACTGCAAGCGATACGTCGGCATGACCAGTTATCAAGATGACCGGGCAGTCTACGCGATTGGCCTTCACTTTGCTGACCAGTTCGAGACCGCTCATACCCGGCATACGGATGTCTGACACGATGCAATCGACTGGACCGCCCGCGTGGTCATTAAGAAACGCGGTCGCTGTCTCATAGGTTGCTACGTAGAAACCGTTAACATCAAGAAGAAACGCGAGCGAGTCCCGCATTGCGGCGTCATCGTCGATCACAAGAATGCGCCGCCCAATCATGTCTCTTTCGCTACGCTCCGCAGATGCCGAGTTAAGGATTGCCACTCGGAGTCGCTTCCGCGACGATATGGCTGCTATATGACGCAATGATCGTCCGGCAGATTGATAGCCTCACACCCATGCCATGGCGTTTGTTCGTGACAAAGGGCTGGAACTGTCGGTCGGCGGATATCAGCGCTTGATCCCGGGCCGTTATCGGCAACGGTATACGTGTCGACCTTGGCAACTTCGCGGCGCGGGCAGGAAGCCATGACCTCGATTCCATTGCGTATCAGGTTTAGCGCGACCTGCTGAATCTGGATCTTGTCGACAATGACCCCGCGGTCGCTGGGGGTCATCATGCGGACGCTTTGCTCCTTGGGGCCACTAGGGCCAGAGCCACAGCTTCTTCAAAGAGCGTGAGCGGAGTCTCCGCAGTGTGCTCGTCCCTGGAAATGAAGTCCCGCAGGCGCTGATGATATCTTTGGCGCGTAGAGCGTGTAGAGGCGGCGCGTTCGAGTGCGCCACCATTGCAGTTGGCGTCCGGCTCGTTGCGCGCCAGCAGAGGCTTTGTGTCCCGCAGTTTGTAATTGCGGAGAGCGGCCGGTGATCTCACGGGCAATAGACGATGCCATTTCACGTATGGCGACCGGGCCGCGACACCCGCACGAGGTCAGATTGCAGCTCTTCCAACCGCCGTTCCTCCGCCGACCCTCGCCGAGATTTCGGATGGAACCGGTGAAGAACCGTTCGGCGCGCACCTTGGCCTCACCGACGGAGGTCGAGCCGTCGCTCGGTTCGCCGACGACGATGCGGCGGATGCCAATGATGTGCCGCTCGTCCTTGGCCAGACAACGTGCGATGCAGCGCTCGTGCTCGGGGCGGTAGAGCTGCGGCAGCAAGCTCGATACATTCATTCCGACCACGTCGTCCGGAGAGAAACCAATTACACGAGCGGCTGGGGCGCTGAACGAGAGAATGATTCTCTTCTCCTCAATCACGATCATGGCGCCCGCGAATTCCGCGATATCGATCATGGCAGCGGGATTAAAGGCCACGCCGATCAAGAGGCAGAGCAGGGGAGCGACGTTAGGCCGGGCAGATCACGAGAGCCAGCGCGGCGGCGGCCGCGGCAATGCCATAGCTTTACCAGACGTGGTCTGACATGTTTCCTGGCAGACGCTCTTATTCGATTCTACATGGTTTCCTACGAGAGGCCACCGGAGCTGAAGGCGCCTCAACTCACATCAATTTATTTCGCGGGATGGCTATTTGGGCCATATGCGCCAGTGCGTCGGCTGCACGGCTACGTGTTCTCCTGTCTTGGCCTTGATCCAGCCGCCGAAGGCCCGGCGGCAAGGAAAGACCACCCGGTGAATGGTACCACCTTCGATCACGGCAATCTCCAGGTCCCGATCTGAGGGTGGCACCGTTTCGAGCCGCTCCCACGTCAGGTCGCCAGTAGATCTTACACGGTGTTCATCGCTGCTGGCTGACAAATTCAGGCAACCTTCTGAACACTTCGCACGAGATGGCTTGGCGCCGCGATCGGGCTCAGCGCAATATTGCCCAGGCGGCGTGGTCTCGATTGCGCCAGTCGTGGCCGGGCTTTTATCGGCCGTGGCGCCGTTGAACCTTTCGCGCCGGGACATGATCTTCTCGCCAGCAGAGATATTGGGATTGGCGCTGCGAAACAACTCCCGGGCTTCGGTTGAATCGATCTGGATCAGCTCAAGCCGCCGGCGGCTGGTATTAACCGCTGTTCTGCAGAAGTTTAACTCGACTGCCGCTCCCGCAGCCTGACCCGCGGCGGGGCGAATGTCCCCATGGTCTGTCATGTCGAACATCCTTCGTTGGTGGGAATCTCCTTGTCCCACGTCGTCAGCGTGGGGCTTTCGGTTGTGATGACGTCAGCCGTTGTGAGCGGGCGCGGCCTTCCCGAGAACCGAAAGAGCCGGAACTCGCTTGGCACCATTCGGATGAGCCTAGCTGCGCTCGGCGTCGATCAGCGCTCGTCCGCGGCTCGATGAAGTGGACGCCTTCGCGCGCGGCGCAGGTTGTTGTGCGCAGGTCATCGGCACGCGGCTTGGGTGGATCCGGCAGCGCTCCTTGAACTGTGTCGCCGGTATCTGGACATGAAAAGATGATGGTGCACCATGTCTTTCTGTCTGCCATGTGTGCGACGTTGAGCAAGAAGCTCACTTCTATCAGTAGGCAGTCGCCGCGTTATTGATACAGGTCAAAAAGAGCTGATGCGCATCTAGATTGGCCCCCCTCGAGCTGCGGCTGCGAGCCGCATATGGGATCGATCGTGATCAATAGCCGGCATTTTTGGCGTGACGGTGCATGGCGCACTCAATCGTCTGTTCAAGACATTCCTCGAGTCATCGGCGACTCAACTTTGTCGGTCGAGGGCATGAGTAGACCAGTGATCCCGCGGTTCAAACCAAAGTGCGATCCGCGAAGCTGGACAAATAGAGGTCGCGTGGTCTGCGGGACAACGGCAGCGCTCGGGCGCTGCCAGAGTCTCAACATTATCTCGATGGTGGAGCGGACAACCTTTTGGGATGCTGCTTGAGGCAGATCAAGTACTCTGGTGGCGCGGGTGGCACAATGGTAGATCAGCAAACCCACCACAAGAGCTGTCATGCCTTCATTTAATGTTCGGTTCATTAAAACCGTTTGTGACGATACCGGCCACGAACATCGTGCCTGTCAGGCAGCCTTCAAAGTCGATGCTGCCTCGTTGAGCGCTGCTGCACAGCAGGCTGAGGCCGACTTCTGCAAGCAAAAGAGTGTCCGCGATTGGACGGTCTTCGCCGATGTGATAGAGCTTCGAACCCCGCCTGCATTGCCGCCGGCATGGGCCGGTTAGCTTGACTTTGGCGCGGGAAATCCGCGAATTGAATTGTGGGGCAATCTGTAATCTAAGCGTGATCCCCGACAGGCTCGCGTCGATCGTCGATTCGAGAACAACATGGTGATACTGGCGTCAAATCGGCGGGCCCGTTGTCTTACCACACCTAAGCGGACCTGCTGGAGGATTTGCCGCCTGCCATTCAACTGGCTCTGCAGCGCTCCTCCAAGCGTCGTACCGGCAGTGCGATCCGGATAAGGATCTGCTCCCACAAATTGCTCTTGTTTGCATGTCAAGAACAAGTCTGCCTCCGGCAGCTGTGGTTGTTTGAAAGAGTATGCATCGTTGGCCAATCTGCACACATCGATGCCCTTGACGGGTAAGGCATCCGCTCAGCCGGTTGTGCGCGAGCCTGTCCCGGACATTCTTACTGGCTTACATGAGCCCGCAGGACATCGATGCGGTGGCCCATGACCGCAATCTGTTTTCATCTGCCTTTCGAACCATGTCACAAAGACGCTCTCCTGAACTTTTGAGCAAGCGTCTCGCAGTTGCCGGCTTTTCGGAGAATGCGCTTGTTGCCGCTATGGAGACGTATCGCGCGATTTGAAGTGGGTGAGCTGGCTTTGTCAGACGAAAGCCCGCTGCGGCGCCGAGCTCGAGAGGCAAAACCATGCAAGTGCGCTCAAAGATTGACCGAGTGAATAGACCCTGCGCGTTCGGTCGTGAGGATCCTCCCGCAGCGCTCTCGCGACTGATCGCTCAATCAGCTCCTCGCCGAAGATCTTGACTTCTGAACATCCCCGCATTCAAAGAGAGGCCGACACAGGGCAAGCTTCATTGCCGCCTTGAAATCCACGACAGGGGTGAAGCAGTCCTTATCTATGCGTGCCGCGACGGTCCTCACCTACATCGGAACAACAGCAACCGAGTACGGGTTGACGTGCGGGCAGGGAAATACTCAGAATAAAAGAAGAATGCCACAGCAGACAATGCTGAATAAAAGGCTGTCATATCGCAGATCTGGCCCCTGTCTACTGAAGGAAATTCGGTTCAACCGTCTCGTTATGTTAGCGATAAATAAGGCGTGCGAAGGCTTCGGTATCCTCGGCGATGCGGAGCACGTGAAGGAAAAGCGGGATTGCCCCCAGGGCATGCTCAAGTACGGGCGAAATCTGGAGAAAACTCGCGTAGGGTCTTTAAGCGTAACTGTTGCTTCGATGTCACCAAATGTATGGACCGGCGATCTACGCTCGTGTCAAACGAGGGACGACATGTTCGATATTTATTTGAACGGGAGACGCGATCTTTTGGTCGTTCCGCGAGGGTTTGCGATCCCGGCGGGGTTGGACGGCAGTTGGAAGCGAAAGAAGCGGGCGGTGCGTTCAGTGAGCGATGTCATTCGGCAAGATGTGCAACAGCGCGGTTACCACAGACGTAGTTTGATCTCAAATCGATCGAAGACGTCAGTCGAGACCTCGTCACGGGCTTAGCCCTATCTCCGTTGGCACATTCTTCAAAACACTGTGGGTAGGATGTCGCCGATGCCGTTGAGAACCTTGCTTACGGCGAAGCAATTTTGCGCTGGCGAGGAAGCAATCCAGGCTGTCGTCGACGGCAGTCGGTATCCTGCTTCATTAGGCTGATGGCGCAAGGTTTCTTTTGGAAAAGCGGCGCACGGCGCCCCGGCTTCCCTCAGGATGAGTATTATGAAGCTTTTGCTCGACTCGATGGCGTGCGCGCGTGACTGTTCAGCTGTCCATACTGAAGATACTTGCCGGCCAGCCGCACGGACGGGCGAGCATCGAAGTCGTTAAGCAGCATTTGGCCATCTATTACAGCAGCGGCCCAGAGTGGCCGGCGCGTATGAAGCGCATCGCGAGCCGCGCGCCGCAGCTCGATATTTTCGGCCAACGGCTGATCGAGCGAGAGGCCGGGTGCTGGATTATTACCAACGAGGGAAGGAAGGCTCTTGAGAGGCTGCTCGAGCTGCTAGATCTGGGTGCTATGCAGGGTTAGGTTGAGCGGGAGATCGCGCAAGAGCCCGAAGATGAGTAGCCACTCATGGTGTCTTCGCAGCTGCGAACGAGCGCGCGCAGAAAGCGTTCCTTGGCAAGCGATTGAGTCGGCGCAAGGGTTATCGGCGAGACGGCTTGCCGCTCAATCCCTTGCTGGTGGCTACATGCCCCGATTAGATCGCGCAAGTTCAGTTTGGAGATAATGCAGTGGCTAGTAGTACTGTGAAGCGGTTCAACGGGACCAAGGGATGATATGGCTTCATCCGACCTGAGGGTGGAGGACCTGATGTCTTCGTGCACTTCGACGCCTTGAATCGAGCCCGGACGACGGACACGAAGGCGAGACCGAATCTAGTATTCGCGCACGGCCCGAAGGGCTCTAGCACTTAGTTAACTAGCGCGGGCTAAACCGCCAATGGGGCTGCATTCAATAACGAAGCCTCTCAACACAGCGTTTGTACGAAATCAGCAATCAGCTGCAGTAGTCCAGACGCCTTCTCTTCCGAAAACATGACCGAGCTAATACTTGGCGCGAGTTCCGATGACTGTTCGTCTTTTTAAGGTCGTCGCTCCGAAAAAACTATGCTACAAGCGCTGCTCTCAGAAGGAGCATTCATCGTGAAAAAAGCAACCAAGAAACGCGTTAAGCGGCGCGAGTGGACGAAGGCTGATATCAAAGAGCTCAAAGTCCATTCGAAGGCTCGGACGCCGGTCATAAAAATAGCAAAGATGACCAAACGCACCGTCGGCGCGCTACGCCAGAAGGCCTTAAATCTCGGAATCGGACTCGGACATCAGCGTTAATTTCAGCAACGCTGGCTAATGGCGCGGCAGGGCGGCTGTCGAGCCGCCCTGTTTGGCCATGAATACTTTGTTGCACATTAGTTTTGCCGTCTGCGCTGAGAGAGTTTTTCACGCACGTGCCGGATGCTCTTCAATGTCGCGGAACGGGCTCCATCGTCTCCTTATCTTTGATCAAGTTTTTTGGAAGGCGGTTCGACGGCCGCTTGCAATGTATGATTGAGTGAAGACATAGCATAGCCACAGACCGGTCTTGAAGATAAAGCCGCTTGGTCCGGGAGCACATGCGATGGGGCCAACCCAGTCCTAGGCGCGTTACCTCGAGAAGCTGACCAGTCGCAGACGAAACCCCTCCGGGGCGAATCTAGTCTTCGTTCGGGCATCAGCTTCTTCAGCTTCGGCGAGGCAGCGCCGGGCCGAACACATCGGCTGACCGCTTTAGCCAAATGGAAACAAACTCGCGAATGGGGACATCCTCGAAGCTCATGCCAGCTAAAGTTTGGGTGTAAGCCGGCGTCGCCGAGCCTGTCGGCTAGGTCGAGCTCCTGGGCGATATGGCGCGCTCAACAGCAATTGAAAAAGCGCTCTGTTAGCTTGATAGATGGCGGCGGGGCGGTTACGTCCTGAACCCATCATCACCTGCGCGCCCTCAGCGTCGTGAAGGGACCACAACCACCTTCGACCGCGCTGCTTTAAGACGTATTCGAAGAATGGGAGACTCATTGGTTAGCGAGCTCCGTTTCTGACAATCGTGGTTTGGTCTTCTGAATGCCAGAGCGGACTCCTGCCACGCGACGCCTCACTCTAGCACGCTTGGCAATGAACTCGCTTGATCGGACAACGCCGCTTTCGTCAAAAGCGAGCTCATCCTGCGCTGCCTGTCCCGACGCGAGATGCTTGCACATTATGGCCGTTAGCGACATTAGCACAATCCGCACATCCTTACGAAGGACTCATGCCGCAAGAAACCGTGTTTCTCTAGCAGCTTTGAGTAGGTTACGAAGGAAGGGTCGACGTGCATCATTCGTGACAGCAGGTTGACCTGTACCCCCGTTTCTTTGCCCAAATTGGTGCACCCATCAGGATCGTTCACCGTGGCCAAGTGGTGCCCAGCATATTTTGATTGGCAAGCTCTTCGAGACACGCATGGATCGATCTGATCTCCCACATGAACCGCCCGACGATCTCGTCTCCGTCAGAAGAGATGCGTCCAAGCGCGCTTGCTTCATCAGGTAAATCCGGAGGCATCTTAAGTCAGGTTCCATCCTTTACAAGCCTCCATTGGCGCCGATTAGGGGAGAGGCAACGCTCGCAAGAGCAGGCAGTCAAACCCGTGGTATAGTTTGGAGGAATGGGCTTGCGCAACAACAGGCGGCCCGGGGCTATGGCTCCGTGTCTTGACGGACCAACGGCAGCATTCAGCTGGCACATGAGATGTCCGCCATGTGGTCTGCTTCTTTGCCGCACTCGCCGAGTTGCCCGCTCTTTTGCCGAGCTTCGTTGGCGTATGCCGAGCATCAGCGAGGTGCATGTCGCATTTGCTGGTTCCATGGCCCATTAACAGGCAGCTTGTAACTACACGTAATAACTTCCGTGTGCCGCGGGCGGTCTTCAGCAAACGTACGTATAGTTTTTGCAACCTTCCCATATCCTATCCCCAATCAATATTCGTGTAATTGAGTGCCGCTTGACTTCGTTTCGAGGTCGAGCAATCGAGGAGGCAAATGCAGTTATTCTTCCGTGATCCCGCCCGATCGATTGAACTGAACGGTTCTGAAATCATGAGTGGCAGAGAAATGCTTGCCGTTTTGACGCTTTGTACGCAAGCGCTTGCCCACGCGATCCTGCGGCTGGGTTTGTTTGGCTTGTTCGAGCGAGCACCGACATGGTTCGAGTTTCAAGGACGAGGGTCTGAACAATGAGCGGATGTTCTGGCTGCTCCCCTAGAGTATGCTTTCTCCTCGGTCTTCCACGATCCGGGACGACACTCCTGGCGCATTTGCTCCAGCACCATCCAGACATTGTGGCTCCGCCTGAACCCTGGTTGATGCTGGCGCTTGAAGCATTTGGCTGGGTGGACCAGCGCCATCCGGCGGGCAGCTCACTGATTGAGGCCGCGACCTCGGAATTCCTGGGGCGGATAGATCGCACAATCGTCAGCCGCGCTTTTGCCGATGCAGCATACGGTCAGTATCTGGCAAAAGCCGGCAAACGCATCATCATAGACAAGACACCACGCTACTGGACGGCGCTTGAGTTTCTTGAATCTGTATATCCAGAAGCGCCACACCTCCTTCTGATGCGCAATCCCTATGCAATCGCCGCTTCACTGAAATCAACGTGGGGCATCCCACTCCAGGCAGAAAGCTCGCATCCGGTCAGCGTCTCTACTCTCGTCGACCTCATGCTTCGTCTGCCCGACGTCATCATATCTTCACTCGCCGATCTGGTTTTAGGCCTTCCCAAGCTCGCCGCGCACCGCATTCGCCCGCAGACACAGGTCGTGCAATACGAACTGCTCGTGGCGCATCCGGACGAGGAAATCCGGCGTCTATTGAGGGGGCTAGGCTGTGATCCGGCGGCCGTCGCACCTGCAGCGATGCCACAAGCAGATTATCTTCGATCCAGCAGCTTCGGAGACCGAAAAATCCTGGAACGAAACGCGGTCGACCAAAACTCTGTCCAGGCATGGCGATCTCAATTGAGCGTCGAAGAGATGCAAACCGTGACTGATCTGGTCGGCGCCGAGCTTTTGGTAGAACTTGGGTATGAGCAAGAACTGCTGCATGCACAGCAGGCCGGAGTCCTGGATAGGGGAGGGGAGGTAACTGAGCTCTATCGTCGGCTATTCCGAGTCTGGTGGGATTTTCGAAGTGCCAAGGCGGGAGAACCCTCCGGCCCCCCTCACGCCGGAGAGTCGGTCCACACTGCTCGGAGCGTTTTGGAGAAAAGTCCCTCGGCGTTGGACATCTCCAAGGTGCGCCAGGCGAACGGTCCATCAGGCGCCAACGTTGAGGAGAATTTGCGCCTGGCCACTTCGATGGCTGTCCAGTTGCAACAGGCGCTATTGGCGTCAGAAGCTGATCGAGCTGCGAGGCTGGATGCCATGTGCGACCGCGACGCGGCTATCGCGATGTTACGAGGCGAGGTCGCGCGGCTTGAGCAGATCCTCAATACCCCTAGGTCGATCTGAATGCTTTCGAGCCAAACACGTCGGGTAATTTAGCCAAGATCCTTGACCCGTACGAGCTGTTCTCCCGATCAGGTGTGACGCGGGCGCCGGCCGCACCAGCGGCACAACAGATATGCTTGCTGTCCAACAGGGCTTTGGACAAGCCATACGCCACTGGCCGGCCGTTCCGCCGCGGATGTTCCCACTCCGGGCTGGAGCCATAGAACGGTGAAGGGCAGAGATGCTGCACCGAATTGAAGATATATGCTGCCGAAACATCTGGGCCGCCTCGAAGCTCAATCGATTGAAATCATGCGTGATGTGGTAGCCCAGTTCAAACGGCCGCTCATGCTGTGCTTCGATCGGAAAAGACTAGCCTAAAGCTGTCGAACAGATCGTTCCGAAACGGTCAGTGATCCGAGTTCGCTCAATTGCCTTCGAGGCGGATGCGACCGCAGCCAGAGGGCCGATCCATTCAAGCGCAAGGGCTTGATACTCATGTGCGACGAGGGCGTACAGTTTCCCAACACCAGCAACAGGAGGATCTCGTCGGCGAGCTGGTTAAGCTCGGTACCTTCATTTGGGGGGTGGCGAGGAATCGTACGTGAACGGCAAGATTGAGCCATCACTCACCTGCAGGTAGCACGCTCGCAGGCGGGAGGCCGAGCGTCCTGAACTGTCAAAGTAGTCATAGCTCGCTGTGAATCTCCGCACGGTGCTGTCTGCGTCGGCTTGTCGCGGGCAGATGCGGGTACGGTCGGCAAAAATTCACGCAAGAAAATGCCCGGAGAGGGTTGAAACGCCCCTAGCGTCAAGTTGTACGCTTTTGAAATGGACGGGACAGTCATCAGCGTCCGAAACCCTCCAATGAGTGACGGAGTGCGAATGCATCAAGCCTCAAGCCCACGCATCAAACTCCCGCTGCCAACGACGATCACCGTGTGTGCCATGCCTTGATCTGCCTCCCAGGCGCGATGACATCCGACTGCATCGTTCCGTAAGGTCAAGGTTTGCCTGCATAGGGCAGGTTCACCGCAAGTCGGTCGGTCGACCTGCCGCTTCGCGACGCAAAAGGCGAGCGCGCTCAACCCGGCACATCCGTGGCTGGATGAGAGCGCGCGTGGGTGCCAGTTGCGTTCGAGGGGGCGGTCGCAAAGCCAATTTCTGAGAGGCGTGAATGGCAACAGTGATGAGCTTTAGGAGCGCTCGCTCCGTATCTGCCATGAGATACGGAGGTTGGCATCCGGCAGGGTTTTCGGACGCCGAGGCGAAACGCGCCCGCGTATGGCGCCTGCCCCGAAGCTGTTGACCGAGAAAGTCGATGCTCGCCACAGGAGCTCCCTGGTGGCCCCAGATCAATTGACCACTACAACCTGAGGAGGAATGGTTTGACGAGACAGCGCTCTTTGCTGACGCCTGGTCCATTGTCGTTATCGCTGGCGGTCAGAAGCCAGATGCAGCTTGATCTCGCATCGCGCGATTGCGAGTTCAAGGAAGTGACCGCCTGCATGAGGCGGCTGATGCTCAACTTGCTGGGAAGTTCTGAGGACTATTCGGTGGTGCCTATTCAGGGAGGCGGCTCTTTTGCAATGGAAGCCGCTCTCTCTTCATTTGTGTCCCAAGCCGACAGGCCGCTCGTTTGCATAAACGGCATCTATGGCGAGCGCATTTTGCGAATCTTGAGGCTGTGGGGCGTCGAAGCGCTGAAGCTCGTCAAGCGAGCGACCGATCCTTTGAATCCTCAAGAAATTGGCGAGTATCTGAGCCGAAATCCCGGCGTTACGCACCTATGTTTCGTGCATTGCGAGACGACAACCGGAATCGTCAATCCGCTGGACGCGATCGTGGAGGAGGCGAGGCGACGTGGCGTAAAGACCATCGTCGACGCGATGAGTTCTTTTGGCGCCCTTAATATCGATCTGCGCCAGCGTGGAGCTGACGTCCTGGTCACCTCGAGCAACAAGTGCATAGAAGGGCCGCCGGGAGTAGCGTTTGTCATCGCGTCTCGCGAGCTGCTCGAGAATGCGGTTCAAGAACGGAGGTCGTTTGTGCTTGACGTGAGAGATCAATGGCTCTCGCTCGAGCGCACTGGTGAGTGGCGATCGACCCCACCCACCCACATTGTTCAGGCAACGACAAAGGCCTTGGAGATTCTGCACGAGGAGGGAATTGATGCCAGGCGCCGCAGGTATGAGAAGATCAGGGACGATCTCGTCAAAGAACTCGAAGGAGTAGTGTCGCCGCTGCTGTCCACGGAGTTGCTGTCGCCGGTCTGCGTCGCGTTCAGTGCGCCGTCCGGAATCGTGGACCAGGCAGGATTTGACGGGCTGTACCGCCACTTGGCGGCTCACAACCTTTACGTCTACTCGAAGCTGCATCTTCCGACGCGGAGTTTCCGCATCGGTTGCATTGGAGAAATCCGATCAAGCTGGATCGAGCAGCTGGGGTGCGCCTTTCGTACATATTTCCGGTCCGGCCAGGCTCGGTCGGTGGCGCCGATGTCGGCGCAAGAGACATGCGCGGCTCGCGCAAATATGCCGGCTCGAACGGCTAAAGAAACGCAGCTGCCGTTCTCGGCTGAGACTGCTGTTCTGCATGCGGGCTATCGACGTGACGTAGCGACGAAAGCCGTCGCAGTGCCGATTTACCAGAATACAGCTTATGAGCTCGATGGCGATCTAAACCACATTGCCGACGTTTACAACGTCAAGGCCGATGGGTTCACCTACACAAGGATCATCAATCCGACGACCCGCGCGTTGGAAAGGCGCTACGCCGCCGTTGATATGGGAAGCGACTCGCTCGCGGTTGCGTCGGGTCAAGCGGCGACGTTCCTTGCTATCGTCAACCTGTCAAGTGGCGAAGTGGGGGACAATGTCGTCGCCTCTCCGTATCTATATGGCAATACCTGGAACCTGCTCCACAACACACTAAAGCGCCTTGGGATCAGCGTGAGGACGGCAGATCCTCGAAAGCCCGAGACCTTTGAGCGTGCCATTGATGATCGCACGATATGTCTGTTCGGAGAGGTGATTTCGAATCCTTGTCTGGTTCCGCTCCCCGTCAAACAGCTGGCCGACATCGGCCGAAAGTACGGCGTGCCTTTGGTCGTGGACAATACGACAACGCCACTGGTATGCCGGCCGTCAGATCTTGGCGCTGCGATTACGACCTACTCCGCAACGAAATATATTTGCGGCCACGGTACGACGCTCGGCGGACTGATCGTTGACAACGGCGAGTTTAGCTACCGGGGAGCCTCTCGCTTTCCCTTGTTCAATCGTCCCGACGATGCGCATGGCGGAATTGTTTGGCATAACGCGGTGCGCGATGTCGACGATCTTGGAAAGAGCGAGTTCCTGCTCAAGGCTCGCATGACCTGGTTGCGCGATACCGGCGCGGCGATCGCCCCGTTTGCGAGCTTTCAACTAATCCAGGGGCTTGAAACGCTGCCACTTCGCATGAAGCAGCACTGCGCGAATGCCAGGATCGTGGCCGACGTTCTCAAGGAGCATCCTAAAGTGCGCCGTGTCTTCTACCCGGGGCTCTTTGAAGGCGCGGATCGGGAAACCGTCGAACAGACACTCAATGCTGCATACGGGCACGGGGCGATGGTCATGTTCGAAGTGGAGGACGAACAAGCCGGGCGCAAGTTCATCCAGAACGTCGACTTGATGTATCACGTTTCGAATGTCGGCGATGCCCGCACGCTCGTGACCCATCCTGTCTCGACGACCCACACCACCGTCCCGCGGGAAAAGCGCGAAGCCGCCGGCATATTTGGCGGCTCGGTCCGGCTTTGCGTCGGCATCGAAGACGTCAACGACATCCTGCGCGATCTGGACAAGGCGCTTTCCGCAATCTGACAACCTGCAAGGCGATCAGGAGGAGGTTCTCATGAATCAGGCAGAAGCTTGGAAATTGAGGTCATCACGCTATGAGGCCGTTCAATTCAGCCGAGAGATCAATAAGCAGCTCTCCGAGTTGAGACCCGACAACATAACGGGAGCTGCTTATATTGCCAAAGATTACGCTGTCATCACAGCGTGCACGCTCGCGACTGTGTCGGTCTCATGGTGGCTCTACCCGCTGGCCGTCATTCTAATTGGTGCCTATCAGCGCGGATTGACAACCATCGCTCATGATGCGGCTCACCGCACGCTCGCGAAGAACACGACCTGGAACTACGTGCTGGGCATTCTGTTCGCCTCCTATCCGTTGTTCCAGCGCCACTGGGCCTACCGGATCTCGCACGTCTATTTGCATCATCCCTATCTTGGAGACCCGGACAAGGATCCCGACCTGAAGTTCTTCCTGGCCAGCGGCGTTTACGACGTGCAGCCTCCGGAGCGGTACGCTTTCAACATGATCTGGAAGCCGATCTTCGGTGGCGCGACAGTGGCGTATCTGAAGTATCTTTGGACCAATCGATTTTCGATCACAGAGGTCGATGATCAGAGCCGCTCCGGCATACTTATCGACAAGTATGGCTTCTATCTCTTCTGGGTCACCATCCTGGGCGGCTCATATGCTGTTGGGCTGCTCCATATCGTCGTCCTGTTTTGGATCGTGCCCTATCTCACCACGTTTCAGGTCCTCGGCTGGTTTATCGAGCTCGCCGAGCACTCACCTATGTGCGAAACCGAGACGCAGAACGTCTATCTCACCCGGAATCGGAAAGGAAATTTCCTCGAGCGGGCCATCCTTGGGCAGAATTTGGATGAGTACCACCTTGAGCATCACCTTTCGCCCGGTATCCCGTTTTGGCTGTTGCGCAAAGCTCAGAAAATCCGAATGCAGGATCCGAACTACGCGAAGGTTGCCGCGACTTGGGGCGGGCTCTTTGTCAAGGGACCTCAAGGTCAACCTAGCGTCATAGCTCAGTTGAAGGAGCGAAATCGACGCTTGTATGAGCAGTCCCTTGCCGAGGTTCGCACCCGAGGGCAGGTCGCGTGACGTTGTTACGGCCAGAGAGCACCCGAGCCGTGGTCGGCGTCACTTCAAACCGTCTTCTGATCGATGGTGTGCATCGCGACTGGTTGCGGCGCAAGTACTTGCAGGCACTCCATCGTCATGCGGGAGTGGCTTGCATCATATTGCCGACGGTCGACGCCGAAGATGCGAGGGAGGAGGTCGCCCCGGCGATCATGCGCCGGCTCGACGGCTTGGTGTTGACGGGTGATGAATCGAACATCGACCCGGCCGTCCTGAGAGCGCCTGCGTACTTGACGGACGCTGATCGGCAGGACGTTGAGGTTGGGATCCTCGACCGTCCGCGGGACAGGCTCTCTGCCGTAACTATAAAGAGCGCTATCGCGCTCGGAATGCCTATTCTGGGCATCTGCCGTGGGCTTCAGGAACTCAACGTCTATTTCGGCGGCACGCTCCGCTCATCGCTTGCCGAGTGGAGCCCGGAAAGTGGCGCGATGCATGCCGAGAAGCCAGACCGTCCAAGAGACCGCCAGTACGACGCCGCGCACAGCGTCAGGATATGTTCCGATGGCCCGCTCTTTCCAATCGCGCGGACGATCGACGCGCAAGTCAACTCGCTGCACAACCAAGGCATCGAGGCGCTTGCCCCAGCGCTGAGGCCCGAGGCGTGGGCGCCCGATGGTTTGGTCGAGGCGGCCTCGGTCATTGGCGCCCCAACGCTGCAAATCGGTGTGCAATGGCACCCCGAATGGCACGTTTCAACCGATCCCCTCAGCAAGCAACTCTTCAAGGCATTTGGAGAGGCGTGTGTGGGGTACCACCAGACTAAGAAGAACTAGAGGCGGATTGTGACATTTCAAACCAAACGTGGTCCGTGCGGGCCGAAAGGACAGTCCTTCGGAACCGATGCACGCGCCTGGTCCTGCGAGGGTCGCGCGCCGCCTCGCGGGCACAGGAAAACTGGGCGATTAACGGGTCCCTTCGCTCTAGGGGTCTTCTTTGTGGCGCTTTATGTCGTCGTGAGCGCGGCAGGCGAGGTTTATGCGGCGTCGTATTTTCAGCAGGCGGATGTGTTCGTCGCGCTCCTGTTCTCCTTCGCTATGGTTTGTCTGACGTTCAATCTGCTGGCTCGCCACGAGAGAGGCAAGGCAACGGTGGCGAACTGGTCGCTGCTGGTCTTCGTCGCGCTTAATGCCGTGACAGCGATCAGCTGGATCGGCCTATTTATCGGACTGAAATACGCTGAACCTGCGATTGTCGTCGCCTTCATGGTGGCTCTGGGGCCAACCGCAACAGTGTGGTTAAACGCACTGATCAGGCGCCAGGGTGTCCCTCCAGCATCCGATATTGTCGTGAGCGGTACGATCGCAACTATCGGGAGTTACATGGTTTGGATCTCGGCCAGCGGCAACGCAGGCGTGGAGTGGGGGCCTCGATCGTCCTTTGGCATCGCCTTGGCCATCGTGGCCGGCCTATCGCTGGCCCTTACAAATATATTTGTCAAACTTCTGTTCGACCGTGGTTTTTCTGGCCGACAGGTCCTGGCGCATCGCTTTTATGGAACGATCCTCTTGCTGCTGGGACTGGTCGACCATTCATCTATCGTGCCCGAGATCTCGCAGCATTGGTTTGCGATCGCAACAATTGGGCTGTCGACGATCATTGTTCCTTTGCTTTTGATCCAGCAGGGCATTCGCCGCTTAGAGCCGTTCACCGTCAACATGGTCCTGTCCAGCGCCCCTGTCATCACCTTCCTATTCCAGTACTTCGATTCTCGCATCGTGCCTTCGTCACATACGTTCATTGGAAACGTTCTCATTACGGCTGTCGCTGTCGGCAACATCTACTTGCAGTATCGGAGATCCGCATGAAGCAACGGAATTGTGTAATCGTAGACGCATACTCTACCGGGCGATATCTACCGGAAGAATTCAAGCGCTATGGAATTGGAACGGTCCATGTGATGTCGGCTGCACAGATACCGCCCATATTCCAGTCGCATTTCAATGCGGATCTTTATGGTGAAGTCATTCGCCCCAACGAGCGGATGGGCTATGACGAAATCGTTGAATATCATCTTCAGTCTCTCCACGGGAGGGACTTGGAGTTCGTAATCGCGGGGTGCGAGACCGGAGTTGAGCTCGCCGATTCTCTGTCGGAGCGGCTTGGCTTACCATCAAATGGGACCGCGCTTTCCGCTGCTCGGCGTGACAAAGCGCGATTGTCTTGCGCGCTGAGCTCTGCAGGCGTGCGATCGATCAGACAGGTCGTGTCCGACAGTGCAGTAGAGATCGCGAGCTGGAAGCGTGAAGCGAAGTTCGATCAGATCGTGATCAAGCCTCTGAACAGTACGGGTACCGAAGACGTATTCTTTTGCTCGAAAGAAGAAGATATTCAGCGAGCTCTAAGCACAATTGTCGGGAAGACGAACCGTATCGGAGCGTTGAATCGTTTTGCCCTTGGACAAGAAAAAATAAACGGCCAGCAATACACCGTGAATGCCGTCTCGATCGACGGGCAAGCCTTCGTTACGGAGGCCTGGACCTATGACACGGTTCCGATTGATGGGGCATCATCGGTCTGCTCACTTGAGAGATTGTTGGACGGCAGCGAACCAATCGTTCAGGAACTGTCCGACTACTTGGTGCGTGCGTTGCAGGCACTACAGATCGTCGACGGACCGGCTCATGCTGAGATCATCGTCGATCATCGGGGACCGGTTCTGGTGGACTTCGGAGCGAGGCTTCAAGGGACCATGTCTGCAAGAGCACGAACGATGGCGTTGGGGCACAATCATATGACCCTGACGGCCTGGCGCTACGCAGATCCCAAGGGCTTTGGTGAATATATGAGGCGGCGCGGGCCGTACAAGCGGCAGGCCCCCGCACTTTGCGTCTCGCTGATCTCAGATATGGGCGGTGTCGTTGCCGGTTACCCGGGGCTCGAAGCAATCCGCAAGCTTCCGAGCTTCGCGGATGCCATCGCCTTCGTTCCAATTGGTCAAAAGCTGGTTCCCACGATCGACTTGGCGTCGACACCTGGCATCGTTTATCTCGTGAATAGCGATTTGACTCAGCTTGAGGATGATTATCGCAAGTTGCGAGCAATGCGGATGGACCAGGTGTTCGATTTAGTGACGCAGGATCGCGACTAATGCCAACTGCTGGTGCCAGGTTGACCGGAGCAAATCCAGCCCGCGCGGCGATGGTCGGCGTAAGCGACTTCGATGGCGTTTTGCGAGGAAAACACGTATTGGGTGAAGATCTCTCGGTTGGAGATAAAGTTATCAAGTTCTCTGAAGCGGTGCTGGCGTGGGATTGTTCGGATCGGGTTATTCCGGCCAGTTTCACGCAAAAGCCGCTATCAGCGTTCGGAGATGCTGACCTGCGTATTCTGTCAGGCACCGGCCGTTCAGTGTCTCTTGTCGGCGATCAGTATCTCTACCTCGCGGAGTTCACGGGCGCACATGAGAGCATCTGCCCGCGGGGTATTCTGCGGAAGGTGCTGAGAAGGGCTGCTGACCACGGATACGGCTGCACTGCCGGGTTCGAGTTTGAATTCATGCTGTTCAAGGAGAATGCAGACACGATCGGAGAAAAGCCGTTCGGCGAATGGGCTCCTTTAACGCGCGGCCCGTTCGGCTACTCGATTGCGCGCTCTGTCGCGCAACATGAGCTGTTCGACGAGATCTTGGCGCTTTGTGAGAAGGCTAGAACACCTCTCAGCGGATTGCACTTTGAAACGGGACCTGGCGTGGTCGAAGCATCGCTTCGTCATTGTGATGCGCTGGAAGCCGCTGATCGAGCAACCATATTCAAGTCGATGATAAAAGCCTGGGCGCAAAGGCGAGGCATGATGGCTACATTCATGGCCAAGGTTTCCGAGAAATGGCCCGGCCAGTCCGGCCATATTCATATCTCGATGTCCTCGGATAGTCAGAATGCGTTTTACGACGGTGATGCGTTCGGCAACGTCTCGAAACTTATGAGTCAATTCATCGCCGGACAGCTAGAATACATGAATGAGTTCTGTGTGCTCGCTGCGCCGAACTTCAACAGCTACAAGAGATTGGTGCCTGGCTGTTGGGCGCCAATCTGTCCAAGCTGGGGAGTTGACAACCGTTCCTGCGCGGTTCGTGCCATTCCGGGGGAGCCATCTGCCCATCGCTTGGAGTATCGGCTGCCTGGCGCAGACGCGAACCCATATCTCGCGCTGGCAGGTGCGATTGGTTCCGGAATATTGGGGGTCGAGACGGGTGCGGCGCTACCGTCTTCTATCGCAGGTGATGCAAGCGTGGAGATGTGTCGTCCGTCCGCGAGACTGCCTCAAAACCTATCAGAGGCAACATCTCGGTTTGCACAGTCTGCAGCAGCCAGTGATATCTTCGGAGAAAGGTTTGTTGAAACGTTTTCTTGCTCACGTTGTTGGGAGTGGGAAGCCGTTCAACATCGGGTCACTGACTTTGAACGTCGGAGATACTTCGAGATTATTTAGCTTGAGGTTTTCGACAGTTCTGAACCGTATTCCTTTGGCCGGTGCGACCGGGCTGTTGTGGCTGTCTGCGGATGTTGGACTTCATGAGAGCAGACGTGCGTTACTCGTTAAGTGAGGGCCGTTGGAGCGACGAGGAGGTCTGCTGTTACCTGCTCTGTGGCAGCAACCGCGTTTGCTCTGTTGCGATGCTAGGTAATCCTAGCAGCGAACAAGGCCGGTTCCATTCGTATCAATGAAGACGTGTGCGGCTTTCAGGAGGGAAGGCAAATGCATTTTGCTCAGAGGACGAGCCGAAGAGGCCCGTGATGCACGACAGTGTGGCCGAGCCGCGGAGCCTCGCAGGACGCGAGGCGCAGCATCCATTAGAGGACAGCGCGAGTAGACGGTAGGCTAGCCGCCTCCGACCACGACGAGGCTGGCGTGGATCGGCGCTGACCGGTGCGCGCTTCGCGCGGTGCTCTGAATTGCCAGCCAGAAGAGGTCCCAATCACCGTGGGTCGATTAAGTTCATGAGAGCGCGAGAAACGCTGCGCGGTGCGTTCGCGACCATACGACAAGGTTGCCTTCAAGCCGTCGACGTCATCGCCAGAACGGTCCCTGGCATATCGCGCGGGTGCGAGTGTACAAGGCAGCCAACACCGATCGTGTGAAATCGGTTTGGAGATCTGTGGGAGGGTTTTGCTGCGGCCGACCAAAATTTGACAGTTGATCTATGAACTGCCGAATGCATCCTCCAGAATAGCTTTAAGACGCGCGGCTCCTTTTATCAGCTCGCGATCGAGCTCCGCTTTGATAGCCACAGCATAATCGTTGCTGATCTCTACGGGGTGGCTCGAATCGTTGTGGTCCGGGATTCCTGCCGGCAGTAACTGATAGGCTCTTATACCCAAGGCGTGCGTGTCGTTGGCCCACGCGGCAACTCGTGCTTCATCATAGGGCGGGGCTTCGACTGTCGGCAGCGGATCGGCATCGAGCGAATCAGCATAACTCCCCCACGAATATGCCTGGAGATCGACCAGAGAGTCATCCCACATGCTGTGGAAGGTCGAAGCGCGTGTATATGACGTGCCGTCGGACCGCTTCGCGTGCAGGATGACATGAAGTCTGTTACCGCCTTGATCGCCATTGTGTTCGCTTGCGTGCAACGGCTGCTCCAGGTCCCCAGCCAGATGGATAACGAGCTTCAGCGCGCGCAACCTGTCTTCCTTAGAGCGCGAATTGTCTTTGAGGATCGCAATAGCCGCCGGAAGACCTTGGACGATGCAGGTTCCCTGATTGTTTTGATCCTTGCAGTCAAGGGCGACGTCATATGTCGGCCGTTCGATGTCGATGTCGACGAAATGCCAGCGATAGGTGTTCTTTCCTGCCGGCGTGAATTTATAGTCGTCCGCCCAGTTTGAGATGGCGGCCAGCGAAGTGTCACCGATCAGCTCCTTGAGCTTCGCCTGTGCAGCCGGGCTTAAGTGCCGCTGAGACAGTTCCGCAATGACAGAATGACCTAGCTGCCCCCAGGCAAGTGCGGAAGATGTGCTGCCTACAAAGGCGGCAGTGCAGATCGCGAATATGAGTCCGAGCCGTGTCACTAATTGCTCCCCGATATTGATGAAATGCTTCAGGTCATTTGAGGACAGAGTCAGGTGCTTGGGTTACGGCACGTCGACCGGGGGCATGGACGCCGTCGGGCGTGGCACGAAGGCATTCTGGTGCTGGCCGCGTGCCGCCAACATGATCGTTAGAGCCGCCAGGAGGATCAGGAGAACGCGCATGCAACAAGGATTACCCGAAACGATATATCGCAATTATGAAACGGCTCACATCCCGTGCCTTTGGAGGAGGAGCGGCTTTGTCGGGGCATCTATCGCATACAACGTATTGGCGAGCAAAAGGCTCACAAACCTTGATATTCGTTCGTTCTCGCCGGTAGCCGCCAAACAGCGGGATGATTGCGCTCAAAAAATGCATTTTCCCTTGAGGGCCGCAGGAATAGTGCGGCGGTTTCGAGTAGTAATCTAGTGATTGGCTATTCACCGCGAAGGCAGCCGCCCATCCGCTGCTTCCGGGCGCCGTGAAGGACGATCCATGCACAATCATGACATTGTGTCCGGCAGCCTGTTGGCGCTGACCGCCGCTGGCCTCGCGCTGCTTTGCTCTAGCCTGCTCGCATTTGCTTTCATTTAGATCTCGCGATCGGCCGTTGGCGCGCTAGGATCTCTGCGCGACCTGACGCAGCCGGGCAGCGGGCTGGTATGGTTTTCCACGTTTGGAGGCCCGGCGGTCGCGGATGATCTGCTCAGGCTTCCGCAGGGATCCGCTTCCGCAAAACGCTCTGTTTTCGCACGTAGTGCTGCCTTTCTGAATGGCCGACCTGATCTCCTGGCTCGGTTTCGTACAGTTGACCACTAAGTCCCCATCCATCGAAAGATATAGGTAGGCTTATGATAGCGCTCGCATCACGCGTTTTTGCGCGCATTGCGCAGCATTTCTGCGTCAGGTCAACTTCGGCACGGCAACTATCGATCGAACAATTAGGCACAGGAGCGCTGGAGGCTCACCTAGCAAATCCCCGACGCGCACCTTTCGGTGGCCTTAAGAGCAAGCAGGTATGAATGTGCTTCAAGGGTAAGCCCGTCTACCGGCCCTCACTATTTACCTCACCACCTGGAGCGCAATGCTTTTCTCGTAAAGACTCCGACCCGATCAAGTGGGACAAGATTGCTGAAAACGATGCCGCGGGTGTTGCGGCGTGCGGCAGCTCTTGACCATCTTCTGCTATCGCGGCAACGAGAACAACAGAAGCAGATCGAAATGATGAGAGGGGCTGTGATGGATCAATCCCAAACATCGGAGTTGCCGCCTGTCTTGCAGACACCCTCAAAAGGCTTTCGGTGGATCTTTGCTCTGGTAGCCGTATCGCTCGCTTTTTGCGCAGGAGGAGCCTATTTGTGGACGCATATCGAAGCGTTTGCGGAGGCGCCGCCGGCGCATGACGTCGAGCCTCCCACACTTAGCCTCTCAGCTGAGGATAGGGCCGTTCTTTTAGGGATCCAATCGGGGCAGCAGAAGACAGCCGATGAACTGGTCGAGCTCAATCGCAACGTCGATGCACAACAAGCCGATCTAAAGCGGATCTCGGATCAGATCGCAGCCCTGACCCAAAGAATCGAGGAGCTGCAGAATCCGGCGCCTGTTGCTTCTCCTTCTCCCGCCGCCTCTCCGCCACCCGTGCGCACCACATCCAAGCCGGCCAAGAGAGACGTCCGCCCGCCCAAACCGCAAGGTCCGGTTTCTGTGGGAGGCGCGCCGCTGACTGCGGAGCCGAGCACGAAACAGCGCTGATTGACACAAAATGCCTGCTATATGACGCTGCGCCTTCCAACGACGTAAGGACGCGGAAACCAACGGTCCACCATTTGACCGGCAGGCCCAGCTCTCATTCCTCCGCGTGGTTTCGGAAATCCTCTGCGAGTCGCAAGAAGTTCATAAGCAGGACGTGCCCCTGTGAGGTAAGGATCGACTCGGGATGGAATTGGACGCCATAGGTGGGATGATCGCGGTGCGCGAGGGCCATGATCTCGCCTTCCTCCGAGCGCGCTGTCACTGCCAGGTTCTGCCCGCATGAATGATCAAGCTCGACGATAAGAGAATGGTAGCGGCCGACGTCAAGCGGGGTGGGCAGCGCCTTGAATAACCCTCGGCCGTCATGCGCAACGTATGAGCGCCGACCATGCATGGGCCGATGCGCACGCGCCACGCGCCCTCCGAAAACGCTCGCGATACACTGATGTCCAAGGCAGATGCCGAGAATTGGTACGCGTCCTGAAAATTCGCGGACCGCTGCTGTCGATATTCCGGCCTCCCTTGGGGTGCAGGGGCCGGGCGATATGACCACCGCGCGCGGCTTGAGACCAACGAGCTCGCTGATGCTGATAGCGTCGTTCCGGATTACTTCCGTTGCTTCACTCAGCTTGCGGAAATAGCGTGCAATGTTGAACACGAAGGAATCGTAATTATCGATGATGGCAATCAAAATGCACCAGCTGGTTCAGAACCGAATGCAGCAAAGAGTCGTTCTGCCTTGGCGAGCGTTTCCTCGTATTCGGCCTCGGGATCGGACAGCACCGTTATACCGCCGCCGGCATGAAACACAGCCAGGTCGTCCTCAATCGTGACGGTGCGGATCGCAATATTTGTGTCCATGTGCCCGTTGAACCCGATGAAGCCAATCGCCCCGCAATAGACCTCTCGCGCTATGCGCTCGATTTCTGTAATAATTTCCATCGACCGCGGCTTTGGCGCTCCCGTAATCGAGCCGCCCGGAAAGCAAGCACGGAGCAGGCTAACGGCGTCTTCCTTTCCGGCAAGTTCCCCCGTAACGATCGACACGAGATGGTGCACCGAGGCGTAGGACTCGAGATTGCACAGGGCCGGAACCTCGACCGAATGTGCAGTGCAAACGCGTGACAGATCGTTTCGCAAAAGGTCGACAATCATCGTGTTCTCGGCATGATCCTTTTCGGAAGCGAGGAGAGCAGCCGCACGGCGGTAGTCTTCCTTCGAATCAGGCGAACGCGCGATCGTGCCCTTGATGGGTCGTGTCTCGACATGTCGCCCCTCAAGCTTCAGGAATCGTTCCGGCGAACTCGATGCAATGGTCAGCTTTCCCCATCGCAGCAGGGCCGCAAAAGGCGCTGGATTCAATGATCGCAGCTGACAGTAGAAGGCGAGCGGATCAAACGAGGTCGACAGGCGGGCACTGAAACGCTGCGCAATATTCGTTTGGAACACGTCACCAGCCAGGATGAAGTCGATCACGCGTTGTACCGCCGCAACGTAGCCTTCGCGGCTGAAGTTCGAGCGCCATGCGCCCGCTTTGCCGTCACAACCGTTCTGGGGCGCCGTTGGATGAGCAAGCAATGCTGCAAACTCGTCGGCTCGACGACGCGCGCGTTCGCTCCGTCTCACGCGATCCTGCTCAGGCCATCCGGTCGAGACGATCCAGCATTTGTTATCCCGGTGGTCGAAGCTGATGACCACGTCATAGAAATGCAGGACGGATTGGGGCAAACCCATTCCGGCAATTGCCGGCGCAGACAATCGCTCCACTGTCCTGTTCATGTCGTAGGCAAGGTAGCCTGCCGCTCCACCCTGGAACGGCGGGAGATCGGGATGATGCTCTTGCGGGTATTTCGCGAGTAGTGTGCGAAGGACCATCCATGGATCGCCCTGAAGAGTTAGTCCGTTCCAACTGCCTTGGCCGTTCGCGACCTTGTAGGTGCTGAAGGGGTCGCACGTTAGATATGAGTAGCGCCCAAGCAGGTCGTGCCTTGCTGCGCTATCGAGAAACGTGAGATGCGACCGATGCGCGAGACCTCGCATCGCTGTGACAGGTTCAATCCACTGCAATTCGCAAACGTACATCGGCTTATCGATCACCGGCGGCTGACGTCGTGAAAGTGCCGTTCCATCTGTTGCCCCACCCGATAAGAACGACTCTCGTCTGCGATGGGTCGAACATTGAGGCCGATTGCTAAGTGTATCCGGCGGTGGACTTGTGCTGCGGCAGCACCTTGCTCATGCTGCCGGCGAGGCGAAAGGGGCACCTATCATACATTGTAGTCGGCCGCGAACCGCAGCTCGCGGAGCGGTCGGACCCGTTTAATCGACTCCTCGTAGAGATCGTGCGCTTTGTACGCTGCGAGCTCCGCCTCGCTGTCGAATTCACCATAGACCACGATGTCGATATCGTTGCCGAGCTGATCGGTCTTTCGGTTGCGGGCAACCTCAAGCCGGCGCGCATGTGGTATCGTGGTGAGAAGCGAAAGACCTTCAATAATCTGGTCGATATGCGTCTCGTCCTTGGCGCTGAAGAAGACAATGTGACGAATCATGGCTGTCCGTGGAGATGTCGCTAGCGGGTGGCACAACTATCTGGGAATAGAGCCCCTTGCAATGAGGCTAGTCGCTTGCTGCATGTTCGTCGCTTGCGATCGTCTGCGATCCCCAATGGATCGTGGCCAGAATTGGTCAGGACGCCGGAAGGGCAAGCCGCTCAATGGTTTGAATGTGCCGCGTGAGCAGGTTACAGGCTTGATCGATGTTGCGCGTTCGCAAGGCTTGCAGAATCAGGCGGTGATCTTGATTTGAGCGCGGTCGCCAGCCCACCGATCGCGCCATCGCGAACACCAATCGAGAATTGGCAAGCTGCAGTCCGTCAAGGCTCGCGAGCAGACGCGGCATTCCGCACGGCGCGACCAAGGCTTGGTGAAAGGCGCGGTTGGCCATCTCAAACTCCTCGATCGTCTTTGCATTGTCCCCTTCGATCAAAGCGAGCTCGATCCGAGCCAAATGAGCTGTTGTGAGCCTAGGCCCCGAATGGCGCAATGCCACCACTTCCAGCGCGGCGCGCATTTCGGCGATCTCCTTCACTGACCGGGTATCGAGCGGGGCAACCCGAACACCGCGACGCGGCACAGCGACAACAAGATGTTGAGCCTGCAGCTGCCGAAAGGCCTCGCGCACCGGGACGTGGCTGGAATTGAATTCTCGTGCAACGTGATCCTGGCGGAGTGGCGCGCCTGGCTCTAGGACGCCGCTGATAATGCGCTCAGCGATCGAGTCCGCGATGCGCGCGACGGTCGTCATGTTGTCAGCAGCGATCATAGATTATCTACCGCAATAACCGGTGCATTTGCGAGGCAGCTCGATTAGCATCTCTTGGAGAGCGATGACTATAGATAATTCACGCGATTATCTACAATTGAGCGGGGTAGGTTATGGATGCTGCTGCGCAGATCCAACGGAAGGAAACAGGCGACGGGGCGCAGGTTCAAAATCATTGGAACCTCGAGGAGGCTAAGGCGCTCTACGACCTTCCTTTTGCCGACCTGATGCTTCAGGCGCAGCGCGCTCACCGCAAGCACTTCGATCCAAACCACGTCGAAACTGCTGCTTAGCATCAAGACCGGCGGCTGTCCGGAAGACTGCGGTTACTGCTCGCAAAGCGCGCATTACGAAACCCGCCTGAAAGCGACCCGTCTGATGCATTGCGCCGATGTGGTTGCGACCGCGCGGCGCGCGAAGGATGCGGGCGCCACGCGCTTCTGCATGGCCGCGGCCTGGCGCACTCCAAAAGATCGCGATCTCGATTCCGTCTGCGACATGGTCAATGCGGTCAAGGGACTCGGCATGGAAACGTGCGTCACGCTCGGCATGCTGATGCCGAAGCAGGCCGCACGTCTCGCCGAGGCCGGCCTTGACTTCTACAATCACAACGTCGACACATCCCCCGAGTTTTACAGCAAGATCATCACTACCCGCAGCCTGCAGGACCGCATCGATACGCTGGCGCATGTGCGCGATGCCGGCATCAAGATCTGCTGCGGCGGGATCATCGGCATGGGCGAGCAGGTCGAGGACCGCCTCGGTATGCTCGTGCTGCTCGCCAATCTCCCCCGCCATCCCGAAAGCGTGCCGATCAACCTATGGAACAAGACCGAGGGGGTGCCGGTGGAAGACACCGCGGAACCTCCCGACCCGATCGCGCTGGTCCGGCTGGTGGCGACCGCGCGGATCATGATGTCGCGGAGTGTGGTTCGGTTGTCCGCCGGGCGGCAATACATGACGGATGAATTGCAGGCGCTTTGCTTCTTGGCTGGCGCAAATTCGATCTTCATAGGCGACGTGCTCTTGACCACCAAAAACCCGAGAGTTGATCGCGATGCGGATCTGCTGGCCCGGCTCGGCATCACGTCCGGGCTCGCCGGAGGGAAGCAGTGCGCGCAATATGTTGCCCCTACATCCAGCCTAGGCGAGAAATGCAGATAACTTTGATGAAGGGCAAAATCCATCGCGCCTCAGTGACTGAAGCTGATCTGCACTATGAAGGCTCGATCTCGATAGATCGTACGCTCCTGGAGGCAGCAGGAATAGTGATCAACGAGCGCGTCGAAATCTACAATGTCGAAACTGGAACGCGCTTTGCCACCTACGTGATCGAGGCGCCGCCGAGGTCTGGCACGATAAGCCTGAACGGTGCGGCCGCCCGACTGGCGATGCCCGGAGACAAGATCATTATCGTTGCATATGCCTCATTCGACGCGGCCGAAGCAAAGATATTCAAGCCACGCATTGTGCGTGTGGACCGAGACAATCGCATCCTGGCAAGTTGAGCCTCAACGGCCATCCTTCCTTCTTCAGCGGCCAACGGATCTTTTACGTGACTTGATGCGATCTTGGGAGAGATGAATGCGGTCAATCCAAACAGCTAGACTTAGTCCCTACGTCGCAGCGCTGAAGGCCTTGAACGAAGATAAACGGCGGCGCGACTCAGGCCGCGCGTGGGGATCGATTTCGCATCCAACGACTATCTGGCGCTCGGGAGCGCCCCGCGCATCAAAGAGGCGATGGTCGCCGCGCTCGAGGCGGGCACTCCGGTTGGCGCCGGCGGGTCGCGGCTTCTGCGCGGCAATTGCGAGGAGCATGAACGGCTCGAAACGGAAGCGGCTCAGTTCTTTGGCGCGGAGGCGGCGCTTTTCTTTGGAGGCGGCTACATCGCAAATTTTGCCCTCCTGACAACGCTGCCGCAGCGCGGCGATCTGCTTGTTCTCGATTCCCTCGTGCACGCCAGTATTCACGAAGGGGCGCGAGCCGGCCGCGCAGAGTACCGAGTTCACGCGCACAATGATCCCCAGTCAGTCGAAGACGCAATTCGCGAGTGGCGAACCAATGGTGGAGCGGGCCGCATCTGGATTGTGGCCGAAAGTCTCTACAGCATGGATGGCGACTTCGCTCCACTCGAAGAGCTGGTGGCAATCGCCGATCGCCATGACGCGTTTCTGATCGTCGATGCGGCTCATGCCACAGGTGCTTACGGGCATCAGGGACGAGGGCTCACGGCTCCTTATGACAGGCGCGACAATCTCATCGTCGTTCATACCTGCGGCAAAGCGCTCGGTGCGGCGGGTGCACTTGTTACGGCCTCCGGCATCCTGCGCGATTTCATGGTCAACCGCTGCCGTCCATTTATTTTTACTACTGCCCCATCACCATTGATGGCCGTTGCCGTTCGAGAGGCACTCCTCATCTTACAGAAGGAGCCGGAGCGGCAGCAACGGCTGGCCAAGCTCGTTGCGTTCGCGCATCGGCAGATCACCTCCCTTGGTTTGCACACGCCGTCGACCTCTCAGATCGTGCCGTATATCGTCGGTGACAATGCTCATGCAATGCGAATTGCCTCTGCTCTGCAGGCGCGCGGCTTCGACATCCGCGGAATTCGGCCGCCAACCGTCCCAGCAGGCACCGCCCGTTTGCGAATTTCGTTGACGCTCAATGTTGGGGAAGCGGACGTGTGCGCAATGCTCGATGCGCTTGTTGAGGTGACGAGGGGGTCGTTTTGATCAATAATCGGATCGTCGTGACCGGTACGGACACCGGGGTCGGCAAAACGGTATTTTCCGCAGGACTCGCTGGCCTGCTCGGCGCGAATTACTGGAAACCGGTCCAGGCTGGACTCGAACAAGAGACCGATTCCGAGTGCGTCTGCCGCCTCGGCGGCCTCTCGTCCGATCGCATTGTCCCGGAGCTCTATCGACTTCGGACGCCCGCCTCGCCCCATTACGCCGCGGAGATTGACGGCGTTCGCATAGACACAGAGACACTTGGACTGCCGGACATGGGCGAGCGGCCACTCGTGATCGAGGGCGCCGGCGGGCTCATGGTGCCGTTGGCAGCGCGCACTCTTTACATCGACATCTTCGAACGCTGGCAGCTTCCCGTCGTGCTTTGCGCAAGGACGGGACTAGGCACAATCAACCACTCTCTGCTCTCCATAGAGGCTCTGCGGAAGCGTCAGATTCGAATCCTTGGAATTGCGTTCATTGGCGAAAGAAACGCAGAAACTGAAAGCGCGGTTTGCGAGATCGGGAGAGTGCGTTGGTTGGGACGGCTCCCGTGGCTTGATCCCCTCACGAACGATGGGCTGCAGGCCGCTTTCAAAGTCTCCTTTGTTGGCAGTGATTTCCTGAACCTATGAAGATGGCCAAGAGGTCGCCGATCTGGCACCCGTTCACGCAGCATGCTCTACAGCAGGACATGACGAAGGTGCTGCGGGGAGAGGGGGCTTATCTCTACACCAAAGATGGCCGACGCCTTATCGATGCAATCTCCGCCTGGTGGGTCGTGACCCACGGCCATTGCCATCCACGCATCGTGAACGCGATCCGAGAACAGGCAGGCAAGCTCAACCAGATCATCTTCGCTGGATACACTCACGAACCGGCTGAGCAAGTTGCGACGGAACTATTGAAGGTGACGTCCCCGGCGCTCGAACATGTGTTCTTCTCCGATAGCGGGTCAACCAGCGTCGAAGTCGCGCTGAAAATGGCGCTTGGCTACTGGTACAATACCGGAAAAGAGCGAACCCGAATTGTGGTGATGCAGCACTCGTACCATGGCGACACGATCGGGGCGATGTCGGTAGGTAGCCGAGGCGTGTTCAACGCGGCCTACGGGCCGCTGATGTTCGAGGTGACCTCGATTCCATTTCCGACAAGAGATCGTGAGCAAAGAACGCTTGATGCGCTTGAAACCGCTTGTCTAAACGAACGTCCCGCAGCCTTTATCGTGGAGCCGCTAATATTGGGTGCAGGCGGAATGCTGATGTATTCTCCCTCGGTCCTAAGAGATATGAAGCGGGTCTGCGAAGCCTTTGACGTCCTGTTCATTGCGGACGAGGTCATGACCGGCTGGGGCCGGACGGGTACATTGTTTGCGTGTGAGCAGGCCGATGTCGCGCCCGATATCGCCTGCTATTCGAAAGGCCTCACGGGCGGGGCGCTGCCGCTCGCCGTCACACTCTGTCGTGCCGATATTTTCGATGCGCATTATTCGGAAGATCGCACGCGTACTTTTTTTCATTCGAGCTCATACACGGCCAATCCAGTGGCCTGTGCCGCCGCCAAGGCAAATCTGGACCTATGGCAGGATCAGGAATATCGCCGGCGGCTGTCATCCTTGGCCAGGATGCAAGAACAGGCACTCGCGCCATTCCGCGCCGATTCACGTTTCGCAAACGTCCGACGCACAGGGACAGTCACAGCGCTTGAACTCAACACGAGCGATGCCGGGTATCTGGCGGACATCGGACCGAGGCTTTTGGCTTTCTTCCAAGCGCGTAATCTGCTGTTACGCCCACTCGGTAACACGATCTACGTGATGCCGCCTTACTGCGTTACGGCCGCCGACCTTGATGAAATCTATGCTGCCATCCGTGACGCTGCTGACTTGCTGATGTGACTGCATGAGACTCCTTCTGCAGTGACAGGAGTTTGCAAGGCGAAAGTGTCCGTATTGCTGCCGTTTGAGTGTCCCACGAGGCTGCAAGCACCCAAGATTTCGCAGGCTCGTGCTTTAAGCACTTGCTTTAAGCGCTCCTGATCCAACCGCCGCAGTAATCCTGCCGGCTAGTCGAGAAATGCGCAGCATTTGGCCGAAATGTCGAGCGAATTGCGCTAATCACGATTAAAGCAATCCCTTATCTTGAGAAAATTCTCGGGGAGGCTTTCTGCGGAAAGTACTGCTTCGCGAGGCAATCGCACTTAGTCACTTGATGGCTGCAAGAACCAGGTGGACGGACCGAGCGATGGTGCACGCGGTGCTGTGGTCAGAGGGCAGCGGGGCTTCCCAAGTAAATGTCTCACAGGAGGCGAGAATGCACATTGGCTTCCGTAGCTCTCTTTATCGTTGAGCGTGCTGCGCGAGTGCGGCGGAAAGTTTGGGCTGATCAGGCATTACTGCTGCAGAACGGCCCTTTGCTCCAAGAAATGCGTCAACCGCTTTAAGGCGCGACGGGAGGCTGATCAGAAATGGCTTCGATGGCGGCGGGCGGCCTAGGAAGGGACTGACTGAGTTGTGGCCGGTACGGCCCTGGTCAGAAAATGCGAGTGGCCCTCTAGAGGGTGTGGAGGTCAAGTGACAGAAACATCGGCACAAATAATCGACTTTAGAACCTACAGGGTCAACAGGCTGGCTCGATCTAAGCGGCTTCGCGACGACATCTATTCGACCGCGACTCTCGCTGCCCTCACAGCAACCTGTCTCCTTTGGACATTCCTGGCCTGCCATCCATTCGCTTTGCTCGGTGCCCCGACGCCAAAGCAGCAGCCCCACGAGTTCCCCTAAGGGACAGGCGCGGAGATTGGCCCTAAAGACGAAGTCCCTCGCTACCGCAGCGCAAGAGTTTGCCTCAGGGGAGCGCGACGCGGCAATCCTGAGTGCGCTCGCAAGGACGCATTTGGAAAAGGTCGATGGACTGGAGTACCTTGAGCTTGTCGACACTGGGACACTCAAGCGTGCCGTGAGCCCTCTGCGCTATCCGGCGGTGCTCTCTGTCGCAGCCTACGTAGGCTCGACTCGGTTGATCGACAATGTAGTCCTGTCCTGGGCGCCATCGTAGCCAGATGCGCAAGTCATGCGCCTAGAAGCACTCGAGCCCGATGGGTCAGCCCTGCAAATCCTGATAATCCTGGAAGAACTCTCGAACGCGATCGGAGCAGCTCTTTTGTGTCCTCAACAACTGCCCCGCGATCGAGCTCATGATGTAGGTTGGAATTGACTCTGCCACTGGCGGGGCGAGGCGAGGCCGCACCGCGCTGCCGAAAGCACCCCAAGTGCGAGTTCGCATTTCGTATTATGACCTCGGCGGCTCGCTCAGATTCTCAGGCACATTCCGGCTGCTTTGCGCGCTAGTTACGACGTGGCGCAAAACAATTTCAGAAAGTCGTACGACCAGCTGTCTGAGACGCGCAATCTCCTGCTTGCAGCGCTCCAGCTCTTGCTGTTCGTCGGTCATCACAGATGTTGTGCGACGACGGCTACTGCCGAGATGATTCATATAGCTCCCTTTCCGTTTTAAAAAAAAACGCGTGATTCAACAAAAGCACGGCAGATAATCAACGAGCCGGTCGCTTCTTTTACCTGAGCCAGTCGTCTCGGCGTCAGATCGCAGCAGTTTCAGCAGGCAGCCCGCGCGGCCTGGTTTGCTAGCTCACTCGCTGCAGAGAGCTCGCGCCCATCTCGCAGGCTTTGGTGACGCCAGCCCGCTCACAACTCATGCCCAGTTACCACAATGGTCGACGATCCAAGAATCGCGCAGATAACGTGGCCACTAAACATGCCGCGCTCGGCTGAATGTGATTACTCTGGGCGGAGACTATAACAAAATGGCAATATCGATTAATGCAATGCGCCGCGCTGTCGCGCGCAAATCCTGCACTACGGCAGCGCCCCTGATGAAGTTTCACGCGACGTTCGCGTGTCCGCGCAGGGTCCCTCCGCTACACTAGCTTAAATGTCCAAAACCCAAGTAGCAGCGAGATCATCCGCCTGCAAGCGGCTTTGCCAAAGGAAGGTCGCTGCTGCCAATACGTGCGATGATGGATCGATAACAGACGCCCATGATCATGAAATCGCGAGGATCGCGCAGTCGACCTAGTCAAGCTGCACAAAGCCGAACCTCCCTCAAGAGCCGCTAGCGGGGTGAGTTGCGGGTGACTGAGAGCGGGCAACGGATCTCGGCCCGATTTCTTCGCCAGACGCGGGGTTGGCGCTGATTTTTGATGCAAACGAACCCTTCACCGCAAAAATTATTCGCGAGCCAGCGCAGGATGGGAAGGGCTCGGGCCTGGAGCCGATAGGTGCGGTCTTCCGGAGCAGGGCAGTGGCAAGCGATCTCTACCAACTCCCTCCGGGCGGGTATGCCGAAGCATTCGTTTGAACGCAGCAGGCTCGATAAGCGGCAAATCCTCTGGCGGCAATTGAACTAGATGAGACTCGTAACGAGCAGCACCGTCCGAGCATTGGCCTGCTACAGCCGGAAGCCAGTCCGGCGTGCAATAAGCCGGCGCGACTTCATCTCCGGGGACCCAAGAGCGTCAAGTTGGCCTCTGAGCTCTAGCAGGCTTGGCTGTTAAGCAGAGAGGGGGCGACGTGCTGGGCACCGCGCTGAAAATCAGCCGCCCGGCAGCGCGAAGGCTAGTACGATCTGTTGTATTTAAGTTGCGGTCCTACAAATGCCCATTATCTTCTTTGATGGGGTGAGGGAGATCTCCAATGCTGGACGGTGCCACGACCGCGCTTCTGCGCACGATCCTGGATGAGATTTGCGAGAGCGTTTCACCGTATGACGTTGGCGTCCGCGTCTACGTCGCCTCCAAAATCCTGGAGGCCGCCACCAAAGGTGAGACGCGCCCCGATCTGCTTAAACAGGTTGGTCAGGAAGCTCTTTCCAAAGCACCAACGATGTGGCGGTAGATCTACTACATGCCTTTGTCATCGAGGTGAATTTCAAAGGCACAGTGGTGAAGGATCCTGGCCTGTTATCCAGGTTCGCGAATTGCGATGTCCCCTGCGGCATAGCGATCCGGCTAGCTCGCGGAAAGTTATCGTCCTCACAGATCGATAGCGCTCACACGTCACCTTCGGCATTATCCGATGGAGCATTGTCATGGCGCATTCTTTTGCGCGCAGCGGATGCGAAAGGCTCCGCGCCTTGAAGTTCATTGTTCGTTTCGTTGGCGACATTCATCAGCGTGCGGCGGTGGTCGGTATGCTGGTTAAGAAGCAGTACGCAGTGTTCGTCGACTACGCGTCAAATGGGACGTATGCGCGATGGCGGCCGGCGAAGTGTCGTATCAATGCGCTCCGGTTCCTAGTGGCACCCCATCGCACGCGCGGGGTCGACCGATCACACAATCCGGCATCTGGAATGCTCTGCTCAAAATGAAATCTTGTTCCTGCGGAGCGGTGCAAACTTTGTCGATTCGGCTTCTTCAATCGTTAGATTAGTGCCAAGCTTGTCACAATCAGCGCTGGTGCCTTACGTTCTCGATCATAGACCGCCCGACCGTTCCCGCCCTCCGAACGAAGAATCTGTTTTGCGAGGAGGCGCCGTCAGTCAATCCTTGTCCCCCTAGTTGTTTACCGCGATCCATCACGACAGGCCATGCAGCCGGCTTCGCGCATCTGCATATGTATATCGGTTGGCGCGTTGCTCGCCGCGAGCGGCCGATCACTGAAGCAAGAGAGTAGCTCGCACAAAAGGCTGCGCATCTTGGCCTTTGCGCACGCCCTTGCGCTACGATGCCGGTGAACGCATCGCGCCAATAAGCCTCAACCGAAAAAAGCGGCCGAAGTCAATGTTCGGCGCCGGAACGCCGTCAACTGACCCGAGCCGGTGCGTCGTTCCTGTTTACTCCCGTGCGAGCGCCGCAAGTGCCCTTTCGATGACTGCGATTTCTTGAGTGACCTGAGCGATCGTTTGCTTCGGATCAGTGCCGGTAACGCAGTTCAACTGCTGCACTAGCTTCCGCCGATGCGCCAGAAGATTCTCCAGCGCGCTACGGTTGTTTAGTTTCACATAGCCGTCGACAATCAATTCAATCGAAAGAGACATCGAAACCTTCAAACAAAGCTATTCTCAACGAGAGCGTATAGCACATCGGCAAATGATGTTCAGCTCATTCGGAGAGAGTACTGACGGGCGAGCTTTGTTAGCGACAAGCGGCTGGCGAGGGGAGCGTGAGTCGCCCATTCCCTCCGCCTTACCAGCGTTCAGCTCTGTTTGCGGAACTAGTCGGGAAGAAAGACAGTGTAAGGTGGGCCAAAAACGGTGCGGATCGTCGCCATGGAATTGCTAGGGCTAGGGGAGGGAGGATATCACGAACTGGCATGGTCCTTATCCGCCTACCGAATGCGATGACAGGCGGCGCGTTGATCGACGACATGCTCGCCTGAATATCTCTTCGCAGAGATTGCGAACACCTCAGGAGCGTTCAGGATGCTCGATAAAGAGTTGGCCCGCATTCGTGCTCACCGTAACATCATCGACCGCTATCGTCGCCTGCTGAAGGCGAGCCTGTCGGATGTCGAAAGTCAGTTCGTTGAACGGCGCCTCACCGAAGATCAGGCCGCGCTCGGGTCTCTTTCGGTCGCGACGTTTCCGCTCGCGTTTAGCCTTCGGAACGGAGTGGTCAAATCGGAGGCGCGAACGACGCGCGCATTCGGGACCACGCGATTTCTCGCCGGCGGCCTCATCATGAGGTCGCGAGGCGGCAAATAATCGATGATCATCTGCTGCATCGGTGGCTCGTACCATTGCCCCAATCAACGAAGTGGTCGGTCGCTTCAATGGCCGGAGAGGGCGAGGTCGAGGACATGGACGGATATGTCTATCCCATTCGCAAGGGCGACATGTATGTGCTCGACAAGCATGACAAGCATTTTCTGCGCAGGGGACGCGGCAAGGACACGGTCCTCGTTAGCATCTTTAACCCGCCCCTCAACGGAACCGAGCGCCACAACCTCTACGACCCGGCAGGCTCCACATATTGAGCGACGCGAGTAAACGACGATCTGATATGAACTGCCGCTAATAGCAAAGGTCCGCATCGCCTCGCTAAAAATGTTAACGGACAACTTCCTTGTGCCTGGGCGGAGCTGCCGAATCAGTTCGGTGGCTGCTATGGCAGGGAAGATCAGCATGCGCGCAAGGCGCGAGATCACATCAGCGCTGGCCGAGCGTTATCAGGCGAGCGGGCGGCTCGAGAAGTGACGGATCCTAGACGAGCTGTGCGCCGTTGCCGTCCGAGCTCTGTCAGTGGACGGGGGGCACGGCAGTGCCGCGGGGAGGGGGGCGGAGCCGGACCTGCGGAGCTTCCATTCGCATGGCACGGCTGCGTGAGATTTACCGCACGCTTGATCCGCTGGCATTCCTAACGCAGATGAGGGGCGCTCAAAATGAGCTGGGCAAGCGTGTTGATCAGCGGGCTGGAAAGCCAGCGATGACGGTCGCGCCGGTGCAAAGCGACTTGACCACCTTTGCCCGAGAGCTCGGCGATGGTTGGAAACACGGTGAGCAGCGGGGTATTCATCGGCGCCAGTATGTGCGGCGCAAACCTGTGCCACGTCGGCCATCGAAGCTCGACCCATACATTCCCATGATCGAGGAATGGCTTGCCGCGGCTCCGCACTTGTCCGCGGTCGATCTTCTCTGCCGGCTGGCGGCGCATGCGCCCGATAAGTTCAGTGGCCATCAGCGGCGTACGGTGCAGCGGTTGGTGAAGAATTGGCGATCAAAGGCCGCCCGACAGCTCATCAGCAGCACCGAAACCATACTATCGGTCCAAGCTTCCCTCGGTGTCTAAATCCGACGTGTTGCTTCGCCGAATCACCGCAAGCCGCTCGCTCGCTACGGCGCTCTGGAGGGCGCGCTTCGCGAGCGGCTTGCTCGGACCCGCGGCGTCCAATTCGGGCAACAGCTGGGGGCGCTTCGGTAAGATTGTCTTCTGAGGTAATATGAGGAGCAATTCCCATGGCGGCGCGGTCGGCACCGCCCAGGCTGCCGCCCAAGGTCCAGTTGCGCCTTCCCAAGGCTATGCCGTGCAACGTTCTTTCGCCGGCGTTATTGCTGGGGCAGATCCTGCCATCGTCAAGAAAGCGGGCAAAGCCGGCCCAGCACCTGAGCATGTAATTCGTGGGCTTCAGGATCTCGGAGGAGCGCGAGAGAGGTTCTCGATCGCGCAGCAGCCGGGCGTGCATGTTGTCGAGCAACGGCTTGCTTCTCTCCTGGCTCACTTGCAAGCCGATTGACACTAAATCCTTCGGAGCGGTCTTAGGAGACGCGCTCGCCGAATGCGGTTCAGCTGAGCTGACGGCTCACGTTGCCAATCCACGTCCATTTTTGTCCGGAACACCGAGCGAGAGTCCGGAGGCGCATGCCGACTTATAGCGCCCCATTTGTACGATATCGAGCGGCGCTGTTGGACACGTGACATAGCACCGACCCTGCTATCGCATTGATTGCAGTCGATTTCAACTTTGGCACGATAGATGCGTAATCCTCTGAATTGCGACACGCAGGAGAAATCGTTCGATGAGAGGAGATTGAGAGATTCTGGCCTTGGGTAGCCAGGTTTCGCCACAGCCCAGGTTGATCTGTGACCGAAATTGCGGGGGGAGGGGGGCGCCGATGGCACAGGCCAGCCTGATAGCTGAACTGCTGAAAGGATGACGATGGAGCACGAGTCGCCTCTGGAGCCCGCGAACGCCTACGAACCAAGCGACCGGGATAGGCCTTCTGCAAGCCGAATAACCTTCTCAAGCGTGTTTATCGGCAGCGGAAGGCCCGCAATCCGCGACGCTCAGCTGGCATTGGTAATGGACCACGTCATTGGTGCAGCGCTGTGTGCCGATTCCACCTTTGCTCAGTGGGCAGCTGATGCCAACATTCCGTGTATGGAAAGTATTGAAGAGCTCTCGTCATTTATGAAGGCTGAGCCGGTAGATTGGATCTTCTCAATCGCCAATCCATTCACATTGCCATTGGACGTGTTAGAGCGAGCGCGTCGAGGTGCTTTCAAATACGTGCTGGATGCGCAAGCTCTTGCCAAGCGTTTCAACGTGGATCAAAGTGGTCGCTTTCTTATCTTGAGCGATGAGCAGGTGCAGAGCATAACCGCCGCACATGAGTTGCTGGCGCCTCTGGAGAATTTTTGGCGGAAGCGGCTTGGACAGTTCAAGCGATTGCATTTTCCTTTACTGTCATCGTCCGCGGCTGCGCCGCCTCCCGAATGGCAGTCGAGTTCGTGGTCCAACCTAAGCGCTTTGGCCAAACTATGTCCGCAAGATCGCTCGAAGTATTTGCTAACGGCTTGGTTGATCTATCTCGCGCGCCTCACGGGAGAAAAAGAACCTCAAGTGGGATGGAAACCTGCATGGGATGGATTACAGGCTGGCTCTAAGCTCCTTGAGGCTTTGATCGCCTCCGTCGTGCCGATGAATGTTTGCATTGATCTTAATCATGGTTTTGAAGAAGTGCGCAAAGCCGTAGCGGCCGAAGTCGCTCAGCTGAGGGCGCATGCGAGCTTTGCCCGGGATCTAATCGCTCGTTGCCCGACATTGCGAGATGTTGAGGCGTTGCGGTTGCGCCAGCCTTGGCCGATCGGCATTGCAGTCACGTCAGAGAGCGGTTCCGTCGCTGACGATCTGACGACGAGCCACAAAGCTGGCCAAGCCGTATGCGGCAACTTGCTGACGTTTGAAGTTCGTGCTCCGGATGGGAGCTTCCGCTGGCATTTTGATGCCGCGCGATTAGCCCCGCAGGTGATCGACGGCATGACGCAGCATTTGCAAACTTTGTTGCGCGGCGCGATGAACGATGCCGGGCAGGCTGTCGGCCGAATCGACATCTCCCAGGCGACGAACGCCGAGATCCGTTGGAGGATTTGAATGGCACGGCAACGCTTGTTTCGCACGAGCGATGTATACATGAGCTGTTCGAGGCCCAGGTGTATAAGGCCCCGAAGCGGTGACGGTGGTCCACGGGAAGGAGAGACTGAGCTATGACGAACTCAATGCGCGGGCCAACCAGCTGGCGCATCATCTGATCGAGCTCGGCGTTAGGCCGGACCAGCCAGTGGCGATCTGCCTAGAACGCAGCCTACCGATGGTGGTTGGTGTCTTGGCTATCCTCAAGGCGGGAGGCGCCTATCTGCCGCTGGATCCGGCTTATCCCTCAGAACGGCTGCGGCAGATTGTCGACGATGCAAAACCGAAACTGCTGCTTTGTGATGTTGCCGGTCGAACCGCATTAGGTGCGGAGGCTCTAGCGGGAGTGACGGTGGTCGACCTGGAGACCGCGACGCCGTCCTGGGCCCCGCGGTCGCCTTCGAACCCGGACCCGCACACACTTGGCCTCACGATGCCTCACGTCGGACGTCCCATCGCCAACACGCGGGTGTACTTGCTGGATGGCGATGGCGCGCCGGTGCCGTTCGGCGCGGTCGGCGAACTTTGTTTACACTCTGCCATGGCCGCCTATAAACGACGTTTGGCCGCTGCCTCTTGAGACGATGGCCGCGGAGATGATTGTCGCGATGAAAGAGATCCAACCACATGACCCATACCGCCTTGCTGGATACTCATCAGGTGCAATCCTCGCTTATGCAATTGCCGAGCAGCTACTGCGTCTTGATGAAGCTGTGTCATTCATGGCCTTCATCGATGTTAGTCTACCTGCGGTTTCTTCAAACGCGCTGCTCGATAATTTGGCGCGAGAATTTGTCTTGGATCGTTGCGGGGTCTTGCGGGATGCACATCGGCAGGTACTGGAACGCGACGCCGACCAATCTTCCGTCTTTGAGGTGCTTGAAAAGGCGCAACAACTAGGTGCGCTCCCTTCAGATTACGAGATCCACAACGAACTTTCGATGTATCAAAGGGCCACGACATTTCACCGGTCGCTACAGTCTTATCGCATTCCGTCGCTGCCGATTGAAATCCACCAGTTTTTTATGAAAGTGAGCCTCTCACAAGTCGTGGGTTATCACATGACGGACAACCCGACCGGGAGTTGCCAATGAAGGGTTGGGACCGGGTTGTGAATGCTAGGTCTATTCATGCTGTACCAAGTTCCAGGCAACCACGAGACAATGGTGAACCACCCAGAGAACCGCCGAGTTCTGGCTCGAGCCATTTCAATAGCCCTGATCGGGAGTGCTGAATAGATCCAAAGAACTTTCTCAGAAGCGAGCGAAGTCATCGCGTCCTGGACGACAACAAACTTGGTCGTGCACACTCCCTGAGAACGGGCTGGAAGACCTGGGCAGCTTGATCGAGGACTTCAAGGAGCGTGTCAGTTTCGCCAATCATCCCGATAATCGTTGGCCAGAGCAGGGCGAGCTTCGAACAAAAGCGGCAGCCAAGCGAGCGCGGCGGGAATTCGAGGCTGCGCGCTAGCTCCTCGAACAAATGAATCGAGCTCGGGATTACCGGCCGCCAGAATGCACGCACTCAATCTGCATTCCTTGTCCGAGGAAGATCCCGATACGGCAAGAAGCTCTTGGATGATCAGATCCGAGAATTACCCAGCTTTTGGACAAAAACAGACGCGCCAACCCTCTTGAGTGTCGCGCACTGCTGTCGTTTCCAGGCCAACCTGAAACGTTGCGGCGTTTCGTCAACTTGGGGACGCGGATTGAAACTTTTGTTCAAGAGCGAAAATGAAGCTCCGACACTTTACTTGTATTGCCATAGAAACGATCGAAGGAGGTTGGAAAATCCTCAAGGAAGGCCGGATGATGGGTGCCAGCGTGTCGGCCCGACAATTTTGGTCCTCAAGGAAGTCGAGAGCCTTCTGGGCTTGCACATTGTACCAAGCAGCAGCTCTGCTCGATTTCGAGGTGCTTCACCATCGTTACCCACGACCTCGGCGCCGTTGTTATGGTGCCGAGGTCGATGCTTACGAGCACGCCTGGATGTCGCGTTTGATAGTTTCGGGCCTGCCGAAATCAAGTCTTTGAATCGAATTTGTATGAAGCCTGAAAGAATGTACCCCAGCGCTCCATGCTGTACTTCGCAAATGCGGGCGAGTGCTCGATGCAACCGTTCGCAGTGCATGGACCAAGCGTCCCTTTTAGTCCACATAGCCCAATAGCGGGCACCAAAGCCAATGCTAAAGTTGCTGGTGACGAAGTAGGACAGCGCACCTTCAAGCTGGACGCCGCCGCCACCATTGCCGCGTTGTTCCGTGAAGGTCGTCTCGGCACGCAGGAGGTGATTGTCTCGCCCGATGAAATCAGTCCAGGGCAGGTAAGCGACATCAGTGCTCAAGAGCCAGCGCTCGGCCAGCATGGTTTCGGCGCTCAGGCCGATTCGAGGAGCATTCCACTGCGTATCCTCAGTGCCAACGATCCTGTTGTCACCCGGGGCAAGACATCGACGCCAGGGATGAGCGACCTCAACACAACCGGTCCTGTCCGAGCTCTGGCTGTAATAGGTCCGGCCTATAAATCCACCTACTTTGTAGTTCGTAGCGCGCAGGAAATCTTAGCCGACGTCGGCCGCGTAATATGTGAATCTTCCGTTTGACTGACTTTCAAGGGCGTTCTGGTAGGGCCGCTCTTTGTGGGGGATCCAATCTTCATTGCTCATCTTCCCTTTGTTGAGAGGCCCGGTACCAAGATCGCTCTTCAGGAAAACTCCCCACGGGCCGTCGATGCGGCCGAATAACTCCCCGGAAAATCCGTCCAGTCCATGATACGTGAGCCTTGATATCAGAAAGCTGGGATCTTCGTCTTGGTCCGCTGCGCTGTGATCCCACTGGAATCTCCCCCGGCTGAGCCAGAGCCGCGAGCCGCCTTCGAATGACCAGCCCGGCACGTAGGGGATGGGCCGTGCGCTGCCTGGCAGTGACGCACTAGACCACTCTGCAGCCCTTCGGTCGGCGTCGAAATGGTAGTTAAGGCCAATCCTTCCGACGTGATAGTCGCTGGACAGGCTGGTTGTGTTCGCTGGCAGAACCGCACGCGGCGGAAATTGCACTGTCGAAGGCGTCGCGACGCCCGGTCCGCCAAAGTGCAGATAGTCATACTCGACGTTCACCGACCATGCAGGCGTAATCGCTTGCTCGACGCCCAGCCCGATGATGCTCCCGACCCGACCATAGTCGAAATGGGTTTTCTCTTGTGGCTGGCCGCCTTCAAAGTTGTTGACGACATCGCCCCTGTTGTTTTGCCAGGAGACGCGTCCCTTGAGATACGCCAGCGTATGACCGAATGCGCCAAAAGCGTAGCCAATGCGGCCAGTCCCGCTGGCGAAGAGGTCGGGACCTGCGACGCAGTTTGCGCTGACAATCAAGCCCGAATGAGCGAGGCAGGTATTTGTGCCTTCGGAAATAAGGCCGCTGGCATTCAGTTCAATGCCGAACACCCAGCTGCTGCTCTGCCAATTGTAGCCGATCTGGCCACCCGCGAGAAATGCCGGGCTTCCACGATGCCGCCATAGATCGAGGGACCGTAGGGATTGCTGAAGGAGGTTTGCCCGTACCCACCGCCGACGTGTCCGCCGATATAGCCACCCGACCAATTCCATACGGTAAGCGGCAGCGTCGGTCCTGGCTCAACGCGTGCGTTGGCCGCTCCGCTTTCCATGGCCGCAATCGTCGTGACACCCAACAGAAGAACTCTCGATTTCATCAGAGGCCTTGCACTTTCCCGGTCCACACCGGCTTCTTAAATTGTCGCAAATGGTGAAGCGTCGCGGCGAGAATTGAGTCGCGGAAAGCTTGCCAAATCCGCTCCAAACATCACGCACTGCGATTGGTGACGATGCACCGACTAGAGCAATGCATGTGCCACACTGAATTGGATGTGCTTTGCAGGTTTTCTAACAGTTGGCCGCGTCAACTTGCCGGCGGTCGTCTCAAATCCGACAATCTGAGCTACCGAGATCTCTCCACAGCCCGACCTTTGTGACGGCAAATCCAATGCTCAGCGTTTACAATTACGAGAAATAGTTGCGCACCAAAGCGCCAGCACACCAGCAAAGGTGAGGGCTTCAGCTCGATTTGGTCCCGTCGGAGACGCAACGGCGACTGACCCGATCCACAGTGCACCTTGCCCGGCCGGTCCTGGCGGGGCATTACCTTGCGCAGTCGGCGGCAGCAATCTTGCGGCAGCGTCGCCCCCGACGACGCGAGCTTGGCAGGACGAACCCACCGATTTCCTCAAGGAGCTTTTACTCGCAAGTAACCGAGCGCGCATCGTCGTGCTTGAGGTGTCGCTTTCGGACATTGTAACTCATCAGCCAGATCACGCCGACTGCGATCGGCACGAAGGCTGCGGTCAGGAACGAGGGCTCTACTTGCAGTCCGACATCATGCGCGCCTTTGGCAAGATAGCTAAACAGGCTGACCACATAATATCCGATCGCCCCGACTGACAATCCTTCGACCGTGCACTGAAGCCGAAGCTGCTGTCTCGCGCGCTCGTTGATAGCCTGCAACAGGTCACGATGCTGTCGTTCGATTTCGACGTCGACCCGGGTTCGCAACAGATCGGCGGCACGCGCGAGCTTGACCGACAGGGTCGCCTGACGATCCTCCACAGTTGCGCAGGTTCGCATCGCGGGCGCCATGCGGCGTGCCAAAAACGATGACCAGGTTGGATAGCGCGAGACATCGTTGCCTTCAATGATGGATAGTCGAGATTGGACCAGCTCGTTATAGGCCCTGCTGGCGCCGAACCGAAACAGGCTGCCGGTCGCGCCTCTTTCGAAGGATGCGGCCAATGCCGTCAGCTCGGCAAGCAGATGGTTGTTGAACTGGAGCCCCTCACCACTTTGCATTTTCTCGAGCGCCTCAACAAGACGGCGGTCGATGCGATCAATAGATGGTGCAAGCTCCAGGGCCGCCGACAGGCCAAGAAGCGCCAATGGGCGGTAGGTCTCGATCTCCAGGAGCCGTTGCACTAGCGCTCCGAGATCGTGCGACGTCAACCCGAGATCGCAGACGAGGATTTTCGTGAAGCCTTTTTCGTCTACGCGGAAGTCTGAAGCGGCAACGGCTGCGCCGCTCTTTGTGGCAACCATGGCCAGGCTGTTCTTGTCAAAAATCTGTTCGGCCCGCTTGGTGGGCGATCCTTCCCGCTCCACTTCTAGCCTGATCGCGACCAGCAACTGTCCGGTCTGACGTAACGCGCGGATCAGCGATCGCACAGTGTCATCAACTTTGTCAAATCGGTCCGCGGCAGAACAATCTTCGTCAGTCCAGATCCAGGTGAATGTTGTAAACTCCGAATGCTGCTCCCAGCGTAGCGTAACGGGCCCGATTACAATTTGGTGAAGTTTCGCCGATTGCTCAGGCGGCGTAAGATTGCGCTCGAGGCAAAAGTCGATAAAACGACAGCGGTCGCTTGTGGCTGCCTCGCCCTGTGCAACAAAAGCGAAGTGGATCACGCTGAAGGGCGAAACAAGGCGAGTGAAGGGGCGCGTGTGCACTTCGCCAAGCACAGCGGCGCGTTGAGGGTGTAACGTGAAGGTTCGCAGATCCAGTTCATCGATCATCTATTGGCGCCTCGCTTCAGGGTGAGCAGGCAGCCGCCAACGTTGACGCGGCAGGCGATGGCGGTGTTAGGAAAGGGTTGGGCGCGGCTAGGTTGCCGATCGCGCCATGTCGAGGATTGCTACCCAGGCCGCCTTGAACTCGGGAGAGGTCTTGCAGCTGGAAGGTCAGGACAGGCAAATTGAGATGAAGCCGCCTCATCCAGCTATCAGATGACGCGCCTGAACGTATGATCCGGTGTTTATGGCGAAATGCCGCATTGTGGTTCAATAGGTGTAGCGGTGCGCCAGCAAGCTCGTTCCGCGCTCTGGCGGTTCCGCGCGGCACTGTCCGACAAGTGCCTAGATTTACGTGGACATCGTTGTCTGTCTCCGAATCCAACCGACATCGCCCGCCGCAGAAGGGGGGCGTGCAAGTGAAGATAGGCCGCCCCTCCTCTGAAAGCAGTTTTCCGGTGCCAAGACTGATGCGGACGAGGCCGTGGCTAGCAGGAAAATCTTCCGTTCTCCGAGCGTGGTACAGATAAACGACCTCCCGTGCGACATCCGGATTGTTGATTGACCGATCGAGGCTCAACTCGACTCCCATCTTGTTGCCGGCACCAAACTTTCTGGCGCCTAGAGCCGGTGCAGGATTTGGGCCAGCACTACAGAAGGGGCAATCTCGCTTTTTTAACGCAGCTGGCTTCCGTAGACAGTCGGAGGCGGATTTCAGACATGCGCCTTGTATTCTGACCGATCTGCACGTGCCCCAAGCCACAGGGAAGGGTCTGTTTTCGGCAAGGCGATCGCTCGCCTGCCGGTGCCATTGGTTGAGCGGCCGCGCTTTGGTTGGATTGGTCGATGCAGAGCCGTGCGAGTGACCGCGCCCGGACCACCGTGCGAGGCTCGGCGATGATCGGATAACGTCACCTCGAGTGAGGTTGACTGGATTACGCAGCTGGAGCACTCTCTTCACCTTTGAGACGTCATTCAGAGTAGCCAAGCGTTGCGGCTCAACCGGTTTGTCGCAGGCAGGCAGATACGTGGCGATCGTGCCGTTGAGCTATTCATGCGCAGTCAGGCACTGCTCGCGACGATGCTGGCACAGACGTTGCTACTAAGATGCAGCAGGACTGAATGCGCTCAGCGCACCAAACGCGAGACCAGCCATGCTCACCTTCCTTGAAACGATGTGGCCCGTTTGTGAGAGGAAGCGCTTATTGCTTGTGGCTTTTTGTGTGATCGCGCTTAGCCCGGGGACACCGACATTCGCCGCGCATCTCGGTCGGAAGCGCATCTACACAAAGGCGTCACCCCTCTCGGTCCCGACGGAAGTCAGCTCACGCAAAACATCGCGCAGCCTCCGACAATCACTTTGGAGAGTAACATGGCGCCCGGCTTAGAATCTCCTGCTCCCTCGATCAAGGTGGAGAACTGGCTGGGCGGTCAGCCCGTCACGAATTTCCAGCAGGGGAAAGTGTACATTGTCGAATTTTGGGCAACTTGGTGCGCGCCATGTGCGGCGGCGTTGTCCCGCCTGGTGCAGCTGCACGAGAAATACAGAGATAGCGGAGTTGAGGTTATCGGAATAGCAGCTCGTGAACGCGCTCAAACAGCGCAAGAGGCCCGACGCAAGTTGGACGCATGGTTGACCGAAAGGTTGCCGAATCTCAACTATCGGATTGGGTTCAACTACACAGGCAAAATGGACAAGCTTTGGATGGATTCCAGCTTTTCTGTCGAAATTCCCACCTCGTTCGTGGTCGACCGTGATGGCCACGTCGCCTTTATCGATTCCCCGATGCAACTCGATGACGTTTTGCCGAAGATTCTGAACGGCCGCTGGCGGACCAGCGATGAAGCGAAAGCCGCCGATGCCGAGCGGATCGCTAAGGGCAAACGCACAATGTCGATCTTCGCTAAACTGACGCCGGCGATGGAGGCACGGGATTGGGCCGAGGCGCTTTCGGTGGTCGAAGAAGCCGTCGCTGTTCTGCCGGATGAAGTGAACTTCCGCGCGCTGCATGCGGATCTGTTGCTCCACAAAATGAACGACGTGCAGGCCGGCCTGCCCGTGATGCGCCAATTTGTTCGTGATGCGATCAACAAAAAGTCCGGGCTGTGGATGGCCATGGCGATGCGCCAACTTTTCGATCCGGCGAATGACAACTCTCATTTGCCGCAGGTCGAGCGCTTCGCAATGGGCCATGAGTAATCCGAGCACATTCTGGCAGTGGATCGTCCGCCACGCGAGGAGGCCCCTAAGTTCCTGTCCTATCCGGCGGTCGCCCCCGGTACTATTATGAGAGCGGCAACAAGGATCGCGCGATCGAGTTGATCGAGGTAACGCTGAGGTCGCTGGGGGCCCCGCACCTATCCCAGCAAGTTATGTTGGTATTGGTCCAAACACTGGCAAACTACACGGCGCAGAAGGCTTGCCATGGATCTCTATGCGCGACCCCGCAACCCGAAGTTCGCCGACCACCAAAGTGCATGCGCCGGAAGAGAAAAGATGAAGAAGAGAGTGGCGCCGATCCCGCCTATCTGGCTCACACAAGCTCGGATCGCGCAAGGTTGGCCGATGTTTCAGATTCATGCTCTCAGCCGGAGAAGCTCGCAAAGCACGTGGCGCTTTAGCTCAGCGCTTACGCCAAGAGTGAGGGAAATGGGAAGAGTTCGGCCGCAGCCCCGACATTGCGGGCATTTATCGCATTGCTCGAACGGCGCGCCAAGCATTGTGCGCATCGGGTTTGGATCGCCCGGCTTGCACACCGCGCGTGCCACCAACTCCTAGCGCCATGACAAGTCAAGACGACAAACGACCGGCCACAATCGGCTTGGTTCTCCCGTTTGCGTTGGAGCAGTGGCTGAAGCAGCCAGTCCGCGCAACTATTGTCCTCGCCGGCTTCTTAGGGTCAACGGTCGCCGACCTGTTCATGCCGGTCTATTCCGGCCATCTAGTGGATGCATTGGCCTCAGTCCCTTCCGACCAAGGGGCGCGGCATGCGGCACTGATTGCGTTCGCCGGTACCCTCACACTTGGTCTGCTCTCGATTATATTGCGACTTACGGGCTTGCGGGCAATCGTGCCGCTCACGCTGCAGACCATGTCAGATGTGGCCCGGGGGGGCTTCATGCGAGTGCAGCGCTTCTTAACGGACTGGCACGGTAACTCGTTCGCCGGCTCGACCGTGCGTAAGATCACCCGCGGCATGTGGGCGATCGATCTGTTTAATCATACGATCCTGATGGCATTGTTGCCGTCACTCGCGGTGCTCGTCGGCTCGACGATCCTGCTCGGCCTGTATTGGCCCGAGCTCGGCGCCGTGGTCGGCCTCGGCGCAGTCTTCTACGTCGCCATGACGACGGCATTCACGATCGGCTACATCGCACCGGCGGCGCGCGTCTCCAACGCCTGGGACAGCAAAGTCAGCGGCACGCTAGCGGACGCACTCACCTGCAATAATGTGGTGAAGTCCTTTGGTGCTGAAGCACGTGAGGATGCGCGGCTTGATAGTATCGTCAGACGCTGGCGGGCGCGGGTGCAGCGCACCTGGCTGCGGTCCAACAACGCGGGCGCGGTGCAGCTCGTGATGCTCTTGTGCTTCCGTGCTTCGGTGATCGGCGGCGCCATCCTGCTGTGGCTGGGCGGGCGGACCTCTCCAGGCGAGATCACCTATGTGTTGACAAGCTATTACATTATTCACGCCTATTTGCGTGATGTTGGGATGCACATCAACAATCTGCAGCGCTCGGTGAACGACATGGAGGAACTGGTTACCATCGTATTGCGAGCCGATCGGCATCGTCGATGCCCCCGACGCCAAACCAATCGACATTCACTGTGGGAGGATCACGTTCGAGGACGTCACCTTCCTGTATCGCGGCGCTCGCGTGCCGCTCTACGACGGACTGTCGATCAACATTCGCGCCGGCGAGCGGATTGGTCTGGTCGGCCGCTCCGGCTCCGGCAAGACCACGTTCGTCAAGCTGCTTCAGCGGCTCTACGACCTCTCCGGCGGCCGTATCCTGATCGACGGCCAGGACGTTGCGAAAGCCATGCAGCAGTCACTACGCAGCCAGATCTCGATCGTGGAGCAGGAGCCGATCCTGTTTCACCGCTCACTGGCAGAAAACATCGCCTATGGCCGACCCGGCGCCGGCCTGGCGGCGATCATGCAGGCGGCGAGGCTCGCCAATGCACATGACTTCATCATACGATCGCCGAAGGGCTACCGCACACTTGTGGGTGAGCGGGGCGTAAATCTGTCGGGTGGTGAGCGGCAACGTATAGCGTTGGCGCGCGCGTTCCTTGCCGATGCACCAGTGTTGATCCTGGACGAGGCTACGTCGAGCCTGGATTCGGAATCGGAAGCGCTGGTCCAAGAGGCGATGGAGCGGCTGATGAAGGACCGCACCTCGATCGTAATCGCGCACCGCCTTTCGACGGTGCGCTGCCTCGACCGCATCCTGGTGTTCGATCGCGGCAAGATCGTCGAGCAGGGCGCGCATTCGGCACTGATCGTGCAACCCGGCGGCATCTATCGCAGTCTGTTCGAGCGGCAAGCCGTCGAGGTCGACCCGCACTCGGCGGAAGGCCAGCCTAAAACACGCCTGGCCGCATCTCCGTACGCCTAGTGCTATTTGGCTGTGCTGGATTCCACATCGGCATGGCTTGATTGTTCCAATCCCTGTTTGCAATCTGGTGACGGAGGCGCGCGTGAGCCTTGATGAAGGCGCATGAAGAGCTCTTCCGGAAATGGCTCGCCGATATGGTTGCGCCGGCCAACGCCTTTGCAGTAAATCTCCGCAGTGAAATGGCTGCAGGACACTATCGGCGAGAGACGCGTCGTTTTCCGCAGCACCAGTCCACTTGTCCAGTTGGAGGCGGTCAGGCGAGGCTTTGCGGAACATTTCCCACCTCCTGGCGGACTTTGAACCCACGCTCCGGCGCGTACCGGCCTCCGAGGCAAGGACCAATCGAGAGTTTTGGCTTACCATCCACGAGGAGTTACGGCACGTCCCAAAGATGGCGGCGGTCTTTGATGTCGTGACCGAAATAGTCACAGCAAATAGGGCGTTCTACCGTTAGTACCGCGAGCTCAGAAGTGATGCTAGCGCGTCTAGCTTCTTTGGCCCCTACGCCGACCGAAATTGAGGATGCAGAGTCGTGATCCGAAAGGCGACCTCTAGATAAGCCACACGCTAGGCCGAAATCGCAAACTGGACGTGTTTGATCAATCGGCGCCGCCCGCAGCCTATGATGACGCGGCAATTCCCTTCACCGCTGACGCGAGATTGTGAACCTCATCAATCGTATTGTAGTAATGCGGGGATGCGCGAACGATGTCCGGCAGACCTCTGCTCGATGCATCTAACGGTGTACTTGTTGGTGGCGAGACGGATACATTAATGTTCTGCCCTGCAAGATTGCACTTGACCTCGCGGGCGACTGTGCCCCGAACTGTAAACGACACGATTGAAGCCGGACGTTCTCCAAGATCGTAAAGCAACACCCCAGGGACGGTGGCAAGTGCTGCTCGCAATTCGTTCGCAAGGTGGCGGCAACGTTGTTCGATCCTGTCTATGCCAATCGAAAGCGCGTAGTCCGCGGCGATACGAAGCCCAAGCCGCGCACGTAGTTCGCTTCCCAAGCCTCGAATCGTCGTGCGTCGGGCCTAAGTTCGTAGCGCTCAGGTCCAACCCAAGGTGCGCCGAACAGGTCTATCATGGCGGATTCGATGTCCTTCAGGAAATCGCCTCGGTCGACGGGGATCTGGCCAACGGCCTGGCACGCATCCAGCAGGTAGCGAACGCTATGAGCGCGTGCGATGCGTCCCACGGCTTCAGCTGGGTTCACCAAGCCGCCGTTGGTCGGTATCCACGTGATGGCGATCAGCCTTACGCGCTTATCCTACTTCGCCATCGTCGCTATCGCCGCAACTCTGCTCTGGCTAAGGTAAATGTCCACACAGCCTAGTCGGCTCAAAGCGCGAAGAAATCGCGCTGGCCGAGAATGCCACTTTGGCGTGGCAGCGCGCGTTCTATTCGCTCCGCCTTGGCCCTGGCGACCGAATTCTCACTAGCTCCGCAGAGTTTGCGACAAATTATTGCGATTTTGCAGGTCGCTCGCCGTACGGGCGCTCGGGTCGAGGTTATTCCGACGAGGCAAATCACGTTCTGGACCCGGAGGCCTGGAGCGCATGTAGTTTCGCGCGGTCTTTTCGTAACGCGTAGCGACGCGCCTGAACCGCTTCAGTTTCGAGAAGCAGCATTCGATCAGATGACGCTCGGCATAGAGGGGTTTGTTGAGCGGATATTTGATTGCTCGTGAGGGGTTGTTCGGAATAACGGCTTCGGCGCCCTTTGCGGCGATCGCGGATCGCAACGCATCGGAATCGTAGGCCGCATCGCCCATCACGACCTCGGCTGCGAGCGCCTCGATGAGCGGCTGGGCCTGAGGTGCATCACCGGCTTGACCTGCGGTGAGAAAGAAGCGGACCGGACAACCCAGCCGCGGACAGCCATATGGATTTGGTCGTCAGGCCGCCGCGCGAACGCCCGATGGCCTGATTTTGAGCCCCCCTTTTGCGCCGCTGGCGTGCTGGTGGGCGCGGACGATGGTGGAGTCAACGATCGGATATTCAAAGTCTGGATCATCTGCGAGCGCTTCGAACATGCGCAGCCAGACCCCCTTGGCGCTCCATGGGTTGAAGCGTCGGAAGACGCTGTTCCATTCGCCGAACGCTTCGGGCAGATCACGCCATGGCGAACCGGTTCGCACGATCCACAACACGCCCTCGACAAACATCCGGTTGTCCCGGCCGGTCGAACCGCGCTGATCCGGCCGACCGATGATCAGGCCGGAGATACGGTCCCATTGCATGTCGCTCAGAACGAGCCGATCCAGGACACCCAAGGCTTTCTCCTAAAAGAAAGCCTTGAATCATGTTCCATCTGATTTGAGAATCCCAAGAGTCCACACAGCCTAGTCGAGCAATGCTATCGTATACGCCCTCCAACTGCCGCGTGCTTTCGGCAGTCGCTTCGTATCCGCCGATTGTGGCTTCGCGCTGAAGGTATGCGACCATACCATCGACGACGGGGCTCGGCATCAACGCAGCGCCGGCGTTATTAAGGTGGATTCGGTGTGCAACGCCCGGCGTATCCGCTCGCAAGCGAGCGACGTCGGAATCAGAAAGATCCTGATCGAGCTTGCAGTTTGCTTCCGAACATTATGCACCTGAAGTTCCTTCTTCGCGACGAAGGTAGATGGATAGATGCGCAGACACCACCGGTCCCTCGACCGGCAAAATCTCTCGAAACATAACTGACAGAATGGCCCAAACCCGCCATTTTAAGGCTCACAATGCCAAAATCCTTCATTTGCCGCTTCATAGATTGCGCCAAACGGCCTCAAGGACTGGCAAAGTGGTTCGAGAAGATCGTAATTGCCTGGCCTGGAGGATCACCTTGCTGCCCACTTCAAAGTCCGCGGAAACTTCGTCGGAGACGCTTGCCAAGCATCGGCCCTTTCTGTTGCGCAATCGCTCACCCGGATTGATAAAGGCTCCTTGGTGGTGCGACCGCAACGCAGGAGATGAGCCTCTCCGCCTCCTTCGGGTCTGCCCGCATTATGCACCCACCAGCTTGATTTCCCTGCCGCATACCGCCGCCAAGCTGGGTCTCGGCGAAATCTGGATCAAGGATGAGACGCAGCGGCTTGGTATAGGCAGTTTCAAGGGGCTCGGCGGCGCCTATGCGGTGCTGAAGCTCGCAATGAAGCACGTTGAAAGACGGACGGGACGCTCGGTTCTGCCTGCCGAATTGGCGGAGCCTGGCGTGCGATCTATTCTTTCAGAGCTCACATTTTCGTGTGCTTCGGACGGTAACCATGGCCGTTCGGCGTCGGCCGGAGCGAGGCTCATAGGGGCCCGGGCCGTCGTATATCTCCACGAAGGTGTGAGCGACGAGCGGGCTGCTCATATCTCGCGGCTCGGCGCTGCAATCGTGCGCGTGGCTGGAGACTATAACGACTCCGTCGAAGCTGCAGCCAAGGCTGCCTTCCAGGATGGTTGGATCGCTGTTCCGGATACGGTTGGCCCTGGCGAGGACGACACTGCTTGCACGTTTGTGGTCCAGGGCTATGCGATTTTAATCGACGAAATCATTGCGGCAACGGCAGGACATTCGAAGCCGTTTACGCATGTTCTGGTTCAGGCTGGTGTGGGAGGCCTTGCAGCAAGCGTGTTCGCCCATGGCGCGGCACGAGGGCTATTCGGGAGCGATACCCATCTTTGGATCGTGGAACCAGAACGGTCGGCATGCCTTTACGAAAGCGCCCGAGCCAAGATGCCCGTGCGGCTCCCATCTGGACCTGCGACACACATGTCGATGCTTGAATGCCAAAGCCCATCGTTGTTGGTTTGGCCGATCCTCCACGAGCTGACCAGCGGCTACATCACGGTGACCGAAGAAGAAGCCGTGGGCGCGGTACGTTTGCTTCATGAAGGTGTTTCAGGCGATCAGGCTCTTCACGTCGGAGAGTCCGGAGCGGCTGGATTAGCAGGCCTCTTGAGGGCGACCGAAGAGAAGGACCGTAAAAAACTTGGCCTCGATCAGTCCGCCAAGGTTCTGCTCTTTGCCACGGAAGGTCCCACCGACCTATCGCTTTGGAGCGGAAATCAACAGGCATAAGCAAAGCCCGCTAGTCAGGATACGTCAAGGTTGATGCGGGTGGTGAACTTGATCGTCTGCATCGACACATATGTACTGAATGATTTGACGTTCTTGTCGGGAAAGAATGCTCGCTCGGTAAATGCTCCATATTCCTCCATAGAGCCGGCGTTGACGACCAGAATGAAATCAGCCGAACCCGTTACGTAGTAGCACTGCGTAACCTCAGGATATGCGCTCATTCGATTCTTGAAGTTGTGTAGAAGATCGAGCTGCTCTCTGGCGCTTACGCCTTTATGATCAAGAGCAGGCAGCTTCAGCGCCTGCTGCAACAGACAGCCGGGTTGAAATCGGCGCCATACATCAAGAGCTTGGCGGCTACCCTCAACCAAGGTCGTTTCGATGTCGATGCGGCCTTGGAGGATCTAAAGGCAATCCGACGCTGGCGGCGTCGGTCATGCAAGCCTCGATTAAGCTTGCTGCCGAGCGGGGAATTCTGCGCGAACCCTCGGCTCTAACGCTTGCTGCCGAAGATGTGGCCACCACAATCAAGTTGACTCGCGAGGAAGCGGCACAGCGCGCCCAAATGGAGGCTTCTCGCGCTCAAGCCGAAGAGAAGGACATCACCCGGACGGCAATGTCGGTTGCCGAATTACTTAAGGGGGCCGGCATCGACGCGAAGATGCCCCATTTGGCTAAGCGTCTTAGATCGCCAAGCTCAATGACAGACGAGCTCACCGGAATCCAGGCCAGCTCTGAGACCGGCATCCAGCTTTTCAATAACGCTGTACGACACGTCTTCGAATTCTCTGACAGGGATTTTACACGTGCCTTCAAGAAAGCCATTCTAGCGTTTGAGGAGAGCGGCTATAGCGAGGTCAGCACGACTAACTGGTTCAGGACGCGATCGCGGACCTTCGCTGGCATTAGGACAGTGCTCGCCACGACTGGCGGGTACCATTTTGAGCTCGAGTTTCACACCGCAGACAGCTACAAGGCCAAGCTCGACAATCATGCGACCCACAAGGAGCTGCAGAAGCTCAGACGGTTGCAGCGAGGGAGCGAAGAGCCCTCGGATCAGTCTATAGCCGAGCAACTCCTGGAGCGCGTGCGACGGGCGTGCAACAAGGTTGTCATCCCCGAGGGGGCCACAGAGATCCCCCATTGGGAAGCCGAAGTCGTCAACAGCGTTGGCGCCAGCCCTGCTCGTGTGTCGAACGTGGCCCGGCCCACATGTGCAGCGCGGTCGGCACGCAACAGAGATTGTTGGCGCCCTCGACAACCGCCCGATCGTGCTCGTTGGCATGATGGGGGCCGGGAAATCCGGTGTGGGACGTGCACTCGCAAAGCAGCTGGGGCTGACGTTCGTCGACTCCGATAAAGAGATCGAGGCGAAGGCTGGCAAGTCCATAACCATGATTTTCGCGGAGGACGGCGAGGCGCATTTCAGGGATCTCGAGGCGAATGAGATCAGCCCGCTGCTCGATAGAGGGCCGCTGGTGCTCGCAACCGGGGTCCGCGACCAGAATGGCAACGACACAGCCAGCTTTTGTTGTTTCTGTCATTGAATGACGACGGTCTAGGTGACAATGCCCATTGGTCGCCCCTCCTGCTCGATCGCCACGCGCCGGAACGGGTGGTTGTGCAGAGCAGCTGCGCGCCGCATCTATTTGGATTGATTGTGCTTTTGGTGAGTGGCCAAAGGCAGGGGGCGCAGTGGGGCCGGTACATCGTGAGCCAGCGTGATAATCACAGTCGCGCACGTACGAAGATGGAGCACGGATTTCGAGCGCCTGCAATCACAAGGCAAGTGAGTATCGATAACTCGATGCTCTCCGCACTCGCTTCAATTGAAGAAGCAGGCCACAGACTTGATCGCTGGCCGCACGCTCAAGCTACGCGTCCCGGCCCTGATGGCAGCCTGGCTGTCAGCGTTCGTCGATTATAGACCCTATCTCGACCCCCGGTGAGCGTGGCGTCGTTCAGGTCCTCGCCGCAGACGGTGATCAGGCGAAGATCATCCGTAAGCGCTTAGCCGGAGCCCTTGCTTCGGGATCGTAATAGCTGTGCGAAGAAGCCTCCGGGGTTGGACGGAGGTTTGAGATGGGATTGGACAGCAAAAAGGACGTCCATTTAGACGGCCCAAGGTCGGTGAGCCGGTTGGAAGTTCTGGAAGGACCGTCGGGGCGGCGCGTGCGCTCGGAAGCAGAGAGAGCTCGGATCGTCGCCGAGAGTCTGTTGCCCGGTGCCCAGGTGTCCGAGGTTGCGCGCAAGCACGGAGCGACGCGATGGCAGATCTACAATTGGCGACGGCGTTTTCGACAGCGAGGCATGTTGCCGCCGTGCGACGCGCCGCAGCCGACATTCGCGCCGCTGGTCGTGGAACATGCGCTGGAGGAGCGTCACGCTCCGACGGTCACGCTCGAGATCGCGATCGGAGATGTCGTGCTGCGGACGGATACGGCCATTGATGGTGAGCAGCTCTCCCGGGTGATCCGTGCGGTGCGAGCGTCACGATGATCGCGGCCGGTGCTGATCTGAAGATTTACATTGCAACGCGGCCGATCGACTTCCGCTGTGGCCATGACGGGCTTGCGGCAAAGGTGCAGGAGATGCTCCGTCTCGATCCGTTCAGCGGCGCAGCCTTCGTGTTCCGATCGAAACGAGCGGACCGGATCAAGGTTTTGGTCTGGGATCGAACGGGCCTGGTATTGGTGCACAAGCGCCTCGAAGGTTGCAAGTTCGTTTGGCCAACGATCGCGGACGTGATGCGCAGTTCGCCCGCGATGTTTGCTGCCTTGTTCGAAGGGCTGGATTGGAGATTCGTCCGCCCGGAAGAAGCACGGCGCCCGCAGGCGGCGGGATAACTGCGGCAGCATGACTCGGCAGCTATTTTGATCGTGGCACACGCGGCGGCGATGTGCTCGAAATAGCGCATGAGCATCGCGGCGCTGCGCGACGAAAATGAACAACTGAAAGCGCTTTTGGCGCAAACGCAGGGAGCATCAGGGGGCGCTGGCGGCGTCGGAAGAAGCCCGACGCCGCCTGGAGGTCATCCTCGCCGAATTGCGGCCGACAGGTTCGGCGCGAAGTCCGAGAAGCTGCGGCCAGATCAGTATCACTTACCGCTGGAAGACGTGGAGATCGCGCAAGGCATCCTGGACGCGGCGCAGGAGAGAGCCGAGGTTGTGATCAAGGGCCGATCGCGGAGCGTGACGGATCAAGCTTCTCATCGCAATCGCGGCTGCTTGCCTGCCCATTTGCCGCGCGTGGAACGGATCATCGAGCCTGCAAGCACGCTCTGCCCGTGCGGTTGCGGCGCCATGACGAAGATCGGCGAGGACGTCAGCCAGCGCCTTGACGTGATCCCGGCGCAATGGCGGGTGCTGGTCACGCGCCGCTCGAAATACATCTGTCGCCGCTGCTCGGGCCCCGTCGTGCACGCGCACGCACCGGAGCACGTCGTACCCGGCGGGCTGCCGACCGAAGCGGCCATCGCGCACGTGATCGTCTCCAAATTTGGCGACCATACGCCATTTTACCGTCAGGCCGAGATCTATGCGCGCCAGGGGATCCGGCTCGATCGGGCGACGCTGGGCAACTGGTCTGGCCGCGCCTGCTTCCATCTTCAGCCCATCGCGGACCACATGCGCCACCACCTGGCTATGGCGGATCGGTTGTTCATGGATGAGACCACGGCCGGTGCTTGATCCGGGGCGAGGTCAAACGAAGAAAGGCTACTTCTGGGCGATCGCGTCAGACGACCGTGGCCACAGCGGCCCAAGTCCACCGATCGTGCTGTTCCGATACGCCCCCGGTCGCAGCAGTGCCTTTGCTGAGCAGTTCCTCGACGGTTTTGGCGGACGCTACCTGCAATGCGATGCCTATGACGGCTATGACCGGTTGACCGAGGTCGTTCGACCGCAAGGGCCATGGACGCTCGTGCATTGCTGGAGCCATTTGCGCCGGCGCTTCGTCAAATTGGTGCGCAACAGCAAGTCACCGATCGCCGAGGCCGCTGTTCGGCACATCGCGCAGCTTTACGCCTTCGAAGCCATGGTGCGCGGCTCATCGCCGGACATCCGGTTGGCCGCGCGCAAGGAGCACTCGCTGCCAATGGTAGCCGCGTTAAAGTCGTGGTTCGAGAAACAGCTGTCGATGATCTCCAGCGGTTCGACCCTCGCCGAGGATATCCGCTATGCGCTCAATCATTGGCAGGGGCTGACCCGCTTCCTCGAAGACGGGCGTCTCGAGCTCGACACCAACCCGGTCGAGAACGCCATCCGCCAGTCTGCCTAACCAGAAAAAATGCCCTCTTCGCGGCCCATGAAATCGGGGCAGAAAACTGGGCCATGCTGGCGTCGACAGTCGCTACCTGCAAGCTCAACCAAGTCAATCCGGCCGCCTACATCGCCGAAACACTCGAGGCGATCATCGATGGCCATCCCCATAGCAGAATCGGCGACCTGATGCCGTGGCGCTTCCGCAAAACGTCAAGTCAGCTTCAATAGGTTCATGGCTAAGCGCTTACGGTCAAGCTGGACGATCCGAGTTTTCCCGCTCCGTTTTACGCCCCCTGATCGGGCTGGAGGGCGAGGAAGGCCTGGTGCTGATCTGGTCGCGGCGGTGGGAGAGCTCCTCATGATCGTTGACACCATCGAGGAATTGCGCGCGGGACGGCGGAAATCGCCGTCCACGCCCGCGGGGCGCAAGGTGCTCGAAGCCGAGCTGGCCGGCCTCATCCGCCAATGCGACGAGCCACTGACGATGGATGAGGGGCGTAGGCTCCATCGTCTAGCGATTTACGGCACTTGTAACGGCTCCGCTCATCCGTTGAGAACGTTCTCGATTGCTTTGGCTGGCGTGAAGGTCAGCTTCTTCGAAGCTGCGATGGCGATCGCCTTGAATAGGCCGTCGACGATCGCCTTCGCCTGTGTCTTTCAGCTGTTCTCGACGGCGATTTCATTCGCGGTGGCGAGGGAACGATGTGATCTGAGGCCGGCAAACTGGACCATTTTTGGCTAGAGTTGGCGCTGCGTAAATCCCTCGACTGGGAGGAGCGACGACGATGAAGGCCTCGAAGTTTTCGGACGCCCAAAAGGTGTTCATTCTCAAGCAGGGCAACGACGGGGTCCCGGTTGCGGAGATCTGCCGCAAGGCCGGGATCAGCCAGGCGACCTACTTCAATTGGAAGAAGAAGTATGACGGTCTGCTGCCGACCGAGATGCGCCGGCTGAAGCAGCTCGAGGACGAGAACGCCAAGCTAAAGAAGCTGGTAGCCGATCTGTCGCTCGACAAGGAGATGTTGCAGGACGTGATCCGCCGAAAGCTATAAAGCCTGGTCGGAAGCGCAAGCTCGTCGATGAGGTTTGTGGTGAGTGGCAAGTCTCGATCCGCAAGGCTTGTGAGACCCTCGAGTTCGATCGCTCGACCTACCACTACAAATCTCGTCGTTCCGGCCAGGCCGCCCTCGAAGCTCGGATCAAGGAGATCTGCCATGTTCGCGTACGCTACGGCTATCGCCGCGTCCACGTCCTGCTCCGCCGCGAGGGATGGCGTCATGGGCAGAACAAGACCCGTCGCATCTATCGCGAATTGGGCCTGCAATTGCGCAATAAATCGCCGAAGCGGAGGGTCAAGGCCAAGCTGCGCGATGACCGCAGGCCAGCGACGCGCGCCAACGAGACCTGGGCGATGGACTTTGTTCATGACCAGCTGGCAAATGGTGGCAAGCTCCGGGTGCTCACGATTATCGATATCTTCTCCCGCTTCTCGCCCGCCCTGGAGCCGCGACTCACTTTCCGCGGCACCGATGTTGTGGAGGTGCTGGAAAGGGTTTGCAACGAAGTGGGCTTCCCGGCGACGATCCGCCTCGACCAAGGCAGCGAGTTCGTGTCGCGCGACGTCGACCTCTGGGCCTACCAGCGCGGCGTCACGCTGGACTTCTCACGCCCGGGCAAACCGACCGACAATGCCTTTATCGAAGCGTTCAATGGCCGCTTCCGGGTCGAATGCCTCAACGCCCATTGGTTCCTGTCGCTTGCGGACGCCCGGGAAAAGGTGGAGACTTGGCGCAGATACTACAACGAGGAGCGGCCCCATGGAGCGATCGGCAATCGGCCGCCGATTTTGCTGCAAAATCACGCCGGCGCCACCAGCCCGCCAACGTGATAAGAGCGCAAAACTCTAGTTCTGGGTGGTCCAAAGTTCGGTCTCGCTACACAAACCGCCGAGACTCTAACTGCTGCTGGATGAAAATTCAGTGGCAGGTCAAACGGGCTCCAACTCTGTGATTTTTTCCCGTCTGACATGAAGAGCGCCGGATGGGTATCCAAGTCTGCTTCTGCGACCCGCAAAGCCATTGGCAGCGTGGCACTAACGAGAACACCAACGCTTTGTTGCGGCAGTACTTCCCGAAAGGTACAGACCTGAGCATCAACAGCGCTCATCCGCCGTGCCGGCCTTTCGATCTGACGGGTAAATTTGAATACTGAAGACCAAGCCAGGCGAATCCGCCGACGCCTTGCCCAATAATAGAGACTACCAGCCTTAGTAGGTCTGTTGTTCCCGGTTTTCAGCTAAGTGACTAGAGCCGCTTTGGGAAACACCCACTGTGTAACATAGTCGTGCGAAACCGGATTGTGCCGCAACCTCAAGACGGGCAATTGGCAGCTCGGACCGGGCCTCACCAGTTGTTTCTTGATTGACGAGCAAGGTCCGGTCGGACCGGGAGAAATCAATGCTGTTCGATTTGATCGCGCTGCGCCGCACCTCTCTTGCGCTAGCCCTCGTTACCTGCGCCGTAATGGGCGCCCGGGCCGACGATTCGCCGCCGCGCCTCGGCTCTACGATGCCGGCCGGCCCGAAGGGAGAGCCAGGGGCGCGTAGCGGTAGCACACCGAGTTTGCCAGTGGTCGCCGATCAGCATCGCCTGCCGCAGGATTCCATCACTAAACAGACGCTGGAGCTGCCGGGCCGGACGCTTCATTTCGTCGCGACTGCGGGTTCGATCTGCCTATTAGACGACAAAGGCGAGCCCCAGGCCGATATCGCCTACACATCCTATGAGCTCGACGGGACAGATCGCGCCACGCGTCCGGTGACGTTTCTCTTCAATGGCGGCCCCGGCTCATCCTCCGCTTGGCTGCAGTTCGGCAGTGCCGGGCCCTGGCGATTGCCAATCGATGCGGAGACTGTCACGCCGTCGGCCTCGCCGGAGGTCAGGCCCAACGCCGAGACCTGGCTCGATTTTACCGACCTCGTGTTCATCGATCCCGTCAGCACCGGCTATAGCCGCTTCGTGGCGACTGGCGAGGAAGTGAGCGAGCAGTTCTATTCGGTCGACGGCGACGCCAGTTCGATCGCGCTAGTGATCCGCCGCTGGCTTGAGAAGCACGAGCGGCTCTCCTCGCCGAAATATATTGCGGGGGAAAGCTACGGCGGCATTCGTGGACCCAAGGTAGTGCGCAATCTGCAGATTCAGCTGGGCGTCGGCGTGAAGGGCCTGATCCTGGTCTCGCCGCTGTTCGACTACCGCGTCGCAGGCACGAGCCTTCTGCAATATGTCGCGACGCTGCCAAGCTATGTCGCGGTGGCCCGCGAAGCCAAGGGCCAAGGCAGGGGAGCGGTCACACGCGCCGATCTCGCAGATATCGAAGCCTACGCGCGTGGTGAATTCTTGACTGACCTCGTCAAAGGCCAGGCAGATAGGGAGGCCACCAACCGTCTAGCCGACAAAGTCGCCGCCTTGACCGGCATCGACCAGGCCGTAAGCCGACGGCTGGCCGGGCGCTTTGGCGTCGGCGAATTCCGTCGCGAGTTAGAACGCAAGAGCGGCAAGGTGACGGGCGGCTATGACGCCTCCGCGCGCGGCCTCGATGCCTATCCGGACTCCGATGGCCACCGCTTCGGCGATCCCTCGGGGGATGCGGTGGCGGCGCCGCTGGCGAGCGCCGCCGTTGATGTCTTGACGCGCAAGCTTAACTGGCGGCCAGACGGCTCCTATGAACTGCTCAACCGTGGCGTCAGGCCGGCCTGGAATTTTGGCAACGGTAGCCCCCCGGAATCGCTTTCAGAGCTGCGCGAGATGCTTGCGACAGACCCCAAGATGAACGTGTTGGTCGGACACGGCCTGTTCGATCTTGTCACACCCTATTTCGGCTCGAAGATGGCGCTCGACCAATTGCCGCCCTTTGCCTCGGCGGTGGATCGCGTCAAACTCGTGGCCTATTCGGGCGGCCACATGTTCTATTCACGCGATGCCTCGCGGAAGGCTTTTCGCGCAGAGGTCGAAGCGATGATGAAGTAGGGTTGTGTTTCATCAAGCCGAAGGCGAGCTGCCGAGGCTACAATGCCACTGCGCTCGTCGACTAGGGCTGTCGTCCATCGTAATGTTGTTCACGGCGTCTGTACTTTGCTTGATGCACAAAAGGATGTGGGCGAAGCCGCTCCGGCAATTGGTCGGATTCTTGAGGATCAGAAAATGATCCATTGATAGATCGCCGAGAGGATCCGAATGAAGCCGTGGCCCTTCGAATACCATCGTGCTAGGGTCCGGACTCAATTGATCCACCAAGTAACGGCGGCGACCAAGAGGATGGCCGAGAGGAAGTTGTCGGCTCGCTTGTCGTAGCGGGTCGCAATCCGCCTGAAGTCCTTGAGGCGGCAAAACATGCGTTCGATGAGATTGCGTCCTTTGTAGGCCTTCACGTCGTACCGGTGCGGATGCTTGCGAGTTGGGTTGGGCGGAATTACTGCCTTTGTTCCGCGCTCGGCCAACCACTCACGCAGGCTATTGGCGTCATAGGCCCTGTCAGCAAGCAATCGTCGAGCAGGTGAGACGGCAGGCAGCAGATCGCGCGCCGCCGTGAGGTCATGGCAGTTGCCAGGCGTGATCACGAAGGCGATCGGACGTCCATAATCCTCGGTCAGCGCGTGGATTTTGGTGGTGCGTCCGCCTCGCGAGCGGCCGACCGCCTGCTGGAAGTCCCCCCTTTTGCGCCCGCCGCCGAGCGGTGGGCTTTGATGTGGGTCGCGTCGGTGGACATTGTCCCGACCCGGCCGGTTGAGCCAGTCAAGGCGTAGAAAATATTGCCCCACACGCCTTGGCGGCTCCAGCGATTGAAGCGGTTATAGATGGTCGTGTAGGGGCCGTAATCTGCCGGGCAGTCTCGCCAGCGTGCGCCCGATCGCAGCATGTGGAGGATCCCGCTGATCACGCGTCGGTCATCCACGCGATGGGCGCCGCGCCGCCCACGTGGCAACAGCGGTTCAATCCGCTTCCACTCCGCCTCACTCAGCCAATATAGCTTTTGCCCCATCAAGCCCCCCTTCGACTCGGAGGTCTTGAATCACATGTCAAGCGACGTCCGGATTTAACCCCGTAGCGACGTGAAGAAGTGACCCCCTTGTTGTTTTGGTGGATGTGGCAAGCCGCTCGCGGAGCGCGCCCCCATAGCGCCGTAGCGAGCGAGCGGCTTGCTTCACGGCTTTTTCTCCGATTTAGCTTCTGGCGCGGCGGCCTTCTGCAAAAGCCCGCTACGACGCTTTTCTTTCAAGCGGTAGCTGTCGCCGCGGATTGTGATCACGTGACTGTGGTGTAACAGGCGATCAAGGATCGCGGTGGCGACCACAGGGTCGCCGAAGACTGAGCCCCACTCGCCGACGCTGCGGTTGCTGGTGAGCAGGATCGCGCCTCTCTCGTAACGGCGGCTGACGAGCTGGAAGAAGAGATGTGCGGCATTGGGCTCAAAGGGCAGATAGCCGAGTTCGTCGATGATCAGGAGCTTTGGCTTGGCAAATTGCGCGAGCCGCTCGTCAAGCCTGCCTTCGCTGTGTCCTTTGGCGAGTTGCGCAACGACCGTCGTGGCTGCGACGAACTGCACGGAATGCCCAGCCAGGATCGCTTCACGCCCCAGCGCGACCGCCAGGTGCGTCTTGCCAACGCCAGGCGGCCCAAGCAGCAGCACGTTCTCGCCATTGGCAATCCAGCGCGCACCGGCAAGCTCACGTACCTGCTTGGGGTCTAGGGACGGCTGGGCCGAGAAGTCGAAGCCGGAGAGATCGCGAACGAACGGGAAGCGAGCGAGTTTGAGGGTCATCTCGATGCGCCGCTCGTCCTTGCGGGCGATCTCGCGCTCGCACAGTAGCACCAGGGTCTCGCGCAGGCTCAGCTCTTGTCGGCCGGCCTCGTCCAATAGCCCATCCAACTGGTCGCGGACGGCGGTCAGCTTCAGGCGGGTCAGCATATCGCTCAGGCGATCGGGGACAGCGGCGCGCATCAGAAGCCCCCTCCGACGATTGCCTCATACTCGCCGAGCGGCCGCAGCAGCGCCGGCGAGTGCGGCGCAACGGACGATCCTGCGAGCGCGGCAGCTCGGTTCGATCTAAAGCCAGTCAGGCCCGCAAAATGCTCGGGGTCGACGACGCGGCGGCGACGACCGGCACAAATCGGATGGACGGCCACCTCATGGATCCCATGGTGGATGCGCACCAGCCCGTCGGCGATCATCACTCGCACCATCTCGCCGATTAGCCGCCAGGGCACCGAGTAGGCGTTGCCATCGATCTCGACGGCACAGTCGGCCTGCACACGGCGGATCACTTCACGTGCAGCCTGGAAGGGCGGCCTCCCAACGATGGGCTTGAGTGCCTGCGCTTCCGCCCGCCTGAACCGCTCGATCGGAGGCTCGCCGGTCGTGCCATGCTGGCGCAGGTCGGCGACCTCCCGCGTCCAAGCCTCAAGATGCGCCTCAAGGGCGTCCCAGCTCGGGAAGGCGCGGCCCGCGATCGCGTTTCGTTTTACGTAACCAACGCCGTTCTCGGTCTTGCCCTTGGTCCGGGCTCGGTATGGCGCGCAGGCACGGGGCCGGAAGCCCCAGTGCTTGGCAAATGCGCTCAGCTTGTCGTTGAAGACCACTGTGCGCGTGATGGCGTCATGCTCTACGACCAAGGCACGGGCATTGTCGAACAGCACTTCTTCGGGCACGCCGCCGAACTTCATGAACGCGCTTTCCAGGCCGTCGAACCAGTTCTCTTGCCGTTCGTTGCGGAAGGCTCTGACATGATGCCGGCGCGAGTAGCCCAACGTGGCGACGAACAGGTAGACGCGAACCTTGGCGCCGCCGATCTCAACCAGCCGTTCACCAAAATCGATTTGCAGTTGCTTGCCAGGCGCTGTCTCGAACCGCACCGTCGCGCGCGCTTCCGCCGCAAGCTCCTGGCGATAGCGCTGTACCGCCCGCTCAACTGTGCGCAGGCAGACAACGATGCCTTTCTCGGCTGCCAACTCCTGGCGGATCACGTCAGCATTGCCGCGGTGCTGCCGCAGACGCTCCTTGAGCCAGCTCTCCTGGCCCTCAAGTGCCTTTTTGCGCTGCGGTTGCCGATAAGGTGTCCAGCCGCCGGCCGCGATGTACTCCTTCACCGTGTTGCGGCTGATCCCGAGCTCCCGGGCAATCCGTTTGCTACCCCACCCCAGCTCGTTGAGCCGGAGTATCGCCGAAACCTCGTCCGGCTCCAGCATGGCCTCCCTCCGCGGATCTTTGAACCGCAGAGGACCTGAACTGAGTCGCTGCATAAAACCCCCGTTTTGATCGTGTCGCGAGGGGCGCATTGCCTCAGTAAAAATGTTACCGGACAACTTCCCTGTCGTGTCTGGGGCGGAGCTGCCGAATCAGTTCGGTGGCGGGTATGGCAGGGAAGATCAGCATGCGCGCAAAGCGCGAGATCACATCAGCGCTGGTGGAGCGTTATCGGGCGAGCGGACGGCTCGAGAAGGCACGGATCCTGGACGAGCTGTGTGCCGTTACGGGATGGCATCGCAAGCACGCTATCCGAGCACTGTCGGTGGACGGGGCATCGGGATCGGCCGTGCCGCGGCGACGGAGCCGGACCTACGGAGCTTCCATTCGCGTTGCACTGATTGTGCTATGGGACGCCTCTGACCGGCTCTGCAGTAAGCGGCTCGTCGCGATGATCCCGTTTTTGCTTCCGGCTCTTGAACGGCACGGCAGATTGAAGCTTTCTGCCGATGAGAGGTCGAAGGTTTTGAAGGTGAGCGCGGCGACGATCGATCGCCTGCTGAGCGACGTAAAGATCGCAGCAGCCGGAGGACGCCGACGGCGGGCGGGCTTTTCCAGTGCCGTACGGCGGCAAGTCCCGGTGCGTACATTCAATGACTGGGGATCACCTCCGCCGGGGTACTGCGAAGCGGATCTGGTTGCGCACGGCGGCATGTCCGTATCCGGCGCGTTCATTCAGACGCTAACAATGGTGGATATCGCAACGGGGTGGACCGAATGCTTTCCGCTCGTCGTGCGTGAAGCAGCTCTTGTGGTCGAAGCTCTCGAGCGCGCGCAGAACCTATTTCCCTGGCCCGTTCGGGGGCTCGATTTTGACAACGACAGCGCCTTCATGAACGACACGGTCGTGTCGTGGTGCCGTTCTCACGATGTCGAAGTCACTCGTTCCAGGGCCTACAAGAAGAACGATCAGGCATTCGTTGAACAAAAGAACGGAGCTATCGTTCGCCGCCTGGTGGGCTACGGGCGGTTTGAAGGCATTGATGCTGCTCGCTCATTAGCTCGCCTGTTTGCGGCGGCACGGCTGCACATCAATTTCTTCCAGCCCTCGTTTAAGCTGAAGGAGAAGCACCGCGAAGGTGCCAAGATGATCAAGCGCTATCTTCCTCCCGCTACGCCGTACGAAAGAGCATTGGTCCACCCGAGGCTCAATGAGGCATTCAAAGGTCGGCTGCGGGAGATTTACCGGACGCTTGATCCGGTGGCATTGCTGGCACAGATGCGGGACGCTCAGAATGAGCTGGGTAAGCGCGTCGATCAACGGGCTGGAAAGCCAGCGATGACTGTCGCGCAGGGGCATGGCGACTTAGCGGCCTTTGCCCGAGAGCTCGGCGATGGTTGGAAACAGGGTGAGCAGCGGGGCATTCATCGTCGTCGCTATGTGCGGCGCAAGCCTGTGCCACGTCGGCCATCGATGCTCGACCCCTACATTCCCATCATCGAGGAATGGCTCGCCGCGGCTCCGCACTTGTCCGCGGTCGATCTTCTCTCCCGGCTGGAAGCGCATGCGCCCGGTCGGTTCAGCGGCCATCAGCGGCGCACGGTGCAGCGATTGGTGAAGAATTGGCGATCAAAGGCCGCTCGACAGCTCATCAGCAGCACAGAGATCACACTATCGGTCCAAGCTTCGCGCCTTCGTATTTAATCCTGACAGGTTCTTTCGCCGAAGCACCGCAAGCCGCTCGCTCGCTACGGCGCTCTGGAGGGCGCGCTTCGCGAGCGGCTTGCTCCGACTCGCGGCAGCCGATCCAGAAAGACACCAGGGTGCGCTTCAGTAACATTGTCATCTGAGGCAATATGGGGGGGCAATTTCCCATGTCGCCCGACAATCACAACTCCGCCTCAGCGGGAATCCCTATTGAGTACAGACCCTAGCACTACTTTGGCAGATTGTGTTTTCGCCGCTGTTTTTCACGGATTTGCCTTCGGCAATATGGGCAATGCTGAGACGGCGGCCGAAGGATGAGATCGACGATGGCGTGACGTACGGCTGGCATGGTTGGCTGAGGCGGAGGCCCGTAGATTCTTTTTTTTTTCCGCCCCGCGTGTGCGAGGCGACGATGTTGCAGGAAGGCGTAGGCAATCATTGTCATCAGGGCGTGGCGATGAAGACCTTGCCATGATCGCCCTTCGAAGTGATCAAGTCCAAGTTCCTCCTTCAACTGCTGATGCGCCTGCTCACAAATCCACCGTGCCTTGATGGTGGCGGCCAGCGTGCGCAGATCCGTCGCCGCCGGAAGATTGGCCAGATAGTATTTCTTCTCCCCGGACGCACGTTGCTCGCCAATGAGCCAGGCTTCGTCGCCTGGGAGATGCTGCTGACCTTTATCCCATATCCGCTGCGGAGGGCCGTCGGCGGTCCGGACACGGACCGCAGCAAATTGGGCTTTAAGCCGACCTTTCGTCCCGCTACGCCAACTCACGGTTTTCCATTTGGCGCCGGCCAGCATTTGCTCGGCCGCAATTGATAAGATATCGGGCACGTGGTGCTTTCGTGGTTTCCCGCGGGCTTTGGTAATCGGCCAAATGAGCTTCACATCGACCGGATACACTTTCAGGTGCCGCGGGATTCCGACAGCCCAGACCAGCCCGCGCTCTGTTAGCCCTTGTCGAAACGGTGCGCTGAGGCGGTATCCTGCATCCGCCAGCACATATCCAAAGCGCACGTTGGCTGCTATCGCGCGGTCAATCTCGGCCAAAGCAATCTCCGGCTTGGACCGTGGCGTTCGATGTTCGACTGGCACGCGAGCGCGCTTCAAACGAGATTCGTCGCTTGTCCAACTGTCAGGCAGAAAGAGACGTAACGCGACCATCACGGGTACTTCGCCGCGCGCAAGCGTCAAAGACACCAGTGTTTGGCAATTTGCCGTTTTACCGAGAGCCGAGGCGTATTGAGCCGCAACACCGACCGAGCGCTCACCCTTCTTGGGAAGTGAGGTGTCATCAATAACCAGCACCGCATCCCTGCCGCCGACAAGTCGGTCCGCCTGGTTGAGCAACTCTGTCTCCAGCGGCGTCGCGTCCCAGACACCGTCCGCAATGAAATGGTGCAACTGGTCGTAGGTGCTGGTGGCAAGGCGTTCCGCCATCGGCTGAACGCTCTTACGATCGCCGGGACCGATCAATCCCGCAACATACAGAGGACACATCCGCTGCCGGGTCTTATGACCCAGTCGGTCCAAGAACGGCATCAGCCAGCGTTCGAGTTCGTCTTCCCATCCCAGCATGGTCAGCCCTCCAAGAGCCGACCACCCATGAATCATTAAAAAATTGATTCGGGAATCCTATAAAACGCGCCAAAATCAACAATCTGCCAAAGTAGTGCTAGTTCCATCGAGGATGCGATCGCGGCGCTTGCCAAGCATGGAGAGGGGGGCGCGGCTGCTGGCCGGCGGACAAAGTCTGATTCCGATGAGATTGTTCTTACCCCGGGGCTGACTCTTAATCAGCGGGTTCGAGCCCTGGTGCGCTCACCATATCAGTGTCTTAGCCGGCAAGACCTTTTGGGCAGCTGATTTTTCAAACGGTATTTTTGAAACGGACAACCGACAAAGTCGTGTTTGAATCGCCGCTGTGGATGGAGCACTCGGCGATCTTCATCGGCACAGCCGGTACGCGTGCCGAGCGCGCCGGCGACACGATAAAGGCGATCGAGAAGGAGGTCCGCCGTGTCGCCGAGGATGGCCCCACTCAGAAAGAACTCGACGACGTGAAGTCCTATCTCAAAGGCTCGCAGATGCTGGCGCTCGACACGTCCTCCAGTTTTGCGCTGAAACTGCTGCAGCATCAGGAGCACACGCTGCCGATCGATTACGAGAAGCGCAACGCCATCGTCGATGCCGTAACTCTGGATGATGCCAAGGCGGCGGCAAGCGGCTGTGGGGCCACGGGCTTTTGACCGTCATTGTCGGCCGCCCTCTCTAAGTCGGGTCTAACACCAAAATGTCCAGCTGGTCTAAACGGAGGGAACTGAGGCTGCGAGGCTTCAGCCTCCTAAGGGGCGTATAAGAATGTGCCTTTGGAGGGCGATCGAAAGACTTGCTGAAATTTTTCTGTATCGAAAAATCGCCTGATTAAGGCGCAGGCTGCACTGGCAACACTGAATCCCGGTTGTTGTGCTCTATCCGCTTCGGGTTAGGCCCCATTTGGCCAGACGATGACGTTGACAAAGACGAGGAGGAGGAGGGGGCGTATACCGTATACGACGGTCTGCATTGAGCGACGCGCCGGGCTCGCATACAATGTGCGCGCCGTAAGTAGGAGCGGACCAACGACAATGAGATTTAAGGATACGTTCGATGCGACGCGGGAGGAAGAGCAGGCCGCGCGTACACGCTTCGAGAAAGCGAAGGCCCGCGCCGATGCCACGTTGCCTTGGAGGACACCGTGGAGTCGTCGCATGCCTGTCGAGAAGAGCGAAGCCCGAATAGGACTTACACGAGCTGCAAAAGATGAAGCCTCGTTCCGCCTATTCGGTTGGGGGCTTCTGTCGATCTTGACGACAATCGGCGCAAGACCGGAGATCTGCCGGTCCCCGTACTCAATCTGCCCGCCAGCGTGAATCGGCGGGCGGGACTTAGCGGCCGCAGCAGGGGCAGCCGGAGCCAGAAGGCCCCATGCTGATCCCAGCATCTTTACGGATCGTGCCTTCAGTGATTTTTTGCTTACGCTCGTTATCAATGATGTCTGCAACTTCCTTGCGTTGCTGCGAACTGAGCGAAAGATAGCCCTTCAAGACAGCGCGTGTTTGATTGTCCATTATAGTTCTCCTCCACAAACTGGACAGGGTTTAACGACGTGTTTGGGTACGTCGATCGTTGCCGGGATTTTCTTGCATTCGACGCACGGACGAGGCACCTCTTTCAGTCCTGCGCGCAATCCGATGCGTCGCTCATCTTCGGAAATTTCTTTGCCGATGTCGTGGCTGTCGATAACTTTCTGCTGCGATCTTGCGAATTCAAAAGCTTCTTCAATATCGCCAGCAACAAGGTTCTTGGCAATTTCTCGCCAGTTAACCTCCATATCGTTGGCGTCCCGCAGCGCCCTTAGCGAGTAAGACCGCTCTTCGTCCCAGCGGGCGATTAATGACCAAGCCGATAAGAGAACCTGCATCAAGACAGCGAAGGCCAAAACGCCAAGGGCTATTGCTTTGAACGATCCAAGCTTATCGACGAAGTCAGTTGTAGCTACAAAGGCAGTGATCACCGGGATCGCGACGGCAGAAAAATCTCGGGCCTGCATCCATCTTTTCAGCTTTGCAGCTCGTCTCTGAAAGACGGTGGAAGTGCCTCGCGCGTTGATAAATTGCGTCCAGGCCTCTTGGCGGATCTCATCAGGTGTTGCCACCACCTACCCCCGTGTCATCAATTCGATAGTCTTCCCCTCGACAGGGCCTATCAGGTCTTGGCAGCCCTAAGTGTGAAGTAGTTCACAAAAGCCGCCATCTCACGGCTCTGTAGTCGCGAGGAAACAGGACAGCGCTAAGATGGCATTCCGCCGACGCGTTCGAAGACCCCTGTTCGTTTCGAACAGAGTGGCCCGGAGAGGCTGAAAGCTTTGGCCGCAGAACGGACAGGGATTCTGCTCCTGGCTAGGGCCGGTGAAGCTCGCCATTGTCGTTGGGACTTCGATGCTGATGCCTGTGTGGCCGTTCTCGCACGCAACAGGAGGCTTTCCGCTCCACCATCATCTTCGCGAAACTGCATGCGCCAACCACCGGGGTGGGCGCCGACAAGCTCTCCCTTGTCATCGAACAGGGCAGCAGACTTTCCGATCTTTAGCTCTGCGAAGTGTCTGCCATGCGTCTCCTGCAGTTGGTCGCGCTAACTTCTTCGCAGAGATGGGGCGCTGACACCTCAACACCCGGCTCGGCTTAGCGCCAGCGAGGCAAGTGGTAGCGGCGGCCGCGCCTTCAAGTCATGAAAGTACGACTTCTCCAGCCGCGACATGTTTGGGCGAATTGATTGGACTTTAACGTGACTTACCGATCCTGTGCGAGAACGGAGATGCTCGTGATCCTCAACGGGCTTCCTTGCAGATTCGGCCGGCCCGTACCGATGCTTTGCGTGAGCGCGACGGGCACGAAGGTGACGGCCGGGGACGCGGAATTGACAACTGTCGGGTCCTGGATCGTAAAATCCTGAAAGACCTCCTCGCCATGGTGTGCATGGACGAATAGATGTACGGAGCCGAGAAAACTCGGATCAGTGCGTTTTAACTCCCCGCTTGGAGCCACGCGCGTCAGGTGAACATCGAAACCGACGATCGGCAGTCTATTCAAGCCCGTTATCGAAATTCGGAGCAATAATCGTTTCTGAGAACGGTCGAAGGTGGTCGATCGTAAGGCATCAAGCGTCTGAGAAGGAAATACGATCGTGGTGTTCTGGGCCGATCCCGCTTCGATTCTCGAATTGAGAGTCGCGACCGCCTGGGTAGACTTTATTCTCGATGCCGTTCCGCTGTCTGCCACCGCTACTGGCGCGGGAGAGGAGGGTAGACGAACAGCGCAAGCAGCGACCGACCAACCCTTACACATGAGGGGCGCCTGCTCAACGGGCTCTGAGGCTGGAATCCGAGCTATCCAAAGTCACCGAGCAGGTATCCTGAGCACGGTGCCATTTGTACTATCCCAATCATCAGCGATCTGCTAACGCGCTCGGCATGATCGGGACGGTTCCATGAAAGACATCCTTGTCCACCTTGAGAGGCTCCGGGGCGAACATCGCCAACTGCGAGGAGCTTGGACGATCGGCTAAGAGCGACATCAAGCGAAATGTCTTCCGCCGCGCGGCTGCGCACTACAAGGTTTTAGCCGGCGAGCTGGAGCGTGCATTAGCCGAATGCAGACCAAAGAGGCTGGCGAGTATATGGACCCCGCCCGATTGCAACGACCGGCTTGATCAGGATCGACGGTCACAACTGCAGACGTATATCCGGCTTCTTGATGCGGCTGGACAACGTCTCCGCCGCGAGCCTCGATGGTTTTCGCCCGCTTCCACCTCAACGGCCCCGAGACATCGGCGCAAGCCGTGCCGGTCCACACATCAGGTTCGGGAAGCGACGGGTGACCGTTTCGCCATCTCCTGCCATTTGTTGCAATTGCCGGGTGAGATCTCCTTTCCTTGATTGCCGCTTCGCTTCAGGCCGCCTTCACCGACAGCGCCGGCTCATAAGCTGCGTCGCCTGTGAGCATAGCCCACACGATCCGCGCGTTCTTGTTGGCAAGAGCCACGGCCGCGACATTGGGATGGCGCCGTTGTCGGATTTTGCCGAGCCAGAGGCTTCGCGGATCCTGCTTGCCAGTGGCCCGGCTTAAGGCGGCACGAGCTCCGTGAATCATCAGCGTCCGCAGGTATCGATCGCCGCGTTTGCTGATGCCTAACAAGCGGGCCCGCCCTCCACTGGATTGCTGCTTCGGCACCAGGCCAAGCCAAGCCGCGAACTGGCGGCCGTTCTTGAAACAGCTTCTATCGCCTACGGCTGCGATCAAGGCTGTTGCTGTCACAGGTCCGATGCCTTCGATTTTGCCGAGCCGCTGGCACTGCTCATTCGTACGGAAGATTTCCCTTATGCGCCGGTCATAGGCTGCAACGCGGGTATCAAGCTCGGACAACTCCTCTTGTCTTGCAATTCCCTCATGAGCGCTCGGAGCATCTCGCTGAGGCCGTCATTGATGTTCCCGACGATGACAGCGAGGCCGCGCCGCAGCTGCGCGATGTCACGGGCAATGACAATGCCATGCTCGGACAGAAGACCGCGAATCTGGTAGCGAGCCTGACCCGGTCGGCGACCAGGCGTCGGCGAATGCGGTGGACAGCCTGTACCGCCAGCTGATCGGTTGATTTCGGTGGCACGAAGCGCATGGACGGACGGCCGACCGCTTCGCAGATGGCTTCCGCATCGTTCTGGTCGTTCTTGTTTGACTTGACGTATGGTGTCACGAACTGAGGGCTGATCAGTCGGACCTGATGGCCAAGCGCCGTGAGTACGCGAGCCCAATAGTGTGCCCCGTTGGAAGCCTCCATGCCGACTAGGCAGGCCGGTAAATTGGCGAAAAAGCCGGCCACCGCATCGCGACGCAACCTCTTTCGCACAACGACTTTCCCGTGGTTGTCGACGCCGTGAACTTCGAAGACATACTTCGCTAGATCTAGACCTATCCGAACGACCTGCATGATATCCTCCTTCACTGCAGTTGACGCTCGAGATTCCACCGCGGCGAGGGCGGGGTCCATACCATTGGCCCCCGGCTTGCAAGAATTTTTTGCGTGATGAGCAGTGGTCGCTTGCAGTCATGTGTCCGGCCTTTCTTCGCGGTCGTACATAACCGCTGGCCTTGATGGATTCCGCGGATCGAGGCCTTATCAGTTGGCCGGGTTCGAACGCCACTGAGGCGGTCAGGTTTCTCTCGATCCGTCGGGTGACCGACTGTGCCATCACGTGTTTTCACTCTCGCAAGCTGGCGGTACGCCCCTTAGAGGTCAGGCCGCCAATGTCGCATTTCGGTAGGTTTCCTGTCTGCTCATAATCGCCCAAGCTACACGTGCCGTTTTATTGGCCAAGGCGACTGCGGCAACTAGTCTTGGCTTTCGACTGAGCAAGGAGCTTAGCCAAGGGTCGGTCTTGGCTTGTTTCGAACAGAGCAGCACGGTGTGAGCGCTATTAACGAGCAGGCGGCGGAGATAACAGTCACCTCGTTTGCTAATCCCGCCCAGACGCGCTTTACCACCAGTGGAGTTTTGTCGCGGCACCAACCCAAGCCAAGCGGCGAAGTCTCTGCCGCTGCAGAATGCCCCTGGATCGCTAACAGTTGCTGCAATGGCGGTGGCGATGATCGGCCCTATCCCCGGGATGGTGGCCAGTCGTTGGCTGACTGGGTTGTTCTTGTGCCATGCTAGGATCTGCCTCTCGAGCCCAGCGATCCGGGTTTGAGTATCTTCGATTTGGCTGACGATCATCTTCAGCACCTGGCGGGCAATATCCGATATGCGCCTGTCCTTCTCGTCCAGGACAATTGCAATCAGCTTCGCCACTTTGTGCAACCCCTGCGCCTCGATAAGGCCGAACTCGGCCAAGTGCCCACGTAAGGCATTGACTAGCATAGTGCGCTGGCGGATCAGCAACTCGCGAGCCCGATGTATCATGAGGGCCGATTGTTGCTCCGTCGTCTTTATCGGTACGAAGCGCATCGATGGACGTCTAACCGCCTCGCAGATCGCCTCGGCATCGGCCACGTCGTTCTTGTTGCGCTTCACATAGGCTTTCACATAGGTAGGCGGCATGAGTCGTGGTACATGGCCAAGCGCAGTTAGCTCGCGCGCCCAATGATGCGCCGTCGCGCAGGCCTCCAGCCCCACGAGGCACGAGGGAATCTCCGCAAAGAAAGCAAGAACTTGGCCTCGTCGCAGCCGCTTGCGCATGACTACGCTGCCCGCCTCATCGACCGCGTGCACCTGGAAAACGTTCTTTGCCAGATCAAGACCGATTGCTGTAATATTGCCCATGGATGGCTCCCGTTACTGGTGATCTTCGACGACCACCATTATGGCACTCGATGCCGCGAGAGGGGGCCATCCACCCCATCAGTTGGCTTGGGAATGGCACGAATTGCACACCGGCCCCACCCTAAGTTAGATTTCGAGCATGGGCAAAGAGCTAGCTCGGGGCAAGAATCTTCACAGTCGGCGTCGCCGCGATGCTCCTGTTCCGCCTTTGATCCATCTCAAGTAGCGCGCGTCCGACAAGTGCTGCCTGTTTCGGCAGGAACACCCAGCTGCGTGATGATGCAGCCGCGAGATCTCCTGGCAAGTCATCCTCATATGTGGCGGTGGCATCACGCTCGGCGATCTGCTGATCAAGACCGGCGCAGCAAACTGGATTGCAGGGACGATATTCCATGGACTCGGTTTGGGCGGGGCAGGTCTGCTCGCCATGCTGCTTGTTGTCATGATCGTCCTGCAGCTGCTGCATGTGCTCTTCGTCGGGACAACCGCTATGGCGACGGGCATCATTCCGATCGTGTTGGCTCTCGCGGAGACCGCTCAGGTGGATCCGCGCGTGCTCGTCTTGCCGGCTGGCATGATCATCGGTGGTTACCCGGTGCTGATGTTCTACAACACGCTGCCGAATATCATCGTCTACGGTACGGGCCGCTTGACTGTCCTCGACTTCCCAAAGGTGGGTGTCCCGATCAGCCTGCTCGCTTGCATCGTCTATGTGATTTGCGCGTCGACCTACTGGCGCTGGCTCGGCATGTTCTGAGCGAATTCGATATGAACGCGCCTTCAGAACGTCGGCTCGCCGGTTCAGCGAGCTCCGGAGACACCGCTTTCTAGCCGCTGTTAGGCGACAAGCGGATATTAAGCGGACAGCTGCTTAATGAGTACACAGCCAGCAAGTTTGTCGCCCTTTTCAGGCGCAATACTGCTCATCTGTATCGCTCCGGCGAGGACCGCCTTGCGCTGTTTGATAGACGATGAAGACATAGGCTTATGACTGACCATATGCCTATGCCGAAGGTTTCCCGACTTGAAGTCGTCTCGACGGGCGCTCGACGCCGTTGGACATTGGAAGAAAAGCAGCGGATCGTCACCGAGAGCTATGGCGGGCCACGTCTGGTGTCGGTGACGGCGCGACGTAACGGGCTGTCGACAAGCCAACTGTTCACGTGGCGCCGGTTGGCGCGCGAAGGCAAGCTGAGCGGGGATGCCGCGCCGGTGCTTGTTCCAGTGGAGATCACGCCTGCGGCGGCTACGATCTCGAGTAGCGCGCCAGAACCGGTGTCTTCACCGCCTGCGCAACGTGCAAGGGCCGGCATTATCGAGATCGAGCTTGGCAGCTGTCGTGTTCGCGTTGACCGCGACGTGGACGTTGAGGCGCTGCAGCGGGTTCTTGAGCTTCTGAGACGGCGATGATCCCGATCCCGAGCGGCGTAAGGGTCTGGATCGCCACCGGCCACACCGACATGCGCCGCGGGATGCAAAGCCTGGCGCTTGCGGTCCAGGAGAGCCTGAAGCGCGATCCTCATGCTGGCGATCTCTACATCTTCCGGGGGCGCCGCGGCGATTTGGTCAAGATCCTCTGGCATGACGGGCTTGGCATGTCGCTCTACGCCAAGCGCCTGGATCGCGGCAAGTTCATCTGGCCCTCGGCGTCGGACGGCGCGATATCGATCTCGGCGGCGCAAATGGCTTACATGCTCGAAGGCATCGACTGGCGGAATCCCCAACTGAGCTGGCGGCCGCAGAGCGCGGGCTGAGCGCAGAATCTGTAGCTTCTTGCATTTTGGGGAATCCCATCGCGTCCAATTTGTGATTCACTGCGTCGTATGAATGCGGATCGCGACGCTGCTCCGGATGACGTTGCCGCCCTGAAGGCGGCGCTGGCAGCCGAGCGCGCGAAGGGGTTGGAGATCGCCGCCGAGCTCGCGGTCGCCCGTGCGAAAGCGTCTGAGGACGAAGCGCTGATTGCCCAGCAGAATCTGCAAATTGCCAAACTAAAACATCAGATTTACGGCCAGCGGTCGGAGCGTTCGTCGCGCCTGATCGAGCAGTTGGCCTTGACGTTCGACGAGTTGGAAAGTGACGCCACTGAAGACGAGCTGGCGGCAGAGCGCGCTGTGGCCAAGGCGACGACGGTGCGCGGATTTACGCGCAAGCGTCGCGAGCGCCAGACCTTCCCTGAGCATTTGCCGCGCGAACGAGTGGTGATCGAGCCGCCGACGGCTTGTGAGTGCTGTGGCGGCAATCGTCGGCGCAAGCTCGGCGAGGACGTGACGCGGACGCTGGAAGTGGTGCCGCGCCAGTGGAAGGTGATCGAGACGGTCCGGGAGAAGTTCTCCTGCCGTGACTGCGAGAAGATCAGCCAGGCGCCGGCGCCATTCCATGCCGTCGCACGGGGATGGGCCGGCCCAAGCCTGTTGGCCATGATCATGTTCGAGAAGTTCGGCCAACATCAGCCTTTGAACCGCCAGGCTGAGCGCTACGCGCTGGAAGGCGTGCCGATCGCGCTGTCGACGATGGCGGACGCCGTGGGATCGGTCAATGCGTCGCTGGCCCCCCTGCTGCGCCTGATCGAAGCCCATGTCATGGCGGCCGAGCGCCTGCATGCCGATGATACGACGGTGCCGGTGCTGGCCAAGGGCAAGACCGATACGGCACGGTGCTGGATCTACGTCCGGGACGACCGGCCGTTTGGCGGCGCCGGGCCACCGGCGGCGATGTTCTACTACTCCCGCGACCGTAGGGGCGAGCATCCCCAGGCGCATCTGGCCCGGTATGCCGGCATCCTGCAGGCCGACGCCTATGATGGGTACAACCAGCTCTATTTGGCCGGGCGCCAGCCTGGATCGATCCGGGAAGCTGCCTGCTGGTCGCATGGACGACGCCCATTCTTTGCCATGGCTGACATCGAAGAGAATGCGCGGCGCAAGGGTGCCGGAAAGAAGGAGATCCCGCTCTCGCCGATTGCGATCGAGGTCGTGCGGCGGATCGATGCGCTGTTCGAGATCGAGCGCTCCATCAATGGCAAGAGTGCCGAGGAACGCGTTCAGGCTCGGCAGACGCTGAGCCGGCCTCTGGTCGAGGATCTTCAGCTCTACATGCGCGAACAGCTCGCTAAACTGTCTCGCGGCCACGATCTGACCAAGGCGTTCAACTACATCCTGAAGCGATGGGCGAGCTTCACGCGGTTCCTGGAAGATGGACGCGTGTGTCTCTCCAACAATGCCGCCGAGCGGGGCTTGCGAGGCATCGCTCTTGGACGGAAGTCCTGGCTGTTCTGCGGATCTGATCGCGGAGGGCGGCGCGCCGCAGCTATGTACAGCCTCATCGTCACCGCGAAAATGAACGGCATCGACCCGCAGGCCTGGCTCACCGACATCCTCGCCCGCATCGCCGCCCATCCGGCTCATCGGCTGAACGAACTTCTGCCCTGGAATTGGACGCCAGCATCAGCGATCTCCGCTCGAGCGGCATGACCATGCACGTCAACAAGGTCCATCACGTCACCACCATCGCCCAGGTCGCGAAAGACCTCGGCGAAGACGAAGATTGGCTCTGGGACATCGCCAACGAAATGGAAATCGAGGACGGCGTCATCTGGGTCTATGGCGTCGGAGAAGACGGCGTCCAGGCGTTCACCGACTTCGGAATCGAAAAGCTCATCGAGCTGATCAGGTTCTACAAAGAGAACCCTGGACTGCTCAAGCGGTAGTCCTGCGGCCTACGCCGAATGGATACCGATGTCCGTGCTTGTCGACGCTAGGTAAACACCAGGCTGGCCGCTACTCCGTTGCGCCGCGCAACCTCAGTTACCTTCGCGCCCGGTGCCAGCGTCTCCTCGACAATCCGTGCCTTGTCGTCCTGCGACCAACGCCGCCGCCGCTCCAGCCCGCCCAAAACCTCGACCCGCATCGCCTGATGACCTTAAAGCTAGACTTAAGGTCACACGCTTCGCGAATTACCACCCCTCACGCAAGACGGCCCCCATCGGAGGCGTACGTCATTCAAAAGGGCTGCAGAGCTACGCTTACGATCGATGAGGCTATTCCGGTAGTCGTGATCGCGCCTTACGACCAAATCTTCGACAAGACCGTCTCGAACATGCAAGAAGTGGCCGCTCGGGGCGGCAAGATAGTCCTGATCACCGATGCGAAGGGGGCTTCGGAAGCGACGGTGGACACACTCGGCACCATCGTGCTGCCGACAATGGCCACAAGCTTTACGCAGATGGTCTACGCTATTCCGATCCAGCTCTTAGCTTACCATACCGCCGTTGCCATGGGCGCGGACGTGGATCAGCCGCGAAAATCTCGGCAAATCGGTCACTGTGGAATGAGGCTGTAGTGTTTTTGTCCAGGCCGAGAGGTCTCGGGCTCGAGCCGCTCGGCTTGGGTTGCGTTGCGTCGTTTGTGGGTGGGAATACAACTAATTTTTAATCCGGGAAATCGCTCGTAACTGCCTAACTGCCGCACGGCGGCCCACATCAATCGACCAGTGCGGCTGTCAACCCGATTGGTCTGACGTCTAAACGCTCGGCCGGCTGGCTTTATGCTGATGGCCTCATTTCAAATTGGGTCGCAACATCCGTGGTCGGGCATAGGTAGCTGTTGCTCATCAGCGGGAACTGCTCTCCGTCGACGGAGCCCAGTCGACGAGGAATGCGCGTTCTTGTGGGGGCTAGATTGTTGGTAGCTGGAATTATTTAGGACGAGTTGCAGTTCCAACTGCGAAACGATGCTTGGCGGTGGGAATCTTCGTTCTGACGTGTTTTTTAGTCAGACATGAAGTCAAGCCTCGGGTTGGAATCAGATGCCGCCTCGAGCGCCATATGCCTTCAGTGCGTTGTCGAGACACTTGAGTAGCTCTTTCCCGCCAAGCGGTTTGGCGAGAAATCCCATCGCTCCCGCGTCCATAGCTGAGGCGCGCACGCGCTCGTCGGGGAAAGCTGTAATGAAGATGAACGGTGCGTCGTAACCACGTGTTCGCACCTCTGCCAAAAGATCCAGCCCGCTCATCGCCGACATCTGCACATCGGTAATGACACAGGATGTCTCGGCCAATTGCGGCGACAGCAGGAGTGCCTCGGCGGACGAAAATATTTGCACGTCGTAGCCACGCGATTTCAAAAGGTTTTCTGTCGCCGCACGGACCGAGGCGTCGTCGTCGACAACAGAAATCAAAGGCGTGGACAAGATGAGCCCTCCCAACGCAGTACAGCGGCTGTCAAGCGCTAGCCACTTTCGGCGAAAAGTGGGCTTAAGTGATAGACTTGTAAAATCATACTTGGGTTTGTTCAGGACGATTGGCACTAAGTCCCAGCGTCTCGCTCATCCTGATCAAGTCGGCCAGCGAGCGGGCACTCATTTTTTTCATTACGTGTCCGCGATAGATTTTGACGGTAATCTCCGCGAGCCCGAGTTCGGCGGCGATCTGTTTGTTCATCAGGCCGGCTGCGACAAGTCTCATCACTGCCTGCTCTCGCGGGCTTAGGGTCTCAAATAGCGACTGCAGGTTCGCGACGGTTCGCTGAGCTTCCCGTCTCTTGCGATCGCGTTCTGTCGCCGCAACCACGGCATCAAGCAGCTCCTGATCGCGGAATGGCTTGCCGAGAAAATCGACGGCACCTCCCTTCATGGCCCTGACAGTCATGGGAATGTCGCCATGGCCGGTAATGAAAATGATCGGGATGTGTATGTTCAACCTGGCGAGCTCGGTCTGGTAGTCAAGGCCGCTCAGGCCTGGCAGTCGAACATCAAGAACTAGACAGCTGGTGACGTCCGGAATTTGGCTCTGCAGCATCTCCCGGGCCGATCCGAACGCAATGACCTCCAACCCCACCTGTTTAAAAAGGTTCGTAAGCGAGCGGCGCACGGAGATGTCATCCTCAACGACAAAGACGATCGCCTTCGTCGAGGCCTCGGCATTGCCGCCTTCACCTGGCGAATCAAGTCGTTCTGTCACGACACGGCCTCCTTATGCAGCGGCAGGGTAAACTGGAAGGTCGCGCCGGGTCCATTTTTGGGGACCATTGACAGCCGGCCTCCATGAGCTTCCACGATCGAACGGCAGATCGAAAGGCCCATTCCAAGGCCGGTCGACTTCGTAGTGAAGAAGGGATCCAGGACGTGGTCCGCGTGCTTCTCGGCTACGCCGACGCCGCAATCGGCCACAGCGAGCTGCACGTGTCCCAGATCGTCCTTGGATGAATGAATCAGAAGTTCGCGCGGCCGGTCTGTAACTGCGTCCATCGCCTCGATTCCGTTCATCACCAGGTTAATGATGACCTGTTGTAGCTGAATTCGATCACCGAGGATCATAGGCAACGCGGCCGTCAACTCGGTTCGCAACCTAACCCGGTGGCTCACCAGCTCTCGTGTTACCAGCGCAATGACGTCCTTAACGACCTCATTAATATCGAGCGGCACCATCTCAATCTCACCTTTCTTCGCGAGCGCGCGAACGCGACGGATCACCTCGCTTGCCCGAATTGCATCTTCGATGATCCATTCGACGGAGGAACGCGCGGCGGCAAGATCAGGAGCCTCGCGACCCATCCAGCCGAGGCACGCCTCGGAGTTGTTGATAATAGCGGCGAGAGGCTGGTTTATTTCGTGGGCGATCGAGGTTGTCAGCTCTCCTAACGTTGTTACTCGCGTCACATGTGCAAGCTCCGCTTGCGCTTTCCGTAGTTCTTGTTCGGCTTGATCGGCACGAATGGTAGCGGTAATGTCAGTGCTCACGCCACGGTAGCCGAGGAAAGTACCATTTCCATCGAAAAAGGGCTTGCCACTCGTGCGGACATATATTGGAGATCCAAACCGACTCTGCGTACGATAAACGAGGTCCCGAAATGGCTGGTGCGCCTGCAATGTCGCCCGATGCTGCCGCCACTTCTCCGGTTCCTCTTCGAGGTCGCACGCAATGTCCCAGCGAAAGAGGCCTGTCAATCCTGTGGCCAAAATTCCCGCAGCGCTGGTGTGCTCAGACACGTGAGTGACCTGGTGATCCGGCCCGGTCTCCCAGAGCCAGTCGGAAGCTGTTTCGGCGTAGTCGCGAAAGCGCTGTTCGCTTTGACGCAATGCGGCAAGTGTGTTTTCCAGGCGTTCCTTAGCTGCGTGTTGCTCGGTCACATCCATATGCGTTCCGATCAGCTCGCGGGCGTTACCATCGCTGCCGATCACCACCTGCGCAACGGAGTGTATGCGTCTTATCCCGCCATCTGGTAGAAGGATGCGAAAATCATATTCGAACCGCCGCTCCTTAAGTTCAATCGCTTGGCGCTGCACCTCCTGCAGCCGCGGCAGGTCGTCCGGATGGATGCGTGATCGAATGGTCTCGATCGATACCGGCTCTTGTGGGCTAAAGGCAAACAGACGATCGACCTCGGCGGAGCGATACACGAAATCTAGACCGTGGACATCCCAGGCCCAGCTTCCTGTGTGAGTGAGATGCTGGGCCTCTGCCAGATAGGCCTCGCTGCGGCGCAACTGCTGTTCTGCTGTCCTCGCTGCCGTAACATCGGTGGCTGCGCCAACAAACTCAATCTCGCCAGAGGCGGTTCGCGTGGCACGTGCCTGCGCATGAATGTGCTTAATCGAGCCGTCCGGTAGCAGAAGCCGGTATTCGTGCTCGAAGTCGCTCTGGTCTCGCATCGCGCGATCGATAATTTCTCTTACCGAAGCCCTATCATCTGGATGAGTGCGCTCAACGACGAGCTGCGGCCCGGGTCGCACCGTCTGAGAATCCAATTGGAAAATGCGAAATGTTTCGTTTGACCAGAAAGCCTCACAGGTAGTTGTGTTCCAGCTGAAGCTACCTGTGTGACTCAACTCCTGCGCCCGGGCCAAATGGGCTTCGCTCCGCTGCAGCGCAAGTTCGGTCCGCCTTCGGTCCGTGATATCTTCGCAGGCGATAAGGACAATGGGCCGCTGATCCGCCCAGAGCATGGCTTTGGCGTTTTCACGCACCCACAAGACCGAGCGGTCCTTCCTGACTTTCTGGGCATCCCACGTGCGCGCTTGTCCGACATTCTCAAGGCAGCTCCGAACGCATTCGCGAGCGAACGCGCGATCCTCCTCGAGAAATACGTCCAGCACGGATCGGCCGATCAGTTCGGCACGAGTATAGCCGAGTTGTGTCGCGCCAAGCGTATTGACGTTGAGGATAGTACCGGCTTCATCGACCATGACGTACATGGCCGGGTTGTGCTCGAAGATCGCGCGCCAAAGTTCTTCGCGATCCTCCAAATCCGCCGCACTCCGCTGAAGTTGGGCCGCAGCCACACGCGCAGCCTCTCGTTCCTGGCGGAGCTTCCCCATCAGGTACGTTCCCGCAATGGAGACAACAAAAAATGCAACGACTACTGGAAGATCGTGGGGGTCATCGAAACGCAGACTGAACGCCGGCGGCGCAAAGTAGTACGCGAGAACAGCGATCGCTGCGACGCAAAGCGCGGATGACGCGATGAAGATGCCCATTAACGAAAACAGCAATACTACTAACATATAGACGAACGCCGCCGCGGCAAAATGCGCCTGAAGGTATACGCATATCAATGTAACCGCGCCTAGCGTCATGCCGCCGAAGATGAACTGCGGGGCTGAACGTTTAAGACTCCTGATCTGGACAAACATTTTAAGACCGTCCGGCCTGTTCTCCGGCGAGAGCTATAGCATTTTCGGCAAAATTGGGGCAATCTTCAACGCTTGGGTTTAGCGTGTGCGAGATTGGTCACCTGCGGCCGAACTCAGCACGCGCGGGGAAAAAACGCATTATAAACATACGTATAATTGTCCTAAACTTTTCGATGAGCTGTCACTGGCCTGCCGGCGAGGCTGAAATGTCTGCTTTGCGCCCCCGCCGGTAGCCATTCGGCGCAGTCGCTCGATCGCTTGGCCGATGCACCCTCTACACCCGCTGCGTACTCCCGAACCACTGACCTCCCCGGCAAGGCCGTTTCCACGAGGAAGTGCAAGTTCAGATGCCGGAGTTACGCGAGTGCTACCTATCGGATCAGGCCATCACGGCTAGTCGCAAAAGATTCGTCTCCAACTGGTGTCGCTGGAATCGAGCGCCTGCGCCGAACCAGCCGTATATGATCCGCCACTGCTCCGTCGAGTGCCATCTAATCCAAGCGGATCGACCGCTAACTTGATGACGCAGCGCGCATAGCAATGGCGATGACGAGTCGCAGGATCCCTGCAACGTCCTCACTCGCATGAGGAAACCGCCTATATGGGTATTGGTCGACGGAGCAATACCCAGTTCGCTATGCGGGAAATCACTCTTCATCTGGTTCGGCAAACGCTCCCTAAGTATTGCACCGCCGGTAGCCACTGACCGCGAAAGAGAAGCCCCGAAAGGAGTCTCTACTCCTTTGCTCGCCTGCCTCTAGGAGAAGCTGCCTGGCAGCGGTGCTGAGGAGGGCTGTACGCGGGGAGCGCACGGGATAAAGTTCGTGTCGGATGGGCGGCGGATAAGTTCCGGAACCTACCTCGTTGTGCTTGTCGTGTAGCTGGTAGTGGAAACGTTAGGCTGGTTGAGCCGAGACTGCAGCATTGCGTGATCGAGCTCGCCTTCCCACCAGGATACGAACACGCACGCGATGCCATTGCCGATGATGTTGGTAAGGGCGCGCACCTCGCTCATGAACTTGTCGATCGAAAACACGATTGCCATGCCGGGCACCAGAGCTGGGTTTACCACGACAATGTCGCAGCGAGCGTTATGAACCCTGCGCCGGTGACGCCGCTGGCTCCCTTCGACGTTAGCATTGCGACGAGCAAGATCGTGAGCTGCTGGCCGAATGTGAGATCGACGCCGAGTGCGTGGGCAATGAACAATGTTGCAAGTGTCATATAGATATTGGTGCCGTCGAGGTTAAAGGAGTAGCCAGTTGCACCACCAGCCCGACTACCGGCTTAGAGCAGCCTAGCCGCTCGAGCTTCTCCATCAATTGCGGCAGCGCGCTTTCGGAGGACGAAGTGCCGAGCACGATTAGAATCTCGTCCTTGATATAGACAAGGAACTTGAATATCGAAAAGCCGACGAGGCGGGCGATTAGACCAAGCACCACCAACACAAATAGCGCAGCCGTCACGTAGAATAGCGCGATCAGACCGATGAGATTGCCGAGTGCTCCGGGCCCGAACTTGCCGACCGTGAAAGCCATGGCGCCGAAGGCACCGATCGGGGCCGCTTTCATTATGATTGCGATCACCCCGAACGCCGCGTGCGCGACGTCGTCAATCATGCCGCGCAGACGCTCCCCCCGCTTTCCCAGCGCCATTAGCGAGAAGCCGAAAAGGATCGCGAAAAGGAGAACTTGCAGAACATCGCCGCGAGCGAAGGCGCCGACCACACTGTCGGGAATGATGTTGAGAATAAAGTCGACGCTCTTCGAGGCTTCCGCCTGCTTGACGTAAGTGGCGACCGCCGCAGCATCTGGCTTGACCGCAAGGCCATGGCCAATTCGGACCAGATTGCCCATAACGAGGCCCAACAGTAAGGCAAAGCTGGAGACAATCTCGAAATAGAAGAGCGCCTTGACCCCGACGGACCCGACTTTCTTTGCATCCTGAATATGAGCAATGCCAGATGCGACGGTGCAGAATATAATCGGCGCGATCACCATCTTGATGAGCTTGATGAACCCGTCACCGAGCGCCTTAACCCAATCGTTGGTGGCGACAGACGGCCAAAGGCAGCCGAGCACCGCGCCAATCAAGATTGCGATTAGCACCTGGACGTAGAGTATTTTATACCAAACTTGCGACGCGCGTAGAGGCGACGCAGCTGTCATGGTAGTCATGACGCTTCCTTCCCGAAGATACTCGCTGAGACGCCGAGTCGTTGCGAGGCAACAGCGTCATACGAGACTCATCATTTTAGCCGTGTCCGATTGAAGGCAGTTCCGGGAGCCGGCGCGTCCATCTAAAGGCAGGCGTTTAGTTGCGTTATCCATTTTCCTTAAGCAAGATCTGCACCAGATGTCCGAACTGGGGCCGATTAACTAGCGGCGGACAACTCTTCTTTCGTCAGCGGCACCGGCTGACTGGTATGAGCTCGACGTTCTCAAGGTCGAGCACAAATAACAGCATAGCTTCCCGGCCGTAGGTGCGGAGTGCTGAGATCGATGCAGCAGCATCGACGAAATTGATTATTTGGATTGCATGTAGTTGCCGTATGGAAACCCGGTTTAGGCACTATGTTGCGCGAAAAAATTCTTGGCATGAGCTGCGTTGCGGCTAGCGGCGAAGCTCGTTGTTGCAACGAGCGCCAACGCCGCGCATTAGCCAAGTCGGTCAGAAGCGGCATTCGCTGGCGGGCCCTCGCACCCTTTTGCTAAGTCGCAGAAGCCGCCCAGGGCGATTTCTTAGCTGAACCGTGTGTGTTGCTGCCATACGGCAGGCCTCCTGCGCGGCGCGAACCGTCTACCATTCTTAGTAACATCTCCTCGGGCGAAAAATTCCGATTCTTCCTTGTGCGGCTGTCGCCGTCTGCTTAGGAACAAAAAGATGCCAGAACCCTGACAGAGCGTCGTGAGGTCCGCTCCAAAGTGGCATCGGCACGAACGCGAAGTCCTCTCACATGGGGATAGAGACCTCATGGTTCGCAAGCGGCACAAGAATTGCTGATGACAAGAGAGAAGCGACCGTTGTCAGATCAATCGAGCCGGACTCGCCACCGGGGTTGTCGATGAGGCTCGCGATGCTGCTCTTTCTCGCAGACAAGGCGCGTGTGAATTTGGCCGCGGCGACGACCTCCGGCCCGACCAAAACGGGATTCGCGCCACATCGCCAGGTGAGACCGGCGTACAGGAGATCGCTGCTCGATACGGCGACCTGCGCCGAGCTGTGAGCTGACGCACATGGATGTCGTTTGGGGAGAGATTTCGCAATCTGTTGCGCTCACGATCGAGCTCGCCAGCGTAACGACCGGGATCCTTCTCACGGTTGGAGTGCCCCTCGCTTGGTGGTTGGCGCTTTCGAAGACTCTCGCAAGTGAGGCGGTGGCCGCGTTTATCGTTTTGCCGCTGGTGCTACCGCCCACGGCTCTCGGCTTTTGCGTAGTTGTTTTGCTTGGCCCCCACGGACCGGGTGGAATTATCGCGTCTTTCTGGGACGAGCGCACGCTGTCCTTTACTTTCGCAGGAATCGTGGTCGGATCGCTCCTGTCGGCGCTGCCGGTGGTCGTGCAGCCGATCCGTAACGCCTTTGTTGCGATGAGCGATTGCCCGTCGGAAACGAACCGGCGCGTTTCGCCGCTGCATGCCTTCGTTGCCGTGAGCGCGCCGCTGGCGCGACTGGAGTTTGTTAAAGCCGCGCCCTGGTTGGCTTTTCTCATACGATCGGCACATTTGGCGTCGTGATGACGATTGGCGGCAATATTCCGGGGCGCACCAAAGTGCCAGCGCCGTCTAGTGTTCCACCGGCACGCATCGAAGAATGCATGAGAGCTGGTTCGCCGGGAAGCAGGTCGCTCTCACGGCGCGGAGGGCAGGTCGGAAAGCATCTCGCAAACTAATACGGCCGGCAAGATGGCGAAATCATGCTGCCCAACCTTTGGCGACGGCGCGAAGGCGGCGGGAGAGGCGACTTAACCGTCGCAATTGCAGGGCGCGGATGTCTCGCTTTGGCCCCGGCGCTAGGGGCTGGGCGAGCTTCGGCGCATGTTGCGGTGCGCGACCGTTCAATGAGGCCTTCGCTCTCCTACTCTTCCTCTTCCTCTGGTTCGGTGCGCTGAAACCAGGACCCAGGAGGGAATTTGGCAATAAGATTGGCAAAGCTGGACTGTGGCTCCCATTGTTTCCTTCGCTCTTCTCGAAAGTGATGACCCCGTTTGTGCGTAAAATAACGTGGTCCTTGGATATTACAGTTTACTAACAGCAGAACGCGCCACAGATCACCTTTCTGGGTCGGCTTGTCATTGGGCTTCGGTAAGTAATCAACTACAGCTTCAACGATAGTGCATCGGCCTTGCCGAAGAAGATCGCCGAGCCGGCCTTGGGAGGTAGTCACAAAATTGAAGTTGGACAGATCATGTAGAAAGCGAAGGTTTGCGTTCCTTTCGCCATCTACGACTTCACTGGCGATCAACGAGAGTGCGAGCGCGTGCCAGCCCAATTCCATCGGCTTCGCATAGGTTGACGCAAGTTCAATCGTACCATCGAGCCCGACTTTCCAGGCGATAACGTACTGTTCGTCAGAGTTTCTGTTCTGGTGCTTGGTCCACGAAATGAAAACGAAGTCGTCTTCGCGAAGTTCAAGTTCAGCGACGCCCCACATTTGAGGGACGAACTGTGCCACCTTCGCGACATTGGAGATGATTTGTTCTACCGTCTCTCCATCTTGCGCCCCCCAAGCTGACCTGAATCTCTCGATAAGGGGGCTGTCGATCGAGCGAATACGGCTGCTAATGGCTGGCCAGGCGAGGCAGATCAGAAATGTACCTAGACAAATCCATAGCAGGCGTCTTGCAAACCTTCTCTTCATAGCCTCGGCCCCGCTCTTTCATCCAGAGACTTAGGCAGCACGTGCCTTTGAACCTGCTCTGAGTGAGAGCAATGATTTAGCGACGACACGATGAGGCTGTTCCCGCAAGCGCACGCGGCCTATGTCACGTGCCACTAACTTCCCTGTCAGCGACAGCATTCAATTGGCTGATGGACGTGCCCAGCAGGAGCAGTCTGGGCATGCTGACGGATTGCATTCTTCATGCCAAAGCAATAGGCGGAAATACGTACTGGTTTTCGTGCCTTCTTGTCGCTTATCCGACGTGCGCGTGTTTCGATGTTTCCATTCGGCTGATCGGCCGCAGCTTGGGCACCTTATCCTGCAGCGGAAGAGGCGAGCATCTCGGGCGGATGTCTGACGGAGCCTGGAGCGCCACTGCCACGGTTTGAACCGTGTGCTTCGCTATCACGGTTTTCGCTCGCCGGCTTCGCATCGACCAGCAATGGATGGGTGCAGTCCTATGGCTAGCGCTGCGTTTGGCCCCCGATCCTGTTGGACGATGTAGTGCGGCCGAAGCTGATCGCCGTGGAATGGTGGCGCTACGCGCAGTCACTAACGAGAAAGCCAATGAAGACGATGTTGACCGGACCGGTGACAATCCTGAATTGGTCGTTTGTTCGCGATGATCTTCCTAGAAGCGAGGTCTGTCGTCAACTTGCACTCGCAATCCGAGACGAATTCCGCGATCTCGAGGATGCCGGTGCAGCCATGATCCACATTGACGAACCCGAACTCCGCGAAGGTACTAACCATTGCGCCGATCGGAGTGGAACGCATATCTCGATTGGGCAGGAGATTGCTTCCGCATCGGCTCGTCCGGCGTTAGCGATCACACGCAAATCCATACACATATGTGCTACTCGGAGTTCAACGACATCATAGCGGCGATCGCCGCAATGGATGCGGATGTAATATCGATAGAAACGTCGCGCTTAAAAATGGAGCTGCGGGACGCATTCACAAAGTATAGATATCCAAATCAAATTGGACCGGGTGTGTACGACATCCACTCTCCACGCGTTCCCGGGACGAGCGAAATGAAGGAGCTGATGGTGTTGGCTCTGGCGCGTTTGCAGAAATCGCAGCTGTGGGTCAATCCGGACTGCGGCCTAAAAACGCGCACATGGGAGGAAGTGCGACCCGCGTTGGCCAACATGGTCGATGCCGCCCGCGAGCTGCGCGCTGCATCCTATCCGCAAAACCATTGATCCCGAGCTTGGGTCTGTTGTTGACAAAGTTAATTCGCTAGTGGCCATTTTGCGCGCTCCACAATGTCGAGGCAAGCCTTCGCCGACAAAAGTACCCGGCCCTTGATGGGCCGGGGATGGAACGGCGGCCGATGAAACGCGTCGCGTTATTTTTGCGGACCGAGGGAGAATAGCCGATGGTTCGATCAAAGAGTCCGGAAAGGCAATTCGTCCTCAAACGCACGCCAATGGTTGTGCAGATGGAAGCTGATATCTAGGCAGAACTCGACCGGACGCTACGAGCCGAACACGCCCGGCCGAGACATTTCTCGGTCAAAGCCCCGTTTTTGCATGAGGTGCCTACGAGGCCCCGGCCATCGGCCCAAAGCAGCGGGCGATATGACAGGTTCGACAAGGATGATCGCGCTCCTTCGAGGCAACAGGACCTTCAGTCCCGCGGCCTGTTCTTGGGGGAGCGGACAAACCCCTTTAGATGCTAATTGAGGCAGATCAAAAACTCTCGCCCGAAGTGGCAGTAATGGTCAGGCGAATCCAGATCGAGAGAAGACCATGCCTTCATTTAGCGTTCGGTTTATCAAGACCGTTTGTGACGACGCCGGCGGCGAACACCGTGCGTGCTAGGCAGCGCTCGATGTCGATGCCGCCTCCCTGGGGGGGGGTAGGGGAATCGCATATGGTGCTGGCAGGGTGTTGCCAAGCGGTTGGAACTGGATTCTTTGGGTGTCTCTCGATTCCAGAGGGAGACCTGAATGCGCAAGCTCAAGCGCCTGTTTCGACCGCTCAAGGACCCGCGCGCCAGCAACACCCGACATGATCTTGTGGAGATCCTCGTCATCGCCTTGGCGGCGACGCTGGCTGGCGCCAAGACCTGCACCGAGTTCGAGTTCTTTGGCCAAGGCCGCGAGGAGCTGTTGCGGCGCTTCCTGGAGCTCAGGCACGGCATTCCGAGCCACGATACGTTCAGCAACGTCTTCCGTGCGCTGGATCCGAAGGGGCTGGAAGCGGTTTTGCGCAAATTCAGCAAGAGCTTCGGCATCAAGGGGGTGGTCAGCATCGACGGCAAGGCGCTGCGCGGGGCCTACACGCGGGGCCGGCAGGCCACGCCGCTGCATATGGTCAATGTCTGGGCCGCAGGCACTCGCATGGCGCTGGCTCAGAGAAAGGCTCCCAACCGCAACGAGGTTGCCGGGGCTCTCGAAGTTCTCGCGCTGCTCGATCTGGACGGGGCTCTTGTCACCGCCGATGCCTTGCATTGCCGGCCCGATACCGCGCAGGCCATCCTCGATCGGAAGGGGCACTACGTGTTGGCCATCAAGAGTAACCGTGGCCGGCTCTTCAAGGCCGCCAAGACGTTGGTCGATACAGCCCGAAAGCCCGCGCGAGCGAGTCAACGAAGAGCCACTGCCCACGGTCGCGTCGAGCGCCGGCAGGCCATCGTCGCGCCGGCTCCTCAGTTGGCGAAGCAATACGACTTCCCCGCTATCGCCGCAGTCGGTCGCATCGACAGTTGGCGCGCCAACTCTGGCAAGGCCGTCAAGCACACGGTCCGATACTTCCTCGCCTCGCGCTTGCTGTCGGCCAAAAAGCTGCTCGAGGTCGTGCGTGCTCACTGGAGCATCGAGAACAACCTGCACTGGGTTCTCGACGTTCTGTTCGACGAAGATGCCTGCCGCAGCCGCAAAGATCACGCCGCCGAAAATCTCGCCCTCATCCGCAAGCTGGCCATCAATACCCTGCAGGCAACGCCCGGTCCTGCCCGCATCAGCCACAAAATGCTCCAAGCCAGATGGAATAATGACTTCCTTCTCTCCGCCCTCGCCCATATGCGATAGCCCTACTGGGGGGGGGGCCGCTCAGCCTGCTCCCCCGAGCTGGCTCGATCCTTGAATAGAAACGCCTTCAAGTCGTCCCGGTCCGCGGATCTTTGGTGGGGGATTCCATTGCTTTACGCGCGACACAGTGGTCGAAGGTGGCCCAGAGGATTATTTCGACTGCCGACGTACACGTATTCGTCAGTTTCTGGCGCGACGATCGCGACACCGTTGTTGGGGCCGATGGCGAAGATTGGGTCGCTAATCCTGATCAGGCATATGATCCATGGAGTAGTTGCTAGCTGCAAAAAATCGTAGGGCCTGCTCAACAGGGCCACCAATTAGCTGAGGCCTCCGATGCGTTCTGCGCATCACAGCTCGTTTCGATTGCGCTCTCAGCAGACGTAGGTGGGACGTGAGTGCTTACATTTTGCCCCACCGTGGAGCATCCTTTGGCTGTCCAGCGACTTTAAAGAAGACTGTTGCTTCGATGTCACCAAATGAGTGAATGAGCGATCTACGCTCGTGTCAAAAGAGAGACGATATGTTCGATATCTATCTGAATCGAAGACATCTCTTGGTCGTCCCGAGAGGCTTTGCGATCCCCGCGGGATTGGGCGGGAATTGGAAGCGAAAGAAGCGGGCGGTTCGTTCCGTGAGCGACGTCATTCGACATGATGTGCAACAGCGAGGCTACCACCGACGTCGTCTGATCCCAAATCGGCGGAAGCCGACAGTTGAGACCGTGACACACTCTTAGACGGCACCCCCATGCTGCATCGTTCTTCGGAACACTCTGGGGAGGGTGTCTCAGATACCGTCCAAAGCGTTGGTTATCGCACCGGAAGCAAGCGGTTGTCGTGCATTAAGGACTTGAGGAAGACGACTTCTTTTGAAAGGCTGCGCGCGGCTCAAGAGCTTACCTCAAGTTCATTAATATGGAGAGTTTATTTGAGTCGATGGCGAGCGCGTGAGTTTTCAACTGTCCATTCTGAAAATACTTGCCGGCCAGCCACACGGTCGGGCGAGCATCGAAGTCGTTAAGCAGCATTTGGCTATCTATTATAGCAGCGGCCCGGAGTGGCCGGCTCGTATGAAGCGCATCGCAAGCCGCGCACCCCAACTCGATATTTTTGGCCAGAGGTTGATCGAGCGGGAGGCTGGATGTTGGATCATCAGCGAGGAGGGAAGAAAATATCTTGAGACACTCGAACAGCTAGATCGGACTGTCATGCAAGCTGAGGTCTGGCGAGAGAACGCGCAAGAGCCGATAACTGATCAGCCGCCTCCTTTGACTTTGCAGCTAGGAATGAACGTGGGCAAAAGGCGCCCCGCAAGCGATTGAGCGTAGGTAAGCCGCCATCGGCTTAAAGGCTCGTGGCTCATTATCTTGCCGATTGATTGTGATGTACTTCGCCTAGATCGCGAGGTTCGATTTAGGGCCGTCTCTGGTGTGATGACGTGGTTCGAGGCGACCAGCAGTTTGCTCAATTGAAACTCAATGATGGAAATTCTCGGGTCAGCGTGCACATTACCTGATCGAGAAGATCGGCCGAATCTGATTCTCGCCGAACGCATCATGTTCAGACATGAGTTAAAGGCCCTTGAGGTAGAACCTGTCGATTTGTTGGAGGCGTCACCTAGCGAGGCCTCTGCCTGTCTTGTGAGCGTTCGGTGTCCTGACCGGGATCTGGCTTCCGCACGAAGCCCATTTATACGGCTTTAGCATTGTTGAAGGATAGTGTGGCTCATTCAGCAATACATCTTCTCAACCGCGCATGGCGCGATCACTTGCAGCTGGGCTGCATGCTGCCGATCGAGCTCGACCAGCAAGCATTTAGTTTAGTGGTGTCAGCAGGCGTCAGCTTTACCGGTATTCATCACTTCAGTCGGGCCTATCGAGCAGCTACGGTCTTCTCGTTATATGCGTTGCAAAGGCGAACTTTACAAAAGGCACAGAATCAAAGCCAGGGGGTTTCGTGCCCCTCACCTCTGCGGCCCCAATAAGCAATCATCGCCGGACCTTCAAACACAGCGACGTTCCGTTCGCGCTCCGAACGTCCCAGGTTGGAGCTGTTCAGCTTCATAGCGACGTTCATTCCGGAACGTGTCGGTCTTCATGCTTAGATTCGAACAGTAATAAGTCGATTGGGAGGCATTCAAATAACGAATCTCTCAGCGCCGCGGCCGTACGAAGTTTACAGTTCCAGAGCTTCATTAGATCCGGACGCTTTCGACTCATGATCGAGACTATATGTAGGCGTGACAGCCTATGTCGACGTCTTTTTACGATCTGACCTGCCACTGAATTTTCATCCGGCAGCGGTTAGAGTCTCGGAGCTTTGTACGCCAAGTGGCGCGGTTGGAGCAACGGACGATCGGCGGAGCTGGTCGGGGTTGCGTAGCCGATCGTCCGTTGCGGTGAGGTGGGCGGCATAAGCCGCGGGGGTCATGTATTTCAGCGACGAGTGAGGCCGCTGAAGATTGTAGTCGGCAACCCAATTGGCGATCTTGGCGCGGGCATGGTCGAGATCGAAGAAGAGAGTCTCGTTGAGCAGCTCGTCACGCATCCGGCCGTTGAAACTCTCGACGAAGCCGTTCTGCATCGGCTTTCCCGGTGCAATGAAGTGCCAGTCGATAGCTGCGTCCCTGCACCAGGCGAGCATGGCATTGCAGGTGAACTCGGTGCCGTGGTCGGACACGATCATTCCTGGCTTGCCGCGTCGTTGGACGACGGCCGTCAGTTCGCGAGCGACGCGTCGTCCTGAGATCGACGTATCCGGAATGGCGCCCAGACATTCCTTGGTGACGTCGTCGACGATGTTGAGGATGCGGAAGCGCCGACCGTTGGCGAATTGGTCGTGGACGAAATCCAGCGACCAGCGCGCGTTGGGCATCGCCTCGACTAGGATCGGGGCACGGGTCCCCACGGCCTTGCGGCGAGCCCGCCGCTTGCGGACGGTGAGCCCTTCTTCCCGATAAAGCCGGTAGATCCGGTTGATCCCCGATGGCTCACCCTCCCGCCGCAGCAGCACGAACAGCCGGCGGTAGCCGAAACGCCGCCGCTCGTTGGCAAGGTCACGCAGCCGGCCACGGAGAGTCGCGTCCGGAGGACGGCTGGAGCGATAGCGGATCATCTTCCGATCCGCTCCGACAATCGAACAGGCCCGCCGCTCCGACAGGCTCATGACGGCCTGCAGATGCGCGACCGCAGCGCGCTTGGCGGCGGGCCCTACCATTTTTTTGAAAGAAGCTCGCGAAGGGCGGCGGCGTCGAGCATCTGCTCGGCTAGAAGCTTCTTCAGCTTCGCGTTCTCGTCCTCCAGCGCCCTCAGCCGCTTCGCCTCTGAAACGTCCATGCCGCCGAATTTGGCCTTCCAATTGTAGATCGTTGCTTCCGAGACCCCGTGCTTGCGAGCCAGGTCGGCCGTCTTTGCCCCAGCCTCATGCTCCTTCAACACTGCGATAATCTGCTCTTCCGTGAACCTTGCTCGCTTCATCTGTCCGTCCTTCTTCGGGCCGGACTCTAACTCCATCTGGAGGAAATACGCAGGGGCAGGTCAGATCGTCTCGCAGAGAAAACCGTGTTACAAGCCACGCCTCTCAAAAGGAGCATACATCGTGAAAAAAGCAACCAAGAAACGCGTTAAGCGACGCGAGTGGACGAAAGCAGATATCAAGGAGCTCAAAGTCCATTCGAAGGCCAGAACGCCGGTAGTCAAAATTGCAAAGATGACCAAACGGAGCGTCGGTGCGCTCCGCCAGAAGGCCCTAAACCTCGGAATTGGACTCGGACATCAGCGATAGCGTTGGGTGACGCCGGCAATGGCGCGGTAGGGCGGCTTGCAGGCTGCCCTCAGCGCCACAGAAATTTGCCGAGACTAGCTTTACCCATGAACGCCCGAGCAATCTCGTCTGCATCAGCAGAGTTGCGGCTAAGCGCTTGTTGATCGGATAATCTAGTGGTTCATCACAGTGGTTTTGATTCTTTGGTGGCAACTGGATAGGCGCGACCGAGTTTGGCGCGGGCCTTGTTGGTTGTGAACAACCATTTGATGCGGTCTCGCGCCTTGTTTCGCATCCGTTGCCATGCTGCGATCTCTTTTCGAAGCCTTTTGGGATCGTCGATGCGGCGGCCGAGACACTGGCGCTGCAGCACGCTGATCTCGCACTCGACCATGTTGAGCCAACTGGCGTGTTTTGGGGTGTAGTGGAATTCGAGGCGGCGCAGGATGCGACGGGCCTCGGCAGGCGCAAATGCTTGATACAGTGCGCCGGCGGTATGGATCGACAGATTGTCCTGCACGACACGGATGCAGGGGGCATCGGGATAATGGACGTCGACGAGTTCGCGCATGCATTGTGCGTAGTCCACGGCGGCGCGGTGGTCTGTAACCTTGACGTTGCGCTAACCGCGATGCGGATCGAAGGTGACGAAGAGATTGACGGTACCGTTGCGGCGATATTCGTAATCGTAGCGCTCGCGCTATCCCGGTTGGGCAGGGATCGGCTGGCGTACCTCGCCGATCAGCTGGACTGGTCTCGTCGAAGCAAACCAGGGGCCGCTCGGGATCCGGCGCCTCGGCGTAGAGATCGAGCACATCCTCCATCCGGGCGACGTATTCGTCGTCGACATGAGGAATGCACCACATATCCCGGCGCCATGGCTTGAGGTCGTTCTCGGCCAGCCGGCGACGCACGGTCTCGCCTGACAGGCTGTCGTGGCCGGTGAGCTTGACCATCGCGTCGGCCAGCAATGTCAGCGTCCAGCGTTTGCGGCCGGCGGGCGGCTTGGCGCATGCCGTCGCCACCAGCAGGGCCTCCTCCTTGCCTGTCAGCTTGCGTTCCGCGCCCGGACGCGGCTCCTCACTCAAGGCCCGCTCCAGATTGCCTTCTACGAAGCGGCGTGTGGTCCGGCCGACGGTGGAAAGGCTGACCCGGACGGTTCGGGCAATCTCCGCGTCGCAGCTGCCGGAATCGGCCGCCAGCACAATCTGAGCCCGTTTGAGTTTGCGGGCGGAATGCGTGCCGCCGCCGAGCATCGCCGTCAGTTCGTCCCGCTCGGCTTGGCTCAATTCGACCCGATAACGTACATTCATGCTTCGCCTCCTTGTCGGAGGCCGGGACGAATCCAGCTATGAGTCAAAAATCAGGCGCGCACTTCACCGAGAAGCAGGGACACTATCTCGCTTTCATCCATACCTACTCGTACATGTTCGGACAGCCGCCCGCCGAGGCTGACATCCAGCGGCATTTCCGCGTCAGCGCGCCGTCAGTCCACCAGATGATCGTCACCCTCGAACGCAACGGCTTCATTCGTCGTCAGCCCGGCGTCGCACGAAGCATCGAGATCCTCCTGCCACCCGAAAACTTGCCCATCCTCGAATGGCTCGGTATCAAAACGTCAAAACCACTGCGATGAACCACTAGTTGAATTTTGGATCAGATCCGTTATTCCAACCCTTCTTCGCGTTGGTCAAGTAAGGAGCAACGTTGCATGATCCGCTAACCCAAATGCACGGTGCGGTTTGGGGGAGTAGGCTTGTGTAAGACAAGCCGGCCGGAGCTATAATCAAGTGTATTGACCGCGGACGGGCCACAGGAAGTTGGGTCGGGATCGCTTCCCCTTTGACAGAATTGCTGGGTCCTTCCAAGTGTGATATCCGCGATATGAACGGCGTCTTCGCCGCAGGCAAACTTCCGTATAGTTCTTTCCAACCTTCCCATATCGGCGATCAATGTTCGTGCAATTGAGCGCTCGCTTGATTTCGTGTAGCTCTCGAGCAATTAGCAAAGCGATGCCAGTTAAGTCTTCCGCAGTCCGGCCCAATTGATTGAGCGACTCCCAAGGCGTGAGGGTATGAATCGTCGTCGGTTTCAGACTTTGTACGGAAGTAGCCGCTCTCAAGAGCTCCTCTGGCTGGCTTTGCTTCGCCCAGTCGAGCTAAAGCCGACGGTGGGCTCTCTTCAAGCACGAGTGTCTGAACGATGAGCGGACGTTCTGGCCGTTCACCTGCGGTGTGTTTTCTCCTCGGTCTTCCACGATCCGGAACCACACTCCTGGCGCATTTGCTCCAGCATCATCCAGACATTGTGGCTCCCCCTGAGCCCTGGTTAATGCTGGCGCTTGAAGCATTTGGCTGGGTGGATTCTTGCCATCCGGCGGGGAGCGCACTGATTGAGGCCGCGACCTCTCAATTCTTGGGGCGGATAAATCGCACGGCGGCCAGCCGCGCTTTTGCGGATGCAGCATACGATCAGTATCTCGCAGAAGCGGGCAAGCGGATCATCTTAGACAAGACACCACGATATTGGACGGCTCTTGAGTTTCTCGATTCGGTCTACCCAGAAGCGCCGCATATCCTTCTGATGCGCAATCCCCTATGCAATCGCCGCTTCCTTGAAATCTACGTGGGGCATCCCGCTGCGGGCAGAAAGCTCGCATACTATTAGCGTCTCCAGTATCGTCGATCTCATGCTCCGCATGCCCGACGTGATCATATCCTCCCTTGCCGATTTAGTTCTGGGCCTTCCTAGGTTAGCTGCGCACCGCACTCGCCCGCAGACACACGTGGTGCAATACGAAATGCTCGTGGCGCACCCTGACGAGGAAGTTCGGCGGCTGCTGGCGGCGCTCGAGTGTGATCCAGCGGCTTTCACATCTGCGTACATGAAACAAGCAGATTATCTCCGAACCAGCAGCTTCGGAGACCGAAAAATACTAGAGCGAACCACCATCGACCAAGGCTCTGTTGAGGCATGGCGATCTCAATTGAGCGTCGAAGAGATGCAAACAATGACCAATCTGGTCGGCGCCGAGCTTTTTCTAGAACTCGGATATGAGGAGGAACTGCTACACGCCCGAAAAGCCGGAGTTATGGACACGGGAGAGGAGGTAACTGAACGCTATCGGCGGATATTTCGGACGTGGTGGGTTTCCAGACAGCAAAGAGGGGAGCGTTATCGGCCTCGTCTCACGCTGAAGCGCCAGTCCACACCGCCTGGAATGTCTCGGACAATCGCGACGCGGCTATCGAAATGTTGCGGGACGAAGTCGCGCGACTGGAGCGAATCCTCAATATCGCCTAATGTAGTCCGAGTGCTTGCAATCAAAACACGCTCGTTAATTTTGCCAATCCCATCAGGGACCACAGGGGGCAGCGGCGGAATGCAATACGCTTGCCACGTCTTCAAGTCTTCTCATGAGTAGAGGGTAGTGGGTCACACAAAGCGGATACCGGCTGGGCGCTAATGCAATAGTTATCGCGTTTTCGCTTGAAATAGATGCCCTTTTGCTTAAGCGACCGTCACTGCCGCCCATGCTGTCAATTTAACGACCGCGGCCTCCATGGAGATCTTGATCCCAGGTTCGTCAACGCGCCAGTGAAGGTCGCACTGATGGATTGGCTACCCTGATCCATGTTGAGGATATTTGGAGTGCCATACTTCGCCGCCGCCTCGTCCAGAGCCGCCACGTCACAACGCACGGCTCTCTGTCTTCTGCTGCCCCGATTGGATCCCTAAAAGGACGTCCCTGTCCTCAGGTGACAAGTCGCGAGTGGGAGCCACTATTCCATGCGTCATCCTGCAATGGAGGTGAAAGGAGCATCTGTTGATATTTCGTAGTCGGCCGCGAAGCGCAGCTCGCGGAGCGGTCGGCCCCACTTAATCGACTGCTGGTAGAGATCGTGCGCTTTGTACGCCGCGAGCTCCATTTCGCTGTCGAATTCACCATAGACCACGATGTCGATATCGTTGCCGAGCTGATCGGTCTTGCGGTTGCGGGCAACCTCAAGCCGGCGCGCATGTGGTATCGTGGTGAGAAGCGAAAGACCGTCCATGATCTGGTCGTAACGCGCCTCTTCCTTGGCGCTGAAGAAGACGATGTGACGAATCATGGCCATTCCTGGAGATGTCGCTAGCTGGTGCCATAACTATCTGGGAATAGAGGCCGTTGCAATGAGGCTAGGCGCTTGCCACATGATCGTCGCTTGCGATCGTCGGCGATCCGTAATGAAATTTGCCAGAGTTGCTCAGGACGCCGGAAGGGCAAGGCGCTCAATGGTTTGAATGTGCCGCGTAAGCAGGTTACAGGCTTGATCTAAGTTGCGCGTTCGCAAGGCTTGCAGAATCAGGCGGTGATCTTGATTGGACCGCGGTCGCCAGCCCACTGATCGCGCCATCGCGAACACCAATCTCGAATTGGCAAGCTGCAGTCCATCAAGGCTCGCGAGCAGACGCGGCATTCCGCAGGGCGCGATCAAGGCTTGGTGAAAGGCGCGGTTGGCCATCTCAAATTCCTCGACCGTCTTTGCATTATCTCCTTGGATCAAAGGCGAGCTCGATTTGAGTCAAATGACCTATTGTGAGCCTTGGCCCCGAATGGCGCAATGCCACCACCTCAAGCGCAGCTCGCATTTCAGCGATCTCTTTCACTGAGCGGGTATCGAGCGGGGCGACCCGAACACCGCGACGTGGCACAGCAACAACAAGATGTTGCGCCTCCAGCTGCCGAAATGCCTCACGCACGGGGACGTGGCTGGAATTGAATTCTCGTGCAACATGATCCTGGCGGAGTGGCGCGCCTGGCTCTAAGGCGCCGCTGATAATGCGCTCAGCGATTGAATCCGCGATGCGCGCGACCGTCGTCATGTTGTCAGTAGGTGATCATAGATTATCTACCGCAATAACCGATGCATTTGTGAGGCAACTCGATTAGCATCTCTTCGAGAGCAATGACGATAGATAATTGACGCGATTATCTACAATTGAGCGAGATGGTTATGGATGCTGCCGCGCAAGCCCAGCGCAAAGAAACAGGCACCGATGCGCAGGTTCGTTGTCATTGGAAAGTCGAAGAGACTAATCTTACTGCGTCACGGGTTTCTATGCGTGCGTGAAGCGGCAATGGCACCGCAACAGGGACATCGCGTCATCGTTTTGATGAGATCGTGGATCAGCCGCACGCGCATGGTTGCGATTGAGTTTGGCACATGGCGTTCAGGCCGCATGGGCGGAGCCTCTGGGTCTATAATTGTCGGGTAAGGAAGGTACCTGGACCGGCGCGACGGAACGAGGTGCTGAGGGGGAATCATCGCCTGCTCGGCGATCAAGAACCCGTAGGCCGCGATGCACAGAGTTGCGTGGTGATGGAAGCCGCGCCAACCGCGTCCCTCGTAGTGACCAAGCCCGACCTCCTGCTTCAGCTCCTGATAGTCGCGCTCGATGCGCCAGCGCAGCTTGGCCAAATCGACCAATTGCTGGAAGCTGACATTCTCAGGCACCGTGGCAAGCCAGTATTTGGTTGGCTCTGCTTCGTCCTCTGGCCATTCGATCAACAGCCACTCCGGCGACAGCGTCTCGGGGATCAGTTTGTTGTACCCGACACGGACACGCACACGCGCAAAGCGCGAGGACAGCTGATCGGCCGAGGGTTCGCGCCAGTTCACCGTGCGCCAGGCCTGCTTTGGTAGACCGAGTGCCACTTTCTTGGCCGAGATCAGATCGGGCTCATCGCGGCGGCCCGTGTTGTTCATCGGCTTGTCCATCCGCCGTGGGCCGCTGCCAGGGGCCCACATCAAGATGGTCGGCACGATGCCGGCCACGTAAGGCACGCCCAACTCCGTCATGCCAGCGCGCAGCTGCGAGTCCCTGCCATAGGCCGCATCCATCAACGCGGCGCCGCGCGGCAGGCCGGCCTCGCAGGCCCAGCGGATCTGCTCCAGTGCGATCTGCGGCTTGGTCTTGAACTTGATCTCCTTTGGAACGCCCACCTTCTTCCGTCGGACACGGTCCTTGGTCCACTCCTGTGGCAGATACAGCCGATAGGCGACCGGCAGGCTGGCAGAGTGGTTGGCGATCGACAGCGACACTGCGACCTGGCAATTGGCCTGCTTGCCGAGTTGCCCGCAATATTGGTGGTGCACGCCGACCGAATGCTTGCCTTGCTTGGGGAATGACGTGTCGTCGATGATCCACGCCTCGATCGGTCCATTCTTCTCGATCGCCGGCAGCACCATCTCGCGGACCTTGGCCAGCACGTCCTCATCTGACCAACCCGCGTTGGCAACGAAGTGCAGCAGCGACTGGTGCTGTGCTGCCGTCCTTGCCGGAGCCGTCCGCGCCGCCATCGGCTCAACGCTCTTGCGCTCACCCGCAACATAAGGCCTGTGCAATAGTCGCGCAGCGGCCTCGCCCGCTCCGCGTGACCAATCACGCTCCCAAGCCCCGCGACATACGACGCGAACCGCGCTTCGCTCTGATCGAGATCCATCTTGCCTCCGCGCGCCAAAGATTGAATCTCCTCAATACTTGATTCCCAGCCTCAAGGACTGCGACCGCTTGACTCAGTAGGGCTAAGGCGCTCTACGACCTTCCTTTTGCCGACCTGATGCGTCAGGCGCAGTGCACTCATCGCAAGAACTTTGATCCAAACCACGTCGAAACTGCGAGCCTGCTCAGCATCAAGACCGGCGGCTGTCCGGAGGACTGCGGCTACTGCTCGCAAAGCTCCCATTACAAGACCGGCCTGAAAGCCACTCGTCTAATGCGTTGCGCGGATGTGGTTGCGACCGCGCAGCGCGCGAAGGATGCAGGCGCCGCGCGCTTCTGCATGGCGGCGGCCTGGCGCACGCCAAAAGATAGCGATCTTGATTCCGTCTGCGACATGGTCAAGGCGGTCAACGGACTCGGCATGGAAACGTGCGTCACGCTCGGCATGCTGATGCCGAAGCAGGCCGCACGTCTCGCCGAGGCCGGCCTTGACTTCTACAATCACAACGTCGACACATCCCCCGAGTTTTACAGCAAGATCATCACTACCCGCAGCCTGCAGGACCGCATCGATACGCTGGCGCATGTGCGCGATGCCGGCATCAAGATCTGCTGCGGCGGGATCATCGGCATGGGCGAGCAGGTCGAGGACCGCCTCGGTATGCTCGTGCTGCTCGCCAATCTCCCCCGCCATCCCGAAAGCGTGCCGATCAACCTATGGAACAAGACCGAGGGGGTGCCGGTGGAAGACACCGCGGAACCTCCCGACCCGATCGCGCTGGTCCGGCTGGTGGCGACCGCGCGGATCATGATGTCGCGGAGTGTGGTTCGGTTGTCCGCCGGGCGGCAATACATGACGGATGAATTGCAGGCGCTTTGCTTCTTGGCTGGCGCAAATTCGATCTTCATAGGCGACGTGCTCTTGACCACCAAAAACCCGAGAGTTGATCGCGATGCGGATCTGCTGGCCCGGCTCGGCATCACGTCCGGGCTCGCCGGAGGGAAGCAGTGCGCGCAATATGTTGCCCCTACATCCAGCCTAGGCGAGAAATGCAGATAACTTTGATGAAGGGCAAAATCCATCGCGCCTCAGTGACTGAAGCTGATCTGCACTATGAAGGCTCGATCTCGATAGATCGTACGCTCCTGGAGGCAGCAGGAATAGTGATCAACGAGCGCGTCGAAATCTACAATGTCGAAACTGGAACGCGCTTTGCCACCTACGTGATCGAGGCGCCGCCGAGGTCTGGCACGATAAGCCTGAACGGTGCGGCCGCCCGACTGGCGATGCCCGGAGACAAGATCATTATCGTTGCATATGCCTCATTCGACGCGGCCGAAGCAAAGATATTCAAGCCACGCATTGTGCGTGTGGACCGAGACAATCGCATCCTGGCAAGTTGAGCCTCAACGGCCATCCTTCCTTCTTCAGCGGCCAACGGATCTTTTACGTGACTTGATGCGATCTTGGGAGAGATGAATGCGGTCAATCCAAACAGCTAGACTTAGTCCCTACGTCGCAGCGCTGAAGGCCTTGAACGAAGATAAACGGCTGCGCTGCCTCAGGCCGCGCGTGGGGATCGATTTCGCATCCAACGACTATCTGGCGCTCGGGAGCGCCCCGCGCATCAAAGAGGCGATGGTCGCCGCGCTCGAGGCGGGCACTCCGGTTGGCGCCGGCGGGTCGCGGCTTCTGCGCGGCAATTGCGAGGAGCATGAACGGCTCGAAACGGAAGCGGCTCAGTTCTTTGGCGCGGAGGCGGCGCTTTTCTTTGGAGGCGGCTACATCGCAAATTTTGCCCTCCTGACAACGCTGCCGCAGCGCGGCGATCTGCTTGTTCTCGATTCCCTCGTGCACGCCAGTATTCACGAAGGGGCGCGAGCCGGCCGCGCAGAGTACCGAGTTCACGCGCACAATGATCCCCAGTCAGTCGAAGACGCAATTCGCGAGTGGCGAACCAATGGTGGAGCGGGCCGCATCTGGATTGTGGCCGAAAGTCTCTACAGCATGGATGGCGACTTCGCTCCACTCGAAGAGCTGGTGGCAATCGCCGATCGCCATGACGCGTTTCTGATCGTCGATGCGGCTCATGCCACAGGTGCTTACGGGCATCAGGGACGAGGGCTCACGGCTCCTTATGACAGGCGCGACAATCTCATCGTCGTTCATACCTGCGGCAAAGCGCTCGGTGCGGCGGGTGCACTTGTTACGGCCTCCGGCATCCTGCGCGATTTCATGGTCAACCGCTGCCGTCCATTTATTTTTACTACTGCCCCATCACCATTGATGGCCGTTGCCGTTCGAGAGGCACTCCTCATCTTACAGAAGGAGCCGGAGCGGCAGCAACGGCTGGCCAAGCTCGTTGCGTTCGCGCATCGGCAGATCACCTCCCTTGGTTTGCACACGCCGTCGACCTCTCAGATCGTGCCGTATATCGTCGGTGACAATGCTCATGCAATGCGAATTGCCTCTGCTCTGCAGGCGCGCGGCTTCGACATCCGCGGAATTCGGCCGCCAACCGTCCCAGCAGGCACCGCCCGTTTGCGAATTTCGTTGACGCTCAATGTTGGGGAAGCGGACGTGTGCGCAATGCTCGATGCGCTTGTTGAGGTGACGAGGGGGTCGTTTTGATCAATAATCGGATCGTCGTGACCGGTACGGACACCGGGGTCGGCAAAACGGTATTTTCCGCAGGACTCGCTGGCCTGCTCGGCGCGAATTACTGGAAACCGGTCCAGGCTGGACTCGAACAAGAGACCGATTCCGAGTGCGTCTGCCGCCTCGGCGGCCTCTCGTCCGATCGCATTGTCCCGGAGCTCTATCGACTTCGGACGCCCGCCTCGCCCCATTACGCCGCGGAGATTGACGGCGTTCGCATAGACACAGAGACACTTGGACTGCCGGACATGGGCGAGCGGCCACTCGTGATCGAGGGCGCCGGCGGGCTCATGGTGCCGTTGGCAGCGCGCACTCTTTACATCGACATCTTCGAACGCTGGCAGCTTCCCGTCGTGCTTTGCGCAAGGACGGGACTAGGCACAATCAACCACTCTCTGCTCTCCATAGAGGCTCTGCGGAAGCGTCAGATTCAGATCCTTGGAATTGCGTTCATTGGCGAAAGAAACGCAGAAACTGAAAGCGCGGTTTGCGAGATCGGGAGAGTGCGTTGGTTGGGACGGCTCCCGTGGCTTGATCCCCTCACGAACGATGGGCTGCAGGCCGCTTTCAAAGTCTCCTTTGTTGGCAGTGATTTCCTGAACCTATGAAGATGGCCAAGAGGTCGCCGATCTGGCACCCGTTCACGCAGCATGCTCTACAGCAGGACATGACGAAGGTGCTGCGGGGAGAGGGGGCTTATCTCTACACCAAAGATGGCCGACGCCTTATCGATGCAATCTCCTCCTGGTGGGTCGTGACCCACGGCCATTGCCATCCACGCATCGTGAACGCGATCCGAGAACAGGCAGGCAAGCTCAACCAGATCATCTTCGCTGGATACACTCACGAACCGGCTGAGCAAGTTGCGACGGAACTATTGAAGGTGACGTCCCCGGCGCTCGAACATGTGTTCTTCTCCGATAGCGGGTCAACCAGCGTCGAAGTCGCGCTGAAAATGGCGCTTGGCTACTGGTACAATACCGGAAGACAGCGAACCCAAATCGTGGTGATGCAGCACTCGTACCATGGCGACACGATCGGGGTGATGTCGGTAGGTAGCCGAGGCGTCTTCAATGCGGCCTACGGGGCGCTGATGTTCGAGGTGACCTCGATTCCGTTCCCGGCAACAGATCGTGAGCAAATAGCGCTCGATGCGCTTGAAAACGCCTGTCGAAACCAACATCCCGCAGCCTTTATTGTGGAGCCGCTAATATTGGGTGCCGGTGGAATGCTGATGTATTCTCCCTCGGTGCTAAGGGAGATGAAGCGGATCTGCGAAGCCTTCGACGTCCTGTTAATTGCCGACGAGGTCATGACGGGCTGGGGCCGGACGGGTAGCTTATTTGCGTGTGAGCAGGCCGATGTCACGCCCGATATTGCCTGCTATTCGAAAGGCCTCACGGCTGGGGCGCTGCCGCTCGCCGTCACACTCTGTCGTGCCGATATTTTCGATGCGCATTATTCGGAAGATCGCAGGCGTACGTTTTTTCATTCGAGCTCATATACGGCCAATCCAGTGGCCTGCGCCGCCGCCAAGGCCAATCTCGACCTATGGCAGGATCAGGACTATCGCCGGCGGGTCGCATCCTTGGCCAAGATGCAAGAACGGGCACTCGCGCCATTTTGCGACGATTCACGGTTCGCAAACGTCCGGCGCACAGGAACAGTCACAGCGCTTGAACTCAACACGAGCGATGCCGGCTATCTGGCGGACATCGGGCCGAAGCTTTTGGCTTTCTTCCAATCGCGGAATCTGCTGTTACGCCCGCTTGGTAATACGATCTACGTGATGCCGCCTTACTGCGTGACGGCGGCCGATCTTGATGAAATCTATGCTGCCATCCGCGACGCTGCTGACTTGCTGATGTGAGGGTGCATCAGTGCTGCAATCGTCTGCTGTGACAGGGTCTTGCAAGGCGGAAGCGTCCGTATTGCTGCCGTTTAATAATGCAAGGGGGATGCAGCGCCCACGGCTCGCAGGCTGATCGTGCTTTAAGCAGTTGCTTTACTCGCTCCTGATCCAACTGCCGCAGCAATCCTGCGGACTAGCCATGAGACGCGCAGCATTTGGCCGAAATGCCGGGGCGAATTGCCGTAATCACGGCGGAGAAATCCATTATCTTGAGCTTCTCGGCGAGGCATTCTGCGAAAATTACTGCTTCGTGAGGCAGCCGCAATCGCTGCAATCACAGTCAGGCTCTTGATGGCTGCAAGGCCATCGAGACGGACCGTCGGGCGGCCGCTCCTTTGGTGCGATCGTGGTGCCGCGGTGAGAGGGTAGCGGGGCTTCCCAAGTGAATGTCTGACAGGAGGCGAGAATGCACATTGGCTTCCGTAATTCACTCGACCATTCAGCCACATGCTGCGCGATATGCGGCGGAAAGTTTGGGCTGATTCGCTATTACTGCTGGCGAACGGCCCTTTGCTCCAAGAAATGCGTCAACCGCTTCAAGGCGCGGCGAGAGGCCGATCAGAAATGGCTTCGATGGTTGCGAGCGGCTTAGGGCTAGACCGAGCTGTGGGTACCGCCCTGGTCAGACTTGTTGCGAATTCGATTCGCCAGCGCGTGGACAATCAAGTGACAGAAACATCGGCAAAAATAATCGACTTCAGGACCTACAGGGCCGGCAGGCTGGCGCGGTCTGAGCGCGTTCCCGACGACATCTACTCGACCGCCGTTCTCACTGCGCTTACAACGGCCTGTCACCTCTGGACGTTCCTGGCCTGGGATCCGTTTGCATTGCTCGGTGCGCCAGCGCCGAAGCAGGAGCCTCACGAGTACCCCTAGGGCAGCAGACGCGGAGATGTGCCCCTAAAGACGAAGCCTCTCGCTGCGTGCATCTGCAGCGCGCTTCGGTCGAGCCCTCACCGTTTGGAGACACTGCGATCAGCCCAGAAACGCGTGCGGATGGTGGCCCGTCGCGAGCGCCGCTCCTCGATCGAGGGCTGAAACTGTACGGGAAGAACGAGCCATCGGGTGGCGAAAGGGCGATGAGGAAGGTCTTGCCCGATGGTTGCGCGACCATTGGACTGTTTTTGCGTTGTTCTCCAGTTCTGGAGACTAAGTTCTCCATCCTCCATGCCATTGACAGGTTTCTCCTGCGTTCTCTAGGAAGCCCCGAAAGTGTGTGGGAGCGGATCCAATATGAGCCACAGTTCAGAGCAGCCTCTAGAACGTGTCACGATTCCGGCACTGCAGCAGTGGAAGGGTGAAGGACGTCGTGTCGTGATGACCACCGCCTACGATGCAGTTGCGGCGCGCATCGCGGATCCCATTGTTGATATCATCCTGGTCGGCGATAGCGTTGGAAACGTCTGCCTGGGCTTCGACAACACTCTGCCCGTCAGCGTGGCCATGATGAATCATCACCTGGAGGCTGTTGCGCGCACGAGGCCTCATGCCCTGCTTGTGGCCGACATGCCCTTTCTGAGCTTTCATGTCGCTTTTGAGGATACCATCCGCAATGCAGGAGGTTTTCTGCAGCGTGGCGCCGATGCTGTGAAACTAGAGGGTGGCGCCAAACGCGTCCAGATGGTGCGCGCCCTGGTCGATTGCGAAATTCCTGTCATGGGACATCTCGGTCTGACCCCGCAGAGCGTCAACGTCATGGGTGGATTCAAGGTGCAGGGAAGGACAACGGATACCGCCTTGCGTCTGCTCGATGACGCCCACCGTCTGCAGGAAGCCGGCTGTTTCGCTCTGGTCCTGGAAGGGATTCCTGCCGAGCTCGCCGCGCGAGCGACCGAATTTCTCACGATACCCACCATCGGGATCGGAGCAGGACCCGATTGCTCGGGCCAAGTGCTTGTGTTCCATGATGTCTTGGGGCTAACCGAAGGCCATCGCCCCAAATTCGTTCGTGCCTATACAAATGGATTCCAGCTGTTGCAGGAGGCGCTGTCGCGCTGGGCTGCCGATATCCGCAAAGGTGCATTCCCGGGCGCAGAGGAGTGCTATCGGCTTCCTGATCAGCTTCGGCATGCCATCGCCAAGTGGGTGCCCTCCAATTCAGCGTGAAGAATGTAAGAAATGCAAGTAATTACGAAGGTCGCTGAGCTGCGTCGGGCTGTTGCAGACGTCCGCAAAGCCGATAAGCGCATCGGGTTCGTTCCGACGATGGGATACCTGCACGACGGCCACCTGTCCCTGATCTCGGCCAGCGGTCGACACTGCGACGTCACTGTCGTTAGCATCTTCGTCAACCCCACTCAGTTCGGACCAAATGAGGATCTCAGCAGGTACCCTCGCGACTTCGCGCGCGATGAAGCCTTGTGCCGTAGTGCCGGGGTCTCCATCATCTTCGCACCAAGTGCAGAGGAGATGTATCCGGCTCAATTTGAGACCTTTGTCGAGCCGGGCGAACTCGCAAAACCGCTCTGCGGAGACTTCAGGCCCGGACATTTTCGTGGTGTAGCGACTGTTGTCTGCAAGCTATTCAACATGGTGCAGCCGGACGCCGCGTACTTTGGGCAGAAGGATTTTCAGCAATGCGCTGTGATACGCCGCATGACGGTTGATCTGAATCTTCCGATCGAGATTGTCACCGTGCCAACCGTGCGGGAGCCAGATGGGCTGGCAATGAGCAGTCGCAATCGTTATCTCAGCCCGGAAGAACGTGGTCGGAGCCTTGCGATCAGCCGTGGCTTGTTCGCTGCATCCCAAGAGTTTGCCTCAGGGGAGCGGGAGACGTCAACGCTGATTGCGCTTGCAAGAAAGCATCTGCAAAGGGTCGATCGTCTCCAGTACCTTGAGCTTGTCGACGCTGGGACCCTCAGGATTGCCGAGAGCCCTCTGCGTTATCCGGCGGTGCTCTGCGTGGCAGCGTATGTGGGCTCGACGCGGTTGATCGACAATGTAGTCCTGACCTAGCGCGTAGCCAGATCCGCAAGCGACTGCGCTCAGAAGTAGTCGAACCCGATCAGTTGGCCCTGAAATCCTCAGCATCCCTCGAACGCGATCCGAAACTGCTCCTTTGCCCCTGAACAACTGCCCCACGCTCGAGCTCATGATCTTGGCTCTGCCGCTGACAAGTGAGCAAGACCGGACCGCTCCACGCTCCCGAGAGCAGCCAAGTGCGAGTTTGCTTTCCGTATTATGACTTCGGTGGCTCGCTCAGACGATCTGGGACATTCTGAGCGCTATGCGCGCTTTCTGCGACGTGGCGCAAAGCAATTTCAGAAAGTTGTACAACCAGCTGTTTGAGGCGCGCATTCTCCTGCTTGCAGCGCTCAAGCTCGTGCTGTTCGGCCGTCATCACAGATGTTGTGCGACGTTGGCTGCTGCCGAGATGATTCATGTAGCTCCCTTTCTGATTCGACAAACACAGCAGAAAATCTGAGCAGCCCAGTCTCTTCTCCCCGCTGAATGAAGCGCCTTGGCCTCAGGTCGGAGCGTTTCACATGCAGCCCGCGGCAGGCTGGTTTGCTAGCTCACTCCCTGCAAAGGGGCTCGCGCCCAATTCGCAGATGCGACGGCAACTTCCGCGACGCCATCTCGCTCATGGCTCATGCTAGTTGCAGTAATGGCTCACAATGTAGCCGCGGAATATGCCGCCCCCCGGTTGCATGTGTTTGCTCTGGGCGGAGAGTGTATCAAAATCGCAATATCGATTTATGCGACGAGCCGCGCTCCCGCGCTCAAATCCTGCATTGCGGCAGCGCCCCCGATGAATTTTCACAGGACGTTCGCATGTCCGTGCTGGGGTCACTTCTACACCAGGCTTATGTCCAAAACGCAGGACGTTACTGAGATCATCCGCCTGCAAGCGGGCATTCCCAAAGCACGCTCGCTCAAAATTGTTTGCTGCCAATACCTGCGATTATGGATCATGGCCACGCGCCCCTGACCATGAGTTTACTGTGATGCTGCATAAATCGCCCAGAGCGGCTAGGGGTGAGTCACGGGTTATTGAGGGTGGCCGTCGGATCTCGGCGCGATTTCCTCGCCAGACATGGGGCCGAAGCTGTTTTTTGACGCAAAGATATGCTTCACCGAAACAATTGCGCACGATGTCCCTCTACAGTGCAGGATGCGAAGCGCTCGGGCTTGGTTGGACGCAGCACACTCGATAGGCGGCAAATCCTCTAGCTGCAATGAACCTGATCAGGTCGGCAACGAACTAGCACCGTCCGAACATTGGTCTGCCGCAGCCGACCAGCCAGTTCAGCGCGCTATAGATGGCCGAGCATGCCTTAGATAATCGCAGAGCATGGTGGCAGCGCGTAACCCTGGGCTCTGAGCCCGGCCAAGGTTGTCTGTTAAACCGAGAGGGGCGACGAGAAAACAAAAACAGCTCGATCGAGCTCTGCAATTGATCAGCCATCTCAGAGATGCTGGACATTGCAGCGCCGTTAAAATTGGGTCGCGAAGTCTCATACGATCTGATGTACTTGCGTTGCGGTCCAGCAAATGCCCATTATCTTTCTCGGTGGGATGAGGGAGATCTCTCAATGCTGGACGGTGCCACGAGCGCGCTCCTGCGCACGATCCTGGATGAGGTTTGCGAGAACGTCCCACCGTATGACACCGGCGTCCGCGCCTACGTCGCCTCCAGAATCCTGGAGGCCGCCACCAGGGGTGAGACGCGCCCCGATCTGCTTAAACAGATCGGTCAGGAAGCTCTTTCGAAAGCACCAACGATGTGGCGAGAGATCTAGGACATGGCTTGTCATCGGGGTGAAAGTCAGCCACAGTGCTGAAGATCGTGGCCTCTTATCCAGGTTCGCGCGCCTTCGCGTCGCCTGCGGCGCAGCGATCTGACCAGCTCGCACAGGGTGTATCGTGGGTCGCAAATAGATGTCGGCTAACGTCTCACATATCAACATCAGACCTTGTCTTCCCGCGAAGCGGTGAGCATCCGCTTTATCCGTTCGGCTTGTTCAACGGTTAGATTGGCTGCCAAGCTGGTCCCAATCAGCGCTGGGCCCTTACGTTCTCGATCATAAACCATCCAACCCTTCCCGCCCTTCCGAACAAAGAATCTGTTTTGCGAACAAGCGCCGTCAGTCAATCTTAGTTCCCCCCAGTTCATTACCCCGATACGTCACGATAGGCCCATGCAAGCCGCCGCCCCGCATTTGCATATGTGAATCGGTTGGCGCGTTGCTCGCTGCGAGCGGCCGAGCGTTGAAAAAGGGCAGTTCGCACAAAAGGCAGTGCGTCCAAGCCTTGGCGCACGCATCCTTGCCCGCCAGGATGCCGGTTAGGCGTCGTGCCGTAACACTCATCCGCAAACGCGGGCGAAACCAGTGTTCGGCGCCCAAGCGCCGTCAACTCACGTGAGCCGGTGCGCCCTTTGCTATTTACTCCCGTGCGAGCGCCGCAAGTGCCGTTTCGATCACTGTGATTTCTTGACTGACCTGAGCGATCGCTTCCTTCGCATCAATTCCGGTAACCCGGTTCAACTTCTGCAGTAACTCCCGCCGATGCGTCAGAAGGTTCTCCAGCGCGCTGCGGTCGTTTAGTTTCACATAGCCGTCCACAATCAACCCAATCGAAAGAGACATCGAAACTCTCAAACAAAGCGGTTCTCAACGAACATGCCTATAGCACATCAGCAAATGATGTTCAGCCCGCCAGGGGAGAGTACTAAGGCGAGCTTGTTAGCGACAAGCGTCCGGCACGCGGGGCGTGACCGACTATTCCTTGCACGTTACAAGCGTCCCGCTCTGTTTGAAGGACTAGACGAGCAGAAAGACGGCGTGTAGCGAGCCAAAAACGCTGCGGATCGTCGCGTTGGAAATGGTAGCGTCAGAAGGGAATGATTTCACGAACTGCTAGGGTCTTCATCCGCCTGCCGAGCGGCTTTCGCGATGCGATGTTAGCGGCGCGTTGACCGATGACATGCTCGCCTGAATATCTCTTCGTAAGGACTGCGACGACGTAAGGAGCGTCCAGGATGCTCGATGAATTTTTGGCCTGCATTCGTGCTCACCGCAGCAACATCCAACGCTATCGTCGCCTGCTGAGGTCGAACCTGTCGGATGTCGAACGCCAGTTCATCGAAAACCGCCTCATCGAAGAGCAGACCGCGCTCGAGTCTCTTTCGGCCGAGACCTTCCCGCTCGCGTTTAGCCTTCGGAAGGGGGCGGACATGCCGGCAAGCTAGGCGCGGAGCCGCGAACGACGCGCGCGTTCGGGACTACACGATTTCTCGCCGGCGGCATCATCATGAGCTCGCAACCTGGCAAATAATCGATGATATCCGCCTGCTGTTGGCCTAGCCCTGAGGACCTGATCTGCTGACCTGCACGTGAGTTCATTCGGCTCGCGTATCAGGTGCTCAATCTATATCGGCATTGGCCCATAGCGGATTAAAAAGCCGCACTGTTCGATGGGTCCTCGCTCGCGGACCTGTTTGTATTCGGCCATATCTCGGCAGTTTGTTAGATTGGCTACGCGCCCAGCTAAATCGTTCTCAGTCGCTAGCCAGCTGAGACAGCCACAACTTCATCTTTTCATCGGTCTGCGACCACGGCATGAGATTTGCTCTACTGGCTGAGACGCTGCGGAACCGTACTCACGGCGAGAGGCACAGCAAGGAAGGAAACGACTTGCCAAGTTTGCGATTGGAGACAGTTTATGTCGCCGGCAATAGCTCCAGCAGCATTCTGGGGAGTACAAAGGTAAGCGTCGGCCCCACGCGAAAGGTGGAACACAAGTGGGTACGCGCCGATGGGGCTTGGCTCCGAAAGATCCTCGCCGATATTTTCACTAGTCGCCGTCAGGCAAATGGCAGGCCTTGCGTGTAACCGATCCCGTAGGACGATTGCGCGGGTTCTCCGCGGCCGACGGTTGGTTGTTCCGACGGAGACCGCAGTCGGCCGCGCGACAGAGAAGTCGCAGTTCCGGGGCAAAACAACGGCCTCCAGCTTTTGGATCAATCACTTCAACCTGGCACCAGCAATCGAACACTATGATTGTGCGTAGCCTGCACGACGTCGAAGCGATCGATCACTTCGTCGATTGGGGCAATGATACTAGCCACCGCCTTCTGACCGATAAGGGCGGCATGGGTTTTAGCATCTGCCACACCGTGGTGCGCGCTAACACCGTTTTCGCTTCTGCAATACCGGAATCATCTCGAAGCCTGCTACTGCATCGGCGGAGAGGGAGAGGTCGAGGACATGGACGGCAATGTCTTTCCCATTCGCAAGGGTGACATGTATGTGCTTGACAAGCATTTCCTACGCGGGGAACGGGACAAGGACATGATCCTCGTTAGCATCTTCAACCCGCCGCTCACCGGAACCGAGCGCCACAAGCTCGACGAACCGGCAGGCTCCACATATTGAACGATGCGAATAAGCGCCAATCCAACATGAACTGCCGCTAATGGTGAGAAACAGTTGGTCGAGCGATCCAGCACTGCCTCGTACCACACGCGCGGACCTCAGAAAAGTCTTTGTGCCGGTGTTTCGTAAGCCTCCGAGGAGAGACGCCTTGCGGCGGGCTGGCCTGATGGTTGAGAACTGTACGTATGGACAGCCATACGATCAGTACGTTGAATCGACTGGAAGTGGTTGATACGGGCCGGCGGCGGCGTTGGTCTGAGGAAGAGAAGGCGCGGATTGTTTTGGAGAGCCTATCCGAGCCGCGCCTGGTTGCGGCGACAGCCCGGCGGTACGGCTTGTCGCGTTCTCTATTGGTGACCTGGCGAAGAGCCTTCGCGGCGACGGGGACCAAATCCGAGGCTGGCTTTGTCAGGGCAGTTGTGGCCGAGGGGGTGCCCGCGGCGTCGGTGGCGGCGTCATCGGAGAGCGCGACCGTACATTCGACGGAGCGTCGGATCGAGATCGAGCTAACCGGCAGGCGGCGGGTCATTGTTGATGCGGGCGTTGACGTTGAGGCGCTTCGCCGGATCATCGAGGTTTTGGATCCGCGATGATTCCGGTTCCTACGGGAGTTCGGGTGTGGCTGGCGACGGGCCACACCGACATGCGTAAAGGCTTCGCCTCATTGTCACTGCAGGTGCAAGAGGTGCTGCGCCGCGATCCGCTGAGTGGTCATTTGTTCTGCTTCCGCGGACGCAGAGGCGATCTATTGAAAGTGATCTGGCATGACGGCCAGGGAGCATGCCTGTTTACGAAAAAACTCGAGAGAGGTCGTTTTGTCTGGCCGTCGCTGGCGGACGGCGTAGTGTCGATCTCGCAGGCGCAGATGAGCTATCTGTTGTCCGGCATCGACTGGCGCAATCCCCAGGAGTCCTGGCGTCCGACCAGTGTGGGCTGAGACTTTGTTATTTGAGTTTGGCCGCGAATGTGATTCCATCTGGCTATGGACTCCAGCGCCGACCTGCCGCCCGATCTTGTCGCCGCGCATGCAATGATCCTGGCCGAGCGCGCTGCCAGGCTTGCGGCGGAAGCCAGGCTTGCTGAAGCGGCCAATGCCCAGGCGAAGCAATCGAGCACCGAAGCGCTGATTGCCCACCTCAAGCTCGAGATCGAGAAGCTACGACGCACGATATATGGCGCACGCTCCGAGCGGTCGGCGCGGCTGCTCGATCAGCTGGAGCTAGAGCTTGAGGAACTCGAGGCGGGGGCGACCGAGGATGAGCTGGCCGCCGAGAAGGCGGCCGAGAAGACGCAGACGGTGCGTTCGTTTGAGCGCAAGCGGCCGGTGCGTCAGCCCTTCCCCGACGACATCGAGCGAGAACGCGTCATCCTGCCGGCTCCGACGCAATGCCCCTGCTGCGGGTCGACGCGGCTGTCGAAGCTCGGCGAAAGCGTGACCTCGACACTGGAGGAGATCCCACGCCGGTTCAAGGTGATCGACACAGTCCGGGAGAAGTTCAGTTGTCGGGATTGCGAGGCGATCACGCAGCCGCCGGCGCCGTTCCATGCCACAGCCCGGGGCTATATCGGACCGCAGCTTCTGGCGACGATCCTGTACGACAAATTTGGTCAGCATCAGCCGTTGAACCGACAGAGCCAGCGCTTCAAATGCGAGGGGATCGACCTGTCGGTCTCGACGCTGGCGGACCAGGTGGGCGCAGGAGCCTTTGCGGTCAGGCCGCTCTTTGAACTGATCGAAGCCTATGTGCTCTCCGCCGACAGGCTCCACGGTGACGACACCAAGATACCGATCCTGGCGAAAGGGAAAGCAGATACCGGCCGGATTTGGACCTATGTTCGCGACGATCGGCCATTCGGCGGGCGAGATCCACCGGCGGCGCTGTTCTACGCCTCACGTGATCGGCGCGGCGAGCATCCCGCGCGGCATCTTCAGAACTTCGCTGGCATCCTGCAGGCCGATGCCTATAGCGGGTTCAACGCTCTCTTCGATCCCGGACGCAAGGCGTTGCCGGCCACGCCCGCCTTCTGTTGGGCACATGGACGGAGGGCGTTCTTCGAACTTGCCGACATCGCCCAGAACGCTCGCCGCGGAAGATCGGCGACCGCGATCTCGCCCATTGCGCTGGAAGCGGTTCGTCGGATTGACCAATTGTTCGAGATCGAGCGCGACATCTATGGGCTGAGCGCTGAGGAGCGGCTGCAGATCCGCCGGGAGAGAAGCGCGCCACTGCTGACCGACCTTGAGGCTTGGCTCCGAGCGGAATCTGCCCGGCTCTCACGCTCGTCCAACGTGATTAAGCCGATCAACTATCTGCTCAACCGCTGGGAGGGCTTTGCCCGCCTTGTCCACGACGGACGGATCTGCATGACGAACAATGCAGCGGAGCGAGCGTTGCGCGGTTTTGCTCTGGGAAGAAAGGCATGGCTGTTCGCCGGTTCTGATCGCGGCGCCGAGCGGGCTGCCGTGATGGCCACGCTTCTCATGACGGCGCGTCTCAACGACATCGACCCGAAAGCCTGGCTTGCCGACGTCTTCGCGCGCATCGCCGACATGCCGCAGAACCGCCTGCGCGAGTTGCTGCCCTGGAACTGGACGCCTCCTGCGCCGAGGTCCTCCGCCCCGGCGGCGTAGCCATGCACGTCAACAAGGTTCACGCCGTCTTCACCATCGCTCGCGTCGCAAAAGACCTCGGCGAAGACGAGGACTGGCTCTGGGACGTGGCCAACGGAATGGACACTGAGGATGGCGTCATCTGGGTTTACGGCATAGGTGACGACCAGGTCATGGCGTTCACCGACTTCGGCATCGAGAACCTGACCGAGCTCATCAGGATGCACAAGGACGACCCCGAGCTCCTCAAGCGCTGGGATCGGTGAGCTCCTGTCCGCGGTCTAGCCCGGATGGATACGGTGTTTCGAAATGCGCACGCGATGCGCTTCGGCTGAGCTGACGAATGATTTTGGCATTCCATGTCCATTTTCCTCTGTCCGGAAGACCAGGCGAGCGGAGGCTTGTGCCGATTGATAGCGCGCTCAGTTGTACGATGAGGTTTGCGCTCTGGATGGGAGCTTCCGCTGGCATTTTGCTGTCGCTCGATTAGCGCCCAAGCAGATTGACCGCATGGCGGCGCTGCAGGCCGAACGTGAGGCGCGGCTGCAAGCCGAGGCGGTAGCTGCCACCGCGCAGGCGGAGCTGTCGGCCAACGAGGCTCTGATCGCGCATCTTGAGCTGCGGATCGAGAAGCTCAAGCGCGAACTGTACGGGCAGCGCTCCGAGCGCACGGCGCGGCTGATCGAGCAATTGGAATTGGAGCTCGAAGAACTGGTTACCAAGCGAGCGAGGATGAGCTTGCCGCGCGGGCCCCCGCGGCGAAAACCCTGAGCGTGCGCGCCTTCACGCGCAAGCGGCCGGTGCGCAAGCCCTGGCCGGACGACATCGAACGCGAGCGCGTCGTTGTCGAGGCCGCGAAGAGCTGCGCCTGCTGCTAGGAGACAAGCAAGCCGCTGTTCGACGACATGCACGCCTGGCTGCTGCGCGAGCGAGAAACCCTCTCGCGCTCATCCGAGGTCCTGAAGCCCATGAATTACATGCTCAGGCGCTGGGCCGACTTTGCCGCTTCCTCGGACGATGGCAGGATTTGCCTCAGCAACAACGCCGCAGAAAGAGCGTTGCGCGGCATCGCCTTGGGAACAGCAATTGGACCTTCGCCGGCAGCCTGCGCGGCGCCCACCGCGCCGCTATCATGCTGACGATGATCACCACCTGTCGTCTTAACGATGTCGATCCCAAAGCCTGTCTCTCCGACGTCCTCGCCGGATCGCCGATCTTCCCGCTTCGGGTCTGCACGAACTGCTGCTCTGGGAATGGAAGCTCCCGCACCAAGCCAACGAACCTACCGATCAGCAAGCCGCCTAACTGTCACGCGGTGCTATCATAGCGCTACCCGGCTCTCGCGCGCATGCGTCAATCAGGCGGGCTTCGTCGTATGCGTACTATGGGGATCAAGAGCGTCATCCTGCATCGGCGCTCGAAGTCGAACGATAAGTTCGCCTGCTCGCTTACCGTCCTTAGCGATAGTATTAAGTGCTCGCCGGGCTTCTTCCAGATCTGGCGGTTGAGTGCCCAACCATTTTAAGGCGGCCTCTGCATTGAGAATCGTGGCTGTGAGCGCGTCGACGACAGCACTATAGGTGCACACAAAATCTGCTGAGGTCTGCAATGGCGCTTCGCCCTTCGCCTTGCGCGGATTTCCTTTTGGTTCGCTGAACCGGCTGCGATGCACCTTGCGCCGCCTTAGGTGCAGAAGGGCGTTTGCAGCCTTGCGGATCAGATCGAGTACCAAGTCGGGCTGGGCCCGCTTGGGGACGCGGCAGCCGTCGATCTTAAAGACAGTCGAGCGTTCTGTGACAAAACATTGATGGGCCGGTTGCACGATGCTGTCCTTGCTCAAGATGTACCAACTCGGCTTCCACTTCCAGGACATAGCGCGCTCCTCTAGCGGGTTATGAGAACGCCTCGGCGCTGTCGGCCGGGGGAGCCGTTTCAACGTCGATGCGACGAACCAGCTCGTTCCGGCCAGCTCATTGTGAGTTTGTGAATATATGCTCATGTGCCAAGGCATCTGCGCTTAATGAGTACACGCCTAGCACTACTGCTAGGGCGCGCACTCATTAAATCACGACAATACCAGGCGTCAGGTCAGTTGTCCGCGCAGTTCCGGTTCAGGTGATCAAGCGAGTTTGCGGCCCAACCATCCCTTCATTTTGAGACCGTCCCGCATGTTGAGAGCAAGAAGTGTAATGTTTGTTGCGCCCGCGACGAGCTCGATCGCCTGCACAGCATAGAACGTGGCATCGAATTCTGCCGCCTGAGCCTTGGACGCAAGGAAGAGCGCAGACGGAATAAGAATCAGGATGCCGTTCCCTGCAATGAACGGCATGCGCTTGAATTTGGCCCCGATCAGTCCGGCCCGGCGCCCCTTTGCCAAGATGACACCTGTACCACCGGTCGCAGCGAGCGCGGGAATCAGCAACAAGAAACCCCACGGTATGGTGCTCTTAACCGCTGCAACTGTGGCATGGGGCGCGAACAGCTCACTGAGTACCGTCGATAGCCAAAATGTGCCGATCGTTGCGATAGCCAAGGCGCCAACGACAGGATGGATCAACTTGATCATGGGTATCTTCCCCTCCTAAAAGCAGCAGGGCTAGGCAACGCAGATGCCGGGCACGGCAACTTTCTGGAACAGATGAGGGGAAGCTATCGCCGAGGCCGGATAGCTGGCGATTTTTGCTAGAAAGTCAGGATGGGTGAAGGCCGCGCGGAAGTGTGCGGTGGATTCCCAGACGGCGTAGTTCAGATAGGTCGAGCTGTCGCCGAGAGCTCTGTGCAGCTGAGTGGAAATGAAGCCCGGCTGTCGCTTCATGAACGCTGCGTCGTCCTGCCAGGTCTTGAGAAAAGCCGCCTCATCGGCTTTGTCGAGAGTGAATGGGTTCACCAGGATGACCGAATTTGCCTCGATAGCGATCTGGCGGTCGATCGGGAAGGAAGGGTCTAGTGTGCGTAGCAACGACATGAGTGCCTCCATCGCTGTTTAACATGTGGTGCCTAATTGGTATTATGGTTACAAGCATATTGACACCATGATGTCAATATAAAACAATGGTGACGAATGAAAAGAGCCGAGCGAACCCCCGAGGGTGACGCCCTGAGCGACCTTGTTCTCGATCTATTCAGGCTCGACGGCCTGCTTCTGACGGCCGGCGACCGTCTGGTCGCCCCGCTTGGCCTAACAAGCGCACGCTGGCAGGTGCTTGGCGCCATCGTGTCCGCCGAACGTCCCCAACCGGTCGCTTGGCTCGCACGCGACCTCGGCGGCAACCGTCAAAACGTGCAGCGGATTATCAATGATCTGCACAGGGAGGGCCTCGTATCTTTTGAGGTCAACCCGCATCACCGACGGGCGCAGCTCGTCGTGCTCACTGAGAATGGACAGCGCGCCTTCGAAGCCGCAATGGAATTGCAGGTTCCCTGGATCAACGATCTTTCAGAAGGGCTGTCTGTCAAGGATATACGGATTGTCCATCGCGTGATCACGGCCTTGCGAGATAAGCTTGAGGGCAGCCGTGAGGACAAGTCGGCCTGACATGGCAAAAGCATTGTGCTCGCCCCGGCGCCCGTGATTCTAGCTCCCAAACTGAGGCTTCGAATCATGCGCCATGAACTGACGGACTACGAATGGGCAGCTATCAAGTCTATGCTACCAAACAAGCCGCGTGGAGTTCCTCTGACCGACGCGTCCGCAATGGCATCTTCTGGGTCCTGCGATCTGGGCTGTCACGGGCCTCACCAGGCGTCAGTTCCAGCCGTACGGGCAGGCCATTGCCACCTACAAGCGCATGAATCTGGCTGGTCAACCCGCCGCGTGAACGTCCTATCAATTTGCCTCTGGTTCTTGGCGATGCACCGTCCGTGCTGATGAACGTGAACAATAGAGGCGTCGATCATCTGGACCGCCGCATCGTGAGCAGCGGCTATGATTCGGCTCCAGACACCCGGCCAGCGCGAGCGAACAAGGCGGTTATAGCAGGTAGTGTAAGGGCCAAAATGATCCGGCAAATCGCGCCAAGGTAATCGACTTGCCGGAAAACTTCTGTCTCGTCTGAAGCCTGGATCGATGCTGCTCGCCGATCGTGGTTACGCCGCTGACTGGATCAGAGATCTTGCCATGAAGAAAGGTGCATGGGCAAACATCCCGCCAAATGCAACCGCAATGATCCGATCTGCTTCAGCCCGTACCTTTACCGCGCTCGAAACCAGATCGAAAGATTCTTCAACAGGATCAAGCAATGTGGTCGGGTCGCAACGCGCTACGACAGGCTCGCCGCCAACTACCTTGCCTTGGTGCAACTCGCGTCAATCCGAGACGATGTCGCCCACCTCTCCAATTTGATCTCGCCCAGTGGCGAGACGTTCTGGCTGGTTAGTTTTATGGCATCGGTCAAGCTGCGCGCCTTTTGCTGTGGGCATGTGGGCAACGCGATTGCGTTGTCCAAGCGCAGCGGCATGTTCACAGCGCCACGGGCTCAGGTCTTTCGGGCGGATGACGGTGTTCGGCGCAGGCTCTTAAGCTTGGACGAGGCGATCTGGGATTGGTGGCGTCCTCGCCAGCTCCTTACGTTGTCTGGAACCTGCCTGGTCCATTAATGGACCATAACAGCCGCTGTGGTCTTTTTATGCACCAGCTCAGTTTGAAAATTTTGCGGCTCTGGTCTATATATGATCCACGAAGCTCTTAACGATCTATTTATGAACCAATGTGATCCCATGGCTAAGATCCATCACCCGATTTCTGTCTATGCAGCCGATGCTGCGGTGCTGCTTGGGCAGCTTCTGCGCAAGGCCCGCATCGAACGGAAGATGAGCACGGTCAACGTCGCCGAGCGGGCAGGGATCTCGCGCGGGCTGCTGCGGCGCATAGAGGCGGGCGACCCGCGATCCACCATTGGGGCTGTCTTTGAAGTCGCTGCGATTGTCGGCGTTAGGCTGTTTGACGTCGAGCAGGCGACAATGTCTCAGGCGATCGAAAGCAATCGCGAAGTCATGACGCTTCTGCCTAAATCCATTCGTGCCCGGCGGGGTGAAGAGGTCAAGGATGACTTCTGATCCCAAATTCACCGAGGCCTATGTCTGGACTTGGCTACCGGGCCAGACGAAACCGGTTGTTGCAGGCCTTCTGTCGGCGCGTGGCGAACAGCTCCTGTTCAACTATGGACGGAGCTATATCGAGCGCAAGGACGCCATCGCGCTTTACCAGCCCGAATTGCCACTGCGGAGCGGAATCCTTCCGCTTCTTGCGGGTCTGAACATGCCGAGCTGTATTCGCGATGCCGGCCCCGATGCCTGGGGCCGGCGCGTGATCCTCAATCGGAAGTTCGGCGCCCGCGGGAAAGAGATTGACGCGGGCAGTCTTGATGAGCTGACCTTTCTCCTCGAGTCAGGGTCGGATCGCATCGGCGCGCTCGATTTTCAAGCCTCGCCCTCCGCCTATGTCGCGCGTGAAGGCGAGGGCGCCTCTCTCGCTGAGCTTTTGAATGCGGCGGCACTCGTCGAACAAGGAACGCCGCTGACGCCCGAGCTCGACCGGGCGCTTCTCCACGGTAGCTCCATTGGCGGGGCGCGCCCGAAAGCGACGATTACCTCCGATGATAAGAAATTCATCGCGAAGTTTTCTTCGCAAACCGACCTCTATAGCGTGGTGAAGGCGGAATTCATCGCAATGCGCTTGGCCGCGGCGGCCGGGCTTCGCGTCGCGCCTGTGAGCCTTCAACGCGTGGCGGGCAAGGACATCCTCCTTATCGAGCGCTTCGATCGTGCGAAGGCTACCGGCGGATGGTACCGGAAGGCCATGGTATCCGCCTTAACATTGCTTGAGCTGGACGAAATGATGGCCCGTTACGCCAGTTACGAACAGCTCGCCACGACCATCCGTCACCGTTTTACGGAACCCAAGGAGACGCTACGGGAGTTGTTTTCGCGCATTGTCTTCAACGTGCTCTGCGGCAACACGGATGATCATGCCCGAAATCACGCAGCCTTCTGGGATGGCGCGAATCTGACGCTCACACCTGCCTATGATATTTGCCCGCAAAGCCGCACGGGCGGCGAGGCGACGCAAGCGATGCTGATATTGGGCCAGGATCGACACAGTCAGATTGCGCTTTGCCTGAAAAGCGCGCCATCGTTTCTTCTCAACGAGGCGGATGCCGTCGCGATTGTCGTGCATCAAATCAAGACCATCAAGGATCGCTGGTCGGTGGTTTGTGACGAAGCAGCGCTTGGACAAGTGGATCGAAACTTGTTTTGGGGCCGCCAGTTCCTCAATCCTTACGCCTTCATTGGCGCGCCGCAGGCCATAACGAGCCTGATCAGCTAGTTCGATCGGAGACCAAACACATGAGCGACAAACACGCGGTCGAAGTCTTCCAGGATCTCTCGATCCTTGGTCCCGAAACCAGGCGTGCAGAGCTGCGGAAGTCGCTTCTTGCCGCTGCAGCATCGCCAGGGAGCGTGGGATAGACGCCGAGAAGGACCTTGGTCGCATGGCCGCGGCGAGGATATCCTCGTCTTTCAACGGCAGAGCGACAAGAGCCTGCCTGCGGCGCGGCTTACGCTCTGGTCTCGTGAAGGTGGGTACACGCTTACAAATATCCTTCCGAGAGAGCTCGGCCGGCTTACTCAAGCGCAATACAATGACCACTTGCAGGAATTCGAACGCCTGATCGTTAAACCGGCAGCTTGTCGACCGGCTTCGTCGTAGAGCTGTCTTCTCCCGGCAGTCACTTGAAGAGTGGGTTTCGCCTGAGGCAGCGAAGGCGCTTGAAGCCTTCTCGGATATGGCGAACAAATCCACCGGCTCATCGCATCGGCAACAGCGCTGGCTCCGCTTTTTGATCCTGGCGCATTTCAGCGCGCAAAAACTGGACAGCGAACGGTTACGCCGCATGAATTGTGTGCACCGCCGATGTCGGCTGGATCACCGGCCACAGCTACATTCTCTACGGCCCGCTGGCGAACGGGGCGACCACGCTGATGTTCGAGGGCGTGCCGAATTATCCCGATAATTCCAGGTTCTGGAACGTCATCGACAAGCACAAGGTCAACATCTTCTACACCGCGCCGACCGCGATCCGCGCCTTGATGTAGGGCGGCGACGAGCCGGTGAAGAAGACCTCGCGCGCGAGCCTGCGCCTGCTCGGCTCGGTCGGCGAACCGATCGATCCGGAAGCCTGGGAATGGTACCACCGCGTCGTCGGCGACGATCGCTGCCCGATCGTCGACACCTGTTGGCAGACCGAGACCGGCGGAATCCTGATCACGCCGCTGCCGGGCGCAACCAAGCTCAAGCCGGGCTCGGCGACGCAGCCGTTCTTCGGCGTGGTGCCTGAAATCGTCGACGCCGACGGCAAGGTGCTGGAAGGCGAGACCACCGGCAATCTCTGCCTCACCCGCTCCTGGCCGGCCAAATGCGTACCGTCTACGGCGATCACGCCCGCTTCAGCAGACCTATTTCTCGACCTACAAGGGCAAGTATTTCACCGGCGACGGCTGCCGGCGTGATGCTGACGGCTATTACTGGATCACCGGCCGCGTCGACGACGTCATCAACGTCTCCGGCCACCGCATGGGCACCGCGGATAGAGCGCGCTGCTGGCACACGAGAAGGTCTCGGAAGCTGCCGTGGTCGGCTTCCCGCACGACATCAAGGGGCAGGGCATGTACGCCTATGTCACCCTGATGGCCGGCGTCGAGCCGACGGAGGATCTGCGCAAGGAGCTCGTGACCTGGGTGCGCAAGGAAATCAGACCCATCGCCTCGCCCGACCAGATCCAGTTCGCGCCCGGCCAGCCCAAGACCCGCTCCGGCAAGATCATGCGCCGTATCCTGCGCAAGATCGCTGAGGACGAGCCGGGCAGCTTCGGCGACACCTCGACGCTGGCCGATTCCGCCGTGGTCGGTGATCTCGTCAAGAACCGCCAGAACGGGAAGAACGGGCCGGCTTAATCGGCCACGAACATCGGTGTGATGGTGATCCGGCATGCGCCACTGACCCGCGCAGCCATTCGAAGCCGACTTTGACGGAGGAACGATATGAGGCTTGTTCTCTTAGGACCACCTGGCGCCGGGAAGGGAACGCTGGCGGTCAGGCTATCCCAGACGCTCGGGATCCCGCAGCTCTCGACTGGTGACATGCTGCGGCGCAGCGGTATCTGGGAGAGCCGCGATCGGGTGACACGTGGCGGAGATCATGGAGCGCGGCGAGCTCGTCCCGGACGGTCTGGTGATCGGGTTGATCGCCGAGCGCATTGCAAAGCCTGCCTCGGATCGAGGTTTCATCCTAGACGGATTTCCGCGCACGGTTGCCCAAGCTGAAAGCCTTGACCATCTCCTAAAGGGCCATGAATTGAGCCACGTCCTCGAGCTGAAGGTCAGCGAGAAGCAGTTGCTGGACCGGATCCTGGGATGAGCCATGCACGCTCGCGTTGGGAAGCCGGTGCGGGCCGACGACAATGAAGAGGCGCTCAGCGTGCGGCTGACAGCCTACGCAAATGAGATCAGGCTGCTGAGCGATTGTTACGCTGCCAAGGGATTGCTCAGAACCGTCGACGCCTCGCACCCAGTTGATTATGTTACGGCGGCGCTTGTTCAGGCAATGGAGTGAGCAAAGTTGCTGTGGACCAGAACGGATTAGCGATGAAGTGGCCATCCGAGGCGCGACGGCCACCGAAAGTCGACCCCGTTTCTCGGCATTGATTAGGTTTTGGACAAAAACAGATAATTTTAGCCGTCCGTCCGGGGCGATCATGCAGTTGCTCAGATCCGGCTGGAGAATAGGCTTGGAGGACGACTCAAACCGTCTTGCAGAGTCGTGCCTGTGTGCAAATCGCAAGAGCGCATTCCGCCGGTCTGAAGCAGTCCAGTCCAAGGCATGTCGATGCCGGACCCGACGTGACGAATCTAACACGCTGTGGTGCAGTTCCTTGTTGCTGCGAGCGCACGCAGCTGCGGTCCGGCTTTTCTGGTCAGTTCACCTATTTAGAACGACGGTGGTGACAGGCCATCTATCAGGCATGTGGCGCGTAGCGTGTTGGCCATCAGCATCGCGATTGTCATAGGCCGACACCGCCGGGGACAGGCGTGATTGCGCCGGCGTTGGCGCCGCGTTGTCGAAGTCGACATCACCGACCAGCTTAATCTTGCCAGGCGACTCGCCCAGCGACATCCGTAAGCGCTTTAGCGCTTACCGACATCCGATTTGATGCCAACGTCGATTACCGTCGCGCCCGGCTTAATCCAGTCGCCTTTGATCATGCGTGCAAGGCCAACGCCACGACGAGAATGTCAGCGTGACGGCAAACTGCTTCCAGATTCCTGGTCCGGCTATGCGGCGACCGTTACGGTTGCATTGGCAGCTAGCAAGAGATTGGCCATGGGCTTGCCGACGATGTTCGAGCGACCGACGACGACGGCGAACAATCCAGAGAGATCCTTGCCGCAGACCTGCTCAATCAAAATCATCGCGCCGGCTGGAGTACAAGGCGGATAGATGAAGAAGTTCAGAGAAAGTTGCCGCTTGCCCGTAGCCCGGCTCGCAAAGGTTGGCGCCGGGTGTCGGCGTTGTCGCCTGCGCATGCGACGAGACTCTATGTCGACGGCCGCAAAGGGGTCGATGAAATGAATTTGCATTGTTGTGCTGGCCCCGAGCATGAATCCCGTGAACCGATCGCCGATCAGAGACGAGTGCGTTCAAGTCGTTTCGTACGCCGGTTGGTTCGATCTTGCTGCTGCGGAGTGCGCGAACCGGCCGACGGGACGCGCATGACCGCAAATATTTCCATGTCCGTGTTCCCAACGAAGCGATCATTGCCCGCAACGAAAAACAAAGCTGGTTTCGTTTCATTGACTGGATCGCAATCGCTTTTACCATCGGCAACGTCCAAGCGAGGTCGTTCACCATGCGGCGATCCGATCCACTCGTTCGCGGCTGATCTCGGCTCCGTGCGGGCGCTGTTGCGCCGAAACGATGGCGGAGAGCTGTACCGCCGGGACTTGTGCGCTGTCGAGCTAGCTACCGGCGCACATGGCAGCGGGTCCCACCCAGGACCGAAATCCAGGAAATACCCCATCACTCGCTATCGCCGGTCTGACCGGCGCATGGCGGAGCTTTGTCCAGACAATCACAAAGAGAGACCACGGACATGAGCAGCACGACCACCATCGACAACGTCATTCCGCGCGCCGACATCGTCAAGCGCGCGGCACGGATCGGCGCCGAGATCAGGAACATAAAACTGTCGGGCGATCTGTCCGACAACGTCATCCGCGCCATGAACCAGGTGCTGCTCGAGCACAAGGTCATCTTCTTCCGCGACTAGGGCGACGATGCCGAGCAGGAGCGCTTTGCGGTCCGGCTCGGCAAGCTTATACCGCATCCGACCGTCGGCGCCACCAATGGCACGTCCTCGATCTTGGAATTGGACTCCGGCCGCGTTGGCGGCCGTGCCGATCAGTGGCACACCGACATCAACTTCGTCGACGCCTATCCGAAAATTTCGGTGCTGCGCGGCGTGGTGATCCCGCCCTATGGCGGTGACACCGTGTGGTCGAATACGGCGGCGGCTTATCGCGACCTGCCGGCACCGCTGCGCAAGCTCGCCGACGGGCTCTGGGCGGTCCACAGCAACGCCTACGACTACGCCGTGAAGACGCGGGCGACGGAGGCGGACCGGAAGCATTTCGACGAGGTGTTCACCGGCACCATCTACTAAACCGAGCATCCGGTGGTGCGTGTCCATCCCGAAACCGGCGAGCGCACGCTCGTGCTCGGCAATTTCGTCCAGCGCTTCGTCGGCCTGCCGAAATATGACGGCCAAAAGCTGTTCGAGCTGTTCCAGTCGCACATCACGACGCCGGAAAATGCGGTGCGCTGGACCTGGCGGGCCGGCGACATTGCGATTTGGGACAACCGCGCGACCCAGCACTACGCGGTCAATGACTACGGCGATCAGCACCGCGTTGTGCGCCGCGTCACCATCGATGGCGAGGTGCCGCTCAGCGTCGACGGCCGTCGCAGCGTGACTCGCGTCAACGCGTCGAAACCGCAGACGGCCAAGGCCGCCTGAGTCCGCTCCAACGACCGGATTTGCCAGGATGAATTCCCTGCTTCGATTTGCCCGCGCGCGGCATCGCGCCGCGCAGTTGCTGCTCGCCGGTGCCTTGGCGCTCGGCCTCGGAGCGCCGGCTTTCGCCGAGCCGCCGCTCGAGAAGACGGAAATCCGCTATCAGGGCTGGGCCGGGCAGGTGACGTTTATCGAGCTCGCCGACGATCTTGGCTATCTCGCGCCGCTGAAGCTGAAATGGGTCGGCAACACCATCAGCGGCCCGCAAGACATCCAGACCACCGTGACTGGCGACATCAACATCGGCGGTGCGTTCTACGGTGCGATCCTCAAGCTGACCTCAAGCAGCTTTGGTCTCAAGTAACTGACGGCGCGTCGTCGTGCTTGAGGTGCCGCTTTCGAACATTGTAACTCACCAGCCAGATCACACCGACCGCGATCGGCACGAAGGCTGCGGTCAGGAACGAGGGCTCTACTCGCAGTCCGACATCATGCGCGCCCTTGGCAAGATAGCTAAACAGGCTGACCACATAATATCCTATCGCCCCGACCGACAATCCTTCGACCGTGCACTGCAGCCGAAGTTGCTGTCTCGCGCGCTCGTTGATAGCCTGCAACAGGTCACGATTCTGTCGTTCGATTTCGACGTCGACCCGGGTTCGCAACAGATCGGTGGCACGCGCGAGCTTGACCGACAGAGTCGCCTGACGATCCTCCACAGTTGCGCAGGTTCGCATCGCCGGCGCCATTCGGCGTGCCAGAAACGACGACCAGGTTGGATACCCCGACACATCGCTGCCTTCAATAATGGATAATCGCGATTGGACCAGCTCGTTATAGGCCCTGCTGGCGCCGAATCGAAACAGGCTGCTTGTCGCGCCTCTTTCGAAGGATGCGGCCAGCGCCGTCAGCTCTGCAAGCAGATGGTTGTTGAACTGCAGCCCCTGACCGCTTTGCATTTTCTCGAGCGCCTCAACAAGACGGCGGTCAATGCGATCAACAGATGGTGCAAGCTCAAGGGCCGCCGACAGGCCAAGCAGCGCCAATGGACGGTAGGTCTCGATTTCCAGGAGCCGCTGCACCAGCGCTCCGAGATCGTGCGATGTCAACCCGAGGTCGCAGACGAGGATCTTCGTGAAGCCTTTTTCGTCTACGCGGAAGTCTGAGGCGGCAACGGCTGCGCCGCTCTTTGTGGCAACCATGGCCAGGCTGTTCTTGTCAAAAATCTGTTCGGCCCGCCTGGTCGGTGAGGTGTCCTGCTCCACTTCTAGCCTGATCGCGACCAGCAACTGTCCGGTCTGACGCAACGCGCGGATCAGCGATCGGACGGTACCGTCAACCTTGTCAAATTGGTCTGCGGCAGAACAATTTGCGTTACTCCAGATCCAGGTGAATGTTGTAAATTCCGAATGCTGCTCCCAGCGTAGCGCAGCAGGCCCGATGACAATCTGATGAAGTTTTGCCGATTGCTCAGGCGGCGTAAGATTGCGCTCGAGGCAAAAATCGATAAAACGGCAGCGATCGCTGGTGGCCGCCTCGCCCTGTGCAAGAAAAGCGAAGTGGATCACGCTGAACGGCGAAACAAGGCGCATGAAGGGGCGCGCGTGCACTTCTCCGAGCACAGCGTCACGTTGCGGATGTGGTGTGAAAGTTCGCAGATCCAGTTCATCGATCATGTATTGACGCCTCGCTTCAGGTGAGCAGGCAACCGTCAGCCTTGACGTGGCAGGCCGATGGCGGTGCTGCGAAACGGTAGAGCCGCTAGGTTGTCGATCGAGTCATGTCGACGATCACTACCGAGGCCGCCTCGAACTCGGGAAAGAGATCTTACGGGAGGAAGATCAGGCCAGACAGATTGAGATGCAGCCGCCTCATCCAGCTTTCGAAATGACGCCATCAGCGTATGGTCCTGTGTCTATGGCGAAATGCCGCATTGTCGCTCAATAGGTGTAACGGTGCGTCAGCGAGCCGTTCCCCGACGTTGGCGGTGGCGCGCGGCACAGTTGGACGAATGCCTAGATTTACGTGGACATCGTTGTCTGTCTCCGAATCCCACTGACATCCCTCGCCACCAAAGGGGACCGCGTGCAACTGAAGATACGCCGGCCCTCTTCTAAAAGCAGTTTCGCCGTGGGATGACCGATGCCGCGCGAGGCCGTGGCACGCGGGAACGTCGTTCTCCCAGCGTGGTACAGATAAACGACTTCCGGTGCGGCAACTGCAGTGTCGATTGACGGATCGAGGCCCAAACTCCACTCCCATCCTGTTGCCGGCACCAAACCTCCTGGCGCCGAGAGCCGTTGCAGGATTTGGGCCAGCACTACAGAAAAGGCACTCTCGCTTCCTTTTTACGGAATGTGTCGTCGTAGACAGTCGGAGGGGGGGGTCAGACATGAGCGCGTGTATTCTGACAAAATGCGCACGTGGCACAGGCCAAAGAGAAGGGTCTGTTTTCGAAGGTGATCGCTCGAAGGCCGCTGCCATTGTTTTGAGCGGCCATGCTTTGGTTGGACTTGTTGATGCAGAGCCATGCGAGTGATCGGGTCCGGAACCCCGGGGGCAGGCTCGGCAATGCGCGGATAACTTCACCTCGAGTGAGGTTGACCGGATCACGGAGCTGGAGCGCTCTCCTCACCTTTGAAGCGTCACTCAGAGCAGCGCAAGCGTTGCGGCTCAACCGGTGTGTCGCAGGGACGCAGATACGTGGCGATTGCGCAGTCAAAAACTTACGCGAAGACGATGGTGGCACGGACGTTGCTACTGGGGTGCAGCACTACTGAACGTGCTGAGCGCACCGAACGCGAGACCAGCGATGCTCTCCTTCCTTGAACCGATGTGGCCCGCGTGTGAAAGGAAGAGCTTGTTGCGTATGATCTTGTGTGTCGTCGCCCTTAGCGCGGCGGCACGACATTCGCTGCGGATCTTGCTCGCGGCAGCGCGTCTACATCAAGGCAGCCCCGGCAGCCCCACTAGCGGTCCCGATCAGAGATCAGCTAGCGCAAAACGCCGCGCAGCCTTTGACAATAACTTTGGAGAGTAACATGGTGCTGGGTTTAGAGTCTCCTGCTCCTCCGATCACGGTGGAGAACTGGCTGCGTGGCGAGCCCCTCACGAGCTTCCAGCCGGGAAAAGTGTACATCGTCGAATTTTGGGCAACTTGGTGCGAACCCTGTGTCGCCGCCATGCCCCATCTGGTGGAGCTGCAAGATAAATATAGAGACAGCGGAGTTGAGGTCGTCGGAGTCGCAGCTTATGAACAAGCTCGAACGACGGACGAGGCCCGAACCAACTTGGACGCATGGTTGAGCGAAAAGTTGCCGAACCTCAACTACCGGGTCGGATTCGACTCAGAGAAAATGGACAAGCTTTGGATGGATGCCAGTCTTTCTGTCGGGATTCCCAACTCGTTCGTCGTCGACCGTGACGGCCACATCGCCTTTATCGGTTTTCCGACGGAACTCGATGGCGTTCTGCCGAAAATCCTTAACGGCGGCTGGCGCACCAGCGATGAAGCTAGAAACGCCGATAAAGAGCGGATCGCTGAAGGCGAAAAAGAGGCGCGCAAGCGAGCGTTGACTGAACCGATCTTTGCTAAACTTACGCCAGCGATGGAGGCGGAGGACTGGGCGAAGGCGCTTTCTGTGCTCGAAGAGGCCGTCGCGGTGATGCCGGACGACGTCGACTTCCGCGTGCTCCGTGCGGAACTGTTGCTTCACAAAGTGCGCGACTTGCAGACCGGCTTGCCGGTCATGAGCCAATTGGTTCGCGATGCAATAGACAAGAAATCCGAGCTGTGGATGGCCCGGGCGATGCGCCCACTTTTCGATCCGGCGAATGACAACTCCCACTTGCCGCCCGCCGAGCGCTTTGCGATGGGTAAGGAGTTGTCCGAACACATCCTGGCACTGAATCCTCCGCAACGCGGCCAGGCTCCCAAGTTCCTGTCCTATCCGGCGGTCGCCCAGTACTATTACGAGAGCGGCAACAAGGATCGTGCGATCGAGTTGGTCGAGGTGACGCTGAAGTCGCTGGACGGTCCTGAGCCTCTCCCCAACGAGCTGAAACAAGAACTTATGTCGCCGTTGGTCCAAACGCTCGCCAACTACAAGGGTGAGAAAGCTTGCTATGGAGCTCTTTGTGCAACTCCACAACCCGGAGTTCCGCAAACTACCAAGGTGTAAGCGCCGGAGGAGAAAAGATGAAAAAGAGAGTGACGCGGAGGCCGCCTATGGAGGATGGAGAGACGTGATCCGAACGGCGACCCCTCGATAAGCCACATGCTAGGCCGCGATCGCAAACTGGACATGTTTGACCAATCGGCGCCGCTCGCAGCCTGCGACTACGCGGCAGTTCCCCTGACCGCTGACGCGAGAGTGTGAACCTCATCAATCGTATTGTAGTAATGGGGGGATGCGCGAACAATGTCAGGCAGACCTCTGCGCGCTGCATCTAACGGTGTACTTGCTGGTGGCGAGACGGATACATTAATCTTGTGCCTTGCAAGCTTGCACATGACCTCGCGGGCACCTGCGCCCCGTACTGTGAACGACACGATTGAAGCCGGACGTTCTCCAAGATCGTGAAGCAAGACCCCAGGGACGGTGCCAAGTGCTGCTCGCAACTGGTTCGCAAGCTGGCGGCAACGTTGTTCGATCCTCTCGATACCAATCGAAAGCGCGTAGTCCGCGGCGATACCAAGTCCAAGCCGCGCCGCGTAGTTCGCTTCCCAAGTCTCGAATCGTCGTGCGTCGGGCCTAAGTTCGTAGCGCTCAGGTCCAACCCAAGGTGCGCCAAACAGGTCTATCATGGCGGGTTCGATGTCCTTGAGGAAATCGTCTCGCATGTAGAGAAAGCCTGTTCCGCGCGGACCACGCAAGAATTTCCGTCCTGTTGCCGTCAGCATATCGCAACCAAGTGCGCGGACATTAACGGGGATCTGACCAACAGCCTGGCACGCATCCAGCAGGTAGGGAACGCTATGAGCGCGTGCGATGCGTCCCACGGCTTCAGCTGGGTTCACTAAGCCGCCATTCGTCGGTATCCACGTGATGGCGATCAGCCTTACGCGCTTATCAATCATGCGCTCCAGCGCCTCCGGGTCCAGAACCTGATATGCGTCTTCCGGTATAACCTCGACCCGTGCGCCCGTACGGCGGGCAACCTGCAAAAGCGCAACATAGTTTGCCGCAAACTCTGCGGAGCTAATGAGAATTCGGTCGCCAGGGCCAAAGCGGAGCGAATAGAAGGCGCGCTGCCATGCCAGAGTGGCATTCTCAGTCAGTGCAATTTCTTCGCGCTTTGAGCCGACTAGTCGAGCAATGCTATCGTATACGCCCTGCAAACGCGCCGTGCTCTCGGCGCTCGCTTCGTAGCCGCCGATTGTGGCTTCCCGCTGGAGATATGCGACCATGCCATCGACGACGGGGCTCGGCATCAACGCAGCGCCGGCATTATTAAGGTGGATTCGGTGCGCAACGCCAGGCGTATCTGCTCGCAAGCGAACGACGTCGGCATCGGAAAGATTGCTGATCGAGCTTGCAGTTGGCTTTCGAATATTATGCACCTGAAGTCCATTCTTCGCGATACGGTAGATGGAGAGATTCGCAGGCACTACCGGTCTTCGATCAGCAAATCTCTGGAAACATGCCTGACAGAAGAGCCCAAACCCGCCATTTTAAGGTCCACAACGCCAAAATCCGTCATTTGCGGCTTCATAGATAGCGCCAAACGGCCTCGCGGGTTGGCAAAAGTGGTTTGCGAAGACCGTACTTGCCTGCCAGGAGGATGACCTTGGTCCCCACTTCAAAGCCCGCGGAAACTCTGTCGGAGACGCTTGCGAACCATCGACCCCTTCTACTGCGCAATCGCTCCCCCGAATTGAAAAAGGCTCCTTGGTGGTGCGACCGCAACGCAGGAAATGATCCTCTGCGCCTTCTTCGGGCCTGTCCGCACTATGCACCGACCAGCTTGATTTCTTTGCCGCATATGGCGGAAAAGCTGGGTCTCGGCGAAATCTGGATCAAGGATGAGACACAGCGGCTTGGCATAGGCAGCTTCAAGGGGCTCGGCGGAGCCTACGCAGTGCTGAAGCTCGCAATGAAGCACGTTGAGAGGCGGACTGGACGCTCGATTTTGCCTGCAGAACTGGCGGAGCCTGGCGTGCGGTCTATGCTTTCGGAGCTCACATTTTCATGTGCTTCGGACGGCAATCACGGTCGTTCGGTATCGGCCGGAGCGGGCCTCATCGGTGCGCGGGCTGTTGTATATCTCCACCAGGGTGTGAGCGACGAGCGGGCTGCTCATATTTCGCGGCTCGGCGCTGCAATCGTGCGCGTGGCTGGAGATTACAACGACTCCGTCGAGGCTGCGGCCAAGGCTGCCTCGCAGAACGGTTGGATCGCCGTCCCCGATACGGTCGGCCCCGGGGAGGACGACACTGCTTGCACGTTTGTGGTCCAGGGGTATTCGATACTGATCGACGAAATTATTGCAGCCACGGCAGGACAGACAAAGCCATTTACGCATGTTCTGGTTCAGGCTGGTGTGGGAGGTCTTGCTGCAAGTGTGTTCGGCCATGGCTCGGCACGGGGGCTATTCGGGGGCGATACTCATCTTTGGATCGTCGAGCCAGAACTGTCGGCATGCCTTTACGAGAGCGCCCGAGCCAAGATGCCCGTGCGACTCCCGCCGGGGCCTGCGACGAACATGTCGATGCTCGAATGCCAACGCCCATCGTTGTTGGTCTGGCCCATCATCCAAGAGCTGAGCAGCGGCTACATCACGATAACGGATGAAGAGGCCGCGGACGCGGTACGTTTGCTTAATGAGGGCGTTTCAGGCGATCAGCGTCTTCGTGTCGGAGAATCGGGAGCGGCGGGATTGGCAGGCCTCTTACGGGCGGCCGAAGAGAAGGACCGAGAGGGGCTTGGGCTCGATCAGTCCGCCAAGGTTCTGCTCTTTGCCACGGAAGGGCCTACCGACCTTTCGGTTTGGAGCGGAACGCAAAAGGCATGAACAGGGCCCGGCCAATCACGATACGTCAAGATTAATCCGGGTGGTGAACTTGACGGTCTGCATCGATACATATGTGTTGAACGACTTGATGTTTTTGTCGGGAAAGAATGCTCGCTCGGTGAAAGCCCCATATTCCTCCATAGAGCCAGTATTGACGACGAGAATGAAATCAGCCGAACCCGTTACGTAGTAGCACTGCGTAACCTCAGGATAGGCGCTCATTCGATTTTTAAAGGTGTGCAGAAGGTCGAGCTGCTCTTGCTCGAGCGCCACAAGCACGATCGACGTGACCCGTTTGCCGGCGACCGAAGGCGATATGATCGAGACGTCGGATATGATCGCCCCGTTTTCGCGCAACCGCCTGAGCCGGCGCAGGCAAGAAGTCGGCGAAAGTCCCACGCGTTCTGCCAATTCCTCAGCGGTCTGCAGATTATTCTCCTGCAGCAGCATGAGAAGCTTCAGATCGAGCCGATCCAGGTCGGTGCGCGTGACAGCCATTTAAAATTTAGATTTGCAGCTTTCTGGCATTTTGGGTGAAGACGCTTCGGCGAGCGCGGTGTCGAACTGCGCGCGCTCGCCGGCTCGCTCTACCGTTTCAGAGAATTTTGCTTTCCGTTTATTGTCGGCGTCAGCTTACGGACAGCTAAGCTGCTTATCGGCGGGGTCAGGTCTAATGACCTGAACACAATGCAACAGCCATAGGAGTGTGGTCGCCATGGGCGGTCGAATTAATAATTGGTCGGATATTCCATCCGCTGATGAGTATCATTACGCGAGCTCCCCGGAGCACAGGAATGCTGACTATTTCGCGGACGCGTTCGGTAGAATGGGATTGCAGGATTCGGGTGCCAGCTCATCCTCGCAGCCGAGTTATTACCTCACTTCAAGATCTCCCGTTGTTGAGATCGACCAAGCCGAATTCCGGGAAAGGGTGAGGAGTTTTCATGGTGACGAGATCAATCACATCGCCAACAATCCGCAGGAATACTCAGAATTTGTATCCGAAAGAGCTAGGCGCACCGCCGATGTCGCTAGCAGTTACGCGATCCGAAGGGATTCTGATGCCGCCCGATATTACAGCTACCAACTGGGAAATAGGAGCGTCGGCCTCCAAAGAACGGAAGCCGGATTTCCTATGGCGACTGAGTTCACCAGCCAACGGTGGCGAGAACAGTTCCCCGGACGAACCGACGTCACATCAATCGTGGATTTTCAGGTTGCTCATCCGCTCGTCGGCAACGCCGGCGATATTCTGCTCGAGCACCAACTACGGCAAGACGGCGAACGGCCGCTGGTGAACTGGCGTCCTGCTAATGATGAAGCGAGAGCCCGTGCAGAACAAATGGGCTTCGTTCATGTAGATCACGATGATATGGTACTCGATCCCACCCAGTCCAGACAGTGGAGATATAGGGATGGTGAATGGCAACGTGCAACCAATTCTCCGATGTATCTCTCCAAAGTCAAAACGCCGAGTGATGATGAACCTTCACCAGAGTCCGATTCGGATGGAGACTTTATGTGACGTAAGATCTCCACCAATCGATTGAGCTAGAGCAGGAGCGCAGACCAGCCGACACCTGCGGCTTACGATCGAGCGTTGGATGGCCACAAAAGAAGATCCCGGCTTCCAACCGGGGTTGTCGACTGTGGCCCGGGCGGGAGAAGCGGATTGCCTATGGCATGCGCGAGCGTCATTGTGTCCTCGTCGCAGCCGTGCCCTGGTTGTCGATCGGCTTCCTTTGACAAGCTTGTCAGGAGCCTCGCGGAAGCCGAGCCTCCTGCTCAGGCGAGTTTCGGCATATACAGCGGCAGACCGTCGCAGCACATGTTAGCCGATCGGATAAGCTGACCTCGTCAGCTTATCGACAGCTGAGCTTCCTAGCATGCGAACGTCTCGATCTAGCCGATAGAGCCGCCTTATCGGCTGAGACCAAACATGCCATGAAGTTCAATGAACATAGAAAGGGCCCAGCCTCACACAGACATACCTTCCGAATCCGAAAGCACCGAGCCAACGTCTGGGGTCGCCGGACAGTCCTCCTCGTGCCTGCCCCGGTGGGCGTAAGCCTTGCTCGATGGGCCACAGGAGCGGCCGCCGCCGACCTCGTCTCGTCCCAGAGCCGCCCTGTATTCGGTTGCGAAGACCACGATGGCCAAGCGGGCCCCTTGGGCTCGAGCGCGCAGATCGTCGATTGAAGGCGGCTGATGGCCGAATACGTGTTCTCGAGCGCTTCGATCTCCGTGAGGGTGGGAATCCCTTCAGCTTCGTGAGGCGTCCGCGATGTCGAAAGCTCGTGATCCGAGGGGACGCAAAGGCGGAAAATAGGAGATTTCTGGCGGGTGCGCCCGGCTCGACCCCGCGATTGCCTTCGTGGGCGAAATCTTCGAAGCCGGGGAAGGACCGGTCTATGCGGGGCAACGGTCGCGATAGCTCGTGTGCGAGATCATCCGCGGAGAGATCGAGCCCGTGGTGCTCTAGCAGCGCCTCCCATCCGAGCGGTCCGAGACGCTCAAGAGCTGCCTTGACCCCAGAAAGCAGCTTACCCTTGGGTTTACTGCCGTTGCTACGAAACGCCGCGTTGGGCCATTCTCCGTTGATTTCCCCCAATCCACAAACAACCGCACAAACTATGAAATGCTTTTTGAAAGCAGCTCGTGCGAGCAGCTCGAAAGCTGGTACAGGAAAAAAGTTTATGTTGGAGATCATAGTTGTGTTATGCAGGATGCACAAAGTAATTGTTGATGGATAGTTTTTGAGCGGGGCCATTCGGGGCTGTAGTTCGTGCGAGCCGAGCCGTCTGAATTCGCGCTCGGTACGCAGACGATAGAATGCAGCCCGCAATCCAGATGCTCGATCGCGGTCTGGCCTTGGCCCGGCCTTTACAGCCGGACGTGATTGATCGAAGGAACTCACGAGCTTAGCCGGTGAAGCGGTGCCGCATCTCATCCAATATGGCGATCCCGAGCTCGATATACTTTCATGGCGCGGGTCGTGTCGCTCGCAAGGTGATATACCTTACCCAAGCTGAAAGGCCGTTGCCTTCGTCAATTCTGTCCCGGACGGCCCGGCATATAGCTAGTTGTTGCTCGAATGGTGTGATAGCGCGACCATCCGTGATATCGATGGCGATCAGACCAGATTGCCGAGTGCGTTCGCCTCGCCCAGCCTGTCTCCGATCACTCTGACACTGCCGAGGCGGTCGTTGTAGAAGCCGGAAGCTTGCTCCAAGTCGTCTAGGTCGGCGGAGACATTTCCGAGGTTGCCTAGAGCTACCGCTTCGCCCGGCCGAAATCCGATCTCCGGGAAATTTCCAGATTGATGTTCTGGTACTCTATGGTTTTAAAGGAACTCCTTTTGATATGCGTAGCACAGCCCGATATTGCGATGCGCCTCGAGTTGCTGAAGGTCTAAACGCGGGCTTCTGCGATCTGATTCTGAAATGCAGCGATCACAGAATCGACCGTTGGCCGATGATTTGCTCCCAGATTGCCTAAATGTATCGCGTTTCTCGCCAATCGAGATCGCATGCTTGGCGTATTCGTCACGCACGACGACGATAGGCATATCGTCATGATGGTGGCATCCAAGTTCAAGTCTGCATCTCGATGGAGGCCTCGTCGGCGCCGCCGCCACCGCCTCTCAGGTTGACGAAAACGAAGTGGCGCGCGCTTTCACTTCGCCGTTCCGGTGACCATGTCGGGATAAACCTGCCCGTTATCCCAAGTCGCCGTCTTAAAGCATTTAGCATGGTTAGCAGGTCGACCTTCGATTTACTCGAAACAGGTCTTCGGATTTGTATCCTCAACGGATACCATGCGCTGGCCATCGATGAACATCGCGGCGATTTTCGCGCCGACGCACTGGGACGTCCACCACCCGAATGACCCCAAAGCCATCGCAGCTCCCAAGGCCATCTCCAGTGTCGAGCAACGGCACCCCAACGTTGGAGGTGGATACGCGACCGACCTATTGCCTCAGGTGTCGTTGCGCTGGGATCATGAAGAAGGCCCAGAGGACAAGCATTCCGCAGTGAGGTGGATCTGGACGGTGACGGACTGTCGGCGCCGCTTGCGGATTCCTACAAAGAGTTTGCCTACGGCCATACTCGAGGCTAACCGAGCCGCTCTATCGGACGATCGGCCTGGAGCCGCACGTCCGAGATGACGGAGCCCATGTGAATGCGAACGAGACGATTGACAAGTCAGTATTCGACCCGCTGGCGGGCGAATGCGTCGTATCCTCCCAGAAATTGAGCTGCTGCCGGTTTGATGGACACCGCGATTAGGTATTTCATGAAGCCGGAGGTGGGCGACGAAGAGACGGGGGCTGCTACGTCCGCCCGACGTGGGGCGCTGAGCGCACTCTGTCGCAGAAATTTTGGCCGGTACATGCAGCCGGTCCACAACTCAAGCCCGTTCTGCTCGCGGCTACGCTCACCTACGCGATTGGTCGAGGACGCACTCAATTGTGCGACTAAGGAGCGTGGTGGCTTTATGCGGAGATTGGCCTTTGCGAAGATAGTGGGACTACTCGTGTAAGCCCCCACAACAGCTGAACAAGCGTCGATGTCAGATCGAGCGCAACCTGAAATTACACCCGATACTCCTCTTCGCCTTGTTGATGCCGTGAAGATCGCGTTCCCTCTGGGAGGAATGACGGTCGCGGGCCTACGTCGCGAGCGCGATCGTAACCGATTGGTTATCGAGAAGATTGCCGGGAAGGAATTTACGACCCTGGCTCATATCGAACGGATGCGAGAGCTATGCCGCGAAGAAGCAAGGGGGCCAGACTCCAGCTTAAGGCCGCCCGCCGAAACAAGAGCGGAAAGATCACCCACCAAGCGACCTGGATCATCAGAGACAACGGCCGGGATGTCTGCACGGGCTGCGCTGCAGATGAGATTGCGGCCGCGGAAGAAAAACTAAGGGATTACATAACGTCTAAACACACGCCCAAGAGACGAATTCGTCACATTGACGATATCGCCGTCGCGGACGTCCTCTCTATCTATTTGGATGCGCAATTGGACAAGCTTCGCGCCCGTTTCAATGTTGATAGCGAGAGCGAAGATACCATCCCCGATATCCGCAAGTTCAAAAAGCGGATCGAGCGGTTGAACGACTGGTGGGGAGCAAAAATGCTGGGCGAGGTAAATGGGGAGGCCTGTCGCTCGTACGCCAAGAAGCGCGCCAAGAGGGGAGGCGCGCGCCGAGACCTTGAAGACCTCCGCGCAGCCATTGGTCTCCATGCGGCCGAAGGATATCATCGGGAGATCGTCAAGATATCGCTGCCAGAGAAGGGCCAACCTAGAGACAAGTGGCTGACGCGAAGCGATGCGGCCAAACTGATTTGGACCTGCTGGCGCTATCGCGAAATGCAAAAGGGCTCGCGTCGGCCGACCGACGACCTGAAGGTCCCGACAAGCAAGCGTCCACTGCGCCATCTTGCACGGTTTATTCTATTGGGGATCTACAGCGGAACTCGTGCTGGAGCTATAGCAGCTGCATCTCCCATTCCCGCGATTGGTCGCTCTTATGTCGACTTAGAGCGCGGCCGCTACTACCGCCTGAAGCAGGGCAGCGCGCAAACAAACAAAAGGCAACCGACCGTGCCGATCCCCTTGCGCTTGCTCGCGCACCTGCGGCGCTGGCACCGAGCTAATCCAGAGGCGAAGCATTTCGTGGAGTACAATGGGAAGGCTGTTACCTCGGTCAAGACGGCATTCAAGAGTGCTGTCAGGCTCGCAGGGCTCGGCCCGGGAATCTCCCCTCACACTTTGCGACATACCGCAGCGACTTGGCTTATGCAGCGAGGGGCGGATCCCTGGCAGGCAGCGGGTTACCTCGGAATGTCGCTTGAGGTTCTCCTCAACACCTACGGCCATCACCATCCCGACTATTTGTCCGATGCCGTGGAAAAAATCGCCAGTCGTGATCCGGCTGGGGAAAGAAAAGCGCACGTATCTCCGGCTTTATCTGGTGCGGTGATTCCGATCCGGCGAAATGACGCCTGATAAGTTACTGGCATATTGGTGCGCCTTTTGGGACACATATCGAACGTTCTGCATCGTAGCCAACCCGGACTCGGCGCCAAAGAAGAGCGGAAGCCGATCGGATAACCTGTGACCTCGTCAGCTTATAGACAGCTGAGCTTCCTAGCATGCGAACGTCTCGATTTAGCCGATAGAGCCGCCTTATCGGCTGAGACCAAACATGTCATGGAGCTCAATGAATACAGAACGGGCCCAGCCTCGCGCTGGTATACCTTTCGAATCCGAAAGCACCGAGCCAACCTCTGCGGCCGCCGGGCAGTCCCTCTCTTGCCTGCCCCAGTGGGCGGCAGCCTTGACTCGGTGGGCCACAGGAGCGGCCGCCGCCGACCGCGTCGCGTCGCAAGACCGCGTCCTGGCGAGCTGGGCAGCGGAAGAGGGGCAGGGCGAAGGGGAGAATAGGCAAGAGGGGGTCAGCCGGACGAGGGCATGGCGGGACGAGGGTGATGTCAGAGACGAGCTGAATTTGTCGTCATTGTCCCTGACTGCCTTGCCAGCCTCACTCCTGCCCACGCTCCGAACCCTCAATGTCATCGGTAACCAGTTGAGCAGCCTGCCGGCCCAGCTTCCGGGCGGACTCCGGGACCTCTACGCCTCTGACAACCGGCTGACTAGTCTGCCCGCCCTCCCTAGCAGGCTCCGGCATCTCCACCTCATGGCCAACGAGTTGGTCAGCCTGCCGGCAGAGCTGCCATCCAGGCTCCGCAGTTTGACTGTCGATGGCAACCAGCTGACCCATCTGCCTGCCCTTCCGGCAACGATCGAGGAGTTCTCCGCCAGCAATAATCAGCTGACCAGTTTGCCCGACCTTCCAGCCAGGCTCCGCCGCCTGGACGTCAGCGAAAATCAGCTGACGAGCCTGCCCGATCTTCCAGCCAGACTGCGCTACCTGGACGCAAGCGACAACCAGCTCACGAGCCTGCCCGACATCCCGGCCAGGATTGGATACCTGGACGTCAGCGAAAATCAGTTGACCGATCTGCCCGGGACACTCCCGGTCGGGCTTGAAATGCTCGGCGCCAGTAACAACCAGCTGACCGGCCTGCCCGCGACCGTGCTAACGCAGCTCGGCAGCGCGTCCAGCATTGACCTGCGGTCTAATCCGATACCGGCGCCGGTGCTGGCCGATTTGGCGTCAGCCACGCGTGGCGCGGATTATGCCGGCCCGCAAGTCTTGCTGTCCATGCCGCTACAACCGATGGAACACCAGTCGCGGCCCCTGCACGAGGTTGTCGCGGACTGGCTCGCGGACCAGCCTGGCGCAGTGGACGCGTGGCAGGGCTTCGCCGCAGAGCCGGGTGCGCAGGACTTCGCTCTGTTTCTCGAAAGACTTGCGGGCACCGTAAACTATGGTCATCAGGCGTTCCGCGAGCAGGTGGCCGAGAATCTGCTACAGGCCGCGATGAGGCCGGCGCTGCGCGAGCGGCTTTTCGAGCTGGCCAATGGATCGACTGCGTCGTGCGAGGACCGCATCACTTTGACCTGGAACGGCATGCAGACCGCACGCCTGAACGCTGATGTCAAGGAAGGGCTCTATGACAATCGGCTCGATCAACTGCTCCAACACGGCCGTGTTATGTTTCGTTTGGAGGCGCTTGACGACATCGCACGCAAGACGGTCAGCTCGCTGCGTGGCGCCGACCCGCAGGCAAATATCGACGAAATCGAGGTCTATCTTGCCTATCAGACCCAACTACGGGATCAGCTGGAACTGCGCCACATCGCCACGGATATGCGCTTCTTGAATCTCGCTGACGTCACGCCCGACGACGTTGCCAGGGCTGAGACGTCGGTACGGGAACAGGAAGCGGCGGGTTTGGCGGATTTTCTGGCAACGCGCTGGGAACCTTGGGATACGGTGGTGAGGCGGATCGCCCCCGATGATCATGCCGCGATGCGAGACCGGCTTGCCGATGCGCTGGAAGATGAGTTTCCGACGCGCTTGAACGAACGACTCGCGGAGCATGGCCTGACAGATGATGTCGATGCCCGGCGGGTAGTCGGAGCCCAGATCCTCAGCGAAATCGCCCGCGAGATCAAAGGCGAGCTGATGCATAAGGTTCTCCGGGAGCACGGTCTCGAGCCCTGATCGATGCGATCGCCGCCACGATCATGCAGGCGCGGCGTCGCCTTTTCATAGAGCTGATGGAGGGCGGCATCGGCGTCGTAGACGGCCACGCCGGCCTCGCGAACGCTTGGTGGATTTGCCCATCCCGATTGAACCGGTCAGTCTGAGGATCCAAGCCGCAGGGATTCGCGCCGCGCGCGGTCATCTAGGACCCTAGTTCGATCCTGCGCGCCCACTGCCTATTCCGCCAAATTGTCCGGTGCGAAACTACAGGTGCATTTCAGCCGGAACCGGCTTCCGAGCGTGTTTCCAGTTCAGCTGGGCGATCGCCTGGTCGGCTACTGCAGAAAAGTCCGCACCTGCCATGATCGTAGGATTGAGCATGTTCCCGTGCAGCCGAGCAAGCGCGCGCAACTGCGCGCGGAATCGGTAGTTCTTACTCTCGGCTTCCCAACATGGAGTTCGCACGCTCGATCGTGTTGTCGGTCGCGCCCCCTATCTTCGCAGGCTTTGGCTAGTTGCTGCGCCCCTGCAGGGCCCTAGAAGCCGCACTCCGCAGGCTCTGGTCGCCAGACATTCCAAGCTCGGCCGTCCAGCACAACCCAAAATCATTTAGCGACAGATCGACGAAAAAGCAGCTTGCCAGATTCACACACGTGAAGGCCGCCGGTCCGCGAGCGTCCGCAGCGGCCCTTTTACGGGACAAGGTTGCCCCTTTTGGCTTCCCGTGCTCAATGGCTAGCCAGAAGCTCGCGCCCCCTCACGTTGTGCCATTGAGCCGGATGATCATGCCCTCATTTCAGCTTGCACCCCAGCAGGAAGAGTTCCTGAACAGCTTTCTCGGGCGGAACGATGCACGAACTCTGCTCGTGGCAGCGCCCGGCTCGGGTAAAACGGTAACATCCAACATGGCTGGCGTCCGGATGTTGGCACGAGGTCTAGTCGACCGCGTGTTGCTCGTTGTTGGTCACCGTGTGCTGGTAGACCAGTCGCAGCGCCTTCTCAAGAACGGTGATTTAGGGCACGAGACTGCCTCAGAATCCGCATTCGTAGCCACAACATACGCTGCGTTGACCGAAGATCCCGGTGGGATTTGGAAGGATGTGGCACCAAGAACGCGATGGCTGTTTCTCTTTGAAGAAGTTGATTGGGCTGGCCCTCAAGTCGAAACGATTGTGGCTGACGCGCTTAGCCGCTTCCCTGGTTCTCGGGCGCTTGTTGTCGCGAGCGAGGCACCGCCTGTTGCGGTGGACACTCAATTTACTTTCCAGTTCTTTGGGCGCGACGCGCTCGCCGAACCAGACACTCGGTTCCGGCTTGAGCAGTATGCTCCCAGCGTCGGGTTGTTGCAGAGGATTCAACGGAAACTCATCCAGATCGATGATCTCTCCTGGCGAGAGTTAGAGCAACTAATAGCCAGCATGCTTGAGGCTGACGGCTATTTGGTCGAACTACTGAAGGGCTCAAAGGATGGCGGCGTTGACGTCGTTGCGATCAAAGACCTCGGCGAGGCCGGGCTATTTAAGTCCGTTTGGCAGGCGAAGAAGCACCGTCTTGATCGGAAGGTTGGACTCTCGCTCGTACGTGAGCTAGCCGACACGCGGTTAGAACATGGTGCAAGCAAGGGCATCATCGTAACCACGTCATTTCTGACGAGTGGTGCACTGGAGCGCGTTGAACGCGATCAATATCTGCTCGGAAAAGTTGACCGGGCTGATCTTGACCAGTGGATTGAGAGAACTCTCCGAGCTGACTGACAAGGGAGATCCGGCGAATGAACCTGATTAAACGAGTTTGAGTTAGCGCCGTACGCCTCGCGAATGCTAGAACTTGTTGAAGAGCAGGTTCATTGTGTTCTCAGAGCAGAACCGAATCCGGAGGTCGAGAGCAGCGGTTCACGATTGTGTTCCTGGTCAACAGCTACCGCGACAGACATCCGAAAATTCCGCAACGCGGTTTCGCGGAAAATGTTGCGCCTTACTGCGACCTGAGCCGAGCGCAACCCGCCAAAAGGCCCAAAAAAGACACGACCACCTGTCAGAATTCGCGCCGCATCGAGCGGCTTGCTCAAACCCTGACAGGCAGCCGCTACTACTTGTGCCGGCTTATCCCAACGGCCAGCGATGCGCGGATGCTCTCCGGTCCAAGTTCAGCAGCAGATACGGAACAGGGTCGAACATACCCTTTCTGGCCGCCACGATCTCCGCGAGCGCGTTGCGAACGTCAATCTTCGGTTTCTCGCCTTACTTACTTGCGCCAATTCTTATCCTCGAACCGCCCGATCGCGGAACAGGTCGCTCTTGTCGCCGGGCCAGGCGATGATGTCGGCCAGCGAGTTCGCTTCCATCCGCGCGCGGCGCTTCCTCACGAAGTCAGCCATCGCTCCTCACCGTCCGGGACACGGCCACGCCCTCTTCAGGGCGGCGGGGAACATGATCGCCGGCAGGCCGTCTCGTTTCGACGGGTGTCCTTGAGGTAGGCGCAGAACACGTCTGTCACCTGCTCGAGCGTGGCGCGGTCGGCTTGCGCGCCGTATCGGGCGCGCACGAAGGGCAAGACGGAGAATGGCGTCGGTTACGTGAAGAAGAACGCGATTGCGGGGCATTCCTTCGCGAGCTGGGAGGCATTCGAGGCGCATCTGGCCGGATGGGAGCGTGAGGTTGCGAACGTTCGTATCCACGGCACGACCGGCGAGGCGCCGATCGCTCGCTTTGCGCGTGACGAGCTAAATCGGTTGAAGCCGCTCGGCGGGCAGCCGTCGTTCGGATCCTTGCGTGAACTGACCCGCGTCGTCGGCCATGATTGCGCCGTCGAGATCGACACGAACAGCTACTCAGTGCCGTGGCGCCTGATTGGCCAGCGCGTGGCGGTAACGATCGCGGCCGGGGAAGTGCGGATCCGCCATGGATTGCACCAGGTTGCGATCCACAAGCAATCGGATGGACGCCGGCTGCGGATCATCGACACCGCCCATCTCGATGGTGTTGCTGGTCGCAATGGCGCGGTCCGCCGGGCTGAGATCGCGGCGGCGGTGCTGGCGCCGTCCTCACCGCCGTCGCTGTTGCGCCCTCTTGCCGAATACGAGCCGTGGTTGGAGGAAGCTTCTGATGGAGCGGGCAAAGAAGATAATGGAAGCAACGACCGATCCGCTCGATGCCATGCTGGCGCGACTGCAGCTCTCCGGTATCCGCGATCAGCTCGACAGCCTGCTCGACGAGGCGGCGCGCGCGAACCTGTCGTCGCGTGAGACGCTGATCCTGCTGTGCGAGCGAGATCGCAGGCAAGGACCATCGCCGCATAGAGATGGCGCTGAAGCTCGCACACTTCTCGGCGGTGAAGGAGCTTGCTGGCTTCGACTTCGAGGCGCAGCCGTCAATCGATCCAAAGCAGATCCGTGTCTTGCCGCATCACGTTGGATAGCCAACGGAGAGAACGTGCTGCTGCTCCCCGCCAGGCGTAGGTAGAACGCACTTGTCGATCGCGCTCGGGCGAGAGGCGATCCTGGCCGGATACACGGTGCAGTTCACCACGGCGACGACGCTAGTCGCTGGCCTTGCCAAGGCGCACGGCGAGCGACGCCTGGACGAGAAACTTCTCGCGCTGTCGAAGCCAAAGCTGCTCATCGTCGACGAACTCGGCTACCTGCCGCTAGAACCTGACGCGGCCCATCTGTTCTTCCAACTGGTCAGCCGGCGATACGAAACTGGCGCGATGCTGATCACGTCGAACCGCAGCGTTGCCGAATGGGGTACAGTGTTCGCCGATCCCGTGGTCGCCACCGCGACCCTCGACCGGTTCCTGCATCACAGCCACGTGCTGACGATCCGCGGCGACAGCTACCGGCTCCGCGCCAAGCGCAAAAGCGGCCTCATCAAGATGCCGACCGCCGGTGACGGCCCTCCGGTCGGCTCCGCCTCTCTTCGGCCCGTCACCGGCGGAAACAACCTTCAACCGAGATCATAATCCCGATGGTGGGGGCAGTTCTTCGTGACGCAAAGGGGCAATTCTGATGGCGTTTGACATGGTAGCACCGGATTCGTCAGATTATGCGCCGATTACTCGCGAAGCAGGCGGTGTCACAACTGTAGCGGACCGCCTTATGTTGGGGATCGCTCCTGTCGGCCTCTTTGCGGTCGCGACCGAGGCGTGCACCGTCAATCGCAGGTTCAACGTCGAGAGATGGTGGTAAGGAACGGGCCATGCCCCGGAGCACAAACCGTAACTTGCCGAAGTCAGCAGACCTATTTGTCATCAAAGAAGAGCTGATGACTGGGCGCAGGATCGTTGTTGCTGCTTCGGCCGGGCCGCGCCTGAGTGGTCGGATCGGTATTATCGTTGGCCAAGGGGCAACCCGCGACTCAGGTCAAAGTGCTCCTCGACGGAGCCAAGCGCTTTGTAACATTGCACGCGCGCTACGTTGACCTACTCAAAAGACGCTCTTAGTCGCAGGCTACCGCGACGCCATTATGAGTGTAACACCGGCGAATGTACGAGTGGCACCGGGGGCACTTCTCCATCTAGCCACTGCTGCTCCTCGGCCAAAGCGCGCCACGCCGCCTCCATCCTCTGGAAGCGGCGCGCGGCGGAGGAGGTCTCGGCCTCCTCCGCCAGCTCGGCGCAGTTCTCGGCGCATCCCAGATACTCTCTCGTTTGATACATCACGCTACTCAGGCCTCAGTGGGTGTTGGACTCCTGCCATTTCTCCAGATCGAGATCCGGCCGGTCCGGCGGAAGTTGGTCCTTTTCGGGATTGCCCGTTGGTCTGCCTGTGGGTGGCCTCGCCGGTTTGCTGCCGAGGGTCATCCGCCGGCGTCTGGCGGGGTTGGGGGCGTTTTCCATAGGGCGATAATGAGTGAATGCCACCCTCCGTTCCTAGATGATCGGCAACCAGCCGGCCGACCAGGCGTTTAAAGGTATGCAGCGCATGCGATATTGGCTTTCGTGCTGGCAGTCGCCCTAATGCTCGCCCGATGGGGCGGGGACGGCGGCGTGCGTACTGCCGAACATGCCGAGATCGCGCCACCCCATACATCTGTTGCCATATGCGAAAGTGAGCAGAGGTGCTTTTCGCCATGTGTGCGTGTTCCAGCCGATCGTGATCACCGATTCCAGGCCATCGTGATCACCCATTCCAGAGCATCGTGATCACGGTTTCCAGCCGATCGTGATCACGGTTTCCAGCCGATCGTGATCGCTATTTCCAGCGATCGTGATCGGGGACAACCGGGAGGCGCACACCGCTGACAGTCTGCAACCGGGGTAGCTCGGTCTTTTGCCCAACCGCAGAGGATCGAGATGCCGACAGAGAGACTGTCCATGCGCCACATTCGCGAAGTTCTACGCCTGCACTATAGCGTCGGCATGTCGCAACGCGCCGTTGCCCGCAGCCTCGGTCTGGCCCAGGGCACGGTCAGCAAGTACGTGAACCGAGCCCGCCGCGCCAGCCTGACCTGGCCTTTACCGCCGGAGCTGGATGACGACGTCCGGCTCGAGAACCGCCTGTTTCCACCGCCTTCCGATCGGCCCAGCGACGAGCGTCCGCATCCGGATTGGGCGCTTGTCCATCGCGAGCTGCGGCGCCCGAACGTCACGCTGATGCTGTTGTGGGAGGAGTATTGCGACGCAAACTCCGACAGCTTCAGCTACGCGTGGTTCTGCGAACGCTACAGGGAATGGACCGGCCGTCTCAAGCCAACCCTGCGCCAGGTTCATGTCGCCGGCGAGAAGCTGTTCGTCGACTATTCCGGCCACACCATGGAGGTGGTTGACGGGCTCAGCGGCGAGGTGCGCAGCGTGCAGATCTTCGTCGCCGTGCTCGGCGCCTCGAACTACACCTACGCCGAGGCCAGCCTCACACAGAGCCTGCCGGACTGGATCGCCTCGCACGTCCGGGCCTTTTGCTTTTTCGGCGGCACGGCCCGGCAGACGGTAAGCGACAATCTGAAGGCCGGCATCATCCGGGCCTGCTTTCACGAGCCGATGGTCAACCGGACCTATGCCGATCTCGCCCGCCATTACCGCACCGCCATCGTGCCGGCACGGCCGTATCGGCCGCGCGACAAAGCCAAGGTCGAAGTCGGGGTCCAAATCGTCGGGCGATGGATCCTGGCGCGCCTGCGCAACCGCCGCTTCTTCTCGCTCGCCGCCCTCAACGAGGCGATCCACGCGCTCCTTGTCGAGCTGAACGATCGACCGCTGCGCAGCTGGGGACGAAGTCGGCGCGACCTGTTCGAGGAGCTCGATCGCCCGGCGCTGACCCCATTGCCGGATGAGCCGTACGAGTATGCCGAGTGGAAGCGCTGCAGGGTCAACCTCGATTATCACGTCGAGATCGCCAAGCATTACTACAGCGTTCCTCACAACCTCGTGCATCAGGAGGTCGAGACTCGCATCACCCAAAAGACCGTCGAGATTTTCCTCCGCGGCAAGCGAGTGGCGTCGCATCTGCGCAGCACCTTGCCGCATCGCCCGACGACGATTCCCAGCATATGCCGAGCTCACATCGCCGCTATCGCGACTGGACCCATGAGCGCATTCGTTCCGAAGCCGCCAAGGTCGGTCCCGATATCGAGACGCTGATCGACGTCATCCTGCGGTCGCGGCCGCATCCGGAACAGGGCTTCCGCTCGGCGATCGGCATTCTCGGACTGGTCAAGCGATACGGCCGTGAACGCGTCGACGCCGCCTGCGCCCGTGCCCTTCTGCTCAACGCCCGTTCCTACAAATCGGTCGCCGCCATCCTCAAGAACGGCACCGACAGAACCGCTCCTCCCACCGAGGAGGCGCCCATCCTCTTCCACGCCAACATCCGTGGCCGCAGCTACTACAACTGATCAGGAGATCATCGTGCTCATTCACCCCACTGTCGATCGCTTGCGCGCCCTCGGCCTCGCCGCCATGGCCGATACCCTCGTCGAACTGCAGAACAATCCCGAGGCGGCCGAGATGCCGCACGCCGATTGGCTCGGCCTCCTCGTGGATCGAGAGGTCACCGCCCGCGACAACCGCCGCCTCACGCGCCGCTTGAGCAGTGCCAAACTCCGTCAAGCTGCCGCCATCGAGAACGTCGACTATCGCACCGCGCGCGGCCTCGACCGTTCGCTCTTCCAGAACCTCGCCACCAGCCAATTGATCCGTGATGCCAACCACCTGGTCATTGTCGGCCCAACCGGCACCGGCAAGTCCTGGCTTGCCTGTGCGCTCGGCAACAAAGCCTGCCGCGACGGCTTCTCCGTCCTCTACAAGCGGGCATCCCGCCTGTTCGCCGATCTCGCCCAGGCGCGCGGCGAAGGCCGTCTGGCGCGCCTGATCGCCACGCTTGAGCGTGTCAATCTCCTCATCCTCGACGATTGGGGACCTGAACCGCTCACCACCGACCAGCGTCGTGATCTGCTTGAGATCGTCGACGATCGCTACGACAAGGGATCCTTATTGATCACAAGTCAGGTCCCCGTGTCGCAATGGCATGACGTCATTGCCGATCCCACTCTCGGTGACGCGATATTAGATCGCATCATTCACAATGCGCACCGCCTCGAGCTCAAAGGCGACAGCCTGCGCCGGCAGGCCAGCGAAAGGAAAAAGACGTGATTACCTCACGCGCGATCGTCCCGCCGGCCCACAGGCCCCTCCCGCGCGCGTCGCTCCGTCGCTCGTGGGGGCACTCCGCGCCGCGCACGGGGCCCTCCCATGGACCGCCGGGACGATCTCCAACAACCTTGACCAGGAGGCCGTTTCCAGCACAGATGCAATCGTCAGTCGTGTCCGCTTCCGAACATGATCACGATCACTGGAATCCGTGATCACCATCGTCTGGAACCACTGATCACCATCCCTGGAATGCGCAGCCATGTGAGTAGGCTCGCGTCTGCTTTGTGCAATCGAGACCAAGCACAGCGGCCCCGGCCTACACCCCAAATGCCTCGCCGCCGGGCCGTCTGGCGGTTTAATGCTGAACAATGCTGCTCATCATGACGCCTGGCCGCACTGGCGCATCTCGAAGTCCCGCACTGTACGAATTGCCGGATCACCATGAGATGGTTCCGCTCGGAGTTGGTGCGAGACACTCCGGATCCGTTAATCGGCCACTTTTTTGTCTGCCCGAACTGCGAAGCTTTTACGAATGGGGAACAATCGGCAATCGCGCGGGTTGGCGTACTACTGCTCCGGCCCAAGCCCCCCTGCGTCCGGAGCGTTCCACGGCCCCAGCGCGCCCGATGCTGGGGCCGTCGTTTTAGGTGCGGCGCTTGGTTTCCACGACATAGCCGTCTGGCATGGCGGAGAGGCCGAAGCGGCGGCCGGGAAGCACGAAGAGCCCCACTCTCCAAACGTGCATGGACCACTTGCCTCTGCGTGAACCTGGGCTACCGGCCTGTGTTGTTCGGCTGAGCGAACCGGAGGTTGGGTGATGAGCACCGAGACGACGTTCGTCTGCGATTGTTGCCTACGGAAAGCGGATAATCGTGTTGGTTGGGCTCATATCAGTGTCAATTGGGCCGATGGGGATCGGCAGGTCATGCCGGACGAAGTCCGCGATCTATGCGAAATTTGTTGGAGCCCACTGCAGCAATTGCTGAAACAGCAGCTTGAGCAACATGCCCGGAAGCGAGGTGCATAAACACGCAGATCATAGGGTCCAGATCTGCAAAAGGATTGGACGGTCAGCACAAAGTGTCGGCCGGAATGGAGCGATGTGGCATGTTCATGATGTCTCTATGGTCGGACCTTCGGCAACGTCTTCTAAACTGTCCTGAGCTATTCTTGTGGCATGGACGACGATGATGTACCTGCGGGGGGGGGGACCGCTCTTAGACAGAGCTATGCCGGTCTAGCCGCTTGGATGGTGCGGTTTAACCGCGCATCTGAGCCTAGTCGATCGCCACACCCGACGCGGGCTGAACAGCCCAATCGAGTTCTCGATAAATCGCGTCGGCCCGCGCCCAAAAGCTCGGACGAGGCCACGTCGACGAAAAGCCGCAACTTGAGCCGATCTTGGTCACCGGAAGAGGAGGGGCGATTAATCTCCCGTGTTGGCGACGGAGCCACTGCCGAGAAATTGGAGAACGGCTGGGTCGAACACGTCGGTCGGTTTACGCTCGCCTCCAGCGCTTTCAGAGGCAGCGGTGGCAAGCGAGCAGAACAAGCGGGAAATTCTTCCCGTAGTTGCACATTGTTTAAACCTTACCGCCTCGCATTGCTCTTTCGCCAGCTACCGCTTCAATCCTCAGGCCATCACTCGCCTCACATGCATGTCTCGCCAGTGGCAGAGACCCTCACGGCGGGGTCGATCGGCAAAGTATCGCGTTGCTGCGGCGGAGGACCCAAAAAACGAGACTGGCAGCGCCTCATGACCCACCGGCGTCGAGCGGTAACCGGGCATCAACCGATCCCGCTTACGATAGATCATCGCGGATTGGTGACGAGTACCGCGGTACGCATGGGCATTGAGAACCCGCTGGCTATCGAGGCCGGCGGGTTTTTCGTGGACTAGTTTTCTCTGTACGGAATACCGAGGTTGTTGCAGGCCGCCGCGAATGACGCTTTTGCCTTGGCGTCTTCAAAGCAGAACTTAGTGCCGACCTGCGCGCGGTCTGTCCACCAGCCAACATTTGCACCTTTCGCGATACGAAAGGCTTCGTCGCGCAAAAGGTCCAGTTGCCTCCCGGCAGCACGGACAATCACGCAATTTTCTTCAGGCATAGGTATTGTCTCCAACGGCAACGAACCACAAAGTTGTCAATTGAACGGAAAACGTTCGGCCGGAGCGGCTGTCAGCAAAACGCCGCAGCAGTCGTCCTGCTGCGGCCACTTCTCAAAACATTGCTGGGTAAAAGAGGATCTAAGTAGAACAAGTAGAATATGCGCCAGCTCCGGGAATTTTCTAACACATGTACGCTGCCAGTCGCGAATCATTTCGCCAGTTCGGAATTTGGAACTTTTGCGTCCCCGGCGCTCTGACCCGCAATTGGATCGGCAGCCGGGAGCATTGGGGCTAGGAAACAAGCCGTGCCATGTTCGCTCTCAAGGTGCAATCCGTCGAATGACATTGATTTCGGAACCGTATGTTCGCCTGCGGGAACGCAGGAAGCTTGATCCGACACGAGCGACATCTTAGAGCCCTGAAGAGTGCCGCGCCGATTGTGCGGAACGTCGCCGCGCCGGCCGCAAGGGTCGTACCAGAGCGGCGCCTGCGGCCCTCCCCTTTATCAGCAGAGCTGTGGGAATTTGGATACACATCCGTGAATAATCGGAAAGCGAAGAAACAGCTGATCGGAAATGTGCTTGTGTCTCGCGGGTGACGGCCTCTGTCCCAGGAGGCAAGAGCCTGTCCGGAGGCCCCAGCATCATCATGCCCCCCGGCCCGATGCTGGGGCCACCACGGGCGCCGTTTCCGTACGAGGCGTCGATTGGACGAGACTTGGAGAGTCCTGTTTGCGATCAGTGCGACGGCTGTTGTCGCCGTTGGCTCATTCTTCGCCATCCGGTTTATTATCGGTTTGCACCTGTGACTTCGATCTGAATTGATCACTGCCCGGGTGGTCTAGGATTGCAAGTCGTGCATCGCCGCACTCGAAGTCGGGGCCGAACGTCGGCTCCCCGAGAGCCGCACCCCTGACAGACAAACCGCGGCTCGAGATCTGACAGCAGGACGTCATCAGCCCAGCGGGTGATCTTGAACGGCCGACCGTCAGCATGCGTGGGCTCGGGGCGTCGGACTGGGCGAGGCATGCCGCCATTTAAGCGGCATCACAAGTACCTCGCAAATTATAGATCGATGGTGGCCTCGAACCCGCGCGAGCTACAGCCTCTTGTGGGTGTGGAAAAGCAAAGCCTGTCGGTCACTCGGAGAGAGCGATTGAGGCACCGGTTATATCCAAAGGCATACATACCCGATTGCCGGATCTTCCTAGACCTTAGCATGCCTCGGCGGCCCCCCATTACTGTCGAGGCCTCCAACGGCTCCGGCGGGTTGCGCTGGGGCCGTTTTTTTCGGCCAGCGATCCGCACCCAGCGCAACGCGGTGCCCGCAATGTGGAAAGTCTCACAGCTGTCAATTGCGAACTTAGGAACGAGACGTCGGCTTTCACATTCCTTCTGAAGTGCAATCGGGAGCCTCAGCATGGCAATCCAAATCGTGATGGATCACAGCGGCGACAGCCAGCACTTCTTCGACGAATCCAATGCAGAAGCATTGGCAGAGGCGGAGAAGCGTTTTCTGCAATTTGCCTTCAAAGGATATACAGCGGCGGTGCGGAAGGGGCCCGGTGAGATAACCAGGATCACCGCGTTCGATCCGACTGCCGAAGAGATACTGTTTTTCCCGCGGCTCGTGGGCGGGTGATGATCTGGTGACGAGAAGGCTTCAACGCATCGGCCTGTCGCTCCATCGAAGCGTCGCGATTGGCAGATTTTATCATGCAGCTAAGGCCGAGAAGACGATTCAGGCTTGTGCGCTGCGACTGCTGCGTTCCTGGCTTTCGCCTGAGCAAAGGGCAGAGTTCGATACCAGGGGGTACTTCGATGTGGTAGGATGCGATAGCGGGAAGCGTTACCGCATCCGGCAGGGAACATCCGGGAATTTCAACGAGCTCGACGAGTACGGGCGGCTCGGCACGGGCTGGTGTTTCGTCCCGCTGGGTGGCTTGGTCGAGGGCGACGTCATGCTCGCTCAAAAGATAGCTCTGGAGACGGACGAGGAGCGCGCTTTAAGCGTTGGCAACACTTCCCGGGACCGATTCGGTGGCGCCTACCAGGTGGTCGTTCAGCAGAGAGGAGAAGTTTGGGCGCACGCCTTTATCCCAGCTAAGAGCCGGTCGGGACAATCAATAAACCTCCAGGCATTGTCCGCAGGCAGGGGAAACTGCGGCTCGACTCCGCCGCGGCAATCGAGCCAATCGGCATTATGTTCCGAGATCCAATCCGCCCCTAGCGGGCCCGATGACTGGCCACGTTCACAATGGAGACTTGGCGCTATGTTTCATTACGGGCATGGTTCTGGGCACAAATCTGAGCGATGCTTTGCGCTTCGACGGGAGCGGGGTGCTGCTACTGAAGGACTCTTAGGCAGCACGACGATGACCTCAATCACCTGTTTCAAGATCTCTGTAGCTAAGTCAGCAATCACCAAAGCGAAGTCATCCTCAATCTCCGCAGCGGTGCTTCGTCCTTCGCATAGACGTACAAGAGCGGTCCGTCGACTTCAGCAAATCTGACGCCGGCGAACACACAGTCGCGCCTATTCACCTGCTAGCTTTGCCTGAATCGCGTAGTTCTGGGTATCGCTGAGATCCATGGCGCGGAGATAAAGTCACTCGGCGCGAAAAAAAGTCATAAAAAACATTTCAGCAACCTATTGCAAGCGAATTGGAGGAAACGCTTGCTGTCTGCGGGTGCAGTTCTCACGCGCTCCACCCGACGCAACGTGATCGTGTAGGTGCTGGCCGTGGAGCAATCCACATTTCGCGCGGATTGTTGTGGCGCACTCCACCTTAGTGCGCAATTCGTTGTCGGCTCACCTGGGCACGGATCCTCCCGCACGAGATCCGGCCGCTTGCGCGCCTACTGCGTGGCCAGTTTGGTTCACTGGCGCTGTCCGATGCCGCTGGCTCTCACGAGGCCACGTAGTTGCTTTTCCTCATTGCTTCAAGTTAGTCGAAACTCTTCCGCTTGGACCGAGCCATGAGAGGCCTTTGAAGCTCTTGCGTGGTTGAATCTTCCCATCAACAACCTGCTCTCTATTGATCAGCTTTAGATCCCGAATAGGGTGAAAGGTCGCATCGCAGTCGAACGTCGTCCCAATACCAAAGATCCCAATCCCTCGAGCCTCTGCCTTCCAACAAGTCGCCTCATTAACCAGCTTATCAAACGACAGCGTCTGCTTTCCATCAAAACGACGCTCGTCACTTGTAACTGACTACGGCGCTCCTTCGATGTCGAACGACGCGATGCCGGTCGGGTCGACCATCTACGTCAACAGTACGAGCGCGCCTCCCGGCTACGTCAAGGAAAACGGCGTGCTGTTGTCGCGGGCGTCCTTCCCGGCTCTGTGGGACTACGCGAACGCCTCCGGAAACATCGTCAGCGAAGCGGCGTGGGCCAGCCGGCGGAAGCAGCGGCGCGTTCTCGACGGGCGATCTGTCGACGACCTTCCGAATTTCGACGCTCGCCGCGAGTTTTTCCGCGCTACGACGACGGCTCGGCGGGGTCGACGGCGGCCGCCTGCTTGGCCTGCAGGAGGCTGAAACCAGAAACGTGGGTCGCGCCGGCCAAAGCTACCGGACCGAGGTATCCGTGCTCGCGTTGGCATGTTGGGGAACGAGTCCCTCCCTTATGCCTGCGTTGTCGTTGGACGAGGGCTCCTCGAGACAAGGGAGCGATTACCGCCGCGTCCAGTTACGAGCATCCATCGGTGCTACGCTGCGACAGGCCTCAGCGACTTGGCTCATGCAGCGAGGCGCGGATCCGTGGCAGGCAGCGGAGTATCTCGGGATGTAGCTTGAGGTGCTGTTCAACACGTATGGCCATCACATTCCCAACGATTTGTCCGATGCCGTCGACAGAATCGCCAAGTGCTACCCAGCCAGCGAACGAAAAGCGCACGTATCTGGTGCGATATCTGGTGCGGTGCTTCCGATGAAACGAAACTGGGCCTGATAAGTCACTGATTTCATTGGTGGGCCCGGCAGGACTCGAACCTGCAACCAGACCGTTATGAGCGGCCGGCTCTAACCATTGAGCTACAGGCCCCGCCGCGAGGCGGCTCGCGGGAACACGCGGCCGGCAACGGTGCGCGGTTCGTTTACAGGGATGAAGGCGGGGGTGCAATGCTGGCGCCAAAGCATGATCCGGAAAAGTGCGAAGCGGTTTTCCGGAAAGGTCATGCGTAAACAACAACCTAAAGCGCGATGACGATTCATCCAAATCTCATCGCGCCGGCGGAAGGAGCGCCAGCGCCCGAATTTTTGAATACCCGAAATCTGCGATGATGCCCTTATAGTCCTGTTTTGCCCGACGGGTCAAATCGAGCTTACGGCAAGGCTCGTTTCGTGCTTCCGTAACCCCTTGTAATTGCTGGCCTCGTCTACTGTGCATGGGGTTGTTTTTCGACTTTTTGTCTGAGGGGGACCGCACGGTCCCCACAGATGTCTCGCAAGCAAGCGGACGGGCCGCCGCCTAGTCCACGGAGACCCCGGCGAACTCCACCACCTTGCGCCACTTCTCGGTTTCGTCCGCGACCAGCTTGCCGAACTCGGCGGGCGTCATCGGCTTGGGGAGGCCGCCGACCTCAGTGAGGCGCGCGACCAGCTTGGGGTCCTTCAGCGCTTCGCCGACGGCCTTGTTGAGGATCTCGATCACCTCGGGCGGCGTGCCCTTCGGCGCGGAGATGCCGTAGAAGCCGACCGATTCGAATCCCGGCACGGTCTCGGCGATCGCGGGCACGTCGGGCACGCTCGGCCAGCGCTGCGGCGAGGTCACGCCGAGCGCGCGGACATTGCCGCCTTTCACCTGCTCCATCGCCGAGGGCAGATTGTCGAAGATCAGCTGCACCTTGTTGGAGATGATGTCGGGGAAGGCGATGGCCGAGCCGCGATAGGGCACGTGCACCATGTCGCACTTCGTCATCACCTTGAACAGCTCGGCCGACATGTGCACCGAGGTGCCGTTGCCGGAGGAGGCAAAGGAGATCTTGCCGGGATTGGCCTTGCAATAGTCGATGAACTCCTGGACCGTCTTCGGCGGAAACGCGTTGGAGACGACCAGCATGTTGGTGAGCTGCATGATGCTGGCCACCGGCACGGTGTCGCGCAAAAAGTCGAACGGCAGCTTCTTGTAGAGCGAGGTCGAAATCGCGTTGTTGGGCGCGACGAACAGCAGCGTGTAGCCGTCCGGAGGCGAATTGATCGCGGCAGCCGCGGCGATGTTGCCGCCGGATCCGGTGCGGTTCTCGACGATGAATTGCTGGCCGAGACGGTCCGACAGCCACTGCGCCATGATCCGCGCCACGATGTCGACCGGGCCGCCGGCGGCAAAGCCGATCAGCCAGTGCACGGGACGGTCGGGGTAGCCGGCGGCGGCGGGAGGGGTGGCGCTGAAAAGACCTAAGAGAACTGCGAGCCCGAAAACACCGTTACGCAAAATTCGCAACATGACGCCTCCCATTGCTTTATTGTCGTTGGAGGGCATGCTTTCACAAAAACGCGCGGCTGCCTACATCGCCGCAAGTCGATGTTGACGCAGGCCCGCCGGGAGCGACCATGAGATTCGCGATGATGCTCATCAGTGCGGCGCTGCTCGCCAGCTCCGCCGCCGCCCAAACCGGAGGCACGGCCATTCCGACCACTACTCTCAGCCTCGGCACCGCGACACCCGGCGGCGGCTTCCCGCTCTATGGCAATGCCTTCGCCGAGGTGATGAACGCGGCCGATCCGGAAATTTCCATCGCACCGCGCAACACCAAGGGCAGCAACGAGAACATCCCGCTGCTGGAGAAAGGCGAGCTCGATCTTGCGCTGGTCGCGGGCGAGCCGGCCTATGAGGCCTTCGCCGGCATCGGCCGTGCGCCGGTACGATTGAAGATTCTCACGGCGATCTATTCCAACCCCGGCATGTTCGTGGTGCGCGCGGACAGTCCCTACAGGACCATTCGCGATCTCGTTGGCCAGCCCGTCGCGTTCGGCGCCAAAGGCTCCGGCCTGCCGATCCTGGCGCGCTATGTACTCGATGGCCTCGGCCTGAACCAGGACGAGGACTTCAAGGCGATCTATCTCGACCGCGCCGGCGACGGCCCTGCGATGGTCGAGGACGGCCGCGTCGCCGCGCTCTGGGGCGCCGGCATCGGCTGGCCCGGTTTTGCCGCGGTCGCCTCGAGCGCATCGGGCGCGCGCTTCATCGCGCCCAATGCCGAAGAGATCGCGCGCATCCGCGCCAAGCATGCGTTCCTGAAGCCGCTCACCGTGCCGGCCGGCAGCTATCCGAAACAGTCCGAGCCGATCGCTTCGCTCGGCTCGTGGAGCTTCGTGCTGACGCGCGAGGATCTGCCCGACGATGTCGCCTATCGGCTCGCGAAGACGCTGCACGCTATCGAGGCGACGTTCTGCAGGAAGCTCGCGCAGGCCTGCGAGACCACGGCCGCGAACACGGTCGCGGCCGCGCCGAAGGTGCAGCTGATCCATCCGGGCGTGATGAAGTACTTTCGCGAGATCGGCGTGGTGAAGTGACCGCGTAGCGGTCATTCCCTGGCGCACGAAGCGCGAACCCGGAATCTCGAGATTCTCAGGTGCGCAATTGCGCACCGTAGTTCGGTCCTGCGGACTGCCCCGGAATGACGGCTACCTCGTCACTTCTTCACCAGCGCACATGCCGGGTCCGGCGGACCGAACGCCTTGTCGCCGGAGATGGTCGTGAGGATCCTGTAATAGTCCCACGGATATTTGCTCTCCTCCGGCGTCTTCACCTGCACCAGCCAGAGGTCGTGCACCATCAGATTGTCCTCGCGCAGTTTGCCGTTGCGGGCGAAGAAATCCTCGATCGGCTTCTCGCGCATCTTGGCCGCGACCTTGAGCGGATCGTCGGTGCCGGTCTCCTTGATGGCGTTGAGATAGTGCATCACGCTGGAATAAACGCCGGCCTGCCACATCGACGGCATCTTGTTCATCTTGGCAAAATAGCGCTTCGACCATTCGCGGGTCTTGTCGTCCATGTCCCAGTAGAACGACGTGGTCAGGAGCAGGCCTTGCGCCGCTTGCAGGCCGAGGCCGTGGATGTCGGTGATCAGCGCCAGTAGCGCCGCCATCTGCTGGCCGCCCTTGAACACGCCGAACTCGGCGCCGGTCTTGATCTCGTTCATGTTGTTGGGGGGGCCGGCAGCAATGCCGATGATCTTGGCCTTGGAGGCCTGCGCCTGCAGCACGAATGAGGAGAGGTCCGGCGTTGCCAGCGGCGGCCGCACCGAGCCCAGCACCTTGCCGCCATTGGCGGTGACGACGGCGGAGGCGTCGCGCTCCAGCGAATGGCCGAAGGCGTAGTCGTCGGTGATGAAGAACCAGCTGTCGCCGCCGCGCTTGACCACGGCGTCCGCGGTGCCGACCGCGAGCGCGCGGGTGTCGAACACCCATTGGATCGCGTAAGGCGAGCAGAACTTGCCGTGGAAATCCGCGGTGCCGGTGGAGTGGGTGATGAACAGCCGCTTCTTCTCGTTGGCGATGTTCTGCACCGCGAGCCCGACCGCCGAGACCGGCACGTCGACGATCAGATCGACGTGGTCGACGTCGTACCAGCGCCGCGCAATCGCGCCGCCGACATCGGCCTTGAGCTGGTGGTCGCCGATCACGACGCTGATCGGCTTGCCGAGCACGGTGCCGCCGAAATCGTCGATCGCCATTTGCGCCGCCGTCACCGAGCCCTGGCCGGTCGGCGCCGAGGCCGGGCCGTTCATGTCGGTGAGCACGCCGATCTTGACGACGTCGTCGGAAACCTGCGCCGACGCCGCACCTGAAAGCAGCGCCGCAGTCAAAGCGGCCGCGACCGGCAGTCCAAATCTGGTTGGGTTCACGCTGTCCTCCCCTGAGCCGGCTCGTTGGCCGGTGTTGCGTCCGGGTATGCCCGGCTGAATTGGTTTCTTTTGCAACTGTTTGGGGGCGGGCGTCAACGTCAGGCCGCGAAGCGGATCAGCCGTGCGGGCGAGGGATCGTAGCCGGTCAGCTCCTCGGCACGCTGGCGCAGCCGCCGTTCGTTCAGGAAGCGGAGCAAGGCCTGCATGGCAGGGCGGAAATAGCTGCGCTGCCGCATCGCGAGGTCAAAGTTCTCCCAGACCAGCGGCACGAAATCGAGACCGGCCGAGCGCGCCGCGGCGCGCGTCGCAATGCCGCAATCGGCCTGGCCGGCGTGGACCAGTTCGGCGCGGGAACCATGCCCGATCATCTCGCTGCTTTGCAACACATCCGCACGCGCGATTTCTGCTCTGGTGAACGATCCCAGAGCGCTCTGCGTTGCCGAAGTTTCCCGGCTAAGCAGCGCAAGCGCGTCACGAGCGCGGCGCAATCGATCATCATGATCGCGTCATAGCCAGTGGGGAACTTGATCATGGGCCGCCTATCCGTTGCCGCCGCGCTTCTCTGCGGCCTTGCTGCGGGCGTTGCCGCGTCGTCCGCGCAGGACCGCGGCATAGTCCTCGCGACGACGACGGCGACGCAGGAGTCCGGCCTGCTCAACTATCTGCTGCCGATCTTCCGCGACAAGACCGGCATCGACGTCACCGTGATCGCACGGCGCGCCGACGAAGTGCTCGATGGGGCGCGACGGGGCGAGGTCGACGTCGTGCTGATGCACGCGAGGCCTCAGGAGGAGAAATTCGTTGCCGACGGCTTTGGCGTGAAGCGCTACGACGTGATGTACAACGATTATGTGTTGATCGGGCCGAAGAGCGATCCTGCGGGCGTGAAGGGCAAGGACATCGCGACGGCGCTGAAAGCGATCGAAGCCAAGGGCGCGCCGTTCGTGACGCGTGGCGATCGGTCGGGCACTCACGCCGCGGAACTCGCGCTTTGGATCGTCGCCGGCATCGACATCGCGAGCGCCAAGGGCGCCTGGTATCGCGAGGCCAAGCAGGGCATGGATGCGGCGCTCGAGGCCGCGCGTGCGGCCAACGCCTATGTGCTGTCGGATCGCGGCAGCTGGACCGGCTTCAGGGATCGCGGCGATCTCGACATCGTCGTCGAAGGCGACCGGCGACTGCTCAACCAGTATGGCGTGATGCTCGTGAGCCCCGAGAAGTTCCCGAACGTGAAGAAGGACCTCGCGCAGACCTTCATCGACTGGCTGACGTCGCCGGAGGGGCAGACAGCGATCGCCGGCTACAAGGTCGACGGGCAGCAGCTGTTCTTCCCCAATTCGGACAGGTCCGGCGGCTGAGGCCGTCGTCGCCGGCGGTTGCCAAACCGGACGATGCGTGATCCATCATGGCGCATGACCCAGCGCCTGCCATCCTCGCTCACGCCGCTCGACACCGCGCTCGCCGCTTTGCTGCGAGGCGTTGATCCCGTGGCGCCGGTGGAGGTGCCGCTGGCGGACGCGATCGGCTGCATCGCGGCGGGCACTCCGCTGCCTGCCGCCTATCCTTCGCGCGACATTGCGGCCGCAGACGGTTGGGCGTTATCCGCCAATGATCTCGTCGGTGCGTCCGCTTACTCGCCGCTGCCTTTGACTAAAGTGCCGTCGTGGGTCGAGGCCGGCGACGCGATGCCTGCGGGCTGCGATTGTGTGCTCGATGCCGACGCGGTGGAGGTGGCGGGGCCGCTCGCCCAGGTGCTGGCGGAGGGCGTGCCGGGGCAGGGCGTTCGGCGCGCCGGTAGCGACATCGTGGAACGCACGCCAGCCGGTGCCGAGGGCTGTCCGATCGGTGCGACGGATCTGCTGCTCGCGCGCGTTGCGGGCCTGGAGAAAATCGGCGTGCGGCGGCCCCGACTGCACATCGTGAACGTGCCGGGCGCAACGGCAACGATGCATCTGATTGCCGGGATCGCGCGCGCCACGGGATTGAACGCGGAAACGCGTCAAGCCCGTGCACGCGATGCAGCATCGATTGCCGACGTGCTTGATGCGTCCTCCTGCGATCTTCTGCTGTCCATCGGCGGTAGCGGCGTCGGCCGACAGGACGCCGCCATCACGGCCCTGGCGCAGCGCGGCGAGGTGATGGCGCACGGCCTTGCGCTCCAGCCCGGGCGCACCGCCGCGGTCGGACGGCTCGGACGAGTTCCCGTCGTCGCCTTGCCCGGCTCGCCCGATTCTGCGCTTGCGGCGTGGCTCGCGCTCGTGCTGCCGCTCGTCGACCGTTTGTCGGCGCGTCGGCCGCGACTAAAAGTGTCCCTGCCGCTCGCGCGAAAAATCGCATCCAGTGTCGGCATCGCTGAGATCGCTTTGCTGGCCGAGGAACATCGTGCCTGGCTGCCGCTTGCCGTGCGAGAATGGCCGCTTCAGGCCATCGCCGGTGCGGACGCATGGCTGCTCATTCCTGCCAGTCACGAGGGATTTGCGGCAGGTACGCCGGTGGATGCCCATCCGATGCGGGAGTGATATGGGTCCTGGCATGACGATGATCCCGAAATCACCAGACCGCAGCGCGCTCGAACAGGAGCAGTTCCTCAAGATCCTCTCGCGCGAGGAGGCCCTGGCGCGCTTCGAGGCGGCCTTGTTGCCGCGCGCGCTTCGCAGCGAAACGCGCAAGCTCGCCGCTGCGCTCGGCGCGGCGCTCGCCGAGGACATTACCGCGCCGATCGACGTGCCGCCGTTCGACCGCTCCAATGTCGACGGCTTTGCCGTGCGCTCTGCCGACCTCGCGGGGGCCGGCGAGGGCGCGCCCGTGCGCCTTGCGTTGAATGGCGAGACAATTCATTGCGGCACCGCGTCGTCGCTGCAGGTGGCCGCCGGGACTGCGACGCCGATTGCCACCGGCGGTCCGCTGCCGCGCGGCGCCGATGCCGTGGTCATGGTCGAGCACACCCAGCCGGCCGGGCCGGATGCGATCGATGTCCGCCGCGCCGTCTCGCCGGGGCAGTTCGTCTCATACGCCGGATCCGACATCGCGCGCGGCGAGGCGCTGCTGCGCGCCGGCACCGTCATGGGCTCGCGCGAGATCGGCATGCTGGCGGCTTGCGGCATTGCCGAGGTGAGTGTCGCGCGCCGGCCGCGGGTTGCCGTGATCTCCACCGGCGACGAACTGGTTCAGCCCGGCCAGCCGCTCGGACCTGCCGAAATCTACGATACCAACGGCGCCATCGTCGCGGCCGCGGTCGACGAGAATGGTGGCGAGGCCGTTTTCCTCGGTGCCATTCCCGACGATGAAGCCAGGCTCGAAGCCGCCATGTGCAGCGCGCTTGCGGATGCCGACATGCTGGTGCTGTCGGGGGGGACGTCGAAAGGCGCGGGCGATCTCTCCCATCGCATCATCGGCCGACTCGGCGCGCCCGGCATCATTGCGCATGGTGTGGCGCTCAAGCCCGGCAAGCCGCTTTGCCTTGCGGTCTGCGACGGCAAGCCGGTGGTGATACTGCCGGGCTTCCCAACCTCGGCGATGTTCACCTTCCACGATATGATCGTGCCGGTGCTGCGCAGGATGGCCGGCCTGCCGCCGCGCTCCGATGCCAAGGTCAGCGCGACCGTGCCGGTGCGCATTGCGTCCGAGCTCGGCCGCACCGAATTCGTCATGGTCTCGCTGGTCCAGGGCAGGGATGGCCTGATTGCCTATCCCTCCGGCAAGGGCTCTGGTGCGATCACGTCATTTGCACAGGCCGATGGATTCCTGCGCATCGACGCGCTCGCCGATCAGATGCCGGCTGGGACCGCGACAGAGGTGACGCTATTCACGCCGCATGTGCGCGTGCCCGATCTCGTCATTGTCGGCAGCCATTGCACCGGCCTCGATCTCGTCACCGCACAAGTCGCGCATGCCGGCCTGACCGTGCGTTCCATTGCGGTCGGCAGCCTCGGCGGCCTCGCAGCGGCCAAGCGCGGCGAATGCGATCTCGCGCCGATCCACCTGTTCGACGACAGGAGCGAGACCTACAACACGCCTTATCTCGTCGACGGGCTCGAGCTCGTCCCAGGCTGGCGGCGGATGCAGGGCATCGTCTTCCGAAAGGGCGACACGCGCTTCCAGGGCCTGAACGCGAAGGATGCGGTCGCTGCCGCGCTCGCGGACTCCAGCTGCATCATGGTCAACCGCAACCAGGGCGCCGGCACGCGCATCCTGATCGACCGGCTGCTCGGCGGCGTACGGCCGGACGGCTACTGGAACCAGCCGCGTTCGCACAATGCGGTGGCGGCGGCCGTCGCCCAGCGCCGCGCGGACTGGGGCATGACGATCGCGCCGGTCGCCCATGCGGCCAGCCTCGGCTTCATTCCGCTGGCGGAAGAGCATTATGACTTCGCGCTGGTGACGGCGCGCAAACACCGGCCGGCAGTGCAGGCCTTTCTCGATGCGCTCGGCTCGGACGCGGCCCGCGTAGCACTCGAGCGCGCCGGCTTCCGGCCCGCGTAGATACCAGCTGGGTCTATCCCGGGTCACGGCCAGAGCTCAATGCACCGCCTTAGGACGCGTCATCCAGCGCCGCCAGCCGCTCGGCCTCGGCAATGTCCTCGACCGTGTTCGCATTGAAGAATGGATCGAGCGGCTCGGTCGGCCATGTCACCGTCGCCAGCGGATAGCGTGCCGTCCAGCGGTCGATCTTGCGGAGGTCTTCGACGACAAGGGCGTGGCGCAGTTCGTCGCGCAAGGCGACGCGCCACAGGCCGATCACCGGATGCGACTGCTCGCCTGATGCGGCGACCGCGAGCTGCGCGTTCTCACGCGCGCGCGCGTCATGTAGCCGTGCGACGAGATCGCGCGGCAGGAACGGGCAGTCGCCGGCGGCGCTGAGCACCCATTCGATCTCCGGCCGGTTCGCCGCGGTCCAGTCGAGCGCGGCGAGGATGCCGGCGAGCGGGCCGGGGAAGCCGGGCACGTCGTCGGCGACGACTTGCAAGCCGAACGCGGCGAAGCGGGCGGGATCGCCGTTGGCGTTGAGGATCAGCCCGCTGCACTGGGGCGAAAGGCGCGCGATCACGCGCTCCAGAATGGTGCGGCCGCCGATGGTGCGCATCGGCTTGTCGCCGCCGCCCATGCGCCGCGCGAGACCGCCGGCGAGCAGCACGCCAAGAGTCGAAGGAACACTCGTGGCGGGGATGTCAGTCGTCACCGCCTTCACCCTTGCGCTTGTGCTTGGCGGACTCCTCTTCCACATAGGCGAGGTTCTGGTCGTAGACGATGCGCTCCTCGCCCGCGAGCGCAATGAAGCGCTTGCCGCGGGTGCGGCCGACCAGCGTCAGCCCGACCTGCCTGGCGAGGTCGACGCCCCAGGCGGTGAAGCCGGAGCGCGAGACCAGGATTGGAATGCCCATGCGCACGGTCTTGATCACCATCTCCGAGGTGAGGCGTCCCGTGGTGTAGAGGATCTTGTCGGAGGGATCGACGCCGTGGCGATACATCCAGCCTGCGATCTTGTCGACGGCATTGTGGCGGCCGACGTCCTCGGTGTAGCAGAGCGGCGTGCCCTCCTTGCACAGCACGCAGCCATGGATCGCGCCGGCCTCAAGGTAGAGCGAGGGCATGGTGTTGATGGTCTGCGTCATCTGGTAGAGCCAAGAGGTGCGCAGCTCCGCCTTGGGCAGCGCGGCGCTCTCGACCGCCTCCAAGAGGTCGCCGAAGGCGGTGCCCTGCGCGCAGCCCGAGGTCTGCGTGCGCTTCTTCAGCTTGGCCTCGAAATTGGTGTGGTGCTCGGTGCGCACGACGACCACCTGGAGGTCGTCGTCGTATTCGACCTCGGTGACCACGTCATTATATTTCAGCATGTTCTGGTTCAGCAGATAGCCGAGCGCCAGATATTCGGGGTAATCGCCGATCGTCATCATGGTGACGATCTCCTGGGCATTCAGGTAGAGCGTCAGTGGCCGCTCCATCGGGACCTTGATCTCGACCCTGGCGCCGGTCTGGTCAGTGCCGGTCACGCTCTGGGTCAGGCGCGGGTCGTCCGGATTGGGGACGATCAGGGGCACCGGGGCTTTGTCGATCTTCATCATGGCGGCGAGGTTAGCATGACATTCGGGTCAAGCCGATATAAGCATGGCGGCAAGAGAGCGAAATGCCGCCTCGTCGTCATTGCGAGCGCAGCGAAGCAAATCCAGAATAATATCCGCAGTGACGGTCTGGATTTGTTTCGCTGCGCTCGCAATGACGGCCGGCGGGTTCCATCGGCTGGCGAGCCGTTGGCGGAGATCGAACGGTTATGAAAGTCATCGGCCTTGCAGGCTGGAGCGGTGCGGGCAAGACCACGCTGTTGACGCGGCTGATCCCGCATTTCAAGGCGCAAGGCCTGCGCGTCTCCGTGATCAAGCATGCGCATCACCAGTTTGACGTCGATGTGCCCGGCAAGGATTCCTGGCGCCATCGCGAGGCCGGCGCGGCGGAGGTGCTGGTCGCTTCGTCAAAGCGGTGGGCGCTGATGCATGAGTTGCGCGGGGCGGCGGAGCCGCGGCTGCCGGAGCTGCTCGAGAAGCTCTCCGCGGTCGATGTCGTCGTGGTCGAGGGCTTCAAGCGCGAGCCGCATCGCAAGATCGAGGTGCATCGTGCCGCGAACGGCAAACCGCTGCTCTTTCCCGACGATCCCGGAATTGCCGGGATTGCGACCGACACCGCGGTTGAAACCCGGCTGCCGACCGTCCATCTCGATGATATCCCTGCTGTAGCCGCGTTGCTGCTGCTTGCGGCGATGCCGGTCGAGGAAGTGGTGGCAAGAAGCACCGCGATACGCTGACGAGGCACCATGGCGCAATTATCGGACGATTGCTTTGCCTTCGGCGGCCCGATGATGTCGGTCGACGAAGCCGTCGGCCTCATCACGACACGCGTCAACGCGATCACCGATCTCGAGACTGTTGCGCTGGTCGATGCCGACGGGCGCGTGCTCGCGCGCGATATCGCGGCGCCACTGCCGCTGCCGCCGTTCACCAACTCCGCGGTCGACGGCTACGCCGTGCGCAACGCCGACCTTCCGCAAGCTGCGGAGCAGGCATTCCCGCTCGATGGTCGCATCCAGGCCGGCGGGCTTGCGCAAGCGCCAATCAAGCCCGGCCACACCGCGCGGATCTTCACCGGCGCGCCGATGCCGCCGGATGCCGAGACCGTCTTCATGCAGGAGGACGTCCGCATCGATGAGTCCGGCAAGATCGTGTTGCCGCCGGGGCTGAAGCCCGGCGCCAATGTCCGTCCCGCAGGCGAGGACATTCCGCAAGGTCACGTCGCGCTGCGCGGCGGCCAGCGCTTGCGGCCGCAGCATGTCGCGCTCGCCGCCGCATTCGGCCTGACGAGGCTCGACGTCGTCAGGCGCATCCGCGTCGCCGTGTTCTCGACCGGCGACGAATTGGCCTCACCTGGCGAGCCGCGCTCCGCCTCGCAGCTGTTTGATTCCAATCGCTTCATGCTGATGACGATGCTGCGGCGGCTCGGCTGCGAGGTCAGCGACCTCGGCATCCTGCGGGATGAGCGAACGTCACTTGCGAGCGGCCTGAAGCAGGTCGCAGGTCACCACGACCTGATCCTCACCACCGGCGGCGTCTCGACCGGGGAGGAGGATCACGTCAAGGCGGCGGTCGAGAGCGTCGGCTCGCTGGTGCTGTGGCGGATGGCGATCAAGCCCGGCCGTCCCGTGGCGATGGGTATCATCGACGGCGTGCCGCTGATCGGATTGCCGGGCAATCCCGTCGCGAGCTTCGTGACGTTTGTCCATGTGGTGCGACCGACGGCCTTGGCGCTGGGGGGAGGCCTACCGGAGCCGCTGACGCCCATCCCGCTGCGGGCGGCGTTCACTTACAAGAAGAAGGCCGGGCGGCGCGAATATGTGCGCGCCTCGCTGCGCCGCGCTGAGGACGGCGGCCTCGAGGCGATCAAGTTCCCGCGCGAAGGAGCCGGGCTGTTGTCCTCGCTGGTCGAGACTGACGGACTCGTCGAACTCGGCGAGGACATCACCAATGTCGAGCCGGGTCAGGACGTGGGCTTCCTGTCCTACGCCGACCTGCTCTAGGGCCCTTCCGTTGACGCCATCGCTTCGTCCCGCCATGTTGCGGCCATGGCCAGAACGACGCTCGATCTCACCGGACTGAAATGCCCGCTGCCCGCCCTCAAGACGCGCAAGGCGCTCAAGCCTTTGCAGCCGGGTGATCAGCTCGAGGTTCACTGTACCGATCCCTTGTCGGTGATTGACATTCCGAACCTGATTCGCGAGACCGGCGACAAGGTCGAGATCACCGAGCGCAACGAGACGCGCATCGTGTTCCTGGTCGAAAAGAGCGACGCCCCGTAGGAAGGCGAATATTCACGGCGGGGACGTTTGACTATGCTGCGCCTGGGGGAACGGCCGGAGCTTCGCTGCAATGCGAAAGGCGCCGATTATTGTGGTGGATGATCTCAAACCTTAAACATCGGGCATGACTTTCTCAACATCGAGGGCAAGCGCAGCCGCAAACCCCACGGTGGGTCGCGAGCCTGCCGTCAAGCTCGGCAAGGCAGCTGCAGGGCCGGAGTTCAGCGCGCTGGCGCAGGCCTCCATCCTGATCGTCGACGACGAGCCGGGCATGCGCAATTTCCTGGTGCGCACGCTGGCGCCGCGCTGCAAGCTGGTGGACGAGGCGGCCGATACCGACCAGGCTTCGCGCAAGCTCGATTCCAATCGCTACGACGTCGTCATTCTCGATAACATCATGCCGGGCAAGAACGGCGTCGATTGGCTCGCCGAGCAGCGCGCCGTCGGCTTTTTCGCCGACGCCATCCTGATCACCGCCTATGCCGACCTCGACACCGCGATCCAGGCCCTGCGCGCCGGTGCGGCCGATTTCGTGCTGAAGCCGTTCCGCTCCAACCAGATCCTCAACGCGGTGGCACGATGCCTCGACCGTGTCCGCCTGCAGCGCGAGAACTATGTCCTGCGCTACGCTTTGCGTGCCTCGTCCGACCGCACGTTCCTGCGTGACAATCTGATCGGACGGTCGGCGGCGACGCTGCGCGTGCGTGAGACCATCGCCCGCGTCGCGCGCCTGCCGACCTCGGTTCTCCTCACCGGCGAATCCGGCACCGGCAAGGAAGTCGCCGCGCGCTCGATCCACTCGCTGTCCGATCGCGCCGACAAGCCCTTCGTGCCCGTGAATTGCGCGGCGATCCCGCCCGAGATGATTGAGGCCGAGCTGTTCGGGCACATCAAGGGCGCCTTCACCGGCGCCGATTCGGGGCGCGAGGGCCTGTTCCTGTATGCGCATGGCGGCACGCTGTTTCTCGACGAGATCGGGGAGCTGCCGCTGCCGATGCAGAGCAAGCTGCTCCGCGTGCTCGAGGACCGCCGCGTCCGTCCGGTCGGCTCCGAGCGCGAAGTTCCGGTCGACCTGCGCTTCATCTTCGCAACCAATGCCGAGCTGCAGAAGGAGGTCGAGAAGGGACGTTTCCGAGCCGATCTGTTCTACCGGCTCAACGTGATGCAGATCCGCCTGCCGCTCCTGAAGCGGCGATGACGTGCAGGAGCTTGCCACCATCTTCATGAGCAAGCTCTCGGCTCAGCTCGGCATGCCGCCGGTGCCGATCGACGCCTCGGTGCGGGCGGCGCTCGCAAGCTATGACTGGCCGGGCAACGTGCGCGAACTGCGTAACCTGATCGAGCGCACGCTGATCCTCGGCGCCTTCCCCGACGATTTCGCCGGCCCCCGCGACAACGGTCAGTCGGCGCCTGCCGACAGTCTCGCGGAGCTCGAGCGCCGTCACATTCTCGGCGTGCTGAAGGAGGTCAATGGCAATCGCGAGGAGGCGGCGCGGCGCCTCGGCATCTCGCGCAAGACCATCGACCGCAAATGCGCGTTGTGGGATGTCTGATGCTGGCGGCCGCAGCGGCGAGCCCGTGCGGGGACGCTCCGTCCGCTTCCGGCTGCTCGCGATCGCGCTGCTGCCGATGCTGGTCATCCTGCCGCTCCTGCTCGGCGTTGCGATCTATCGCTGGAACGCGAAATTCGACGCGACCCTGATCTCCAAGGTCAACGGCGATCTCACCATCGCCCACCAATATCTCGCCCGCATCCTCGAAAAGACCGGCGTCCAGCTCCGGGCGCTCAGCCTGTCGGCCCGCTTCCACGAGGTGCTGGCGCCGGATGCGCGCGGCTCCCTGCAGGATCTGCTCGATGAGACCCGCAAGGAAATCGGCCTCGATTTCCTGTATCTGGCCAACGGCCACGGCGACGTCCTGGCCTCGTCGCCGCCGCTGCAGCATCGACCGAGAAGTGACTGGCCGATCATCATGTCGGCGCTGTCGGGCCAGGCTCCTGCGACGGGCGTCGACATTTTCGGCAATGACGAGCTCGCCGCAATTTCGCCGGCCCTGGCCGAGCGCGCGCGCTTGGACCTCGTGCCGACCCCGAACGCAGTGCCGACCGACCGCAGCACGGAGACGCGCGGCATGGTCGTGCATGCGGCCAGCCGGGCGATGCTGCCTGACGGTGGCGCCGCTGCGCTGGTCGGCGGCACACTGCTCAACCAGAATCTCGAATTCATCGACACGATCAACGATCTCGTCTATCGCGCGGCGAGCCTGCCGGAGGGCAGCCAGGGCACCGCGACGCTGTTCCTGGACGACGTACGGATATCGACCAACGTCCGCCTGTTCGAGGGACGGCGCGCGCTCGGCACGCGCGTGTCGGCGGCGGTGCGCTCGGCCGTGCTGGGCGAGGGGCGCACCTGGCTCGACAGCGCTTTCGTGGTCAATGACTGGTACATCTCCGCCTACGAGCCGCTGGTGGACAGTTACGGCAAGCGGGTCGGCATGCTCTATGTCGGCTTTCTGGAGAAGCCGTTCAGCGAAGCCAAATACCAGACATTGGTGATCATCATCGCGGCGTTCATCATCATCACCGCCGCGACCGTACCGATCTTCCTGCGCTGGGCGAGCTCCATCTTCATGCCGCTGGAGCGCGTTACGGCGACGATCACCGAGGTGGAGCGCGGGAACCTCTCCGCCCGCACCAAGATGCCGGTACTGGGCGACGAGATCGGCCGCGTCGCGGTTCATCTCGACAGCCTGCTCGACCAGATCCAGGAACGCGACCGGCAACTCCGCGAATGGAATGAAGAGCTGAACGTGCGCGTGCGCGAGCGCACCCGCGACCTCGAGCACGCCAATCTCAAGCTCGAGGCAACCACCAAGCAGCTCATCATGTCCGAGAAGCTGGCTGCGATCGGCGAGATCACCGCCGGCGTTGCGCACGAGATCAACAATCCGATCGCGGTGATGCAGGGCAATCTCGACGTCATCCGCAGCGTGTTCGGCGGCGATGCCGACAAGGCGAAGGTCGAGTTTCGCCTGCTCGACGAGCAGATTCACCGCATCAGTCAGATCGTGACCAAGCTGTTGCAGTTTGCGAGGCCGGAGGAATATGCCGGCTATGTCGAGCGCCATGCACCGGCAAGCGTCATCTCCGACTGTCTGCCGCTGGTGCAGCATCTTCTGAACAAGACCGAGATCGCCGTGGTCAGGGATGATCGTGCCAACCGGCTCGTGCTGATGAACAGCAACGAGTTGCAGCAGGTGCTGGTCAATCTCATCGTCAACGCGATCCACGCCATGCCGGAAGGCGGAACCCTGACGCTCCGCTCCTTCGATGCCGAGCGCGAAGGCCAGCAGGGCGTCGCCATCGAGGTCGCCGACACCGGCATCGGCATGAGCGCTGAGGTGATCGAAAAGATATTCGACCCCTTCTACACGACGAAGCGGCGGCAAGGCACCGGGCTCGGCCTCTCCATCAGCCAGACGCTGATCAAGCGCCAGGGCGGACAGATCACGGCCGAAAGCCGCGTCGGTTCCGGGAGTACATTCACGGTGTGGCTGCCGGAAGCGACCTGATTGGACATTTTGTCCAAGGACCTCGGGACATTCTGTCCGACGCAGCACATTGCGCTGCGGGAAGTCGTTGAATTGTCACGATGCCATTTCTGGCACGCGCGTTGCTCATTTCAAGACAGGGTGTTGAGGGGATGAGGGCGCGATAGCCGTCACTGCAACGCTGCTCGCAAGGCGAAGGGACATCACCCGCGATCAGCTGCTTGCTCGGTGCGCATGAGGCGATGTGCACCAGACATTCCGCTTCGACATGAAGTCCGACCCGTCATGCGCGGCTGCGAGCACGCATGACCGGTCTCAAACCGATGTGCCGGAAGGCCGCGCTTGGGAGGTAATGCTTATGACGACTGCCGATACCGTTCTTGCACCGGTTGGTGCTTCCGGCTTTCTCGATCGTGAACGCACGATCGCGACGGCCGGGTTCAATCGCTGGCTGGTGCCGCCGGCGGCGCTGTGCATCCATCTGTGCATCGGCATGGCCTACGGCTTCTCGGTGTTCTGGCTGCCGCTGTCGCGCGCAATCGGCGTCGCGGCGCCGAAGGCCTGCCCCGACATGTCGCTGTGGCAGGAGCTGTTCACCACGACCTGCGACTGGAAGGTTGCGAGCCTCGGCTGGATGTACACGCTGTTCTTTGTCCTGCTCGGCGTTTCGGCCGCGATCTGGGGCGGCTGGCTCGAGCGCGCCGGTCCGCGCAAGGCGGGCGTCGTCGCTGCCTGCTGTTGGGGCGGCGGGCTTCTGATCGGTGCCTTCGGCGTCTACGTCCACCAGCTCTGGATCATGTGGCTTGGCTGCGGCGTGATCGGTGGCGTCGGTCTCGGCCTCGGCTACATTTCCCCGGTGTCGACGTTGATCAAATGGTTTCCGGACCGCCGCGGCATGGCGACCGGCATGGCCATCATGGGATTTGGCGGCGGTGCCATGATCGGAGCGCCTCTGGCCAATCTCTTGATCAACTACTTCAAGACGCCGACCTCCGTCGGCGTCTGGGAGACCTTCGTCACGATGGGGGTGGTCTATTTCGTCTTCATGATGATCGGCGCCTTCGCCTATCGCGTGACGCCGGCCGGCTGGCAGCCCGAAGGCTGGACCCCGCCGGTCAAGGCCAACGCGATGATCTCGAAAAACAACGTCCATCTCAACGACGCGCACAAGACGCCGCAGTTCTGGCTGATCTGGTGGGTGCTCTGCCTCAACGTGTCGGCAGGTATCGGCGTGATCGGCATGGCCTCGCCGATGCTTCAGGAGATCTTCGCCGGCAAGCTGATCGGTTTGCCGGAAGTCGGCTTCAACGCGCTCGATGCCGGGCAGAAGGCGCAGATCGCCGCGATCGCCGCCGGCTTCGCCGGATTGCTGTCGCTGTTCAACATCGGCGGCCGCTTCTTTTGGGCGTCGCTGTCGGACAGGATCGGGCGGAAGAACACCTACTACACGTTCTTCATCCTCGGCATCGTGCTCTACGCGCTGGCGCCGACCTTTGCGGCGATGGGCTCGAAGCTCCTGTTCGTGGCCGGATTCGGCATCATCCTGTCGATGTATGGCGGCGGGTTTGCGACCGTGCCGGCCTATCTTGCCGACATGTTCGGAACGCAGTTCGTCGGCGCCATCCACGGCCGTTTGCTGACGGCGTGGTCGACCGCCGGCATCATCGGCCCGGTCGTGGTGAACTACATCCGCGAGTTCCAACTTGCGGCCGGCGTGCCGCGCGACCAACTCTACAACACCACCATGTACATCCTCTGTGCGATGTTGATCGCGGGCCTGATCTGCAATTACCTGATCAAGCCCGTGGATTCGAAGTGGCACATGAAGGAGGCCGACGTCGCCAAGTTGCAGGCGGCGAGCGCCAGCGCCGCGGCTGCGGGGCCGCACGGCTCCTACGGCATCGGATTTGGCGGGCTTGACATCAAGGCGGCGTTCTTCTGGGCGATCGTCGGCGGTCCTCTCCTCTGGGGTGTCTGGAAGACGCTGGAGAGCGCGGTCAAGATTTTCTGATCTTCGCCGCGGGCGGGAGCGCAGCTTGCGCGCTCCCGCCGTAGCCTCGGAGCCGGAGCGCGATACGATTTCGCTATCGCAGCATGGGAAGCCTTTATTGATCTCCAGACCAATTCAGGCTTCGTTCCATCAGTTGGCGCGTTAGACGAACGCAAGGCTGTGTCCGGCAGCACTCCAAGGTTGCCTTTCGAGCCGCGCTTAACTGCTTCCGAGAGCATGAGAATTTACTTGGCATCTGGCATGCCAGAAGCTAGAACTGGAGCCGTTCTAAAAGACGAGATCGAGACCAATCGATGAGCCACGACGTGCACAAGGTCCGCCCGTTCGAGCATCCCGGCGAGGGGCGCCGACGCGCCAAGGCGACTCCCAAGGGGCGGCAGGTCGATCCCACGGCCGCGCACGAGATCGAGAAGTTGCTCGGCGACAGGCCGCGGCGGCGCGATCTCTTGATCGAATATCTGCACCTGATCCAGGACAAGTACCATCAAATCTCGGCTGCGCATCTGGCCGCGCTCGCCGACGAGATGAAGCTCGCCTTCGCCGAGGTGTTCGAGACCGCGACCTTCTATGCGCATTTCGACGTGGTGAAGGAAGGCGAGCCCGACATTCCGCCGCTGACGATCCGCGTCTGCGATTCGCTGACTTGCGCGATGCTTGGCGGCGAGAAGCTGCTCGAGGATCTGCAGAGTGCGTCAGGTCCCGGCATCCGCGTCGTGCGCGCGCCCTGCGTCGGTCGTTGTGATACCGCGCCTGCCGCGGAAGTCGGTCACAACTTCGTCGATCACGCCACCGTCGCCAACGTAATGGCGGCGGCCAAGGCTGGCGACACTCACGCGCATCTGCCCAAATATGTCGACTACGATGCCTATGTCGCCGGCGACGGCTACAAGCTGCTGGGCCGGCTGCGCTCGGGCGAGCTGTCGAAGGACGATCTCCTCAAGGCGCTCGACGATGCTTCGCTGCGCGGCCTCGGCGGCGCCGGCTTCCCGACGGGACGGAAATGGCGCGCGGTACTGGGCGAACCGGGCCCGCGGCTGATGGCGATCAACGGCGACGAGGGCGAGCCGGGCACGTTCAAGGACCGCTATTACCTGGAAACCGATCCGCACCGCTTCATCGAGGGCATGCTGATCGGCGCGCACGTGGTGCAGGCCTCCGACATCTACATCTATCTGCGCGACGAATACCCGGCATCGCGCGAGATCCTCGAGCGCGAGATCGCCAAGCTCCCTCCGGGCGGCCCGACGCTGCACATGCGCCGCGGCGCCGGCGCCTATATCTGCGGCGAGGAATCCTCGCTGCTGGAAAGCATCGAGGGCAAGCGCGGCCTGCCCCGGCACAAGCCGCCATATCCGTTCCAGGTCGGCCTGTTCGGGCTGCCGACGCTGATCAACAACGTCGAGACGTTGTGGTGGGTGCGCGACATCGTCGAGAAGGGCGCCGATTGGTGGAAGGGCCATGGTCGCCACGAGCGTCATGGCCTGCGCAGCTTCTCGGTCTCGGGCCGCGTGAAGAATCCCGGCATGAAGCTGGCGCCCGCGGGCATCACCGTGCGCGAGCTGATCGACGAATATTGCGGCGGCATGGCTGATGGCCATCAGTTCTATGCGTATCTGCCAGGCGGTGCCTCCGGCGGCATCCTGCCGGCCTCGATGGACGACATCCCGCTCGACTTCGGCACGCTGGAGAAATACGGCTGCTTCATCGGCTCGGCTGCGATCGTGATCCTGTCGCATAGTGACAGCGTGCGCGCGGCAGCACTGAACCTGATGAAGTTCTTCGAGGACGAGAGCTGCGGCCAGTGCACGCCGTGCCGCGTCGGAACCCAGAAGGCGGCGCTGCTGATGCAGAGGCCGGTCTGGAACCGCGCCTTGCTGGAAGAATTGAGCCAGGCGATGCGCGACGCCTCGATCTGCGGGCTCGGACAGGCGGCATCGAACCCGCTGTCCTCTGTGATCAAATATTTCCCCGACGAGTTCAAGGAAGCGGCCGAATGACGAAGATTACGTTCGAGCTCGACGGCAAGCAGGTCGAGGCCAAGCCCGGCGAGACGATCTGGCAGGTCGCAAAACGCCAGGGCCGCGACATTCCGCATCTCTGCTATTCGCCGGCACCGGACTATCGCCCCGACGGCAATTGCCGCGCCTGCATGGTCGAGATCGAAGGCGAGCGCGTGCTGGCGGCATCCTGCAAGCGCACGCCGTCCGTCGGGATGAAGGTGAAGACGGAATCCGCGCGTGCGATTGCGGCACAAAAGATGGTGATGGAGCTGCTCGTCGCCGACCAGCCGGCACGCGAAACCTCGCACGATCCGGATTCGAAGTTCTGGCACTGGGCCGAGACCACGGGTGTCACCGAAAGCCGCTTCCCCGCCGCCGAACGCTGGGCGACCGACGCCAGCCATCCGGCGATGCGCGTCAATCTCGATGCCTGCATCCAGTGCGGCCTGTGCGTGCGCGCCTGCCGCGAGGTCCAGGTCAACGACGTCATCGGCATGGCCTATCGCAATGCCGGCGCCAAGATCGTGTTCGATTTCGACGATCCCATGGGCGAATCCACCTGCGTCGCCTGCGGCGAATGCGTGCAGGCCTGCCCGACCGGGGCGCTGATGCCGGCCGTGATGCTCGACGACAAGCAGACCCGCGTCACCTATGCCGACAGGAAGGTCGACTCGCTCTGCCCGTTCTGCGGCGTCGGCTGCCAGGTCACGTATGAGGTCAAGGACGAGAAGGTGATCTATGCGGAAGGCCGTGACGGCCCCGCCAACCACAACCGTCTCTGCGTGAAGGGCCGTTTCGGCTTCGACTACATCCACCATCCGCATCGCCTGACCAAGCCGCTGGTGCGGCTGCCCAATGCGAAGAAGGATGCCAACGACCAGGTCGATCCCGCCAATCCCTTCACGCATTTCCGTGAAGCGAGCTGGGAAGAGGCGCTCGACATCGCGGCTGAGGGATTGGTCAAGATTCGCGACGAGAAGGGCGTGAAGGCGCTGGCCGGCTTCGGCTCGGCCAAGGGCTCCAACGAAGAGGCGTATTTGTTCCAGAAGCTGGTGCGTACCGGTTTTGGCTCGAACAACGTCGACCATTGCACCCGTTTGTGCCACGCCTCGTCGGTCGCGGCGCTGTTCGAAGGATTGAGCTCGGGGGCGGTGTCGGCGCCGTTTGCGGCCGCGATGGACGCCGAAGTGATCTGGGTGATCGGTGCCAACCCGACGGTGAATCATCCGGTCGCGGCGACCTACATCAAGAATGCGGCGAAGAACGGTGCCAAGCTGTTCGTCATGGATCCCCGGCGACAGACGCTGTCGCGTCACGCGACCAAGCATCTGCAGTTCAAGCCCGGCTCCGACGTTGCGATGTTGAATGCGATAATCAACACGATCATCACCGAAGGCCTGACCGACGACCAGTATATCGCCGGCTACACTGAGGGCTTCGAGGAGCTCAAGGAGAAGATCAAGGAATTCACGCCGGAGAGGATGGAGCCGATCTGCGGCATCCCGGCGCAGACGCTGCGTGAGGTCGCACGGACCTATGCGCGCGCGAAATCGTCGATCATTTTCTGGGGCATGGGCATCAGCCAGCACGTTCACGGCACCGACAATGCGCGCTGCCTGATTGCGCTTGCATTGATCACCGGCCAGGTCGGCCGTCCCGGCACCGGCCTGCATCCGCTGCGCGGCCAGAACAATGTGCAGGGCGCCTCCGACGCCGGCCTGATTCCGATGTTCCTGCCGGACTACCAGCCGGTCGGCCGCGACGACCTGCGCGGCGCCTTCGAAAAGCTCTGGCAGCAGGACCTCGATCCCGTCCGGGGGCTGACCGTGGTCGAGATCATGAACGCGATCCATGACGGCGAGATCAAGGGCATGTATATCGAGGGCGAGAATCCCGCGATGTCCGATCCCGATCTCCAGCATGCCCGCGAAGCGCTCGCCATGCTCGATCATCTCGTGGTGCAGGATCTCTTCGTCACCGAGACCGCATTCCATGCCGACGTGATCCTGCCGGCCTCGGCCTTTGCGGAGAAGGAGGGCTCCTTCACCAACACCGACCGCCGCGTGCAACTTGCGCGCCAGGTGATCAATCCGCCGGGCGATGCGCGGCAGGATCTCTGGATCATCCAGGAGATCGGCAAGCGCATGGGGCTGCCGTGGAATTATTCAGGCCCCGGCGACGTCTATACCGAAATGGCGGAGCTGATGCCGTCGCTGAAGAACATCAGCTGGGAGCGGCTGGTGCGCGAAGGCGCGGTCACCTATCCGGCCGACGCTCCCGACAAGCCCGGCAACGAGATCATCTTCACCACGGGCTTCCCGACCGCGACCGGCCGCGGCAAGATCGTGCCGGCCAAGGTCATCCCGCCGGACGAGATTCCGGACGATGAATATCCGATGGTGCTGTCGACCGGCCGCGTGCTGGAGCATTGGCACACCGGCTCGATGACGCGCCGCGCCCAGGTGCTCGATCAGATCGAGCCGGAGGCGGTCGCGTTCATGTCGCCGAAGGACATGCGGAAGAAGAACCTCGCGCCGGGCGATTTCATTCGCCTGGAGACTCGCCGCGGCGCCGTCGAGGTCAAGGTCCGCTCCGACCGCGACGTGCCGGAGAACATGGTGTTCATGCCGTTCTGCTACGCCGAGGCGGCGGCGAACCTGCTCACCAACCCGGCGCTGGACCCGTTCGGCAAGATCCCGGAGTTCAAGTTCTGCGCAGTACGGGCCGAGCGCGCCGAGATGCGGGACGCGGCGGAGTAGGGGGGCGTCGCGGGTGGGGCGCGCATCTGCACCCACACCGTCATTGCGAGCGAAGCGAAGCAATCCAGACTGCCTCCGCGGCAAGATTCCGGGTTGCTTCGTCGCTTCGCTCCTCGCAATGACGGTGGTAAATACCGTTTATGTCCAAAGTCACCCCCGCCACACGTGCGCTTGGCGCCGCCGGTGTTGCCTTCACCGTTCACACCTACGACTATGATCCCGACGCCGAGAGTATCGGGCTTCAGGCGGCCGCTGCCCTTGGCGAGGACCCGGCGCGCGTCCTGAAGACGCTGATGGCGCTGGTCGATGGCAAGCCGGTCTGCGTGGTCGTGCCGTCCGACCAGGAGGTCTCGATGAAGAAGCTGGCGGCGGCGGCGAGCGGCAAGTCGGCGCAGATGATGAAGCCGCCCGAGGCCGAGCGCGTCACCGGCTACAAGGTCGGCGGCATCAGCCCGTTCGGGCGGCGGCGGACGGTGCGCACCGTGGTCGAGCAGAGCGCGCTCGCCCATGACCTGGTCTATCTCAACGGCGGGCAGCGCGGCTTGCAGGTGCGGCTGAAGCCCGGTGACGTCAGGGAAGTTTTGAAGGCGGTCGTCGCGGACGTGCTGGCGTGAGCGTCTCGGCCTATTGCTTCTGCAGCAGCTTGAGCCGGCAGCGCAGCGCTTCGCGGATGTGTGCGCGCGCCAGCTGCTCGGCCTTGTCGCCGTCGCGCGCGGCGATCGCGTCGATGATAGCCTGATGCTCGGCGTGGCTGGTCGAAGGGCGGCCCGATACGGTGAAGGTGGTCGGGCCGAGCAGGGCGATCCAATCCTGCAATTCCCGCGAAGCGTTGTCGAGATAGCGGTTGCGTGCGGCGCGGCAGATGGCCTCGTGGAAGGCGCGGTTGAGCCGCGCCATTTCGGCTGCGTCTCTCGCGGATGTCTCGACAAAGGCCTGCTCGATATCGCAGAGCGCGTCGATCTCCGTCATTGAAGCGTGCGCGGCGGCGAGGCGCGCGGCAGCGCCTTCCATGATCTCGCGCATGGCGTAGAGCTCGAGCACCTCGGAGATGTCGAGATTGCGGACGATCAGCCCGCGGCCGCCGGCGGGCGCGACGAAACCGCGCGCCGCGAGCCGGCCCAGCGCTTCCCGCACCGGCGTGCGGCTGACCTTGAGCCGCTGCGCCACTTCCTCCTCGCGCAGGCGGTCGCCGGCGCGGTAGCTGCCGGCCTGGAGCGCCTCGCACAGTGAGCGGAACACGGCTTCGCCCAGCGCCACGCCGGCGCCGCGCGAAACCGATCCGCCTGTCTTTGCCGGGCGTCTGGCCATGATCCCTCGATGCGCATCCTGCCCATGCAGAGATGCCGCTTGCGCCTGTTATGTATATCTTTGTATACAAAAGTACGCAATGGCGGATCGGCGGCAATCGAGCCCGCCGGCCGGCAGAATGTCTCCAACTTCGTCGCATCGGGCAGACGGCATGGGCAGCAAATACGACGTGCTGGTGATCGGAGGCGGCAACGCGGCCCTGTGTGCGGCGATCAGCGCACGGCGCGGCGGCGCCTCGGTGCTCGTGCTCGAAGGTGCGCCGAAGTTCTATCGCGGCGGCAACACCCGCCACACCCGCAACATGCGCTGCGCCCACGATGCGGCGACCGAAATCCTGACTGGCCCCTATACCGAACAGGAATTCTGGGAGGACCTGCTGCGCGTCACCGGCGGGCAGACCGACGAGGAGCTGGCCCGTCACATGATCCGGGAGTCCAAGGACATCCTGAACTGGATCGTGGAGCAGGGCGTGCGCTGGCAGCCCTCGCTGGGCGGCACGCTGAGCCTCGGCCGCACCAACTCCTTCTTTCTCGGCGGCGGCCGGGCCATGCTGAACGCGTTGTATCTCACGGCCGAACGGCTCGGCGTCGAGGTCGAATACGACGCCGAGGTCATCGACCTCGTGATCGAGGATGGCATGTTCCTCGCCGCGCGCCTCAAGGGCGAGACCGAGATCCGCGCGACTTCGCTGGTCGCGGCGGCTGGCGGCTTCGAGGCCAACGTCGAATGGCTGAAGCGATATTGGGGCGAGGCTGCCGACAATTTCCTGATCCGCGGCACCCCCTATAATCGCGGCTCGATCTTGAAGCTGCTGCTCGACAAGGGCGTGCAGGAGGTCGGCGATCCCACGCAATGTCATGCGGTCGCGATCGACGCCCGCGCGCCGAAATTCGACGGCGGCATCATCACGCGCCACGACTCCGTCGTGTTCGGCATCGTCGTCAACAGGCATGCCCAGCGCTTCTACGACGAGGGCGAGGACATCTGGCCGAAGCGCTACGCGATTTGGGGCCGCCTGGTCGCGGCGCAGCCCGACCAGATCGCCTACATCATCTTCGATTCCACCGTCGTCACGAGCTTCATGCCGACGCTGTTTCCGCCGATCGCCGGGCAGAGCGTCGCCGAGCTTGCCGGTAAGCTGGAGCTCGATCCGACCGCGTTGGAGAAGACCATCACTGAATTCAACGCCGCGGTGCGGCCCGGCACGTTCGATCACACCATTCTGGACGACTGTCGCACAGAGGGCATAACGCCACCCAAGACGCACTGGGCGCGCAAAATCGAAACGCCGCCTTATCTCGCCTATCCGGTGCGGCCCGGCATCACCTTCACCTATCTCGGCACGCGCGTGAACAAGGAGGCGCGGATGCTGATGAAGGGCGGCAAGCCATCAGGCAACATGTTCGCCGCCGGCGAGATCATGGCCGGCAACGTGCTCGGCCAGGGCTATGCGGCCGGCATGGGCATGACCATCGGCAGCGTGTTCGGGCGGATCGCAGGACGGGAAGCGGCGAAACATGCACGGAACTAGGATTTTGGACGAAGCCGACCGTCTGATGACGGTCTGCAATTCCTGTCGCTATTGCGAGGGTCTGTGCGCGGTATTTCCGGCGATGGAGATGCGGCGCGCCTTCTCCGACGGCGACCTCAACTATCTCGCCAATCTCTGCCATGCCTGCGGCGCCTGCTACGTCGACTGCCAGTTCTCGCCGCCGCACGAGTTCAACGTCAACGTTCCCAAGACGCTTGCGGTCGCACGCGCGGAATCCTATGCGGCCTATGCCTGGCCGCGCATGCTGTCCGGCGCGTTCGCGCGCAACGGCCTCCTCATCAGCATCATCGCCGCGCTGAGCATGGCGGCCTTCATCCTCGGCTTCGCCGTGCTCAACGATCGCAACGTGCTGTTCGGCGTCAACACCGGGCCGGGTGCGTTCTACAAATTGATGCCGCACAATGCGATGGCTGCGCTGTTCAGCGCCGCACTTCTCTATGCCATCCTAGCCCTCGCCATGAGCGTGCGCGCGTTCTGGCGCGATATTGGTGCGCCGATCGGCGGCCGCGCCGATGGCGGCTCGATGTTCCAGGCGATCCGTGATGCCGGCGAGCTGAGCTATCTCCATGGCGGCGGCGTCGGCTGCTACAACGAGGACGACCGTCCGACGGACCGGCGCAAGCTCTATCATCATCTGACGTTCTATGGCTTCCTGCTCTGCTTTGTCGCGACGTCGGTGGCGACGCTGTATCACTATCTCTGGGGACGCGAGGCGCCGTATCCGTGGTGGGATCTGCCGGTCGTGCTCGGCACGCTCGGTGGCATCGGTCTGATCATCGGGCCGATCGGCCTGTTCATGGCCAGGATGCAGCGCGATCCGGCGCTGCTCGACGAGAGCCGCTACGGCATGGATGTCGGCTTCATCGCCATGCTGTTCCTGACCGGTTTCACCGGGATGCTGCTGCTGCTCCTGCGCGAGACTGGCGCGATGGGCCCGCTGCTCGCGCTGCATCTCGGTGCGGTGTTTGCTCTGTTCATCACCATGCCCTACGGCAAGTTCGTGCACGGCATCTATCGCTTCGCCGCGCTGGTGCGTTACGCGCAGGAGCGGCGAACGGCGGCATGACCGGCGAACCCGCTCGCCGTCTTACGCCACCTCGCGCTCCGGCGCGGAAGCCTGCTCGCGGGCCATCGCCGTCGCCGTGACGTGCTCTACACCAGCACCGGCTTGCGCACGCGGCCGGCGTCGCCGAACACGCGCAGGTAACGCTCGATCTCCGAGGGAAGGCCGGTCGCTTTCTCCGGATTGTCGGAGAGCTTGACGGCCGGATGGCCGTCCACCGACGAGACCTTGCAGACCAGCGAGATCGGATCGAGATCGAACGAGCCATCCGGCGTGCAGCCGACGAAGTCGTTGGTGAGGTTGGTGCCCCAGCCGAAGGAGAGCCGCACGCGACCGGCGAAGTGATGATAGGTCTCCTCGATCGAGCCGACGTCCATCGCGTCGGAAAAGACGAGGAGCTTGTCCTTGGGGTTGCGGCCCTTCTTCTGCCACCAGGCGACGATCTCCTCGCCGGCCTGGATCGGCGGCGCGCTGTCGGGGCGGAAGCCGGTCCAGTCGGCGACCCATTCCGGCGCATCGCGCAGGAAGGCCTTGGTGCCGAAGGCGTCGGGCAGCGCGATCAGGAGGTTGCCGCCATAGGTCTGGCGCCACTGGTCGAGAATCCGGTAAGGCGCCCAGCGCAATTCCTCGTCGTCCCTGGCGAGCGCGGCTGCGACCATCGGCAGCTCGTGTGCGTTCGTGCCGATCGCTTCGAGATCGTTGTCCATCGCGAGCAGCACGTTGGAGGTGCCGATGAAGGATGAGCCCAGGCCTTCCTTCACCGCCTCGACGCACCAGCGCTGCCAGAGGAAGCCGTGACGGCGGCGGGTGCCGAAGTCGGAGAGCCGCAAGTTCTCCAGCTTGCGCAGCCGCTCCACCTTGGTCCACAGCTTGGCCTTGGCGCGGGCATAGAGCACGTCGAGCTCGAAGCGGCCGCGGCCCTTCATCGCCGCGCGCGAGCGCAGCTCGTTGAGGATCGCAAGCGCCGGAATTTCCCACATCGTGGTGTGGGTCCAGGGGCCATGGAAATGCAGCTCGTACTGGCCTTCGACCTTGCGCAGCTCGTACTCAGGCAAACGGAATTCCGCCAGCCAGCGGATGAAGTCCGCCGAGAACATATGAGTCTTGCCGTAGAAGGTGTTACCGGCGAGCCAGATCAGCTCTTTCTTGCTGAAGCGGATGGTGCGGGCGTGGTCGAGCTGGGCGCGCAGCTCGCCCTCGTCGATGATCTCGGCGAGCCGCACATGGCGCGAGCGGTTGATGACCGAGAAGGTCACCTGCTGACTCGGGTAATCCTCCCGAATCATCTGTAACATCAATAGCTTGTAGAAGTCGGTATCAAGCAGGCTGCGGATGATGGGATCCAGCCGCCAGCTGTGATTGTAGGTCCGGCTCGCAATGTCGGTCACTGTCATGAGCGGATTTTAGCGCGGCTCCCCTTGCGCAACCAGTGGGTTTGCGAAGGGCAGTCTTGCAGACGACGGCACCTGACATCAGGACTTGATATCAGGGCTCGATGTCAGGGCTCGATATCGGGGCTCGATGTCAGGACTTGATGTCAGGACTTGCCGGCCGTCGCCGCGACGGCCTCGAGCTGGCTCCTGACCCAGCGGTGGGCCGGGTCTTTCTGGTAACGCTGGTGCCAGACCATGAACATCGGCAACTCGGCCAGGGTCCGCGCGCGGGACGCCAGCGGTATCGGCGTTTGTCCAAAGCCGCGCATCACGCCGGATGCGAGCAGGCTCGGCATGCTCGCAAGCATCTGCGAGCCGCGCAGGAACGACGGGACGCCGGAGAAGCTCGGCACCGAGATCGCGATGTCGCGATGGAGCCCGTTGGCTGCCAGCCGGCGATCGAAGTCGAGCCGCTCATTGTCAGTATAGACCACGGTGATGTGACGCGCCGCGAGATAAGTGTTGCGGCTGGCCGGCGCGGCACGCGCCTTTGCGTCGTAGTAGCAGACGTAGTGATCCCTCAGCAGCCGTTTCTGCACGATGTCGACGCCGGATGGCGGCAGCGGGGTGATCAGGAGGTCGCAGCGGTTCTCGCGCAGCATCGCCGGCGAAGGCGATTGCGAGGGAATCACGCGCAGGTTCAAGCTCTTCACTTGTGCGGCGACGTGGTCGAAGAACCGTGGCAGCAACAGGTCGCGCTGGAAGTCGTTGGCGGCGATCGTCAGCGACAGCTGGGCCTGGGCCGGCGCGAAGCTGACGCCGCCGGCAAAGCTGCGCATCTCATCGATCAGCGCGCGTGCCTTGCCGGCCAGCGCCTGGGCATGAGCCGTCGCAACGATGCCACGGCCGGACTTGGCGAACAGCGGATCGCCCGCGATGCGCCGCAGCTTGTTCAGGGCGTGGCTGACCGCAGATTGCGTCAGGCCGAGCCGCGTGGCCGCCGCCGTCACCGAACCTTCCTCCAGCACCGCGAGGAACAGTTCGAGGGCGTGGCCGTCGAGAGCCAAATGATCGATTTTATTCATGAAATATATTATAATCGATCTATTTATCTGTGGAATAGGCCGGCCCATGATCTCCCGATAAGCCGCGCCCGGACCTGGGCGCTTCAGGGAGAGACAACGCCGATGAATGCCCAGGCGCCAGCCTTGCGGGATCCCCGCCTCAACCGACCCGAGCCCTTTACGCCGCCGCTCGGCGACGGCGGCTTCTTTCAGCGTGATCGTTCCATTCATCCGCCAGCGCATGCGCCGGGGTACAAATCCTCGGTGCTGCGCTCGCCGCGCCAGGCGCTGCTGTCGCTGGAGAACTCGATCTCGGAGATCACCGGGCCGGTGTTCGGGCACAATGATCTCGGCCCGCTCGACAATGATCTGATCCGCAATTACGCCAAGGACGGCGATCCGGTCGGCGAGCGCATCATCGTCCATGGCCGCGTGCTGGACGAGACCGGCCGCGGCGTTCCGAACACGCTGGTCGAGTTCTGGCAGGCCAATGCCGGCGGCCGCTACCGGCACAAGAAGGACACGTATGTGGCGCCGATCGACCCGAATTTCGGTGGCTGCGGCCGCGCGCTCACCGACGATACCGGCTACTACTACTTCCGCACCGTGAAGCCGGGCCCCTATCCCTGGCGCAACTACGTCAACAGCTGGCGCCCCGCTCACATCCATTTCTCGGTGTTCGGCTCGGGCTTTGCCCAGCGCTTGATCACGCAGATGTATTTCGAGGGCGATCCCCTGATCCCGGTCTGTCCGATCCTGACGACGATCCCGGACAAGGATGCACTCGACCGCCTGGTGGCGCCCCTCGACCTCAACGCCTCGAAGCCGTTCGACTCGCTGGCCTACCGCTTCGACATCGTCCTGCGTGGCCAGCGCTCCACCTATTTCGAAAATCGCACCGCGGGGAACTAAAACCCATGCCGCAGCCGCTCAACTATCTCAAGGAAACCGCCTCGCAGACCGCCGGGCCCTACGTCCATATCGGCCTGATCCCGGCGATGGCCGGCTTCGACATCTTCGAGAAGAATTTCTCCAACGTGCTGGTGACGCCGAATACCAAGGGCGAACGCATCACGCTGGAGGGCAGGGTGCTCGACGGCGCCGGCACGCCGTTGCGCGACGTGCTGCTGGAGATCTGGCAGGCCAATGCGGCCGGCCGCTACAACCATCCGGCCGACCGTTCGGCCGGTGCGCTGGAGGAAGAGTTTCGCGGCTGGGGCCGCGCCGGCTCCGACTTCGACAGCGGCCTCGTCACCTTCGAGACCATCAAACCGGGCGCGATCACCGACAGGACTGGGCGCAAATGCGCGCCGCACGTCAATCTCTGGATCGTCGCGCGCGGCATCAATATCGGTCTCAACACGCGGCTCTATTTCTCGGACGAAGAGGCCGCCAATGCCGCCGATCCCGTGCTCAACCTGATCGAGCAGCCGGCCCGGCGCGCGACGCTGATCGCAAAGCGCAGCGAGCGTGCCGGCAAGATCGTGTACACCTTCACGATCAATCTGCAGGGGCCGGAAGAGACGGTGTTCTTCGACGTGTGAGTATCCTGCGGTCGTCTCGCAGGGTCACTCGACCCGGTCGTCGCGCTTGATCGTTCCGCGCGCGAGGAATTGCTGCGGCTGCCGCAGCTCGCGCGATCCCGTGCGCTCGACCGGATCTCGTCCCAGCTTTGGTCTCAGTTCGGCCAAATCCATGAAGACGTCCGCCTGCCGGCGCAAGTCGTCGGCGACCATGGGGGGCTGAGTGGACAGTGTGGAGACGACCGTCACGCGGACACCGCGGCGTTGCAAGGCCTCAACCAGCGAACGGAAATCGCCATCGCCCGAGAACAACACGATCTGATCGACGTGCGGGGCGAGCTCCATCGCGCTTACGGCGAGGTCCACATCCATGCGGCCTTTCACCTTGCGGCGGCCGGTCGTGGCGTCGACGAATTCCTTGGTGAGCTTGGTGACGACGGTGTATCCGTTGTAGTCGAGCCAGTCGATCAACGGGCGGATCGACGAAAATTCCTGATCCTCGATGAGGGTCGTATAGTAGAAGGCCCGAAGCAGCGTACCTCGGCTTTGAAATTCGCCGAGCAGGCGTCTGTAGTCGATGTCGAAGCCGAGCGCCTTGGCGGTGGCATAGAGATTGGAGCCGTCGATGAAGAGCGCGAACTTCCCAAACGAAGACATTGTGCACGAATCCCCAGTTCGACACGAAAGCTGACCGTCCAGCCGGAATGGCTCGGTGTGTCGGCCGGAAAATACTGAAGGCGCCGATGGCTTGCCTAAAAAGCGGCGCAGACGACCGGACAGGGTTGGCCGCCTTGCGCCGAGGTTAGGGAGGTTCCATGCCACCAGCGCCAGGGCGCCGAATGCAGTCACGCTAAGGCGTTCGCATCCCCTGCTCAATTGTACGGAGGTAAAGGGCCTCTATCCAAAGGATGGGACGCCATATACGAAGGTAAGTGGCCGCGAAGACGCCGGATTGAGGCGGTCGGCGCGCACCGCGGCCTAGTAGATTGCGACGTTTGGAGGTTTGGCTTCCGGGGCCTCAGCTTTCGCTGCCATGGAGCTGGGCGCGGAAGGCGCGCGGCGATACGCCCGTGGCTGCGGCGTAGACCCGGCTGAAATAGGCAGGATCCTCGAAGCCGAGCGCGTAGGCGATCGTCGAGACCGGCAGGTTGGTGTAGACGAGGTTGCGCCGCGCCTCGCGGATCAGGCGATTGAGGATGAGATGCGAGGCGGTGTCGCCGGTCGCCGCCCGCGTGATCCGGTTGAGATGCGTCGGGGTCACCGACAGCGCCTTGGCATAATCGGCGACGCTCCAGCGCTCCAGGTGGTGCTGCTCCAGCAGTGCCTCGAAGCGGCGGAATAATCCGCTTTCCGCCGTACCGCTGCCGCCGCGCTCGCCCGTGAGTGCGCGTGCCACGAGCCCGATCATGGCTGCCGACAGGGCGCGGAGCACGTGCGCACGGCCGAAATCGCGAGCGGCGTGTTCGGCGAAGATCTGCTTCATGATGGCGCGGATCTGCGGCGTGCCGCGCACCACGCCCGATTGCGACAGGACACCGCGCAGGCCCTCGGCCGAGAGCAACGCCTCATCCAGAATCTCCGCCGCCATCGTCAGTACCCAGCCCTGGGTACCGGGCACGAACCGGAAGCCATGGACGTGGCCGACAGGCACGTTGACGATCTGCATCGGCCTCAAGGGCACCAGGCGCCCGTCGAGTGTCGCCTCGCCGCCGCCGCGCTCGATCAGCAGCACCTGGTGCAGCCGGGCATGGCGGTGCACGGCCAGCGTCCAGTCGTGCAGCACCGAGCGGGACGCGATCGTCTCGCAATGCACGACATCCGGCAGATCGCCGGACTCCCCGAACAGATTGTAGACCCGGATCGGCGGAGCAGGGGCGGCATTCTTCATGTTCGAATAGTACAAAACAATGACGAAACCCTCCATCGGTTTGCAGCGCCGATTCTGCAAAAAAGTACCGACGGGAGGATGCAAAAATGAAAGTTCAGGTCTGTATCATCGGCGGCGGGCCGTCCGGGCTGCTGCTGTCCCAGCTGCTGCACCTCAAAGGCATCGATACGGTCGTGCTGGAGAAATACAGCCGCGATCACGTGCTGGCCCGGATCCGCGCCGGCGTGCTCGAGCACGGCTTTGCGAAACTGATGCGCGAGGCGCAATGCGGCGAGCGGATGGACCGCGAGGGCGAGATCCATCGTGGGTTCGAGATCGCCCATGACGGCATGCTGTCCCATATCGACCTGCACAAGCATTCCGGCGGCAATTCGGTGCTGGTCTACGGCCAGACCGAGCTGACGCGGGACCTCTACGAGGCCCGCGACCGGCTCGGCGGCAAGGTCGTGCACAACGCCGAGGATGTGACCCCGCACGATCTGACATCCGACCGGCCCTATGTGACGTATCACTCGAACGGTGAAACGATCCGCGTCGATTGCGACTACATCGTCGGCGCCGACGGCTTCCATGGCGTCAGCCGCAAGTCGATCCCGAAGGACGTGCTGCGTGAATATGAAAAGGTCTATCCGTTCGGCTGGCTGGGGGTGCTGTCGCGCACGAAACCGGTGTCGCCCGAGCTGATCTATGTGAAGCACGCGCGCGGCTTTGCGCTCTGCTCACTGCGCTCGCAGGTGCTCAGCCGCTACTACATCCAGGTGCCGCTGACCGACAAGGTGGAGGACTGGAGTGACGATGCGTTCTGGGCCGAGCTGAAGCGCCGCCTGCCGGAGGAGGTCGCGGGACGCCTGATCACGGGGCCGTCGATCGAGAAGAGCATCGCGCCACTGCGCAGCTTCGTCGCCGAGCCGATGAGCTATGGCCGGCTCTTCCTCGCCGGCGATGCCGCCCACATCGTGCCGCCGACCGGCGCGCGCGGCCTGAACAGCGCCGCTTCCGACATCTACTATCTCTACCATGCCATGCTCGCGCACTATCAGCACGGCGACGATTCCGGCCTCAAAGGCTATTCCGCCAAGGCGCTGGCGCGGATCTGGAAGGCGCAGCGCTTCTCCTGGTGGATGACGATGCTGCTGCACCGCTTCCCCGACCGGATCGAATATGAGGATCGGCTGCAACAGACGGAGCTGGACTATCTGCTCTCGTCCGAGACAGCGCAGCGCCTGCTCGCGGAGAATTACGTGGGCCTGCCGTTCTAGGGAGCGCTCTCGCAAGATGCGTGCTGCCATCCCTTCTTTCCTTGTGGGAGAAGGTGGCGCGATGCGCCGGATGAGGGGTTCTGCGCTACTTCCCTTCCAGGATATTGACCGGCGTCCAATCCGACGGCGGTGGACTTGCCGCAAGCGCTCTCGCGCGTTTTTCGAACAATGCCGACGCCGGATCGGTCTCTGCCGTCTTTCCGAACGCATCCGCCGCCTTCGCAAACTCCCTTGCCCGCCAGCACGTCAGCCCTTCCGCATACGCGGCGGCGACCTTCGCCTGCGCGGCGGTCTCCGCGCCCATCTCCGCCAGCGGCTCGAACACCCTGATCGCCTCGCCGCGTCCCATCACCCTGATGGCATCGAGCTCGCGCCAGGCGAAGGTGTCGCCGGTCTGCGCGACCGTCGCCTCCGATGCCATGATCGCGGTGCCGTAATATTTGTTGGCGCCTTCGAGCCGCGAGGCGACGTTCACGGTGTCGCTCATCACGGTGTAGTTGAAGCGGCGCCGCGAGCCGATGTTGCCGACCACGGCTTCGCCGCTGTTGAGCCCGATGCGATGCGACAGGCCATGGCCGGCGAACGCGGGATGGCGGGCATTGAGCTCCGCCAGCTTCCCGTGGCACTTCAGTGCGGCACGCACCGCGTTGCGCGCGTGCGCGGGATCGTCGGCGGGCGCGCCGAACATGGCGACGATGGAATCGCCGATATATTTGTCGACGTAACCGCCATGACCTTCGATGATGTCGGTCATGGCGGAGAGATATTCGTTCATCAGCGTGACCAGCTCACCGGGCGTCATCGTCTCTGCGATCGAGGAGAAACCGCTGAGGTCGGAGAAGAACATGGTGACATTGCGCATCTCGCCGCCGAGCGCCGGCATCTTGCCGGAGGCGACCATCGTCTCGATCACTTCAGGCGCGAGATAGAGCGCAAAGCTCTTGCGCAGGAAACGCTCGTCGCGGTCGGCCAGCACGAAGCGATAGCCGGTCATCATGGCGAGCGCGGCAAGGCTCGCGAGCGCAGGCTCGGTCAGCGGCAGTGCCAGCGCATGCACGAACACGCCGACGGCCGCGGCCGTGTAAACGGCGGTGAGGGCGAGCCAGGCGATCACCGCACTGAAAGGCGCGAGCATGCAAGCCGCGCAGGCGATGATCGCTGCGAACGCAAATGTGAGAATGGTCCGCATGGGAGAGCCGAGCTCGGTCACTGCGTCCTGCTCGATCAGGCTGCGGACCACAGTGGCATGCACGAACACGCCTGCAACGTCGCTGCGGGTCTTCGCGGTGCTGGCAGGGGCGGGCAGCGCGCATCGCGACCCCGGCGAGCCGTCATATCCGCCGGACAGCCGCATCGAGGTGAGCTTGCGATCCTCGAAATTGAGGATGGTGCCGAGCAGCACGACCTTGCCCTCGAAGGCGCGGCGGAAGAAATCACGGTCGCCTTTCTCGACGCAGGCGCGCAGGTCGGCGAATGAATAGGCCGGGACGTCGCGGCCGAGGCCGCGGAAGTTGAGCGTGAGCGTGTTGGGCACCGCGCTGGGGACGGCATAGCCCGACAAGTTCGTCATTCCGGTCGGTCCGATCTCAGGCTTGGCACCGAGGGCGCGCGCGGCAAGCTCGACCGCCATTGCAGGCGCCGGCTGGCCCGCAATGGAAAAGCTCAGCGGCATCCGCCGGATGACGTCGTCACTGTCGGTATGGACGTTGAGCGCGCGGATGTTGTTCTTCACCGCCAGTTGCTGCGCGCGGTCGGGCCTGTCCGGATGGTCGTTGCTGAGAATCTCGCCCAGCACGAGCTTGCCGCTGTCGGAAAGTCGCCTGAGCGCAATCAGATAGTCCCGGTCAAATCCCTTCATGCGCGCGCCGAGCGGCGCCTCGCCAAAGGGAATCTCGGACTGCTCGATCGAGCTCGGAAAGATGACGTCGAAGCCGATCACCTTGGCGCCGCCCTCAGCGATGCTCCCGAGCACCCGGCCGATCTCGCGCGTCCAGGTCTGCGTCGGCGACCCCTTGAAGGGTGGCGTGTCGTAGGTCTCCCCGTCGATCGCCACCACGACGACGGGTGATGTCGCGGGATCGCGGCGATCGCCGATGATCTTGCCGCGCAGCGCCGTGAGGATGTCGAGGGAGAGACCTTGCAGCGTCTCAAGCGGGGGCGCCGTGAAGACCCCGCCCGCAAGGAGCGCGATCAGGATCGCCGTAACGATATCCCGCCTGCCGATCCGCCGCATCGCGCCTTCGCCAGGCTTCCTATTCGAGACGCAGCAGGCGGCCGATGATCGGGGTCGGCGAGGAGGTGGCGCTCGCGTCGATCTGGAAGGTGTAGCGCTTCGCACCGAGAATGGCGAGATAGCTGCCGCCCGGCGTCAGTGCCTTCCCGGTCTTGGCGAAATCATAGAACTTGCCGCCGATCATGGCATCGCCCTTGAGCGGCACGCTGATCGTGGGCTCCTTGCCGTCGGTGCGCTCGATCACCAGCGTGCTGCCGGCCTTGGCTTGCACCAGCGGCGAGACGCCGTAGAGCGTCGGCAGCTTGGCCGGCACGCCCTTCGCGTCCGACCGCATGGTGCGGAAGGTCGTTGCGGCACTCTGGTTCGCCTCGCGCTCGGACAGTTTTGCGGCATTGGTATCGCAGGGCACCTTTTCCCGCTTGACCTCGCCGAGCTGCACGGTGCTCTGCTCGGCGCCGACCAGGACGACACCCTCGCTGATGGTCTCGCGCTGGCAGGATTTGAGGTAGCTGAGCGTGATGCTCGCCTTGGGCCCGAGCTTGATGATCTTGCCCGGCGCCACATAGTCCATGAACGCGATGCCATCGACCTTGCCCTGGACGTCCTCGACGATCGCGGCAGGAGTCTCCGCCAAAGCAGGGGCCGCAACAAAAAACGCGCCGACACAGGCGCCGATCAGGCATTTCATGGGAATTCTCATCCAATTCGACGATGCTCTGGTGCCCCGTCCTGGTTCGATGCCTAGCAGCAGGGCGCCGGGGCAAGTGTGACCAGAATCACTCTTAGCTGTTGGTGCCACTCTAGCAGGAACAGGTTCAAACCGGCGACCGCAGAAAAATGAAGCCGCGGCAAGATGTTCGCGAACTGATCATGTCAGGCGGTCGGCCTCGGCCGATTGGCCGGACGGCTCTCCGCCGCACCCTCCATAGCTGGAACGAGAGGGGACTCGATCCTCTGAAAGGAGGTCGTCCGCTGACCGGCGGCGATCTCGATCACCTCGTCCCAGCGCGACAAGAAAGCCTCGACGCAGGCGGGATCGAACTGCCGGCCCGCGTTCTCAGCGAGGTAAGTCCGCGCCACCTCGAGCGGCATCGGCTCCTTATATGGCCGCCGCGTCGTCAGGGCGTCGAAGACGTCGGCGACTGCGACCACGCGCGCGGCGACCGGGATTTCATCCGCCTTGAGGCCGTTCGGATAGCCCGCGCCGTCCCAGCGCTCGTGATGTCCTGCGGCAATCTGCGCACCGAGCCGGATCAGCTCGCAGCCGGAATCGGCCAGGATTCGCTCGCCGATCGTCGCGTGCGTCCGGATCACCGCCATCTCCTCGTCGGTGAGCTTGCCTGGCTTGAGCAGGATATTGTCGGGAATGGCGACCTTGCCGACGTCGTGCAGCGGCGCGGCGAGATAGATGTCGCGGCAGAGTCGGGGCGGCAGGCCGAGCTGCTCGGCGATGATGCGGCTGTAGCGGGCGACACGCAGCGTATGCTCGCCGGTGTCGTTGTCGCGGTATTCGACCGCGAGCGCGAGCCGCAGGATGATCTCCTCCTCGCGCTCGCCGAGCTTTCGTGTCGCGGCCGCGACTTCGCTGGCCAGGTGCGCGGCGCGATCGTTGAGCTTGCGCACGGCTGCACCGAGCTGAATCAAATTCCGCAGGCGCACCGTCATCTCGACGCTCTGCGGCGCCTTGGGCAGGAAATCGGTTGCACCGGCCTGCAGCGCTTCCATCTTGACGTCATCGGTCTGTCGCGAGGTGATCATCGCGATCGGAATGTCGGAGCAGCCGGCCAAGGTCCGGAAGACACGGATGAAGCTGATGCCGTCCATATGCGGCATCTCATAGTCGACCAGCACCAGATCGAAGACGCGCTCCTGCGCGCAGGCCAGCGCCTCCACGGGATCGAGGAAGGCGGTGGCCTCGACCAGACCTTCGGCCTCGATGTGACGTTTCAGGAAGTTGAGGACGGAGCGACTGTCATCAACCAGGAGCGCTTGGGTCAGCATCGGCGGCCGGGGCTCTCTTCGCTGGCAAAGGCACGGCCTCTTGCATACCGCGCACGATTTAACGCGAAGCAAATGCATCGTGCAGATACGCGGCGATGGACATGCGCACCTTGCATGAGATTTCGCCACGCTATGCACGGTTGCAGGCATTCGCGCGAAGTCCTTGGGAATGTGACCCGTAGTCGTACGGAGTCCTCCGTTAGGGGTTTGCTCATCTGATTCGCGTCAAACGTGTATCAGAAGTTTCGCAAAGGCGGGGCAGCGATGGCGCTCAATCCCACGGAGCCGAAGTGGTCGTTACGGTTGCCCGCCGACTGCAGCATTGCGGCCATTCGCAGCGTCTACGACCTCGTTCGCGAGGCGTTCGGCCGCCAGGAGCGGCTCGAGATCGACTGTTCGAGCGTCGATAAGGCCGACGTGACCTCGATCCAGCTTCTGCTGTCGACCGCCAAGACGGGCGAGGCCCAGGGCCGCCCGGTGGTCCTGACCTCCTTCTCCCAGTCTCTGCGCAACACCCTTCGCCGCGCCGGCTTCGCCAGCGAGGCGCTGATCGATCAGCATTTCCCGCAAAAGAAAGATGGCATCTAATGGCCACGATTCTGACCGTCGACGACTCCCCCAGTATCCGGCAAATGATCAAGGTCGTGCTCGAGCCGGCCGGTCACAACGTGATCGAGGCCGGCGACGGCGCGCAAGGGCTCGCCAAGGCGCAAGCGGGCAAGCTCGACCTCGTCATCACCGACCTCAACATGCCCGTCATGAATGGACTGGAGCTGATCCGGGCACTGCGCAAGCTGCCGAGCGCGGTCGGCATGCCCATCGTGTTCCTGACCACCGAATCCAACGATGCCGTAAAGCAGGAGGCCAAGAGCGCCGGCGCCACCGGCTGGATCACCAAGCCGTTCAAGCCCGAGCAGTTGCTCGCGGTGGTTGGCAAGCTGGTGCGCACATGAGCGCAATGGACCCGGCCGAGGTCTTCCGTCAGGAAGCCAGCGAGCTCTTCGAAGTTCTTGAAGGGGCCTTGCTCGATCTCGGCCAGTGTCCCGACGACCGCGAGCTGGTCGATTCCGCCTTCCGCGCCCTGCATACGATCAAGGGATCGGGCGCCATGTTCGGCTTCGACAAGGTCGCCTCCTTCACCCACGAATTCGAGACCGCCTTCGACCGCGTCAGGAAGGGCGAAATCAAACCGACGCAGGAGCTGATCTCGGTCGCGCTCGCCGCCAAGGACTACATCCGCGCGTTGATCGAGGACCCGCAGTCGACCGATGACATCATCGGCGAAGCCATCCTCGACGACCTCAAGCGCTTCGTCTCCGCCGACAAGCCTGCCGCTCCGGTCGTCGAGGCACCGCTGCTGTCTCCACCCGAGAGCAAGCAGGCCGGCTGGCACCTGTATCTGGAGTTCGATTCCCATATCCTGCGCAACGGCTCGAATCCGCTCGATCTGTTGGAAGATCTCTGCAAGCTCGGTCCCTGCTTCGTCGTGCCCGTCACCGACGGCATCCCGTTCCTCGACGAGATGGAGCCGGAAGACTGCTATCTGAAGTGGGACGTCAAGCTGCACGCCGCCTGCACCAAGGACGCCATCGATGACGTCTTCATGTTCGTCCAGGACGAGATGAAGTTGACGCTCTCGCCTTTGCAGCGTGTCGAAGCGCCCGCGCCGGTCCCGTTGTTCCAGCTGTCCGAGGAAGAGCCGGTGATCGCCGAGATGGCTGCGCCGGTGGTGGAGGCTGTTGCCGAGCAGCCCGTCGCAAGGGCGGAACCCCAATCTGAGGCCAAGCCGGAGACGAAGCCGGAGACGAAGCCGGAGATCAAGCGCGAGGCCGCACCCGCGCGCCGCGAGGACGGAAAGCAAGAGCGTGGCATCGCCACGGTTCGCGTCCAGGCCGAGCGCCTCGACGAGCTGATGGACCGGGTCGGCGAGCTCGTCATCGCCCAGGCGCGGCTGACCCAGCTCGCCGCCTCCGGCTCCGACCTCTCGATCAAGATGATCGCCGAGGAGATCGAGCGCCTTGCGTCCTCCTTGCGCGACACCACGATGGGCGCGCGCATGGTGCCGATCGGCTCGTTGTTCGGCCGCTTCCGCCGCCTCGTGCACGATCTGTCGCGCGACCTGTCCAAGCCGGTCGAATTCGTCACCTCGGGCGAGGATACCGAGCTCGACAAGACCATGATCGAGTGCCTCGCCGATCCGCTGGTGCACCTGATCCGCAACGCCATCGACCACGGCATCGAAGACACCGCGACGCGCGCCGCCAACGGCAAGACCGATCAGGGCCGGATCGAGCTTGCCGCGGTGCATTCGGGCGCGCAGGTGCTGGTCACGGTGAAGGACAATGGCGGCGGCCTCAACACCGCGCGCATCCGCGCGAAGGCGGAAGAGCAGGGGCTGATCGCGGCCGGCGCCGTGCTGACCGACCATGAGATCCATCAATTCCTGTTCCACCCGGGCTTCTCGACGGCGCAGACCATCTCGGCACTGTCCGGCCGCGGCGTCGGCATGGACGTGGTCAAGCGCACCATCGAGAACATGCGCGGCTCGATCGACCTGTCGACCAGGCCCGGCCAGGGCACCACCGTGACGCTGCGCCTGCCGCTCACGCTCGCGATCATCGAAGGCCTGCTCATCCGCGTCGGCGAGGGCCGCTACATCATCCCGCTGTCGGCGGTCGAGGAATGCGTCGAGCTGACGGCCGAGGACGAGCGCTCGCGCGGCCGCAACTTCCTCAACGTGCGCGGCAACCTCGTGCCCTTCTTGCGCTTGCGCGAGCTCATGGCCGCATCCGGTGCGCCCGACCAGCACCAGAAGACGATCATCATCTCGACCGGCGAGACCCGCGTCGGCCTCGTCGCCGACCAGATCATCGGCAACCACCAGACCGTGATCAAGTCTCTGTCCAAGCTGCATTCGGACGTCACGATCTTCTCCGGCGCGACGATCCTGGGTGACGGCACGGCGGCGCTGATCCTCGACGTCGCGCAGCTGGTCTCGCTGGCGCAGTCGAAGTTCGAGAAGCAGCATATCAACGAGGCGGCGTGATGAACGGCGGGTTGGCGGGCGAGCAGCAGTCGAGTGCGATGCAGGTCGTGATGATCGGCCTCCGCGAGGAGAAGTTCGCGCTGGACGCGGGCCTCGTGCGCGAGATCATCGATCCCGTTCCCGCGACCCAGGTTGCGGGCGCGCGAGCCTTCGTTCCCAGCGTGATCAACGTGCGCGGCAACGTCATTCCGCTCGCGGATCTGCGCATCCGTTTCGGCATGCCGCAGCTCGACAACTCCGCCGACACCCGCATCGTCGTGATCGAAATCGAGATCGATAACGAACCGGTGCTGGTCGGCGTGACCGCGGACAAGGTTTACGAGGTCACGGAGATCTCGCAGGCCGATGTGCAGCAGACGCCGCGTGTCGGCATGCACTGGAAGCCTGAGTTCATTCGTTTTATCGCGAAGTGGCGTGAAGAGTTCGTTATCGTTCCCAACATGGAACGCATTTTGAATTGAGAGCGGTCTCGAGAAGGCCGGGAAATTAGGGGCTCGATATGCGATTCACGATCAAGGCAAAGCTGGCTTGCGCGTTTGGTGCTATCATCGTGCTTTCGGGACTCACGGGTGGACTGGCTTTTCTGAAGCTTTCGGATCAGGTCGAGGTCTCCGCGGATTTCGTGGTGCGCGCGGCGCGCATCGACAGGGCCGGCGAGCTGCAAAACAACGTGCTCTATCAGACCCGGGCGGAGCGCGACATCATCCTCGCGTCCACGGACGCGGAGATGCAGAAGCTGGCCGATGAGATCAAGAAGTATCGCGCCGAGGTGAGTCGTCTTCTTACCGAGATCAAGGCGACCGCTTCTGACGTCGGCAAGCACCTGCTCGACAAGTTCTCGGCGTCTTACGACAAGATGAATGCCGGAGAGGACGTCATCGTCGGGCTCGCGATGAAGAATTCGAACTATCGGGGCGGCCAGCTGTGGACCACCGACGCGATGCCGATTCTGAAGCATTGGAACGACTCGCTCGATGCGTCTCTCGCCGAGCTGAATCGCCTGCCGCCTTCCGCCGAGAAGAACAGCGCCGTTCTGGCGATCCATGCCATCAGGCTCGAAGGTGTCCGCCTGCAGCGGCAGGTCGCCTTGTCGTTCTCGGCCTCCAGCGTCGAGGAGCTGAATGCCGCGATCAAGTCAATCAGCGAAGGAGACGAAGCGCTCAAGGCGGCAACCAAGCAGGCCGTCGCCCCCCTCACCGCGGCCGGCGTGTCGCCCGCGAGCTTTGTGGCTCAGACGGATCGCCTCGTCAATGTCGTCTCCCGCGTGATGGAAATCGTGAAGGAGGGCGGTAATATCAGGGCAACCACGCTTGCCGCGACCGAAGGGAAGGCGAACGCCATGGACGCGATCGCAACCTCGGGCGAGTACATCACGCTGGTCAAGAAGCAGATGGCGGAGATGTCCGCGGAGTCGGTGCAGAATGCCGCTCGCGCAAAGATCATGTTGGTCAGCGTCATCGGATTGTCACTCCTGCTTGGCGTAGGATCGGCAGTCATGATGGCACTCAGCATCAGCCGCGGCTTGTCGCGCGCGGTCAGCCTCGCCGGCGCGGTCGCCAATGGCGATCTGAGCCAGACGATCGCCGTCAAGAGCAACGATGAGATCGGAGATCTCGTCCGCTCTCTCAACGTCATGGTCGAGAAGCTTCGTCAGGTCGTGTCCGAAGCTCTCACCGCGGCCCAGAACGTATCTGCCGGCAGCCAGGAGCTTTCCGCCAGCGCCGAGCAGCTGTCGCAGGGTGCGACGGAGCAGGCTTCCTCGGCGGAAGAAGCTTCGTCTTCCATGGAGGAAATGGCGTCCAACGTGAAGCAGAACGCCGACAACGCCAACCAGACGGAGAAGATTGCCGCACAGTCGGCGCGCGATGCCGAATCCAGCGGCAGCGCTGTCGGTCGGGCCGTTCAGGCGATGCAGACCATCGCCGAAAAGATCACGATCGTTCAGGAGATCGCGCGGCAGACCGACCTGCTCGCGCTCAACGCTGCCGTCGAAGCCGCCCGTGCCGGTGAGCACGGCAAGGGCTTTGCGGTGGTCGCCTCCGAAGTGCGCAAACTCGCCGAGCGCAGCCAGGCCGCCGCCGCCGAGATCGGCACCTTGTCGAGCGAAACAGTCAAGGTTGCCCAGGAGGCCGGAGAGATGCTCTCCAAGCTGGTGCCCGACATCAAGAAAACGGCGGAGCTCGTTCAGGAGATCACCGCGGCCTGTCGCGAGCAGGACGTCGGCTCGGCCCAGATCAACCAGGCGATCCAGCAACTCGACAAGGTCGGCCAGCAGAACGCCAGCGCATCAGAGCAGGTCTCCTCGACCTCCGAGGAGTTGGCCTCCCAGGCCGAGCAGTTGCAGTCGACGATCTCGTTCTTCCGTATCGATGACACTGCGCGCGGAGCGAAGGCCGCACCTCAGGAGATCGACCGGGCCGTTGGACAGCTCCGCGCCCAGGCGGCGAAGATGGCGGCGGTCGATCGCCGCGGCAAGGCGCCCGCTGCCAAACCGGCCCGAGCCCTGAAGGTTGCCGGCGCGGGAGGCGGCTTCGCCTTCGACATGGATGCTGGCGGCGACGATCGCGACGCGGAGTTTCAACGCTAACTGGCTGGTCCGAACGGGCCTCTCCCAACATCGAATGGACGCACCATGGCCGCAACCTCGCAATACCTGACGCTCGGTCTCGCCGGCGAGACGTTCGGCATCAGCATTCGCAACGTCCGGGAGATCCTGGATATGCGGCCGATCTCGCGGCTGCCGCATGCGCCGAGCTTCCTGCTGGGCATGATCGACGTGCGCGGCAGCGGCTATCCGATCGTCGATCTCAGGACCAAGCTCGGCTTGCCAAGCGTCTCGGCGACCGAGGCGACGCGCATCATCATCCTCGACGTGCCGATGAAGGACCGCCTGGTCGGCGTCGGCTTCGTCGCGGACTGCGTGTTCGAGGTCACCGACATCGACGAACAGGCGATCGAGCCCGTGCCGGAGGTCGGCGGCAAATGGCAGTCTGACTATGCGGCCGGTATCGGGCGCAAGGGCGAAAAGTTTGTCATCATCTTTGATCTCGCCAAACTGATGGCGAAGGACGAGTTCCCGGACGGGCGCGATACTGCCGTGGACGCGTCCCGCGCCGCCTGAGTTTGTTCGGTTTAGGCGTTATCGAGCGTACGCAGCTCCATTCGAACCAAAAGGGATTGAGATGAGATTCACCGTCAAAGCCAAGCTGGCCAGCGCATTCGGTGTGGTCATCCTGCTGTCCATGATCGCCGGCGGGGTCGGTTACATGAAGCTGTCCGATATGGTCGGCACCACCGAGGCTCTGGTCGCTCGCGCGAATCGCATGGAAAAGGCGTCCGAGCTCAAGGAAGGCATCCTGCTCCAGCTTCGCGCGGAGAAGAACTCGATCCTCGCATCGGACGCCGAATACGATCAATTCGTCGCCGACCTCGCCAAGACCCGCGAACAGCTCGCAAAGTCCAAGGACGAGATCTATGCAGCCGCCAGCGAAGGCGGCAAGAAGCTGATGGATGGCTTCTCCGCCGCCTATGGCAGGATGAACGCTTACCAGGACGAAACGGTCAGGCTGGCGAAGACCGACAAGGCCAGGGCGATGGACCGCTCGATGCATGACGGCCGCAAGGTCGTCGCCGATGCGCTCGAAGCAGCCAATGCCTACATCAACAACGTCAAGAAGAACATGGCCGAGCAGGTCGAGCAGGCCAGGCAGGATGGCTCGCGCGCCGAGCTGCTGTTGATGATCCTGGTCATCGCTTCGCTCCTGATCGCGGCGGTGGCCGCCGTCTTGATCGCACTCAACATAAGCCGGTCGCTGGGGCAGGCCGTCGGCCTTGCCGATGCGGTGGCGATCGGCGATCTCAGCCAAAAGATCGAATCCTCCAGCAACGACGAGATCGGTGATCTCATCAAGTCGCTGAACGCGATGACGGTGAATCTGAATGCCACCGCGGCGGTCGCCAACGAGATCGCACGAGGCAATCTCACGATCGAAGCCAAGCCGCTGTCGGACAAGGACACGCTCGGCCTCGCGCTCGAACGCATGGTGGAGAAGCTCCGGCAGATCGTATCGGAGGCGCTGACGGCGGCGCAGAACGTCTCTGCCGGCAGCCAGGAGCTCTCCGCGAGCGCCGAGCAGCTCTCGCAGGGCGCAGCCGAACAGGCCTCGTCCGCCGAGGAAGCTTCTTCATCGATGGAGGAGATGGCCTCGAACGTGAAGCAGAACGCCGACAACGCCAACCAGACCGAGAAGATCGCCGCGCAGTCCGCCAAGGACGCCGAGGCCAGCGGCGCCGCCGTGGGCCGCGCCGTCAACGCGATGCAGACCATCGCCGAGAAGATCACGATCGTGCAGGAGATTGCGCGCCAGACCGACTTGCTCGCGCTCAACGCGGCGGTCGAGGCCGCGCGCGCCGGCGAGCACGGCAAGGGCTTTGCGGTGGTCGCCTCCGAGGTGCGCAAGCTCGCCGAGCGCAGCCAGGCGGCCGCCGCCGAGATCGGCACGCTCTCGGCCGACACCGTGAAGGTGGCGCAGGAGGCGGGCTCGATGCTCGCCAAGCTCGTTCCTGACATCAAGAAGACGGCCGAGCTGGTCGAGGAGATCACTGCGGCCTGCCGCGAGCAGGACGTCGGTTCGGCGCAGATCAACCAGGCGATCCAGCAGCTCGACAAGGTCGGCCAGCAGAACGCCAGCGCCTCCGAGCAGGTGTCCTCGACCTCGGAGGAGCTCGCCTCGCAGGCCGAACAGCTGCAGTCCACCATCGCCTATTTCCGCATCGAACAGGGCGCAAAGAGCCAGGCGCCCGCGCCGATCGACCGGGCGGTCAGCCAGCTGCGCGCCAAGGCGGCCTCCATGGCGGCGGCTGAACGACCGGCCAAGAAGCCGCAGGCCAAGCCGGTACGCGCCGCAAAGGTCGCCGGCGGCGGCTTCACTTTCGACATGAATGACGGCGAGGACGACCGCGACGCCGATTTCCAGCGCTAGGCCCCCGCGAGGCTCCTGCGGACCGGTCCGTTCGGTGACCCGTCCGCCTTCAGCGGTGACGTGAACACGTGGGATTCAACATGGCCAGGATGACCCGACATTCAGTGCAGGCGGCCGTTACGAAGCAGGGTCGTCATCCATGATGCCCGCCATGCCGGATACGGCCGTGCATCTGTCCGACCGCCACTTCCGGACCATCGCCGAATTGATCGAGAGCCAGGTCGGCATCAAGCTGCCGCAGGGCAAGCGGCTGATGCTGGAGGGGCGGCTGCACAAGCGCGTGCGCGCGCTGAACTTCGCCGGTCTCAATGAATATGTCGAGAACCTGTTCGAGGCGGATCTGTTCGAGACCGAGCTTACTCATCTCATCGACGTGGTGACGACCAACAAGACCGATTTTTTCCGCGAGCCGCAGCACTTCACCTTCATGAGGGACGTCGCGGTCCCTGCTCTGCTCAAGTCGCATGGACGGAAGAATGCGAACCTGAAGATCTGGAGCTCGGCGAGCTCCACCGGCATGGAAGCCTACACGACCGCCATGGTGCTGGACGACATGACGCGGAACGGCTCGCGCTTCCAGTACCGCATCCTCGGCACCGACATCTCGACCGCGGTGCTGCGCCTCGCCAGGACGGCGATCTACACCCGCGATGTGCTCGCCCCGGTGCCGGAGCCATTCGCAAAACGATATTTCTCGTCGTCGCGGGACAGGTCGCGCGGCGAAGTGCGGATCGTGCCCGAGTTACGGCGCATGACACACTTCATGAGGATGAACCTCATGGACAAGTCCTATCCCGTCGACCGTGACGTCGATATCATCTTCTGCCGCAACGTCCTGATCTATTTCGAGCGCGAGACCCAGCGCAAGGTGGTCGAGCAATTGTGCGGCCATTTGCGTCCGGGCGGCTACCTGCTGGTCGGGCATTCGGAATCGATGATTCACAGTACCGTGCCTGGGCTGAAGCAGGTTCAGCCAACCATCTTCCAGGTCTAGCCGGAGCGCAACCACGATGCCGAGGGGGAAAGTTCGCGTGCTGATCGTGGACGATTCGGCGTCGGTGCGCCAAATCCTGCAGACGATCCTTTCCGAAGACCCTGATATCGAGGTGATGGCGACCGCCTCCGATCCTTTCGCCGCGGCGCGCCGGCTCGAGAAGGAGTTGCCCGATGTCATCATTCTCGACCTCGAAATGCCGCGCATGGACGGCATGACGTTCCTGCGCAAGATCATGGCGCAACGTCCGATCCCGGTGATCATCTGCTCCTCGCTCACCGAGGAGGGCTCCAACGTGATGTTCGAGGCGTTCGAGGCGGGTGCGGTCGACATCGTGCCGAAGCCGAAGATCGACACGCGGCAGGCGCTGCTCGAATGCTCCACGCGGTTGCGCGAGGCCGTGAAATCGGCCGCCCGCGCCCGGGTGCGTCCGCGCGCGGAGCGTCGGGAGATCGAGAAGAAGCTGACTGCCGATGCCATCATCCCGCCGCCGGTACAGGGCAAGGTCCGGCCGACCACCGAGCGCATCGTTTGCATCGGCGCCTCGACGGGCGGCACCGAAGCGCTCAACGACGTCCTCGAGATGCTGCCGGCCCACTGTCCGCCGATCGTTATCGTCCAGCACATGCCGGCAGGCTTTACCGCGGCCTTTGCCAGGCGTCTCGACAGCGTCTGCCAGATCCGGGTCAAGGAGGCCGAGGACGGTGAGCCGGTGCTGCCGGGCTGTGCCTATATCGCGCCCGGCGCCCGGCACATGCTGCTCCAGCGCATCGGTCTGCGCTACCAGATCGCGATCAAGGACGGACCGCCGGTGTCCCGGCATCGTCCCTCCGTCGACGTGTTGTTCCGCTCGGCTGCCCAGCATGCCGGCGCCAACGCACTCGGCGTGATCATGACCGGCATGGGCGATGACGGTGCGCGCGGCATGCTGGAGATGCGCAAGCTCGGCGCCGCGACGCGGGCGCAGGACGAAGAGAGCTGCGTGGTGTTCGGCATGCCCAAGGAAGCCATCGCCCATGGCGGCGTCGAGAAGGTCGTTTCGCTGCACCACATCCCGCGCGAGATCATGCTCTGGTATCAGGCCGGGCATCCAGCGGTGGCGGGCTGATGGCAATGTCGCTCATTCCAGCCAATATGCTCACCGAGGCCATCGCCGGGATCGAGGACGTCTCCTCGCGAATCGAGGCCGTGTTCGCGCGCGTCGGCAACGAGCTGGGACGCGGGCATCTCGTCTTCAAGGAGCTGAACCAGGGTCTCGCGGCGCTTTCCGGTGAGCTCTCCGGCGCCGAGATCGAAGGCGCTGCAACGGCGCTCCAGGAGATCGCCGCGCGGCTCAACGACCTGGCGCAGGCGCTGCCGGCCGAGGCCGCGCTGCTGGAGACCATCGGCACGAGCACGGCGGAGGCGTCTTCGCTGCTCAAGCCGCTGTTCAAGCACATCCAGATGATCACCATCATCGCGCGCAGCGCGCGGATCGAGGCGGCCTCGCTCGACGGCGACCGCGAGGGCTTTCTCGCCTTCACGCAGGAGGCCTACGATCTCGGCAAGGCCGTGCAGGGCGCGATCGAGGGCTGCGCGCGGGATCAGCAGCGCCTGTCCGAGGCGGTCGCCACCGCATTCGGCCGGCAGAAGGAGTTCGAGAGCCGCTACCGCAATCAGCTGGCGGCGGAGAGCGTCGAGCTCGCGTCCGCCTATTCCGGGTTGCGCGATCAGCGCAGCAACAGCAGCCATCTCGCCGATCTTGCGAGCGCCAGCACGAGGAAGATCGCCGAGGCGGTCGGCAGTGCGATCATCTCCTTGCAGGCCGGCGACAGCACGCGTCAGCGTCTCGAGCACGTCTCCGATGGCCTCACGCTCGCCTCGGGATCCACCCCGAGCCTCGTTCCCGAACCCGTCGCGAGCGACGACGGGGTGCGCACCATTTGTCAATTGCAGGCGGCCCAGCTCAGAGATGCCCAACGCGAGTTCGGCGGCGACATCGGCCAGATCGTTCACGCGCTGACCGCAATCCTGCGCGATGCGGGCAGTGTCGTCGGCCGGGGCCGCACGCTGTTCGGCGGCGAGGAGGGCGGGTCGTCATCGTTCCTGGCGCGCATCAAGCAGACGCTGGCGCACGCCTCGACCCTGATCGCCACCTGCGAGGGCGCCGGCCGCTCGGTGGACGAGGCGCTCGCGATCGTCGAGGAGACGCTGACGAAATTCCGCCACGCCATCGCCGGGCTGGCCGAGGCGACCGTCGACATCACGCTGATCGGAATGAATGCGGGCCTCAAGGCAAGCCATCTCGGCAGCCGCGGCAGCGCTTTCGTCGTCATTGCCAACGAGCTGAAGGCCACCGCCGACCAGGTCTCGGCGGGGGCGGGGCCTCTGAGGCCCGTGCTCGACGGCATCGAGCGCTCGGCCAGGGACCTGAAGGAGCTCCGCGTGCAGGGCGATCCCACCCAGCTCGCCAAGCTCGAACCGCAGATTCTCCAGGCGCTGCGCGAGGTCGAGGCCGGCAATGAACGGCTCGGCAAGCTGATGAGCCGGCTGGTCAACGAAGGTGCGGAATTCGAGGAGCTCATGAATTCGGCGCAAGGCCTGATGACCACGCTTGGCGAGGCCTCCACGGCATTGCCCGCGGTCGCAGCGCGGCTCGAAGCCGCAAGCGCTGGCGCGCAGAAGCCGCGGCCGCAAGCGCAGGACCAAGCGATGCTCGACCAGCTGTTCGCGCGCTACACGATGGAGCGCGAGCGGCACGTCCACCGGGAATTTCTGCAGACGCTCGGGCTGGCGTCGATCGCGACCACGCGCCGGGTCGAGGCGATCGAGAGCGCGGACGACGGCATCGAATTGTTTTGATGCTGCCGTGGGCGTCGCCTCGCGCCCGCGGAAATTTGACGGATTGACTTTGCAGGGCGTTAACCGTGGCGGAATGCTCGCCGCGACGGTCATTGTCGCGCCCTCACGGTTCGTTGCAAATACGCATGGAATTCATGGGTGGACGTTTCCATGCTGAAAGAGGGCAAATACGCGGCGTGGTTCAGAACCGCGCAAGCACAAGGCACTGGTATCGTGCATCTGGCCCAGGGTCGGATCTCGGGCAGTGACAGCTTCTTCACCTATGGCGGCTCCTATCGGTTCGACGACGACCAGCGTTTCACGGCCGTTCTGACCACACGGCGACATGCCGACGGACCGCCGACCGTGTTCGGGTTCGACGAAGTCGAGGTCGAGCTCTCCGGCGTGTATAGTGGTGCGATGGCGACCTGTTCGGGCACGGCTCGCCAAGCGCCCGACGTGAGGTTCGAAGCGACCCTGATCTACAGCCAGGAAGTCGCGCCGGCTGCCGACGCCCGCAGCGCGGTCGTAAAGCTCAATGCCGACAAGCTGCCCAAGGGACTCGACGGCCGTTCCCGACCGCGGCCTCCGTTCAAGGCGGGCTCGCCCAAGCAAAAGCCAAATCGGCAATAATCCCTCCATGGCGGAATTTTCCGGTTGCGGTCGGTGTTTCGATCACGATAGGGAGCGGAGTGTGCGGGAGGACTGCATGAGCAAAGTGGCACTGTTGGGGACACTTGCGCTCGTCGGAGGCATCATTGCGGCGAGCGGAACGGCAAACGCGGAAGTCGTGAAGCTGCAAGCCGAGCTCAAGGGAAGCAATGAAGTGCCTCCGAACGGCTCGACCGGGTCGGGCAAGGCCGAGGCGAGCTACGACACTGAAACCAGAGTTTTGACTTACGTCGTCACCTATACCGGGCTCACGGGGCCGGCGATGGGGGCGCATTTTCACGGTCCCGGCGAGGCCGGCAAGAATGCCGGCATCGTCCTGCCGTTCAAGACGGTGCAAAGCCCGATCCAAGGCCATGCCACGCTCACCGACGCGCAGGCGGCAGATCTGCTGGGCGGCAAATGGTACGCGAACATCCACACGGCCGCGAATCCGGGCGGTGAGTTGCGCGGTCAGATGATGAAGTAAAAGCGCGGTCCGCCGGTCATCTCGCCAAGGAGATGCGGGCCGCCTCAGGACGGGGGTCTCGGAAGGAACGCCAGGATCATCTGGGCGAGCATGACGCCCACAGTGCCTCCTGCCGCCTTCTGCAAAACGTCGAGGAAGCCCGGATCCCGGTCGGGGATGAACGCTTGCATCAGCTCCAGTCCCATTGCGACCGCGATGACGAGCGAGCAAGCCAAACCGATTCGTCCGGGCAGCAGGAAGGAAAGCAGAAAACCGAGCAGACCATAGGCGCTGAAGCGCTCGATCACGACGACCCAGTACGCCTCGTGATGCCCCATGAGCGCCGGCCTTCCCGATAGTTTCGCCAGCGTGGCGTAGACGATCAGGGCAAGGCAGATGCTCGCGGCTGCAATGACGTGGTTTCTGCGCATGGCGCCAGCATAGCCGGTTGGTTGCCGGTCTGGTTCGAAAGCCGAAAATATCGTTAAAGGCCCGCGTCGGGATCAGGCCACCAAAACCGTGTCGCCGGAGACCGCCGCGCCTGACCGCCTCACGCGGCGCGATACCACGAGCTCATTGAAGCGGGCGGAGGGCAGGGGCGGCGCAACGAGATAGCCCTGGCCCTCCTCGACGCCGGACGCGATCAATGCACGGAGCTGCTCCTCCGTCTCGATGCCTTCCGCGACCACGGTCATATTGAGGTCCTTCGCGAGCGCCACCAGCATTTCCACGATCGCCGTCGTCGATGCGTCCACGGTGATCGTGTCGACGAAGAACTTGTCGATCTTGATCGTGTCGGCGCCGAGGCCCTTCAGCCGGGACAGTCCGCTATGGCCGACGCCGACGTCGTCGATGGCGACGCGGAAGCCGTGGTCCCGCAGCTCGGCAACGACCGCCGCGGCGCGCGCGAGATCGTCGAGCTCGTCGCGCTCGGTGATCTCGACCACGATCTGGCGCGCGGAGACACGCGCCGCCAGGACCGTGCGGCGCAGCGTTTCGACGAAGCCCGCACTCAGGAGATGATTGGGTACGACATTCAGGGACAACTTGAAATTCTTGTCTGTCTTCAGCAACGGCTTCAGTTCGGCCAGCGCCGATCCCAGCAGATGCCAGGTCATCGCCTGGATGCGCCCACTGGATTCGGCGAGCGGAATGAAGTTCATCGGCGGGACGACCGAGCCGTCTCGGCGCAGCCAACGAGCCAGAATCTCGCAGCCCTTGATCTGACCTGTCCGCAGGTCGAAGATCGGTTGGTAATATGGCTTGAACTCGCCGGCTGCCAGCGCCCGATCGAGATCGGCGACAGGCTCCTCCATGCGGCGGCTGCGTGCCAACAGGATGCCAAAGATTGCGCCAAGTCCGAGGGCCACCGCGACTGTGGGCCAATATGCCTCGTTATTCCAGCTCGCAAGCACCGCGCGCTCGAGCTGGATCGTGGCATGAAGCGGGAGGCGAACGGAATTCCGCTCGAAGCTGATCGGCTCCAGCAAGGACTTACCGGCGTCGCTCTGGAATTTGCCGAGCTTCTCGCCATTGCCCAAGGCGAGGATCACGTCGCTGCGTGCGCGCAGCTCGGCGGGCATGATGTCGAACAGGCTGGCGTTGATGCCGACAATGGCGACGAGCGCGGAGCTGCCATCGATGTCCCTGAGCACGCCCAAGGCGGCGCCTCCGAACTGCTCCACGCGAAACAGCGAAAGCGCCTTGTCGCGCGAAGGCAGCATGTCGCGACGATCCACCCATCCCTTGTCGAATTCGAGCGTCTCGGAATAGGCCGAGCAGATCACGGAGCCATCCGGCTTGACGAGCCGGACGTCCTTGATCGCCGAGCGCTGATAGACGTGCAGGCGGATGGCTTGCAGTGCGCCCGGCTCGCAGCTGACCAGCTTGCGCCTTGCGAGCTCGTCCAGGCTGGCCGCGGCAAAATCGACCGCAAATTCCGACCGGCGCAGAACGACCTCGGTCAGCTCGTCGAGCTGATGCGCCTGCTGGCGGCGAATGACGGCCTCAGCGGCGAAATGACCCGCCAAGGCGAACGCCATCGTGCTCGCAAGCACGAGCGCCGCAAACGGAAAGGTTGGTCGCAGCAATCGCATCCGGCTCGGGTGAAATCAGGCGAGGCTTGAATTCGGGCAAGGCTTGAATTCGGGCAAGGCTTGAATTTGGGCCAAGGCTTGAATTCGAGCAAGGCTTGGCGATTGATCCTAGCCAGCAAGGGCTAAGATAGGGTTTAACGGAGCGACCGGCCGGACGGCCGACCCGAGGATGGCCTGACCAATGGTCCGGCGGCCCGGATAGAAACGAGCATGGAAAGTTGAGCAGTATGATCAGGACGTTAAGCCTCCTCCTGGCGCTAGCCGTCGGGATCTCTGTGGCTTCGGCGCAGGGAACCAAAGACACGCCATCGGGCACGCAGCCGACTTCCGCGACGCGCAGCGGCACGGGCACCAACTCCGGTTCGGACAGCATGGGGGGTGCGTTCAAAGGAACGGGGACGCCGAACTACGGCACCAGCCCGGGGATGGGCTCCCAGAAGAGGACGCACAACTAGTTGAGCAGGCCAGGCCGCCGGGCAGGACGCTCAATCGATGCTCACTGCCCGGGGCGCTGGCGGACGGGAATGAGCTCAGGATAGGACCGGTTAGGTCCGTCGATGCGGTGCGCGGCGGAATGGCGAATCGTCCGCAACCGGAGCAGCACGAAGGCGATGTTGATCGCCAGCCAAACCAAGATTGCGGAAATGGCAAAGTGGAGCACCGCCAGACCTCGCTGCGAGATCGGGACCAACATCCGAAGGTTGATTTGGTTCCGTCCCGCCGAGGGCAGGGCTATCGCATATGGGTCGTGGCTGCAGCCTGCGTGCACGCCTCGTCCTTCGAGACGGCGCGTACGCGCCTCCTCAGGATAAGGCCAATCAGCGTCAGTGCCCGTTGAAGCTGCTGCCGCGCACTCCGTCCTCATGCTGAGGAGCCCGCCTCAAGCGGGCGTCTCGAAGTATGGCCGCAGGGAAAGGATCTCATATGCGATGGCCCTGCGCCGAAGGGAAGCCGTGCAGACTGCGCCGCCTGCGGCGAGCGCGGCCGTTTTCGCAATCAGGTTTTCTTAGCCGCCTTCGACTTCAACGAAAGACCAAGGCGCAACGCCATGCGCTTGATCGCATCGGGCGAGCGCCCGAGAGCTTTCGCCGCTTGCTCCAACGAGGCTGAAGACTTGGCCAACTCCATGAGCCGGCGATCTTCCTTGAACGACCAGGGCCTGCGCGCCATAACCGAAATGATCCTCTCGTCGACACAACGACAAAGCCGCCAAGCGGACCCATGTTCGCTCGACGGCTTTGCTTGGGTGGGGCCGGGCTTGGGGGAGCCCGGTGCGGAAGATGGATAAGCAAAGCGCGAGGGTTCGCAACAAACAACGGGGATTAAGCTAACCTCTCAACCTTACCGCGCTGAAGTTGGTGCATGACGCTCCGTATAACCACGGGTGTTTTCCTCAGCGGTGTCACCCGCGACGGCTGCCAGACGTGTTCGAGAACGTGCCGGAGACATTAGCGTGCAGATCGCAGCTGTGCCCGACCACAGCGCGTTCAGCCGCTTCGTTTGAGGCTGCTTGTCGAAATGAAACAGGGGTTAACATCGCCCGCTGGATACTGCTCTCGAACAATGAGAGATTGCGTCATCTTCTGCAGGGGCTATCGCATATGGCTCGCGACGGCAGCCTGCGCGCACGCCTCGTCCTTCGGGACGGCGCTTCCGCGCCGCCTCAGGATGAGGCTAATCGGCGTCAGTACCCGTTGAAGCTGCTGCCGCGCACTCCGTCCTCATCCTGAGAGCCTGACTCAATAAGGAGCCCCCTAAGGCGGGCGGCTCGAGGATGGCCGCAGGGAAAAGCCATCAAATGCATAACCCCGTCATGACGACCGAGCTTCGAGCATCACGTTGCACAAACTTCATGTTCGTCTGACAAAAGTTTCAGCGCCGCTGATCTTGAACTCGTTACAGCATCACGTTGAAATGTACCGGGAGGTGCGTTCCGAAAATTGGGAACATTCCAAATGCTTGCAGTTCTGGTTTTGATTTCGATTTTTGCAGCTGGCTTTTGCTGTGGCTATGGTGTGCGGGCGTGGCGCTCGCGCAAGCGATCAGCCCGATATCGTCTCTATGCGCCCTACACGCCGGCATCGATGGGCGTCAGGCAAAATGAGCATCCATCGTGATGGCAGAGCCATGGACGCGGTGTCGGCTGGGGTTGATCTTGCCTTGCCGAAAGATCGGATAACCATGTGCAGTTAGGTTAACATGGTGCGGTCCTTGAGAGCTTCGGAAAGGCAACCTAAAACGTATCAGTTCATGGCGAGAATTTGGCTGCTTCGATATTTTTCGCGGCGCGCATAGGTAGCGTGAATGGCGCATTTGATTGCGTTGCCGGGCGCGATTTGCGTCCTTATTTCGATCGCGTTTGTTCGTAGCTTTGATCGGCGGCTGAAACATCTTCCGGGTCCTTGGATCCTGAACGAGGGCCATTCGAATGATTGATCAAAGGCACAACGCGCCCCGCAGATATTTCGTCGACGCCCAAGGACATCGTGTTCTGATCGGCCTGTCTGCGGAAGAGACGGCAGAGTTCGAGGCGCTCGATCTTGCACCGGACGAGACAGTGCAGCTCGCATCCGGGATCTGCGTGCGCGAAGGCGCCGCTGCCAGGCACGAAATTCGCTGGCGCGAGCTCTATGCCAAGCACGAAGGAGCTTGGCGGGCGTGGATCGTACAAAGCCAGGCAGGGCGAGCGCAGGATTTAAGCTTTGTTAACTATGTCTGACCGATGGTAGCCGTCTGAATCTCGAATGTGGGATGGCCCAGATGTTTCAGCTGTTCCTGAGAGCGCGCGCACACAATCTTCTCGGCTCCCGCCGCGAGGACAAAGGCTTCAAAGCCCGCTCCGTCGAGCGTGATGCCGAGACCGACCGCGTGCGGATCGGTGCCGTCCTGGCGGCGATCGAAACAGCGTTGCAAGAGGCGGAGAGGGAACAGGTCGGGCTCAACCGGCGTGTTGACGATGCCCTTGCGCGTGCATCCGTCACCTTCGGAAACGGCACCGACGAATATCTCGAGCGCGAGGCGCTCGATAATTATCATCAGGATCTCTTTGCAGCCGACATCTCGAACGGCCAGCGACGGCTCAAGGAATTGGCCAGCACCATTGCCCACTTGAAGTTCGTCAAGACCGCAATGCTCACCCGTTTCCCGGACTTCAAGCCGCCGCAGCTCAACAGCTAGTTGGGACCTCGGTGCGCGCTTTGCGGCCATCCTTCGAGACGACCGCTTCGCGGTCTCCTCACAGGATGAGGGACGGCGTGCGCGGCAGCAGTTTCAATAGGCTCTGACGTCGATTAGCCTCATCCTGAGAAGCGCGTACGCGCCGTCTCGAAGGACGAGGCGTGCGCTGAGGCCGCCGCCGAGTCTTGCGATAGCCGTTGCAGGCAGACCGCGTGACAACTCGGCATCGCTTTGCCGTTTGGCGCTTCGTTGCTTTTTGGTATGGTTCCGGCAAGCATTCACGGACTGAAGGAGCGAAGCGGTGCCGGTCAAGAATTTGCGGACGTTGGTTGGATTGGCAGGTGCCTTGACGCTGGTCGCGCCGGCGACGGCTTCGGCCATCACTGCCGAAGTGGCGCGCGCATGCGATGCCGCGGTCGCCAAGGCCTTTCCGCCCAGACAAATCGGCAACCCCGCGGCCGGGAGCGCCAAGGGAACGGCCAAGGATCGGCGCGAATACTTCCAAAAGTGCGTCGCCAACAACGGCAAGGTCGACGACATGCCGGCGGATGCGCCAAAGGACAACAAGCCGGCCAAATAGGAAAGGGGGACGCAGCGTTATCTTCGCGGCGGCGGGCAGGGCGAGTAGAACGCGCCGTTGGTCGCATTGATGCGTTCGACGCATTGATTTGGATCAGTGATCGTTCCAGCCACGGTGAAGTCATAGCCCATGCCCTTGACGACGACGATGTAGCGGCCCGGCGCAAGCGCAAAACCGTCTTGCTCCGGCTGCAGCAATAGCATTCTCGACTGATCTTCGATCGGACCTACCTTGTAGGGGTAGGACATGCTGCGGATGACCCAGGAATCGCCGGCGCTGACCATGGCGGCTTTCCCGGTGGCATCGACGCCCATGGCCCGGGAGACCTTCGCGACCACCCGAACTTCGGTCCCGCTTGCATCGACACCTCCGTCGGGCCTGAACACGATGAACTTGACGTCACCGTCCGGCAATGTGGTCACGCTCGGCGTGTTGATGGCGGCGGAGATCGCGACGCGCCGGTCCGGGATTTTTCCAGGAACCGGCTTGAGTTCATGGAGCTGGCCCTCGCTCAAGGCGTAGACGCCGAACGTCGTCGGCAAAGGCATCGAGGGTTGCGCAGCTGGCGCCGGATCCTTTGTGCTCTCCGCCGTTCGTTCCATGGTCTCGCCTGCCGAGCGAGTCGGGATCGCGGTCGGCTGAGGCTCCGGACTTTTCGGCGCACGCTCGGACAGCGGCGCCACCTGCGACGATGCGGTCAGTTGTGTCTTCAGCCGTGGCCAATAGATGGCCGCGGTCCCGGCGCCCGCGATGAGCAGGAGGATGGGGCTCAATCGAACCAGAGAATTGAAGGCGCCGCTCCGTTTGGCTCGGTCGGGCGATCGTGGCGGTGCGGCAGGATGGCGCGGCGTCTCGGCAGCCGTTGGAATGGCCGCTGAAGCCGAGGCAGCCGGTGCCGGAACAGAGACGCTGACCGGCGTCGCGGGGGCGGCCTTTGGCGGTGGGGATGTTCCGCTTCGTTCAAAGGTCCGCTCGACCTCCCGAATGGCGCGCTCGAGGACTTGCTGGAGCTCTCGCGCTTCCCGCGCATCGGTGTGGGTGAATTGTTCCAGGAGCTTGATCCGGGCCAGCTCGTACACGACATCCCGCATCTGCCTGGGATCGTCGGAGATTTCGCGGATCCGCTCCGTCAGCAGGCGGACCAGTCCGGCCTGGATCTCTTGCGCCTGCGAGGCGCTGGCTGCTGTGTCGCCGGGCTCCGTCATCAAGGCCGATCAACTAGCCCGGATGGTGCTGTTTCGCTAGGGCTTTTCACCTTCGGATCCCACCGGCCGCGATGAATCGCTTTGATGATCCGACCTGCAAGGGTCCGACGCGATCGTCTCGAAGAGCTTGCTTTTGGTTAGAAACCTGTGACATTTCGCCTAGCTCCTTCTTCCAGTGTGTGATCATGCGCGGCATTTTGACAGCAATCATGTTCTTGGCCTTCCTGGTTCAGTCTGCTTCTGCGCAAGGGGTCAAGGATCAGGCCAACACCACCAGCTCCAGCATCGTGACGACGCCCGAGAAGAAGAAGCAGACCACCCAGGCTGCCTCGCGGCCTACCGCTGTCCGGAATGTGACGGGGAGCCTTCCTGCCGGGCGGGCGGCCCAAGGGGTCTGGAGGGATGGCAAGCTGATCGCTGTGCCTCGGTGAGGTCACCCGTGCCTCGCTGAGATCACCCGTGCCTCGCTGAGGTCACGCAATGAACCGTGATGCCGCCGTGAAGGAACGCTGTTCGCCTCCCTGACGTTCTTGCTCGGGAGATCCCGCATGAAACGACTAGTCTTGATCACACTCGCGCTTGTCGGGCCTGCTGCCGGCGCCTGGGCCCAGGGCGTCAATGACCCCTCGACGCCCAATCGCAACGTGATCATCGTCAACCCGTCGCAGCCCTCGCCCCCTAACGCGACGCCGAATATCCCGAGCCGGATCGAGCCGCCCGTGACGAGGGGCGGATACGCCCGGCCCTATCACGGGAATAGAACCCGGGGCAGCGGCTCGAGCCCCCGTTAGTCGCGCTGAACACCAGGATGCAGGGCGGGCTATTGCGGATTGACCTCGACCTCCACTGTCGATGTCCCTGCAACGTTACGGTTCTTGCCCGAGATCAGCAGTGTGAACTTGTCGCTGCCGCGCGTTTCGTTTTCCGCCGAATAGCGGAAGCCCGATCCGAGCACCGCCAATTGTCCCCGTGATGGCCCGCTCACGACCGATACCTTGAAGATCTGCATGTACGACCAACGCAGGCCCTGGATGCAGTCCGCCCCAGGGGCGATCGACATCGTCCATTTCACCGTATCGTGCGACAAGGCGAACGGCGTGCGTTCCTTGATGCAGAGGGGACTGGCGTGCGCCGCGAGGCTAGGCACGGCGGACGCCGCAACGGCAACACCCAACAGCAATACTGGCCTTGCACGCATTCTCGGTAACTCCAGGAGCGGATGCCGAAGTTAGCAGCAATGACCTAATGCGGTCTTAGAACGACGGTCTTAGAACGGAGCTGTTCGCCCTTAGGCCGATCATACGACGTGGATCTCGGGTGCGCCAATCCATCCGGTCGGCCTTTCCCAGACCATGCCATCCTAGCCCTGTTTTGCCCGACGGATCAAATCGAATTTCGGGAAATACGTAACTCATTGATTCGACTGGTGTCCGCTACTGTGCATGGGGTTGTTTTTCGCTTTTTGATGGGACGGCGCCCAGCGCTCTTAAAATATTGCAATTGGCGCCCTCATGAGCTGAAGTTGCGGCGGCCTCGCGGCCGCTCGGCCCATTTGGGAGTCATCGGAGTGCGATCCACTCGCCGCAAGTCCGTATCAGATCGCTGGATGCTGGGGCGCGCGCCGGTCAAGGCGACCGTGGCCGCCGCTGTCGGATTGGTCCTCCATGCCTGTCCGCTTTCATGCCTTGCTCAGACCGAGCGGGAGCCGTCGGTCAACGACTATCTTCCACCAAGCGAGCCGGAAGTCTCGCGCCACGAATGGCGGCAGCGGATCGAGGAGGCGCGGCGGCGGGCCAAGGAGGTCTCGCGCGAGCGGCGGGAGCATCCGGAGCTCTACAAGCCGATTCCGGAAGATCCGGATCTTGTCGCGACCGAACGTCTCCTCCGCGACGACAGCCTGCAGCGAGGCGACATCGTCGCGACCAAGAAGGGCATGTTCGTCTATCAGGGCCGTTCCGACCAGCCGCGCCGGGATCAGGACTTCGTGCCCGTTCACCCGAAATCGGCGCGCTGAGCTAGTACCGCCGCAAGATCTCGTTGAATTTGGGATCGGTCACTTCTGTGGTCTCGAGCAGCAGCGACTTGCCTTGCGGAGTTGCCTGCACATAGGCCGCGATCAGCAGGGGCTCGTAACGCGAGCGATTGGCCAGCGCCGACCGGATGTCGGATTGCGCCAGCAGCCTGACCTCTTCGTCGGTTGCAGCTGCGCCCGAGGTTACGGTCTGGACACGAGAGAAGGCAACGTCGATCGGCACCGCCCCGGTCAGGTAGGACATCTTCACGGCGGGCGTGACCGCCGCGCCGGCCTGCGCCTGCAGCGTGCCGAGCGTGAGCCACAGCGCGGGTCGGATCGGTGAGACTTTCAAGGCAGCGATGATCGCGGCTTGGACCGTCTTGTTCTCGCTGGCCCTTCCGCCTGCGTCGATCGACGGAAAGTGAAGAATGCCAGCCGCCATCGCTGCCGCGTAATTCGCCAGCAGATCGCCATCCCATGAGAAAGATGCCAGGCCGCCGGCGGCTGCCAGCTTCTCCTTGTCGGGCGGGATCTCGCCCGAGAACAAGTCGCTGGCGCGAAAGCTCGGTCGGATCAGATCGCCATAGAACGTCATGCAGGCATGAAGCGCCAGCACGATGGCGGTGCAGATGCCGATGACGCGAAGCAGGTTGATGCGGTTCATGGAGGAGTTGACGGGGCCGAGGTTCGGCCAGACCATTAAATTGCGAGCAGACTATCGCCTTGGATCGTTAGCAGCGTCAAGTTTCCGGTCGCGTAGGCGCCGGTGTCGATGTTGATGCGGTTCGGACGGATATCGGGCGCGCTGACCGGCGTATGACCGTGAACGATATATTTGCCGAAGCGCTCCTCCGAGTTCAGGAATTCCTCGCGGATCCAGAGCAGATCCTCATCCTTCTGGCGATCGAGCGCGACGCCCGGCTTGACGCCGGCATGGACGAAGAAGAAGTCGCCGCAGGTAAAGGACGAAGGCAGTTGCTGGAGGAAGGCCAAGTGCTCCGGCGGCAGCGCGCGTTTCAGTCCCTCGATCAGCTCGACCTGCTGCTCCGCGGACGGATTCATGGTCGGCGTGATGCCGTAGGAGACCAGCGTCAAGAGGCCGCCATAGTGGCGCCACTCCTGCAGGCGGGCGGGGTCCTTGAGCACCTCGAGCAGGAAGACCTCGTGGTTGCCCTTCAGACAAACCGTCTCGTGCGATTTCGAGCGTTCGATCAAGAGATCAAGAACAGCGCGTGAGTCCGGGCCGCGGTCGACATAGTCGCCGAGGAAGACCTGAATGGCGCGTTCGGGCGCCGAGCGGGCGAGATCGACGTCGATCACGGTTAACAGCGATTGAAGCAAATCGGCGCGGCCATGCACGTCGCCGATCGCATAGACGCGAACGCCGTCGGGAAGCCGAGGCTTGGTCTTCTTGCGAAAGCGGCTGGAAAGGCCCATCAGGTCGGTCGAATCGCTTCTAGCGCCACGAGCAGAACGTCGTGCCCGCTCTTAGCAGAACAAGTCACGCATCGGTATTCTTAATTGTCTCTGACCAACGGGCCCGCATTTTGATTCAAGCATTGCGCGGCCTTTGAGCCGTATTTCAAGACGTCTCGCGTAGCGTCTCCCCAACAAGAACGGGGAGCGCGACATGCGCAAAGTTGTAAAGTTCCTGGCGGCTGCCGCCGCCATCGTCGTTGCTGCGGGGGTGCAGCAGCGCGCGGAAGCCGCTTTCGTCGGTGCGCCCATGGGGCTGCGCGGTGCCATCCAATACATCAAGTTCGACCAGCCGACGCTGGCGCCGATGGCGTTCACAATGTTCTGCCTGAATTACAAGAACGAGTGCAAGCCGCGGCCGCAGCAGATCGTCTTCCGGGGCGGACGCCTGAAGCTCACGGCCGAGCGCATGGCACAGATGCAAGAGGTCAACCAGCGGGTCAATGCTACGATCCGTCCCGAGCCCAACCTGGAAGGGCTGCGCGGCGAGAAGTGGCTGCTGCATCCGGCGAGCGGCGATTGCAACGACTATGCTGTGACAAAACGCCACGATTTGATCGCCAAGGGCTTTCCGGCCAGATCGGTGCTGCTGAGCGAAGTCGTGACGACCTGGGGCGAGCATCACCTCGTGGTCGTGGTGCGCACCTTCTCCGGCGATCTCGTGCTGGACAATCTCTCCGGCCACATCATGCCCTGGTCGAAGAAGCCATATCGCTGGGTCCGCATCCAGTCGCCCAAGAACCCGAACTACTGGGCCTCGCTCGGCGATCGCGCGGTTTGATCACCCGCGCTCTATCGTGATGAGGATTGGCTGACGCTCTGCGACAGTCCCAATCCCACGATCACCGAAAGACACAGGATTGCTGCCGGGTGCAGCAATCCGGGCCCAGCGAAGCTCTGGACGAGCGCGAAGAGAACACAAGCGGCGGCTGCCGCCGGAAAGAACGAGTCGCGTCCGCGCTGCAGGGCACCGAAGAACAGGCGGACCAAGGCGATCAGGCTCACCGCGATCATGGCAGCGAGGCCGATCCATCCCGTCCCCGCAAAGACGGAAGTGGCCGCCGAGGGTGCGGTCAAAACCGCGCCGGCATCGCTCTGATAGATCCTGCCCATCGCAGCAAAGGTCCCGGCGCCGGCGCCGAGCCAGCGTGTATCGGCCAGCATGCGCTCGAGGGCGGCCTTGGTCTCGGTCCCCATCTCCGGGACGAGCCGCAGGAGGATCGGTCCGGAGCTCTTCTCGAACAGGAAGGTCAGCACGATCGATGCGCCGATCAGGGCTGCCAGCGACAATGCGCTCGCGGCCAATGGCGACAGGTCCAGCCTGCGGATGACGAGGATCAGCAGGATCACCACGACGCCAAAGCCCGCTGCAATCGCGCTGTTCGTGCCTGAAAACCCCAAGATCGCGGCGGCGCTGACCAAGGCCCCGACGAGACCGCAGAGACCGATCGCGACCGAGCGAAGCAGCGAGTGATGGGTCTCCGCCCGTTCAGCCGCGAGCTGCATGACCGCCAGATTGAGCATGAAGCCGAGGCCGGCCAGGGTCGTCGTGAGGTCATGGGGCGCGGCTCCGGCAAGCGCCGGCGAGACCCGATGCAGGTCCAACATCAAGGCGGAGACTGCGGTTAGTCCGCTCAGCACGAACAGGACCAGCTCGGCACGGCCGCGGTTACGGACCACCAGGATCGCGACGCTGAGCAACGAGACCGCAGCAAGCGCCAGCAGCAGCGCGTTCACCGTCAGGCCGATATCGGCCGTGATCGGCCCGAGCGACAGGCCGCCGAGCACGTCGTGAGCGCTGGCCCAGATGGGGTGCGCAAAGCTCAGCGGAAGCGGGGCGAGCTGGCCCGCGATGCACAGCGGAACGGCGAGCAGAATCCAGCGGCCCCAGGACGTCGCGCGGACGTAGTGCTCGTAATCGGCCTTTCGCGTGCTCATGGCGGCGGCCAGCAAGCTTAGCGCTGCGGCCATCGTCCCCAGCTGTACACCGATTTTGGCGCCGGCGATTTCGAGAGCGGAAGCGGAAACGATGGAAACGATGAGGGCAAAATAAGCGAGGGACAAACGGCGCTCGATGCGGAATCCTGAAACGGTCAGGTCACCATACAAGCGAGCGATGGGTTTTCAAGCGAAGGTCTGCCCAGGCGAACAGCTCGGCTCCAGCCATTCGCGCGCGAAAGCTTCAGCGCGGCGTCATCAGCGCAGAGTTTTGACGGGTCGGGGGAACACGCGGCCGGCGCGCGCAGCAGCTAGGCCAAAGCGTGCGCCTGCCCCGAAGAGGTAGCCGCCCTGCAGGGAGATGGCTGCGAACACCACGCTTTTGAGGTTCTCGAGCGCCGTGAGATCGGCCAGCAGGCCGACCGGGACGGCCGCGAGCACCATGACGAAGGTCAACGGCAGCAGCACCAGGACCCGAAAGCGTTGGCCCAGCACCGCACCCACCAAAAAGCTGAAAATCAAAAACGCGGTCATCCGAAACACTCTCCGTGCTCCGGACCCTAGGTTCCCCACCCTAAAAAGACCCTTAAGTTGTATGGCTAAATTCGGCCTATTGGCTGCAATTTGCCTGCAGCGAATTGTACGCCTCCCGCAGCCCGTTCAGGGCTACCGTACCCTTGATCTCGCTGTCGCTCTCCCTCACGACCACGGACAGCGAGGGCGTCGTCTGCCACTTGCCGGCGGCAAAGGCGGAGACCTCGTCGGGCAGCAGCACGGCAGCGCCTGCGGCCGCCATGCTGGCTTCGACCGTCAGCGTGCCGCCGCCGCTCGCGGCGATCGTGACCTTGGGGTGGCTGCGGGGCGGGAAGGGCCGGATCAAGGCCACCAGCACGTCGATCTTGCCCTTCGGTGCGCAGCGGACGATCAGGCCCGCGAAGTCCGGGTCGGATTGGGTCGTGTCCGCCGTCTTCATGATCGCGGCGAAGCTCTCGCCATCCTTGGTCCCTTGCGTCCGGGTGAACTTCCAAACGGAGGAGGGGGACGGGGTGGCCACGGCAATGATGGGTGCACCCTGGCACGACGATCGCGCCCTGCTGGCGCAGGGATCGGCCCGTTCCAAGAGGCGGTCCGCGCTGCCAAGGAGCGAACCTGCCAGCAGCGGCATCAGAAGAAGACCAGACACGGCGGATTCCTACTCTTAACGGACCCAGCCATAGCAGACGGACGCGAGCCCAAGAAGCCGCGCACTCGACACATCGATTCCCTGACTGGGGCGGATTGCCCGCCAACCGGGCACACGAAATACAACAAATGGTCACAAAGGGTTAAACTAGGCCCCAAACAGTGGCCCGCACGCAACAGTAGCCAACGGATCGCTCCGTTAACCACCGGGAACACTTGTCGCACCCACCCGCTAGGCCGTACCAATTTACGTCAATTGGGGACCCTCGGGCGCGATTCATGTCATCTATTGCCAAGAACTATGTGTTGAAGCCTGCGTTTCTGGCCGCCGCTCTGGCGCTCGGGGCCTGCTCGACCAATCCCGGCTCGGGACCGCTGACGGACGACGTCAACAACAAGATCCAGACCGAAAACGCGCCGGCCTACGAGCTGGTGCCGCTCAATCCGGCGACCGTGAAGATCCTGCACACCCATGAGCCCAAGGGGCTCGCCGGCGTGTTCACCGACCGCCGTCCGCCGGCCAGCATCGTGTTCGGCATCGGCGACGTCGTCAGCGTCACCATCTTCGAAGCTGCGGCAGGCGGCCTGTTCATCCCGGCGGAAGCCGGCGTCCGTCCGGGTAACTATGTGACGATCCCGGATCAGTCGGTCGACAACGACGGCTTCATCACCGTGCCCTATGCCGGCCAGATCAAGGCTGCGGGCCGCACGGCGGTGGAGATCCAGCGCGCGATCATCGAGAAGATCGGCAACCGCGCGATCGAGCCGCAGGCGGTCGTGGCGATGTCCTCGCAGCGGACCCAGCTCATCAGCGTGCTCGGCGAAGTCAACTCGCCGGCGCGTTATCCGGCGAGCGCGGCGGGTGCCAAGGATCGCGTGCTCGACGCGATCACCCGCGCCGGCGGCATCAAGGGCCAGGGCTTCGAGACCTGGGTCATGCTGGAGCGTGGCGGACGTCGGGCCACGGTGCCGTTCGAAAATCTCGTGATGGCGCCTGAGAACAACGTCTATGTGCGCCCGGACGACAGCATCTACGTCTATCGCGAGCAGCAGAAGTTCCTGGCGTTCGGCGCCAGCGGCCAGAGCGGCGAGTTCAACTTCGATGCTTGGCGCATCAATCTCGGCGAAGCCGTCGGCAAGGCCGGTGGTCTCCTCGATGGTCAGGCCGATCCTGCCGCGGTGTATCTCTATCGCCGCGAGCCGCGCGATGTTGCGGCCCAGCTCGGCATCGACGTGAGCAAGTACACCTCCGAGACGATCCCGGTCATCTTCAACGTGAACTTCCGCGATCCCGGCGGCTTCTTCCTCGCCACCAAGGTCATGATGAAGAACGGCGATATCATCTACGTCTCGAACTCGCGCAACGTCGAAGTTGCCAAGTTCCTGAACTACCTGCGGGTGATCATGGCGACCGGCTCGGATGCCGTGAACCTCGCCAACGACACGCTGATCTTCCGCAACAACGTCAAGCTGGCGCCGTAAGACGCCGACTTGACCGACCAAAGACGATGGCACCGGGCTTTGTCCCGGTGCCATTTTCGTTTAGCAATGAAAGCGGTTCTGCTGCGCCGACGAAGCCGGGATGTCGATCAAGGCGCCGCTCGGCACGGCGTGCCGGTCATCGATCACCCCGCGGTCCTGCAACGGGCTTCATGCGCTTTCGAAGATTTTGCCGTCTTCTGGCTCTCGTCCCGCTCGCCTTCGCCCTCGCACCGGTCGGGCCGGTGCTCGGCGCTGAGATGGGCGTCCGCCACCGCATCGATGTGATGGTTTCCGCCGAGCCCGATGCTCCGATCTTGTCGCGCCTCAAGGGGGCCCGGGGCGAGCTGTCCTTCACCGTCCGCCTCTCGGCGAACTCCAAGGAGAGCAAGTTTTTCGGCATGCTGCGCCCATCCTTCCCCGACATCGTCGTGCCCGAGGGTCCGGGCAAGCCGCTGGTGCAGCAGACCAAGCTCTGGGAGGAGGACGTCTGCCATCAGCGTCGCGGCCTGCCGAAGGTCACGGTGACCCAGCTCGGCGGGCATTTTGCCGAAGGCGAGGGGCGGACCGAGATTTCCGCCATCAACCGGCACATCGGCGTTCTGGTCCCGCCCGACGAATTAACCCCCGGAATAAAACTCGATCCGGGAAGTGATAGTTTTGGACTATTCTACGCGTTCCGGGCGCAGAGCCGGAACAGCCGCCTCAACGTCGATCTGAAGATCTATCCGATTGATTGCTTCCTCTAGGCCCAGCAGCAAAGCCTGCAAGAACAACGATGCGCCTTTGGCTTCCCAAGATTCGCTGGTCATGGAGCTTGCCCGCGGCCTTCATCCTGTTCTTCGTGGCCGCCGGCGCGCCGTTTCCGTTCGGCTCGACCAATGATCTGTCGATCGCGTTCTGGTGCCTGTGTCTCGGCATCGCGGTGATCTTCGCGTCGACGCGCGATCTGCGCCTTCCGCATCTGTGGCTCCTCGCCGGAATCGGCGTGATCGTTGCCGCCTATGCCTTCGTGCTGCATGAGCAGCTCTCCGACCATCCCTGGGTCGCGCCGTTCCAGCCGATCTGGAAGCAGGCTTCGGATCTGCTCGGCGTGCCGATTGCCCCCTCTGCGTCCATCGTGAAGAACGAGGCGTTCTTCGCGCTCGGTGCGCCGCTCGCCAACATCCTCGCCATCGTGCTCGGCATCACAATCGGCGCCGATCGGATGCGCGCGCGCCGCCTGCTCTGGGTGATCGCGATCTCGGGCGCGGCTTACGCGCTTTATGGCGTGGCCTCGTTCGTGATCGAGCCCACCATGATCCTGTGGCGGGACAAGACGGCGTATCTCGGCAGCGTCACCGGCACCTTCATCAACCGCAACACGGCGGCGGCCTATTTCGGCTCGGCTGCGGTGATCTGGATGCTGCTGGTCCTGGAGGACGTCCGCCGCCGCCTGCCGGAGCGGCACATCGAATGGCGGCGGCTGTCGCTGGACTTGCGCGCGATCCCGCCGAAAGAAATCCTGCCGCAGCTCACCTGCCTGTTGATCTGCCTGATGGCGATGTTCATGACGATCTCGCGCGCCGGCGTCGGCCTGTCGCTGCTCGCGATGATCATCGCGTTCACGCTGTTCCTGCGCAAGGACCTGCCGCCGCGCACCGGCATCTGGATTTCGCTCGGCTCCGGCATTGCGGTCGCGCTCGGCCTCTTGCAACTGCTCGGCGGACAGGTCTCGAGCCGCTTCGACAGCCAGGGCCTGGTCGACGAGGGCCGCGTCGAGGCCTGGAAATCGACACTTCGGATCATCGCCGACAACCCCTGGTTCGGCACCGGAATGGGCACCTTCCAATGGGCGTTCCCGCCGTACCGCAGCCCCAACATCTCGATTCGCGGCGTCTGGGACGCGGCGCATTCGACCCCGCTGGAGCTTGCCTCCGAGGTGGGGATTCCCATGGCGCTCTTGGTGGCGCTGGGCTGGGTCATCATGCTGCTGGTGCTGGCGCGAGGCGTGTTCACCCGCCGGCGCGATGCCATCATCCCGCTCGCGGCGGCGGCGACCGCAACTCTGTCGCTGCTGCATTCGTGCCTTGACTTCACGTTGCAGGTGCCCGGCTACAGCATTCCGTTCTTTGCGCTTTTCGGCGCGGGCCTTTCGCAGTCCTTCTCAAGCCGGGAGGGGCGTGCCACGGCGGATGCCGCTGCCACCGCACCGCGATCCGAGGGCCACTCCGCAACCGCGGCGCCAGCCCCGCGGGCGCGGCGTGAGCTTCACAAAAGTATCTAGATTTGAAGCAGTTGCGCCGTTTACGAAGTCTTTAGAATAAATGGACAGTCCTTTTCTCTTCGGATAGGTTCCTGCAAGACATTAGGGCATGATCTTTGGAGGTTAAATTTATGAGCGTTATTAGATTTGCGCTTCGCATGGCTGCGGCCGCGGCCCTTGCCGCGACGATCTCATCGGCCGCGAGCGCTGCCATTTACCCGCCGCAGCGCCAGCTGCCGGCCACCGTGATTTCCGACTTCAAGGCCGCCCCCAACAGCCTGCTGCAGCAATATCCGACCGGAGGCCCGCAGCTGATCTCGCGGGTGCGCGACCTCGGCGCCTCCGATCCGACCACGCTGCCGGGCCTGATCGCGCTGCTCAAGGATCCCGCGACCACCACGGACCAGATGCGCGCGATCGTCGCCGGCCTCGCCCAGGTCGCTCGCATGGCCGCGCAGCAGGACCAGGCCTATGGCAATGAGATCCAAACCGCCATCGCTAGCACCGGCAATCCCGACGTGATTGCCGCCTATCAGGCCGCGACTGGTGACGTCGTGACCGCCGCGATCGGCGGCGGCGGTGGCAGCGGCGCGGGCGGCCCCACGGGGGCCGGCGGATTTGCGAACGGCGGCAACAACGGCAGCACGGCCACCTTTGGCAACTCCTCGACACCAAACTCCGGGACAGGCATTAGTGGCGGTTCTGTTGCAAGCACTACGAGTAGCGTAAGCCCTCGCTGAGCCGGATTTCCGAGTTGCCTCACTTGATCGTCGTGAGAGCGGCGCTTTAGTGCGCCGCTCTGCTCTGGCGTCATTAAGGTTTAAACGAAATAGCACGTAGATGCCCCACTGCGCCCGTCTACGACGTTCAATTCAGCGAGCGCTGTGCTATCATTAGTTTGGTCCTGGGCAGGAGATGGGTCCGAAGCGCTGGGGCTCTGTTCCAAGGCTTACAATCATTCAAGCATTCGCGGATTGATCTTCAGGAATCGATAGATGTTGCAGCTGAACAAGCCGGCCGCGGAGATCAATCGCGAATTCGTTGAGATGCAAGGCTTACAATCCCGCTCGGTAGCCTCGTATCTCAGTATAATCCGTCGCCAGTTCCCGACGATGATCGCGATCCTGTCGGCCTGCGTGATCGTTGCGCTGGTATATCTCTTTACGGCCATTCCACAATACACCTCGACCGCATCAATGGTGATTGACACGCGGAAGGTGCAGCTGTTCCAGCAGCAGTCCATGCTCGGGGATGTCGCGATCGATTCCTCGACCGTGGAAACGCAGGTCGAAATCCTCAAATCCGAAAACATCAGCCTTGCGGTCATCCGTGACCTTCACCTGATCGACGATCCCGAATTCACCGGTACTGGTGGCGCCCTGCTTGGCGCCGTTGCGAGACTAGTTTTCTCGAGCAGCCCTGCTTCAGAATTCGAATTAACCCGAAAGGCACTGGAGCACTTCGCTAGGAATCGGGTGATCAAGCGCCTTGGCACCACCTATGTGATGGAGATTGGCTTCACCTCGCGCGATCCAGCGAAAGCGGCGAAGATCGCCAATGCTATCGCGGACGCCTATATCGTGGACCAGCTCGAGGCGAAGTACCAGGCAACCCGCCGCGCCAGTGTCTGGCTGCAGGACCGCATAAAGGAGCTGCGCGCCCAGGCGACCGGTGCGCAGAAAGCGGTCGTGGATTTCAAGATTGCGAACCACATTGTCAATACCGGCGGGCGGCTGATAAACGAGCAGCAGCTCGCCGAAGTGAACAGTCAGCTCGTGCTGGCGCATGCGGCGACCGCAGAAACTAAGGCGCGGCTCGACCGCATGAACAGCATCCTCAAGCAGGAGATCCCGGATGCCTCTGTTGCCGATGCGCTGAAGAACGAGACGATCGTGAAGTTGCGTGCTCAATATGTCGATATGGCGTCCAAAGAGGCCATTTGGGCGTCGAAGTATGGCCACGAGCATCTTGCCGCGGTAAACCTTAGGCGGCAGATGGACGAGATCAGAAAGAACATCACGGACGAGCTCAAGCGCATCCAGGAATCGTACAAGAGCGATTATGATATCGCAGTCACCCGCGAGGAGAGCATCAAGACCAGCCTGAATGCGGCTGTCTCTGAATCACAGCTCACCAACCAGGCGCAGATCCGGTTGCGAGAACTCGAGAGCACCGCCCAGTCCTACCAATCGATGTACGACAATTTTCTGCAGCGCTATATGGAGAGTGTGCAGCAGCAGTCGTTCCCGATCACTGAAGCGCGCGTTATCAGCGCAGCGACGATGCCGCTGAAGAAGAGCTATCCGAAGCCTCTGATAGTCTTGGCGGTAGGGCTCTTCAGTGGCCTGATGCTGAGCTTTGGTGTCGCCATGGCCCGCGAGCTCACCGACCAGGTCTTCCGTACGACCCAGCAAGTCGAGGAAATCCTAGGCACAAGCTGCCTCGCGATCCTCCCCGCTGTGGGCAGCTCCGCCGCGCGGCCGCTGTCGCTGCTTCCTGGCTCGCTTACGGACAGGTCTACCGACAAGTCGGGCAACCCCGATCCGGACCTCTTGCGCTATGTCGTCGAAAATCCTTTGTCCCGCTACTCCGAGGCCGTGCGAACCCTCAAGGTGGCCCTGGATCTCAACTCAATGGTGCGGCAGAATCGTGTGCTGGCGGTCACTTCAACTCTTCCGAACGAGGGAAAGAGCACGGTTTCCGCCAACCTCGCCCAGCTCATGGCACACGGTGGCGCCCGGGTGATTCTGATTGATGCTGACCTGCGCAACCCCTCGTTGTCGCGCGCGCTGGTGCCGGACGCGCGTGTCGGCTTGGTCGATGTTGTCGCGCAGAGCGCGCGGCTGGAGGATACGTTAGTAGTCGATCCTGAGACCAAGCTCTCGATACTGCCGGCGGTAACGCCCTCGAAGCTCCTACACACGAACGAGATCCTCGCGTCTAAAGCGATGCACAATCTTGTCACGTTATTGCGCTCGAAATTCGAGTACGTTGTGCTGGACATGCCGCCGATGGCGCCTGTGGTCGACGCGCGTGTCACCTCGCCCTTCGTCGATTCCTACCTGTTTGTGGTGGAGTGGGGAAAGACGAATACGGACGTGGCGCGCCACAATCTGCGCGGGGCGCCGGAAATCCAGGGCAAGCTGTTGGGAGCCGTCCTGAACAAGGCCGAGACAAGGCTACTTGCGCGCTACGAAGCCTATCATGGTCGCCAATACTACCAGAAATACTACGCAAGGTATGGGTACGTGGATTAACTGTCGCGCAGTGCCGAAGGCATTCGTGCGCGTCATGCTGCTGTTTGTAGCGGTTGTCGGTACGCTTTGGCCGTTGGCTGCCGTTCCCTCCTTCTGGTTGACGGCACCTATTCGCGAGGTGTCGTTACAGATAATGGCTGATGACCGGTTCAGACCTGGTGTTTTGGGGGACATGCTGATCCGCTTGAATGCGAATTCCCGACCGGCTGTAGTGCAACCTGAGCTTCAATCTGCACTCGCGCTGGTAACGCTGCGTACCGCCGAAGAAGCGCTGCACCGAAAGAACCCTGACGAGGGCGATCGCGCGATGGAAGCGAGTGAGGGCGAATTGCGGTTGGCGCTACAGGTCAACCCAGCCGACTCATTTCTTTGGCTGATGCTCTATTCGGTTGTGACGAGGCGCAGCGGTTTCGACTTTGACATTATCGGCTATCTGGATCGGTCCTATGCGTCGGGACCGAACGAGGGCTGGGTCGTGCTCCGACGCAATCGATTGGCGCTTGCGATCTTCTCGCTGCTAAGCAAATCTCGTCAACAAGAAGTCCTCGCTGAATTTGCAGCTCTCATCAATAACGGCTTCATTGAGGAAGCCGCAATCAATTTGACCAGCGTAGGTTGGGTTGAGCGCGAGCGTTTGTTGGAGAGCCTGAAGCAATTGGATGTTGCGTCGCGCGAGATCTTCGCCAAGAGATTGGCACGCGACGGAGTGAGGGTGAGTATACCTGGGATTGAACAGGACGAGAGATACTGGCGCTAATTACTACGTTTCCATATTCATTCACGCGCACTTGCCAAATGATCCGGTCCAGTCCAATGCGCCAGCATTAATGATTAAACGAATGCATCTTGGTCCAGCTATGGACAACCAGCGGCGAGGCCGGATAGGCAATGCGGAGCCAATAGTGGAAGCTCAATTGATATCACATCTTTCGTGATCAGAGGGAAGTCCGGGCATTCTCGTCACCCTGAGCGCGCGCTCAAAGGTCGGGTGGTGCTTGTACAATCGCAATTGGCCAGCAGATGAATTGCCTAGCGGGTCCTCACGCCCACAGCTACCGATTTTAACGGGACAATATGAATAAGCTCCATCCTGAACTCGTTCGGCAAGATCGAAGAGACATCCCCCATGATAGAAGTGAAATCCGCCTCTTCGCGGTGCTGCGCGATGAAATGTTACGTCTACCCTACTTTCTCAACTATTATCGCCAACTCGGCGTGTCCCGATTCTTTGTAATCGACAATGGATCCAACGATGGGTCGGGGAAGTTCCTGCTCGATCAATCAGATTGTCATGTCTTTTTCACGGAGGGGTCGTACGGGAAGAGCCGCGCCGGTGTCAGCTGGCTGAACTCCTTGCTGGATGCTTATGGCGTATCACACTGGATTCTTCTCGCTGACGCCGACGAATTGTTTGTCTTTCCTGGTTGCGAAAATGCAGGATTGCAGCACTTCTGCAATTGGCTGGATCGGTCCGGTTATGAGGCTGTGTATGCCCTTCTCCTCGACATGTACAGCTCGCTTCCAATTCGCGAGGTGAACTATCGGCAAGGAGAAGACTTTAGAGAGACATGCTCTTACCATGACGCTAGCTATGTTGTCGTGCGGCGATACGGCTTCCCGTCTGCTTTCCCGCCATTCGAGCACATTGGTGGGCCACGTCTGCGACTTTGTTTCGAAGATCAGAATACACCGGAACTATGGCCGCGTCTCAAGCCAAAATTGGCCAGGCGGGCTTTGTCTGTCGCACATAAAGCTGGATTTTTGTGCCAGCAGCGAGCTCCAGTCGTCGCAACGCAGGCATATAAGGTACCGCTCGTCAAATGGCGGAGAGGAAACGCGTTCGTCAACAGCCACCGGCTTAACGCGGTTAGACTGTCGCCGGTCACAGGCGCTCTGCTGCATTTCAAGTACTTCCAGGATTTCGGCAAACGTATCGAGGACGCCGTCGCACACGGAGAACACTACGGCGGCTCAATCGAATACCGCCGGTACGGTGAACTCCTGGCAGCAAATCCAAACTTGTCGCTCCTAGGCGCGGAAAGTGTCCGTTACAGCTCGAGTCGTGATTTGGTTGACAGCGGCTTGATGCGCACAGACAGCGATTGGATGTCCATGGTTTGAGGTTATCAGCATTCGTGGCTAGCCGAGCGTCCGACAATGGTCGAAACTCCTTACAATAGCCGATTCATCCCACACAAGAGCTTGTTGCGTAGGAGGAGATGGCTGCTGGGGCTTCTTCTGCTGCTCTTTGAGTTAGCGGCCAATTGGGGTGTGATGGCCAAAGGTCTCCCCTCAGGCTTGGGTGTTCACGTGCAGGTATGGCAGATTGACGCTGCTGACTTGGAACGTATCCGGAATTTTGGCTTCAGCTTTGTACGATGGGGTATGTCGTGGGAAGCGATCGAGAAAAATCCAGGAGAATTCGACTGGGCGGCGACCGACGCGTTTTTCGAGAAGGTCAGACATTCGGGTCTTTCCTCCATAGTGATTCTGGCGACCGGAAACCATCTTTATAGCCGCTGGCTGGAATTGCCGGCAGATCCGGGAGTGCGAGAAAGGAAAATTGCGGCACCACCAGAGAGTGAGGCTGCGATAGCGGCCTTCAGCCGCTTCGCTGCCGCAGCCGCGAAGCGGTACGTTGACGAGTCAGTCACGTGGGAGGTCTGGAATGAGCCGGACTTACCAATATTCTGGCCGCCCAAACCAAAACCAGATGCCTATGCGCAACTCGCCGCAACGACTTGCAACGCAATCAAGATGGCTGCTTCCAAGGCAATGGTGCTTGCGCCGGCAACTGCCAGCCTGCCGATTCGGGCGCCCGCGTTCTATGGGGCCCTGGCGAAGTCCGAGGCGGCAGGGTGTCTTGATGGTTTGAGTATGCATAGTTATCGCATAAGCCGCGGACGGCGGCCGGATCCGGAGAGCGTCGAAGCTGAGAACCTGGCCAGTCGCGCACTCCTTGAGCGCCTGTCCGATCGATGGCGTGACGTGCCCATGCTGTGCACTGAATGGGGCTATCCCACTTCGGCCGTCGGCCGTGCAACCCAGCAAGCATATTTGGCTCGCGCCTATCTTGCGAACGTCGCCAGTGGCGTTCGGGCAACCGTATGGTACGAATGGAAGGACTCGAGGGACGAGCCTGCCAATCCCGAGTCTCATTTTGGACTTCAGACGGCGCAGGGTATTTTCAAGGTTGAGCCGGATGACGGATTAGTTCGGCGATTAACGAATATGAGGTTCGTTCGCCGACTGCAAACCGTGGACCCTCAGGTGCAGCTTCTTTTGTTCGAGGAAGGGAAAACAAGTCAGATCGTTGCCTGGCTGAGGTCCGACTCTGCTCGAACCGCCGTTGCCAAAATAGCCGGAAAGGCGGTCGTCCTAAGCAACTACCCTGTGATCGTTCCTGGCGACCGGGCCGAAGATGACGGACATGGTCATGCCCGTTAAACTGACTGACTTGATCTTCGCGTTGGCCGTGATCGCGATTCCCTTCGACGCGATCGCAGGACTTAGATCCTTCGGAGAACTCGGCAACGAGAGTTCTTTCTATTTCTTTGCGTTGGCCATGGGGCTATATGGGATCAACGCTGTTGGCACTACCGTAACTGGTGAGCTTGTCGAGCGTCCAGGCGCGCCCCTCATCTGGCGAACCGGTGCCGCCATCGTAATCGTTATAGTGATTTCGGCCCTCTGGAATGCGACTGAAATCAGCGCCGCGAGGTTTCATGGCCGCGATGGGCTTGCGAAATTGGTCACCTCCGCAACCGTGGTAATTTACGGCGTCGCCCTCGCATTGTTGACTCGTGCAGTGGTTTTGGGGCGATGGTATGCGCGTCTGATACTGCCCATTTGTATCAGCGCGGCACTGTGCGTCGGCTTCGGCTCGCTCGAGGCTCTCGATCGAGCCGGGGTGAGTCTTCCACTCTATCAAACTGTGAACTCCGTTCTGCACGCGGGCTCGGATCATACCATTCAATCGTGGGACGGCACCTTGAATGTGAAGCTTATCGAGGGATGGGATAAGCGCCTTCGTACCGTTTCGTTCGAGCCTCCATCGTTCGGGAACTTTGCTGGACTTGCATGGCCATGGCTTTTCGCTGCCACATTCATGACTCGGGGCATTAGGAAGGCTCTCCATATTTTCTTGCTCTTGGCATTCACAGCCTTGATTGTTGGTTCTCAGGCCCGGACGGGATGGTTGCTCTTGGCAACCAACGTTGTCACTTTCGGTCTACTGAAATTCCTGTTCCTGCCCCCCGATGGACGTGTACCCAAGTCGGCGGCCTTTAGTGGGGCCTTACTGCTGTTTGCAGCGGTTGCAGTGATCATATTTTACGCGGCGGGCTTCGACGACGTCATTCGCGAGGCCGCCGTGGGGACTTCTGTTTCCGATCTCTCTCGTTTGGCCTACCAAGTTACATCTATCAAGATGTTTTCTGAGAACCCGATATTGGGGATTGGGTTGGGGCAGTTCGCATTCAAGGCTATGTCATACATGCCTGACTGGGGGTTCGTCAGTTCGGAGGTCAAAGCTTCCCTCCAATATCCCGATGCGCCCTGGCCCAACACGTACTCGCTTTACGCCAGACTTGCCGCTGAACTTGGTTTTGTCGGCCTTTTCGGATGGATCGCAATCTGGATCGCGCTTATGGTTTCGGTGCGCGGGGCGGGGTTGATCTATGCGAATTTAGGTCGGAATGTGCCGGTGGTTGCATACCCGATCATCATGAACTGTGCCGATGTTATCGTAACCGGGCTGACCACGGATACGTTTCGAACCCCGATGATCTGGATCGCCCTCGGTGCAGGCGCAGCCTTCAGTGCACGGGTGAGACAACTTGCTGGCGGCGCCCTCCGACCATCCACACGTCCAATTCCGAGCAAAATCTATCTCATGTCGTCACGCAGCTGATCGGGAAAATGGGATGGCACTAGCCTATCACAGTAACCGATTCCGTAGAGGATCTGAGACACATTGGCTGACGCATCGTCTGAACCTGATGCGGATAAGCTGGCTCAGGGCGGTAATCGGATTATGCCTTGTATTCGGTTGCAGCTCCCGTGAATGAGCGCGCGGAAGTTTGGAGCAGATTGCGATCGCATCCATTGTTTGGCGCCGCGGCTGGGTTGGCAGCGCGGGTCATTCAAATGGCATCCACGCTGGCTCTCGTGCCGATCCTGCTGAGTCACCTGGGCGCCGAGCAATTCGCCGTGTGGCTCGCCGCGAGTTCCTTGATGGGCGCTTTTTCCTTCATTGATTTGGGAATTGGATCGGGTCTAGTCAATCACATCGCAGTCTCGAAGGGAGCCTACAATACCGCGAGAACATACCTTTCAAATGCGCTTTTGGCTCTTACGTTGTTCTCAGTCGTCAGCACGACGGTGGTATGTCTGACGTTCTTTTCGAATCGGACGGGTAGTAGCTTCGTTCATTTTCAAGGTACTGGAGCTTGGGAAGCATTCTTTGTGACGTGTCTGACACTTTGTATCGTGTCGCCGCTGAGCCTTGTTTGGAAAATCAGACTTGGTCTAGGTGAAACCGCGATTCAAAGCACTTGGGACGCATTTGCCTCCCTTGCTACGTTTTGCGCGATCGTTGTCAGCCTCCAGTTCAATGCAGGTATCGCCGCCGTAGTGGCTTCTTTCTGCGCGGTGCCTCTAGTTGTTCATTGCCTTAATGGCACTCTATTGCTTCGGCGTCGCCCCGACCTGAAGCCGAGTCTTTCGCTGACAAGTGCGGGGAAGCTGGCAACAGTGCTAAAATCTGGCGCTCCGTTCCTCCTCGTAAACGCGATCAGTGCCATCAGCTTTTCCTTCGATTCTGTCTTGGCGCTACATCTCTTGGATGCCGAGCAGGCGGCACGATTCGGGGTTGCGCAGAAAATGGCGATCGCGGTCCAGACGTTACTTTCGATTGGCCTGACTCCGTTTTGGCCTCAGTTTCGAGCTGCAACCGCGGAGCAAAACGCGCGTGGCGCGTGCGGAATCTTGGTATCCGCTTTTTCATTGGCGTTGCTTATAGCGGGTTCTGTTTCGACGGTGACTCTCCTGTTTGGAGATGATGTAACGCGTCTTTGGACGCGTGGCGCGATATCACTTCCAAATGATCTGATCGTTGGTGTTGCGATCTGGATTCCGGTTTTCGCCGTGAACGCGGTGCTCACGTCGCTCATGAGCGTGCCATCGCTGCTGCCTGTGCAACTGAAACTGGCGAGTTTGTCCGGGATATGCTGTTTAGTAGCTAAGGTCGTTTTGGCAAAAGCCTTGGGGGGAATTGGGTTGTTCTGGGGGAATAGCTTCGGCCTGTGTGCCTTTTTTATAGTTCCCGCTTCTTTTGTTATCACGCGCGACCTTCTCAGGATGAAACGGTGTAAGGGCGGTTAAAGTGACGTCAAAATCAGACAATCTTAACTTGAAGGTCGCGCACTTCACGGAAGCACCGTTGGGAGGGGTTCTTGCGCATTTGCAGGAATTGATCGCGGAGCAAATCAAAGATTCTGCAATCTCTCAAATTGTGGTCTTCGGTCCCGATATAAATGACGAGGCTCTATCGAAGCTGGCTGATCCAAAGCTTGTCATCAAGTCGTACCCATACGTTGGACGATCGATACGGTCTCTCATTAGAGTCCCCTTTGCCGCGGGCGCGCTGATTCAAAGCTTTAAGCCCGATATCGTTCATGTCCACTCTACGTTTGCTGGACTTCTTGTGCGTCCAGTTGCTTTCCTGCTGAGGCGCCGTCCAATCATTGTGTATTGTCCCCATGGTTGGGCGTTCCTGCGGGACACAAAGGCGAACCGGCTATATGCGTGGCTTGAGGCGGCATTGTCGCGCTTGTGCGACGGTGTCGTATGCGTATCTTCCTCCGAGCTCGAAGCGGCTGCTTCAGTCGGCATTCCTGTTTCGAAATGTGTTGTGATTCTAAATGGCATCGCGGACGAGGCGGTGCCGTCAGCGAACTCGGCGTCAGGCCTTGAGAGGCCGGTCAAAATTCTTTTCGTGGGTCGTTTCGATCGACAAAAGGGATTTGACGTGTTTCTCGACGTCATGTCCGAGCTTGGCGACTTGGCTCAGGGCTTTGCGATCGGTGACTTCGTTACCGATGCCACTACCGTTCTAGAAATTCCCGAGAATGTCGAACTCCTCGGTTGGAGAACTCGGTCACAGGTCGAGGAGAGCTTAGCAACGGCTGACCTGCTCCTGATGCCTTCTCGGTGGGAGGGATTGCCCATGATCGCGATCGAAGCGATGCGAGCGGGCCTTCCGATATTCTCCTCCTCAGTAGGAGGACTTCCGGAGCTTGTCGAGGACGGAGCGACCGGACGCCTGCTGAAGAGCTTGCAACCGCTGGATATCGCGAATGCGATACGTGCCACTAGCACTGAGGAATTGCGAAGTTTCGCTCAAAACGCGCATCAACGGTTTAGGATGCACTACACGGCCAGATCAATGGCTGATCGGACAAAGCAACTCTATTTTGATCTCTTGGGAACTCGTGAGTCTTACTCGCAAGAAGCCGTGACTACATCTCGAAGTGAAGTAGAAGGCTCGGGAAGCATTCTGCATCGCTCCCTCGATGGGACGGACCGCAGCCCATAGAAAGCTCAAGCTGGCGCGCCCTAGCTCCGCGCTACTCGTCCGACGCAGGCCGAACCTCAAACTGGATTAAGCCCAGAACAAGGTTAACCAAAAAACTCCGGGCCCTTACGAGCGCGCATTGCCTTCCGATTTCATCAAGGAGCGTGCCGGCGCGCCCGAGCAGAGCAAATCGAGGTGCCGCGGGCGAATGATTGCGAAAGTCCATTAAGCACATCCGTTAAAGAGCGCTCGGTTTCCTTAAACTGATATGCGCTTCTGCCATCTACGGTGGGCGCGTCCAGTTTGAGGAGCGCCAGAGATGTCCAGTTCAGCTTCCACTGCGGACTATGAAGTCAATTCCGCAACGAGCGCGACAAGCTTTATCGATTCGATTGGCATCGCCACTCACCTTGCGTCGTACGATCCGACTCACATCCTGAGCGAGTTATCCTATCTTGGCATTTCGAATGTCCGTGACGGCATCCCGCCCGCCACCGCGCTTTCGACGTATATCGCGCTGGCCGAGACCGGAGTCCGTTTTGTTCTTCTCGAGTCAAATTCCTTCTACGCGGATCAGGCGAGCCAGGTGAATGCGGCAGCCGACCTTGTACGCGCAGATGCTCTCGAAATGGCCGTGCCCGGCAGCATCATTGCGCTGGAAGGGTCGAATGAATACACGACCAACACCTACTATCTCAACGGAATTTCCTCTTACGGGAATCTGAGCTGGGGCGCGGCCGACGACGCCGCGTTGCAGGCGGCGATGCGAGCAGACCCGCTGATGGCCGGCGTCAGCGTGATCGCCGCCTCCGAGTGCAGCACACTCGCGATCTCTTCCTTTGGGACATTTGCAGACGCCTCCAACGTCCATGTCTATGGAGGCATCGGCCAGCAGTTGCAGGACGGTATCAATGCCTGGGTCGCAGCCGCGCAGGCGTCCAATCCCGGCAAGCCCGTCTACATCACTGAAACCGGCGTCTCCAGTTCGGGCTTCAACACATCGACCTGGGGCGGAGGCGTGGCTGATGCCTATACCCAGGGCATCATCGACACCAATGCGCTGCTGGACGGTTACAAGGCGGGAGCCGCCATCACGTTCCTATACGAGCTAATGGATGAGCCTAACGCGTCGAGTGACCAAGAGCAGCACTTCGGCCTCTTCAACGCTGACGGCACTCCGAAACCGGCCGCCATAGACATTAGCAACCTGACGCATATTCTCGAAGACAAAGGTCCGCCGCTCACATCGCCTGGAACTCTTGCCTATAACATCACCGGTTTGCCGAGCACTGCGTCGTCGATGCTGCTGGAAAAGTCGAGCGGTGCTTTCGACATCGTTCTCTGGAATGGCAATGCCACACTTTACAACGGCACCAGCGTCGTGACGCCGCCAACATCGGAGGTAACGATCAGCTTGCCCAGCGCGGTCTCAAGCATCAAGATTTTCGACCCCATTAAAGGGACTACCGCCATTCAGACCGTTTCCAACGTGAGCAGCATAACCGTTGGCTTATCGGCCGATCCGATCATCATCGAGATCGAGCAATCTACCACGACACCGCCTGCTCCGCCGACTGCGCCCCAGGCCCTGAGTGATCCCAGCATCGTGAACGGATATGTCAATGCGGTGCACAACACGGCGCAACAGGCGATTACCGGGATCGCCCAAGCTGGCGCCGTGGTGACAGTTTACGACAATTCGCTCGCCTTGGGTTCTACCGCTGCGGATGCCAATGGTGTCTGGAGCTTTGTCTTGGGCGCATTGCCGGACGGTTCTCACCAAATGACGGCCGTCGCCTCGAATGGATCTGGCCAAATGAGCGCGGCCAGCGCCGGTCTTAACTTCATAGTCGACACCATTGCGTCGGTCCCGGATATCGTCAACGTTGTGCCGACCGGATTGAACTCGGTCACGATCAGCGGCATCAGCACAACCGACTCGACCATTTCGGTATACGACAACGGCCAGCTGATAGGGACGACCTTCTCCTCGAACGGCTCGTGGAGCTTGACAAGCCAGCTGTCCAAGTCGGCTGTACACAGCTTCACAGAGACCGCGACCGACGCAGCCGGAAACACAGGGAGCGCTCCTGGCGTTACCCTCTACTCTAACCAGGCCAACCAGACTCTAACTGGCGGAACGGGCGCCGACGTGCTAATCGGCCGTAGCGGGGACAAACTGACCGGGGGCGCCGGGGCAGATACTTTCGTCTTCAACATGGGCTTCGGTAAGCAGGTTATTAATGATTTCACCCCAAGCACCGCCACAATGCAGGGGGACCACATTGACATCAGCCGCGCGATGGTGCCGGATTTTGCCCACCTTTTAGCCGACGCCCAACAGGTGGGAAGCAACGTGGTCATTACCATCGACAAGTCGGACGTCCTGACCTTGAATCACGCCGCGCTGTCGAACCTTCATGCGTCCGACTTCAGCTTCATCTGACGCTGTTCGGCGATCGGCCGTGTTCCCCTGGTCAGATAGGGCGAACGGAGGAAGTGCGCTGACTCGGCCTCCCCAACTTCGGCGCGAACCGCTCGCCTTGAGCCGCCGCTTAGTCGGCAGTTGTCTTGACCAAGAAGCTGCCAAGAAACAGGCGCGGGAGATCGCTACGTCGGTCGCCATGCGTTGAGCAGGCGGCGCAGCCGCGGGTCTACCGTGCGCCCGAGCCAAAGAGCGAGGGCGCATATGGCAAGGCAAAAAACCGGAAGCCATATAGCGATAGGAACCGCAAAATACACAGCGATCCTTGCAAACACCACCAACGGTAAATGTGTGGCGTAGAGCGGGTAGGAGAGCGCGCCGAGCGCTGCGCACGCAGTTTGGATCCGAGTCGGTGGCTGCAAGCTCGCCCCCCATATGACAAGGAAGGGGAACCCGATAAGAACGGCAGCACAGTCATATAGAGGGCGCAACGATTCCGAGACCGGAACTGCCAAGACCGCGACCAAAGCCAACGCTCCGAGTGCACACGCAAAAGTAGATGGCTTGGCCTTCAACGAGGAACGGCTTATCAAGACACCAACGATGAACCCGAAAGTGACACGCGCTGCCCCCATCCAAATGAAGGGCCAGGTCCAGCCACCATCCAAAGACCCCCTAGCCATCGCAGATGTCACCAGAAACACCGAGGCGCATGCCGCTATGGCTAACAGCGTACGGGTGCCTTGTCGGAAAAGCCATGCGGCAAAAACAAGGTTGATAAGGAGTTCGAAAAATAAGGACCAGGAAGGACCGTTGAGGGGATACAGATCATGGCCGTTGACCGGAGAGGGCAGCATTAACAATTCGGACGGCAAGGCTAGTAACAACTGTGTCCACGTTAGACTCGCTTCGCGACCGTAAACAGCAAACGCCGCTGCCTTCGCAGATGCCAGAACCAAGCCGAGGAAGAACATTGGGTACAGGCGAAGCCAGCGCATCAACATAAACGAGCCGACACCGTAACGCTTCGTTTTCAGGTCGAATTCATACGCCCTGGCGAGGACAAATCCACTCAGGATGAAGAAGAAATCGACGGCAAGGTATCCGCCGGGCATGATCTGAGAGCTGGTTGCGTGGTAGACGCACACAGCAATCGCCGCCAACCCTCGCATACCGTCGAAACTATGAAATCTCGTCACAAAAAAACTCCGGCAAAACAGCAATCAAGGTCCGCACCTAATGCGAGCTGGATTAGCAAGCGGATGGCGTCACAAGGGTTAAACTCAAGCTGCTGCGACGACTCTGATTAATCGTCAGGAAATAAAGTCGGTGGCGGTCAATAACGAGCATGGGCTATCGCAACGTTTTCGTCCAACGATGGTTGGATTTCACGAAGTCTCGTGTGCGGGCAAAATACCAAAATCAATGTCTCAGAACTGATGTCTCATTTACGATGGTATTGCGGCTTCTTATTACAAATACAAGTTGCAGTCTTTGGTAGGGGCAAGCAATCTCACTAATAATCGGGGTATGAGCGTTAGTTAAAGCATCCGGAAGAATCATTTCGCCAACGGCGTAAAGCCGATTGCAGCTGTCCGCGTGGCGCTTGATCTTTGGATTGCAGCCAACCAGGAACGACATTGGTAGACTTGACGAGCTTCATCACGCGATCAGGATGAATGCCAACGCCGACAGCCGAGAACGGCTTGAGAATCGCCGCTGCAGCTTTCACCGCAGCTTCGGGAAGCAGAAGCTCTCGCGCATTCGGAAAGTGAGTAGTCCGGAATGCCGTAACGATGTCCTCAATCGTATAGCGATCTGGGTAACACGCATTGAACAAGACGAAACGCTCCGGGCACGAACGAGCAAATTCGATGGCATTGATCAGGTCTTCGACATAGAAGCAGCCCTTGATCGTGTCGCGCCGGCCCGGATAAACAAAGAAGCCTTTTTGCAGTAGAGTAGCTAATCGAGTGAAATTTCCGTTTTCTCCTGGCCCGAAAACAACCGCGGGGCGCGTGATGACTAACTTGCGATCTTGATTTTCCATCATCCAGCCTCGAAACACCTGTTCGGCCAGGAGCTTCGATCTGCCGTAACTTGAGCTGGGCGCAGGGGGCGTCTCTTCCAGCTTCGAGTCTTCACCAGGGCCGTAAACAGAGATCGAACTCGTGAAGACGATCTGCAGCACGTGCTTGCGTCTGGCGAGTGCCGCGATCTCTACGGCTCCGCCGACGTTGGTCTCATAATACTCGTGATCGGGGTGCCCGGGCGTACGGTGTACGGCGGCAAGGTTGTAGATGGTTGCTATCTCGCCGGATGTATCAAAATTGCTCAGGTCGCGTACATCGCCGATCTTGTACTCGACGCCAGAGACAGGCGCGGCAGGCGCTCGCAAATCGACGCTCATAATTTTGGCCGTGGAGGTCTGCCGTAAACGACGCAGCAGATGGGTTCCGACGAAACCGGAGCCGCCAAAGATCAAAATGCCTTTTTCCATTAGTCCCTCAGCCTCGACATCTCTCATTCAATATGCATTCGGATCGCGCAAACTTGTGGCTACAGTCAGAAGTAGGATCTTAAGATCAAGTCTGACGGCCCAGTTATTGATATACCAGATGTCAAGCTCCACTCTCTTCTGCATAAGCTCGATCGCGCGGATTTCTCCGCGGTAACCATTAACTTGCGCCCAGCCGGTGATGCCGGGTTTGACGTGGTGGCGGAAGGCATAGTTGCCGATGATCTGCTCGTATTCGGTGTTGTGGGCGGCCGCGTGCGGGCGGGGGCCGACCAGCGACATGTCGCCCTTGAGCACGTTGAGGAGCTGCGGCAGCTCGTCAATCGAGGTCTTGCGCAACCACTTGCCAATCGGCGTGACGCGCGGATCATTCTTCTGCGCCTGCTGAATCGTCGGCCCGTCCTCGAGCACACGCATGGTGCGGAATTTGAAGATCCTGAACGCGCGCCCGCCAAAGCCGTGGCGCGTCTGGCGGAAGAACACCGGGCCTTGCGAGGTCAGCTTGATCAGGATCGCGGTCACCAGCATCACCGGCGCGAACACTAGAAGCGCAAGACTTGCTCCGGTAAGGTCCAGCGCGCGCTTGACTGCGCGCTCGCGAGAGGTAAGCGGGGCGCGGCGCAGCTCGGCCGCGAAGGTGTTGCCGGTGCCGACCAGCGGATAGCGCAAAAAGCGGGCCGTGGTGGCGTCCGGCACCAGATGCACGGGAAGCGGCAGGATCTTCAGCACGTCCAGAATGCTCTCGATCGCATGCTGCCGGCTCCAATTCATAAGCAGGAAGATGTGCTCGACCCGGTTCTCGCGCGCATAGGCGATCAGCTCTTCGAAGCGCGGTGCGAGCGAGGAGAGCAATAGCGGGGAAGCCAGCTGCCTTCCAGGGATCTCCATGATTCGCATCAGGCGATAGCCGTGCTGGCCGAGTTCGTCGACCGCATTGGACGAGGTTGCAAGGCCGAACTCGGCGATCATGATCGCTCTTCCGTTGGCGAAGGCGCCGTTGCGCAAGGAATTCGCAGTCCACCGCGCCGCCACGGTCTTCCAGGCGAGCAGGGCGGCAAGGCCGACCAGGTAGAACGAGATCGTGGTTCCTCGCGAGAACTCCTCGCTGACCTTCATCGTAAAGGCGATCGCTATCAGCGCACCAAACAGAGCGGTCCACGTCGCGGTTGTCATTCGCAATGTGCGTGGCAGGTCAGTGATGGTTCGGAGTCGATAGCCCTGCTGCACTACGTTCAGAAGGACAAAATTGACAGCAACCAGGACACTAGCCGCCGCATAGACGTCTGCTTTGCCAGCGAGGCCCGCGGTCAACAAGAGATAGCCGACAGCGCAGCCAATCCCACTGACCACGATCAACGCCGCATCAACTACGGCCATTGAGCGTTCAACAACCGCAGGGCGCAGCCAGCTTGGCGAAAAGCTTGTGGATGTTGAAGCGATTTGCTCGGCCACGGGAATTCCCGTCGCAGAATCAGGAGCGGGCACTGGTCGAGTCGTAATAACTGTCATCCTGCGAAATCCATTCACGCGGAATTTATTACCCGAATAAGCCGTGCTATCGGTCAAAAGCGCTGTTAAAACAAGGTGAAGGAAAAATTAACCTTACCCCCAAGGCGGATTGTAGCTCATCTCGCCTCAAGTGATATGTCAAGTTTACAGACCGTTAGGAAGTTCTTGTTGCCAACCCCGGCCCGGAAGCGGACCCGACGGAGATGGAGGCGGTACCTTGCTACTGCTCTTGCCGCCATCGCTTTGGGGGGTACCCTGCTTCTCCTTCTTGGTCCTGAAGCGATCCCCACACGAACGCCGACAGCTGCTAAAGCTGTGCCAGTCAAGCTCCTCCTTGACGGGCGATATAGTGCTCGGTTTGCCGGCGAACTCGCTGCATCGAGGCAGGGCTATTTCTCCCCCCGTATTGAGGTGTCGGCTCAGCCCGAAGAGCCTGAGTTCGTCCAAACCATTGCACGCGGACATGCCATCGGCGTGACGAGCGGCCAAAACTTCCTGCTGGCAAGCTGGCGCGGCGTGCCCGTAACTGCCTTCGCTGCAAGCTTCCTGGATACCTCGGTCGCGATTTTCACGCTCGAAAGCTCGGGCTTGCGGCGGCCGGCTGATCTGGTCGGAAAACGGGTCGGATACCGCAGAGCGACCGAGGGGGGCGTCGTTTTCGACGCCATGATGGCGCAGCTCGGGCTTCCCCGAAGCCAGATCACCAAGGTCCCAGACCGCGACAGCTTCGAGGCTTTGAGGGCTGGGGAGGTGGATGCGATCATTGCCGCCATCGACGAGCAGCCCGATCCTTCCAGCGCGACCTTCGTGAAGCTGAACGTCATCAAACCGCAGGACTACGGCATCCATGTCCCAGGTCAGGTCTACTTTGCCAGCAATGATCTCATCCTCGAGCAGCCGTCCGTGATTGCCGACGTCCTCCAGGGCCTCATTCGGGGTTGGCAATTCGTTTATGCCGACTACGCAAAGAGCGTGCCCGTTCTCGCTGGCACCGGCCCCGCCGGGCTGAACTTCGAGCGGCTGAGATTCGACCTACAGCAGCAGCGCGAGCTGGTGTTGCCGACGGGCGGCCGCATTGGCGACTACGACGAAAGTCGCTGGCGGACGCTGCGGGATATCCTCATTTTTGCGAAGCTCGGCCAGGAAGACGTGCCTATAGCTCAGACGGTCAACTACCGGTTCTTGCGGGATGCGTACCGCCGTTCACCTGACCGAGCCGCCCCCGGCGTCTTGGGCGTTGAGAAATAGGACCGAGAAGCCACACTCGTGCGCCATGTTGACTCAGACTGGGCGGGCCCCCCTCGGCATCAGTTGCTTTTCTGCCCGTGGCCTTGGTAAATTCGGTTCACTATTTCGGTCAGTCGCGGGGGCTCCGTGACGTGACGGCCCAAGTCCGGCGGGCGAGGAGCTTTTGGGATGCTTAAGACATCGATGCGAGCTGGCCTTTTGGTCGCGGCCGTTTCCCTGTGCGCAGCGAGCGGGGCGAGCGCCGCAATGCAGATGCCCGCGCCGGCGGCCCTGCATACAGATGAGAGCCAAGCGACGCCTGTTACGTTTTGGGCGCAGCCGTATCCTTATCGGTATGTGCCGCGGCGCCACTGCCCGTTGGTGCGGGTCGAGACGCCCTATGGCTGGTATATGGACCGGGTCTGCGCGCCTGTTGGTCCGGTGTTGCGTCGGGCCTATTAGCAACCCGGCCTTCTCACTCGCGCTCGCTCGTCCTTTCCCTAGCCGTCAAGCGCAACGGCTAGTGCGGCAGAGAATTTGTTGAGGGTTGCAGATCTCCACACCCTTGGCAGACCAAGGAATTCGATGTGCGTTTGCACACTATAATCGAAGCGTTCTTCTCCCAATGCGGGCGCACCGCGGCTGGAGCGGTGAACTGCTAAGGCTCGATCGGTGCGAGGAAGATCACCTGCGGCCGCATCCGTGCAAACCAGTCGAACACGGCGGCCTGGTTGCAGAGATCCAGCTCGCGCCGGTCGGCTGTCACGAGCCTGACGTCCTCTCGGGCGAGCCGGCGCACAAGCGCACTGCCGACCATGCCGCGATGACCGGCGACATAGACGCTTTTACCCTTGAGCTCAAACGGTATGCTTGCCACGTCCGGCGTCCCGTTTTGCTTCGGCTAGATCGCTTGCTACCATTTCCTCCACGAGCTGGGCGAAGGTACGCTGCCGCCAAGGTCGGTGGCATCGTGGCCAATGATACGCTACGGGCCGAGTTCATTTACGATAACATTGCGATTGCCGCAAACGTGGTTCACGCCGCGCATCAAAATGGTGCGGAGAAGCTGATGTTTCTCGGCTCATCCTGCATCTATCCGAAGCTGGCGCCTCAGCCGCTCCGCGAAGATTACGTGCTCTCGGGCCCGCTGGAGCCGACCAACGAACCCTACGCGATCGCCAAGATCGCCGGCATCAAGATGGTGGAGGCCTATCGCAGTCAATACGGTTGCGATTTCATCAGCGTGATGCCGACCAATCTCTACGGTCCCGGCGATAATTATTACCCTGAAATGAGTCACGTGGTCGCCGCGTTGATCCGGCGCTTCCACGAGGCGAAGCTCTCGGGCGCAACGAACGTCGTGGTGTGGGGCACCGGCACGCCCCGGCGCGAGTTCCTCTATGTCGACGACATGGCGGATGCCTGTGTGCACCTGATGAAGATGTATTCCGGCGCCGAACTGGTCAACATCGGCACCGGCGAGGACATCGCCATTGCTGAGTTCGCTCGACTCGTCGCAGACATTGTCGACTACAAAGGTGAGATCGCTTTCGACACCACGAGGCCAGACGGCACGCCGCGCAAGCTACTCGATGTCAGCCGCCTCGAGGGGCTCGGCTGGCGCGCGAAGACCTCCCTCGCGGACGGTCTGAAGCAGGCGTACGCGGCATATCTGTCGCTTGGGTGAAGCGCGGTTACTCCCGCTTTATTCATCGCAAGCCGTCCGAAGGATCGCGATCGCATCTTGAAGGCGGGTGACTTCGAAGGCGATCTGCCTTGATAGTGTCTCGGTGTTTGCCGCGTCGGCGCAAGCAAGGGTGAGGCTCGCGCATCTCTGCTTCTCTCAGTTGGTGAGAAACTCGTATAGTTTCTTCGATATGTAGCTTCCCAGCTCATCGTCGCCAATCGGTGTCATGGGAAAAGCTTTCTTCAGGTTGGCCCGCTCTGTTGCGAAGCGGTTCGATGCGCATTGTGGTTTGGGCGCCGTCTCTGGCTGGATTCCGCGAGTATTGTTTTCTTTTATCAGCATCAGGCGTCCAAGCTGTGCTCCGCTCAGGAGCGATTCAAATAAGGCGAGGATCTTACGCGACCGAGCGTACACCTCCATGCTGATAGAATGTTGATCGAAGCCGTACGATCGAAGACGCGCTTCGATATCCAGCGCAGCGGCGCCGTCTATTTGCCAACCCGGGGCGTTATTGATGGAATAGATTCGCCGACGTCCTGAAAATCTGGGGCGATTCCGGTAAGGTCGACGCGGCGAAGCGTCATCTCGATGGCTTTTTGGCGGTAGGTGTTCAGGATCCGATGCCGCAGTATCCGGTAGCGCCGCATCTACTAGGAGAGCTCGATGCAGGGATTGATGATGGGATCGGCAAAGCGGCACGGTAAACTTGTCGCTGACTTTGCGTCGCAATGTGCGTGGTTGAGCAAACTTCAGGTGATGCGCATCAGCAGGTGTCTTCTGACAAACTAGACAGCCTTGGTTGCGTATAAAAGCGAGGTGATCCTTATCGGAGGCGTCGGGGACGACACCTATGTCGTCGGTGCTGCAAGATCATCGAGAACCCGGGCGAAGGTGTCGACACGGTTCAGATACGCTCCCGTCAAATGTCGAGAATCTAACCCTGATGCAGGGGAGCTTGACAGGAACCGGGAACGATCTCGCAAATCGAATGGTAGGGTCAAGTGGCAATGACATTGTTGATGGCAGGAGGCGACGATTGCTTGTTTGGAGGCGGAGGCAACGATATCTTCGCGGACACGATACGATCGCCGACTTCCATGTGTATACAACCTCAACAGCTGAGCACGACAAGTTGCTTTTCAAGGGTTATGGCGCAAGCCGTATCTGACCGTCGAGGCAGACGAGTAGGTTCGTCCACTATGCCGGCGGAGTCGATAAGCTTATGATCGTGAGTGTGTTTGTTGCATAGCTTTGATCGACCTCTCAATTGGGCTTAACGAGGAAGATGCCTGAAGGTTAGCGGCAAGGGCGCACGCTCGACAACTAGGCGCGTCAGTTGTCGGGCCTTTGTCGAAATGTCGTTCTTCGGTTTGGCGGCTCCCTTGCGGGGGATCGTTCGAGCAGGCCGACGTGCCGCCTCACTTGGTTGATTGTTGTCTGGAAATTGATCCAGTTGAATCGGATGGCGGATGAAGACAGCCATGACAGATCACCAACTTCCTGCTGAGCTGCCGATCGTTTTCCACTTCAATCTCGTCGTGTACGGCCCACCACGCCTCTGAATAAGGGCGAAGGGCGAGTAATACTCTCTCTCGTTCCTTGTTGTGTTCGTATGCAATCGGAGAACTGGTCACGCGCCTCGCCGTGTAAGGTAGATTGGGATTGCGGCCCAATCCATCCCAGGCAATCGCACAGCTCGGCGTTGATGGCGCAGTTGCGCAGCCTGTGAGCAAACAGGCGGCACTAAAGGCTGTCATGAGAAATCGCCGAGACATTCGGGGCCTACATGCAAGCGGCACAAGAGCACCCGGTTCCGCAGGGGGAACTTGGTGGAAACTGGTTAATGGATGGTTAATCGTAAGCGCTTAGCCGGTGCCCTTGGTTCGGGATCGGGATAGCTGTGCAAAAAGGACGTCCATTTAGACGGCCCGTCGGCGGGGGCGGTGAGCCGGTTGGAAGTTCTCGAAGGACCATCGGGGCGCCGCGTGCGTTCGGAAGCTGAGAGAGCTCGGATCGTCGCCGAGAGTCTGTTGCCCGGTGCCGAGGTGGCGCGCAAGCACGGAGCGAGGCGCTGGCAGATCTACGATTGGCTAGGGCGGCTTCGACAACGAGGCGTGTTGCCGCCGTGCGAGGCGTCGCATCCGACATTCGCGCCGCTAGTTGTGGAAGGTGCGTTGGAGGATCGTCACGTTCCGGCGATTAAGTTTGAGATCGCGATCGGTGATGTCGTTCTGCGGACGGATACGGCCATAGATGCCGAGCAGCTGTCTCGGGTGATCCGCGCGCTGCGAGCGTCACGATGATCGCGGCGGTGCAGATCTGAAGATTTCCGTTGCAACGCGGCCGATCGACTTCCGCTGTGGCCACGATGGGCTTGCGCCGAAAGTGCAGAAGATGCTTCGTCTCAATCGTTCAGCGGGGCAGCCTTCGTGTTCCGATCGAAACGAGCGGACCGAATCAAGATTTTGGTGTGGGACCGAACGGGCCTGGTGTTGGTTCAGAAGCGCCTCGAAGGTTGCAAGTTCGTTTGGCCAACGATCGCGGACGGCGTGATACGGATGTCCCCGGCGATGTTCGCGGCCTTGTTCGAGGGGCTGGATTGGAGGTTGCTGCGCCCGGAAGAAGCACGGCACCCGCAGGTCGCTGGTAAGCGCTTAGCCGTCACCCTATTGATGCGGGCTTGACGCTTTGCGGAATCGCCACGGCATGAGGTCTTCGATCCTGCTGTGGGGACTGACGCCCGCGCCAAGATCGCCACTGGGTCGCCGACTACAATCTCCAGCGTCCCCACTCGTCGCTGAAATACCTGACCCCCGCGGCCTACGCCGCTCACCTCACCGCAACGGACGATCGGCTGCGCAACCCCGACCAGCTCCGCCGATCGTCCGTTGCTCCATCCGCGCCACTTGGCGTACAAAACCTCAAGACTCTAACTGCCGCTGGATGAAAATGCAGTGGCAGGTCAGCTGGCCTCGATAGTCGCTACCTGCAAGCTCAACAGCGTCAACCCGGCTGCCTACATCGCTGAAACACTCGAGGCGATCATCGACGGTCATCCCCATAGCACGAGCGATGATCTCATGCCGTGGCGATTCCGCAAAACGTCAAGCCAGCCTCAATAGGGTCACGGCTAAGCGCTTATCAACTGAACGCCTTCTAGCCCAAGACTCCCCAAGGAGCACATCCTGAGGATCGCAGCTGGGCAATCTGGTCAGGACAAATTCAACTTGCGTGTGTGGGTAAACCAGACCGGAACTTTGAACAACAGCATACGACTAAAACCCAAATTAAAAAGCACGTGAGATTTAATCGTCCCATGTGCGGTCGCCGCACTCGCATTCAAATGAGCGCAGGGTCTTTTCCCTATCTGGGAAATGCACTACCTTTAGCAGGCGGAGCGTTCTTCCGCAGAATCTACACTTTCTATTTGGTCGGCTTTCGATTTCGCCAATCTTGTCGGATCTAAACAGCTCCATCCCGTCCCCCTACCCAGTCTCCCGAGGGAAAAATTAGGCAAATACCCTAGATTTGTCATCAACAATCGACTTCGCCCCGCTAGCTCAAAATGCGCTCGGGCCCGCTCCTCAAACTGACTCAGATAAGATTGTCACAGACTAGGGGACAACTTGGGATGCCTTTTTCTCGAGTACCAATTTGAATGAGGAGTTTACGTACTGCTCACTGAAAGCTCGATTATAGCCCTTGTTCGGACACGTTGACCACGCGGCAGCGTAGGCTGGCGCCGTCGCAAAGACGTAGGCGCCACCTTCGACTTTCGACGGTTTGTCACTCATTACGGCCAGGATTCGCGCCGTCTCGCTTTGTCTCTAACAGACCAGATTGTTGCGCGATCTGCGTCGCTAAATCTGATCGTTCCTTGGCGAGACGTTTTCTTTGCTCAGCCATGTCGTGCCCATCACGTTCGAGCCCCTTAATCAGGATAGCTTCGTTTTCGATATAAAATTGCGTGGATGAAATCTATCGCGTCAGAGTAGCTAGTTCGTCTTCGGCAATGTGAGGTCATGGCATTCTCAACGACTGGCGTGCTGGTGACTATCCGATCAATTTTTAGTTGCAGTTTCATGGTTAAGAATATCCAATCGTTGTTGCGGCTCGGGCCTTACAAGTTCTTGTTCGAGCGCCCCCATCTGCGAGAGGATGATCGCACTCGGCGCAAATCAACGAGTTCGCCAATTGAGCATCGCTGATCGGCGAAGCGAGCAGAGCGCCTTTACGCCAATCGAGTACCGTAATGTGACCATCATTCTGACCTTGCTTCTAGCAAGCACGATTCTGGGATTGTTGACCGGTTTGTTTTATCGGATCTGGGCGATTGGTCTCTTGTCAGTCCTCATCGCTATTTTCTCAGCCTTGGTTCTCCACTTCTTCGGATTTCGATTTCTCGAGGGTGTAGCTGTCAGCGTTCTTTGTCTTGTAGTCTGCCAGCTTGCATACTGGGTGGCGTCACTTCACTTGCTCAAGGGAGCGGATCTATCTGAGGATGAGATCCACGGCTGTCCAGGCGGCGAGCGCGAGCAAGATGTCCACGATGAGAACCGCTAGCGCTATATGGATCAAATTCGGATCCTTGCGGCGCCAGCGTCTCGTTCTCGCCGATATCCGCGAATGGCCTCGCGGTGAGCGAGCGGCGGGTCGCGCTGCTGTCCCGAATAAGAGCGTACTCTTTTGACGCAACCGATAGTTCATTTTGAAACATCGCCAAGCTTTTCAAAGTGCTATAGAGCGTATGAGCAAGAGCGATGCCATCAGGTAGTCTGAACGGCTGCAGCGGTATCGTAGTGGTGATCGTGGGCCGTCTCGACTTGTGCCGAGTTCTCCACCAGGTCAGCGAGCTGTAGCTCAAAGCAGACCAGCAACGTGCCTCGCTCCAGGGCCTATCGTGCCGCATGGGAAGCGGCATTATTTCTCGAGTGACGTTCTAGAAGTTTTGGCGGAATGGAGGGAAACTCGTCGCTGACTTTACGTCCCAAAGTGCGCGGTTGAGCAAACTTCAGGTGATGTGCATTAGGGGTGGCAGACCAGACAATCCTGTCTGCGGATGAAGGCGAAGTGATCCTTGCTTCCTTTCCGAGGCGGCTCTTTTGGGAAGGCGAGGCCGACCTGCTCTCCGCGACAGGCGTTGGCAGGTGTGTGAACCTCGCTGGATATCTCGAAAGGATATTCCTCAGGCGCAGGCGGTTCGACCGCTGACACGGGCCGTTGGCTTGATGTCGGAAAGGGCGGCTTTCTCGAACCTCTTCTGGTAGGAGGCCTCGAGAACGCGCGCGTCCGCCTCCAGCAAAGTGTTCTTCAGGAACAGGCTGATCTTGGCCCAGGCGAGCAGCCCTTCGCTATCCTCCTGAAGAGCAAGCTCGCCGTATCGCTCCGGTGAGGACCGCCTTGTGCGGTTTGATGGAGGATGAAGACATAGGCGTATGACTGACCATATGCCTATGCCGAAGGTTTCCCGACTTGAAGTCGTCTCGACGGGCGCTCGACGCCGTTGGACATTGGAAAGCAGCGGATCGTCACCGAGAGCTATGACGGGCCACGTCTGGTGTCGGTGACGGCTCGACGTAACGGGCTGTCGACCAGCCAATTGTTCACGTGGCGCCGGTTGGCGCGCGAGGGCAAGTTGAGCGGGGATGCCGCACCGGTGCTTGTTCCGGTTGAGATCACGCCTGCGGCGGCTCCGATCTCGACTGGCGCGCCACAACCGATGTCTTCACCGCCTGCGCAACGTGCAAGGGCCGGTATTATCGAGATCGAGCTTGGCGGCGGCTGTCGCGTGCGCGTTGACCGGGACGTGGACACGAAGGCGCTGCAGCGGGTTCTTGAGCTCCTGCGGCGGCGATGATCCCGATCCCGAGCGGCGTCAGGGTCTGGATCGCCACAGGCCACACCGACATGCGCCGCGGATGCAAAGCCTGGCGCTTGCGGTCCAGGAGAGCCTGAAGCGCGATCCTCATGCTGGCGATCTCTACATCTTCCGGGGTCACCGCGGCGATCTGGTCAAGATCCTCTGGCATGACGGGCTGGGCATGTCGCTCTACGCCAAGCGCCTGGATCGCGGCAAGTTCATCTGGCCTTCGGCGTCGGACGGCGCGGTATCGATCTCGGCGGCGCAGATGGCGTACATGCTGGAAGGGATCGACTGGCGGAATCCGCAACTGAGCTGGCGACCGCAGAGCGCGGGCTGATCCAGGAAAATCTGCGGCTGCTGACATTTTGGGGAGTCCCAACGTGTCCAACGCATGGATGCCGACCGCGACGCTGTTCCGGATGACATTGCCGCGCTGAGGAAGGCGCTGGCAATCGAGCGCGCGAAGGGTTTGGAGATCGCCGCCGAACTCGCGGTCGCCCGCGCGAAAGCGTCGGAAGACGAGGCGATGATCGCGCAGCAGAAGCTGCTGATCGCCAAGCTGAGGCATCAGATCTACGGCCAGCGGTCGGAGCGTTCGGCGCGGCTGATCGAGCAATTGGCGCTGACGTTCGAGGAGCTGGAAGTCGACGCCAGGGAGGACGAGCTCGCGGCGGAACGGGCGGTGGCCAGGACGACGGTGCGGGGATTCACGCGTAAGCGCGGCGAACGCCAGACCTTCCCTGAGCATTTACCGCGCCAACGAGTGGTGATCGACGGACCTACGGCTTGTGAATGCTGCGGCAGCAGTCGCCTACGCAAGCTTGGCGAGGACGTGACGCTGACGCTGGAAGTGGTGCCGCGCCAGTGGAAGGTGATCGAGACGGTCCGCGAGAAGTTCTCCTGTCGCGACTGCGAGAAGATCAGCCAGGTGTGAGTGGCGGAGTAATTCTCCCCACTTATGGCATTTGAAAATTCCCCAGTTTTCGCGACGGCCGACCGGCCAGGGCATGCCCTGGCCGGTCGGCCGTCGCGTCGAATCGCCGACGTTCCTCCTGCAGGCGGAAGGGAGGGCGCGGTGCTCAAACTTGGGGAACTTGTCATGATCCTGGATTCGCATCGCCAAGGTCTGTCGGTCAGCGCTATCGCCCGGCAACTTGGTGTCGATCGAAAGACAGTCAGGGCCTACATCGCCAAAGGATTGGAGCCGCCGGTCTACAAAAAGCGAGCGGTGCGGCCCGGAATTGTCGACCACTTCGAAGCTTATTTGCGTGAGCGGCTGGCTGCCTATCCTGCGCTCACCGCCGTGCGGCTGTGGCGTGAGCTCAAGGAACGCGGCTTCGTCGGCGGCTACAGCATCGTACGCGATCGCGTGCGCGAGCTGCGGCCTGCCCAGCCGGCAGCCTTCGAAGTGCGTTTTGAAACTCCAGCAGGTGAGCAGGCGCAAGTCGACTTCGCCAGGTTCGAGGTCCAGTTTGTCGATGAGCCAGGAGTCAAGCGCATCGTCTGGCTGTTCTCGATGGTGCTCGGCTACTCACGACTGATCTGGGCGCGGTTCGTTGTCCATCAGGACCTGCAAACAGTGCTTCGCTGCCATATCGCCGCTCTGGAAGCGATCGGCGGCGCTCCGCGCGAGATCCTCTACGACCGCATGAAGACCGCTGTCCTTGGCCAGGACGCCGAGGGGCTCGTGGTCTACAACCGCGCGCTGATCGATCTCGCTCGCCATTATGGCTTCCAGCCGCGCGCTTGCCGGCCTTATCGGCCCAAGACAAAAGGCAAGGTCGAGCGGCCATTCCGCTACATCCGCGAGGACTTCTTCCTCGGCGGGGTCTTCCGCAATCTGGACGACCTCAACGGCCAGCTCCGCCATTGGCTGGATACCGTCGCCAATCCGCGGGTGCATGCCACGACCCATCGGGTCGTCAATGAGGCCTTCGCCGAGGAAAAGGCGGCACTGCAAGCCTTGCCGAGCGCGCCCTACCGGGCGGTGTTGCATCTGGAGCGACGGGCCTCGCACGAAGGCATGGTGAGCGTCGGCGGCAATCTGTACAGCGTGCCTGATACGAGGCGGCGGCGGGTCTTCGACGTCCACGTCCTCGCCGACGAAATCCGCATCTTCGAGGGCAGCGTGCTGGTGGCAAGTCATGCCCCGCTCGAAGGTCGGGGCCAGAAGCGGCTCGATCCGGCACATCGCAAGCTCGCCAGCTTCGGCCGACGCCGTCCAGGCAGTGCAGAACCCGTCACCCTCACGCGCGCCGGTGACCACGCCGTTCGTCGCTCGCTTGACTTCTACGCGGCCGTCGGTCGCCGCCTGGCAGCCCAGGAGATCGTATGATGAGTGCTTCCTCCGTCATCGAGCGCGTCAAGACCAACCTGGTCAGTCTGAAGATGCCGCGCGCCCTGGAAATCCTCGATGTCACCCTGCGCGGCCTCGAACGCGGCGAAATTAGCGCCCTCGACGCCATCGATGCCTTGCTCACCGAAGAACTCACGATGCGCGAGAACCGTCGCATCAAAATGGCGGTTCAAATGGCCAAGTTGTCGGCCATCAAGACGCTCGCCGGCTTCGACTTCGCCTTCCAACCGTCGCTCGACAAAAACCGCGTCCTGGCGCTCGCCGGATTGCAGTTCATTAATCGGGCCGAGGCGGTCCATCTCATTGGGCCACCAGGAACCGGCAAGACCCATTTGAGCCTCGCTCTCGGCGTGGAGGCCGTTAAGGCAGGGCGCAGCGTCTACTTCAGCTCCCTCGCCGATATCGTCGCCTCGCTCGCCAAGGCCGAACGTGACGGCGCTCTGCGCGAGCGGATCCGCTACTACTGCCGGTTCGCGCTGCTCATCGTCGATGAAATCGGCTACCTCCCGGTCACCCCCGGTGGCGGCAACTTGTTCTTCCAGCTCGTCAACGCCCGATATGAAAAAGGCGCTATGATCCTAACCTCGAACCGCGGCTTCGCCGAGTGGGGAGAGATCTTCGGCGATTCCGTCGTCGCTACCGCGCTGCTCGATCGCCTGCTTCACCACGCCGTCGTCATCCAAATCGAGGGCTCGAGCTATCGCCTACGCGAACATGCTGATCTCGTCCCCGAGACGATCCGACACAAAACGCAGGCAACCGCGAACCCCATTCCCCCGACCCTGAAACGGCGGGGCCGTCCACCAAAAGACGGAGGTGCTGATCACGTCGACGGCTGATCGCCATCCCGCCAACTGGGGAATTTTGCGGCGCCACTTCTGAGGAGATTCCGTGCGCCGTTGACACCAGGCGCCGGCGCCGTTCCATGCCGTGCCCCGCGGATGGGCTGGCCCGAGCCTGTTGGCCATGATCATGTTCGAGAAGTTCGGTCAGCACCAGCCTTTGAACCGGCAGGCCGAGCGCTACGAACTGGAAGGCGTGCCGATCGCACTGTCGACCATGGCCGATGCCGTCGACGCGGTCTGTGCCTCGCTGGATCCCCTGCTGCGCCTGCTGGAAGCCCATGTCATGCGGGCCGAGCGCCTTCATGCCGATGATACGACCGTGCCGGTGCTGGCCAAGGGTAAAACCGATACGGGACGATGTTGGATCTATGTCCGGGACGACCGGCCGTTTGGGGGCACGGACCCGCCGGCGGCGATGTTCTATTACTCACGAGACCGCAAGGGCGAGCATCCCCAGGCGCATCTGGCGGGCTATGCCGGCATCCTGCAGGCCGACGCCTATGACGGATATAACCAGCTCTATCTGGCGGGACGCCAGCCAGGCCCGATCCGGGAGGCTGCCTGCTGGTCGCATGGACGGCGCCCGTTCTTTGCCATGGCTGACATCGAAGAGAATGCCCGCCGCAAGGCCGGCGGCAAGAAGGAAATCCCGCTCTCTCCCATCGCGATCGAGGTCGTGCGGAGGATCGATGCACTGTTCGAGATCGAGCGCTCCATCAACGGCAAGAGCGCCGAGGAGCGCCTTGAGTGCGGCAGACGCTGAGCCGGCCCCTGGTCGAGGACCTCCAGGTCTATATGCGGGAGCAGCTTGCCAAGCTGTCTCGGGGGCACGACCTGGCCAAGGCCTTCAACTATATCCTGAAGCGATGGGCGAGCTTTACGCTGTTCCTTCAGGACGGCCGCGTGTGCCTCTCCAACAATGCCGCCGAAAGGGGCTTGCGAGGCATTGCTCTTGGCCGGAAGTCCTGGCTGTTCTGCGGCTCTGATCGCGGAGGGCGGCGCGCCGCAGCTATGTACAGCCTCATCGCCACGGCAAAGATGAACGGCGTCGATCCGCAGGCCTGGCTCACGGATATCCTTGCCCGCATCGCCGCCCACCCAGCTCACCGGCTGGACGTGCTTCTGCCCTGGAATTGGACGCCGGCATCAGCATTCCCTGCTCGAGCGGCATGACCACGCACGTCAACAAGGTTCATCACGTCACCACCCTCGCCCAGGTCGCAAAGGACCTCGGTGAAGACGAAGACTGGCTGCGCGACATTGCCATCGAAATGGAGATCGAGGACGGCCTGATCTGGGTCTATGGCGTCGGCGAAGATGGTGTGCAGGCGTTCACCGACTTTGGCATCGAAAACCTGATCGCGCTCATCAGGTTCTACAAAGAAAACCCGAAGCTGCTCACACGTTGGCAACGGAAATGATCCAACCAGCCTGCGGCCTACGCCGGATGCGTACAGCTCGCCTAGCATCCGCTCCAGAGGTTCAGCGGAGCCTTCGCGAGGAGGGCGGTTTAGGGCGCCTCGGGGTTTTCCCTTCGGACCCGGCACGGTCTGAGGCTCGGTGGCAGCCGGTGGCCCTGTCACGACGTCTCCAGAGGCATGAGCGAGCAAGGTGGTGAGGTGGACTTGGCCGGTCAGCTACTCGATCCGGGTGGTCCGCCGGCGCAAGCTGGCGTGCCTGCGCCGATTTGTCCAGCCGAAGGTCGATCCGAGCCAAATGTTGAATTTGACCGCGACATGCGCCGTCGGGAGCGCGACCGTGGTCGGTTGTCCGGGCGAATTTGGGGACCTGCGAACTCACAAAATTGGCGTCCCTATGGGCTGCAAGTGTAAGCGCTTAGCCGTGACCCACCGTCCGCGATCGTTGGCCGAACGAACTTGCAACCTTCGAGGCGTTTGGGCCAGAATTGGACGTACATCCTTGCTTCGTAGCGTTGGCCAACCCAGTTGACTACCAGCTGCCAGCGACTTTGTCGAACGGTCAATGCTTCGGCAGGCCAACCTTCCGCAATGAGTACCCATCACGGCCAGACAATGGGGTTGAAGCGCATGCCGCGGCGGACCATTTCGGCGCGGAGCGCCTCTGCGCGCTGTCTCGCTGCGTCCCCGGTAAGTCGATAGCGGAGACCAAGGGCTTGGTCGGCTTCGATCTCCCGTCGAATATTCTCGTAGGAATGAAGGAGAGAATTGTCGCTCAGTTTTCCGAGCTCGGTAGGGACGAATGCAGTGATGGTTGCTCGCGAACGCGTCGGAGAATGTCCTCTAACGATTTATCGTTGTGAATAGGCTGAAAGGACCGTTGTTCTAATGCCTTAAGTTTGCAGATTCTGGCTCGTTTGCGCTACCACGCAGAAGATGAGGAATAGCGGCAGACATCAGGTGGCTTGAATCAAACGGCGCCCAACTGGACGCTCGCCCTCGGCACAGCTGCTCGTAAGCATCGGCGGCTGAGAGGTCGTGATCGATCTCAAGACAGCCGGGAGTTGCCTTGGGCCGCCACCCTCATCAGTCTACGAACCTTACGCCAATGCAGTTGCCGCTCGCCCAAATCAGGCGACAGTCCCTGATGGCGCGACTTTCGACAATCATTTGTCGGCGAGTGCGCCAGTTTCGCAGCCTGCGACACCAGTTGCCAATTCGGCGAGGACGGTGAATGTGGAAGTTACTTATGAAACCTTCCGCCTTGCTTCGTCGTATTATCCTGGTTCGACTGAAACGAAGCAGTTGGCTCCTCCGTTCAAAGTGATCGCGAGCGAGCGAGACCAACGACAATGCATGCCGCAACCTCTACCAGGTGACACACGGGGGCTGCATGAGGCAATTGGAGCGGTGCAAGCAGTGATTGAGGTCGCATCGCTGTCGACGAGTAGCGTGGCGCTGTACTGGCGGGTCGAGCCGGGTGAGCGACCTGCTCCGGAGGAAGTCCGGGAAGCCGCGCATTGGCTGGAAATGCTGGCAGATGCCCTAGAGACGGACGCTGTGTGCAAGCAACGGCCTCATTGATTAGGCGGAGCCGAAGATTGCGGGTGCGATGCTGCTACTCTGCTGTTGCTTCGCACCTCGCTTCGGGCCTCCGTAGTCGGAATGAAGCTATCCTTGAGTGCATGCCCGGATTTCAGAGCTCGGCGATCAGATCTTTCACCGCGGCTGGCGTATCGGTAGTCCACTTCCGAGACGTTGGTTCCTGATCTCGCGGAGGAGCAACAAGCGTTTCGTTTGTGCGGCGCTGAGCAGGCCTTCGAACAGGACCAGGACCTCGCGCGCTTGGACGTAGACTTCGGTGGTGACGGCGTCTTGATCGAAGCCATGGGTGGCGAGGCGCGCCTCGATCTCGGTGGCAGCGATCGGGTCAGTCCGCCAGCTCAGTGCATTTTGCTGCGTGTAGGACTCGGCCCGGTCTTCGAAGTCGGGATCGATTCCGATCATATCGATGCGCCGCAGCGCAAGGTCCCAAGATGGCCTGCCGCAGCGCGTTGTAATGTGCGAGCTGTTCGCCGGGCAGCAGCAGGGGCGGCGGCGCCAGGGCGGCAAACTCAGCCGGCAGCGCCGTGGCGGTCAGCTCGCACGCGGTTTGGAAGGGGCCGTTCATCGGGATGCGGCCTCCGCGCCCAGGTTGGCGAGGACGGCTGCGGCACCGACCGCGCTGTCGGCCCGACCATGGACCGGGCTCGCCGCCCACAGCTCCTGCGCGAGCGGCAGTGGCGCGATCTGCAGGTTCGCCCACCAGGCCCTTTCGTTGCCGTGCCGATGCAAAGCCTGGTGGTGAAGTCGACAGAGCGGGACCGTAAACTCGTCGCTGACCTTGCGCCCCAGTGCTCTCGGTTGCGCGAACTTAATGTGGTGGGCATCGGATGGGATTCGCTTGCAGACAAGGCAGGGCTGTTCTCGAATGAACAGCAGATGCGCCTTGCTGCGTTTGCCTGGAGGCTCCTTCGGGAAAGCAAGGCCAGTTTGTTGCGTTTCAGCCTCGGAGGCGCGAGCTTCGCTCGCCTCGCCAACGACCTGCGGTTTGACCGGCAGCTGTTCGCCAGACAATGCGTCTTCGTGTTGAGCCGGGTTGGGCTCGGGATTGCCCGCTGCCTCGAACCTCTTCCGGTAGGCCGCCTCGACCAGTCGCGCGTCCGCTTCCACGAGGGTGCTCTTGAGTGGAAGGCTGGTCTTGGCCCAAGTGAGGAGACCTTCGTCGTCGGCAACCTCGCCGAGCTGGCTCAACAAGCGCTCCCGCAGCTCGGCCGACAAGGTCTCGTTGAGCACAGGTGACCTGTTCAGTACATCCTTGACCGGTTTTGCTCTCGGTCCCGGCAGAATCTTCGGTTCGATGAGGTCGGCAGCCGTCGCGACGGCGTCCGGTGCATCCAGATCATCCTCGCCAGCAATACCGACTAGCGTGAACAGTGCATACCGCCGGGCATAGGTCAGCGCAGCCCCCATCCTGTGTGGCGCGGCGGTTTCGCTGACCGGGCACACCGGCCAGTCCGACGCAATCCATTCGCCGGAGGAGTGGAGCAGGGTGGTTGTCAGCTTGATTAGCCCGCTCTCGCGATCAATGGCAGTGGCCTGCACGGTGGCGATCTCGTGTCGGGTGAGGCACTTGCGCACGATCTCAAGGCCGCTGGCGAGGGAGGCATAGCGGAAGGTGCGGCTCTCTTCGCGCGGGAAGGGTGACACGATCGTAGCCGTCAAGGATCTTTCCGGGTTTTCAAGCTCAGCCTGCGCCTTGGCCAACGCGCCGGCGATGTGACAGATACTCGCGCTGTATCGCTGCATCGCTGTCTCCTGTGTTCGGCTGTTCAGCCATCAAGGAGCTCCAGCTGAATTGCCAAGATGAGTCCGGCGACGACCAGCTGGTGCTCCAGATGACAGATCAGATTGAGAAGAATGTGGTCCTGCCCGCAGCTGGACTTGAAGCCGCGCAGTTTGGCCCAGAGCTCCTCGCATAACTCGAACGCCTCCTGGTACGTCTCCGGCGGATCACGCGAGGGATCGAGATGAATGAAGTCAAAGGGCGGCTGCATCGGCAGAGCCTTCCGAACTGTGCGAGCGGCGTGCAAGCGACGGCCGGTCGTTGGGCTTGGGGAAGGCCACCTATGCGATATCGACCAGCTCGAAGGTGATCGCGCCCGCCTTGGAGCGCTTGGCGCGCAAACCGTGGCCGCTCGCCTCCTTGGCGTCTTCCGGCACCAGCGCCTTGAGCTCGGTTTTCGCCCGTTCGTGCTCCAGCGCCGCGGCGCGGGTTTGTCGATAGAGCGCCGCCATTTCCGCCCAGGCGTTGGAGCCCGTCATGTCGACCACCCGGACCGCCGCCAGCCGCGGCCGGGGCGGCTCAATGCCAAACAGCTGCGGCGGCTCGCCGGTTTGCACGCAGCGCCAGAACTTCTTCTCGGCGGTTAGCAACAGATGCTGGTACAGCGGGTCGGCATGGACCTTGATCTCGAGCCATTTGCCGCCACCGGTGATGATCGAAAGCACTGCGGCGCCGGCGGCGACCACCCACATGTTGTGCTGCAGCTGCGCCATATGCTTTTCCGCCGCTCCTTCCTCGGAGAAATTCCAGGGCAGCGCAAACTTGCTTTCGAAGACATCACCGGTTTGGTGCACCCGCCCATCGAGGGTCGCGCCCATCCAGCGGTGGACCGGGTGCAAAACCCGTCGCTGAATATGTTCGATCGTGTGGCCGGTTTGCCGCTGGTACCAGGCTCGATTGAGGGGCTCCGTCGCGGTGCCGAGCTGGACGATGAGATCGCCGGATAAGTCCGCTGGGTCAGCCTCGCCGCGTTTTTCCTGCCAGAGCCTCAGGAGGGCCGCGGCATCACTGCCCATGATGATCCGAGCATCGGAGCCGCCGATGAACGAGCGGCGATTAACTGAATCAGATATTCCTTTAGCTCGGAAATCCATCGGATAGCTCCTCTAGTTGTATGATTTATACAATATCATATAAAAACGTCAAGGGCGCGCATGAGACTTTTTAGTGCTCAAATACGCGCAGCTCGCGCCCTACTCAGGTGGAGTGCGCTCGACCTGGCTAAGGCCTCAAAAGTCGGCGTGGCGACTATCCGCCGAGTAGAGATCATTGATGGAGAGATCCCGGTTACCCCGGCGAACGAGCACGCCCTTCGGCAAGCGCTAGAGACCGCCGGCGTCGAGTTCATCGACGCGAATGGAGGAGGTCCAGGCGTTCGCCTCCGGAAAGCGCCCAACGACAGGCCGCGCCGATAGTGCGCGATCACGCGGTTGGACTTTGGGAGGTCGCGATCCCGATCGCATTCTGCAAAACTGAGTTTAGATGATTGCTCTTTGGTGGTGGCAAGCTCACCGGTAAGAAACTGGTCTTCGGCATCGATGACTTCTTGCCGCGGCTCCAATCCTCCGCAGCCGCAATCGCGGCAGTAGATCAGCATGCGATCTCGCCAGCCGATCAGCGAACCCAGTTTCCGCATATTCCAGAAGCGCGAGATCGACTGTCAAACGTCATCATGACGTAGTTAGCGGTGTTTGAAGCATCGCGGTGATCTATCTCGGACCTGTATGAGGTTGGCCATGCATGCCCGCCACACACATTTCTGTTGAAAACGATCCGAAACCGCGGACGCGGCGACGCATAGACAACTTGTTAAGACGAAGCACTTGAACTGGCCGGTGATACGCGGAACTTCCTCATGGAGAAGCCCAATGTCCCGCAAGCAGCCGCCATCCCATGATCTATTCGACCAGGTTCTCAAAACGATACTGTTGCATCGGAATCGCCCCGCAAGTTCAGAACTTTTCGGGCCGAAATTTTCGCTGAATAGAACATCCCCGTACGCCGATTGAGCGCGTGGACCGGCGCGGCGTTTGCGCATCTGTCGACCGTCTTCGCGCGGGGTGACAAGCCAATTGTGTCAGTTCAGCGATGCTGGTCAGTGGAGAAAAGGTAAATGGATTTCTTGTTTCTGGAAGGCGAAGATCCGCTTGAATTTGCGGTTTTGTTGACGCGATTGACCGACGAGCACATGCCCTGCGGGGCGGACGAAGAGGACTGCGTGCTAACGATGACGCAGTGCATCTGGCGCAAGTACCGCTACCAGCGGCTGCTCAAAACCCGCATGAGCTCCGCGCGGTTCGACCCCAGGCATGCGGCGTATGACGAATCTCAGGGGCTGCAGGTATTCGTCGAGATGCTGGACCGCGCGCATGAGGAGCACGATGTGGAGATAGCGCTCGCGTCTCTGCGCAGCCATGTGACGGGTCACCTCAGCAGACATTGCCCGAGATATAAGTTCAGGACGACCAAAGCATGGATCAAGGCTCTACGCCGCGAAGTCGAGAAGAAGTTTCTGCCTGCACTGGCGCCGCCTTGCGAGGAGGTCCGGATGATGATGGCCGCTGAGTTTCTCAACGACGACGTGCTAGCGCGCGAGCTGGAATTCGAACGCGAATGCGATGCGATGTTCGACCGGGCGCTCGATCGATTGACACGCCTGAAAGCCGCCAAGCGGCGCATCTCCTTGCCGGAGCGCAAGAGCTTCCATGAACAGGGGCCTTCGCGACTCTGCAATCAATTGTTGGCTGCCCTGTTGGAGGTCAAAGATGTCTAAACTGGCGCGCGGTGCAGATTCGATCAATGAAGGAGCGCTCCGGGGCGCCCACCCCGACGCGGACGACCGTCAGGTCAAGGCCGCCCTCAAGCCGCGCGACCGGATCGAGGAAATGTACGCCGAGGATTTGGCGCACAGCGATCGGCAGACCACAATCTTGCAGCGCGCCACCTCTCACGTCATTGCGGCGCGTCAGCGTCAGGCACTTTACAACTTCCTTGCAGAACATCACGAAGCCAACGACGCCGACCGTGTGGCTCTGGTGGAGCGCTGGTCACGTGGCGACCCGAAAGCAAGGGCCGAAGTGGCGGCCGTCCTCAACGAGGCGGGTTTGAGTGAATTCAGCCTGGAGGCAGAGGCGGTACTCGATTCCTTGCCGACATTGCTCGTGCTCGAGCAGTTACAAGCATCAAAGGTCGCGCGCCGCGAGAGGGCGCTCGCCGGACTCGCGTTTTACCGCCGTATGCAGACGCAGGGACAAGCGCTGTCGTCGCCGAAGCATGCCGTTGAATCCGTGTTGCGCTTGCCGGAGCCAGAATGATGACAAGTGACCGGCAACGTGCCGCCAATCGCGCCAACGCGCAGCGCAGTACCGGCCCAAAATCTCGGGCGGGCAAGGCACGGGCCAGTCTCAATGCCTATCGCCATGGTCTCGCCGCTCGAACGGAGATCGGATCTGATCGCGGTCAGCGTATTGACGAACTCGCTCGGCAACTCAGCAACTTGATGCCCGGTCAGATCAGCCTGGCGCACGCCCGCTTGATTGCGCAAGCCGAAATTGACTTGAGCACGGCCCGGGCGGCGGCACGCACGCTGATGAGTCAATTGTGCGGACCGGCACCCGGATGCGATTCGGCGTTAGGCCCGGGATCGCTATCAGACGACGACGGCCGGGTTGGGGCTGTTCACGAACTGAAAATGGTCGAGCGGTACGTCCGTCGTGCCCAGGCGAGGCGCGACAGATCGATCCGCCTTTGCCTGTTCGGCAGAGGCGAGTAGTCGTTTGTTTGCGGCGCCACTGGCAAGTGAGGCGAATTCTGCAGAACGAAGCCAATTTTGTTGAGGAGAATCAAAGTAATCTTCCAAACGGGAGCCCGCGCTCAAGATGCCCATTGGCTGTCCGTCAATCATCAACCGCCAACGATGCCGATCCATGAGCCCGAACGAAATCTGCGATGAAGGACTGTTCGGAGTGCGGCGACCTTCGGTCCAACCAGCACGGGGCGCGGTCGAAGTCGGAGGTGATGCTGAGGTAACAGGATGCGCCTAAGCCGGTATCTGGCCCCGCTTGCAGCCACCGAGCCGAACGGCTCGGGTAACGTTTTCGCAGGATCGGCGACGTAGGATGTAGCTTTACTCGCCGACAGGCCCGCCGTGGGATCGCCCATGACCTCACATTGCGACGATGAATTGACAAGTATCTCGCGAGACATTGCAGCCAAGCAACTCAGCATTGAAAACCAAACCATCTTGATTGAGGTGCTTGAACAGGACGGACACGACATGGTTGAGGAGAGAAGCAGGCTCGCCAAGGCGCGATCCAACCTGGCAAGGCAGATCGCGCGACAACTCAGGCTGCTACAGACGCGATGCACATTGGACGAATGAGTTCGTTGCGGGCAGCACAGAATGATCGAGCGTCGAAAGCGTGAGCGCATCGAGGTGGACGAGGTCGCCTACGTGTTCGGCGACGGCGCCAGTTTGCGTTGTCGCGTGGTCAACATGTCGGATCAAGGCGCAGCAATCGAGCTTCCGTCGAAGCGATACGTGAACTCCACATTCAAGCTGATGCTTGAAAAAGATCGCAGCATTCGAAGTTGCCGATTGATCTGGTCGAGTGGCAATCTGATCGGCGTTGCGTTCGAGAACTCTGGCAACCTTGCGTGAGCAGGCATGATCTGTGCTGTCGCTGGGAGGAATCGGCGATGTCCAACAATAGACTGGAAATACGTCCGTGGTCGCCCGAGGAAGAGGCGCATCTCCGTGCGCTCATCGAAAGCGGTATGACTGCAACCGAGATCGGCCGGCAGTTAGGCCGCACTCGTTTGGCGGTTTACGGTCGATTGCAGCGCTTCCGTAAACAGGAAGGTCGCGTAAGCCGCACCAGCGGGCGCGTTTTCCCGCAATGGGCCGGTTAGTCAAGCCCGAGCCAGGCTGCTAAGTCGGTGCTGGACGACGCTGGTGCACCGCAGACGATTGTGGCAGGATAATACGGCATGCGTTGCGCCATGCCTGTGCTTCCCTCTGGATCGAAAACGGCCACAACCCGAAGCAGATCCAGCGCCTAATGGGGCATAGCTCGATCAAGGGTATTTGACGTCTACGGGCACTTTCTTTCAAACGCTGACGCGGATCAACGCGCCGCCGAAGCACTTCAGGCCCGATTGCTCGGGAGCTAATTTGATGGATTGGTTTAAGTCTCGGTTTCGGCAAAGCAAGGTAATCGCCCCCTCCTGGCCGTTGCATCTCGATGCCAGCTCCGAAGCTGCATTATCTGTGGCTCTTCAAAGCTTACCCGTCGGCGCGAGCGGATGGATTAGCAAGAGCGAGGCGGCCCAACTCTACTCAACCAGCGATGTTGCCTTCGATGAATGGGACAGCGCGGGCATACTCGCGCTTTCCGAATTCGCGGCTTACGAAGAGCACCGCTGCGATTTTCGCTTGGAGTCCGATCGCGTGATCTTCACTCGCACGTGAGCGCCACGCCAGCGCAACACCAAGGAGCTAAGCATGCCCTGACCCGCGATGGCACCAAGACGTTCCAGCGGGTCGTTATTCATCTTCGCATCGAATGTCAGGCTGCACCGGCGAACGGGCCTTTAGGGTTCTTAGAGTTCGTCCGGCTCCGAGGTGCGATAGACTAGCATCCAACTGGCGGACCTTCGCTTGTGGGTACTTTCTGCATTGACGCCAATGTCGCAGAAATATCAACTCGGCGCATGAAGGAAATGCAAGCCCAACTAGACCTGCTGCGCGCGCAAATTGCTGAATGCGAGCGACTTCAGATTGTTGCAAAAAATCAGGCTAAGCGCGACGTATATGCGCGACTGATCGTGCGCTATCGGGCCATCGCTACTGAGCTGGAGCATGCGATAGCAAATCTACCGTCATCTTTCGACACCCTCCTACGCCGCACAGAGGAGGAGTAACACCACCGCACGACGTGCGCCTTGGCCTTAAGTTTGAATTGAGCGATGGGCTAATGCTGGCCTAGTAAACGCACTGTCGGACCCAGTAGCCACCGCTCACCCGTATCCACTGGCATGGGCTCGGCGGGGGCTCTTTGATGATCGGCCACCCATGAATATCGATGTCAGTTGGCGCGGTGATGCCGCGCCAAAAGACAGCATTCGCTTTGGACGAATGGCAAACCAAACCTCCGGCGAGGCAGACAGCGGCTACGCTGCACAGCAGGAAACGGCTCATTTGTCTGATCCCGGTGAGACGTTGAACCCTTGCCGATGCTACGCGAGCCGCCGGGTTTTATCCACACCCACGAGGAGAAGTATGCCACTCCGGGGGGCGACGGGCCGTTGCCGCTATGTTGCGTTGCGAAGTGCGCGTTTGTGAGATCAGGCGCCTCGCTCCTAATTCGGTCCTTCGAAACAGTTCATTAGCTTTCACGTGGCTTGCTAGGAACGTGCCGATTACCGCCGATTGCGGCACATTGGAATGGGAATGCCGGCCCCGGCTGTTTCTCCCGACCTGCGGCTGGGGCCGTTTTTGAACTTTTGCTGTTCGTTCAACCCGGTCCATAACTATGTTTAGAGGCGCTGCCACAGCGCTGTTTGGGAATGGGTATCTTTTCGCAGCTTGATCGAGCGTTCTTCTATGGCCGCCATACCGACGCCGCGCTCAAGCTTGCGCGGGAGATTGGCCGAGGCTTTGGGCTGTAGGTCCGCCGCGCTGCGCTCAACACCGCTCGCGGGGACTACTTCTTCAACGGCAGTCCCAACGTTCGTGCCATGCGCCTCACCGATCCAGCATGGCGGCCGAGTTCGGCGGCTATCTTCGACGTGCCAAATCCCTGCCGGGCGAGCCTGACCAATCGTCCGATCTCCTGCTCGGCCCGTTGCTTTGGCTTCGGTGTTTTCATGATGCGGCGCTCGATCCGCACCAGTTAACCAGCGAGCGAAAATTAGCCTGAGAGACGGGGCGCGCGTGATGCTGCGGGACCAAGCCGGTAGCGTTGCCGAACAGGCCGAACTTGCGGGACGAAAACGACCCGAAAGGCAAGTGAAAGGAACGCGCTGTCACAACGGGACCTTGGCATGGCCCATTTTAATACTGTCATCATTTATGGGTTGTATGTTCCTACCTTGGATTGCATATTTTTCCCGTTGTCGACCACCTATTGCTTTCAACAATCATGGTTTGGGCAGCAATGAGTAATCGAGGTCGAGTTTACAACTATTCGACTATTCTGGGCGAGCGGGTCGAGCGACTGGTCGCACTTTTTCGAGAACTGCAGACCCTCCGGCGTCGCCTCCGAGCCGCGCAGGCGAGAACGATTGCGAGGACTGGCCGTATCTCTAAAGCCAGTCGTCGAAGGAGAGTGGTTCGTCGGAGATAGCTCTTGCGAGCTCGTAGAGCCGTGCAGTGCGATGATCGAACTTGCCACTTCCGCTTTCTAGGAAGCTCACGCCAGATCGCTCGACTGCGACCTCATTATCCGGTACCCGCCCAGCACCGAAGCGTCGGAGCCACAGTCGCACAGCTCTTTGGATCGGTGCACGATTGTTAATTTGCGTCGCGCGCGCGATTCAGGCCTGCTCTCTCCTAACCAACCAGACAAATAGATGGGGGCGGCGAGAATGATCATACGGGCCGGGGCTATTGTTGCTTTGTTGCTGATTCCGCTGGGGTCCGAAGCCTTCGCTTCGCGTCACCACAGGCCCACGGGGCGCATCTCGTGCAGCGAGGTCAGATACTACGTCGCGAAATATTCGGCACAAGTGGCCGAGATGTACGCACGCAATCATGGCGCTACTGACGCACAGATCGAACGGGCGCGACGTTGCTTGCCCTCAAACGAGACTGCAGAAACCGAGCGACCACGCGCTTATACCGATTAAGGTCGTAGATCAGCCCCGATGGAAGTGCTCTTGTGCGTCGTTTGCTACACCAGGATGTAGAGCTGATTGCTAACATTGCCGATGATCTCGACCTGCCAACGCTCCACGATTGCGCCCTGCAAACCATGGACCGCATCCTTCAGCTTAAATCGATCGCCTGTCAGGAAAGTGCTCTACACGGCCTTGGACACTGGCACCGCGACTACAGGGAGAAGGTCAGCCACATCATCGATCGCTTCTGCGAGGCGCATTCCGGGATCGACCCGCGCCTGTCGGCCTACACCCAATCGGCTCGGTGTGGATGCGCCTACGATCCGCGGGCCATGGTTGCGCCCGCCGGCGTTGAGTGCATCATCGCGACTCAGACAGAGGCGCCGCATAGCCCAAAACTGGGCCTACGTACTCATGATCGGCTTGCCGGCTGATGTCCGCTCAAGCTCCAACAGCAGTCGAAGTGTGGGCATCTGCCGAGGTCGGTACCACTCGAGCATAAGGGCCTAGAAATCCGAGATGGGCCAATGCCAAGTCGGCATAAAGTCGCAATGGAGCGACCTCTAGTTTACGAGCTTGCGATTGCTGGCAATCCTATCTTCGTTGCAACGAGCAGATCGTAATTGTCTGCAAGTCTAAGGTACATCCCACGCAGCCCTCATCTGACGTACCAAACGCTAGGGTTCGGTACTCCTCGGCTACGTGCCGATGCCGGGCAGCTTCCGCCATGTAATCCGTGCCCATCGCAAGCTTCCTGGGAGGACCATCCCTCCGAGGAGACCATTGCGATAGATCGATGAGCAGGCCCATCATCGGCCGGCGTGTACGGGCCGGACGTTGGCTCGAGCTGCACTATGCGCGGCTGCTGGGAGGAAAAGGCTCGCTTCCGGAGTAGACCACATCGGCCCCAGCCTGGAGGTTTTTCCGGATCGAAAAACGGAGCTGGGACCGAGAGGTCTGCCGCTGTCTGGTCGGCAAACACAGCTTCATCCCAAGAAATCGTCCGCTTGGGATTCAAATTTGTGAATCCGAGTCCATGGCATATTTCTGCCCGTGGGGACGAGCTGGCAACAGGTCGTGGGAACGATGGCACGCAAGACCAACAGTCGAACTGAGAGCAGGCAGGATCGCTCCTGGCCGCCCGCCGCGGTCGCAAGCCATGGGCGACGCGGCTAGCGCTTCCTGCTAGTGGGCTTGCCTCGGCGGGGGCGCTTCTTCGGCTTGGGCCTTATTGGTTTATCGCTCTGTTCAGCCGCGAGAACTCGGGCTCGGATTTCCTCTAATTCAACCAGTGCAGAAACGATGCTCTGAAGACGTTCGCGAATTGCAGCAGCAGGTATCACCGCTCGACCGCGGGTGCTCATGGACGCCCCCAACTATTCTTCTTTGGCGCCGCCGTTGGGCACCCGCTCGAAGTCTTCCCTTTTCGGCGAACCTAGTCCTTAACAAATTTAAACGACGACTACCGCGTCCCAGCCAGGTCGATTTGTTCCCGGAGGGAACACTGCAGCATCCTGTCAACCGCGTATTCTCGATCCGTGCGTAAGGTGTCCAAGCGCCGGCAGAAAGCAGAACGGCGTAAAGTTTATGCACGACCAGGACCTGCTTTCCGCCAGCTCGACCTTCTCGCGACTGTGGAGCAGCAGGAGCGCGCCAGGGTCGCCGCGCGGGACGATGAGGGTGAGCGCTCAAATCGCCTGAGAGGTTATGGAGCGCATTCACGGCCGCGTGTATGAAGCCATTTGAGGCCGCCAACGAAGCGAAGCTGAAACAACGCAATCCGATGCTGTGCTGGTAACGCCCGTTGCGGGAGGCTCAATGCGTAGCCTGATTTTCGGTGCGGCTCTCCTAGTGCTCGCAACCATCGGATGCTCGACGTTTATTTCGGCTGCCCTTTCCGCAGCACGGGATGCAAAGGCCGCAACATTCTCCGAGCGGTTCGCGCCAGCAATCAAGGTTCCCTCAAGCAGCTAGTCCTGCCAGGCGAACCGGCGAGCGGATTGCGAGGCCTTAATGGGGAGCTTTGTCTTCGCGCTTGAGGAGCTCCAGTCGGCGCTCTAGCTCTTCCTTCTTCGCCAAAAGCCTCCCGGCCAGAACATCATTGACGAGGGTGTGAAGTTGCCAGAGCTCTTCAAGAGCCATGCTCTCGAAAGGCTTCCGTTCCATGAATCCCCCCGACTCGCGTATGGCACAAGGCTAGCGCGAAATAAAAAACGGTGCCACTTTTTCCCGCCGAGATGGAGTGAAAGAGGTGCCGACTCCCCCGTTACTTTATTCTCGAATTGATTCGTCGTTGTTCGCCACAAGCTTCGTGAGCCTCAGCGAGCTTTCAGTAGCTGTCGCGGGCCATCTCGGCCTTCATGATCTCGGCCAGTCCCGCGCACTCTTCGGCCCGATCTCTGAGCCGTTTAGGCGCAGCACGATCCATTCGGCAAGAGCCAAGCTCGGAAACGCATCCCACCACATATAGCAAATACCGTTGAGTGCGTTGCTCGCGGCTTGGCTGAGGTGAGACAGGCGAGGCTTGCAACGAGGCTCGAACACTTTGGCAAATAGAGAAGCGACAGACCTGACGCACCGAACACGGCCTTCGACCGGAACACCAGTTGAACAGAGCCACCGGCGATCGCCGGCGGCATTGGTATTCACAAGGTAGGTTAGGCCCTGCGCGATTTGGCTGTCGGCAAATCCCTGTAGCGCCGGCTGCCCGATTTCGACAAAGGGAAATGGTCGATGACGAAAGCAAAAAAGACAACTTCACACGTTTGCGCGGAGTGCCAAGCCTGGATACGAACGCACTAGACAAGGGCGCGCTGAGGTCGGCACGCTCGCCGTCTTGAAGGCGCCTCCACGTTAGCTTTCAGAGGAATCGGCTGAGCCCTTTCCTGGTTGCTGCCCTTGGTCGCGAAGTTGCTCGAGCCTGCTTTCGAGGAGTTCCTTCTTAGCGGCTATCCTCGCGGCCAGCACTGAATCGACGTCCTGGTGCAGCTCCCACAACTCGTCAATGGACATATCCTGGAGCTGCTTTCGGTCAATCATTGCACTGGAACGCGTGTCTCAACGGGCTGCTTCGGCCTCGGTCTTAGGCCGGTCTAATATAGGACTCGCCGGAACGCCCTGTTATGGCGAGCCAAATACCAGTCTTGTGATTCTCAGCCGGTCAGAGCCTTGACCCACTGCTCTTCGCCTGAGCCGCCTTCGCATTCGAGGGTGACAACCGGCCCGTCGCCCAGAGCAAGCTTGACATTTCTTGCGTTAGTAAGGCTTCTTATGAGTCGTTCCGATCCCGAGATTGAGCCCTCAGCAAGTACGGGATCACCCTCAGGAGAAACGGTGAGCCAGTAAGAGACTCTCTCGTTGCGCCCGTCTATGATGATGGTCCCTTCGCCGATTAGATCATCGGTTGTCTCGTCATGCACGTCCATCGTTCACCCTCCAATCGGAGAAGCCCAGGCATCGCTCGCTTCTTGGTCGATGTACGTGGTGGGCATCCTGCCTGCTTTCGGCCACCCTGCGAACGAACCTGCTGTAGCGGTTGCCATGTTGTTTCTAGTCGGAAGCCGACAATCTGGACGCACCGTCGCGCAAATTTGGCCATGCGCAGCCGCATGCTGAAGCTGCGACGGAGCGCCTTTCGCAGCCCAACTCAATAAGCGGACTGTGCTGGTGACCTTCAATGGCGAGCCCGCGCCTGGCGGGCTCCGACTTGGTGCGCGCGAGCCTCATCTTATGTGGCCACGGCCCTTCTCTCGATTGCCCTCCCGGAATTTGACCCTCAGGCGGATTAATCAGTCTCGCGTTTGGCCGGCCGATGCCACATCCGAGCCCGTCGTGGGACGACATCGAAGCGACGTCACCCGAGATCCGGACGGCGCGAACCGAAATCAGCATCGTGAGAAGTCGATCTTGGCCAGCGCTTCACCCGGGTTATCGGCTTTGCCGCAGTCGCCGGACGGCTTGAGATTGCAGTCGTCTTTCGACGGCCGGCCGTAGTCCTTGCGTGGATGGCAGTCGTCGTTGGCGTCCCTCGAGCCAGGATCGCGCTTCGTGCAATCGTCCGTGGCACCCCCGGGGCAGGCATCGTGAGCGTGCGCGGTCTCGGTCGATTTCGCACCTTCGGCGGCAAACTCGGCGGCCCCGACATCTCGCTCAGGCGCCGCTGCTGGTCTGTCGCTTGTCGTTCCGACCCGAAATGGCTTCGCCGCCGCGCCAAGACGGATGAACATATCCGCTCCGTGGGTGATCTCGGGTCGGTGCGCCACGCTCACCCGCGTCATGTTTAGATGCCGAAGATTCGCATTGATTTCCTTCTCCTTCTCGGTGTCGAGATGTGCCGTGCCTTCGTCCAGAAACAGGATCTTCGGTCGCCTATAGAGCGCACGCGCAAGTAGTACTCGCTGCTTCTGCCCGCTGGATAACGAGCTTCCCATGTCGCCGATGAGGCTGTTGTAGCTCATCGGCATTGCCATGATGTCGTCGTGGATCCCGGCAATCCGCGCGCACTCGATCATCCCCTGCAGATCGAATGTCGTATCAAAGAAGCAGATATTGTCGGCAATCGACCCCGACAGCAATTGATCCTCCTGCATCACCGCGCCAATTTGCTCGCGATAGACGCGCGCTCCGATCTGGCTCAGCGGAAGGCCGTCGATCAGAACCTCTCCGCTTGTCGGCTCGAGCAGCCCAAGCATAATCTTGACAAGAGTTGACTTGCCGCAGCCCGAGGGTCCCATGATCGTCACGAATTGTCCGGGAGCAACGCACAGATTGACGTTGTTGAGAATCAGAGGCTCTCCTTCTGCATACCGGAAGCACACGTTACGCAGTTCGATCGCGCCGCGAATCTGTCGGACATAGGACGGGTCCAGGTCGTGCCCCCGCTCGAGCGGGGTGAGCGCAATGTCGGCAAGACGCTCCAGGTGCAGTCCGAGAATGCGGACATCCACCAGCTTCTCGATCAACAGCGCTGTCCGCTCAGCGAACTGCAGCTTGTAGCTGACGAACGCGAATATCATGCCAACCGTGATGAGGTTGTCCAGTGCGAGACGAGCGGCAAGGTAGATCGTGATCACGTTCTCCAAGCCAAATATCGTGTCGTTCATGGCTTTGAAGCTGATCCTCGCCCGCCCTAGCCGCACGTTGGCATTAATATACGCAGCATAGCGGTTCAGCCACTGGCCCTCCCGCTCGTTCTCTCGGTTGAGCAACTTTAGGCTTTGCACCGCTCGCACGGTTTCGATGAAGGTGGAGTTCTCGTCTGCCTTGCTGTGAATGGCGGCTTCGCTCCGTTGTCGGAACATGCCGAAGAGAGCGAGCCGCAGGGCGGCATACAACGCGAACGCCAGCAGGACGACAAGTCCGAGCTGGACGCTGTAGGTGAACATCAACGCCAGCATCAACACCGACATGAGACCGTCGATCAGCCCCGTGATCAATCCCTCCGCGAGCACGTTGCGGATGGGTTCGATCGAGTTGAAGCGAGACAGGATGTCGCCGATGTGCCGCTTTTCGAAGAATGAGAGTGGTAAGCGCACCAAATGATGAAACAGCCGCGCGCCGATTTGAAAGCTCAACGTGTTCTGCAGAACAAGAATGATGAACGAGCGGGTCGCGGTCGACGCGACCCGTATCAGGAGAAGGAGCGCGAATCCTAGCCCGAGTACGACCAGCAGATCGACATCTCCTCTGGCGATGACCTCGTCAACGGTGAGTTGCATATAGAAAGGGGCGGCGAGTAGAAGAATTTCGATGACTACCGACAGAACTAATATTTGGGCGAGAGCATAATTGCCTCCGTTCATTCCGCTCCAGAACACCGAGAACGGCAGCCGCACTCTTTCATCCGTGCGACAGAACTTTTCAGTGGGCGAGAGTTCGAGCGCGACCCCGGTGAGGTGTCTAGACGCTTCAGTGAGGGGGAGCCATTTTTCGCCGGCTGCCGGATCGTGCACCACGATCCCTTTCCTCCTGTATGCTTTCAGAACAACGAAATGAGCCATGTCCCAATGCAGAATGGCCGGCACACGTAATTGGCAGAGGTGGTCGATCTCGATTCGCAGCGGCCGACATGCCAGCCCGAGGTGAGCTGCAATCTGCATGAGGTCGCGAAGAGTGACGCCCTTCAGGGACACCGGATGCCGGCGCCGCAGGCTGTTCAGGTCAGTTCGATGACCATGATAAGATGCTACCATGGCGAGGCATGCGAGCCCGCACTCCGTCGCCTCCGTCTGCCGGATGACTGGGAGGGATCTGCGTCCGCTGAAATTCAAAAGTCCCTGCATGCGCTACATCCTCGCGCTCAACACCGGATCGAGCAGCCACCTCATCAGGGACCGTTGCTCAAGGATCACGTCGGCCCTCAGCAGCATGTCCGGCTGAAGCGGCATCTTGCGGCCATAGGCGTCGATGTCGGGCCGCTCGAGAGCCGCCGTCACACGGTAAGCTGGTTCCTTGAGGGTGATCGGCCCGGTCGTTTCGTTGCCGGTCAGAATCGTGTGGGAGACCTTTGTCACGCTGCCGCGGTAGGTGCCGAATTTCTGATAAGGAAATGCCTCATAAAGTATTCTAACCTGCTGGCCGGGGCGCACAAAGCCAAACGCGCGTGTCGGAAAGAACAGCTCCGCCTGCAAGTGCGCATCAAGGGGAATGATTTCGAGCTGCATATGCCTTGGATCGGCGATCTGGCCAACAGTCGCCTGCAGCGTGGACACGCGGCCACTCGTTGGCGCCCTGATAACGTAAGCCTGCCGCCCGTTCACCTCGGCCGCGCGCTGTTCGATCGAGGAGAGTTCATTACGCAGTCCTCGGATCCGCTCTGCGGCGACGGTGGGGAGTTGCTCGAGTGTATGCCGAGCGTCTGTCAATTGGGTGCGCCGTGCGGTGATCTGCTGATCCAGCGAGACCACGCTCTGCTTTTGCTCAAGGGCGGCCTGCTCGCGGCGCTTGAGCTCAATCGTTGGCAATGCGCCGCTCGCGGTTAGCTTAGCGCCCGTTGATACGAAGCTCTCGGAAAGCTTCAGCCGCTCGTTTTGGATGTTCCGCTGGTCCTCGAGCTGGGCAATCTCTCCTTCAATCCCCTTGATCGTGGAAGCGAGGCGATCCTGTTCCGAGGCGGTTCGTCGATCTTCCGCATCGATCTGTCGCTCGACCACATTGCGTTGCTGCGTCAGAACTGCAAGGACGGTGGCATTGACGTCATCGCCACTGGCGGTGATTTGGGAAGTGACTACGGTCAGGAGCGGGTCACCCTCCGCAACCTCTTGCCCTTCCTTCACTTGTATCGCTTTAACGAAGCCCTGTTGTGGCACGAAAATCTTGGCTGTGCCGGAGGTCGGCGTGAGATACCCGGAGACGGTCTCCTTGCGCGCGTATTGCGCGATGGAGAGAAAGCACAGAATGAGTATGACGAGCCCCACCAGGCTCCAGCTAAGGAGCGTGCTCGATAGCGGCTGCAGCAATACGACCTCACCCCAGCTGTGGCGCTGATGCAAAAAGTCGACGGCTTCCTTGCGAAATAGAGCTGGCCGAGTCGCCATGGGGCGCGCCTTGCTGTGCTCTTACTCATCAGCGCTGCGCGGAGTAGCGTTCCGCCGCAGCAAGACTGCGGGTCGATACCGGAGAACCGCTTCCCCTTATGGAGAAGCGGTTCGCCGACGCATCTTGGCTTTACCCAACAAAGATTTGGGACTGGGACTGCTTGGACAGCAGGCCCACCTGAACTTGGTTTCCGCTGAGGACATTGATGTCGCCAGTTCGGATCAGTGATCCATCATGGCACCCACAGCCGCCGGTGCCGGCGGCCACGAGGTCGAGCTCCTCATCTGACAGTTCGATAGGGTGAGCAAGATTGGTCATCTCTAGCATGTTGGCCTCCTTTCGATGTAAGTGGCGGAACATTGATGTAACTGTTGCCACGTCATCACTAGGTGCAAGACGCCAATTTGGATGCACGGCCGCGCAAATTTTGTGAGCGGCACGCGTTTGACGCTTTGCCGCATCCTGATTTTGCAACGTCTTATGCGAGGTGAGTCAAAGCGGGTGACGGTGCGGTTTCGTCATAACGAATTGGACGTTCGGATCTTCTTGACGGCGTGACGGAGATGCGACGCGTTTCGAACGAACGCGCGCTGGGACGCTATAGCGGAGTTCGGTCCAAGAACCGCCTTAGCCTTTTGGCTGCATGATCGCTGCGCAAAGGTCTTAGACGTAGTCGGAGATGTGTGCGCTAAAGTTATGAATGCGACTTAGCGACCGTTTTTGAAGCCTCCATTTTCGAAGTCGACGAAAGGGATAACGTCGCTTCGCACAGCGACTTGCCTGGCTGACGCGCACGACGCATTACCCGCCTGCGCCGGTGACGACCGTTGGCCATTTGGCGGTCGGGAAAAGTTTGAAAACGTCGGGAACGAAGTTGATGCTGTTGACTTGAGTTCGCCGACGGTCGATTTCGTATTTTTTTAAAACAGGTCATTTAAATTAATTTTAAATGCAGGGCATTAAATGCCACGGGCAGTCCTGCAGGTGAAAGCAGTCGCGAATCTGCTTTGTGAGGGGTTACTTCGACCATGCCCCATCCATGCGCCGATGTGACGAAGGGAACGCCTCGCTCCGCCGCAGCGCGGCACGAGGGTTATTCAAATTGCGAGACGGCGCTTAATTACGAAACCGCTCTGCTGGAGTGCGCCTCCGGATCGCAGTCGGCCGTCGGCAAGATCTACGCCCGGGAGAAGGAACAGCTGCGCGCGATGGCGCACCGGATCGTGCACGACAGATCGCGTTCCGAGGACGTCATCCACGACGCATTCGCGCAGATTCTCCGATGTGCGAAAGACTTCGATCCTGCGCGAGGATCCGCCCGGGGCTGGATTTACACGATCGTCCGCAACACAGCGCTCAAGATGCGGCAGAACGCCGGGCGCGAACTCGCGCTCGAGGATGATGCATTGAATGCCATCTGCGCGCGCGAACAGACCACTCCGAACCCTGCGTCCTGTATCCCAGACAGCATGACGCTGCGAACCATGCTCGACCAGCTTGAGCCACAGCGTCGCGCGAGCCTGCTTCTGGCGATCGTCGACGGGCGCACGCACGAGGAGATTTCCGAATGTCTGCGGGTTCCCGTCGGAACCGTCAAGGCGTGGATCCGGAGAGAGCTCGTGGCCATGCGCCGGCAGCTCGAATGAGGCGTGAACTTATTTCTTCGCCGATGCATCCACGGGTGTGCTTCGGCGACAGTAGGGGTGACCGCGTGGTGATCCCGGCAGGGCACGCGCGCGTGACCCTCGTGCCGTCGCAAAGCTGAAGCGAGGAGCGAAGCCATGTCTATCCTGAGCAGCGTTACGAGCATTCTCGGGCTCGGAAAGCTTGCGGGAACCGGCGTCCCACCCGAGGAATGCACGTCGACCAAGCCCGACGACTGCGGCGAGGGCAAGCAGTCAAAGTGGAATGACGATCGTAGGGGTAACGACGAGTATTCGAACAACGACGGAAAGGACAATTATTCCAAGCTTAGCGGCATGGGCGCCTACCCGAAAGACGCCAAGGGCGACTACCCAGCGCACGATGGTAGCTGGAAGGACGTCAAGGACGGCGAATACCAGCCCAAGGATTATTGGGACAAGGGGGCTGACGATGGCAGCAGGGGCGACACCGATCGCAGTCCGGGTGAAGCGCTAGCCAAGTTCGACTTCTCCCATGGTGAATTCGCGGGTGATTTCAGCTCGCACGGTCCCGATCATTCGGGTGACATACAGGGCGCGCTCGCTTCGATGTCTTGCGACGATGCACTCGAATACGCCATCGATTTGATGGGCCCAACGGATCACTTCGACGTAGGGCATTTCGACACGGCGACGGATACGCCGCACGACACGAACGCCTGACATGCCGAAGAGACGCTGGCGGTGAATACTGCCGGGCGAGAGTGGTTTTTGAACGAGAAAGGCGGCGGTCATGCAGCAGGTGGAAAAGCGCGAACTGTTCGAGCAAGAGCGGAAGATTTTCGAAGCCGGAGTGCAGCGCGCTGACAAGCGATCCGGATCTTTCAGTTTCTTGACCTGGTCGTTCTTCATTGCCCCGCTGATCGCCTGCGAAGAGTTCCTTGCGGCTCCGTTCAAATCCGCGCTGGCCGAGCAAGAAGACGCGACAACCGCTCAGGCAGGAGCGGGGCCGCAAGCGACGGACGACCAGCTGCCTGCGACCGATCCTGCGAAACCGGGCCCGGAGGATGAGAGGCCTAAGGGGCTGGCCGCTTCGTCGGAGACGCATGTGGCTCAGCTCGATCCGACCGGCCTCCCGGCGGAGCCGCATGAACACACGCCGAGACCGAGCACCGCTCGTGGCGACGCGATCGCCGCTGCGAACTATGGGGGTGAGGGCGGAGGTAGCGAAGATGCCGAGTCCTGCAAGCACCATGCTCACACCTCGGCCGACGTTAGTAACGTCAGTTGCGTGAACTCGCCGTCAGCAGAGTCGGACGTCGGAAGCACTGAAGTGTCTGGTGGGTCAACGCTCGAATCCATTCGATCTGATTTGCTTTGCGGCTCGTCTAGCCCGTCGATCGTCAGCTCCTTTCCCCTGCTTGGAATGGTCGGTGATCTGAGCAATGACGTGGTGCTAGGGATTGCGCCGGTCGAGGCGATGGTGCCGCCGGCGCTCACGATGACGAGCGACACCGTCAGCACGCTACCGGATGGCGAGGTCTGCGCGATCGCGCCGCTCCAGGTGACGGCGCAGCCGACGCTCACGAGCCTGGCCCACACCGCGGGCACGCTGCCCGACGACGTGGCTGGAACGATTGCGGTGGTCGAAGCGGCGGTGCCGCCGGCACTCGCGACGATGACCGACACCGTCAGCACGCTGCCCAACGACGTGGCCGGCGCGATCGCGCCGCCTGAGGCGGTGCAGCCGACGCTCACGACGTTGGCGGACACCGTGGGCACGCTGCCCGACGGCATGGTTGCTACGATTGCGCCAGTCGAAGCGGCGGTGCCGCCGGCACTCGCCGCGACCGACACCGTCAGCACGCTGGCCAACGACGTGGCCGGCGCAATCGCTCCGGCCGAGGCACCGTCGACGCTCACGACCGTGGCCGAGACCGCGGGCACGCTGCTGCCCAACCACGTGGGTGAAACGATTGCGGCGGTCGAACCGGCGGTGCTGCCGGCGCTCACGACGGTGATCGACACCGTCAGCACGCCGCCCAACGACGTCGCCGGCGCAATCGCGCCGATCGATGCGGTGCCGCCGACGCTCACGACCTTGGCCGACACCGCTGGCACGCTGCCCAACGACGTGGTTGGAACGGTGGTTGGAACGATTGCGGCGGTCGAAACGGCAGTGCCGCCGGCGCTCACGACGGCGACCGACACCGTCGGCACGCTGGCCAACGACGCGGCCGGCGCAATCGCTCCGGCCGAGGCACCGTCGACGCTCACGACCGTGGCCGAGACCGCGGGCACGCTGCTGCCCAACGACGTGGGTGAAACGATTGCGGCGGTCGAACCGGCGGTGCTGCCGGCGCTCACGACGGTGATCGACACCGTCAGCACGCCGCCCAACGACGTCGCCGGCGCAATCGCGCCGATCGATGCGGTGCCGCCGACGCTCACGACCTTGGCCGACACCGCGGGCACGCTGCCCAACGACGTGGTTGGAACGATTGCGGCGGTCGAAACGGCAGTGCCGCCGGCGCTCACGACGGTGACCGACACCGTCGGCACGCTGCCCAACGATGTCGCCGGCGCAATCCCGCCGGCCGAGGCGGCGGTGCCGCCGGCACTCGCGACGATGACCGACACCGTCAGCACGCTGCCCAACGACGCGGCCGGCGCAATCGTGCCGGTTGAGGCGGTGCAGCCGACGCTCACGACGTTGGCGGACACCGTGGACACGCTGCCCGACGGCATGGTTGCTACGATTGCGCCAGTCGAAGCGGCGGTGCCGCCGGCACTCGCCGCGACCGACACCGTCAGCACGCTGGCCAACGACGTGGTTGGTACGATTGCGGCGGCCGAGGCGGCGGTGCCGCCCGCACTCGCGACGACGACCGACACCGTCAGCACGCTGGCCAACGACTTGGCCGGCGCAATCGCTCCGGCCGAGGCAGCGCCGTCGACGCTCACGACCTTGGCCGACACCGCGGGCACGCTGCTGCCCAACGACGTGGGTGAAACGATTGCGGCGGTCGAACCGGCGGTGCTGCCGGCGCTCACGACGGTGACCGACACCGTCAGCACGCTGCCCAACGACGCGGCCGGCGCAATCGCGCCGGTTGAGGCGGTGCCGCCGATGCTCACGACCTTGGCCGACACTGCGGGCACGCTGCCCAACGACATGGTTGGGACGATTGCGGCGGTCGAAGCGGCGGTGCCGCCCGCACTCGCGACGGTGACCGACACCGTCAGTACGCTGCCCAACGACGTCGTCGGCGCAATCGCGTCGGTCGATGCGGTGCCGCCGACGCTCACGGCCGTCGCCGACACCGTGAGCACGCTGAGCAACGAGGTGGTTGGCCCGACGACTGTTCCAGACAGTCAGTCGACCACGTTGCCGCAAACGGTTGCATCGGACAGCACGGGAGCTCACACCCTGGCGAGTTCAGCACCAGCCTTTGAGATCGTGGGGTTGGCAGTGGATACGGCCAACGGTGCACCTGGTGATGTATCACAGCCCACCGGTGTGGCTGGCGATGCTTTGGCGAGTGCGGCGCCGGTCGCTGACATGAGCGGGCCGGTGCTCGCCACAACAGCTGCCGCTCCGACCGATCCGGCGAGCGAGCTCTCGCATCCGGCCGACACTGCGATTATGGCTGGCGACGCTCTGGCGAGTACGGCGCCGGTCGCTGACACGGGCGAGCCCGTGCTCATCACAACGGCTGCGGCTCTGACCCATGCGACGAGCGACGTATCGCAACCGGCCGACACGGGCAGTGTGACTGCGAGTGCGGCGCCCGTCGCTGACACGAGCGAGCCGGTGCTCACCACAACGGCTGCCGCTCTGACCGATCCGACCAGCGACGTGGCGCATCCGGTCGACACGGGCAGTGTGGCGGGCGATGCTCTTGCGAGTGCGGCGCCCGTCGCTGACACGAGCGAGCCGGTGCTCACCACAACGGCTGCCGCTCTGACCGATCCGACCAGCGACGTGGCGCATCCGGTCGACACGGGCAGTGTGGCGGGCGATGCTCTTGCGAGTGCGACGCCGGTCGCTGACACGAGCGAGCCGGTGCTCCCCACAACGGCTGCCGCTCTGACCGATCCGACCAGCGACGTGGCGCATCCGGTCGACGCGGGCAGTGTGGCGGGCGATGCTCATGCGAGTGCGGCGCCGGTCGCTGACACGAGCGAGCCCGTGCTCACCACAACGGCTGCTCCGCTGACCGATGCGTCGAGCGACGTGGCGCAACCGGCCGACACGGGCAGTGTGGCGGGCGATGCTCATGCGAGTGCGGCGCCGGTCGCCGACACGAGCGAGCCCGTGCTCACCACAACGGCTGCTCCGCTGACCGATGCGTCGAGCGACGTGGCGCAACCGGTCGACACGGGCAGTGTGGCTGGCGATGCTGTAGTGAGTACGGTGCCGGTCGCCGACACGAGCGAGCCCGTGCTCACCACAACGGCTGCGGCTCTGACCGATCCGACCAGCGACGTGGCGCATCCGGTCGACACGGGCAGTGTGGCGGGCGATTCTCTTGCGAGTGCGGCGCCGGTCGCTGACACAGGCGAGCCGGTGCTCGCCACAACGGCTGGGGCTGCGACCGATCCCCCGAGCGACGTGTCGCATCCGGCCGACACGGGCAGTGTGGCGGGCGATGCTGCAGTGAGTACGGCGCCGGTCGCTGACGCGAGCGGGCCGGTGCTCACCAGCGCCGGAGACTCGCTCAGCAACCCCACGACCGAGCCCGTAGAGACGGCCGTGCCGGACACCGGCAGCGCTCAAACGTCTGGATCGGCCGACACCCTTCTTGCGCTCGCCAGCACAGCTGACGCTCCGATCGAGAGTTCGGGATCCGTGACCGCTGCCCCGCAGAACGTCGTGACGGACACATCGAATGCTGCGGTGACGACCACCGTCGCGGGCGATGTGATCGCGTTGAACGATGCGCCACCGCCTCCGGCAGATACGCTGTTCAACGGAACCCAGTATACAGACTATGGCGTCTCGCTCAGCGGCGACATCGCGCCCCCGCAGACGGCTACGTCTCAGGCGGACGCCGTACCGGCCCAAGATATTCCGGCACCGGTGGCTGCCGATGTCCAAAATCCCGCGCCGCCGCCTCCCGATATCGTGGATGCTACTCAGATCGATCACCTTGGAACTCACGATGCCGTCCTCTAGTGGGAGGCAAACATGGCTGCTGTCGAGACACTGGACGATCCGCAGCGCACCCACTCCAGAGCTCAACTTCGCGTCACACCCAACGGCGAGGCCCGCGACTATGTCGGACCTGTCAACGCGCTGGCCGCCTGGCGTTCGGTTGCGCGCACCAACCTGATAGCAGTCGCGGCGTTTTCGGTCGTTGTGAATCTGCTGATGCTCACGTTGCCGATTTACCTCTTTCAAATATCCGATCGCGTGCTGACGAGCCGTAGTCTCGAGACACTGCTGATGCTCTCTGCTCTCGCGCTGGCGTTCATCGGTATCCTCTCGATCGTGGACATTCTGCGTCGGCAGGTGCTGGGGCGTCTTGCGACCAAGATGGAGGCGGTGCTCGGCGGCGCCGTGTTGGCGAGCAGCATCAACAACGCCAGGGCCGGCGAGGGCGGAACGATCCAGGCGATCCGCAGCCTTCACCAGGTGCGGGGTTTCATCTCGAGCCCTATCATGCTTCTGCTGATGGACGCGCCACTCTCACCACTCTACTTCGCAGTCATATTCCTCGTTCACCGACATCTGGGCTGGATCGCAGTGGTATCGGGCCTGGTCCTCGCACTGATTGCGCTGATCAACCAGAAAGCGACCTCGGAACGTCTGAGCGAGGCAGGGCTGCATGCCGCCGAGGCCGATGCGGCGGCCGAGTCGCTGGCGCGAAATTCGCAGGTGATCAATGCGATGGGAATGCTGAGCGAAAGCATTCTCCACTGGGGGCGCCGGCAGGCGCCGGCGCTGACGGTCCAGAGCCAGGCCCTTGACCGGAATTTCTGGATCAGCGGTGCGTCGAAGTTCGTCCGGCTCGTGGCCCAGATCACGATTCTCGGTACCGGCGCCTATCTGGCCCTCCACGCCGAGATCACCGGCGGCATGATGATCGCGGCTTCGATCATTGCCGGCCGCGCCCTGCAGCCGCTCGAAGGCTTGATCGAGGGATGGCGCAGCTGCGTGCAGGCGCGATCGGCCTATGCCCGCGTCAAGCAGGCAGTCGAGTCATTCCAGCGCGAGACGCCCAAGCTGCGCTTGCCAAGACCGCAAGGGCGCCTGAGCGTTGATCGGGTCTTGTATCTGCCGCCCGGCTCGAAGGAGCCGGTACTCAATGGTGTGTCGCTCGAGCTCGCGCCCGGAGAGTCGTTGGCCATTGTCGGACCGTCCGGATCGGGCAAGTCGACTCTCGCGCGCATTCTCGTGGGATGTCTGGTGCCGACAGCGGGAAAGGTCAGGCTGGACGGAACAGAGCTGCGCAACTGGGATCGCCGCCAGTTCGGGGAATATACCGGCTACTTGCCCCAGGAGGTCGAGCTATTTCCCGGTACCATCAAGCAGAACATCTGCCGCATGCGCGACGATTTGCCCGACGAGAGCATCTATGAGGCGGCGATGTTGTCGGGCATTCACGACATGGTCTGCCAGTTGAGGCAAGGATACGAGACCGTGCTCGACCGCAGTGGCGGGCCGCTCTCGGGAGGACAGAAGCAGCGCATCGCGCTTGCCCGGGCATTCTTCGGCAATCCGTCCCTCGTCGTGCTCGACGAGCCCAACTCGAATCTCGACGCAGCGGGCGAGCAGGCTCTGACCGAGACCCTGCAGCGCGCCAAGCGGCGGGGGGTCACCGCAGTGGTCGTAACCCTGCGCCCGGCGCTCCTGAACAGTGTTGACAAAGTGCTGATACTGCGGGCCGGACGCGCGGAAGCGTTCGGCTCTCCGAGCGAGGTGTTGCATCGCTTGGTTCGGTCGCCCGGCAGGCCCGGCGGAGATGCGCCGGAGCAGCCGCAGCGCATCGAATCCTCGGGCGGGTGATCAGCGCGGGAGGATAGCATGAGAGTAAAGGACGACATCGGTGAGTGGTACCGCGGTGTTCCGCTGAGCGCCAAATGGCCCATCTTCACCGGCCTTGCCATCTTGGTTGTTTGGCTCGGGTGTTTCGGCGTTTGGGCCGCAGTTGCCCCACTCAACAGTGCGGTCGTCGCTTCGGGCACGTTTGTGGCTACCGGGCAGAACAAGCTTGTCCAGCACTTCGAGGGCGGCATCATCCGCGAGATTGCGGTCAAGGACGGGGATGTCGTCGAGGCCAACCAGGTCCTCGTCCGCATGGACGATACCGCTGCCAACGCCAAACTGAGACGGCTGGTTTTGAAGAAGTATCGCCTGCTCGCCATGAAGGCGCGTCTAGAAGCTGAAATGAGCTCTTCGGATACTATCAAACCTCCGGCCGCATTCAGCGAGAGTGCACGTGATCCAGAAATCAAAGCGATTCTTGAGCGGCAACGTGCCGAGCTTCAGGCGCGCCGGGCCAGTCTGCTGACCGAGGAAAGCGTACTCGTGAAGCAGATCGCTGGGCTGGAGGAAAGCATCCGCGGATATCAGGCGCAAGTTCAGTCCACCAAAGAGCGTATTGGTTTGTTCGCCGAAGAGCTGAAGGACAAGAATTCGCTTCTTGGCCAGCAGTTGGTCCGCAAGTCGGATGTGCTGGCGCTGCGGCGTTCCGAGGCGGGTCTCGGGGGCGAGCTCGGCGAGTATCTCGGGCGCATCGCCGATTCGAAGGAAAGGATCGCTCAAGCGAACGAGAGAATAGCGCAGCTCCATGCGACGGCGCTCCGGGATGCGATCAAAGAATTACGCGAGACCGAGGCGGATCTGGACGATGTTGAGGAACAGATTCGCGCAGCGCAGGACGTGGTCGACCGGATCGATGTTCGTTCGCCAGTTCGGGGCATCGTGGTGAAGAACAATTTCCATACGCCGGGCGGCGTCGTTTCTCCTGGCGCGGTCATCCTTGAACTCCTACCGATCGGCAATGAGCGCATCATCGAGGCGCATGTGAACCCGAAGGACATTTCGCATGTGAGCGTAGGTCAGGAAGCGCTGGTGCGGTTGTCGGCGCTCAACCAGCGCATCACGCCCATGGTCGGGGCGAGCGTCATCTATGTGTCAGCGGACGCCCTGGCGGAGCAAGTGAAGACCGAAGCCCGTCCCGACGGTGACACGCGTCGGGAATTCTATGTCATTCGGGTGCGCCTGGACCAGGACGATATTCTCAGGCAAATGCCTGAATTCATCCCGACACCAGGGATGCCCGCGGACGTTTACATCAAGACCGGAGAGCGTACGTTTTTCGAGTACATCATGAAGCCGGTCTTCGACAGCTTCTCGCGCGCGTTCCGCGAAACCTGAAGCGAGCATTTTGGACTTTGATGCTGAGCACTCGCGGGGACGTGAACTCAAGCCTTCGTCCAAGGCTTGCTGAACGGCGCCACTTCGCTCTCGGCCGAGAGCTCTCGGTTGCGCATACTGAAGCCGCGTTCAGGTTGATGCGGGAGATTGGTCGAGGCTTTGCGCTGTAAGGGTAAATTCGTCACTGATCTTACGTGCGACGCGCCCGCCCGCTTCGCCTTGGCGCAAGGATTGGTTAGCCCGACGTGTCACCCGGACTGCCGCGCTTCTCGAGGTTCACCGCGGCCATGCCATCTTAGTCGTGGTGCCCTCTGAAGCGTCGCCTAACTGCATCCCACGCTTGAATGACTGGAAGGAGGAGCACGAAAAGAAATCTGATTGCACTCGGCGCCCTAACGCGCCGCAGGGGTGGCTCGTGGTCGTCCGATCGACGGGCCTTGTTGTTGATCGGCGCCGGGGACGGAGTTCCCCGTGACGCTCGCGCAGGAGCAACCGGCCTGCGCGAGGGCAGGACAACCACGACGAACAGAACGTTGACCAGTAGCCATATTCCCACAATGAGAAGGACAGTACGCACGAGGAACGACCATCGTTTGATCTAAGATCTGCCGAGCTTACCTCCTGTCTCATAGCCGTGACGCAGCCGACAGCACTACGCTCGCGCGGACCACTTCAGCGCAGCCCGGGCAAAGCATGGATTTGACAGCCCCTACCAAGATGCCGAGGCCGTTCGGGCCCCGAGCGCTTCGCGAGGGTCTGGGATTGGTCGCAGCCTAGTCCGGCGCAAAACTCAGGTCTGTGCGCTTTCGAACATTGATGCGCCTTCAGGTACGGGATTCCTATGCAGCATCCGGCGAGAGCCGGACAGGGATGGTTCGGCCTGCGAGCCGGTCGCCAAATGCCAGCTGTCGTCCTCAGCCCGCAATCCCGAAACTGCAGCTGGAGTCCTGGATTTGTTCCAGCAGGTGACCGTGGCGAGATATCGCAGGGTGAATAACCGGCGAATTCGCAGTTCGCAAAGAACCAATATCCCGTTTCGGCAGTTGACTCCGGCGTCATCCGAACAAGCAAGGTGTTTGTTTGGCCGATGAGCTTAGAAGCTGAGCCGGAACACCATGAAGGACCTCCGGCGACGATTGGAGAAGGTCCGCGCTAACGCCAGAGACTTTGCGCTGATGAGTCAGCAGGCGACGGACGTTGAAAAGCGCGAGCTGTTCAAGCGCATGGCGGATGAATTCGCTATCGAAGCTCTTGAGCTTGAGCTAATCGTGAAACAAAATGAGCCGTCGAATCCCTGCGACCAGCACGAGGTCGTGGAGTTTAAGCCGTCCTCTCAGAAGAAGCGCGGCTGACGCGGACAGAGCTAGGCCGACTGCTATATCGCGCATGCACGTCTTCGAGCGTGGCTCCGCGAGCGAGGAGGGCTGCTTACGGCGCATAGCGGAGTTTTCTCGTGAATTCCAACCGGGCTGCGCGAAAACTCCCCGCCTGTTGTCCATCCACGCAGAAGGCGAGCAACACGTTGTCGGGCGCCGTACCATAATTGGTGTAGCCCATTGACGTCGAGGATGCCGCCGGCGATCACCGGTCCCGGTTCCGGTCCCGGTCCATCGAGCGAGCCGCCACGCGCCGACACGCCGTTTACGGTCGCATAGTCCCGCATGCGCTCATCCGCTCAGGCCTGAATTGCCGCAGCGCGTTGCCATCAGGCGCGCGTGCCACGGCACCCGAGAGTCCCTGTTCGGGGCGGCCGCTTTCCCTGATCGCCTTTGAAATTTTCCCTGATCCAGTTTTGACGGTTCAGTGCCAAAATGCCGTGTTTTCACGGCACTCCCTGGCGCGTTTCGACGCCGAGCGCAGGCTCGCCCGCCGGGTTTTCCCTGCAAAATTCCCTGTAAGCAGGGAATTGATCGCCGGCCGCCTTTTGCACTATTGAGCGGGCGTTTTTAATGTCGCGTTGGCTTGGGTGGAACGGAGCGGAGGCCTTCTAACTGGGGGGCGAGTTTTCCCTGTTATCGCCGTCGGCCACACTTGGTTCGGCCGCTCTTATCAAAAGGGCGCTTAAGAGCGAGACAAACAAAAGTCGACGCCACCGGCTGCCCGGCGTTGCGGCGGTTAAGGTTGTAGCTGGCCACTGATTTTTCTCGGCCTAGCCCATTTGGGGGAGGCGCCAGGCGGCAGGGCTCCAAGACGCAAAATCGCCAGCCGGAAGATCAATAGTTGCTCCCCTCGGGGTTCGCATGACCCCGTCGTCTCTCCTACCGGAAGCAGCCATAGCAAGGCAATGAACTAAGGTCAGCCGAGCCACAAGCGGACGAACCACGCACGGATCGCTCGGGGCCGCCTCAAGCCCGCTCTCGACCACTCTTGGCTCGTTCTTGTGCTTTTGCATGAACCGGCGAAGATTGCCGGGCACCAGGGCCCGGATGCACATGGACGTCCTTGGCCGCCAGCGGTTCACCGCATTCCGAGCAGACCATCACGGGATCGAACATCCTCTTGCAGCTCTTGTGTTCGTGCAGCATCGGTCGGCCGCGCGAGTCGACCATATGCACGTTGCCCCAGTGCACGATCGACATGATGATCGGGTACAGATCCAGGCCCTTCTGGGTCAGGATGTACTCGTAACGCTTTGGTGCTTCCCGATAGGGGATTTTTCGCAGCACGCCGAAACGCACCAGCTTCTTCAGCCTGTCGGCGAGCAGATGGCGAGTAATCCCCAGCGACGCCTGGAAGTCGTCAAACCGGCGGACGCGAAGAAAACACTCGCGAAGGACGAGCAAACTCCAACGATCACCGATCACCGCGACGGTGCGGGCCAGGGAGCACGGCTCCTCTTCGAGTGCATCCCATTTCATCAACTTCCTCCGCGTTTTCCGGCTGCAGCAAAATAAATTCTAAAACAGAACTTATATGATTTCAATAGGATGCCTGTCTGGCAGGTATTGGATGACGAATATCATATTGACAGTTCTGTAATAGAACTTATGGTTCGGACGAGATTCAAACGAGGCGGCGGTCGAACCGCTGATGCGTCGAAGGGAAGAGCGTTGCCATGGTTGCTGCGGTGAAGGTCGAGTTTCACTTCGATTTCGGAAGTCCCAACGCTTATCTCGCCGAGCTCGCGTTGCCGGAAATCGAGAAGCGTACCGGCGTCAAGTTCAACTATGTCCCGGTGCTCCTTGGCGGCGTCTACAAGGCGACGGGCAACATGTCGCCGGCGGACTCGCTGCGCGGGATCAAGAACAAGCCGGAATACAATGCGCTAGAGACCACGCGCTTTCTGCGTCGCCACAACATCACGAAGTTCACGCCGAACCCGTTCTTTCCGGTGAACACGTTGAGCTTGATGCGCGGTGTCGTCGCGGCCGAATTCGAAGGCCTGTTCGAGTCCTATTTCCGCGCGGCCTATCACCACATGTGGGGCGAGCCCAAGAAGATGGACGACCCGCAGGTGTTCCGCGAGGCGTTCCTCTCGTCCGGTCTCGACATTGACCGCATCATCGCGCGCGCCCAGCAGGATGACGTCAAGAAGAAGCTGATCGAGAACACCACGCGCGCCGTAGAGCGCGGCAGCTTCGGCTCTCCGACCTTCTTTGTCGGCGACGAAATCTATTTCGGTAAGGATAGTCTGCGCGACGTCGAAGAGGAAATCCTCGCCCAACTCGCCAGCGCGCGGCGCAAGACCGCGTGATCATAACGTCGAGGCAAAACCAAAAGGCAAAAAAGCCGTTTCTCAGGGAGGGTGCCGTGGTCTCATTGACCCAAGAGACAATAGCGAGTGTGGACGGTCTGCCGAACCGGATCCATCACGTGATGGCGCCGCATGTCGCAGCAACGCCGGATCGCATGGCGCTGGTCGATGACACCGCGACGCTGACCTATCGCGAACTCGATGGAGCGGTTCAGGCCACAGCTGACACGCTGCGTACGCTTGGCATCCGCGCCGGCGACCGCGTGATGATCGTCAGCGAGAATTCGATCCCGCTCGCTTGTCTGCTGCTCGCCGCGAGCTTGCTCGATGCCTGGGCGATCGTGGTCAATCCGCGGCTGTCGCCGCGAGAGGTCGACCAGATCCGGGATCACAGCGGCGCAAGGCGGGTGTTTTTCACTGCCGGGGTATCGCAGGAAGCAGCCACCCATGCCGTTAGATGCGATGCGCCGCAGCAGGAGCTTGGGCCGCTGCGCGATATCGGCGTGACTGCGCTGAACGCGGACACGGCGGCGGAGCCGGTCGAAGCCGATGGCGCCAAGCAAGTCGCGGTTCTCATCTACACGTCTGGCACGACGGGCACGCCCAAGGGCGTGATGCTGACCCATCGCAATCTCCTGTTCAGTGCGCGGGGCACGGCCGGCTGGCGCAAGATGACCGCGGCCGACGTGCAGTATTGCGTGCTCCCGATCTCGCACATCGTCGGGATCTCCCTGCTCACCATGACCTTGATGGTCGGCGCGAGGGTGCGCCTGGTCGCAAAATACGATCCGGCAGCCTTGGCGAAGGCGATGGCGGAGGAGGGCATCACGATCCTCAACGGTGTGCCTGCGACCTATCAGCGCCTGTTGGAGTACCGCCGCAATGCCGGCCTGCCGAAGCTCGATCGTGGCTGCCTGCGCTTGATCGCGGTTGCGGGCGCGCCGCTGGACCTCGAACTCAAGTCGCGCGTCGAGCAGGAGCTGGGCTTGCCGCTGCTCAATGGCTACGGGATCACGGAATGCTCGCCGGGCATCTCGGGCGTCCGGATCGAGTCCCCGAGGGCGGATCATGCGGTGGGGACAGTCCTGCCGGGCGTGGAGACCAAGCTCGTGGGCCGCGACGGCAAACCAGTGGCGGGAGATGCGGTCGGTGAACTCCACGTCCGTGGGCCGAACGTGATGCGCGGCTATTATCGCGCACCCGATCTGACTGCGAAGGCGATCGATCCGGATGGCTGGTTCAATACCGGCGATCTGGCTCGCTTTGAAGGCGATGTTCTCTACATCGTTGGGCGTACCAAGGAGATGATCATTCGGTCAGGATTCAACGTTTACCCGGCGGAGATCGAGGCTGTGCTGAGCACGCACGACGCGGTGGTGCAATGCGCCGTGGTCGGACGGCCGGTCGAGGGCAATGAAGAGGTTGTCGCCTTCGTGCAGCTCATCCGCGGTTCAAAGGCGACGGCGCAGGATCTCATGGCCCACATAGCTCCGCAACTCACCTCATACAAGCGACCGTCGGAAATCATCCTGATCGACGCGCTGCCGGCGACGTCGACGGGCAAGATCCTGAAGCACAAGTTGGCTGAGTCGCTGCGCAGTCCAGGCTGACGCTTTGCCTGACAAGAAGTTCTCTCGGAACGAAGGAAAAGGCCATGCAAAAGAGAAACGCCACCGCAGCCGTGATCGGTGCAGGGGACTATATCGGTGCCGAGATCGCCAAGAAATTCGCGGTCGAGGGATTTTCGATCTATGCCGGCCGCCGCAACGGCGACAAGCTGGCGCCGCTGGTCAAGGACATCGAAGCCGCCGGCGGCGAGATCCACGCCCGTTCACTCGACGCCCGCAAGGAGGAGGAGATCATCTCCTTCCTGAGCGACGCCGATAAGCACGCGCCGCTCGAAGTCTGCATCTTCAATATCGGTGCCAACGTCAATTTCCCGATTCTCGATACCACCGAGCGGGTGTTCCGCAAGGTCTGGGAAATGGCATGCTATTCCGGCTTCCTGGCGGGACGTGAGGCAGCGCGGCTGATGACGGCTCGCGGCGGCGGCAAGATCTTCTTCACCGGGGCGACCGCGTCCTTGCGCGGTGGCAGCGGTTATGCCGCCTTCGCCAGCGCGAAGTTTGGCCTGCGGGCTGTCGCGCAGGCGATGGCCCGCGAGCTCGGTCCGAAGAACATCCATGTCGCGCATCTCATCATCGACTCCGGCGTCGATACGGAATGGGTGCGCCAGCGCCGCATCGAGGCGCTTGGCCCCAACGCGCTTGACAATCCGGACCTCTTGATGCCCCCGGCGGCGGTCGCCGGCGCCTACTGGCAGCTCTACCAGCAGCCAAAGACCGCCTGGACATTTGAGCTGGAGATCCGTCCGTTCGGCGAGAAGTGGTAAGGAGCCGGTCCGATGGAGCTGGCATTGTCGCCGGAAGATGCGGCGTTTCGCGACGAGGTTCGCGCATTCATCAGGGATCATTACCCCGAGGAAATGCGCGTTCCGAACCCCGAGACCGATCTGACCAAGGAGCAGTCGCTGCTCTGGCATCGCATTCTCTACGAGAAGGGCTGGATCGCGCCGCTGTGGCCGAAGGAGTATGGCGGCCCCGGCTGGTCGATCACGCAGCGCTTCATCTTCGAACAGGAGACCTCCCGGGCGGGGACGCTGCCGCCCCTGGCGTTCAGCGTCACCATGGTCGGCCCCGTCATCTACACTTTCGGCAACGAGGCGCAGAAGAAAAAATTCCTGCCGCGGATCCTGTCCGGCGAGGATTGGTGGTGCCAGGGCTATTCGGAGCCGGGCTCCGGCTCGGACCTTGCGACCGTCAGAACCAAGGCAGTGCGCGAGGGCGATCATTATATCGTCAACGGTCACAAGACCTGGACCACGCTGGCGCAGCACGCCGACTGGATCTTCTGCCTGGTGCGGACCGATCCGAACGCGAAGCCGCAATCCGGCATCTCCTTCCTGCTGATCGACATGAAATCGCCCGGCGTCACCGTGCGGCCGATCATCACGATCGACGGCAGCCACGAGGTCAACGACGTCTTCCTCGAAAATGTCCGCGTGCCGGTCGAGAATCTGGTCGGCGAGGAGAACAAGGGCTGGACCTACGCCAAATTCCTGCTCGGCAACGAGCGCACCAGCATGGCGGGTATCGGCCGGTCGACCCGGTACATCCAGAAGCTAAAGCAGATCGTGAAAGCGGAAATACCGGCCGATGATCCCGCGCATCTCGAGTTCCTGCGCGACATCGCCCGTATCGAGCTCGACGTGCTGGCATTGGAGGCAACCGAGCTTCGCGTGGTGGCACAGATGGCGCGCGGCATCGATCCCGGTCCGGCGGCCTCGCTGTTCAAGATCCGCGGCACTGAGATATTCCAGGATATCACCGAGCTCATCCATCGCGCGATCGGCAATTACGGTCTTGCCATCCGCGAGCATCCGGCCAGCGCCAACCGTTTCATGCCGGGCCCTGAGCACGCTCATACCGCGTCGGAGAAATACCTGAACTCGCGCAAGCTCAGCATCTACGGCGGATCCAACGAGATCCAGCGCAACATCATCGCCAAAGCCGTGCTCGGGCTCTAGCCACGGCGGATCGGGAGGAGCGGATGGATATTCAGTTCACGGAAGAGCAGGAATTGCTGCGATCCAGCGTGCAGCGCCTGCTGCGCGGCCAGTACGATTTCGAGGCGCGGCGCAAGATCGTGGCGAGCGAGGAGGGCTTCAGCCGGACGCAATGGGAGGCCTTCGCCGAACTCGGCCTGCTCGCCGCGCCGTTCTCCGAGAACGCCGGCGGTCTCGGCGGCGGTCCGCTGTCGACCATGATCATCATGCATGAGTTCGGCCGTCACCTCGTCGTCGAGCCTTTCCTCGAGACGGTAGTGCTGGCCGGCAGCCTGATCGAACATGCCGGCACGCCCGAGCAGCAGCAGGCCTTCATCCCCGGCATCGTCGACGGCAACAAGATCTGGGCGCTGGCCTGGACGGAAGAGGTTTCCCGCTTCGACTTTGCCGATGTCACGACGACGGCGCGGCGCGAGGGCGACGACTACGTTCTGAGCGGCACGAAGACGATGGTGATCGCTGCGCCCTGGGCCGACTATCTGATCGTCTCGGCGCGGACGTCCGGTGACGACCGTGACCGCGCCGGCGTCAGCCTGTTCGTGGTCGACCAGCGTGCCGCTGGACTCGATCTCCAGAGCTTCAAGACGATCGACGGCCGCCGGGCCGCCGAGATCAGCCTGCGCGAGGTCCGCGGGCAATTGCTCGGGCGGGAAGGCAAGGGCGTTGCCTTGCTGGAAGCCGGTCGCGACCGCGCCATCGCCGCGCTCTGCGCCGAGGCGGTCGGCGCCATCGGCGAGCTGAATTCCGCGACGTTGGACTATTCGAAGACCCGCAAGCAGTTCGGCACGACCATCGGCTCCTTCCAGGTCCTCCAGCATCGCATGGTCGACATGTTCATTGCTCATCAGGAGGCGCTCTCCCTGATGCAACATCTCAGCCTGAACCTCAGCGCCGGTGATCCCGGCCTGTCGCGGCTCGCCTCCGGCGCCAAGTCGAAGATTGGCTATGCCGGTAAGTTCGTCGCTGATCAGGCGGTGCAGCTTCATGGCGGCATGGGAATGACCGACGAGTTCAATGTCGGGCACTATTTCAAGCGTATCTCCTCCATCAACATCCAGTTCGGCGATCCGGCGTTCCACGTGCTGCGCTACGCGCAGCTGGACGCGGCCGCGTAAACAGAAGGGGTCAGCATGACGATTGAAGCAGTCATCGTTTCCACCGCAAGGACGGCTGTCGGCAAGGCCTATCGCGGCGCCCTCAACAACACGGACGGTCCGACCATGGCCGGGCACGTGATCGCCGAAGCGGTGAAGCGCGCCGGCATTGCGCCCGATGAGGTGGAGGACGTCGTGATGGGCTGCGCGATGCAGCAGGGCACCATGGTGATGAACGTGGCGCGCAAGGGCGCGATCCGCGCCGGTCTGCCGGTCACCGTTGCCGGCACCACCATCGACCGGCAATGCGCGTCGGGCCTGCAGGCTATCGCGGTGGCCGCACGGTCGGTCATGCTTGACGGGGTCGAGGTCGCGATCGGCGGCGGGATTGAGTCGATCAGCCTCGTGCAGAACGAGCACATGAACAAGTTCCACGCCGTCGATGACGAGCTGATGGCGATGAAGCCTGAAATGTACATGTCAATGCTGGACACCGCGGAGGTCGTCGCCGAGCGCTACAAGATCGGCCGCGACCAGCAGGACGAATACAGCCTCGAATGTCAGCGCCGCGTCGGCGCTGCGTTGCAGGCCGGCCGTTTCAACGACGAGATCGTACCGTTCACGACGAGGATGGCGCTCGTCAACAAGGACACCAAGGAGGTCACCTACGAGCAGGTGACGCTCACCAAGGACGAAGGCCCGCGTCCGGAAACCACCGCCGAGGGCCTCGCCAGGATCAAGCCGGTGTTCGAGGGCAAGACCATCAGCGCCGGCAATGCCAGCCAGCTTTCGGACGGCGCTTCGGCCTGCGTGATCATGAGCGATAAGATCGCGGCTAGGAAGGGTCTCAAGCCGATCGGCATCTTCCGCGGCTTCGTCGCTGCCGGCGTCGAGCCGGACGAGATGGGCGTTGGCCCGGTTGCCGCGATCCCGCGGCTCCTCAAGCGCCACAACCTGAAGATCGACGACATCGATCTCTGGGAGCTCAACGAAGCATATGCGGTGCAGGTGATCTATTGCCGCGACAAGCTCGGCATCGATCCGGACAAGCTCAATGTCAATGGCGGCTCGATCGCGATCGGTCACCCCTACGGCATGACCGGCTCGCGCCTCACCGGGCACCTTCTGATAGAGGGTCGTCGGCGCAAGGCGAAATACGGCGTCGTGACCATGTGCATCGGCGGCGGCATGGGAGCCGCCGGTCTGTTCGAAATCATCCACTGAGCGGCAAGGGCGGGGAGATCATTCGTGAAGACAGCGATCACTGAACTGTTCGGCATCCAGCATCCGATCATCCAGGGCGGCATGCACTATGTCGGCTTTGCCGAGCTCGCCGCTGCGGTATCGAATGCCGGCGGCCTTGGCATCATCACCGGCCTGACGCAGCGGACACCGGAATTGCTGGCGAAGGAAATCGCGCGGTGTCGCGACATGACCGATAAGCCGTTCGGCGTGAACCTCACCTTCCTGCCGACCTTCTCGACGCCGCCTTATCCCGAATACATCGCAGCCATCAGGGAGGGCGGCGTCAAGGCGGTGGAGACGGCTGGCCGCAGTCCGGAACAGTACATGCCCGCGCTGAAAGCGGCGGGCATCAAGGTGATCCACAAATGCACATCGGTCCGGCACTCGCTCAAGGCCGAGAAGATCGGCTGCAACGCCGTCAGCGTCGATGGTTTCGAGTGCGGCGGGCACCCCGGCGAGGATGACATCCCGAACATGATCCTCTTGCCGCGGGCGGCCGATGCGCTGAAAATCCCGTTCGTGGCCTCGGGCGGCATGGCCGATGCGCGCAGCCTGGTCGCTGCGCTGTCGATGGGGGCCTCGGGCATGAACATGGGCACCCGCTTCGTCGCCACCAAGGAAGCGCCGGTCCACGAAAATGTGAAGCAGGCGATCGTCAAGGCGAGCGAGCTCGACACCGTGCTGGTCATGCGCGCGCTGCGCAATACCGAGCGCGTCCTCAAGAACAAAGGGGTCGCCCAGCTCGTCGAGATCGAGCGCAGCAAGGGCGCCAGCCTGACGATCGACGACATCCACGACCAGGTCGCGGGCGTCTATGCCAAGGTGATGGTTGACGGCGACATGGACGCCGGCGCCTGGAGCTGCGGGATGGTGGTCGGCCTCATCGACGACATTCCGACAGTCAAGGAGCTGATCGATCGCATCATGAGCGAAGCGGAGACGATCATTCGTCAGCGGCTGACCGGCTTCCTGGACGGCAAGGTTGAGACGGAGAAGGCGCGCGCAGTCGCCTGAACTGCGCTTCTGGGCACGGCAAGGTCGCGAGCCGGCATGACTTGCCGGCCGGACATGGAGGTCTGATCGCATGAGCGCACCTGTCTGTCTGATATCCGGCGTTGGGCCAGGCACGGGATCGGCGCTGGCGAGACGATTTGCCGAGGGAGGATATCGCCTCGCTCTTCTCGCCAGGAACGAGGAACGCCTCGCCGCGCTGGCGCAGCAATTGCCGGGCGCAAAGGCCTATCCATGCGACGTGTCCGATGCCGCGCAAGTTGAGGCCGTGGCATCCGCCGTCGAACGAGATCTGGGCAGTCCCGCCGTCGTCATCCATAACGCCGTCGGCGGGGCGTTCGGCAGGTTCAGCGAAATCGATCCGGAGATACTCAACCGCAACTTCCAGATCAACACGATGGGGCTGCTGTATCTGGCGCGGCGGTTTACCCCGGCGATGATACAGGCGGGCAGCGGCGCCGTCGTCGCGACCGGAAATACGTCGGCGTGGCGAGGCAAGCCGGGCTTTGCCGGTTTCGCTCCGACCAAGGCGGCGCAACGCATCCTTGCCGAGGCAATCGCGCGTGATCTCGGACCGCAGGGTGTCCACGTCGCCTATGTCGTAATCGATGCCGTGATCGATCTCGAATGGACGAGAAAGCGTTGGCCGGACCGGCCGGACGACTTCTTCATCAAGCCGCGAGCGATCGCGGATGAGATCTGGCACGTTGTTCACCAGGATCGCAGCGCCTGGTCGTTCAATGTGGAGATCAGGCCGTTCGGCGAAGCCTGGTGTTCGTAAGGGAATAGGCGTCGCCGATCAAATCATAACAAGCTTAGGAGGAAATGTAGATGTTGATGAGGAGATTCGTACTTGCCGTGGCCGCGCTCGCGGCATTTGCGGAGATGCCGGTTCATGCCGATACGCCCGGTGTCACGGAATCGGAGATCAAGATCGGGGCGACATTCCCGTTCAGCGGCCCCGCTTCTCCGCTCAGCAACACCGGCAAGGGCCTCATTGCGTACGTTCGCTCGATCAACGACCATGGCGGCGTCAATGGCCGCAAGATCAACCTCGTGACCTATGATGATGCCTATAGCCCGCCGAAGGCCGTCGAACAGACCAGGAAGCTGATCGAAGGTGACGAGGTGGCATTGCTGTTCAGCCCGCTCGGGACACCTGGTCTCAGCGCGACCGTCAAATATGTGAACGGCAAGAAGGTGCCACACCTCTTCGTCGTCAGCGGCGCGACCAAGTTTGCCAATTTCACCGACTTTCCGATGACGACCACGGGACTGCCGAGCTACAACACCGAAGGCAAGATCTACGCGAAGTACATCACCGGGACGGCGCCCGACGCGAAGATCGCGATCCTCTACCAGAATGATGACCTCGGCCGCGATTTCGTCGCGGCGTTCAAGGAGGCGTTAAGAGCCGATTTCGATCGGAAGGTGGTCGCCTCGCCATACGAAGTTACCGAACCCACCATTGAGTCCCATGTGGTGTCACTCAAGGCCTCGGGAGCCCAGGCCTTCGTGATCGCGGGCACGCCGAAATTCACCGCCCAGGCGATCAAGAAGGCGAGCGAGATCGGCTGGTCGCCGCTCACCATCATCAACTATGTCTCGAGCTCAGTCTCCGCAACCATCGTGCCGGCCGGACCGGACAAGGCGGTCGGGGTTATCGCCGCGACCGTCACAAAGGATCCGAACGACAAGAGGTGGGCCGACGACCCGGGCATGAAATGGTATCGCGAGCACTTCGAGAAATATCTTCCCGGCTCCGACATTGGCGACAACAATTACCTGTTCGGAACCCAGCAGGGCCAGATCCTGGAGCAGGTGCTCAAGCAATGCGGCAACGACCTGTCGCGCGAGAACATCCTGAAGCAGGCGCGCAGCATCAAGGGGCTCGTGCTTCCGACGCTGATGCCCGGTATCGCGATCAACACCGGCCCGAGCAACAGTATGGCGTACACGCAGCTTCAGCTGCAACGCTGGACTGGAAGCTCCTGGGAGCAGTTCGGAAATGTTCTGAGTGCCGACCAGAACCAATCAGCACCAGAGCGCCCGTGATGATGACCCTCCGTACCTGAGTCGGGGGCTTGGCGTGTTCGGCGAGTACGAAATCAAAAAAGCGCCCGGTGCCGAGCGGCGCAACGGCGAGAAGCCGTGGCCGGACCATATCGCGCGTGGGCATATCGGGAAAATTTGGAACAGGCGGCCCGAACGGTGGTTTGACGCTTTGGGAGCTTCGGCGTGCTCGAGGGAAGATCCGCAATGGCGCTCCAGACCGGCCCCGGGAATCGGCTTTTGGCGGCTTTGCCGCCTGCGGATCTCAACCTGCTTGAGCCTCACGTTCAGAAGATAGCGTTCGAATCTGACGCTGTGCTGGTGCGAACCGGAGATGAGCTCAAACAGGTCTATTTTCCCGTTAGCGGCGTCTTGGCGTTCCTGGTCGAGATGTCGGACGGACACATTGTCGCTTCCACTCTCATGGGCTCGGAAGGAGCGGTCGGCGCTCTCGCCATTCTAAGTCCCTCGCACTCGCCAGTCACGGCAACGGCCTATGTGGCCGGAGCTGCGCTGCAGATTCCTGTCCCACGGTTGCAGCAAGCCTATGAGCAGAGCGGCGCCATCAAGCGTGTTCTGCGCCTCCATCTCCGCACTCAATTGTTGCAGCTTCAGAATGTGGCTGCCTGCAACGCGGTGCACCCGGTGGAATGCCGTATGGCCCGCTGGTTGCTCGAGATACATGACCGCGTCGCCAACGGCGAGATTAGATTGACCCAGGAGGCGCTCGCACAACTTCTTGGCGTGCGGCGAACGACCGTGTCTCTAACGATGCGTAAACTTCGGGCAATCGGATGCATCATATCGGAGCGGCGCGGCGTCTTGGAGGTCCACCGAACGCGGCTCGAGAACGTCGCTTGTGAGTGTTACGGTGTGATGCGCCAGAGGATCAAACGAATGTATGAGGGGGAGCTGGGCTCCCCGAATGTTTCGCATCCGCAATACTTCCCTTTCTCATGAAATCGAATGGTTTCCACGGAACAGCAGCGTTTGGCGGCACATCGAGCGGGGCAACCGTTGCCGAAGTCATCCATCGGCTTCTGACCCCCTGTGCGGGTTCTCCTCTGCAATTTTCTCGTAGCAGGGAACTGATCCTGGTGCCGCTCCGCGGAGGTGTTCTGCATCTCCGATTCCCCACTCGGGTCGGCGCGGCAGCTGATGATGTCTCGTCCATCACCTTGCCCGGTGGGGTCATTTCTGTCGGAACGACCGATTGAATGACATTGCGAGCGGCCCGACGATGTACTCGAATGCGGTTTTTTGGAAGTCGGGGATCATCATGGTCGCGGGCCGAGATACCAGGCGAATGTTCGGCAGGCGCGCCGGGCCGAACATTCGCCCAATCCATCGCCTCGCAACGTCAGACCAGATAGTCGTGATAGCTGACAAGCGTTCCCGTGTTCTTGTCTGCCTCCGTGTGGAAGCCCGCGGCATCGTACTGGCCCAACAGGGTGATGTCGGTGGTATGGACTCCGTCAGTCACCGACAGGGTTCCTCCAGTGCCGGCCTGATTTGCGACATAACTCGCGGTCGTGCCGACCCCGAACGCCACATCGAGGAGATCGAGGTGGTCATTCCCGTCAAATCCGGACACGAGCCCGCTAAAGTCGAAGGAGTCGTGGAGCACGATTGTCCCGGTGGCCCCGGCATCAAGCGTTATCTTGGTCGATGATGCGGCTCCGAATTCGAACGTGGCTACGCCGTCCATCAAGGCGGTGCCGCCGCCAGTGACGCTGCCATTGACGGTGATGTTGCCTCCATGCGCCCACAGCAGCCCAGAATTATCGAGGTTGCTGGCGATGACCATCCCGCCGCTTCCAGTCGCCTCAAGGGTTCCGGAATTGACGATCGCGTTTGTCCCGGTATCGATATCGAGCACATTGACGCCGGTGGCGACAATCGTGCCTTTGTTGACCAGCCCCATCATCCCGTCCCCGAGGTGGCCCGCGCCGGCGATCGTGTTGTCCACATTCGTCAGCGTGACGTCGGAGGTCGTTCCGGTGATCAGGTTCTGATCGCTGTCGGACAGCGCGACCTGCCCATGCCCCTGGAGCGTGATGCCGTGTTCGATCAGCTCCAGGCTTGTCCTGTTTCCGGTCGAGTTCAACTCAATTGTACCCGTGTTGTCGATGGTGCCGCTCAACGGAAGCAACGCGCCGTCGCCTATCACCAGGCTGCCGGAATTTTCCGTAACGGGGGTTTGATCGAACACGAAATTGCTCGATGTGAGCGATGTCGGATCCAGACCTTGCAAAGTGATCGATTGGCCTTCTCCCAACTCGATCACGGCGTTGCCGCTGGCGTCGCTCACAGTATGCGCCTGAACGTCGGCGAACGAGGTGAAGGTGGCGTAATCGATCAGATCGATTTGGTCATGCATCGCGTCGAAGTTATAAACCACGTCATGACCGATCGGCTGCGCGAGCACCAGCAGGTCGTTCCCGCTCGAAGCCGTCAGATGATCGTCGCTCGACACAGCAAAGATGGGTGATGCCTTCGCATAGGCTTCGACATTGTCGGCCACGGTTGCCGTTCCCGTAGTGCCATCGGTGTTCGTCCAGGTCTGCGTGACGTTCAGCACTACGGCGCCTGCGAAATCCAGCGGCGAAGTGATTGTCATCGACTGCACATCATTTGTGTGAGCAGTCCAGGTGCCATCGCCGTTGTTCGTAGCGTTACTAAGGCTCCAGCCCAAGGGCACCCCGCTGATCGTGACGGTGATGACGTCGTTGGGATCATCTGAGGGATCGCTCAGAGCCAGGTAGATGGCCTCGCCAGTGATACCGGCAGGCGCAAGGACAGTGGCGCCGCTCCCTTTCACGATCGTGACGGTGTCAGTGTCGGCGAGGCCTCCTCCGTCGGTCGTTGTCATGGTCAAAGTCCGCGTGGTGTTGTTTGACCCGCCACTAAACGTCACGCCAGCCAAGGCCGCGTTGATGTCGGAGATCGAACCGGAGAACGTCATCGTTTTGGTGCCGTTGGCACCGGAACTGAATGTAAGGCCTGATGTGGTGGAGAGCGTCAAGATGCCGGTCGATGTTTGCGAAGAGCTGCCCAGTGAGAGTGAAACAGTCTCGATGCCGTTGTCGACATCGTTGACTCTCAGCGTGAAAGTGGCTGTTGAGCCACCACCGCTACCGTTTCCAACGGCCTGCTGCCCCGGAACGGTGTTGACCGGCGCGTCATTGGCGCCGCTGATGGTAACGGTTAGCACCGCTGTGTCGGTTAGGCTGCCGTCAGTTACGGTGTAGTTGAAGGTGTCGGTCGTCGACTGGCCGACGTTGAGCGCCTGCACGGTTGCGTCGTTCTCGTTGACCACGTACGTGTAGCTGCCGTTAGCGTTGAGTGCCAGCGTGCCATGCGCGCCCACCAGGCCGACGCCCAAAGTGCCGGCCGTGCCGGCCCCCTCGATGCCGCCGGTGCGGATCGCACTGACCGTCAGGCTGCCGCTGTCGACATCGGTGTCATTGGTCAGCACATTGCCACTGCCGTTAATGCCCCCCGATCCGTTCGCCGTGCCGCCTTTCTCGGTCGCTGCCGTGGCACCCGGACTGGCACTGGTGTCATTGACGGCGATCGGCGCATCATTGGTCCCAGTGATGGTCACCGTCACGGTGCCGGTGGCGGTGCCGTCCTGGCTCACCACCGTGAACTGGTCCTGCACCTGCTGGCCGGCGGAGAGCTCATTGTGGGCGCCGTTGCCGGTGTAGCTCCAGGTGCCATTGGCATCGATGTTGAAGTCGCCGTAAGTGCCGTGGACGTTGGTCTGCGCCAGGACATGGGCCTGACCGGTATCAGGATCGGTGATGGTCAGCTGGCCGGAAGTGTTCAGCGCGGCGGCAGTATTGCCTTCGGTGACGGACTTGGAGTCCGAGCTGACCGTCGCCGCATCATTGGTCCCGGTGATGGTCACCATGACGGTGCCGGTGGCGGTGCCGTCCTGGCTCACCACCATGAACTGGTCCTGCACCTGCTGGCCGGCGGTGAGCTCGTTGTGGGCGCCATTGCCGGTGTAGCTCCAGGCGCCGTTGGCATCGATCGAGAAGTCGCCGTAGCTGCCGTGGACATTGCTCTGCGCCACGACATGGGCTTCGCCGCTATCCGGGTCGGTGATGGTGAGCTGGCCGCTGGTGTTGAGCGCAGCCGCGGTGTTGCCTTCGGTGACGGACTTGGAGTCCGAGCTGACCGTCGCGGCATCATTGGTCCCGGTGATGGTCACCGTGACGGTGCCGGTGGCGGTGCCGTCCTGGCTCATCACCGTGAACTGATCCTGCACCTGCTGCCCGGCGGTGAGCTCGTTGTGGGCGCCGTTGCCGGTGTAGCTCCAGGCGCCATTGGCATCGATGGAGAAGTCGCCGTAGCTGCCATGAACGTTGCTCTGCGCCACGACATGGGCTTCGCCCGCGTCGGGGTCGGTGATGCTGAGCTGGCCGCTGGTGTTGAGCGCGGCGGCGGTGTTGCCCTCAGCGACGGACTTGGAGTCCGACGAGATCGTGGCGGCATCGTTGGTGCCGGTGATGGTCACCGTGACGGTGCCGGTGGCGGTGCCGTCCTGGCTCGCCACCGTGAACTGATCCTGGACCTGCTGGCCGGCGGTGAGCTCGTTGTGGGCGCCGTTGCCGGCGTAGCTCCAGGCCCCGTTGGCATCGATCGAGAAGTCGCCGTAGCTGCCGTGGACATTGCTCTGCGCCACGACATGGGCTTCGCCCGTGTCCGGGTCGATGATGCTGAGCTGGCCCGAGGTGTTGAGCGCGGCGGCGGTGTTGCCCTCAGTGACGGACTTGGAATCCGAGCTGACCGTCGCGGCATCATTGGTCCCGGTGATGGTCACCGTGACGGTGCCGGTGGCGGTGCCATCCTGGCTCATCACCGTGAACTGGTCCTGCACCTGCTGGCCGGCGGAGAGCTCATTGTGGGCGCCGTTGCCGCTGTAGCTCCAGGCGCCGCTGGCATCGATCGAGAAGTCGCCGTAGCTGCCGTGGACATTGCTCTGCGCCACGACATGGGCTTCGCCGCTATCCGGGTCGGTGATGGTGAGCTGGCCGCTGGTGTTGAGCGCAGCCGCGGTGTTGCCTTCGGTGACGGACTTGGAGTCCGACGAGACCGTGGCGGCATCGTTGGTGCCCGTGATCGTCACCGTCACAGTGCCCGTGGCGGTGCCATCCTGGCTGGTTACGGTGAACTGGTCCTGCACCTGCTGGCCGGCGGTGAGCTCATTGTGGGCGCCGTTGCCGGTGTAGCTCCAGGCGCCGTCGGCATCGATGCTGAAGTCGCCGTAGCTGCCGTGGACATTGGTCTGCGCCAGGACATGGGCTTCGCCGGTGTCGGGGTCGGTGATGGTCAATTGCCCTGAGGTGTTCAGCGCCGCGGCCGTGTCGCCTTCGGTGACGGACTTCGTGTCGGAAGAGACGGTCGCGGCATCGTTGGTGCCCGTGATCGTCACCGTGACGGTGCCGGTGGCGGTGCCGTCCTGGCTCACGACCGTGAACTGGTCCTGCACCTGCTGCCCGGCGGAGAGCTCATTGTGGGCGCCGTTGCCGGTGTAGCTCCAGGTGCCATTGGCATCGATCGTGAAGTCGCCGTAGCTGCCGTGGACATTGCTCTGCGCCACGACGTGGGCTTCGCCAGTATCCGGATCGGTGATGGTCAGCTGGCCGCTGGTGTTGAGCGCGGCTGCGGTGTTGCCCTCGGTGACGGCCTGCGAATCCGAGCTGACCGTTGCCGCGTCGTTGGTCCCGGTGATGGTCACCGTCACAGTGCCGGTGGCGGTGCCGTCCTGGCTCACGACCGTGAACTGGTCCTGGACCTGCTGGCCGGCGGTGAGCTCATTGTGGGCGCCGTTGCCGGTGTAGCTCCAGGTCCCATTGGCATCGATGTTGAAGTCGCCGTAAGTGCCGTGGACATTGCTCTGCGCCACGACGTGGGCTTCGCCAGTATCCGGGTCGGTGATGGTGAGCTGGCCGGAGGTGTTGAGGGAGGCGGCTGCATTGCCCTCGGTGACGGACTTGGAGTCCGACGAGACCGTGGCGGCATCGTTGGTCCCGGTGATGGTCACCGTGACGGTGCCGGTGGCGGTGCCATCCTGGCTGGTCACGGTGAACTGGTCCTGCACCTGCTGGCCGGCGGTGAGCTCGTTGTGGGCGCCGTTGCCGGCGTAGCTCCAGGCGCCGTTGGCATCGATCGAGAAGTCGCCGTAGGTGCCGTGGACATTGCTCTGCGCCACGACGTGGGCTTCGCCGCTATCCGGGTCGGTGATGCTGAGCTGGCCGGAGGTGTTGAGCGCGGCGGCGGCATTGCCCTCGGTGACGGACTTCGAATCCGAGCTGACCGTTGCCGCGTCGTTGGTCCCGGTGATGGTCACCGTGACGGTGCCGGTGGCCGTGCCATCCTGGCTCATCACCGTGAACTGGTCCTGGACCTGCTGCCCGGCGGTGAGCTCATTGTGGGCGCTGTTGCCGGTGTAGCTCCAGGCCCCGTTGGCATCGATCGTGAAGTCGCCGTAGCTGCCGTGGACATTGCTCTGCGCCACGACGTGGGCTTCGCCAGTATCCGGGTCGGTGATGCTGAGCTGGCCGCTGGTGTTGAGGGCGGCGGCGGCATTGCCCTCGGTGACGGACTTCGAGTCGGACGAGACGGTCGCGGCATCGTTCGTGCCCGTGATGGTCACCGTGACGGTGCCGGTGGCGGTGCCGTCCTGGCTCACCACCGTGAACTGGTCCTGGACCTGCTGGCCGGCGGTGAGCTCATTGTGGGCACCGTTGCCGGTGTAGCTCCAGGCGCCGTTGGCATCGATGGAGAAGTCGCCGTAGCTGCCGTGGACATTGCTCTGCGCCACGACGTGGGCTTCGCCGGTGTCGGGATCGGTGATGGTGAGCTGGCCGCTGCTGTTGAGCGCGGCTGCGGTGTCGCCTTCGGTCACGGACTTCGAGTCAGAGCTAACCGTCGCGGCGTCGTTCGTGCCGGTGATGGTCACCGTCACGGTGCCGCTCGCGGTGCCATCCTGGCTGGTCACCGTGAACTGATCCTGCACCTGCTGCCCGGCGGTGAGCTCATTGTGGGCGCCATTACCGATGTAGCTCCAGGCGCCATTGGCGTCGATCGTGAAGTCGCCGTAGGTGCCGTGGACATTGCTCTGTGCGACAACGTGGGCTTCGCCGGTGTCAGGATCCACAATCGTGAGCTGGCCGCTTGCATTGAGCGCGGCGGCGGTGTTGCCCTCGGTGACGGACTTCGCGTCGGACGAGACGGTCGCGGCATCGTTCGTGCCCGTGATGGTCACCGTGACGGTGCCGGTGGCGGTGCCGTCCTGGCTCACCACCGTGAACTGGTCCTGGACCTGCTGCCCGGCGGAGAGCTCATTGTGGGCGCCGTTGCCGGTGTAGCTCCAGGTCCCATTGGCATCGATGCTGAAGTCACCGTAGGTGCCATGAACGTTGGTCTGCGCCACGACGTGGGCTTCGCCGGTGTCCGGGTCGGCGATGCTGAGCTGCCCGGAGGTGTTGAGCGCCGCGGCCGTGTCGCCTTCGGTGACGGACTTGGAGTCCGACGAGACCGTCGCGTTGTCGTTGGTGCCGGTGATGGTCACCATGACCGTGCCGCTCGCTGTGCCATCCTGGCTCACGACCGTGAACTGGTCCTGCACCTGCTGGCCGGCGGTGAGCTCATTGTGGGCGCCGTTGCCGGCGTAGGTCCAGGCTCCGTTGGCGTCGATGCTGAAGTCACCGTAGGTGCCATGAACGTTGGTCTGCGCCACGACGTGGGCTTCGCCGGTGTCGGGATCCACAATCGTCAGTTGGCCCGAGGTATTGAGTGCCGCGGCCGTGTCGGCCTCGGTGACGGCCTTCGAATCCGAGCTGACCGTTGCCGCGTCGTTGGTCCCGGTGATGGTCACCGTGACGGTGCCGGTGGCAGTGCCGTCCTGGCTCACCACCGTGAACTGGTCCTGGACCTGCTGCCCGGCGGTGAGCTCATTGTGGGCGCCGTTGCCGGCGTAGCTCCAGGCGCCGCTGGCATCGATGGAGAAGTCGCCGTAGCTGCCGTGAACATTGCTCTGCGCCACGACATGGGCTTCGCCGGTGTCGGGATCCACAATCGTCAGTTGGCCCGAGGTATTGAGTGCCGCGGCCGTGTCGGCCTCGGTGACGGCCTTCGAATCCGAGCTGACCGTTGCCGCGTCGTTGGTCCCGGTGATGGTCACCGTCACAGTGCCGGTGGCGGTGCCGTCCTGGCTCATCACCGTGAACTGATCCTGCACCTGCTGGCTGGCGGTGAGCTCATTGTGGGCGCCATTGCCGGTGTAGCTCCAGGCGCCGTTGGCATCGATGCTGAAGTCGCCGTAGGTGCCGTGGACATTGCTCTGCGCCACGACATGGGCTTCGCCGCTATCCGGGTCGGTGATGGTGAGCTGGCCGCTGGTGTTGAGCGCAGCCGCGGTGTTGCCTTCGGTGACGGACTTGGAGTCCGACGAGACCGTGGCGGCATCGTTGGTGCCCGTGATCGTCACCGTCACAGTGCCCGTGGCGGTGCCATCCTGGCTGGTTACGGTGAACTGGTCCTGCACCTGCTGGCCGGCGGTGAGCTCATTGTGGGCGCCGTTGCCGGTGTAGCTCCAGGCGCCGTCGGCATCGATGCTGAAGTCGCCGTAGCTGCCGTGGACATTGGTCTGCGCCAGGACATGGGCTTCGCCGGTGTCGGGGTCGGTGATGGTCAATTGCCCTGAGGTGTTCAGCGCCGCGGCCGTGTCGCCTTCGGTGACGGACTTCGTGTCGGAAGAGACGGTCGCGGCATCGTTGGTGCCCGTGATCGTCACCGTGACGGTGCCGGTGGCGGTGCCGTCCTGGCTCACGACCGTGAACTGGTCCTGCACCTGCTGCCCGGCGGAGAGCTCATTGTGGGCGCCGTTGCCGGTGTAGCTCCAGGTGCCATTGGCATCGATCGTGAAGTCGCCGTAGCTGCCGTGGACATTGCTCTGCGCCACGACGTGGGCTTCGCCAGTATCCGGATCGGTGATGGTCAGCTGGCCGCTGGTGTTGAGCGCGGCTGCGGTGTTGCCCTCGGTGACGGCCTGCGAATCCGAGCTGACCGTTGCCGCGTCGTTGGTCCCGGTGATGGTCACCGTCACAGTGCCGGTGGCGGTGCCGTCCTGGCTCACGACCGTGAACTGGTCCTGGACCTGCTGGTCGGCGGTGAGCTCATTGTGGGCGCCATTGCCGGTGTAGCTCCAGGCTCCGTCGGCATCGATGCTGAAGTCGCCGTAGGTGCCATGAACGTTGCTCTGAGCTACGACATGGTCTTCGCCGCTATCCTGGTCGGTGATGGTGAGTTGGCCGCTGGTGTTGAGCGCGGCGGCGGTGTTGCCCTCGGTGACGGACTTGGAGTCCGAGCTGACCGTCGCCGCATCATTGGTCCCGGTGATCGTCACCGTGACGGTGCCGGTGGCCGTGCCGTCCTGGCTGGTCACCTTGAACTGGTCCTGCACCTGCTGGCCGGCGGTGAGCTCATTGTGGGCACCGTTGCCGCTGTAGCTCCAGGCGCCATTGGCGTCGATCGTGAAGTCGCCGTAGCTGCCGTGGACATTGGTCTGCGCCAGGACATGGGCTTCGCCGGTGTCGGGGTCGGTGATGGTCAATTGCCCTGAGGTGTTGAGCGCCGCGGCCGTGTCGCCTTCGGTGACGGACTTCGTGTCGGAAGAGACCGTCGCGGCATCGTTGGTGCCGGTGATGGTCACCGTGACGGTGCCGGTGGCGGTGCCGTCCTGGCTCACGACCGTGAACTGGTCCTGGACCTGCTGGCCGGCGGTGAGCTCATTGTGGGCGCCATTGCCGGTGTAGCTCCAGGCGCCATTGGCATCGATCGAGAAGTCGCCGTAGCTGCCGTGGACATTGCTCTGCGCGACAACGTGGGCTTCGCCGGTGTCGGGGTCGGTGATGGTGAGCTGGCCACTGGTGTTGAGTGCGGCGGCCGTGTCGCCTTCGGTGACGGACTTCGAATCCGAGCTGACCGTCGCCGCATCATTGGTGCCGGTGATGGTCACCGTGACGGTGCCGGTGGCGGTGCCGTCCTGGCTCACCACCGTGAACTGGTCCTGGACCTGCTGGCCGGCGGTGAGCTCGTTGTGGGCACCGTTGCCGGTGTAGCTCCAGGCCCCGTTGGCATCGATGCTGAAGTCGCCGTAGGTGCCGTGGACATTGCTCTGCGCCACGACGTGGGCTTCGCCAGTATCCGGGTCGGTGATGCTGAGCTGGCCCGAGGTGTTGAGCGCGGCTGCGGTGTTGCCCTCAGCGACGGACTTGGAGTCCGACGAGACCGTGGCGGCATCGTTGGTCCCGGTGATGGTCACCGTGACGGTGCCGGTGGCGGTGCCATCCTGGCTGGTCACGGTGAACTGGTCCTGCACCTGCTGGCCGGCGGTGAGCTCATTGTGGGCGCCGTTGCCGGTGTAGCTCCAGGTCCCATTGGCATCGATGTTGAAGTCGCCGTAAGTGCCGTGGACATTGCTCTGCGCCACGACGTGGGCTTCGCCAGTATCCGGGTCGGTGATGGTCAGCTGGCCGGAGGTGTTGAGGGAGGCGGCTGCATTGCCCTCGGTGACGGACTTGGAGTCCGAGCTGACCGTCGCCGCATCATTGGTCCCGGTGATCGTCACCGTGACGGTGCCGGTGGCCGTGCCGTCCTGGCTGGTCACCGTGAACTGGTCCTGCACCTGCTGGCCGGCGGTGAGCTCATTGTGGGCACCGTTGCCGCTGTAGCTCCAGGCGCCATTGGCGTCGATCGTGAAGTCGCCGTAGCTGCCGTGGACATTGGTCTGCGCCAGGACATGGGCTTCGCCGGTGTCGGGGTCGGTGATGGTCAATTGCCCTGAGGTGTTGAGCGCCGCGGCCGTGTCGCCTTCGGTGACGGACTTCGTGTCGGAAGAGACCGTCGCCGCATCATTGGTGCCGGTGATGGTCACCGTGACGGTGCCGGTGGCGGTGCCGTCCTGGCTCACCACCGTGAACTGGTCCTGCACCTGCTGCCCGGCGGTGAGCTCATTGTGGGCGCCGTTGCCGGTATAGCTCCAGGCCCCGTTGGCATCGATCGTGAAGTCGCCATAGGTGCCATGGACGTTGGTCTGCGCCACGACATGGGCCTGACCGGTATCCGGATCGGTGATGGTCAGCTGGCCGGAAGTGTTCAGCGCGGCGGCAGTATTGCCTTCGGTGACGGACTTCGAGTCCGACGAGACCGTGGCCGCATCGTTGGTGCCGGTGATCGTGACTGTGACCGTCTGGGTAGCTGTCGAGCCGTGGCCGTCATTGATCGTCACCACGAAGCTCTCGGTGACGGTCTGGCCCGCAGCGAGGTATTGGGCAGCCGCGTTGTTCAAATTGTAGTGCCACTGCACCGAGCCGTTCGCGGCATTGGCCGCCTCGTTGACCGGATCGAGCGAAAACGTGCCAAGCGAGGTCGTATTCGCGGGCGACGCTACAAACGTCGCTGTGTGGGTATCACTCAGATCCACATCGGTGAAGCCGATGCTGCCTGCGGTATTCAGGGAATCCGACGGGTCCGGTTTCGACGGCGCGTCTTCCACCACCGAGCCGCTCTGCGGGCTCGAGGTCATATAGACCGCGTCGTTCACGCCATTGAACTGGAGCGTCACCGTCGCCCAGCTCAGCGTGCCGTTGCCCATCTGAATTGCGTAGGTGAATGTATCGGTCAGCGTTTGCCCGGCCGCTAGCGCTTGAAGCTGAGGGTTGATATCGCCCTTGTCGTAATGAACGGTGCCGTCCGACTCGATCCAGATGCGCGCACCGAGCGCGCTGCGGTCACCGGTTCCGGCCATGCCGGCCGCATCGCTGCTGTACGCCACATCCTTGACCAGCAAATCCGCAGGGGCGTAGCTCTTGGTGGACGCGGAGGCGCTCGTTCCGTCGTCCAGCGAGAACAGCGTCTTGGCCGCGCCGCCAAGATCGTTTGCCAGCACGTTCAAGATGAGAATGTTGCTGGCGTCTTCCGTAAACGAGAAAACGTCGGCGTTGGCCTGCGGAGTATTTCCAAACGAAACCGTGCTGCCGCCGCCCGTGGTCTGCGTCGCCATAGCTAAATCCTCCGGATGATACGCCGTCCGCGTTCACGGACCTGGAATTGCACAATTGCGCGGTGATAGTCGGCCGATGCCTTGCCTACACCGTTGAAGAAAAATGCTGTGCTGCCGAGCAAGACTGTCGTCATGCTGAGGGCTGAGAAAATCTGCAAAGAATGCATGCGACGAACTCAAGCTTGTCTGGAGCTGGCGTCGCTCCGAGCTCGCAATAGGAGATCGCGGCCTGACAGGAACGAGAGATTGCCCTTGGGCGCCGGACCGTGCGCGACGGGATCGTTCGCGAACGGCACACTGCGCGCGATCGAAGGATCACACGCTGACAGAAAAGAACGTGAAATCGCCTGAAGATCGGCTTCAATTTGAGCCCGGCCGAAGATGGTCTCGGACTCCCACACAAAACGCACGCGTCTCAATCTCATTCGCGGGCCCTCGTCTGCCAATGCAGAGCAGAGAGTGTCGCCGCCACATCAATTCACGCAAACCGCGAGCGTTCGCTCGGACGAATGACATGTCCGCTCGTTAGCGCCGATCTGGCCCACCTGCTGCCAAGTTACGCGAAAAGATTTAGAGCTGTATTCCCCCTGCCCATTCGTGTGCGGTCCTCGTCCGCCCACGTTGACAATATTGATCTGCAGCATTCTTCATTGATCTGCAGCATTCTTCAGCTCCCGAGTGCCGTCCGTGATCAGGAGCGATCACGATCGTTTGGCTCGGGATTTAATTAAACCTAGATTAAAATAATGCGACGGTCCATTTATTTATTCATCCCCTGCATTTAATGATTAATGCATGAGAATCAGCAGCAAAGAGACGCTTGCGTCGCTTCGGGCAGGAAACACCGGATTCATACGGGCGTTATCCGACGTCGCGGTCGCTGCTCGGACCAACGCCGGCACAGGATCTTGCGAGGTCGTGCAAGCCGGCGACATCGCGCTTAAATGATAAACTCGAGCTTGATTGATAATGGTGCTGACCTCGGCATATAATCAAAAAATATGCTTGGGGAAAATGGGAGGTTGGAATGGAAGCTGCCCGCCGCTTTCGCGCCATGGCGCTACTTTGCCGACAGACCGCCGCGCGCCAACCCGAGAGAAGCTGGAAACTGCTCGCCGAGGCAGAGTACTGGGAGCATCTGGCGGCTGCGGCCTTGACTCAGTGAGCTTGGAGTGAGCGATTTTTCGTTGCTTGCCCTTTCATCGCCTTCTTAGTTCAAGTCATAGTTCGAGGCGGTCATGTCCAGTCCGCGTCAGGTTTACAGCTGTGCCGTTCTGAGTGAACGGCGCCAAGCGCTTGTGGTGGAGCTTAGAGAAGTGGAGAAGCTTCGAACCAAGCTCCGGCGTGTAGAAGCGAGAACAATCGGCAGAAGACGGTGTGTCAAAGCGGGCAACAGAACAAGCGCCGTGTACTAACTCGGCGGCGAGACCGGCCTTTTATTCAGGACAGAACGGCCGCACCGATTTCCGTTCGACGCGGCACTTTGAAAAACCGCAACGAGCCGGTCACCCTCCCAAAGCTCCACGTCGTGCTCGCCAGACATTTGCCCGGCTCGATGCCGTGCTGCCTGCTCGTCGATGCAGTCGAGCTTTGCGGCGCAGATCACTCGGCGGCTGCTGTCCACCACGAACACTTTGTACCGCATGATGGTAGTCCGATCCCAAGAAAGGGGACCGTCATCGTAATCGAATGTCCGTGCAAGTCAGGGAGAAACTCTGTGGCAGTGCGCGGAACCTTTGTACGTGTGGCAATTCAGCTATAGCCCGCGTGAACTCATCGACTTCGCGGTGAGCGTCAGGGTCAGCGGTGTGGCACGCTTCAGTGGCGCAATCTCACCGCCTGTCGAAGCGTGCGACTCGCGCTCAAGAGCGAGAAGCCCCCGAGCGTCATCAGCAGCACACCGAGCCAAGTTACCGTCCGGCTGCGCGCCTCGTCGGGCGCCTCTTCATCGCGCGCGCCCATCGGCATAGCTGGAGATAAGTCGGCTCGCGCGGCAGCGGAAAGCTTCTCCACGTCAACTTGGGGCGGCGTGGAACGCTTGGGCGTGAGTTGGTCGCTGGAAGGATCCGAGATGGGTGCCGCCGGCATCAGGATCGGCGTGCCCGCATCGACGACAGAAGCAGCATCAGCCACCCTCACTTCGCGTGCCGGCGGAGTCGGCTGAGCCTCGCCGGCCGTCGCGGAGCTTAGTACCTCGGCGCGCGCATCGCTCACCGGGCTCCGCCGTTGCCGCGCGGCCACCTTCTCGTCGGGCCTGACGGTGCGGTTGGCGATGCGACTATGAACCGGTTTTCGCAGCGTCGCGACGCCCTCGGCCAAGAACCAGCATTTGCGGCGGCCGTCCCGCCGATAGACCCAACGCTGGCCGGCGCCGGGCGGGTTGCCGGGCTTTGCCAAGCATTCCGGCTGCGCCGAAGACGTTGCAGCGGGCTCGCGAGCAGGATCGAACAAGTCTGTGAATGGATTGGAGAGCGCAGGTGTCGCGGCAAGACCTCCAAGAAGAACCAAACTGGCGAAATAACATCGCAAATGACCGGACATCGGAAACTCCCGGTGATACGCCCACCCGGCACGAGCCTTCGCAGCGATATGGGCTCCGATACGACTTAAATCTGGCAGCGCAATGAATTAATTGTGTTGCAGGCCGGCCGAATTAATAAGCCCGCCCAGCACTCCCGGGTGCAGCACGGGGCTACGCGCCCAATTAAAGGGCCAAAGCGCAGCTGGCGGGCCGCAAGTTTCTGGATGTCATGATCCCGATCGCGGCCTCAACGCGCGTTACCCCTCGCGGTAATTAAATGCTCCGCCATGATGTTACCGCCGTCAGCCCTGCTCTCTGCAATCTCACGCATTTAAATGTGGATTATGCGGCTTGGATCTAACTGACGGCTTGTCTGCGCCGTCATTCCCGATTTGTCTGCCTGCGCCTTCTCTCAGGAATTCGGATCAAGCCATGAATACCGCGCATTTCAATTCGCTCTCTCTCGACGAGCTGTGCATACTTCACCAACAGGTGGCCGCCAGCCTCGTTCAAAGAATTTTGGTGCGGCACGCACGGCTGGAGGAACGGCTCCAGAAGATTGGACGGGCCGACGAGGCCACACGGTTTGATCGCAAGCGCCGTCCCTATCCGCCGGTGCGTCCCAAATATCGCAATCCGAAGAACCCGGCGCAGACATGGTCGGGCCGCGGCAGGCTGCCCCGCTGGCTGCGGCCGCAACTGCGAGGGGGGCGCAGGCTGGACGATTTCCTAATCGACCAGGCTTTGGTCCAAAAGCGGCAGCCCAATTGAGCGCCGCAGTCGCGATCGCGCCGGGAACAAGGCCAGAATTGATCGCCGGCGGCCTCTTACATTTTGGGGCGGGCGTTCTTGAATTTGGATGTGAATAAAATAAAGGCGCGTCATTTAATGTGGTCGAAACGGAGAGGGCTCGCGTGATCTGCGGCTGCTGTCCGTATTATTCCGGTGAATCTCAATGATTAATGGTTAATCCGCGTAAGCAACTGTAACAAAACGAATTTATGGATCACCTGTCAGATTCGCCTGGTGAGGGACCCGAAAATTTAAAATCAGCAACATATTAATTATTGACTAAATATAATATTTAATGAAGAGTTTTCGAGTGGCGGCGCTTGTCGTTCGCAGCCGCTGAATTTTGCCAAGGGTGTCCTGCAATCCATCTTCAAAGAAAGGCTTTCCCTATGCTGCACTATTACATCAAGACCACCGAAGCCATGAAGCGTCTGCGCGCCGACCAGGAGGGCGTGGTTTCGTTCGAGTACATTATCGTCGCGGTTTGCATCGTTGGCGCAGTCGGCGCTGTGTTCGGCGGTGGAGCTGGCGGTCAGATCGGCTTGGCGCTGCAGAACGGGATCGGCCAGATCACCGCCACTTTCGCTAATGCGATCGCTGGTTGATACGGCCATTTGAACCCGGAAGGGGGGCAACCCAGTGCGCCCCCCTTTGCTCGAACTCCCCCTATCTCGTGCGCGTTCCACTTTTCTGAGGCGTGCATTTTCATGAGTTGGATTGCTCCCACAGCCTCGTTTCTTGAAATCGTATTGTTGCTCTACGTCGCAACGATCGACGTCGCGACGCGGCTGATCCGAAACGAAATGTGTCTGGCCCTGGCGGCCCTCGGGATCGCCAGTCAATTGGCCAATCCAATGCAAGTTGCCGAGTCGCTGATATCGGCCGCGATCCTCTTTCTGCTATTGTTCGTCCTATACGCGCGCGGAGGGATTGGCGGCGGCGATGTCAAATTGCTGACTGCGTTGGCGATCGGATTTCCCCTGACCGGCCAGATTCAGCTCGTGACCATAACTGCGCTGGCCGGCGGCGTTCTTGCCATGGTGCATCTGATGATGCGCCACCTCCCTCATCCCAAACTGGCACCCACCAGATCGTCACTCCCACGCCGGGTTTACGCGATCGAACGTTGGCGCCATTTGCGACACGCCCCGCTGCCCTACGGAGTTGCAATAGCGTGCGGGGGCATCTGGACGATTTTGAGCAAAGGATTGTGAGATGTCATCTGCGTTGCGTCTGTCGATCATCATGGTGCTTCTGCTCGCAACCACGGCGTTCGCGCTCGTCGCCTATAACATGAATTTGCCGAAGGCGCCCGCTCCGGCCCCGGCGCAAGTCACGGAGGCGGCTCCGGCACCGGCGCCTACCGGCGGATACTTCGTCGCGGCGCGTTCCTTGCCGAAGGGGACTTTGGCCCGCGAAGAAGATTTCACCGTGCGGTCGGTGCCACCGGAGCGCATTCCCCAGGGCGCGATTCTTGAAACACCGGAGTCCAAGGCCGGACTTCCCGGTTCTCTGATCCGCAGGTTCGTTGAAGCAGGTAGTCCCGTGACGTTGCAGGACATCCTGCGTCCGCGGGATCGAGGCTTCCTGGCCAGCGTCCTGGCACCGGACAGCCGTGCCATCAGCATCAAGGTTGACGAGGAGGCGGGTGTCTCCGGCCTGATCAGGCCGGGTGATCACGTGGACGTCGTGTTGACCCAGGTGTTCGAGAAGGCCGACACCGCACGTCGAGCCCTGAGCGAGACCGTTCTGCGCAACGTTCGGGTCATCGCGATCGACCAGGAGATCGTGCAGGGTGCACGACCGATTGGCGGAATGGCAGGCAAGCAAACGCAAACCGTGTCCCTGGAGCTTGCACAGGAGCAGGTCAAGAAAGTCACCGTGGCAAAGCAGCTCGGAACACTGTCTCTGGCCGTGCGTGCAGCAGTCGATCAATGGGACAAGGCCGACACTGGCGCGATGTCCAGCTGTGATGTGTCCCCGGAACTGGCTCGCCAGTACGCAATCGCACGTCAGAGAACGGCAGTCGTCATTCATTCGGGCGGCGAAGCCAAGCAATACACGGTCAGGAAGCAGGACGAGGACGCTCTCGTCAGCTGCGAGGGGACCCCGGAAGTCGTGCACCAGACCGCAACGGCCGAAAGTTATGACAACAGGTTTTCGGAGAAACGTTGATGAACATTGCCCTAGCCGTTCCGCCCGAAGAATCGACATCGATCGTCACGCGTAACCGCATCGTTTGTTTCGTAAACGACGAGATCAGCGCCGCGGCCTTGCGCAAGGGCCTCGAAGGCGCCAACCTCTCGATCAGGCGCGGCACGATCCGCAATGCGATACGGATGCTGGAATCCGACACAGACCTGTTCGCGCTGGTAACAGACATCAGCGGCATCGATGATCCCTTCACTGAACTGGAAAGGCTGGCCGGCGTCTGTCCGCCCGATGTCCGCGTAGCTGTGATTGGCGAGAACAGGGAGATCACCTTCTACCGTGAGCTTCTGGAGCTCGGCCTGGCCGAGTATCTGCCGCGGCCGCTCACGCGCGATTTGGTGCTGGACCAGTTGCGCCCCAAGCTGCTGGGCGACGTTGCCGCCAATCAGATCGATCGTGGCGGTCACGTGGTTTCGATCTGTGGGGCGCAGGGCGGGGCCGGCGCCACGAGCATCGCGATCAATCTGGCACTGCAACTCGCCGAAACCACCAAGGCCAAAGTGGCGCTGCTGGACCTTCACCTGCAGGGCGGCGAAGCCGCCGTGATGCTGGGTGTCCGTCCCGGGCCGGGGCTGCGCATCGCCCTGGAGAACCCGATGAGGGCGGACACGCTGTTCCTCGAGCGGGCAGCAATCGAAGTCAACGAGCGGGTCTGTCTGGTCTCGGCGGACGAGGATCTCGATGCGCAGCTCGAAATCACGGAAGCCGGCGTACGACACGTGCTGGGTCTGCTCCGTCAACGATTCAACTACATCGTCGTCGATGTGCCCGTCCCGTTTCCCCCGTCGATCTATCCGGTAATCAAGCTTTCCCGTCACGTGATGGTGCTGCTCGAAGCCGAGGTGACCGGACTTCGCAATGCCCACGCACTGCGCACCGCCGTCGTCAACATCGCCGGCAAAGATCGGGTCTTTACCTTGCTCAACCGCGCCGGTCGTCCCGGTGGACTCCCGAGGGAGGCAGTTGTCAAGGCGATGGGCGCAGAGCCGGACATCGTCGTTCCCGATCTCGGCAAGGGGATGACCGAAGCGCTCAATCTCGGAATTCCCGCTCTGAAGCACGTCAGGAAATTGCGACGTCACCTGGCACCGATTGTACGGGAGATCAGCGGTGTCGGCGCCGAGCGGAAGAGCTGGTGGAGGAGGGTGCTCACAGCACATCTGCGATGAAAATATTTGGAAGACGTGAGGAAGAGGCGTCCGTTCTTGTAGCTGCATTGGGGACTGAGCTGCCTGGTCCTCCGGCAGGCTTGCCTCCGTCGATGCCCAACGTTGCTGTATCTGCGCCAAGCGCGCCTCCACCTGTGTCAAGCCTGCCCGCATCCGCGTCCAGGCGCGACGAACTTCCGATCCACCACCCGATAATACCGGATTCGTTGCGTGAACGGGTCATCGAGCAGATCGAGCCCGCGGTGGCGGCAACCGTTTCGCGCGAAGTTCTTCGGCGGCAGATCGAGGAAATCATCCATCAAATCGCCAACCAGGAGCGGCTCGAGCTATCGGGGCGCGAGCAGCTTCAGCTCGCGGACGAGATTGCCGACGACATGACGGGGTACGGGCCGCTCCGTCCGCTGCTGCTCGATCAATCGATCAGCGATATCATGGTGAACGGTCCCAGCAACGTCTACGTGGAGCGCAGCGGCAGGCTGGAACGAATTGCGGTGCGATTCCGCGACAATGACCATATCGCCTCCGTCGCTCAGAAGATTGCCGCGCAGGTTGGCCGGCGCGTCGACGAATCCAGCCCGATGGTGGACTGCCGCCTGCTGGATGGCAGCCGCGTCAACATCATTCTCCCGCCGCTGGCGATCCATAGTCCGTGCATCTCGATCCGGAAATTTCCAAGCCACCGTTTGGATATCGCCGGATTGATCGAAAATGGCTCAATGACCGCGGCCATCGGAAAACTGCTGGAGATCGCCGCCCGGTCTCGGCTCAATGTTCTGGTCTCCGGCGGTACCGGCTCCGGCAAGACGACGCTCCTGAACGCGATGAGTCAATTCATCGATCACAGCGAACGCATCGTCACGATCGAGGACGCGGCGGAGTTGCAGCTTCAGCAGCCGCACGTGATCAGCCTGGAGACCCGGCCTCCCAGTCTGGAGGGCACGGGGCAGGTGACGCAACGGGATCTGCTGGTGAACGCCCTGCGCATGCGTCCCGACCGGATCGTCGTTGGCGAGGTCCGCAGCGCAGAAGCTTTCGACATGCTGCAGGCGATGAACACCGGCCATGATGGTTCGATCTCCACGGTCCACGCGAATAGTACCCGGGATGCCCTGACCCGCATCGAAAACATGGTGCAGATGGGACAGGTCAACCTGCCGTCGCGCGCCATTCGAGCTCAGATTGTTGCTGCGCTGGATCTCATTGTGCAGGTCGAACGCATGCGGGACGGACAGCGCCGTATCGTTCAGATCAGCGAGGTCATCGGCCTCGAAGGGGAGGTGATCACCACCAATGACATCGCAGCCTTCGAATACAAGGAGGAGGATGAGCAGGGTCGCCTATCGGGCACCTACAGGTGCAACCTTGCCACTCCGAAATTCAAGAGCCGTCTTGTCTATTATGGACTGGATGGAGCATGGGCCGAGGCAATGAGGCAAATATGATGCCGGAGTCGGTAATCGCGTCTTTTCTGGCGCTCGCGATGTGCGCAGCAGCCATTGCGCTGTGGCTCGACGCTCGGGAGCGACGCATCAATCGCCGGCTGGCGGTTGCTCTGCCAGCTTCCCATCCGGCCAACCTACCATCCATTCGCCGGTTGGAGGCCGGGTCTCCGTCGCTGTTGCTCCATCGGTTGGCCAATTACAATCGCGAGATACCTTACATCTGGCATCCAGCCTATGTGTTGCTGGCCGGTGCCATCGCAGCAGCAGCGATCCTCTACACCAATCGCCTGCTGGGATTCTCCATTCTCTACCTGTCCGTCGCGGCGGCCATTGCCGCCATAGTCGTGGTTCGCGGCCTCTTTGGATGGCAGCAGCGCCGCTTTGCCAGGCAACTTTTTCGACAGCTGCCTGATGCGATCCAGCTGGTGACGAGCACCGTTCGATCGGGTCTGCCCGTGCACGAAGCTTTTCGCGCCCTCGCGCGCGACATGCCACAGCCAACGGCTGGGCAGTTTGCCATCGTATGCAGCGAGGTGAATCTCGGAAGATCTCCCGAGGACGCCGTCCAAAGTGTCTATCGGCGAACCCAAGTGGCGGAATATGCGATGTTCGCGGTGACCCTTGCGGTTCAGTTGAAGTCGGGTGGTAGCCTTGCGGAGACCTTACAGAACCTGGGAGACACCGTGAGGCAACGCGTTGCACTGGCCGCGCGGGCCAAGGCCCTGGCGGGAGAGGTGATCTTTTCCTCGCGGGCGCTGACAATCTCGCCCTTGCTCGGGGGCGGGGCGCTATACGCAGCCAATCCGCAAACGGTCGATCTGTTGTTCACTGATCCGGTTGGAAACAAGCTGCTGGCTTACGCGGTGGTCTCGGTGCTTGTCGGGGCCTTGGTGATAAGTTGGATGGTCAGACGGGAAACGGCACTATGACTCTTGGCCTTGGTCTGGTGGCCCTCGCATTCGCAGCCGGTGCTGCGAGCTGTGTGTTGATCATCCGCGAAATGCACATTCGCGCTTTGGACGTGCGGGTGTCGAACGCCGTGATGGGCGTTGCCGGACGATCGGCGCCGTTCCAAGACATGACGGGTTGGTTCTCGTCGCTCGGCATGCGGTACCGCCGCTTCTACGCGGAGGAAAATCTGGATCAGCTACGCGCGATTCTTCAATCAGCCGGTTTCAATCATCGTCGAGCCCTGCCGACCTGGATCGGCGTCAAGGCCGTCAGCATGTTCTTGTGCCCGATCATCTCCGGAGGGGTCGCTCAGCTCCTGGGAAAGCCGTTGCTGGACGTGCTGGTCTTCACGCTGATCGGCATGGCGGTCGGAATCGTGGGACCGCGGTTGATCCTGGCCGCACTGAAGCGGCGGTTTGATGCTGCCATTCGTCTGGGCACCCCGGATATGATCGATTTGCTGGTCGTGTGCAGCGAAGCGGGAATGGGCCTGGAGAGCGGGCTGGCACGCGTTGCGCAGGAAATGGACGAGACCAATCCCTCCATAGCTGGGGTCTTGAGGAATCTTCTTGATGATCTCCGGGTACTGCCTAGCCGCAGCGAGGCGTTCGAGAAGCTGGGAGCTACGTCGGATGGGCTGCGCCGGTTCGGAATCATGGTCGCCCAAAGCCTGCAATACGGGACGCCGATCGGTCAGGCGCTGCGGAGCATCGCCGTCGATCTCCGCCGAGAGCGCATCACCAAGCTCGAGGAAAGAGCGCACAAGCTGGGCGCCAAGCTGACCATTCCGATGGTGTTGTTCCTGCTTCCAGCCATGTTCGTCATTCTGGGAGGCAGCCCCATCCTGCACCTCGTACGTTCATTTGCCAGCTTCGGTAAGTAGCCATGAGCACAATCGTCCTGTCGAAAACCTCCGCTTACGACCGGGCCATGCAATTGTTCGGCGGCATGTGGTTCATGTTGCTGGCACTTGGCGTGGCCATCAAGCTCGGATCGTCGGCTGGGGATTCCTGGCCGTCGCTCCTGTCGAGTTTTTGCCTTGCCGTCTTCTACGTGCTGCTGGCGCTGTTGATCACCACGCGGCCGCCGGCAAAGGCGCAAGCGGATGGCCTCCTCCCGAGAATAGCGGCGTTCGTCGGCACCTACATGCCATGGACCATCGCCTTCTTCGGCGAGACCGACAAAGCGCTGCCGAACCTGGCGTCCACTGCTTGCGTGCTGATCGGCATGATCATGATGCTGATCACCATCAGGCATCTCGGCAGGTCGTTCAGTCTGGTGCCGCAGGCGCGTAACGTGGTGCAAACGGGTCCGTACCGATGGATCAAGCACCCACTCTATCTAGCCGAAGAGGTTGCACTGTTGGGTGTGGTGCTGAGAAGTCTGACGCCGCTGACAGTGATCCTGCTCGTCCTGCATATCGGCGTCCAGATCTGCCGAATTCATTACGAGGAGGATCTGCTTCGGCGTAACTGCCCTGAATATTCCGGTTACGAAGCATCACGCTGGAGACTGATCCCTTACGTTTGGTGAGTGCGGTCGACCCGGTCGACGACCGGAGTGGCGAGTAACGGTCGAGGTAGGTTCATGAGCCTCAGAAGATGTTTGATCAGGGATCAGCGTGGCGCCGTCGCGCTTGAGACCATGATCGTTTACATATTCCTGGCTTCCTTCCTGCTTGTGCCGCTCGCCGACGTCGCCGCCGCGGGCTTCCAGTTCATTTCGGCGTGGAGCGCGTTGCGCTCCTTCGGGCAGTACGTCCAATACTACAATCCACTCGGCCCCGACGGCACAGTGACCTGGAGGTCGGGGCTACAGACGACAGTCTCGGGTCATACGATCAGTAACCTTCAGGTTAAATGCGGAGACGCGGGCGCTACCTGCTCCCCCAGCAATATTGCTTCTCCGAAATACATCACGTTTTCCACAACCATCACCTTGGCTCCAATTGGGGCGCGTGTGCCTTTTTGGAGGTCCGTGTTGTGTCCCACCACGTGTACATACACGCTGGCCTACTCAGAACGCTTCCAGTAGGTGCTTCCATGCGCAATCTGCTCCGTTGCCAGCGAGGCTCGACCGCATTCGCAACTGGCATTGCCCTCGTGCCGCTCATCGGCGTGGTCGCGCTCGGGGCCGAGGCCGGATCGTGGTACGTCACCCGCAAGCACGCACAGAACGCCGCCGACTCGGGGGCCTATTCGGGCGCCTTGCGGCTTGCGTGCACGATTGCTGGCGCGAGCTGCGACGCGCAGTCAGTGGATTATCGTGGCAAGGAATTCGCGGCACAGAACGGGTTTTGCAACTCGAGTCCGAAGGACAGCACGCCCTATCCCGACAGCCAGTGTCCGCCCAGCCTTCCGACCAGAGTCTCGCGAGCCGTGCAGATCGATATCGGCACCTACAGTGGAGGCACGTTCACAACGCCACCAACAGGCACCGGCAACGCCGTTCGCGCCAGGGTCAGCCAGCAACAACCGGCCTACTTGTCCGCCGTGCTGGGGTTCTTGACCATCAACATCCCCGCTCAAGCCATCGCTCTGGTTCAGCTACCGAGCAAGGTGTGCGCCCTGGCGCTTGGGCCTAATCCGAATGGCGGAGGGGCGCTCAAAATTTCGGGTAACTCCAGCAACAACGGAACAGGTTGTCCGCTGATGTCGGATTACAGCGTCCAATTTGCCAGCACACCATCTTTCACCCCTCCCGACTCAGGATGGGCCGTGTTTGGTGCAACTGGCTGTAGTCCAAACAGTACCTGCAGCAATGTCAGCGTGCCACACAACTACTTCATGCCTCCTGCGTTGGATCCGCTGCAGGGACTGCAGACTGCGTCGTTCAACAACACCTTCACCAGTACAACTATAACTGGCAATGTTACCCCCGTACAATCAACCTGCCCCGCTTCCGCACCTGCGGGCTCCAGATGTTTTCCGATAAATCCCAACACTGCGAGTACGGCGTACAAAATCCCAAATGTGTCGAACGGAGACTATTACTATTGTTCGGCAACAACCCAAGCAACATATTACTTTAACACGAGCATAACCGTTAACAACGGCGGCACCTTCGCTTGTAATCCAGGCTCCCCCGTAAGAACCTACTTTAAGTCGGGCATAACTGTTAACGGCGGGACCGTCATCCTTGCCGCAGGAACGTACTTTTCCAATGGTGACGTTAATCTCGGCGGGACCGTCACTGGCACAAACGTGACGCTCGTGTTGCTCGGAAATTCGAAGTTCACTATCAACGGTGGCACGGTTAACCTCTCCGCCCCTGCGACGAACAATTTCTCTTCTTCTCTGAACGGCGTTCTGATCGATGATCAATCGACCGCGGCCGTCACCATCAACGGCAACGGCGCGGTTCGGCTTGCGGGGGCGATGTACTTTCCAAAGGCAGATGTGTCGTTCGGCGGGACAGCCCAACCCACCAACACGACCTGCTCACAAGTGATCGCCAAAACACTCAACATGACGGGTGGCGGCTACCTGAGCACGGATGGATGTGCTCCAACCGTAATCGCCTACACCCAGGTCGTCTCTTTGGTGCAGTGATGAGAAAGCTCGACAATCGAGGTACCGCGTCGTTTGAATTTATCATCGTGTTCGTGCCGCTTTTCACATTGATGTTCGCCATCTTCGATCTCGGACGCTATGCCATCACGATGCAGTCCTTGCGGACGCTCGCGAGCGCCGGTGCCCGGGCGGTCATGATTAGCTGCTATACGCCTGCCATGGTTCAAAGCCCGCCGCAGTCCCCGGCCGGCTGCACTGGGGATCCCCTGTCCGCAACGGCCAAGCAGAATGCGGCGCCATTCCTGTATTTCGGCCACCTCACACCCACGCTGACCGTCGGGGCCAGCACCAACAAGTTGACCGTTACAGCGTCGCAAACAGCCTTTAAAATGCTGATGCCGATATGGGGCACAACATTGAACGCGCCGAGCGCGTCCACGAGCATTCCCTTCTAGCGGTGCCGGCCTGCATGCGGCCCCGACAAAGAACATGAAAGCCAGGTCCGGTGTCCGCGCAATTTTTCCGAAGATCGAGAGGAGGGGCAGGGTCCCTACACGCACCTGCCTGCACGAAAGTTCCAATTCGGCGGAAAAGTGGTGCGCGGGGGCAACATCCGTAAGGTTTCTCGGGCCTTGCGGCACTGCAGCAGACGTCTCTCCTTGCACGGAGGTAGTATGAGGGATGATGATCTACCGCATCATTCGCGGCGTCAGCTGGGAGTGTGCCGCGCGGAGCCGAAGGTAAATTTCTGCCTCAACTGAGATGCGTTGGGAAGTAGCGGTAACGGATTTGTAGTGGGAGAAACTGTAAACTCTACGACGTGCGCGAGGTGGAGTTGTGAGGCTGCCGAGGTCGTAGATTTACGGGACAGCTGCAGAAGGCGGCGGGGGGCAATCGGAATGGATGGGGGTCGCGTTTCGAGTAGGACAGGGGCAGGGCTCCTCGCCTTGAGCGTGCTGGCTGCTACGCTGGCGCAATTTAATTTCGTTGATCGTGCAGCCGCCGCAGACCGGCGGGGCTCCTCCGGCGGCGTGATCGTCAGCGAAATGAACGACGTCCAGCGGGTCAAGGTCGTCGTCAACAAGTCGCGCACCTTCAAGGTCGACACACCCTTTGCGACCATCGTGGCGGGCTCGTCCGACATCGTCGACGTGAAGTCACTGAGCGATCACCTGATCTACGTCCAAGGCAAGCAGACCGGCACCACCAACGTCATCCTGCTCGACTCCTCGATGAAGCAGATCGGGATCCTCGACGTCGAGGTCGTGATCGATACCGGCAATCTGCAGCAGAACATCCGCAGCAGCACTGGCGGACACGGGATCCGCGTCTCGGCGTCCGAGGGGCAGGTGGTGCTCAGCGGAACGGCGGCCGACGCGGTTACGGCCGAGCGGGCCATGGCGATCGCCACCAGCACGGTTGCAAAGGGAGGCACTGTCGTCAACGCAATGAGCGTCGCGGCCCCGCAGCAGGTGATGCTGGAGGTGCGCTTTCTCGAGGTCTTTAGGCAGGCTGGCCGCGACCTCGGTGTGAACCTTTACGCAGCGAACGCCAATGGAACCAATGTCGCAAATACCGGGCGTGGCGGAGTGCTGACTGGCGCGACCGGCCGGCAACCTATCGGAGGCGTCAATGGCGATGTCGGTGCTCCCCCAACGGGCAGCCTTCCGGTACTTGGAACATTGAATACGCTTATTGGCACTGCGGGCGGTGTAGCTCCGGCACCGTTCGGAAGCTTGTTGACCAGTATCGTCCGAACGAGCAACGGCGGCTCGGTGGACTTGTTGATCTCGGCGCTGGAAACCAAGGGATTGGCTCGCCGGTTAGCGGAGCCGAACTTGACCACGCTTTCCGGCGATGCCGCCCGCTTCCTGGCCGGCGGCGAGTTTCCGGTACCGATACCGACCCAGACGTCGAACGGTTTTCCCACCATCACGATCGACTACAAGAAGTTCGGTGTTGAGTTGGCCTTCGTGCCTACCGTTCTTTCGCGGGGTGTGATCAACCTTCGAGTCGAGCCTTCGGTCAGCGAACTTGATTTCAGCAATGCGATCACCATTCAGGGGACGACCGTTCCAGCATTGACCCGCCGCGATGCGCGCACGACGGTCGAACTGCGCGACGGCCAGAGTTTTGCAATTGCCGGCCTGCTACAGACCCGTAATCGCCAGGACGTTTCGCAATTGCCATGGATTGGCTCGGTGCCCGTGCTTGGAGCCTTGTTCGGCAGCAAGTCGTACCAGCAGGAGGAAACCGATCTCGTCATCATCGTGACGCCGCGGCTGGTCGCGCCGGCGGCACCCGGCCAGCAACTGGCCTCACCGCTCGATTCGCGCCTTCCGGCCAACGACGTCGATTTCTTCCTCAACGGCCAGATGGAAGTCCGCAAGCGGTACGATGATTATGTCAATTCGGGTGGCGACGTGAAGGGACCGTACGGGCACATCATCGCTCCTGAAGTCAGGGCGCCCGTTGTAGCTCCGGCCGCTGCCGTCGAGCAGCCGGTCGTGAAAACACTCAACTGAGAGCAAGCGGGAGATGACCATGAGGTATCTGGCTCTGTTCGCACCGCTCCTGCTCGGGGGATGTTACGGGGTGGCCGGTCATGACGAGGTGGACCGCTACTTCCAGCGTTCCGACACCATCACGATGAGTGCCGGCAATGCCAAAGAGGTCAACGCCGTCACCCATACGATCCATCCATGGCCGCGATACGTCGGTGATCGCAGGATCGCCTACGACGCCCGGCGCGTAGGTGCCGCGGTCACACGCTACGGCAAAACGCAACAGCCGGTGGATCAGCTCCCCGACAATGGTGATCCGACGAAACAAATGGGCGTGCGGACGTTACCGACGCAGAACGTCAACATCGAGGGATTGGGCGCAGGTACGTCAGCCGGCGTCTCGGTACCGGTCGGCGCGCCCGGGGCCAGGTAACGGGGCCGGAAGTGAATTTTTGTTTGCGAACGGCGCAGCGGGTTCGCTGGGCCGCGGGGGATGAAGATTGATGCGGCGCATCATTTTAATGCTGACCTGTTGCTGGTTGGCGCTGGGCCTTGCGGCCTGTGACTACACGACGAGGGAAGCCGCAATCGTGGCCCCCGTGGATCCGCCGGGCGGCGACCCCGTGCAGGAGCCGACCGACGTCAAGTACTACCCGTCGGACGAACCCGTGCGGCTGGGGCTTGAGCATTTCAACCGCGGCAGTTACGGGCTGTCCCAGCGTTATTTCAAGGACGCCGTCGAGAAATCACCGAAGGACGTGACGGCCTGGATCGGGCTCGCCGCAAGCTATGACCGCCTCCGCCGGTTTGACCTCGCGGATCAGGCCTATGCCCGTGCGATCCGGCTGGGAGGCGAAACCGTTCAAATCCTGAATGATCAGGGGTATTCGTACATGCTGCGCGGCAATCTGAGTGCGGCGCGACGGAAGTTCGAAAAGGCTTATTCGCTCGATCCAGGCAATCCGGTCATCGCCAACAACCTCGAGCTTCTCAACGGCAGCCGGCGCTTCATTGAAAGGCCGCCGAACAACCAGCCCTAGCGATTGTCTCGGTAAGTACACGCGTCTGCATTCGGTCGAGGCGCATGTAAGCCGCCTGCCGCGTTGGGCGCGTTTCTGACGCTTGTCCAGCCCCAGCTGACCGCATCGATGCGACCATCATAAGGTGGTGCAATTTGGCGCATCGCGCTCGACGCAGGCGGGGTTGGCCGCGAGGTATGATCTGATACGCCGGTCGTTTCAGGTCGGGCTCGACAGGCTGGCAACGCAGGCCCGAGTCGCCGCGCTCGCCTTGGCAATCTTCTCAGCCGCCCAAATGAAAACCGCCGCTACCGTTTGCTCGGCGCGGCGGTTGATGGTTGAGGGCGTCTGGGTTGCGGTTAGCCCGTCGCTCCGGCACGTTACCGCACGTACCAATATCCCCACCAGCGCTGGGACACCGGCCGCGCCGCTGCCTTCATGGCTGCGACTTCCTCGACCGGGCGCAACTGGGGGCCATAGATCGCGGGCGGATAGACATCATCCCACAGCACGAGTCCGCCTTGGACGGCGGCCGCCCGATGATGGGCCGGAGCAACGGAGAGCTCGGCGGCGGACGCCACGGATGCCGACAAGGTAAGGCCGAGAGCAGACAGGGCAATGGATGGAATAAGGGCGCGGAAGTTCATTGGAATAATCCCTCTCAGAATGAGATGCGAAATAATGCGACGGGTCCCTTACGGTTGCAAGAGCATCGGCCGACAGATCGACCCCAATCTCCCGTTGCGGAGGCGCGCGGTCTCGCGACGCACGCCTGCTCGGCCGCGACGGGTCTGGACATGTCAGGCTGCGAGAAACGTCTCTCTTGCGTCTCTCTTATATGGAGCGGCACTCATATAGAGCGTCCGATGATTGCCGCCGGGCGAGGCGAGATGCAGCAGTGCCGCCAGATCTGGCTGCCTAGAAGAGATCGCAGGTTGAACAATCTTTCGGCGTCGAGGAGTCTTCGAGAACCATGATGTCGACACACTGCTCGCTCTTGATAGGAGGCGTACGATCCAGGACGACTCCCATGACTTCTGCGTTTGTCTCCGCTTCCATCTTTGGTGCTGGCCTCATTCTGGGATACGCGCTGCGCGCCTGGCGCGTCCAACGAAGAACCGTGAACTCATCCTGCGGCGCCTCACGCCGTACGTCCGAGCCCGCTCCCACCTCGACGTTCGGCCACGCCCGACGAGCCTTCTAGGCATCGTCCAACTCGTTGCAGCATCCAGCCTCATACTGGAACGTTGGGACATGATGAAATGAGTGGGCCCAAGAAGGATGCGCCGCGACGCTATATCGTGGACGGTGCCGGACAGCGCGTGCTCGTTGGTTTGACGATCTCGGAAACGATCGAGTTCGAAGCGCTGGACAAGCCGGACACCCGCCCTGGCGCAGACTTGCTTGGAGAGGCGGCTCGTGTCCGTGAGGCCAAGCATGACAAACGTTGGGTGGAACTCTACGTCAAGCACGAGCGAGCCTGGAGCGACTGGATGGCCCAGACGCGTGCGCGTCTGGAGAAGCCGCCTTTGCTCAACTAGGGCACGATAACACCAAGGCCACTGCATCGTTGCCGCGAAGCCACCTCGCCCGTTAGTGGCAGGTAGGGGGGCCTCATATCACACCGCGATCATGCGGCTTCCCTGGATGCTCATCAGGGTGAGGTTGCCGGTCGCATAGGCGCCGGTGTCGATGTTGACGCGATTGGCCATGAACTCCGCGCTGCGGACCGGCGTGTGACCATGGACGATATACTTGCCGAAATGCTCCTCGCTCCGCAGGAACTCCTCGCGTATCCAGAGCAGATCGCGCTCGGTCTGCGCGGCCAATGGAACGCCTGGGCGCACGCCAGCGTGGACAAAGAAGAAGTCTCCGCAACTGAAGCTCAGCCGCAGATTGTCCAGGAATTCCAGGTGCTCGGTCGGCATGGCGCGAATCAAATCGCGCAGGATCGATGCCGGCTCGTCGCGCTTGAGATCCGGCGGCGCAAGCCCGTATGACATCAATGTCTGGGTCCCGCCGAAGGCAATCCAGTCCTCGAACAGTGAAGGATCTTCGAAAACCCTCACCAGAAAGGCCTCGTGATTGCCCTTGAGGAAAACCGTATTTCCCCGGCGGCTCCGCTCGACCAGGATGTCGAGGGTGGAGCGCGTATCCGGGCCGCGGTCGATGTAATCGCCCATGAAGACTTCGACGGCATAATGCGGCCGGCTGCGGGCGACGTCGGCATCGACCACCCGCAGCATGGGCTCGAGCAAATGCGCGCAGCCGTGAATATCCGAGATCGCGTAGATGCGAACTCCGTCCGGCAATTGCGGCTTGGGAATGGAGGAGTGTGGTCGCGCGAGGGATTTCATGGCGCTCATCGATCGGGTGGTCGAAAAATTATCCCCAAGTCGCCGGCACCGGAGAGCTTCCATCCAACACGAACAACGTGAATTCGGTGGGGCCGCGACTTCGTTCTCCGACCTGATCATGCCAAAAGAAGGGCGGCATTTTTTGCCGACCTTGTTTGTGGCGGACTGCAGGAACAAGATCGGTCCGCAGGAATTGCATCACTGTGCCGAAGTGTGCGGCAAAGCTGCATGACTCGTGGAATCTTCATATTCAGCCACAGATAGAAATCCGAAGAAATTCTCGCAGCCGACTCTGTGTGCTTCGGCGGGAGCAATGCAGCGCCTCAAAGTTGAGCGGAGAGGCGCATCGGATGCGGAACTTGAGTCAAAATAGGGCAGTCCGTTCACTCGTATGTCAGCACTGTGACGACATTTTCGGCGCGTCGAATTTCGCTGCGTACTTCGACACGACGCATCGTCCGTGCGCCGCAAAAGTTTTGCGTGCAGCGCCACAATGTCGCTGCGATCACTCAACACTTTCGCGCGGGGAATTGACGAGTCTTCAGCATCACGATGAGCGTCAGGCACTCTCTCGATAGGCAGAGGTTCGAATGGCTGTTGCAACTTATGGTTCTGAAAACGCCCATGCGCTTTCATCTGCGCGCGGCAGCGCTCTTCAGAGGCCTTTTCAGATCGTCGTCATCGCTACTGACTTTCTGTTGATCCTGTTGAGCTATGCGGCGGGAGCTTCGCTGTATGGTGTGGCTGTCGCTTCGCCTGCCGACGGCGCATCGGTGGGAGCCGGGTTGTTCGTGGGCGTGGTGTTCGTCGGGATCGCCTATTTCCGCGACGTCTATTCCACGCACCGCCTGCTCAATCTCGTATGGCAGCTTCGAATGGCGGCGTTCATTTGGCTGACGTCGCTCACGATCCTGGCCGTTGCGGCCTTCCTGCTGAAATCGACCGACAATCTATCGCGCGGCACCGTCATCGTCTTCGCCGTGATCGGCGGGCTTGGCCTGATCAGCCTGCGCTTCGTCTGGCAGGCCGTGTTCGGCACGAGCTTTGCGCGAAGCCGGTTGGTCGATCGCAAGGTGATCCTGCTCAGCCTGAAGCCGCTCGACTTCACCTCGAGCCGCTTCAAGGATCTGCGCAGGAATGGCTTCGACGTCATGCGCCATTTCGTGCTCGGAGACGACCGGGATGATGGCCAGTGGGAGCGACAGATTCGCGACGTCATCCGTCAGTCGCGCTCGGCTGATGTCGATGAATATCTGCTTGCGATCGACTGGAACGAATTGCCGATGCTGCGCAAGCTGGGGCCATACTTGCGCGCCGTCCCGCAGCCCATTCGCCTGCTGCCGGACGACCCGGTTGCTGACCTCGTGACCCGTCCCTTTTTGCCGGTCAGCGGAACCGTCGCGGTCGAGATCCAGCGACCGCCGCTCACAATTCTCGAACGGCTGCAAAAGCGCTGTCTCGACGTCGGCGTCGCTCTGTTCGCGCTCGTGCTGCTGACGCCGCTGCTGCTGACCGTTGCCATGCTGATCAAGCTGGATTCACCTGGAACCGTCATATTCCGGCAGTCGCGCCGCGGCTTCAACGGCAGGCCGTTTGAGATCTGGAAGTTTCGAACCATGACCGTTTGCGAGAATGGTGAGACGGTGACACAGGCGACGAAGAAGGACGCCCGTGTCACAAAAATTGGGCGTTTCCTCCGCATGACGAGCATCGACGAGCTGCCGCAGCTCTGGAACGTGCTGCGTGGGGACATGTCACTGGTCGGACCGCGTCCGCACGCGCTCGCCCACGACAACTACTACGACGAGCTCATCAGCAAGTATGTCTACCGCCATCACATGAAGCCCGGCTTGACGGGCTGGGCCCAGGTGAACGGATTCAGGGGGGAAACGCCGACGATCGATCTGATGGAGAAGCGGGTCGAGTACGATGTCTGGTACGTCAGCAACTGGAGCATCTGGCTCGACCTGAAGATCATGGCCCGCACCGCGTCCGCAGTGATGTTCCAGGAAGCCTACTAGTCGCTTGATGTCGCAACCGCCTGAGAGCGCTGACCCGAGGCGCCTCAGGTTCCATTGCGCGGCGGCTTGCCGAGGAGCCGCATGATCGCATCGCGCAGGGCAAGCAGCGGCGGCACGAGCACGAAGAAGGCCCCCATTGCAAGGGAGACGATGACGTGGCGGATCGAGAAAGGTTCATCCTGCTCGATCTCGCGCCGGCTTGGCTCGATGGGCGCCGGTGAGAGCGTCGTTGCCATGGGCTGCCGAAGCGGCTTGCGCGGGGGGATCACGACCAATACGAAGAGAATGTTGAGCAGAACCCAAATAGTCAAAATCGTAAGGACGATCAGCATCCGAGCCCACCGGAAAAGAGCTGTGAGTGAGTATGGGCCGAGATTAGCCCCGGGGAACCGAGAAGGAAAGATGCCTAAAGTTTCGTCATTTTGAGGCATCAAGCCCGGATTGTCTCGTCTTAGCGACAGATGGTTGCCCATGGCGCACCGTCTTGGTCAATCCTTGCTTTTGGCTAGAGCAATAACTGCAAGTTGTGGATTCCGGATGAATACGGACGTCCAAGCAGCTCGGCTGTGCCTGGGCACAATCTCCGACCGTCCGACGGGCTCGGGCTGTCTCGCGTGCAAGGCGCGCTCGATCGCCTTCAAGGTACGCATACGACGAAGGCCGCCTGATTGACGCATGCGCGCGAGCACGGCGAGTTCTACGATGGCGTTGCGTGAAGGGTCAGGCGGCTTGCTGATTGGCGGACTTGCCGGCTTGGTGCAGGAGCTTCCATTCCCAGGGCAGCAGTTCGCGCAGACGCGAGGTGGGAAGATCAGCGATCCGGGCGAGGACGTCGGCGAGCCAAGCCTTGGGATCGACGTCGTTGAGGCGACAGGTCGTGATCATCGTCAGCATGATAGCTGCACGATCGGCGCCACGCTGGCTGCCAGCGAAGGTCCAGTTGCGCCTTCCCAAGGCAATGCCTCTCAATGCACGCTCAGCGCAATTGTTGGTCAAGCAGATCCTGCCATCGTCGAGGAAGCGGACGAAGTCGTCCCAGCGCTTAAGCATGTAGTTCATGGGCTTCAGGACCTCGGCGGAGCGCGAGAGGCTTTCTCGCTCGCGGAGCAGCCAGTCGTGCATGTCGTCGAGCAGCGGCTTGCTCCGCTCCTGGCGCACGGCACGCCGCTCGTCGGCACTACGGCCGTTGATGGCGCGCTCGATCTCGAACAACGCATCCAGACGCCTGACCGCCTCCAGCGCGATCGGAGAGACCGGTTTGCCCTTGCCTTCCCGGGCGGCTTTCTCGATGTCAGCCAGCTCGAAGAATCCCCGCCGCGCATGGGCCAGGCAAAATGCCGGCGTGATCGGCATTGCTTTCCTTTTTGGGTCGAACAACGGCTCGAAGCCGCCATAGCAATCCGCCTGCAGAATGCCGACGAAGGCGGCCAGATGCCTCTGAGGATTTTCGCCCCGTCGATTGCCCGAGGCATAATAGACCGCCGCCGGCGGCGCAGGCCCGGCGAACGGCCGGTCATCCCGCACATACGTCCAGATCCGGCCGGTCGTGCATTTGCCCTTCGCCAGGACGCGGATGGTGGTGTCGTCGCCATGAAGGCGCTCGGCCGCGAGCACATGACGCTCGATCAGCTGGAACAGCGGCATGACGGCGAAGGTTCCGTGGCCGACCTGGTCGGCCAGCGTCGACAGCGGCAGATCGATCCTCTCGGCCTTGAAGCGCACGCTCTGGCGGTTGAGCGGGATATGCATGCCGAATTTGTCGAACAAAATCGTCGCCAGCAATTGTGGGCCGATGAAGCCGCGGGGCGTCGCATGGAACGGTGCCGGCGGCTGGCTGATCTTCTCGCAATCGCGGCAGGTGAACTTCTCGCGTACCGTCTCGATGACCTTAAAGCGACGCGGAATCTCCTCCAGCGTCTTGGTCACATCCTCGCCGACCTTCGCCAGCCGCGATCCGCCGCAGCAGGCGCAGGTCGTTGGAGCCTTGATGACGACGCGCTCACGTTCGATGTCGTCCGGCCACGGTTTGCGCACCGGCCGCTTGCGCGTGAAGGCGCTCACGCTCTGGGTTTTTGCCGCGGCAGCCTGCGCAGCCAGCTCATTCTCGGTCGCCGTGGTGGCGAGTTCTTCGAGCTCCAATTCCAACTGCTCGAGTAGCCGCGCCGTGCGCTCGGAGCGCTGCCCGTGCAGTTCGCGTTTGAGCTTCTCGATCCGTAGCTCAAGATGAGCGATCAGCACCTCGCTGTCCGACAGCTCCGCCCGCGCGTTGGCGGCATCCGCGACTGCCACATCGCGTTCAGCCTGCAACGCCTCGCGCTCGGCCAGCAGCGCAAGGTAGGCGCTTGCGAGATCCGACGGAAGATCGTCCGGCTTCGATGTCATGAAGTCATTGAATCAGATCGAGCATCAGATTCAAACCCAAAACGATTATCCGACCCGCGTCGGGCGCTGGGTTTCTTGCGGATTGCGCCAGTCGATCCCGGACAGCAGGTAGCTCAACTGCGCCAGCGAGATCGTTACCGCTTCACCGGCAACCGATGGCCAGATAAACTTTCCTCTCTCGAGTTTTTTTGTGAACAAGCAGGCTCCCTGACCATCGTGCCAGATCACCTTCACAAGATCGCTGCGGCGACCACGGAAGACAAACAAATGACCGCTAAGCGGTTCTTTGTGCAGCACCTCCTGCACTTGGAGGGCCAGCGATGGAAAGCCTCTGCGCATATCCGTGTAGCCTGTAGCCAGCCACACTCGCACATTCCCTGGTACAGAAATCATCGGCGTCCAAGCACATCGAGGACCCGCGCCAACGCCTCCGGATCGACGTGCGCATCCACCCGGATGCACCGTCGGTTGCCGAGATCGATCTCTATCAATCCAGTACGCGCAGCTGCCGCCGAACGAACTCGGCCATCAACCGTAGGCAAAAGCTTCGGAGTTTCTTCAGCCGAGGCTGCTACGGCGGCGATCTGCACCGGCGTAAAAGATGGCGCAACTTGTTCCGATGTCCGTGCTTGGCGACGCCAGGTAAACACCAGGCTGGCCGCTACTCCGTTGCGCCGCGCAACCTCAGTTACCTTCGCGCCCGGTGCCAGCGTCTCCTCGACAATCCGTGCCTTGTCGTCCTGCGACCAACGCCGCCGCCGCTCGAGCCCGCCCAAAACCTCGACCCGCATCGCCTGATGACCTTAAAGCTAGACTTAAGGTCACACGCTTCGCGAATTACCACCCGTCACGCAAGACGGTCCTCGTCGGAGGCGTACCCTTCAAGCGACAATTCCACGAAACAAGAATAAGGCCCGCTGCCAAATGGCAGCGGGCCCGAGGTCGTTCCGGTTCGGCTGGGCGCGTCGCCGCGCCTCCGCCTAGGCGTGCTCGACGTAGTAGCTGTTGTGGTGCTTACCCTTGTAGGCCTCGATGCGCTTGAGCATCTTCGGATTGGCGCGGTTGAGCACGGCACCGAGCAGTTTCTTCTGGAGCACCTCCGACCCCGAAACCGACTCTTGAAGAGCGCTTCGTGTCGTCTGCCCCCATTCGATGACGTAGACCATGGCATCGATCAGGAGGCTGACCGCCTTGGAGTCCGCCACCGGCATCACCGGGGCAAGATCGATCACGATATACTCATAGTGCTCTCTCAGCACCTTGAGCAGCTCGGCCATCGCCTTCGATCCAATCACGTCGGCCGAATTCACCATGCGGGAAGCCACGACGGAGGGAAGGAAATCCAGTCCCGTTTCCTTGCTCCGCTGCACGTGGTAGCCGAGGCTCGCGGGGTCGTTGAGCGCCTCCACAAGTCCGCTCTTGGCGTTGGGCGCGAGCTCTCGCGTCAGCGAGCGCGTGTGCAGGTCGCCGTCGATCAGCACCGTGCGATGCCCCGTGAGAGCGATCAATTGCGCGAAATTCGCCGCGACGGTCGTTTTTCCTTCCTTGGGAAGGGAAGAGACGATGCCGATCACCTTGATCTCGCGGGTCAGGCGCGCAACGTCGATCGACACCTTGATGTTGCGCAACGTCTCGGCAAACCGCGAGAACGGATGATCGACGACATAGCGAGATATATCGGATGCGCCGGTCTTCGCGGCTGGACCGATATCGGGCAGGACGCCGAGGCACTTCACGCCGAGCTCATCCTCGACCTCGCCGGGGGTCCTGAGCACGTCGCTCAGCAGTTCACGCGCAAATGCGACACCGAAGCCGAGACAGAGGCCGCCCACCAGGCCGCCAACGAGCGCCAGGACCGTGCGCGGTGAGCTCTTTTGATCCGGATTCGTGGCGGTGCTGATGAGACGCGCCTCGCTGAGCGGGAAGCTCTGGTTTTGCGTCGCGCTTTGCAGCTTTTCGAGGAAGCTGTTGTAGAGATTGCGATAGGTGTCGGCGGCGCTTTCGAGATCGCGCAGCTTGACCTCGGCCTGGCCGGTGTGACCGGCCTGGGCAACGAGGTCCTTGACGTTCTTCTCGAGCGACGCCTCGCGGCTCTTTGCGATCTCATAATCGCTGCGATAAGCATCCCCGATCCGATGCAGCTCGTCGGCGATGTTCTTGCGCAGCTCGTCCATCTTGTTGGCCAGATTGACCGCCGCAAGGTGAGTCTTGCCATAGCGCCTGGACCAGTCGGCATATTGGGCCTGGAGGTCGAGATATTGGGCGCGCAGGCGGGTGATGACCGAATTGTTGAGAGCGTCCGTCACCGTCGGCTGCGCGAGATCCTGGTCGGAGATCGCCTCGATCCGGTCGAGCCGGGCCTTGGCCTCGGCCGTCGCAGCCCGCGCTTGAACCAGCTGCGTATTCAGGTCCGACAATTGCTGCTCGGACATCAGGCCGCGGTTGGTTCCGACGATGTTGTGCTCGGCCTTGAAGGTCTGCACGGCGCGGTCGCTGGCCGTTGCCTGCTCGCTCAGCTCGAGGCTGCGCTGCTGAAGCCATTCGGTTGCCCGCTTGGTGGACTGATATTTGGCTTCCAGAGCGCCGACAAGATAGGCATTGGCGATGGCGTTGGCGATCTTGGCGGCCTTGTCGGGGGTCCGTGCGCGATAGTTCAACGAGAGAACATATGTCGTCAGGACGCGCTCCGTTCGCAGGTTCTTCTGAACCTGCTCGACCACGGCATGTTCGATTCGTTCCTGGGTCGGCGGTTCACCGGAGCCAAACAGCGAACTCACCTTGCCGATGATGAGGGAGAGAAGGCCCGGATTGGAACCTTTGAACTCCGGATCCTCCGTGAGCTTCAGACGACGAACGACGGACAGAATCAGGTCGTCCGAGTTGATGATTTCGACCTGACTGTCGACATAGCCGGTGTCGATCAGGGCGCTGTTGGTGTTGCTGTCCTTGTCCAGCACCTGTGCCTGACGCGTGTCCATCATGATGCGGGCATTCGCCGTATACATGGGTTGCGCCGTGATCAGGTAGACCATCACCAGCGCCAACGAAGCGCCGGCGCATGCCGCAATGATTGGCCATTGGCGGCGTAGCACGTCGGCCACGCGCTCGAAGCTGAGCACGGCCCCGCCGAATTCGATGCCGAACCGGTGTCCCGACTGGAAATGTTCTCTAGGCTGGTACATTTGCTAATTCGCTGCCTTTGACGATCACTGATCAATTCGGAAGGGGAACGGGCTTGAAGGGGTCGGCCAACTTGGTCTTCCATTCGCCGTCGAGCAGCGCTCCGCCTCGCGGCGGCCGCGCAAGACCCTTGCTCTGCGATTGGGCCTGCTGGGGGCCCGAGTTGTCCTCTCCCGCTGCGGAATAGCCTGATTGCACGTTGAGATCGCCGATCCGCTGCGCGAAATCCCTGATCTTGCGGGCTGCGTCGGGCTTCGTCGACGTGCACCGCTCTTCGGCAATCCGCAGCGCGGCGCCGATGGCCGACCTATCGCTTGAAGCCGATGCGGAGATGAGCGTCTGCACGGAGGGCAACACCGATGGATTGGTCGCGATGAGAGCCGAGAGCCGATATCTCAGCTTCTCCTTGTCATTGCGCAGTCGCTCCAGAAGCGAAGACGGCGACTTGACGAAGGTGTCTAGTTCGAGCTGCGAGGCGCGGTCAGAAAATTCGACGCACTGGGCGCGGCAAGCATCGCTGCTCGAAACGATCAGCGCAGAACCTATCAAAACAGTCGACAGCCATCGCGGCTGTGCATGACGACGTGTTAGTCCGCGGCCCATCCGTGTTCCTTGCTTCTGTTGCAATAGGAGAACACGCGAAACTTGGCAGGTAACTGTGTCATCTTTTTGTGCGGCGCAAACTGATGCACGATCGTCGACGACGAACAACGTTGCTCAACTTTGCGCCGGTTGCAAAAGCATGATTTGCAATGCCTGCGAGTTTGGCACGTCGCGCTCATGGATGTTGCAACTTGAAAACATATCAGGCACTCGCAGACCCGCGGGTCGCAAAACCGACACAAGTCACGGCGCGCTTGTATTGTTCCCTCGCACAAAAGAATTTTTGCTGCGACATCCATACGCAGACAGACCAATGTCTTGGGAATGGCCTCTACCGCAACAGCGCCGAATTTCGCGCACACTTTCCACGCAAATACTCGCAATCATCACAGCTGATGGAATCTGCGCCCGAAGCACGCGGCGCCTCAAACAAAAAGTGGCGTGAAGTTGGCGCTCACATGTCTGAATGATCTACGAGCATTGAAAGTATCGTCGGTCGTCATGCATCGCGTGCGAGTCCGTGAATCGCAGAGATTGAACACGCGCGAGACCTGATCCACACTGCTGCGGTGCAATAGCTATGGAATGTTGATGTGACGGAGTTGGTTCATCGTGAGAAGGCGCATGTCCTGCCCCTCGACAGCATTCGGGGGATCGCCGCGACTTCGGTGGTGATTCACCACCTTCTGCTGATGCCGACTTTCCTCGCGGCGTTCCCGCACAATGCGTGGATCAACTGCTCGTTCTTCAGAAGCGCCTGGCTGCTGGTCGATTTGTTCTTCGTTCTCAGCGGGATCGTCATGTCGCTCAGCTACGTCGAGAGCGACTTCGGGCGCTTCTCGCTGCGCGAGTTCATGGTGCGGCGCCTGGCAAGGGTCTATCCGCTGCACATCGTCATGCTGATGGCCAATCTGTTGTTCCGCCTCCTGCGCATCGGCCTGGTCATGGCGGGTGTCGTGGTGGCTGCGCCGGCGGCCTTCGAGGTGAACAACGCCTATTCCTTCGTGCTCAACGTCCTGCTGCTGCACTCCATGGGGTTCATCGATTATCTCAGCTGGAATGCGCCGAGTTGGAGCATCAGCGTCGAGTTCTACACCTATCTGGTGTTCGGCCTTGTCGTCCTGTTTGCCCAGCGCATGCGTTCGCTGTTGTGGTTCTGCGGTCTCTGCGGGCTGCTTGCGGTCGGGAGCCTCGTCTTCATCATTTTCGGGCTCGACAAGAGCAGCCTCGGGCTTCAGACCGACTTCGGCATCCTGCGCTGCTTCGTGAGCTTCTTTCTGGGCGTGCTGACGGTGCGGATCGTCGATCGGCTGCCGGCCATGCCGGGCCCTGCGGTCCAGGGCATGGTGCAGTTCGTCGCCATGATCGCCAGCATCGTCCTTGTGTCGGTGGCGGAGACCAATCCCGCGGCGACCTTCCTCGCGCCGGTGACGTTCGCGATCTTCCTCGGCAGCTTACTCGCGTTTCCGGATGCGATGCTGGTGCCGCGGTTGCTGGTGGCAGGGCCACTGGTCTGGCTCGGGCGCCGCTCCTACTCGATCTACATGGTGCACGCGCTCGTGGTGCTGCTGGCCGAGTATTTCGTGCGCGCGCTCGGGGCCGGGCGGATCGCCGCGCTCGATTCGGTCTGGGCCGGTCTGCCCGCAACGCTGAATCTCGTCGTCTCACTTGCCGCCGTGCTGGCGGTGTCGCACTTCACCTATCTCTACGTCGAAATCCCTGGCGGCAGGCTGATGCGGAACGCTCTTGGCAGCCGGTCCGATTTCTCGGCTTCCCCGGCGCCATCGGCGCGGCCGACGAACTGAGCCGGACATGACCATCCTCACGCTGAACCGTCCCCGAATCACGCTGATCAGCCTCAACATCGAGGCGATCGCGCTCGGCGTCTATCTGGTCCGCGACGCCTTTGGCGGCGTGATCCGCTACTACACCAGCATCTATCACATGGATCCGCTGTGGTATCTGCCGGACGCCGTTGCGCTTCTGTGCCTCGTCCAGTTCTTCGTCCATTGCATCCTGCGCAATCGCAGCACCCTGGCCCTGCTGGTCTTCGTGCAGATCATGCTGTCGCTCGTGCTCGGCTATTTCATGCTGGGGACGATGAACGCAGCGATCTCGTCCTTCAAGATGATGCTGCCGGTGTTCGTCGGATTCTGCTTCTGCGATTCGAGTCTGGGCTCATACCGAAAGCTTCTGTCGGTCATCGCCGTGACCTTCTATCTGTCCGTGATCGGCGTTTTCCTGACGAAATTCTACGCGATGCCTTGGGTGGGCTACAAATACGAATCCTTCGGCGCGGTACGAGAGGCCGGCCGGTTGTGGTGGGCCTATGGCGGCGACGACCAGCGCCTGATGGGCTTTGCGGCCGACAACACCATGGCCGCCTTCTTCATCCTGGTATCGTTCGCAATCACGTCAGTCCGCAAGAGCACGTCCTGGTGTATTGGGGCCGGATCGATCGCTATTTATGTGGTTTGGCTGACCACCAGCAAGACGACATTCATTGTCCTGTCGTTCTATCTGTTGCTCCTCCTTCTTGTACGAATGTTGCCGGAGCGGTCTCGCTTTTTGGCTGTTCGGGGCATCGCGTTGTGGTCGTTTGCTGCGATCCTGATTCCGCTCTTCATGATCCTGCTCGCGTCAGGCACGCCGGCGGTCCCGCACTCGACGCTGTACAGCATTCTTGATCGCATCAACAACAGCTGGCAATTGCCCTTCGTCTACATGACTCAGCTGATGCCGATCGGGTTGGTGACGGGTTGCGGTGCGGGCTGCTTCAACTATCCGCAGCAGCTGTTCTCGCCGCTCGCGTCGTTTTGGGTGCCCGTCGACAATTTCTACATCGGGACGTACCTGATGTTCGGTCTCCCCTTCGTCGCGTTCATGGTGATGGTGTTCCGGGCGACGTTCGGTGCGACCGACGTGTACAAGCTGACGCTGCTCTTCGTCGTCAACCTGTTCACGATCACGGTCTTGAATTACGGCCCGGCCTCCGGCCTGCTGATCATCGCATTGAGTTTCAGCGAAGTGTTCTCGCGGCGCGCGACCTCTGCACGTGGGGCCGACGCCGTGCCAATCGTCATGCGGCCTCCGATGCGGCCACTGGATGGCTTCAGCCCGGATCTACCGGCGGCGAGCGGAAGCAGGTGAGAACGAACGATGCATAGACGGCTCGCATTCATCGACACGCTGCGCGGCATTGCCGTGCTGTCGGTCCTGGTCCAGCACGTGTTCGAGTTGATCGTCGAGAAGCACCCGACGGGCGCCTATTACTGGCCCATCCACGACGTGTTTGGCTACTACATGAACTTTGGCCGGTTCGGCGTCGTGTTGTTCTTCTTCGTCAGCGGCTTCGTCATTCCGTTCAGCTTTCCGGACAGCACCACGCCCGTGCGGGATTTTACGATCAGCCGCTTCTTCCGTCTCTATCCGGCCTACTGGACGTCGCTCCTGGTCGGGCTCATGACGATGCAGCTCTTGGAGTCCAAAGTCTATCCGCTGGGGCAGGTCGCCGCCAACGTGACGATGTTGCAGACCTTCGTGAATGTCCCGAACCTCTGGGTGTTCTACTGGACGCTGGCGATCGAGCTGCTGTTCTACGTCGGGTGCACGATTCTCTTTGCGATGGGGTTGCTGAACCAGCGCTTCACGGCGGTGACGATCGTCGTTGCGGCCGCGCTGGTCGGAACCACCGCCGCGCTCATGATCGAGAACAGGACCGTCTCCTCGGTGATGGAGGTCGGGTTGAACCTGTCGGCCATGTTCCTGGGCAAGATCATCCGCGACACCGTCGTCGGCGGCAAACTGCGCTGGACCCACGTGGCCGTCTGCACGCTTCTGTATGCGATCTTCGCCGCCACCCTGTCCGATCGGCGGTTCGGAGGCGTGTATCACGAGAATTTCTTCTACAGCTATTCGATCGGATCGGCCTATGTCTGCGCGGCGCTGGTCTTCATCGCCTTTGCCGTGTTCGGCGAGCGAATGGCGTGGCGCCCGATGGCGTTCGTTGGCGTGATCAGCTATTCGGTCTACCTGATGTCGCCATTCGTGATCGTCGCCGTCCATCGCCTCGTTTGGTTCGGCAACGGGCCGCTGGGATGGTCGCTCTTCCTGGCCGTGATCCTGGCGTTGTCGATCCTGGTCAGCTGGATGACTTACGCCTTCGTCGAGAAACCCTGCATTTCCTTCGGGCAGAGGTTCCGCTCGGCGCGACGGAAGCCGGTCGTGCTCGAGCCCGCCCTCAGCACCCAGGGTGCCGCGGAGTGATCAAGACACCGCACCAGCCGGGCGCCGTCTATGACGGATCGTTCGTTCCGTCGGTCCAGGGCCTGCGGGGCATCGCCGCGTTGAGCGTGCTGATGGATCATTTCTACGACATGCCGAAGGGCGGCATGTACGACATCCCGGACCCCGGCTTCCTGCCACCGCTCTGGTCCTGGCTGCAATCGGCGATCAATGTCGGCGGGCACGGCGTCGAGCTGTTCTTCATGATCAGCGGATTCCTGATCCCGGCGAGCCTGGTGCGGCACGGGTCGCTGTCGCGGTTCTTCTTCGATCGCGTCCTGCGCATCATGCCGGTGTTCGTCGTGCTGCATCTTGCGTTGTTCGCGATCGGTCCGATCGTGGCCTACAAGTTCTTCCGCGGCATCGATCTGAGCAGCTATCTCGCAATCTTTGCGGCCAATCTGTTCTTCGTGCAGGACGCGCTCGGCCTGCCCATTGCCCAGCAGAATGCCTGGACGTTGACCTATGAGTGGGCGTTCTACATCTGGTTTGCGCTGACGTTCTCGACCTGGCGCACCGGGGGCAGATTGCTGGCGGCACCTTTGCTCTTGCTTGGCATCGCCTGCCTGATGCGCTGGCCGATCACCGCCTTCTTCTGCATCGGCATGCTGTTCAGCGCCACCGGATTCCGCATCTCGATTCCGGGGCGTGCCGGCTTGCTCGCCGGCCTTGCCTGCGGAGCGGCGCTGTATGCGAGCCTGGTGCTGTTTCATCCCTTCGTCGGTCTAATTCCCGGATTTCTGCTGTTCGGCATGGTGCTTGCTCCGGACTCCGGCATCGGCAAAGCTCTGAGCACACCGGCCCTGCAGTATGTCGGCAAGATCAGCTACAGCCTCTATCTCGTGCACCCCTTCGTGCTCTTCCCCTTGCAGATGATCGGCCTGAAGCTGGTCGCCATCGGCGTGGATCGCTGGCTGCTGTGGGCCGCCTTCATCGGGCTCGGGCTCGTGATGTCACTCGTTGCGAGCGCGATCAGCTATGAATTGATCGAGGTCAGGCTGAGGCGATTGCTGGACGGTGCGATCCGCAGCATGTTCTTTCGACCGCAGGTCGAGCAATCGGTTTGAGAGGCCGCCTGTCGCGGTCAGCTCACGGTGCGGCCAGCGAGCCGGTGATAGGACCCGAGTAGCTGCTCGGCGATGCGATCCCAGTTCAAGAGTCCGGCTGCGGTCTGCCGCGCGCCTTCGGTCAATGTCGCGGTTAGAGGCTTGCAGGTCAGCACGCGTTCGAGGGCATCGGCCAATGCCGTGGCGTCGCCGGGCGGAACCAGCAGTCCGTTGACGCCATCCGTCACGACGTCGGGAATGCCGCCGGTCGCACTGGCGACGACGGGCCGGGAATTGCCATAGGCGGAAGCAAGCACGCCGCTCTGCGTTGCGTCCTTATAGGGCAGGGCAACAACTGTGGCGGACTGAAACAGTCGTCCGGTATCTGCGGGCGAGATATAGGCGTTGATGGTCTTGACCGTCGGCATCGCCTCCATTCGCGCGCCGAGCCGTGTCATCTCGGGGCCGCGGCCGGCGACGATCGCTTCATGGGCGACACCGCGCTTGGCCAACATGTCGATCGCATCGATGAAGACGTCGAGACCCTTGTAAGCCCACATCCGCCCAAAAAACAGGATGCGTGCAGCTTCAGGCGCGGTGACCGCACCTCCGGCCGGCGGCACCATGAGCACGCCGTGCATGCTGGAGACCGTTTCGCCTTTGAAGTCGGGCGAGGCGCGGCGAAAATCGGCAATACAGCTCTCGCCATGCGTGGTGACGACCGATGCGGCTGCGCGCATGCGCCCGCGCCAGGCATCTTCACGTGGCGAGGTGCCGGAGCCGCCTTCCGAATGCGGAATCGCATCGTGAACCGTCAGCACCAGCGGAATGCCAAGCGGACGGAGAAACTGGATCAGCTTGGACGTGTAGATCTCCGGAACTTCGTGACAATGAATCACGTCGGGACGAAACGAAATTATGTCCAGGAACGAGGCCGGGATGCCGATCGCGCCGCCGCGGCGCAGGCTCAAGTCACGAATTCTCGTCTCAAACGGAGCCGTCACGGCGATATCGGCCAGTTCCCATTGCTGATTGGCGTCTTTGCGATTGAGCACCAGCCGGACGTCGCAATGGCGGGCCAATCCCGACGCGAGACGGTAGGAATATTCCGCAAAATGTGGTGCGTAGATCGCCACACGCAAACGTGGACTCTGATGGGCAACAGTGCCGTGCACGGTGATCTCCTGGGTCCCTGACCTTGCTAGATCAGATGATCCTCAACGCCTGATGATGCCGCAAGATTGGGAGGTCAGTGTTCAATTATCGGCAAAGCGCATGCTGACCCTCGTCTTGGTCCATCCGTGCGAGACGTACCGATACATCTCACGTCGCGCGGAGGGGAACATCGCGATGACAAGCAGCGATACCGCGTAGGATAGGCCAAAGCAGGCCAGCAGAGTTGGCAGGTCGCCAGAGAGCCGAGCCATCATCGCGTCGCGCAGCAGGTGAACGCTGATGATCGATGCGATCGCGCCCGCAAGGTGTGGCGCGATTGATTGCACGATATCGCGATGGCCGACGGGACCTCTGCGTCCGACGAACCACCACAGAATGGGTGTTCGCAGGCATTCGCTGACCGAATATGCCGCCGCCACGCCCGCCGGCCCGTAATGCAAGCCGCAGACGAATGCGATCACGGAGGTGATTGCGACGAAGAGCCCCCACTTCATGTATTCACGCGATCGTCCCTGGCTGAGGAAGAGCCAGTTCGCCGGGCTATTGGTCGCTTGCAGGAGTGCGGCGACGCTCAACCCTACAAAGACCGGAGTCACTTCCTTCCAGCGATCTCCGAGCAAGGTCTCAACCAGAGGGCCGGCGGTCGCAATCATGAAGGCGACCCCCGGCAAGACCACCGTATAGGCTGGCAACACGGCACGGCGATACGACTGACGGTAGCGCTCGGTTTCGTTGAGCAGGCTGGACAGGATCGGAAGCATGATCCGGACCATCGGATTGGTGATCTGCTGAAGCGGAAAGAGCAGCAGCCTGTAGGCCCGATTATAGACACCAAGGGATGCCGCGCCCCACACCTGCCCGATCAGGACGCTGTCGATGTTGCGGGAGAAGAACTCAGCGAGGTTGTAGCCGGTTACGCCGAGGCCAAAGCTCAGCATCCCCCGCGATTGCCCGATGGACCCTGGCCGCGACGGCAACCATCCCGAGCTCAGCCAGGCGCCGCTTGCGAGTACCACCCCGGACGTCAGGCTGCCGGCGAGGATCGCCCAGTAGCTGTGGTAGATCAGGGCCATGGCGATCGATGCCGCAAGTCCGGACAAAGCCGCCATGGACTCGATCGCGGCGAGCGTCCAGAACCTCATTTGTCTGGTGAGGAGCGACAGGTGTTGAACGTCTGCACCGCTGAGCAGGAGGGTGAGACTCATGCTTGCAGTGAGCGCCGCCAGCTTGGGCTCGCCATAGAACTTTCCGACCAGGGGGGAGAGCACAACAAGCGTCAGCGCCAGTGCCGCTCCGATGGATAAATTGACCCAAAACAGCGAACTCAGGTCGCGTTGGCTGAGCGAGTCCTTCTGAACGGTGGCATGTCCAAGCCCGAGGTCCTGGAACAAGACTGCGAAAGCGAGCACCGGAGATGCCATGGCGAAAATGCCGAAATCAGCGGGAGTAAGCAGCCGCGAGAGGATGATCACCGAACCGGCCTGCGTTCCCACGCGCACGATTTGGGTGGCAATGGCGGCCATCGCGCCCGCGCGAACTCGTCTCGCGTGGGTCTCCTCCGAGTAGCGTGGATTTAGCTCGATCAATTCGATTGCCTCTGCAAATCGCTCGCGGCGAGTGAGGTCAAAGCATGAATGCCGTCAGCGGGCATTCGCGGACTCCACAACGGCGGTATCGAGCGAGGCTGTGGTCAAGACCTGCCGCGAACGCGGTCGACCATACCGATTGATCCAGTCGCGTGCCGGCCTTTCAACATAAGCATACGTGACATCGGCTGTGATCATGAGCAGGAGGCAGCATGCGAGCACGAACAGCGGAAAATCCTTTGGGCCCAATGAGAAGTGCCGCCAGATTGGAAGGAAAACGAGAATGATCAGAAGCTCATGCAGCATGTAGACCGAGTAGGATGTGTTGCCGAGACGGCCCAACCATGCAGCACCGGGAACCCGATCAAGCGCGCTCTCACCGACCGCCGTCAGCAGGATCGCCAGCGAGAACAGGATGATCGCAAGATCGGGCTTGGCGAAGATGTTGAGGATCAGGACCGCCATCGCGAAAACTGCAACGCCGAGGAAAATGACGACTCTCTTGCGGTAGGTCCCTGATAGGCGGAACAGAATGGCGAGAAGAATGCCGTTCAGGAAGCTAGGCAGCGCCCTCAGCATTCCATAGTCGAAGTTCGCGCCATACATCTGCGATCGTTCATGCCAAATCGGTAAATGGCCATGGGCAAGGATGCCGTACGATGCGGCGACGATCAGCGCGAGAAGCACGGGCGATACGCTCCTTGCGAGATACATCAGGAGCGGGAACAAAAGATAGCAGAACAGTTCCGCGCTGATCGACCATGCGGGCGTGTTGAAGCTGAGGTGATCGGTGACGCCCCAGGCCTGAACCAGGAACAGGTTGTAGATGAAGTCCGATACGCTCGTATGTGAGGCGGAATCGTGAATGCCGATGAACGCGACGCCCCCGAAAGCCAGCAGTGTCAGAAGATGCAGCGGATAGATCCGGGCGATCCGGCGAAGCATGAAGCGGAGATAGGAATGGCCCTCGCCGGAGTTGGCCGGATAAGAATACGAAATGACGAAGCCTGAGAGGATAAAGAACATGTCGACGAACAGGCCGAATGATCCATTCCAGGCCGGAGAAATGCCGGGGTCAATGTTTTTCAGGTGAAAGACAAAGACTCCAAGCGCGGCAACGAACCTGTAGAAGTCGAGGACGACAAAGCGTCGCGGTTCATTGCCATCCATGTCGCCACATCGCGCTGTTCAAGACCGAGCGCAACGGTAAATGCAAATTGTGACGCAAGTTCGGACCATGTTGCATCGCGACGCAACGGAGCATTGCGCCGATCAGAGAGTCGAATAGGCTGTGCCTGCTCAAACGCGAGGCAAGGGCCTAAAGGTTGATCGAAGGGTCGGATCGCAAGCGGCGATCCAACCCTTCTTCGTCAAAGAGAAGCCGAAGATTAGCCGTCCGCCGGTTCAAACGAAGGCAAAGTCATGGCTGGTAAGATTGGTGACGTAATTGTTCTTGATCAGGATCGAGTCGTTTGCCGACAACTGGATCGCCACGTCCGTCCCCCATTGCGACATTTGGAGGTGGCCGTAATCGGACACCAATAGCTTGGAAATCGCAATCGTATCGTGATTTGCCGTGTCGCCTGCCTTGAAGTTCAGGATCTGATCATGGCCATGATCGTAGAGGATAGTGGTTGAATTCGGCGCCGACGAAAACAGATCGTCACCATTTCCGCCCTGGATGCTGATTCCGGCGGCGACCGCCGTCACGTTGTGGGTGCCATCCGGCTTCACGTCGTCGAAGGACTGCAGAGCACCAGCCGAGTTGTACTTCTCGTGCTGCGTCGTGCCGGCCTGCCCGTTGAAGTTGAAGAGAAAGATGTCCTTGCTGGCGTCGGCATGTTGAGCGATCTCCTGGGTCTTGGTCCCGCTGCTGTCATAGATGTCGGTCAGCGTGCTGCCGTCGTTGTTGAGCACCTGGGTGTAATCCAGGGTGCCGTCCGCGTGAGTCCGGGTGATTGCTACGACATGCCCGGCAGCATCCAGATGCTGGTGCTGGGTGGTGTAGCTTTGACCGGTGATGTTGTAGCTCCAATTGTCCGAGGTTCCGTCGGGGTTAGTGATGTAAGCGGCGCTTTTCACGCCGCCGGTATAGATCGTCGTCGAGCTATAACCGTCTGATCTTGTCGTCACCTCGCTCGTCAGCGTTCCGCTCGCGTCGTACCAATCGGAGGTCTTCGTACCGCCGGACGTCTGCACCAGCGTGAAGGCCAGGCTGTTGTCGGCGTGGGTGCGGACGATGTTGGTGAGAAAGCCCGTCGAATCGTAGGTGTCGTGCTCGGTGGTATAGTTCTGACCGACGACATCATACAGGAAGACATCCTTCGACCCGTCGGCATGATGATCGGTCTCGTCCGTCTTGTTGCCCCTGGCATCGTAGTTGCTGACAGAGCTGCTGCCATCGGCATTGATGTGCTGGACGTAATCAAGCGTGCCGTCAGAATGCGTTCGGGTGACGTCGGTGATGTGGCCTGCTGCGTCGAGGTGTTGATGCTCGGTCGTATAACTCTGGCCCGCGATGTTGTAGCTGTAGTTATCGTGGCTCTGGTCGGCATTGGTGATGTAGGCGGCCGTCTTTACGCCATTGGCGTAGACGGTCGTCGAACTCGAGCCGTCGGCGTTTTGCACGACCTCGCTGGTGAGGGTGCCCGTCCCATCATACCAGTCGGATGTCTTGGCGCCGCCACTGGTCTGCTTCAGCGTGAAAGCCAGGGTGCCGTCGGCGTGGCTGCGCTCGAGCAAGGTCAGAAAGCCCGTTGCATCATAATGATCGTGCTCGATCGTGTAGTTCTGCCCAGTGATGTTGTAGAGCCAAAGGTCTTTGCTGCCGTCGGCGTGTGCATCCGTCTCGCTAATCTTCGTTCCCGTGCTGTCGTAGTTGACGACGACGCTGCTGCCATCGTTGTTGATCACCTGGGTATAGTCGAGCGTTCCGTCGGCATGCTTCCGGGTGACGGCGGTCACCTTACCCGTAGGATCGACGTGCTGGATCAGCGTCGTGAAACTCTGACCCGTTATGCCGTAGCTGTAATTGTCCTGGCTGCCGTCCGCGTTGCGGACATAGGCCGCAGTTTCGGCCCCGTTGCTGAAGAGTGCGGTCGAATAATAGCCGTCGGCCTTCTGGACCACTTCACTCGTGAGATGTCCGGTGGCGTCGTACCAGTCGGTTGTCCTGGTCCCGTCGGTGCTCTGGACCAGGCTGAACGCCAGGCTGCCGTCGGCGTGGCTGCGCTGCAACGAGGTGAGAAAGCCGGTGCGGTCGTAGACGGCGTGTTCGGAGGTATAGCTCTGCCCGACGATGTTGGAGGTCCAGACATCGATGCTGTGATCGGCGTGATAATCGGTCTCGACCTGCTTGACGCCGGCGGCGCTGTAAAGCGTGATCGCGCTGCTGCCGTCGCTGTTAAACAGCTGCGTCGATTCCAGCGTACCGTCCGCATGGGTCCGGGTCACACTCGTGACATGCCCCGCCGCATCCAAGTGCTGAACCTCGGTCGTGTAGCTCTGGCCGGTGATGTTATAGGCGTAGTTGTCCTGGGTGCCATCGGCATTCAGGATGTAGGCCCTCGTCTTCACCCCATCGGTGTAGAGCGTCGTGGAGTAGGCCCCGCTGGCCTTCTGCACCACTTCGCTGACGAGAACGCCCCCGATTGTATAGGTATCGGTGGTTCTCGTGCCATCGGTTGCAAGATGGATCAGCGCCGTCTTGATTCCATTGGTATAGCCGAAGGAATCCTGCGAGCCGTCGGAATAGTCTATGGTGGTCGTGAAGGGGCGGCCGCTGTCATCCAGACCGGTATTGGAATTCGCGGTAAGCGTTCCGGTGGAATCGTAAGTGAGAGTGTTGCTCCAGGTCGCGGCCGTGTTCGTCACCGAGAAGGAATATCCACCCTGGATCTTGGACAGCGCGCTGCCGTAATGGGCGATGATGTAGTCCATCGTCGCCTTCGAGGCGACCGGCAGGACGTGCGAGTCGGTCAGCGTGATGCTCTGCAGCGCCGTCGACTTGCTGAGGTCGGACAGTTGCGGCGCGATCTCGGCGGCCGTGCCGCTGACGCTGGTCCGGGTGTCCGGGGGAGTCGGGGTGGTCGCAGGCGCGTCGATCTCGATGACCAGCGGATGATCGCTGACCGGAACGGTGATCGTGCTGACGTCGGTATAGCTGGCGATCGCCGTGGTTCCCGTCAGCGTGTCGTACACCTTGACCGTGTGATGGACGGCCCCGAGGTTCACCGTGACCGTCTGGGTCGGATTGGATATCTCGGTATCGGTCGCATCGTTCCAGAGCTTCGGCTCGGCCCAGACGACGAGCTCGTAGGCGCCGTTGCTCTTGCCGAGCACCATGCTGTTGCCCGAGGCCGGCATGTTGCTGAGGGTGTAGTTCAATGGATCAGTCGGCTGCAGTCCGCCCTTGCCGTCGTCGGCCAGAATGGTCGTCAGGTTGTGAATCGCCGTCGCGGCTAGCTTCGGCGTGCCGTCGGAGTTGAACAGCCCGAAGTTCGCTTCCGGATCGGTATTGGCGGCGGAGGAATCGCGGTCGAACATCTCGTAGAGATAGGTCGCGCTCACGCCGGCCTTGTAGGCATCGACCAGCGTGTTCAGGATCGACTTTGCCTGCACCGTCTCGTCGACGCCGAGATACTGCGTGTTGGCTTGCGTGGTGTAACCGGTTTCCGTGATGACGACAGGCTTCCCCGGCGCCGCGGTCGAGACGGCGCTCAGCGTTGCCGCAATGGAGCTGCTCGGAGTCAGGCTGGTGCTGACATAGGCGTGCGCGTTGGCGTAGTCGACCGAGCCCGACATGTTGCCGAGCTGGCTGTAGCCTTGCGGATCGTTGTAGGCCAGCGACAGATTGTAGACGGGGGTGTTGGCGAGCGCGGCGTTGGAATTGACGGCCTGATAGAGCGCGCTCTGGAACTGAGCCGCGGCACTGAGGCTCGAGCTGCCATTGTAGCTGAAGGGCTGGTGATTGGCCTCGTTGAGACCTTCGATGGCGCTGATGCTTCCCGGATGGCTCGCCGCGAACTTCTCGAGCGAGACGATGTAGTTCTGCAGCCCGGTTGCGCCTGTCTGAGGCAGGGCGGACGATACCAGGAAGTCGAACTTGTAACCGGCAGCGGCCAAGCCATCAACCATCGGTTGTGAAGCCGGGCTGGTTCCCATCGCGTCGCGGAGATGGCTGACGCCGAGGTACTTCAGGTTGTCGACCATCAGTGCGAGATTGTTGTAGTCGGTCCACCCGAAGCCGGCGTGCGTGTTGACGCCGATGGAGTTGACGAAGCCGCTGGCGGACAGGACGGTTTGATCGGACATTGCACACTCTAGTTTCATCGCGAGCGAAATTGCTCGCAGGGATTTGCGTTCAAGCTTCTCTATCGAGTGTGAATTTCAGATAAAAATGAAAGCTACAAATCGCGAGCGAAGGAAGTTCCTTGTGCAGGAACTGATTTGCTCGTGTCGTAGCAGAATATTGATGCGATGCCGGTGCAGGATGGCGCGAGGAAGGCACTTTCAAGATTTTCGCGTTTTGCACTGCTGAATGTGTATGCGCAAGCCGTACGAACACGACGAGCTTGCAATGGAACACGCGGCACTCTTGCAGTGCTCGATGCCGGCTAAGGGCGCTCTGCCGTGTCCGCAATCCGACGGGCATCTTCACCTGCAGTCCATAGTTTCTGCACAGGACGTTTGCAAATGCCGTTTCTACGGGCGGTTAAATTATAGGGGTTGCACGCAGCAGTTGTGGTGCCGTTCATGATGGTGCACGCACGCACAGCGGGAATCGGGACGCGAGGCTGGTTCCGTGCCGCAACCACGGGTACGGCGAATCAGCTGCGGCGGGTGAGCATGAGAAAGTCGCCGCGCCATGCGATGATCGCAGTCGCGAGCGCGGCGATCACGATCTTGCCGCCGAGCCATGCCGCAGGCTCCGTCGGCATCGAACCGAGCGAGCCGATCAGGATTGCGGCCACCAGCGCCTGCGCGACCAATGACCCGCGCGGAAATGCCTCAAACCGCAGCGTAGGACCCAGCGCGACCAGAATCGTTGCGAGGGTGGCGAGCGAAGCGCAGTTCACCGCCCCTCGCGGCGACAGGCCGGCCGACGCCGCGACCAGGGAGAGGGCCACGACGATGGCGAGCTGGCCGGCCGCGACCAGCACCAGCCTGGTCGCCAGCTTCTCGAGATGGGGGACAACCGCGATCGTCGCCTGCAAATGGGTATGCAGGAAATAGAAGGCCGCGATCGCCGGCGCCGTCTCCAGGAATCCACCCAGGCTCTCGTGCGGCACCAGGATCCGCGCAGCATCAGGAATGAAGCCGACCAGCCCGCCGAGCAGCACGAGGGTCGTGCAGATCATGAACTCGAACATCCGGCGCGCCGATTGCACTGATTTTGCGCCGGTCCCGTGCTCGAAATCGTTGACGACTTCGGGATAGCTCACGGTGTGGATCGCCGCATTGAGAACCCAGAACGGGCGCTGCAGCAGGTCGAGCGCAATCGAGAAGCCGGCGCCAGCCCCCGTCGCACCCAGCCGGCCAATGACGATGATCCGGAGCAGCACCGGCACCGACAGATGGATGACGGATGCGGCTGCGGCGAGCATGCCGTAACGGGAGAAATCCCCCCAGTCGGCGAGCATCGTCTGCAGCGAAACGCGTTCCAGGGGGGTGCGATAGGCCGCCAGCGCCGCGACAAGGCCCAGTGCGTGGCCGGCGCTAACGCCGAGCAGCGCCGCTTCGGCCGTTCCTGAAATCGCTGCTCCCGCGGCGGCCCCGGCCAGAAGAGCGGTGGCCCGGAACGCAAGAAGAAAGGACGCGATGCCCAGCCGATCGGAGAGGCGGACCGACAGGAAATAGAGATCCGTCAGGCCCTGAAGCACGGATATGCCGAGGCCAAGCGCGATGATCCCTGTCGGGAGCGCGCTGGCCAAGGATGCACAACTCCCGATCACGACGAGCGCGCCCGCACTCGACAGGCCTGCGGCAAAGAGCGACCATCTCAGCCGCGCCGCCTCCTTCTCCCTCGCTGCCGCCAGAAAGCGCAGTCCGGCAAGCTGGAGCCACTCGAACATGAGGACGCAGAGCAACTGGCTAGAGGCCAGGGTGAAGGAGAAACTGGTGTAGGCGGCGGCGGGCAGCAGATGGCTGAGCGCGAAGATCAGGATGATCGCCGCGGCACTCTGGTAGACGTAGCCCGCCATCGCGAAGAGGCGTGTCATCTCGGAATGAGGCGCTCCTTGCCGACGGTCGATCCCTGTGGCGCTTCAGTCATTGCTGCGCGCATGCGCGACATCCGTTGCTCGCGCAATTGCTCATACAGGTTCTTGTATGAAGACAGCACGTCGGCAAATATCCATTTGTTGGTATCGGCGATCAGGCGTCGGCTGATCTCGTCGATCTTGTGCGGATCCGACGCGACTGCGAGCATGCTCCTGGCCAGGGATTTGGGATCTGCGTCGGTCAGCCAGCCCGTCACGCCGTGCTTGATGACCTCGGGCATGCCGCCAAAGCGCGTTCCGAGCAGCGGCCTGCCGGCCGCCTTGGCATCTGCAACGACGAGTGGACCGGGGTCGTGCCAGATCGACGGGGCTATCACCACGTCGACCTGCCTGTAGAAATCGTCCGGCGAGACAAAGCCCATGAACTCGATGCGCGCGTCCGGAGCGAGCGCCCTGAGGCGTCGTTGCTCCTCGTCGCTGACCCGGCCGGCGATCAGCATCCGGATGCGATCACGGGGCAGCATAGCAAGGGCCCGCATCAGGTTGTCGATGCCCTTTTCCTCGGTGAGGCGGCCAATGAACCCGAACGTCACTTCCGTGGTGCAGATCGAACGAGGGTAGGGCGCGCGCGGCGGCTCGGTCGAGGCGTTGCGGATCACGGTGCGGATCGGCGTCTCCGAGAACATGCCCATATCGGTATGAATCGACAGCACACGCTCGCTCACGCCGACCACGGCGCTCAGCCAATGTGTGGCCCGCTTGCGATGAAAGCTCAGAATTCCGCAGCTCGTGCAGGTGTGCTCGCAAGACCGTCCCTTGTCGAAGCGGGAGCAGCGTGGACAGGTCAGATAGTAGTCGTGAAGCGTATGCAGCACCGGCACGCCGAGCTGGGCGGCAACGCGCCAGATCGCGGTGGTGAGACCCGACAAATTGTTGGAGTGCAGCACGTCCGGCTTGAAGGCCCGGACTCGCTCCGCGATCAGGGGCGCCTGCATCTGCCAGTCGTCGATCGCGTGCCAGACGCCGCGTAAAGCGGCGTTCTTCTGCTCCATGAAGGGCAGATAGATGTTCCGCACCGGCGCGGAATAGACGTTGATGCCGTTGCAGCTTTCGCGCTCCTGCCCAGGGGACGATGCGGTCCGTATCACCTCCACCTCGTCTCCGCGCTGCACCAGGCCTTCGGCGAAACGTCGCGCGAAGATCTCTGCACCGCCAACGATCTTTGGTGCCTGAGGCGTCGGATAAAGCGTGGACGTCAAAAGAACTTTCATCACGTAACCTCATGTCTTCAAAAATCGCGCCTACCGCGCCGGCCTTATCTCCAGGGCGGGAGCGGCACCGTTCTTGGCTGCAATCAGAACCGGTGTGCTCGAAACCGGAATCCAGGCCCCGGATGCAGGTGTTGCGGCCGCATCGCACGGCAGTGCATAGGTAGCGCCCTGCTGATCGCCTTTGAGCCGGATTTCGTAACGTCGATCCGGAGCCTCGGACCAGACCGCGACTCTGCCGCCGGACGTCGTGGATGCATTGATCGAAACGACGCCGCTGGCGAGCTCGCGTCGCTCGGCACTCAGGCTGGAGCGAATGAAGGCCCAGGCGCCCTGGGCTGCACAGGCGACGGGCTTTGGCGAATTGTCGAAGCGATAAAGGCCAAAGTTATGCTCCAGCTCCGATGGATTCTTGCCGCTGTCCTTGAGCTCGTAAATCCAGATCCCCTTGAGCCAGCGCGTCGCGGTCGACGCCCACAGGATGAGCTGCGCCGTATTGTCGGCCTGGGCCTGTTCGCTGACGCCGCATTTGTTGGTGGGCGTGGTCCAGCCCGTCTCGGTGACATAGATCGGGAAGTCGGCATTTCCGCTCGCCTGGCCGACGAGCCGGTGAAACGCCGTGAGCCGCTCGATGATTTCGGCCGAGCTGCGTTTGCTCGGGCCCATGCAGAAATTGTAGAGATGGATCGACGCGCCGTCGGCATATTGCAGAATGCCGGTCCGCAGCATCTTCTCCGTCCATGTCCAGCCCGGATCGTCGCCGAGCGCGCCAACCAGGAAAGGCGCGTTCGGCGCCACCCGCTTGACCGCCGGTCGTGTGGCCTCGGCAAGCGCCAGATAGTTCTCCGGCGAGAAGGCGGCATCCTTCTTCGCCGCCAGGTTCCACTCGTTCCAGAGCTCGAACAGGGGATGCTGCGCCACGACCGATTGCGCCGCCGCGGCAGCATAGTCCGCGAACCGCTGCCGCGCCTCATCGGTCGTTGGCGGCGAGGAATTCGGAACGAGATGATGGCCGAAGGCGAGGATCAGGAGGGGACGCGCGACGCCGGATTTGACTTGCGCTTCGAGCCTGCCGAGCCTGGGCGTGAAGCCCATCCGGCGTCCGCCGACCTCGAAATCGGACCAGGGAAAATCGTCGCGGAAGGCGTTGAAGCCGAGTTGCTTGATCTGGGCGATGTTCTCTGCGGGCACGTATCCGCGCTCGCTCACCGGCCCGCCCAGCCCCTGATGGGTGCCGACGCCGAGCAGGAATCGCGTGTCGAGCGGTTGAGCCTGCTGAGCGCAGGCAGGGACCGACAGAACAATGGACGAGATGAGGCCCGCGAGGCGGAGGACTCTGTCGCGGACCAAGGTGCGTGGGCGTGTCATGGTCTAGATCACGCGCGACGCACTGGCGGTGACATCAAGCCCGGCCCAGGGCATTGCCATCGCGATCTCCTGCATCTGCAGGGGCAACCGTGCATTTTGCTCATCAGAAATTCTTTGAGAGATCCGACTGCAGTCCCGCTTTCGCTTCGACCGGTGTCTGGTCGTCCTGAAGGAGCTCGACATAGACCTGCTGCAATTCTCCATGCGTCTTCTGAACGTCATACAGCTGCTTGAAGCGGTCGTAGCCGCGCTGTCCCAGCACCTTGAGATCGAGATCGAGCGCTCGCCGGAACCCGTCGACGAGCGGCTGAACGGCGACGGGTTCGCAGAGCACGCCCGTGACGCCATCGACGACGATCTCGGGCAATGCGCCGCTACGGAACGCCAGGATGGGCTTGGCTGCGCGCATCGCTTCCAGGGCAACGAGACCGAAGGCTTCCCATCGTGATGGAATCACGACGAGGTCGGCGGCCTCGAGCTGGGTCTCGATGGTCGGGCGGTCCAGCCAGCCCAGCAGGCTCACGTTGGATGGGACCGTCGGGCCTTCATACTTGTTGACGACGGAGGCACCGACCATGCGGATGTCGAGCACATCCTCGAGCGAGCGCGCCGCTTCGATCAGGAGATCAAAGCCCTTCTGCCGGTCCAGGCGTCCAATGAACAGCACCTTGACTTTCTTGGATGTTGTCCAGTCCGCCGCGACGGGCTGCGGCGTGCGGCTCTTCGAGATGCCATTGTGGACGATGGTGAGGCGCTCGGCGGGAATTCCCGCGCGGACCGCCTCATTATACTCGTCACCGGAGATGCAGATGATCCGGTCCGACGTGCGCGCGAGAAGATTTTCTGCTGCCTTCGTGATGAGATGGCTGAGACGACCGGTCTCGCGCGAAAATGCCCAGCCGTGTGGGCAATAGACCACACGCGGGCCGTTCGAGCGGGCCGCCAGCACGGGCCGGAGCACGAGGCCTGCAAAGGAGGAATGCAAATGCACCACGTCCGGCCGGAAGGCGTCGAGTGCTTGCATGCTTGCGCGCAACATCTGGAACAGCCCGGAGACGCTGCGGCCGGTCCGCTCGAACGTCGTAATCTGGCTGTCATCGATCGCGCCGAGATCGCGACGATGATCCGAGGGCACGACATAGTGCACGTTGTCGGCGCCGAAGCTCGCCTGTTGCTGCGGATGCAACTCGTTCAGATAGCTGGCAATCCCGCCGCGGATCGTCTCGGCGACGTGCAGCACTTTCATCGTCTGCCTTGCGTAGGGCCGCGTTGGAGAGCCGGACATCGTGTATCCCTGTTCTGAGTTCGCTACTGCGAAACACAGTTCCTCGAATACGTAGCGATATTGGGGCAGCGATGTGGTCATGTTGCGCCAAGCTCTTCGTGCGTGCGATCACCCGCAAGAACGAGAAATTTTCATGGAACTATGCAAGGAGCCCCGAGTTGCAAATCGTTTGTGCAAAAACCCTTGCGCGCGAGAGGCGAGCTGCGTCGAATTTCAAGCAGCGCTGGCGACGTTCGCCGGCGCTGCGAGGTGATCGAGCAGAGCCTTCGCCGATTTTTTCCACGAATAGAATGTCACGCGATCCTGTTGCCGCATGCGTTCCTGGTCCGAGATCGCGCCCGCTGCCAATCTTTCGAGCATGAGCTGCTTCAATGCTTCGGCATCGGTGGCGCGAAAATACGCGGCCGCGTCACCGCACGTCTCCACGACGGCATCAGCCGTCGAAGCGATGACCGGGCAACCGAAGATCATGGCTTCGAGCGGCGGCACGCCGAATCCCTCATAGAGCGAGGGAAACACGAATGCCGATGCATGCGCATAGAGAGCTGCAATCTCGCTGTCGGTCAGACGGCCAGCAAGCAGCAGGCCTGCAGCCCCTACGCCCGAATTGTCCTGAAAGACTTTACTGTTATCGCCGCCGACGATGACCAGGGGAACGTCGGGCCGATCGAGCAGCTGGATGGCGCGGATCGCGACGGAAAGATTCTTGTTCTTGGTCCTCGAGCCCACATAAAGGAAGAATTTCTGCGGTTGAAGGCCGAGCCGGGCAATGATGCCGGGATCTGGTTTCGTCTTGGCGAAGTGCTCTGCGCTGTTGGGGAAGACCGGGATCTCTGTTGCCGATAGATTCAACACCTCGGCGAGCTCTCCGCGCGAAAAAGCCGATACGGTTGCGATGCTTGCGCGCCGGGCGAGCAGCCGGCCCATGGTTCGGTGAACTGCCAGATAGCGCCAGTTGAAGAAGTCGGGCCGGCGAAAGACCTGGGCGTCGTGGATCACGACGAGGTGGTCGCGATGGAAGACGGGACCGGAATTGGCCAGACTGATCAGGCGGCCTCCGGCGGCGGCGCGCGCGAGATCGATTTGATCCCACGCATGTCCATGCAACCGGCCGACTGCGCGGATCTTGATCCGCTCGAGATCAAGGCTCTCGCTTGCATCCGCAGGCGTCAGCAACTGCCAGTCCGCATTGCGCAGCGAGGCTGGAGTCTGCTCAGACGCCAGCAGCACGTCGATGGCCTTGACCACTTCAGCGGCATAGCGCTGAACGCCCGTGAGCTTTTGCGACAGAAAGCGGCCGTTGATGAAGAATTTCAATTGGCTACCACGATGGTTCATGGAGTCCCGGCCGGGGTCCCGGGGAGCTCGCGGTGGAGGAACCGCAAGTGAGCAATCGTTAGGTACAGAAATATGACGCAGCTCGGCATGGCTCCGAGGCGCCGCCTGCATGGCCGGCGCTGCCTTGCTGCGTCTGAGTCCGCGGTGTAGAGGTCGGCAATGACCGACGACACCCACTCCCTTCGCAGCGGCTCCCTCACCGCAACCATCAAGGCGCACGGCGCCGAGCTGTGCTCGCTGAAGGACGGCGGCATCGAATTCCTTTGGCAGGCGGGGCCGGAATGGCCGCGTCACGCGCCGCTGCTGTTTCCCATCGTCGGGCGTCTTGCGAATGACGAATTGCTGCACCAGGGCAAATCGTATCAGATGACCCAGCACGGCTTTGCCCGCGACAGCCGCTTTGTGTGGGCAGAGCGCGGCGAGAGCCGCTGCACCCTGGTGCTCCATGACAATGAGGCGACGCGCGCGCTCTATCCGTTCCCGTTCCGGCTCACGGCCGCCTATGCGATCGATGATTCCGGTCTCGATCTGACGCTCACGATCGCCAACACCGGCAAGGAGACATTGCCGGCTTCGATCGGCGGCCATCCCGCCTTCAACTGGCCGCTGCAGTCCGACGCGGCAAAGCAGGACTATGCGCTGACCTTCGCGCGCGCAGAGTCGTCTCCCGTCCGCCGTCTCGATGGTGGACTGCTGCGCCCGGCAGTGCAGCCGAGCCCGGTCAAAGGTGCCGCGCTGCCCTTGTCCGAATCCCTGTTCGCCGACGACGCCATCATCTTCGACCGGATCGAGAGCACTTCGGTCCGCTATGCCGCGGGGCAGGGGGCATCGATGGGGCCCTGGCTGAAAATGTCCTGGCGCGGCTTTCGCGAACTCGGCGTCTGGTCGAAACCGTCAGGTGCGCCGTTCCTCTGCATCGAGCCCTGGCGCGGCTATGCCAGTCCCGCCGGCTTCGACGGCGAGTTCACCGACAAGCCGGGCCTGATGCACATCGCGCCGGGCGCTGAAGAAGAGTTGTCCTACCGGATCGAGGTCGGATCGTCCTGACGCCGAACAGATTCCGCACGCATGTTTGCGGCGCGCGTGCTTCGATGATGCTCAGACCTCGATACGCGTGAGATCCTCGCCGAGCACGACCGGCCCCGCATAGTCCTGCCTGACATCCTCGAGCAGCGCGTTCAACATGGCATCATCGGTGCGCGGCCGGTGATGGGTCAGCGCGAGCTTCTTGACGCCGGCCTTGGCCGCGATCTTGCCGACCGTGTCGCCACAGGCGATCGTGTATTTCGCAAGCCGGCGCAAATGCTCGTTGTTGATCTCCGGCGTGGCGAGAAAGCAGCACTGGACCAGCAGGTCGGCTCCCTCAGCCAGCCGCTCGAGCCCGGGGCAGGGCACGGTGTCGCCGGAAATTGCGATGATCTTGCCCTGCGCTTCGAAGCGGTAGCCGAGACACATCCAGCGCGCGAGGAAGGCCGGCGGCATGTCGAGGCCATCGCCATGCGAGACCAGCTCGGCGCTGATCTTCCAGCGCCCGGTGTCGAGAACAGGACCCGGCACGATGTCCATTGCGACGACAGGCTTCCAGCCGCCGAAGCTGGGTTCGCCCTTATCCCGCCACGCGATGTCCTTGTCGTAGACCTGCGTGATCAGCGTGCTGACGAGCCGCTCGGTATCCGGCGGTCCATAGACGCGCAGCTCGTCCTTGCGCCCGTCCATCCATGAATTCAGCATCACGTCGTAGAGGTCGCCGATGTGGTCGAAATGGTGATGCGTGAGAAAGACCGTGTTGATGGCGCCGAGCGGCACGCCGGCCTTGCTGAGCTGCACCACGACGCCGCGGCCTGCGTCGAACAGGATATTCTCGTCGCCGAGCCTGATCAGCGTGGTGGTCGCCATGCGGCGCGGGTCCGGGCGCGGACCGCCGGTGCCGAGCAGTATGACCTCCATGACGCCACCTCCAAGTGCAGGCTTTGGAGCACAGTAGATGCGAAGCGTGCGGCCGAGCAAGCCGCGGCGGGCTGCCGGTGGCATGGATCGCAGCCTCGGGCTCGAGGTCGCCGGCGACCACTACGTCACCAAGCCGATCAACTTGAGCGATCTGCTCGCGCGCGCAGAGTTCGCGCTCAGTGAGCGGTTGTAGGACATCATCGTCAGCGCGATGCGACGCGCTTCCATCGTGCTTCGATGCGTGCCTTGATCTGGCTGATGCGGGCCTCGTGTGCGGCCCAATAGGCGCGGCTGGCGGTCGCGGTGCCTTGACGGTAGCGGGCATAGACCGCTTTGGGCTGCACCGCGATCTTCGGGCGGCTCGCCGGTTTTGCCGGAGCCGGAGCAGCGACCGGGGGCGGCGGATCCGGAGCAGCCGCAGCTTCGGTCCCTGCCGACGAGGCGTTCATGGCAACGAGACGGTTGCGGGCCCGGTTGCAATAGACCTGCGACCGCGCGGTCATCTCCTCTTCGCCATGACCTGCCCGGTATTTCATCAGGGCGCGGCAGAGGTCGCCGCCCTCCAGCTGCCAAGCCCGGCTGAGATAAAGCACCCCGTAATGGATGTTGATATCAGGCTCGGCCAATTCCGCATTGCTCCCGCGGAAGCCCAGCATCGCCGCCGTCTCGGGGCGCACCTGCATCAGGCCGATTTCGCCCGCACTGCCGATGATCGCCGGGTTATAGCCGCTTTCGACGAAGACGACCGCTTCGGCGATATCGGCCGGTAAATCGGTGCTTTTGGTTTCTCTCTCGATGATCTTCCGGATCATGGCCCGCGATGACGGCGTTTCGCCGGCACCGAGCTCCGTGTTGGCGTTCGCGATCGTCGAGGTCGTGTGCGGCCCGTCGATATCGCCGTCGCCGGCATGTGCACCGATCGGGGCCGACAAGAGCAGGCCGACCGCGAGGTGTCTCCACATCGCGCCGAGTATGAAGCGTGCCCGATCCCACAGCATGGGTTTGTCATAGCGCTCCGGAGTTAACAAACCGGCCTCTGGCGCGAGGTCACTGGCGCGCGCGGGCGCTCTGATCAGTGGACCTTGCTTGCGAAGGCTCCGTCAGCTGGTCATCGACCGCATAGAGCGTGCAGACGGGCGACCATTTCATGCAGGCCGCCAGCGAGTCGCGCCCGGCGTCGTCGGCTGAGGCGCGACCCGCGCGCCAGCCGTAGCCGCCGTTCGGCGACACGGCAAAAGCCTTGTGCGGCAGCATGCTTGCGAGATAGCGCGCGAACTCGGCCCGCGCGGCCTCATTGAGCTGGTGCGGTGGCGGCAGCGGATCTGGCGGGCTCAGAATGCCGTGGCTGAGATCCGGAGCGGTTGTCCCGCATGTCATGCGAACCACAACCCAAGGAACGCCTTCCCCCTCGCGCGTGTTGTGCCCTTGGCGGGGGCACGGCCGATGCTATGGTGTCCCGCACTCACGACAGAACGAGGATATTTCAGTGGCTGATGTTCATCCCGCGGCGGGCAAGCAGGCTTCGCCGGACGCGCTCACCAATATTCCGCGGCTGGTGACGGCCTATTTCGCCGGCAAGCCGGATGCGTCCGATCCGGCGCAGCGCGTGGCGTTCGGCACGTCGGGCCATCGCGGCACCTCGTACAAGAACACGTTCAACGAAGGCCACATCCTCGCGACCACGCAAGCCATTTGTGATTACAGAAGAGAAAAGGGCCTGACAGGTCCGCTCTTCATCGGCATCGATACCCACGCGCTGGCTGAGCCGGCGCTGGTCAGCGCCATCGAAGTGTTCGCCGCCAACGGCGTCGACATCATGATCGACAAGGACGGCGGCTACACGCCGACGCCTGTCATCTCACACGCCATCCTCACCTACAACAAGGCCCGCACCAGCGGCCTCGCCGACGGCGTCGTCATCACGCCCTCCCACAATCCGCCGGAAGACGGCGGCTACAAATACAATCCGCCGCATGGCGGCCCGGCCGATACGGATGTGACCGGCGTCGTCGAGAAGCGCGCCAACGCCTATCTCGCCGGCGATCTCGAGGACGTGAAGCGCATCGACTATGCCAAGGCGCGCAAGGCGGCGAACGTCCACGCCTACGACTTCGTCACCCCCTACGTCGCCGATCTCGGCAATGTCGTCGATCTCGATCTCGTCAAATCCGCCGGCGTCAATATCGGCATCGATCCTCTCGGAGGTGCCGCCGTGCAGTACTGGCATCCGATCATCGAGCGCCATGGCCTCAACGCCACCGTCGTGAACCAGGCGATCGATCCGACCTTCCGCTTCATGACGGTCGACTGGGACGGCAAGATCCGCATGGACTGCTCCTCGCCTTACGCGATGGCGAGCCTGATCGGCATGCGCGACCGCTTCGACGTCGCCTTTGCCAACGACACCGACGCCGACCGCCACGGCATCGTCACCCGCACCGGCGGCCTGATGAATCCGAACCATTATCTGGCGACCGCGATCTCCTACCTCTTCGCGCATCGCCCGAACTGGGGCAAGAGTGCTGCGATCGGCAAGACCGTGGTGTCGAGCTCGATCATTGACCGCGTCGCCAAGAAGCTCGGTCGTAGGCTGGTCGAGACGCCGGTCGGGTTCAAATGGTTCGTCGACGGCCTTCTCACCGGCAGCTTCGGCTTCGGCGGCGAGGAGAGTGCAGGGGCCTCGTTCCTGCGCCGCGACGGCATGGTGTGGACCACCGACAAGGACGGCATCATCCTCGGCCTGTTGGCTGCCGAGATCATGGCCAAGACCGGTCGCGATCCCAGCCAGCTCTTTGACGATCTCACCGCCGAGTTCGGCATGCCCCATTACGCGCGCATCGACGTTGCCGCGACCGGGCCGCAAAAGAACATCCTGAAGTCCGTCACGCCCGAGCAGCTCGGCCTCGAGGAGCTCGCCGGCGATCCGGTGCGCTCAACGCTGAGCAAGGCGCCCGGCAACGGCCAGCCCTTCGGCGGCATCAAGGTCGAAACCGATTTCGGCTGGTTCGCCGCAAGGCCGTCGGGGACGGAGGATGTCTACAAGATCTACGCCGAAAGCTTCCGCAGCGCCGAGCACCTGACGCGGATTCAGGAGGAAGCGCAGGCCGGCCTGGCGAAGGTGTTCGCGGCGTAAGGTGTTCTGCAGCCGGCACGCCTTTCTCTCGCCCTCCGAGAGGGCCGCCACATTTTTCCGGTGTCATCGCCCGCGAAGGCGGGCGATCCAGTACGCCGCGCCTGAAGTTTGTGTGAACCAATGTCTGCCGCGGAGTACTGGATTCCCCGCCTTCGCGGGGAATGACAGCGGATGGTATGTATACATAATGAAATATGAAGGTAATATAATACGGCATTTTTGGCCTTGAACGTTTCCGTACCCCCGCTATTGTATACATAACGTATTCATAAGCCGTGGGAGTGAGACCGATGACGAAACCCTTCCCCATGAACGCCTGGTACGCCGCCGCCTGGGACGCCGAGGTGAAGCCGGCGCTGCTGCCGCGGACGATCTGCGGCAAGCATGTCGTGATGTATCGGAAAGCTGACGGCTCGGTGGCCGCGCTGGAGGACGCCTGCTGGCATCGCTTGGTGCCGCTGTCCAAGGGGCGGCTGGAGGGCGACACCGTCGTCTGCGGCTATCATGGCCTGAAATACAATGCGCAGGGCCGCTGCGCCTTCATGCCCTCGCAGGAGACCATCAACCCCTCGGCCTGCGTGCGCGCCTATCCCGTCGTCGAGCGCCATCGCTACATCTGGCTCTGGATGGGCGATCCTGCACTCGCCGATCCCGCGCTCGTGCCCGACATGCACTGGAACGACGATCCCGCCTGGGCCGGCGATGGCAAGACAATCCATGTCAATTGCGACTACCGTCTCGTGCTCGACAATCTCATGGATCTCACCCACGAGACCTTCGTGCACGGCTCGTCGATTGGAAATGACGCGGTGGCGGAAGCGCCGTTCGACGTCACCCATGGCGAGAAGACGGTGACGGTGACGCGCTGGATGCGCGGCATCGAGCCGCCGCCGTTCTGGGGCAAGCAGCTCGGCAAGCCCGGCCTCGTCGATCGCTGGCAGATCATCCGTTTCGAGGCGCCGTGCACCATCGCCATCGACGTCGGCGTGGCGCCGACGGGCACCGGCGCGCCGGAAGGCGACCGCTCGCAGGGCGTCAACGGCTTCGTGCTCAACACCATCACGCCGGAGACGGAGAAGACCTGCCATTACTTCTGGGCCTTCGTGCGCAATTATCGCATCAGCGAGCAGCGCATCACCACCGAGATCCGCGAGGGCGTCTCCGGCATCTTCCGCGAGGACGAGCTGATCCTCGAAGCGCAGCAGCGCGCGATGGACGAGAACCCCGACCGCATCTTCTATAACCTCAACATCGACGCCGGCGCGATGTGGTCGCGCAAGCTGATCGACCGGATGGTGGCGAAGGAAAACGCGCCAACGCACCTCCAGGCCGCGGAGTAGATCATGGCCGAGCGTGAGGTCGACCGCTCCGTCTCGCAGACCGTGAAGGCGCAGCTCGCGCTGCGCGATCAGATTCTGTCGGGGTCTTTACGCCCCGGCGAGCGCATCTCCGAGCTGCAGGCGGTGGAGACCACCGGCGCCTCGCGCACGCCGGTGCGCATGGCGCTGGTGCGGCTGGAGGAGGAGGGCCTGCTGGAGGCGATCCCCTCGGGCGGCTTCATGGTGAAGGCGTTCTCCGAGCGCGACATCTCCGATTCCATCGAACTGCGCGGCACGCTGGAAGGTTTGGCTGCGCGCTTTGCCGCCGAGCGCGGCGTCTCCGCGCGCGAGCTCGAATCGTTGAAGGAGTGCCTTTCCGCAATCGACGAATTGCTCCGCCAGGTGCCGATCTCGGTCGATGCCTTCTCGTCCTATGTCACGCTGAATGCGCGTTTCCACGCGCTGCTCACGGAACTGTCCCGCAGCCAGCCCCTGATCCGGCAGATCGACCGCGCCTCAGCGCTGCCGTTCGCATCGCCAAGCGGCTTCGTGATGGCGCAGTCGGCGCTGCCCGAGGCGCAGCAGATCCTGATCATCGCCCAGGAGCACCATCGCGTCGTGATCGACGCCATCGAGAACCGCGAGGGCGCGCGCGCCGAGGCCATCATGCGCGAGCATGCCCGGCTCGCGGTGCGAAACCTGCGGCTCGCGCTGCGCAACCGCACCCATCTCGACCTCTTGCCGGCGCTCGCGCTGATCAAGACCGCAACCGATTGAGGGCAGTCACAATGCGCTTCGTCGAAACCCGGATTCCGGCGACACTCGTCTCGACGCGCGATCTCGCGCCCGGCATCCGCGAATTTCTGATCAGGCCGGATCAGTTCGACGTCACGTCCTATCCGGTCGGCAGCCACATCAATGTCAGCGTCACCATCGACGGCCTGCCGGAGACGCGATCCTATTCGCTGGTCGGCGAAGCCTCTTCGCATGGCTTCAGAATAGCGGTGCGCCGCGCTGAGGATTCCCGCGGCGGCTCGCGCTACATGTGGCAGCTCGCACCCGGCGCGCGCCTCGACATCACCCGGCCCGCTTCGCTCCTTGCGGTTGACTGGGCTCGCGAAAACTACTGCCTGATCGCCGGCGGCATCGGCATCACCCCGATCCTCGGCGCGGCGCAGGCACTGGCGCGGCGCGAGGCAAACGTCGCGCTGCATTACGCCGTGCGCTCGCGCCGTGAGGCCGCCTATCTCGACGATCTCGCCGCGATGCTCGGGGACCGTCTGGTTGTTCACGCCAGCGACGAGGGCCGGCGGCTCGATCTCGACGCGCTGTTCGCCTCGTTGCCGCAAAGTACGCTGGCCCTGTTCTGCGGCCCGATGCGGATGCTGGACGCCGCGCGCCATGCCTGGATCGGGGCCGGCCACCCGCTGCCCGATCTCCGCTGCGAGACCTTCGGCTCCAGCGGCACGCTGCCGACCGAAACTTTTCGCGTGCGATTGAAGGACTCGAACGTCGAGCTCGAGATCCCGCGCGAGCGCTCGATGCTGGACGTGCTCAACGCCAGCGGCCACGACGTGATGTACGACTGCAAGCGCGGCGAATGCGGCCTCTGCGCCATCGACGTGGTCGCGGTCGACGGCGAGATCGATCATCGCGACGTCTTCTTCAGCGATCATCAGAAACAGAGCAACCGGAAGATCTGCGCCTGCGTCTCTCGCGCGCGCGGCACCATCACGGTGGACACCCTGCTGCGGGCGGATGCGATCTGACACTAAAGCGCGATGGGATCGGGATGAATCGCCATCGCGCTTCAGGTTATTGTTTGAGCATGATCTTTTCGGAAAACCGCTGCACACTTTTCCGGATCATGCTCTAGGAGAGGTCGCCATGCCCGGGCTTGTCCCGGCCATCCACGTTCTTCATGCTCGGAGCCGACGCGTGGATGGGCGGTACGAGCCAGGCCATGACGCGGTTGGAAGCGCTGGCACCTACGCCGCGTAAATCGCCCGAAGCTTCTTCGTATCGAGCAGCGCCAGCACGCCATCGGCCGAAACAGGCCGGCTGATGAGATACCCCTGCACCTCGTCGCAACTGATCTGGCGCAGATATTCGAGCTGGTCGGCGGTCTCGACTCCCTCCGCCACCACGCCGATGTCGAGGTCGCGTGCCAGCGAAATCACCGACTTCACGATCGCGGCGCAGTCCGGCTGCACCAGCATGTCGCGGATGAAGGACTGGTCGATCTTGATGCGGCTGAACGGCAGCTTGCGCAGGTATGTCAGCGACGAGAAGCCGGTGCCGAAGTCGTCGAGCGCCACGGTGACTCCGAGCTCCAGCAATGCGTTCAGGACCGTCGCGGCCGAGCCGTATTTCGACAGCAGCATCGATTCCGTGATCTCGATCTCGAGCCGGTGCGGGGCAATCTTGGCGTCGGCGAGCGCCTGCACGATGATCTGAAGAATGCCTGTATTGTGGAACTGCGCCGCGGAGAAGTTCACGGCGACCCTGATCTCTTCCGGCCATTGCGCCACGGTGGCGCAGGCGCGGCGGATCACCCATTCGCCGATCGCGTGGATCAGCCCGGTCTCTTCCGCGATTGGTATGAATTCACTCGGCGGCACCAGCCCGCGCGAAGGATGCCGCCAGCGCAACAGCGCCTCGAAGCCGGTGATCCGGTTGTCGCGGATATCGAGGAAAGGCTGGAACACCAGGAACAGCTCGTTTCGCGCGATCGCGCCTTCGAGGTCCGACTGCAGCGCCTTGCGGTCGCGAGATAGCCTGTCGTCCGCTTGTTCGAAGAAGCAGACCGTGCCCGGCCCCGCCTTCTTGGCACGGTAGAGCGCCGCATCGGCGTTCTTCATGACGTCGAGCGCCGTGTTGCCGTCGCGAGGGGCCAGCACGATGCCGACGCTGGTCGCGCCGATGATCTGGCGGTCTTCGATCTGGAACGGTTCGTCGAACGCCGCGACGAAGCGCTCGGCGATTTCGAGCGCATCCTCGGGCCGCGCCAGATTGGCCATCACCAGTGCGAACTCATCGCCGCCGATGCGCGCTATGTGCTCGGCCGTGCGGGTGCAGCGCTGCAGGCGGCCTGCGACCTGCACCAGGAAGTCATCGCCGGCGGGATGGCCGAACTTGTCGTTGACCTCCTTGAAGCGATCGAGATCGAGCAGCAGCACCGCGAACTCCTCGCCGGAAAGGGCCAGTCGCTTCAGCGCGGCATCGAGCGTCTCGTTGAAGGCGAAGCGATTGGGCAGCTGCGTCAGCGAGTCCTGGCGCACCGTGCGCTCCGCCTCGATCTGCCGTATCACGCGCCGCGCGAACGAGAACGAATTGACGAACACGTTGCGCAGCAGCACGCTGCCATAGACCACGACGAGGAAGGCCATCAGCAGGAAGGCCAGGTCGCCGTTCCTGCTGAGGCAGATCGCGATGCCGAGGAAGATGGGCGCCGTGAACGCGATGGCCGCGATCGGGATCGTGGCGAAGGCCAGCGCGCCTCCGGCCAGCATGCCCGAGCACAGGCAGGTGATGACGAGCTGTCCGCCGGTCGAGGCGCCGGCGAAGAACGCGACCGGGACGATGCCCCAGGCGGAGCCAAGAATGAGGGCATTGCGCACCAGCCGGTACATGGCGCGGCGCGAGACGAATTGCGGCTTGGTGATGCGGCGCGCGGCGTAGGATTGCAGGCAAAATCCGATCGCGGCGGCGGCGACCGCGACCGCCCAGATCAGGGCGAACATCCAGTCCGGCGACTGCCACAGCGCGATGGCGAGTACGATGGCGTTGCAGGCATTGGCGAGCATGATGCCGACCGAATAGCCGAGCACCAGCGACATCTGTTCGGCGCGGATATGGCCGGCCATCGCCTCGTCGGTTGCGGGACCGCCAAAGGCCGACAGATCGCCGGCGAACAACCGTGCGACATAGTTGGTCGTTTGAGTCCGCATCCCAGAGCCTAGCAGCAGGGCCGTTCGTCCAGCTCGATCCGGAGAATTCGCTACAAACCTTTGACGAACTATGAATTTTCCACGCTAGCCAGCTTGCCTGCGACCACTCCTGCGTGTTCAAAGCAAGGTATCGATAACAAATCGATACAAATGCGACGCCTTGCGTTACGGATGTAACGGAAGGAGCATGTTAGCGAGCAGTTCCGCTGTCATGCCCCGGCTTGACCGGGGCAGTACGCCGCGGCTTCTCGGCTCAATCACAGCTGTCCTCAATCACAGCTGTCTCGGAGTACTGGATCGCCGGTCAAGCCGGGCGATGACAGCAGCTCGGGGCGTCACCGCCCCAGCTGCTTCGGGTCGTAATAGAACCGTTCCTCGATCAGCTCATCGCCCCGCCAGGCCTGCCACGCGATCTCGTCCAGCGTTCGGACGACGCCTTCGGCATTGGTGAAGCTGAAAACCCAGCGCGTGGCGACGTGGTCGCCCTCGATCAGGCTCGGGCCGACGCGGACGGCCTTGACCTCCTTGAAAGCGGCCAGCACGCCGCGCTCCTTTGCCGCCAGCTTGTCGCGTCCCATCGTCGGCTCGGCGTTGTTCTCGTAGGTGGCAGCATCGGGCGCATAGAATTGCTCGATCGCGCCGACGAAGTCCCCGTCCTCCAGCAGTTTCGCAAAGGCTTCGACGATGTCACGGCTCGGCATGGCGACCTCACGATTAAAACCGACTGATAGTCGGTAAATACCGACCGATGGTCGAAAAGTCAACTGGCCGTCCGCGCTGAATTCGATTAGAGGGGGAGTGAGTTTGAATCGATGCGAGCCAAGAACTCGGAACACCTCTCCCCGTCGGGGAGAGGTGGACGCAAGACGAGAGCCATGGCGAAACAGGCGGAGCGGCGGGCGGCGACGACGGAAGCGATCCTGACGGCGGCGCGCCGCTTGTTCGGCACGCAAGGCTTTGCCGCCACTACCATGGACGAGATCGCCGAAGGCGCCTCCGTCGCCAAGGGCGCGGTCTATCATCACTTCAAGACCAAGGAGGCGGTGTTCGAAGCCGTGTTCGATCAGGTCTCGCGCGACCTCGTTGCCGAGATCGACCGCACGGCGCGGGCAGAGAAGGACGTGCTCGCCGCGATGGTCGCCGGCACCCAGCATTACTTTGCCGCGACCGCCAAGGGCCCGACCGGCCAGATCATCCTGCGCGACGGTCCCGCCGTGCTCGGCTGGGAACGCTGGCGCGAGATCGACGCGCAGCACTTCGGCGGCAAGATGCCGCGTGCGCTTTCCGCAGCGATGGAGGCCGGCCTGATCGCGCGGCAGCCGGTCGAGCCCTTAGCGCGGCTGCTGCTCGGCGCCGTGACGGAGGCCGCGGTCGCCTGCGCCGGCCGTGCCGATAACGCAAGGGCAGGCGCGGAATATGCCCGTGCGTTCAAGTCGCTGGTCGAGGCACTGCGCGTGCGCGCATGATTGTGTTAATGCGGAGCGAGTGATGTGGATGGTGTTGACGCCGCACTCGGTCACCTCTCCCGTAGGGAGAGGTCGGATAGCGTCGTAGATGCGATCCGGGTGAGGGGGTACGGTCTCACTTGCCATTGCGGCTCCTCACCCGGATTGCTACGGACGATGCTGCGCATTGCCGTGCGCAATCCGACCTCTCTCCGCTGGGAGAGGTGAAGTGACGAACTGGAAACGCCATACCAACAAAAAAAGAACAGTAGCGCATGAACGCAAATTCCTCTCTCGCACTCAACGATCCCGAATTCGATTACGTCATCGTCGGCGCTGGCTCTGCCGGCTGCGTGCTGGCCAATAGGCTCTCTGCGAACGGCAAGCACAGCGTGCTGCTGCTCGAGGCCGGCCCGAAGGACTCCAACATCTGGATCCACGTCCCGCTCGGCTACGGCAAGCTGTTCAAGGAGAAGAGCGTCAACTGGATGTACCAGACCGAGCCGGAGCCCGAGTTGAAGGGCCGCCAGGTGTTCCAGCCTCGCGGCAAGACACTGGGCGGCTCGAGCTCGATCAACGGCCTGCTCTATGTCCGTGGTCAGCACGAGGACTATGACCGCTGGCGCCAGCTCGGCAACACGGGATGGGGGTATGACGACGTGCTGCCCTATTTCAAGAAGGCCGAGGACCAATCGCGCGGCGCCGATCACTATCACGGCAAGGGCGGACCGCTGCCGGTCTCCAACATGATCGTGACCGATCCGCTGTCGAAGGCTTTCATCGATGCTGCCGTCGAGACCGGTCTGCCCTACAACCCTGATTTCAACGGCGCGACGCAGGAAGGCGTCGGCCTGTTCCAGACCACGACGCGCAACGGTCGCCGCGCCTCCACGGCGGTGGCCTATCTCGGCCCTGCCAAGGCCCGCGGCAACCTCAAGATCGAGACGGGCGCGCTCGCCCAGCGCATCCTGTTCGAGGGACGCCGCGCCGTCGGTGTCGAGTACCGCCAAGGCGCTGCCTTGCGCCGCGCACGGGCGCGCAAGGAGGTCGTGCTGTCGAGCGGGGCCTACAACTCGCCGCAACTGCTCCAGCTCTCCGGCGTCGGCCCTGGCGATCTCCTGCGCAAGCACGGCATCGAGGTGGTGCTGGACGCACCGGGCGTCGGTCACGACCTTCAGGACCACATGCAAGTCCGCATCGTGATGCGCTGCTCGCAGAAGATCACGCTCAACGACACCATCAACCATCCGCTTCGTCGCACCATGGCGGGCGCGCGCTATGCGCTGTTCCGCAAGGGCTGGCTGACGATCGCGGCGGGCACGGCCGGAGCCTTCTTCAAGACCAGTCCGCGGCTGGCTTCGCCAGACATCCAGGTGCACTTCCTGCCGTTCTCGACCGACAAGATGGGCGAGAAGCTGCATGATTTCTCCGGCTTCACCGCCTCGGTGTGCCAGCTACGTCCCGAAAGCCGCGGCTCCCTGCGCATCAAGAGCGCGGACCCGACCGTGCCGCCGGAGATCCGCATCAACTACATGTCGACCGAGACCGATCGAACCACCAACGTGGAGGGTCTGAAAATCCTGCGCAAGATCCTGAACGCGCCGGCGCTGAAGCCGTTCGTGGTCAGCGAGTACGATCCCGGGCCAAAGGTATCCACGGATGCCGAGCTGCTCGATTTCTGCCGTGAACGCGGCAGCACCATCTACCATCCGACCTCGACCTGTCGTATGGGCAATGACGCGCTTGCCGTGGTCGATCAGCGGCTGAAGGTGAGGGGGCTCGACGGCCTTCGTGTCGTCGACGGCTCGATCATGCCGGACCTCGTGTCGGGGAACACCAACGCGCCGATCATCATGATCGCTGAAAAGGCCTCCGACATGTTATTAGAGGAGGCGCGTTGATTTGCGGCTAGAAAGGACAGCGGCTTGGCTACGCGACTGAAGATCGGCACCCGCAAGAGCGCCATGGCGCTGGCACAGACGGACGAGATCGCGCGCCGCCTGACCGCCGCCGTGCCGGGTCTCGACGTCGAGATCGTCAAGTTCGACACCACGGGCGATCTGGACCAGACCAGCAAGCTGCTGCCACATGGCGGCAAGGGCGGCGCTTTCGTGGCGCAGATCCGCGCCGCCGTGCTCTCGGGCGAATTGCAGGCGGCGATGCATTCGCTGAAGGACATGCCGGGCAACGAGGACACGCCCGGCCTCGTCATCGGCGCCACGCTGTCGCGCGATCCGCCGAGCGACGCGCTGGTGCTGCGCGATGGCGTAACGCTGGAGGCGCTGCGTCAGTCGCGCGGCAAGGGTTTTAAGATCGGCACCAACGCCGTGCGCCGGGCGGCTTATGCACGGCGGTTGTTCCCGGAGGTGGAAGTGATCCATTTCCGTGGCGCCGCCGACACCCGCGTGCGAAAACTCGACAACGGCGAGAAGCAGCGCCTGCCGGATGGCGGTGCGGTGGGGCCGGCAGATGCGCTGATCATGGCGCGTTCGGGCCTCGATCGCGTCGGTCTGTCGAGCCGCATCGCGCACGAATTCACCGCGGCGGAGATGCTGCCGGCGGCGGGGCAGGGCATCGTCGCGGTCGAATGCGCGGCGCGGGACTGGCAGACGCGACAAATTCTGTCATCGATCGACGATCCCTTGGCCCACGCCTCAGCCGATGCCGAGCGCGAGGTGCTGTGGGTGCTCAACGGTCATTGCAATTCGCCGGTGGCGGGCTTCTCGACCATATCAGGCGATCAGATGTCGCTCACCGCCTCGGTGCTCGACCTCTCCGGCAACACCATCATCGAAGCATCGTGCACGGGCCCGGCCAATCGCCCGCGCGAGCTCGGCCGTGCGGTAGGGCTCGATCTGCTGGCGAAGGGTGCGGCGGAGATCATCGAGCGCAGCCGCCCGCGCTGACGCGCTTTCCGCGACCGCCGTCGTCATTGCGAGCGCAGCGAAGCAAATCCAGACTGTTACGGAAAGATTCTGGATTGCTTCGCTGAGCCTGTCATCGGGCCGCGCTTCGCGCGGACCCGCTGGCTCGCAATGACGGGTGTGATGAGGAGCCGTCGTCTAACCCGCTGCACCAAGAGCCGGTTGGCACGCTGGCCTTCTCGAAGCCTGCTCCTGTTTTGCCCGACGAGTCAAACCTCGGCGCGATCTGGTGCGATGACGTCTCATCTGATTTCAGCGCGCGCTAAGTCATTGATCGGGCGTGGTCTCTCTACTGTGCATGGGGTTGTTTTCGCACTTTTTTGTTTGCGCCTCCCGAGAGGCGGAAAGATCATCCCCGCACCCGCTTGATCATCTGCTCGACATGAGCGATCGGCGTCTCCGGCTGGATGCCATGGCCGAGATTGAAGATCAGCCGCCCTTGCGCAAAATTGGCCAGCACGTCGTCGACCGCGCGGTCGAGCGCGGCGCCGCCTGTGATCAGCACCAGCGGATCGAGATTGCCCTGCACCGCGACCTTGCTCTGCACGCGCTCGCGGATGAAGGCTGGCTCCGCGGTCCAGTCGATGCTGACGCCGTTGACGCCGGTTGCCTCGACGTAAGCGGGCAGCAGCGCGCCGGCCCCGCGCGGAAAGCCGATGATCTTCGCATCCGGCACCTTCGCACGCACGCCCGCCACGATGCGCCGCGTCGGTTCGCTCGACCAGCGCGCGAACTCGGTTGGCGGCAACACGCCGGCCCAGGTGTCGAAGATCTGTAACGCGTCGGCACCGGCGGCGAGCTGCGCCAGCAGATATTCGATCGAGCTGTCGACCAGCACGTCGATGATTTTGGAGAATGCCTCGGGATGGCGGTACGCCATCATCCGGGCCGGCGCCTGGTCCGGCGTGCCGTGGCCGGCGACCATGTAGGTCGCCACCGTCCACGGCGCCCCGCAGAAGCCGATCAGCGCGATCCTGGGATCTAGCGCGTCGCGCACGATCTTCAGTGCGTCGAACACCGGTTGAAGCTTGCCGAGATCAGCGCGCGGCGCCAGCGTCGCGACCTTTGACGGATCGTCGAGCGGCTCGAGCCGCGGGCCCTCGCCGACCTCGAACCGCACCGAGCGTCCGAGCGCGTAGGGGATCACGAGGATGTCCGAGAAGATGATCGCCGCGTCGAAGCCGAATCTGCGGACCGGTTGCAGCGTGACCTCGGCGGCAAGCTCTGGATTGAAGCAGAGATCGAGGAAGCCGCCGGCCTTGGCGCGCACTTCGCGATATTCCGGCAAGTAGCGCCCGGCCTGACGCATCATCCATGTCGGCGGGACGGTCTGGCGCTGGCCGGAGAGCACGTCGATGAAAGGCTTTTTTGCAGACTGGGGCACGAACTGTCCTGATGCAGATTTGAGGTTCCTGATACACCGCCAAAGGCCCGAGCGGAACAGGGGAACCGAGGCAAATGCGCCGCGTTGACCGGCGAATGGAGGAGGATCTCATGGCTCAGACATTCAATCCCGCCCCGCACGACAAGCACGCCGAAGATCTGCGCGAGGCCCTCGCTGCCGATCGCAATGCCAAGCTCGACGCCGGGCTGAAGGATACGTTCCCGGCTTCAGATCCCGTAAGCGCCGCACAGCCGACGCCTTCGAAGGCCGATGCGGATGCCGAGCACTCCTCATTCTGGGACAAGGTTAAGGCCATCTTCAGCTAGCAGCACCGCGCGCCGGACTCCGATAGGCGTGCTAATGTCTTGTTAGCGATGCCTGGATTTGCGTCCGTAAGACTACTGGAAACGGGGGAGTCGCCGCGTATTCCGGTACTGATTTCAGACTTCAATAACACAAGCGGCAGAGTCTCCCGTCGATCGGAGAACCCTGCCGCATGAGCGCTGTTACCCAACGAGCCGGATGGAGCCGTCTGCCGCTGCGCGCGGCGGCTTTCGTCGTGCTGACCTGCACGACCATCCTCGGCGTCAGCGGTTGGCGCGAATGGGCGGCACGCGACGCGGTCCTCAAGGCCGCCGAGGCGGAGATGGCGAACGTCGCCCGTTCGCTGACACAGCATGCCGAGGACAGCCTCGATCTCCTGGACTCCGGCGTCGTCGGCGTGGTCAGCCGGTTGGAGATGGATGGCACTGGACCGGCCACGATCGCCAAGCTCGGCAACCTCCTCGAAGCGCGCAAGAAGGCGATCGCGCGCATCCACAGCCTCGCCATCATCGACGATCAGGGCAACTCGCTGACCTCGCCCGGTACGATCGGCTCGACCTTCAGCGACGATGCGTTCTTCCGATATCACCAGCTCTCGCCGAAGCGCGAGGCCCATGTCGGCCGTCCCGTGAAGAGCCTCCTGGACGGCGAGTGGGTCATCACCCTGTCGCGCCGCTTCAACAAGCAGGACGGCAGCTTCGGCGGCGTGGTGCTCGCGACCACCAGCTCCGGTTATCTTTCGCATTTCTACGAGCAGTTCGAGATCGGCCGCAACAGCGCTGTGGCGCTGATGCACGGCGACGGCCTGATCATCGCGCGCAATCCCAGCAACGAGACATTCGTCGGACGCAGCGTCTCCGACAAGCCGTTGTTCCGCGAGCCGGATCTGCAACGGCCCAAGGGTGCCTATCATTTCAAGTCGTCGCTGGACGGTGCCGAGCGCGTCAGCTTCTTCAATCGCAGCAGCCGCTTCCCGCTCCTGCTGCTCGCCACCGTCGACAAGGACGAGTTGCTCGCGCCCTGGCGCGCCGCGGCAATCTCCCGCATGCTCTACGTGCTCGCGCTGGTCATGCTGATCGCGGTCATCGGCGGCGTGCTGGTGCGGCAGTTGCAGCGGGGCCAGCGCATGGCCGTCGCGCTGGCCGAGAAGGAGGCGCATTTCCGCCTGCTCGCCGAAGGCTCCAGCGACATGGTGACGCGCATCGGGCTCGACGAGCGGCTGCGCTACGTCTCGCCCTCCTCGGTCCGCATCGTCGGCTGGCGTCCCGATCAGTTGATCGGTACGCCGGCTCTTGCAGGCATCAATCCGGAGGATCTGCCGGAGGTCCAGGCGATCGTCGACGCCATGAAGCGTGGCGAGAAGGAGGAGGCGCGTCTCACCTATCGCAACTCGCACCGGCAGAACGGCGAAATCTGGCTGGAATCGACCATGCAGGTCACACGCAAGGACAATGGCCGCATCGACGGCGTGGTCGCGATCTCCCGCGACGTCACCGAGCATAAGAAGCTGGAAACCAGGCTCGAGATGCTTGCGATCGAGGACAGCCTCACCGGCCTCGCCAATCGCCGCCGCTTCGATGAGCGGCTGAAGGAGGAATGGGCCCGCGCCTATCGCGACCGCTCCAGCCTTGCTTTGCTGATGATCGATGTGGACCACTTCAAGGCCTACAACGATGAATACGGCCATCCCGCCGGCGATGCCTGCCTGCGCCGGATCGCAAAAATCATCGCGGCCGAAACGCAGCGCGCCGGCGATCTGGCGGCGCGCTATGGCGGCGAGGAATTCGCCGTGCTGCTGCCGAACATCGATGCCGCCAGCTGCGCAGGGGTCGGCGAGCGGATCCGCAGCGCGATTCACGATGCCGGCCTCGTTCATCGCACCAATCTGGCGGCCGGATGCGTCACCGCCTCGATCGGCGGTGCGACCTGCCGGCCGGTGCTGGAGCGCACGGCGGGGGTGGCCTCGCTGGTCGAAGCTGCCGACCGGGCGCTCTACGCCGCCAAGGACGCAGGCCGCGACCGCCTGGTGATGTCGGGTGAGGTGGCCAGCGTGATGCTCAAGGCGTCTGGTCAATAAGCCGCGATGAGTCCCGGACGCGACGCTGCGTGCCCGGGGCACGAGATCTCAATAATGCGGTGGACGCTCGTTGGCAGGTCCGGGCGCGTTTGCCTCGGCCTCCTGGAGCCGCTCATTGAGCTGAGCGATCTGCCGCGTCAACGCGTCGATCTGCTTCCATTGTGCGGTGATGGTCTGGTTCAACGTCTCGATCGTGTCGTCCTGGTAGGCGAGGCGCGTCTCCAGCGTGTCGATGCGCTCGCTCAGCGTCTTGATCTCATCGGTCACGGCCGTGCCCCAATTCCTGTTCGCGCAGGCCCCGTTCGAGCAAGCCGTGGCCGAGCGCCACGCGCTCGTCGAACACGAAGCATTCGCCGCGCCAGCGGCTCTCCGCCTCCGGCACCTCCTCGAGATATTTGAGGATGCCGCCCTTGAGGTGATAGACCTCGGCAAAACCGCGGGCGAGCAGATGCGCGCTCGCCTTCTCGCAGCGGATGCCGCCGGTGCAGAACATCGCGATCCTGCGGTGCCGCGCCGGATCGAGGCTGGCTGCGGCAAAATCCTTGAACTGGCCAAAGCTCTTGATGCCGGGGTCGACCGCGCCCTCGAATGTCCCCATGGCCACCTCGAAGGCGTTGCGGGTGTCGAGCAGCAGCGTGTCGGGCGTCGCAATCAGCGCGTTCCACTCGGCGGCATCGACATAGGTGCCCACTTGGCGGGCCGGGTCGGCAGTCTCGTCGCCGAGCGTGACGATCTCCTTCTTGAGCCGCACCTTGAGGCGCCCGAACGGCATCGCTTCCGCAGTCGAGAATTTCAATTCGAGATTGTCGAGCCGGCCGCCGAACATGTTGCCGTGTGCGAGCTCGCTGGCGAAGGCGTCGATCGCCTCCGGCGCACCGGAGACCGTGCCGTTGATGCCCTCCTGCGCCAGCAACACGCTGCCCTTCAGATGAAGGCCAGCGCAGAACGCGCGCAGCAGCTCGCGCAGCTCGCGGTAATCGGGGAGGGCGACGAATTGATAGAAGGCCGCGACCCTGGTTGTCGAATTCCGATCAGACATGGCGGCTCGTTTAGCAGGCGGCGGCCCTCCGGAAAACCCGCACGGCGGTTTGCCTCGAAAATCCATACGCCCAGCGGATGGCAGCCATTTGCCTGGTATGCCAGCATTGCCCCGCCGGGCGGGAATGTGTCATGTAGACGCGGTTTTCGAGATGGCGCGCACCCGCGCCGACGGCCAAGAGAGCAAGACATTCGATGAGAAACTTTCATTTCCCCGGCAGGTCCACGGTCCATGCCACCAACGCGATGGTGGCGACCTCGCATCCGCAGGCGTCGCTCGCCGCGATCGAGGTGCTCCGTGAGGGCGGCACGGCGGTGGACGCGGCTGTCGCGGGCTCGGCCCTGCTTGGCGTGATCGAGCCGCAATCGACTGGCATCGGCGGCGACTGCTTTGCGCTGATCCAGCCGCGCGGCGAGGGCAAGATCGTCGCCTATAACGGCTCCGGCCGCGCGCCCAAGGCGGCGAATGCCGACTGGTATCTCGAGCGCAAGATCAAATCCGTGCCGCTGACCTCGGCGCATGCGGTCTCGATCCCCGGTGTGATCGACGCCTTCGCGACCGTGCTGCGCGACCACGGCAAGTTCGGTTTCGACCGCCTGCTCCAGCCCGCGATCAAGGCGGCCGAGGAGGGCTATGTCGTCGCGCCCCGCATCGCCTTCGACTGGAAGAACCAGTTCGAGAAGCTGAAGAACGGCACCAACACCGTGCGCTACCTGCTGCCCGGCGGCAAGCCGCCGGTGGCCGGCGACATCATCCGCCAGATCGAACTCGGCAAGACGCTGCGCGCGATCGCCAAGAACGGCCGCGACGCCTTCTACAAGGGTGAGATCGCGGAGGATATGGTCGAGACGCTGCGCGGCATCGGCGGCCTGCACACGCTCGACGATTTCGCCGCGCACACGACCGAAGTGACCACGCCGATCGGCACCATGTACAAGGGCTACGACGTCTGGCAGTGCCCGCCGAACGGCCCGGGCGTCACCGCGCTCTTGATGCTCAACATCCTGTCGCGCTTCGACCTGACCAAGTACGCGCCCGTCAGCGTCGAGCGCTTCCATCTCGAGGCGGAAGCCGCGCGCATCGCCTACATGAACCGCGAGATGCACGTCGCTTCTCCCGAGCACATGAAGATCAATGTCGCCGAGATGCTCGAGAAGGGCTTTGCCAACGAGTACATCAGCAAGATCCGCATGGACGGCATGCTCGACCTGCCGAACGTCGCGCCGCCGATGAACCCCTCGACCATCTACATCACGGTGGTGGACAAGGACCGCAACGTCTGCTCGTTCATCAACTCGGTCGCGCATTCCTTCGGCTCGGCGATCGTCTCGAACAAGACCGGCGTCTTGTTCCAGAACCGCGCCGGCGGTTTCCGCATCCAGCCCGGTCATCCCAACTGCATCGAAGGTGGCAAGCGCCCGCTGCACACGATCATGCCGGGCCTGCTCACCAAGGGTGGCCGTTCCACCATGTCCTTCGCAGTGATGGGCGGCCAGTACCAGCCGACCGGCCAGACTCATCTGCTGACCAACATGCTCGATTACGGCTGCGACGTGCAGGAGGCGATCGACATGCCGCGCGGCCTGCACTACGAGGGGCAATACCAGCTTGAGGACAGCGTGCCGGCTGCGATTGTCGAAGGTTTGAAGAAGCTCGGCCACAAGACCACCAGCGTTGTCGGCCCGCTCGGCGGCGCCCAGGCGATCTGGATCGACTGGGACAAGGGCACGCTCACCGGCGGCTCCGATCCGCGCAAGGACGGCTGCGCGCTCGGCTATTGAGCTCGCGCGGGGTTCCGCGCACGAGATCAGGACGCGCGATCAGGAAAAGTTGACGAGGGGCGGCGCGGCATTTGCAGCGCCGCCCTTTCTCGTTCGGAACTGCACTCATTGCTCCAAGTTATGCGGCGATGAGCGGTGCAGGCGTGCGCTGCTTTTCTCGATAGCGGCGGAGGCTGGCCCATGTCCGACAAATCAAGTTCCCGACCATCTGGATTCGATCGGCGCGCCTTCATGGCCGGTGCCGCCGGAAGTGTGCTGGTTCCGATGACGGCGCGCGCGGCCGCGCAGGATGCAAATGCGCCCCTCGCGCAGGATCCGTCGCTTCCCGTTGAGGTCACGCTGCGGGTGAACGGCGAGGACAAGCACCTGAGCCTCGACGCACGCACCACGGTGCTCGATGCGCTGCGTGAACATCTCAAGCTCACCGGCAGCAAGAAGGGTTGCGACCACGGCCAGTGCGGCGCGTGCACGGTGCTGATCGATGATCGCCGGGTGGTATCGTGCCTGACGCTGGCGGTCGCCGCCGAAGGGCAGGAGATCACGACGATCGAGGGCCTCGCCACCGACGACCGCCTGCATCCGATGCAGCAGGCCTTCATCGACAACGACGCATTCCAGTGCGGCTACTGCACGCCTGGCCAGATCATGTCCGCCGTGGCGTGCGTGAAGGAGGGGCATGCGGGAAACGAGGCCGACATCCGCGAATATATGAGCGGCAACATCTGCCGCTGCGCCGCCTACCCCAACATCGTCGCCGCCGTGAAGCAGGCCGCGCCCGAGATCATGAAAGGCTAGGCGCATGCGACCGTTCTTGTATCAGAGAGCATCAGACTCGAATATGGCCGTGCAGGCGCTCGGCGCCGCAGCGGCCGCCAACAATCCATTGACGAAAGCGACGGCGCAACCGCTTGCCGGCGGCACCACACTGATCGATTTGATGAAGCTCGATGTGATGCGGCCCGCCACGATCGTCGATATCAATCCGCTGGCGCGCGCCTGGTCGGCGATCGAGCCAGGCAGTGATGGCTTGCGGCTCGGCGCGCTCGCAAAGATGTCCGACGTGGCCGCCCACGCCGAGATTCAGCGCAGCTATCCGGTGATCGCGGATTCGCTGAAGCTCGCCGCCAGCGCCCAGCTGCGCAACATGGCGACGCTCGGCGGCAATGTGATGCAGCGGACGCGTTGCAATTACTTCCGCGATGTCTCCTATGAAAACTGCAACAAGCGCAATCCCGGGTCTGGCTGCGCCGCAATGGACGGCGTCAATCGCATGCATGCGGTGCTCGGTACCTCCGATCAGTGCATCGCGACCTATCCTGGTGATTTTGCCCAGGCGCTGATCGCGCTGGATGCTACGGTCGAGATCACGGGCAAGGCCGGTACGCGCACGATGCCCTTTGCCCAGTTGCACAAGGCCCCCGGCGACACGCCTGAGATTGAGACCACGCTTCAGCCTGGCGAGCTGATCTCGGCGTTCTCCATTTCCGGACGCTGGCCGCGCTCGGTGTATCTCAAGGCACGCGACCGACAATCTTACGAATTCGCACTCTCATCGGCCGCGATCGCGCTCGATGTGCAGGACGGCACGATCAGGGACGCGCGCGTCGCGCTCGGCGGCGTCGCCACCGTGCCGTGGCGGGCGCGCGAGGCGGAGGCGCTATTGAAGGGGCAGAAGTTCGATGAAGCGCTGGGACAGCGCATCGCCGAGGCCGCCTTTGCGGACGCCCGCGGCCGTCGGCACAACAGCTTCAAGATCGCGCTCGGCAAGCGTGTGGTGGCTCGTGCGCTTCAGCAGGCCGTAACGATGGAGATCTGACCATGACCGCTGCAGCTCCCGAGCCCAAGGCGAATATGGGCCAATCCGTGCCGCGCTATGATGCGGCCGCAAAGGTCACGGGGCGGGCGACCTATGCCTCGGACATGCCGCTGGACAATCCGGCCTACGCATTCCTGGTCACCAGCGCCATCGCCAAGGGTCGTATCGACCGCTTCGATCTCGACGATGCCGGGCGCGTCCGCGGCGTGATCGACATCGTCGCGCACGAGAACGCTCCGAAGCTGAAGGAATCGAAACTCTTCAGCAACGGCGGCTATGCCGGCACCACGATCCAGCCGCTGAAGTCGGCCGAAATCGCGCATGACGGCCAGATCATCGCCGTGGTCATCGCGGAGAGCTATGAGGCGGCGCGCGAGGCGGCCAATCGCGTCAAGGTCAGCTACACCGCGGCGGCGCCGAGCGCGAGCTTCGACTCGCCGGGGACAACCATGGCAGCCGCCAAGGGACAGAACGCGCAGTTCAAGGAAGACCCCGCGGTCGGCGACTTCGCCAAGGCGTTCGAGACGGCCGAGGTCAAGCTCACCGCTTCCTATGATACGCCGACGCAGCATCACAATCCGATGGAGCTGTTCACGACCAGCTGCGTTTGGATGGGCGACAATCTCGTCATCTACGAGGGCAGTCAGTACGTCTATGGCCTGAAGAACGGCGTGGCCGAGCAGCTCGGCATCGACGCCGACAAGGTGCGTGTGGTCAATCCATATGTCGGCGGCGGTTTTGGTTCGCGCGGCTCGATGACGCCCCGGACTGCCATCATCGCCGGCATTGCCAAGCGCCTGAACCGCCCGATCAAGCTGGTCCCGACCCGCGACCAGGGCTTTACCATTGCGACCTATCGCGCCGAGACGCGGCATGAGATCAAGCTCGGTGCGAACCGGGACGGAAGGCTGGTCGCTTTGAGGCATGAGGGGGCCGAAGTCTCCTCGCGCCCCGACGCCTATTGCGTCGGCGGCACCAAGACGACGACGCGGCTCTATGCTTGCCCGAATGTGGACAGCCTGGTCTCGATCGTGCGCGCCGATCGCAATACGCCCGGCTTCATGCGATCGCCCCCCGAGATGCCGTATTTGTTCGCGCTGGAGAGCGCGCTGGACGAGCTTGCGGTCAAGCTCGACATGGACCCGATCGAGCTTCGCCGCATCAACGACACCACGAACGAGCCGATCAACGGCAAGCCCTACACGTCGCGCTCGCTCATGGCCTGTTTCGACGAAGCCGCAAAAGCGTTCGGCTGGGCGCAACGCTCGCCTCAGCCGAAATCGATGTCGGACGGCGACTGGTTGATCGGCTACGGCTGCGCCGCGACCTGCTATCCGACGCAGATGGCGCCGTCCGCCGCGCGCGTGCGCCTGCAGCGCGACGGCCGCACCCGCGTCGAGATCGCCGGGCACGAGATCGGCACCGGTGCTTATACCGTCATCGCCCAGACCGCGGCTGAGCGGCTCGGCGTACCGCTCGAGAAGGTCGCAGTCTTCATCGGTAACAGCGACCTGCCGCCGGCGCCGGTGGCGGGCGGTTCGAACTCGACCGCCAGCACCTGTTCTGCGGTGATGATGGTGTGCGACCAGATCCGCCAGCGCCTGTTCAAGGCGGTGATGCCGAGCGACAGCCTCGCCGACAAGGCCAAGGAGACCGTCGGCATCAGCCCGGCGCCTTCGACCCAGGCGGCGAGAGGCGATCGCTCCCTCGATCTCGACAAGGCCTTCGATGCGCTCGGCGTCGGCGTGGTCGAAGAGTATGGCGAGTGGAAGCCGGAGGGCGCGCCGCTGGATTCCTTCCAGGCCATGCACACGGGTCACGTGCGGTTGATCGGCGGTCACGCCATGAAAGACCAGATCGCCTACGCCTTCGGGGCGGAGTTCGTCGAGGTCCGCGTCAACCGCTTCACACACGAAATCCGCTGTCCCCGCCTGGTCGGCGCGTTCGCGGCGGGCAGAATCATGAATCCGCGCACCGCGCGCAGCCAGCTCATGGGAGGTCTGATCTGGGGCATGTCCTCGGCGCTGCTGGAGGCCACCGAGATCGACGAGCGCAATGCGCGCTACGTCAACGACAATCTTGCCGACTACCTCGTGCCCGTGAATGCCGATGTGCCCGGCGTCGAGGTGATCATGCTTTCCGAGCAGGACGACCATATCAACCTGGTGGGCGCAAAGGGCCTTGGCGAGCTTGCCAATGTCGGCACCAATGCTGCGGTCTGCAACGCGCTCTATCACGCCACCGGTCAGCGTATCCGCAAGCTGCCGGTGCGGCTGGAAAATATCGAGATCTAAGGGGTGGAAACGGCGACGGCGTTGGGTTAGACACCTCCCGCCTCAAACGGAAGGTGCCTTATGCAGCGTTTCCGGCGCGTGCTCCTCGCCCTGATGTCCGCACTCGCGATCACCGTGATCGCGGGCGTGTCGCATTTTGCTTCCACCACGGCCTCGGCCCAGACCGCAGGAAAGACCATGACCACAGCTTCAGGCTTGCAGATCATCGACTCCACCGTCGGCACCGGTGCTTCGCCGCAGCCCGGTCAGATCTGCGTGATGCACTATACCGGCTGGCTCTATGAGAACGGCCAGAAGGGCAAGAAATTCGACTCCTCGCTCGATCGCAAGGAGCCGTTCGAATTCCCCATTGGCAAGGGCCGCGTCATCGCCGGCTGGGACGAAGGCGTGGCCTCGATGAAGGTCGGCGGCAAGCGCACGCTGATCATCCCGCCGCAGCTCGGCTATGGCGCACGCGGTGCCGGCGGCGTGATCCCGCCGAATGCGACGCTGATGTTCGACGTGGAATTGCTCGCGGTGAAGTGACGGCTCAAACAACAAGACCGGCCTGCTGGCCGGTCTTGTTCATTTTCGATCTTACGCGCATTACTCTGCCGCGCGACGTGCCGCCGCGGCGGCGCGATCCATCGCATCCTTGGCGGCGTCCTTGGCATCGCCCATGGCCTGCTGACCCTTGCCCTTGACCTCCTGCACCGCGCCTTCGCCCTTCATGCGGTCGGATCCGGTGGCCTCGCCGACGCCCTGCTTGGCCTTGCCGATCGCCTCGTTGGCGTTGCCCTTGATCTTGTCGCTCGTGCTACCCATGAAACGCTCCTTCCATCTTGCTCGGTGCGACAACGCTCGGCAGCTGGCAGCGTTCCGATTTTGGTATGGCTTGCGGCTGCGCCTTTGGGTTAGTTTTGCCGCGCACGGAACCAACAGAAAGCAAGTCCAATGACCGGCCATGACCACTCGCATTCCCACCATGACCACGATCACGACGATCGCTGGAAACATGACGGCGTGCGCGTCATTCCCGGCAACCAGCTCGATACCAATGTGCCGTCGACGCCAGGCATGGACCGCGCAGCCGCCATCAATTTCGCCCGCGTCGGGGCGCAGAAATTGTGGGCGGGTACGGTCAGCATCAAGCCGGATGCCAAGACCGGCGCGCATCATCACGGCCATCTCGAAAGCGTCATCTATGTGGTGAAGGGGAAGGCGCGGATGCGCTGGGGCGAGAGCCTGCAATTCACGGCGGAAGCCGGTCCCGGCGACTTCATTTTCGTCCCGCCCTATGTGCCGCACCAGGAGATCAATGCCAGCGCGGACGAGGTGCTGGAATGCGTTCTGGTGCGCAGCGACGGCGAGGCGGTGGCGATCAACCTCGACATCGAGCCAGTCGAGAAGCCCGAGACCGTGCTGTGGATCGACCCGGTGCACCGGGATCCCAACGAGAAGAAGTAAGACTCTTCAGGGGCGCGGGCGCGGCGCGACAGAACCCCGCAGACCGGGATTCAAAAAATCGTCGGAAGCGGTGTCGGATGGCGGCCTGGTCGTCCGTCCTTGGGCAGAACCCCGCCCAAGGAGCTTCCAATGCCCAAGATGATCTTCGTCAGCCTGCCGGTGACCGACCTCAAGCTCGCGACCGCCTTCTACGAGGCGGTCGGCGCGGTCAAGAACCCGCAATTCAGCGACGAGACCGCGAGCTGCATGGTCTTTTCCGAGACCATTTTCGTCATGCTGCTAACCCACGACAAATTCCGCCAGTTCACGCCGAAGCCGATCGCGGACGCCAGGACTTCGAACCAGGTGCTGCTCTGCCTGTCCGCGGACAGCCGCAGCGATGTCGACGATATCGTCGCAAAGCCCGAGGCTGCGGGCGGGATGCCCGATCCCAGCCCGAAAGACGAATACAGCTTCATGTACGGCCGCAGCTTCGAGGATCCCGATGGTCATATGTGGGGCGTGAACTGGATGGACCTCGCGGCCGCCCCCCTGCAGCCCGACGTGGCGAACGCCTGATTCAAGCCCATCAAGACCTGAAGAGGAGCATTCACGATGTCCAAGCTCGTGCCCTGCATGTGGTTCAACGGCGATGCCGAGGACGCCGCAAAATTCTACGTCTCGCTGGTCCCGAACTCAGAGATCACGCACGTCCAGCGCAACGTTTCGGACGGGCCCTCCGGCAAGGAAGGCTCCGTGCTCGTGGTCGAGTTCACCGTGGCCGGACAGCCGCTGGTCGCGCTCAACGGCGGCATGAAGATGGAATACACCCACGCGATCTCGCTGATGATCCATTGCGACGACCAGGCCCAGGTCGACAGCGTCTGGAACGCGTTCCTCGCCCATGGCGGCAGGGAGGAGCAGTGCGGCTGGCTGAGGGATCGCTGGGGCGTGGCCTGGCAGGTGGTGCCGAAGGTGATCTTCGAGTTCCTGTCGAGCCCCGATAAGGCCGCGGCCGCGCGTGCGATGCAGGCCATGATGAAGATGGTGAAGCTGGACGTGGAAGCCTTGCGCCGCGCGTTCGAGGGCAAGTCGGCAGCGTGAAGGTCGGAATGCTCTCGTCATGAGATCGGTGTCATCGCCCGGCTTGATGTTCAGCCCGGGGACATGACCGACGGGTGTTCGGGGACATAGCCGACACATTCCCCGCTTTGCGCGGGGAATGACAGCAGAGTTTGTGGCCGCGGGCCGCCGCTAATAGTTGATCCTCAGCCCCACGCCGCCGTGGATCGTATTGCCCACCGGCTGCGGGCCCAGTGTGCCGTTGGCGAACAGGTCCACGATCCAGCCCTTCTGCACGCGGAAGCCGAGGCGGCCGCCATATTCGAACCAGCCCTGGTTGCCCATGGTCGGCACCACCACGCCGTTGCCGGTCACCGTGGCGACGATGCCGCTATGGCTGGCGAACGACTGCACCCAGCCGCCATTGATGTTGGTCTCGATGTTGCTGCCGAACAGATGCGTCCACTGGCCGCCGATCTTGATGAGGCTGGTGCGGTCGGTGCCGGTCGCGATGCTGGCGTCGAATGGATTGAACGCCACTGCGCTGTCGGTGTAGCCCGACACACGTTGCCAGAGCTGCCAGACTTCGATCGAGGCCGCGACCTCGTCGCGCGGCGAGAGGCGGCTGATCCAGCCGGCACGGCCGTAGACGGCGTAGTTCGATGCGTTGGTCGAGCTCGTCACGCTGACCGGGCCGAGGCTGGTGTCGTAGCTGCGCGTGTAGCGTGCCTTCTCCCATGGCGTCAGAATGGTGCCGACATCGAAGAACGGGCGCGACGAGCCCCAGTCGGTGAAGTCATAGCGTAGCGCGAAGGCGCCGATCGGCGCGCTCGTGATCTTGTAGCCGCCTTCGCTGTATTGCGTGTAGGCGATGCCGGCGAGCAGCGACAGATTGTTGGTCAGCTCCTTGCGGCCGTGGATGCCGGCCGAGAACGAGCCGGCCGAGCCGAACGCGCTGATGCAATCGCTGCAATTGATCTGCTCGTTGACACCGAGCAGCACCGTGCCGAGCACCCGGTTGGTGATCATCTGGTTGAAGCGCTGATTGGCGAGGCCGCCGATCGAGTTGCCGCTGGAATCCGCACCGGTCGGCGTCGGGCTAGGAGACGGATATGGCGACGGCGACGGCGAGGGATAGGGACTAGGCGAAGGGGAGGGCGTCGGGGACGGTGAATAGGTCGGCGTAGGCGACGGCTCGCTGCATTCGATCTCGCAGGTCGCCTGGGCTGCCGCCGGAAGAACATCGAACGCGACAAGCGCAAGCGCCGCCACGGCGGAAAGCAAGCCGGCGAGGATGAGGCGCTTCAACGGGAGCTTCGCCATCGTCAACGCCCGCACAGCATGCCGTCGTCCTGGACGGCGGGCGTGATGGTCGGCGGGGCGCCGGCGTACTGGTTGATCGCGCACAACCCGGCGCTCGCGGCGCAGTTGGCGGCGAAGGTCCAGGGCGGCGTGTTGGTCTTGGTGATGCTCACCTTGCCGCCGGTCGATGTGATGATCGCGGTGTCGCCGGGCTGGGTGAGTTGCACGCACTGAGAGCTTTTCGTGCAGACGCTGGCTGCGCCGTCCTGAAGCACGACCACGGAGCGCCCGCGTTGCGAGAGAATGTCGAGTGTGGTGCCGCGCACGCCGATGGTCGCGAGCGGCGTCGTGATCTTGTAAGCGGCCTTTTCGGAGTGCCCGGTGACGAAGCGGAAGGCGCCGGTGGTCATGCGGATCGCGACGTCGCGATAGCTGTGCTCGTCGTTGAAGACGGTGCGGTCGAGCTTCAGCGTGGCGCTCGGCCCGAGCGACAGATTGGTGCTGTCGGCCATCACGAAACGCGCCGCGCTGTCGGCGCCGGTCCGCACGGTCTCGTCGCGCAGCATGCTGTCGCCGACATTGATCGGCGTCGTGGTCGCGGCGACGCGCACCACCTCGTTCTGGATCACGACGGCCTCGCCGACGCGCGTCTGCGCCTGGGCGCCGGACGCCGCGCAGATTGCGGCCGTGAGCAATATCGGGAAAAGCCAAAAACGCAAATTCATTTCGCAACCGATCGATGTGCCCCTGATCGTACCGGATCGCGCGCGCTTCTGATGTGGCGGAATTATCACAAGCGGCGCGGGACGTGCGTCATGCTTAGTGACAGCTGCGGCAGAATGCGTTCAATGACGAGAACCACTCTCTTTTTCTCAGCGGTGAAGCAGATTTGCCACGCAAGACGGCCCCACAAAAAATGCTCGAATCGCCCGCGGTTCCAGAGGTGTCGCGGAGCGCAGTGATTGCTGTCGCGATTTTCCTGGTTGCGCATCTGGCGCTGCTGATCGGTCTCACCACGCCGGAAAAATTCGTCTTCGACGAGGTGCATTACGTGCCGGCGGCGCGCCAGATGCTGGCGCCCGTGATGTCGCAGCCGATGCTCAATCCGATGCATCCGCCGCTGGCCAAGGAGCTGATCGCGGCATCGATCGCAACTTTCGGCGACAACGCGCTTGGCTGGCGTTATCCCGCGACATTGTTCGGCGCGCTCGCGATCGTCGCGATCTACCTGTGCGGTCTTGCGCTGTTTTCCGCGCAGGGGCCCGCGATCGCCGCGGCCCTGATCGCCGGCCTCAACCAGATGCTGTACGTGCAGGCGCGCATCGCAATGCTGGACATTTTTGCGCTCGGTTTTGGCCTGCTCGCGACCGCGGCCTTCATGCATGGGTTTCGCAGAGAGCGGCCCCAGGCGATGTTTGCGTTCGCGGGGTGCCTGTTCGGCTGTGCGGCGGCCTGCAAGTGGAGCGGCCTGTTTCCGCTTGGCGTGTGTATCGTCATCGTTGCGGTGATCCGCTTGATGCAGGGCTGGCGCACGCTGTTCGCCGAACCGAAGCCGGACGATTGGTATCGGCCGGAGCTTTGGCCAAGCCTGAAGCTGCATCATATCGCGCTCTGCTTCGCGGTCTTGCCGACGGTGGCCTATCTTGCCGCCTTCGTTCCGCTCTATGGATTGTCGCTGCCGGATTTGATCGAGGCGCAGCGGCGGATCTTTGCCGACAACACCACGACGGCCATCGCCGGCCACACCTATATGAGCGCATGGCCGTCCTGGCCGTTGCTCGCGCGGCCGGTGTGGTTCCTGTTCGACAAGACGGCGGAGGACCACGTCGCCGCAATCGTCTTCCTCGGCAATCCGCTGGTAGCGTGGCCGGCGCTGCTCGCGCTCGTCGTGGTGCTGCGCGATTTCATCGTGGCGCGGCGCTGGGACGCGTTCCTGATCGCGGCATTTTATTTCGGTCCCTGGCTCGCCTGGGCGTTGCTGCCGCGCACCCTGGGTTTCATCTATTACTACCTGCCGGCTGCAACCGCAGCGTCGCTGGCGCTGGTCTACGTGCTGCGCCGGGAGGGGCTGCCGCGCTGGCTGCTGTGGGCTTATGTCGGCGTCGCCGCGGCCGCCTTTGCAATCATGCTGCCGATTTCCGCGGCCTTCATCGGCACCTCGATGAAGGGCTTCAACCGGCTGATGCTGTTCCAAAGCTGGATATGACATCGCCGCCTGCCGGGCTGCGGCAAGCTGCGTGTTTTGCCCGACGGTCGCGAGTTACTTCGCCGCCGTCTTGGTGTCCATGTTCACGACCTGGACGCGGCGGTTGATCGGGTCGGCGCCGTTGGCGGCATCCTTCAGCTTGGTCTTGCCGTAGCCGACGGTGACCAGATCATTGCCGTTGAGACCGTAGTTCTGCACCAGGTACTTCTTGATAGTGTCGGCGCGCCGTTCGGAGAGCCCTTGATTGTACTCTTCGCTGCCGATCGCGTCGGTGTGGCCGGCGACCACGAAGGTCGAGCCCTTGAGCGCCGGATCGGACAGAGCCTTGCCGAGCGCCTGCACCGAGGCCACCGACGTCTTGGCGATATCGGCCGAGTTGTAGTCGAACTGGATCTCCAGATCGATCTTCGGCTTGGTCGCAGCGAGCTCGGCGATCTGCTCGCGTTCGCCCGTCGAGAGCGACCTGGTCGATCGGTTGCGCACGGTGTTGAGGAAGGCGGCTTCCCTGGCCTGCGCGGTCGTGTCGGCCTGCGGACCGACGGAGAGGCCGCGGGTCACCGGCTTCGGCTTCAGCGCATCGACGATCTGGCTGGCGGAGATGTTGTTGTCGCCGGCCAGCGCAAGGCTCGCCGTCATCGACAGAGCTGCGGAGAGGGTTATCGCCTTCAGTCCAAAGAACTTATCAAAACGGGTCATTGTCGTATCCTCGCTGTCACGCCCGATGGCGATTTGATGCCGCGAGCCTAGGGCAGGTTCAACGGCACTGACGTGATCTTGGTCACATTCGAAAGTGCGAGCCGAGCTCACTCTTGGTCGGGCTGGCTTGTTCGCGGTTTGCTTCGAACTGCTCCCGAGCGGGTTCCCGGAAATGCGCTTTCACCGATCGTCGCAAAGGCGTCGCGTCGCGGCCCGCCCGCGAACAAGAATTCGTCCAGAAGCCCGCCTAGCACGCGTCAATCATTCGACAATTTGTCCCCTCCGCGACAGGAGCCGAGTTCCGTCCAGTGCCGAGGCCAATTGACCATCAGCGTGACTATCAGTTCTATCGCAGCGGCCCTCCGGATCGGACACTGTCCCTGAGCTCAACGCCCATTTATATCGGCGCAGCGATGATCGCAGTGGCAATCCTGCTGTCGACGCTGATCTCGGGGCTGACCTCCCGCTATATCGGGCTCGAAGGGCCGACCGACGAGAACATGTGGCTGGTCGACCGCCTCACCGGCAGCGTTTATCGCTGCCAGGCGGAGGCACGCGGCAAGGCCGTGTGCGAGCCGGATGTCGCGACCGGAAGCCTCGGTGACCGGTCGAAGGCGCCGAAGGACGGCCGCTGATCCTGTGTTCGCAGCGCAGCAAGATAATTGTGTAGCGTCCACACTTTCGCTGTCACCCGCATCCGCAGCGATGATGGCCCAAGGACAACATGATGAAGTCCGCCGCCGCGATGGGCAGTACGCCAGATACCTCGGCCAAGATGACGTCCAAAAAGGAAATGGCCATGGCAGCACCGATATGAGCAATGGCAAGATAAAGCGTGCCTGCATGCACTACATGAAATCGCAGAAAGCAATGATGGCAAGTAGGCTTCGGCGCGTCATCCGCCGCGCTGTCAGCAGGTGGCAGCGCGGTTTTTCTTTGGCCGCTCCCGCGGTCCTCTTTCCTCCTTCTTGTTGGCGCGAATCCCGCTACATTGCCTGCTGCAATGTCCCGTACGCCCAAACCGCTTCCACTCACCACGACACAGGCCCGGCGGATCTGGCTGCATGCCCAGCGGTTGGACGAGCGCATCCCGTTCGGTGACGGAGCGCAGGCCGTGGCGGACGCGGTCGCCCATCTCGGCTATGTGCAGATCGACACCATCAACGTCATCGAGCGGTGTCATCACCACATCCTGTTCAGCCGCATTCCGTCCTATCGTCGCGCCGATCTGGGCCAAGCCCAGAGCACCGACAAGAGCGTGTTCGAATACTGGACGCATGCGTTGTCCTACGTCCCGGCGAGCGATTTCCGCTTCTTCCTGCCGGCGATGCGCGAGCATCGGCGCGAGGGGCACAAATGGTTTGCTTCGGTGAAACCGGCCGACACGCGCAAGGTGATGCGGCTGCTGCGCGCCGGTCCGCTGACGATCCGCGACATCGATGACGACGTGCTGGTCGAGAAGGAGCATCTGTGGCAGAGCCGCAAGCCGTCGAAGCGGGCGTTGCAGCTCGCCTTCTATACCGGCGCCGTGACCATCAGTGAGCGCCAGGGCATGCTCAAGACGTACGAGCTGATGACGCGCCATTTCGGCTGGGACAAGCTGCCGAAGGCGGCGTCGGCTGGGGAGATCACGGCCTATCTGCTCGACCGCGCGCTGCGCTCGCAGGGCGTGGTCAGCCTCGATTCGATCTGCCATCTCGACGCGCCGCGCAAGAAGGCGGTCGCGCGCCTGATCGCCTCGCGCGTCCGCCGCGGCGAGCTCCTGCCTGTTACGATCGAGGGCGCCGGCAAGCAGGAGCATTGGGCCTCGCCCGCAGCGTTGGAGCCGCATGAGGTATCGCCCGATCTCGTCCACATTCTTTCGCCGTTCGATCCCCTGATCATCCAGCGCAAGCGCACCAATCTGATCTTCGGCTACAACCACCTGTTCGAAGCCTATGTGCCGAAGGCCAAGCGCAAATTCGGCTACTTCGCGCTGCCCGTGCTGGTCGGCGACGAGATCGTCGCCGCGCTCGATCTCAAGACCGATCGGCAGGCGAAGAAGCTGTTGATGCAGAAATGGACCTGGGTCGGGCAGGGCAAGAAGACGGCGGGACGAAAGGAGCTCGAGCGCAAGATCGAGGACGAGCTCGATCGCTTCGAGCGGTTTCAATTGGCGGAGTGAGACGCCTTCTGCGTCGGCGCAATGGCTTGATCCGGCTGCGCCCCGTGCATTGCTCGCTCCATTGACTCTTTGCCCGCGATGCTCAAAACCGCCCACTCGGCCCACAAAAGCAACAACCCCGGGGGAAGCCATGAGCCAGACCACCTATGCCGGTTCCGCCGGCGGCGCCAAGAGCGCCAGCAAGAGCGCCAGCAAGAGCGACATCGAAACCTCGACCATCCGCGCCATCTCCTGGCGCCTGATTCCGTTCCTGGTGCTGGCCTACTTCTTCTCCTATCTCGACCGCGTCAATCTCGGCTTCGCCGCGCTGACCATGAACGCCGAGCTGAAATTCACGCCGCTGATCTTCTCCTGGGGCGCCGGCATCTTCTTCATCGGCTATTTCATCTTCGAGGTGCCGAGCAACCTCGCGCTGGAAAGATTCGGCGCGAGCCGCTGGATCGCCCGCATCATGGTGACCTGGGGCATCATCTCGGCGCTGATGGCGGTGGTGAGCGGCGTCACCAGCTTCTACGTGCTGCGCTTCCTGCTCGGCGTCGCCGAGGCCGGCTTCTTCCCCGGCATCATCCTCTATCTCACTTATTGGTACCCGGCCGAATATCGCGCCCGCTTCCTCGCGGCCTTCGCCATCGCGGTGCCGGTCTCGACCGTGATCGGCGCGCCGATCTCGGGCCTCTTGCTCGGGCTCGACGGCATGATGGGGCTGAAGGGCTGGCAGTGGCTGTTCATCATCGAGGGCATCCCCTCGGTGTTGCTCGGCATCGTCACCTGGTTCTATCTCACCGACAAGCCGGAGAAGGCGGACTGGCTCTCTTCCGAGCAGAAGGCCTGGCTCAAGGCGAAGCTCGATGCCGAGATCGCCATCAAGCAGGCCGTGAAGCATCCCTCGCTGGGCGAAGCCTTGTCCTCGCCGAAGGTGATCGCGCTCAGCCTGATCTATTTCGGCTTTGTCGGTGCGCTCTATGGCATGCAGTTCTGGCTGCCGCAGATCGTCAAGGCGTTCGGCCTCACCAACGCGCAGACCGGCTTCGTCACCGCGATTCCCTATCTGTTCGGCACCATCGCCATGATCCTGTGGGCGCGGCATTCGGATGCGAGCCGCGAGCGCGTCATGCATGTCGGCGCCCCGCTGCTGCTCACCGCCGTCGCGCTCGGCGTCTCCTCCTATCTCACCGATCCCACCCTCACGACGGTGGTGCTGACGGTGGCCGCGGTCGGCGTGTTCTGCTGCTTCGGCGTGTTCTGGACCCTGCCGACCTCCTGGCTCTCCGGCACGGCGGCGGCCGGCGCCATCGCCCTGATCAACTCGATCGGCAATCTCGCCGGCTTCGGCGGTCCCTATCTGATCGGCTGGGTCAAGGAGGCCACCGGCCAGACCTCGACCGGCCTCCTGGTGCTCGCGGTGCTGCCGTTGATCGCCGGGATCCTCGTCTTCGCCGGCGGCCACGACAGCAAGCACGAGTTCAGCGAACAGAAGCGGTGAGGGCGAAACCCACCGCTGCGTAGATCCTATGGGTGACGGGTGGTCTAGGCGCCATCCGGGCACCCGCCTGGCAACGGTCCTCTGAAACGCTCACCAGCTTTGACGATCACGGTTTCCTGATGACTGACGATTATTGACTTTTATCAGTGATTAGTCGACATTCCTCTCATTCGAAATGCTAGGAGTGTCCTTCGATGTTCGTCCGGTCCGTTTTGTCGAGCTATTCCAGGCTGTTGGCAGGTGTGTCGCTGGCCCTGATGGCCGCCAGCCTCGCCGGATGCAATGATACCGTCGCCGAGAAGGCCGAGCCCCCACGGCCGGTCTTGGTCGCGACCGCGCATTATGATGCCGAAACTCCGGAGCGCAGCTTCGTCGGGACCATCAAGCCGCGGATCGAAAGCGATCTCGGCTTCCGCGTCGCCGGCAAGGTGGCAAAGCGCCTGGTCGAAGTCGGCCAGACGGTCGAGGTCGGCCAGCCGCTGGCCACCCTCGACGAGGTCGACCTGAAGCTCCAGGCCGAGCAGGCGGTGGCGGAGCAGACCGCCGCAACCGGCGTGCTGGCCCAGGCCGCTGCCGCCGAGCAGCGCGCCAAGGATCTGAAGGCGAAGGGCTGGACCACGGATGCGCAGCTGGATTCGAGCCGTGCGGCCGCCGACGAGGCCCGCGCACGCCTCGATCGCGCCGTTCGCTCGGTCGAGCTGACCAAGAATTCCCTTTCCTACGCGACGCTTGTTGCCGACGCCCGCGGCGTCGTCACCGCAACGCTGATCGAGCCCGGCCAGGTGGTCGCCGCGGGCCAGGCTTCGATCCGTGTCGCCCGTTTTGCCGAGAAGGAAGCGGTCGTCGCGATCCCTGAGACGCTGGTTGGACGCGCCAAGTCGGGCGTCGCCAGCGTCACTCTTTGGTCCGAGCCGGATAAGAAATATGCGGCCAAGCTGCGCGAGATCGCGCCGGCCGCCGACCCGGCCACGCGCACCTATCTGGCAAAGTTCTCGCTGCCCGAGGCGGACGACAAGGTCGCGCTCGGCATGACCGCGACGCTGACGCTGTCTGACGCCGCAACCGAGCGCGTCGCCCGGCTGCCCCTGTCGGCGCTGTTCAACGAAGGCGGCAAGCCGTCCTTCTTCGTTGTCGACGACAATGGCTCCGTCACCTTGAGGCCGGTCGCAGTGAAGTCCTACGAGAGCAACGACGTGCTCATCACCGGCGGTGTCGAAGAGGGCGCCAAGATTGTCGCCCTCGGCGTGCAGAAGCTCGATCCGAGCCAGCGGGTGCGGATCGTGTCGTCCCTGAGTTTCTAGTTTCCGTCATTCCGGGGCGCGCGTAGCGCGAACTACGGTGCGCAATTGCGCACCTGAGAATCTCGAGATTCCGGGTCCGGTCCTTCGGCTATCCCGGAATGACAAGGAAATTGAATTCCGTCGTGTGAGGTGAGTTTCGGCCTTTGTCCCTAAGCAAAGGCTGAAGCGGCGAAGCGATCCAGAACCTGCCCAGCCCCCTGGATTGCTTCGCTGCCTCGCGACGACGGTTCGAACAGAGCGGCTGTGGTTGTTTGCAACTGGATCGTCTTTCGGAGAGTGCGATGAAGCGCTTCAACCTTTCGGCCTGGGCCGTCAGCCATCCGACGCTGGTTCTCTTCCTGATGGTCGTGCTCGGCGTTGCCGGCTTCTTCTCCTATGAGAAGCTCGGCCGTGCCGAGGATCCGTTCTTCACGGTGAAGGTGGTCAACGTGTCCGTGATCTGGCCCGGCGCAACCGCGCAGGAGATGCAGACGCAGGTCGCCGATCCCATCGAGAAGAAGATCCAGGAGCTGCCCTATTTCGAGAAGGTGCAAACCTATTCCAAGCCCGCCTTCACCGCGCTCCAGGTCACCTTCCGCGACAACACGCCGCCGAAGGACGTGCCCTACCTCTTCTACCTGCTGCGCAAGAAGCTGGTCGACGTGCAGGGCCAGCTGCCCTCCGGCATTCTCGGACCCGTCGTCAACGACGAGTTCTCCGACGTCGATTCCATCCTGTACATGATGACCGGCGACGGCGCCGACTATGCCCAGCTCAAGAAGGTCTCGGAAGGATTCCGTCAGCGCCTGTTGAAGGTGCCTGGCGTGACCAAGGTCGACGTCTATGGCAACCAGGACGAGCGCATCTTCGTCGAGTTCAGCCACGCCAAGCTCGCCACGCTCGGCATCACGCCGCAGGCACTGTTCGATTCCCTTGCCAAGCAGAACAACGTGACGCCGGCCGGTACGGTCGAGACTTCGTCGCAACGCGTGCCGCTGCGCGTCACCGGCGCGCTCGACGGCGCCAAGGCCGTCGCCGAGACCCCGGTCGAGAGCAACGGCCGCGTGTTCCGTCTCGGCGATATCGCCACCGTCACCCATGGCTTCGTCGATCCGCCGAGCTTCGTCGTGCGCCAGGAAGGCAAGCCCGCGATCGGCATCGGCATCGTCACCGCCAAGGGCGCCAACATCCTCGATCTCGGCAAGGAGGTCGAGAAGGCGACCGCCGAGTTCATGAAGGCCGTGCCGCAAGGCATCGACGTCAAGCTGATCGCCGACCAGCCCAAGGTGGTCGAGCACGCCGTCGGCGAGTTCGTTCACTCCTTCATGGAGGCGCTCGTCATCGTGCTGTTCGTCTCGTTCCTGGCGCTCGGCTGGCGCACCGGCATCGTGGTCGCGCTGTCGGTGCCCTTGGTGCTCGGCATTGTCTTCATCGTCATGAACACGATGTCGCTCGACCTGCATCGCATCACGCTCGGCGCGCTGATCATCGCGCTCGGCCTGCTCGTCGACGACGCCATCATCGCGGTCGAGATGATGGTGGTGAAGATGGAGCAGGGCTGGGATCGCATGCGCGCGGCGTCCTTTGCCTGGGAATCCACTGCGTTTCCGATGCTCACGGGGACGCTGGTCACGGCCGCTGGCTTCCTCCCCATCGGCTTTGCCAATTCCGCGGTCGGCGAATATGCGGGCAGCATCTTCTGGATCGTGGCGATCGCGCTGGTCGCCTCCTGGTTCGTGGCGGTGATCTTCACGCCCTATATCGGCGTCAAGCTGCTGCCCGACATGAAGGCCCACCACCACCATGATCCGCACGCGGTCTACGAGACCCGGATGTACCGGGGCCTGCGCGCCATCGTGCAATGGTGCGTCAACCATCGCATCACCGTGGTGGCCGCGACCGTCGGCGTCTTCATTGCTTCGATCGTCGGCTTCGGCCATGTCCAGCAGCAGTTCTTCCCGCTGTCGGAGCGGCCCGAGCTGTTCCTGCAGCTGCGCCTGCCCGAGGGTACCGCCTTCAACGTCACCGAGAAGGCGGTGAAGGAGGCCGAGACGCTGCTCAAGGATGACAAGGACATCGAGACCTACACCGCCTATGTCGGCCAAGGCTCGCCGCGCTTTTGGCTCGGCCTCAACCCGCAGCTGCCGAACGAGGCCTTTGCCGAGATCGTCATCGTCGCCAAGGGCGTCGAAGCGCGCGAGCGCGTCAAGGCCAAGATCGAGAACGCGGCAGCTGACGGTTTCCTCTCCGAGGCGCGCGTGCGCGTCGACCGCTTCAACTTCGGTCCGCCGGTCGGCTTCCCCGTCCAGTTCCGCGTGATCGGCCCCGACGCCAACAAGGTGCGCGAGATCGCCTATCAGGTCCGCGATGTCATGCGGCAGAACAAGAGCGTCAAGGACGTCCAGCTCGACTGGAACGAGCAGTCTCCCTATCTCAAGCTCGTCGTCGACCAGGATCGTGCCCGCGCCATGGGACTGACCCCGCAGGACGTCTCGCAGGCACTCGCGATGCTGATCTCGGGCGCGCAGGTCACCACCGTGCGCGACGGCATCGAGAAGGTCGGCGTGGTCGCCCGTGCGATTCCCTCCGAACGCCTCGATCTCGGCGGTGTCGGTGATCTCACCATCACCTCGCGCAATGGCGTCGCTGTGCCGCTGCAGCAGATCGCCAGAATCGAGTATTCCCACGAGGAGCCGATCATGTGGCGGCGCAATCGCGACATGGCGATCACGGTGCGCTCCGACGTCGTCGACGGCGTGCAGGCGCCGGATGTCACCAACCAGATCACGCCGAAGCTGAAGGCGATCAAGGATCATCTCGAGCCGGCCTACCGGATCGAGCCGGGCGGGGCGTTCGAAGAGTCTGCCAAGGGCAATGCCTCGATCTTCATCCTCTTCCCGGTGATGGTCATGGTGATGCTGACGCTGCTGATGATCCAGCTGCAGAGCTTCTCGCGCTTGATCCTGGTGTTCCTGACCGCGCCGCTCGGCATCGTCGGTGCCTCGCTCGGCCTCAACGTTGCCAATGCCCCGTTCGGCTTCGTGGCCCTGCTCGGCCTGATCGCGCTCGCCGGCATGATCATGCGCAACACCGTGATCCTGGTCGACCAGATCGAGACCGACGTCTCCCACGGCCTGACCCGGCGCGAGGCGATCGTGGAAGCGACCGTCCGCCGCGCCCGTCCGGTGGTGTTGACGGCGCTGGCCGCCATCCTCGCCATGATCCCGCTGTCGCGCTCGGCCTTCTGGGGCCCGATGGCGATCACCATCATGGGCGGCTTGTTCGTCGCGACCTTCCTGACGCTCCTGTACCTGCCGGGTCTTTACGCCCTGTGGTTCAGGAAGAGCCTGGACGAGGCCGGCACCGCCGAACAGCCTGCCGCGCCGCAGCATGGGAGCGATGACCGGCGCGCAATTCCACTTGCTGAGGCGGCTGAATAAGTGAGATGAAGTATTGAGGAACGAGTCCTGAGAGATGACACTGGTTGCGGAACATATCGAAGGCGACACCCGGGATCGTATTCTCGAGGTGGCTGAGCGGCTGTTCCGCCAGATCGGTTACCAGAAGACCACGGTCGGCGACATCGCCAAGGAACTCCGGATGAGCCCCGCCAACGTCTATCGCTTCTTCGAATCGAAGAAGGCGATCCACCAGGCGGTGGCCCGGTCGCTGATGGGGGAGGTCGAGCTCGAGGCCCAGCGGATCGTGGCGAGGCCCGGTCCGGTCAAGGAGCGCTTCCGCGAGTTGCTCACCACCATCCACCGCATGAACACCGAGCGCTATGTCGGCGACAACAAGCTGCATGAGATGGTCGAGATCGCCATGCAGGAGGACTGGGACGTCTGCGCCTCCCACATGGAATGTATCGCCGGATTGATTGGGCAGATGATCGCGCAAGGCGTGGCCTCCGGCGAGTTCGAGGCTCCCGACGTGCAACTGGCTGCGCTCTGTTCCTGCACCGCGATGATGCGCTTCTTCCACCCGCAGATGATCGCCCAGTGCGCCACCAAGCCGGGCCCGAACATCGACCAGATGATCGATTTCGTCATCGCGGGTCTGTCCCCGCGCCACTGACGGGCGGGGCCGTTTCTTCCTATAAGCAGGCCGACCGCTCCCGGCTGACGGCCGCGTGGCGGTCCGGGACGGATCATCAAACTCCGTCATTGCGAGCGTAGCGAAGCAATCGAGGCTGTCTCCGCGGACGGATTCCGGCTTGCTTCGCTGCGCTCGCAATGACGAGCAGGGGAAAGCCAGCGTGACCGACAAAGACCTCCACTTCTACGAGCCCTCCAAGGGCCACGGCCTCAAGCACGACCCCTTCAACGCCATCATCGCGCCGCGGCCGATCGGCTGGATCTCTTCACGCGACGCCAGGGGCCACGTCAATCTCGCGCCCTACAGCTTCTTCAACGCGTTCTGCTACGTGCCGCCGATCATCGGCTTCTCCTCCACCAACTGGAAGGACACGGTCGAGAACATGCAGCAGACCGGCGAGTTCGTCTGGAATCTGGCCACGATGGACCTGGCGAAGCACATGAATGCGACTGCGGCCCATGTCGCCCCCGAGGTCGACGAGTTCGAGGTCGCGGGCCTCACCGCTGTACCCGGCAAGCTCGTCAACGTGCCGCGCGTGGCTGAGAGCCCCGTCGCCTTCGAGTGCAAGGTGTCCGATATCGTCCGCCTCAAGGGTGCCGACGGCAGGGAGGCCGACGCGTGGCTGACCCTCGGCGAGGTCGTCGCCGTCCACATCGACAAGGCCTTGATCAAAGATGGCGTCTACCAGACCGCCGCCGCCCGCCCCATCGTTCGCGCCGGCCGCCGCGGCGACTATTTCGAGATCAAGCCGGAAAACATGTTCGAGATGGTGCGGCCGGATTAGGCCGGCTTTTCTCTCCACACGTCATTCCGGGGCGCGCCGTCAGGCGCGAACCCGGAATCCATTCTCGACCCGCGCTGCCGCACGATGGATTCAGGTGCGCAATTGCGCACCAGAGTTCACGCTTCGCGCGCTCCGGAATGACGGCGAGAGATCGACCGCATTTCTTCTCCCGGAACTGCCGCCGCACCCTCGCCGTTATGGTTCGGGGCCGCCAGGCCGCGTCAATTTTGCAGGCGAACGCTCCACCGCGGCCAGCCAATTTCCGCTAAAATGCCCGACACCCGCGCCGATGCATGAGGTCCGCCATGAGCTTCCGCCGCGACACCCTGACAAAGCCGATCTTCTCCTGGGCGCGCGGCGTGTTGCCCGCGATGTCCGATACCGAGCGCGAGGCACTGGAGGCGGGCGACGTCTGGTGGGATGCCGATCTTTTCACCGGCAACCCTGATTGGTCGAAGCTGCTGAAGGTCCGGCAGCCGACGCTAACGGACGAGGAACGGGCCTTCCTCGATGGTCCCGTCGACGAGCTCTGCGCCATGCTCGACGAGTGGAAGATCTTCTGGGAATTGCGCGATCTGCCGCAGGACGTCTGGCACTTCGTCAAGCGCGAAAAGTTCTTCGGCATGATCATTCCGAAGGAGTTCGGCGGGCTCGGCTTCTCGCCCTACGCGCATTCGGAAGTGGTGCGCAAGATCTCGACCCGCTCGATCGCCGCGGCCGTTACCGTGATGGTGCCGAACTCGCTCGGTCCCGGCGAGCTCCTGATGCGGTTCGGCACCAGGGAGCAGCAGCAGCGCTGGCTGCCGCGCCTCGCCGACGGCCGCGACATTCCCTGCTTCGGCCTCACCAGCCCGGAAGCCGGCTCCGACGCCGCCTCCATGGTCGACACCGGCATCATCTGCAAGGGCGACTTCGAGGGGCGCGAGGTCGTCGGCCTCAGGTTGAACTGGCACAAACGCTACATCACGCTCGGTCCGGTCGCGACGCTGCTCGGCCTCGCCTTCAAGGCTTATGATCCCGATCGCCTCGTCGGCGATCAGGAAGAGCACGGCATCACCGTGGCGCTGATCCCGACCAACCTGCCCGGCGTCGAGATCGGGCAGCGCCATCTGCCCTCGATGCAGGTATTTCAGAACGGCCCGAATCGGGGCCGCGACGTGTTCATCCCGCTCGACTATGTCATCGGCGGCAAGGAGCGGCTCGGACAAGGCTGGAAGATGCTGATGACCGCGCTCGCCGCCGGCCGCGGCATCTCGCTGCCGTCGCTCTCTGCTGCGGGTGCCGCCTATGCCGCGCGCACCACCGGCGCCTATGCCCGCATCCGCGAGCAGTTCGGCATCTCGATCTCCAAGTTCGAAGGCGTCGAGGAGCCGCTCGCGCGCATTGTCGCGACGGCCTACCAACTCGATGCGGCGCGCCGGCTGACCTGCGCGGCGCTGAATGCCGGCGTTCATCCCGCCGTCATCTCCGGCATCATGAAGCTGCACGCGACCGAGCGGATGCGGGTTGCGATCGACGACGCCATGGACATCCATGGCGGCAAGGCCGTGATCGACGGTCCGCAAAACTATCTCGGCAATCTCCATCGCGCCGTGCCGGTCGGCATCACGGTGGAAGGCGCCAACATCCTGACCCGCAATCTCATCGTGTTCGGGCAGGGCGCCATCCGCGCCCATCCCTATCTGCTCGACGAAATGAATGCGCTGGCGGATGCCGATCGCGAGCGCGGGCTCACCGCGTTCGACAAGGCGTTCTGGAAGCACGCCGGCCACAGTTTCCGGACTCTGTTTCGCGCCTTGGGCCGCAGCTGGACCTTTGGCGCATTCGCGCCGGCGCCCGATGCGGGCGATGCTACGCCATTCTACCGCCAGCTCTCGCGCTATTCGGCGGCCTTTGCGCTCTGCGCCGACCTGACGCTGCTGACGCTCGGCGGCGCGCTCAAACGCAAGGAGATGCTGTCGGCCCGCTTCGGCGACATCCTGTCCGAACTTTATCTGCTCTCGGCCGCGCTGAAGCGCTGGCAAGATGAAGGCCGCCAGAAGGAAGATTTTGCCGCGTTGGAATGGTGCATGGCGACCGGCTTCAAAACCATCGAGAGCCGGCTTGCCGAAATCCTCGCCAATCTGCCCAACCGGTTCGTCGCCGGCTTCCTCAAGGTCGTGGTCCAGCCTTTCGGCGCCCGTGTGCTCGGCCCTTCCGACCGCGTCGTGCACCGATGCGCGAGCCTGGCGCTGGAGCCATCGGCGGCACGCGAGCGCCTCACGCCGGATCTGGCCCATGTCGATGACGACGGCGGCTTTGCCCGGCTGGAACGCGCGTTCAAGCTGGTCGCGAGCACGGACGCCATCGCCAAGCGCCTGCGTGCCGCGCGCGTCCGCGACTGGAAGGAGGCGGTCACAAAAGGCGTGATCACGCAAGCCGAGGGCGAGCAACTCGCCGCTGCCCGCGAAGCCGTCGCAAAAGTGATCGAGGTCGACGATTTTGCGCCGGATGTACTGTCGCCGATTTACAAGAAAACCGTCAACGTGCATCAGTTCTTCCAGGAACTCGGTGAACAGAGGGCGGCGAGCTGATGGCGCGACCGGTATTCATCGTCGACGGCAGTCGGACCCCGTTCTTGAAGGCGCGTTCGGGGCCAGGTCCGTTTACGCCGGTTGATCTCGCCGTGCAGTGCGGCCGGCCCCTCCTGGCGCGCCAGCCGTTCGCCCCTGACAGCTTCGATCAAGTCATCCTCGGCTGCGTCAACGTGATCGCGGACGAGATGAATCCCGCCCGCGTTGCCGCGCTCCGGCTCGGCATGGGCGAGGACATGGTCGCCTTCACCGTGCAGATCAATTGCGGCTCCGGCATGCAGTCGATCGACACCGCCTACCGCTACATCCGCGAAGGCCATGCCGACATGATCCTCGCCGGCGGCACCGAGGCGCTCAGCCACGCGCCGCTGGTTTGGCCAAACGCGGGCGTGCGCTGGTTTGCCGGCCTTGCCACCGCCAAGGGCGTTGCCGCGAAGATCGCCTCGGCGTTCAAGCTGCGGCCGCGCTATCTCAAGCCGATCATCGGTCTCGAGCGCGGCCTGACCGATCCCGTCACCGACCTGAACATGGGCCAGACCGCCGAGGTCGTCGGCCATCTCTTCGGCATCACGCGCGCGCAGTCCGATGCCTATGCCGCCGAGAGCCATCGCCGCCTCGCGCATGCGCAAGGCGCGGGTTTTCTCAAGGGCGAGGTCGAGACCGCCTTCTCACGCGACGGCAAGTTCTTCGACCACGATGACGGCGTGCGGCCGGACTCGACGCCCGAGTCTCTGGCAAAGCTGAGGCCGGTGTTCGAACGCCCCTGGGGGCAGGTCACCGCCGGCAATTCCTCGCAGATCACCGACGGCGCGTCCTGGATCATTCTGGCTTCCGACGCGGCGGTGGCCAAGCACAAGCTGACGCCGAAGGCCGTCATCGTCGACAGCCATTGGGCTGCGCTCGACCCCAGCATCATGGGGCTCGGTCCGGTGATGTCCGTAACGCCGCTGCTCACGCGCAACGACCTCACCATCAAGGACGTCGAGACCTGGGAGCTGAACGAGGCTTTCGCCACCCAGGTGCTCGGCTGTCTCGCCGCGTGGAACGACGACAAGTTTTGCCGAGAGATTCTCGGGCTCGACGGCGCGGCCGGTGAGATCGACCGCGATAGGCTCAATGTCGACGGCGGCGCCATCTCGCTCGGCCATCCCGTCGGCACCTCCGGCAACCGCATCGTGCTGCATCTCGTCAACGCGATGAAGCGGCTCGGCACGCGGCGCGGCGTTGCCACCGAATGCATCGGCGGCGGGCTCGGCGGCGCCATGCTGATCGAGGCGGTGTGACCATGGATTCCAAGATCATGACTGCGCTTGGCGACCGGCTGCTGGAGCTCGGGCCCAAGCCGGCGGCAGACAGTCGCTACAAGCATTTCAAGTTGACGCGCGATGCCGACGGCGTCGCCTGGCTGCTGTTCGATCGCGCCGAGACGAGCGCCAACTCGCTGTCCTCCGACGTGATGGAGGAGTTCGACGCCGTGCTTGCAGCGATCGAGACCGAGCGTCCCGCCGGCCTCGTCATCCGCTCGGCAAAGCCCTCCGGCTTCATTGCGGGCGCCGATGTCAACGAATTCCGCGGTGCGTCCGACCCTGGAATGGTGGAGACGCGCATCCGCGCCGCGCATGCGGTGGTCGACCATCTGGAAGCCTTGAGGCTGCCGACGGTCGCGGTCATCCACGGCTTCTGCCTCGGCGGCGGGCTCGAGGTGGCGCTGGCCTGTCAGGCGCGCATCGCCATCGACGGCGCGCGCTTCGGCTTCCCGGAGGTGATGCTCGGCCTGCATCCCGGCCTCGGCGGTACCGCGCGGTTCACCGCGCTGGTCAATCCGACCCAGTCGATGGCGCTCATGCTGACCGGCCGCACCATCGACGCGCGCCGGGCCAAATCACTCGGCCTCGTCGATGCCGTGACGCAGGAGCGGCACGTCCAGGGCGCCGTGAGGGATGCGCTGTTCGGCCGGCTCAAGCGGTCCAAGCCCGGTCTGCTCGCGCGTGCGGCCAATCTCGGAGCGATACGTGGCCTGCTGGCCAAGCGCATGCGTGCGGAGGCGGCAAAGGCCGCATCCCGCGAACATTATCCCGCGCCTTACGCGCTGATCGATCTCTGGGAGACCCATGGCGGCAGCAAGGCCGCGATGCTGAAGGCCGAGCAGGCGTCCTTCGCCAAGCTGATGGTGACGCCGACCGCGCAGAATTTGATCCGCGTGTTCTTCCTGCGCGAGCAAATGAAGAAGGCCGCAGGCTCCGGCAGCACGGTGAAGCACGTCCACGTCATCGGCGCCGGCGCCATGGGCGGGGACATCGCGGCCTGGTGTGCGGGGCAGGGGCTGCGCGTCTCGCTCGCCGACATGAAGCCGGAGCCGATCGCGGGCGCGGTCAAGCGCGCGGCCGAGCTCTACGGCAAGATCATCCGCAAGCCCACGGAGGTGCGCGACGCGCTCGACCGCCTTATCCCCGACATGGACGGTGAGGGTGTCCGTAACGCCGATCTCATCATCGAGGCAGTGCCGGAGAAGCTGGAGCTGAAGCAGAAGGTCTATGCCGGCCTCGAACCACGGATGAAGCCCGGTGCGATCCTCGCCACCAATACCTCGAGCATTCCGCTTCAGGATCTGCGCACCACGCTGGCGCGGCCGGAGCGGCTGGTCGGCCTTCACTTCTTCAATCCGGTATCGCGGCTGCAGCTGGTCGAGGTCGTCAGCCATGACGGCACCCCCCCTGAGGCGCTGAAGGAGGCGCTCGCCTTCGTCGGCGCGATCGACCGACTGCCGCTCGCGGTGAGGACCTCACCCGGCTTCCTCGTCAACCGCGCGCTGACGCCGTACATGCTGGAAGCGATGGTGATGCTGGACGAGAAGATCGACCAGCGCCTGATCGACGCCGCGGCCGAGCAGTTCGGCATGCCGATGGGGCCGATCGAACTCGCCGATCAGGTCGGGCTCGACATCTGCCTCGACGTCGGCGACATGCTGCGCACCAAGTTCGGCGATCTCCTGCCGCCGACGCCGGCCTGGCTGCGCGAGAAGGTCGCCAAGGGCGAGCTCGGTCGCAAAGCCGGCAAGGGTTTTTACACCTGGAGGGACGGCAAGGCCGTGAAGGCGCCGCTGCCGGAGACCGGCCCGCGCGTCACCGACCAGATGATCGATCGCCTGGTGCTGCCGATGTCCAATGTCTGCATCGCGTGCTTGCGCGAAGGCATCGTCGATGATCCCGATGCGGTCGACGGCGCCATGATCTTCGGGACCGGCTATGCACCGTTCCGTGGCGGTCCGCTGAACTATGCCCGCACGCGCGGCGCGGAAAACATTGTATCCACCCTGCGTGCGCTGGCGGAGCGATTCGGCGAGCGCTTCGCGCCCGATCCGGGCTGGGACAATTTCAATTGAGCAATCTCGAGCGAGAGAGGCATGAACGAACAAGCCACGACCGGGCCGAGCGGTGATCTCTGCATCCGCACGCTGGCGATGCCCGCCGACACCAATGCCAACGGTGACATCTTCGGCGGCTGGCTGCTGAGCCAAATGGATGTCGGCGGCGGCGTGTTCGCCTCGAAGGTCGCGCGGTCGCGCACCGTGACGGTCGCGATCGAGGCGATGAATTTTCGCAAAGCGGTCTATGTCGGCGATCTCGTCTCGGTCTATGCCAATCTCGTGCGCGTCGGGCGCACCTCGCTGACCGTGCATCTCGAGGCCTGGGCATTGCGGCGCAAGGAGCTGCATCCGTTCCTCGTCACCGACGGCAATTTCACCTACGTCTCGATCGACGATCACGGCCGCCCACAGCCGATCGAGCGAAACGATCCGCCGAGCGCGACGTAGTCGCGCGCGACGCTCTGCCTCATCTCACGACGACGCGGCAAGCGCTGCCAAACGCGGCGCCCGTGCGTCATGCCCGTCGCGGCTTCGCCAAGAACCAGTCATAAAACGGATGAGGTACCGGCGTACTCAATTGGGTGTCGATTCGGGGTGGAAACGGCCTCAAATGCCTGGGAACCTTTGGGCAGGAGCACCGTTATTTGCCCGCACTGAGGAATCCACGGACCATGCCGGACAGCTACATCATCGAAGTCGATTCGCAGACCGCGGGTATCGTCGTTCGTTCTTCTGGAGGCTATCGCTTTTTCGCGTCATCCGACCGCTTCAACCGTCTCGAAGGCCAGCTCTTCCGCAACGCGCGCGAAGCAGAACGCGCCGCACGCAGGCTGGTGAATGGCGATGTAAAGGAGGCGGCGTAAGCGCCTTCCGCTGGTGATTTTGATGCGCGAAGCGTGGTCGGAATTTTTTGCCGCGCACGCCGCTGCCCTTCTCCCCTTGTGGGAGAAGGTGGCGCGAAGCGCCGGATGAGGGGTTCTATCGGCTGCCTCAAAGGCAGGTTGCCCCGCGGAAGTATACCCCTCACCCGACTCGCCGCTATGCGGCGAGCCGCCCTCTCCCACAAGGGGCCCCACAGGGGGAGAGGGTCAGAAGCGCGGTCACAGCTTCGTCGCTGCGCGCGACAAGAGCTTCCACTCGTCGCCCTGCTTCTGCCAGTTCATCAGGATGTGAAGGTTGGTCGATACTTTCTTCCCATCGGCGGCCATCTCCTGCTCGCCCAGCCAGTGGAAACGCACGATCGCTGCAGGGCCGACGACCTTGATGGTGGGATCCTTATATTCGATCGACAGGAATTTCGATTTGCCGTCCGTGGCATTGGCGATGAACGTCGCCTTGTCCTCGACCTTGCCGCTGGAATGGCTGTAGCTCAGCTCCTCCGCGCACAGCGCGCCCAGCGCTTTCGGATCGGCCGCGATCTGGGCAAGGCGGAAGGCCTCGACCTGCTTCGCCACGGCTTCCTCTTCCGCTGAAGCGGCGAGCGCCGGCATGGCGAACGCGAGCGCCGAGACGGCGAGAGTCGAGAGAGCCAGATCGCGTCGGTTGATCGTCATCGTTTCCTCCTTTTTGATCTTGGCCAGAGTGTTGCAGCCGCGCGCGGCTTTGTCGAGTGTCGCGGCATCGTCATGCACGCGCATGATTGCGCGACAGAGGCAATATTGATACCCCTTCTGTATTGATACGTTGGGTATTCGGAAAAGTGCGGAAATGATCGAGGCGAAAGAGCGAGCAATGGGGCGGGCATTGCTGTTCGATATCGACGGCACACTGGCCGACACCGATGCCCTTCATCGCGAGGCCTTCAATCGCGTGTTCGGCCCGCGCGGCCATGTCGTAGATGACGAGCGCTTCAAGCGCGAGCTCCAGGGCTTTTCCAACGTGTCGATCGGGGAGCGATTTCTGCCGGACGAAACGCCGGAACGACGGATCGCCATCCTCGACGAGAAGGAGGCGATTTTTCGCGGCCTCGTGGCGGGCCAGATCGCGCCGCTGCCGGGCCTGATGGCGCTGCTCGACCGGGCGGACGCCGCCGGCATCCCCATGGTCGCGGTGACCAACGCGCCGCGTCTCAACGCGGAGCTGCTGCTGTCGGGGCTTGGCATCACCGAGCGGTTCAAGGCGATCGTGATCGGCGACGAGCTGCCGCACGGAAAGCCGCATCCGCTGCCCTATCAGGAAGGGCTGCGCTTCGTCGGCGCCAGCGCGGCGGGCTCCATCGCGTTCGAGGACTCCCGCTCCGGCGTGCAATCGGCCGCCGCGGCCGGAATCCCGACCATCGGGATGCGCACCACGCTCGGCCATGCCGATCTCGTTGCAGCCGGCGCTATTGCGTCCGCGAGCGCCTATGACGATCCTGACCTGCTCGCGCGTGTTGCCACGGCAATGGCGTGGTGAGATTCCTGGTCGGCTAGCCGGTGGGTTCCGGCATTGACCGGAAGCGCGAACCGCCGCACCATGCATCATCCTGATTTGAGGCCGTTGCCGTGACCGGACTGACCCATCGCCAAGCCGAAATCCTCAACATCGCGCGCGCCTCCGGCCGCGTCATGGTCGACGAGCTGGCGCGCCGGTTCGAAGTCTCCGCGCAGACCATCCGCAAGGATCTCAACGATCTCTGCGAACGGAGATCGCTGACCCGCATTCATGGCGGCGCCATTATCGCCTCCGGCGTGGAGAATCTCGCCTATGAGGCGCGCCGTTTCGTCGCCGCCGACGAGAAGAAGGCGATTGGCGCTGCAGCCGCCTCGCTGATCCCGAACGGTTGCTCGCTGTTCATCAACATCGGCACCACGACGGAGGAGGTCGCGAGCGCGCTGACCTCGCACGAGGACCTCCTCGTCATCACCAACAATCTCAATGTCGCGATGCTGCTCTACCGCCATCCCCGCATCGAGGTGGTGGTGGCCGGCGGCACGGTGCGGCGCGCCGACGGTGCGGTGGTCGGCTCGACCGCGACGCAGCTGATCGGCCAGTTCAAGGTCGACTATGCCATCATCGGGGCGTCCGCGATCGACGAGGAGGGCGCGCTGCTCGACTTCGACTATCGCGAGGTTCAGGTGGCGCAGGCCATCATCGCCAATGCCCGCAGCGTCATGCTGGTCGCCGATTCCACCAAGCTGCGCCGCAGCGCGCCGGTGCGCATCGCCCACATCACCCAGATCCAGACCTTCGTGACCGACCAGGAGCTGCCCGAGCGCCTCGCCACGATCTGCCACAGCAAGGGCATCGAGGTGGTGGAGGCGCTGCCGAAGGGGGCGGATATCGACGATGCGGCCGATGCTCAGGATGCGGCACCGGAAGTCGCGCCGGTCGTGCGGCTGCGCTAAATTTAGGTGCCGCTCCACGGATTCAGCAGCGTCACGCCCGTAGGGTCGAAATCCCCCACATTGCGCGTAACGACCGTCAAGCCGTGAACAAGCGCGGTCGCAGCGATAAGGGCGTCGCGTTCGGCCCACGGGTTGGGAACATGCAGCTGGGCGCAACGCTGCGCCACGGCGGTGTCGATCGCCAGAATCCTTCCTTCGAAGCGGGCCAGAATGTGATCGTTGATCCAGGCACGCAGGACAGCACCTTGCGCCGCGTCTTTGCGCTCGATCAGGCGCGCACCAAGTTCAATCTCAAGAATCGAGATGGCGGACATGAAAAAATTCGCCGCAGGCACAGCATTGGCCCAAGCGAGGACATTGCGATTGGCCTTGTCCGGCCGCCTCAGTTCGGAAATGACATTGGTGTCGAGCAGAAACATCAGTCGAGATCAGCGGGCCTGGAAATGCCGCCGGTCACGCGAGGCGGTTCGAAATCGAAGTCCGCGTTCGCCTGTGCCAGAGCTTCGGCAAGGCTCATATGCCCGCCGCTCAGGCGCAAATAATCCTCGATCCTCAATAGGACATGGGCCGGGCGACCGCGGTCGGTAATAAAGACGGGACCCTGCGATGCGGCTTTCTTGGCGCCGCTGGTATCTTGATTGAATTGTCGGCTGGTCAGGGTGGTCACCATCGTTTGAGCCTCCAAGCCGTGGCTATGCTCCGCCTGCGGAATCTACGTAGAGATGTTGCTACATTCAAGTCCGCGAGCAGGTCGGTTGACGGGCCCGCATCAGCCTGCCGTTCAATCAAGCTGTTTGCCCCTAAATCTGCCCGCCCGGCTGCTGATTTCGCTGTCTCATTGCCGTTGAAAAAGTTCCTCTTTCACTTCCTTCCGCCTCTCTTTCGTCTTGCTTTCGTTTTCCGGTGTGATCTAATCAAAAACGAAAGTAACCGCTCGAGGAACGGGCGGTCGCCGGGGGATGCGTCTGTTGGAGCGTATTTTCGATCTCGCCATCATCGGAGGCGGTGTTAACGGTTGCGGCATCGCGCGCGACGCGGTGGGCCGCGGCAACACGGTTTTCCTGTGCGAAATGAACGATCTGGCGAGCGGAACCTCGTCCTGGTCGACCAAGCTGGTGCATGGCGGCCTGCGCTACCTCGAATATTACGAGTTTCGGCTGGTGCGCGAGGCGCTGATCGAGCGCGAGATCCTCTGGGGCATCGCGCCCCACATCATCCGCCCCCTGCGTTTCGTTCTGCCGCATCATGCAGGGCTCCGCCCCGCCTGGCTGCTGCGCCTCGGCCTCTTCCTTTATGATCACATCGGCGGCCGCCATCTGCTGCCCGCCACGCGCTCGGTCGATCTCAAGCGCGATGAGGTCGGCAAGCCGCTGATCCCGAACCGCTACAGCCGCGCCTTCGAATATTCGGACTGCTTCGTCGATGACGCCCGCCTCGTCGTGCTCAACGCGCGCGATGCTGCCGACAAGGGTGCGGAGATCCGCACTCGCACCCGCGCCACCGAGATCCGCCAGGCCGACGGCCTCTGGACCGTCAACATGGTCAACATGCTGACCGGCGAGCGCTCGCAGGTCCGGGCGCGTGCGCTGGTCAATGCCGGCGGTCCCTGGGTCGAGGACGTGCTCGGCCGCGGTGCCGGCGTCAATGCCAAGGCAAAAGTCCGCCTGGTGCAGGGCTCGCACATCGTCGTGAAAAAGCTCTACGACCACGACCGCGCCTACATGTTCCAGAACGCCGACGGCCGCATCATCTTCGTGATCCCGTACCAGGACGATTTCACGCTGATCGGCACCACCGATCGCGACTATGACGGCGATCCCGCCAAGGTGAAGGCGACGGCTGAGGAGATCGAATATCTCTGCAAGGCGGCAAGCGAATATCTGGCCAAGCCCGTGACGCCCGAGGATGTGGTTTGGACCTATTCCGGCGTGCGTCCCCTCTACGACGACGGCGCCAGCGAGGCCAAGGCCGCAACCCGCGACTACGTGTTCGAGCTCGACACGCCCGGCGGGACGCCGCTGCTGTCGATCTATGGCGGCAAGATCACGACCTATCGCCGGCTCGCCGAGGAGGCGCTGGAGCGGCTCGCGCCCTATCTTCGCTGTGCCAAGGCGCGCGAAGGGTGGACCGGCAAATGGCCGCTACCCGGCGGAGATATGGACGTCTCCGCCGTCGATGGCCTGATTGCGGAATTGCAGCGCGGCTATCCGTTCCTCAGCCATGAGCATGCCCGGCGCCTCGCGCGCGCCTATGGCACCCGTGCCATCAAGCTGCTCGGCGATGCGAAATCCGCCGCCGATCTCGGCGAGGCCTTCGGTGCGACCCTGACCGAGCGCGAGGTCCGCTATCTCATGGCCAATGAATGGGCCGTCACCGCCGAGGACATCGTCTGGCGTCGTTCCAAGCTCGGCCTGCGACTAACCGCCGACGAGATCGCGGCGCTTGACGGCTGGATCAGGACCCACGCCGTGCCGCAAAGTCCTCTGCTGGAAGCGGGAGGACGCTCATGACCGTGACACTCGATCACGTGACCCGGACCTTAGACGGCGTGCCGCACATTCGGGACGTCTCGCTGACGCTGGAGAGCGGCACGCTCAACGTCCTGCTCGGGCCGACGCTGTCGGGCAAGACCTCGATCATGCGATTGCTCGCAGGCCTCGACAAGCCGACATCAGGCAAGGTGCTGGTCAATGGCAAGGACGTCACCGGCGCCGACGTGCGCCAGCGTTCGGTCGCGATGGTCTATCAGCAGTTCATCAACTACCCCTCGCTGACGGTCTACGAGAACATCGCTTCGCCCTTGCGCGTGCAGGGCAAGCCGCGCGATGAGATCGAGGCGCGCGTGGCGGAGGCGGCAAAGCTGCTGCGGCTCGAGCCATTCCTGAAGCGCACGCCGCTCCAGCTCTCCGGCGGCCAGCAGCAGCGCACCGCGATCGCCCGCGCGCTGGTCAAGGGCGCCGATCTCGTGCTGCTCGACGAGCCGCTCGCCAATCTCGACTACAAGCTGCGTGAGGAGCTGCGCGCCGAGCTGCCGCGCATCTTCGAGGCCTCCGGCGCGATCTTCGTCTATGCCACCACCGAGCCGAGCGAGGCGCTGCTGCTCGGCGGCAACACGGTGTGCATGTGGGAGGGGCAGGCGCTGCAGATGGGCGAGACCTCTAACGTTTACCGCCGGCCGCAGACCTTGCGCGTCGCGCAGGTGTTTTCGGATCCGCCGCTCAATCTCGTCGGCCTCGAGAAGGGGAATGGCATGGTCCAATACGCCGGCGGGAGTGCAGCGCCCGCGTCCGGGCTTTATGCCGGTCTGCCCGACGGCTTCTACCGCATCGGCTTCCGTGCCCATCAGCTCGGGCTCGCCAGTGGCCAGGCCGATCGCCACGCCTTCCACGCCACTGTCACGGTGACCGAGATCACCGGTTCGGAGAGTTTCGTGCATCTGACCCGCGATGGTTCGAACTGGGTGGCGGTGCTGCACGGCGTGCACGAATTCGAGCCCGGCCAGACCATCCATGCCGTGCTCGATCCCAATGATGTTTTTGTGTTCGACGCGGCTGATCGCCTCGTCGCAGCACCGAGCTCCTGAGGAGGTGCGTCATGGCCCGCATTGACCTCGTCGATCTCGCCCACTCCTACGGCGGCAACGGTGCCGCGCCGGAGAGCTTTGCGCTCAAGCCCGTCACCATGACTTGGCGGCAGGGCGGCGCCTATGCGCTGCTCGGCCCGAGCGGCTGCGGCAAGACCACGCTGCTCAACGTCATTTCCGGCATCATCACGCCGTCGCGCGGAAAAATCATGTTCGATGGTGTGGACATCACACCGCTGTCAACCCAGAAGCGGAACATCGCCCAAGTGTTCCAGTTTCCGGTGATTTACGACACCATGACGGTCGGGCAGAATCTGGCGTTCCCGCTGAAGAACCGCGGCGTGCCGAAGGCCGAGATCGACCGGCGCGTCGCCGAGATCGGCCGCCTGCTCGATCTCGAACCCTATCTCAATCGCAAAGCAACTCGGCTCACGGCGGATGCCAAGCAGAAGATCTCGCTCGGCCGCGGCCTCGTCCGCTCCGACGTCGCCGCTGTGCTGTTCGACGAGCCGCTGACGGTGATCGATCCCGAGCTGAAGTGGCAGCTTCGCTCCAAGCTGAAGGCGCTGCATCGCGAGCTCGACCTCACGATGATTTACGTGACCCACGACCAGACCGAGGCGCTGACTTTCGCCGACACCGTCGTCGTCATGCATGACGGCCGCGTGGTGCAGAGCGGCACGCCGGCCGAGCTGTTCGACAAGCCGGCGCATACCTTCGTCGGCTATTTCATCGGCTCGCCCGGCATGAACATCCTGCCAGCGGAGGTGCGGGGACGCGAGGCCAGGCTCGACGGCCACGTCATCGCGCTCAACCGCAGCTACGACAACCTGCCTGCGGGAGCGAAGATCGAGATCGGCGTCCGTCCCGAATTCGTCGAGGTGGTCACGCCCGCGCCGGGCCTGCTCACCGCGAAGATCGAGCGCATCGACGATCTCGGCCGCATCCGTTTCGCGCGTGCGCGCCTTGGGGACGCAAAGCTCGCGGCGCGCGCCCCTGGCGGCTTCACCAGTCCGGACGGCACCGCCGGGCTGAAATTCGACCCGTCGCATGTGCACGTCTATGCCGACAGCCTTCTGGTGGAGGGAGCCGCCTGATGGACAAGACCGTCAACCAAAAAGCCTGGTTTCTGGTGCTGCCGGTATTCCTGGTCGTCGCCTTCTCGGCGGTGCTGCCGCTGATGACGGTGGTGAACTATTCGATGCAGGATACGTTCGGCAATAACCAGTTCTTCTGGAACGGCGTCGGCTGGTTCAAGGAACTGCTCGATCCCTCGACCGATCTCGGCGGCCGCTTCCTCGCCTCGCTCGGGCGTAACCTGTTTTTCTCGCTGGTGATCCTCGCCATCGAGGTGCCGCTCGGCATCGTCGTCGCGCTGTCGATGCCGCGCGAGGGCTGGACGGTCGCGGCCTGCCTCGTGATTCTCGCGCTTCCGCTCTTGATTCCGTGGAACGTGGTCGGAACGATCTGGCAGATCTTTGGCCGTCCGGACATCGGCCTGCTCGGCTATGTGCTCAACGCTGCCGGCTTCGACTATAACTACGTCTCCAACGACATCGATGCCTGGGTCACCGTCATCGTGATGGACGTCTGGCACTGGACCAGCCTCGTCGCGCTGCTCTGCTACGCTGGCCTGAAGTCGATTCCCGAAGCCTATTACCAGGCCGCGCAGATCGACGGCGCCTCGCGCTGGGCGGTGTTCAAGGCGATCCAGCTGCCCAAGATGAATCGCGTGCTGCTGATCGCCGTGCTGCTGCGCTTCATGGACAGCTTCATGATCTACACCGAGCCCTTCGTCGTCACCGGCGGCGGGCCCGGCAACTCCACGACGTTCGTGTCGATCGAGCTCGTCAAGATCGCGCTCGGCCAGTTCGACCTCGGCAAGGCCGCGGCGCTGTCGCTGGTCTACAACCTGATCATCCTGATCGTCTGCTGGATCTTCTACACCGTCATGACCAATGCCGGCGTCGAACGCAAAGTCCAGGCTTCGAGCGAGGAGGCGATGGAGCCGAAGCCTTCGGCCGCGCTCAAACCCGTGCCCGCGCTCAAGCCAAAGGAAGGAGTGGCCTGATGCATTCGATTCCCGGCCGCCGCCTCGTCATGGGGCTGTTCCTGATCTTCCTGCTGCTGCCGATCTATTGGCTCGTCAACATGAGCTTCAAGACCAACAGCGAGATCGTCTCGACGATGACGCTATGGCCGCACACCCCGACGCTGCAGCACTACAAGCGCATCTTCACCGACGAGAGCTGGTATTCCGGCTACATCAATTCGCTCGAATACGTCGTCCTCAACACCATCATCTCGATCGCTGTGGCGCTGCCTGCGGCCTATGCGTTCTCGCGCTACCGCTTCCTCGGCGACAAGCACCTGTTCTTCTGGCTGCTGTCGAACCGCATGGCGCCGGCCGCGGTCTATGCGCTGCCGTTCTTCAACCTCTATTCGGCAATCGGGCTGTTCGACACGCCCTGGGCCGTCGCGCTCGCGCACTGCATCTTCAACGTGCCGCTGGCGGTCTGGATCCTCGAAGGCTTCGTCTCCGGCGTGCCGCGCGAGATCGACGAGACCGCCTTCCTCGACGGCTATTCCTTTCCGCGCTTCTTCATCAAGATCCTGGTGCCGCTGATTGCGAGCGGCATCGGCGTCGCCGCCTTCTTCTGCTTCATGTTCTCCTGGGTCGAGCTTCTGCTGGCGCGCACGCTGACCTCGGTGCAGGCCAAGCCGATCGCCGCGATCATGACGCGCACGGTCTCGGCCGCCGGCATGGACTGGGGCCTGCTCGCGGCTGCCGGCGTGCTCACCATCATCCCGGGCGCGCTGGTGATCTGGTTCGTCCGCAACTACATCGCGCGCGGCTTCGCGCTCGGCCGCGTATAAGGGGGGCGATCATGGAGTCTATTGCATGGATGGCCTGGACGCTGCCGACCGCGATCTTCTTCGCCGGGCTGGCCTGCACGCTCGCGGTGATGACGTGGCTCGCTGCGGTCTATCCGGAGGCCGAGCGCATCGGCGTTCTCAGTATTCCGACCACGCGCGGCGACCGTCTGTTCATCTCGCTGATCGCGGCCGCCGTCATCCATCTCGTGTGGATCGGCCTCGTCGGGACCGATCCGATCGCCACGCTGCCGATCGGCGAGGAGGAGTTTGAAATTTCGAGCCTGTGGCTCGCAAGTGGAATTTCGCTGGCCACGGCAGTGCTTGTTTTTCGCACGGTCTGAAGCTCGCGAAGGGACGGCCAGATCCGGGGGGCAACCCGGGCCTGTATAAAAGTTTGTCGCTGCAACGGAGGAACAACATGCGACAGTTTAGGAGAAGGAAAGGTCCATTGACCAAGAATAGTTTTCTGACCATGTCCAGCGCCGCTGCGATCGTAGCAGTGTCGTTCGCCGTCTCGGCGCCGGTTCGCGCCGCCGACGACGCCGTGATCCAGAAGTGGATCGCGGAATTCCAGCCCTCGACGCTGTCGAAGGAAGATCAGAAGAAGGAGCTGGAGTGGTTCGCCAAGGCCGCCGAGCCGTTCAAGGGCATGGAGATCAACGTCGTCTCCGAGACCATCACGACCCACGAATACGAGTCGCAGACGCTGGCCAAGGCGTTCTCCGAGATCACCGGCATCAAGCTCAAGCACGACCTCATCCAGGAAGGTGACGTCGTCGAGAAGCTGCAGACGCAGATGCAGTCGGGCAAGAACGTCTATGACGGCTGGATCAACGACAGCGACCTGATCGGCACGCATTTCCGCTACGGCCAGACCGTGGTGCTGTCGGATTACATGACCGGCGAGGGCAAGGACGTCACCGATCCCATGCTCGACGTCAACGACTTCATCGGCAAGTCTTTCACGACGGCTCCAGACGGCAAGCTCTACCAGCTGCCCGACCAGCAGTTCGCCAACCTCTATTGGTTCCGCTACGACTGGTTCACCAATCCGGACTACAAGGCCAAGTTCAAGGCCAAGTATGGCTACGAGCTCGGCGTGCCCGTGAACTGGTCCGCCTATGAGGACATCGCCGAGTTCTTCACCAACGACATCAAGGAGATCAACGGCGTCAAGGTCTACGGCCATATGGACTATGGCAAGAAGGACCCCTCGCTCGGATGGCGTTTCACCGACGCCTGGCTGTCGATGGCCGGCAACGGTGACAAGGGCATTCCGAACGGCCTGCCGGTCGACGAATGGGGCATCCGCATGGAAGGCTGCCGCCCGGTCGGCTCATCGGTGGAACGCGGTGGCGACACCAACGGTCCGGCCGCGGTCTATTCGATCACCAAATATCTCGAGTGGCTGAAGAAGTATGCGCCGCCGCAGGCGCAGGGCATGACCTTCTCTGAAGCCGGCCCCGTTCCGGCGCAGGGCAACATCGCCCAGCAGATGTTCTGGTACACCGCCTTCACCGCCGACATGGTGAAGCCGGGCATCGCCGTGATGAACGCGGACGGTACGCCGAAGTGGCGTATGGCGCCCTCGCCCCACGGTGCGTACTGGAAGGAAGGCATGAAGCTCGGCTACCAGGACGCCGGCTCCGCGACGCTGCTGAAGTCGACCCCGCCGGACCGCCGCAAGGCAGCCTGGCTCTATCTCCAGTTCATCGTCTCCAAGTCGGTGAGCTTGAAGAAGAGCCATGTCGGTCTCACCTTCATCCGTGAATCCGACATCTGGGACAAGTCGTTCACCGAGCGTGCGCCGAAGCTCGGCGGCCTGATCGAGTTCTACCGCTCGCCCGCCCGCGTGCAGTGGACCCCGACCGGCAACAACGTGCCCGACTATCCGAAGCTCGCGCAGCTGTGGTGGCAGAACATCGGCGATGCGTCGTCCGGTGCGAAGACGCCGCAAGCCGCGATGGATGCCCTTGCGGCTGCCCAGGACTCCGTGATGGAACGTCTGGAGAAGTCCGGCGTGCAGGGCGCCTGCGGTCCGAAGCTGCACAAGAAGGAGAAGCCGGAGTACTGGTTCGCCAAGGCCGAGAAGGACGGCACCATCGCGCCCCAGCGCAAGCTCGCCAACGAGAAGCCGAAGGGCGAGACGGTCGACTACGACACGCTGATCAAGTCGTGGCCGGCGACCCCGCCGAAGCGCGCGGAAGCGAAGTAAGCGGCGCGCAGCGTCATCAAAATGAAAGGCCGGGAGCGATCCCGGCCTTTTTCTTTCATGCCGCATTCACTTCGCCGACCTTACTCCTTCCGCTTCACAGAATCTTCGATCATCTTCTGCACGTGTGCCAGCCAGGCGTTCCGCATCGCCTGGTCCGCAAGATCGATCTGCGTGTAACTCGACAACGTGTAGAGGTTGGCGCGGTAGAAGTAGGTGAGCGAGAGGATCGACAGATAAAGATGGAAGCGGTCGCAGCCCGCCCTGAACTCGCCCCGTTCGACCCCGCTCTGGAGCACGCGCTCAAGCATGCCGAGCTGCGTATTGGCAAAGCTGCGACGGATATTGTTCTTGACGTGACGGCCCTTGAAGAGATTTTCCGTGGCGAGAATGCTCAATAGCTCCGGATGGGCCCAATAATAGTTCCAGTTGAAGGCAACCAGCGCCGCCAGCGACTGGCGCGGGCTGGAAAAATCGAGGTCGAGCGCCTCTTCCGACGCGACCAGATCGGCATAGCAATGCTCGATGACCTGATGAAAGAGCTTCTCCTTGCTCTTGAAGTAATAATAGAGCATCCGGTCGTTGCTCTTGGCGGCCTTGCTGATGCGATCGACCCGCGCGCCGCCGTAGCCTTCGCGGGCAAACTCGGCGACGGCCGCACGCAGAATGGCTTCACGGGTCTGATCGGGCGCTCGCGTCCGTCGAACCGTTGAGGCCCTTTTCCGCTTGGCCGCCCGCTTGAGGCGCGGGCCGGCCAGTGTGCGGGCTGGCAGCTCTGTATCGTTGGCCATTGCGTATCCCAGGGAATCACAGCCAGCAGGATGGGGCCTGCCATTTTTTTGGCAAGCCCCGCCGATTCTTCGCCATTGACAACCATCAGCTCGTGGTATTCGCTATGTAGTAAGTACTACATACATACGCGAGTCCCAATGGCGGGAGGCTGATATGCGCATTTCGGCTGCTGCGAAGTTCGTCGGACTTATCCTGGCGGTGGCCTGCGCCCCAGGCCGGGCCGCAGAGCCACCGCCGATCAAGATCGGCGAGATCTCAAGCTATTCGGCCCTCCCGCTGGGGACCCGCGGTTATCGCCAGGGCTGGGAGCTCGCGCGCGACGAGATCAACGGGAAAGGGGGCGTGCTCGGCCGCAAGCTCGAGATCATTGCCCGCGACGACGCCGGCAAGCCGGACGTGGCCATCACCGCAGCCGGTCAGCTCGTCGACGGTGAGCAGGTCGAGCTCCTGACGGGCACGATCCTCTCCCATGTTGGCCTTGCCGTCGCCGATTTCGCCAAGCAGAAGCGGACATTCTTCCTCGCCTCGCAGCCCCTGACCGATGCTCTCATCTGGGAGAAGGGCAATCGCTATACGTTCAGGCTGCGGCCGAGCACGTATACCCAGGCCTCCATCCTGGCAAAGGAGGCGGCCAAGTTCCCCGTGCGGCGCTGGGCGACGATTGCACCGAACTACGAGTTCGGTCAGGCGGCGGTGGCGAGCTTCAAGCGCGAACTGAAGCGATTGAAGCCCGACGTCGAATTCGTCTCCGAGCAGTGGCCGCCGCTCGGCAAGATCGATGCCGGTGCAGTCGTGCAGGCAATGGCGGGGGAGAACCCGGATGCCATCTTCAATGCGACGTTCGGATCGGATCTTGTCAAGCTCGTGCGCGAGGGATCGACGCGAAATGCCTTCGCGAACCGCGCCGTGGTAAGCATTCTCTCCGGCGAGCCGGAATATCTGGCACCGCTGAAAGATGAGGCGCCGCCCGGCTGGATCGTGACCGGATATCCCTGGAGCGAGATCAAGACACCTCAGCATGACTCGTTCTTGAAGGCCTATATCGCCCGATTCAAGGAGCCGCCCAACATCGGCGCGCTCATCGGCTACACCAACACGCTGGTCCTCGCGAAGGCGATCGAGACCGCCGGCTCGACCAAGTCCGACGATCTGATCAAGGCGATGGAACACCTGAAGGTCGACACGCCGGTGGGGCCGATCGCGTTCCGTGCGATCGATCATCAATCCACCATGGGCGTCTACGTCGGCAAGCTCGCAGTGCGAGACGGCCAGGGCATAATGACCGACTGGCGCTATGTCGACGGTGCCGATTACCAGCCCGCCGACGCCGAGGTCATGGCCAAGCTCAAGAACTAGAGGTGCCGCATGAACCTGTTCGCTCCCCGCAATACCTGGTACCCGCTGACGTGGTCTCGCAACGTCACGCGCTCGCTGTCGCGCCACCGCATCCTCGGCATGGACCTTGTCGTCTATCGCAGCGAAGGGGGTGGCGTCGTTGCGCTCGACGACGCATGTCCACACCGGTTGGCGCCGCTGTCGATGGGCAAGCTCAAGGGCGATGCGATCGAGTGCGGCTATCACGGCATGACGTTCGGGGCCGACGGACGCTGTGTCCGGATTCCGGGGCAGCCGATGATCCCGCCGAATGCACGTGTGTCGTCCTATCCGCTCAGGGAGAAGATGGGGCTGGTCTGGATCTGGCCCGGCGATCCCGCACTCGCCGACCCCTCGCGGATCTATGATCTGCCGCAATATGGTCAGAACGACTGGCATGCGGCGGAAGGAGACGCTCTTCGAATCGAAACCAACTATCTCAACCTTGCCGACAATCTCTGCGATCCCGCGCATGTCAGCTTCGTCCACCTGTCGACGCTCGGCAATTCGGCCAGCGAAGACATTCCGGTGGAGCACACCTTTTCCGAGGATGGCGTGCTGGTGTGGCGGTGGATCAGGAACGCGCCGCCGATCCCGCTGTTCGCCAAGTACGGCAATTTCGCCGGCAACGTCGATCGCTGGCATTACTATGACTATATCGCGCCCTGTATCGCGGTAATCGATTTCGGCAGCGCGGATGCCGGCAAGATCGCAGATCCCATTGACCGGGACAGGGGACTGCGCATCTTCGCATGCCACTTCATCACGCCGGTCGACGACCACATCTGCATCGATCACTGGCTCCATGTGCGCAATTTTGCGCTTGACGACGGCGACGTCGATCAGCGCCTGCACGCCGATTTCCGTATCGCCTTTAACGAGGACAAGGAGATTCTGGAGCGAATCGAGAAGGTCGCGCAGGCCCGCCCCAATGCCAAGACAATCCGTCTCGCCATCGATGCCGCCCCGCAGCGCATGCGTCGCATCGTGGAACGCATGGTGGCTGCGGAGAGCGAGACGCGCGCATTGGCGTGAGCCTGCCGGCAGGCACAGGCCGGCAGCGGCCCCGGCCTTCTCGAGCGGTGAGCGGATCCTGTTGCCGCACAGTCATGGGGATTTGGTGTGTCAAGGCGGTTTGTTCAGCTCTTTGTTCGATTGCAGGCCAGCTCTTCGTCCCGACCGTGGAGCACGTAGGATGGCGCGCGCAGATCGAGTCAAGGTCGGCCCGTAGGGCCGTCGCGAAGCGACTTGGCCTTGACTCGAGCGAGCACGCCATCAGGCTTTGGCAGTCGGGGCAGCGGGCGGATAACTCCTTTTCGTCAGGCGATCCAAGGGTCGAGCCGGTTTTTGCAATCTGGTTTGCTTGCCAGATCAAACTCACATTCGGTCGCCGCGCGGCGGCGGCTGCACCAACATTCCGCTTGCGGCGGGCAGGCTCGAGAGGACGAGACCATTCTTCGTTACGGCGTTTGAAGCCATGCAATCCATCGGTTCGTCCACCCGGATCGGCCGAGGCTGATCAATCTCGGCGGATTGGCTTTGAGGCTGAGGAGCGTGGTGTCAGGCGGCGGCCTTTATCTCGGCTCCCTCGATCACCACGCCCGCGGTCACGTACTTCCAGAGGGCCACGAGCAGCTTGCGCGCGAGCGCCACGATCGCGCGCTTGCGGCCGCGTTGGCTGTGCACCTTGAACCACTGGGTCAAAGCCGATTGAGGCTGGTGGCGTACCCAGAGCCAGGCGAGCTGGATCATCGTGGTTCTCAGGCGCGGATTGCCAGCCTTCGACACGCCTTGCTCGCGCTCGATGCCGCCACTGCGCCATGGCGTGGCTGCAAGGCCGGCATAGGATGCAATCTGGCGGCGGTTGGCGAACTGCCGGTAAAAGGCCTCCGACCAGAGAACGGCCGTGAAGTTCGGGCCCAGGCTCTTCAGTTCGAGCAGCATTGCCACCGGGTTCGATACGGTCTTCTCCCCCGCCGCCTTGCTCGCGGCCAGCAACGCATCCTGCTCGCGCTCCACCGCCGTGATCTGGTCGAGCAGCAGTTCGAGCCGGTCGAGTTCGCGGCTGATCTGCGCCTTCAGATGCGCCAGCAAGGCGCGCCCGTCGCCCGTCCGCAAGGCCTCCAGCCGCTTCCGCCGGTCTCGCCGCAGCGGCGCGTAGTCGAAGATCCCTTGCGCGAACAGAAGACCCTTGATCCGGTTCACATGCTCGATCCGCTCCGCGATCAAGGTCTCTCGCTCGCGGCACAGCCTACGGCGGTCCTCCTCTGCCGGAGAGGGCGCAACGACCATGGCGCAGACCCGTACCTCGCCGCGCTTGTAGGCCAGCAGCGTCCGCAACAGCGTCTCGCCATCCAGCCGGTCCGTCTTGGCCCGCCGGCGCCGGCGCGGCGTCGCAATCGAGGCCGGATCGACTACGTGGCTCTCGATGCCTTCCTGCTGCAGGGCGCGGTGAAGCCAGAACCCGTCCAGCCCCGCCTCCTGGATCGCGATGATCGGATAGCTCTCACCCGTTCGCGCCTGCGCCTTGCGCTTCAGCTCCGCAAACAGCTTCAACAGTTCCGAAAGGTCGCCGGCCTTCATGCTGCGTTTGGACATCTTCTCGCCCTTGCAGGGCGACAGCGAAGTGACCAGCCATGTCGAACGGCTCAGTTCCAATGACACAAAAATTGCGCCAAACTGCGTGCGGATAGCGGCCACTCCGTCGGAAGGATGATCGAGCAACATCGTCGTCTCCAGGTTGAATGGATTCAGCAACCCTCAGTCTGGCCTCAGACCTGGTCGCTATCCACTCCCCATGGAATCTTCGTCGCATCAGTGCAAAATTGCTTCGCAATTTTGTCACTACCTCCTCGCAATGACGGAGGATGGAGTGACGACGGGCGGCTACTCCGCCGGCTCGGCCGCCAGCGTCGGGTAGTCCGTATACCCCTTGGCGCCGCCGCCGTAGAACGTGGTCTTGTCCCAGTCGTTCAGGCCTGCGCCCTGCTTCAGCCGCTCGACCAGGTCGGGGTTGGAGATGAACGGCTTGCCGAAGGCGATGAGATCGGCCGCGTTCGCCTCCAGCATCTTGGTGGCGAGGTCGAAATCGTAGCCGTTGTTGGCGACGTAGGCGCCGGAGAACCGCTTGCGCAAGGAGGCATAGTCGAACGGCGCGATGTCGCGCGGGCCGCCGGTGGCGCCCTCGACGACGTGGAGATAGGCGAGCTTGAGCGCGCTGAGGCCGTCGACGATGTGGTCGAAAAGCGGTTGCGGGTTGCTGTCGGAGAGATCGTTCGCCGGCGTCACCGGCGAGATGCGGATGCCGGTGCGGTCGCTGCCGACCTCAGTGGCAACAGCCCCGGCGACTTCCAGCATCAGCCGCGCGCGGTTCTCGATCGAGCCGCCATAGGCATCGGTGCGCTTGTTGGCGCCGTCCCGTGCGAACTGGTCGAGCAGATAGCCGTTGGCGCCGTGGATCTCGACGCCGTCGAAGCCGGCTTCCAGCGCGTTCGTCGTCGCACGCTTGAAGTCGTCGATAATGCCGGGAATTTCGGAAAGCTCGAGTGCGCGCGGCTCGGAGACGTCGGCGAAGCCGCCGTTGACGAAGGTCTTGCCCTTGGCGCGGATCGCGCTTGGCGCCACCGGAGCTGCGCCATTCGCCTGGAGATCGACATGCGAGATGCGGCCGACATGCCAGAGCTGGATGAAGATCTTGCCACCGCGCTCGTGGACGCGGTCGGTGACCTTGCGCCAGCCGGCGACCTGATCCTTCGAGTAGATGCCGGGCGTGTCTTGATAGCCTTGGCCCTGTTGCGAAATCTGGCTCGCTTCAGTGATCAGGAGGCCTGCGGAGGCGCGCTGGGCGTAATAGTCGGCGGCGAGTGCGCCGGGCACGAACGTGCCGGGAACGGCGCGGTTGCGCGTCAGCGGCGCCATGACCAGGCGGTTGGCCAGCGTGATCGGGCCGAGCTTGTAGGTCTCAAGCAATTTGGTCGAACGGCTCATGGGAAATGTTTCCAGGCGGTGAGAGGTCTTGAACACTTGTGCATCGCGACATCAGGCGCAAGGGATGAGCCATACGGAAAGTGCAGGCGAGCTACGCGTCAACGCCCGCGTAGCACAATTCATACGCCATTTTGGCCACGACAGTGGAATACGGCTGTCGTGGCCGTGCAATCGCAATCAGTTTGCACCCAGGAAATCGCGTTTGCCGATCTCGACGCCGTTGTGGCGCAAAATACCGTGGGCGATCGCGGCGTGGAAATAGAAGTTCGGCAGCGAGAACGAGCTCAGGAATTGCTGGCCCTTCATGGTGATGGATTTGTCGGGGCCGGCCGGGAAGGTGACGTCCCTGACATCGGCGCCTTCGAACTGCTCGGGCTTGAACGACTTCACATAGTCGATCGTCTTCGCCAGCCGCTGCTTCAATTCCGCGAAACTGGTCTCCGTGTCGGGCGTCGACGGCACCTCGCTGTGGGTCAGCCGCGCGCAGCCCTTGGTGGCGAAATCGCTGACGAGCTGGATCTGCTTCGACAGCGGCAGCATGTCCGGGAAGAGGCGGGAGCCGAGCAACACGCCCGGGTCGATCTTTTTCGCTGCGCAATGCGCCTCGGCCTTGGTGAGCAGGCCGGTCAGGCTGTTCAGCATTTGCAAATAGGCGGGAACGACGGCGTCGTGGAAGGACATGTGATGCTCGCTTCGATGAAGGAAAATCTCAGGAGAAAACCTGAGTTACTCACATGGGAATGTCATGGAAAAATACAATCGCGAGAAGCGGCTTGTGCAATGCGAAAATTCTCTCCAGGTGTCATCGCCCGCGAACACGGGCGATCCAGTAAGCCGAGACGGCAGTGATTGACCGAGAGGCCGCGGCGTACTGGATGCCCCGCCGGCCGCCTTCGCTAAAGCTTCGGCGCCCCTGGACCTTCACCCCGGCGAAGCCTTGGCGTAGCCGGGTCGCGGGGCATGAGAGGAGGGCTTAAAGCGCGATGAGATTTGGATGAATCGTCATCGCGCTTTAGCTTGTTGTTTACGCATGATCTTTCCGGAAAACCGCTTCGCACTTTTCCCGATCATGCTTTAGCGCACCACGCCCGCCGGTTGCGCCTGCGCCGTGCTGCCGCGCATGCGGGCGAGCAGCTCTGCCGTCGGCCAGGAATCCGCCGGCAGGCCGTACTTGATCTGCATTGCCTTCACGGCCGCGCGGCTCTGCTGGCCGAGCACGCCGTCGATCTTGCCGACATTGAAGCCGGCTTGGACGAGGAGCTGCTGCAATTGCTTGAGTTCATTGAACGGCAGCTGCGCGACCGGCGCGGCAGGTTTGCGCATCGGCGGCGCGCCCGCGATGCGCGAGGCGAGATAGCCAGCCGTGGTCGAATAGATCAGCGAATTATTCCACTCCGTGTAGGCCGCGAAATTCGCGTATGCCATGAAGGCAGGACCGGTCCGTCCCATCGGCAGCAGCACGGAGGCCGGCAGGTTGTCGCTCGGCAGCGGTCGTCCGTCGGGATAGGTCACGCCCAACTGCGCCCATGTCGAGCGCGGCTCCCGCACCGTGAGATCGGTCTTCTCCCACGGCAGGTTTGGCGGCACCTTGATCTCTTCCAGCCATGGCTCGCCGCGCCGCCACTTCAATCCGTTTGCGATGTAGTTCGCGGTCGAGCCGATTACATCAGCCCCAGAGTGCAACAGGTCGCGCCGCCCGTCGCCGTCATAATCGACGGCGTAGTTGACGTAATGCACGGGCAGGAATTGGGTCTGCCCGAGCTCGCCGGCCCAGGAGCCGATCATCTCGTCGGGATGCAGATCGCCGCGGTCGATGATCTTCAGCGCGGCGATGGTCTCGTTCACGAACATCTCGGAGCGGCGGCAATCATAGGCGAGCGACACCAGTGATTTCAGCGTCGGCAGGTTGCCCATGTTGGCGCCGAAGTCGCTCTCGAGGCCCCAGAAGGCGGCGATCACGGCCGGCGGTACGCCATACTCCTTCTCGGCGCGCGCGAACGCGGCAGCGTATTGCTTGATGTGCTGCTGTCCGTTCTGCATGCGATAGGGCGCGGCCATGCGTCCGGCAAATTCAGTGAAGAGCTGGCCGAACACGCGCTGGCCGCGGTCGCGATTGACGATGCCCTGGTCGTAGACGAGATAGGGCGAAGCCTCCGCGATTGCGCGCTGCGACACGCCGGCGGCCGCCGCCTGTTGCTTCACGTCGGCCAGGAAGCGATCGAAGCTCGCGCCGTTATGGCACGAGGCCGCGCGCGGCGAGGGGACCGTTGCTTTTGGCGCGACGGGCCTGGGGGACGGCGGCGCGAACTGGGCGGAGGCGGGTAGGGCGAGGGCAAGCGAGACCGCGATCGTTGCGATCGCAAGGCGAGAACCAAAGCAGTTCAGCGGCATCAATATCTCTGGTGCTGTCAAGGGAAGCCGCTAGGCGGCCAATACGGCGCGTTTCACCGCGAGGGGAAGGGCTGTGTCGCGAAAGAGGGTTTTCGGATAAAGGTAATCCTCGCCACACAGATTACCAGTTGCTTGCTTCGCGACTTCGTCATGATCCTCGGAACATGTTCTTGATCTTGAATTCCTTGCGGCCGATACCGCCAGCTTCATACCAATGTATCTCACCAATGTATCTCAGCGAGATGGGTAGAGCCATCGCATAATCGGACTTGGGCAATACCCTTGCGCTTTCGCCAGCGTCCCTCCCCTAGATTCGCCGCAGCCGGGCAATTTCGCGATACCCGAGCCACTGGCGAAAGTTTCGACGTCGGTAATCTCGCCGAGAATTTCGAATTGCATGGCCGCGATCGTGCCCGGCCGTTCCTGCCCGGGTCAAGTGCCGCGGCTCCGCGACGCACCCGGAAACCTTGCACCCGGGCCGGGGTCATCCCCACCTGATATGTGCCGGCCTGCAGGCGTTCCAGCGGCCGCGGCCGGCCAGGAGGGACGGCCATGAACTATCTTCGTACCGCAATGCTGCTTGCAGGCCTGACCGCCCTGTTCATGGGCGTCGGCTATCTGATCGGTGGCGCCTCCGGCGCCATGATCGCGCTCGTCATTGCCGCCGCGACCAATCTCTTCACCTATTGGAACTCCGACCGCATGGTGCTCTCGATGTATGGGGCTCATGAGGTCGACCGTTCGACCGCGCCGGAGCTGGTCGGCCTCGTCGCCGAGCTCGCGGGCCGTGCAGGCTTGCCGATGCCGCGCGTGTTCCTGATGGACGAGATGCAGCCCAATGCATTCGCGACCGGCCGCAATCCTGAAAACGCCGCGGTCGCCGTCACCACCGGTCTTGTGCGCCAGCTCAGCCGCGATGAGCTCGCCGGCGTGATCGCGCACGAGCTCGCGCACATCAAGCATCACGACACGCTCTTGATGACCATCACCGCGACGATCGCCGGCGCCATCTCCATGCTCGCGCAGTTCGGCATGTTCTTCGGCGGCCACCGTGACAACAACAGCGGTCCGGGTATCGTCGGCTCGATCCTGTTGATGATCCTCGCCCCGCTCGGTGCCATGCTGGTCCAGATGGCGATCAGCCGCACCCGCGAATATGCCGCGGACAATCTCGGTGCGCGCATCGTCGGACAGCCGATGTGGCTGGCCTCCGCGCTGGTGAAGATCGAGGGTGCCGCCCACCAGGTCGCGAATTTCGAGGCCGAGCGAAATCCCGCGACCGCGCACATGTTCATCATCAATCCGCTGTCGGGCCACGGCGTGGACAATCTGTTCGCCACCCATCCCTCGACGCAGAACCGCGTTGCCGCCCTCCACCAACTCGCGGCCGAGCTCGGCACGCGCGCGGCACCGTCGGTCGGTGCCAACGAGAACTACCCGCCGCGCGGTCCCTGGGGCCACTCGTCCTCGCCTGGCCCCTCACGCGGGCCTTGGGGCTAACGGAACCGGTAGGGATTTGCGTCCGGCTTTGTGACCTGGCGCACATGGGGTCGTCCCCGCCGGTGTTAAAAGTTCGGCGTGACCATTCCTTCGAAAGGGGATGCGCGGCCGGCCCTCTGCCGGCCGCCGTCGAAGATGACCAGAGCTGCCGTACCATTCCTGATCGTCCTTTGCGTGCTCGTCGGCCTGTCCACGCACATGGTCGTCAATTGCGGCGACGAAGACGATCCCGACATCTGCTCGGCCGTGATCGGCTTCTCGCCGCTGCGGGGCTCGCTGATCGCCTTCGCCTATGAGGGGCGCGGGCGGATCGCGCTGCGCCACGGCGATTTCAAGCGCGCCATCGCCGATTTCGACGAGGCCATCCATCTCAATCCCAACCGCGCCTCGCTCTATCGCGACCGGGCGCTGGCGCGCCGGCAGAACGGCGATCTCGAGCTTGCCATTGCGGATTACGACGAGGCGATCGCGCATGATCCCAAGCTCGCCGCACCCTATCACCAACGCGGTCTCGCGCTTGCCGCCACGGGCGATCTCGATCGCGCCATCCTGAGCTACAACACGGCGGTTCGCCTCGATCCCTCGGACGCACAAGCCCGCCTTGATCGGGGTCTGGCATTCCTCGCCCGAGGTCAGATCGACGACGCGCGCGCCGATTTTGAAGCCGCCCTGACGCTGCCGGCCGGCAAAGACGTCCGCGCCCGCGAGGCCGCACGCGCCAGGCTCGCCGAGCTCGCCAGCGCCGAGCCGCTCGCCGTGCCAAGGCGGTGAGAGATACCTAAAGCGGCATTCGCCGCTGCAAGCGAAGCCGGGTGAGAGTTTCTATCCTCACGAACAGTCTGGCGAGCGGAAAGAACCCTCATCCGGCGCCATAGCCGAAGCTTCGTTTCGGCGTTCCTAAGAACGGCGGCTGAAGGCCGCCTATGCCACCTTCTCCCGCAGGGGGAGAAGAAAGAAAGCATCCACTACTTCGCCTTCTTGGCCTTCTTCGCCATTGCCTTTGCCGGCTTCTCCTTCGCCGGCTTCTCCTTCACCGTCTTCTCCTTCACCGCAACCGGCGTGCTGGCGGCCAGGCGCATCGATCGGGCGTAGCTGTCGGCGACGTTGTCTGCGGACATCTGCAGGCGCTTGGCGGCGGCGGTGGCCTGCTCCATGGTGGCCTTGGCCAGCATCTTGAAGCGCTCGCCGGTCTCCTTGCCCTTGGCCTTGGCCGCAAGGCCGTTGAAGCGATCCCGCCGCTCCTTGGCGCGGGTCATCAGGCCCGTATGCAGCTGTCTGGCCAGTTGCCGGATCACGACATCCAGGTCGGCTTCCGCCATGTTCTCTTATCCCCTTCGAAAAACGATATCGATGCGGCGGGACTATGCAGATCGGGCCCCGCCTTGGCAATTCCCGCCGGCGCGTCATCCGCAGCTTCCGGCTGACAAAACAAAAAAGCCGCGCATTCCGCGCGGCTTTTGGGTGGTCTGGCTTGAGAACGCCAGGTCTGCCTCACTTCAGCGAGGCGACCGGGCCGTTCGAGGCCGCCGGCTCGGGATCGAAGCCGAACACACCGACCAGGTATTTGTAATAGTCCGGCATCTTCTCCTTGAGCGCCTCGCGCGACTTCGGATCGTGGAATTCGCTCTTTCCGGAGAGAAAGATGCTGGCGGTCACGGCGAAGAACTCCATGGGGTTCTTCATCGCATAGGATTCCTTGGGCAGCTGGTCCTTGGACTTGGCGAGGGCATAGTAGCCGATCACGCCCTTGTTGGCGTAGCCGTCCGGCAGCAGCCGCGCGTGATAGGCGTGCAGGAGCTCGTGCAGCAGCACGGCCTCCTTTTCGTAGCGCATCATGTCCGGCCGCAGCATGATCACGCCGAGCCCCGAATCGACCGCGAGATCGACGGCGTTCGGATTGGTCCAGCGCTGCTTGTCGTGGTCCCAGACCGTAAGGGTCCGGGGCGCGGTGCGTTGGATGTCCGGCGTGACCCGGCCGTAGCAGGCGGTGGCGGCGCCTTCGTCGAGGCAGGCGAGCTCGCTCGCGACGATCGGAACGGTGTGGAAGAAGCGCAGCACGCGCGGGGACAGGCCGACGCCTTCGACGACGTCGATCTGGCTCTTCAGGTTCTCGGTGAGCTTGGCAACATCCTTGCGGTCGCGGTTCTCGGAGATGTCGAACATGTAGCCGCGGTAGCTCTGGAAGCCCGGCGGCAGCGCCTGCGCTGCCTCAGCGGTCGCATCGAGCGCCCCGGCCCTGGATGGATTGGCAAAGAGCGCGCCGACGATGGTTGCGGTCAGCAGCAACGCAATGCGCATGATGAACCCCCTGATGTCACTTCGCCCAGCACAATAGGCTGCCGTTGTTTGCGAAAAGTGAGTGCGGCGAGACTAAGGCACCGATGTTGAGGCGTGCTTAATCCTTGGTTGCAGATCGCGAAGGCGGATTAGGGCCGGGTTAACCAAGGAGAGCCGGCTCGAAGTGGCCATTGGCGAGGCCAGCAAACTGCTTCCCCGTCATCCCGAGGTGTGAGGCTGGCGATGCGGATGCATCGTCAGCCGAGCCTCGAAGGATGCAAGGCCGGGATGCTGCATCCGGGCCCTCCATCCTTCGAGGCTCATTATGGGGCGCTCGGCGCCGCCATAGTGAGCGCCTCAGGATGACGGGGTTTGCTGTCAGGTGTAAGCTCACAGCACCAAGCTTCAGATAGCCGGAAGGAGGATGCCATGTATGCCGCCATCCGTCAGGCCAAGGCGAAAAGCGGGAGCGCGGAAGAGCTGGCGCGCCGCATCAAGGACGGTGCCGTTCCGATCATCAGCGACGTCGACGGCTTCCGCGCCTATTATGTCGTCTATGCCGGCGACGACACGGTGACCGCGATCTCGATCTTCGACAAGTTCGAGCAGGCGGAGGAAGCGAACAGGCGCGCCATCGCCTGGATCGAGAAGGATCTCGGCCCGCTGCTCGCAGGACATGCGAGCGCGGCGGCCGGGCCGGTGATCGTGCATACGCTGGCGTGAAGTGCGGCAGTCTCGTGCCCCGGACGCAGCGCAGCAGCACAAGAGCGCTGCTGCGCGTCCGGGGCACGAGAGCTGAATACCGTCACAACTCCCGTGCATTCGAGAAGGCGAAGCTCGACACCCGCCGCGTCGTCTCGTCCAGGATCAGCGTGCGCGTGATCGGCGGCTCGGCGCGCTGGGCGCAGTTTTCGCGCTCGCAGAGGCGGCAGTTGACGCCGATCGGTGTGCCCTCTGTCTTCTCCAGATCCATGCCGGCGGCGTAGGTCAGGCGCGCGGCGTGGCGGATCTCGCAGCCGAGGCCGATGGCAAAGCGCGGCTGCGGCAGCGGATGCGGCGCGACGGGGCGGCGCACCATCTGCGCGATCGAGAAATAGCGCGTACCGTCGGGCAGTTCGATCACCTGCTTGAGCAGGCGGTCCGGCGTGTCGAAGGTCGAGTGCACGTTCCACAGCGGGCAGGTGCCGCCGAATTTCGAGAACGGGAAGGTGCCGGAGGAGAAGCGCTTTGAGACGTTGCCGGCATTGTCGACGCGGAGCAGGAAGAACGGAATGCCGCGCGCATTCGGCCGCTGCAGGGTGGTGAGGCGGTGGCAGACCTGCTCGAAGCCGGCATTGAAGCGCTGCGCCAGCACGTGGATGTCGTAGTTGAGTGCTTCGGCGGCGGCGAGGAAGGCCGGGTAGGGCATCATCACGGCGGCCGCGAAGTAGTTGCCGAGTGTGATGCGGAACAGCCGCCGCGGCGCGTCGTCGAGCGGTCCTGCGCGGCCGATGATGGTCTCCAGATGCTGCGCACATTCGCCGAGCCCGAGCTGGAAGGCGAGCTGGAACGCGCGGCCGGGCGGGTCGACCAGCTCGGAGATCAGGAGCTGGCGGCGATGGCGATCAAAGCGCCGGAGCGTCTCGCGCATCACATCGACCGGCATGATGCGGGTCTGGATCGAATGCTTTTCGCGCAAGCGCGCGACCAGCGCCGCGTACAGCCCTTCGGCCGGCACGTTCAGCTCGTCGCGCAGATTTTCCGCGGCCTGCTCCAGCTCCGGAAAATAGTTGCGGTTGGCCTCGATCAGCTCGCGTACGCGCTCGACCGGATTGGCCTCGTAGCGCGTGCCGACGTCGCGGTCGGCCATCTGCGCGGCGGCCAGCGTCTCGCCCTGGCGGGCCTCGGTATAGGCGGCGTAGAGCCGCTGCAGCGCGTGGGTGACGCCGGGGCAGAGCTCGGCGAGGTCGCGCAGCTCCTGCTTGGGCACGTCGATCTGACGGAACAAGGGATCGGAGAAGACCTCGTTGAGCTCGGCAAAGAAGCGGTCCTCGTCCGCGGTGGCGAGGTCGCGCAAATCGAGATCATAGGTCTCGGCCAGCCGCAGCAGGATCTGCGCCGTAACCGGTCGTTGGTTGCGCTCGATCAGGTTGACATAGCTCGGCGATATCCCGAGCCCCTCGGCAATCTGGGTTTGCGACAGCCCCAATTGCTGCCGGATCCGCCGGAACCGCGGGCCGACAAAGAGTTTCTTGCCGGAATCGGCGGGCATTTCTCAGATCTCCGACGCTTCGAGGGCCAGCTCTACTGACCAATTGTTACAAACTTTACAAAATAACATCTGCTACATGTTCTGATGTTACATGACATCACCAATAAAAAACAAGGCCTCTATACGAAATTTCTGTTTTCACGTTTAGCTCCTGACACGCATTTCGCAATGCACTGTCAAGAATGTCGATGGCAAGCCATCGCCAGTGAAAGGATCAGGCACATGAACTACCAGCTCCGCGGCATCAACGCGCTCCAGCGCCCGGCCTCGTATCAGAGCGAGATCGAGGCGGCCCAGGCGCTTCTCGAGACCAAGCCGACCTGGAACGGCGTGACGGCCGAGGCCGTCGCCCGCATGCGCCTGCAGAACCGCTTCAAGACCGGCCTCGACGTCGCCCGCTACACCGCGGCGCTGATGCGGGCCGACATGGCCGCCTATGACAACGACCCCACCAAGTACACGCAGTCACTGGGGTGCTGGCACGGCTTCATCGCCCAGCAGAAGCTGATCTCGGTCAAGAAGCATTTCGGCAAGACCGATCGCACCTACCTCTATCTCTCGGGCTGGATGATCGCGGCGCTGCGCTCCGAGTTCGGTCCGCTGCCCGATCAGTCGATGCACGAGAAGACCTCGGTGCCGGCCCTGATCGAAGAGCTCTACACCTTCCTGCGTCAGGCCGATGCGCGCGAGCTCAACGACATCTTCCGCAGCCTCGACAAGGCGCGCAAGGAAGGCGACAAGATCCGTGAGAAGGAGCTGATCGAGAAGATCGACAACTTCCAGACCCATGTCGTCCCCGTCATCGCCGACATCGATGCCGGCTTCGGCAACGCCGAGGCGACCTATCTGCTCGCCAAGAAGATGATCGAGGCGGGCGCCTGCGCGCTGCAGATCGAGAACCAGGTCTCGGACGAGAAGCAGTGCGGCCACCAGGACGGCAAGGTCACCGTGCCGCATGAGGTCTTCCTGGCGAAGATCCGCGCCTGCCGCCACGCCTTCCTCGAGCTCGGCGTCGAAGACGGCATCGTCGTGACCCGCACCGACTCGCTCGGCGCCGGCCTGACGCAGCAGATCGCCGTCAGCCACAAGCCCGGCGACATCGGCGACCAGTACAACAGCTTCCTCGATTGCGAGGAGGTGACGCCGGAGAACGCCCGTAATGGCGACGTCATCATCAACCGTAACGGCAAGATGATGCGTCCGAAGCGGCTGCCCTCCAACCTCTACCAGTTCCGTCCCGGCACCGGTGCGGACCGCTGCGTGCTCGATTGCATCACCTCGCTCCAGAACGGCGCCGACCTGCTCTGGATCGAGACCGAGAAGCCGCATATCGAGCAGATCGCCAGCATGGTCGATCGCATCCGCAAGGTCGTGCCGAACGCCAAGCTCGCCTACAACAACTCGCCGTCGTTCAACTGGACCCTCAACTTCCGTTGGCAGGTCTACGACGCCTGGAAGGAAGCGGGCAAGGACGTCAGCAAGTACAACCGTGCCGAGCTGATGAAGGCGGAGTACGACGAAACTCCGCTGGCGCAGGAAGCCGACGAGCGCATCCGCACCTTCCAGGCGGATTCGGCCAAGCGTGCCGGCATCTTCCACCACCTGATCACGCTGCCGACCTATCACACGGCGGCGCTGTCCACCGACAATCTCGCCCGCGAGTATTTCGGCGAGCAGGGCATGCTGGGCTACGTCAAGAACGTCCAGCGCGCCGAGATCCGTCAGGGCATCGCCTGCGTGAAGCACCAGAACATGGCCGGCTCCGATATCGGCGACGATCACAAGGAGTACTTCGCCGGCGAAGCTGCCCTGAAGGCGGGCGGCGTCCACAACACCATGAACCAGTTCGGCTAACGAATCACGCTACTCTCGACAGGAGACTGACAATGACCAAAGGCAGCAATTTCTGGGTGATCGGCGGCGAGTTCGGTTCGATGAACTTCCACAAGCTCGTCGAAGGCTCGGCCCAGGTCAAAGGTCCCTTCAAGACCCGCAAGGAAGCCGAGGACTGCTGGCGCGAGGTCTCGGAAGAGAGCCGCCACAAGGCCGGCGTCCGCTTCTCGATCGTGGAAGAGCCGCAGCGCGCCCCGGCCGCCTGATCAGGCGGCTGCCGAGCTTACCTTAAGAAGACGTCCAAGGACGGATGGTCCCATCCAGGCCTAGCCTGGGTGGGATCGTCTGTTTTTGGCATAGGTAAACGTTGTGGGCGCCGTAAGTATCTGGAATTGTGGGCCTTTGCGGAGGGGGTGGTTGCTGATAGGTTAATGACGGACAGTCGAGGACGAGGCCGACAATGTCAGAGCCCGAGACCAGCGGGACCCATCCCGGCCAGCCACGCCCGGTGCGGCTGCGCGATGCGCTGCTGCGCGCGCGGATCGAGGCCGCCGACCGGACCGGCGTCGTCGTCGATCTTAGGGACGCCGAGGTGGCGCGGCTCGAGATCCTCAACGATGCGCTCGATCCCTTGTTCGCGCAGGTGCCGGACAAGATCGACCTGTTCGACCGCGGCATCAGCCAGGGCGATACGCCGCGACTGTGGATCGACGTCGTCGCCCATATCGTGATGGGGCGCGACAAGCGGATGTACCGCTTCGTCCAGGACACCCGCTTCGGCCGCATCGTGCTCGCCGAATCACACGACACCGCTGTGATCGTCGATGCCGTTACCGACTACGTCGCGCGCCGCATGATCGAGCGCGAGCATGCGATGGCGGTCCTGCCCGAACCGCAAGCAGCGGCCGCCGAGCCGCCGCGCCGCTCACGCTTCTGGCCCTTCGTGTTCGGCTTCGTGCTCGGCGCTGCCGCCTTGTTCGGGGTCGCCGTGCTTGCGGTCTTGCGGAACTGGTGAGGCGCTCACCGTCGTCATTGCGAGGAGCCCTTGCGACGAAGCAAGCCAGACTGCCTCCGCGGAGAGATTCCTGGATTGCTTCGCTGCGCTCGCAATGCCGGCAAATCAAATCAACCGTGTGTGCTTGATCTGTCCGATCTGGAATCCAGCCCCGAGGCTCCGCACCGTCTGCTCGCAGCGCCAGCCGGCATTGTCCTTCTCGATTCTGAACAGATTATACGCCGCCGCCGGATAGCGTCCGTGCGCGAGCGCGGAGGCCGAGGGCACGCCGAGCGCTGGAATATTGCCGTTGGGGCCTTCGACCCATATCGTCGAATGAACGTGGTCGTGCCCGTGCAGGACCAGCTCGACGCCATGACGCTTCAACAGCGCCAGCAATTCCGGCGCGTCCGTCATCCGCTTCTGGCGTGCGCTGGACTTCAGCGGATGATGCACCAGCAGCACGCGGAAGACGTCCTCCGTCGCGAGCCGTTCGAGGACGTCCGCGAGCGAGGCGAGCTGATCGCGGCCGAGCGTGCCTGTCGCCATCAGCGGCAGGGTCGGCACCGCCGTGGACAGGCTGATCAGCGCGAGCGGCCCGCGCCGGCGCACCGCGGGGAAGGCCGCGGCGCCGGGTGTATCCGCGGCGATGTAGTGCAGGAACGTCTCGCCGAAGCGATGACGCGTCGCGCTGACATAGGCGTCGTGATTGCCGGGAATCGCGGTGACGCGGTCGGGCGGGCCGACGCTCTCGAGCCAGGCCAGCGCCGGCGCGAATTCCGCCTCCAGCGCGAGGTTGACGAGATCGCCCGTCACCGCGATGTGGTCGGGCGCCTGCGCCTTCATGTCGGCGACGAGCGCGTCGAGAACCTCGCGGCGCTGGTACTTGTGGCGGTTGCGCGTCCAGTTGACATAGCCGAGCGCGCGCTTGCCGGCGAGCTCGATCAGCCGCGGCTTCGGCAAAGGCGCCAGATGCGGGTCGGACAGATGGGCGAGCGTGAAGGGGGCCATGACGCGCGATTGCCTCGCTATTGCTCCGCTGTAATGGCAAGGTCGCGAGGAACGCGCAAGCAGGGCCTGAAATGGGGCGGCAAGGAAGCCTGATGGGAGAACGTCTGAACCGGGTCCGACGGAAGTTCGAGCCGTTGCTGCGGCGGATCTTCCACGTCTATTTCCTGCTCGTCCGCGGCATGACGCTCGGTGTCCGCGCCGTGGTGCTGGATGCCGACAACCGCGTGTTCCTGGTCAGGCACAGCTACGTCAGCGGCTGGTATCTGCCGGGCGGCGGCGTCGATTTCGGCGAGGCCATGGAAGAGGCGCTGCGGCGTGAGCTCAAGGAGGAGGGCGATATCGATCTCACCGGCGAGGCGGTCCTGCACGGCATCTTCCTCAACAGCCACGTCTCCCGCCGCGACCACGTCGCAGTCTACGTGGTGAGGCAGTTCAGGCAGGATCGCCCGCCCGAGCCCAACCGCGAGATCGTCGAATGCGGCTTCTTCGCCATCACCGCGCTGCCCGAGGGCACCACGCCCGGCACGCGGCTGCGGATCGCGGAAGTGCTGGATGGCAAGCCCCTGATTGCGACGTGGCGCTGAGGGCGGCCTGTGCTAAAGCATGATCCGGAAAAGTGCGAAGCGGTTTTCCGGAAAGATCATGCGTAGACAACAAGCTAAAGCGCGATGACGATTCATCCAAATCTCATCGCGCATAGACCGAGATTTGGTTCACTCGATGCGAGCCAGGAATTCAAGGCACCTCTCCCCGGCGGGGAGAGGTGGACTGAATCCGCGGCTCGAGTAACGCGCCCCAAAGGCCCTTCGGATACTGGATGAATTCCATCGTCAACCTCGGCTCCTTCTTGAGCCATCCGATCTTCACGCCCTGTTGCATCGTGCCCATCGCGATGCTTTCCCTGTGGAGCACCGCGTTCGCCTGGCTGATGCAGCAGGAACAGGCACGGCAGGCTGCGCCGCTCGGGCGCGAGCCGACAAGCCTCGGAGTGCCGTCGCGATGACCTCAACGCAACTTCGCATCGCCGTGCTGGTGCCCTGCTACAACGAGGAGGCGGGGTCGCGACCGTCGTTGCCGATTTCCGCAAGGCGCTGCCCTCGGCGGAGATCTACGTCTACGACAACAATTCGCGCGACCGGACCGCCGCGGTTGCGCGCGAAGCCGGCGCGATCGTGCGCAGCGAGCGCCGGCAGGGCAAGGGCCACGTCGTGCGCCGCATGTTCGCGGACATCGAGGCCGACGTCTATGTACTGGTCGACGGCGATGCCACCTACGATGCGCCGAGCGCGCCGCGCATGATCGACAGGCTGCTCGACGATCATCTCGACATGGTGGTCGGCCTTCGCGTCGATCAGGTCCAGGCCGCTTACCGGCTCGGCCACCGCACCGGCAACCGCATGCTCACCGGCTTCCTGTCGTCGACCTTCGGTTACGCTTTCAAGGACATCCTGTCCGGCTATCGGGTGTTCTCGCGCCGCTTCGTCAAATCCTTTCCCGTCCTTTCCGACGGTTTCGAGATCGAGACCGAGCTCGCGGTCTATGCGCTGGAACTGTCGCTGCCGGTCGCCGAGGTCGAGACGCCCTACTATGCACGCCCTGAAGGCTCGTTCTCGAAGCTCAACACCTGGCGTGACGGATTTCGCATCCTCGGTACCATGCTGAAGCTCTACCGTTCGGAGCGGCCGTTGCGCTTCTTCACGGTGATCGGGATCCTGTTGGCGCTGGCTTCGATCATTCTCGCGATCCCGATCGTGATCACTTTCATCGAAACCGGCCTCGTGCCGCGACTGCCGACCGCCGTGCTGTCGATGGGCCTGATGATCATGGCCCTGCTGTCGGCGTCGTCGGGGCTCGTGCTCGACACGGTCACGCGAGGGCGGCGCGAGATGAAGATGCTGGCCTACCTGTCCCAGCCGGCATTGAAACGGGATGCAGGTTGAGCAAGCCTGCAGCTCGCCCGCTGGGAGCTGTGAAGCCAGGCACTGACACCGCCCATGGACCTTCGCATGCGCAAGTGCTACTCCGCGAATTGACATGAACGATCTCTCAGTGACCATCCTTCCCGAAGCCGCCGGCGACGCCCAGGCGATCGAGCGGCTGCACGAACGTACCTTCGGTCCCGGCCGCTTCGTGCTGAGCGCCTATCGGATTCGCGAGCACGTCGATCATCTGCTCGAACTGTCCTTCACCGCCCGCATCGGCACGCTGCTGGTCGGTTCGGTCAGGCAATTGCCGATCCTGATCGGCGACACGCCCGCGCTGTTGCTCGGGCCGCTCACCGTCGAGCCGCCGTTCCGCGACCGCGGCATTGGCCGTCTGTTGATGGAGCGCGCGCTGAAGGACGCCAGGGAAAAAGGTCATCGCCTCGTGCTCTTGGTCGGCGACGAGCCCTATTACAGCCGCGTCGGCTTCAAGCCGGTCCCCAAGGGCCGCGTCACCATGCCCGGCCCCGTCGACGCCGCCCGCATCCTGGTGTTCGAGCTCGTCGACGGCGCCTTCGAGGGCGTGTCAGGCCCGGTCGGCCCCGATTGGAGCAAGGCGCGAGGGTAGCTGCTAAGTCCGTAGATCCTATCGGTGACGGGTGGTCAGGGGTGAGTTGAGCCTACGACCACCAACTCACCCGGAGGATCGATCAGGCCGTGGATTGGAAGCACGGCGGCGCCTCATCCTCCGTCATTGCGAGCGTAGCGAAGCAATCCAGAATCGTTCCGCAGAGGCGGTCCGGCTTGCTTCGTCGCAAGAGCTCCTCGCAATGACGGTGTATGCCGGAGCTATTTAGGCCCCGGCATAAGCAATGCTCAGAACTTGAAGTTCGCGAACGCCCTGACGCCGATGCCGGGCATCAGCACCTGGTCCTTGGTGTAGGACACCGAGTTGCGGATGTTCTCGTTGAGGAGATTGTTGCCGACGAGGCCGACCTGCATCTCGCGCGCGCCGAAGGCGTTGGGGTTGAGCTTGGTCTTGTAGCTTACCTCCGCCTTCAGCAAATTGTAGCCAGCCGTCGGCGTCTCCGCGATCACGGCGACGTTGTTCTGCGCAAAGGCGTGCAACAGGTTGATCCGCATCAGCCAGTTGTCGTCGCGCCAGAACACCCCGCCACCCATGCGCACCGGCGGAATCCGCGGCACGTTGGTGCCGTCGCTGAAGGTGGCGCGGACCACGTCGAGCTGGTTCTCGATGCCCCAGATGCCGCCCTGGAACGCACCGATATCGAGCTGCGATTGGAATTCGCCGCCGCGGAAATTGGCATTGCGTTGCGAATAGACCGCCTGGTTCAACTCGGCGCCCGGACTGCCGCATGAGGCGAAGTCGCCATCGCACATCACCCCGGTGAGGCGGCGATAGATGAAATTGTCGAAATGCGTGTAGTAGACGGTCGCTTCGAAGCGGAGCGGTCCCGTCGCCTTGCGCACGCCGAGTTCGACGGACTTGGCGGTCTCTATCGTGAGGTTCGGATTGCCGATGTCGAAGGTCGCGGTCGCATCGTGGCCGCCGCGCGAGAACAACTCGGCCGGTTTCGGTGCGCGCTCGACATATTGCGCGGTGATGCTCCCGACCATGCCGCCGGGCAGATCCTGCAACAGGCCGATGCTGCCGCTCTTGGGCGTGAAGGACGGATTGCGGACGATGCTGGTTTGAGGGCTGCCGTCGGGCAGGAAATCCGCCGGGAAATCCGGCGTCGACCCGTGCAGCTCGACATGCTCGATGCGGCCGGCGATCTGCGCTCTCGTCTGTTCACTGAACTTGAACTCGTTGAAGGCGTAGCCGGCAATGCGGTAGTTGCGGTTCGGGTCCCACAATCCGTTGAACAGCGAGCCTGGATCGTCCGGACTCGGCGCCGTCAGCTCCTGATGGCCTGCCTGAAAGCCGAACGCAGTCGTCACCTCGGCAAAGCGTGCATTGAACGGCATCAGCTGCGTCTCGACGCGGATCTCCTCTTCCCGATTGGTGAAGGTCTGCCGGACGCCATCGGTCGTCGGATCGGTGGGATCGGCGAGACCCAGCTCGTTGTGACGGTAGTTGGTGGCGCCGGCCCAGAAGCGGATCGTGTCGATCGCGGCGCCATCCGGGCGATATTCGCCCTTGACGTTGATCTTGGTTTGATGCGCATCGATGCGGGTCTGGTGATCGGCGCCATCGATGCCGGGGATATGATAGAGCGAATCGTTCTGCGTGATCGACGCGCCGATGAAGCCGCCCGTGAAAATGTAGGACCCGCCGATCGAGGCGCCATCCGAGCGCGTCGCCGAGTTCGGCTGGCGATTGCCGACTGGCCGCGTCTGGTCGAACAAGTATGGATAGCTCGGAATGTAATAGTCGGACGTCGTTCGCCCATAGGCGTCGGCGTGGAACGCAAAATTGCCGCCGCCGGTATCGAGCAGCACGCCGCTTTCGACGCCGCGATCGACCGAGCTGAACGCGGTGCGCGTCTCGGCGGTGACGCAAGGCGAGGTCGCGGCGCTCGCGAGGGGCGCCTTGGTCGGCAGGCCATAGGTTTGGAAAGACGGCGCGCAGGAGGGCAGCGCATCCGGAATGCGGTTGTTGGTGGCGCTCACGACGCCGCCGATCGAGGTCGAGCCGTAGCGCAGCGCCGCCGGCCCGCGTACCACTTCGACCTGGTTGGTGGCGAGCGGATCGATCGGGACGAAATGATCCTCGCCGAGATCGGAGGCGCCGCCGGAATTGGTGCCGTTCTCGACGATGCCGACGCGGTTGACGTCGAGACCCCGGATGATCGGCCGGCTGGAGGCGCCGGGCGCAAAGCTCGAGCCGGTGATGCCGGGCTTTGAGAACAGGAGATCGCCGAGCTGGCCGCCGCCCTCGCGGCGGATCTCCTCGTTCGGCACCACGGTGACGGTGGCGAACTGGTTGGTCACGATTGGCAGCACGCCTTGCTGAGGCGCGGCCGTCGCGGGCGCGGCCGTCGGTGCCGGCGTTGCTTCCGCGGTGCGCTGCTGGCTGCGCGACCGCCCGGTGCGCGCGACACGGACCGGGCTGCGGGTCGGCACGACCCTACGCACGATCGGGCTCGGCGCCGTCACGGTGACGGCCGGGATCTCGGTCGAGGATTTGTCCTGCGCCGAGTCTTGGGCAAGCGCAGGTGTGGCGGCGGCGCCGAGCAGGAGCAGGCTGGCTCCGCCAAGGCGCTGCGCGCGTCGCAATTGAAATGACATGGTCCTGATTCCAGTCAGGCGCCGTCCGGATGATGCTCTGCTGATCGGAGGCGGCCTGCCGTCGCAGCGCGACGGAATTCGACTTCAACTTTTCCCGGACGATCGCCTGAAACGGCGAACTCGGGCGTGATCACGTGATGCTGGGAGTCAGGATGCAGGAGGGGCGCGCGGCTGGAACGCCATGCCGGCCGATTTCAGATGGATGAATTCGGCGTCCGTGGTGCGGTAGAGCAGCTCGATCGCCTGCGGCAGCTGCAGAAGCGGCGGCGTCGCGAACAGGACCGTGCCCGCCATCGCGACGACGGCGCAGATGGCACAATTGTCGTCGACCGGCTGCTCACGGTCGGGGGCAGAGGGCGATCGCTTCTGGACCGCCGCACGCTCGACCGAGGCGACCGACTTGGCGCCGTCCGTCTGCTGGAGCGAGGTGAGGGGGGCAGCCTGTGCGAACCAGTGGCTATGGCCGAAGGTCAGCGCGAATTGCACCAGCATCGCGAACAACGCGAGCCGGGCACCGTGCCTGATATGCGACCGGGCCCACTTCATCTGCAAACGCCACCCCACATCGCGAGGCGCCAAACCCTGACGTCGCGACGTTACAATATAACATCGCGCGATCGGCTAAGGGATGTCAACGGTGGGCGGGCTCACTGACGTGGGCCAGCCTCGCGATGTGTCATTCGGGCAACTAACGCCTGCAGCCATCCTTCGAGACGACCGCTTTAGACGGGTTCCGCAGGATGAGGCGGAGTGGATGGCGACTGCTTCAACAGGGCGCAGTGTTGCTTGGCCTCGTGAGGAGGCCGCTGGAAGCGGTCGTCTCGAAGGACGAGGCGTGCGGTGAGGCGTTGCCAAAGGTCATATGCGATTGTCCTCGCGAGGCGAGTCTCATCCGCCTTGTTCACCGCCCCTCGCGGACCCAGGTCGCGGCGAAGGCGCCGAGCAGCAGCAGAAGGCCGATCAGGCCGGCGAAGATCGGCAGCACGCCGACGCCCTTGACGACGCTGGCGTCGCGTATCCGCACGCCCATCCAGCCGTCGCCGGCAAAGACGCTGGCCGAACGCACGGGCAGGATGCGCGGCAGCTCGACGCTGGAGCCACTGGCGACGCGCACGGCGTTGCCGCCCGTTGCCTGTGTCAGCGGCTTCAAGGTATCGACGGTGGAGGTGACTTCCGAAAACTCCTTCGGATTGGTCGGGCCGACATTGATCAGCGCCTTCAGCGTGCCGTCGGTGGCCTGCCACAGGCCGAGCTCGTTCGCCGGCAGGCTGGCGCGCCACTCGCCGGGATCGCCGGGGCTCAGCGTCAAATCGTGCGACACGCCCGACGGCGAGGTCACGCTCACCGGCTGGACGCTGTCCGCCATGGTCTGGCGCACCACGACGAGATCTTTGCCCTGCGCCTGGAGGCGCAGCGCTTCTTCATCGAGGTCCGGCTGCTTCATCAGCCAGTGCGACATCCGCCGCAAGAGATCGAGATGCGGCCCGCCGCCTTCATAGCCGCGCGCCCACAGCCAGATGTGGTCGGAGAGCAGAAGCGCCACGCGTCCCTCGCCGAACCGCGACAGGAACAGCAGCGGCTTGCCATCGACGCCGGTCATGACCGGCGGGTTGACGGCATTGCGGGTATCGACGGTGCGGAAGAAGCGGCTCCAGCGCGGCGGCTCGCTGGCGGAGCCCTCGAGGCCGCGCGTGACGGGATGGCGTTTGCCGATGTCGGAGAGATGCGCATAGAACGGCTTCTCGGTCACGCCGACCGGCTCGGCGGGCAGCACCGAATCCAGTGGCGTGCGCCAGATGCTGGTGTTGGAGGCATAATCGGGGCCCGCCGAGACCAGCACCGCGCCGCCCGCGCGCACGTAACGCGCGATGTTGTCGAAATAGGCGATCGGCAGCACGCCTTGGCGGGCGTAGCGGTCGAAGATGATCAGCTGGAATTCGTTGATCTTCTGCTGGAACAATTCGCGGGTCGGAAACGCGATCAGCGACAATTCGTTGATCGGCGTGCCGTCCTGCTTTTCCGGCGGACGCAGAATGGTGAAGTGCACGAGATCGACGCTGGCGTCGGATTTGAGCAGATTGCGCCAGGTGCGCTCGCCGGAATGCGGCTCGCCCGAGACCAAGAGCACGCGCAGCTTGTCGCGCACGCCGTCGATCGCGACCACGGCGCGGTTGTTCACCGGCGTCAATTCGCGTTCGAGCGGCGAGGCCTCGATCTCGACGATGTTCGGGCCGGCATGCTTGATGTCGACGTCGACGCTGGCGGCCTGGCCGCTCGAGAGCGTGCGCTCGTTGATGACCTCGCCGTCGCGGCGGACCGTGACCCTGGCGCGCTCGCCCGTGACGCCCTGGTCATCGAGGCGGTAGCTGATGGTCTGGGTCTGGCCGACGATGCCGAAGCGCGGTGCGGCGGTGATCGCAATGCGGCGGTCGCGCTCGTCCTTCTGTCCGGTGATCAGCGCGTGCACCGGCGCCTGGAAACCGAGCGCGGCAACGTTCGCGGGAATGTCGTGGACGCGGCCGTCGGTGATCAGGAACGCGCCGGCGACGCGGTCGACCGGCACGTCCGACAAAGCCGAGGCGAGCGCGCCGAACAGCTTTGTGCCGTCGGTCTCGCCGTCGGCCTGTCCGGCATCGACGACGCGCACTTCAAGGCCTTTGATCTTCTTCAAGGCATCGACCAGCGCTTCCTGCGCAGCTGCGGCCTCGCGATTGCGGTTGCCGAAGTTCTGGCTCGGGCTCTTGTCGACGACGATTGCGGCGACCGAGGTGAGGGGATCGCGGTCCTCGCGTGTGAAGGAGGGATTGGCGAGCGCCAGCAGGAACAGCGCCAGCGCGGCCACGCGCACCGCAGCGCCGCGCGCCCGCGCCACCAGCAGAAGAAGCGCGATCACGACGATCGCGGCCAGCGCGAGCCACAGGACGATCGCGGGAACGAGCGGCGTGAATGCGATGCCGTAATTCATGTCGATCCTATTGCCCCAGCCGTTCGATCAGGGCCGGTGCGTGCACCTGGTCGGCCTTGTAGTTGCCGGTCAGCGTGTACATCACGATGTTGGCGCCGGCGCGGTAGGCGAATTCGCGCTGACGGCTGTCGCCTCCGGTCACCGGCAGCATGGCCTGTCCGTCGGGCCGCACGGCCCAGGCGCCGGCAAGATCGTTCGAGGTGATGATGATCGGCGAGACGCCGTCGCCGCCGCGCGCCGGCCGCTGCGCGCTGTCCTCATCGTCTTCGCGCGGCAACGTCTCGACCCAGGTCTGGCCGGCGGTGAAGCGGCCGGGGAAGTCGCGCAGCAGATAGAAGGTCTTGGTCAGCACGTGCTCGCGCGGCACCGGCTCGAGCTCGGGCACGTCGAGCGACGACAGGATCTCGCGCAGGGTCTGCATGCCCGGGGTCTGCGACGCGCCGTTCGCGCCGGGCGGCGCCTCGATCGCGTCGCGGGTGTCGAACAGCACGGTGCCGCCCTGCTTCATGTAGGCGTCGATCTTGTTGATGGCTTCATGCGGCGGCTTCGGTGCGCCCGGCACGATCGGCCAGTAGATCAGCGGGAAGAAGGCGAGCTCGTCGCGCGCGGGATCGACGCCGACGGGGTCGCCGGCCTCGAGCGCCGTGCGCTGGGCCAGGAACAGCGTCAGCCCGTTCATCCCCGCCTTGACGATGGAATCGACGTCGGCATTGCCCGTCACGACATAGGCGAGGCGGGTCTGCGACACCGCTTTCATCGCGAACTCGTCGGATACGCCGTCGGCGCGCGACGGCGTCGGCGCGAGCGATGCAAACCCCGCGAGCAAGGTGAGCACGATCATGGCGGGTGCGGCGCGGCGGCGCAGCAGCGCGGCAATCCCGCCGCCGATCACCGCGACGATGATGGTGTCGATCAGGAACAGTGCAAGCGAGGTCGACAGCAGCCAGCCGCGCAAGTCGCGCGGCTCGGCATTGGTGTAGGTGGCGTGCCGGGCGCGGAGGCCCGCGGTGTTCAGGGCCGCGATGCGGTCGGCGCTAGCAAGCGTGTTCACGGCGAGCGGTCCTTCTGCCGGACCATAGAAGCCGGGCGGATGATCTGAGGTGGCGCGGTCGCGATAATCCGCGGCCAGCGGCTTTGCAGTCGCAGGCGGCGGGCCGAAGGCGCCGAAACCGTCGAGGATGTGCAGCGGCGCCACCGTCTCGGTGGTCGCTTCGCTGGCAACGCCGGCGCCGGGCTTGGTGGTGTAGCCGGACATGTCGACCACACGCCTCAGCATTTCGACGAAGATGCCCGACATCGGCAGATCCGACCAGCGCATGTCCGCGCTGACGTGGAACAGGCCGACGATGCCCTTGCCGCGATGCTCGCCGGTGACGAGCGGCGTGCCGTCTTCCAGCGAGGCCCAGCTCTTGGTGGCGAGCACGGCGTCGGGCTCGGCCAGCACCTGCCGGCTCACCGTGACGTCCTTGGGCACCGCGACGCCCGCAAACGGGCCATCGCCCGCGAAGGCGGCGAGATGCTGCGGCTTCTCCCAGGTCAGGCTGCCGCCGAGCGTGCGGCCGCCCTTGCGCAGCTTGACCGGCACCAGATCGTCCTCGGCCTGCGCCAGCCTTGGCCCTGCAAACCGCACCAGCACGCCGCCCTGGTCGATCCAGGCATTGAGGCGCTCGCGCAGCTCAGGCGCGATCGTGCCGACATCGGCGAGGATGATCATCGGCAGCTTCTGGTCCAAAAATTGCGTGATGCCCTGCTGCGGCGAGCCCTTGTCGGCGAGCCTGACGTCGGCGAACGGCGCCAGCGCGCGAGTGAGATAGAAGGTCGGCGCCAGCAGCGGCTGCGCGGTCTCGCTGGTCGAGCCCGAGACGATGCCGACGGCGCGGCGGCGCCAGCGTTTGTCGAGCAGCTGCACCGCGCCGGCGGAGCGCTCGCCCGAGATCTCGAGCCGCGTGATGTCGTTGCGCAGCTCGACCGGCAGATCGAACGAAGCTTCGGTCTCCATGTCCTGCGGACCGAACGAATAGCGGGCTTCGCCGATCGGCGAGGCCTTCTGGTCCAGTGCGCGCACGGTGCCGACGGCGATGCCGCTGTCGGTGCGCAGCACCTTCACCGTCATCTTCGCCGCGGCGTTCTCGGCGGCGACCAGGGCCAGCGGCGAGGAGGTGCCGCCTTCGAACACGGTCAGGCTGCGATCGCCGATGGTCTTGCCGAGGCCAGCCACGAAGTCCTCGCCACGGCCGGTGTCGACGCCGTCGGACAGCCAGGCGATCTCGCAGTCGCCGGTGACCTTGAGGAAACGCTCGACCGCAGCCAGCGTCTCGATGCGATCGATCGAATAGGGCTTCGGCGCGAGTTGCCGCAGCGCGACGCGCGCCGCCCCCGCCGGCATCAGGGTGATGTCGCGGTTCGGCTCGGACAGCGGCACCAGCGCAATGGCGCGGCGGTCGTTGTCGGCATTGGCGATCAGCTCGTCGGCGGTCCTGATCCTGACGTCCCAGTGCGAGGCGGCGCTCCAGCCGTCGTCGAGCATGATCATCAGCGGCGCCTTGCTGCCGGCGAGGCCGGTTTGCGGATTCCAGATCGGGCCGGCGGCGGCGAAGATCACCAGCGCGGCGGCCAAGAGGCGAAGCGCGGTCAGCCACCACGGCGTCCGCGATGGCGTTTCTTCCCTTGGCGCGATGTCGAACAACAGCCGCGTCGGCGGAAACTCGATGCGGCGCGGCCGCGGCGGCATCACGCGGAGCAGCCACCACAGCACGGGCAGGCTGACGAGGCCGATCAGGAGCAGCGGTTGAGTGAAGGCGAGCGGCAATCCCATCATGCGGCCGGCCCCGCCTTGATCGTCGTGGTGCGGGCGCCCGACTTGCTCACCTGCATGCCCGCATGGAGGAACAACAGCAGTTCGGCGGCCGAGCGGTCGGTCGCGTGCGTCGTGAACAGCCAGTCGAGCTTGTTGGTCTCGGCACGGATCTGGTCGCGATGCAGCGCGAGCCGCGCGGTGTAGTCCTGAACCCAGCTCTCGGCGCGGCCGGCGGTGATCACGCCGAAGCCTTCGGGCTCGACGAACTCGACGCGGCCGGAATAGGGGAACGATTCCTCGGCGGGATCGACGACCTGCACAATCGTGCCATGCGCGCCGGAGCCGGAGAGCCCTGCGAGCATCGTCCTGATCTCGGAGATCGGCGACCAGAAATCCGACAGCACGATGATCTCGGCCAGCGCGGCCGGAACGAAGGACGGCGGCAGGCTCAGCCGGTCGGCATCGTCATGCAGCATCGCCTGCGCCATCTTGTCGATGACGGTGCGGCTCGCGGTCGGCGCCATCAACCCGGGAATGCCGACGCGCTCGCCGCCGGCGACGAGCAGCTCGGCCAGCGCGAAGGCGACGATCAGCGTCCGCTCGAGCTTGGATTCGCGCGCGCTCTTCGAGGCGAAGGCCATCGAGGGCGAGCGGTCCGGCCAGATCCAGACCGTGTGCGAGGCTTCCCATTCGAGCTCGCGGACATAGAGATGATCGTCGCGCGCCGAGCGGCGCCAGTCGACGTTCTGCGCCGGCTCGCCCGAGACGAAGCGGCGGTACTGCCAGAAATTTTCGCCGGACCCGGCGCGGCGCCGTCCATGCAGGCCGTGGATGACGTTGGCGGCGACGCGGCGGGCCTCGAGCACCAGGCGCGGCAGCGAAGCGGCGAGCGTGCGGCTTTCGCCATCGGCACGTCGGATCGCCAGTGTCTCCTTCGCTGCGTGCCCGTTCTCTGCTGCCATCAACCGATCCGTGTCTTCAATTGCCGGATCACGTCCGGAATCGTGCGGCCTTCGGCGCGCGCCTGGAACGTCAACGCCATGCGGTGCTTCAGCACGGGTTCGGCGAGGTCGAGCACGTCGTCGACCGACGGCGCGAGGCGTCCGTCGATCAGCGCACGCGCGCGTACCGCCAGCATCAGGGATTGGCTGGCGCGCGGGCCGGGTCCCCAGGCGATGAACTTGCCGGCTTCGCCGGCGTCCGGACCCGGGCGGGCCGAGCGCACCAGCGACAGGATCGCCTCCACGACGGAATCGCCGACCGGGAGGCGACGGATCAGCCGCTGCGCGGTGATCAGCGCATCGGGCGTCATCGCACCCCTGGCCAGCGTCTCCTCGGCGCCGGTGGTCTCGAACAGGATGCGGCGTTCGGCATCGCGATCGGGATAGTCGACGTCGATCTCCATCAGGAAGCGGTCGAGCTGCGCTTCCGGCAGCGGATAGGTGCCTTCCTGCTCCAGCGGGTTTTGCGTCGCGAGCACGTGGAACGGCTTCGGCAGATCGTGGCGCGCACCGGCGACGGTGATGTGCTGCTCCTGCATCGCCTGCAAGAGCGCCGATTGCGTGCGCGGGCTCGCGCGGTTGATCTCGTCGGCCATCAGCAGCTGCGCGAACACGGGACCGGCAATGAAGCGGAAGGCGCGCTTGCCCGTGGTGCTCTCGTCCAGCACCTCGGCGCCGAGGATGTCCGACGGCATCAGGTCGGGCGTGAACTGGATGCGCTTGGCATCGAGACCGAGCGTGACGCCGAGCGTCTCGACCAGCTTGGTCTTGGCGAGACCCGGCACGCCGATCAAGAGCGCATGGCCGCCGGAGAGGATGGTGACCAGCGTGTTCTCGATCACGCGATCCTGACCGAAGATGACGGAGGCGATCGCGTCCTTGGCCGCGCGAATCTGGCTCGACACCTGCTCGGCCGAACGGACGATCCCGTCCTCGAGTTTCTCGACACTCTCCGCCATTCGTTCGCTCCTTCAGCCTGCCACGCGGCTTGCTTGCATCGTCAGGTCAGCACGTCACGTCAGGTCATCACGTCAGGTCATGGGCCCTATGCTAGACTTGCAGGAAGGCCATGTATTCGTTGAATTAACCTATCCCCACATTATCGGCTTCGGGGTATGTACGGCATCACGAAGTGGCGACCTCCACACCGGGCTATTCCGGATGGAACCGCACACCCGAGTTCAACGTAGATCTGCACCAATCGTGCCAATCACAAGGTCAAGGCAAACCATGGCGAACCAAGGGCAGAGCGCCGATCGCGGTCTTGAGGGGCTGACTGCCGCCGCCAAAAGCGCTGCCAATGCGGAAGGCGCCAAAAAGGGCCTGCCGCCGGTGCATCTGTGGAATCCGCCGTTTTGCGGCGATCTCGACATCCGAATCGCGTCCGATGGTACTTGGTTCTATCTGGGGACGCCAATCGGCCGTCCTGCCTTGGTCCGGTTGTTCTCGACCATCCTCAAGCGCGAGGGCGACAAGCATTTCCTGGTCACGCCGGTCGAGAAGGTCGGCATCCGCGTCGATGATGCGCCGTTCATGGCGGTCGAGATGCAGAAGGACGGCGAGGGCCATCATCATGTGCTGCGCTTCCGCACCAATGTCGATGACTGGGTCACCTGCGATGCCGCGCACCAACTGCGCTTCGAGCAGGCGCAGGATGGCGGGCTGACGCCCTACTTGCACGTCCGCGCCGATCTCTGGGCCAAGGTCACGCGCGCGCTCTATTACGATCTGGTTGACATGGGCGAGGAGCGGATGGTCGATGGCCAGCCGATGTTCGGTGTCGAGTCGGCCGGCGAATTCTTCGCCATGGCCGATGCGGAGCAGGTGAGGGCCGCGCTTTGAACAAGCCTATCCCCAAGAGTGAGGTTGAGAGCGAGGCTGAGGGTGATCCCGCCACCTTGGGCGCGGCGGATTTCTTCGCGCGCTCCAGGGCGCGGCTCGGCTTCGACGTGCCGCCCGGCCTCTACGATCCAAACATCATCCCCACCTCGGGCGATCCCGGCACCGACAAGATGCTCGAGATCATCGCGCGCGAGCAGCCGGTGCGCCCCGCAGCGGTGCTGATCGCGGTGGTCGACCATCCCGAGCCCACCATCCTCTTGACGCAGCGATCGGCGCATCTCAACGACCATGCCGGCCAGATCGCGTTTCCCGGCGGCAAGATCGACGCCACCGATGCCTCGCCGCTCGATGCGGCGCTGCGCGAGGCCGAGGAGGAGGTCGGGCTGTCCAGAGACTTCGTCGAGCCGCTCGGCTATCTCGATCTCTACGGCACCGCCTTCGGCTTCCGCATCCTGCCGACGGTGGCGAGGGTCAGGCCCGGCTTTTCGCTCACCATCAACCATTCCGAGGTTGATGATGCGTTCGAGGTGCCGCTATCCTTCCTGATGAACCCTGTGAACCACCAGGTGCACAGCAAGGAATTCCGCGGCATGGCGCGGTCCTACTACGCGATGCCGTTCGCGGAGCGCTACATCTGGGGGGCGACGGCGGGAATGCTGCGTGTGCTGTATGAGCGGATCTATTCATCATGATCCGGACGGTTCTGACCGAGATCGGAATCTTCCTCATCCCCTTTGCCGTCTATGCGCTGTTCCTGGCCGCCACGCGCTCCGGCCTGTTCGTGCAAACGTCATGGCCGGTCGCGATCGTCGCGCGTCTTGCGCTGGCGGCGATCGTGCTGGTCATCGCCGGCCTGATCGGCCTTGCGCATTTCTCCGGCGCGCCGCCGGATTCGACCTACATCCCCGCCCATATCGAGCACGGCAAGCTCGTGCCGGGCGTGGAACAATAGGGACCGATTGATGAGCGCGGAGCCTTTACTTGCCCATGCGCCCTGGCTGACCGCAGGCGGGACCGCGCGTGTCCTGGCGCTGCTCGGCACCGATGGCGAGGAGGCGCGGGTGGTCGGCGGCGCCGTGCGCAATGCACTGCTCGGCCTTCAGCCTGGTGACATCGACATCGCGACCACGGCACTGCCGGAGGAGGTGATGCGGCGCGCCAAGGCCGCCGGCATCAAGGGCGTGCCGACCGGCATCGACCACGGCACCGTCACGCTCGTCATCGACGGGCACCCCTATGAAGTCACGACGCTGCGCGAGGACACCGAGACCTTCGGCCGCAAGGCCAAGGTCGCCTTCGGCCGCGACTGGGTGAAGGATGCCGAGCGGCGCGACTTCACCATGAACGGCCTATCGGTCGATGCGAGCGGTCTCGTCTACGACTATGTCGGCGGCATCGCGGATGCCAAAGCCCGTCGCGTGCGCTTCATCGGCGATCCCGATCAGCGCATCGCCGAGGATTATTTGCGCATCCTGCGTTTCTTCCGCATCCACGCCGCCTTCGGCGCCGGCGAGCCCGACCGCGACGGCTATCTCGCCTGCATCCGCCGACGCGCGGGCCTTGCGAATCTCTCGGCCGAGCGGGTGCGCATGGAGATGCTGAAGCTGCTGGTGGCCGGCGGTGCAGCCGCGGCCGTGCTGGCCATGGCCGAGGGCGGATTGCTGCAGGCGTTGACCGGCGGCGTGGTCTACACCGGCCCCCTGGCGACGATGATCGCGATCGAGCGCGAGCTCGGCCTGCCGGCAAGCAGCACGCGGCGGCTGGCCGCGCTGACGGTCGCCGTCACCGAAGATGCCAAGCGCGTCGCCGCGCGCTTGCGGCTCACCAACGCGGAAACCAAGGCGCTGGATTCGATGGGCCACCGCTGGTGGCGATTGGCCGCCAAGGACGAGGCCGATGCACGGCGTTTGCTCTATCGGCTCGGTGCGGAGCGCTACCACGATCGCGTCTTGCTCGGCTGGGCGCGCGCCGCCGGCGAGGTGCGTTCGCCGCGCTGGCGCGCGCTGGCCGAGCTGCCGCAGCGCTGGACTGCGCCGAAATTTCCGCTGAAGGCCGCCGACTTCATCGCGCGCGGTCTGACCGAAGGACCCGCGCTCGGGCATGTGTTGACACTCGCCGAGGACGCTTGGCTTGCGGCGGATTTTCCACTAGAGCAAGCCGCACTCGCTGCCATCGCCGATCAAGCTGCGGCTCGCATCAGCCGCGATGAGAGAACGTGACCATCGTCTCGGGCTTCGCCGACATCTCGATTTTCCAGCTCCTGCTGGTCGCAACGGTGGCGTTGTTTGCTTCGATCATCGGTGGTCTCGCCGGCTACGGCACCGGCGCCCTGATGCCGCTGGTGCTGGTGCCGCTGGTCGGCGCCGAGCCCGTGGTGCCGATCATCGCGATCTCCGCGATGCTGACCAATGCGAGCCGCGCTGTTGCCTATGTCCGCTATGCCGACCGCCGTCGCGTGCTGATCGTGCTGGCCTGCGCGACGCTGACCACCGCGCTCGGCGCCTATGGCTACACGCGCCTCACCAATGCCGGTGCGGCGCTCGTGATCGGCACCATGCTGATCCTGAGCGTGCCGCTGCGCCGCGTGCTCCGCCGCCGCCAGGTCAAGATCGGCGACGGCGGCCTCGCCGCCGGCTCGGTCGGTTATGGTGTGCTGGTCGGCGGCACCTCGGGTTCAGGCGTGATCCTGCTCTCGCTCCTGATGGCGGCCGGCCTCGAAGGTGCCGCCGTGATCGCGACCGACGCGATGATCTCGCTCGGCACCGGCCTGATCAAGATCTCGGTGTTTGGCCTCGCCGGCGCCGTGACGGCGCAGGTGCTCGCCTTCGCGCTGCTGATCGGCGGAATTGCGATCCCCGGCGCGTTCCTCGCCAAGGCTTTCGTGCAGCGGATGCCGGTGCATATCCACACCGCTATCCTCGACGTCGCGGTGATCACGGGAGGGCTGGTGATGATCTCGGCGGCGGCGAGGCAGCTGATCGCTTAGATTGACGTTTGCAAGTGAAGAGTGGTCGGCTCTAGCCTCGGTGGCGGACATCTTCGGCTCATGCGCGCAGGACGGCTTTTGACCCCGTGTGAAAAGCCACGACTCGGCTAGAATATCGGGGAGCTGTTCTTTCACGAGGTGCCGATGGCCACGGGCGCAGACCTTCGCCGCATAGCCCTGTCGCTGTCCGAGACCACGGAGGCCCCCCACTTTGATCGCGCCGCTTTCAAGGTGGCCCGGATCTACGTGACCCTCGCCGCCGACGGCAAGACGGCCAACTTCAAGTTCACGCCGGACGAGCAGGAGCTCAAATGCGTCGTGGCGCCGGAGGCGTTCGCTCCGGTACCGAACGCTTGGGGCAAGCAAGGCTGGACCACGGCAACACTGGCGAAGCTGACACCGGGCGAGCTGAAGTCGGCACTTGAGACAGCGTGGCGCCACGCTCTACCGAAAGCGCGGAAGTCCAAACGCGACTGAGCAGTGCTTGTCCCTTGGAATGCGCTGAGACGGCGGACTTGTCGGACACCGTTCGCTTCCAACCGAAGTCGAGAGGCAATGACATGTGATGGTATTGCTCCAGTCTCGGGTTCAAGAACTGACGTCTTGCGTCAGGACGTGTGCCGAGGCTGCCAAATTTGGTGGCTTCGTCACAAGATTTGACACATCGAGCAAATCGTAAAAGAGCAAAATCGGCAAAATCGAAACAGCCCGCGCTGCACCGGCCGCGCGGGCTTTGCTATGCTGTCGTGAATAATTGGGGCGCTATGCATGAGGCTGGGCTGAAACCGAGCCGCTTGTGGCAACGCAAGCGCTCCGGATGGTCCGTTCGCCTCGTTTCAGGGTACGATCGAATGCGACGAACTCGGACACTCGTTCGACAGAGGCCGGACCTTGTCCGCGCCGGCCGCCAATTTCGTGTCTGCCCCGCCGAAAAGGAGTAGAGTGTCCCAGGGTCACATCCGAGGAGCAGCACCATGATCCAACTCCCCGAGCTGGTTCCCGCCAGGATCGACCGGCATGTCTTCGCGATCATGCCCAACACGATGCCGCCTCGAGATCCTGATGACGATGAAGACGATGAAGAGGAAGAGCAGGACGATGAGGACCAGACCGACGAACCGCCGGTCGTGCGCGAGCCGGACGAGGACTAGGCGGGACGTTTGGACGTAACCTGAGCTTCGGTGGCTGCGATCCCCGGCTTGCGTGCGGCGCGCTGGCGCGTCCGGCGATCGTCAAGTCGATCTGATTCCGAGAGCAGCGGGCAGGCGCTAGCTGCACCAAGCTTCTCGGCGCAGCAGTGCGTCGGCGTTCGCGGGTAGAGGAGGTGAGCATGACTCTCATATGGCTTGGCGTGCTCCTCGTTTTCGGCGGCGTTCTCCAAATGGCGTTTCAACCCATCTGGCGAGGCCGATTCAGCGGCGGAAGGTGGCTTCGCTCCGGGCGTGACACGCTGGAGCCTGAAAGGCCAGGCAGCGGCTTCGGCATCAAATCGAACTGGCCTGGAGTTGCGATGGTCGCGCTCGGCGGCGCTTTCTTGCTGGCCGGAGCTGCCATCTGAGTTGAAACGCATTTTTCGGGCGTTGCCTGTTATCTGCCGCGCCAATGTGCCAGCGCGCAGGTTATGGTGTCTGATTGAGATCGATTTTCCGGCATTGAGGGCAATACAACCTAAGCTTACGATGACCCGACACTCCCGAGCCCAGTGCACGGGATTCAATCCTCAGATCTTTGATCGCATTCAACAACAGCGGGGCCAGTCAGTTAGAAAGCTCCCGGCCTCTAGTGATTATCCTATCTGACCGTGACCGGTGAGACATTGTCCCCATTTTTGTGAGATCTACGAAATGCACGAAGCCATTGTCCGCTCTGCCACTCAACTCGATCTGGCCGGAGTGTTGAACCTCTACCAACACCTTCATCCGCATGAGCCTCCGCTGGAAACGATGAAGGCTGAGCGCGTTTGGGAGACCTTGCTTACTTCCGACTTCATGACCGTGATCGTGGCGCAAACAGCAGAACTGCTTGTATCCTCGTGCACTCTCGCGGTTGTGCCGAACCTTTCTCGGGGCGCTCGATCATACGGGGTCATTGAAAACGTGGTGACTCACGCTCAGTACCGCAACCTGGGGCTTGGCCGGCGGGTTCTTGCATACGCGCTTGATGTTGCCGCGCGCGCCGATTGCTACAAAGTCCATTTGGCGACCGGTTCGAAGCGAGAGACGACGTTACGGTTCTACGAGAGCGCCGGGTTCGATCGTGGGGAAAAAACCTACTTCGAAGTGCGACGTTCCTAGCCTGTGGTGTCATAGACGAGAACGGCAAGCTCGGGCCGGCATGACTTCCGTTGTCGGCCCGAAGGCGAAGATTGCGGCGAATGCCCGCAAGCCATCAATGGAGACGGGATGGGACATTTGCGGAGCCGGGGCCGGCTCGCCGCGATTGGCTCGATGCCGAGTCTACAGGTCGGAACGAACTTGAGCCGTCACGACCCATATTGCCGCCTTGAGTCTGACCCCATCAGGTCCAACATGTGCTGCTGAGACTCTCGATGCCGGTTGCTATCGCATCCAATGCGGGGTGGGCAGATTCTTCTTGCGCAGAAATTCCGGGTTGAACAGCTTGGATTGATAGCGTTGTCCGCCATCCGCAAGGATGGTCACGATGGTTTTGCCCGGACCGAGGTCGCGCGCTAGTCGCATCGCTCCAACAATGTTGATGGCGCTCGATCCACCGAGCACAAGCCCTTCGTGCTCGATCATATCGAATAGAATGGGCAACGCCTCCTCGTCCGTGATCTGATACGCTGCATCAATCGGCGTGCCTTCCAGGTTCCTGGTCACACGGACTTGCCCGATCCCCTCAGTGATCGAGTCTCCTTCGGTCGTGAGCTCTCCCTTGGTGAACCAGTTGTAGAGCGCGGCCCCCATGGGATCGCTGAGCGCGATCCTGATGGCCGGATTGCGCTCCTTGAGGGCTCGCGCAACCCCGCCCAAAGTCCCGCCGCTGCCGACAGCACAGGTAAAGCCATCAATCTTTCCGCCCGTTTGTTCCCAAATCTCCGGCCCGGTCGTGCGGTAATGGCCCTCACGATTGGCAACGTTGTCGAACTGGTTAGCCCAGAATGCACCGAGTTCCTCGGCGAGCTGACCGGAATAGCGGGCGTAATGACCCGGATCTGAATAGGGAACGGCGGGGACCAGTCGCAGGTCCGCGCCGCACAACCGCAGCATATCCTTCTTTTCCTGACTCTGCGTATCGGGCATCACGATCACGCTCCGATAGCCGCGTGCATTCCCGACGAGCGTAATGCCGATGCCGACATTTCCCGCCGTGCCTTCGACGATGACGCCGCCCGGCCTGAGCTTGCCACTTCGCTCAGCATCGTTGACTATGGCGAGGCCGCGCGATCCTTTATCGATCCACCAGGATTGAGAAACTCGGCCTTGCCGTAGATCTCGCAGCCTGTGGTCTCCGACGCCATTCGCAGCCTGATCAATGGCGTATTGCCGATGGAGTCCAAAAATCCCGTTCGGATACCGTTCATCGCTTGCCCGCCTTCGCGCTCCCGCAACTTTAGGCTGCTCAGCGGACAATTCCGTTCTCTAGTTCAGGCGATATCAGCAACGACTTTGGCGTCCCGCCCAGAAAATCGGCAATTGTATTCCCACACCGTGTTCATTTCGGCTTGTGACCAAAGGCGAAGATCGCGCGGCGCGCCATTCATTGGCGAGGAAGGACCCCGAGCCTCGCGTCACCGCCAGCGCCGGGACCAATAGCGGGAAGCCCAACGGCATTACGCTCGCGTGTGACGCAAGCACTTCAATGAGAACCGCGGAGATTCAGAACGTTGCAATCGTCACCAGTGCCGCCGCGCCGGCTATCGGATGAAGAATCTTGGCCAACTCTAGCTCGTGCCGGGCGATCACGCGACGCAGATGTCGGGCATCGCGACCTTTTGGAACAGGTGAGGGGAAGCGACGGCGGAAGAGGGATAGGCCGAGATCTTCGATCTGAACTCAGGGTGCGTGAACGCGGCGCGGAAATGGGCGCTCGATTCCCAGACGGCATAGTTCAGGTAGGTCGGGCGATCGCCGATCGCGCGGTGAAGCTGGGTGGAGATGAAGCCGGGTTGCCGCTTCATGAAGGCAGCATCGTCCTGCCAGACCTGGAGGAAGCTCTGCTCGTCGGCATTGTCGAGCGTGAAGACATTCACCAGCACAACGGGACCGGCGTCGATGCCGAGTTGGCGATCGATCGGAAAGGTGGGGTCGAGAGGACGCAGGAATGGCATGAAACCCCCGATATTTGGTTGCATGATGTCAATATGGTACGATAGGTCAAATACTAAATTGACATAATGATGTCAATATAACTTTATGGTGACAGATGCTGAAATCCCAACGAACGCCGGCCGGCGATGCTTTGACCGACCTCATGCTCGACTTGTTCCGGCTCAACAGTCTGCTCTTGACCGCAGGCGACCGCTTGGTGGCGCGGCTTGGGCTGACGAGCGCGCGCTGGCAAATCCTCGGCGCAATTGTTCATGCCGAGCGATCCCAGCCGGTCGCATGGCTTGCCCGCGATCTCGGTGCCAATCGTCAGAACGTGCAGCGGATCGTCAACGACCTGCACGCGGAAGGGCTTGTGGCGTTCGAGGCCAACCCGCACCATCGGCGTGCCCAACTTGTCGTCTTGACCGAGAAGGGACGGCGCGCTTTCGATGCCGCCATGGCTTTGCAGGCGCCTTGGGTCAACGGCCTTTCGGAAGGGCTCGCGATCAAGGATCTGCAAGCCGTTCATCGTGTGGTCACGGCTCTTCGGAAGAAACTGGAGAGCAACGATCCAGATGATCTGAAATGATCACTCCGCGACCTCGGGAGTTCCGGGACGTCAGATCGTGGGCCTTTTCTTTGCCATCGCCCGAACCAGGCTCAAGAATTTCTTGAGGACCGGCGACGGATCGTCTCGCCGCCAGGCCAAACCAAGAAGGGCCTTTGCCGAGGCATCTGCAAGAGGAAGATAAGCGACCCCTTTCATGCGCGCGCTCTGCATCGTTGAAGGCACCAGCGCGATGCCCAGTCCGGCCGCCACCAGGCCGAGTGCCGATGTGATTCTAGGGGCCGGCTGGCCAAGACGAGGTGCAAATGCAGCTCTATGGCAAGCTGCGATCGTCTCGTCGTGCAAACCGGTTCCGGCCGGCCCGATCATGATGAACTGTTCGTTTGCAAGGCTCTTCAGGGAAACTGCCTTGGATTTGGTTCTTGCCGCGCGGTGATGGCTTGGCAAGGCGACGACCAAAGGCTCCTCTTGAAGAGGGGCGACGATGACTCCGTCTGCATGGATCTGGGGCGCGCGCACGAAGGCAACGTCCATCTGGTCGTTGTTGAATTGCGCAACGATGTCATTGCTCAGCCCCTCATGCAACACGAGGCAGACCCGCGGATTGGCTTCCCTGAAGCATCGAATCGAGTCTGGAACGAACGGGTTAAAGGGCGCTGTTGGCGCAATTCCGATACACAGAGTGCCCTGTTCGCCGCGTGCCGCACGCCGGGTCGCATCAATCGCGCGATCGAACTGTGCAAGGACCGCCTTGGCTTCGCTTAACAGGACTTGACCCGCGACGGTCATTTCGACGCCGCGAGGCGTGCGACGGAAGAGTTGAACGCCCAGATCTCGTTCCATCAGGCTGATCTGTCGGCTGAGAGGCGGCTGCTGGATATCAAGGCGCTCCGCTGCGCGGGTGATATGTCCTTCCTCGGCAACCGCAACGAAATATCTGAGGCGACGTAGGTCCACGGCATACCCTGAAAGTATCAAGATCGGCCTAAGCATATCATAGCGGAATGATGGTCCAAACGTTAGTTGTACGGCCGGCAGCAAGGAGGGCGACATGCAACTGCGCAGGCGCGATTTTGTGAACGCCGCGTTGGCGACGATAGGGACATCAGTTCTGCCTCGGATCGCCTTGGCCGAAGGCTACCCGGCGCGAAGCGTACGGCTTGTTGTCGGATTTCCCGCCGGAGGGCCGGTCGACATCGCCGGTCGCTTGATCGCCCCATGGCTTTCCGAGAGACTCGGTCAGGAGTTCGTCATCGAAAACCAGCCGGGGCAGAGCGGGAATGTGGCGACGAGATCGGTGGTCAAGTCAGACCCTGACGGTCACACGCTTCTCGTTTGTGGACCGGTGAACACTATCAACTCGACCCTTTTCAAAGGGCTCGATTTCGATTTCGCCCGTGATATCGCGCCCGTTGCGTTCTTGTATCGGGTCCCGCTGGTGATCGAGGTGCATCCCTCAGTTCCAGTCCGGACGGTCACGGAATTTATCGCCCACGCCAAGGCCAACCCGGGAAAGCTCAAGATCGGATTCGCGGGTCACGGTACGCCTCAGCACATCGGCATCGAACTGTTCAGGACGATGACCGGCATCGATGTTGCGCTGGTGCCATATCTCGGTTCAACGCCCGCGGTCGCCGCACTGTTGGCAGGAAGCATTGACGCAATGTTCGACCCCATGCCCTCGTCGATTGCGCACATCAGGCGAGGCGAGCTCATTCCGATTGCGGTGACAACTTCGAACAGGTCTGCGAGTCTGCCCGACGTGCCGAGTGCCGCCGAGACTGTCCCTGGCTACGAGGCCGGTTCATGGTTCGGCATAGGTGCTCCCAGAATGACGCCGACAGACATTGTCGAAAGGCTCAACCGGGAGGTTAACGCCGCGCTCGAGAACGCCGCCATGAAGACCAGGATTGCAGAACTCGGGGGAACGAGCATCCTCGGTTCATCCACACAATTCTCCGAGTTCATCGCCCAAGAGACTGAGAAGTACGCCCGCGTCATCCGCTCGGCAGGAATTGAAGTTAATTGAGAAGCCGTTCCCCCTCCTGGCCGCTGCACGACATCCAGCGATGTCCGCTATTGGCAAAAGCGGACATCGGGAGCACCGGAGCGGAAAGCTCCGGCCCGACGTGGATGCGCCTACTCCTCGTCCTCATTCTCGTCTTCGTCGTCCTCTTCCTCATCTTCCTCGACCTGCATCAGCACGGCGAGCGGCAGCGTCTCGCGGAACAGGTCGCCTTCCATGCCCATCCAGAGGCAGAGCGCCTCGTTTTCCTTCACCTCCGCGACGGTCAGCGGCTGGCCGCCGGATTTCAGCATCACGACATCGCCGGCTTTCAGATCCATGGATTGTCCTTTCGGGTTGATCGACGCGGGGGAGGCTAGCAGGCGGTCATGACACGCCGATCACGCGAGGCGCATGCCGGCAAAGCGCGCCGGTGCCGCGCGGCACCTCTCCCTGCGGGACCCTGCGGGAGAGGTGACCCCGAGTCCCGAGCGCGCATCGATTCAACCAAAACTCATCCGCTTTGGCGAACGGGCGCAGCTCGCGCGGAAGCCCTGCCCATCGCATGCATTGCGACGATGGCATTATGCCCCTGTTTTGCCCGACGGGTCAAAGGCGATTCGTAAAATCCGTAAGCCTTTGATTTTGCAGCAGCGCCCTACTGTGCATGGGGTTGTTTTCGCAGTTTTTGTTGTCCTGCCCGGTTACGGCTGGTCCGGCACGAGCTCAGTCAGCGAGCGGATGATGCGGTCGGGCTTGACCGTCGATCCCTCGGGCAGGCCGTCGCCATGCACGTCCATCCAGATCGAATAGATGCCGAGGCGCTGCGGCGTCACGACCTCCCATTCCAGATTGTCGCCGATCATCCAGGTATCCTCAGCGGTGACGCCGAGCGCCTCCATCGCGTGCAGATAGGCGCGCTCCTCGGGCTTGCCGAAGCCGTGCTCGCCTTCGATCTGGATGTGATGGAAGCGGTGCGCCAGCTCGAAGCGCTCGACCTTGGCGCGCTGCATGTCCGCGGCGCCGTTGGTGACCAGTGCGAGCTTGATGCCGAGCGCCTTGAACTGGTCGATCGCCTCATGCGCGCCGGGGAAGACGAACATCTCCTCCTCGCGATAGGCGGTGAAGCGGTCCGCGAGGCGAATGGCGAGATCGTCGGGCAGGGCGCGATGGCCGGCGGCCGCGAGCGCGGCAAAACCGCCCTTGACCGTGAGGTGACGGGCCTCGGCGAGCTTCATTCGCCACGCCGGCTCCGCATTGGCCCAGAAGTTTCGCGCGAACGCGAGCACGGCCGTTGCGACCATCGGCGGCGGCAGCGGCGCCAGTTCCTCGGCGAACTCGGCCGTGATCGTGTTCCAGGCGATCTCGGGCCGGCCATAGGCCGACAGGATGGTGTCGTCCATGTCGATCAGCATGGCGCGCGGGAGCGGCTTTGCGGCGGGCTTCATCGCGGTCACGGCCACTTCACCTCCGGCGGCAGCGACGACAGGATCGAGTCCACATTGCCGCCGGTCTTGAGTCCGAAGATGGTGCCGCGGTCGTAGAGCAGGTTGAACTCGACATAGCGGCCGCGCCGGATCAGTTGCTCCTCGCGGTCTGCCGCGGTCCAGGCGCTCGCGAAATTGCGCCGCACGATCTCGGGATAGATCTTCAGGAAGGCGCGGCCGACGTCCTGGGTGAAGGCGAGGTCGGCATCCCAGTCGCCGCTGTCGTGCCAGTCGTAGAAGATGCCGCCGATGCCGCGCGCCTCTTTCCGGTGCGGCAGGTAGAAATACTCGTCGCACCATTTCTTGTACTTGTCGTATTCGGCAACGCCGCTGTGCTGGTTGCAGGCCTGTTTCATCGCGGCGTGGAACGCGATGCTGTCGGCATCGTCCTGCGTCCGCCTTCGCTCCAGCACCGGCGTGAGGTCGGCGCCGCCGCCGAACCAGGCTTTCGTGGTGACGACGAAGCGCGTGTTCATGTGCACCGCGGGCACGTTCGGATTGCGCATGTGCGCGATCAGCGAGATGCCGGAGGCCCAGAATTTCGGATGCTCCCCGGCGCCCGGAATCTGGGCGCGAAACTCGGGCGCGAATTCGCCTTGCACCGTCGAGCAGTGCACGCCGACCTTCTCGAACAGGCGGCCATGCATCATCGACATCACCCCGCCGCCGCCGGGCGCGCCAGAGTGGTCGGTGCGCTGCCAGGGCGTGCGCTTGAAGCGGCCGGCTTCGCCCGGATAGAGGCTTTGCGGTGCGTCATCCTCGAGCCGCTCGAAGCTCGCGCAGATGTCGTCGCGCAAGCGCTCGAACCAGGCGCGGGCGCGGGCCTTGCGGTCTTCGATTGTCGAGGCGTCCATATTCATTTGCCGGTCGCGTCCTATCTGATGCCGAGCGATTTGTGCGTCTGCACGCTCAGCCGCCATTGCGGATGGCGCAAGCAATAGTCGATCGCGCGCGCGGTGTTCTCGACGACCTCGGGCCCGTCCATCGGCTGCAGCGAGAAGCGTTCGAAGGCGAGGTCCTCAAATGCTTCGGGCATCGCCAGCGCCTGGGGATAGACCAGCTTCAGCTCGTGGCCGCGCCGCAGGACCAGCTCGCTGCCGCCCTTGGGGCTGACGCAGATCCAGTCGAGCCCCTCAGGAGCCGCGATCGTGCCGTTGGTCTCGACGCCGATCTCGAAACCTCTCGCGTGCAGCGCGTCGACCAGCGCGGCGTCGACCTGGAGCAGCGGCTCGCCGCCGGTCAGAACCACGTAGCGGTTGGCGGCGGATGCCGTCCATTGCGCGGCGATGGTGTCGGCGAGTTCCGCAGCCGAGCCGTAGCGGCCGCCGAGGGTACCATCGGTTCCGACGAAATCCGTATCGCAGAACTTGCAGGTCGCTTCCCCGCGGTCGGCCTCGCGGCCGCTCCAGAGGTTGCAGCCGGCAAAACGGCAGAACACGGACGCGCGCCCGGCATGGGCGCCTTCGCCTTGCAGGGTCAGGAAGATTTCCTTGACCGCGTAACTCAAATCTCTCTCCTCAGTCCTTCTTCGGCGTTCCGGATCTGCCGCAGCGCCTCGCCTGCGGCCATGGCGGCTGCCATCGCCACATTGAGCGAGCGCAGCCCCGCCTTGATCGGGATCACCAGGCGCGCATCGGCGGCCTCGACCACCGCGTCGGTGACGCCGGCGCTCTCGCGCCCGAATAGCAGGATGTCCGAGTTCTGGTAACGAAAATCGCGGTAGTCGGTGGCGGCCTTGGTCGTGAACAGCAGCAGCCGGGAGCCCTGGCCTGCGCGCCAGTCCTCGAATTTCGACCAGGAGTCGTGACGGGTCACGCTGACGTGGTCGAGGTAATCCATTCCCGCCCGGCGGAACAAGCGGTCGGAGAAGGGGAAGCCGGCGGGCTCGATGATATGGGCGGCGAACCCCAAGCAGGCGCAGAGCCTGAGAATCGTGCCGGTGTTCTGGGGAATGTCAGGCTGGAAAAGCGCTATCTGCATGGGCGGCGGCGGGCTGGTTGCGGGCGCAAAATGTCTCAATGAAACATCGCACCCCCGGGAATTCGTGCATTGCACGCTCCCGCGCCGATAGCGGGCTTGCGCTCGCCCGGCAAGGGTGCCAATAGAACGATTCTGGACTGCTGTTTTCCCCGTTTGGGCGTGAGCAAGCAAAGTTCTGCCGCCGCGGGGGGCCGCGGGCGCCGGCAGCCTTTCCGGGGACCTCATGGGCGCCCCCCGGAGCGGTTCCACCGGTCGCATAAGAAGAAAGGGTTGGAATCGTGACGACAGCGTCTTCGGCGGACCATCCGACACGCCGTGATTTCTTATTCGTTGCAACGGGGGCAGCTGCAGCAGTAGGGGGCGCGGCTGCGCTCTGGCCCTTCATCTCCCAAATGAATCCTGATGCCTCGACCATCGCCGCCGGCGCGCCGATCGAGGTCGATCTCAGCCCGATTGCGGAAGGCCAGGACATCAAGGTGTTCTGGCGCGGCAAGCCGATCTACATCAGCCACCGCACCAAGAAGCAGATCGACGAGGCGCGCGCCGTCAACGTGGCGAGCCTGCCCGATCCGCAGTCCGACGAGGCCCGGGTCAAGTCCGGCCACGAGCAGTGGCTGGTCGTGATCGGCATCTGCACCCATCTCGGCTGCATCCCGATCGCTCACGAGGGCAATTACGACGGGTTCTTCTGCCCCTGCCATGGTTCGCAGTACGATTCGTCCGGCCGCATCCGCCAGGGGCCTGCGCCCGCGAACCTGCCGGTCCCGCCGTACCAGTTCGTTTCCGATACCAAAATCCAGATCGGCTGAGCCTCGGACTATCGTCCGAAGCTTCGCGCCGTCTCGTCGTTTTATTTCCTCAGGATCGCATCATGAGCGGACCATCCGACTACCAGCCGAGCAATCCGGCCCTGCAATGGATCGAGCGGCGTCTGCCGATCTTTGGTCTCATCCACTCCTCCTTCGTCGCCTATCCCACCCCGCGCAACCTGAACTATTGGTGGACCTTCGGCGCCATCCTCTCCTTCATGCTGGCGATGCAGATCCTGACCGGCGTGGTCCTGGCGATGCACTACACGCCGCAAGCCGATCTCGCCTTCAAGTCGGTCGAGCTGATCGTTCGTGACGTGAACTACGGCTGGCTGCTGCGCAACATGCACGCGGTTGGCGCCTCGATGTTCTTCGTCGCCGTCTACGTCCACATGTTCCGCGGTCTTTACTACGGGTCGTACAAGGAGCCGCGGGAAGTGTTGTGGATCCTCGGCGTCATCATCTACCTCCTGATGATGGCGACCGGCTTCATGGGCTACGTGCTGCCGTGGGGTCAGATGAGCTTCTGGGGCGCCACCGTCATCACCAACCTGTTCTCCGCCATTCCCTATGTCGGCGAGAGCATCGTGACGCTGCTGTGGGGCGGCTATTCGGTCGGCAACCCGACGCTGAACCGCTTCTTCTCGCTGCACTATCTCCTGCCGTTCGTGATCGCGGGCGTGGTCGTGCTGCACGTCTGGGCGCTGCACGTCGCCGGCCAGAACAATCCGGACGGCGTCGAGCCGAAGACGGAAAAGGACACGGTGCCGTTCACGCCGCACGCGACCATCAAGGACATGTTCGGCGTCGCCTGCTTCATGCTGCTGTACGCCTGGTTCATCTTCTACATGCCGAACTATCTCGGCGACGCCGACAACTACATTCCGGCGAACCCGGGCGTGACGCCGCCGCACATCGTGCCGGAATGGTATTACCTGCCGTTCTACGCGATCCTGCGCTCGATCCCGAACAAGCTCGCGGGCGTCGTCGCGATGTTCGGGGCGATCATCATCCTGTGCTTCCTGCCTTGGCTCGACAGCGCCAGGACTAGATCGTCGAAGTACCGTCCGCTCGCCAAGCAGTTCTTCTGGATCTTCGTCGTGGTCTGCATCCTGCTCGGCTATCTCGGCGCCCAGCCGCCGGAAGGCATCTACGTCGTCGCCGGCCGGGTCCTGACGGTCTGCTACTTCGCCTACTTCCTGATCGTGCTGCCGCTGCTCGCGCGCATCGAGAAGCCGCGGCCGGTGCCGAACTCGATCTCTGATGCGGTGCTCGCCAAGACCGGCAGCCGATCGACACCGATGGTCTCGACCGCGATCGTGCTCGCGCTCGCAGGATCATTGTTCGCGGGCTCGATCGACAGCGCGAAGGCGTCTGAAGGCGGCGACAACCCGCCGGCCAACAAATGGTCGTTCTCGGGCCCTTTCGGTAAGTTTGATCGCGGCGCGCTGCAGCGCGGCCTGAAGGTCTATAAGGAGGTCTGCGCCAGCTGCCACGGCCTGTCCTATGTCGCCTTCCGCAACCTCGCCGAGCCCGGCGGGCCCGGCTATTCGGTGGCGCAGGCGACGGCCTTCGCATCGGACTACAAGATCAAGGACGGTCCGAACGATGCGGGCGACATGTTCGAGCGTCCGGGCCGGCCGGCGGACTATTTCCCCTCGCCGTTCCCGAACGAACAGGCTGCGCGCGCCGCGAACGGCGGTGCGGCGCCGCCCGACCTGTCCCTGATCACCAAGGCGCGCTCCTATAAGCGCGGCTTCCCCTGGTTCGTCTTCGACTTCTTCACCCAGTACCAGGAGCAGGGCCCGGACTACGTCGCGGCGGTGCTTCAGGGCTTCGAGGAGAAGGTGCCGGAGGGCGTCACCATCCCGGAGGGCTCGTACTACAACAAGTACTTCCCGGGCCATGCCATCAAGATGCCGAAGCCGCTCAGCGATGGCCAGGTGACCTATGACGATGGCTCACCGACCACGGTCGCGCAGTACGCCAAGGACGTCACCACGTTCCTGATGTGGACCGCCGAACCGCACATGGAAGCGCGCAAGCGCCTCGGTTTCCAGGTGTTCGTGTTCCTGATCATCTTCGCGGGCCTGATGTACTTCACCAAGAAGAAGGTCTGGGCCGCCTCGCACTGAGCGGCGCGAGACTCGATGAATGAAAAAGCCCCCGCAGGGGGCTTTTTTGTTGACGCAACTCGCCGTCATTCCGGGGCGCGCGAAAGCGCGAACTATGGTGCGCGATTGTGCACCTGAGAATCTCGAGATTCCGGGTTCGGTGCTGCGCACCGCTCCGGAATGACGGGAGTGTGGATTGCGTCGCGCCCGCCTAGCCGCCACAATAACCTCAACCGCTCCCCCAAATCTCACCGGAGGACACCATGGGAACCACCATCACCTTCAAGCGCCCGGACGGCAAGGACGCCTCGGGCTATCTCGCCAATGCCGCGCGCGGCAATGCGCCGGGCGTGGTCGTGATCCAGGAATGGTGGGGCCTGTCGGACCAGATCAAGGGCCTGTGCGACCGCTTTGCGCTCGCGGGTTTCGATGCGCTGGCGCCCGATCTCTACAAGGGCAAGGTGGTGCCCTATCACGACACGGAGAGCGCCAACAAGGAGATGAACTCGCTCGACTTCATGGACGCGACCACGCAAACCGTGCGCGGTGCCACGCAATATCTGTCACGCAATGGCGCCAAGGTCGGGCTGACCGGGTTCTGCCTCGGCGGCGCCGTGACCATCATCGGTGCGACCAAGATCCCGGAGCTCGCGGCCGGCGTCGTGTTCTACGGCATTCCGCCGGAGCAGGCGGCCAAGCCTGCGGACGTCAAGATTCCGCTCCAGGCCCATTTCGCCAATAAGGACGATTGGTGCACGCCGGAGCTGGTCAGCGGCTTCGAGAAGGCCATGAAGGCTGCCGGCAAGTCGCTGGAGCTGTTCCGCTATGATGCCGAGCACGCCTTCGTCAACGAGCAGCGCCAGGCCGTGCACGATCGCGAAGCCGCCGAGCTCGCCTGGGGCCGGGCGACGGAGTTTTTCCGGAAGCATCTGGGGTAATCGCTCGTAGCGCGGACGGAGCGCAGCGCAATCCGGGGACTTTCCAATTGGGCGCGAGCCCCGGATTACGCTGCGCTCCATCGTGCCTCACCCTTGACGCCGCCCCCGCGCCATGGTGAGTATCCGCCCCATGAGCACCGCCGTCCGCCCAGCCCGTCTTTGGTGGCGCACCTCCTGACGAGGTGGCCGGTGCGATTTCTTTTCCCAAGATCGTCGAAGGTCGCCAGCACAGCGCGGCGGCCTGATCGTTTGTCCTGTGTGGCGTTCCCTCGGCAAGTCTCGTAAGAGGACCCCAAGAGGATCACATGAACAGGACCGTCTTTGCCCTTCCGGCCAGAAGTGAGTACGCGACCCGCGCGGGTCTTGCGATCACGCGCGTGGCCGAGCAATTCACCGGCGGCGCCAACAGGCTCGACGATCTCGTCAGCCTGCTCGACCGCCGCCGCGGCGTGGTGCTGTCCTCGGGCACGACCGTGCCTGGCCGCTACGAAAGTTTTGACCTCGGCTTCTCCGATCCACCCCTCAGGCTCGAGACCGCTGGGGTCAATTTCAAGCTGGAAGCGCTGAACGCACGCGGGCAGGTGCTGATCGCCTTCCTCGCCGACGTCCTGCGCGAGCCGTGCGTGGTGATCTCCGAGAAGTCGGCGACGCGCCTTGCCGGTCACATCATCCGCGGCGATGCCCCGGTCGAGGAGGACCAGCGCACCCGCCGCGCCAGCGTGATGTCGCTGGTGCGCGACCTCGTCGCCGCCTTCTCCGCCAATGATGATGGTCTGCTCGGCCTGTTCGGTGCCTTCGCCTACGACCTCGTGTTCCAGATCGAGGACCTCGTGCAGAAGCGCCCGCGCGAGGCCGACCAGCGCGACATCGTGCTGTACGTGCCCGACCGCCTGCTTGCCTATGACCGCGCCACCGGCCGTGGCGTGGTGCTCTCCTACGACTTCGCCTGGAAGGGCAAATCGACGGAAGGCCTGCCGCGCGAGACCGCCGACAGCCCATATCTGAAGACACCGCGCCAGGGCTTTGCCGATCACGCCCCCGGCGAATATCAGGCCACCGTCGAGACCGCGCGCGCAGCCTTCGCGCGGGGCGATCTGTTCGAGGCGGTGCCGGGCCAGCTGTTCGCCGAGCCCTGCGACCGCTCGCCGGCCGAAGTGTTCCAGCGCCTCTGCGTCATCAATCCGTCGCCCTATGGCGCGCTGATGAATCTCGGCGAGGGCGAGTTTCTCGTCTCGGCTTCGCCCGAGATGTTCGTGCGCTCGGACGGCCGCCGCGTAGAGACCTGCCCGATCTCGGGCACGATCGCACGCGGCACCGATGCGATCGGCGATGCCGAGCAGATCCGCCAGCTCCTGAACTCGGAGAAGGACGAGTTCGAGCTCAACATGTGCACCGACGTCGACCGCAACGACAAGGCACGCGTTTGCGTGCCCGGCACCATCAAGGTGCTGGCGCGCCGCCAGATCGAGACCTACTCAAAGCTCTTTCACACCGTCGATCACGTCGAAGGCATGTTGCGTCCCGGCTTCGACGCGCTCGACGCCTTCCTCACCCATGCCTGGGCGGTGACCGTGACCGGCGCGCCGAAGCTCTGGGCAATGCAGTTTGTCGAGGATCACGAACGCTCGCCGCGTCGTTGGTATGCCGGTGCGATCGGCGCGGTGAATTTCGACGGCAGCATCAACACCGGCCTCACCATCCGCACCATCCGCATGAAGGATGGCCTCGCAGAGGTGCGCGTCGGCGCCACCTGCCTGTTCGACTCCGATCCCGCCGCGGAAGACCGCGAGTGCCAGGTCAAGGCGGCTGCACTGTTCCAGGCGCTGCGCGGCGATCCGCCGAAGCCGCTGTCGACCTTCGCGCCCGATGCCACCGGTTCGGGCAAGCAGGTGCTGCTGATCGATCACGACGACAGCTTTGTCCATATGCTCGCCGACTATTTCCGCCAGGTCGGCGCCAGCGTCACTGTGGTCCGCTATGTGCATGCGCTCGACATGCTCAAGCAGAAGAGGTGGGATTTGCTGGTGCTCTCGCCCGGCCCCGGACGTCCTGAGGACTTCGGGATCAAGAAGACCATCGATGCGGCGCTGGAGCAGAAGCTGCCGGTGTTCGGCGTCTGCCTCGGCGTGCAGGCCATCGGCGAATATTTCGGCGGCGAGCTCGGCCAACTCAGCCATCCCGCCCACGGCCGGCCCTCGCGGGTCCAGGTGCGCGGCGGGCGCCTGATGCGCAACCTGCCGAACGAGATCGTCATCGGCCGTTATCACTCGCTCTTCGTCGAGCGCGATAGCATGCCGGAGGTGTTGTCCGTCACCGCCAGCACCGAAGACGGCGTCGCCATGGCGCTCGAGCACAAGACCCTGCCGGTCGCCGGCGTGCAATTCCATCCGGAATCGCTGATGTCGCTGGGCAACGAGGTGGGCTTGCGTATTGTCGAGAATGCGTTCCGGCTGGATGCTGGGACGAATTGAATGAGTGTCGTCATTGCGAGGAGCCCGCGACAAAATTGCGAAGCAATTTTGCGCTGGCGACGAAGCAATCCAGACTGCTGCCGCGGAGAAGAACTGGATTGCTTCGCTTCGCTCGCAATGACGGTGGAGAAGCCAGAGCGAGATAACCATGACCTTTGACCACGACATCAAGGCGAGCGTCCGCACCATCCCGGACTATCCGAAGCCCGGGATCATGTTCCGCGATATCACGACCCTGCTTGCGGATGCCCGCGCGTTCCGCCGCGCCGTGGACGAGCTCGTCAATCCCTGGGCCGGCAACAAGATCGACAAGGTCGCCGGCATGGAAGCCCGCGGCTTCATCATCGGCGGGGCGGTGGCGCACCAGCTCTCGGCCGGCTTCGTGCCGATCCGCAAGAAAGGCAAGCTGCCGCACACCACCGTGCGCATCGCCTATTCTCTCGAATACGGCATCGACGAGATGGAGATGCATGTCGACGCCATCCAGCCCGGCGAGCGCGTGATCCTGGTCGACGACCTCATCGCCACCGGCGGCACCGCCGAAGGCGCGGTGAAGCTGCTGCGCCAGATCGGCGCCAACGTCGTCGCCGCCTGCTTCATCATCGACCTGCCCGAGCTCGGCGGCGCCACCAAGCTGCGCGCCATGGACGTGCCGGTGCGCACGCTGATGACGTTCGAGGGGCATTGAGCGGACAAGAAATACAGTCCGTCTTATAACGCCATTGGCTGCGGCCTCGGTTCACCTCTCCCCGTGGTCGACCGTGGTCGGGAAAGGTGGGCACCAAGTCGGCGGCCCAAGAAGCCTACGATCGTTGCAGGATCAGGCTGAGCTCGAGCTCCCGGAAGGCGATGTAATTCCGCCGGGTCCATTGGTGCAGCTCGGTGGAAGAGTCCTTCTCCTGGCGCAGATAGCCGGTGAAGGAGAAGGTCAGCCGGTCGATATAGGTTTTGAGGAAGCCGGGCAGCGCCGGTAAGCGGAACAGCCGGCCGCCTTCCATCGCGGCCGGCAATTCGCCGCGCACGACATATTCGTTGTCGACCGTGATCAGATTCATCCGCGGGATCTGCCCGCGCAGCATCTCGTGGGCGCGGGCCGAGACGCGGTCTGTGTCCGCGACGAACAGGATCTGCGGCGCGACGTGGCGGCGTGCGGCTTCCTTCAGAAGGCCGATCTCCTCGGTCATCTTGAAGAATTCGTCGAAGGCATGGAAGCCGAGATCGATCACCTTGGCGAGGCCGTCATCGACGATGACGCGGTCCATCAGCTGCATCTTGCCGTAGGTGTCGGTCACGTCGGCGGTCTCGGTGATGCCAGGCAGGTAGTCCAGCAGCGACGGCTCCTTCAGGTTGACGTCGAAGGCCGCGACATTGCCGTTCTTGAGCAGCAGGAATTCGGCGAGCAGCCGCGCCAGCAGGGTCTTACCGACCTGCGGGCGGGGCGAGCAGATGATGTAGACGGGCGTTGCGGGCATTATGGACTATTATTTGAGCGAACTCGTCGCCCAATCCAGCCGTATCCGCCCAATGGCCGCAACTATTTTTCGCTGTTGCGGGTCACCGGCTTCGAACCGACGATGTCGGTCAGGCGGATGCGATCGAACTCGCTCCAGACGTTCGCCAGCCAGTGCCGGACATAGCCGCGCAGCACGAACGAATAGTTGGCGGCATCGTCGTTGATGCCCTTGTTGGCGACGAATTTCAGGAACGGGACGGAAGACACCTCGACCTGCTCATAGGCCATTTCGTTGAGCTTGGGGATGGTCAGCTCGGTCGCGTCCTTGATGCGGTGGAAATACGAATTGTAAGTCGCCTGGTCCCACTGGAAGAACTGGGTGTCATTGATGAAGTTCTTCACCAGGAAGTATTTTGCGCCGCCCATGAAGCCGGCGGTCTCGGCGATCTCCTCCAGCGAGGCGATCGAGGGTCCCAGGATGTGGAACACGGCAAAGGTGATCTGGCCGGCCTTGGCGGCGTCGAGGAACCCGATGTCGCGCAGCGAGGCCAGCGCCGGCGAGAGCAGGCCGGCGCGGACGTCGATCACGGTCACCGACGGGCTCACGGTATTGAGCGTGTCGAAGATCTTCATCTGGTCGGCCGTGGTCGTCATGTCGACGATCTCGGTGATGTCGGGGTGGAAGCGCTTCAGGGTTCCGCGCGGAGACTCCGTGTCGAACGCGCGCGTCGGCACGTTGTTGGCTGAGAAATAATCGAGCAAGGTACGCGACACCGTGGTCTTGCCGACCCCGCCCTTGTCCGCGCCCACCACAACCACTGCCGGCTTTGCCATTGCTGTCCCCTAACGCGCCTCCGATCGCGAGGTCGCAATCGGCCAGGCCCCAAATCGATGTCCCAAAAGACGTCCCAAGTCTGCTGTTGGGCGCGAACATGGCAGAAACAAGGGAGAATTCAATTCCTTGCGCCCCAGTTGCGGCAATTCCCGAGGTTTTTCCCTATCGGTGTCAAACCTGCCACGAACGGCGCCCGATCGCGTGGCTCAGTGGCGGCCCCATGGTCCCATCGGATTGGCTGGAAGGACGCCTGAGGGGCTTGGTGTGGGAACGGGCGGCGGATTGGCCGGAGCGGCTGCATCGCCCCATCGCCCGTGCGACAGCGGCGGTGGGGTATCCTGCGCTCCGGGCTGTTCCATCTCGGGTTGATCAGTCTCTTCAGTGGGGCCTGGCAGGGGACCAGGGTCACGGCCGCCGGCGAACTTGACCAGCGCATCGACCCGGGACTGCACGGAAGGGTGGGTGGCGAACAAATCGGCAAAGCCTTCGCGCGGATTGTCGACGCAGAGCTCCATCACGGCCGAGGTCGCGCCGGGCAGTTCGCCGCGGCCCTCGATCTTGCGCAGCGCCGAGATCATGGCGTCAGGGTCTTTCGTCAGCTCGACCGAGCCGGCATCGGCGAGATATTCGCGCGACCGCGATAGCGCGAGCTTCACCACCTGCGACAGCAGCCAGGCCAGAACGATCAGCACGACCGCGATGATGATGACGATGATCGCGCCGCCGCCGGAGCTCTTGCTGTCGCTCGACGACGAGGACGACCGCGACGACGAGGAGGAGCCCGAGGACCACGAGCCGCCGGAGCTCGGGCTCCAGTCGAAGCTCGTGAACAGGCGGAAGAACAATTCGCCGAAGAAGCCGACCACACCGGCGATGATGACGGCGACCACCATGAGCTGCACGTCGCCGTTCTTGATGTGGGTCAGCTCGTGGGCCAGCACCGCCTCGATCTCCTTGTCGTTCAGCGCATCGAGGAGACCGGTGGTGACGGTGATCGAATATTGCCGCGGATTGAGGCCCGTCGCGAACGCGTTCAGCGCCGGGCTCTCCATGATCTTCAGCTTCGGCATGGTGATGCCGCGCGAGATGCAGAGGTTTTCGAGCAGATTGTAGAGCCGCGGCTGTTCCTGCCGGGTCACGTCGTGGCCGCCGGTCACGGCGTCGATCATCGACTGGTGGAAGAAATAGGCGATCACGACCCAGGCGGCCGTCACGATCGTCGCAACGGGCGCCGCGACGATCAGGTCGTGGAAGGCGCGTTTCAAATAATAGGCGACAGTCTCGTTGCCGTTGATGACGACCTCGGCGACCAGCGCGCCGGCATAGACCAGCACATAGACCAGCACGAACAGGCCGGCGAGCAGCAGCATCGAACGAAACTTGTTCGAGGCGATGTGCGTGTAGAGACCATACGCGGCCATGGCTGCTTCCGTTGGCTTCCGTCATTCCGGGACACGCCAACGGCGTGAACCCGGAATCCAGAGCTTAGTGTCTCGCTCGAGATTCCGGGTTCGCGTCTTCGACGCGCCCCGGAACGACGAAGGTGAGGGGTCATGTTGCAATCAGAACTTCACCTGCGGCGCCGCCTCGACCTCGGTGCGGCTCGTGCCGAGATCGAAGAAGTCCTTCCTGGTGAAGCCGAACATGCCGGCGAACAGGGCGGCGGGCATCTGCTGGATGCCGGTGTTGTATTCCTGGACCGCGTTGTTGAAGAAGCGACGGCTGGCCGCGATCTTGTTCTCGAGATCGGAGAGCTCGGATGCGAGCTGCTGGAAATTGGCATTGGCCTTGAGGTCGGGATAGGCTTCCGACAGCGCGATCAGCCGGCCGAGTGCGCCGGAGAGCTGGTTCTCCGCCGCGGACACCTGAGCCGGTCCCTGCGCCGCCATCGCCGAATTGCGCGCCTTGATGACGTCGTCGAGCGTGCCGCGCTCGTGCGAGGCATAGCCCTTCACGGTCTCGACCAGGTTCGGGACCAGGTCGTGGCGCTGCTTGAGCTGCACGTCGATATCGGCAAAGGCCTGGCCGACGCGTTGGCTCAGCGCCACCAGGCGGTTGTAGGCGCTGAAGGCGAACAGCACGAGGACGACGATGACGCCGAGAACGATCCAGCCGGTCGACATGAAGAACTCCTGAAGCGGGAAGAAGGCAGGCGCTAGGGTAGACCAAATTGGCGCAGGGCGAGAGCCCCGGCATGGAGGGAAGGTAAGGCTTGGTCGGACGAGGAACCGTCCGAGTTCAAGGGAAGCACGGCCGGCGGAATTAACTTTCGGACATGATCGCATCGCCCCAGCGCCAGCGCCGGGCGTCGGCATAGGCCGTCTTGTCGCGCCGCGGGACTTTCGTCAGCGCGACCCCAGCCTCGGTGCAGAGCTTGGCCGCGATCTCGGCCTTGCCGACATCCGGCGGCGCCAGCACGCGCGCGGCGCGCGTCGCCGGCGGCGCGCGTGTCAGGGCGACGTAGATGAAGCGCTCGTCCTCGAACGGCACCTCGGCGCCCTTGATCTGGCGATGCGCCTGGGAGCGCGGCAGGCGTTGGGAGAAATGGCACCAGTCGGGCGGGATGAGCGGGCAGGGTCTGTCGTGAGGGCAGGGGGCGGCGACGTGGGCTCCGGCCGAGATCAGTTGTTGCCGGAGCGTGAGGATGCGGGCATAGCCCGCGGGCGTGCCGGGCTCGATCACGACCAACGCATGGCGCGCTTTCGCCCACATCGCTTCCGCAAGCTTGCGCTGGTCGCCTTCGTTGAGCTCGCCAATGACGTAGCTGGCGACGACGAGGTCGGCTTGCGAGACCTCGACGAGGTTGCCGCCGGCATCGCCGGGAAGATGGCGACACTCTGCGAGGCGCGTGCTGTTGCGCGCCAGTTCCAGCGCGAGCCGGCTCAGCGTGGCGTTGGCGTCGAGCAGGGTGAAATCCCGCAGCGACGGAAAGGCTTCCGCGGCGGCCCAGCTCGCGGTGCCCGGACCTGCGCCGACGTCGAGCAGCGTTTCAGGCGCAAGGCCAGGCGCGATTTCGGTCAGCGCATTCAGGCTGGCGGCCACGGCCGCGTAGGTCGCCGGCATCCGCGCCAGCGCATAGGCGAGCGCATCGGCCTCCGATTTGATGGTGCCGGAGCCGCCGCCGGCGCGATAGGCGGTCGAGATCTTTTGCGATCGCTGTGCGGCGTCGGTCCGCGAGAAGCCCTGGAGCTTCCCGTCGAGGGCGGCCTTGAGTTCAGCGGGGAGAATGGGCGAGATCATGTTTGCCCACCGTCATTCCGGGGCGCGCGCAGCGCGAACCCGGAAGTTCGAGATTGTAGCGCGAGATTCCGGACTCTCGCCTCGCGAGCCCCGGAATGACGCCGGAGATATCACGCCACGTTCTGGTCGAGGATCTCCACGGCCTCTTGCAGGCTCACCGAGACGAGCTGCGAGACGCCGCGCTCGGCCATGGTGACGCCGAACAGCCTGTTCATCCGCGCCATCGTGATCGGGTTGTGCGTGATGATGATGAAGCGCGTGTCGGTCGAGCCGGTCATCTCATGCAAGAGGTTGCAGTACCGTTCGACGTTGTGGTCGTCGAGCGGTGCGTCGACTTCGTCCAGCACGCAGATCGGCGAGGGATTGGTGAGGAACACCGCGAAGATCAGCGCCATCGCGGTCAGCGCCTGCTCGCCGCCCGAGAGCAGCGACAGCGTCTGCGGTTTCTTGCCCGGCGGCTTGGCGATGATCTCGAGACCGGCTTCCAGCGGGTCGTCGCTCTCGATCAAATGCAGCGCGGCCTCGCCGCCGCCGAACAGCTCGACGAACAGGCGCTTGAAATGGTTGTTGACGACGTCGAACGAGGTCAGGAGCCGCTCCCGCGCTTCCTTGTTCAGGCTCTGGATACCCTGGCGCAGCCGCTTGATGGCTTCGACCAGGTCGTCGCGCTCGGTGACGAGGCCGGTGTGCTGGGTCTCGACCTCGCGCAGCTCTTCCTCGGCGCGCAAATTGACCGCGCCGAGGCGCTCGCGGTCGCGGCGCATCTTTTCGAGGTCTTCCTCGATGTCGTGCAGCGGCGGCAGCTCCGCGCCCGGCTCGATCTCGGCAAGGCCGGCGACGGCCTGGGGCTCGACTTCGAGCATGTCGCGGATCTCGCGCTCGATGTCCTCGAGCCGGCGCCGCGCGCCTTCCATGCGCTCCTCGGCGCGCGCGGTGGCCTCGCGAGCGCTGGAGAGCGCTTCGAGCGTCAGCTTGGCGACGCGATCGGTCTCCGCCATCGCGCTTTCCGCGGTGGCGAGCGCGTCGGCGGCCATGCGGCGGTCGTTCTCGGCGTATTCGATCTCGGTGATCAGCGCGCTGCGCTTCTCGGCGAACACTTGCGGCGCGTTTTCGAGTTCGCTGCGCTCGATCGTGAGTTCGGCGATACGGGCCTGGATGGTGTCGATGTGGGAGGCCGCGCTCTCCTTGCGGTTCTGCCACTCGGTGCGTTCGGCGAGGATCGCCTGCACGCGCCTGTCGGCGAGCTCGGCCTCGCGTGCCAGCGCCTGCGCCTCGGCGCGGACCTGGGCGGCCATGCGGCGGTGGCCCTCGATGTCGCTGCGGACGGCGGCGAGCTGGGTCTCGGTGTCCTCGCTCGACGGCAGCTCTGAGATCCCGGCCGCGGCATTTTCGTAGGCGGCCTCGGCCTCGGCGCGATCGGCGGCGAGACGGCTGTGCGCTTCCGACAGCGTCGCCTTGCGGGCGGCGTGGCGGCTGATCTCGCGCTCGGCATTGGCGTGGCGCTCGCGCGCGACGTTGAGCTCGCGCTGCGCGGCGCGCCAGGCTTCGCGGCTGGCACCTTCGGTGCTCGCGGCCATCTGCAGCTCGGACTCGGCGTTTTCCAGCGCCTGGCGCTTGATCTGCGCGTCGATGCGGGCCTGCTCCAGCTCGTTCTCGATATCAACGAGGCGGGCGCGCTCGGCAAGACGCCGTGCGGCGCCGGTCGGGGCGTGCGCCGCGGCGACAAAGCCGTCCCAGCGCCAGACGTCGCCTTCGGGTGAGACCAGCCGCTGGCCAGTCTTGAGCTGCGAGACCAGCTCGGCGCCGCGCTCGCGCGGCACCACGCCGATCTGGGCCAGGCGGCGCGCCAGCTCGGCCGGCGCCTGCACGTGATTGGAAAGCGGCACGGCGCCCTCGGGCAGCTCCGGATCGCCCTCGGTGTGTCCGACATTGGTCCAGCGCATCGGCGCCGACGGATCGATCGGCGCGTCGAGATCGTCGCCGAGCGCGGCGCCGATCGCCTTTTCAAATCCCTTGTCGACGGTGATGCCGTCGATGATCGGCGGCCACAGGTTCTTGGTCTCGCCGTTGACGATCTTGGAGATGGTGCGCGCTTCGGTCTCGAGCCGCTGCACGCGCTTGTCGGCTTCGACCAGCGGCGCGCGCGAGGATTCCAGCGTCTGACGCGCGGCAACGTGCGCGGCTTCGCTCGCCTGCGCCGCGGCTTCGGAAGCTGCCAGCGTCTGCTCCGCGGTCTCGACCAGTGCGGTCAGCTCATCGAGATCGCCGAAGCCGCCGGTCGCCTCAGTGAGCTTCTGCTCTTCCGCGGCGACGTTCGCGATCTCCTGGTCGAGCCGGGCGAGCTTGTCGCGGTGGGTGCGGACGTTGGCTTCCAACTGGTTGCGCTTGGCGGTGAGGTCGGCGAGCGCGGTGGTCAGCTCGGCGAAGCGCTGCTCGGTTTCGGTCAGCACCGCCTCGGCTTCGGCGACGCGCTCGTCGACGCCGGAGCGCTTCTCGACGCGCGACTTGATCTCTTCCTTCAGCTCGGCGTCTTCGGTGTCGAGCCGCTGCAGCGCGACGTCGGCATCCATGGTCTGCTGCTGGGCGCGCGAGATGTCGCCTTCGAACTGGGCGAGGCGGCGCTCGAGCTCGGCGACGCGCTCCTTGGCGCGCTCTTCCTCGCGGTCGAGCTGTTCGCGGGCATTGGTGAGGCGTTGCAGTCCGGCGGCGGCGCGCGCTTCGGCATCGCGCAGCGCCGGCATCTCGGCGGCGCGGATCGCCTGAATGCGGGCGGCTTCGGCCTGGTGCTGGGTGCGCTCGGCCATCTCGCGGACGGCGAGATCATGGGTCTGGCCGGATTCGTTGACGTCGGCATGGGCGCCGATCCAGCGCAGATGGAACAGGGTGGCCTCGGCCTTGCGAACCTTGGCCGCGACCTCGCGGTAGCGCACGGCCTGGCGGGCCTGCTTCTTCAGGCCTTCCATCTGCCCGGAGAGCTGGCCGATCACGTCCTCGACGCGGGTGAGGTTGGTCTCGGCCGCCTTCAGCCGCAGCTCGGCCTCGTGACGGCGGGCGTGCAGGCCGGCGACGCCGGCAGCATCTTCCAGCACGCGGCGGCGCTGCTCGGGCTTGGCCTGGATGATCTCGCCGATCTTGCCCTGGTGGACGAGGGCCGGCGAACGCGCGCCGGTGGCTGCGTCCGCGAACAGGATCTGCACGTCGCGCGCGCGCACGTCGCGGCCGTTGATGCGATAGACCGAGCCAGCCTCGCGCTCGATGCGACGGGAGATCTCGAGAATCTGGCTGTCGTTCATCGCCGCAGGCGCGGTGCGATCGGCATTGTCGATCGTCATCGTCACTTCGGCATGGTTGCGCGCCGGACGGTTGCCGGAGCCGGCGAAGATCACCGCGTCCATGTCGGCGGCGCGCAGCGACTTGTACGAGGTCTCACCCATCGCCCAGCGCAGCGCTTCGACGAGATTCGACTTGCCGCAGCCGTTGGGACCGACCACGCCGGTCAGACCGGGCTCGATGACGAAGTCCGTAGGCTCAACGAAGGACTTGAAACCGTGAAGGCGCAGGCGGGTGATTTTCATAAGCACGCATCTCTGTTGGCAGGCACGAATCCCCCTGCCGGGACAATACCATGGAAGGCAATGTCGCTATCCGGGCGAGTCGCGCGAGGCGCCTCATGCGGCTGGACAATGGCCGCGGTGCGCCGCGAGGGCAACCGGCGAAAGCCGCTTTTCCCAAGGGATTTATGCCGGGAAAGATACGGCTTTCGAGATGCGAATCAGGATCTTGACGAGCGAATCAGCTCTTCAGGAGCGGATTGATCTTCTTGGCGAACTCCTCGAACGAGGCTTCGCCCTTGATCTTCTCGCCGTTGATGAAGAAGGTCGGTGTCGAATCCACCTTCAACACGTCGCTGGCATATTTCTGGTCGGCGGCGATCTTGTCGAGCAGCGCCTGGTCCTTCAGGCAGGACTCGACCTGCGGCTGGGTGAGGCCGGCCTGCTTGCCGATCCGCGTCAGGGTCTCGGTGGTGTTCTTCACCACCCAGTCGTTCTGCTGGCGGAACAGCATGTCGGTGACCGCGAAGTATTTCGGCGCGTCGTCCTTGGCGATGCAGCGCGACAGCATGGAGCCGGCGGCGGCTTTGATGTCGAGCGGGAACTCGCGGAAGATGTAACGCACCTTGCCGGTGTCGATGTATTCCTTCTTGATCTTCGGGAACACCTGCTCGTTGAAGGCGGCGCAGTGCGGGCAGGTCATCGAGGCGTATTCGGTGATGGTGACGGCGGCGTCCTTCGGGCCGAGCGCCATGTCGGGCAGCGACACCGGCTTGGCCACATCGGCGGCGGACTGCGCCATCGCGTCGGAAATGAACCGCAGCGGCGAGATCCCGGCGAGCGCGGCAAGCCCGGTCAGCGACAGCATCGTGGTGAAGGCGCGGCGGGTGATGATCAAGGTCGGCTCCCGGGATTGGCAAGGTTCGCCCGAGGTTCCCCTTCGAGCGGCCTGTCGCTAGCTTGAAACGTCGCCTGAGGCAATGGCAGGCCGCAGGCACGGGTCCAGTTTGGGCGCGGAATGAGGCTCAATTTCGCTTGATGGCGGCCCCGAGCCGCGCCAGCGCCGTCTTCAATTGCTCATCTTCGATGTCGGTGAGGCTCTCCGCCACCTTGGCGACCGCCTTGGGGTCTGGCGGGCCGGGCCGCTTCCGGCCCCTCGGCCGCGACAGGGGGGCCTGGCGGAAGGCCAGCTTGCCGACCGCGCTCCAGCCGAAGAAGCGGTTGACCCGTTCCAGGATCACGTCGGCCGAGTGCTGGATCTCCAGCGCCATCGGCCCCTCGACCCGCAGCACCAGGGTTGCCGGCTCCTGCGGCTGACCCTCGACCGGGCGTGGCCATTGCATCTTGAGTGGCTCGGCATGGGCCGCGATCTCGGGCCCCGCAATCTGCGCCCACCGCGTCACCAGTTCGCGTGCGGCGAAGCCCTGCTTGGCATAGGCCTCGGCAAAGACGTCATTGAGCAGGATCCCGAGCGGTTTTGCGCTGATGGGACCGGGCTTGAAGATGGGGCCGGATTTGGACATGGCGGGCTTTATAGCACCTTGGATGTCGGGCCACAGACCCCGAGATTCGTCATGGCCGGGCTTGTCCCGGCCATCCACGTTCTTCCTGCGAAGAAAGACGTGGATGCCCGCGACGAGCGCGGGCATGACGTGGAGAGGCCAGTGCATTGCCGCTACAAGTGAGGAATGAGCCCCAGATCCGTACGCAAGCCGAAGCCGGAATCTTCTCAGCCGGAGACCTCATCGCGCCCGCTCGCGCTCCTGCAATGGTACGATCGTCATCGCCGCCGACTGCCCTGGCGCGCCGCGCCCGGCGAGGCGTCCGATCCCTACCGCGTCTGGTTATCGGAGATCATGCTGCAGCAGACCACGGTGAAGGCGGTCGGGCCCTATTTCGAAAAATTCGTCGCACGCTGGCCCGACGTTACGGCGCTAGGGCGGGCCTCCCTCGACGACGTGCTGCGGATGTGGGCCGGGCTCGGCTACTATTCGCGCGCACGCAATCTCCACGCCTGCGCGGTGGCGGTGGCGCGCGAGCACGGCGGCGTCTTTCCCGACACTGAGGAAGGGCTACGCGCGCTGCCGGGGATCGGGCCCTACACGGCGGCGGCGATCGCGGCGATCGCCTTCGATCGGCGCACCATGCCGGTCGACGGCAATATCGAGCGCGTGGTATCGCGCCTGTTCGCGGTCGAGGACGAGCTGCCACAGGCAAAACCTTTGATCCAGAAACTGGCGGCGACGTTGCTGGCGGATTCCCGCGCCGGTGACAGCGCACAGGCGTTGATGGATTTGGGCGCCTCGATCTGCACGCCGAAGAAGCCGGCCTGCTCGCTGTGCCCGCTGAACGAGGACTGCACGGCGCGCGCGCAAGGCTCCCAGGAGACGTTCCCGCGCAAGGCGCCGAAGAAGAGCGGGACGCTCAGGCGCGGCGCCGCCTTTGTGATCACGCGTGGCGACGAACTGCTCGTCCGCTCGCGGCCCGAGAAGGGCCTGCTGGGCGGCATGACGGAAGTGCCGGGCTCGGACTGGCTGGCCGGCCAAGAGGACGCGGCGGCGAAGCAGCAGGCGCCGGAGCTGAAGGGGTTGTCGCGCTGGCAGCGCAAGGTGGGCGTGGTCACCCATGTCTTCACGCATTTTCCCCTGGAGCTGGTGGTCTACACGGCGCAGGTGGAAGCCCGCACCCGCGCCCCTGAGGGCATGCGCTGGGTGCTGATCGCGACCCTCGCGGACGAAGCGCTGCCCAACGTCATGCGCAAGGTGATTGCGCACGCACTGGATGTTTGATCGGCCCGTGCTCCTGACAGCACGCTGGCAGCAGCGCTGCGCTATCACGGCGCGATGGAGCCTCGCATGGTCAAGACCGCGCTCGACGATTTTCCAAGGCCGCCCTGCGCCGAGTTGCTCGGATGGCGCCTGCTCGATGCCCGCCCGGAGGAGGGCTGGATCAGACTGGGCTTCGAGGCCAAACCTGAATTCTGCAACCCCGCAGGTTTCATCCAGGGCGGCATGCTTTCGGCGATGCTCGATGACACCATGGGTCCCGCCGTGCTGGTGATGAGCGAGGGGCGGCTCTACACCACCACCATCAGCATGACCGTGAATTTTTTGGCGCCCGCCAAGCCTGGCCCGATCGTCGGCGAGGCCAGGGTGACGCAGCTCGGCAGGACGATCGCGTTCGTCGAGGGCAAGCTGATGGCGGAAGACGGCACGGTGTTCGCGACGGCAAGCGCGAGCGAGCGGTTGCTGGAAGCGGCGAGGGTGGTGAAGTGAGGCGACCACCGGTCTAGCCGCGCACTCCATCTTCCTTCTACCCTTGTGGGAGCAGGTGGCGCGAAGCGCCGGATGAGGGGTTGCCTCGGCGAATTCAATTGCAAGGGATGTATGCGGAGACGGACCCCTCACCCGAGTGAGTCCGCATCTCCCTGCGTCGCTGCCCTCTCCCGCAAGGGGCGAGGGCACATCGATGCGCATCTCGCCCGTTGCTGGAGCTGCGTCTCTAGAAACCCACCCGCCTCGCATTCTTGCTCACGATCGGCGGCTTCGCATTCAGCGCTTCCACCTGGAAGCCGGCGACGCGCTTGTAGTTGGCGGCAATGTCCTCCAGCTCTTTTTGCGAGAGCACATCGGTAACGACCTCAAAGCCGTCGGGCGCGCGCTCCTCGACCAGCTGCATCACCTGCTCGGGGCCGTTCTTGCGGTTGAGCAGGACGAGGTCGGCGGTTGCGGGCCGGCGCTCGGCTTCATAGGCGAGCAGCGCTGCTTGCGTCGGGCCATGCGCCAGAATCTCGCGCGTGATGACGCGGGCATCGAGGATCGCCTGCGAGGCGCCGTTCGAACCGATCGGGTACATCGGATGCGCGGCATCGCCCATCAGCGTGACGCGGCCGAAGGTCCATTGCGAGACTGGATCGCGGTCGACCAGCGGATATTCATAGGCGTGCGGGCAGTTCCTGATCAGGCCGGGCACGTCGAGCCAGTCGAACTGCCAGCTCTCGAACCAGGGCAGGAATTCTTCGCGCCGTGCCGTGCGGTTATAGTCTTCGCGGCGCCACTGATAGGTCGGTGGCATGTGACGCTCCGCGACCCAGTTGATGAGGTGGTTGCCGTTTGCGTCGGGCTCTTTCGAGATCGGATAGCAGACGAATTTCAGGATCTCGTGGCCGGCCATGATCATTGTGCGGCCGGTCAGGAAGGCGTTTGCCGGCGTGACGCCGCGCCAGAGGATGCGGCCGTTCCAGATCGGCGGGCCTTCATTGGGATACAGCTTTTCTCGCGCGGCGGAATGGATGCCGTCGGCGGCGATCAGGATCGCGCCCTCGAAAGTGCCGGCGGCCTTGCCGGTCGCCTTGTCGATGAAGTCGGCGCGCACGCCGTCCGCCGTCTCGGTCCAGCCGGTCAGATGATGGCTGGTGAGGATGTTCTCGCGGCCGAGCCGCTCGACCGCGGTGTCGAGCAGGAGCTGCTGCAGCGTGCCGCGGTGGATCGAGAATTGCGGCCATTTGTAACCGGCGTCCAGTCCGCGCGGCTCGCTCCAGATCGGCTTGCCGTGCTTGGAGAAATAGGCGAGCTCGCGGGTGCGCACGCCGCTGGCGTCGAGCTTATCCATCAGGCCGAGTTCGATCAGCTCGCGCACCGCATGCGGCAGTACGTTGATGCCGACGCCGAGCGGCTTCAGCTCCGCGACGCTCTCGAACACTTTCACGGGAACGCCGATTTGATGCAGGCTGAGCGCAAGGGTCAGCCCGCCGATGCCGCCACCGGCGACGAGTATCGTCATGAGAAAACTCTCCAGTTGCAGGCGTCTTGGCACAGCCGGGCGGAGGTGGGCAACTGCGAAGAGGATGTTGTGCTATGGACCTTGGGGTCGACAGCCGTTATTTTCCAGCTTTCTCATGAGGTCCGACATGCTCAAGCTCTACTACGCCACCGGCACCTGCGCGCTCGCCACCTACATCACCTTGGAAGAGGCCGGCGCCGACTACACGGCCGAACGGCTGAGCTTCAAGGACAACCAGCAGAACAGCCCGGACTATCTCGCCATCAACCCGAAGGGCCGCGTGCCCGCGCTCGTCACCGATCGCGGCGTCCTGACCGAAACGCCGGCGATGCTGGCTTACATCGCGCAAGTGTTCCCCAAGGCGAAGCTCGCGCCGCTCGACGATCCCTTCGAGTTCGCCCAGGTGCAGTCGTTCAACTCCTATCTCTGCTCGACCGTGCACATCAACCACGCCCACAAGATGCGCGGCGCGCGCTGGGCGACGGAGGAGAGCTCGTTCGCCGACATGAAGGCTATGGTGCCGAAGACCATGGCGGCCTGCTTCAAGCTCATCGAGCAGAAGATGTTTCGGGGGCCCTGGGTGATGGGCGAGCAGTACACGGTCTGCGATCCCTATCTCTACACGCTTTCGACCTGGCTCGAAGGCGACAGCGTCGACATCAATGCGACGCCGAGGATCGCTGATCACTTCAAGCGCATGTCGGATCGCCCGGCGATCCGCAAGGTGATGGACGCGCAGAAGGCGTGAAGGCAGCGCGGCTCTCGGGCAAAGACGCAAAGCGCCGTGCCCACCATCTTCGTCCGGCGACAACAGATGGTGGGCAGGCTTCGCTTTGCCCACCCCTTACGAGAGCTACCCAACGCGCCGCTCCTTCTTCGCTAGCTCCCGTCCGGTCTCCAGCATCAGCCGCCGCAGCCAGATCGAGCCCGGGTCCATCTGGGCCCGCGTCGGGTGGAACATGAACTGCTCGTCGATCCCGGGGTCGAGCGGCGGCGTCACCGTGACGAGGCCGAGCTGCTTCGACAGCGCCGCGATCAGCCGGCGCGGCACGAAAGCGACGAGGTCGGTGCGCGCGGCGACGTGCAAGGCTTCGAGATAGCCCGCCACCACCAGCGAGATGTGTCGCTCGATGCCTTTGCTGCGCAGCCAGGTGTCGATCAGGTCCTCAGCGCTGCCGCGGATGATCACGCCGACATGGCGCGCGGCCAGGAACGCCTCGCGCCGTTTCAGCTTCGCTCCAACGGGATGGCCGCGCCGCACCGCCAGCGCGTCGCTGTCAGTGTAGAGCAGCTGGCGGTGAAAACCCTTGAAGGCGTTGCCGATCGAGATCACGAGGTCGATGGTGCGGGCGAATTCGGCGTGGAAGATCGCCGATCCCCGCCAGGGCACGACGTCGATGCGGACGTTCGGTGCAGCCTGCGTCACCTTCTCCATCAGCGGAGGCATCAGCAGCTCGACCGCGAGGTCCGGCATCATCAGACGGAACTGCCGCTCGCTGCGAGCGGCATCGAATTCGTCAGGCACGAACAGCCCGCGCACCTGGTCGAGCGCCTGCGCCAGCGGCGCGCGCAGGGCTTGCGCCCGCGGCGTCAGCTCCATCCGCGCGCCGGTGCGTACCAGGAGCGGATCGCCGAAGATGTCGCGCACGCGCTGGAGCGCATGGCTCGCCGCCGGCTGCGACAGCCCGAGCCGTAACGCCGCGCGGCTGACATTGGCCTCGCGCAGCAATGCGTCGAGGGCGGTCAACAGATTGAGGTCAAGCGAATTCAAATTCATGGTGTGAATATATATCATATCTACTATCGATTTGAAGAATTCTGATCGACCGGCGATGATCTTCGCGATGTCACACCACGGAGATGCCGCCATGAACGCGACCGCCAACAAGAAACTGATGCAGGATATCTTTGCCGCTGCCGCCGATTCCGATCCGGCCGCGCGCGATCGCGCGCTGTTCAGCGCCAGCCTTGCCGACGACGCCAAATGGATCGTGACCGGGCAATATTCCTGGTCCCGCACCTTTTCGGGCAAGGAGGCGATCCTCAACGATCTGCACGGCTATGTGCGCACGCGCCTGCGCGACCGCACGCGTACAATCGCCCATCGCTTCATTGCCGATGGCGACGTCGTCGTCGTCGAAGCCAAGGGTGACAACGTCACAGCCGAAGGCGTGCGTTACGACAACGATTATTGTCTGGTGTTTCGCCTCGAGGACGGCAAGATCAAGGAGATCCGCGAGTACTGCGACTCGGTTCTGACCGAGAAGGCGCTCGGCCCTTTTCCACAAACGGCCGCGAGAGCCGCGGGCTGACGGCTTGAGCCCGATCTGGTCTGCCGGCCGGCGCCATTTGTTACGGCCTGCGAGGGCCGTATCGGTCTGGCGCAAGCTGGCGGAGATCATCCGGCTGCGGCGAGAGCGCGCGCGGATGCACTGCCAGCTCGCCGCCATGAGCGAGCGTGAGCTTCTGGATTTCGGGATGACGCGGTCGGAGATTGCGTACGAGCTGAAAAAGCCTGTCCGGCGGAAATAGAGAGATCCAAGATGCAGCCTCTATTTATGGGCGCCCGATCGGTACTCATCCTGGCAAATGCATGCACCACACTGCATGCGGTTGCTGGTCTGCGCGAAAGCCTTGCTCAACTGCCGATAAAATCAGCAAATTATCGTGCGCTGATGCGCATGCCCGCGAAGAATTTGAAGGTTCAATTAAGAAGTGTCCCCCATTGTGTCGCGGTGCAGCGTGGGTCGCCAGGGCGCGGCGTGCGGCTGCCGGAGTGGCCGTGACGATCGCCGGAGCTGTCCGACCCCTCGAATTCAAATGCATCTGGGTGGACAGTGGGAATGCCGAAATTTCGTTTGCGGATCAGGGGACGCCTGTACGCAGGCTTCATGGCCCTGGTGGCGGTCGGTCTCGTGATGGCAGTGGTTGCCGTCTGGAATTTGCGGTACGTGCAGGATCAGGTCGCAAGACAATCCGCCCTCTCCGACAGCACGGCACGGGTGCTGGAAATATCAGCCCATTTGCAGGCGATCCAACGGGCCAACCTGCGCTACGTCTACGACGCCAACGAGCCTGCAATGAAGGAGGCGCAAGAGCGGGAAACCGCGGCGACCGAGCTGCTGCGGGTGGGCGCGCAGGGGACGCTCTCCGAGGAGCGGCGAGCGCTCTACAACGGCCTGATCGACGACATCGCCAAGATGCGACGCCTGCGTGACAATCTCGGGGACGCCGTCAACGAGGTGAGAACCGGCAAGGCGACGCTGCTCCCCAGTGGAGAGGAGCTGGCCGTCAAGATGGGCAAGCTGGTCGACGCGGCGCGGGCTGCCGTCGATGAAGACACGGCGGCCCTGGTCGCCGACCTCGAATCCAGAATCCTTCTCGTTCGGGTCGCAACCTGGCGTTTCCTGGCCGTGCGTGATGTCCAGGGGCCTGCGAATTTCAGGGCGAGTGTGGACAGGGCAGCGCAACGGCTCGCGGCCATCGAAAAGAGCCCGCAGGCGGCGGAGTTGCGCGCCACGCTCACGCCGGTGAAGACCTCGCTCGGAATCTACAAATCGGCATTCGAGACGACGTCCGCCGCGATGCTTCAAGCCGACGAGATCTACCACAAGAACCTCGCGCCCCTCATCGTCGACAGTATCGGCAAGCTCAAGGCCGCGGAAACGACCCTGAAGAAGGACTACCGGGACTCGCGCAACAATGCCGAAGCCGTGATCGCCAGCACGACGACCGTTCAGGAGATCGCCGGCGGGCTCGCCATCTTGTTCGGTGGCATCGTCGCCTTCCTGATCGGCCGCAGCATCGTCGGTCCCCTGACCTCGATGACGCACGCGATGGGGCGGCTTGCCGGCGGCAATCTCGAGGCCGAGATTCCCGGCCGCGGCAGGGCTGACGAGGTCGGCGACATGGCCAAGGCGATCCAGGTGTTCAAGGACAACATGATCGAGACCGAGCGCATGCGCGCCGAGCAGGCCGAGCTCGAGGCGCTGCAGGCCGAGAGTCGCAAGAAAGACATGGTCCGGCTTGCCGATCAGTTCGAGCAGGCGGTCGGTGAGATCGTGAACACGGTATCGTCGGCATCGAGCGAGCTCGAAGCCTCCGCAGGCACCTTGACCACGACCGCCGCGCGGGCCCAGGACCTCTCGACGGAGGTCGCCAGCGCGTCGCAGGAGGCTTCGGCCAATGTGCAGGCGGTCGCCTCGGCGACCGAGGAGCTCTCCTCCTCGGTATCCGAGATTGCCCGTCAGGTGCAGGAATCCGCCCGCATCGCCACCGAGGCCGTCGGTCAGGCGAGCAGGACCAACGAGCGCGTCGGCGCGCTCTCCAAGGCCGCCGCCCGGATCGGTGACGTGGTCGAGCTCATCAGCACCATCGCCGGCCAGACCAACCTCTTGGCGCTGAACGCCACGATCGAGGCGGCGCGTGCGGGCGAAGCCGGCCGCGGCTTTGCGGTGGTCGCTTCCGAGGTCAAGGCGCTCGCTGAGCAGACTGCGAAGGCCACCGGCGAGATCGCCCAGCAGGTCTCCAGCATCCAGGCCGCGACGGAGGAGTCGGTCGGCTCGATCAGGGAGATCAGCGGCACCATCGAGCGGCTGTCGGAGATTTCGTCCACGGTCGCCGCCGCCGTGGAGCAGCAGGGCGCGGCGACGCAGGAGATCTCCCGCAACGTCCAGCAGGCGGCCCAAGGCACGCAGCTCGTATCGTCCAACATCAGCGACGTGCAGCGCGGCGCCTCCGAGACCGGCTCGGCCTCCTCGCAGGTGCTGTCGGCGGCGCGCTCGCTCTCGGCCGACAGCAACCGCCTCAAGCTGGAAGTGGCCAAGTTCCTGAGTTCGGTCCACTCCGCCTGAAGTCTCAAACGCAAGAGGCCACGCGCATGCGCGTGGCCTCGAAGAGCGGCGCGCTCAAGCCACCTTGGTCGTCATGTGCTTGAACATGTTGCTGCGCGCTTCGTCGTCCATCTCGGCCTTGAAGGTGAACTTGTCCTTCAGGGCGATGGCGCGTGCCGCCGCCGGGCGTGCCGAAATCTCGTCGACGAGCCGCTTCACATTCGGGTATCGCGCAAAGGCGTCGTCGCCGAGCTTGAACGGCACCATCCGCGCCCAGCCCCACAATGCCATATCGACGATCGAATAGCTGTCGCCCACCATGTAGCGGCGGTCTTTGAGGTGACCGTCGAGAATCTTGTAATGGCGATCGGTCTCGTACTGGTAGCGGTTATGGGCGTAATCGTGGTTCTGGTCCTTCGGCGCAAAATGCTTGAAGTGCACGGCCTGGCCCGAATAGGGCCCGACGCCGGTGGCGATGAACATCAGCCAGGACAGCAATTCGGCGCGGTTCGTGGGCAGGAACTTGCCGGTCTTCTCGGCGAGATAAAGCAGGATGGCGTTCGAGTCGAACACGATGGTGCCGCCATCGTCGATCGCCGGCACCTTGCCGTTCGGGTTGATCTTGAGGAACTCCGGCGTGAACTGCTCGCCCTTGCGGGTGTCGACCGCGACCGGCTGAAACGGCAGGCCGGACTCTTCCAGATAGAGCGCGACCTTGGTCGGGTTCGGCGATCCGTTGAAATAGAATTTGAGCATCACACATCTCCTCGGTGTCTGTTGCCGCGTGCGCACGAGGCGTCGTTGGGCGGGCCTTGTCATGCCTGAGCCCGTTGCGGGAGAGCAACCGGCGAGTTTGCCGGGCGGTGTCTGCGCGTGGCGCAGATCAGGCGGCGTAACAGAGGCCGATTGCCGCCGTAATGACCATGGCCGTGCCCACGGCCTCCAGCCGCAGGCCGAGCCGCGCGGCGAGATGCATGTCGGAGGCCCGCGCCGCGCGCTCCGATCCGCGCGCGTAGCCGTGAACGATGACGTCATGGTTGAAATTGTCGTGCGCCTCGTTGCTGCTGGCGAGCCCGACGCAGATCACGAGCACGCCGAACAGCGCCAGACCGAAGAAACCGAGAAGCGCGATCAGGAACATCGGAAACATGCCGACCAGGAAGATCGGCAGCAGCGGCACCAGCAGCAATGTCTCGGACTGTCGTCGCATGGAGCCCAACCGGTCAGGACGGGGCTGATCGGGCGAATCTAGTCCTGGCAGGGGCGGCTTTCAACCATCCGCCGCCGTCATTCCGGGCCGCGCCTCTTGGCGCGAGCCGGGATCCATTGGGCCGGATGTGCTGTAGCAGGATGGATTCCGGGTTCGCGTTTTGCGCGCCCCGGAATGACGGAGGGAGGGCTACTCCGCCGCCATGCCGGCGCGGATCTCGGCACGCAGCTCGTCGATCAGCTTGAGACCCTTCTTGGTTTCGACGTGCCAGAAGGTCCAGCCGTTGCAGGCCTGCGCGCCTTGCGCGACCGCCCCGATGCGGTGGATCGAGCCGACCTTGTCGCCGAGCATGATGGCACCGTCGGCGCGCACCAGCGCGCCCAGCTTCTTCTTGGCGTCGAATAGTTTCGTGCCGGGCATGATCATGCCGCGCTCGATCAGCTCGGAGAACGCGACGCGCGGTGCCTCGCGCGCTGTCATGAACGGGGCAAGGCTTGCCTCAGGCAGCGGCTCCACCGCGGCGATGCGTGCTTCCGCGGCTTTCGCATAGGTCTTGTCGCGCTCGAAGCCGATATAGGAGCGGCCGAGGCGCTTGGCGACAGCGCCGGTGGTGCCGGTGCCGTTGAAGGGATCGATCACGAGATCGCCTGGCTTCGATGACGACAGCAGCACGCGTGCGAGCAGCCCTTCGGGCTTCTGCGTCGGATGCACCTTCTTGCCGTCGGCGCCCTTGAGGCGCTCCTCGCCGGTGCAGAGCGGGATCAGCCAGTCGGACCGCGCCTGCACGTCCTCGTTGGCGGCCTTCAGCGCCTCGTAGTTGAACGTGTAGCCCTTGGCCTTCTCGTCACGCGCGGCCCAGATCATCGTTTCGTGCGCGTTGGTGAAACGGCGGCCGCGGAAGTTCGGCATCGGATTGGTCTTGCGCCAGACGATGTCATTCAGGAGCCAGAAGCCGAGATCCTGCATGATCGCGCCGACGCGGAAGATGTTGTGATAGGAGCCGATCACCCAGATCGTCGCGGATGGCTTCATCGCGCGGCGGGCGGCAAGCAGCCAGGCGCGGGTGAAATTGTCATACGCAGCAAACGAATCGAACTTGTCCCAGTCGTCATTGACGGCATCGACATGGGATTCGTCGGGGCGCTTGAGATCGCCCTTGAGCTGGAGATTGTAGGGCGGGTCGGCGAACACCAGGTCGACGCTGCCTGCCTGAAGCTTCGACATCTCGGCGACGCAATCGCCGACGATGATGCGATGCGACGGAGACTCGAAATTTGTGCGGGGCGCCCTTGCAGACGCCCCGCGACGCGACTCTACCATGACTCAAGAACTCTGACTCAGGCGACGCTGTCGGCGACGCGGGACCAAACAACCGACTGACCGCTACATTGAAGCGGCAAAGTAAAAATCGACTTAACCCGCTACTTTTGTGAGCAGGCCGTGCATCGCCGCTTGTGCGCGTGTTGTCGCGCGCATGCGCCTTGTTTTACAGTGTATTTCGCGTTTGCTCGGCTCGCGGCCGCAAATTTCCCTCGGAAAAAATTGCTCGACCCTCGGAAAAAATTGCTGGCACCGACATGCTGTCGCACTAGGCAATTTTTGCCGGCCACGATATTGATAAACGCAACGGAAATTTTACGTGTGTGGCGCGTTGAGCTTTCGCACCATTGTGCGCCGTCGAAACTGAATCAGGGACCCCAGAGGAAAGGCCGCCATGCGCTACGATGACTTCCGCCGCAGCGACGACATCGAGGATCGTCGCGATGAGGGTGGTGGCTTTGGCGGCGGTGGAGGAGGCGGGTTCGGTCTGCCGATGGGCGGCGGCGGGCTCGGCATCGGCACCATCATCGTGCTCGGCCTGATCGGCTATGCCTTCGGCATCGACCCGCGCATCCTGATCGGCGGCGCCGAGATCCTCAGCGGCGGCGGCCATGCGCCGACCTACCAGACCGACCGTCAGGCGTCCTCGGGCAAGCGCGGCGCGCCGACCGACGAGATGGGCAGCATGATCTCCGGCATCCTCGGCGAGATCGACGACCGCTGGAGCGAGATCTTCCAGGCCAGCGGTCAGTCCTATACCGGTCCGAAGATCGTGCTGTTCCGCAACGCCACCAATGGTGGCCGCTGCGGCATGGCGCAGTCGGCGATGGGGCCGTTCTACTGTCCACCTGATCGCACCATCTTCCTCGACACTTCGTTCTTCCGCGAGGTCGAGACGCGCTTCCGCGGCTGCTCCGGCAAGTCGGCGTGCAATTTCACCACCGCCTACATCATCGCCCATGAGGCCGGCCATCACATCCAGAACCTGCTCGGCATCATTCCGCGCGTGACGCGGCTGCAGCAGCAGGCCGGCTCGAAGGCCGAGGCGAATGCGCTTCAGGTGAAGGTCGAGTTGCAGGCGGATTGTCTCTCCGGCGTGTGGGTCAATCGCGAGGCGAAGAAGCGTCCGAACTTCCTCGAGCCCGGCGACATCGACGCCGCGCTGACCACGGCGAGCGCGATCGGCGACGACACGCTGCAGCGCCAGGCCACGGGCCGCGTCGTGCCTGACTCCTTCACCCACGGCTCGGCGGCGCAGCGCAAGCAGTGGTTCATGACCGGCTACCAGCAGGGCACGGTCCAGGCTTGCAACACATTCGGTGCGGGAGCGTTGTAATTCTCGACACCTTGCCCCGGACGCAGCGCAGCGCTTCTTCAGCGGTGCGCTGCAGAGCCGGGGGCCCACAATGCCGGTCTCCCAAGTCTCCGAACTGGGCCCCGGCTCTGCGGCGCGGCGCTGATGCGCCGCACCTTGTCCGGGACACGAAAGACGCAACATGACCTCCATCGACGAAACAAAGCAGTTCATCCCGCTGAATATCGCGGTGCTCACCGTGTCCGACACGCGCGCGCTTGCGGATGACAAGTCCGGCCAGACCCTGGTCGACCGTCTCCTGGCTGCGGGCCATCATCTCGCCGCGCGCGAGATCGTCACCGACGACGTCGAGGCGATCCGTGCCGTCATCCGCCGCTGGATTGCCGATAGCGGCATTGACGTCGTCATCACCACCGGCGGCACCGGCTTTACGGGACGCGACGTGACGCCGGAGGCGATCGAGCCGCTGTTCGAGAAGCGCATGGACGGTTTCTCGATCGCGTTCCACATGCTGAGCCACGCCAAGATCGGGACGTCGACGATCCAGAGCCGTGCCACCGCCGGCGTTGCGGGCGCGACCTACATCTTCTGCCTGCCGGGTTCGCCCGGCGCCTGCCGCGACGGCTGGGACGGCATCCTCGCAGCCCAGCTCGACTACCGCACGCGCCCCTGCAATTTCGTCGAGATCATGCCGCGGCTGGACGAGCATTTGCGCCGCCCGAAGGCGCAAGGCGCGACGGTGTGATGATTGTTGCTTGAATGCTGAGCTAAAGCATGATCCGGAAAAGTGCGAAGCGGTTTTTCGGAAAGATCACGCGCAAACAATAACCCTGGAGCGCGATGACGATTCATCCAAATCTCATCGCGCTTTAGGTGCGGACCGCTTCCCTTCTGCGCTTGTGGGAGAAGGTGGCGCGAAGCGCCGGATGAGGGGTATCCATCCGCATCGGTGAGATATCCCTCACCCGAGCGAGCTTGTGTTTGCGAGTTGACATGCCCTCTCCCGCAAGGGGAAGAGGGCACAGCAACGCGCATCTCGCTCGCTGCGAGATCGTCAGAGATCCCGTTCCCACGTTTCCCCAATCAAATCTTGCCCGAAGCTGTGATGCGGCTCGGTCGCGACCAGGTTGAATCCCGCACTCTTGTAGATCCCGCGCGCGGCGACCAGGATGCTCTGCGTCCACAGAGTCATCTTGCTGTAGCCCCTCTCGCGGGCGCCCTGGATGCATTGCTCGACCAGTGCGCGGCCGACACCGAGTCCGCGTGCTTTCTTCTCCACCTGCAACAGGCGCAGCTTCGCAATCTCGTCCGTGGCCTTGACCAGAAAGATCGAGCCGATCGGCTCGCCTTCCATTTCCGCGATCCAGCAGTGCTCGCGCGCGGCGTCGTAGTTCTTGATGAACTGTGCGCAGATCTCGGCGACCAGCGCCTCGTAGCTGATGTCCCAGTTGTAGTCCGCGGCATAGGCGGCGCCTTGCCGTGAGATGACCCAGCCCATGTCGCCGACGCGATGGCTGCGCAGCACGAAAGCCGCGGGCCGGCTTCGACGCTGCCCCAGCACCGCCTCGATGGTTGCCATGGCCTGCGTGAGCCGCGTTGCATCGTCGGCCGAAAGCTGAGCCAGCATCGCAGCGACCTCGTTTTGCGAGCTCAGGTTCAGCTTGGCGAAAGCCTGGCGGCCCTTGGCGGTGAGGCTGAGCTGGTATTGCCTACGATCCGCGGCCAGGGGTGTTCGCGTGATCAGCCCTTTTTCGTCAAAGCTCTGGACGATGCGGCTGAGATAGCCGGGGTCGAGACCAAGCTCGTTTCCGATTTCTTTTGCCGCAAGGTCGTCGCGATGCGCCAGTTCATAAAGAACGCGCGCCTCGCTGAGCGAAAACGGGGTCTTGCCAAGGTGCTGGTCGAGCACGCCGAGCTTGCGGGTATAGAAGCGGTTGAAGGCGCGGACCGCTGCGATGTGGTCGTCGGAGACCTGTTCGGTCGATTTGGACAGCATGGGATCACCTCGATATTTGCCATTGTCAATTAATTATTTGACGTTGGCAAGTATCTCAGCCGACCATGACGATCCGACTGCGCAGCATGGTCCGGGACGACCGGCCGAGCCGCCGGAGCAGCCGCGCTTCGGAATGGCGGGCGTGGGGCGGGTAGCCGCCGATCCGGTCGTAATGCTCACGCGCGATCAACAGCCCTTGATCGCCGAGTGGACCGACGAGCTTGCGCGCCACGGCCCAGAGAATGTCGCGCAATGCGGTATTTGCGTAGGGCGAACGCGCATAGCGGAACACCGCCGCCCGATCCCGGCCGCTGGTGGCGACGGCCTGGATGAACTGGGTGGTCTCCTCGATCCAGCCGGTTTCCAGCACGGCGCCTGCAGGCAGGAACATGAGCCATGGCGATCGGGCCTGCCGTGCGCCGGCGGCGAGCGCGGCGCCTTGCGAAGATCCCTCGAACCCGATGAAACGGCAGCCCGCCACGTCGGCAACGCGCTCGATGACACCGTTGCGAGTGCCGTCGACCAGCAGAACCTCACGGATGACACCGGCGGCGGCGCCGGGGACCAGCGCGGCCAGGGTTGCGACCGCCGTCTGCTCGACACCGTCGGTCGGAATGATGACGCTCAGCATGATTGAGGCTTCAGGGTCGGCACTTCGGGAGAAGCGTAGCGTTCTAATGATGTTGTCATAAACCCGTAGCGTTGCCGAGTGCAACTTTCCGGCGGCGCTTCGGCATGCGATGGTAAACCCGCAGCCAGTCATCGCAGCCAAATGTGTCATGTGCGGGGTGGAAATATTGCCGAATGTTTCGGCACAAGCTGATTCCGGCGGTATTAAACCGAAGCTTCATGGCGAGATTCGCTGCGCGCGGGCAGTCGGTCCCTCTCAGAGGAGACTTCAGCTTGCAAGAAAGGGCGAATGAAGATGTGCGATCTCGGTCCCGGGAGAGGCCTCACATGAACGCCGATCAACCCGCCGTCAGCATGGTGCCAACGTCGCCGAAGCAGGGGACTGCGCCGACCTTGCGGATCCGCGCGCTGATGCTCGGCGAGCGCATCAATGCTTCCAGCCTGGAGATCGGCACGCTGGTGTCCTCGACGCCGGCCGCTTTCCGCGTCCATGCCGGCCTTGCCGCAATCTTCCGCTACGGCGTCGTGGTGCTGATCGGGCTGCTTCCGTCCGAGGAGAAGGTCCTCGTCGATAATCTGAAGTCGCGTGTGACCGGAGAGCTCAGCCCGTACGAGGAGGAGATCGCACAGGTGCAGCTCTGCAACGATGAGGCCGCCGAGACGATCCAGCCGGGCGGGCCGATCTGCCTCGCCAAATTCTCCGACGACCGGCTGCTGCTGGTCGCGGATGCGCTCGCCAAGAGCACGTCGCTGGCGCGCGACGAGCGCCGCGTCGCCGCGGTCTTCGACGTGATCGAGCCGTTCGCACGGGAGCTCGCCGAAGGCGGCCGCACGCCGCGCCGGCGCAAGGGCATTCTGCAATTGATCGGTAATGCACTGCTGGTGCAGCAGCGCGTCGCGGGCCGCGTCGCGGTCGCCGAGAAGCCCGACGTCCTCTGGGAGAAGCCAGAGCTCGATCGGCTCTATTCCCGTCTCGAGGACGAGTACGAGTTGAAGGAGCGCCTCGACACGCTCGAGCGCAAGCTCACCGCGGTGTCGGAGACCGCCAACGCACTGACCGACATCATCGACACCCAGCGCTCGCTCCGCCTGGAGATCGCGGTCGTGGTCCTGATCGTGATCGAGGTCGCGATCGGGTGTTTTCAGATATGGTCGGGGACTCATTAGTGCTCGATGAATTTATCCGCGAGCGAGATGCGCGTGACTGTGCCCTCGCCCCTTGTGGGAGAGGGCAGCGATACCAGGAGACACAAATTCGTTCGGGGTGAGGGGTCTGGCTCCGCGAACTCATTGCTTATGCGAACGCGGACAGAACGCTTCGCCCACCTGGAGTCGCCATCGCTCGCAGCACCCTTGCGCAGTGCCGTGCGATCGTCAGTTCCTCATTCGTTGGAACGACGAACACCTCGACGCTGCCATCGCCCCGGCTGATGCACTCGCGTGCGGCATCATTCGCAGCAGCATCGATGCGCACGCCCATCCAGGCGAGACACTCGCCGATCGCGCCGCGGATCTCCTTGGCATGCTCGCCGATGCCGCCGGTGAAGATCAGACCGTCCAGCCCTTCGAGCGTGGTCGACATCATCGCAATCCCCTGCGCCGCACGGAAGACGAAGAGATCGACCGCCTCTCGCGCCGCAGCCTCGCCGCTCGCCAGCAGCGTGCGCATGTCCGCGGAGGTGCCGGAGACGCCGAAGAGGCCTGACTCGTGATAGAGCAGGTGTTGGACCTCCTCGACCGACATGTTCTCGTGTTGCTGCAGATAGAGCAGCACGCCGGGATCGATCGTGCCGCAGCGCGTGCCCATCACGAGGCCGTCGAGCGGCGTCAGCCCCATCGTGGTGTCGACGCTGCGGCCATTGCGCAATGCGCAGAGGCTGGCGCCGTTGCCGAGATGCGCGATGACGATGCGCCTCGCCGTGAGCTCCGGCGCGATCTCGGCCAGGCGTCCTGCGACATATTCGAAAGACAGGCCGTGGAAGCCGTAACGCCTGACGCCACGCGCCTCGAAGCGCCTGGGAATGGCGAAGCGGCTCGCCGGCGGCGCGAGGCCGTGGTGGAAGGCGGTATCGAAACACGCGATCTGCGTCAGCCCGGGCCGGAGCGCCGCGAGCGTGCGGACTGGCGCAAGGCAGCGCGGCTGGTGCAGCGGGGCCAGCGGTGTCAACGCCTGCAGCTTCGCGGTGAGATCGTCCGTCAGGACGACAGGGCCTGAATCCGGCCCGCCGTGAACGATGCGATGGCCGACGGCACGGAGGCTGCGTTCGCCGAACCGGTCCTCGACGAAGGCGAGCACGTCGGCGAACAGATGACCGTCCTCGGCATCCGATGCGTCTCTCCGCGTCTCGACCAGGTCCTCCCCCGCGGCGCTCCTCACGATGAGCCGGGGTTTTGCCTCGTGTTCGTCGAGCTGGCCCTTGCACAGCAGGATGGGATCGGCCGCCGCAATCTCGAACAGGCCGAACTTGATGCTCGACGATCCCGAATTGAGGGCGAGGACCGTGTTCGACATGGCTAGTCGCCGGCTTCGGCCGGCGTGTTGCCGCCGGCGCTGTTCGGCCAGACCCAGTCGCGGATCTCAGGCATATCCTCGCCATGCTCGCGGATGTAGCGGGAGTGCTCGATCAGTCTGTCGCGGAATCGCTGCTTCACTTGTGCGGCCCTGGTCGCGAGCCCGGGCACGCGCTCGATCGCCTCGATGGCGAGGTGGTAGCGATCGAGCTCGTTGAGAACGACCATATCGAAGGGCGTCGTCGTGGTGCCTTCCTCGGCAAAGCCGCGCACATGCATGCCGGCATGATTGGTGCGGTTATAGGTCAGCCGGTGAATGAGATGAGGGTAGCCGTGATAGGCGAAGATCACCGGCTTGTCGCGCGTGAACAGGCTGTCGAAGTCGCGGTCGGACAGGCCGTGCGGATGCTGCTCCTTGGGTTGCAGCGTCATGAGGTCGACGACGTTGACGACGCGGATCTTCAGATCCGGCAGTGCCTTGCGCAAGAGATCGACGGCGGCGAGCGTCTCCAATGTCGGCACGTCGCCGGCGCAGGCCATCACCACGTCGGGCTCCTCCTTTTCGTCCTCCGTTCCGGCCCAGGTCCAGATGCCGATGCCGGCATCGCAGTGTGTCGCCGCGTCCTGCATCGACAGCCATTGCGGCGCCGGCTGCTTGCCGGCGACGATCACGTTGATGCGGTTGTAGGTGCGCAGGCAATGGTCGGCGATCCACAGCAGCGTGTTGGCATCCGGCGGGAAGTAGATGCGGACGATGTCGGACTTCTTGTTGGCGACAAGGTCGACGAAACCGGGGTCCTGATGGCTGAAGCCGTTATGGTCCTGCCGCCAGACATGCGAGGTCAGAAGATAGTTGAGCGAGGCGATCGGGCGCCGCCACGGCAGGTCGCGCGTAACCTTCAGCCATTTGGCATGCTGGTTGAACATGGAATCCACGATGTGGATGAAGGCTTCGTAGCAGGAGAAGAAGCCGTGCCGTCCGGTCAGCAGATAGCCTTCCAGCCAGCCCTGGCAGAGATGCTCGCTCAAGACTTCCATCACGCGCCCATCCTGCGCGAGATGCACGTCGTAAGGCTCGATCGGTTCCATCCAGACGCGTTCGGTCGCTTCGAACACGGCGTCTAACCGGTTCGACGCCGTCTCGTCCGGGCCCGCGATGCGGAAATTGCGTTGTTGCGCATTGAGGCGAATGACGTCGCGCAGGAATTTGCCGAGCTCGCGCGTCGCTTCCGCCACGGTGCCGCCGGGCTGCGGCACCTCGATTGCGAAGCTGCGAAAGTCGGGCAGCTTCAGCTCTTTCTTCAGGAGGCCGCCATTGGCATGTGGATTGGCGCCCATGCGCCTGACGCCTTCGGGCGCGAGCGCCTGGAGCTCGGGAATGAGCGCGCCGTTCGCGTCGAACAGCTTTTCGGGCTCATAGCTGCGCATCCAGTGTTCGAGCAGCTTGAGGTGCGCCGGGTTCTCGCGGCAGCTCGCGACGGGCACTTGATGCGCGCGCCAAAAACCCTCGACCTTCTTGCCGTCGACTTCCTTCGGGCCAGTCCAGCCTTTCGGGCTGCGCAGCACGATCATCGGCCAGCGCGGCCGCCCGACGCTCGTGCGCCCGTCACGGGCGTGCTGCTGGATCGAGCGGATACTGGCGAGCGCGACATCGAGCGCATCCGCCATGGCGTGGTGCATCAATTTGGGATCATCGCCCGCAACGAACAGCGGCTCATGGCCGAACCCATGGAAGAGATCGCGGATCTCCCCATCTTGCATCCGCCCGAGCACGGTCGGATTTGCGATCTTGTAGCCGTTGAGATGCAGGATCGGCAGCACCGCGCCGTCATGGGCCGGGTTCAGGAACTTGTTCGAATGCCAGGACGCAGCTAACGGGCCGGTTTCCGCCTCGCCGTCGCCGACGACGCAGGCGACGATCAAGTCAGGGTTGTCGAATGCCGCGCCATAGGCGTGCACCAGCGCGTAGCCGAGTTCGCCGCCTTCGTGGATCGAGCCCGGCGTCTCCGGCGCCGCATGGCTCGGAATGCCGCCGGGGAAGGAGAACTGCCTGAACAGCTTGCGCAATCCGTCGGTGTCACGCGCGATGTCGGGATAGATCTCGCTGTAGCTGCCTTCGAGGTAGGTGTTGGCGACCATGCCCGGTCCACCATGGCCGGGACCGCAGACATAGATCACGTTGAGGTCCAGCGCGCGGATGACGCGGTTGAGATGGGCGTAGATGAAGTTCAGGCCGGGCGTCGTGCCCCAATGGCCGAGCAAACGCGGCTTGATGTGCTCGGGTCGTAACGGCTCGCGCAGCAGCGGATTATCGAGCAGGTAGATCTGCCCGACGGAGAGGTAGTTGGCGGCGCGCCAATAGCGATCGAGCAGACCGAGGTCGCCGCTCGCGGCGGCCGTTTTTTGTTGAATTGTCATGTTCCTGTCGGCTTTCACCCAGCGATCGTCACCAACTTTGTTCCGGCGCGATCGATCCCTGTGCGGGATCAAACGAAATCGTCGCGACCGGCGTGTTGCGTGATGTCAAAGGCGCGCGCCCGAAATTTGGGTGGCGGGGGTTGTTTTCGCGTTTTTTGTTCTTGTTCTTGATTTGTTCCGTTTGCGTGCTATGTTGGGCTCATGAGTCGAGCATCCTCTCGTGCCCTCAAGCACCCGCCGGTCGCGGCGCCCTCCGAGCCGGCGGGTGCGCCTTCAGATTTCCCCGAGCTTGGCGTCGCCATCGACCGCGCGCGCCGGCGAGGGCGGGGAGCACAATCCAATGCCACCGGCCGCTACGAGGCCGAGGCGCGCGTCGCTTTCGATGACGGCTGGCAGAGCCTGGAAGAGCTGCCGCCGTTCAGGACCACGGTCGGTGTCGACACCTCGCGCAAGGTCATCACCCGGAACGACTCCCCCGACATCGGCTTCGACCGCTCGATCAATCCGTATCGCGGCTGCGAGCATGGCTGTGTCTATTGCTTCGCGAGGCCGACACATGCCTATCTCGGCCTCTCGCCGGGGCTGGACTTCGAGTCAAAACTGTTCGCGAAGCCTGAGGCACCTTCGCTGCTGGAGAAGGAGCTCGCCGCACCCGGCTACGAGCCGCGGATGATCGCGATCGGCACCAACACCGATCCCTATCAGCCGATCGAACGCGAGCGAAAGATCATGCGCGGCATCCTCGAGGTGCTGGAACGCGCTAGCCATCCGGTCGGCATCGTCACCAAGTCGGCGCTGGTCGTGCGCGACATCGACATTCTCGCGCGGATGGCCAAGCGCAACCTCGCCAAGGTCGCGATATCCGTCACCTCGCTCGACCCGAAGCTGGCGCGCACCATGGAGCCGCGGGCCTCGACACCACCGAGGCGGCTGGAGGCGCTGAAGCAGCTCTCTGATGCCGGCATTCCCACCACGGTGATGGTTGCGCCCGTGATTCCGGCGCTGAACGATTCCGAGATCGAACGAATCCTCGATGCCGCCGCCCACGCCGGCGTCAAGGAGGCCTCGTACGTGCTGCTGCGGTTGCCGCTGGAGGTCCGCGATCTCTTCCGCGAATGGCTGATGGCGAACTATCCGGACCGCTACCGCCACGTCTTCACCCTGATCCGCGACATGCGCGGCGGACGCGACTACGATGCGAAATGGGGCGAGCGGATGAAGGGCACCGGCCCGATGGCCTGGACCATCGGCCGCCGCTTCGAGATCGCCTGCGACAGACTCGGCCTCAACAAGCGGCGCTCCAAGCTGACGACGGACCACTTTGCGCGGCCGAAGCGGAACGGCGACCAGCTCAGCCTGTTCTGACCGGACAAACGGAAGAGGCATAGCGTGGTTAAGGAACTCGCCGTGCCGGTGCCACGACTGACCGTCATTACGTTGGGTGTCAGCGACATCCGCGCGAGTATCGCGTTTTACGACGCACTCGGCTTCTCGCGCCGCCTGAAGGCGACCGGCGAGGCGGTCGCCTTCTACGACACCGGAGGTCCGGTGCTCGCGCTTTATCATTGGGATCGGCTCGCGGCCGACGCATCGGTGCCTGACCGGCCGAGGCCCACGACCTTTCGTGGCACCACGCTCGCCTGGAATTGCGCGACGCGCGGGGAGGTCGATCAGGTGCTGGCCTTCGCCATCGGGAAGGGAGCCGCCTTGCTGAAGGCGGCGCACGAGACCGATTACGGTGGCTATTGCGGCTATTTTGCTGATCCCGACGGCCATGTCTGGGAGGTCGTGGTCGCGCCTGGCATCGAGGTGGGCGAGGACCGACGGGTGCATCTGGCGGAATAGGGGCGGCCAGCCTGAATAACGGGAATTATCCTGGGTTCCAGGTTGCGCTGGCGAAGCCCCTTGCGCACGATCCCGGCCATGATTCGGGACAAGTCCGCCAAGAATCCAGCCAAAGACGCGCCCAAGAAGCAGGCCGCGAAGAAGGCCGCGCCTGACAAGGCGGTCAAGACGCCTGCGGCTGGCGCTCCGCAGGTTGCTGCCGGCAAGAAAGGTATCATTGCCATTGCTCCCCCCAGCTTTCGTCGCGAGCGCGCGTTGATCAAGCGCGGCGTCTGGCCGGTCGCCGGTTGCGACGAGGCCGGCCGCGGCCCGCTCGCCGGCCCCGTGGTGGCGGCGGCGGTGATTCTCGATCCCGACCGCATTCCGCGCGGCATCGATGATTCCAAGCGCCTGACCGCCGAGGAGCGCGAAAAACTGTTCGACAAGATCTGCGCCACCGCGCAGGTCTCGGTTGTCGTCGCCTCGCCCGCGCGCATCGACCGCGACAACATCCTGCGCGCCTCGTTATGGGCGCTGAAGCGCGCCGTGGTGGCACTGCCCGAGACGCCCAGGCACGTCTTCGTCGACGGCCGCGACCGGCTCGACACGGAATGCGATTGCGAGGCGGTGATCGGCGGCGACGGCATCGTGCTGTCGATCGCCGCGGCATCCATTGTCGCCAAGGTTACCCGCGACCGGCTGATGTGCGCGCTGGCGCAGGACTGCCCCGGCTACGGCTTCGAGCAGCACAAGGGCTATGCCGTCCCCG
>NZ_CP120692.1:0-910000 GCF_045571445.1 Bradyrhizobium sp. STM 3566 | reverse complement strand
GCCAAGGCATCCACCGAACACCCTTAAGGCACTTGATTGCTCTCATTATCAATGTCCACACACTCGGCAGAATGTTGTCTGCAGAATTGCCTTGCGGCACGCGCCCTCGATGAACGCTATCCGCAGCCGGACATTGACTAGAAAGACCAGCTTGCTTCGTAAGATCGTTCCGATAGCGAGGCGGTCAAGCTTCGCTAAAAGGATCATTTACAACCCGCATCCAACCTCACGGCTGGAAGCGAGCGCCGAAATGATCCGGAGATAATGAAGGCTCGCGCAACGATATGCTGCACGACCCAACTCGGATCGATCTCCTCTTTACGATGTCAGAAAACACGCAAACTGCTGTCTATCCAGACTAGCAGGATGCGAAGTGATGTTTCGCGGACGACGGTCAAGATCTCGGTGATCAAACCATCTGGTGGAGCCAGACGGGATCGAACCGACGACCTCATGCTTGCAAAGCACGCGCTCTCCCAGCTGAGCTATGGCCCCGTAACCAGAAGACGAATGCTCACTCGATGAAAGTGGTGGGCCTGGGAAGACTTGAACTTCCGACCTCACGCTTATCAAGCGCGCGCTCTAACCAACTGAGCTACAAGCCCCTAACGCACATCCCGTTAAGGACCCTGGATCCTGCCGTTGCAGGCCCAGCGCGTGTTCGTCCGCGAAGAAAGAGAAACGAAGACGGCGAAATCCCGCCAATGCAGCTCAACGATCTGGCGATCTGTTGGCCACTGATGTTTCTAAAACGATCCGATAGTGAGCGTGAGCTCGCTGAAGGATCATCCTTAGAAAGGAGGTGATCCAGCCGCAGGTTCCCCTACGGCTACCTTGTTACGACTTCACCCCAGTCGCTGACCCTACCGTGGCCGGCTGCCTCCCTTGCGGGTTAGCGCACCGTCTTCAGGTAAAACCAACTCCCATGGTGTGACGGGCGGTGTGTACAAGGCCCGGGAACGTATTCACCGTGGCGTGCTGATCCACGATTACTAGCGATTCCAACTTCATGGGCTCGAGTTGCAGAGCCCAATCCGAACTGAGACGGCTTTTTGAGATTTGCGAAGGGTCGCCCCTTAGCATCCCATTGTCACCGCCATTGTAGCACGTGTGTAGCCCAGCCCGTAAGGGCCATGAGGACTTGACGTCATCCCCACCTTCCTCGCGGCTTATCACCGGCAGTCTCCTTAGAGTGCTCAACTAAATGGTAGCAACTAAGGACGGGGGTTGCGCTCGTTGCGGGACTTAACCCAACATCTCACGACACGAGCTGACGACAGCCATGCAGCACCTGTGCTCCAGGCTCCGAAGAGAGGGTCACATCTCTGCGACCGGTCCTGGACATGTCAAGGGCTGGTAAGGTTCTGCGCGTTGCGTCGAATTAAACCACATGCTCCACCGCTTGTGCGGGCCCCCGTCAATTCCTTTGAGTTTTAATCTTGCGACCGTACTCCCCAGGCGGAATGCTTAAAGCGTTAGCTGCGCCACTAGTGAGTAAACCCACTAACGGCTGGCATTCATCGTTTACGGCGTGGACTACCAGGGTATCTAATCCTGTTTGCTCCCCACGCTTTCGTGCCTCAGCGTCAGTACCGGGCCAGTGAGCCGCCTTCGCCACTGGTGTTCTTGCGAATATCTACGAATTTCACCTCTACACTCGCAGTTCCACTCACCTCTCCCGGACTCAAGATCTTCAGTATCAAAGGCAGTTCTGGAGTTGAGCTCCAGGATTTCACCCCTGACTTAAAGACCCGCCTACGCACCCTTTACGCCCAGTGATTCCGAGCAACGCTAGCCCCCTTCGTATTACCGCGGCTGCTGGCACGAAGTTAGCCGGGGCTTATTCTTGCGGTACCGTCATTATCTTCCCGCACAAAAGAGCTTTACAACCCTAGGGCCTTCATCACTCACGCGGCATGGCTGGATCAGGCTTGCGCCCATTGTCCAATATTCCCCACTGCTGCCTCCCGTAGGAGTTTGGGCCGTGTCTCAGTCCCAATGTGGCTGATCATCCTCTCAGACCAGCTACTGATCGTCGCCTTGGTAGGCCATTACCCTACCAACTAGCTAATCAGACGCGGGCCGATCTTTCGGCGATAAATCTTTCCCCGTAAGGGCTTATCCGGTATTAGCCCAAGTTTCCCTGGGTTGTTCCGAACCAAAAGGTACGTTCCCACGCGTTACTCACCCGTCTGCCGCTGACGTATTGCTACGCCCGCTCGACTTGCATGTGTTAAGCCTGCCGCCAGCGTTCGCTCTGAGCCAGGATCAAACTCTCAAGTTGGACTTGAACTTTGAACCGGCTGATCACAACGTTTGACGAGGTCCCACCATTTTTCATCGGCCGAAGCCGAAGAGCTGCCTGCGATTCACATCGCTGGCAACGATGGTGTTTCCTTTAAACGTGTACCGCCGAAGTCTTTCGTCCGGTCTCGATCAGAAAAGCCGAGGCTTTTCAGAAGCGAGACCCGCAAGGACTCCGCCGTCCACGTTTCTCTTTCTTCATCTTCACTTGTCAAACAGCCCGGAACCGGAGAGGTCCCAACCTTCCGAGGAGGAAGGGTTCCGACACCCTTACCGACGATGAATGACTCCAACCGACTTGACGTCGATTGTTGTGTCACTCAACAAGGTGAGGAGCATCAGTGGCGCGTTCGCTCGCCTCGGTCAGTGACCCGGCGGCGCCGCGCTCAGTGGTTGGGGTTATAGGCCCCACCTTCCGGGCTGTCAACGCCAATCGTCAACAAATCGTCGCACAGTGGATCATCGAAAAAATTCCAGCGATTCCAGTCGATTAGAGCGTCAACGGGCGCACGGACGGTGACCGCGCCGCAAAAAATCTCAAAAAAAATTTGCGCCCTAGGGAGCTCCGGAGGGGCTCCAGGGGGTCTCCGGAAGCGGCTCTGGGCGCCCCCCGGGCAGCCTCCGGCGCCCCCCGTTTCAGGAAACTTTTTCCATATTTGGCGCCGTACTTGAGCCACAATCCCGCGGCGTTCTGGTAAGAGACAAGCTTGAATCGCTGGGATGCCTGTGGGGGCTGCCGGCGATTTTCATGGGGTCAGAGGAAGGCGATCTTGCAGATGACGCGACCTTCTTCGGACATTCGAGAGACATCGAGAGACCTTTTTCCGTTTAGCTGTTCGTAATTTCGGCCGGCCCGTCATCGGGGCCTTCTGACCGCGAACGCCTATGCGGCTTGCCGTTTTCCCGCGATACGCCTCGAAGAGGGCGACCGGGAAGAGGCTCGAGACAGGGGGCTTTTGGGTCGTTGAATCGGGGGACTTGGGTTGAACCACAGGACGTCACGCGGCGCTTACGGGCGTGAGACCGGGATCATCGATCTCGGCCACGAGCCGCCGCTGTCCGTCGATGGTTCTGAAGCCGCCGTGATCGACCGCCGCCGCGTCTCGGTGCAATGGTTCAGCGGGACAATCTTGACCGGACTCTGCGGCGCGGCCCTGATCGGCGGCGCCGTTTTCGCGTCGCTCGACGGCGAAATGACCTTCGCCAAGGTGCCGGAGCGGGTCGAAGGCGCGCTGCGGGGTGCATTCGGCGCCGCCGATCGCGCCGCCACGCTGCACAAGAGCGACCGCCTGCCGCCGCCGAGCGAATCCACGGCTTCGCGCAACGTCATGCGGGTTTCGACGGTCGCCCGCGTCGGCAACCGTGACGTGATGCGCGTGCGTCCCTTCGTCCGGATCGCAGGCAACCTGTCGATGACGACGAGCGACCTGTCGGCGAAGATCCGGCCGTTCAACGCCCAGCGCCTGCTCACCGATGTCGGTTCCGATCCGAAGACGGCCTCCGACGATCCCAACAATCCGGAAGCCGTCGAGCCCGACGCGGAAGTGTCCTTCGTGACCAAGGACCTGTCGCCGGTGCTGCCGAAGGCCAAGATTTCCGCGGTGGTGGCGCTCGACGACATCCTGATGCGGGTGCGCGATGCCGCCAACTGGCGCGGCAATGGCGGGGTGCGCTACGCCTCGCTCGCCAATGCCACAGCCGACGTCTCCGGTGCGACCGGTCCCTCCGACATCAAGATGGCCTACGCCACCGAGGTGTCGCCGTCCGACCCCTATGCGGGCTTCGAGACGCGCGTGGTGCCGGAAAACGTCACGCTGCTGCCGAAGACCAAGGAGCAGATCACCGGCGGCAATCCCAACGGCGAACGCGTCCACATCGTCAAGAAGGGCGACAGCGTCGCCTCCGTGCTGCGCGATCTCGGCGCCAATGCCGACGAGATCAAGGCGATCACCGCAACGCTCGGACCGCGCGGCCGCGACGGCGGCCTCAAGGAAGGCGAGAAGCTCCGCATTCTGATGGCGCCCGCAAGCCCGGGCGCCCGCTTGCAGCCCTATCGCGTCGTGGTTGCAAACGACACCATGGTGGAAGCGATCGCGGCACTGTCCGATCTCGGCAAATACGTCGCGGTCGACGTCTCCAGCATGAACACCGTCGCCGATACTGCGGCGAGCGCCAGCAGCGACGACGAGGACGATGACGACGGCTCCGGCGTGCGGCTCTACCAGAGCATCTACGAGACCGCGATGCGCAACAAGGTCCCGATGCCCGTCATCGAGGACATGATCAAGATCTATTCCTACGACGTCGATTTCCAGCGCAAGGTGCAGCCGGGCGATTCCTTCGACGTTTTCTACGCCGGTGAAGACGAGGGCGTGACCGCGACCGAAAAGAACGACGTGCTGTTCGCTTCCCTCACGGTCGGCGGTGAGACCAAGAAATACTACCGCTATCAGAGCCCCGACGACGGCGTCGTCGACTACTATGACGAGACCGGCAAGAGCGCGAAGAAGTTCCTGGTCAGGAAGCCCGTCAACAACGCCATCATGCGCTCCGGCTTTGGCGGCCGCCGCCATCCGATTCTGGGTTATGTGAAGATGCACACCGGCGTCGACTGGGCCACCGCCTACGGCACGCCGATCTTCGCCTCCGGCAACGGCGTGATCGAGAAGGCCGGCACCGAGGGCGGCTACGGCAAATATATCCGCATCAAGCACAACAACGGCTACGAGACCGCCTACGGCCATATGTCGGCCTTCGCCAAGGGCATGGAAGCCGGCAAGAAGGTCCGGCAGGGCCAGGTGATCGGCTTCGTCGGCTCGTCCGGCCTGTCGACCGGTCCACACGTCCATTACGAGATCCTGGTCAACGGCCGCTTCGTCGACCCGATGCGCGTGAAGCTGCCGCGCGGCCGTTCGCTGGAAGGCCCGATGCTGGCAAGCTTCGAGAAGGAGCGCGACCGGCTCGACGGCATGATGAGCGGCCGGAGCGGCGCCATCGCCCGGATGTCGGACGCGACCGGCGGGCCGTTGCAGGTCACCAACCGGTAAATCGGTCGAGGCCGGCCTCGTGGCCGGGCTGGCCGCGCTTCCCATCATTCAATTTGGCTGGAACCGCAGGGAACACGCTGGGGAATGGCCCAGTTGTTGTGTTGCATGAGGGGGCCGAGCTCACGGAGGAATGTCATGGAGAACTGGACGAACGCAAAATGGTGCGACGTCGCGAACCTGATCCTCGGCGCATTCCTGTTCGTCTCGCCCTGGATTTTCGGTTTCGATGCCGGACCGGCCTCTCAGAACGCGTATGTCGCGGGCATCGTGATTGCGATCCTGGCCGTCGCAGCGCTCGCAGCCTTCGCGGTGTGGGAGGAGTGGCTCAACCTGATCGTCGGCCTTTGGACGCTCATTGCGCCCTGGGTGCTCGGGTTCCAGGGTGCCAAGACGGCAATGACCGTTCACGTCGTGGTCGGCATTCTGGTCGCCGTTCTTGCTGCGGTCGAGATCTGGATGATGTCCCAGAACCCGCCGCGGCTGACGACGAGCCGATAACAGTCAACGCCCATCCGCCCCACTCCGTGGGCGGGTGGGGCATCAGCTCGACCGCGATCTGCGCGCTGGCGTCAGGAAAGCACCGACGCCCGCACGATCACGAAGACGATTCCAATCGCTGTCGGCCCGAATGAGACGGCGGCCAGCGGCAACAGGACGTCGATCGCGGCGTGCGAACCGTGAAGCTTCGCGCCCCAGACCCTGAATTCGCCGGCTTCCCAATCATGCAGCGACGTCGGCCCCAAATGCCGTTCGTACGGCATTTGATATCGCCTCCAGACACGCGAAATGATCCATGGCAGCAGGATCGCGACCACGAACAGCAGCGTGACCAAGGCGAGGGAAAGGCTGACATCACTGCGACGGTCAAACAGTGCCCACGCCATGAGCGCGAACCATGCGACGAGGCCGACTGCCGCCCCGTAGATCTTGGGATGAAGTTCGTCGAAGATGGGATGATTGGTGGCGACGAGATCTCGTTTCATGACGATATCCTGCGCTGGCTGCGAAGCAGGCTTCGGCGGCGAGCGGCACCGACGGCTCTCGTTAAAGCCCGGACGGAGCTGCTGTGAGCATCAGGTAAAGCCGGCAATCAGCGAACATTTTCAGAGGTGCGATGGCATGAGACGCCGTAGGGCCGCACCGCCTTGCCGCACTACAACGTGAAGTTTCGTTTGCCAAAGCCGCGTGACGGGCGAATACTTTCCCGAAAATGGGAGGTCACGCCATGAAAACCAGGCTCGCCTGCGCAGCCGTCGCCGCTGCGCTTTTCGCCGCCACGAGTGCATCGGCCGACAGCTGGGAGGTCACCCGGCTCGTTGCCGGCTCGGCGTTCCACGGCGTGCACGGGCTCGGAATCGACAAAGCCGGCCATCTGTTCGCCGGCAGCGTCGCGGGCGCAGCGCTCTACGAGGTCGACATTGCGGGCGGCACCGCCAAGGTTGCAATCCCAGCTCCAGTCGGAATGGCCGACGACATCGCGTTCGCGCCTGATGGCACCATGGCCTGGACCGGCTTCCTCGCGGGAGATCTCTATGCGCGCAAGGGCGACGGACCGATCAAGAAGCTTGCGAGCGGCCTTCCCGGCATCAACTCGCTCGCCTTCCGCAAGGACGGCAGGCTCTACGCCACCACCGTCTTCCTCGGCGATGCGCTCTACGAGATCGACGTCGAGGGCGTCAAACCGCCCCGCCAGATCATGGAGAAGATGGGCGGCCTCAACGGCTTCGAGTTCGGTCCCGACGACAAGCTCTACGGTCCGCTCTGGTTCAAGGGACAGGTCGCCAAGGTCGACGTCGACAAGGCCGAGCTGACCGTCGTCGCCGACGGCTTCAAGGTCCCGGCGGCGGTGAACTTCGATTCCAAGGGCAACCTCTTCGTGGTCGACACCGCGCTCGGCCAGCTGGTCCGGGTCGACCCCAAATCGGGTGCCAAGACCATGGTCGCGCAGCTGAAGCCGTCCCTGGACAATCTGGCCATCGACGACAAGGACCGCATCTACGTCTCCAACATGGCCGACAACGGAATCCAGGAGGTCGACCCGGCGACCGGCCAGGCCAAGCAGATCATCATCGGCAAGCTCGCCCTGCCCGGCGGCATCGGCGTCACATCAGATAACGGCAAGGATACCATCCATGTCGCCGACGTGTTCGCCTATCGCACCGTGGACGGGGCGACCGGCGAGGTCACCGAGAAGGCGCGCATGCACGCTGCCGGCGTCGCGCTCGAGTATCCGATGAGCGCGACGGCGAACGGCAACGACGTCGTCCTGTCGAGCTGGTTCACCGGCACGGTGCAGGTGATCGACGGCAAGACCGGCGCCACGCGCGAGATGCTGCACGACTTCAAGGCGCCGCATGACGCGGTCGTGCTCGCGGACGGCAGCATTCTGGTGGCCGAGCTCGGCACCAAGTCACTGGTCAAGGTGAGCGGCGAGCACGGCAAGGATCGCAGCACGCTGATCGGCGCGCTCGAAGGTCCGGTCGGCCTCGTTCGCGGGGCGACTGACGAGGTCTACGTTACCGAAGCCTTTGCCGGCCTCGTCTCCAGGATCGACAGCAATGGCGAAAAGACCGTGGTCGCCAAGGAGCTGAAAATGCCTGAAGGCATCGCGCGCACCGGCGACGGCAAGCTGATCGTGGCGGAGGTCGGCGCCAAGCGGCTGATCGAGATCGCACCGGACAGCGGCAAGATCACCGAGATCGCCGCCAATCTTCCGATCGGCCTGACCGGTGCCCCCGGCGGCTTGCCGACGCATATCCCCACCGGTGTCGCTGTCGGCGCGACGGGCGCGATCTACTTCAGCTCGGATATCGAGAACGCGATCTACAAGGTGGTGAAAAAATAGCATCCGCCGGACCAGACCCTGACCGCGGAACCCGCGCTCGGGTTCCCCGTTAGATGCTGACGGAAGCCGACCAGCAGGAGGATCGCCCCATGACGCGCCTCTCACGCGACGATGTCGTCAAGGCCGTGGATCGGGCCGACGACGTCACCATTGCCCAGATCATCGGGACCGGCGCGACCGTCGAGGAACTCGCCGAAGCCCAGGCTTGGCTCGCCAACGACGAGCCGATGATCAACGATTTGCGCCCACTGGCGCAGGGCCGGGTCCGCGAGCTGGTGGATATTTTGTCGGAGCTTGAGGAGGAGGAGGAGGACGGCATCGAGCCGGGGCCGGCCGCTACAGGCGGGTGATAGCAGGCAAGCTGGAGAAGTTCTCCAGGATCAGGTGCCTCTCGGGGCCGAGCAACGAAGTCATCATCGACGAAGCCTTTCCCGGCGCCGCGTCCAGGATCGACCTAATTCTGCGCACCACTTACAGCGCCATGATGCACTGCCAGATCGAGGGGATCACCGCTGCACAATCGCCGCCTAAACTAGACGATCAATTTCACGAACTCGCCTTCCAGCTGTTGGCAACTGAGCAATCGCGGATAAAGTTGCGCGGGCCGTGCCGCTGAGGAAAAGTCCGAAAGACTTAAACCAAAGCACCGTCCCGGATCACCAGCGACACATGCGGCAACCTTGTGTTGTTGCTGTTAGGAAATCTATCTCCGAGATGTTCTTTAATACTGTCAATCAACGCAGTTACGCGCGCCCAGCTGTCGGAAAATAGCAGATTGGTACCCGCACTGATCACATTCGAAGTCAAGTTTATACAACCAGTGCTCATTAGATAACCGGCTGCGCAGTGAATGAGAATTCCAGACCGGGAACCGGTCTCCTCAACTCCAATGCAAGGCCACGGTCTCATCCTAATATTCGCAGGCCTTGCGTAACCAATCGTCTTGTACTTGTTCGTAGCCCCGCTTGCGTGCGTGAAGAGCGGATAAATTCCGGCTGCTATGCGGCGATGTCTAGCGACTCCCGTCGATCCATTATCATCTGGTCCTTGCCGTTCCACCGCCATCCCAAAAACGTCCGCGATCGGGGCACGATTGAAATAAGCCTGATAGCGCGAAACCGTTCGGTCGAAGCCCATGCCCGGTCTTCGCTCGGTCCTGATGCGATCGAGACAAAGCACGTAGCCATCGAGATCGGGAGCGTTTGGAACGACGGTCGGCGGAGGCTCAACGAGCGCCGGAGCTTTGGGTGGCGAAATCCTGATTGTGAAAAGATTGCCGGCTTCCGGGATTACCGTAAAGGTCGAGCCGCTTCCCTTGAAAACGGCCACCTCCTCATCAACTGCGGCTTGGCTCAATCCAGTAAGCTCGAATGGAGCGCTGTTATCGGCAACGGCCGACGTCGCGCCCGGAATGATCATTCCTTCTGGATATGTAGCTCGTACAGTGAACAAACCACCCGACTCTCTAATGATTTCAATCGTTGGGCTGTCGATGCCAAGATCAATTGCGCGTTGGTCAGCTTCGGCCTTGGTGAGCCCAGGAATTTCGACCACCGGCAACATCGTCAATCTCCTTCGTTCAATGATGATGCTTCGATCAAACGCCAAATCAGTCGGGAATGCCGTCGTAATTCTTGTCCGGTATGCTCTGGAATAACAATGCCTCGCATGCACGGCGACGCGTCAGTCCGGGCAGCTCCTTGCCCTTCGCTTTATTCCAACGCTTGAATTCTTGCGCTGCGCCCGCGTAATCCTTGGCATTCAACTTCTTCAATAGGGTTGAGCCTTTCAGGCTCGGTGCTCCCACATTGAATGCGAATGAAACCAGGGCATCAAACTGATCCTGATTGATCGGTACCGTAACCATACTGTTTACGGCTCGAACGAATACCTGCATGTCGTTCTGGAATTCTGCGTCGCACTCCTGCTGGGTCCAAATGTCACCTACTTTAAAAGTGCGGCCGTTATCGTTCGTGTGCCCCCAGCCGATGGTCAAGACCTGAACCGGATCGAAGTAAGCCTGGAAGCCTGTAGGTACGGCACGCATGCAACTCTCGAACGCCTTGATGAGTGCTATCCCCTTTTCTCCGAGTTGTTTTGTCTTCCTATTCTTGGGAGCTGGCGGCGGCGGAGCGACATGCTCCCCCGGTGGCCTAGGTTCTTCGTCGGGCATTGCGCTCGGAATGTGTACATCATCTGGATAGGTGGCGCGGACGGTAAATGTCCCGTCACCCGGCTCGATGATTTCAACCGGAACGCTGTCGATCATAAAATCTTCTGCGCGTTGCTCGGCTTCAACCCGCGTTGTCAATCCCGGAACTTCAACGACCTGCGACATTGCCACCCCCGCTATTGAATGAACTTCGCCAGCGACCCGTCGGCACAGGGACTCCCTGAGGAACGAGAGACGATGCACGCAGAAATTCTTCGACGTAGTCCCGAGAATTCGGGCCGAGTCACAATCACGCCGATTGCGATTTTGTCGCTGCCAAGCAGTCTTCCGATATACGCCTTCAGCTCTGGATCAATCGTCTTCGCCCCGTTGGGGAATAGCAACGAGCGCAAATCAATGTAGCTCGCATCGCTTGCCGATTTGGTGATCCGCACGGTCGCCGCCGTACTGACTGTACGGGCATCAACCATTGGATGAGCAGCAGCCTGCTCGAGCGCAACCGTCCCACCTCTTTCAAACAGCTTGACGGTCGTATTAATTTGCGTCTCGATCGTCATAGGCATGCAGAGGCGCAGATATTGCCGCAGCGCGTAAATCGCGGCAGGTCTATTGTCGATCACTACTGGAAGCGTTTCGCGATACTTTTGTTGCCGCGTGAGAACGACCGATTGCACAGTTGATTTTTCGACTTCGAAGATGAAGCGGCTGTTGAAATTTGTGAACGCATGGGAAGCCAGGCCGAAGGCTGCGCCCACGACGGCAATGGCCTTGGTCGGATCAGCGGCCGTAGCTCCGAGGATTAGGAGAGTTGCCGCTTCCGTGTCCAAGATCTGCTGATGAATTGGTCCAACCCAACGGCGTTTATTGTCTAGCCAGGTGAGATACGCGTCGCAGCGGCGATCGATGTCATTCATGCCAGCCTGAACGAAGATCTGCCAATTCCTGCTGACGGGCGGCTCACGACAGAAAAGAATTTCCCCCCTCTCCTCGTATGAAAGTCCTGCCTGTTGGCAGATATATCCGACATATATTTCCTGAAGACGCGCCTGATTCACAGTTTCCGGTGCATAGAGCTCAGTTCCGACCCCCTCGTTCGTATAGCGCCAATCAAGGGTATCGCAGCCGCCCAAAAACAGCGCCAGCGCAACGCAACTCGCAACGATACCCGTACGCATCGCACGCCCCCAAAAAATTCCTTTCGGTTTATGGCGAGCCGCCCTGTGTCCAAGAAGCACGCTCTCACGCGAACAATGTCCCGCGCAGGCCGTGCTTCGCCACAACCCCTCAAATATTGGATAGGGAGTGTGCCGAGCCTCGATCAAATTGTTCAAGCAGATTCATGCACGCTCAGAGAGAAAGCGCAATGCGTGTTCTATTTATAACACACTGCTCCAGCATGCGCTGTAGTGACGCACCCGGTGGTTGTGCTATTTGTCGTGCATAGAGTGCAGCACCGGACCGCCTCGTCGCCTGAAGCACAACGCTCGCCTCATGATATGAAAAAACCTCCCCGCATAGCGGGGAGGTTTGGACAGGTTCGCTGCCACGTTAGGCGTGCTCAGTTCAACTTCCGCTTCGGCACCGGCGCCTCGAACTGCGTGATCTCCGCGGTCTGCGGTGCCTTGCCGTTGAAGGTCAGCACGTTGCCTTCGGAGGAGATCGCGACCGTGTCGCCATCCCTGACGTCGCCGGCGAGGATCATCTCGGCGAGCGGGTCCTGGAGGCAGCGCTGGATCACCCGCTTCAAGGGCCGTGCGCCGTAAGCGGGGTCCCAGCCCTTGGCGGCGAGCCAGTCGCGGCCAGGGGCATCGAGCGTCAGCACGATCTTGCGATCGGTCAAGAGCTTCTGCAGCCGCGCGAACTGGATCTCGACGATCCGGCCCATCTCGCTCTTCTGCAAGCGGTGGAACAGGATGATCTCGTCGACGCGGTTGAGGAATTCGGGGCGGAAATGCGCCCGCACCATTCCCATCACCTGCTCGCGCACCGCCGAGGTATCCTCGCCCTCCGGCTGGTTCACCAGGAATTCCGAACCGAGATTCGAGGTCATGATGATCAGCGTGTTGCGGAAGTCGACGGTGCGGCCCTGGCCGTCGGTCAGACGGCCATCGTCGAGCACCTGCAGCAGGACGTTGAAGACGTCAGGGTGCGCCTTCTCGATCTCATCGAACAGCACCACCTGGTAAGGCCGGCGCCGCACCGCCTCGGTGAGCGCACCGCCCTCGTCATAGCCGACATAACCCGGAGGCGCGCCGATCAGCCGCGAGACCGAGTGCTTCTCCATGTATTCGGACATGTCGAGCCGGACCATCGCGGTCTCGTCGTTGAACAGATACTCCGCGAGAGCCTTGGTCAGCTCGGTCTTGCCGACGCCGGTCGGCCCCAAGAACATGAACGAGCCGGTGGGGCGGTTCGGGTCCTGCAGGCCTGCGCGCGAGCGGCGCACGGCGGTTGCGACCGCACGCACGGCCTCGGCCTGGCCGACGACCCGCTTGCCGAGCTGCTCCTCCATCTTCAGGAGCTTCTCCTTCTCGCCTTCCAGCATCTTGTCGACGGGCACGCCGGTCCAGCGCGAGACCACCTGCGCGATGTGGTTGGCGGTGACCGCCTCCTCCATCATCTCGCCGGCGTTCTCCTTGGCCTCGATTTCCGACAGCTTCTTCTCGAGCTCCGGGATCCGCCCATAAGCCAGCTCGCCGGCCTTCTGGAATTCGCCGCGCCGCTGAGCGTTGGCAAGCTCGACACGCAGGCCGTCGAGCTCGGCCTTCAGCTTCTGGGCGTTGGAGAGCTTGTCCTTTTCCGCGCTCCAGCGCGCCGTCAGCGCCGCCGACTTTTCTTCCAGCTCGGCCAGCTCCTTCTCGAGCGCTTCGAGCCGGGTCTTGGAACCGGGATCGCTTTCCTTCTTCAGCGCCTCTTGCTCGATCTTGAGCCGGATGATCTCACGATCCAGCGAATCCAGCTCTTCCGGCTTGGAATCGACCTGCATCTTCAGCCGCGCCGCGGCCTCGTCCATCAGGTCGATCGCCTTGTCGGGGAGGAAGCGGTCGGTGATGTAGCGGTTGGACAGCGTCGCGGACGCCACCAGCGCGGAATCTGCGATCCGCACGCCATGGTGCTGCTCATACTTGTCCTTGAGGCCGCGCAGGATCGAGATGGTGTCCTCGACCGAGGGCTCGCTGACGAAGATCGGCTGGAAACGCCGCGCCAGCGCCGCGTCCTTCTCGACGTGCTTCTGGTATTCGTCGAGCGTGGTCGCGCCGATGCAGTGCAGCTCGCCGCGGGCAAGCGCCGGCTTGAGCAGGTTGGAGGCGTCCATCGCGCCATCGCCCTTGCCGGCACCGATCAGCGTGTGCATCTCGTCAATGAAGAGAATGAAGGTGCCCTCGCTCCCGGTCACCTCCTGGAGCACCGCCTTCAGCCGCTCCTCGAACTCGCCGCGGTATTTTGCACCGGCGATCAGCGCACCGAGGTCGAGCGCCAGCAGCTTCTTGTCCTTCAGGCTCTCCGGCACGTCGCCATTGACGATGCGCAGCGCGAGGCCTTCTGCGATGGCAGTCTTGCCGACGCCGGGCTCGCCGATCAGGACGGGATTGTTCTTGGTCCTTCGCGACAGCACCTGGATGGTGCGGCGGATCTCCTCGTCGCGGCCGATGACCGGATCGAGCTTGCCGTCGCGCGCGGCCTGGGTCAGGTCGCGGGCATATTTCTTCAGGGCATCATAGGCGTTCTCGGCGGTCGCGGAATCCGCAGTCCGGCCCTTGCGCAGCGCCTCGATCGCGGCATTGAGGTTTTGCGGGGTGACGCCGCCCTTGGCGAGGATGGTGCCGGCCTCGCTGGTCTTCTCCAGCGTCAGCCCGAGCAGCAGCCGCTCGACGGTGACGAAGCTGTCGCCGGCCTTCTCGCCGGCCTTTTCGGCGGCATCGAAGGTGCGGGCGAGCTCGGGCGCCAGATAGATCTGCCCGGCGCCGGCGCCGGAAACCTTCGGCACCTTCTTAAGGGCGTCCTCGGTCGCCTTCAGAATGGCACGGGAATTACCCCCAGCGCGGTCGATCAGACCGGCCGCGAGGCCCTCATTGTCGTCCAGGAGGACTTTCAGGACGTGCAGGGTGGAAAACTGCTGATGCCCCTCGCGCATCGCCAGCGACTGCGCCGACTGGATGAAGCCCCTGGAGCGTTCGGTATACTTCTCGATATTCATCTTTTCTGTCCCTCGGCCTGCCCTTGGGGCCCTCTCAGGCACCCCAATACGGCATCTTCATTGGGTTTCCGCTTACCGCATTGAGGTTTCTCAAGCAGCAAACGGCCGTCTCTTGCCGGCGTTGCCGCCGGCCTGACGCAGATGTGGGAAGCGGCTTGCGGATGCGAAAGAGGCGGCTTCACAATTTCGTGCGCACGTGGGCGGGCTTGGCGGTGGCGGGCCGAATCCCTTAAGTAGCAGCATGACAGCCAGCCATACTGCCGAGATCACCGGCCTCTATCGCTACCCGATCAAGGGCCTGACCCCGGAACGCCTGTCGCGCGCCCCGCTGCGGGTCGGCCAGACCCTGCCGGCCGACCGCCGCTACGCCATCGAAAACGGCCCGAGCGGGTTCGACCCTGACGCTCCCGAATGGAAGCCGAAAATCCAGTTCCTGATGCTGGCGCGCAATGAGCGGCTGGCCGAGCTCGACAGCCGGTTCGACGACGCCACCAATGTGTTGACCATCCGCAAGGACGGCCAAATCGTCGCCAGCGGCGATCTCGAGACCACCACCGGACGCGCCGCCATCGAGGCTTATTTTACTGAGAACTTCCAGCCCGAGTTGAAGGGCCCGCCCAAGGTTCTGTCCGGCCGCGACCACAGCTTCTCTGACGTCGCCCGCAAGGTCGTCTCCATCATCAATCTCGGCAGCGTTCGCGCGATCGAGACCATGCTCGGCGGCGCCGCCGTGCATCCCCTGCGCTTCCGCGCCAATCTCTACGTCAAGGGCTGGCCGGCCTGGTCAGAGCTCGATCTCGTCGGCCAGACGCTTGCGATCGGGCAGGCCCGGCTGAAGGTGATCAAGCGCATCGTCCGCTGCCCGGCCACCAATGTCGATCCTGAGACCGCCAAGCGCGATCTCGAAATTCCGCCCACGCTCTCGCGCCATCTCGGCCACATGGACTGCGGCATCTACGCCGAGGTGATCGCAGACGGTGACGTCGGCGTCGGTGACGCCGTCCAGGTGGAAGAGCCGAAGCTGCTGTGAGCCAACGCTGTCTTCACGCACTCCGTCATTGCGAGGAGCGAAGCACGAAGCAAATCCAGAGTATTTCCGCGGAGGGATTCTGGATTGCTTCGCTTCGCTCGCAATGAGGGTGACGAGCCTCAATTCGGCATCACATACGCGTAAATCCGGCCGCGCGAGACCGGCGCTTCGCGGACGCGGTTGCCGTTGTTGCCGGAGATCATGATCGGATTGCCCTGCGCGTCGATGCCGGTGATGATGCCGACATGGCCGCCGCGGCGGCCGCGCGACATCACCGCGATGGCGCCGACCTGCGGGCCTGAGACGCGCGTGCCGTAACGAGCGAACGAGCTCGCCATATCGGAGCCGGTGCCCTTATGTCCGGTATGCTCCAGCACCATGTTCATGAAGCGCGCGCACCAGAGACTGCCGCGCCCGGTCGGATTGCCGCCGAGATAGCGGCGCGCCTCGGACACGAGGCCCGATCCGCCGGCCAAGCCGCCGCTCGCAGCCATGCTGTCATTGCCCGTGCCGCCGCCGTTGGCATTCGGATTGTAGCTGGCCTGCGTGTCGGCGAAGCCGCCCGCCTGCAACTGCGCGGCGCTGCGCTCGAAGCGCGAGCCGCGTGCATGATGGCGGTGGTGATGATGCCTGGCGTGGTGCACGTAAGCGTGCCGCTCTGCGCTATGACGATGATGTGGCCGGGCCGAGGCCGGAGAAACGAACGCGGCAACCGCCGCGAAGAAAAACGCCAGCGCGACAACACACCGCGACAGGCGGAACGCAAACAACTCGACCATACGTCATCCTTCGTTACACCCCACTTCCCGTCGGCCCGTGCGGTGGCCGACATCCGGCGGGCCGTAAAGCTTCCGGATGTGGCGAGAAAAAGACGCCACGCCCGGGCGAATGGCTGCGATGATTGTGTATCGGGACTGGCCTGATGCTGCCGCATTGCGGACAACTGCGTTAACTGCGATCCTGCAAACGCGGCTTGAAGAGAGGGAAACAGTTAATGCCCCACGCCACGACCAGGGACGACGTTCGCATCTATTTCGAAGAGGCGGGTCAGGGAACGCCGATACTTTTTCTGCACGAGTTCGCGGCCGACTACACCAATTGGGAGCCGCAGATGCGCTACTTCTCGCGCGGCCACCGCTGCATCACCTATTCGGCGCGCGGCTACACGCCGTCGGACGTGCCCGACGGCGAGGTCTACACCTACACGCATTTCTACACCGATGCGCTTGCGGTGCTCGATCACCTCGGCATCGAACGCGCACATCTGGTCGGGCTGTCGATGGGTGCCTACTCATCGCTGCAGATCGGATTGAACACGCCGCAACGCGCGCTGTCGATGACGCTGGCCGGGGTCGGCTCCGGCTCGGAGCTCGAGAACCTGGAAGCCTGGCGCAAGCAGTGCCGCGCCAATGCCGAGCAGTTCGAGACGCTGGGCTCCGCCGAGGTCGCGAAAGTCACGCGCGAGGCGCCGAGCCGGATTCCGTTCCTGGTGAAGGACCCGCGCGGCCACGCGGATTTCTATGCCGCCCTGGCGCGGCACGATGCCAAGGGATCGGCGCGCACCATGCGGGGCTTCCAGGGCGGCCGCCCCTCGATCTACACGATGACGGATGCGATCGCGAAGGTGTCGACGCCCGCGCTGATCATCTGCGGCGACGAGGACGATCCCTGCATCGGGCCGAGCCTGTTCCTGAAGAAGCACCTGCCCGCAGCGGGCCTCGCGATGTTTCCGAAATCCGGCCACGTGCTCAATCTCGAGGAGCCGGCGTTGTTCAACAAGAGCGTCGAGCGGTTCGTCACGCTGGTTGAGGCGGGCCGCTGGCCGGTGCGGGACCCGAGGTCGCTGGCCGCGCATTGAGGCAGTGGCTCACCACACGCGTCGCAATGACGGAGGATAGATCTCGACTCCTCAACTCATGGAGCGCGGATGGACAGCTACTTCCCTCCACCCCGGCTCAGCAGAAACACGCCTTGCTCGCCGAACATGTTCCACACCCACCAGGGCAGGTTCAGCGGCACGGGGCGGCCGTGGAGATCGAGCGCGATCGAGCGCTCCATCTTGACGTTGATCTCGTCGCAGAGCTGCACGAAATCCTTGATTGTGCAGAAATGGATGTTGGCGGTGTCGTACCAGGTCGCCGGCAGATTCTCCGTGCGCGGCATGTGGCCGCCGATCAGGAGCTGGAGCCGCATCTTCCAGAAGCCGAAATTCGGGAACGACACGATGGCGCGGCGGCCGATGCGCAACAGGTTCTCCAGCACGACCTTCGGCTGCCGCGTCGCTTGCAGCGTCTGCGACAGAATCACATAGTCGAAAGCGTCGTCGGGATAGTTGACGAGGTCGGTGTCGGCATCGCCCTGCACCACCGCAAGCCCCTTGGCGACGCAGCGATTGACGCCCTCACGCGACAGCTCGATGCCGCGGCCGTCGATGCCGCGGGTTTCCAGCAGCTGGAGCAGATCACCGTCGCCGCAGCCGACGTCGAGCACTTTGGAGCCCGGCTTGACCATCTCGGCGACCAGCAGGTGGTCGGCACGAAACTGGCCGGACGGCGCGGTCGCAACGCGGTTCAGAGGCAGCACTTGCTGGACGGACATTGCTAGCGGTCCTTGAGGCTGACCCCGCGGGCCTTGCCTGCCGATTGCAGGAAGGCGCGGGAGATGTCGAAAAATTCGGGCACGTCGAGCAGGAAGGCATCATGGCCGCGATCGGTCTCGATCTCGGCGAACGACACCCGCGCGCTCGAAGCGTTCAACGCATGCACCAGCGCGCGCGATTCCGAGGTCGGGAACAGCCAGTCGCTGGTGAAGGAGACCACGCAGAAGCGGGTCTTGATGTCGGCGAAGGCCTTGGCCAGCACGCCGCCGTGATCGGCGGCGATGTCGAAATAGTCCATCGCGCGCGTCAAATAGAGATAGGAGTTGGCATCGAAGCGCTCGACGAAGGACGAGCCCTGGTAGCGCAGATAGCTTTCGACCTGGAAGTCGGCGTCGAACGAGAAGGTCGGCAGCTCGCGGTCCTGCATGCGCCGGCCGAACTTGCGGTGCAGCGCCGCATCCGAAAGATAGGTGATGTGCGCCGCCATCCGCGCCACCGCGAGCCCGCGATGCGGATGGATGCCGCGGTCGGCATAGCCGCCACCGTGCCAGTCGGGGTCGGCCATCACGGCCTGGCGGCCGAGTTCGTGGAAGGCGATGTTCTGCGCAGAGTGCCGCGTCGCGCAGGCAATCGCCAACGCGGAGAACACGCGAGCAGGATATGCCGCGGTCCATTGCAGCACCTGCATGCCGCCCATCGAGCCGCCGACGACGGCAAACAGCGTGTCGATGCCGAGCCGGTCGATCAGCATCGCCTGCGCCCGCACCATGTCGGGGATGGTGATGACAGGGAAATCCAGGCCCCAGACCTTGCCGGTCGCGGGATTGATCGACGCCGGCCCGGTCGAGCCCATGCAGCCGCCGATCACGTTGGAGCAGATGATGAAGTAGTGCTTGGGATCGATGGGTCGGCCGGGGCCGACCAGCGTCTCCCACCAGCCGGGCTTGCCGGTGACGGGATGCACATTGGCGACATGCTGGTCGCCGGTCAGCGCATGGCAGATCAGCACGGCGTTGGAGCGATCGGCGTTGAGCTCGCCATAGGTCTGGTAGGCGATCTGGAACGGGGAGAGGTCGACGCCGCAATCGAGCCGCAGCGGCTGCTCGGTGCCGAAATGCGCGACTTGCGAGCTTGGATGATCCACCTCGTGCGACCGTTCGTCGGCGCTGATCGCAGGACTCGGTATCGACTTGACGCTACCCATCTCGGACATCGACCTCGTTTGCGACTGGCTACTAGACCGCGCCGCTGACATCAGGCCATGAAAAACCCGGCCTGAACGATAGGTTCGGCCGGGATCGGAAGCGTCCCCGGCCTGTTTAGCGAATTTTTTAACGTGGCTGCAAGCCGGCCGGCTCAAATGACCACGGAACAGGCAAAAGCTACCGTCTCGGGCCGTTTTCGTCAAGTCGCGGCCCGGATCGAGCCAATTCGCCTCTTGCGCCGTGAACGGAAAGGGCCGTCATTTCTCTTTGCTTTCGTCGGCCCGACTGCCTAATCAGGACATTGATCGCAGCGGTGACGGCCTTACCAATTGTCTTGCCGATCCGCACCGGAACGTCCTTCAACAGCCCAAGCTCTTCAACAATCAAGTCAGACATGACCCAACGTCCGCCCGCGCCACCATCGCTCCAGGAACTGCGCAAGGAGATCGACGCGATCGACGAGGGCATGCATCGCCTGCTGATGCAGCGCGGCGACATCATCGACCGCCTGATCCAGGTGAAGCAGACCCAGGAGGTCGGCTCGGCGTTTCGGCCTGCGCGCGAGGCCGACATGATGCGCCACCTCGTGCAGCGCCATCGCGGCATCCTGCCGCTCGACACCGTCGAGAGCATCTGGCGCGTCATCATCTCGACGTTCACCTATGTGCAGGCGCCATTCTCCGTGCATGCCGACGTCTCGGTGAGCGAGCCGGCGATGCGCGACTCCGCGCGCTTCCATTTTGGCTTCACGGTGCCTTACGTCGCGCATTTCAGCGCGCAAGCCGCGGTCGAGGCGGTCGCGAGATCCAAGGGCGACCTGGCGCTGGTCTCGGCCACCTCCAGCCGCACACCATGGTGGCTGGAGCTCGAAGCGGAAGGCGCACCGAAGATCATCGCGCGGCTGCCTTTCGTCGAGCGTGCCGATCATCCGGCGGCAATGCCGGTGTTCGCAGTCTCGCGCGTCGCCGACAGCGCCCTGGTGACGGAGGTCGAGACCTTCAGCGTACGTGTCTCCGGGTGGAACGCCGAGGTCGCGCGCGCCCTGTCGCCGCTCGCCGAGATCGTGGCGGTGCCCGATACCGCCTTTGACGGCGCGGCGCTGCTGGTCTCGGTCACCAGCGCGACCAGCATCGACAAAATCAGGGCTGCCCTGATCGAGGCGGGGGCCTCGGTGCGCTCCACGGCCCTCGTCGGCAGCCACGCAACGCGCTATACGGTGCCCCCGACCGGGGCGAAATCGTAAATCGCGAGCAGCCCAGCCTATCCGGAGTCCAAGATGTCCCGCCCCGTGCCGAATCCCGGCATTCTCGATATTGCGCCCTACACGCCCGGCAAGAGCCCGGTGCCTGAGCCGGGCCGCAAGGTGTTCAAGCTCTCGGCCAACGAGACGCCGTTCGGGCCCTCGCCGAAGGCAATCGCGGCCTTCAAGCACGTGGCGGATCATCTCGAAGACTATCCGGAAGGCACCTCGCGCGTGCTGCGCGAGGCGATCGGCCGCTCGTTTGGGCTCGATCCCAACCGCATCATCTGCGGGGCCGGCTCCGACGAGATCCTCAATCTGCTCGCGCACACCTATCTCAGCCAGGGCGACGAGGCGATCTCCACCACGCACGGCTTCCTGGTCTACCCGATCGCGACCATGGCGAACGGGGCCAAGAATATCGTTGCGCCCGAAACGAACTTCACTGCCGACGTCGATGCCATTCTCAAGGCGGTCACGCCGCGCACAAAGCTGGTCTGGCTCGCCAACCCCAACAACCCGACCGGCACCTATCTGCCGTTCGACGAGGTCAAGCGGCTGCGCGCCGGCCTGCCCTCGCACGTGCTCTTGGTGCTCGACGCCGCCTATTGCGACTATGTCTCGCGCAACGATTACGAGATGGGCATCGAGCTGGTCGCCACCACCGAGAACACCGTGGTGACGCACACCTTCTCCAAGATCCACGGCTTGGCCGCGCTGCGCATCGGCTGGATGTTCGGGCCCGAGCACATCATCGATGCGGTCAACCGCATCCGGGGTCCCTTCAACGTGTCGACGCCGGCGATGTACGCCGCGGTCGCCGCGATCGAGGACACCGCGCACCAGGCGATGTCGAAGCAGTTCACCGAGACCTGGCGCAACTGGCTGACCGAGGAGATCGGCAAGCTCGGGCTGAAGGTGACGCCGAGCGTCGCCAATTTCGTGCTGATCCATTTCCCGACCGACAAGGGCAAGACCGCTGATGACGCCGACGCCTTCCTGACCAAGCGGGGCCTCGTGCTGCGCGGGCTAAAGAACTACGGCCTGCCGCATGCGCTGCGCATGACCATCGGCACCGAGGAGGCCAACCGCCTCGTGGTCGAGGGCTTGCGCGACTTCATGGGCGGCAAATGAGCACGACGGCGCACTTCCAGCGCGTCGCGCTGATCGGCTTCGGCCTGATCGGCGGCTCGATCGCGCGCGCCGCGAAGCTTCAGGGCCTGGCCGGCGAGATCGTCACCACCGCGCGCTCGGAAAAGACGCGCGCGCGGGTTGCCGAGCTCGGCATCGTCGATCAGGTCGTTGCGACCAATGCGGAGGCGGTGAAGGATGCCGATCTCGTCATCCTCTGCATTCCCGTCGGCGCCTGCGGACCTGTCGCTCAGGAGATCGCCGCGCATCTGAAGTCGGGAGCGATCATCTCCGACGTCGGCTCGGTCAAGGGAGCGGTGGTCAGGGACATGGCACCGCACCTGCCGCAGGGCGTTCATTTCGTGCCGGCGCATCCGGTGGCGGGCACCGAGCATTCGGGCCCGGATTCCGGCTTCGCCGAGCTCTTCATCAACCGCTGGTGCATCCTGACGCCACCTGATGGCACCGACGCGGCGGCGACCGATCGCCTGCGCGCCTTCTGGGCCGCGATGGGCGCCAAGGTCGAGGTGATGACGCCGGATCATCATGATCTCGTGCTCGCGATCACCAGCCATCTGCCGCATCTGATCGCCTACACCATCGTCGGCACCGCCGACGAGCTGGCGCAGGTGACGGAATCCGAGGTGATCAAATTCTCTGCCGGCGGTTTTCGCGATTTCACCCGCATCGCGGCGTCCGACCCGACGATGTGGCGCGACGTGTTCCTCGCCAACAAGGAAGCAGTGCTGGAGATGCTCGGCACCTTCACCGAGGATCTCGCAAAGCTGACCCGCGCGATCCGGCGCGGCGACGGCGAGGCGCTGTTCGATCACTTCACCCGTACCCGCGCCATCCGCCGCGGCATCGTCGAGATCGGCCAGGATTCGGCGGCGCCGGACTTCGGCCGGCCGCATGCGGCGCTGAAGAAGCCGTGAGCGCTTAGCCCGGATGGATGGAGCGCAGCGCAATCCGGGGGTTCTTCGATACGGCCGGCGCTGTCCCGGATTACGCTACCGCGCAGTCAATACAGCGGCGGGATCTGGCCGACCTTGACCGGGCCGAGCAGCACGGCGCCGTCGACGAATTTCAGCGGGAAGCTCCGCGCCTTCTTGCCTTCAAGCGTGCTCTCGGTGCCGATCGAATTGATGCCGGCAGCAACGCCGGCATTGGCGTTCTGCTTGATGACCTTGCCGAGGCCGGGAACGGCGCGGTCGAGCGCGCCGAACAGATTGTTGAGGTCCTGCGACTTCACGCCGGGCGCGACACGGTCGAGCGTCGCCTGCGGCACGCCTTCCTCCAGCATCTTCTCGATGCCGAGCGCCGGGATCACGCGCTCGAGGCCGGCCACCGTCATCCGCAATTCGCCGTCGAGTCGACCATTGGCCGAGAGGCCGAGCGTGCCGGCCGCAACCGCGATCATCTCGCCCTGCTGGATCCGCGACTGGACGATCTCGATGTGACCGCCGGCAGCCTGGATCTCGCGGAAGCGCTGCGGCCAGGGCTTTGGCGTGAGGTCGGAGAGGCCGGTGATCTTGGCGCGGGTGTCCGCCTCGAACGGCTCGGCAAGCAGCGGATGCACGCCCTGGATGCTGCCTTGCGCGACATGGAGCACGGTCTCGATCACAGGATGATCCGACGGCGATCCGTCGGCGAGGCGGCCGTGCAGCTCGACCTGCTTGGCGCGCGCAAGCGGCACCTGCACGCTGCCATCGAGACGGTTGAGGCTGGGATCGTCGAACACGATGGAAGCACGGTCCGGCACGGCCGGCAGGCCGGCCACGCTGGCGCGGCCCTTGCTCCAATTCACCACGAAGGTGTTTTGCGTCACCCCGTCGATGAGCGTCGCAGGCGCGGAGAATTCGGCTATGACGCGCTTGGGGTCGTAGACCTGGGCGACGACCAGGATGTTGTCGAGCTTCGCCGTGAACGGCGTCTTGCTCGCATTTTGCGAGACCAGGGCGACGCTCGCGCCGGAGCACTGGACCTCGAAGCGGAATGGGAAACCCGCGATCGAGCGCTTGGCGCAATCATAGATGCGGCCGGATTTGGCTTCCTGCGCCCGCCAGGCGTCTGCGGCGATTTCGGCTTGCGACGCGGCGTAGAACCAGAAGCAACTCCAGGCGACGGCGAGGATCAGCAGGAGAACGGGTGCGATGAAAAGGCCCCAACGGGAGCGGCGGCCTGTGGCAACGGTCATATCGGACATGCGGCGACCCTTTGGCCCCAGATTCAGGCAAATGTAAGCGGGGCCGGCCCCCGACGAAAGACGGAGAATTCGCTTCGCTTCGGAACATGGTTCTGGTAGCCGTTCCCGAAATGTCCGAAATCTCCCTCCCCTCCGTCACCACCGCCAAGGGCGACCTCTGGGTGTTCGGCTACGGCTCGCTGATGTGGCGGCCGGGCTTCGACTTCGAGGAACGCGTCCCGGCGCGGCTGGTCGGCGAGCATCGGGCGCTCTGCGTCTATTCCTTCGTGCACCGCGGCACGCCGGAGAAGCCGGGCCTGGTGCTCGGGCTCGACCGCGGCGGCGCCTGCCGCGGCATCGCCTTTCGCGTCGCCGAGAAGAACCGCGCCGATGTCGTCGCTTATTTGCGCGCGCGCGAGCAGGTCACGTCGGTCTATCGCGAGGTGATGCGCTCGGTATGGTTGGAGAACGATGCGCGGCAGCGCGTCTCCGCGCTCGCCTACGTCGTCGACCGCGGTCATGTGCAATATGCCGGCCGTCTGTCGCTCGCCGAGCAGCACCGCCATGTCATCCAGGGCCACGGCCAGTCCGGCGCCAACCGCGACTACGTCACCGCGACGGTGAAGGCGATCGAGGCCGAAGGCTTTCGCGACGCGCAGCTGCATCAGCTTGCATTGATGCTGCATGGTGATGCGCATTCGCCGCACGCGCCGGCTCCGAACGAAGACAGCGAAAGTCGCTAGCCGCTGGTCGGCGCGTAGCTTGGCGCGCTACCGATCAACTGCTCCTGCTCTTTCCGCCCCGCTTCGACGAGACGCCCGGTCGCGTCCTCGATGACCGTTTGCACGCGGGAGAGAAATTCGTCCTTCGGCAGACCCGGCGGCAACGGTTCGAGAAACTCCACCACGAGCGTGCCCGGATAGCGCATGAAGGTGCGACGCGGCCAGAACAGGCCGGAATTGAGCGCGATCGGCAGGCACGGCACGCCGCAGGACGAATAGATCTGTGCAAAGCCGGTCTTGTAGTCGGGCGGCGCGCCGGGAGCACGGCGCGTGCCCTCCGGAAAGATCACGAGCTGGCGGCCGCTGCGTACCGCCTCGCGCGCCCGCCGCGTCATGTCCAGAAGCGCCTTCACGCCGGCATTGCGGTCGATTGCGATCATCCCGGTCTTGACCAGGAATTGACCGAACACCGGGATCTGCATGAGCTGGCGCTTGAGGATGAAGATCGGCCGGTTGAAGAAACCCGGCAGCACGAACGTCTCCCAGAAGGACTGATGCTTCGCCACGATCAAGAGCGGACCTTCCGGGATGTTCTCGACACCGCGGAATTCCACCTTGATGTTGCAAACCACCCGCATCAAGACCAGCGTTGCCTTGGCCCACCATTCCGCCACCGTCAGCATCGCGCGCGGCGGCAATGCGAAGGTCGGCAGTGCCACGATCGCAAGGCAAACAAGCACGGCGTAGAACAGCACGTTGAACACGAGCGAGCGCAGGAAAATCAGAAACATCGACGGTCCGATCAATTTGCCAGTCAATTGGCCTGGGCGGTGGCGGGCCGCCTCGGTTGCTGACCCGCAGGCTGCTCCGACATCTCGGGCGAAAGGTCAATCCCGAAATCCTCCAGCCGGACCCTGAGCTCGGCCGCGATGTACTTGACATATTCGGACAGGAGCAGGCGCAGCGTCGAACCCGAGGTCCACCACGGCTCCTCGCGCCATTTGTCGCCGACCACCGCAAAGGGGATCAGCGTCGTCTGTGGCATCGCGTGCGAGAATTCCACCAGCGCGCGCGGCATGTGATAGTTGGAGGTGACCACGATCAAAGATGTAAATCGGCGCTCATGCGTCCATCGCCGCGCCTCGGCCGCGTTGCCGCGGGTCGAGAGCGCGGTGCGGTCGAGATCGACGCAGCAGGTCATGAAGGATTGGTTCTCCGGCAAGGTCCGGGAGATGTCGCTCGCCGTCGAGGTCGGATGCACGCCGGAGATCAGGAGCCGCCTGCCGTAGCCGGCAGCCAGCAGCTCCATGGCGTCCGATACCCGTGAGGAGCCGCCGGTCAGCACCACGATGCCGTCTGCCTTGCGGTCCGGCACCATCTCGGCGCCGCGCAATTGCGACAGGAACGCAATGAAGCCCGCCGCCGCGCCGACGAAGGCGAGCGCGATCGTCGACACGATTGTCGCGCGCAGCCAGCCGCGCGGCAGTTTCGGCGATCGATCGTCGGTCGGCGAGGTCATGCGATGTCGGTGATCCCTTCCCTGAGTAATTTTATGACGTTTTGAGGCGAAGTGGAGTCCGGTTTGAAAGGCTTATCAATGCTACGAAACTGTCAGGCCGAAAAGTCGATTCACCCTCTCCCCTTGTAGGGCCTTGTGGGAGAGGGTGGCTCGTCGCGACAGCGGCGAGACGGGTGAGGGTTCTCTCCGCGCATTCACCTCAGCATTTGTACGCTTGGACAGAACCCCTCATCCAGCGCCATAGCCGAAGCTTCGCTGCGGCGTTCTCGAGAACGGAGGCCGAAGGCCTCCTATGCCACCTTCTCCCGCGAGGGGAGAAGGAAAGAAAAGAACTCAATCAACATCATTCAAGGTCGCGAACAGGGTCTGGCGCGAGGCCACCGCGGTGATGCCGCCGATCAGCACGGCCTGGACCGCAAGCACGATGTAGCCGGATGGCCGCAGCGAGAAGGTGCCGAGCAGCGCGGCGAACTGGTCGCCGACGGGGGTACCGGAAAACCAGCCTGCGATGGACTCTGAGAAGCCGAACACCAGCATGGCGGCGCCGCCGCCGATCACGCCACCTTCCAGACCCAGCCTGAGGAAATGACGCAGGAAGTGATTGGCGATGTAGCGGTCGCCGGCGCCAACGAAATGCAGGACCTCGACGATCGGACGGTTCGCCGCCATGGCGCCGCGGGTCGCGAACGAAACCGAGATGATCGTGGCGATGATGACGAGCGCGAGGATGCCGAGGCCGGCCAGCACGGTGGCGTTTGTCATCACGCGCATGCGCTCGATCCAGGCGCGATGATCGTCGACGCTGGCCCCCGGCGCGACCTGCGTCACGCGCGCGCGCAAGGCGCCGAGATCGAGCGGCGTGCCCGGTTGCACGCGCGCGATGATCATGCGCGGCACCGGCAGATCGTCCATCGACAGGCCGGTGCCGAGCCAGGGCTCGAGCAGCTTACCGCTCTCCTCCTTGGTGAACGACTTGACCTCGACGATGCCGGCTTGCGCGCGCATCGCCTCCGCCACGGCGGCGGTGTCGCGCTCGATATCACGGCCGGCCTGCGGACGAACCTGGATGGTGATTTCGCTTGCCACGTCCGACTGCCATTCCGCGGCGGAGGCACTCACCAGTAGCACCGTCCCCGTGGTCATCGAGGCGAGGAAGGTCATGATGGCGACGACGGCGACCAGCGCTCTGCCATGGATCGAGGCGCGCGGCACGATCGGCGACATGTTGCGCGCCTTGGCCGGAAGCTGCGGACGCTCCTGTCCGAGATCGACCAGCACGCCGCGCTCGTCTAGCCTACTCATAGACGTGCAGCCGTCCCTGGTGCAGCACCAGCCGCCGTGCCTCGTACTGATCCATCAGGCCGATGTCGTGAGTGGCGATGATGACGGCGGTGCCTGATTTGTTGAGCTCGATGAAGAGCCGCAGCAGGCGCCGGCCGAGCGTCGGATCGACGCTGCCGGTCGGCTCGTCCGCGAGCAGCAGCTGCGGCCGCGAGATCACGGCGCGCGCGATCGCCGCGCGCTGCTTCTCGCCGCCAGACAGGATCGGCGGCAGCGCGTCCATGCGATCGCCGAGGCCGACCCAGCGCAACAGGTCGATCACCTCCTTGCGGTAGCTCGACTCGCTGCGGCCCATGACGCGGAACGGCAGCGCGACGTTCTCATAGGTCGTCATGTGGTCGAGCAGCCGGAAATCCTGGAGGACAATGCCGATGCGCTTGCGCAGGTCCGCGATCTCGTCCTTGCCGAGCTGCGAGATGTCGTGGCCGAACAGATTGACGAGGCCCCGCGTCGGTCGATGCGAGAGGAACAACAGACGCAGCAGGGAGGTCTTGCCGGCACCGGAAGGTCCGGTGAGAAACTGGAAGGAATGCGCCGGGATCTGGAAATTGAGATCGCGCAGGATCTCCGGCCCCAGACCGTAACGCAATCCGACATTTTCGAACCGAACCAAGTTCAGCTCCGTTCGAGAGGGGGCGCGGGTCGCGCTGCGGCACTCCGCCATGCGCGATCATCGGGTTTTGCCGCCGTTATGGTTTCCGGTTCGTTAACGGTCGCCCTGTAGCATAAGGGCGCCCGGTTCTCCGCGGCCGCGGCATCGTCAAGACCAGTCCAAGACCTTCGTTCATACATCAAGGCTCGTCCATGCATATCGTCTGCCCCCATTGTATGACATCCTACGCCATCAAGCTCGCGAGCCTTGGGGCGAACGGACGAGCGGTCCGCTGCTCCCGCTGCAAGGAGACCTGGATCGCGCATGCCGAGGATGCCATCGAGGAGGCGTCCGTTCCCGCGATCGCCGCGGCCAGCCGGGCCGACGACCAGTCCGACCTCGCCGAGCAATGGAACTCCTATGCCAAGGACGCCGGCACCATTGATGCGCCTGTCGTCGACAGTCCCTCAATCGCCAGCGACTGGCCGGACCAGGAGGCCCGCGAAACCGAGGACGAATGGTCAGCGGCGGCCCGGCAGGCCGAGGAGGAGGCCGCCGGTGCACAGCACCAGTCCTGGTTCCGCGGCCTGTTCCGCCGCCGCGGGGCGCGGGTGAGCCGCGCGGTCGCCACCACGGCTCCGCGCAAATCCTATTTTGGCCTCCCGACCGCCTGCGCCGCGATGGGCGCGCTGGTCCTGGCACTGGTGATCTGGCGCGGCGACGTGGTGCGGCTGCTGCCCCAGACGGCGGCGTTCTACAAGATGGTCGGGCTCGAGGTGAACCTGCGGGGCCTCGCCTTCAAGGACGTCAAGCTCTCCAGCGAGACCGTGGACGGTAAGCAGGTGCTGGTGATCGAGGGCGTGATCGTGGGCGAGGGCAAGAAGCCGCTCGACATCCCGCGGCTGCGCTTTGCCGTGCGCGACGCGCAAGGCGCGGAGATCTACGCCTGGAACACGGTGCTGGAACAGACCGTGCTGCGGCCCGGCGAGCGCGCCTTCTTCCGCTCGCGCCTTGCCTCGCCGCCGCCTGAGGGCCGCAATATCGACGTTCGTTTCTTCAACCGGCGCGACATCGCCGGCGGCAGCGTATAATCGACCCCACAGGGGAGATTGATCCCAAGGTTGGTCTCATGCCGAAAATCTTGATCGCCGACGACGAGGATTCGATGCGCACGCTCGTGGCGCGCGCCATCGCCATGGACGGCCATGAGACCGTCACCGCCCATGACGGCGCCGAGGCGCTGGAGATCCTGACCCGCGAGGACGGCGCCTTCGACCTGTTGCTCACCGACATCCAGATGCCGGTCATGGATGGCATCGCGCTGGCTCTCTCGGCCGCGCGCGATTTCCCTGATCTGACCATTCTGCTGATGACCGGCTTTGCCGACCAGCGCGAGCGCGCCTCGAACCTGAATGCGCTGGTGCATGACGTCGTGACCAAGCCTTTCTCGGTCGCCGACATCCGCACGGCCGTGGCGGATGCGCTGGCAGCGAGGAAGGGTTAGCGCAGCGGCTACACACTCCCCTGTCATGCCCCGGCTTGCCGCCTTCGCTAAAGCTTCGGCGGCCGAGCACCCTTGTGGCCCCGGCGTAGCCTTGGCGAAGCCGGGACCGGGGCATCCAGTACGCCGCGGCGGATGTGCCAAGAGCGAGCTCTTCAACGCCGGTCTCTGGAATACTGGATCGCCCGGTCAGGGCCCGGCGATGACAGCGAGTGTGACGTTAAAACTCTTTCAGCAGCCGCTCGATGTAGTCGAGCTCGATCTGCGGGCGCGAGGGGTCGCCGAGACGACGGCGGAGCTCTTCGAGAATGCGGCGGACACGCTGGGTGTCGATCTCGCCGGGAATCTTGACCGTGTAATCGTCACCATATTCGCGCCCGTGCAGCGGACGGCCCAGCGGGTCGGTCTGGTTGCCACCGCTCTGCTGACGGCCGGCGCGTTGGCCGGGTCCGTCGCCCTGGCCGTCACCGTCACCCTGCTGCATCGCCTCGGCCATTTTCTGCGCACCCTTGCGCATCGCATCGAGCGCCTTGCCCTGCGAGTCCACGGCGCCGTCGGCATTGCCCTCGCCGAGCTTTGATCCCGCATCGCCCATGGCACCGTCGGCAGCATCCAGACTGCCGTCGTCATCGCCCTGGTCGCCGTCCTGATCGCCGTTCTGGCCGGGCTGGCCCTGATCCCCTTGCTGGCCCTTCTGTCCCTGTTGGCCCTTCTGCCCCTTTTCTCCCTTCTGCATGAGGCCGCGCTTGGCAAGCTCGTCCTGCAGCTTCTTCAGGCGGTCGCGCAGCCCCTGCTGGTCCTGCTGCAGCTCCGACATGGACTGATCGCCCTGCTTGCCGCGCGAGCGGTCGCGCCGGGAATCCTGGCCCTGCTTGAAGGTCCTGTCGCGCAATTGCTGCTGCTTGCGGATCATGTCGCCGAGCTCGTTCAGCGCCTGCTCCATGTCGCTCTCGCCGGACTGCCCCGGCTGCGCCATCTGGAGACCTTCCAACATCTGCTGGAGCTGGTCGAGCAACTGCTTGGCCGCATCCTTGTCGCCGGAGCGCGACAGGCGCTCCATGCGGTCGATCATGTTCTGCAGATCCTGCTGGCGCAGGACCTTGGTGTTCGGGTCGAGCGGCCGCGCCAGCTGCTGCGGGTCATTGTTGTTGCGGAACTGCTCGGCGAGCTGGCGCATGAAATCGTTCAGCGCCTGACGCAGATCCTGCGTGAGCTTCTTGATTTCTTCGTCGCTCGCGCCACGCTCCAGCGCCTGCTTCAGCGCGTCCTGAGCCGCGCGCAACGCCTTCTCGACGTCGGAGATCTTGCCGTCCTCGATCGTCACCGCAAGCGCCCACAGGCTTGCCACGACCTCGCGCAGGGCATCATCGGTGCGCGCGGCCTCGAGCTGTCGGGCCACGTTGTGCAGGCCGAGATATTGTCCGGGCTCCGGCGTGAACATTTCGGGCGCGATCATCAGCGCGTCGAGCGCGGCATACACGTCGGAATTCTTGTTCGCATCGAGCGCGAGAATGCGGCGCTGCTCGATCAGTGCACGTGCCAGCGGCTTGGTGAAGAGCCGTTCGGGCAGGCGCATGTTGAACGGTTCGCTTGCGGCCTCGTTGCCGGCCTCGTCCTTGGCCGTGAGGGTCAGCGTGACCTCGGCGCCGGCATAGGGATCCTCGCTGAGATCCTTCACCGACTGTCCGACGCCGTTGCGGGTCCGCGCATTCGGCAGCGCGAGCGGGAATTGCGGTGGCTGGAACAGAGGCCGCGGAGCCGCCCTGGTGTCACCATCGCCGGCAGCAGCCTTCGTCCCGTCCTTCGTGCCGTCCTTTGTACCGTCCTTTGTACCGTCCTTGGCATCGGTCGACCGCGGGGCAAATTTCGCCTCGGCGCCGGTGACGCCGTAATCGTCCTCAAGCTTGTAGGAGAGCTGGAGCGCGCCGCGCGCCTGGCGCTCCGGGTCCTTGGCGAGCGCGATCGTCGGCGGACGGTCCGGCGTGGCCGCAAACGCCCATTGCGGCTGGCCGGAAGGCGCGCGGACACGCGCGGTGCCGTCGCCGGAAATGGCAAAGTGCTTTTCGTTGGTCCCCTTGGGGCTGGCTTCAGTTGGGGCGACTTCCTTGAGTCCGCCGGAGACGACGACATCCAGACTGCCACCGGAAGAGCGCACGATCAGGGTCGAGCCGGCGGGAACGGAAAGCGGGCCGCCGGCGGGCAAGGCCGCAGCCTCCTTGTTGGCGGCCGACAGGATGACCGGCGGCTTACCGGTGTAGAGCGGCGGCGTGACCCAGGCGTCGACGCGAACATTGGTCGGCGCCAGCACCCCGTTCCAGTCGAAGGCAGCGCCGAGCCGCATCGCACGCTCGTCACCTGCGGCGAAGAAGGTCGCAACCAGCATCACCATGACAAGGGCACGCAGCGCCCAGGGGTCGTGAAGCGCGAGCCGCGGGTGCGGCAGACCGGCGCGGATGCGCTTGATGGAGGCGAGCGTACGCTCGCGCTGCGCCTGCCACAGCGCCTGCGCGACCGGGTCCTGCGAGGTCAACGTGTCCGTGAGCGTGGTGGCCGGGCGGTGACGGATGCCGGAGCCACGGTCGAGCCGGGCGAGCGCTTCCTCGCGGCTCGGCCAGCGGAAGCGAATCAGCGGGAACAGGGCGACGACTGCAATCGCAGCGAAGAGGGCAAGGCCGATGGCCCGGGCAACGAACGGCACGGCGAGCCAGAGACCAGCCCAGGACACCACCAGGAACAAGCCGGCGACGGTCAGAAGGCGCGCCACATTGGGCCAGGCACGCTCCCACGCGATGGCATAAGTAGCCCGATCAAGGGCCTGCGCCAGCTTCAGCCGCGACAGCGCGTCACTGTTGCGGATCGGGCCTGACGGGCCGGGGGTGACGCCGTTCAATCAACTCTCCAGGTTGCCCGGTAGAGAAGAGCCTATCACAACGGCAGCACTGAGGCATCCGTTCCGGTACGGAGGAGCCTCCTTTTCCCGCATAACACGAGGACGTGACTGGCCCGGTGCAACCCCGTAATTTCCGCGCGCCATCCCTGTTGGAACAAAGGAAACGCCATGGACAAGAAGATGCACGACAAGGGCCTGGAAGTCCGCAAAGCGGTGCTGGGCGAGGCCTATGTCAACAACGCCCTGAAGAACGTCGACGATTTCAACCGTCCGTTCCAGGAGATGCTCAACGAATATTGCTGGGGCGCGGTGTGGGGCCGCGAGGAGCTGCCGCGCAAGACCCGAAGCATGCTCAACATTGCCATGATCGCGATCCTCAACCGCCAGCACGAGTTTCGCGCGCATCTCAAGGGTGCACTCACCAACGGCGTCAGCCGCGAAGAGATCCGCGAGATCCTGATGCAGGTCGCGATCTATGGCGGCATGCCCGCCGCGGTCGACAGTTTCCGCATCGCGCGCGAGGTGTTCGCCGAGATCGATGGGAAGGCGTGAGGCGGCGTGTGAGTGAGGGGCGCAACGTTCCTCCTCATCGTCGTCCCGGATCAGCGCGCGCTTGAGGCGCGCTTGTCCGGGACGACACGGGGGATGGAGCGCGGATTTTCACGACAGCAACGAATAACAACCACAAGGAAACACCATGGACATCGGATTCATCGGCCTCGGAAACATGGGTTTTCCGATGGCGCGGCGGCTGATCGAGGCGGGACACGGGCTCGTGGTATTCGACACGCGCAAGGAGGTCATGGACAAGCTGGTGGCGCGCGGCGCAATTGCGGCGGCGTCACCGAAGGACGTCGCCGATCAAGTCGAGACCGTCATGGCGAGCCTGCCTTCGCTGCAGGCTTCGCTCGAGGTCGCAACGGGAGCGAACGGCGTGATCGAGGGCAAGCGCGCCAAACGTTTCATCGATCTCTCCACGGTCGGCTCGGCGATGGCCGTGAAGATTCACGGCCTCCTCGCCAAACGCGACATCGTGCAGATCGACTGTCCCGTCTCCGGCGGAGTCGGCGGCGCCGAGAAGGGCACGCTGGCAGTGATGGTGTCGGGCCCGAAAGCCGAGTTCGAGCTGCTCAAGCCGGCGCTCGACGTGATCGGAAAGGTGTTCTTCATCGGCGAGAAGCCCGGCGCGGCCCAGACCATGAAGCTCGCCAACAATTTCCTGTCGGCCACCGCGATCGTGGCAACGTCGGAAGCCGTGGTGATGGGCGTCAAGGCCGGGCTCGATCCCGCCGTGATGATCGACGTCATCAATGCCGGCTCGGGCATGAACACGGCGAGCCGCGACAAGTTCCCGCGCTCGGTGCTGCCGCGCACCTTCGATTTCGGCTTCGCCACCGGACTGATGGTGAAGGACGTGCGGCTGGCGCTGGCGGAGATGAAGCAGCTTGGCCTGTCGATGGAGGTGGCGGATGCGGTCGGACGGTTATGGGAGACCGTGATCAGCGCGGAAGGCGCCGAGTCCGATTTCACCGCGGCAATCAAGCCGATCGAGGAGAAGGCGGGCGTGGTGGTCGGGCGGAAGACATAGCGCCGCGCCTAAACACTCACAGCCACGGCGCCGGCTTATCCATCGCGATGAGTTGCTCGACCTCGACGCGCGGGCGCACCACGGCGTATTGGTCGCCCTTCACCAGCACCTCCGGCACCAGCGGCCGGGTGTTGTAGGTGCCGGCCTGCACCGCGCCATAGGCGCCTGCGGTCATGATGGCGAGCAGATCGCCGGGCTTTGGCGTCGGCAGCGTGCGGTCGAGGGCGAGATAGTCGCCGGTCTCGCAGACCGGGCCGACGACGTCGGCCATGATGGTGGCGGCGCCCGAGGCGGGCTGCGTCACCGGCAGGATGTCGTGATGGGCCTCGTACAGCGTCGGGCGGATCAGATCGTTCATGGCGGCGTCGATGATGACGAAGTTCTTGCCGTCGCCGTGCTTCACATAGATCACCTTGGCGACCAGGATGCCGGCATTGCCGACGATCATGCGGCCCGGCTCGAACATCAGCGTGCAGCCGAGATTGTGGCTGACGCGCTTGACCATGGCGGCATAGGCGGCCGGCGCCGGCGGCGCCTCGCGGTCCATGTAATAGGGAATGCCGAGGCCGCCGCCGAAATCGACGTGGGAGATGTCATGGCCGTCGCTGCGCAGCGTCTGCACGAATTCGGAGAGGATGCGAAACGCGGTCTCCATGCCGGAGAGGTCGGTGATCTGGCTGCCGATATGTACGTCGGTGCCGGTCACTTCGATACCGGGCAGCTTCGCAGCGCGCGCATAGACCTCGCGGGCATGCACGATCGGGATGCCGAACTTGTTCTCGGACTTGCCGGTGGAGATTTTTGCATGCGTGCCGGCATCGACGTCGGGATTGACGCGCAAGGAGATCCGCGCGGTCTTGCCCATCTCGGTCGCAAGGCGCGACAGCAGCTCGAGCTCCGGCTCGGATTCGACGTTGAGACAGAGGATGTCGGCGGCGAGCGCAGCACGCAGCTCGGCCTCGGTCTTGCCGACGCCGGAGAACACGATCTTGCTTGCGGGAATGCCTGCGGCCAGCGCGCGCTTCAACTCGCCGCCCGAGACCACGTCGGCGCCGGCCCCTAGCTTGGCCAGCGTGCGCAGCACCGACTGGTTGGAGTTCGCCTTCATGGCGTAGCAGACCAGCACCTTCTCGCCGGCGAAGGCGTCGGTGAAGACGCGGTAGTGCCGCTCGAGCGTCGCGGTCGAATAGCAATAGAACGGCGTGCCGACGGTCGCGGCCAGCTCGGACAGGTTCACCGCCTCGGCGTGCAGCACGCCGTTGCGATATTCGAAATGGTTCATGGCGCAGGCTCGGTTGTCCCGGCTTATTTCTTGGCGGGAGGTTCGTCCAGGAGCGGGTCGAGAATAAACGGTTTCTTCTTGCCCTTCGCCGCCGCGGGCGCGGCATCCGCACCGTAGGTCGGGTTGAACACGCTCGGCGTCCGCTGAGTTTCGGCCTCGGTATCTACAGGTGCGGCACCGCTGGTCGTGGACGCGTTGGAGGCGGTCGGCGGCAGATCCAGCGGACCCTTGCGGCCGCAGCCGGCCAGCGCAAGCGCCGTCAGGCTCAAGACAATGATGGTCCACCCCGAACTGGCCGGGCGAAACTTTGACGTCACGACGAAATCCCCACTACGCGCGGCGCACCATACAGAGATTGGCGCGTTCTGGCGAGAGCCGGATGATCATGAAACATAAGCGAAATTTTGCCCTCAGCCCAATTTTCGCTCTTTTTCCAGCCGCTTCGCCCAGGCTTTGGCCTGGGACGCCACGTTCTTCGGCGCGGTGCCGCCAAAACTGGTGCGGCTCTTCACGGACGATTCGACCGAGAGCACGCCGAGCACCTCCTTGGTGATTTTTGGCTCGATGGCCTGCATCTCCTTGAGCGGCAGCTCGTGCAGCGCCACGCCGCCCTCCGCGGCTTTCGCCACGATCCGGCCAGTCACGTGATGGGCCTCGCGGAACGGCATCTTCAGGGTCCGCACCAGCCAATCGGCAAGATCAGTCGCCGTTGCGTAACCCTCGCCAGCGGCCGCCTTCATTTTGGCTTGGTCAGGGACGAGGTCGCGGACCATGCCGGTCATGGCCCGGATCGCGAGCGACAGCGCGGCAAAACCCTCCATGGCGCCCTGCTTGTCCTCCTGCATGTCCTTTTGATAGGCGAGCGGCAGGCCCTTCATGACGATCAGCAGCCCGTTGAGCGCGCCGATGACGCGGCCGGTCTTGGCGCGCACCAGCTCGGCGGCATCCGGATTGCGCTTCTGCGGCATGATCGAGGATCCCGTGGTGAACTTGTCGCTGAGCCTGACAAGGCCGACCAGCGGCGAAGTCCAGATCACGATCTCCTCGGCAAAGCGCGACATGTGCACGGCGCAGATCGAGGCCGCCGACAGCGTCTCCAGCACGAAGTCGCGATCGGAGACCGCATCGAGCGAGTTCGCCATCGGCCGGTCGAAGCCGAGCGCCTTCGCGGTGGCGTGGCGGTCGATCGGGAACGAGGTGCCGGCGAGCGCGGCCGCGCCGAGCGGGGATTCATTCAGCCGCTGGCGCGCGTCCCTGAAGCGGCCGCGGTCGCGCGCGGCCATCTCGACATAGGCGAGCAGATGGTGGCCAAAGGTGACAGGCTGCGCCGTCTGCAGATGCGTGAAGCCGGGCATCACCGTGCCGGCGTGCTCCAGCGCGCGCTGCACCAGCGCCTGCTGGAACGCGGCAAGCGCGGCATCGGTCTCGTCGATCACATCGCGGACGAACAGACGGAAGTCGGTCGCGACCTGGTCGTTGCGCGAGCGCGCGGTGTGCAAGCGACCGGCGGCGGGGCCGATCAGCTCCGACAGGCGGCTCTCGACATTCATATGGATGTCCTCGAGCGCGCGCTTGAATTCGAAGCCGCCCTTGCCGATCTCTGACAAAATCGTGTCTAGACCCTTGCCGATATTTTTCGCATCAGAAGCCGTGATGATGCCTTGGTTGGCCAGCATCGCGGCGTGGGCCTTGGACGCGGCAATGTCCTGGGCGAAGAGGTGACGATCGACGTCGATGGAGACGTTGATCTCTTCCATGATCTCGTCGGGACGTTCCGAGAACCGGCCGCCCCACATCTTGTTGCTCATGATCCCCTGCTCACGCCTTGATTTGCCGCACGTTTGCTGGCCGCAGCCAGCCGTATTAAGAGGCCCCTGATAGCCATATCTGCGACCGGATGACAAACGATATGCTCGACCAGAAGCCCTCCGCCACGCGCCGCATCCCCCTCGTCATCGCCACCGTGGCGATTGGCGGACTGGCTGGCTTCGCCGCGCTGTACGGGCTCCGCCTCAACCGCGCACCATCTGGCGATCCCGCTTGCCGAACGGCGGTGGCCACAGCGCAGAAGATTGCCCCGCTCGCCCATGGCGAGGTGGCGGCGCTGACCATGGCGAGCGCCCCGTTGAAGCTGCCCGACCTTGTCTTCGAGGACGCGGACGGCAAGCCGAAAAAACTGTCCGACTTCCGCGGCAAGACGCTGCTGGTGAACCTCTGGGCGACCTGGTGCGTGCCGTGCCGGAAGGAAATGCCGGCGCTGGACGAGCTCCAGGGCAAGCTGTCGGGCCCGAATTTCGAGGTCGTGGCGATCAACATCGACACCCGCGACCCCGAGAAGCCCAGGGCGTTCCTGAAAGAAGCCAATCTGACCCGGCTCGGCTATTTCAACGACCAGAAAGCAAAGGTTTTTCAGGATCTTAAGGCCATAGGCCGGGCGCTGGGCATGCCGACCTCGGTGCTGGTCGACCCCCAGGGGTGCGAGATCGCGACGATCGCGGGACCGGCGGAATGGGCAAGCGAGGACGCGCTCAAGCTAATCCGGGCGGCGACCGGCAAGGCCGCCGCGTCGCTTTAAGCCGTCACGTTGAGATTGCCGCCGACGCCAGGGCCGACATTGGCGAGCGATGGCTGACCGGCACCGAGCAGCGTCAGAACGGTGGATTTCTCCATATCCATGTTCTGCTTGGTCAGCGTCGCCGCAATATTCGACTGCAGCGCGCCTTGCTGAGCGGCCAGCATGGTGCTGACCATTGGCATCATATCCATGACGCGAGCCCTCGTACCGGCCGTAACCTAGGCGCGAGGCGTTAACGAGAGGTGAGTGGGAAGGTTTGGTGTCCCGGACGAGGTGCGGCACGAAGTGACGCGCCTCAGAGCCGGGGCCCCGTGCACGTGGCTTCTGTGCGCCGTCTCGGCAGCGCTCTGCGCTGCGTCCGGGGCACAGGACTGTCTTACCGCGTCGGAATCGGCTTGGCGCCGCGATAGTCGTAGAAGCCGCGCTGGGTCTTGCGGCCGAGCCAACCGGCCTCGACGTATTTCACCAGTAGCGGGCACGGGCGGTACTTGGAATCGGCCAGCCCCTCGTGCAGCACCTGCATGATGGAGAGGCAGGTATCGAGGCCGATGAAATCGGCAAGCTCGAGCGGGCCCATCGGATGATGCGCGCCGAGCTTCATTGCCGCATCGATCGCCTCGACATTGCCGACGCCTTCATACAGCGTGTAGATCGCCTCGTTGATCATCGGCAGCAGGATGCGGTTGACGATGAAGGCCGGGAAATCCTCCGACACGGCGACCTGCTTGCCGAGCCGGGCCACGAATTCCTTGGCCGTGTCGAAGGTCGCATCATCAGTGGCGATGCCGCGGATCAGCTCGACCAGCTCCATCAGCGGCACCGGATTCATGAAGTGAATGCCGATGAAGCGCTCCGGGCGATCGGTGGCGGCGGCGAGCCGTGTGATCGAGATCGAGGACGTATCGGAGGCGACGATCGCCTCCGGCTTCAAGACGGCGCAGAGTTCGTGGAAGATCTTGCGCTTGACCTCTTCCTTCTCGACAGCGGTCTCGATCACGAGGTCGCAATCGGCGAGATCGTCCAGCTTCTCGGCCGGCGTGATGCGCGCCATCGCCTTCGCCTTGTCGTCCTCGGTGACGGCTTTCTTGGAGACCTGGCGCGCCAGATTGCCGTTGATGGTGGCCATGCCCGACTTGAGGCGGTCGGCCGAAACGTCGTTGAGCACCACGTCGAAGCCGGCGAGCGCCGCGACATGCGCGATGCCATTGCCCATCTGACCCGCGCCGATCACGCCGACCTTCTTGATCACTGCCGCCATAATGTCATCCACCGGAACGGCGCGCATGTCGCGCCCTGCCTATCCCCTGAGCCGGGAGGTCTGATTTGACCAGAAGCCTGATTTAATCAGAACCTTGGCTCGAAACCTAGATTGGATCGCTTCGAAGGCGTGCCCCACGCCAAAGAAAACGCGTCAAAAATGAAACACCGGCCGGAGTTTATACCTCCCGGCCGGTGTTTTGTACGGCTTTACTTGCCGAGCTTGGCGAGTTCGGCCGTGAGCTCCGGAACCGCCTGGTAGAGGTCGGCGACCAGGCCGTAATCGGCGACCTGGAAGATCGGCGCATCCTCGTCCTTGTTGATCGCAACGATCACCTTGGAGTCCTTCATGCCGGCCAGATGCTGGATAGCGCCGGAAATGCCGACCGCGACGTAGAGCTCGGGCGCCACGACCTTGCCGGTCTGGCCGACCTGCCAATCGTTCGGCGCATAGCCCGCATCGACCGCGGCGCGCGAGGCACCGACGCCGGCGCCCAGCTTGTCGGCGAGCGGCTCGATGTATTTGGCGAAGTTCTCGCGGCTCTGCATGGCGCGGCCGCCGGAGACGATGATCTTCGCGGAGGTCAGCTCGGGACGGTCGCTCTTGGCGACCTCCTCGCCGACGAAAGTCGACAGACCCGGATCAGCGGCCGCCGCCACGTTCTCGACCGGCGCGCTGCCACCTTCGCCAGCTGCGGCGAAGGTCGAGGTCCGCACCGTGATGACTTTCTTGGCGTCCTTCGACTTCACCGTCTGGATGGCGTTGCCGGCGTAGATCGGGCGCTCGAATGTATCGGGCGCGACCACCTTGATGATCTCCGAGACCTGCATGACGTCGAGCAGGGCGGCGACGCGGGGCATCACGTTCTTGAAGCGCGAGGTCGCCGGCGCGACGATCGCGTCATAGCCGGACGCCAGCGACACGACCAGTGCGGCCAGCGGCTCGGCGAGGTCGTGCGCGTAGAGGTCGCCATCGGCGAGCAGAACCTTCTTCACGCCGGCGAGCTTGGCAGCGGCATCCGCCGCGGCCTTGGCGTTCTTTCCGGCGACCAGCACCTCGACATCCGCACCGAGCGCGGCAGCCGCGGTCAGGGCCTTGTTGGTCGCATCCTTCAGCGACGCATTGTCGTGTTCGGCAATCAGAAGCGTCGTCATCAGAGCACCCCGGCTTCGTTCTTGAGTTTCGACACCAGCTCGGCGACGTCCTTGACCTTGACGCCTGCCTTGCGGCCGGCCGGCTCAGCCGTCTTGAGAACCTCGAGACGCGCGGCGACGTCGACGCCGTAATCGGTGACGGTCTTCTCCGCGATCGGCTTCTTCTTCGCCTTCATGATGTTGGGCAGCGAAGCGTAGCGCGGCTCGTTGAGGCGGAGATCGGTGGTGACGATCGCCGGTCCCTTCAGCTTCACAGTCTGCAGGCCGCCATCGACTTCGCGCGTGACCTTGAAATCAGAGCCTTCGACCTCGAGCTTGGAAGCGAAGGTCGCCTGCGACCAGCCGAGCAGCGCGGCCAGCATCTGGCCGGTCTGGTTGCTGTCATCGTCGATCGCCTGCTTGCCGAGGATGATGAGGCCAGGCTGCTCCTCTTCGGCAACCTTCTTCAGGATCTTGGCGACGGCGAGCGGCTCGACGGTGCCCTCGGCCTTGACCAGGATGCCGCGATCGGCGCCCATGGCGAGACCAGTGCGGATCGTCTCAGACGCTTGCGCCGGTCCAATGGAGACCACCACGACCTCGGTGGCCTTGCCGGCTTCCTTCAGGCGCAACGCTTCCTCGACCGCGATTTCATCGAACGGGTTCATGGACATCTTGACGTTGGCGAGTTCAACGCCCGACCCATCGCCCTTGACGCGGACCTTGACGTTGTAATCGACCACCCGCTTTACCGGCACTAAGACCTTCATCGATCCTCTTTCACTCAATTTAGGAGGGGGGTTATCAACTGGCGCGGAACCTAAAGGCCTGATCTGCCCCGGTCAACGCGCGAACGGCTCTAATTTTGGCCTTCTGAATTGCGGACCGCGATGGGTCAGCGGTTCTGGCCCGGAACCCAGAGCACATCGCCGGCGCCATTGCCATTAACGGCCCGGCTGGCCACGAACAGGAAGTCGGACAGGCGGTTCATATATTGGATGCCAGCCGCGCTGACCGGCTCGCCAGGCCGAGCCGCCAGTTCCACGATCACGCGTTCCGCCCTGCGGCATATCGTGCGCGCCACATGCAGATAGGCAGCGGCCGGCGTGCCGCCGGGAAGCACGAAGGAGGTCAGCGGCGCGAGCTTGTCGTTGAGCGCGTCAATGTCGCGCTCGAGCCGCTCGACCTGACCCACCACTACCCGCAGCCGCTCGGCTTTGCCCTCCCGTTCGGGCACGGCGAGATCCGCGCCGAGATCGAACAGATCATTCTGGATGCGGCCAAGCATCGCATCGAACTGGGGCATGTCCCGCGTGTGAAGCCTGACCACGCCGATGGCCGCATTGGTCTCGTCGACGGTGCCATAGGCCTCGATGCGCAGATCGTATTTCGGACGCCGCTCGCCGGTTCCGAGCGCCGTCGTGCCGTCGTCACCGGTCTTCGTGTAGATGCGGTTCAGCACCACCATGCTGGTCTCCTTGGTTTAGGGCATGACCTTGTCGGAAAACCGCTTCGCACTTTTCGCAAACGCGGCCCTTCGGGTTTCGGATCATGCCCTATCGCCCCATCGCCCAGACCGCGAGCATCGCGATGATGATCGCCACGAACTGAAGCAGCACGCGCCAGCGCATCAGCTTCTGCGAGGTGTTGGGCGAACCACCGCGCATCATGTTGACGAGTCCGAGCAGCAGCACCAGCGCCACGGCGCCCGCTGCCGCCGGCAGGATGAAAGTACTGAGGAGAGATGCCATTGGGGGTAGATAACACCGTGTGCGCCGGTCCGCCATGGCGTTCGCGATCTGGCTTTTGAGCCAATAATATCAGAAGCTGGTTCGATGATTTCCGATTTGCGCGAGCGCCCCGTTCTCTTCGCCTCTCCCCGCGTGCGGGAAGAGGCCGGAATGCGCGCGCAGCGCGGATTCCGGGTGAGGGGGATTCTCCGCGCGTCCCTCTCTCTTCGTCCCCGCGGAGAGTCCCCCTCACCCGCCGCCGAACGATGCTGCGCATCGCTCGGCTTGCGTCGGCCCCTCCTCGCGCGCGGGGAGAGGCGAAGCTGGAGCAAGCGGTGAAAGCGATCCGCTACATCTACGTCGTGGTGATGGACGCGTTCTACACGTTCCTCGCCGATGATGGTTGGGCGATCGCTAGCCACATCGCGCTGTCGACGCTGATGGCGCTATTCCCGTTCCTGATCGTGCTGACCTCGCTCGCCGGCTTCTTCGGCTCCAAGGAACTCGCCGACCAAGCCGCCGGCTTGATGCTTCAGGTCTGGCCCAAGCAGGTCGCCGATTCGATCTCCGGAGAGGTGCATGACGTGCTGACCACCACGCGCACCGGCATCCTGACCATCGGCGCGGCGCTGTCGGTCTATTTCGCCTCCAACGGCGTCGAGGCGCTCCGGGTCGCGCTCAACCGCGCCTATGCAGTGGTGGAGATGCGGCGCTGGTATTGGCTGCGGCTGGAATCGATCGCCTATACGCTGATTGCGGCCTTCACGGCCCTCGCCATGGCATTCCTGATCGTGCTCGGTCCGCTGATCATCGAGGCCGCGCGGCGCCACATTCCCCTGTTCGTCGAATCGAACGAAAGCATTCTCACCTGGCTACGCTACGGCATCACCATCAGCGCGCTGGTGGTGGCGCTGTTCATCCTGCACGCCTGGCTGCCGGCGGGACGGCGCAGCTTCCTCCAGATCGTGCCGGGCATCATCTTCACAGTGGTGGCGTCGCTGGTTTCCGGCGTCGTCTTCGGACAGTATCTGGCGCGCTTCGCCAACAACTACGTCACGATGTATGCGGGCCTCGCCTCGGTGATCATCGCGCTGGTGTTCCTGTATTTCATCGCCGCGATCTTCGTTTACGGCGGCGAACTCAACGCTGCGATCATCAAGTCGCGGCTTCCTCAAGGCGTGTCGCTTCAAGCAGCGCAGTCGCTAAAGCCCGCGGAGACACAGGCTTGACTAGGAAGGCATCGGCACCGGCCTGGCGCGAGGCTGCCTCGTCCTCGCCGCGGCCGGACACGCCGATGATCGGAATCTGAGCCAGCGGCGTCGGCAGCGCGCGAATCCGCTTGATGGCCTCGATGCCGTCGATGCCCGGCAGGACCATGTCCATCAGCACCGCGTCGAACGCGCCCTGCTCCAGCCGGCCGACCGCATCCTCGCCGCGCCCGATGAACTCGGCATGATGGCCAAGCTCGGTCAGGATGGTGTTGAGCACGACGCGGCCGAATGGATTGTCCTCGACGCTGAGCACGCGAAGGGCGGCGACCGCTTCGGGCTCGCTGCCGTCCTTCGCCTTGCGAGTCTTGCCTGACCCCGCAGCATCCAGCGACACCGTCAACGTGAAGGTGGCGCCGCCGCCGCGGCGCGGTGCCACGGTGATATCGCCGCCCATCGCGCGGGCCAATTGCTTGACCGAGGAGAGCCCCAGGCCGGCACCGCCGAAGCGTGAGGCGATGGTGACATTGGCCTGGGTGAACGGACGGAACAGCCGCTTGATCTCGGCCATGGTGAGGCCGATGCCGCTGTCGGAGACCGCAAAGGCGACGCCGACCCTGCCCTTGCCCTTCGCTTGACCTTTGGCCGGACGCCACGGCTCGACTGCGAGCGCCACGCCGCCCTGGTCGGTGAATTTCACGGCATTGTCGATCAGGTTCTCGAGCGCGGCGCGCAGGCGGACGGGATCACCGACCACAAGTCCAGGGAGCTTTTCGGAGATCCCGACCTCGGCCCGGAGACCTTTGGCCGCGGCGCGGCCGGCCAGCGAATCGCCGGCGCTGCGGGCAAGCGTCCTGAGGTCGAACAGGTCCTGCCGCAGCGCGCCGCCGCCCTTTCCCGCCCCCTTGCCCGTTTTGGCGGCATCCACGAACAGCGTGGCGAGGCTCGCCAGATGCTCGGCACCGGCCTTGATCGTATCGGCCCAGCGCCGCTCCCGTTCGCCGAGATCGGAGGTCGCGAGCAGGTCGCTGATCGCCAGAATACCAGTCAGGGGGGTGCGGACCTCATGAGCAAAGGCGGCCAGCGCCGCCTGGACCACGTCCGGCCCGACCGCCTTGGTGCTGCGCTTGCGCAACCGGGCGGCCGCCCCGGGCTTCCGAGGCAGCCGCCTGGACGTCCGCGTTGTGCGCGCTGGACGCATTTTCGCCGCCATGAATCCCCTTCGAAGTACCCTCTTCGAACCCCGCACTGGCCAAGCATGGCATGGAGGAACCCCCGGAGTCACGGCGACGTTTAGCTAACCCCCAGAGAAACTTAATCTAATCCCACCAGCTGGCGGACACGGGCAGGCGCGATGCCGGCCGCACGCAAGGCGCGCAGACCGGTCGAGCGGCTCGACTTCGACAACTTCCGGCCTGCCTCGTCGCGAATCAACCGGTGATGGCGATAGGTGGGTTCGGGCAGGCCGAGCAGGACCTGTAACAAACGGTGCACCGATGTGGCATGAAACAGGTCCTGGCCCCGCACGATCTCACTGACGCCCTGGAGTGCGTCGTCGACGATCACCGACAGATGATAGCTGGTCGGCGTCTCCTTGCGGGCCAGGATCACGTCGCCCCACACCTCGGGCCGCGCCGGGACGCTGCCGCGCTCGCCATCGGGCCCCTCGCCGAGCTCGTTCCAACTCAGGCCGGCGGCGCCGCGGCAGGCGGCCGCCATGTCGAGACGCAGCGCGTAAGGCGCGCCCGAGGCGATCAGCTGCGAGCGCTCGTCAGCCGACAGTGATTTGGCGTCGCCCGGATAAAGCGGTGCGCCGTCCGGATCGCGCGGCCATGGCCCATCGGCCTCGCGCGCGGCCACAAGCTTTGCGATCTCGGCCCGGCTTTCGAAGGCGGGATAGACGAGACCGAGCGCAGAGAGCTTTTCCAGGGCGGCGCGATAATCGGCGGGATGTTCGGACTGCCGGCGCACCGGCCTCTCCCAGGCAATTCCGAGCCAGGCGAGATCCTCGTAGATCGCCGTCTCGTATTCCGGCCGGCAGCGCGTCGCGTCGATGTCCTCGATCCGCAACAGCAGCCGCCCGCCGGTCTCTCGCGCGCGATCGAAATTGAGCAGCGCAGAATAGGCGTGGCCGAGATGCAGGAAGCCGTTCGGGCTCGGGGCAAATCGGAAAACGGGTGGCATGAGTTCTCGGTGTATCCGTCATTGCCGGGCTTGACCCGGCACTCCATCCTCCATGACTCTGTTACGATAGGAGATGGATGGCCGGGTCAAGCCCGGCCATGACGAGTCCCATAACAATGATCCCATAAGAATGACCATTCACCTCGAAACCCAGTCCGATCTCGAAGACGCCGTTCACGCGCTGATCAAGCGCGATCCGCGCCTTAAACCCGTGCTCGAGATCGCGGGCATGCCGGCGCTGCGGCGGCGCGAGCCGGGTTTTACGGGGCTGGCGCACATCGTCTGCGGGCAGCAGCTCTCGACCGCGAGTGCCGCGGCGATCTGGGGACGGCTGTCGGCGGCGTTCGATCCGTTCGACCATGACGCCGTGCGCCGCGCGCGCACCGACCGGCTGGGACGGCTCGGCCTCTCCGCCGCCAAGATCAAGACCCTCAAGCATCTCGCCCGCGAGATCACCGCGCAGCGGTTGAACCTGGACGTGCTTGCAGAAGAAGATGGCGATGCCGCGCATCACACGCTGATCGCGCTGCCCGGCATCGGGCCGTGGACCGCGGACGTCTACCTGCTGTTCTGCCTCGGCCACGGCGATGCCTGGCCGGCCGGCGACCTCGCGGTGCAGGAGGGCATCAAGATCGGGCTCGGCCTCAAGGCGCGGCCGACGGAGAAGCAAATGGCGCCGCTCGCCGAACCCTGGCGTCCACTGCGCGGCGCGGCGGCGCATCTGTGGTGGAGCTATTACCGCGCGGTGAAGAAACGCGAGGGCGTGCTCGCGGGGGCGGGCTAGCCCCGCAGCCGCGCGCGGTCGGCCCGGGCGCATTCGGCGACGAAATCGACCACGGCGCGCACCGCCGGGAGCTCGACGAGGTCGGGATGGGCCAGCAGCCACAGATCCGCGACGCTGGCGAGCTTCTGCGGGGCGACGCGCACGAGATCGGAATAGGCTTCGGCGACGAAGCACGACAGTGCCGAGATTCCGATCCCGGCGCGGACCGCCAGCATGTCCCCCTGGGAGGAGCAGCGCATCACCACCCTCGCCTGCCGCGTGACGACGTCGCTCCAGCGCGCGAGCTGCGCATTGGACGCCTGGTCGGCGAAACCGATGACGCTGTGCCCTTTCCACTCGCCGCGCCGTTCAGGCAGTGACCGCCCGGCGGCATAATCGCGGGAGGCATAGAATCCCGTGCCGAGACGGCCGATCTTGCGGCCAACCAGGTTTTCCTCGCCGCTGTCGACGGGCCGCAATACCACGTCCGCCTCACGCCGGCGCACGCTTGCCGGAAACGGATGGGTGATGATCTCGAGCTGGATATGATCGTGCGCACGCAGGAAGGCAGGCAAGCGCGGCATCAGCCAATGAGAGGCCAGCGTCGCGCCGATCGACAGCTTGACGATACCGCGCGCCTTGTGTCCTTTCGCCGCGACCGCGGTCTCGGCCCGTAGCGCCGCCGCAGCCATTGCCTCGGCGTGCTCGCGCAACGTCCTTCCATCCGCGGTCAGCGCCAGGCCGTCGGCGGCGCGCGCCACCAATCGGGTGCCGAGCTGGGCTTCCAGCGCCGCGATGTTGCGGCTGACGGTGGGATGGCTGGTGTGCAGCCGGCGGGCGGCGGCGGTGAAGCTGCCGGTATCGGCGACCGCAACGAAGGTCTTGCAAAGGTCCCAGTCCATCGGCAGCCTTGTTCATATCTAAATGATGGTCCGTTCATTATTGAACGGCCGGGCCGCGCCGTCCAACCTTATAATGGACTCAAATCCGCAACACGGGCGCCAATCCGCCCGCGCGACAATCAACATGGAAACGCCTCGTCATCCGCCCGCCGGCGGTGCCGCGTTTCAGGAGGACATGATGGCGCTGCCCACTCTCTTGAAGGATTCGCTCGAGCTGCCCGTCGTCGGCTCGCCCCTCTTCATCGTCTCCGGGCCGGAGCTGGTGATCGCCCAGTGCAAGGCGGGCGTGGTCGGGTCCTTTCCCGCGCTCAATGCCCGTCCGGCCGAGAAGCTCGACGAATGGCTGAGCCGCATCGAGGACGAGCTCGGCGAATACAGATCGCGCAATCCCGGCAAGAAGGTCGCGCCCTACGCCGTCAACCAGATCTGTCATACCTCCAACGACCGGCTGATGAAGGACATGGAGACCTGCGTCAAGCATAAGGCGCCCATCATCATCACCTCGCTACGGCCGCCGGCGGAGATCGTCGAGGCCGCGCACTCCTATGGCGGGCTGGTGTTCCACGACGTCATCAACGTCAAGCATGCGCGCAAAGCCGCCGAGCAGGGCGTCGACGGCCTGATCCTGGTCTGCGCCGGTGCCGGCGGACATGCCGGCACGCTGTCGCCCTTCGCGCTGGTCCGCGAGGTCAAGCAATGGTTCGACGGCGCGATCCTGCTGTCGGGCGCGATCAGCGACGGCTTTGGCATCGCCTCCGCGCTGACGCTGGGCGCCGACCTCGCCTATATGGGCACGCGCTTCATCGCCACGAGGGAAGCCAATGCCGACGAAGCCTACAAGTCGGCGCTGACGCAGCATGCCGCGCACGACATCGTCTACACCAACCTGTTCACCGGCGTGCACGGCAACTATCTCGGCCCTTCGATCGCCGCCGCCGGCCTCGACCCGGGCAATCTCCCGGTCGCCGACAAATCGAAGATGAACTTTGGCTCCGGCGGCAACATGAAATCGAAAGCGTGGCGCGACATCTGGGGATCGGGCCAGGGCATCGGACAGATCACCGATGTCCCTCCCGTCGCGGAGCTCGTCGACCGCATGAAGAGTGAATTCGATCAGGCCGGTCAGGATTTCCTGATGCGCGTGAGCGCCTGACGTCTCGGACCGGGCAAGAAAAAAAGGGAGGACATCATGAAGCTGGCAGCCGCATTGATCGGCCTGTCCCTGCTGGCGCTCGCCAGCGGCGGCGCCCATGCCGAAGGCAGCGGCGAGATCCGCATCGGACAAACCCTGCCCTATAGCGGCCCGGCCTCCGGCTTCGGCGCGATCGGGCGGACGCAGGAGGCCTTCTTCGAGAAGGTCAATGCCGAGGGCGGCATCAACGGCCGCAAGGTCAAGTTCATCACGCTGGACGATGCCTACTCGCCGCCAAAAACAGTCGAGCAGACCCGCAAGCTGGTGGAACAGGACGAAGTGCTGATGATGTTCGGCTCGCTCGGCACCGCCACCAACAGCGCCGTGCAGCGCTATCTCAACGGCAAGAAAGTCCCGCAGCTGTTCGTGCTCTCGGGCGCGACGAAATGGGCCGATCCGCAGAAATATCCGTGGACCATGCCCGGCATGGCCGCCTACGAGTCCGAGGGCGTGGTCTATGGCAAGCACGTGCTGCGGACCAAGCCCGACGCCAAGATCGCCATCCTGTCCCAGAACGATGATTTCGGCCGCGACTATGTCGCGGGCTTCAAACGCGCGCTCGGCGCCAAGGCCGCCAGCATGATCGTTGCGGAGCAGACCTATGAGACCAGCGCGCCGACGATCAGCTCGCAGCTCTCGACCCTGAAGGCGTCGGGCGCCGACGTGCTGTTCGGCGTCGTGCTCGGCAAGTTCACCTCGCAGATGATCAAGGGCGTGGCCGAGATCGGCTGGAAGCCCGAGCTGTTCTTCGTGCCGACCTCGGCCTCGTCGATCTCGTTCCTGGAGCCCGCCGGGCTCGACAACGCCGTCGGCCTGATCTCGTCGAGCAACCAGAAGGACACGATGGACCCGCAATGGGCCAACGATCCCGGTGTGAAGGAATATTTCGCCTTCATGAAGCACTACATGCCGAACGCGGATCTCTCCAATTCCAACTACGCAGCCGGCTACCACTATGCGACACTGCTGATGACCGTGCTGAAGGCGTGCAAGGATGATTTCAGCCGCGACAACATCATGCGCCAGGCGGCCTCGCTGAAGGAGGTGAAGCTGCCGCTGCTGCTGCCGGGCATGGCAGTTTCGACCGGCTCCGACGACTATCTGCCGTTCCAGCAGCTTCAGCTCCGGCGCTTCAACGGCAAGAGCTGGGTGGGGTTCGGTGACGTGCTGGACGATCGCTAGACTCGAGGGCACACAATGATCATCAGCGGTGAGCGCCAGATCGGCTACGACGAGATCCAGGCGCGCATCAGACGCGCGGCAAGCGGGCTGCGCACCCTCGGCCTTGCCGAAGGCGCGCCAGTCGCCATGATGCTGCGCAACGATTTCGCCCTGTTCGAGGTGGTCGCGGCCTCGGCCGCGCTCGGCAGCCCCGTGGTGCCGATCAACTGGCACCTGAAAGCCGGGGAGGTCCGCTATATCCTGACGGATAGCGCTGCGAAGATCCTGGTCTGCCACGCCGACCTGCTGCCGCAAATTCGTGGCGGTATTCCGGAAGATGTCCGCCTGCTCGTCGTCGCGACGCCGCCCGAGCTGGCGACGACCTTCGCCATTCCCCATGAGCTGACCGAGGTCCCGGCCGGACTGACCGATTGGGACCGCTGGCGCAACAGTCATCCGGAAATGCAGGAGCCGCCGCGCCGTGCCGCGGCGATGATCTACACGTCGGGGACCACGGGCATGCCGAAGGGCGTGCGGCGCATGCCGATGCAGCCGGAACAGGCGGCCGCCTCCGAGCGCGTCGGCGCGATCGCCTACGGCATCAAGCCGCGCGAGGACCAGGTCGTGCTGATCAACGGGCCAATGTATCACTCCGCGCCGCATTCCTACGGCATGATGGCCTTCCGCAACGGCTGCACCATCGTGCTGCAGGCGCGGTTCGACGCCGAGGAGTTGCTGGCGCTGATCGAGCGCCACCGGGTGACGCATATCCACATGGTGCCGACCATGTTCGTCCGCCTGTTGCGCCTGTCCGAGGCCGTCAGGCAGCACTACGACCTGTCGTCGCTGCGCTTCGTCGTGCATGGCGCCGCGCCCTGCCCGCCCGAGGTCAAGCGCGCCATGATCGATTGGTGGGGACCGGTCATCAACGAATATTTCGGCTCGACCGAGACCGGCATCCCGGTGTGGCACTCGGCCGAGGAGGCGCTGAGGAAGCCCGGCACGGTGGGCCGCGCCATCGAAGGCGGCATCGTCAAGATTTTTCGCGATGACGGCAGCCTTTGCGACGTCAATGAGGTCGGCGAGATCTACATGCGCCAAACGGCGGTGCCGGACTTCGACTATCACGGCAAGGCGCAGGCCCGCGCCGAAGCCGGACGCGACGGCCTGGTCAGCGTCGGCGACGTCGGCTATCTCGACGAAGACGGCTATCTGTTCCTGTGCGACCGCAAGCGCGACATGGTGATCTCGGGCGGCGTCAACATCTATCCCGCCGAGATCGAGAACGTGCTGATCGCAATGCAAGGGGTGCGCGACTGCGCCGTGTTCGGCATTCCCGACGCCGAATTTGGCGAGCGGCTGTGCGCCTGCATCGAGCCGGAGCCTGGTGCGCAGCTCACGGCCGCGGGCGTGCAGGCTTTTCTGCGCGAGCGATTGGCCAATTTCAAGGTGCCGAAGGAGGTCCAATTCCTGGACGCGCTGCCCCGTGAGGCGACCGGAAAGATCTTCAAGCGCAAGCTGCGTGATCCTTATTGGGCAAACCGGAGTTGAGGGCACGCGAACGAACAGCGTTGAGGTTGCAAACGGGGCGGCCATAGTTGCCAGGCGCTGTGACTATGAGCACAGCTTGAGCAACATCGTCATTGCGAGCGCAGCGAAGCAAATCCAGGTTGTCTTCGCGGAGGGATTCTGGATTGCTTCGCTGCGCTCGCAATGACAACGTGGAGACTGCATCGCAGCCCCGAGAGGGAATGAGGGAAGATACACATGCCAGCCATTCTCGGCAGCGGCGAGCACCGCTACCGCGTCGTCGAAAACTTCGCAAAGCTACCGGACGGCTGGCAACTCACCGATGTCGCCTCGGTCGCGGTTGACAGCAAGCACCAGATCTACGTCTTCAATCGCGGCGCCCATCCGATGGTCGTGCTGGACCGCGAGGGCAATTTCCTCCGCAGTTTTGGCGAAGGCCTGTTCTCCCGCGCGCACGGGCTGCATATCGACGCCGATGACAACCTCTATTGCACCGACGACGGCGACCACACTGTGCGCAAATGCACCACCGACGGCAAGGTGCTGCTGACGCTCGGCATCCCCGCAAAGCCGGCGCCGTTCATGAGCGGCGAGCCGTTCCACCGCTGCACTCACACCGCGCTGTCGCCGCAGGGCGAGATCTACGTCTCCGACGGCTATGGCAATGCGCGCGTGCACAAGTTCACGCCCGACGGCAAGCTGATCAAGAGCTGGGGTGAGCCGGGCACCGACCCGGGCCAGTTCAACATCGTGCACAATATCGCCACAGATGCCGACGGCTGGGTCTATGTCGCCGATCGCGAGAACCACCGCGTCCAGGTCTTCAATGGCGAGGGCAAATACGAGACGCAATGGAACAACCTGCATCGCCCCTGCGCGCTGTGCTGCTGTGGCGGGGCCGAGAGCCCGACCTTCGTGATTGGCGAACTCGGCCCGGGCCTTGCCATCAACCGCAATGTGCCCAATCTCGGCCCGCGGCTGTCGATCGTGGACGCCAAGGGAAATCGCATCGCGCGGCTTGGCGGCGAGGAGGGCCCGGGTGTTGCCAGCGGCAAGTTCCTCGCGCCGCATGGGATCGCACTGGACTCGAGGGGCGACATCTATGTCGGCGAGGTCGGCGTCACCAACTGGGAAACCAGCTTTCCGGACGAGGAGATGCCGGCCACGGTGCGAACGACGCGGTGCCTGCAGAAGCTGGAGCGGGTACGGGAGTAGCCGCCGCGGCAAGGCGAGCCCCTGCTGGGGCGGGCGGTTCCGCACGCCTCCGGAATCGCGGCTTTTTGAGCACTTTTGCCACCCCGCGGCCGCATTGCTTGCGCTTGAATAAGTCGCTCAACGGGCTTCACAATCCCGTCACGCTGCATGTAGTATGTCAATACATGCTGCTTCGCAGCGTACATTGGAGGCCGGGAGCGTTACTTGAACGCACATGTCTCGCAAGGCAGTTGGCCGGTGTTGGTGCTGAATGCGGACTTCCGGCCGCTCAGTTACTACCCACTGTCGTTGTGGTCGTGGCAGGACGCGATCAAGGCGGTGTTCCTCGACCGCGTCAACATCGTGGCCCATTACGATCAGGCGGTTCGAAGTCCGACGTTAGAAATGCAATTGCCGAGCGTGGTTTCGCTCAAATCCTTCGTCAAGCCGACCACCCATCCCGCCTTCACCCGATTCAACGTCTTCCTGCGCGATCGTTTCGCCTGCCAATATTGCGGCTCGCCCGAAGACCTCACCTTCGATCACATCATCCCGCGCAGCAAAGGCGGCCAGACCACCTGGGAGAACGTGGTCGCGGCGTGCTCGCCGTGTAATTTGCGCAAGGGCAACCTCACGCCGGCGCAGGCAAAAATGTTTCCGCGCCAGACCGCGTTCGCGCCCACCGTGCACCAGCTCCATCGCAACGGCCGTCTCTTCCCGCCGAATTATCTGCACGACAGCTGGCTGGACTATCTGTACTGGGATACGGAGCTGGATCCGTAGGGTTGCGAGCTGGAGGCGATGCAGTTCGGTCGTCCTCGCGGCATGCGATCAGCCATCTTCGTGGCTGCTCTTTCAATTGGCTGGCCCGCCACGGTCTATGGGCTGGATTGCGGACTTCCGATCCCCGCTTCTTTCGAGCGATCGACCCGAAAGTCGATCCAATCAAGAGAGCCGCTGATCTCGAGGGGCGTGTCGGTCTCGATACTCTGAGCCCAATTGTCTTCGGTGGCCGTCTCGTCAGCATCCGCCACCTCTCCGAACCCAACTCTGGGATTGAGCGTCTTGGATTCACGGACGTCATGGTCCTGAGGGGCGTACTTCCTCGCAGCAAGATCGATGGGATAGCGATGGTCGCGTTCGAAAGATGGTGTGACGGTGGCTGCGCTCACCGCCCGTTCGAGTGGGCTCCCGGCGCTTTGCTCACGATCGGAGTTTCACCTAGTCGCAACAAGGTCACCAGCGGCGACGTTGGCCGCTCCACCTCGGCTGCGCATGCGGGCCATCGCGCAGGACGGAACCGGACCGCCCCCGCGCTCGTTCAAATGGGAGCACACGCATCGACGCGTGGCGCAGCGCAACCGAGGGAGGCCATGATGCCCGCAGCCGAGCATGATCACGTCTACAAGATCCTGGACCTGGTCGGATCGTCCGAAACCTCGATCGACGACGCGATCAAGAACGCCATCAGCCGCGCGTCGAAGACCGTTCGCGAGATGAGGTGGTTCGAGGTGGTGCAGACTCGTGGCCACATCGAGAACGGCACTGTCGGCCACTATCAAGTAACCCTGCGCGTAGGCTTCACGCTCGAAGAGTGACTGCGGCCCCACGTTGGACGCCATCCGCAAACCTCGCGAACGGCGCCTTCGGAGCCCACCATTGACCCGCTGTCAGGCAGCATCGTACGCTTCCAGTCTATGCTCGTAGCGGCCATATCCGGCCGGGCCAAGAGTGTTGCTGTGGTTGATGCTGTCAAGCTCGTCCTGTTCGACATGGATAACGTCCTCTGTCGCTACGATAGGAGCAAGCGAGTGGCGTATCTCGCGGAGCTCGCAGGGGTCACGAGCGAGTTCGTCCACAAGGCGATATGGGAATCCGGGTTCGAGTCGCTCGGCGATTGCGGCGCTCTCGATGCTGCGGACTATCTGCGCGGCTTCGGCGAACGCATCGGCTGCCCCTTATCCCTGGAGGACTGGGTCGAGGCACGGCGCCGTTCCATGCAGCCCAATTCCGCGATGCTGGAGATTGCCGACAGCTTACGCAAAAGCGTCGACATTGCCGTGCTGACCAACAATACCACCCTGGTCGCGGACCACATCGACAGACTGCTGCCGGACTTGCGTCCGCTGTTCGGCTCCCGAATCTACACCTCGGCCCAGTTCAAGGCTGCAAAGCCGGACCCGCGCTGCTATCGCCTCTGCCTGGCGGAGCTCAATGTGAGGCCGGAGACCGTCCTGTTCGTCGACGATCTCGCGGCCAACGTCGCGGGCGCGCGAGAGGCGGGCCTGTTCGCGCATCACCACACGTCGGTGGAGGCCTTCAGGCTGGCTCTCTCGGAGCGCGGCCTGCCTCACGGCTGAATGCTTCGTACACGTCAGGCGAGATGGCACGCCACGAAGTGCCCTCCCGCCCCCTCCTTCAGCGCCGGCGCGCTCTCGGCGCAGCGCGGCTGGGCGATCGGACAGCGGGTGTGGAAGTGACAGCCCGACGGCGGCTTCATCGGGCTCGGCACGTCGCCCTTGAGGCGGATGCGCTCGCGCTTGAGCTTGGGATCGGGCACCGGCACCGCCGACAGCAGTGCCCTGGTGTAGGGATGCTGCGGATTGCGGTAGAGATCGCTGGCCTTGGCGAGCTCGACGATGCGGCCGAGATACATCACCGCGACGCGGTCGGAGATGTGCTCGACGACAGAGAGGTCGTGCGCGACGAAGAGATAGGTGAGGTTCAGCTCGGCCTGGAGATCCTCCAGGAGGTTGATCACCTGCGCCTGGATCGACACGTCGAGCGCGGAGACCGGCTCGTCGCAGACGATCAGCTTCGGCTCGACCGCAAGGGCCCGCGCGATCACGATGCGCTGGCGCTGGCCACCAGAGAACTCGTGCGGATAGCGCCGCATGTGCTCGGCCTTGAGTCCGACCTTGACCAGGAGGGCCGCGACGCGCTCCTCGCGCTCTTTCGGGGAGGCGGCGAGATTATGGATGGTGAAGGCCTCGCCGAGGATGGCGCCGACCGTCATGCGCGGATTGAGCGAGGCGAACGGATCCTGGAACACCAGCTGCATGTTCCGCCGCATCGCGCGCAGATCGTTGCCGCCGAGCTTGCGCACGTTCTGGCCGTCGAAGATGACCTCGCCGTCGGTCGGCTCGATCAGGCGCAGCACGCAGCGTCCGGTTGTCGACTTGCCGCAACCGGATTCGCCGACGAGACCAAGCGTCTCGCCGCGGTTGACCGAGAACGACACGCCGTCGACCGCATAGACCGTGCCGACCTGGCGCGACAGCAGGCCGCCGAGCACGGGAAAATGTTTCTTCAGGCCGCTGACGCGGAGCAACGGTTCGCTCATGACGCGGCTCCCACGCTTGTATCTCCCAAGTGGCAGGCCATGCGATGGCCGGGCGAGACCTCGCGCAGCAGCGGCTCCCTTTCGGTGCAGACGTTCATGGCGAACTTGCAGCGCGGCGCGAAGCGGCAGCCGACCGGCGGATTGATCAGGATCGGCACCGAGCCGCCGATCGCCTCCAGCCGCGTCTTGTGTTCGCTGTCGAGGTCGATGCGCGGGATCGAGCGGATCAGGCCTTGCGTATAGGGATGGCGGGGATCGCCGAAGAGATCATCGACGGGCGCTTCCTCCACGACCTTGCCGGCATACATCACGACGACGCGCTGCGCGGTCTCGGCGACGACGCCCATGGCATGGGTAATCAGCATCACCGCCATGCCGAAGCGCTCCTTCATGTCCTGCAAGAGGTCGAGGATCTGCGCCTGGATGGTGACGTCGAGCGCGGTGGTCGGCTCGTCGGCGATGATCAGCTTCGGCTTGCAGGCGAGCGCCATAGCGATCATGACGCGCTGGCGCATGCCGCCGGAGAACTGGTGCGGATAATTGTGCACGCGGCCTTCGGCATTGGGGATCTGCACCAGCTTCAGCATCTCGATGGTGCGTTCGAGCGCCTGCTTCTTGGTCACCGCTTCATGCCGGCGCAGGCTCTCGGCGATCTGCTCCCCGATCGTGAGCACCGGATTGAGCGAGGTCATCGGCTCCTGGAAGATGAAGCCGATCTCCTTGGCCCTGATCTCGTCGAGCTGATTGCTCGTCAGCGGCACGAGATCGCGGCCCTCGAAGATGATCTGGCCGGCCGCGATGCGGCCCGGAGGCATCGCGATCAGCTTCAGGATCGACATCGCGGTGACGGTCTTGCCGCAGCCGGACTCGCCGACGACGCAGAGCGTCTCGCCCTTGTTGATGGAGATGTCGACGCCGTCGACGGCCTGGAGGATGCCGTCGTCGGTGGAGAAGTGGGTTTTCAGGCCCTTGATCTCGAGCAGCGGCGCCATCAGATCACCCGTCGCGCATCGAGCGCGTCACGCAGGCCGTCGCCGATGAAGTTGATGGCGACCACCGCAATGAAGATCGCGCCGCCCGGAAACAGCGCCCAGTGCGGGCCAATGTCGAGAAAGTCCTTGGCGTCATACAGCAGCCGTCCCCAGGTCGGGGTGTCCGGCGGGAAGCCGAGGCCGAGGAAGGACAGCGTCGATTCCGCGATGATGGCGGCGGCGACGTCGATGGTGCCGGCAATGATCACGGGGCCGACCGCATTGGGCAGGATGTGCCGCACCACCTGCCGCACCGGACTGGCGCCGAGCGCGCGGGCCGCCTCGACGAACTCCTTCTCGCGGATCGACAGGAACTGGGCGCGCACGAGCCGCGCCACCGGCATCCAGCGCAGGCCCCCGATCACGAGCACGATCAGGATGAAGATGCCGCCCTCCGGGCCGAACACCTGCTTCAGCCCGTCACGGAAGAGATAGATCAGCAGCAGGAGCAGCGGCAGCTGCGGCAGCGAGAGGAACAGGTCCGTGAGCCACATCAATCCGTGCCCGAGGGCGCCGCGCGACATGCCGGCAAGCGCGCCGATCAGCGTGCCGATGAAAACCGAGACCAGCATCGCGGCGAGCCCGACCGCGAGCGAGATCCGGCCGCCATAGATCATGCGCGCCAGAATGTCCTGGCCGAGATCGTCGGTGCCGAAGGGATGCGCGAGCGATGGCCCCTGCAGGCCGGCGACGATGTCGATCTCGTTGATCTTGATGCGCCAGATGAACGGGCCGACCACCACCGCCAGCACCAGGATCAGGAGCAGGAAGGCGCTGATCACGGCGAGCCGGTGGCGGCTGTAACGCCGCCACGTCTCGCGCCAGGGCGAGTAGACGCCCCGCTCAGCGGAGGGAGATGCGAGGGTCAAGCCAGCCATAAAGGACGTCCGCGATGAGGTTGAACAGCACCACGAGGCACGCGAAGACGAAGGTGACGGCCATCACCACCGGCGTGTCGTTGGAAAGGATGGAGGAGATCAGCAGCGAGCCGATGCCGGGAATGCGGAAGATCTGCTCGGTGACGATGGCGCCGCCGAACACCGCGGGCATCTGCAACGCAATGAGCGTCACGACCGGGATCATGGCGTTGCGCATCACGTGCTTGACGATGACCTTGGCCTGGCCGAGGCCCTTGGCCCGGGCTGTGGTGACGTAGTCGAGCCTGATGACGTCGAGCATCGCCGAGCGCACGAAGCGCGTCATCGACGCCGCCTGGAACAGGCCGAGCACCGCCACCGGCATGATCGCCTGACGAATCATCTCAAGCACCCAGCGGATGCCGGTCGCCTTGATGTCGGTGGTATAGACGAACGGCAGCCAATCCAGCGTAACCGAGAAGATGAGGATGAACAGGATGCCGGTGAAGAAGGTCGGCAGCGAAAAACCGACGAAGGCGAGCGTGTTGGCAATCTGGTCGAACAGCGAATACGGCTTGGTCGCAGCATAGACGCCCACCGGGATCGCAATCAGGAGCGCCAGGATCTGCGCCGAGCCGATCACGTAGAGCGTGGCCGGCAGGCGCTGCAGGATCAGCGTGTCGACGTCCATCCGGCTGACGAAGGAGAAACCCCAGTCGCCGTGCAGCATGGCGTTGAGCCAGTGCAGGTAACGAAGGTAGATCGGATCGTCGAGGCCGAACTTGGCCCGAAGCGCGGCCTGCACTTCGGGCGGTACGTTCGGATTGGTCGCCAGTTCGGAGAACGGATCGCCGGGGGCGAGCGCAAGCACGACGAACAGCACGACCGAAATTCCGAGCAGGCTCGGAATCGCAATCAGCAGGCGACGCAGGACGTATTGACTCATGAGGGAAGGCCCCGTCTAGAGCTGGGGATCATTCCTCGCGGTACCAATCGTGCAGATTGTCGGTTTCGTTAGCCCAGCCGCTGATGATGGGGCGCAAATTGTTGGCCGCCGCTTCCACCTTGAGCCGATGCTGCACCGGGATGAACACGGTGTCCTGATACATGAGGTCGTTGGCCTTGATGTAGTGCGCTGCCCGCTTGAGCGGATCCATCTCGCTTTCAGCGGCTTCGATCGCCGCATCGTAGTCCTTGTTGACCCAGCGCGGGAAGTTCGTGCCTTGCCACTTGTTCTCCTTGGTGGCGACGTTGGTCGACAGGAAGCGGCGCATGTGCTGCGACGGATCGGGTTGGCTCAGCGGGATCTGGAACATCTCGATGTCCGCATAGAATTTCGCGTAGGTGTCGGGATTGGCGACGTCCGACGAGAAGAACACCGAGGCCACGACCGACTTCAATTCGACGTCGATGCCGGCCTTCTGACAGGCCTGCTTGACGATCGCCTGCGTCTTCTGGCGCGGGCCGTTGATCGAGGTCTGGTAGAGCAGCTTCAGCTTCTTGCCGTCCTTCTCGCGAATTCCGTCCGCGCCCGGCTTCCAGCCGGCATCGTCCAGGATCTTCGAAGCCTTCTCGATGCTGAATTCCCACGAGGTGTTCTTGGAGACGAACTTTTCCGGGCCGTTGAGGAAATTGGCCGTGGTGCGGCCGGCACGGCCGTAGATCGCCTTCTTCACCGACTCGCGATCGACCAGCAGCGACAGCGCCTTGCGCACGGCGGGGTCCGAGAACAGCGGATGCTTGGTCTTCATCGACGACTTCTCGCCGTCGACCTCGGTGTTGGGGTCGGTGAAGTTGAGCGCGATGAACTCGGTATCGCCGCCGACGGCATAGATGGTCTTGCCCTTGCCGCCCTTCTCCAGGCGCAGGAGGACGTCGTCCTCGACCTGGATGTTCCAGCCGAAATCGTACTCGCCGGTCTGGATCACGGCGCGCGCGGCCGAGACGGCGTCACCACCGCCCTTCATCTCGACCGTGTCGAAATAGGGCCGGTTCGGCATGTGGTAATCGGGATTGAGCTGGCCACGGACGAGATCACCGGGCTTGAATTCGACGAACTTGTAGGGGCCGGTTCCGACCGGCGATAGGTTGGCCGGTGCCTCCCGCGATTTGGATCCCTTGTAGTCGGCGAACAGATGCTTGGGGATGATGGTGTTGGGAGCGCCAACGAAGGCGTCCGCCCAGAACGGCGTCGGCTTCTTGAAAGTGATGCGAACCGTCAGGTCGTCTACTTTCTCAACGGTGATGTCACGATAGGTCGCCACGGTAATGGCGGCGGTCGCGGGATCGATGATGTATTCCCAGGTGAAGACGACGTCATCGGCGGTGAACGGCTTGCCGTCGTGCCATTTCACGCCGGGCTTCAGCTTCCACGTCACCGACTTGCCGTCAGCTGCGAGCAGGCCGTTCTGGATCGACGGGATCTCCGCCGCCAGCACCAGCTTCATGTTGCCGTCCGGATCCCAGCAGGCGAGCGGTTCATAGAACAGGCGCGAGCCGTCCTGATCCTTGGTGCCGGTAGCGAAATGCGGGTTGAGCAAGGTCGGGCCCTGCCACCACAACAGCTTCAGCGCACCACCACCGCCGCGCTTGGTCGGCTTGTACGTCGAGGCGCCCTCGGCCATGGCGACGCCGCCGAGCGCGAGGATCTGGTTGGCCAGGGGAGCGGTGAGACCAACGGCGGCCATGTGCTTGATGAAGCCGCGGCGATCCATCCGCCCGTCCTTCACCTGGCCGATCATCGAACGCAGTTCTTTATCCAGCATGGTTGTCCCCCGTCTGGTTCCGGTATGGATGCAGGCGGCCGCAAGAGGCGACCGCCGGTTTTGGCTGGCGGTAGATGGCACACCGAATGGGGTGCACGTCAACAGGGACCGTGTGTATGCAAACGGTCTTCTGGCTTTCCATTGAGCAAAATTGCGTTCCGCAGCCCATCCGTTCGGCAATCCAGCATGAAAATCTGCTGGATTTGCGCGCTGCACTGCGGAAAATTTGTTCGCCGGATCAGACGAAGTATCGAGGCGGAATTCTACGCCACGGACATGTCGAGCGGCGGCGCGACGTGATCCGGCAGCGGACAGACGTAAGGCGTCTTGGCCGTCCGCTTCTGAAGGTCCGCCTTGGCGGCCTTGATCAGCGTCGGTTCCGTCAACGCCTTGATGCCGAGGCCGGCCATCGCCTTGGCCGCCTGCACCATGGCCTTGTGGGCATGCGGGCTCTTTCCCTGCGCCACCACCTGCCAAGTGTGGAAGGGCGTGCCGATCGCAACCGTGGGTGCGTGCACCTGCACCGTCGGCACCACCCAGCTCACGTCGCCGACATCGGTCGAACCTACGAGCGGGTTGCGCTTGGCATCGAGCGGCACCAGGAAGTCGGCCAGCGGCCGATCGGTCGGCTCCATGCCGATCGCGTAATAGACCGACGCGATGTCCTTGTCGCTCAGGGTTGCACGGATCTGGCTGGCAAAGCTCTTGTCCGCATCGTCGAAATGCGGCGGTCCGAGTTCTTCCATCACTTGGTGCAGCGCCTGTTCCAGCGGCGCGTTCGGCAGGATGTTGGAGACAGCGGAGATGATCTTCATCTCGACTTTGGTCTCGGTCATCAACGCGGCGCCCTGCGCAATCTTGGAGACGCGCTCGACCAGTTCGTTCATGCCGGGAAGATCGCGGGCGCGGATCGAGTAGCGCACCCGCGCATGGGCCTGCACCACGTTGGGCGCGATGCCGCCGGTGTCGAGCAAGGCGTAGTGCACGCGCGCGTCGCTCGGCATGTGCTCGCGCATGTAGTTCACGCCGACATTCATCAACTCCACCGCGTCGAGCGCCGAGCGGCCGAGATGCGGCGAGGCCGCCGCGTGTGAGGTGCGGCCGGTGAAGATGAAATCCGCGCGCGTGTTGGCGAGCGACGGCGTCACCGCGACTTCCCAGAAACTGTGCGGATGCCAGGTGATGGCGATGTCGGCGTCCGCGAACGCGCCGGAGCGCACCATGAAGGCCTTTGCCGCGCCGCCCTCCTCAGCCGGGCAGCCATAATAGCGCACGCGGCCGGGCACCTTGTTCTCTGCCAGCCAGTCCTTCACCGCGGTCGCGGCGAGCAGTGCGGCGGAACCGAGCAGATTGTGACCGCAGCCATGGCCATGGCCGCCGGTCTCGACCGGGCGATGCTCGGCGACACCCGCCTCCTGGCTGAGACCCGGGAGCGCATCGTACTCACCCATGAAGGCGATGACCGGACCGCCCTCGCCCCACTCGCCCATCAACGCGGTCGGGATGCCGGCGACGTTCTCGGTGACGCGGAAGCCCTGATGGCGCAGCTCGGCGAGATGCTCGGCGGCCGATCGTGACTCGGTGTAGCAGACCTCCGGCATGCCCCAGACCCTGTCGCTGAGGTCGATGAAACGTGCCTTGATCGTGTCGATGCCACGCCAGATGTCGCTGCGGTTGTCCATGTTGTCGTCCGTGATCCCAAGGTCAAACGAAGCGGCAATGGTTAGCAGCTTCGCTGTGCGGCGCCTAGCATCCCGCCGGACAGCAGCCATGCGGCCGATGCCGGATCGCACGGCGCCCAGTGAAAGGGGTGTTTCCGTGCCTTTCAAAGATTTCACCCGGCGTTCTCACGAATATTGGGAACGAGGCTTTCAAGACGGCCTGCTCCAGCTTAAATTACGCGTGCTTCGCGCGTCGTTCCGCTAACCCGCCGGAGTGACGCTCTCAGCCAGGAGAACTCCATGAGCACTCTGACCGAATGGAGAGTGCCGCCGGCGAACCAGCCGCGGGCGAGCGACTACGGTTTCGATCTCGACCGCGCTCTCGGCTCCGTCGTCGGCCTGCACGCCCTGATCCCGCCGGATGCCTTCAGCGCCGAGACGCTGGGCACCGAACGGGCCGGCAACGGCGTCGTGATCGACGATGGGCTGGTGCTGACGATAGGCTATCTCATCACCGAGGCAGAAACGCTCTGGCTGCACCGCGCCGACGGGCGCGTGGTGGAGGGCCATGCGCTCGGCTTCGATTCCGAGACCGGGTTCGGGCTGGTGCAGGCGCTCGGCCGGCTCGACGTCGCGCCGCTGCCGCTGGGCTCGTCGGCGGCAACCCGGATCGGCGACCGCGTCGTGGTGGGCGGCGCCGGCGGCCGCACGCGCTCCGTCGCGAGTCAGATCGTGGCCAAGCAGGAATTCGCCGGCTACTGGGAGTATCTGCTGGATGAGGCCATTTTCACCTGTCCCGCACATCCGAACTGGGGCGGCACGGCGCTGCTCAACGAACGCGGCGAGTTGATCGGCATCGGCTCGCTCCAGCTCGAGCGCGAACGGGAAGGCAAGGCCGAGCACGTCAATATGAACGTGCCGATCGACCTCTTGAAGCCGATCCTGGAGGACTTGCGCAAATTCGGCCGCGTCAACAAGCCGGCGCGGCCCTGGCTCGGGCTCTTCTCGACCGAGATCGACAACCGCGTGGTGGTGATCGGGATCTCCGGCAACGGCCCGGCCGCCCGCGCCGAGCTCAAGACCGGCGATGTCATCCTCGCCGTGGACGGCGACAAGGTCACGAGCCAGATCGATTTTTACAAGAAGATGTGGGCGCTCGGCCCCGCCGGCATCGACGTGCCGCTGACCGTGCACCATGAAGGCGTCACCTTCGACGTCACAGTGACCTCGACCGATCGCTTCAAGCTCCTGAAGGCGCCGAAGCTGCACTGATCCCAAGGCTCGAGGAAGCGGGCGATGACCGAGGCCGTGGTGGACGACATCGTGGCCGTGCTGCCGCCGCTGCTCAATGCGCTGGAAGCGCTCGGCTTCTTCCAGCGGCATTTGCACCCGCCGGCCTTCGCCTCCGTGATGAACGCAATCGGCACACCGGACGAGGCGCTGCAGGCCGCACACACCGCGATCGGAGCGTGGCCGGAGCAGTTCGCTGGCCTCCGCGAGCGGCTCGATCGCGCCTGCAACGAGACGCTTGCCGCCTTTGCCGGCATCCGTGAGGTCGAGCGTGACAATGGCGATCTCGTCGCCGTCTTCCGGGCCCTGCGCCATGTCCCTCGCGCGCAGGAGGCGCTCTATCCACTGGCGGCGCAGTTTCCGCCGGTGAGCAGCTTCTTTCTCAACCTCGCCAATCGCGAGAACCAGGATCTGCTGTCGCGACTGAATGTTGGCGCGAGCGAGCGCACCGGCATCTTCCATGATCACAATGAGCCCGGCAGCCGCGGCGGCTTCTCGGTCTATGTGCCCGAATATTACATGCCCGAGCGTGCCATGCCGCTGGTGATGGCATTGCATGGCGGCAGCGGCAACGGACGCGGCTTTCTCTGGAGCTGGCTCCGCGATGCGCGCAGTCTTGGCGCAATCCTGGTGGCGCCGACCGCGACTGGCCCGACCTGGGCGCTGATGGGCGATGACACCGACACGCCGAACCTCGCGCGCATCCTCGATACGGTGCGCGGCCGCTGGAGCATCGATGCCTCGCGCATGCTTCTGACCGGCATGAGCGACGGTGGCACCTTCTGCTACGTCACCGGTCTCGACGGCGCTTCACCCTTCACGCACCTCGCGCCTGTTGCGGCGACCTTCCATCCGCTGATGGCGGAAATGGCGGACGCAGCACGCCTGCAAGGCCTGCCGGTCTTCATTACTCACGGCAAACTCGACTGGATGTTTCCGGTGCAGACCGCGCGGCAAACGCAGGCGTCGCTCTCCGCCGCCGGAGCCGACGTCACCTATCGCGAAATCGACGACCTCAGCCACACCTATCCGCGCGAGATCAACGCGGAGCTGCTGCAATGGCTGAATGGCAAATGAACAACCTCTCCTTAGATGCGCCGCATGCCCGCGGAACCATCACTCCGGGCCGACGTTGTTGCCGGTCACCGGAGGTTCGCCATGCAGACTTTTTTCGGAATGATCCTGGGCGCGCTGCTGCTCGCGGGCGGCGTCTATGTCTATGACTCAATGCAGACGTCGTCAGTCGCAAATGGCGAGGTCGCGATCACTAATCGCACCATCGTGAACTGGGACGTCGCCAAGGCCGATTGGGACGCGCTGCGCGATCGCGCGCACAAGGACTGGGTCCGGATCTCGTCGAAGTAACGACGCCGTATCATGAACGAGGCGCCGTCGCGAACTCCGCGGCGGCGCCTTTGTGCTGATCACGATCAACGCTACGCGAGTCAGTTCATCTTGGCCTTGCGGGCGTCGGCGATGACCTGCTCGAGCTCGGTCATGCTGAGCACGCCGGGCACGCGGTACTTGCCGACGATGAAGGATGGCGTGCCGCGGAAACCGAAGGCTTCAGCCTGCTCGTTGTTGCGCTTGAGTATGGCGTCGATATCCTTGGCGTGACCCGTGAGATCGCGCTTCAACCGGTCCATGTCGACCCCGGCGGCCGCGAGCAGCTCATTGATGCGCGGTTCGGTCAGGCGCGAGCTGACGCCCATCATGGCATCATGAGCCTGGTGGTACTTGTCCTGGAATTTCGCCGCCAGCGCGGTCCGCGCCGCCGTAACCGAAACCGGCCCAAGGATCGGCCAGTCTTTCATCACCAGCCGCACCTTGCCGTCATCCTGGACGACCTGGCGCAGCTCGGGCTCGAGCTTGCGGCAATAGGGGCAGTTGTAGTCGGACCATTCGACGATGGTGATGTTGCCGCCGGGATTGCCTGCGACGGGCGTGTCGGGATCGCGCAGCACCTTGGCTTCGGTCAGCACCTCGTCATCGCCAGTCGCCGCACGCGCCGAGGCGATCCCACCCATCGCGAGAGCACCCGCCCCGATCAGCGTCAGCGCCGCGCGTCGCGTCGGCACAAGGCCCTTATTCCCAAATCCAGCCATATCTCGTCCCGTTTCGGTCCCATCTCCATCGATACGGATCGAGACCAGACATTGTTACAGCTCATATAGAGTGTCACGGCAGCGATGTCATCGCACCAGCAGCGTGATTGCCAGAGGGACCAGGAACGAGGTCACCAACGCGTTCAGGCTCATGGCGATGCCGGAAAAGACGCCGGCAATCTCGTCAACCTGGAACGCGCGGGCGGTGCCGATGCCATGCGCGGCAAGGCCGGCGGCAAAGCCCCGGGCCCGGTAATCGGTGATGCCGCTGCGGTTCATCAGCGGCGTCACGATGATGGCGCCCATGATGCCGGTGAGGATGACCGCGACGGCCGCCAGCGAAGGGTCCGCATGCAGGGACTCGGCGATGCCCATGGCGACGCCGGCGGTGACGGATTTCGGCGCCAGCGACAGCACAACATCGCGCGGCAGGCCGGCCAGCTCGGCGAGCAACACCACCGACACCACGGCCGTAACCGATCCCGCGCACAGCGCCACCAGCATCGGCACGATCGAGGCGACCACGCGCTTGCGATTTTCATAGAGCGGCACGGCGAGCGCGACGGTGGCGGGCCCCAGCAGGAAGTGCACGAACTGCGCGCCGGCGAAATACGTCGTATAGGAGGTGCCGGTCAGGAGTAGAAACGCGCCGATGATCCACATCGCATGCAGCACGGGGTTGGCGAGCGGATGGCGCAGCGTCGCCAGCGAGACCGCGTCCGTGGTCGCATAGACCAGCAGCGTCACGGTCAACCACAGCAGCGGCGATTGCGAAAGATAGACCCACAGCGAAAATGGATTGTCCTTCATCGCGCGTCCTGTTGCTTCAACAGGCGGCTGACGAGGCGAAAGGTCAGCACGGTCGCGAGCAGCGTGACGACCACGGACAGCGCGAGCACCAGGATGATGGCAATGCCGTGAGACGCGAGCAGATCGAGCTTCTGCACGACGCCGACGCCGGCCGGCACGAATAGTAGCGAGAGATGGGCCAGCAGGCCCTTGCTCGCCGTCTCGACATCGTCATTGCGCAGCGGCCCGCGCGCGAGCAGCGCAAAGCGGTCTCGCCCCATCAGCAGGACCAGGAGCAGCAGGAGGCCCAGCACGGGTCCCGGCAATGGCAGGCGGAGGCCGCGCACGACGGCTTCGCCGATCAGTTGGCAGAGCAGGATGAGGCCGAGACTTGCAAGCATGACCATCGCATCAAGGGATGCACGCGCATGATTGTCAATCGCCGCTATGCGCGGGATGCCCGCGGTTCATGCGCAATCGCAAGGCGAGGCAACATCGCCATCAAGGTCGCGGTCATCGTGGCGATCAGCGAGACCTTGCCGTCATGCTCGGCGTAGGCCTTTGCCTCGCAGAAGGTGAGTGTGCGGCCGGGCTTGACCACCTCGGCCTTGAAGACGAAACGCTCGCCGCGGGCGGGCGCGAGCAGCGTCGTCTTGAATTCAACGGTGAGGATATCGGCCTCCGCCGGCATCAAGCTGAAGGCCGCAACGCCGCAGGCGTTGTCGAGCCCGGCCGTGATGATGCCGGCATGGATGAAACCGTTCTGCTGCGTGAGGGCTGGCGCATGCAGCATCGCCAGTTCGACCTCGCCCGGCGCGAGACGGACGATGACGATGCCGAGCGTGCGCATAGCCGGCTGGCCGTCGAACATGGCGATAGAAGCCGCGCGATAGCCGGGGTTTTTCGGCTCGAAAGCGGCCATGGTTCAGGCCTCGGCTGGTTCGGCGAGATGCCTCGAGGCAGCTTCGCGGATGGCGTCGGCGAACGGTGCGGACTTGCGCAATTGGCGGTCCATGTGCACGCCGGTGATCTCGCACGTCGCTGCGAGTTCGCCGGTCTCGGCGTTCGTCATGTCGTGCCGGAAGCGGATCGACTTGTCGCCGATCTCGAGCAGGTGGCTGCGGATCTCGACGATGTCGCCGGCCAGCAGCTCGCGCCTGTAAGCGATGTTCTGCTGCACGGCGGCCATGCCGCGGCCGGAGCTGCGCAAGTAACTCGGCGTCAGGCCGAGGCGGGCGAACAGATTCCAGTTGGCTTCGTCGAACTTGCCGACATACCACATGATGTTCATGTGGCCGACATGGTCGCATTGCCACGGATAGACCGTGCCGCGATAGGTCGCCTCCTGCTCCATCGCATTTCCTCCCGCATTTTCGTCTTTGAGCATTGATACGGTAGCGTATCAAACCCGTGTCGCGTTAGCAATACGGCACCGTATCAAGATCGGGTGAGGCTTCCTTCATGAGCGACGGCAAGGGCGATGTCTGGGTCGAGGCGGGCTTCAGCGAGCTCGCCCGCGCAGGGGTGGAGGGCGTGCGGGTCGAGGTGCTCGCCAAGAACCTCGGCGTCACCAAGGGCGGCTTCTACCGACGCTTCGCCGATCGCGCCGCGCTGCTCGATGCCATGCTGAACGGCTGGCGCGAGGGACGCATCGCCGCGATCGCGCAGCAGACAAGTCTCGACGGACAAGACCCCCGCGAGCGGCTGAGGGCGGTGATCCGGCTCTATTCGGAGCGGCTCAATCCGGAAGGGATGGCGATCGAGCTCGCGATCCGGCAATGGGCGCGCTCGGACGAGAATGCCGCGGCGGCGGTGGCGAGCGTCGATGCGGCGCGGCTCAAGCACGTCAGCGAGCTCTATCACGCGACCGGCCTTATAGCCGAGGAGGCCGACGCGCAGGCCTTCCTGTTCTACTGCTTCATCTTCGGCCAGAGCCTGTTGTTCGTCGAGAGTGGCCCGCGCAAGCGATCGCAGCTCGTGGCGAAATCGGCCGAGAAGCTGCTCGACTGAGCATGGTCCGGAAGAGTGTGCGGCGGTTTTCCGGAAGATCATGCTCGAAAAAGAATCCAGGCGAAATGGCCGGAGCGTTGCTCCGGCCATCGAACCAATTCGAAGCTCAGGCGGCGCCCTTCAGCTTCTTGGTGCATTCGCTGTAATAGCCGCCGCCCTTCTGGATCCACTTCAAGCCGCCATTGCCGTTGGTGGCTTTGTTGGCATTGTACTGGTCGACGCAGGTGTGCAGCCGCGCTTTTCCAGGCGTCTCCTTGGCATATTTCGGATCGACAGCGTTCGGATAGACCGCAGGGCCGGCGGGCAGGGCCGGCGCGGCCGGCGCCGCCTCCTTGGCCTGCTTCGGCTCGGCAGGAGCGGCGGGCGCAGCCGCAGCCGCAGGCGTCGCATCGGCACCGCACTGCGCCTTGCGGAAGTCATTCCACTTCATGGTCCCGAGCGAGCCGTCCTTCTTGGCGGCCTGGTATTTCGCGCTGCACTCCTGCGCGGTCAGTGCCTGCGCCGGCGCGCTCGCCAGCAATGCCGCGACACCGGATGCGGCGATCGCACACAACAATTTTGTCTGAATGGTCATCCCTGGGTCTCCTGCTTGATCTTCCCCGACGGGGTGAAACGAGGATTGCTATCCTAGCGTGCCGGCCGCTTGCGACCAAGGATGCGACGGGTTGCGCCGGCAAAATATAATGATCCGGCCGCTCAACTCATTCATGTCGCGTTCAGCAACGCGGGCCGACGTTCCCAGACCTTCACAATTCTCGCAAGCAGAGTGCACCACATGACCTTCACGTCCCGCCTCGCCGCCGCCGCCCTCGCCTCCCTGCTCGTCACCGGCACCGCCTTCGCGCAGACCGCCGCGCCGGCAGCCAAGACCGAGACGAAGACCGATGCCGCTGCCACCACCGACAAAAAGGCGCCGAAGGAGCGCTCGGCCGAGTCGCTCGAATGCTCCAAGCAGGCGGACGCCAAGGGATTGAAAGGCAAGGAGCGCAAGAAATTTCGCCGCGATTGCATGAAGGAAGCGAAGGCCGGCACCGCCGCTCCCGCCGCAGACAAGAAATAGGTCCGTCACGATCGCCTGCGAGCATCCGCGGCAGGCGTCGCGCATTGCGGCATGACGAGCCTGCAATTGTGCGTCACCTGCCGATTTGCAATAAGGTGGCGTGAAGCAAATCACCGCCTCCCTGCCGTTCGAATGGCCGAGCCGTGCCAAGATCTTGAGCACGGTGGAGACGCTCGTCATCGGCACCGCCGGCGGCCTGGTGTTTCTGCTCGCCGGCCTTCCCGGCGGGCTCATTTCGGGCTCGATGATCGCGGTCGGAATCGCCGCGATCGCCGGCCGCCAGCTGGCACTGCCGCCGATCCTGACCCAGACCGTGCTGGTGCTGCTCGGCATCTCCCTGGGTTCGGTGGTCTCGCGCCATTTGCTCCAACAGGTCAGCGCCTATCCCCTCACCATCGGCCTGCTTGCGCTCGCCACGTTCTGCTCCACGTTCGGCTCGAGCTATTACCTCCAGCGCATCCATGGCTGGGACCGCACCTCGGCTTTCCTGGCGGGCAGCCCCGGCGCGCTGTCGCAGATCACCATCCTGGCGGTCGAGCGCGGCGCCGACCTGCCGGGCATTGCGGTGGTGCAGACCATGCGCGTCATCATCCTGACCGCCGCGCTGCCGATGGTGCTGGCGCTGGCGGGCGTCGCGCCCTCGGCGGCGCCGTCGCCGACCACGACGATCGCCTCGCCGCTCGACCTGCTCGAGCTGGCCGCAGCCTCGCTGGCCGCAGCGCTCGCGTTGCGGCTGATCAAGTTTCCGGCGAGCTGGATGTTCGGCGCGATGATCGCATCCAGCGTGCTGCATGGTGCCGGATGGGTCGAGGGCGGCCTGCCGAACTGGGTGCGCGGCGTGGCGCTGGTCGGCATCGGCGCACTGATCGGCAGCCGCTTCGCGCGGATGCGAATCAAGACGCTCGCCGGTCACCTCAGCGCGGCACTGGGCTCGTTTGCCGTGGCCATCGCCGTCTCCGCCATCTTCGTCGGCATCGTGGCGCTGACCACACAGGTGAAGTTTTCCGACGTCGTCGTCGCCTTCGCGCCGGGCGCGATGGACGCGATGCTGGCCCTGGCGCTGACGTTGCGCATCGACCCGATCTTCGTCGGCGCCCATCACCTCTCGCGTTTCGTCTTCGTGACGATCGCAACGCCGGGCATCGTGCATCTGTTCGGACGCACGCAGGACGATGTGGATGATTAGGCCTTAGCGCTTGGCCGTCCGCACAAATCCCCATGCCGCGATCGCGGCCATCAGCAGCGAGATCAGCACGTTGTAGCCGGCCAGCGACAGGCCGAGGAAGCGCCACTGCACCTCGTCGCAGCGCACCACCTTCACGGTGTCGAGCTTCGACAAGAGATCAGCGGCACTGCCGAGATTGACGACGGGACCGGAGCAATCGGTCGGCCCCTTCCAGAATCCCCATTCGACGCCGGAATGATAGGCGCCGAGGCCGGCATTGGCGAGCGTCGCCAGCGCGAGGATCGCGAGCCCTGCGAGCAGCAGCGGCCGCGGTGCACCGCTTCGCGCCGCAATCGCCGTGAGCGCACCGAGCGGAATCGCGAGATAATAGGCGTAGCGCTGCTCCAGGCACAACGGACAGGGCAGGATCTCCAGCACGAGCTGGAAGAACCAGGCGCCCGCGATCGTCGCTGCAGCGATCAGCGTGACGAGAGCCGAGGCGGCCAGCGCGGGCCTCATGGCGGTCGGCTCGAACGCATGCATGGCGGCACTCTCGGTGGTCACGGCAGCCTCTTTCGCATTTCTGGCGCTCCAAGCCTCTAGCCGCGGCCCATGCGGCTGTCGAGAACGGCCGGGATCACTTTGGCGCGGGTTGACCCCGCCTCGTCCATGGCTATAGTCCGCCGGCTTCGCGACGCCGCCTTTGGGGCCGACCGAGGGCCCCTGTGGCGGAACTGGTAGACGCGCTCGACTCAAAATCGAGTTCCGCAAGGAGTGCTGGTTCGATTCCGGCCAGGGGCACCACGCTTCGCGTGGCGCGGTCGCCAAGCCGAAGGGCGAAGCGTGTCCGGCGAAGCCTCTTGGCGAAGACGGACTGTCCCGGCAGGCCCCGCTCTCCCTCCCCTAGCCATCCCCACATCCTCCCTGTATAAACCAGTAGCTTCTTCCATAACTCGAAGGAGCTCACATGAACGACCTGCACGCGTGGCTTTCGCAGCAACACCACGGCTTGCGGACCTTCCAGATCTTTCAGCAAAAGCTCGAGACGCTCGGCCGGGACGATCCCGCGCAGCGCGGTCTTTGCCGCCTGCTCAGCGGCATCATCGGCAGCTATGTCGAAGCCTTTGAGGAGGCTCCGCTGCCGGTCGAAATTGCCGAGCGCGCCTATCGGCGCCTGCTGACCCTGCTCGCCAGCCTCGATCTGCACGGAAACGCCGAACGCCGCCTCGCCGATATCAACCGCGTGGCGACCTGCGACTTGTGCGCTAATTGACGAGCGGGCCATCCTTCAATTTCAAACGATCGCAAGACGCGCCTGTACCGGCTCGCGACGCATGACGCCCGAGTCTTGTGCTTCTCTTGACGCCCTTTCCTAAAGAAAGGGCGCAGGGAAGGCCGGGCGCCGGCTGGCACCCGCGGCCCGCTGTGCGCAAATTGCGCGAAGACAGATGCACAGCGGCATACAGGGCAGCCCGGACATCCCGACCTTTCCCTGCGCAGTGGTTCGACGGCTTATGGCGCGCTCTCCCCGGGGAGCGATGCACTTTTGCCCCCGTCGTCTTGCCGATGACTGATGCGCGCACCCGGTCGGGCCGCTTCACCACCGCAAGCCTTGACGCACAGACCCCGGGCGTCAGGACCACACGCTTTTGCCGTACGCGGAATCGCACCGGTCGTGTGCGCGCCGCTCTACCGCTCACGGGCCAAGCCCGCCCTGCGATCGCATGCGCGCCGATGCGCTCCACGTCCACCGCCACCCGGCCCGCATATCGCGACGATCGCGAAACGCCCCTTGTCCATGGGCCGGGGTGAGCGGGATATACGATATTTCCGAATTTCGGTCAATCGGAATCTTTGGCTCAGCCTCTTGACCTTGGCTGCCCGCAAGCTGAGCGCGCGCCTCGTCCTTCGAGACGACCGCTTCGCGGTCTCCTCGGCGGCCGGCCCAATCGCCGTCGCCGCGGCATCTTCCGGGCGATCGACGCCAACTCGGCATCGGTCAGATCACTTGTGTAACGCAGTCCACTGCACTGATACTAAAGCATGATCCGGAAAAGTGCGAAGCGGTTTTCCGGAAAGATCATGCGTAAACAACAAGCTAAAGCGCGATGACGATTCATCCAAATCTCATCGCGCTTTAGAGACGAGCGGCTTTGGTCCACGGCATGGTGTCCTCCCTCGAATCTTTGCAAATCCGAAGGAATCACAGGCCCGCCGAAACCGCTCACCCTTTTTCGGTCAGGCTCTCAGGATGAGGCTAAGCGGCATCAGTGCCGTTGAAACTGCCGCCGCGCACTTGGCCCTCGTCCTGAGGGCCCGCTAAAAGGCGGGCGTCTCGAAGGATGGCCACGGGGATGCGATTGCCCTGCGCGGGGCGCGGGGCGAAGGCGGCACCTACCGCTCAACCGTAAGCATCGCGCACAGGCCGCCGTCGGGCGTTCGACTTCCCCGCGCCGGCACCTATATCCCGTGGCAACCGATGTGATGCAGTGGACAGTCTGATGGCCAGGAGACGCACGACGGACGCGGACGACCTTCCCCGCTATTTCGTCTGGGTTCGAGGGCTGGAAGGGCCCGAGCCGCAGAAGTGGACGGCGATGGATTTCGGCGTCGGAGACTGGAAGCGGGCGCTTGTACTGGCCTATCTGGAGCTGCCGGAAGACGAACGGCATCTATCCTTGTCGGTGCTGGCCCGGCGCTATCCGCCGCCGCGGCTCGATCTTTCGTGAGCGGAGCTAGCACTACTTTGGCAGATTGTTGATTTTGGCGCGTTTTATAGGATTCCCGAATCAATTTTTCAATGATTCATGGGTGGTCGGCTCTTGGAGGGCTGACCATGCTGGGATGGGAAGACGAACTCGAACGCTGGCTGATGCCGTTCTTGGACCGACTGGGTCATAAGACCCGGCAGCGGATGTGTCCTCTGTATGTTGCGGGATTGATCGGTCCCGGCGATCGTAAGAGCGTTCAGCCGATGGCGGAACGCCTTGCCACCAGCACCTACGACCAGTTGCACCATTTCATTGCGGACGGTGTCTGGGACGCGACGCCGCTGGAGACAGAGTTGCTCAACCAGGCGGACCGACTTGTCGGCGGCAGGGATGCGGTGCTGGTTATTGATGACACCTCACTTCCCAAGAAGGGTGAGCGCTCGGTCGGTGTTGCGGCTCAATACGCCTCGGCTCTCGGTAAAACGGCAAATTGCCAAACACTGGTGTCTTTGACGCTTGCGCGCGGCGAAGTACCCGTGATGGTCGCGTTACGTCTCTTTCTGCCTGACAGTTGGACAAGCGACGAATCTCGTTTGAAGCGCGCTCGCGTGCCAGTCGAACATCGAACGCCACGGTCCAAGCCGGAGATTGCTTTGGCCGAGATTGACCGCGCGATAGCAGCCAACGTGCGCTTTGGATATGTGCTGGCGGATGCAGGATACGGCCTCAGCGCACCGTTTCGACAAGGGCTAACAGAGCGCGGGCTGGTCTGGGCTGTCGGAATCCCGCGGCACCTGAAAGTGTATCCGGTCGATGTGAAGCTCATTTGGCCGATTACCAAAGCCCGCGGGAAACCACGAAAGCACCACGTGCCCGATATCTTATCAATTGCGGCCGAGCAAATGCTGGCCGGCGCCAAATGGAAAACCGTGAGTTGGCGTAGCGGGACGAAAGGTCGGCTTAAAGCCCAATTTGCTGCGGTCCGTGTCCGGACCGCCGACGGCCCTCCGCAGCGGATATGGGATAAAGGTCAGCAGCATCTCCCAGGCGACGAAGCCTGGCTCATTGGCGAGCAACGTGCGTCCGGGGAGAAGAAATACTATCTGGCCAATCTTCCGGCGGCGACGGATCTGCGCACGCTGGCCGCCACCATCAAGGCACGGTGGATTTGTGAGCAGGCGCATCAGCAGTTGAAGGAGGAACTTGGACTTGATCACTTCGAAGGGCGATCATGGCAAGGTCTTCATCGCCACGCCCTGATGACAATGATTGCCTACGCCTTCCTGCAACATCGTCGCCTCGCACACGCGGGGCGGAAAAAAAAGAATCTACGGGCCTCCGCCTCAGCCAACCATGCCAGCCGTACGTCACGCCATCGTCGATCTCATCCTTCGGCCGCAGTCTCAGCATTGCCCATATTGCCGAAGGCAAATCCGTGAAAAACAGCGGCGAAAACACAATCTGCCAAAGTAGTGCTAGGACGTGTTGTCATAAACGTCGGCTCCGCAAGGCAAAGCGGAAGTCACCCGCTTGAGCGTGATCGGCTGCTTGTGTGATGGGTTTCGGATGTCGGCCGCATGAAGGACGGGACCGCATATTCGGCGGCCGGCGTCCGAAAGCCTCCAAGGGAGGAAACCGCGCTTGGGGAGCAAACGGCCGTGCGGCAGGCGCTATGGCGATTTGAGCGCCGCGAACATCGCCGCCCGGCTCGAGGGGTTGTGCGAACCCGGCGGCGTCTGCATCTCGCGCGCGGCGAACGAGCAAATCAGGGACAAGCTGTCGCTCGCTTTCGCCGATCTCGGCGAGCAGACGGTGAAGAACATCGCCCGCGCTGTCGGTGTATATGGACTTGCAGCCAAGGACATCATGTCGCTTCCGGACATTGCGGTTTTGGGCGCGTCGGAGCCGGCACGGCCGATTGCCGCCGATGCACAGAATATCCACTTCTGTCAGACGAAAGACGGCGTGCAACTGGCCTATGCCAAGACCGGCCAGGGTCCGCCGATCGTCAAGACCGGCAACTGGATGACCCATCTTGAATTCGACCTGGAAAGCCCGATCTGGCGGCATCTTTACCGCGAGCTGTCCAGTGAGCACACCCGCATCCGCTACGATGCGCGGGGCAACGGTCTTTCCGATCGCGAGGTGCCCGACGTCACCTTCGATCACTTCGTTGACGACCTCGAAAGCGTCGTCGATGCCGCGGGTATCGATCGTTTCGCGCTGCTCGGCGTCTCCCAGGGCTGCGCCGTATCGATCGCCTACGCGGTTCGGCACCCCGAGCGCGTCTCCCATCTCGTACTTTTTGGCGGCTACGCCGTGGGCTGGCGGAAACGGGCAAGGACGCAGGCCGACAAGGAGACCGGCGAAGCGATGCTCACGCTGGTGCGCGTCGGATGGGGCCAGGAAAATCCGGCGTTCCGCCAGCTCTTCAAAGAGGTGCTTTATGAAGATTTCGGTTGTTGCCGCGCTGCTGCTCACTGCTGCCGCCCTGCCCGCTGCTGCACAGTCCGGTCCATCGCCCCAGGAGCAAATGGCCTGCCGTGGCGACGCCGGCAAATTCTGCGCCGAGCCTATCGGCAAGCCGCCGCAGATGAATGCCTGTCTGCGCGAGAACAAGTCGAAGCTCTCGGAGTCCTGCCGCAAGGTCGTTGAATCCCGCGGAGGCTAGTGTTTCATTCTTAGCCCTTGAGAGAAGGCAGAGAGGGCAACGCTCTGCCGCCCCCTCAAGAAAGGCCGAAGCCGAGCTTCGGCCTTTTGGCCTTCAAATGACGGCCGCTACTCCTGCATCATCTCGCCGCTGCCGCCGAACTCGGCGGGGAAATCCTTCAGCTTGGGCAGGCCATCGCGCATCGGCAGCACGGTCTCGGCATAGTTGACGTGGACGCCGGGCGTGAACGCGAGTGTTGGGATGGTGGCGCTGAAAACGTCGATCAGACCGAGCGGGGGATGGTTGGTCATGAGATGGCCGCCGCACTTCCTGCAATATTTGCGCTGGCTCTGCGGCGTCTTGGCGAAGGTCTCGACATGCTGCGCGCCCTCGGTGATGCGCACGGCTTCCGGCTTCCACAGGGTGAAGGCGTTGACCGGACCGCCCGACCAGGAGCGGCAGGAGCGGCAATGGCAATAGCCCATCGCCTCCGGCGCGCCCGTGACCTCGACCGTGACCGCGCCACAGAAGCAGTTTCCGACATGTTTCATTGGACGTCTCCGTTTTATGTTATCGCGCGTCGGCGCCTCGCGCGCGCGCCTTTCGGGGAACGCGCGAGGCGAGGCCGAGACTACACCGACCGGCGCCAGGGAATAAGCATCGACACCCGTTGTTTGTACCGCCGGTACTCGTCGCCGAAGAGATCGACGAGATCGCGTTCCTCCAGCGCGATGCCGACGAAGATGTAGAGCGTGGTCACGGCTGCGAACATCAGATGACCCGCAGTCATGGTCGGCGCCGCCCAGAACGCGACGATGAACCCGAGATAGATCGGATGCCGGACGAACTTGTAGAGCAGCGGCGTCTTGAAACGCGGCGGCGCCGCTTCCCTGCCGACGAGATGATCGGTCACCTGAGACAGGCCGAACAATTCGAAATGGTTGATGATGAAGGTCGAGGTGAACACCAGCACCCAGCCGGCGAAGGACAGCGTGACCACCGTTACGGCAAGATCCGGGTTCTCGACGTTCCATATGACCGCCGGCAGCGGACGCCACTGCCAGAACAGGAGGAGCAATGACAGGCTCGCGAACAGCACGTAGGTGCTGCGCTCGACCGGCTTGGGGACGAACTGCGTCCACCACGCCTTGAATTGCTGGCGCGCCATCACGCTGTGTTGAACGGCGAACAGCGACATCAGCAGCAGATTGATGATGACCGCGCGAACGACGGGCGCTTCGGCTCCGGTGTCGATGGTCTTGGGCACCATCACGCCCATGACGAAGCCGATCGCGTAGAGAATGGTGACGAAAAACACGAGATATGCCGCAATTCCGTACAGAAAGGCGATGAACCTGAAAATGCGCGAGCCCGTAACCTCCGGGCCGATGGAATGAACCTGGTCATCGAGTTGGGTCATGAAACGCTCCGTTGTGCCGAGGCATCGGCACGGTTTGGTCTTCGCACCATGCCGGATCGGACGTCTCCCGACTTTCGCGGACGATTGATTTTCGCCTGAGACGACTTTGATTTTTGCTTGAGACGACGAAAACGTGCGATTTTGCTTTGAAAACAAGGTGCTCGACAGCGATCTTCGGGAGCTCACCTGCGACGGGGCAGCCGTTCCGTTGCAGCCGCAAGTGTTCGATCTCTTGCTTTATCTGGTCACGCAACGAGCGCGTGTGGTCAGTAAGGATGACCTGATCAGCCAGATCTGGAGCGACCGCATCGTCTCGGATTCCGCCCTGAACAGCCGGATCAACGCCGCGCGCAAGGCGGTGGGCGATGACGGCGCTATCCAGCGGCTGATCAAGACCATTCCGCGCAAGGGCTTTCGCTTCGTCGGCGAGGTCCGCGAAGAAATGGCAGCGTCCGCCGCGCGGGCGGAAGCCAAGCCCGCTCCCCTGCGCATGACGGACCGTCCGGCGATCGCGGTGCTCGCCTTCGGAAACATGAGCGGCGATCCCGCGCAGGACTATTTCGGCGACGGGATCAGCGAGGACATCCTCACCGCGCTGTCGAAACAGCGCTGGTTCTTGGTGATCGCGCGCAACTCCTCCTTCACCTACAGGGGGCGCGCGGTCGACATCAGGCAGATCGCCGAGGAGCTCGGCGTCCGCTACATCGTCGAAGGCAGCGTGCGCAAGGCGGACAACCGGGTGCGCATCACCGCGCAGCTCAACGACGCCGTGTCAGCAAGACATATCTGGGCGGAGCGCTACGACCGGGAGCTCGTCGACGTCTTCTCCGTGCAGGACGAGATCACCAACGCGATCGCTGCGGCGATCGAGCCGCAGATCCACGCGGCGGAAAATTTTCGCAGCCATCGCAAGCCGCCTGCGAGCCTGGACGCCTGGGACCTCTTGATGCGCGCGCTGTCGCATTTTTGGCGCGTGACCCGGCAGGATCACGGGGCCGCGCGGGCACTGCTCGAGCGCGCGGTTGCCATCGATCCGAATTACGGCCAGGCGCTGTCGGTGCTGGCCGTGAACGACATGTTCGGCGTGCATCTCGGCTGGGCCGAGCTGGCCGCGGTTGCGCCGGCCGCGGAAGCCGCCGCGCTCGCCTCGGTGCGCTGCGACCACGAGGATGCCTGGGCGCATGCCGCGCTCGGCAGCGTCTGCTTCTCGACCCGCAGGCTTGCGGATGCGCTGTCCGAGTTCGAGCAGGCGCTCGCGCTCAATCCGAACTTCTCGCTGGCGCAGAGCTATTACGCGCTGGCGCTGTCCTATGCCGGACGAGCGAAGGATTCCTTCGAGGCCGCGCAAAGGACGATCCTGCTGTCGCCGCGCGATCCGTCACTGGCAATCTATCACGGCATCGCCGCCTATGCGCGTTTCACCGAGCGGCAGTATGACGAAGCCATCGCGCTGGCGCGCGAGGCGATCCGCCACCGCGGCGACCTCACCGGCGCCTACCGCGTGCTCGCCGTCTCCGCCGGCATGACAGGCGACGGAACGCTTGCGGAGATGGCGCTCACCGAGCTCCGCCGCACCCAGCCGGGCATCTCGCTGCACTGGATCGCGACGCAACTGCCGTGGGCCAATGACGGGGATCGCGAACACTATCTGGAGGGATTCCGCCGGGCCGGGCTGCGGTGATACCTCTGACCATCCCTTGGAGGGTCCTGGAGGGGGAGGGTAAGCGCTACGCTCGCTTCCGGCGCAAATGGACGATGACGTCCAGCCGCGCGATCTCGTGGCCGGGAAGCGCCTCGGGCACCTTGGTGAAGGCCAGGCGCTCGGCAACGTCGACCAGCACGTCCTCGCCTTCGAGATAGAAATGCGGATGCACGGATGTGTCGGTGTCGAAGAACGACTTGATGCCGTCGGCGGCGATCCGGCGCAGCAGGCCAGCCTCGGTGAACTGGTTCAGGGTGTTGTAGACCGTCGCAAGCGACAGATGCGCGCTGGCCGCAATTGCCTCGGCATAGAGGCTCTCTACGGTGACGTGGCGATGGCCGCCCTGGAACAGCAATGGCCGAGCGCCAGGCGCTGGCGGGTCGGGCGCAGGCCGGCATTGCTCAGCATTGCAAGCAGTGCTGCACGCCAGGCTCGGACGCTGGATCGAGGCCGGCGACGTCGGGGCCACGATCGTCACCCGCAGGGATGATCGTGCCCTGGATGTCCATCGATCGTCTCACGGCTCAAGGGAACGGGACGCGCAGTGCCGCGTCCGCAGTAGCCATTCGATCGCAAAAGCGGCGGTTCGACTTTGATGCGGATCAAATTGGGCGGCGCAACCGCTTCTGACTGATCGCCGGCCGGCGCGGCCTATTCCCAGCTGGCACGAGAGCGCTCTCATCGGCGGCCCACCGCGACGCTGTGTCGCGACACCGTCATGTCGGCCAGCGACCGACATGACGGATGCCCCGCGACAAGAGGTCAATCCATCAAAACACGACGCGCTGTACATTTTTTGTGCGAACACTGTCGAGACTTTCATCTTGCCGCGCCGAACGAGGCTGTGTGAGCCTCGATGTCGGATGGGGACTGGGATGGACCGGCCGTCGCTTTGCGCGCGAGGACGTGCGGAGTGTTTACGGCCGGTCTCGCTTGAGAAAGATACGACATGCCAAAACGAGTGTTGCTTGGTCTCCTCCTGGCTTGCGGCCTTGCGGCCTCGGCGCTGGCGCAAGAGCCGAAGACGGGGGGCGTGATCAATGCCGTGATCCAGCCCGAGCCGCCCGGCCTGATGCTGGCGATGGTCCAGAACGGCCCGGTGCAGATGGTGTCAGGCAACATCTTCGAGGGACTGCTGCGCTACAGCCCCAAGCTCGACCCGCAGCCGGAACTTGCCGAGAGCTGGAGCGTCAGCGAGGACGCCAAGACCTATACCTTCAAGCTGAGGAAGGGCGTGACCTGGCATGACGGCAAGCCCTTCACCGCCGCCGACGTGCTGTTCTCGATCGAGATGCTGAAGCAGACCCATGCGCGTGCCCGCACCAACTTGGCCCAGCTCGAGAAGGTCGAGACGCCGGACGATTACACGGTGGTGTTCACGCTGAAGCAGCCGTTCGGCCCGTTCCTCGGCATCTTCGAGGTCGGCTCGATGCCGATGGTGCCGAAGCATCTCTATGAAGGCACCGACTGGAAAACCAATCCCTACAACAACGCGCCGGTCGGCACCGGCCCCTTCATGTTCAAGGAATGGCAGAAGGGCTCGTTCATCCGCCTGGTCAAGAACCCGAACTACTACGAGAAGGGCAAGCCCTATCTCGACGAGATTTACTGGCAGATCATCCCCGACGCCGCCGCGCGCTCGGTGGCGTATGAGACCGGCAAGGTCGACGTGTTGCCGGGCGGCTCGGTCGAGAATTTCGACGTGCCGCGGCTGTCCAAGCTGAAGGATACCTGCGTCACCGGTGCTGGCTGGGAGTTCTTCTCGCCGCTGGCCTGGCTGTGGCTGAACAACCGCCAGGGGCCGCTCGCGGACAAGCGGGTGCGGCAGGCGATCATGTATGCGATCGACCGTGACTTCGCCAAGGACGTGATCTGGAACGGGCTCGGCAAGGTCGCCACCGGCCCGTCGGCCTCGACCATCAAGTACTACACCGACGATGTGAAGAAATATCCCTACGATCCGGCCAAGGCCAAGGCGCTGCTGAAGGAGGCCGGCTACAAGGGCGAGAAGATCCGCCTGCTGCCGCTCGCCTATGGCGAGACCTGGCAGCGTTGGGGTGAAGCGGTGAAGCAGAACCTCCAGGACGTCGGCATGACCATCGAGACGATCGCCACCGACGTTGCCGGCGGCAACCAGAAGATCGGCGATTGGGATTACGACATCGCCTTCACCTATCTCTACCAGTACGGCGATCCCGCGCTCGGGGTTGGCCGCAACTATATCTCCGGCAACATCGCGAAGGGGCAGGTCTTCAACAACGTCGAGGGCTATTCCAACCCGGAGATCGACAAGCTGTTCGCCGAGGGCGCGGTCGCGACGCCCGATTCCAAGCGCAAGGAGATCTACGAGAAGGCGCAGAAGATCCTGGTCGAGGACGTGCCGGTGGCCTGGATGCTCGAGCTGCAATTCCCGACCATCATGCGCTGCAAGGTCAAGAACCTGATCACCACGGGGATCGGGGTCAATGACGGCTTCAAGGACGCATGGCTCGACAAGTGAGGGATTCCATGCGACGCCGCGGCAGATCTCTGCTGCGGTGTCGTTCCAAGATACCGGCTGCTTCACGATGAAACCGTATCGAGACGCTGAGGCATCGGCGGTGCCCACCTCTCCCATAGGGAGAGGTCGGATCGCATCGCCAGATGCGATCCGGGTGAGGGTTACGCTCTCTCGTGGAACCTGATCCCCCTCACCTGCGCCTTCGGCGCGACCTCTCCTCGTTGGGGCCCCCGTTGGGGAGAGGTGTCCTTCGCGGCAAGACCGCCTCAACCAACTAGCGTACGAGTCTAGATGCTCTCCTTCGTCGCTCAGCGTGTGCTGAAGGGCGTGATCGTCCTGTTCGCGATCGTCGTTCTCAACTCCTCACCGGCCTTGCCCACGCGGTCGACGTCGCAAAACACCTGATCATGCCGGCGATGACGCTCGGCCTGTTCTTCATGGCGACCTACACCCGTATGACGCGCGCCTCGATGCTGGAGGTGAAGCGGCTCGACTTCGTCAAGACGGCGCGTGCGAAAGGTCTTTCCGACGCCGTGATCCAGCGCCGCGACGTGTTCGCCGGCATGATTTTTGGCGCGCGCGTGTCGCTACTCGTTGGCCTTGTATCGACCCTGGTCGCGCTGCTTGCCGCGCGCGCGGTCAACTTCAACATCTCAAAGGCGAGACGCTTGGCCTGGTCGGCGAATCCGGCTCCGGCAAATCGTCGGTGGCGCGCCGCCGCGCCCGAGCACGCCTATACGCGCGAGCTGCTCGCGGCAGTGCCGGGACGGAAGGAGCAGGTGGCCTGAGGCGGCTTGTCGTCGTTCATCGATCTTCGTGATGGTTCCAAAACTTGCTCGCTGCGCGCAACGAAACATATTCGATCGAGCAGCATTTGCTTTCGTAAGACTATCCTTGCTGATTTTTGCAAGGGATAAGTTGAGGCCAGCAATCGTTCGATTGCCGCCTGGAGCCGTACAGGGAACGTGACGTGGTGGACAGCCTTGCAACCCAGCGCATGAGCCACACCGGGACATTCGGTTCCGGGAGCTCGGTCACGTGCTTTTTATCCGGTCGTGACCGGCCCCGACGCTTCAAAGCCGAAGGCGACACCATAGATGACGATTGAATGATTGACGTCATCTGATGACGGACCACCCACTGATAGTCGGAGCCAACATGGGCGAAGTTATTCGGTTTGTCTCGAAATCCGAGCGCGAGCGAGCCCGCCTCATCAAGGAGGCACGCGCGATCTACGACAGCATCTTCCCGCCGGCCGATGCGGCCAACGAGGGGCAGGACGAGCCGACGATCGGCCGCGCATTCATCGGCCGCGACGGGGGTAACCTGTCGTGATCAAAATCATCGCCGTGCTCTGCAGCCTCGCCTCTCCCTCCAATTGCCACGAGCAGCTCGTCACCAGCTCGGATTTTGCGCAGGTCTCGGTGCAGTCCTGCTTGATGGGCGCGCCGCAGCTCGCCGAATGGATGAACCAGCACCCGGCCGAGCGCCTGGCGGCATGGCGCTGCGTGATCGGTCAACAGACCGGCCGCGGAATTTAGCAGCGGACGCCCAGTTTCGATGGGATGCTTCGCGCCGATCGCGACGATGCTGTCGGTCACCACATTGCTGATTGCGCTTTATCTGCTCTCCGGATCGGTGAGCGGCACGCGTCGATCCGGAGAGCGGCGTCCACGTCGCCGAAGCGCCCTCTATCTCGTGGTGTTGCTCCAGGTGGGGACCGCGTTAGTCACGCCGACCGAAGGCCAATTGTACGAGCCGATCGACGGCGCGGTAACGGTGCCGACCGTCTGTCCGGATGACCCGTAGGGCCCCGTTGGCTGCGTGGCCGGCACGCCGACACCGCCATAGGTCGGCGCCACCACACCGGTGCTGTAATGCCGGCTCGACCGGACCTTCTTTGCTTCAGCCGCGAAAGGCGTAGCAAGCAGTCCGGTCGTGACGAGCGCGGCGATCGCGAGTCTGATGGTTCTCATGGCTGATCCTTTCGCCCGGTGCGCCCCGTCATGCCAAGTGTTCACTCATAGGGAAATTTCCACAGGTCTCCATTCATAACTCCGTGCGCGGGCGAAGGTGCCGGAGCGCGGGCACGCAACTGCCGCCTTCGGACGGACCCGAATCAGCGCTACTGCGTTGCGTTCCGTGATTTCCCTGGACGCAAACAGCATGACCGGCGCCGAACTGAAGCAGCTTCGCAACGATCTCTCCGATGCCCTCGAGCGCGAGCTCACTGCAGCCGACATGGCCAGGCTGTGCGGATTGCCGGAGAGAGGCGGCGCCGACACCATCCGGCGCTGGGAGGTCAGCGGTCCCTCGCCGGAGGCGACCAAGATACTGCGCGTGCTCGCGATGGCGAGCGAGCGCTATCCGATCCTGGAGAAGTTCGACATCTTCGATCGTCATGACGTCCGCGAGGAAGACCGGCCCGCGAAGCGCGCGGCCTTTCGCGCGCAGATGCGCGATGAGGCGCGGCGGCGTCTCGGTTAACAAGAGGTGCGCACAAGTTACCTGTCACGCGCGAAGTTAAGCCTTCCTTCAGCACTTCTTAAGCCGGCATTAAGCACGAAAATCGTTTGCGCCCCAATAAGTTGGGTTGGCTCTCGCTGCGCCACGGATGTGACAGCATTTTCGTCAAAAGCGAGCTATCTGCAAAACCAACGACGGCGCGAAACAGCGCGCCTGCCGGGGACATAAAGTGTTGGAGTTCAAGACCATGAAGAAGTTTCTGTTTGCGACCGTTGCGCTGCTCGCGCTGGGTGCGGCTGCGCCGGCCGTCGGCGCCGATCTCGGCGCGCGCAATTATTACAAGTCTCCGGCCCCGGCCTATGCGGCACCGATCTACAACTGGACCGGCTTCTATCTCGGCGCCCATGTCGGCGGCGCGTTCTCCAGCGACAACAATTTCAACGGCCTCTCCACCGGCAACAATGGCAACGGCCGCTTCCTCGGTGGCGTGCAGGTCGGTGCTGACTGGCAGCTCAACCCGAACTTCGTGGTCGGCGTCGAAGGCCAGTATTCCTGGCTCTCCGGCAGCGTCGGCGCGGTGTTCCCGGGCGGCGTCGCCTACACCAACGATCAGCGCGGCCTCGGCTCGATCACCGGCCGCGTCGGCTATACCTGGGGTCCCGGCCTGCTCTATGTGAAGGGTGGCTACGCCTATTCGGACAACAACGAGAAGGTGACCGTCGGCGGCGTTCCGACCGGCTTCATCATCGATGGCGATCACCGCAACGGCTACACCCTCGGCGCCGGCCTGGAATACATGTTCGCCCCGAACTGGTCGGCCAAGGCCGAGTACCAGTACTACAATTTCGGCGACGCGCACTTCACCGCGGGCCCGCTGGCCGGCACCGGCAACTTCACCACCGACGACCATACCTTCAAGGCGGGCGTCAACTACCGCTTCAACTGGGCAAGCCCGGCTGTGGCGCGCTACTGATCGGTTATCAAAACCTTATCGCGCTGAAGGGCCGGCCTCGTTGCCGGCCCTTCTTTTTTCGCCCTGCGGAACATGCGCAACCAATTGCGCCAATTGCGATTTTTTAACCGGTGCTGCCGATACTGCCGCCCACAAACAAAAGAACATTGGGGGAATTTCGATGGCGATCCGTCTGGGCCTTGGCGGCTTCCTTGGCCGTTTCCGTCCTCGTTTCAAAATGCCGAAATGGGGCGTGCGCGGCAGCCTGTTCGCGGCCTTCGCGGTGATCGCAGGCATGGGCCTCGTGATCGCGGCCGGCGCTGGCCTCGCGCTGCAGAATCTCGGCGGACGCATGACCGAACTCAGCGGGCGGGACATTCCACGCCTTTCCGCCAGCCTGCAATTGTCGGCACTGAGCGCGAGCCTTGCGGCGCAGGGACCAGCCCTGCTTGCGGCGCAAAGCGAGGACGCCCTGAATGAACGCACCAAGAAGCTCAGGGAATTGCAGGAGCAGACGCAGCAGAAGCTCAACGAGATCATCGAGCTCGGCGCCGACAAGAGCGTCGTCTCCGGCCTCAGCGACACCATGAAGAGCATCAACGAGGCGGCTCAGAGCCTGGCGAAGGCCGCCCGCGAACGGCTCGATATCGCGGCGCTCCATGATAAGCAATATGACGCGCTTCGCAGTGCGCAGGGCGCGTTCGTCGGCGCCGCGAGTCCGGCGATGCTGGACGCGCAGACCCGCGTCAACGCCATTCTCGGTTCGGCCGACATGTCAGCCGCGGATGCAACCGACGCCGCGCAGACCGTCGGTCAGCTCGGCAACGTCGTCGCCAGCGGCAATCTCGCTGCCGCCGACATGAGCGCGGCGCTGTCGGCCAGCACGAGCGACAAGCTCGACGACATCCAGAAGGAATTCAAGACGGCACAGGGACGCCTGCGCTCGAACCTCGATCTGCTGCCGGACAACCAGGGCAACAAGATGCTGCGCGAGACGGCGGAGAAGCTGCTCGCACTCGGCACCGGCAAGACCGGCGTGTTCAATCTGCGCGAGAAGGAGCTCGACTCCATCGACTACGGTCAGACCATCCTGGACGAGACCCGCAAGCTCAATGTCGGCCTCGGCATCAGCGTGCAGCAGCTCGTCGAAGGCGTGCAGAAGGAGACCAACGCCTCGACCTTCGCGGCGCGGCAGGAGATTTCGCTCGCGACGTCAGTCATGCTGGCGCTGGGCGCGTTGATGCTGGTCGGCTCGGCGCTGTTCGTCTGGCTCTATGTCGGCCGCAACATCCTGCGCCGGATCGGCGCCTTGCATCAATCGATGCAGCTGCTGGCGAACGGCGATCTCGAAACCGAGATCTACCGCTCGAAGAACCACAACGACGAAATCTCGGTGATGGCGAACACGCTGCAAGTGTTCCGGGAAAGCATGATCGAGACCCGCGCACTGACGAACGCGCAGGACAAGGACCGGATCGCCAAGGCCGAGCGTGCCGCGCGCATGGAGGCGAAGATCGCCGAATTCGAAAGCACGGTGCGCTCCGCGCTCGACAATCTGGCGCAATCGGCCAATTCGATGCAATCGACCGCGCAGAGCATGTCGAACACTGCCGACCAGTCCAGCGCGCTGGTGAACGCGGTCGCCTCCGCGGCGGAGGAAACCTCGGTCAACGTGCAGACCGTGTCGGCCGGCACCGAGCAGCTGTCCTCCTCGATCCAGGAGATCAGCCGCCAGGTGGTCACCTCGGCCGAGATCGCCAAGAAAGCCGTCGATGAAGCGGGATCGACAGATGCCACCGTACAGAGCCTTGCCGACAGCGCGAGCCGCATCAGCGTCGTGGTCGACCTGATCCAGACCATTGCCTCGCAGACCAATCTGCTCGCGCTCAACGCCACCATCGAGGCGGCGCGCGCGGGCGAAGCCGGCCGCGGCTTCGCGGTGGTCGCCTCCGAGGTGAAGAGCCTGGCGAGCCAGACCGCCAAGGCGACGGAAGAGATCCGCACCCAGATTTCCAGCATGCAGGAGATCACGAGCTCCGCGGTCGGCGCCATCCAGGGGATCGGCCGGATCATCGGCGAGATCAACGACGTCACCACGACGATCGCCGCCGCAGTCGAGGAGCAGGGCGCCGCCACGCGCGAAATCGCCCGCAACATCCAGCATGCCGCCGGCGGCACCAGCGAAGTCTCCAGCAACATCATCGGCGTCTCCACCGCGTCCGCCGAAGCCGGCGCTGCGGCCAGCGAGGTGCTGAACGCCTCTGACGCGCTCAGGCGCGAGGCCGATATGCTGCGCGGGGAGATCGATGCATTCCTCAACGACATGCGGGCGGCGTAGGGACGCCGGCCCGTAGCCTGGATGAAGCTGCGCGCAATCCGGGCTACGGAAAACGGCCGGTATGCCGGCCATGCGGAGTAGCATGGCCCGTCCTTTTTCGGCTGGCGCCCCGCGCGCGCTGGGTTTAAGCGGGTAGCATGAGCTCAAAAACCGACACCGCACAGTCCTCGGCCGAGGCCCTGCGCTACCCCTGGGAACAGCACCCCGGCCCCGAACAGATCGTCGAGGTCAGGCCCGGCGTGTTATGGGCCCGGTTGAAGCTGCCGTTCCGCCTCAACCACGTGAACATCTACCTGCTCGCCGATGGCGACGGCTACGCGATGATCGATGCCGGATTCGGCAACGAGGAGACGATCGAAGCCTGGACCAAGCTGTTCGATGGACCGCTGAAGGGAGTCAACATCACGCGCCTGATCGTCACTCACTCGCACCCTGATCATGTCGGTCTCGCGGGGTGGATCGTCGAGCGTTTCAATTGCCCGCTGGTGATGTCGCAGGTCGAATATCTGCAATCGGTCTATCACCAGAACCGCGGCACCGAGGAGCGGCGCGAGGCGCAGCGGCTGTTCTTCCGCCGCCACGGCATGGACGAGTCGCTCACCGAAAAGCTGCTCGGCCGCGGCCAGGACTATCTCAAGCGCGTCTCGGTGCTGCCGCCGTCCTACCGCCGCATCTCGCATGGCGACGACGTCGTGATCGGCACGCGCCGCTTCAAGGTGATCACCGGCGGCGGCCACGCACTCGATCAGGTGATGCTGTATTGCGCCGACGACAAGCTGTTCCTCTCCGCCGACCAGGTGCTGAGCAAGATCTCGCCGAATGTCAGCGTCTGGGCGGTCGAGCCCGACCAGAACTCGCTCGGCGAATATCTGGCCTCGCTCGCCAGCCTCACCACGACACTTCCCTATGACGTGCTGGTGCTGCCCGGTCATGGCGTGCCGTTCTACGGGTTGAAGACCCGCATCAAGCAGCTCGCCGACCACCACGAGGAGCGCTGCCGCCTGATCGCGGAAGCCTGCCGCGAGGTGCCGCAAACCTCGCGAGCACTGGTGCCTGTCGTGTTCAACAAGCACGTGCTGGACGAGCACCAGATGGGTTTTGCCGCCGGCGAGCTGGTCGCCCATGTCAACTACATGATCGTCGAGGGCCGGCTGACGGCCGAGATGCAGGACGGCGTGTTGCAGTTTCGGACGACGTGAGTCTTGTCTTCGCCTCGCCTGCGGGAAGAGGCCGACACGCGAAGCGTGGCGGCGCGAGTCCAATTCTCACCGTCTCCGCGGAGAGCCCCTCACCCCAACCTCCCGCAAGCGGGGCGAGGGAGCGCACCGCCGCCGCGGCAGCATCTCACTTCATATTCGCGATCGCGTGCAGTGCCGCGATGTAGCCGAACGGTCCCAGCCCGCAGATCACACCGGTTGCCACGAACGAGATCTTCGAGTGGCGGTGATATTCGTCGCGGGCGTGGATGTTGGAGATGTGAACCTCCAGCACCGGGCCCTCGAATGTCTTGATCGCGTCCATGATCGCGACCGAGGTGAAGGAGAAGCCGGCCGGGTTGATGACGATGGCATCGGCGTCCTGCCGCGCCGACTGGATCAGATCGACGAGCACGCCCTCATGGTTGGACTGGTGGAAGGCAAGCTTGAGGCCGAGCTTGGCGGCGGCCTCCCCGCAGCTCGCGTTGACCTCCGCGAGCGTCGTCGTGCCGTAGATGTGCGGCTCGCGGATGCCGAGCATGTTGAGGTTGGGACCGTTGAGGATCATCACACGTTTCATCGGGGCTTCCTTTCGAATGGGTCCGCGTCGGCGCGACCGGCTCGGCAATCATGGACGGCAGCCGCGCCATGGACAAAATGTCCACGGCAGCCCCTGCCTGGCCCTGGCAACTCCGGTCCGGACGGCAGGCCCGTGTTAGGCGCTTGATCCACATCAACAATCGCCGCCGGACCGGCGTTATCAATTGGCCCGCTCGCCTTGCTTCGAATGTGCGCAGGCGCATGGACATTGGAGCTGGAAAAGCTCTAAAAATGAACGGCCGCCTTGGACCAGGTTCCGCAGCAGGTTTTGCCGATGGATTACAACCAGTTCTTCGATACCGCCCTCGACCGTCTCCACACCGAGCGGCGCTACCGCGTGTTCGCCGACCTCGAACGCACGGCCGGCCGGTTCCCGCACGCGGTCTGGCACTCCCCCAAGGGCAAGCGCGACGTCGTGATCTGGTGCTCCAACGACTATCTCGGCATGGGCCAGCACCCGAAGGTGGTCGGCGCCATGGTCGAGACCGCAACGCGCGTCGGCACCGGCGCCGGCGGTACCCGCAACATCGCCGGCACGCATCATCCGCTGGTCCAGCTCGAAGCCGAGCTCGCCGATCTCCACGGCAAGGAGGCCGCGCTGCTGTTCACCTCGGGCTATGTCTCGAACCAGACCGGCATCCCGACCATCGCAAAGCTCATTCCGAACTGCCTGATTCTGTCGGACGAGCTCAACCACAATTCGATGATCGAGGGCATCCGCCAGTCCGGCTGCGAGCGCGTCGTGTTCCGCCACAACGACGTTGCGCATCTCGAGGAGCTGTTGAAAGCGGCCGGCCCCAATCGGCCGAAGCTGATCGTCTGCGAGAGCCTCTATTCCATGGACGGCGACGTCGCGCCGCTCGCCAAGATCTGCGATCTCGCCGAGACCTATGGGGCGATGACCTATGTCGACGAAGTCCACGCCGTCGGCATGTACGGCCCGCGCGGCGGCGGCATCGCCGAGCGCGACGGTGTGATGCATCGCATCGACATTCTCGAGGGCACGCTCGCCAAGGCGTTCGGCTGTCTCGGCGGCTACATCGCGGCCAACGGCCAGATCATCGACGCCGTGCGCTCCTATGCACCGGGCTTCATCTTCACCACCGCGCTGCCGCCGGCGGTCTGCTCGGCCGCAACCGCCGCGATCAAGCACCTGAAGACGTCGAGCTGGGAACGCGAGCGCCACCAGGACCGCGCCGCCCGTGTCAAGGCGATCCTCAATGCCGCCGGCCTGCCGGTGATGTCGAGCGACACCCACATCGTGCCGCTGTTCGTCGGCGATCCCGAGAAGTGCAAGCAGGCCTCCGACCTCCTGCTCGAAGAGCACGGGATCTACATCCAGCCGATCAATTATCCGACCGTCGCCAAGGGCACCGAGCGCCTGCGCATCACGCCCTCGCCCTATCACGACGACGGCCTGATCGATCAACTCGCCGAAGCTCTCCTGCAGGTGTGGGACCGCCTCGGCCTGCCGCTGCGCGAGAAGTCGCTGGCCGCGGAGTAGGCCCTTTCCACCCTCCCCTGGAGGGTCCGAGACGAGCGTAGCTCGCTCGTGGGTCGGCTCACATTGAGCACAGCGAAATGTGAGACGGGGTGGGGTGACAGTCTCTCCACGTCCAACGGTGCCCGAGTGGAGAGATCACCCCACCCCGCTCGCGCTGCGCGCGATCGACCCTTCCCCTCCAGGGGAGGGTAAGTGCCAGCGCGCGTCCCGCCTTGCCTTAACGACACCCGCAGTTCCCGCTTGCGCCGGGCATTTCGCTGTCGCTTGCGTCGGCTCAACGCGCTAGATTTGCTGGGAAAATGAGCTCGGGCGCCGCCGGCGCCCAGGGAGAGAGCCCCCGACCCATGCTGCACGACTGGGGCGTGATCGCCGCCGCTTTCGGCTATATCGGCTTCCTGTTCCTGGTGGCGAGCCATGGCGACCGCCGCTCGCCGGCGGGGCGCGGCCGCGCCTCCGGGCTGATCTATCCGCTGTCGCTGGCGATCTACTGCACCTCGTGGACCTTCTTCGGCTCGGTCGGTTTCGCCACCCGCGCCTCGACCGACTTCCTGGCGATCTATGTCGGCCCGATCCTGATGATCGGGCTTGGCGCCGGCGTGCTCCGGCGCGTGATCCAGCTTGCCAAAGCCCACAACATCACCTCGATCGCCGACTTCATCGGGGCCCGCTACGGCAAGAGCCAGGCGGTGGCGGCGACGGTCGCGCTGATCGCGATCATCGGCTCGGTGCCCTATATCGCGCTCCAGCTCAAGGCGGTGGCCTCCTCGCTCGGCACGATCCTGAGCGAAGACCAGGCCTTCTCCCACATCCCGATCCTCGGCGACATGGCGCTGATGGTGACGCTGACGATGGCGGCCTTCGCGGTCCTGTTCGGCACGCGGCAGACCGATGCCACCGAGCACCAGCACGGGCTGATGCTGGCGGTCGCGACCGAATCCATCGTCAAGCTCGTTGCCTTCCTCACCGCCGGCATCTTCGTCACCTTCTGGATGTTCTCGCCGCACGAGTTGATCGAGCGCGCGATGAAGACACCGGAAGCGGTGCGCGCCATCGAATACTCGCCGTCGATCGGCAACTTCCTGACCATGACGCTGCTGTCGCTGTGCGCCATCATGCTGCTGCCGCGCCAATTCCACGTCAGCGTGGTGGAAAATTCGTGCGACGCCGAGGTCAGCCGGGCGCGCTGGCTGTTCCCGCTCTATCTCGTCGCCATCAATGTGTTCGTGATCCCGATTGCGCTCGCCGGGCTCGTGACCTTCCCGTTCGGCGCGGTCGATCCTGATATGTACGTGCTGGCGCTGCCGATGGACGGCGGCGCGGGACTTCTCAGCGTCGCCGTTTTCGTCGGCGGCCTGTCGGCGGCGACTGCGATGGTGATCGTCGAATGCGTCGCGCTCTCCATCATGGTCTCGAACGACCTCGTCGTGCCCCTGGTCCTGCAACGGCGGCCCGAAGGCCGCACCGGGGCCACCGGTTTCGGCGACTTCCTGCTGCGCTCGCGGCGGCTTGCCATCTTCGCCATCATGGTGATGGCCTATTTCTACTATCGCGCGCTCGGCAACGCCCAGCTCGCGGCGATCGGCCTGCTCTCCTTTGCCGCCATCGCACAGCTCGCCCCCAGTTTCTTCGGCGGCCTGTTGTGGCGGCGCGCGACCGCGCGCGGCGCCATCGGCGGCATGCTGGTCGGTTTTGCGGTCTGGCTCTACACGCTCTTCATCCCGAGCTTCATGGATTCGTCGACATCGGGGATCCTGCTGCTCCAGCATGGTCCGTTCGGGATCGAGGCGCTGCGGCCGCAGGCGCTGTTCGGCGCTGACCTGCCGCCGCTGATGCACGGCGTGGTCTGGTCGCTCTCGCTCAACATTCTCACCTATGTGCTGCTGTCGCTGGCGCGACGGCCGTCCTCGATCGAACTGGTGCAGGCCGACCTGTTCGTGCCCAACACGCTGGCGCCGATCACGCCCAGCTTTCGTCGCTGGCGCACCACCGTCACGGTGCAGGACATCCAGACCACCGTGGCGCAATATCTCGGCCCCGATCGCGCGCGGCAATCGTTCGAGGCCTTCTCGGCCCACCGCAATATGCGTCTGGAAGCCGGAGCACCCGCCGATTTCGAGCTGCTCCAGCACGCGGAACACCTGATCGCCTCCTCGATCGGCGCGGCGTCCTCGCGCCTCGTGATGTCGCTGCTCTTGCGCAAGCGGACGGTCTCCGCCAAGGCCGCGCTGAAACTGCTCGACGATTCCCACGCGGCGCTGCATTTCAACCGCGAGATCCTCCAGACTGCGCTCAACCATGTGCGCCAGGGCATCGCGGTATTCGACGCCGACCTGCAACTGATCTGCTCCAACCGGCAATTCGGCGATCTCCTCAACGTGCCCCCGCATTTCATCCAGTTCGGCACCCCGCTGCGCGAGATCCTGGAATTCATGGGCGTGAGCGATCCGGCCGATGAGAGTGGTCGCGAGGCGATGATCGAGCAGCGGCTCGTGGCCTACACCACCGACGGCGAGCCTTATCTCGAACGCCTGCCGGAACGCCACATGGTGATCGAGGTGCTCACCAACCGCATGCCCGGCGGCGGCTTCGTCATCACCTTCACCGACGTCACGCCCACCTTCGAGGCCGCGGAAGCGCTGGAGCGCGCCAATGCGACGCTGGAGAAGCGCGTGCGCGACCGCACCGAGGAGCTGACGCGGCTGAACTCGGAGTTGGCCCTGGCCAAGAGCGCGGCGGAAGACGCCAGCATCTCCAAGACCCGCTTCCTCGCCGCTGCCAGCCACGACATCCTCCAGCCGCTGAATGCGGCGCGGCTCTATGTCACCAGCCTGGTCGAGCGCCAGCACAATGGCGAAGAGACGCGGCTGGTCGAGAACATCGACGAATCCCTGCAGGCCATCGAGGAGATCCTCGGCGCGCTGCTCGACATCTCCAGGCTCGATGCCGGCGCGATGACGACCTCGATCTCGAGCTTCAAGATGGCCGATCTGATGCGCTCGCTGGAGATCGAGTTCGCGCCGATCGCGCGCGCCAAGGGCCTGGAACTCGCCTTCGTGCCCTGCTCGCTCCCGGTCAAGTCGGACCGACTGCTGCTCCGGCGGCTGCTCCAGAACCTGATCTCGAACGCGATCAAATACACCCCGCGCGGGCGCGTGCTGGTCGGCTGCCGCCGCCGCGGCGCCTCGCTCAAGATCTCCGTCTACGACACCGGCGTCGGCATTCCCGCGGTCAAGCGCGGCGAGATCTTCAAGGAATTCCATCGCCTCGAGCAGGGCGCGCGGATCGCTCGCGGGCTGGGACTCGGCCTCTCGATCGTCGAACGGCTGGCGCGCGTGCTCAACCACGGCATCGCCATCGACGCCAATAGAAGCGGCGGCTCGGTGTTCTCCGTGACGGTGCCGACGGCGAAGGCGGTCACCCACACTGCCGCCGTGACCAGTGCGACCCCGCTGGCGCGCACGCCGATCGCGGGCGCGCTGATCGTCTGCATCGAGAACGATGCGGCGATCCTCGACGGCATGCGCACGCTCTTGAAGGCGTGGGACGCCGAGGTGATCGCCGTCGCCGATCCCGAAGGCGCGATCGCCGCAATCGAAGCAGCCGGAAGGCGCGTCACCGGACTCTTGGTCGACTATCACCTCGATCGCGGCAACGGCATCGCCGCCATCCGCGAGATCCGGCGCCGCTTCGGCGACGCAATCCCCGCGATCCTGATCACCGCCGACCGCAGCCCCGCCGTGCAGGTCGCCGCGCGTGACGAGAAGATCGCGGTGCTCAACAAGCCGGTGAAGCCGGCCTCGCTCCGCGCCCTGCTCGGACAATGGCGCACGCAGCAGATGGTGGCGGCGGAGTAATCGGCCCCGGCCGCACCGAACGGAGGTCTTGAAACATCGTCAGGCGCCTTCGCCGATATCGATGACGGCCTTGGCAAAGGCCTGCGGTGCTTCCTGCGGCAGGTTATGACCGATGCCGCCGGTGATCAGGCGAAACTCGTACCGGCCCGAGAACTTCTTGGCATAGGCGCTCGGCTCGGGATGCGGCGCTCCGTTGGCGTCGCCTTCCATCGTGATCGTCGGCACCGCGATCTGCGGAGCTGCGGCCAGCTTCTTTTCGAGCTCCTCATACTTCGCCTCGCCCTGGGCGAGCCCGAGCCGCCAGCGGTAATTGTGGATCGTGATCGCGACGTGATCCCCGTTGTCGAGCGCCGCCGCGCTGCGGTTGAAGGTGGCGTCGTCGAACTTCCACTGCGGCGAGGCGAGCTTCCAGATCAGCTTGGCGAAATCGTGCGTGTACTTCTCGTAACCGGCGCGGCCGCGGTCGGTCGCGAAATAGAACTGGTACCACCATTGCAGTTCGGCCGATGGCGGCAACGGGGCGCCGCCGGCGGCCTGGCTGGAAATCAGATAGCCGCTGACCGACACCAGCGCGCGGCAGCGATCCGGCCACAGCGCGGCAATGATGTCGGCGGTGCGCGCGCCCCAGTCGAAGCCGGCGACGACGGCCTTCTTGATGTCGAGCTTGTCCATCAGCGCGATGATGTCGGCGGCCATCGCCGCAGGCTCTCCGTTGCGCGGCGTTTCGCTGGAGAGAAAACGCGTCGTGCCGTAGCCGCGCAGGTAAGGAATGATCACGCGATAGCCGGCCTTGGCGAGGATCGGCGCGACATCGACGAAGGCGTGAATGTCGTAGGGCCAGCCGTGCAGCAGGATCGCCACCGGACCGTTCGACGGGCCGGCTTCCGCATAGCCGACATTGAGGACACCGGCGTCGATCTGCTTGATCGGGCCGAAGGAGGCATTCGATGGGGACGGCCGCTGTGCCACCGTCTCGGCGCGCGCGAGGTCGATCGCGCCGAGGCCGACGGCGGCGGTTCCGGCTGCGATGCCGAGGAATCGGCGGCGATGCTGGTCGATCATCTGTTTCATGGTCGTGGTCCTTTGATCGTGTCGTTACGCAACTGACTATCAGCGTGTTACGCAGGGCGCCCGTTTGGACTTGTGAGAAGTTGTGAGGCGGGCATGAAGCCGCTTGCCAGCATCTGCAAGCGTGGCCTGCTCAGGGCTATGGGAACGCGGGTCAACGCACGCCCGCGAGGCAATCCAGAATCCCTCCGCGGGAAGATTCTGGATTGCTTCCATGCGTCCATCGCAGCCCCGATCCGCGGCTCGTGACGACGTACGACCGCCCCCTTCGCCGGATCAGGATGGGCGACACATACGATAAATCCGAATTTCGATAAAGCAGAATATTTTGCTGCAGGCTGATTGACCCAACGGCGGCGCAAGAGCGGCCACCGTCGGACTTCCGGGTTGGGCCATAAACGGAAGTGCTCCAAGCGTTGGTTAGAATTGTCGGCTACAACGCCGTGATCTGACCAACCAGGGAGCAGCAATGACCCGGTCCATGAAAATTCCAACCGAGCTTTTTGACAGTCGGAAATTCGGTTTTGCTCAGGTGGCCGTCACTTCCTCGCCCTTCGGGCAGATGATACACATTTCCGGTCAAGTCGCGTGGGATTCGAATGGAAACATCGTCGGTACTGGCGACATTGGACGCCAATTAGAAAAGAGTTTGGAAAACCTCAGCGTGGCCCTAGCTTCCGTTGGTGCCAGACTTGATGATGTGGGATCGTTACGAATTTATATTAGGCAAACCCACCTGCACCAAGGTGACGCCATATCTCGCGCGCTCAAGGCTGCATTTGGTGATAATCCACCGTGCACAACTTGGATCGGAGTGACGAGCCTCGCCAGGGACGAGTTCCTTATCGAGATCGAGCCGTCGATTGTATTCCTGCCCCGAACAGTGTGACTACAGACACAATCGGCCCACCTGGCGTCTCTTTTGGATCGAAACTCGGCGAAGATGAGCGCGCCGAATGATTTCGCGTCGCCTCAAGACCGGACATCCGCGATTTAGCGAGCAAACGCCTCACCCCGTCGGCGTGCCCTGCTTCCACTGACCGCCGGCGATCTTGGCGGCGGCGATCACGGCTTGCGTCCGGCTCTCGACGCCGAGCTTCTGCAGGATGGCCGAGACATGGGCCTTGATGGTGGCCTCGGAGACGCCGAGCTCGTAGGCGATCTGCTTGTTGAGGAGGCCCTCGGACAGCATCATCAGGACCCGAACCTGCTGCGGCGTCAGCGTCACCAGGCGGTCGCGCAGGCGCGTCATGTCGGGGTCGGCCGCAGCCGACAGATCGGTGTCGGCGGGAACCCAGACGTCGCCTTCCATCACCTTGAGAATGGCGTCGCGCAGCGTCTCGACGCCGAACCGCTTGGGGATGAAGCCGGAGGCGCCGAAATCGAGCGAGCGGCGGATCGTGGCGCTGTCGTCGGAAGCCGAGACGATCACCACCGGGACCGCCGGATATTGCGCGCGCAGATAGATCAGGCCGGAGAAGCCGGAAATCCCGGGCATCGAGAGGTCGAGCAGGATCAGGTCGACCTCGGAGGTCTGTTCCAGGAGCTTGGTCAGGTCCTCGAATGATCCGGCCTCGTCGATCCTGGCCGAGGGGAGAACGCCCGCCACCGCCTGTCGCAGCGCATCGCGGAACAAGGGATGGTCATCGGCAATGACGAGATGGGTCGAGGGAGCGTTCATCGTTCTCTTGCTGTCGTTCGCGCCGGGCCGGCGAACAATACGTCAATTCTTCCCCGAGCGGCTGTGGCATGCAAGTGCACATTATCCCTTTGCAGCAAAGGGGTTAATCCGGAAAGCTCTGGAGCAGCGCGGCGGCCCCCGATACCACACGGTCAGCCGCGCGTCAGTTGCGCAAGGCCGAAAGTCGTATTGGGGAGGGTTTCACGGCGATGTTACCTTGTGATCAAGACCTGGGTTGGATCCGGCACGTCCGGACCTCTAGGGCGCGAGGAAACGCATTTCGGGGAGCGACTCAACATGTCGACAATGGCTGTGTCTCAAGCCGGCGCGGGAGGGATGACGAAGGACGAACGGTTCGTCATTCTCGCCTCCTCGCTCGGTACCGTCTTCGAATGGTACGACTTCTACCTCTACGGTTCGCTCGCCTCGATCATCGGCGTGCAGTTCTTCTCGGATTATCCGCCGGCCACACGCGACATCTTCGCGCTGCTGGCCTTCGCGGCGGGCTTCCTGGTCCGCCCATTCGGCGCCATCGTATTCGGCCGCATCGGCGACATCGTCGGCCGCAAATACACCTTCCTCGTCACCATCCTGATCATGGGTCTTTCGACCTTCATCGTCGGCCTGCTGCCCAGCGCGGCGACGATCGGCATCGCAGCCCCGATCATCCTGATCGCGTTGCGCCTCGCCCAGGGCCTTGCGCTCGGCGGCGAGTATGGCGGTGCGGCGACCTATGTCGCGGAGCACGCGCCGCACGGCAAGCGCGGCTACTACACCTCTTTCATCCAGACCACGGCGACGCTCGGCCTGTTCCTGTCGCTGCTGGTGATCCTGTTCACCCGCACCGCGACCGGCGAAGCCGATTTCGCGAAGTGGGGCTGGCGCATCCCGTTCCTGGTTTCGGTGCTGCTGCTCGGCATCTCGGTCTGGATCCGGCTTCGCCTCAATGAATCGCCGATCTTCCAGAAGATGAAAGATGAGGGAAAGGGCTCGAAGGCGCCGCTGACGGAGGCCTTCGGCAACTGGCAGAACGGCAAGCTCGTGCTGCTCGCCCTGCTCGGCGGCGTGATGGGCCAGGGCGTGGTCTGGTACACTGGCCAGTTCTACGCGCTGTTCTTCCTGCAATCGATCCTGAAGGTCGATGGCTACACCGCCAACCTGCTGATCGCCTGGTCGCTGCTGCTGGGCACCGGCTTCTTCGTCGTGTTCGGCATGCTCTCGGACAGAATCGGCCGCAAGCCGATCATCCTCGGCGGCTGCCTGATCGCGGCGCTGACCTTCTTCCCGATCTTCAAGATGATCACCACCAACGCCAACCCGGCGCTGGAAAAGGCCATCGAGCAGGTCAAGGTCGAGGTGGTGGCCGATCCGGCCGGTTGCGGCGACCTGTTCAACCCGGTCGGTACCCGCGTCTTCAGCGCGCCTTGCGACACCGCGCGCGCCTACCTGTCGCAGTCCTCGGTCAGGTACTCGACCACGCCGGGCCCGGCCGGCTCGGGCGTGAAGGTCGTGGTCAACGGCAAGGACGTGCCCTACACGAACGCAAAGGACAGCAATCCGGCGGTTCTCGCTGCGGTGCAGGCGGCCGGCTACCCGAAGGCGGGCGACGCCGCCATCGTGAAGATGTCGCATCCGTTCGACATCTTCCGCCCGCAGGTGGCGGCGATCATCGGCCTGCTCTTCGTCCTCGTGGTCTACGTCACCATGGTGTACGGCCCGATCGCGGCGATGCTGGTCGAACTGTTCCCGACCCGCATCCGCTACACCTCGATGTCGCTGCCCTATCACATCGGCAATGGCTGGTTCGGCGGCCTCCTGCCCGCCACCGCCTTCGCCATCGTGGCCTCGACCGGCGACATCTATGCCGGCCTGTGGTACCCGATCACCTTCGCGGCGATCACCGTCGTGATCGGGTTCCTGTTCCTGCCGGAGACCAAGGACGTCGACATCAAGGCGACCTGATCGAAAGCAGCAATCGACGACACGAACCGGCCGCGGTCTCCGCGGCCGGTTTGCTTTGAGCGCTTACTGATTGCTGCCGACGAATTGCAGCACGACCTCGCGGCGGTGCGGCCGGCTGCGATGCTCGATGAGATAGATCGCCTGCCAGGTGCCGAGCGCAAGCTTGCCGTTCAGGACCGGGACCTGAAGCGAGGCCCCCGTCAGCATCGTTTTGACATGCGCGGGCATATCGTCCGGCCCTTCGGTGTCGTGCGTCCATCCGGCATTCTCTGGCGCAAGCCGGGACAGCGCGGTGCCGAGATCGACGAGCACGGACGGATCGGCGTTCTCCTGAATCGTCAGCGAGGCCGAGGTGTGGCGGATGAACAGCGTCAGCGCGCCGTCGCGCGCGTTTGCCTCAGCGATGAACTTCGCGGCTTCGCTGGTGAGATCGGGAAGCCGCGGCCCGATGTCTGCACGGTCAGCAGCGACGACGCGATGGTGGTGGCTTGCACTGTCGATGGCGCCGAGCGGGTTACGGATTTGGCTGATGTCATCAAACTCTCTCAACTCCGAAAGCCGCCGTAGGGCGGGCAAAGCGAAGCGTGCCCACCAATCCCCGCGACGATATCGAGGTGGTGGGCACGGCGCTTCGCGCCTTTGCCACCCCTACGGCACCTCAACGCATGGATAGCGAAGGCGCCCTCAAATCTTCCCCGACACGTCCTTCTGCACGCGGTTGGCCATGTCGATCAGCCGCCGCCAGGCCTTCTCCAGGAACGACATCACGCGATCGATGTCCTGGTCGCTCGGCAGCGGGATCTCGATCTTGCGCTCGCCCTCGGCGACCTTGGGCTCGGCTTTCTTCAGCGAGTCGGACTTCGGCAGCGCCTCGTCGATCTTGCCCGACACCGTCGGCCCCGCTGCGAGCTGTCCCTTCAGCCTCTCGACCTCCGCCTGGAGCCTGCCGATCTCGGTATCGAGTGCGGTCCGCTCGTCAGGCACCGCGTAGCAGGCCCAGCCGGCGCCGTTCTTGGTGCAGGTCGATACCGTGCCGGTGCGCGTGTCGAGCCGCAGCACGCCCTCTGGGATGGGCGTCATGCTGTACCGGCCATTTTCGCCGTCGGGCACCGATTGCGCAGCGACGAAGCCGCCGCCGACGACCATCACCGCGGCAGCCGCCACTAGCCATGATGTTGTGGATGACATCGCTGGTCTCATCACTGCCTCCGCCACGGCACTGCTGCGGCTTCTGTGCAATTCTACACCCCCATCGGGCAGTCCGCCGCCAAAAACGCGTCCCCTGAAATCAACGAACGCGATGGCTTCTTTGATCCCGGTCATGCGGCGAAAGGACAGCGGCATCCGCCGATCGCGAGCAGACCTGCTGCGGTGCGGCGTCACGCTGTGTGCAGCGCTGCCGCGCGCGCCAATATCACAAGACAAATCAAATACATAACTGAAAGCGACGCAATCGTGACTTGGCTTGACTTGATTATGGCCCATCAGTATGGTCCGCGCGGCTTTTGAGGGTGGCGGGCGTAATTTCCATTCAGCCGCGGCGTTTCGGGTCTTCGTTGCATGACACAGGGCACGGAGCACGGCGGGAATGGAGATCGCGATAGATCGCCCGAGGAAGCTGCGCTTTCCGAACGGCTCGGAAGTCTTGATCAGCGGTTGTCCGAAATTCGCGACCGCCGGACCAGGACCGAGCAACCCGCAGGTGACGAGGGAGACAGAGCGGCCAGAGCCTCGGCGATGGCGCTTGGTTTCCGGTTATCCTCCGAGTTGATCGCCGGCGTCATTGTCGGAGCGGGGATTGGCTGGGGGTTCGACCGCTTGCTGTCGACGTCGCCTTTCGGGTTCATCGTGTTCACGCTGCTGGGCTTCGTCGCCGGCGTGGTGAATGTGGTGAGGTCGGCGGGTGCGGGTCAAAACAGGCGCGGTGGTTCTTAAAGCTGGTCCCACCAGGAGAGGAATGATCGTGCCGGCCTCGCCGGTACGGGCCGGCCCGGCCGGCAGACCGAGACCCGCCGGCATAGCCCGGCAGACCAAGAGATGCCGCGCTGATGAAAATCGACCCGATCCACCAGTTCAACATCGAGCCTCTCTTCACCCTGGGCCATATCGGCAATCACACGATCGCCTTCACCAATTCGTCGCTCTACATGCTGGTGGCGGTGGCGATCATCTCGATCCTGATGCTCGCCAGCGGCACGCAGCTGGTTCCCGGGCGCCTGCAGTCCGTCGCCGAGATCTCCTACGAGTTCGTCGCCTCGACCATCCGTTCGACGGCCGGCGCGGAGGGCATGAAGTTCTTCCCGCTGATCTTCTCGCTGTTCATGTTCATCTGCGTCTCGAACCTGGTCGGCATCATCCCCTACACTTTCACGGTCTCCAGCCACCTGATCGTCACCGCCGGGCTGGCGCTCTTGGTCTTCTTCACCGTGCTGATCTACGGCATCGCCAAGAACGGCCTGAAATTCTTCAAGATCTTCGTTCCTCACGGCGTCCCCGGCTACGTCCTGCCGCTGGTCATGTTCATCGAGGTGCTGTCGTTCTTCCTGCGGCCGGTCTCGCACAGCATTCGTCTGTTCGCCAACATGCTGGCCGGCCACATCGCGTTGAAGGTGTTCGCGGGCTTCGTCGCCATGCTGGGCTTCTCGCTCGGCGCCATCGGCTGGGTCGGCGGCGTGCTGCCGCTGGCGCTCACGATCGCGCTGTACGCGCTCGAGATCCTGGTCGCGTTCCTGCAGGCTTACGTGTTCGCGATCCTGACCTGCATCTACCTCAACGACGCCATTCATCCGGGACACTGAGCGGTCCGGGGAATTTCCACCCACAACGCAATCTTTCTTCCAAGGAGTCTAAAATGGATCCGGCAGCAGCAAAACTTATCGGCGCGGGCATCGCGTGCATCGGCATGGGCGGTGCGGGCGTCGGCGTGGGCGTGATCTTCGGCAACTACCTCGCCGCAGCCGTTCGCAACCCGTCGGCCGCTCAGGGCCAGTTCGGCAACCTGATCTTCGGCTTCGCCGTGACCGAAGCGCTCGGCATCTTCTCGCTGCTGATCGCGCTGCTTCTGCTGTTCGTTTTCTAAAGAACGACTTCTTTCGCGCCGCTTCATCCGAAGCGGCGCGTGACAGCAACGGGAGTACTCCATGGCTGAGAGTCATGGCGGGGCAAAAGGACCGGCGGCGGGTGCCCACACCGAAGCCGATGGCGGTCATCACAGCGGCGGCTTTCCGCCGTTCGAGAGCAGCACCTATGCTTCGCAGCTGGTGTCGCTCGCGATCTTCTTCGTCCTGCTTTACGTGATCGTGTCCAAGCTCGCTCTGCCGAAGGTCGGCGGTGCGATCGAAGCACGCCAGAACAAGATCGAGGGCGACCTCACTGAAGCGCAGAGGCTGAAGGACCAGTCCGAGGCTGCGCTGAAGGCCTATGAAAGCGAGCTCGCTTCGGCGCGTTCGCGGGCGCAGGCGATCGGCAACGAATCCCGCGACAAGGCGAATGCGCAGGCGGACGCCGAACGCAAGGCGCTGGAAGAGCAGCTGGCGGCCAAGCTCGCCGAGGCGGAGAAGACCATCGCCTCGACCCGCACCACCGCCATGAGCAACGTCCGCGGCATCGCGGCGGATGCGGCAGGTCAGATCGTGCAGCAGCTCACCGGAATCATTCCGGATGCCACCTCGGTCAATGCCGCTGTCGATGCGTCCTTGAAGGGTTAGCCACAGATGTTCTTCGATCCTGAAACCTGGGTCGCCGTCGCCTTCGTGATCCTGATGATCGTGTTCGGCTATCTCGGCGTCTTCAAGTCGGCGATGACTGCGCTCGATCATCGCGCCGCCCGCATCAAGGCCGAGCTCGACGACGCCGCGCGCCTCAAGCAGGAGGCGGCCAAGGTGCTCGCCGACTACAAGGCGCGCAGTGCCACGGCCGAGCGCGAGGCTGCCGACATCATCGCCAACGCCAAGGCCGAAGCCGAGCGCATCGCTGCCGACGCCAAGGCGAAGATGGAAGACTTCGTCGCCCGCCGCACTAAGACCGCGGAGAGCAAGATCGCGCTGGCCGAGGCCCAGGCGCTGGCCGACGTCCGCGCCGCGGCCGCAGAAGCCGCCGTCCAGGCCGCCTCGACCATCCTGTCGCAGTCGGTCAGGGGCCAGGTCGCCGACGACCTGCTCGCCAAGGGCATCAACGAGGTTCGGCAAAAGCTGAACTGAGGGCGAACACCTCACCAATCAAAAAAAGCCGGCGCGATGAGCGCCGGCTTTTTTTCTGCTTGCGGGTGTCCCGGACGCGGCGCGGCATGAAATGACGCGACGCAGAGCCGGGACCCAGCATCGGCAGTTCCGGGCCCCGGCTCTGCCGTGCAGCGCTAGAGCATGTTGTTTTTGGCTGGAATCGGGATTCCCACCGGGAGCGATTTCTGATTCAACATCCATGCTGGAGGGCGGAGGCCGGCATGGATGACGCGACCCTATTCGGAAGACATCCGGGAACGGGCTTTGGCGCGAGCTGACGCGGGAGAAACAGTTCGTTCGATTGCCGAGGCGCTCCAGATCAGCGCCTCCTGCGTGACGAAGTGGAAGAATCTGAGACGGGATACCGGAGGCCTGTCACCTGGCCAAATCGGCGGCCACAAGAAGCGGGTTCTGTCGGATGCCAACGCCGACTGGCTGCGCAAACGCATTCGCTCGGGGCCATTCACTTTGCGCAAGCTGACGCAGGAACTGGCTGCACGCGGGATCAAGACAGACGTGCGGGCGGTGTGGACTTTTGTTCACACCGAAGGGCTCAGCTTCAAAAAAAACGATTCTACCAGCCGAGCAGGATCGTCCCGACGTCGCCCGTAAGCGGACCCGCTGGAAAGCACATCAAGGCAGGATCGACGTCGCGCGGTTGGTGTTTATCGACGAGACGTGGATCAAAACCAATATGGCACCACTGCGCGGCTGGGGGCCTTGCGGGCAGCGCCTCCAAGCCTCTGCACCTTTCGGCCATTGGAAGACAATGACCTTCATCGCGGCGCTGCGTCACGATCGGATCAGCGCGCCTTGGGCCGCCCTTGGCTGCCGGCCGGCGCCGGCGAGGGGGACGATTGATGGTCCCATCAATGGTGAGCTCTTCACGCTGTACGTCGAGAAGGTGTTGGCACCCACCCTCGCACCGGGTGAGATCGTCGTTCTCGACAATCTTGGCAGCCACAAGGGCAAAGCGGCTCGCCAAGCCATCCGCGCCAGAGGCGCCCACCGCATCTTCTTGCCGCCCTACAGCCCGGACCTCAATCCGATCGAGCAGGTCTTCGCCACTCAAACATCTCATGCGAGCTGCCGAGCCCCGTGACGTGGAGGCAACCTGGAGAAAGGTTGGTGAACTCCTCGATCTCTTCTCCAAGGAGGAGTGCACCAACTACTTCAAAAACTCAGGCTATGTTTCCGTATAAAAACATCATGCTCTAAAGAAGCGCCGCGCCGCGTCCGGGGCACGAGACATCGCCTACTTCTTCTTCCGCCCCTTCGGCTCGGGCGAAAGCGCCTGCGGATCGAAGCCGACGTAGAAGATGTAGGAATCCGCGACCGCGGCTGAAGGCACGGGATAGGACAGATCCTCGACAATGAAGCTGAAGGGCACACTGCCGCCCTCCGACATTGCGACTGTCGTCCGGTAGGCCTTCGAGGCGATGACCTTTTCGCCGACGCCACCCTGCACCACCGCAACACGCAAGGGGACCTCGACGGTCGCGGGCGCACCGGCGGGACCTGCGATGACGCGGCCCTGGATGCCGATCCGGGCGGTGATATCACCGCCGCTCCGGGCGCATTCGCGCGCCATCTTGGTGATCGTTGCCTGGAAGCGGATGTCGTTACCGACGGCCTGCTTGCCGCTCGCACCGACCGCATAGGTGGAGGCGCCGGAGCGCACGGTGACCTGCGGGCAGTCGATGTCGTCTTCGGCCGGCTGGCCGGGCGCCGGCGCTGGATTGGGCTGGGCCGACTCGTCCGGCTTGCCGCCGAACAGGCTCTTGAAGCGGTCGCTCAAGGACTGGGCCGCCGCCGGCGAGACGGTCGTGAGCGAAACTGACAACGCCAACGCGACCGCCGTCCCCCGCAGCAACGTCGTCCGCGATGACCGAAGCTCCTTCACCATCGACACCCATACTCCCATCACAACATTCGGGCCGATCTACCGGCTGGCCCGCGCCGTTATATCGCCAAAATCGGCGAACCCAAGGCGAACAGCAAGGCAAGCGAATAGAACAGCCAACAGGGCGGGACCATCGAGACTTTGGCCGCAGGAGCTCCCCGGTCAGCCGCGGAAATCCTCGTGCAGCAGCCCGAACAGCAGGTGATCCTGCCAAATTCCATTGATGCAGAGATAGCGGCGCGCCAGGCCCTCGCGGGAGAAGCCGCACTTCTCCAGCACCCGGATCGACGGCGCATTGGTGGGAATGCAGGCGGCATCGACCCGGTGCAGATTGAGCTCGCCGAACAGCGTCGGCAGCAGCACCCGCAGTGCGGCCGTCATGTAGCCGCGATGCGCGTAGGGCTGCCCGACCCAGTAGCCGATGGTGCCGGCCTGCACGATGCCACGCCGGACATTGGCCAGCGTGATGCCGCCGATCAGGGCGCCGTCGAGCTCCCGGAAGATCAGAAAGGGATAGGAGCGGTCGGCGGCAATGTCCTCGGAATAGCGGCGCAGACGACGGCGGAAGCCGGACCGGGTGAGATCGTCAGACGGCCAGATCGGTTCCCAGGGCGTGAGATAGTCGCGGCTGGTTTCGCGTAAATGAGCCCATTGCAGGAAGTCGGACATTTGCGGCGCGCGCAGCAACAGCCCGTTGCCGCGCGGCGCGAGGGCGGCGGGTCCACTGGACGGCAGGCGAAAGAGGGCCATGGTGATGCTTTCCGGGGGCGGTCCCGCCGTAGCGCGGCTCCTAATGCAACCGCGCCTTGGCGCGCGCCCGGGTCAATCCTTCCGCAAAAGATACCGCCGTGTCCAGACCCCTGCCACTGCCCAATGCGACAACGGCGGGCCGGCTCCGCGACAGCAGCGCACGCGCCGCATCCCTCGTCGATTCGATGCTGACGGCATCGATCCGGGCCACCAATTCCTGAACCGTCTGCGGCCGCCCATAGGCGAGCACATGCCGGGCGAGCTGCTCGGCACGGGAGGAGCAGCTCTCCATGGCCATCAGGAGACCCGCCTTCATCTGCGCCTTGGCCCGGGCGATCTCGGCATCGGTCAGCGTCTCCACAGAGTCGTTCATGATGTCGACCACCACCTCCATCATCTCCGGCGCGTCGGCCGGATCGGTGCCGGTATAGAGGCCGAAGAAGCCGGTATCGCTGTAGGGCGCGTGGAAGGTGTAGATGGAGTAGCAGAGGCCGCGCTTCTCACGCACCTCCTGGAACAGCCGCGACGACATTCCGCCGCCGAGAATGTTGGTGAAGACCTGGAGCGAGAACAGCGACGAATCCGTCTGGGGCACGCCTTCCAGCGCCAGCGTCAGATGCGCCTGCTCGAGCTCGCGATGCACGACCTTGGTGCCGCCCTGGCCGAACTGAGCGGTCTGCGGCTTCGGCCCCGGCGTCCCCTCGAAACTCGCAAAGCGTCTCTCGACCTCGGCGACGACTTGGCTGTGATCAACTGCGCCGGCCGCCGCCACCACCATGTCGGGTCCGCGATAATGCGTCGAGAGATAGCCACGCAGCATGTCGCGGTTGAAGGCGCGCAGCGTCTTGGCCGTGCCGAGCAGGGAACGGCCCATCGGCTGGTCGGGATAGCAGAGCTCGTTGAGATGCTCGAACACGACATCGTCGGGCGTGTCCTGCGCCGCGCCGATCTCCTGCACGATGACGTTCTTCTCGCGCTCCAGCTCGTCGGGCTCGAAGGCGGGATTGGCGAGGATGTCGGCGAGCACGTCGAGCGCGAGCGGCACGTCGGCCTTCAGCACCCGCGCATAGTAGGACGTGGTCTCGGTCGAGGTGCCGGCATTGAGGTCGCCGCCGACCGCCTCGATCTCCTCGACGATCTCGCGCGAAGAGCGCTTCGTCGTGCCCTTGAACGCCATGTGCTCGAGCAGATGCGAGATGCCGTGCTCGTTGGGCTTTTCGTCGCGTCCGCCGACGCCGGCCCAGACCCCGAGCGCCGCGGTTTCGAGGTGAGGCATCTCGTCGGTGACGACGGTCAGGCCGGAGGCAAGCTTGCAGATCTCGACGCTCATCCGGCAACTCCCTGCTTGGCGGCGCGGCTGACCGACAGCACGAACCGCTCGACCTTGGCCTGATCGTTCTTCATCACCCTCATGTGTTCGGATTTAGTCATCAAGCCGTCGAGCCAGGCCGGCAGTTGCGGCCGCTGGCCGCAGGCCGCCTCGACAGCGTCGGGGAATTTGGCCGGATGGGCGGTGGAGAGCACGATGCTCGGTACCCTGGTGTCGGTGGTGTCGCGGTCCGCGACGGCAAGCGCCACGGCCGTATGAGGATCGACCAGCTCACCGGCTTCACGCCAGGCGGCGCGGATCGCAGCCGACGTCTCGGTCTCGTCGGCGCGCCCGGCATCGAACTCCTCGCGGATCGCGGCGAGCGTCGCATCCGGCAGCACGAAACGTCCGGACTGCTTCAGCGACTCCATCAGGCGGCGCACGCCGGCGGCATCGCGCCGGCCGGCCTCGAACAGCAGTCGCTCGAAATTCGACGAGATCTGGATGTCCATCGACGGCGACGCCGTCGCGTGCACCTCGCGCACCTCGTAGATTCCAGTCTTCAGCGTCCGCGCCAGGATGTCGTTGACGTTGGCGGCGATGCGCAGGGTGCGCACCGGCAGCCCCATGCGCTTGGCGACATAGCCGGCGAAGATGTCGCCGAAATTGCCCGTCGGCACGACGAAATCGACCGCGCGCGCCGGCGCACCGGCGGCAACGGCGGAGGTGAAATAATAGACCACCTGGGCGACGATGCGCGCCCAGTTGATGGAATTGACACCGGAGAGCGAGGTCGCATCGCGGAAGCGATGATTGTTGAACATCCCCTTCACGAGCGCCTGGCAATCGTCGAACGTGCCTTCGATGGCGAGCGCATGCACATTGGCGGCGCCCGTCGTCGTCATCATCCGCTGCTGCACCTCGGAGATGCGGCCGTGCGGAAACAGCACGATGAGATCGACATTCTCGAGTCCTGCAAAGGCTTCGACCGCGGCGCCGCCGGTATCGCCCGACGTCGCGACCACGATGGTGGTGCGCTGGCCGCGCTTGGCGAGCACATGATCCATCAGCCGCGAGATCAGCTGCATCGCCACGTCCTTGAAGGCGAGCGTCGGACCGTGGAATAGCTCCAGCACGAACTGATGCGGCGACATTTGGCGCAGTGGCACCACCGCGGGATGGCGGAAGGTGGCATAGGCCTCGTTCGCCATGCGACCGAGCTCGGCGTCCGAGATCTCGCCGCCGGCGAAGGGCCGAATCACATCGACCGCGACCTCCCAATAGGGACGGCCGAAGAATCCGGCGATCGTCTCAGTCGGGAGCTGTGGCCACGTCGCTGGCACATATAGACCACCGTCGCGGGCGAGCCCGGTCAGCATCACGTCACAGAAGCCGAGTTCGGGGGCCTCGCCCCGGGTTGAGATATAACGAGTCAAACTGCCCTCCAAAGGCCGGTCGAGCCGAAGCTCGATCCTTAAGCCTTTGATTTCACGAAACTACTTGCTAAACAGCCAGCTGCTTTGAGCCACCATAAAGTGTTTTGCGGCATCGGGAAACCGCTTCCGGCCCACCCTCGCCCAATGAAAAAGGGCTGCGGTATGACCGCAGCCCTTCTCTTGGAAGGTCTGTCGTTGTGTGCAGACCGGTTTGCCTCGTCAGGGTCGCTGACCCCTCAGAACTCTTCCGGCAAGCTTTCGTCGCCTGTCACGAAATCGTCAAGGGACAAAACCGCGCGCGCCGAAAAATGTTCCTGTTCTTCCCGATCCGCTCCGGGCCCCGCTTCTGCCGGCACGGCAAGATCGTGTCGCCAAATGCCGCTTTTTCCCGAAATGTTGGCCGCGGCAGGAACGAATGCAGTCTCGGCCCATTGTGTCCGCGGATCGGTGTCAGCCCGTTGGCCATGCATTGCCCGGCCAACGGCGGCGCCGATCCGTCGACCGAACCGCTGCATCCTGGAGCAGCCGGTTCGGTCGCTGGCGGAAGGTCAGTTCATCCCGATCTCCACTGCGATCCGAATCAGATCGGAGTGATTCTTGGCACCCAGCTTCTGCTTCAGCAGAGATGTAGTGTTGGCGACCGTCTTGTAGGAGATGCCGAGCGCCTCGGCGACCTCGACGATCTTGTCGCCGCGTCCAAGCAGGCGGAGAATTTCGAGCTCCCGCGGCGTCATCTGCGAAGCCGGATTGGCCTTGATCGCCGCGCCCGAAAACGTCACGGCTTCCGCAAGCTGCGGCGAGATGAAATTGTCGCCCGCGACCACCTTGCGCACCGCTTTCAGCAGGATACGGGGATCGTCGCCCTTGGAGACATAACCCTGCGCCCCAAGCTCGACTGCCCGCACCACGAAGGCCGGATCGTCGTTCATGCTGAACATGATGATCTTGGCGTCGGGATCGTCCTTGCGGATGCGTCGCATCAGCTCGAAGCCGGAGACATCGGGCAGGCTGATGTCGATCACGGTGACGTCGGGCCGCTTGCTGACATAGGCGCGATGTCCGGATTTGGCATCGGTCGCTTCGTCAATGCGGATTGAATGGTCGGACGCGAACAGGGTGCGGCAACCCGACAGCACCACGGGATGGTCGTCGACGATCAGGACCCTGGTCGCCAGCTTGGCGGTATCTTGCATCGCGGACCCTCTTTCTTCGACTCATAAACCGGCGGGAATAAATGGAAAGAGCAAAACCCGCCGCTGCGCGTTAGAATTGGCCTAATGTGGCAACGACTTTCGTTCAGGACGCAACTGTTTCTTCCGCTCGGCGCTAGCTTTCTCGCGGCGCTGATCCTGGGGGGCGTGCTGCTCCAGATATTCGCGACGGGCCAATTGGCCGAGGAGAACGAGCCGAGGCGGCGTTCGACAGAGGCCATCGCCGCTGCGCTCAACAATACCCTTCGCGCATCGGACAATCCACGGCAGACGCTCGACGCCTTTGTCCATTCTTTGGACACCTCCTCCGACATCCAGTTCCGGGCCCTGGAAGCAGGTGCCGCGCCGGTGCCGAAGGACGAGCCGCGCAAGTCGCATGGCGTGCCGCAATGGTTCATCGACCTTCTCGCCATCCCAAACTTGGGCGTGGCATCCCCAGTGATGATCGACGGCAGACGTATCGGCGACATCGTCTTCGTGCCGGACATATCGGCCGATCTGTTCGAGAAATGGATCGGCTTTCTTGCGCTGACCAGCCTGGTCGCCGGACTGATGGTTCTTACCGGCACGATCGCCTACGTCCTGGCGGGATCTGTCCTGCGCCCTCTGCAAGATCTCGGCGAAGGTCTCACGCGAATACGACAGGGCGACTACACCAGGCCGATTCCGGTCGGGGGTCCGCCGGAAATTCGGCAAGGTTGCGAGGAGGCGAATGCACTGGCCGCAACGCTTGCGCAACTGAGCCGGGACAATCGTGATCTGATGCACCGTCTGGTGTCGCTCCAGGACGATGAGCGGCGCGATCTCGCCCGCGAACTGCACGACGAGCTCGGACCGCTGCTGTTCAGCATCCGCGCCGGCTCGATCGCGCTGGTCGACGCTGCGCCGCAGACAGGACATCTCGGCAACTCGGCACGGGAGGTACTACAATCAGTCGAGGCGCTCCAGCAGACCAACCGCCGCATTCTCGACCGGCTGCGGCCGCTCTACATCGAGGAACTGGGCCTTGCGACCAGCGTGCAGACGCTGCTCCGGAATTTTGGCAAGCAGGCACCGCATATCGCCGTCACGGACACGATCGATCCGGATCTGAACGTGATCCACGGGCCGTTGGCTCAGACCGTGTATCGGGTGATCCAGGAAGCACTGACCAACGCGCTCCGCCATGCCGAGGCCAGCAACGTAGATGTGCAGGCGACCGTCGCCGGCGAGACGCTCGTCGTCGAGATCTCCGATGATGGCGGCGGTTTTCCTGCGGGCAACATCTTCGGCCGGGGGCTGACCGGCATGCATGAACGCGTGCGTGCGCTCAGCGGATCGCTGTCCCTGTTGCGCATGGATGAGCGAACTTACGTGCGCTGCCGCCTTCCGGTACAGGCAACGCGGGACGCGCCATCATCAGGCTAACAGCCGCAGCCATCATGCGCGTTCTGTAGCGCCGGTTCGCACAGCGTGCTGCGGATCTTGCCATCCAGGCTGAAGCGGAACGAGGCCTGAATGCGCAGCGCGCCGGCGACGGAATATTCGAGATCGATGCCGTGGGGCGCGGGATGGATCTCTTCCAGACCGAAACCCGCCGACGAGAAGGCGCTGAGCTGCGGCTGCCAATAGGCCTCGATCTCGCTCCGGCCGTGGTAGCGCCGCGTGCCGTTACACGTGCATTCGAGCTGCGCATCGTCCGCATAGAGGTCGAGCAGTGTCGCGAGATCGCCCTTCCGGCAGGCGTCCACCCAATCGACGACAATTCCCATCTGGTCGAAATCGCTCACGCTACAATCCTGTCTGCCGCGGAAAATCCCGGTGGCTTAGGACCACAGTCGTGAATATGCGCTGAAAAATAAACCCCGGGCGATACCGGTTCCCTCGAAATATCTTCCGATGAGCTCAGCTCTGGCGCCGGCCTCTTGCCCACACGGCGAAGACGATCAGCACGGCGCCCGCAAGCGTGAACCAGGTAACAGCATATTGCAGGTGGTCGTCCTTCAGATTCACCTCCAGTGGGCCCGGACGCGGAATGCCGTTCGCGGGCGCGGGCTGCTCGAGATCGATATAGAACGGCGCAACCGCGCCCCAGCCGAGCGCGCTTGCGATTCCCAGATGATCGCGCACGAACCAAAGCCGCTTGTCGCGATTCTCCGCCGGCGTCAGCCAGCCGGGCGCCTCGGGAAAGCGCAGATAGCCGGTGAGCTCAATCGGTTGGCCCGTGACGAGCTTCTTCACCGCGCGGTCCTCGACACCGCGGTCCTGCATCGTGTTCTCGACGAAGCCCGCATCGATCACGACCGTCTCGCCGCTGGGAAGCCGCGCCGGCAGGAAGGCCCAGGTGCCCGGGCCGGAGGCGTCCTTGCGCACCGCAGAGCCGGAGGAATAAACCATCGCATCGGGCAGGGCTGCATAGGTCGCGGTGAAGCTGACGCGGCGGAATTCATCGCGGGCAGGATTCAGCGCGGTCCATTGCGCGGACGGCGGCAGCGCCGTCGGCGATGCCGCGAGCCGTTCGGTGAGTGCCGCAATGAGCGCGTGCTTGGCTGTCCGGCGCTGCAACTGCCAGACACCGAGCGCGACGAACACAGCCGTCAGGAGCAGCGTGAACAGCGCGAAGCCGGCCACGCGGGCCTTGCGCGCAGGCTCGTTCATTTCGCGCGATCGACCAACCGGCCCGGCGCCGCCTTGTGGTGAAACTGCAGCGCGATCAGCAACGATTTCATCGCACGCAGCGGCAACAGCGTGGTGGCGAGGATCAGCGGCAGCCAGAGCACCGCATGCAGCCAGAACGGCGGTTGGTACTTGACCTCGACGACGAGCGCGCAACCGACCACGATGGCACCGGCGAGCATGATGATGAAGATCGCCGGACCATCGCCGGTATCGATGAAGGCGTAATCGAGGCCGCAACGGTCGCAAGCCGGCGCGAGCGTCAGGAACCCCGCATAGAGCTTGCCCTGGCCGCAGCGCGGGCATTTGCAGGCGAGCCCGCGCAGCGCGCTTTGCAGGACCGTGGTTTCGGATTGGGGTGTGCCGGCGCTGTCGTTCATGATGGCGGACTCTATCACAGTTTCCGCCGAAACATCCGGCGGCCGGAAAGCGAAAGGGCGGCCCTGCGGCCGCCCTTTCTGATCGGTTCGATACGGCTGAAGCGCGATGAGATTTGGAGACTCGTCATCGCGCTTTAGCTTGTTGTTTACGCATGATCTTTCCGGAAAACCGCTTCGCACTTTTCCGGATCATGCTTTAGTGCGCGCCGTGGGCCATGGTCTCGGCGCCGTGTCCCCAGACATAGATGCAGAGGAACAGGAACAGCCAGACCACGTCGACGAAGTGCCAGTACCAGGCGGCGAACTCGAAACCGAGATGCTGCTTCGGCGTGAAGTGGCCGGCATAGGCGCGGGCAAGGCACACGATCAGGAAGATGGTGCCGACCAGCACGTGGAAGCCGTGGAAGCCGGTCGCCATGAAGAAGGTCGCGCCGTAGACGTTGCCGGCGAAGGAAAACGCCGCGTGGCTGTATTCATAGGCCTGCACACAGGTGAAGGCGGCGCCCAGGAGGACGGTGAGGATCAGCCCGTATTTCAGGCCCTGGCGGTCGTTCTCGAGCAGCGCGTGGTGCGCCCAGGTCACGGTGGTGCCCGACGTGAGCAGGATCAGCGTGTTCAGCAGCGGCAGATGCCAGGGATCGAAGGTCTCGATGCCCTTCGGCGGCCAGGTGCCGGGGACGGAGCAGGCACCGGGCTGGGTGCCGAGACCACAGCCGAACACCGCATCGCGGGTGGCGTGGACGGCGTCGGCCGGAAACAGCGCCGCGTTGAAATAAGCCCAGAACCAGGCGACGAAGAACATCACCTCGGAGGCGATGAACAGGATCATGCCGTAGCGGTGATGCAGCTGCACGACGCGGGTGTGGTCGCCCTTGTACTGGGCTTCCTTGATCACGTCGGCCCACCAGCTCGTCATGGTGTAGAGCACGCCCACGGTGCCGACACCGAACACGATCGGCGCCGCGGAGAACATGTGGTGCATCCAGGCGATCGCGCCGACCGCCATGATGAATGCCGAGAGCGAGCCGACAGCCGGCCAGGGCGAGGGATCGACCAGGTGATAGTCGTGATGCTTGGTATGCGCCGTGGCCATTTCCGTCTCTCTCCTCAATCCCGTGCCTATCAGGCACTTATCCCCTTGTTTCCAACCGCCCGAGCGTGAGCCCGGCGGTCAAAGATTTCCCTTGCGTTTGTCGTTCTCGCCGGCGGCGAGCGGCTTCACCACCGGATCCTTCACCGGGTAGAACGTGTAGGACAGCGTGATCGTATTCAGCCCGTCATTCTCGTGGTCCTCGGCGATCGAGGGATCGACGTAGAACACGACCGGCATCTCGCGCTTCTCGCCGGGCGCCATGGTCTGCTCGGTGAAGCAGAAGCAGTTGATCTTCTGGAAGTAGGAGCCGACCGTCAGCGGCGCGACGTTGTAGGCGGCCTGGCCCGCAGTGGTGCGCGCGGCCTGATTGGTCACGGTGTAGAAGACGGTCACGACCTGGCCGATATTGACTTCGATCTCGCTCTGCTCCGGCTCGAACTTCCAGGGCAGGCCGGGCGCGACGTTGGAATCGAAGCGCACCGAGATCTTCCGCGCGATCGGGCCGTTGGCCGGCGCCGAGGTCGCAACCTGCGTCGTGCCGTTGAAGCCGGTGGCGCGGCAGAACCAGTTGTAGAACGGCACCGCCGCGTAGGAAGCACCGACCATCAGCGCGACCACGCCGCCGCAGATCGAGGCGACCAACGCGTCGCGGCCAAGACCACTGAACCGGCCGCCGCGGCGGCCTTTGGCGGCTGTCCGGCTCTGATCCCGCGATATGGTCGGCTCGTGACCCATCTTCCCTACATCGGCCGCACTAGTACTGCCGGCCCCTTGACCATGGTGACGGCGAAGAACAGCACCACGAGCACGCCCAGCGCGAGCGCGATTGCGATCGAACGCTGACGACGGCTCTTCTGCTGCACCTCGGTGAGGACGATTCCATTTGGCTCGGGTTTGTCAGCCATTCCTGCCTCATGCGCCCCCAACCATCGGAGCAAGCGCCCGATACACGACCTCGGCCAGCAGGGTCGCGAACAGCGCGAACAGATACAGGATCGAGAAGGCAAACAGCTTGCGGGTCGCGCGCAGCGACTGGCTGCGTTCGCGCCGCATATAGACGTTGATCGCGAGCACCAGCATGCCGGCGCCGAGGATCAGCGAGACGATGCCGTAGACGGCGTCGAAATAGCCGAGCGCCCAGGGCGTCGCGGCCACCGCGATCAGCACGATCGTGTAGAGCAGGATCTGGAGGCGGGTCGCGTCGGGACCGGCGACGTTGGGCAGCATCGGAATGCCGGCGCGCGCATAGTCGTCGGAGCGGAACAGCGCCAGCGCCCAGAAATGCGGCGGCGTCCAGAAGAAGATGATGGCGAACAGCAGCAGCGGCTCGACATCGACCGTGCCCGTCACCGATGCCCACGCCACCACCGGCGGCAGCGCGCCGGCGGCGCCGCCGATCACGATGTTCTGCGCGGTCCAGCGCTTCAGCCAGAGGGTGTAAATCACGACGTAGAAGAAGATGGTGAAGGCGAGCAGCGCGCCCGCGATCCAGTTGACGAGGATGCCGAGCGTCATCACCGAGAAGAAGGCGAGCGTCATGCCGAACGTCATGGCCTCGGGACGGGTGATGCGTCCGCGCGGAATCGGCCGGTTCGCCGTGCGCGACATCTTGGCGTCGATGTCGCCTTCGAGCGCCATGTTGAGTGCCCCGGAGGCGCCGGCACCGACCGCGATGCAGAGCAGCGAGGTGATCGCCAACACGGGATGGAAATGCCCGGGCGCCATTGCCATTCCGACCAGCGCAGTGAAGATCACCAGCGACATCACCCGCGGCTTGAGCAGCGCGATGTAGTCGCCGACCTCCGCTTCGGAGATGCGGGGATTGATGTCGATGGCGTTATGGTCGAGGACGGACACTTAGATCTACTCGTTTCGTTACAGCGCCGCGGCGCCCGTCACGGGCGCCGCGGGAGATTGCTTACTGCACGCGGGGCAGCACTTCGAATTGGTGGAACGGTGGCGGCGAGGACAGCGTCCACTCCAGCGTGGTCGCGCCGGCACCCCAGGGGTTGTCGCCCGCCGGCACCTTGCGGGCGAAGGCGTCGATCACGCAGTACAGGAAGATCAGCACGCCGAAGCCGGAGATGTAGGAGCCGACCGACGAGACCAGATTCCAGCCCGCGAAGGCATCGGGATAGTCGACGTAACGGCGCGGCATGCCCGACAGGCCGAGGAAGTGCTGCGGGAAGAACACCAGGTTGACACCGATGAAGGTGACCCAGAAGTGCAGCTTGGCGAGGCTCTCATTGTACATGTAGCCCGACATCTTCGGGAACCAGTAGTACCAGCCGGCGAAGATCGCGAACACCGCACCGAGCGACAGCACGTAGTGGAAGTGCGCGACGACGTAGTAGGTCTCCTGGAGCACGCGATCGACACCCGCGTTCGCCAGCACGACGCCGGTGACGCCGCCGATCGTGAACAGGAAGATGAATCCCACCGCCCAGATCATCGGGGCGCGGAATTCGATCGAGCCGCCCCACATCGTGGCGACCCAGGAGAAGATCTTCACGCCGGTCGGAACGGCGATGACCATCGTGGCCGCGACGAAGTAGGCCTGCGTCGCCGAGGACATGCCGACCGTATACATGTGGTGCGCCCACACCACGAAGCCGATGCCGCCGATCGCGACCATGGCATAGGCCATGCCGAGATAACCGAACACGGCCTTGCGCGAGAAGGTCGAGACGATCTGGCTGATCATGCCGAAGCCCGGCAGGATCAGGATGTACACCTCGGGGTGACCGAAGAACCAGAACAGATGCTGGAACAGCACGGGGTCGCCGCCGCCGTCGGGCGCGAAGAACGTCGTGCCGAAATTGCGGTCGGTGAGCAGCATGGTGATCGCACCGGCGAGCACCGGCAGCGACAACAGCAGCAGGAACACCGTCACCAGGATCGACCACACGAACAGCGGCATCTTGTGCAGGGTCATGCCCGGCGCGCGCATGTTGAAGATGGTCGTGATGAAGTTGATGGCACCGAGGATCGACGAGGCGCCCGCCAGATGCAGCGACAGGATGGCGAAGTCGACGGCCGGGCCCGGATGGCCGGAGCTCGACAGCGGCACGTACATGGTCCAGCCGGCGCCGACGCCGTTGGCGCCCGGCTCGCCCTCGACGAAGGTCGACATCAGCAGCAGCGCGAAGGACGCCGGCAGCAGCCAGAACGAGATGTTGTTCATGCGCGGGAACGCCATGTCGGGCGCGCCGATCATCAGCGGCACGAACCAGTTGCCGAAGCCGCCGATCATCGCCGGCATGACCATGAAGAAGATCATGATCAGGCCGTGAGAGGTCACGAACACATTGTAGGTGTGCGTCTCATGGAAGATCTGCACGCCCGGATACATCAGCTCGGCCCGGATCGCGATCGACATCGCGGCACCGATGATGCCGGCGATGACCGCGAAGATCAGGTACATCGTGCCGATGTCCTTGTGGTTGGTCGAATAGACGTAGCGCCGCCATCCGGTCGGATGGGCGTGCTCGTCATGTCCGTGGGCTTGCGCGTGATCGCCGTGTGCCGCTGCGCTCGTTGCCATTTTCAAATCCTGCCTTGCGTCCCATTCGGACCTCTGGAGGTCCCGCCCTTTTGTCGCTTTCAGTCCCTCAAGCCGTCATCCGACGCTTACTGCGTCGGGCCGGCCGCGGAGGCGTAGGTGCTGGTGCCGCCGCTCGCAAACTTCTTCTTCGCCGTCTCGATCCAGGAGGCGAACTCCTGGTCGCTCACCACGCGCACGGCGATCGGCATGAAGGCGTGATCCTTGCCGCACAGTTCCGAGCACTGACCGTAGTACATGCCGGTCTTGGTGGCCTTGAACCAGGTCTCGTTCAGACGGCCCGGAATGGCGTCGATCTTGATGCCGAATGCCGGCACCGCAAAGGCATGGATGACGTCGGCGCCGGTGGTCTGGACGCGAATCACCTTGTTGACCGGCACCACCATCTCGTTGTCGACGCCGAGCAGACGGGGCTGCTTGTCCTGCGCCATCAGCGAGTCGAACTCGAACTTGCCGTTATCGGGATAGGCATACGACCAGTACCACTGCTTGCCGGTCGCCTTGATGGTCAGATCCGCCTTCGGCACGTCGAGCTCCAGGAACAGAAGCCGGAACGACGGCACCGAGATTCCGACCAGGATCAGCACCGGAACGAGCGTCCAGGCCACCTCGATCAGCGTGTTGTGGGTGGTCCGCGACGGGACCGGATTGGCCTTCGCGTTGAACTTGACGACCACGATCACGAGCAGCGCCAGGACGAACAGCGTGATCAGGGTGATCAGCACGAACAGGAAATTGTGGAACCAGACGATGTTGTCCATCACCGGGGAACCGGACTGCTGGAGCGTCCACTCCCACGGAGCCGGCTGCCCGAGCTCGGCGAATGCCGCACCACCCGTCGCCAGCGTGACGCCAGCCGCCACCAAGGCGATGGTGGCCAATCCCAGCAATTGCCGGCCCACCCGACCCATCGACATCCTCATGCCGTTCGCGCTCCCCTTACGAAATCACCCCAAGTGCGTTCCCCTGTTTCCGGGAAACGCTTATTCGATCCGCCAGTCCGACAAACCGCCACGCAAGAATACCTCTAAGAGGAATCGGGGCCAGATCGCTAGAACGCGAAATCAAGCCTCTCAAACCATAATTCTTGATCTATCGCAATGCAGTCTTGAGCCTGGTCTGCCAGCCATCACCGGCAGGATATTTCCCAGCAACATCAGACAAAAATACCGCTTCCCGGGAAGCTGCGGCTTGACAGCGGAATTGCCCGCGTTAGGCACTGGCAGGCAGCCGCGCAGGAGCCTGATTCGAGCGGGCGATGGCGGTGTGGGCGGCGCGGAATTTGCTTGGGAATCGCCTTCAAGACGCCGTCATTCCCGTATCAGTCCGCCAGGGTGCGAGTGACCCAGGCGAGCAGAGGGACCGACCCGATGGGGCTTTCGAGATCGATGGCAAGGCCGGCGAACGGCCTCCGGGCGCTGGCCGCCCTCGTGGCTGCGATCGTCCTCCTCGCGCTGCCGGGCCTTGCCCATGCGCAGGGCGCGGTACGCTCCGTCCATGGCGACTGGCAGATCCGCTGCGACACCCCGCCGGGCGCCCAGACCGAGCAGTGCGCCCTGATCCAGAGCGTGGTGGCGGAAGACCGCTCCAATGCCGGCCTGACCGTGATCGTGCTCAAGACCGCCGACCAGAAGAGCCGCCTGATGCGCGTGGTCGCCCCGCTCGGGGTCCTGTTGCCCTCCGGCCTCGGCCTCAAGCTCGACAACCAGGACGTCGGTCGCGCCGGCTTCGTCCGCTGCCTCCCCAACGGCTGCGTCGCCGAGGTCGTCCTGGAGGACAAGCTGCTCGGCCAGCTCCGCAGCGCCAAGACCGCGACCTTCATCATCTTCGAGACCCCGGAAGAAGGCATCGGCTTCCCGCTCAGCCTGAACGGGCTGGGTGAGGGGTACGACAAGCTGCCGTAGGGGCGGCTGAACTGGCAATCCTATTGTTTCCGTAATGTGAGACCTGGCGCCCTCGCGGAACCGGTCCGAAACCATTATCTTGCCCCACATCTTCCGATAATGGACGGACGAATGACCAACCCTGCCACAACCTCCCTGCTCGACCGTGCCAATCTCGACCGCGACCAGGTTCGCCACGAGATCGCGCGCGGGCTTTCGGGCGCTGACGACGGCGAATTGTTCCTGGAATACAGCCAGACCGAAGCGCTGATGTTCGACAATGGGCGGCTGAAGCAGGCGACCTACGACACCTCGCAGGGGTTCGGCCTGCGCGCCGTCAAGGACGACGCGGTCGGTTACGCGCATTCCTCCGACGTGTCGCTGCCGGCGCTGATTCGCGCCGCGGACGCCGTCGCTGCCGTGCGCGGCGGCTACTCCGGCAGCTTCGCCGCACCGCCGGCGCACACCAATGTGCGGCTCTATGGCGACGACAACCCGCTCGATGCGCCGGGCTTCGAGACCAAGGTCAAGCTGCTGGCCGAGATCGACGCTTACCTGCGCGACAAGGATCCGCGGGTGCGGCAGGTCACCGTGAGTCTCGGCGCGACCTGGCAGGTCGTCGAGATCCTGCGGCCCGACGGCGAGAGCTATCGCGACATCCGTCCGCTGGTGCGCGTCAACATCTCCGTCGTCGCCGGCCAGGGCGACCGCCAGGAGAGCGGCAGCAAGGGCTATGGCGGCCGCGCCGGCTATGCCGAGTTCATCGCGACCAAGTCCTGGCGCGAGGCCGCCGACGGCGCGCTGCGCGAAGCGCTCGTCAACCTGGAATCGATTCCCGCCCCCGCCGGCGAAATGGACGTCGTGCTCGGCGCCGGCTGGCCCGGCGTGATGTTGCATGAAGCGGTCGGCCATGGCCTCGAAGGCGACTTCAACCGCAAGAAGACGTCGGCATTTGCCGGCTTGATGGGCCAGCAGGTCGCGGCCAAGGGCGTCACCGTGGTCGACGACGGCACCATTGCCTCGCGGCGCGGCTCGCTGTCGATCGACGACGAGGGCACGCCGACCAATCGCACCGTGCTGATCGAGGACGGCATCCTCGTCGGCTACATGCAGGATCGTCAGAACGCACGGCTGATGAACATGAAGCCGACCGGCAACGGCCGTCGCCAGGGTTATGCCCATGTGCCGATGCCGCGCATGACCAACACCTACATGCTCGCGGGCGACCGCGAGCCGGGCGAGATCATCGCCTCGGTGAAGAACGGCGTGTTCGCCGCGAATTTCGGTGGCGGCCAGGTCGACATCACCTCGGGCAAATACGTGTTCCAGTGCACCGAGGCCTACAAGATCGAGAACGGCAAGATCGGTGCGCCTTTGAAGGGCGCCATGCTGATCGGCAACGGGCCGACCGACCTGCATCGCATCCGCATGATCGGCAACGACCTCGCGCTCGACACCGGGATCGGCACCTGCGGCAAGAATGGCCAGGGCGTGCCTGTCGGCGTCGGCCAACCGTCGCTGCTGATGGAACGCATTACGGTAGGTGGAACAGGCGCATGAGTGTTGAGAAAGTAACTGCGCCCGCCAAGCGCAAAAGCAGCGGCTGGGGTGGACAGATCGCTCAGCTCGCCGGCATCGTCGCCGCGGTCTTCATCGCCAAGGGCGCGCTTGCCGAGCCGTTCTACGTGCCGTCGGGCTCGATGGAGCCGACGCTGTTGATCGGCGATGCGCTGCTCGCCTCGAAATTCCCCTATGGCTACGGCACCTCGTCGCTGCCGATCCAGATCAGCCTGCCCGAGAGCGGCCGCGTCTTCGCGGAGACGCCGAAGCTCGGCGACGTCGTGGTCTTCCGCTGGCCCGGCGATCGCTCGCAGGCCTGGGTCAAGCGCGTCGTGGGCCTGCCCGGCGACCGCATCCAGATGCGGCAAGGCCAGCTCTTCATCAACGACCGCCCCGCCGAGCTGAAGCCCGATGGCGTCGGCGCCGCGGAGGACGACCATGGCGGCAGCGAGCCCGCCTATCGCTACGTCGAGACGCTGCCGAACGGCGTCTCGCATCTGATCTTCAAGATGCGCGACAGCGGTCCGCTCGACAACACGCCCGAAGTGACGGTGCCCGCTGGTCACCTCTTCGTGCTCGGCGACAACCGCGACAATTCCGCCGATAGCCGCGTGCCGCTGCGCTCCGGCGGTGTCGGCCTCTTGCCGATCGACAATCTGATCGGCCGTGCCGATGCGGTGCTCGGCTCCTGGGATCTCGGCATGCGCGGCCAGCCGGTGTGGACCTGGCTGTCCGGGTTCAGGCTGGCGCGGTTCTTCACCGCCGTGCATTGACTGGTCATTGGGTGAGAAGAGACGAATTCCTCGCTCTTGCCTTGCGCAATCCGGTCAACGCCACGATTCTAGACGAGCTCCATCGCCTCGCGCTGCCGGATGCGTGGCTGGTTTCGGGATGCCTGGTGCAGACCGTGTGGAACATGCTCACGCGCCGTGCGATCGATCACGGCATCGCAGATTACGACGTGTTCTATTTCGATCCTGATACGTCATGGGAGGCCGAGGACGCGGTGATCCGCACGCTGCACGCGCGGCTCGCGCATCTCGGTGCCAAAATCGAGGCCCGCAACCAGGCGCGCGTGCATCTATGGTACCCCGCCAAGCACGGCCTGCCCTACCCGCCGCTAAGCTGCACGGCAGACGGCATCGATCGCTTCCTGACGCAGAACACGCAAATCGGAGTGAGGCGCGCTGCCGATGGCTACGAGGTCTACGCCCCGCACGGCTTCGACGACGTCGGGAGATTGATCGTGCGGCCCAACCGGGCGGAAAATTTCTCAATCGCCAATTATGAGGCGAAGGCCGCGCGATGGAAGGCGCTCTGGCCCGAGCTTACGGTGATTGCGGCGGAGTGATGCTCGTGTCCCGGACAAGTCGCATCGTGAAACGATGCGGCGCAGAGCCGGGACCCATGGCACATCGGATCCCTGTGTGGCGTGGCCCTAGTTCAGCCGCGCATCACTTCGTGCTCCGCCGCGCCCGGGGCACGTGACAACGACTACCGCACCACGCCCGACGTGAATCCCGCCTTCCTTCGCGGCGGCTTGATCTCCTTCTTCAGGAAACAGCGCGCCTCACGCCCGGTATAGCCGGGGCGGGCATAGGTGAACGCACGGCATTTGTTGTCGGCGGTGCAGGCGGCCTTGCAGGCCTCGACGCTTTCACCGTCCTTGAGCTCGAAATTGCGCAAATCGCCGCCAGGGCGGTCGATCGAGCTCTCGACGCCCTCGACGCGCGGCTCGATCACGCCGGCGCCGCGGACCCCCGAGATACAGCAACTTCCCGGCACGCGCGCCGGCACGCTGTTCTTCAGCCAGCACACCGCCGCGGCACCGTCGACGTCGGGATAACTGAAGCTCCAGGAGCGGCAGCGGCGATCGCGCTCGCACAGCAGCGCGCAATCCTCGGGATCGCCCGAGGTGACCGGCGTGCTGAAATAGTCGCCGCCGGGCCGATCGAACGCCGTCTGGGCAGGCGCCGGCACACTCGCAAATGCGAGCGAAAGCAGCGTGACACATGCCGCGACGCTGGCCATGACGGCCCCGGACAGGCGGCCCTTCCCCATCAGAACAGCTTTCGAGTTATTGACGACGCTCAGGTTTTTCGGCCGGTCATTTGATCGCCGCAAACCTGTATGGGCGATGAACGGCTGAAATCCGGATCGTTGGCCTAACGCATGACCCCAACGGCCGTGTTAGCGCAAAGTGTGACGCGATTATCCGAGAAGATCATGCTCAAACAAGGTCTAGAACGCATACTCCGCGTAGGCTGGTTCCACCGAGCCTTTCCAAGGACCGTTGAACTTCTCCAGCATCTCCTCGGCCGGCGTCCGGCCGGAATCGATGATGCGATCGAGCGGCTCGAGGTGCCGGGTCTCATCGCGGCCAAGCTGGTCAATTCGGCCGCGGCGGCGCAGGCCGGCATGAGCCAGAACGAGGCACTCCTTGGCGATCTCGAACAGATAGCGATCCTTGATCCGCGCCTTGAAGCCGAAGCGCGGCACGTCATCGCGCAAGGCCTGACGCTCATGCGCACTCCAGTGCTTCACCATGTCCCAGGCGGCATCGAGCGAAGCCCCATCGTAGAGCAGCCCGACCCAGAATGCCGGCAGCGCCGGCAGACGGCCCCACGGTCCGCCGTCGGAGCCGCGCATCTCGAGATAACGCTTGAGCCGCACTTCCGGGAAGATCGTCGAGAGATGGTTGGCCCAGTCCGACAGCGTCGGACGCTCGCCGGGAAGATTGTTGTTGCGGCCATCGAAGAACGCGCGGAACGAGGAGCCCGACACGTCGATGTACTCCTCGCCGCGCTTGACGAAATACATGGGCACGTCGAGCGCGTAGTCGACATAGCGCTCGAATCCCATGCCGTCGTCGAACGCCCACGGCATCATGCCGGCGCGCGCGTTGTCGGTGTCGCGCCAGATCTCGGACCGGAAAGAGAGGAAGCCATTCGGCTTGCCCTCGGTGAACGGCGAATTGGCGAACAGCGCAGTCGCGACCGGCTGGAGCGCGAGCGAGACGCGCAGCTTCTTGACCATGTCGGCTTCGGAGGAGAAGTCGAGATTGGTCTGCACCGTGCAAGTCCGGTACATCATGTCGAGGCCGTACTGACCGACCTTCGGCATGTAATTGGTCATGATCTTGTAGCGGCCCTTGGGCATCACCGGGATATCGGCGCGCGACCAGGACGGCGTCATGCCGAGCCCGAGGAAGCCGATGCCGAGCGGCGCTGCGATCTCGCGCACCTGCGCAAGATGCGCCATCAACTCGCTCTGGGTCTGGTGCACGTTCTCGACCGGCGCGCCGGAGAGCTCGAACTGTCCGCCGGGCTCGAGCGAGATCGCACCGCCGCCCGTGACATCGTAGAGGCCGATGATGTTGCCCTGCTCCATGATCGGCTCCCAGCCGAGCAGGAGCTTCATGCCTTCGAGCAGCGCACCGATGCCGCGCGCCCCCCCGTAAGGCACCGGACGGTGGCCGTCGAGCGTGAACGGCGTCTTCTCGTGCTCGGTGCCCATGCGGAATTCGGACGGGTCCTTGCAGCCGGCCTCGAACCACGCGACGAGCTCGTCGCGTGATTGCAGCGGCGTCATATCGATCTGGTCTCGCGCCATATCAAACTCTATTCAAAAAGCGCTTCGACCGAACGCGCGCGGGTGACAGGGATGGCCCGCGAACCCACCGGTTGCGCGGATGAGCGGGTTTGCCGCGCAATCATCGCGACGGCATGCTTTCGTTGACGCCCGCGGGCGGCAGTTTCATCTCGCCGCACGAGCAGCCCAGGCGGTCGAGCAGACTGCTGAGCTTGACGGCATCGGCATCCGACAGTTTCGAACCGACATATTTCTCGATCGCAGCCGAATAGGCGCCCCACATCCGCTTCTGCAGCTCGCGGCCGGCTTCCGTGATCTCGACGAACTGGCCGCGCTTGTCGATCTTGCATTCGCGCCGCGAGGCAAGGCCCTCGTCGACCAGGCGGTCGATCAGCCGCGAGGTAGAATATTGCGGGATCAGCATCTGCCGCTCGAGTTCGACCGGCCGCAGCTCGCCCGAGGGGGCCCGCGACAATTCGAGCAGCGCGTCATACCAGGCCAGGGGTGGGAAGCCGGCCTTCTTCAAGTCCTGCTCGACGCAGTCGAGCACGCGGCTCTGCACCCGCATCAGGCGGATCCAGGCGGCTGTTGCCTCGGTCGATGGTCTGCGTTTCATGGTCCCGCTCAAGCTCGTCGCCCGTCTCTTACTCCATTTGATGCACCTGCATCAATCTTGACTATTTCAAGCAGGTGCATGTAGTCGTCCTTTCGGCCGAACCAAGCTTCAGGCGGAGGAAATTCCGTGAAACCGTACGCTTCGCCCGGTGCCTGTCCACTGTCCCCGGATCGCGGTCCTGGAAGCCCGCCTGGCCGATGAGCTGGTCGAGGTCGAATCGGCGCCAAGAAGCTCGAAAATGGCGAGGATGACCTGAAGCTGAACCCCTTGGGGGCCAGGTCCCTGCGCTGGGCCTCGACTGCGATGAGATCGTGACCGAAGGCCGTGTGATTGTCCAGATGACCGGCGATCCGGCTTGAGCCGAGGCGCTGGCGCCCGCCCGCGCCAGTTCCAAGAAGGTTGGTCCGCCTTTCACGGAGCGGGACGGGCGGGACGCCGAAGAGCCGGACCGACGATCCGGTCGCTCGCGGAATCCGAAATTTCGAGGCGCACTGACGTCAATTTTACGAGCATTGTCAGGGTTAACAATAACTCTGCGTTGTGCGCTCCGCGGTCGTCACCATCCTTGTGGGAGCAATCCACTTGGCTCAGCTTCAGCGCGGGACACGACGCAGACCGCTGGACCGGACAGCTATCGTGACGACCGTACTCCTCCTGCTGCTCGCGAGCGCAATCACTGGCTTGGCGACGGGGCTATTCTTCCGAGTCTGGGCTCTGTTGCTGGTCTCGCCGGTGACCGCGATCCTTGCCGCAACGGTGCTTCAGACCTCGGGCTTTGGCTTTTGGACGGGCGTTCCAATCGTCGTCGGCTGCCTGATTGCCGGCCAGGTCGCCTATCTGGCGGCGACCTTCTACGTGCACAGAGGGGAGCTTTCAGTGCAGGACGAGACCGACGGCGAACCAGGCAAGCACGGCCAGCGCCATGTCAAAGGCGAGGACGAGTAGGGCCAGGCCGACCCACGAAGGAATCTTTCTGCGCAGCCGGAGCAGCCTGCGGCGCGGCCACGGCCGAACCAGCAGCAATAGGGGAGCGCATCTCACCGCAACGCCGGCTGCGCTGCCTTGAGACACCGGGGGGATCATTGCGGGACACCTTCAATGCCAATGGGTCATCCGGTGGATGATCAGCAAGAGTGGTGCCGAGCGAGCGTGGCCGGAACGACGAAGGCGGCTGGAACGCCAGTCCCGCCGACGAGACGGTATCGGGCCGCGCATTCGCGCCGTTCTGAGATGGAAAATAAAAAATGCCGGATCAATGATCCGGCATTTTTGTCTCTGCGTAACCCGGATTTCGCTCACGCTCCATCAGGGCTACAGGCCTCTCTCAGGCCGCCGCCTTCTTGGGCGCGAAGCGTCCGTAGAACGTCTCGCCCTTCGCTGCCATCTCTTCCAGGAGTTTCGGCGGCGTGAAGCGCGAGCCGTATTTCGCCTCCAGCTTGTGGCAAAGTTCGACGAACTTCTTCGTGCCCATGAAGTCGATATAGGACAGCGTGCCACCGGTGAACGGCGCGAAGCCGAAGCCGAGGATCGAGCCGACATCCGCCTCGCGCGGATCGGTGATGACGTGATCCTCCACCGTGCGCGCGGCTTCCACGGCCTGTACGACCAGGAAGCGCTGCTTCAGCTCCTCGATATCGAGCGTATCGGGGTCGAGCTGCTTCGGCTGCAGCGCCGAGAGGCCAGGCCACAGGCTCTTCTGGCCCTTGCCCTTCTCAGGATAGTCGTAGAAGCCCTTGCTGTTCTTGCGGCCGAGCCGGCCCTGCTTCTCGACCATCTCCACCATCAGCTTCTTCTGATCGGGATTGATGGCGTTGGGGCCGAGATCGGCTTCGGTCGCCTTCATGATCTTGAGGCCGAGGTCGAGCGCGACTTCGTCCGACAGCGAGAGCGGGCCGACCGGCATGCCGGCCATCTTGGCGCAGTTCTCGATCATCGCCGGCGGCACGCCTTCGAGGAACATCTCGTTGCCTTCGGCGACATAGCGGCCGACGCAGCGATTGGCGAAGAAGCCGCGAGAGTCGTTCACCACGATCGGCGTCTTGCCGATCTGGCGGACATAGTCGAGCGCGGTCGCCAGCGCGACGTCGCCGGTGTTCTTGCCGAGGATGATCTCGACCAGCATCATCTTCTCGACCGGCGAGAAGAAGTGAATGCCGATGAACTTGCCCTGATCCCTGAAACTCTCGGCCAGCGAGGTGATCGGCAGCGTCGAGGTGTTGGACGCGAAGATCACATCCGGCTTGAGATATTGCTGCGCCTTGGCGAAGGTCTCCGCCTTGACCTTGCGATCCTCGAACACCGCCTCGATGACGAGATCGACATCCTCGAGCGAGGCGTAATCCGCCGTCGCCGTGATGCGCGCGAGCAGCGCTTCAGCGTCGGCCGGCTTGGCGCGGCCCTTCTTGATCTGGTCCTCGATCACCTTCTGCGCGTGCGCCTTGCCCTTGTCGGCGCTCTCCTGGTCGCGATCGATCAGGACGACGTCGAGGCCGGCACGGGCCGAGACATAGCCGACGCTGGCGCCCATGAAGCCGGCGCCGATCACGGCGATCTTCTTCGCCTTGGTCGGCGGCACGTCCTTCGGGCGGCGCGCGCCCTTGTTGAGCTCCTGCATCGACAGGAACAGGCTGCGGATCATCGCGGCCGCCTCCTTCGAGCGCAGCACCGAGGTGAAGTAGCGCGACTCCACGCGCAAAGCGGCGTCGATCGGCAGCTGCAGGCCCTCATAGACGCAGCTCATGATGGCGCGCGCGGCCGGATAATTGTCGTAGGTCTCGCGGCGATAGATCGCGTTGCCGGCGGGGAACATCATCATGCCGGCTTTGGAGAACACCGGACCTCCCGGCAGCTTGAAGCCCTTCTCGTCCCAGGGCGCGACCGCCTTGCCGCCGCCCTTGATCCAGTCCTTCGCGGCCTTGATGAGGTCGGCGGCAGGAACGATGGCGTGAATCAAATTCAGCGCCTTGGCCTTCTCGACCGTGACGGGGTCGCCCTTGAGCAGGATGGTCATCGCGTCCTGCGGCGGCACCAGGCGGCACGCGCTGCGTGCCGCCGGCGCCCGGAAACAGGCCGACCTTGACCTCGGGCAGGCCGAGGCGCGTCTTGGGATTCTCGGCCGCCACGCGGTAGTGGCAGCACAGCGTGATCTCGAAGCCGCCGCCGAGCGCGAGGCCGTTGATCGCGGCCGCCCACGGCTTGCCCGAGATCTCGATCGAGCGCAGCACCTGCGAGAAGCGCCGGCTCTGGTCGAACAGCATCTGGTTCGCGGCGGTTTCGCCCTGCTCCTTGAACACCTTGGCGTAGGCCTGGTTCATGCCCTCGAGCATGGACAAGTCGGCACCGGCGCAGAACGCTTCCTTGGCAGAGGTGATGACGATGCCCTTCACGGCCGCGTCAGCGGTGGTTGCCTTGACGATCGCATCGAGCTCATTGGTCGAGGTCTCGTCGAGCACGTTCATCGAACGGCCCGGGATGTCCCAGGTGACGAGCGCGATGCCGTCGGAATCGGTCTCAACCTTGAAGTTCTTGTAAGACATGGTGGCTGCTCCTCGGTGCCGCAGCCGATCTCAGGCGCGGCGGTTGACTTGAGATCTCGTCGGGTGGGCAAAGGCGCTCTTGCGCCGTGCCCACCCTCATTCGCGAAAGGCAGCAGTGGTGGGCACGCTTCGCTTTGCCCACCCTGCGGCAGCTCGTTACACGCGCTCGATGATGGTCGCGGTGCCCATGCCGCCACCGATGCACAGCGTCACAAGGGCGGTGGACTTGTTGGTGCGCTCGAGCTCGTCGAGCACGGTGCCGAGAATCATCGCACCGGTCGCCCCTAACGGATGGCCGAGCGCGATCGCGCCGCCGTTGACGTTGATCTTGGCGTTATCGATGTCGAAGGCCTGGATGTAGCGCAGCACGACGGAGGCGAAGGCCTCGTTGAGCTCGAACAGGTCGATGTCCGACTTCTTCATGCCGGAGCGCGCAAAGAGCTTTTCGGTGACGTCGACCGGACCCGTCAGCATCATCGCCGGCTCGGAGCCAATGTTGGCGAAGGCGCGGATCTTCGCACGTGGCTTCATGCCGTATTTCGCGCCTGCCTCTTTGCTGCCGAGCAGCACCGCGCCGGCGCCGTCGACGATACCCGACGAATTGCCGGCGTGGTGCACGTAGTTGACGCGCTCGATCTCGGGGTGCGACTGCACCGCGACGCCGTCGAAGCCGCCCATCTGCGCCATCATCGTGAACGAGGGCTGCAGCTGCGCCAGCGACTGCATCGTCGTGTTGGGGCGCATATGCTCGTCCTTGGCGAGAATGGTGAGGCCGTTGATGTCCTTCACCGGCACGACCGACTTGTCGAAGCGGCCCTCGTCCCAGGCCTTGCCGGCGCGTTGCTGGCTCTGCACGGCGTAGGCATCGACGTCGTCGCGGGAGAAGCCATACTTGGTGGCGATCAGATCGGCCGAGACGCCCTGCGGCATGAAATAAGCCGGCACTGCGATCGAGGGGTCCATCGGCCAGGCGCCGCCGGAGGCGCCGATGCCGACGCGGCTCATGGATTCGGCGCCGCCGCCGATCACCAGATCGTGTTGGCCGCTCATGATCTGCGCGGCGGCGAAGTTCACGGCATCGAGGCCGGAGGCGCAGAAGCGGCTGATCTGCACGCCCGGCACGGCTTCGCCGAGGCCCGCCTTCAGCGCGGCGAAGCGCGCGATGTCGGAGCCGGCTTCGCCGACCGGATCGACCACGCCGAGCACGACGTCGTCGACGGAGTCCTCGGGCAGGTTGTTGCGGTCCTTCAGTGCCTTCAGCGGCACCGTGGCGAGTGCGAGCGCCGTGACTTCGTGCAGCGCGCCATCCGGCTTGCCGCGGCCGCGCGGGGTGCGGACGTGATCGTAGATGAATGCCTCAGGCATGACGCCCTCCTGATGTGATGTTCGAAAGCTGTTGGGAAACGCCGGCGGAAGCAGGCTTCAGAACGCTTCCGCCGGCAATTCCATGATGGTGGCGCAGCCGGCCTGGATGCGCGCGAGATTGGCCGCGGTCTCCGGCAGCATCCGCTCCATGAAGAAGCGGCCGGTGACGAGCTTGGTCGAGAGATAGGGCGTGGCGCCCGACTCGGCAATCTTCGCCTGCGTCACCTTGGCCATCTTCGCCCACATGTAGCCGAGCGCGACGAAGCCGAAGAGGTGCAGGTAGTCGGTCGCGGCTGCTCCCGCATTGTCCGGCTTCGCCATCGCGTTTTGCATCAGCCAGGTGGTGGCTTGCTGGAGATGGCCGAGCGAAGTCGAGAGCGGGGTGATGAAAGGCTTCATCGCCTCGTCGCCGCCGTTCTCCTTGGCGAAAGCCATGACCTCGCCGAAGAACGCCATGATGGCACGGCCACCGTCGCGCGGCAGCTTGCGGCCGACCAGGTCGAGCGCCTGGATGCCGTTGGCGCCTTCATAGATCATCGCAATACGGGCATCGCGCACGAACTGCTCCATGCCCTGCTCGGCGATGTAACCGTGGCCGCCATACATCTGCTGCGCCTGCACCGCGTTGGCGAAGCCGTAATCGGTGAGGAAACCCTTCAGCACCGGCGTCATCAGGCCCATGTGGTCGTCGGCGGCCTGGCGATCCCTGGGGTCTTCGGAACGATGGGCGACGTCGCTCTTCAGTGCGGTCCAGATCACGAATGCGCGCGCGGCTTCGTTGAAGGCACGGATCGAGAGCAGCGTGCGGCGCACGTCGGGATGCACGATGATCGGATCGGCCGGCTTGTCAGGTGCCTTGGCACCGGTGAGGGAACGGCCTTGGATGCGCTCGCGGGCATAGGCGACCGCGTTCTGATAGGCGACCTCCGACTGTGCGAGGCCCTGCACGGCGACGCCGAGCCTGGCTTCGTTCATCATCACGAACATGCCTTGCATGCCCTTGTTCTCTTCGCCGATCAGCCAGCCGGTGGCGTTGTCGTAGTTCATCACACACGTCGAATTACCGTGGATGCCCATCTTGTGCTCGATCGAGCCGCAGACGACGCCGTTCCGTGCCCCGACCGAACCATCGGCATTCACGAGGAATTTCGGCACCACGAACAGCGACACGCCCTTGATGCCGGCGGGCGCGCCCTCGATGCGGGCGAGCACGAGATGGATGATGTTTTCGGCGAGATCGTGCTCGCCGGCCGAGATGAAGATCTTGGTGCCCGTGATCTTGAAGCTGCCGTCGGCCTGGCGCACGGCCTTGGTGCGGAGCATGCCGAGATCGGTGCCGCAATGCGGCTCAGTGAGGTTCATGGTGCCGGTCCATTGGCCCGCCACCATCTTCGGCACGTAAGTCTTCTTCTGCTCAGGGCTTCCATGGACGAGCAGCGCCGCGGTCGCGCCCATGGTGAGGCCGCCATACATCGAGAACGCCATGTTGGCGGAGATCTGGAATTCGTTGACGGCTTGCGAGAGCGTCACCGGCAGACCCTGGCCCCCGAACTCGGTCGGCGCCGACAGGCCGAGCCAGCCGCCTTCGGCCACTTGCTTGAAGGCGTCCTTGAACCCCTTCGGCGTGGTGACACTGCCGTCGTCGGCCCGCTTGCAGCCTTCGAGATCGCCCACGCGATTGAGCGGCTGCAGCACTTCTTCGGCGAGCTTGGCGGCTTCGCCCAGGATCGCCTCGCGCACGTCGCTCGACGCATCGGAGAAGCCCGGCAGATTGTCGTAGCGGTCGATCTGGAAGACGTCGTTGAGCAGGAAGTTCACGTCTTCGACAGGGGCTTTATAGATCGGCATGATGGTCTCCCGGCATGGGCCCTGAAGGGATGATGTTGGGCTTATGATTGGGCGGCGGCAAGCTGCTCCGCCATCAGGCGGTGCAGCATGTTGATGGCCTTGAGCGGCCGGACCATCACCTTGAAATGGGTGATGCGTCCCTCGGCATCGAAGCTGATGATGTCGACGCCGTTGATCTCGATGCCGTCGATCATGGTCTTGAATTCGAGCACGGCGCCGCGCTCGTTCGTCCACTCGCCGACATAGGTGAAGCCGGGGCCACCGAGCACCTTCTCGGCGCTGGAGAGGTATTTGAAGGTGATTTCGCGGCCGCGCTGCGGTGTGTGCACGACGGGGCTTTCGAACACAGCGTCGGGATGCAGGAGGTCCCAGAGCGCGGCGCGGTCATGAGACTTCATGTAGGCGTACCAGGAATCGAGGCCGGTCATTCTCAGGTGCCTCCCTAGGCCAAGGGCAAAAGTTACGAAAACAACCCCATGCACAGTAGCCAGAAGGTTGATTCCGCTGGATTTTTCAGCCGGGATTTTGGCCCGCCTGCACGCTGCCTCATATGCACATTGACGCATATGCGCCGATGCGCATAAAGTCAAGCATATTGGTCGGAGATCAAGAACAGGAGGCCGGTGATGGCGCTGGGCGACGCAATCCTCGCATGCCTGACGGAACGTCCGATGACGGGCTACGAGCTCGCCAAGACCTTCGATTCCTCGATCGGCTTCTTCTGGAAGGCCGACCACCAGCAAATCTACCGCGAGCTCTCCAAGCTGCGCGACCGCGGCTACATCCAGGGCCGCGAGGTCGTGCAGACAGGCAAGCCCAACAAACTGATCTATACGCTCACTCCCGAGGGCCGAACAGCGCTGCGGCACTGGGCCGCGCGGCCAAGCACGCCGCCTTCTATCAAGGACGACCTCCTGGTCCGGCTTCATGCGCTCGACAGCGTCGATATCGAACCGATGCGCACTGACCTGATGGCCCGCCTGGAGCACCATCGCGACCGCCATGCCAATTACGAGCGCATCCTGAAGAAGCGTTTTCCGGACGGCACGGCGGAAGGCCGGCTCGATCTCGGCAACCTGCTCCTGCTCCGCTTAGGGGCCCGTCACGAGCAGATGGTGGCGGATTTCTGCGAAGAGGCTCTGTCGGCGCTGTCGACGATGAGCGGCAAGGCCGCGGTGGTGCCGATCGAGGATGGCAAGCGCGAGGGGAAGGGCTGAGCCCGACGCGACAGGAGACTGTCACCACACCCACCGGTGTCATGCCCCGCGAAAGCGGGGCATCCCGTACTCCGGGGCGGCGCGGCTGGAATCGAGCCGCCGCGGCGTACTGGATCGCCCGCCTTCTGCGGCAGCAGGCCACCTGGATGCAGTGGCGCCGCTCGGGTGCCCGAGTTCCCCCCGCCCAACTTTAAGACAGCCGCGCCGCATTCCTTAACTCGTTATTTACCGTAACAGGAAAAAGTCGGTTTTCGAGGCAGACGACCCGCGCCAAATTCGATTGTCTTTGCAACCGGCACGCGTGGGGAAGCTGAAGGCGCCGGGTGGGGCGCCGGAGTCGGAACCGGACAGAGTCATGAATTCGCGCGTATCGTGGAGTGTTGACGGCATCGATCCCTCCGTCAGGGAGCGGGCCGAAGCTGCTGCGCGCAGAGCCGGCATGTCACTCAACGACTGGCTGAACTCCACGCTCGGCGAGACGACCCCGCCGAACTTTCGCGGACCCTACGACCAGCGTCCGCACCACATGCCGAGTCAGGAGAGCCGCGAAGTCGCCGACATCCACCAGCGGCTCGACGCGATCACCCAGCAGATCGAACGGATTTCAAAGCCCGCCCCGCGCCAAGACTCTTCTCGTGAACGAGACGTCTCGCGCGAGCAGGGCGTCGCGCGCCAGCTCAATGATGCGATCTCGCGGCTCGATGCGCGCCTGTCGCAAATCTCCCGTCCGCAGCGGCAGCCGCAGCAGGCGCCACGCCCCGCCCCGGCCGACACGCGCCAGCGCCAGGCCGATGCGGTCGAGCGCGCGGCCGCGCAGGTCTATCGCAGCTCACCACCCCTGAGCCCGGCGTCGTTCGACGTCGCGGTCGCCGAGATCACGGCGCGCCAGAGCGAGCTCGACGGCTTTACGCCCAGGCAGATGCCGCCGCGTGCCGCCCCGTCGCTTGCGCCTGCGGCTCCTTACGCGCCTCCGATGGCGCCGCCCGCACCTGCCTACGCGCCGCCGCCCCCGCAGCCGGGGCCGGATTTCTCCTCGCTCGAACGCCATCTGCTCAAGATCACCAGCCAGATCGAGTCGCTCCAGCGTCCCGACACTACCGAGCAGGCGATCGCCGCTTTCCGCAGCGAGCTTGCCGAAATCCGTGCCGCCATCACCGAGGCGATGCCGCGGCGCGCGATCGAATCGATCGAGAACGAGATCCGCTCGCTGCACCGTCGTATCGACGAGACCCGCTCCAACGGCACCGACGGCCAGATCCTCGCGGGCATCGAGCGCGCATTGTCCGACATCAAGCAGGTGCTGCGCACGCTGACCCCGGCCGAGCAGCTCACCGGCTACGACGAGGCGATCCGCAATCTCGGCGCCAAGCTCGACCTGATCCTGCGCGCCAATGACGACCCCTCGACCGTGCAGCAGCTCGAAGGCGCGATCTCCGCGCTGCGCGCCATCGTTTCCAACGTCGCGTCCAACGAGGCGCTCGCGCGTCTGTCCGAAGACGTGCAGCTGCTGTCGTCCAAGGTCGACCAGATCACCCGCGCGTCCGGCCACGGCGACAGCTTCGCGGTGCTGGAGCAGCGCATTGCGGCGCTCACCGCCGCGCTCGAAACCCGCGAGCGGCCCCAGCCATCCGAGAGCACCGAGCATCTCGAAGCCGCGATCCGCGCGCTGTCGGACCGTTTCGACCGCATGCAGGTCGGCAACGACTCGGCCTCGACCTTCGCCCATCTCGAACAGCGCGTCTCCTATCTGCTGGAGCGGATCGAAGCCGCCTCCGATCCGCGCAACAACAATTTGAGCCGCGTCGAGGACGGGCTGCACGACATCCTCAGGCACCTGGAGCGGCAGCAGGCGACCTATGCCGCGCTGGCCGAGAGTCGCAACTCCGCCCCGCCGCCCGATTCCGGCATGGTCGATCTCGTCAAGCGCGAGCTCTCCGACATCCGTTTCAGCCAGGCCGAGACCAACCGGCACACCCAGGACTCGCTCGAGGCCGTCCACAGTGCGCTCGGCCACATCGTCGATCGCCTCTCCATGATCGAAGGCGATCTGCGCGCGGTGCGCACCGCGCCGCCGGCCCCCGCCCCGCAGCCGATGCCGATGGCGGCACCGATCGAGCCGGCGCCGATGGCGCGCGAGCCGCGGCCGCAGCCGCAGCCGCCGAAATACGATCCGAAGCCTGAGCTGCCCAATCCCGCTGCCGCGCAGGCTGCACCGGCCGCCTTCGTCGCCGCGCCGCGCGAATTCCACGCTGCCAGTCCGGCCGCCCCACCGCCGGTGCCAGCGGCACCGCCCATTCCGCCGCGCGCGATCAGCGAAATCCTGGAGCCGCATACGGCGCCGGCGCGCGCTGCGATCGTGCCAGAACTGCCGCCGGATCATCCGCTCGAGCCGGGCACGCGGCCGGGCGGGCGCGTCGCCACGCCCTCGGAGCGCATCGCCGCCTCAGAGAGTGCGATCAGCGAAATTCCCGCGGCTCCGAAGGAGCCGGTGTCGTCGTCGAGCTTCATCGCAGCCGCACGCCGCGCCGCGCAAGCTGCCGCCGCGCAGCCACCCGAGAAAGCCGGCCGCGCCGCCAAGACGGCGGCGAGCCGCGGCAAGGACAAGGGCCAGGAAGGTGGCTCGACCATCACCTCGAAGATCCGCTCGCTGCTGGTCGGCGCGAGCGTGGTCGTGATCGTGCTCGGCACCTTCAAGATGGCGATGAACCTGCTCGATGGCGGCAGCGCACCGCCGGCGATGCAGAATATTCCGAACGAGCCGGCACCGCAGGCCGCGCCATCGCCGGTCGAGACCAAGCCGGCCGTGCCCGAGCAGGTCACGCCGTCGATGACCTCGCCGACGCCGATCGGACGGCAATCGCAGAACAATACTGCGCCGCCTCCCACGCCCAATTCCGGCAGCACCGCCTCGGTCGAAATCCCGCAGGCGCCCGCCGCGACCGTGCCGCCGCCTGCTTCCAGCAGCGACGTCACCGGCGCGCTGTCGGGCACCAGCCGCGCCAAGCTCGGCCTCGTCCAGGTGCCGCCGAGCGAGAAGCTCCCTGATGGCATCGGCGGTCCGGCCCTGCGCACCGCTGCGATGAAGGGCGATGCGACCGCGGCCTACGAGATCGGCGTGCGCTTTGCGGAAGGCAAGGGCATCGCCACGAATTATGACGAAGCGGCGAAGTGGTACGACCGCGCGGCGCAGGCCGGCGTCGTCCCTGCGACCTTCCGCCTCGGCACCCTGTACGAAAAGGGCCTAGGGGTGAAGAAGGACGCCGACATCGCGCGCCGCTATTACACTCAAGCCGCCGAGCGCGGCAACGCCAAGGCGATGCACAATCTCGCGGTGCTCGATGCCGATGGCGGCGGCCGCGGCGCCAACTACAAGAGCGCGGCGCAGTGGTTCCGAAAGGCTGCCGATCGCGGCGTCGCCGACAGCCAGTTCAACCTCGGCATCCTCTATGCCCGCGGCATCGGCGTCGAGCAGAACCTCGCCGAATCCTACAAATGGTTCAGCCTGGCCGCCGCGCAGGGCGATGCCGATGCGGCCAGCAAGCGCGACGATGTGGCGAAGCGCCTCGACCCGCAATCGCTCGCCGCTGCCAAGCTCGCGATCCAGACCTTCAGCGCCGAGCCGCAACCCGACGACGCCGTCAACGTTGCGACCCCGAACGGCGGCTGGGATAGCGCGCCGCAGGCAAGCGCAAAGCCAGCGCCGAAGCCGGTCGCCGCCAAGCGCTCGGCGTCAGCGGCGCATTAAAGCGCGATGGGATCAAGATGAATCACCATCGCGCTTCAGGTTATTGTTTGAGCATGATCGTTTCGGAAAACCGCTGCACACTTTTCCGGATCATGCTTTAGAACTTACTGCTCGTTGACGGTCTCGGTTCACCTCTCTCCGACGGGGAGAGGTGGACTGAGCGCCTGGCTGGCATCGTCCCCCCAACTGGTCGCGGCGATTCCCCATGCCAAAAATTCCTGATCCGCCTGCCGCCAAATTCCGCTATTGAGGGGCGCGGCAATCGTTCCGACCGTCCGGCGAGCATTCCGCGATAATCGATCCGTCTCGCCGGAGCGTGGTCCCTCAATGCAGCTTTACCTCCCGATCGCCGATCTCCCAGTCAACGTCTTCCTCGTGCTGGCGATGGGCGCGGCCGTCGGCTTCGTCTCCGGCATGTTCGGCATCGGCGGCGGCTTTCTGATGACGCCGCTGCTGATCTTCATCGGCATCACGCCGGCGGTGGCGGTCGCTTCCGTGGCGAGCCACATCGCGGCCTCCTCTTTTTCCGGAGCGCTCTCTTACTGGCGGCGGCGCGCGATCGATCCGGCGCTGGCGAGTGTACTGTTATGCGGTGGCGTGACCGGGACGGCGCTCGGCGTGTGGACCTTCACGCAGCTGCGCGCGCTCGGCCAGCTCGATCTGATGATCGCGCTCTCCTACGTCGTGCTGCTCAGCACCGTCGGCAGCCTGATGTTCTCCGAGGGCCTGCGCGCATTGATGCGGACCCGGCGCGGCGCGCTGCCGCCGCGCCGCACGCACAACTGGATCCACGGCCTGCCGCTGAAGATGCGGTTCAAGCGCTCGAAGATCTATCTGTCCGTGATCCCAGTCGTGGTCGTCGGCATCATGATCGGCTTCATCGGCGCCATCATGGGCATCGGCGGCGGCTTCATCCTGGTGCCGATCATGATCTATCTGCTGAGGGTACCGACCTCGACGGTGATCGGGACCTCGATGGTGCTCACGCTGGTGACGATGCTGTTCGCGACCCTGCTGCACGCCGTGACCAATCACCTCGTCGACGCCGTGCTGGCGCTGATCCTGATGGTCGGCGGCGTCACCGGGGCGCAGTTCGGCGCACGCGCCGGCCAGAAGATCCGCGGCGAGCAGCTGCGGCTGCTGCTCGGCCTCTTGATCCTCTCGGTCGGCGTCCGCTTCGCGATCGAGCTGGTGATCCAGCCCTCGGATCTCTTCACCATTCGCGAGCTTGGAGTGAACGGATGATGCGCGCGCTTCTCGCCATCGTTCTCGTCCTGCTGCTCGGCGGCGCCGCGCGGGCCGAGCGGCTGATCGTCTCGGTCTCCAACCACCGCGTCACGGTGACGCCGAACTATTCCGGCGAGGAGCTGGTGCTGTTCGGCTCGGTCGAGAGGGATGCGACGACGCCGGCCGACCGCACGGCTTACGATCTCGTGGTCACCGTGATGGGCCCGCGCGCCGACATGGTGACGCGGCGCAAGGAGCGCACCTTCGGCATCTGGATCAACACCGATTACCGCCAGTTCCTGCAGGTGCCGAGCTATCTCGCGCTGTTCGCCAACCGCCCCTTCGACGCCATCACCTCGCCCGAGATCGCGCGGCGGCAGCAGATCGGGCTCAACAACGTGCTGCTGACGCAGCGGGTCGGCGGCGACTACGCCGACGTCGTGCCGAACGATGCGTTCCGCTCGGCCTTCATCCGCCTGCGCACTCAGGGCGGGCTCTATCGCGAAGATGCGAGCGCAGTGACGTTCCTGACTCCGACGCTGTTCCGCACCGGCATTCCACTGCCGGCGGAGGTGCCGATCGGCACCTATGAGATCGAGATCAAGCTGTTCGCGAACGGTGCCTTCATCGGCAAGACCGAGACCGCATTCGAGATCGTCAAGGTCGGCTTCGAGCAGTTCGTCGCGACCACGGCGCGGCAGAACGGCCTGATCTACGGCCTCGCTACCGCGGCCATGGCGCTGATGACGGGCTGGATGGCGTCGATTGTGTTCAGGAAGGATTAGCCGCACACTCCGTCATTGCGAGCGAAGCGAAGCAATCCAGACTGCCGCCGCGGAAAGACTCTGGATTTGCTTCGTCGCAAGGGCTCCTCGCAATGACGGGTGGCGCGATCACGGCGCCTCGACCACGGTCGGCACGCCCGGCTCCAGCAGGCGCAGCCGGGGTCCGAAGCCGAGCACGTCGAAGGTCTTGCGCAGGTCCTCGCCGTTCTGGCGGAAATGTGCCCAGCCTTCGGTATGCAGCGGCACGATCATCGCATCGGGAAAGGCGCGCGCGGTCTCGATGGTGTCGTTGGTGTCCATGGTGAGATGGAACGGCCCGCGCGTTTGCGCCGCGCCCGCGAAGGGCAGCACCACGCCGCATTTGAAGCGGCGCGCGACCTCGGCGACGCCGTCGAACCAGGTGGTGTCGCCGCTGATATAGACCGGGCGCGTGTCCTTCCGGCTCGATGACACCACGAAACCGATGACGTCGCCCGACAGCGGCTCGATGCCGGCGGGGCCGTGACGCGCGGGCGTCGCGGTGATGGTCAGCGTGTTGCCGTCGCCATCCTCCAGACGCGCGGTCGCCCAGGGCGCAAGGCCCTCGACATGGCCGCCGAGGCGCTTTGCGCCCGCCTCGGTCGTCAGCACGCGCTTGATCTTGAACAGATAGTCGCGGCCGGAATTGTCGAGATTGTCGGAGTGCTGGTCGTGGCTGAGCAGCACCGCATCGACCGGGCCGATCGCGTCAGGCCTCACGGCAGGCCCGATCGTCTTCTCCAGCTTCACATGCGGCAGCTGGTACGCGCCGGGCGCGTCGAAGGTCGGGTCGGTGAGCAGGCGGAAGCCGTCGATCTCGATCAGCGCGGTAGGACCGCCGATCAGGGTGATGGAAACGGGCATGATGAACTCCTGTCATGAGGCGGGCTTTGCCGGCCGCGTCACCAGGTAAATGCCGAGCGCGACCGGAATGATCCCGAGCAGGTCGCGGGCCTCGATATGTTCGCCGAGCACCAGGAAGGCGAACAGCATGCCGAGCGGCGGCATCAGGAAATGATAGGCGCTGGCGGCAGTCGCGCCACACACTTTCAAGAGATGAAACCAGAGCCAGTAAGCGAGAATTGAGCCGCCGAGCACGAGGAAGGCGAAGGCGCCGATCAGGCTCGGCGTATAGTCGATCGCGTCGACATCGGCGAAGGTGAGCGCGATCGGCGTCAGCGCTACGCCTGCAGCCAGGTTCTGCACGCCGTTGCCGATCCACAACGACCCCTTCGGCGCCAGCAGCTTGAACAGGATGGTGCCGGCAACGATCGAGGCGAGCGAAGCCAGCGTGAAGACGATGCCATGCAGGGAATCGGTGCCGACCGACAGGCGATGCCAGACGATCGCCGTCACGCCGATGACGCCGAGCAAGAGGCCGCTCGCCTTGCGCCAGGTCATGCCTTCGCCGAGCAGAAGCGCGGCGAGCGCCGCCGTGAACACCGGATTGGCCGACACGATCAGCCCGCCGAGGCCGGCGGAGACCGATTGCAGCCCGGTGTAGCCGAGCCCGAGATAGAGCGCGTTGTTGGCGATGCCGAGCACCGCGAAGACGGCGGCATCGCGCCATGACAGCGACCAAGCCTCGCCGCGGATCAGCGTCGCACCCAGGATCAAGATGCCCGCGAGCGAGAAACGCGCGGCGAGCAGGATCAACGGCGGGCAATGGGTGACGCCGATCTTGCCGGCGACGAAGGCATAACTCCAGAGCAGACAGAACAGGCCGATGGCAAGCGGCAGCGTATTGAAGCGGCTGCGGGGCGCGGGAAGCGAGGTGGCGAGGGACATGAGGGCATTCTCGGATGTTTTTCTTCTGGCCCTCGATCTAGGGAGGCAGCTTGCCATTTGGAAATTAAATGATTAACTCGATACCAGTGGATTTTCGAATGGAGGCGCCGATGCTCGATCTGGAGCTCCTGCGCAGCTTCGTCTCGGTGGTCGAGGCGGGCGGCTTCACCCGCGCCGGCGCGCGCGTTCACCGCACGCAGTCGACCGTGAGCCAGCAGATCAAGCGGCTGGAGGATGATGTCGGTCAGGTGCTGCTGCACCGTGACGGCAAGGACGTACGCCCGACCGAGGCCGGCGAGCGGCTGCTCTCCTATGCGCGACGGCTGCTCTCGCTCGCCGAGGAGGCGCGCGACGTGCTGCGTCAGCCCGGCGGCGAAGGCGCGATCCGGCTCGGCATTCCCGAGGATTTTGCGGCCTATCGGCTGGCCAAATTGCTGGGCGCGTTCTCGCGCTCGCATCCGGGGTTGCGGCTCGACGTGCGCGCCGACCAGAGCAAGCATCTCGCCCGCGATCTCGAACGCGGCGAGCTCGATCTTGCGCTCTACAAGCGCGAGGCCGGCGCGAAGGACGCGATCGCGGTGTGGCCCGAGCGGGTGCACTGGGTCACCAGCAAGAGCCACCCGGTCGACGTCAACGTGTCGTCGGTGCCGCTGATCGGCTTTCCACTCGGCTGCATCTATCGCGCCGGCGCCATCCATGCGCTGGAAAGCGCGGGCCGCGCCTGGCACACCGCCTACACGTCATCGAGTCTGGCCGGCATCCAGGCCGCGGTCGCCGCCGGCATGGGATTGAGCATCCTGTCGGAGATGGCGATCCAGTCCGATCACCGCGTGCTGACGGCAAAGGATGGCTTTGCACCGATCAACAAGACCGAGGTCGCGCTGATGGCTTCGCCGGATGCGAGCCCGGCAACGCTTCGGCTTGCGGATCGTCTCGCCGAATTTTGCGATGCGGTGCAGAGCAAGGCGGCCTGAATTCGCTGGACGTCAGGGCGCTCACCTGGCCGCGGACATCAGCTTGTCGCCGCACGCATTTGCATAGAACTTGCCGCCGCATTGGCGCTTGATCGCGGCGCAGCGGGCTGCGGGCGACGCATTCTGCGGGACCGTAAAGCCGCAACTGAGGCCGTCGGCGCTGCGAGCGGATCTGCCATCGGCAAACGCCGCGGTGGTGACGCTGATGCAGACGACGAGCAGGGCCGCAGTGGCGAGTTCGATCAGCAGTCGCGTCAGCGGTCTCATGGGGCGTCTCCACACTGATGGCTGAATCTTCCCTAATGTAGCACCGAATCCCGGGTTTCTCCGTGCTCGTCCGGGTTCCCAACTCGGCCCGTTCCTTGCATAAATTTGCGCCAGCGCAGTGCACGACCGCTCGGGCGACAGTTCCGGTGCAAGGGCAGGACGCGTAGATTGGTAAGAGTTCTTTCGACCTAGGAAGTGACGGCTTTGCAAGATCAATCGTTCCAGTCCAGTTTTCCGCCCCCCGGGCAGCCCATCGACGAACTCGCGCTGGCTGAGATCAAGGGCGCGATCCTGGCAAAGCTGCGCCTTGCCGTTGGCAAGGACGCGGGGATGGCGACCAGGCACGACTGGTATCAGGCCGCGGCGCTCGCGCTGCGCGACCGCATCGTGCATCGCTGGCTCACGGCCGAGAAGCAAAGCTACGATGCGGGGCGCAAGCGCGTCTATTATCTCTCGCTCGAATTCCTGATCGGCCGGCTCTTCACCGACGCGCTCAACAACATGGGCCTTCTGAAGATCTTCGAGGTCGCGCTCGGCGATCTCGGCGTGTCGCTGCCGGAGCTGCGCAAATGCGAGCCGGACGCGGCGCTCGGCAATGGCGGCCTCGGCCGGCTCGCCGCCTGCTTCATGGAGAGCATGGCGACGTTGTCGATTCCCGCGATCGGCTACGGCATCCGCTACGATTACGGCCTGTTTCGCCAGATCATCAATCAAGGCTGGCAGCAGGAATATCCGGACGAATGGCTGAGCTTCGGCAACCCCTGGGAATTGCAGCGGCCCGAGGTGATCTATCACGTCCATTTCGGCGGCGGCGTCGAGCACATCGACGACAAGGGCCGCGACCGCGCGATCTGGCACCCGGCCGAGACGGTGCAGGCGATCGCCTACGACACGCCGATCGTCGGCTGGCGCGGCCAGCACGTCAACGCGCTGCGGCTGTGGTCGGCGCGCTCGCCCGATCCGCTCAAGCTCGATGCCTTCAACAAGGGCGATTATGTCAGCGCCAGTGCCGAGCAGGCGCGTGCGGAGGCGATCTGCAAATTCCTCTACCCGAACGACGAGAGCCCGGCGGGCCGCGAGCTGCGGCTGCGCCAGGAATATTTCTTCGTCTCCGCCTCGCTCCAGGACCTGGTGAAGCGGCATCTCGCCTCCGACGGCCAGCTGCGCAGCCTCGCCGGCAAGGTCGCGGTGCAGCTCAACGACACCCATCCGAGCCTTGCCGTCACCGAGCTGATGCGGATCCTCGTCGACCTCCACAATTTCCGCTGGGACGAGGCCTGGAAGATCACGGTCGCCACGCTCTCCTACACCAACCACACGCTGCTGCCGGAGGCACTGGAGACCTGGCCGGTCGAGCTGTTCGAGCAGCTGCTGCCGCGGCATCTCGAGATCATCTACCGCATCAACGTGCAGCATCTGGCGCTCGCCGAGGCGCGCTGCCCCGGCGACATCGACTTCCGCGCCTCGGTCTCGCTGATCGACGAGAAGAGCGGCCGCCGCGTGCGGATGGGCCAGCTCGCCTTCGTCGGCTCGCACCGCATCAACGGCGTCTCGGCGATGCATTCCGACCTGATGCGCGAGACCGTGTTCCACGATCTCAACCATCTCTATCCCGGCCGCATCACCAACAAGACCAACGGCATCACCTTCCGGCGCTGGCTGATGCTGGCGAACCCGAAGCTGACCGAGCTGTTGCGCGAGACCTGCGGCGATGCCGTGCTCGACGATCCGACCCAGCTCAGCCTGATCGAGGCGCGCGCCAGTGACGTCGCGTTCCAGCAGAAATTCCGCAGCGTCAAGCACCACAACAAGACACAGCTCGCCCGCCTGATCGGCGAGCGGCTCGGCATCAAGGTCGATCCCAGCGCACTGTTCGACGTCCAGATCAAGCGCATCCATGAGTACAAGCGCCAGCTGCTCAACGTCGTCGAGACGGTCGCGCTGTACCAGGCGATCAAGGACGACCCCAACGGCAATTGGGTGCCGCGGGTGAAGATCTTCGCCGGCAAGGCGGCGGCAAGCTACCGCTACGCAAAGCTGATCATCAAGCTGATCAACGACGTCGCCGACATCGTCAACAACGATCCCGCGATCGGCGGCAAGCTCAAGGTCGTGTTCCTCCCGGACTACAATGTCAGCCTCGCCGAAGTGATCATTCCCGCGGCCGATTTGTCCGAGCAGATCTCCACCGCCGGCATGGAGGCTTCCGGCACCGGCAACATGAAGCTCGCGCTGAACGGCGCCATCACCATCGGCACGCTCGACGGCGCCAACATCGAGATCCGCGACCATGTCGGCGCGGAGAACATCGCGATCTTCGGCATGGAGGCCGGCGACGTGATGATCCGGCGCAAGCAGGGGCTGGATGCCTCCGACGTGATCCGCAATTCGCCGAAGCTGCAGCGCGCCATCAATGCGATCGGCGCCGGCGAATTCTCGCCCGGCGATCCCGGCCGCTTCGAATCCATCGCGCACGCGCTGCGCTATCTCGACCATTACATGGTCAGCGCCGATTTCGATTCCTATTACGAGGCGCAGCGCGCGGTCGATGCGCGCTGGCTGGTCGCGCCGGCCTGGACGCGCGCCTCCATCCTCAACGTCGCGCGCATGGCCTGGTTCTCCTCGGACCGCACCATCCGCGAATATGCCGAGGAGATCTGGAACGTGCCGGTCAACCCGACCACGCCGCTGCTGCCGGATTTGCGCGACGCCGCGGGCTGATTTTCCGCGGAGCGAAATCCAGCGTTACCTGCGGGGTTATTGCATCCCGCGAAGGGGATGATGATATGACTATCATCATCGCCCAGGGCGGCGTCAGCGATACCGACGCCGTAACCTCGAACACCGTCATTGCGAGCGCAGCAAAGCAATCCAGAAAATGCATCCGCGGCGACAGCCTGGATCGCTTCGTCGCGAGGGCTCCTCGCAATGACGGCGGGGAGACACCGAGGACAAACAATGCACGCCAGACTCCCGCATCCCTTCGACGAGGCCACGCGCATCACCGCGGGTGGCTCGAGCTGGCAGGGACACACCAGCGACGATTACTGGGCCTTTGTCGGCCCGTTCGGCGGCGCGACGGCTGCGACCATTTTGCGCGCACTGATCGACCATCCCGAACGCGCCGGCGATCCGCTCGCCGTCACCGTCAATTATTGCGCGCCGATCGCCAAGGGCCCGTTCGATCTCGACGTGCGGCTGGTCAAAGCCAACCGATCCAGCCAGCACTGGAGCGTCGAGCTCAGCCAGGGCGGCGGCGAGGTCGCAACGCTCGCCACCGCCGTGTTCGCCGAGCGCCGGCCTTCGTGGGAGCACAGGGTGGCGAAATGCCCGGACGCCAAGCCGTTCGAGGAGACCCTGCCATTCCCGAAGATCTCGGCGTCCTGGGCCAACCAGTACGAATTCCGCTTCGTCGAGGGCGAGATGCGGATCGGCCCGCCGCAAGCCGAGCCCGCCAGCACCTATTCGAAGATCTGGATCAGCGACCGCACCCCGCGCAAGCTCGACATGCTGTCGCTGATGTCGATGTCGGACGCCTTCTTCGGCCGCATCTTCCACGCCCGGCGCGAGCTGGTGCCGTTCGGCACGGTGTCGCTGACGACCTATTTCCACACCGATGCCGAGGAACTCGCGACTGAAGACATCACGCGCGTGCTCGCGACGGCGGACGCAAAGATCTTCCACAGGAGCTATGGCGACCAGAACGGCGAGCTGTGGTCGCCGAACGGACGGCTGCTCGCGACCACGACGCAGATCGCGTATTTCAAGGCGTAGGTGCTCCCACGTCATTGCGAGGAGCGTAGCGGCGAAGCAATCGCGGATGGATTTCTGGATTGCTCACATGGGGATTTGGTGTGTCAAGGCGGTTTGTTCAGCTCTTTGTTCGATTGCAGGCCAGCTCTTCGTCCCGACCGTGGAGCACGTAGGATGGCGCGCGCAGATCGAGTCAAGGTCGGCCCGTAGGGCCGTCGCGAAGCGACTTGGCCTTGACTCGAGCGAGCACGCCATCAGGCTTTGGCAGTCGGGGCAGCGGGCGGATAACTCCTTTTCGTCAGGCGATCCAAGGGTCGAGCCGGTTTTTGCAATCTGGTTTGCTTGCCAGATCAAACTCACATTCGGTCGCCGCGCGGCGGCGGCTGCACCAACATTCCGCTTGCGGCGGGCAGGCTCGAGAGGACGAGACCATTCTTCGTTACGGCGTTTGAAGCCATGCAATCCATCGGTTCGTCCACCCGGATCGGCCGAGGCTGATCAATCTCGGCGGATTGGCTTTGAGGCTGAGGAGCGTGGTGTCAGGCGGCGGCCTTTATCTCGGCTCCCTCGATCACCACGCCCGCGGTCACGTACTTCCAGAGGGCCACGAGCAGCTTGCGCGCGAGCGCCACGATCGCGCGCTTGCGGCCGCGTTGGCTGTGCACCTTGAACCACTGGGTCAAAGCCGATTGAGGCTGGTGGCGTACCCAGAGCCAGGCGAGCTGGATCATCGTGGTTCTCAGGCGCGGATTGCCAGCCTTCGACACGCCTTGCTCGCGCTCGATGCCGCCACTGCGCCATGGCGTGGCTGCAAGGCCGGCATAGGATGCAATCTGGCGGCGGTTGGCGAACTGCCGGTAAAAGGCCTCCGACCAGAGAACGGCCGTGAAGTTCGGGCCCAGGCTCTTCAGTTCGAGCAGCATTGCCACCGGGTTCGATACGGTCTTCTCCCCGCCGCCTTGCTCGCGGCCAGCAACGCATCCTGCTCGCGCTCCACCGCCGTGATCTGGTCGAGCAGCAGTTCGAGCCGGTCGAGTTCGCGGCTGATCTGCGCCTTCAGATGCGCCAGCAAGGCGCGCCCGTCGCCCGTCCGCAAGGCCTCCAGCCGCTTCCGCCGGTCTCGCCGCAGCGGCGCGTAGTCGAAGATCCCTTGCGCGAACAGAAGACCCTTGATCCGGTTCACATGCTCGATCCGCTCCGCGATCAAGGTCTCTCGCTCGCGGCACAGCCTACGGCGGTCCTCCTCTGCCGGAGAGGGCGCAACGACCATGGCGCAGACCCGTACCTCGCCGCGCTTGTAGGCCAGCAGCGTCCGCAACAGCGTCTCGCCATCCAGCCGGTCCGTCTTGGCCCGCCGGCGCCGGCGCGGCGTCGCAATCGAGGCCGGATCGACTACGTGGCTCTCGATGCCTTCCTGCTGCAGGGCGCGGTGAAGCCAGAACCCGTCCAGCCCCGCCTCCTGGATCGCGATGAGCGGATAGCTCTCACCCGTTCGCGCCTGCGCCTTGCGCTTCAGCTCCGCAAACAGCTTCAACAGTTCCGAAAGGTCGCCGGCCTTCATGCTGCGTTTGGACATCTTCTCGCCCTTGCAGGGCGACAGCGAAGTGACCAGCCATGTCGAACGGCTCAGTTCCAATGACACAAAAATTGCGCCAAACTGCGTGCGGATAGCGGCCAGTCCGTCGGAAGGATGATCGAGCAACATCGTCGTCTCCAGGTTGAATGGATTCAGCAACCCTCAGTCTGGCCTCAGACCTGGTCGCTATCCACTCCCCATGGAATCTTCGCTCCGCTCGCAATGACGAGTGGAGAGGTCGTGCCCACAAACGAAAAGGGCGGCCTTGCGGCCGCCCTTTTGCATTGACAGAGAGAAGCGAACCTACTCCGCCGCCAGCTTCACGTCGGGCGCGGCGGCGCGCACTTCGGCGTCGACCTGGGCTTCGAACTTGGCGAAGTTCTTCTGGAACATGCCGACCAGTGCGCGGGCGGTCTTGTCGAACTCGTCCTTGTCCTTCCAGGTGTTCACCGGGTTCAGGATCTCGGCCGGCACGCCCGGCAGCGCGGTCGGGACCGCGAAGCCGAAATACTTGTCGGTGCGGAATTCGACGTTGCGAAGCGAACCGTCGAGCGCGGCGGTCAGCAGTGCGCGCGTCACCTTGATCGGCATGCGCGAGCCGACACCATATTTGCCGCCGGTCCACCCCGTGTTGACGAGCCAGCAATCGACATTGTGCTGGGCGATGAGGTCGCGCAGCATGTTGCCGTAGACGGATGGGTCGAGCGGCAGGAAGGGCGAGCCGAAGCAGGTGGAGAATTCCGGCTGCGGCTCGTTGCCGAGGCCGCGCTCGGTGCCGGCGACCTTGGCGGTGTAGCCCGACAGGAAGTGATACATCGCCTGCGCCGGCGACAGCTTTGCGATCGGCGGCAGCACGCCGAAGGCGTCGGCGGCGAGCATCACCACGTTCTTCGGCTGCGGCGCGCGGCCGGTGCGGGAGGCGTTCGGAATGAAGTCGAGCGGATAGGCCGAGCGCGTGTTCTCGGTCTTGGAGCCGTCGTCGAAATCGACCACGCGGGTGTCATCGTCGAGCACGCAGTTCTCGAGCACCGCACCGAAGCGGGTCGATGCCGCATAGATCTCCGGCTCGGCTTCCTTCGAGAGCTTGATGCACTTGGCATAGCAGCCGCCCTCGAAATTGAAGACGCCGTTCGGGCCCCAGCCGTGCTCGTCGTCGCCGATCAGCGTGCGGTTCGGGTCGGCCGACAGCGTGGTCTTGCCGGTGCCTGACAGCCCGAAGAAGATCGCCGTGTCGCCCTTGGAGCCGATATTGGCCGAGCAGTGCATCGGCATCACGCCGCGCTCGGGCAGGTAATAATTCAGCGTGGTGAAGACCGACTTCTTCATCTCGCCGGCATAATAGGACCCGCCGATCAGGACGATCTTGCGGGCGAAATCGATCGCGACGACGTTCTCCGAACGCACGCCGTGGCGTTTGGGATCGGCGCGGAAGCTCGGCATGTCGATGATGGTGAGCTCCGGCACGAAGTTCGACAGCTCGATCGCCTCGGGGCGGATCAGAAGCGTGCGGATGAACAGCGAGTGCCAGGCGAGCTCGGTGAAGACGCGTGTCTTGATCCGGTAGGCCGGGTCGGCGCCGCCATAGAGGTCCTGCGCGAACAGGCGCTTGCCTTCGGCGTGCTTGAGGAAGTCCTGGTAGAGCGTCTCGAACTGCTCGGAGGTGATCGACTGGTTGCCGGCCCACCACATCTTCTTGTCGGTGGTGGCGTCACGCACCGTGAACTTGTCCTTCGGGCTGCGCCCGGTGAACTCGCCCGTGTCGGCGCAGAGCGCGCCGTCAGCGGAGAGCACCGCCTCACCCGCCGAGAGCGAGTATTGATAGAGTTGTGGCGCACCGAGGTTCCAGTGAACCTGCTTGAGGTTCTTTAAGCCGAATTTGTCGGCGCCGAAGGCACCGTTACGCACGCCCGTCTCTTGCACGAAAAGATCCTCCTAGAACCCGCGACACCCAGCGCGACCAAGTTTGGCGCCATCGCGGTCACCGTGATTAATGGGCCGTTCGTTCGGCCTCGGCTGAACGACGTAATACTGATGAACGCTGGCCTTGCCAAGCTGATCCCGCAGGATTTGGTTTATTCAAGGACCGCGCCAAACGTCGCGCATGTCAGCTCTGAGCAAGCGCATCGAAAAAAGTGCGAATGATCGCGCAACCAAATGCGCGTTGGCGCGTTACGTCCCGTTATTGCGACGCACAATCCGTGTAGCAGCTTCCTATCGTACCTCGCCCTCGCCGATCAGCGCGAACGGTGCCCACATCGCGGGATAAGCGTTGCGTGGTGACGAGGCGTCGTCGAGATAAGTCAACATCGCGCGGCGCAAGGCTTCGGCACGACCGATCTTCGGTTCGTTCTTGAGCAGCTCGAACGTCGATGTGGTCAGGCGGGTCGCAGCTTCGGAATCCACGGCCCAATGCGAAACCAGCAGTGCGCGGGCACCTGCGTAGAAGAACGAGCGCGCCAGTCCCGACAGTGCCTCGGCGCCGGGCTTGTCGCCGGCGATGGTGTTGCAGGCGGACAGCACCACCCAATCGGCGTTGAGCTTGAGCTGAGCCACTTCGCTCGCGGTCAGAAGACCGTCGTCGAGCTCCGATGGCTGATCGGGAATCGAGAGCGCGAGCGAGGGTTCACCCAGTCCCTTGACGTCGCCGGCGACGAGGCCGTGGGTGGCAAAGTAGATGATGCCGTATTGGGCAAGCGCTGCACGCTTGAGCGTCGTTTCGCTGGCATCGCGTCCGAGATGAATATCGGCATCAGTGGCGCCGACGTTCCTCGCCACCGCGTTCAGCTCATCGGCAGTATCGGGCAGTTGCGGCAATGCCTGCGCCAGCCGCGCGCGATCGACACCTGCGCCGCGCCAGAAGTCGGCATAGGCAATGGTCGCGACGTTGCGCGCGGCGATCTTGCCGCTGGCGGCGCGCCGGTCGGCAGGCGCTTCGGCTGCAGGGTTGAACACGGGATCGCCGAAACCGGTCATCGGCTTGACCCCTTGGTCCCTGCGGGCAAAGGCGCGCAGCGATTTCAGGCCGATCACCGACGGCAGCACCGAGACGGCCTGAAGCCGCAGCAGCCAGGCGGCATCGCGATAGCCCTCGAGCCGGTCCGGGATCGCAGCCTGCGGCTTCTCCGTGACCAGCAGATGAAACGGCAATGCGGTCAGCGCCGCCGAGGGCACGACCAGCAGGTTGCGCTTGTCCTTCGTCAGCGCCTCGACCGGGCCGAGCAGCGCGACATAGAGCTCGCTCGCGAGCGCGAGATCGAACAGGCCCGATTTGCCGGAAGCGTCGTGCGCCTTGCCGACATCCAGCCCCTTGCGGAAAGCGGCCACCTTCTGCGCCAGCGCATCCGCTCCGAGAGAAATCTCCTTCCAGTCGACGCCCTCGCGCGTGATCGCGACGACATAGCTCTGCTTGTCGACGACGCAATAGATCACCATCGCCTCGTCGGCCGACAGCAGTGGCTGGATGTCCTTCACCGCCAGCGGCAGCGGGTTGGAGAGCGAGGAATAGTCGGGAAACTCGATGGCGAGCGTCTTCTGCAATCCGTCGCGCGCGCTCGCGATCGCCGCGATCCGCGCGCGGCTGCGCTGCTCGGCCGCAACGTCGCGCTGGGCGGATTGCTTCGACACCGCAGCGATGATCGCCTTGTCGAGCGCTTCGGACTCGGCTGCGAGATCCTGATCCTTCCGCACGAGCTCAGCGAGCCGGTCGCTGCCGGCGGCCAGCCGCACCGCGAGCTTGTTCACCGCAGAAGCGGCCGAAGATTGCGTGCCGCGCTGGATCGCACCGAGCGCATCATCGAGTGCCTTGTCGCTCGCCAGCAGCGATTGCTGCCGCGCCGCGAGCAGGATCGGCAGCACGACCCGCAGCTGCGCACGATTGGCAGCGAGCGTCTTCTGCGCGAACGGCAAGGCGTCGGCAGTCCGTCCCGTCGCCTGCAGGAAATAAGCGAGATTGCTCGTCGAGGTCGCGACGTCAGGATGATCTGGTCCGAGTGCACGCTCACGGATCGACAGGGCGCGGCGATAAAGCGGCTCGGCCTCGGCATAGCGCTGCTGGTGCTCGTAGAGCCCGGCGAGATTGTTGAGCGAACGCGCGACATCGGGATGATCTGGCCCGAGCACTTTTTCGCGGATGGCGAGCGAGCGCTTGATCGGCGCTTCGGCATCGGCGTCGCGGTTGAGGTCGCGATCGACCTGACCGATGTTGTTCAGGATGGTCGCAACCGCGGGATGCTCGGGCCCGGCGGCTTTCTGATAGATCGCGAGCGCCCGCTGAAACAGCGGCTCCGCCTCGGCAAAGCGCTCCTGCTTCACATAAAGCGTGGCGAGATTGTTGAGGGCCCGGCCGACATCGGGATGCTCGCGCGACAGGCTCCTTTCGCTGACGGTGAGCGCGCGCTTGAACAACGGCTCGGCTTCAGTGAAGCGGCCCTGCCGCTGATATAGCGCGGCGAGATTGCTCAGCTCGGGTGCGATCAAGGCGGTGTCGAGGCCGAGCGACTTTTCCAACAGCGCGATGGCCCGCTTGTAGATCGGCTCGGCCAGATCGTCGCGACCCTGGCCGGCATAGACCTGGCCGAGATTGTTGAGTGCGGCGGACAATTCGCGGCCGTCATCGCCCTTCTCCAGGCTCGTGACCATCGCCTGCGCGAGCGGAAGCGCTTCCGCATATTTGCCGGCGCTCATGAGCGCATTGATCCGCGCGCCCTGTGCGGCGGGACTGACCTTCTGGGCGAGAGCAGGCGGAGCAAAGGACGTGGTGATGGCGAGTGCCAGGCCCGCGGCCAGTGCCAAACGACGATGCGTCATGAACCCTCTCGCTGCCGACCCGGACCGGTTACGATCTGGGTCGCAGCGATGGGCGGCGGCGTTCAATCTGTTGCGCTCTGGTCCACCTTCATGCGCGCTTCGCCAGCGAGGCGGACCAGCATCTTGCGCAAGCCCGTGCCATCCGTCACCCGCTCCGGGAACTCCAGCCGCAGTGTCGTTCGGCCGTCCTGCATGTCGAGGCCTTCAGGGTCACAGCCGGTGCAGCGCCAATCCCCCGCGGCGCCGCCGAGGAGCTTTGTTGCATAGAGGTTCATGGCATCGCGATGGTCGGCGTTCATGTGCTCCACGGCGCCCTCTTCCGCGGCCAGCAGGTCCTCGGCGCCGGTGAGGTCCGTCAGGAATTGCTCAGGCTTGAGGTCGATGATCCGGCCGAAACCCGCGACCAGATGAGTTCCCGTGGGCCGGATCAGGAAGAAGGAGAAATCCTTAAAGGAAACAAAGCCCTCTGCCGACGGATGGGCACTGAGATACCGTCGCTGGAGCAGATCCTTGTTCGCGGCGGCCTGTTCCGCGCGGCCTGACAGCATGATCCGGGCACCTTCCAGGGGATCGCCGGCCGCGCGCTCGTCCAGCATCAGCGAGACCCGGCTGTCTGCGAGGATGTTCCGGGTGTGCACGGCGAGGCGCGAGATCAGGAGGATCGGCGAGCCATCGGGGTGGCTGGCGAGATTGACCAGGGAACAATAGGGATCGCCGCTGCCGGCCATCAGCGTCGCCAGCGCGCCCTGCCGGGATCGCCTCAGCAGCGATTTGGCGAGCTTTGCGGGGTCGAAATCCGGGGTCGGTTGCATCGGCTTTCTCGGGTCAGGTGGTTGCATGGGGGGCCTTGTTTCGGGTAAACGGGGGCCCGGTTACGGGTCGAGACGCGGCGAATCTGCCGTGTTTCGTGGAACTTGGTCACACTTCAGCCCAGCTTGCATTGCTCGGTGACAAGGTTCGAATGCCGAGTTCGGCACCCATGTATGCGGCGCATCACTGATTGCTCGCCGTTTCAAGCCACGACCCAAACGGAAAGCAGAAAGCAGAGGCTCATGCCCACAATCGCTTTGGTCGACGACGACCGCAACATTCTCACATCCGTCTCGATCGCGCTGGAAGCCGAAGGCTACCGCATCATGACCTACACCGACGGTGCCTCCGCGCTCGACGGTTTTCGCACCACCCAGCCCGATCTTGCCATCCTCGACATCAAGATGCCGCGCATGGACGGCATGGAGACGCTGCGTCGTCTCAGGCAGAAATCGGACCTGCCGGTGATCTTCCTCACCTCCAAGGACGAAGAGATCGACGAGCTGTTCGGCCTCAAGATGGGCGCCGACGACTTCATCCGTAAACCGTTCTCGCAGCGCCTTCTGGTCGAGCGCGTCAAGGCGGTGCTGCGCCGTTCGGCGCCGAAGGACCCGACCGTCGCGCCCAAGGAGAACGACGCCAAGGCGCTCGACCGCGGCCTTTTGCGCATGGATCCGGAACGCCATACCTGCACCTGGAAGAACGAGCCGGTGACGCTGACCGTCACCGAATTCCTGATCCTGCAGGCGCTCGCGACCCGGCCCGGCGTGGTGAAGAGCCGCAACGCGTTGATGGACGCCGCCTATGACGACCAGGTCTATGTCGACGACCGCACCATCGACAGCCACATCAAGCGGCTGCGCAAGAAGTTCAAGGTGGTCGACAACGAGTTCGAGATGATCGAGACGCTTTACGGCGTCGGCTACCGTTTCAAGGAAGCCTGAGGCGGCGGGCGCCCTCCACGACGATCGAGAGAGCATCTCCGGTTCTCGTTCCATCGGGGCCAGGATCGCTCTAGGATGCGGGGGGACCTTCGCACGGCCTGTCCTAACGCGGGCGTAAGCATTGCTTGACCGAACGCAGCCTGACCCAAACCAGAGCGCCGGGGATCTCGTATCCGACGGCGTTCCGGACCACGTCACCGATGATAAGCCGCAGGGCTGGCGGCCGCTGAACTGGCTGAAGCGCGCCGGGCAGTTCTTCTTTGCGCTGTCCTTCTCGAGCCTGACCCGCCGCATCGTCTCGCTCAACCTCGCCGGTCTCGTCGCACTGGTGGCGAGCATCCTGTACCTGTCGCAATTCCGCGCCGGCCTGATCGACGCGCGCGCGCAGAGCCTGCTGGTCCAGGCCGAGATCATCGCCGGCGCGATCGCGGCCTCCGCCACGGTGCAGACCAACGCCATCACCATCGATCCCGACAGGCTGCTCGACCTCAAGCCGGGCGAGACCTATGGCGGCTCGGACGAATATTCGCCGCTGGACTTCCCGATCAATCCGGAGCGCGTGGCGCCGGTGCTGCGCACGCTGATCTCGCCGACCAAGACGCGCGCCCGCATCTACGATCCGAACGGCAGCCTGCTGCTCGACAGCCGCAACCTCGAAAACGTGCTGCGCTACGACCTGCCGCCGCCGGCCGAGAAGCCCGGCATCGTCGAGCGCGGCATGGTCGCGGTGCGTACCTGGCTGAACCGCGGCGATCTGCCGCTCTATCGCGAGCTCGGGCCCGAGAACGGCAACGGCTATGCGGAGGTGGGCGACGCTCTTCAGGGCCAGAAGCGTTCGATGGTGCGGGTCAATGCGCGCGGCGAGGTGATCGTGTCCGTCGCGGTCCCCGTGCTCCGCTCGCGCGCAATCCACGGCGCGCTGATGCTGTCGACGCAAGGTGACGACATCGACCAGATGGTCACGGCCGAGCGTCTCGCGATCCTGAAGGTCGGCGGCGTCGCCGCCGCCGTCATGATCATGCTGTCGCTCTTGCTGGCGAGCACGATCGCCGGGCCCGTGCGCCGGCTCGCCGACAGCGCCGAGCGCGTCCGCCGCCGCATCAAGGCGCGCATCGAGATTCCCGATTTCACCCGCCGCCGCGACGAGATCGGCCACCTCTCCGGCGCGCTGCGCGACATGACCAGCGCGCTCTACAGCCGCATCGAGGCGATCGAGATGTTCGCCGCCGACGTCGCCCATGAATTGAAGAACCCGCTGACCTCGTTGCGCTCGGCGGTCGAGACGCTGCCGCTGGCCCGCAACGAGAGCAGCCGCGCACGCCTGCTCGAGGTGATCGAGCACGACGTCAAGCGGCTCGACCGGCTGATCTCCGACATCTCCGACGCCAGCCGACTCGATGCCGAATTGCAGCGCCAGGACGCCATCCCGGTCGACCTGCGCCGCCTGCTGACGACGCTGGCGTCCGTCGCCAATGAAACCAAGCTCGGCCACGATGTCGCGGTCGAGACGCGCTTCGAGGGCCGCAGCCCGACCGACACTTTCTCCGTGATGGGTCACGATTCTCGGCTCGGGCAAGTGATTTCCAATCTGCTCTCCAATGCACAATCGTTCTCGGAAGCCGGCAGCAAGGTGCGCCTCACCTGCCGCCGCGTGCGCGGCGAGATCGAGATCGTGGTCGACGATGAAGGCCCCGGCATTCGCGACGACGCGCTGGAGCGCATCTTCGAGCGCTTCTACACCGACCGTCCGCATCAGGGCTTTGGCCAGAATTCCGGCCTCGGCCTGTCGATCTCCAAGCAGATCGTCGACGCCCATGGCGGACGCATCTGGGCGGAGAACCGTCCTGGCCCGCTCGATGCCGACGGAGCTCCGACGGTTGCCGGTGCGCGCTTCGTGGTGAGGCTGCCGGCCCTATGAGCGACGGCGGGCCCAGCGTTCACGCCTCCGCCGTCAAGGTCGGGACTTTTGCCGTGCTGATCCGCGGGCCCTCGGGATCCGGCAAGTCGCGCCTTGCCTTCGATTTGATCATGGCAGGCCGGTCGGGCGTTGTGGACAGGGCCGTTCTGGTCGGTGATGACCGTGTCCATCTGGCGACAGTCGGCCATGAAATTGAGGTCCGCCCTGTGCCGGCATTGGCTGGTCTGATCGAGATCCGGGGCTTAGGAATCCGCCGCTGCGACTTCGTGGAGCGTGCGACCATCGGCCTCGTGGTCGATCTGAATGTGGCGGATGCGGAGCGCCTGCCTGCGGCCGAATCCCTGAAAACCAGCATTTCTGGTGTCGAAATACCGCGAATCCCGGTCCCCCGCGACTATTCGCCCCTCCCCTTGGTTGTTGCGGCCTTGACCACTACCAAGAGTTCATCTTCGGTTAACCCTTCTGGCGATTGTTTGAAGGGAAATGGTAACCATATGAAGCCCACTATCGCGACCGAATAGACCGGTGCAGCTCCCCTTATCCATCCGTCTATATTCAGGGAGATACGCAACATCCCCTCTTGCGCGGGGGCTCTGGATGGTCAAAGTGGCGCGTTCGTGCGGTGCACCAAAAGCGCCCGCGAGGAGTTTTCCGATGATTGGTCTAGTACTTGTGACCCACGGGCGCCTTGCCGACGAATTCAAGGCAGCGCTTGAACATGTCATGGGCCCACAAAAGCAAATCGAAGCGATCACGATCGGCGCCGAGGATGATTCCGATCTCTGCCGAAGCGACATCATCGAGGCGGTTAACCGCGTCGATTCCGGCGACGGCGTTGCGATCCTCACCGACATGTTCGGCGGCACACCGTCGAACCTCGCAATATCCTGCATGAGCCGGCCCAAGGTCGAAGTGCTCGCGGGCATCAACCTGCCCATGCTGGTGAAGCTCGCCAAGGTGCGCGAGGAACGTCCGCTGCCGGACGCGATCGCGATGGCCCAGGAAGCGGGCCGCAAATACGTCACCATCGCCAGCCGCGTGCTCGCCGGCAAATGAGCGACGAGGCGCCACAAGCGGGGACGGGCGCGCCCGCGGGCGCGATCTCCAAGGAGCTTCTGATCATCAACAAGCGCGGCCTGCATGCGCGCGCCTCGGCGAAGTTCGTCCAGGCGGTCGAGCGCTTCAACGCGCAGGTGTGGGTGACGCGCGGCGGCGAGACCGTCGGCGGCACCTCGATCATGGGCCTGATGATGCTGGCCGCTGGTCCTGGCACGACGATCACGGTGTCGGCGGCGGGTACTGACGCCGAAGCCGCGCTCGCGGCGATCACCGAGCTCGTCGAGAGCAAGTTCAACGAGGAAGGGGTTTAGGACCCCAACGTCATTCCGGGATGGTGCGACAGCACCAGACCTCAGGTGCGCAATTGCGCACCGGGGAATCGCGAGCTTCCGGGTTCACGCTTGGCGTGCCCCGGAACGACGACAGCCTCACTTCCCCGGTGGCGCGATGTAAATGTTCCAGCTCATCGACGGGCCGGCCTTGCCGTGGGTGAAGCGGCGCGTCGACATCACCATGCGCTCGGCGTTCGGCGCGGTCTCGGATACCCATTTCTCGAACTTGGGCAGGCGTTCGTCGGTCGGATCGAACACGCCGATGAATCCATACGTCCTGACGTCGTCGAGTGACGTCAGACCCGAACTCCACGGCTCGTTCGGCGTGAACGCGGACGGATGATCCGGGCTGTAGAACACCATCGGCTGGATCGACTCCATGGTGCCGGCGACGACGGCCCAGCGCGAGGCAAAGCGCATGTGCCACTCCTGCGTCAGTTTGCGCGCCAGCTCGGAGCGCGCGCCATAGGTCGCGGTGTTGCCGGCATTGGCCGCCATCTCGCGCGCGGCGATCCAGGGCGAGGCGGCAAGCGTCGCGACGCTGAGCACGAGCCAGATCGCGGCGATGTTGAACAGCACCGCGCTCTGCACCCGCAGCGCGGGAATCGCGACCAGCGCCAGCGGCACCAGGAAGAACAGCGAGATGCCCCAATCGGTCTTCAAGTAGATGCTGAAGGCGAGCGCGCCGAGCGGCGGGCCGACCGCGACGATGACCTGGACAATCCAGACGTTCAGCGCCTGCGAGAGATCGACGCCTGCATTGGCGCCGCGCGCCCAGGCGCGCGTGACGATGCGCGTGGGCGCGCGCAGCAGCAATTTGACCCAGGGCGGCACCAGCGCCATGGCCAGCGCCGCGAGCGCCACCGGCAATGCCAGCAGCGCGACGTTATGCAGAGCATAGCCGGCGACGAGCTGATGCACCTGGCTCTTGTCCTGAAGGCTGTAGGTGTCCCCGGCATAGATCAGCGGCACGAAATGCGCATCCGCCAGCCAGACGATGTGCGGGATCATCGCCACGACCATCGTCGCGATCGCGACCCATGGCGCCGGCGACGACAGGAAGCGCAGCCGGTCGGGATGGATCAGCGCGGCAAGGCCGATGGCGCCGATCATGGTCAGCACCCAATATTTGGTCATCAGCGCCAGCGCGCCGGCAAGGCCAAGGAAGACTCCGGATTGCCAGCTCCGTTTCTCGAACGCATTGAGATAAGCGAGCACCAGGAGCGGCAACGTGACGAGCTGGAGCAGGTCCGGATTGTACTTGAAACCCTTGAAATTGAAGATCGGGTAGAGTGCGATCATCATGACGACCAGGAACGCGCGCCGCGCGTCCACCACGCGCAAGCTCACGAGCCAGCAGATCACCATGCCGCCGCTCACCGTCGCCATCGCCAGCGCATAGGTCGCCCAATCCGCCGCCGGGAACGCCTTGAACCAAAGGCCGGCGACCCAGCCCGACAGCGGCGGGTGCTTGCCGTAGCCCCACAGGAATTTCTGGCCCCAGCCCCAGGCTTCTGCGACGTCCATGTGAACGTCCTGCGCCGCCTTGAGATTGATCAGGATGAAGGTCCAGAGCACCGCATGCAGGATGGCGAGCTGGATCACCAGCCACAGACGGGCCTCGGGACGGATCGCGCAGGCAACCAGCCAGGCGCGGAAGCGGTTGTAACCCAGGCGGGTCTTCGCCCGCGCTCCGGCAGTGGGAAGAGAGGTCGTGGACATGGGCCGCTTGCTAGCGCGTTTTGGGCGTCCGTGGAATCAGCTTGGCGTGAAGAAAGGCCCTGAAAATACAGCAATATGGTTGCCGCACGGGGATGTGAGTGGTATCCCGCGCCCATGACGACCGTCCCCATTTCCAACATCCGCAACTTCTCCATCGTCGCCCATATCGACCATGGCAAATCGACGCTGGCCGACCGCCTGATCCAGATGACCGGCGGTCTCTCCGACCGCGAGATGGCGGGCAAGGAGCAGGTGCTCGATTCCATGGACATCGAGCGCGAGCGCGGCATCACCATCAAGGCGCAGACGGTGCGCCTGCAGTACCGCGCCAAGGACGGCAAGGATTACATCTTCAACCTGATGGATACGCCCGGCCATGTCGACTTCGCCTACGAGGTCTCGCGGTCGCTGGCGGCCTGCGAGGGTTCCCTGCTCGTCGTCGACGCCAGCCAGGGCGTCGAGGCGCAGACGCTCGCCAACGTCTACCAGGCGCTGGACAACAATCACGAGATCGTCCCGGTCCTGAACAAGGTCGACCTCCCCGCGGCCGAGCCCGAGAAGGTCAAGCAGCAGATCGAGGACGTCATCGGCATCGATGCCTCCGACGCGGTGATGATCTCGGCCAAGACCGGCCTCGGCGTTCCCGACGTGCTTGAAGCCATCGTCACCCGTCTGCCGCCGCCGAAGGGCGACCGCGACGCGACGCTCAAGGCGCTCCTGGTCGACAGCTGGTACGATGTCTATCTCGGCGTCGTCGTGCTGGTGCGCATCGTCGACGGCACGATGAGGAAGGGCCAGCGCGTGCGCATGATGGGCACCGGCGCGGCCTACGATGTCGAGCGCGTCGGCTTCTTCACGCCGAAGATGCAGCAGGTCGACGAACTCGGTCCCGGCGAGATCGGCTTCATCACCGCCGCGATCAAGGAAGTCGCCGACACCCGCGTCGGCGACACCATCACCGACGACAGGAAGCCGGTCGCCGAGATGCTGCCCGGCTTCAAGCCGGCGATCCCCGTGGTGTTCTGCGGCCTATTCCCGGTCGATGCGGATGACTTCGAGACACTGCGCGCGGCGATGGGCAAGCTGCGCCTCAACGACGCCAGCTTCTCCTTCGAGATGGAGACGTCAGCCGCGCTCGGCTTCGGCTTCCGCTGCGGCTTCCTCGGCTTGCTTCACCTCGAAATCATCCAGGAGCGGCTATCGCGCGAATTCGATCTCAACCTGATCGCGACCGCGCCGAGCGTCATCTACAAGATGAAGCTCACCGACGGCCAGGAGATCGAGATCCACAATCCCGTCGACATGCCCGACGTGGTCAAGATCGCCGAGATCGACGAGCCCTGGATCGAGGCGACGATCCTCACGCCCGACGAATATCTCGGCAGCGTGCTGAAGCTGTGCCAGGACCGCCGCGGCTCGCAGAAGGAGCTCACTTACGTCGGCTCCCGCGCCATGGTGAAATACGACCTGCCGCTCAACGAGGTCGTGTTCGATTTCTACGACCGCCTGAAATCGGTCTCCAAAGGCTACGCCTCGTTCGACTATCACCTGACCGACTACAAGCCGGCCGATCTCGTCAAGATGCAGATCCTGGTCAATGCCGAGCCGGTCGATGCGCTCTCGATGCTGGTCCACCGCACCCGCGCGGAAGGGCGCGGCCGCGCCATGGTCGAGAAGATGAAGGAGCTGATCCCGCCGCACATGTTCCAGATCCCGATCCAGGCGGCGATCGGCGGCAAGGTGATCGCCCGCGAGACGGTCCGCGCGCTGCGCAAGGACGTCACCGCAAAGTGCTACGGCGGCGACATCACGCGCAAACGAAAACTTCTGGAGAAGCAGAAGGAAGGCAAGAAGAAGATGCGGCAGTTCGGCAAGGTCGACATCCCGCAGGAAGCCTTCATCGCCGCGCTGAAGGTGGATAGCTGAGGCAACGGCCGGCCGCTTTGGACACCGACGAGGTCGGTCCGTCATCGGGGGCCCGCAAACAAAAACCGCGAAAACAACCCCATGCACAGTAGCCGACTCCTTGGTGGCATTGCATTTTTTGATTTTACGAAATCGATTTGACCCGTCGGGCAAAACAGGGGTATGGTGGCATCGTCGCAGCCCGTGTGAGACAGGCACGCAGCATCTGATCTCGACATCCAGGCACGACAACAGGTGGCGGCTTACGGGCCTCAATCCAGTGCGTAGGATGTATTGAGCTCTTGCGAAACCCATCGCCAAGGCGAGTGCAGCTCGATCCGACATGCGAGGGTGAGGCTTGATGCGTTTTGCTTCCGCCTTCGCTCTTCGAGCTACGGCGGACAAGTCGCTCGACCCACCGCCGCGACTTAATGGTTGCTACGAGCTGCTACGCCCTCCGCACGCCTACGACGGCTTCTGCTTCGCCTCGACGTACCGTGCAAAATTGTCGAGGATCGCCTGCCAGCCACCTTTCTGCTGCTCGACCGAGTGCATCGTTTCGGCATCGAAGACGACGCGGACGACGACCCCGTTCGGGCCGGGCACGAACTCGACTTCGGCCTTGCGATCGCCGAACGCATATTCGATCAGTTTGTGTTCGACGATCGTCGTGTAGGTGCCGGCGAAGTCGAAGCCCATGCTGCCGTCTTTGGCCTCCATCCGAGACGAGAAAGTGCCGCCTTCCCGCAGGTCGACCGTCGCCTTGGTCGTGTGCCAGTCGTCGGACGCAGCATTCCACTTCACGATGTCGGCAGGCGTCGTATAGGCACGCCAGACCCGATCGATGGGGGCGGCTACGCTGGTTTCGACGGTGATCCTCATGGGCATTTGCTCCAGTTCCGACTTTGACAGCTCGAATCGACGAAATCACGTCGCATGAGTCGGGTCCATCTCACGGCTCATCCGGACGTCCACCCAAGGACGATCGAGACCGGCCCAAGCCGACATGGTTCGGCCGTCAGCGCGCAAAAAAGTTGGAAAAGTGTGGCCAGCATGTCTTTTGGCTCGTCCAGCGGGAACGGTCGGTGGCTCGTCCAGCGGGAACGATCGGCCCTTGGCGGATCGGCCTCCAGGACGTCATTTCCGCGTGGGACACTGAGCTTTGAGCCTATCGGGACGCGCCGCGCGTCCCCGGCAAAGCTATCGACGGGGCGCCGAAAGCTCGTAGTTTACGCAATCCATCTTGATATCGTAGGGCCCCTGATAGATGCCGTCGCTCACCCACCGATGGACCTTGCGGTAGGTGGTGATTTGCTCGGAACGCGGTTGCCTTCCAGCCGGACGGTGAACATCCGAGATCGTCTGTGACGATTTTTCGATCAGGGTCAGCTTCTCGTCGGGATGATCGTCGCGCGCGAACACCATCTTCGGGACAAGCCCCGAATTGTTATCGGCTGCGCGAAAGCTCGAGCTCAAGAGCTGACCGTTGACCGAACCGAGCAGCGATCCGCGGACCCAGGCCTTCGGCAACATGATGAGCGAGGAGCGATTGAAGATGATGACCGGCTCATCGCCGCTGGGCAGCACGCCCCGACACCCGTAACGCCACTCGCTGGCGACACAAGGCGAGGCAATCGCCGCGAAGGCAAATGCGATCAGGCCGGTGAGAAGGGAGCGAACCGGGCGATTTTCGGCGGCGGCGGGGATCAAGTCGCGCATGGGACGTCAGATCGGTCTTGTCTTCTCTCGGATGGCCATCGACCGTTTCAGGACCTGCTGGGCATCGGCATAGCGGCCCTGATCCTTGTAGAGACCGGCGAGGTTGTCCAGGACGCCGGCGAGATCCGGATGGTTGGGGCCGAGGGTTTTCTCGCATGTGGCCACCGAGCGCTTGAACAGCCGCTCGGCCTCGGCGTTACGCCCCTGACGCGCATAGAGCGCCGCCAGAAGCAAGCGCTGTGACTGCAACACGGATCGATGCTTTCACGGCCTTCATCGCGCCTTCCTTCGTCGCTGATATCACGGACCTACGCGCCGTTGGTGCAGGCGGAAGCCGAACAGGTTCAATTCAGGCACGACGATGACGGACCAATCCACCATCCGGTCGCCATGTCCCGGCCAGGAGGACGAGCGCGCCCGCAAGATGGATTGAGCCCTTCGCGAAACCGCTTCGCCCTAGCGGGCGGGACGCAGGTTCGCGTTCTTGCCCGTTCCAATTCGTAAGAATGAAGTTTGATGGGTTTCGCTTCGCTCCGCCAATCCCACCGGCTGGATTGCGCCCGTTGTGCTCGAAGCGCGATTTAAAGCGTAACGAAAATCAAAACGCGCTTCGAAAGGTGAAAATTAGTTTTATGTCATAATCGTAATGACTCCGACGCAAAAAATGAAAATACTGTGCAATCAACAAGAATAATCGACGAGAATAACGGGAGGAGTAGATGGATACTGCGGGTCGCCTGCGCGCGATGGCAGTGTTGTGCCGCCAGACAGCCGCGCGTCATCCTGATCGAAGTTGGAAACTGCTCGCCGAAGCTGAATATTGGGAGCATTTGGCCAGGGATGCGCCGTTCGAGGATTTCGAACGTTGCTCGGTTGGCTCGCCGCCCGATCGAGAGCCCGACATCACGAAACCGGCCGCGGCTCTCACGGGGTGAGTGCGGAATAAAATGATTTGTTAGCTTCCGTGTGTCTAAGCTGAAGAGTGCCGCCCGCCGCCGTGCGGCACATTGGAATGGGAATGCCGGCCCCGGCTGTTACCCCCATCCTGCGGCTGGGGCCGTTTTGAACTTTCGCAGCATCGTTCAAACCCGGTCCACAACCATGCTTAGAGGCATCGCTATAGCGCTATTCGGAATGGGCATCTTTTCTCAGCTCGATCGAGCGCTCTTCTATGGTCGCAATACCGAGGCTGCGCTCAGTCTTATGCGCGACATCGGCCGAGGCTTCGGGCTGTAGAGCCACGTCCGCGCGCCTCCTCGATCAGGCAGCGCCCTACCCGGCGGCTACTTCTTCAACAGTAGTCCCTTCGTTCGTGCCATTCGCCTGACTGATCCGGCGTGGCGACCCAGTTCCGCGGCTATCTTCGATACTCCAACGCCCCGCCGGGCCAGCGCGACCAGCCGCCGAATCTCCTGCTCGGCCCATTGCTTTGGCTTCGGTGTCTTCATGGTGCGGCCCCACGACCTGCACAATTTAACGACTGCGGCCGGGGGTCGGCACTTGGGAAATTTACGGGTGGTGCACCCGGGTCGATATCCGACCGGCCCCCAAAGCGGAGATAGACCGAACTGTCGGCTTCCGATGGCGAGCGGCTTACCTGCACCGACATGGGCTCACCCGTCTGCGCATTCATGTCCAAACTACAACGGCCGGAGCTCAGGAGCCACACCGCGATCGATTGCGGCGAGCGATATCAGCAGGGCGCTCATCAGGCCCAGCCCTGCGAAAGTGAGCAGCGTCTGCGATGCCAGGCTGTTCCAGCATGCTGAGCAGTGCATGAGCCGCGAAGGACAGCAAGACACTGGCGCAATCGCGCAGCAGATCCAACCGCGCGACACGCATTACGAGACGTGGGGAAGGTGATTTTGGCGGGAGGCAACAAGCGGCCAGCGCCGACTCACGCCACCAGCGCAGCGTCCTCGTCGCCATCGATGCCGCGCTGTGCGGCGAGCAGGCTGATGATCTCGGCATTCGGCCGGGCCTTGCTGAACAGAAAGCCCTGCCCCTCATGGCAGCCTTCGGCGCGGAGACAGCTCAGCTCGGCTTCGGTCTCGACGCCTTCGGCGGTGATGGTGACGCCAAGGCCCTTGCCGAGGCTGACGATGGAGCGGATGATCGCCTGGGCTTCGCGGTTGGCCGCCAAATCGCGCACGAACGACTGGTCGATCTTGATCTTGTCGAAGGGAAAGCTGCGTAGGTAGCTGAGGCTGGAATAGCCGGTGCCGAAATCGTCCATAGAGATGCGCACCCCCAGTGCGCGCAGCGCGTGCAGCGTCGCCAGCACCTGCGCGCTCTTCTCCAGGAGCAGCGTCTCGGTGATCTCGAGCTCGAGCCGGCGCGGCGGCAGGCCGGAATGTTTCAGCGCGTCCGTCACCATCGAGAGCAGATTGCCGCTGCGGAACTGCAGCGGCGACAGGTTGACGGCGACGCGGACGTCGTCGGGCCAGGCCGCGGCATCGAGGCAGGCCCGGCGCAGCATCAGCCCGCCGAGCGGATTGATCAGGCCGGTGTCCTCGGCGACCGGGATGAACTCGGCCGGCGAGACCATGCCGCGCTCGGCATGCGGCCAGCGCACCAGCGCCTCGAAGCCGGTGATGCGGCCGCTCTGGAGGTCGATCAGCGGCTGGTAATAGGGACGCAGCACGTCGTTCTGGATCGCATCGCGCAGCTCGACCTCGATCTTGCGGCGGCTCTGCGCCTTCGCATCGAGCGCGGCCTCGAAGAAGGCGAAGGTGCCACGCGCATCCGCTTTCGCGCGCGACAGCGCCATGTCGGCGCTCTTGAGCAGCTTCTCGGGATCATCGCCATCGCCCGGCGCCATCGCGATGCCGATCGAGGCGCCGATCACCACGGAATGGCCGTCGAGCAGATAGGGATCGGCAATGGCCTCCAGCAGGCGTTTTGCGAGACCCACCGCGTCTTCCGGCCGCGCCAATCCGCTCTGCAGAACCGCGAACTCGTCGGAGTTAAGGCGCGCCAGCGCGTCCTCCTCGCGCAAGGTCGAGCGCAGCCGCTTGGCGACGCCGCGCAGGAGCTTGTCGCCGACCCCATGCCCCAGCGTGTCGTTGACCGCCTTGAAATTGTCGAGCCCGAGGATCAGCAGCGCGACCTTCTCGGCGCTGCGCCGCGTGTGCAGCAGCATCTCGTCCATCTGCTGCCGCAGCAGGCTGCGATTGGGCAGGCCGGTCAGCCCGTCATGCTGGGCCATGAAGGCGAGCCGCGCCTCGGCGCGCTTGCGCTCGGTGATGTCCATCAGCGCGAGCAGCACTGCCGGCCGCTCGGCATAGATCAATTCGCGGGAATAGATCGCAAGATCGATCAGCGCGCCGTCGGCCTTGACGTGCTTCCAGGTACGGCCGGCCTGCTCCTCGCCGGTCGGATCGGTGGTCCAGGGCGGCTCGCTGTCGAACGCCTGCAAGGAGCGGATCTTCAGTCGCTCGAACTCGGCCCGGCTATAGCCGTAATGCGCGATTGCGGCCTCGTTGACACCGATGATGCGCTCGTCGTCCAGCGCGCAGATGATCATGGGCACGGGATTGCCGTCGAACAGCAGGCGGAACGAGGCCTCGCGCTGCTTCAATTCGGTGATGTCGACGCGCAGGCCGACGACGCCGCCGTCATCGGTCAAGCGCTCGTCGATCAGGATGACGCGGCCGTCCGACAGCTTCTGCTCGTGGCGCGCGCCGGGCTGATAGAGCTTTTGCAGCCGGTCGGCGATCCACGCGTCCTCGTTGCCGATGGCGTCGGGATAGTCGCCGCGGGCAACGCCGATGCGCAGCGTGTCTTCGAGGCGCGCGCCCTCCTTGAACAGATCGGCGGTCTTGCTGTAGATCTCGGCGTATTTCTTGTTCCAGAGGACGTAGCGGCCTTCGGCATCGAGAAACACAATGCCCTGCGGCAGAATGTCGATGGCCTGACGCAGGCGCTCATGGGATTTGCGCGCTTCGGCGATCGCGGCTTCCGCCTCGGCACGGCTGCGCAGGACTTGGTCGCGTTCGGAAAGGGCACGCGGCGCGCGCGCGAAGCGCGGCTTGCGCGCCTTTTCGCCGGCGCGGGCAAGCACGCTTTGCTTTCGCTTCTTCGTTGTTCGAGACCCCAAACTCAACGTCACTCATCCCAGTCGCGCCCAGCGGCCGCAAGTGTTGGGGCAAGTGTCTGAAAAAAAAGTAATCTTGACCGGCCGCCGTCAGCCCGCGGCGGAGCTTGCTGCCTGTTTGCGCGGCGCGGCCGCGGCGGCAGGCACCGTCAGACTGAGTCCTGCACAGCAATCGATGATCAATCTGGCACAAAATTGCGCGGGCGCTTGAATCAGTTCCGAAATCGCGCGTGATTGCATGCGAGCTGCAGATTTTCCTCACGCCGCGCACGAATTTTGGTCAATGCAGGATAGGGTTATTGCACCGTTAAGAAACCGCGAGCTCGAGACGCGATTTGGGCGAGCTGCGATGAGCCGATAGCCGGCTCACGGCCTCATTCTTAACCCTGATGCAGCATTGGGCTATAAGGACGCCAGCATGAGTCGCCGCTGCATCACCCTCCTCCTGCTCTCGCTCGCCTGCCTGAGCGCCGGCGACGCGCCGGCCCAGGACAAGGGCAGCATCAACCCGAAGCCGCTGCCGCCGCTCGCCAACCCGAACGATCCCGATCTCGCCGCCAAGGAGCTGTTCGCGCGAAAGCTGCTGCCCTCGAAAGGGCCGGCCCATGTCATCGGCTCCTACACCAAGGGCTGCATCGGCGGCGCGGAGCAGATTCCGATCAACGGCGAGTATTGGCAGGTGATGCGGCTGTCGCGCAACCGCAGCTACGGTCACCCCGACATGATCGCGCTGATCAAGCGGCTCGCCGCGAAAGCCCACAAGGACGCGGGCTGGCCCGGCATCCTGGTCGGCGACATCGCCCAGCCGCGCGGCGGGCCGGCGCTGTCAGGCCATTCCAGCCACCAGATCGGTCTCGACGCCGACATCTGGCTGACGCCGATGCCGGACCGCCGGCTCTCGCGCGAGGAGCGCGAGGACATGTCGGCGGTGATGATGGTGCGCCCGGACCGGCTCGATGTCGACCCCAGGGTGTTCACGCCAGGTCACGTGCTGGTGCTGCGCGATGCGGCGCAGGAGCCCGCCGTGCAGCGCATCTTCGTCAACGCCGCAATCAAGAAGGCGTTGTGCCGCGAGGCCAAGGGCGATCGCGCGTGGCTGTCGAAGATCCGCCCCTGGTGGGGCCACGACTACCACTTCCACATCCGCATGCGCTGCCCGGCGGGCGCCGGCGAATGCGAGGGCCAGCCGTCACAGGCCGAGGACGAAGGCTGCAAGCCCGCCGATCTCGCCTATTGGTTCTCCGATGCGGTGCTGCATCCCAAGCCGCCGCCGGAGCCGCCAAAGCCGAAGCCGCCGATGACGCTGGCGCAAATGCCGGCCGCCTGCAAGGCGGTGCTGCACGCGGCGGATGCGCAGCCGTAAACGACGCTAGCGCAATGCCGTCGTCCCGGACAAGCGCGCGCCGATCCGAGCCCCGTAATCACAGCGGGCGATGTGGCGCGGCAAGCCACACCGAGTCCCCGTAACCACACCTGCCTGTGACTATGGATCTCGGATCGGCGCTCCGCTCTGGACAACGCTACGCATTGTCCAGCGCTACGCTTGTCCGGGACGACAGCGGTGATTTAGGCGCACTTGTCCTGGGATGACGAACCAGGTTTGACCTAGCGGCGCGGCCTGCTATCTTCGCTACTGCGATATCCCCGCCGGCCGTAAGCCGTCGCAAGGGACCGTGGAACAGCGCTTCCGCCCGTCGCATCTGACCCATTCGACGCCAGATTTGCGCGTGCTGCCTTGCGCGCGCGAGCTCGCACGGAGCGCATCCCATGTTTCGTCTATCAGGACTTTTCACTGCCTTCGTCATCCTCGCCGGCGCGGCCCTCTCGCCGGCCGCGGCCGAGGACAAGACCATCACCGTGTTCGCCGCCGCCTCGATGAAGAACGCGCTGGACGAGATCGACGCCGCCTACACCGCCAGAACCGGCGTCAAGTTCATCGTCAGCTATGCCGCAAGCTCGGTGCTCGCCAAGCAGATCGAGCAGGGCGCGCCGGCCGACGTGTTCGTCTCGGCCGACACCGACTGGATGGACTACGCGATCTCCAGGAAGACCATCAACGAGCCTTCCAGAGTCAACCTGCTCGGCAACAGCATCGTGCTGATCGCGCCGAAGGATTCCAGGATCGACGACGTGACGATCGCGCAAGGCTTCGATCTCGCCAAGCTCGCCGGCGACGGCAAGATCGCGACCGGCGACGTCAAAGCTGTGCCGGTCGGCAAATATGCCAAGGCGGCGCTGGAAAAGCTCGGCGCCTGGCAGGCCGCGGAGCCGAAATTCGCGATGGCCGAGAGCGTGCGCGCGGCGCTGACGCTGGTCGCCCGCGGCGAGGCCGTACTCGGCATCGTCTATTCCACCGACGCCAAGATCGAGCCCGGCGTGAAGATCGTCGGCACCTTCCCGGCGGATTCACATCCCGCGATCATCTATCCGGTCGCTGCGACCACCACCGCCAAGCCGCAGACCAATGACTATCTCGCCTTCCTGCGCTCGACGGCGGCCAAGACCATTCTGGAAAAGTACGGCTTCAAGTTCCTGGTCACCCCGACGACGTGATATTTGCGGCTTGATGTCTGAGATTTCCCCCGCCGAATGGACGGCGATCCTGCTTTCGCTCAGGGTCGCCATCGTCGCAACGCTGGTCGCGACGCCATTCGGTATTGCGCTGGCATGGCTGCTCGCGCGACGTGACTTCTGGGGCAAGTCGATGCTCGACGCCGTCGTGCATCTGCCGCTGGTGCTGCCGCCTGTCGTCACCGGCTATCTCCTGCTTCTCACCTTCGGCCGCCGCGGCCTCGTCGGCGGCTTTCTCGCCGACCATCTCGGCATCGTCTTCGCATTCCGCTGGACTGGCGCGGCGCTCGCCTGCGGCGTGATGTCGTTTCCGCTGCTGGTGCGCCCGATGCGGCTGTCGATCGAGGCGATCGACCGCCGGCTCGAGCAGGCCGCCGAGACGCTTGGCGCGGCGCCGTGGAAGGTGTTCTTCACGGTGACGCTGCCGCTGGCGCTGCCCGGCGTGCTCGCCGGCATGGTGCTGGGCTTTGCCAAGGCGATCGGCGAGTTCGGCGCGACGATCACCTTCGTCTCCAACATTCCCGGCGAGACCCAGACGATTTCCTCCGCGATCTATTCGCTGATCCAGACGCCGGACGGTGATGCCGCTGCGGGACGGCTGGTGATCGTCTCGATCGCGCTGGCGCTGGGCGCATTGATTGCCGCCGAATGGTTCGCCCGCCGCGCCACCGCGCGGCTGCACGGAAACTGACCATGCTGCGGGTCGACATCGAAAAGCAGCTTGGCGAATTCTCGCTGCATGCATCCTTCAGCAGCGAAGGCCGCGTCATCGGCCTGTTCGGCGCCTCGGGCGCCGGCAAGACGTCGCTGGTGAACATGATCGCCGGGCTGTTGCGGCCCGACCGCGGGACCATCGTGATCGACGGCGAGACCGTCGACGATACCGCGGCAGGCATCCATGTCCCGGCCTGGCGCCGTCGCATCGGCTATGTGTTCCAGGACGCGCGGCTGTTCCCGCATCTCGACGTCGCGCAGAACCTCGATTACGGACGGCGGATGAACCGCCTGCCGTCCGATCCTGTCCAGCACAGGCGCATCATCGACCTGCTCGACATCGGTGCCCTGCTCGGCCGCCGCCCCGGACGACTCTCCGGCGGCGAGCGCCAGCGCGTCGCGCTCGGACGCGCGCTGTTGTCGAAGCCGAGGCTGCTGCTGCTCGACGAGCCGCTCGGCGCGCTCGACGAGGGGCGCAAGCTCGAGATCCTGCCCTATCTGGTGCGGCTGCGGGATGAAGCCAACGTACCCATGGTCTATGTCAGCCACGACGCAGCCGAACTGCGCCAGCTCGCGACGCAGATCGTGACGCTGAAGCAGGGCCGCGTGACGAGTCTCGGTGGGGTGAAGGTGCTGATGTGAGGCACTTGCAGCCCGGATTGCGCGAAGCGCCATCCGGGCTACGAATAGCTACCAGCCGCGATCGACGTTGCGCACCTCGCCCGTCCTCGCATCGACATCGACTTCCATCCAGCGCCCGGCGCGATCGCGGCCTTCGATCTGCCATTCATCGCCGAGGAAGTTCGTGTGCGAGACCGTGGCGACGCCAAGATCACTGGCAACGTCGAGCGCGACTTGCATGGAAATCTGGTCGCCGGTGTCATAGGCCATCGCCGGCGCGGCCGATCCGAGGCCGATCGCGACGATGGCAGGCAGGATGAAACTTCGCATGGAACTCCTCCTGTCAAAGACGTTGCTCGGGCTGAGAACGGGCGGAACGGCGCAGCGTTCCGGCTATCAACTTGGCGGAACAGCGGAAACTTTCGGCGGTTGCGGCGATTTGGCTGCGGCTGCCTGGTGTTCCGTTCCCGCAAATTGCGACGCCACCTTTGAGCTCGCGCCGTGCCCATTTGATGGGCACGGCGCAAGGGCGCCTTTGCCTCCCTACGGCAGCGTCAGACCCCCGCGACCGAGGTCCACAGCTCCGCAAGTCTCTTGCGCAGCGCCTGCGCGCGCGTCAGCTGCGCGGGCGTCTCGTCTTCTTCGGGCAGACGGAGGCCGACGACGTTGACGCGGCCCCCGGAGATCGAGCGCGCGACAAGCACGATCTCGTCCAGCGCGAGCTCGGCACCCTCCTTCGGCGCGCGGTCGAGATGGACGTCGAAATAATCGGCGAGCGTGAGCTTGCCCTCGTCCTCGCTCACCTTCACGCCGTAGATCTCCGCGAGCTCGGCGAGGGTGTGCTCGCCGGAGACCATGAAGTCGCCGAGCAGATGCGGATCGGGCGCCGAGCTCGGCTGCATGTCGACGAAAAAGCGGTCGAGCGACTCGGCCTTTTCCGGCGGGGCCAGCAGGTAGATGTAGTCCCCGGGCGCGATCGGGTCGGCTTCGGTCGGCGTCAGGATGTTCTCGTTGCGGATGACGAGTGTCGGCTTGGACCAGGACGGGATCAGGCCGCGGCGGAAATACAGGCTCTTGGGCCGCACCGGATAGCCGACCAGTTGCTGTTCGAGCTGGCCGGGCAGATCCAGTTCGACGCGGCGCGGGCCGCGCTCGGCGCGCGGCAGTGCCACATGCAGCTTGCGCGCCGCGGGCGCCAGGGTCCAGCCTTGCAGCAAGAGCGAGATGATGACGACGACGAAGGCGACGTCGAAATAGAGATAGGCCTTGGACAGCCCGACCAGCATCGGGATCGAGGCCAGGAAGATCGCGACCGCGCCGCGCAAGCCGGTCCAGGCGATGAAGATCTTTTCGCGCCAGTTGAAGCGGAATGGCATAAGGCACGCAAACACCGCGAGGGGCCGCGCGATCAGCATCAGGACGAGCGCGACGGCGACCGCCGGCAATATGCTGGCGCCGAGCCGGCTCGGCGAGACCAGAAGGCCGAGCAGCACGAACATCACGATCTGCGCCAGCCAGGTCGCGGCATCGAGGAACGTCACCACCGAATTATGCGCGCGGGTCGGCCGGTTGCCGATGATGATGCCGGCGAGATAGACCGCGAGGAAGCCGGAGGCGTGCATGATCTGCGAGCCGCCGAAGATCACGAGCGCGCCCGTGGTCACGAACGGAGCGTGCAGGCCCTGCGGCAGCGCCACCTGGTTGAGGGCGATCACGACGAGGCGGCCGCCGATGACGCCGACGATGGCGCCCAGCGCCGCCTCCAGGAGGAACTCCATCAGCACATGCCCGGGCGAGCTCGAGCCGACCGAGATGTATTCCACCAGCATCAGCGTGAGGAAGATCGCGAACGGATCGTTGGTGCCGGATTCCGCCTCCAGCGTTGCGCCGACGCGCGGGCGCAGGCGCAGGCCCTGGGTATGCACCAGCAGGAACACGGCGGCCGCGTCGGTCGAGGCCACCACGGCACCGACCAGCAGCGACTCCGCCCAGTTGAGGTCGAGCGCGTATTTCGCGAACGGCGCCGTGACGACGGCGGTCAGCAGCACGCCGACGGTCGCGAGCACCACGGAGGGCGCGAGCACCGTGCGGATGCTGGCAAAGCGCGTGCGCAAGCCGCCGTCGAACAGGATCAAGGCGAGCGCGACGGAGCCGACCAGATAGGTGGTGCGGACGTCGTCGAACTGCAGATGCCCGGGGCCGGACTCGCCGGCGACCATGCCGATGGCAAGGAAGACGAGCAGCAGCGGCGCGCCGAAGCGCAGCGCAAGCAGGCTCGACAGGATACCGGCCATGACGAGGACGGCGCCGAGCAATATGGCGAGACTGACGGAGTCGAGGGAGGCCATCCACCTTCCGGGTACAAATCGCTGGAATTTCATCCTTATCGTCGGCAGACTCGCGCGCCAACCCATTTCCGCTCCTCGCGGCAATCTGTCGGCATTTTGCGGCCTTAACGCGCTTCACTTGGCGGTGTATCGATGGCCGGGCCGTGCCCTTTGTGGGATTCTGCGGCTCCCTCGAATCAATTCCTCCCCGCTTTGCCGACGAGACCGATGGACATGGACCTCAAAGACTTCATGGAGTTCGTGCAGACGACCGCGCGCAGCGTCGGGGCGGAAATCTCCTCGCCCTGGTTCTACCTGCAATTCGGTCTCATCCTGGCCGCGGCCGGCATCGCCTATGCCGCGGAGGCCGCCATTCGCAGCCGCGTCGACATGACGTCACTGGCGATGCGCTGGCCGCTGCCGCTCCGGCACTTCGTCCGGGTGATGGTCTCCAGCGCCTCGACGGCGGTGTTCACGCTGCTCGTGATCATCTCGCGCGTGGTGATGTACCACGCGACCTGGCCGAGCCGCAGCTATCTCCTGATGGTCGCAGCCAAGCTCGGCTTCGCCTGGCTCGTGATCCGGCTCGTGACCTCGGTGCTCCGCAACGCCTTCATCGTCAAGCTGGTGTCGATCACGGCGTGGTTCGTCGCCGCGCTCTCCATCGTCGGCCAGCTCGATGCGACGGTCGACCTGCTGGATTCGTTCGCGATCGTGCTCGGCGGTCTCAGGTTGACCCCGCTCTTGGCGCTCAAGGCCGGCGCGCTGCTGCTGATCGCGCTCTGGCTGACCAACATCGCGAGCAATTTCGCCGAGAGCCGGATCAACGCCACCACCGACCTGACGCCGTCGGTGCAGGTGCTGCTGGTGAAGATCATCCGCATCGGGCTGCTTGCCGTCGCAATCGTCATTGCGCTCGGCGCCGTCGGCATCGACCTGTCGGCGCTCGCGGTGTTCTCCGGCGCGGTCGGCGTCGGCATCGGTATCGGCCTGCAGAAGATCGTGGCCAATTTCATCTCGGGCATCATCCTGCTCGCCGACAAATCGGTGAAGCCCGGCGATCTCGTCACCATCGGCGACAATACCGGGCGGATCAGCGCGATGAAGACGCGCTATATTTCCGTCGCCGCCGGCGACGGGCGCGAATTCCTGGTGCCGAACGAGGACCTGGTGACGCAGAAGGTCGTCAACTGGACCTATACCGACAAGAACACGCTGGTGAAGATCGCCTTCGGCACCAATTACGACGCCGATCCCCGCCTGGTCTGCACGCTCGCTGCCGAGACCGCTGCTGCCCATCCGCGCGCCCAGAAGGGCAAGCCGCCGACCTGCATTTTGACCGAGTTCGCAGAGGCCGGCATGAAGTTCTCGCTGACCTTCTGGATCGCCGATCCCGACGGCATGGACAGGGTTAAGAGCGACGTGATGCTGGCGCTGTGGGACGCGTTCAAGCGCGAGGGCATCCGGGTTCCCTACCCCGTCCGCGAAATCCGCATCCGCGGCGGCGCCCTGCCGGTGGAAACCACCGTAGAAGTCCCGAATTAGGGCACTTTCCCATCCAAGGCTGGCAAGCCTCTTGTTTTTGACGCGTTTTCTTCACGCGAACCGGTAGCCACTTCGCTCGAAAACGCTCTGCCTCGGCTTGCATGAAGGCTGCCAATCATTAAATTAGAGCGTGAAATCAAGCCTTTCCGCCGATATCGAGATCAGCCCCGAGAAGATTTGACACGCATGAGCTACGTCGAAGCCACCGATACCTCCCTGCGCAAGACCGGACAGATCAAGCTGCATGGGCCGAATGCCTTTGCCGGCATGCGCAAGGCGGGGGCGCTGGTGGCGAAATGCCTCGACGAGCTCACCGACATCGTCGCCCCCGGCGTGCCGACCTCGAAGATCGACGAATTCGTCCGCGATTTCGCCTTCAGCCACGGCGCCTATCCGGCGACGCTGATGTATCGCGGCTATCGATATTCGACCTGCACCTCGCTCAACCACGTGGTCTGCCACGGCATGCCGGGCGACCGTCCGCTGAAGGAGGGCGACATCGTCAACATCGACGTCACCTTCATCGTCGACGGCTGGTATGGCGATTCCAGCCGGATGTATGCGGTGGGCCCGATCGCCCGCAAGGCCGAGCGGCTGATCGAAGTCACTTATGAGGCGATGATGCGCGGCATCGCCGCGGTGAAGCCCGGCGCCACCACCGGCGACATCGGCCACGCCATTCAGAGCTTCGTCGAGCCGCAGGGCATGAGCGTGGTGCGCGATTTCTGCGGCCATGGCCTCGGGCGCATGTTCCACGACGAGCCCAACATCATCCACATCGGCCGGCCCGGCGAGGGCGTGCAGCTCAAGCCCGGCATGTTCTTCACCATCGAGCCGATGATCAATCTCGGCAAGCCGCACGTCAAAATCCTCTCCGACGGCTGGACCGCGGTCACCCGCGACCGCTCACTGTCGGCGCAGTTCGAGCACTCCGTCGGCGTCACCGCGACGGGCGTGGAGATCTTCACACTGTCGGAACGGCACGGCGAGAAGCAGATCGGCGCCTGATCGCGTTGTCCTGGCGCCGGCGGCGGAATGACGAAGGCGTCCTCTTGTAAGTCGCGGCAAAAGCGTCGTTGAACCTGCGAACGCTGCCGAAGCCGGCCGCAAACGCAATCTCTACCAATGTCATCTCGGTCTGGTCGATAAGCCGCTTGGCTTCCTGTACGCGGCGCGTGGCGGCGATCTCACTCGGGCTTGCGCCGGCATGACGCATGAACAGGCGGAGCAGGTGACGCGGCCCCACGCCCAGGGTTTCCGCAAGCTCGGTCATGGTCGCGCGATCGAGAAAGCCGTCATTGATCAGGCGCATCCCGCGCGCGACGGTGGTCGCCGTCCCCATCCAGGCCGGCGAGCCCGGCGCGGTTTCCGGCCGGCAGCGCAGGCACGGGCGAAAGCCGGCTCGCTCGGCGGCCGCCGCGGTCGCATAGAAGGTGACGTTCTCAGAGCGGGCCGGACGCACCGGACAGACCGGCCGGCAATAGATGCCCGTCGAGCGAACGCCGGAGAAGAACAGGCCGTCGAAAGCGCGCGCACGCGCAAGGCGCGCCCGATCGCAGGTTTCCCAGTCGAGATGCGGCGGCAGCGTCTGCCGATGCGCCGAGCCTGTCGTCATGGCCAAATCATAGTTTCAAGCCGCCCTTCCGGGTAGCTGAAATCGGACTCGACCGGGCGATGAGGTCCGAATCCAGCCAGCCTGCAGCGCCGCTCCTGTTCATGGTCTCGATGGATTCCGGAGCAGATCGCATGAGCACACAGGCACAACAGACGACACCAAGACAAACCCGTCTCGCGTTCGAGATCGGACTCCTGCTGCTTCTCTCCCTGATCTGGGGCAGCTCATTCACGCTCATCAAGGTCGCGCTTCCGACGATCCCGCCCTTCACGATGGTCGCGGCGCGGGTGACGATCGCGGCCGTTCTCCTGATCCTGGTCGCCCTCGCGCAGGGGCATGCCCTGCCGCGCGAAGGGCCGGTGTGGGCGGCTTTCGTCGTGCAAGGGCTGCTGCAAAGCGCGCTGCCTTTCACCCTGATCAGCTGGGGCGAAACGCATATCACGAGCGGTCTCGCCGGCGTGCTCAATGCGACCCCGCCGATGTTCGTGCTAGCGATCGCGCTGTCGACCGGACGCGGGCGAGAGGCGATCAGCGGCCGCAAGATCATCGGCGTTGCGCTGGGCCTGGCCGGCGTCGCCCTCACCATGCGAGTTGATGCGCGCTCGGGGTTCGGCACCACCGCGCCGCTGGCGCAGGCCGCCGTCCTGGCGGCGAGCTTCTGCTACGCGCTGGCACCGATCTGGGGGCAGCGGTTCGCGTATCTTCCCGCGATCGTCACGGCCGCCGGCGCGATGAGCTGCGCCGCGGCCCTGATGCTGCCCATCGCCGCCGTGCTCGATCGGCCCTGGACACTGGCGCCGACGATGCAGGCGATCATGGCAGTGCTCGGCCTGGCGAGCGTCTGCACCGCACTCGCCATGGTGATCTATTTCCGCCTGATCCATACGCTTGGTCCGCTCGGAACGACGAGCGGTAGCTACCTGCGCGCCGGCTTCGCCGTGGCGCTTGGGACCACGCTCCTTGGCGAGAGCTTCACGTGGTCGATGCTGGCCGGCATGACGTTTATCGTCATCGGCGTCATGGCGGTAACCGGCCCCATGCGGAAGCGATGAGGGGACTTGCAATTGTCGTTTGAGAAATTCCGTCGACCAGAATGCGCTTGATCTGGAGCTCGCTTGCGCCAGCCAAGGTGCCGACCTCAATCCCCGAGGCAGTCTCAATGCACCAATGTGGTGCCGCCAGTCATCGCACGCGCAACGGTCCCACCCAGGGCAATCCTGAGCCCCTGAGAACGTAGGCGCGAGCAACACATCAATTGAGGCGGTGTCGCTGATTCAACACCTGATGAGCTTCCACGACGCAGATAGCGACCTCGGACGCATCAACCGCTCGGCGATCGGTGTCCCCGTAACCATCCATCCCTGGACCGCGCGCGTTCTGCGCCACGCCCAAGCCCATGCGGCAGTCACGAGAGGACTACAATTCTCGATTGAAAATTTTTCTCGACAAGGCAATGCTGGCGGCCCATGCCAGCCAGATCCGACCACGACAAGAGCAAGCCTGAGGACGCGCCGCACTATCTCGGCCATCGCGAGCGGCTGCGCGAGCGCTTCTATAGCGCAGGCGCGGATGCACTCAGCGACTACGAGCTGCTGGAGATGGCGCTGTTTCCGGCGCTGCCGCGGCGCGACACCAAGCCGCTGGCGAAGACGCTGATCAAGACGTTCGGCTCGTTCGCCGAGGTCGTGCATGCGCCGGTGGCGCGCTTACGCGAGGTCGACGGCGTCGGCGAGTCCGCGATCAACCAGCTCAAGCTGATCGCTGCGGCGGCGCATCGCGTCGCCAAGGGCGGGGTCAACGGCCGCAACGCGCTGTCGTCCTGGAACGAGGTGATCGACTATTGCCGGACCAGCATGGCGTTTGCCGACAAGGAGCAGTTTCGCCTGCTCTTCCTCGACAAGCGCAACCAGCTGATCGCCGACGAGGTGCAGCAGACCGGCACCGTCGACCACACCCCGGTCTATCCGCGCGAGGTGATCAAGCGCGCGCTCGAGCTGTCGGCGACCGCGCTGATCCTGGTGCACAACCACCCCTCCGGCGATCCCTCGCCGTCACAGGCCGACATCCAGATGACGAAAGCGATCATCGACATCGCCAAGCCGCTGGGGATCGCCGTGCACGATCACATCATCGTCGGCAGGAGCGGGCATGCCAGCCTGCGCGGGATGCGGCTGATCTAGGCGCGAGATCCAACGTCCGTCACGGAATACACCGGCCACGAATAGCATCCTTGGGACACGTTTGAGAAACAGACATGCCACGTGACCTTGGTACCGAGGAGGATTAGTACTGATGATTAATGAATTGGACCTTGTCGTATTGAAGCGGGATGTGCCTTCGGAACGGCTAACCGCCGGTGACGTGGGCACCGTCGTCCTGGTGCATCAAGAAGGCGAAGCCTTCGAAGTCGAATTCACGACCCTGTCGGGGGACACGGTTGCCGTTGTGACTCTCGACGCGTCTGACGTGCGCCCGGTCGGGGCGCGCGAGATCGTCCATGCGCGCGCAGTCAACTGATCCAATGCCGACGTGCATCCGATGACCGCTCGGCACCAATACCGCTGACAATTGCCGGCTTTCACGGCTCGACCCACCGCTGCACCGCCTCCGCGGTGTCGGCAGGCGTGGTGTTGAAGCAGATCGCGGCGTCAGGCGCCAGGCGATGGACGAGGTTCAGCACCCTCTCGAACAGCAGCAGGCGCTCCCTCGGCTCGCGCAGGCCGGCGCCGATCACGATGCAATCGAAGCGCTCGTCGCGCAAGGCCGCCGTGACTCCGGCTTCGGCCGTCGCATCGAGATCGATCAGGCAGCTCGTGACCTCGAAGCCGAGATCGCGCAGGCGCAGGAGCTGCGCCTCGATGTAGTCGCGCACGAGCTCCGGCGTCAGCTGCGGAAATGCGCTGTAGTCGGCATTGCCGGGTTCGATTCCGATCGCCAGGACGCGCTTGGGCATGCAGGACTCCTTGCCGGACCGTCTCGCCTTGTTAATGGATCGACGGCCGCGCCGGTTCCTTGAGCGGTGCGTTGCAGGATTCTACCAATGATTTCATGTCAACGCTGTAAGCCATTTCACATGCGCCGGACCGGCGGACTGCCAGATTTTCCAGAGATCACGCTGCAGTCACGCGTCGATCACGCCAGCCGGTTCACTGTGGCTTGCACGGAGACTCGATAATTCAGTCAATTTGCGGGAGCGGAAAATGATCTCATTCGAGAGCTTGAAAAGCGAATATGAGCGGAATTGGGCCGGTCTCGAAATCCGAGCGGGACGCCTCACCGAAGCGAATGCCGTCGCCCGCAAGGCCCTCAACGGCAAGGCGACCTATCAGCAGATCGAGCGATTGACGGGCGTTCCCTGGTACTTCACCGCGCTCTGTCACTACCGCGAGTCCAACTTCGATTTCGACACGTATCTCGGCAACGGCGAGTCGCTGCATCGTGTGACCACCATCGTTCCGAAAGGGCGCGGTCCATTCGCCACCTTCGTGGACGGTGCCGTGGACGCGTTCAGGATCGAGAACTTCATCGGCGCGCAGGACTGGAGCATCGCGCGGATGCTGTTCCGGCTCGAGGCGTTCAACGGCTTCGGCTATCACGCCAAGGGCGTCAATTCGCCCTATCTCTACGGCGGCTCGACGCTGTACGGCCCGCCAGAGGCAAGGGCCGGAAAATTCGTCCGCGACCACGTGTTCGATTCCAGTCACGTCGATTCCCAGCTCGGCACCGCGGTGATCCTGCATGCGATGATGTCACAGGATTCCTCGATCACGCTCGACAGCGTCCCGCAATTCGCCGGCCGCACCGAGCCGGAGGACGATGTGGCCTCGACGGTCATCCTCATGCAGCAGGCGCTCAACAAGCTCGGCGCCAATCCGCCGCTCGCCGAGGACGGCATCAGCGGACCGAAGACCAGGACCGCCGTCTCGCAGTTTCAGCAGCAGCACGGCCTGAGGGATACCGGGCTGCTCGATGCCGCCACCGTCGCCGCGATCACGCGCGCGATGCAGCAGCCGGGCCCCGCCGCGCAGAACGGCGATCTGTCGCAAATCCTGAAGCGGCTGGAGGACCTCGCGCAAGTGCTGCGACCGTCGGCCGGCGGTGTGACGCTGCCAGCGACTGTGCCGGGCAACACTTTGCCTGCCACCAACGACCCGGTCAGCCTGTTCGAGCGGCTTTTCGCCCTCATCAACAAGACGGCGCCCGTGCCAGGACCAGTGAGCCCGACCAGTCCCGCCCCGGTCGATCAGCTGAAGCAGGTCGTCGACCTGCTCGGCACCCTGCTCAACAACGGCGGCGGCAAGCCCATGCTCGGCCAGGTCAACGGCGCACTCGGCGAGACCATCGGCAAGCTGCTCGACGGCAAGAAGACCGCGCTCGGGATCGGCGGCTCGCTGCTCACCGCGCTGCTCTCCTCGGTGACGGCGAGCCCCGATGCGGGCGGTCTTGCCGGTCTGCTCGGAACGATCGTGTCGGCCGTGCCCGGCCTTGGCCAGTTCGCGATGCCGATCTCGCTCGCGCTCACCGTCTGGGGCGTGCTCGGCAAGATGGAGAAATGGGCGCAAGGCACCGCACCGCCGCCGAAGGTGACGACCTAGATATTCTGAGCGTCGAGTGCCGCGGCGCGACGCTGCATCAGCGCGCGTTCGCGCCCGTTCGTCGCAAGATGCGCGGCGGCTTCAAACGCCTGTCGCGCCTCCGCGAGCCGCCCGAGCTTTTGCAGAAAATCGCCACGAACCGCCGGCAGATGATGATAGGTCGCCAGCGCTGGCGCGCCGGCGACGGCGTCCAGCACGTCGAGCCCGGCTTGCGGTCCCCAGGCCATGCCGACCGCGACCGCGCGATTGAGCTCGATGACCGGCGAGCGCACCAGCTGCGCCAATTCGGCGTAGAGCTGCGCGATGCGATGCCAATCGGTCTCGACGGCAGTCGCCGCTCTGACGTGACACGCCGCAATTGCAGCCTGAAGCGCGTAAAATCCTCCGGAGCCACCGAGCTCGGCGGCACATTCGAGCGAGCGGAGGCCGCGGCGGATCTGCACCCAATCCCAGAGCGCGCGATCCTGGTCCATCAGCAGAATGGGATCCCCATTCGCGTCGGTGCGCGCGCGTGTCCGCGCGGCATTCAAATCCATCAGCGCAACGAGGCCGTGAACCTCAGGCTCGTTCGGCGCCAGGCCTGCAAGCACGCGGCCCATGCGCAGCGCTTCGTCGCAGAGCTGCGGCCGCAGCCATTCCTCGCCGCGCGCCGCGAGATAGCCCTCGTTGAAGATGAGGTAGACGACCTCCAGCACCGAGGCCAGGCGCTCCGACAGAGCCTCACCACTCGGCGTCTCATAGGCGAGGCCGGAATTCGACAGCGTCCGCTTGGCGCGTACGATGCGCTGGGAGATGGTGGCTTCCGGCACGAGATAGGCGCGTGCGATCTCCGAGGTGGTGAGGCCGCAGATCATGCGCAGTGCCAGCGCCGCGCGAGCTTCGCGCGACAGGATGGGATGACAGGCGGTGAAGACCAGCCGAAGCAATTCATCGCCGATATCATCGTCGAGCGCGGCACCAAAATCGGGCACGATCTCCTGCTCCTGCAACAGGTCGCGCGCCAGCATGTCGTGCTTGTCCAACAGCATCCTGCCGCGGCGCAAGACATCGAGCGCGCGGCGCTTCGCGGTGGTCATGAGCCATGCGCCGGGATTGTCGGGAATGCCGAGGCTCGGCCAGGCCTCGAGCGCCGCAACGAGCGCGTCCTGGGTCAACTCTTCCGCAAGCGGCACGTCGCGCAGCATCCGCGACAGCGTCGCGATGAGCCGCGGCTGCACGATGCGCCAGGTTGCGTGAATCGTGGCACGGATGGCTTGATCGGTGTCGGCGACCGTCATCGCCGCCGACCGTTGCGCGCGGTGCCGTCCATCAGGCGTGCGCAGCCGCCTTCGCATTCACCTCGCAGGCGCCGTCGACGCCCGGCGTGGCGAAGGCCCGCAACTCGCAGGTGCCATCCCAGCCCGGCATGTGGTCGAGGTGCAGCTGCATGAACTCCTTGGCCATGGCCAGCGCTTCCGCCTTGTCGCGCAGCTCGAAGATGGCATAGCCGCCGACCACTTCTTTGGCCTCGATGAAGGGACCGTCGACGACGCTCAGTTCCCCGTCGACGATCCGCACCCGTGCGCCGGTCGCAAGTGGCATCAGGCCGCCATTGTCGATCATCCGGCCCGCCTTGATTTCCCGCTCGGAAATCTTCTGCATGGCCTCCATCAGCGCGGGGGTCGGACCTTTCATCGGCTGGCTGGAGGTGACGATGTACATGAAGCGCATGCAAAACTCCTGATAGGGCGAGACACGGCCGGTTCGGCCGCGCGATCAGCTCGCTATTGGGATGACGATCCAGCTGGTGCCGGATCGACATGGGCGCAGGAAAAATTGCAAGAACCGAAAGGCGCCTATTGACGCAGCATGATCAGGGGATCGGCGGTGTCGGGGACGCGCCGCCACTGCGCGTTGTCGTCGGCCTCGAACTGCCAGGCTTCGCCTGCTTTCGACATCAGGATGATCTGGCCGCGCTCGAGCCGCCATTGCGTCGGATTAAACTGCGCGATGGCGGGATCGCATTTCGGCTTGAGGAAGACCTGGAAATTGTCCGGGCCCGCTTCGGTGTTGGTCAGCGTCAACCCGCAGACCGGCTGGCCGTTGCCGCGCACCATCGACCAGTCGCCGATCATCTGGTCCATCGATTTGGCCATCGAACGCGCGGCGGCGAGGTCCTGCAGGATGTAGACGCCCTCACCCTGGCGCAGGCCCTCGAAGATGCCGGCCTCGACCTCGGTGAAGTCGATCACGGCTTCACCGGTCGCACCCTGCAAGCGAACGATGTCGAGGCCCTTCACGCTCCAGGCGACGATGTCCTTGGTGAAGGGCAGCGCCGTCTTGCAGGCCGGCTCCAGTTCCAGCTTGAATCCCTGGCCTGCGGCGTCACCTTTGAGCGTGACGACGCAGGTCTTGCTGCGCTCGGTGGTCGAGAGCTCCCACTGCCCGGGCATCTGCTTCTTCAGGGTCGTCGCATCCTGCGCATGCGCGATGCCGATCGCGGCCAAGCTGGTCGCGACGGCGAATGCGACGGCCCGAAGACTTCTCATCAGCGCCCCTTGAACGGCGTTTCGGCAACCGGCGTCAACGGCGCCTTGCCGGCGAACCAGGACTTGAGATTGTCGACGACGAGCTGGTCCATGGCGTTGCGGGTCACCACCGAGGCCGAGCCGATATGCGGCAGCAGCACGACGTTCTGCATGGTCTTGAGCTCGTCCGGCACGTTCGGCTCGGCCGCGAACACGTCGAGGCCGGCGGCGAGGATGGTGCCCGACTTCAGCGCCTGGATCAGCGCCGGCTCGTCGACCACGGAGCCGCGCGCGACGTTGATCAGCACGCCGCGCGGGCCGAGCGCCTTGAGCACCTCGGCATCGATCATCTTGTTGGTGGAGGCGCCGCCCGGCACGATCACCATCAGGGTGTCGACCGCCTGCGCCATCTCGATAAGATCGGGGTAGTGCTCGTAGGAGACGTCCTTGGACGGATTGCGCGAGTGGTAGACCACCGGCACCAGCGAGGCGTCGAGCCGGCGCGCGATGGCCTGCCCGATCCGGCCCATGCCGACGATGCCGACCTTGCGGTCGCGCAGCGAGCCGACGCTGAGCGGATAGTTCTGCGTCTGCCACAGCCCGGAGCGCACATAGCGATCAGCCTTGATGAACTCGCGCAAGGTGGCGATGAGAAGGCCCATCGCGACGTCGGCGACCTCCTCGGTCAGCACGTCGGGCGTGTTGGTGACGACGATGTTGTTCTCGGCCGCGTATTTGGCGTCGATGTGGTCGTAACCGACGCCAAAGCTCGCCACCATCTCCAGCTTCGGCAGCTGCGACAGCGAATCCCTGTCGGCACGCACGGTGTGATAGGTCACGGCGACGCCGCGGATCTTGTCGCGGACCGCCGGCGTCAGCCGCTCGAGGTCGCCGCGCGTCTCCGCCTTGTGCACGACGAAATGATCGGAAAAGCCATTCTCGAGGATCGGCCGCACCGGTCCATAAATCAAAAGATCGATCTTTTCGGACGAAATCGAACCGGCAGCCATCAGTTTTCCTTTCCAAGCGCGCTCTCATGCCAGCGCCGTAAAACGAGGTGCGAAACTAGCGCCAGCACCCCATAGATGACAATCCCGGCCAGCGACAACAAAAGCAGCGCGGCGAACATGCGGGGTATGTTCAAGCGGTAGCCTGACTCGGCGATCCTGTAGGCGAGCCCGGAGCCGGCGCCGGCCGTTCCGGCCGCGATCTCGGCCACGACCGCACCGATCAGCGACAGGCCGCCCGCGATGCGCAAGCCGCCGAGGATGTAGGGCAGCGCCGCCGGCAGCTTGAGATAGCGCAGCGCTTGCTGTGGCGAGGCGCCGTAGAGCTGGAACAGCCCGGCGAGGTTGCGGTCGACCGAATTCAAGCCCAGCGTGGTGTTCGACAGCACCGGGAAGAAGGCGACGATGAAGGCGCAGACGACGACCGCGGTCTGCTGCTCCAGATAGATCAGCAGCAGCGGCGCGATCGCGATGACCGGCGTCACCTGGAGCACGACGGCATAGGGGAACAGCGAATATTCCAGCCATTTCGACTGGTTGAACACGAGCGCCAGCGCGATGCCGCCGATGCTGGCGGCGACGAAACCTTCGAGCGTGGTCAGAAGCGTGGTGGCGAGCGATTGTGACAGCACCGCCCAGTCCTTGATCAGCGTCAGGACGATGATGGAGGGCGCCGGCAGCACGTAAGGCGGGATCTCCTTGATGCGGACCACGAGTTCCCAGGCGAGGAGGCCGGCTGCGAACACGATGACGGGAAGCACGAAGCGCATCGCGCTTTGCAAGGCGGACGATCTCGGGGGCACGGGAGCTTGCGCGCTCATAGCGTCGACTGTCCCGAATAGGACGGCGCCAGCGCGGCCGACACCCTGCGGCAATAATCGGAATAGGCGGCCGAGGTGCGAAACTCCTCGCCGCGCGGCTCGACCGTCTCGATGCGGATGTCGGCCTGGATGCGGCCCGGCCGCGCGGTCATGACGACGACGCGCTGCGACAGATAGACGGATTCGAACACCGAATGGGTGACGAAGACGACGGTCTTTCGCAAGGACCGCCACAGCGCGAGCAGATCATTGTTGAGACGGAATCGCGTGATCTCGTCGAGCGCCGCGAACGGCTCGTCCATCAAGAGGATATCGGGATCGGTGACGAGTGCGCGCGCCAGCGACACCCGCATCTTCATGCCGCCGGATAGTTCGCGCGGAAACGCGCCGGCGAAATCGGCGAGGCCGACGCTGGCCAGCGCCGCGTCGGCACGCGCGCGCCCCTCCGCCTTCGGCACGCCTGCGAGCTTCAAGGGCAGCCGCACGTTCTCACGCACGTTGGTCCAGGGCATCAGGGTCGGCTCCTGGAATACGAAGCCAATGCCGTGACCCGGCAACACCTCGCCCTCGTGCCGGGCCAGCCGCACCGTACCTGATGACGGCGCGCTGAGCTCGGCGATCAGCCGCAACACCGTCGACTTGCCGCAGCCGGACGGCCCCAGCAGCGAGATGAACTCGCCCTTGCGGACAGCGAGGTCGAACGGGCCAAGCGCCATGACGCCGTTGTCGTAGACCTTCGTCACGCCACGCAGGCTGACGGCGAGCGCGGTCAGGCTGGCCTCGACGGCGGGCGAAGTTCTGCTCTCTACCATCGATCGTCGGCTGTTGTGGAGCTCGGTCGCGCCGCCTCTCTCACCTCTCCCCAACGGGGAGAGGTCGCGCCGAAGGCGCGGGTGAGGGGGCGCCGTTCCCACGCGCGAGCGTAACCGCTCACCCGCATCGCATCTAGCGATGCGATGCGACCTCTCCCTTCGGGAGAGGTGAACGATGCGGCTACGCCTCGGTTTGATCTCGGCATGCGCTACGGCTTGTTCGGGCGGAGCTCGACGCCGACGCCCTTGTTGACGAAGCGCAGCGTGTAGGATTTGCGGAAGTCGAGATCCGCCTTCACGACGCCGGCCTTGACCATCTTGTTGAAGAAGGAGGCATAGCGCTCGTCGCTCATGGCGCCGATGCCGTTCTTCAGGGAATCCCCGGAATCGACGATGCCGTGCTCCTTCATCTTGGCCACGGAATAGGCCAAAAGATCGTCGGTCATTTCCGGGTTGAGCTGCTTGATCAGGGCATTGCCGGCGGAATTGTCGCGGTAGATGTAATTGTACCAGCCGATCATGGAGGCATCGACGAAGCGCTGGACCAGGTCGGGCTTCTTCTCGACGATCTCGCGGCGGGTCTCGATCAGCGTCGAATAGGTGTTGAAGCCGTGATCGGCGAGCAGCAGCACGTTGGGCTTGAAGCCGGCGGCCTTTTCCACGGCAAACGGCTCGGAGGTGACGTAACCCTGCATCGCGCTCTTGGGATTGGCGATGAAGGGCTGCGGATTGAAATTATAGGGACGCACGTTCTTCTCGCTGAAGCCGTATTCGGACTTCAGCCATTGGAAGTAGCTGGTCATGCCCTCCTTGGAGACGAACAGCGTCAGCGGCTTGAGATCCTCGATCTTGCCGATCTTCGCGTCCGGATGGGTCAGCATCACCTGCGGATCCTTCTGGAAAATCGCGGCGATGGTGACGACGGGAACGTTGCTGGCGACCGCATCGAACGACATCAGCGTGTTCGCGGCCATGAAGAAGTCGATCTTGCCCGCGATCAGCAGCATCCGGTTGTTCTCGTTGGGACCACCGGGGACGATGGTGACGTCGAGCCCATACTTCTTGTAGGTGCCGTCGGCGACCGCCTGGAAGAAGCCGCCATGCTCGGCCTCCGCGACCCAATTGGTGCCGAAGGTGACCTTGTCGAGCGTCTCGGCCAGCGCGGGTGCAAAGGAGGCGAGAGCGGCCAACAAGCCCGCAATTAACGCTCGCCGCAGATGAAAGGGGGTCATGATGGCACTCCGTCGATCGTGGCTGGCCGATGTGAACGCAACGCGATAAAACCGCATGACATCAGGGGACGCGAGCCGGCCAGGCCCGCGTCCCCTCATACCCCAAATTACGTGACAAATTCGGGCAAGGAAACCTCGATGACGCCGCCCCGTGACTGGATCGACATCGACTGGGCTCATGCCGGCCCAGCGGAGGTGTCGCGCTGGATCGCGGTGCTGCCGCTGGCGGCGACCGAGCAGCATGGCCCGCATCTGCCTCTTACGACTGACGTGCTGATCGCGGACGCTTATCTGGCGCGTGTGCGCGAACTGCTGCCCGAAAGCGTTCCAGCCAGTTTCCTCCCCGTCGAGCCAATCGGAATTTCCACCGAGCATATCGACTATCCGGGCACGCAGACGCTGCCGACTGAAATTGCGCTGAAGAAATGGACCGGGATCGGCGAGGAGGTTGCACGCCGCGGCGTGAAGAAGCTCGTCCTCATCACCAGCCATGGCGGCAACAGCGCGGCGATGATGCTGGTCGCGCAGGATCTGCGCGCGCATCACAAGCTGTTCGTGGTGACGACCTCGTGGTCGCGGCTCTCTGCGGCGGAGAAATTGTTCCCGGCCGATGAAGTGCGCCACGGCATTCACGGCGGCGCGGTCGAGACCTCGATCATGCTGGCGCGCTATCCGGATCAAGTGCGCATGAATGCGATCGCGGATTTTCCCGCGAGCAGCATCGCGATGGAGCAGCAGTATCGCTGGCTGTCGACGCAGCGGCCGGCGCCATTCGCCTGGCAGGCGCAGGATCTCAACCCCAGCGGCGCCGTCGGCAATGCGACGCTGGCCCTGCCTGAGAAGGGCGAGCAGCTGCTCGATCAGGGCGCGCGCGCCTTTTGCGAGCTGCTGCGTGAGGTCGATAACTTCGACGTGAACAGGCTCGCCAGGGGCCCTCTCGGTTAGCGGACATCCTCCTGGATTCATTCAGGAAAGATCTGTTCTCGGCGGCCAAATCTCCGCTCTTCGAACCGAACGCGAAGAGCCTCCGTCCAACTGAGCACGCGGGCCACAACGGACCGCCTCAACCCCGGATGGAGTTTTACATGTCGATCAAGACCAAGATTGCCGCGGCAGCTCTCGCTGCCCTCGCTGTGACCGGCAGCATCGTGTCCACCACCTCCTCGGCCGAAGCCAAGCAGCCCGGCTGGGTTTGGGGTGTCGGCGCCGGCATCGCCACCGCCGCCGTCGTCGGCTCCGCGATCGCTGCCAGCAACGACCCCTATTATTACGGCTATCACCGCTGCGGCTGGGTCGCCCAGTACAACGCCTTCGGCCAGTACGTCGGCCGCGTTCGTACCTGCTACTGATTCGAGTACCTGAGGCCGATCTCACACGTGGATCCCGCGTCCGACACGGGCGCCTCATCCACCCCGTGTCGTGCCCCCGACCCGCCCGGCTGTCCCCCCGGGCGGGTCATCCTCTTTGCGCTGGGGAATTTGTTGCAGCCCCGTCACACAAGGGTGCGAACCATCACCTGCGGCAATCCGCGCTAATTGCTATTGCGAATTAATTGCAATAAGGTTCGCTGCACATGCAGGGACTTTGAGGGACTTTGGAAGAAAGCGCGTCGAAACCGGATCATCTCGGCCGACGCGCGAAAGCACCGGGCCTGATGACAGGGCCGCCGCGAATCGGCAGGGATATCGCGGCGGGTGGACGACATTCGCGTTTTGGGGGCGTGCGTTTTGACGTTGAGAGGTCACCGTTACAGGTATTTGCGGACAGCCGCGGCAATCGCCTCGGGCGTGATGGTTTTTCCCGCCGTCAGCCGCGCGGCCGATCTGCCGCTGAAGGCGCCGCCGCTGAAAGCGGTCTATGACTGGACCGGCCTCTATATCGGCGCGCATGTCGGCGTCACCCGCGGCACGTCCTCGGCAACGCTGACCGATCCCACGCTTGCGACCGACAACAATGTGTTCACCGGCGCGACCGGCGGCGTCCAGGCCGGCTACAATTGGCGTTTCAATTCGGGCCTGCTGCTCGGCGTCGAAGGAGACATCTCGTTTCCGAACTATCTGCCCTCCAACCACGTCGTGTCATCGGCGGCGACTGCGCTGTCGGGTGCGGAGGAACGCTGGGACTATGTCGCGAGCCTGCGCGCGCGGCTCGGCTACGCCAATGGCAATTGGCTGTTCTACGCCACCGGCGGCGCGGCCTTCGCCGGCGAGCGTTTTCTTTCGACGCCGACCGGCGGCGTCGAAGAAAAAGTGCTGCACACGCGGTTCGGCTGGACCGCGGGTGGCGGCGTCGAATACGCCTTCGCGCCGCATTGGAGCGCGCGGCTCGAATATCTCTACAGCAAGTTCGAGAACGTGGGCGTCGCCTTCCCCTCCGGCGCGCAATATTCGTCGTCGATGGATTTTCACAGCCTGCGGGTCGGCCTCAATCGCAAGATCGACTGGCCGGGCGTGCCGACCTACAATCCAAAGTCGGATATCACCGATACGGAGTCGAATCGCTGGGAGATTCACGGCCAGTCGACCGCGCTGGGACAGGGCTATCCCGCGTTCCGCGCACCCTATACCGGTCCGAACAGCCTGATCCCGTCGCCGGATTTTCAGCAGACCTGGAGCAACTCGCTCTATCTGAATGCACGGCTGTGGGACGGTGGCGAAGTCTATTTCAATCCCGAGCTGCTGCAGGGCTTCGGCTTCAACAACACGACGGGTGCCGCCGGCTTCCCCAATGGTGAAGCGCAGAAGTCCGGCTTCCCCTATCCGCATTTCAACGCCTCCCGGCTGTTCGTGCGCCAGACCTTCGGCTTCGGCGGCGAGCAGGAGGAGCTGGCGAGCGGCCAGCTGCAGCTTGCCGGCAAGGTCGACGTCTCGCGCCTGACCTTGCAGGTCGGCAAGTTCTCCGTGGTGGACGTGTTCGACGGCAATTCCTACGCGCATGATCCGCGCAAGGATTTCATGAACTGGTCGATCTGGGCCTCCGGCGCGTTCGACTATGCCGCCGACAAGCTCGGCCTCGGCTATGGCGCCACGGCCGAATTGAACCAGAAGCAATGGGCGTTGCGCGCGGGCTATTTCCTGATCGGCGCGGAGTCGAACTCCAACAATTTCGACATGAACGTTGGCCGGCGCGGCGAATATGTGATGGAGCTGGAGACGCGCTATTCGCTGTTCGGCCAGCCGGGCAAGCTGCGCACGCTAGGTTTCGTCAACAGCGCTTTCGCCGGCAGCTATCGCGAGACGCTGGACAATCCCGCGTTCGGCGTGGATATCAGCCAGACTCGCCGCGGCCGTATCAAATATGGATACGCGTTCAACCTCGAACAGGCCATCACCGACGACATCGGCGTGTTCGGCCGCTGGAGCTGGAATGACGGCCGCAACGAGATCATGACCTTCACCGACATCGATAGCAGCCTATCCGGCGGCGTCTCGGTCAAAGGCATCAAATGGGGCCGGCCCGACGACGTCGTCGGCATCGCCGGCGCCATCAATGCGCTGTCGCAGGACCATCGCGACTTCATCGCCGCCGGCGGTCTCGGGCCGCTGATCGGCGACGGCCGCCTCAACTATCGCCGCGAACGCGTGCTGGAGGCCTACTACGCCTACGCGCTGAACAAGGCGCTGACCTTCACCGCCGACTACCAGCTCATCGTCAATCCCGCCTATAACGCGGACCGCGGCCCGGTATCGGTGTTTTCAGGACGGCTCCACGGGGAGTTCTGAGCGGCGGCTCAGAACAGCACCGCGGCGCCCGAGACGAACAGCAGCGCCAGCACGATTTTGCGGAACGTGGTCTCGTCGATCCGGCCGAACAGCTTCAGCCCACTCCACGTTCCGGCGAACAGGAACGGCAGGCCGAGCGCAAACAGCTTCGCCGTGTCGAGTGAGAGCGCCCCCTTGGCGCCCAGCCAGAGCGCCGCCATGACGAACACCACGACTGCGACCGGCTGGAATGTGGCACGCTGCACGTCCTTAGGCAGACCGCGCAGATTGCACCAGACGGTGACGACGATGCCGGCAAGACCTGTCAGCCCGCCAAGCAGGCCGTTGACGAAGCCGACCGCGATGTCGGCGGCCGGCGTCACGGTGCCCACGAGCTTGAGCTGCGGCCGGAAGAATGCATAGAGACTATAGGCGATCAGAATTGCGCCAACCGCGATGCGGACACTCTTCGGATCAGCCCAGGTCAGAAGCGACACCCCGGCCGGCACGCCGATGACTGCACCGGCGATGAAAGGCCAGAGCCGGCGCCAGTCGAGCGCAGCGCGCAGCTTCCAGACCGAATAGCCCTGGACGAGAAGACCGAAGCCGACGATCAGGCTGGCGCTCTGAAGCGGCGTCAGCACGTAGAGCCATAGCGAAGCCGCGATGAGACCGAAGGCGAAGCCGGAAAGGCCGGCAACGAAGGCGCCGGCGAAGGTGGCAAGCAGGAAAAGCGGAAGCTCGGTGGCGATCCCGTCCATTGCTCGCTCCATGAATCAGCGAGCAGCGCTTGCGTGGGATCACCACTTCACGGGGAGGCTGCGACATCCCCGGGGCTGCGAGCCTAGATGAAATCGCCTCCGCTCACAACGGACTCTACGCCGCCCGGATCGCGTCCAGGAATTTTCCGACCTCGCTCTTGAGACGCGTGCTCTCGCCGGACAGCGATCTGGCCGACGCGAGCACGTTGGGGGAGGCCGATCCGGTCTGGCTCGTGCCGCGCAGCGTCGCGCACGCCATAGAAAATCTGGATCGCCGGCACGATCACGGTCGCCAATTCGTCGGCGTTGGTGCCGTACTTGCCGTCGCTTCGGGCTGCGGGAATCTCCTTGTCCACGGCAGCCGCGGCCTTACCGAAATAGGATTCGGTTGCCGCCTTCATAGCGGTCGCGATCCGGGGCGGATTTCCGAGCTGGTCGATGCCGGCCTCGATGCGCTTGCGGCCGGCCTCCACGCGCCCCTGCATGCGATCCATCAGCGAGAGTTCGGCCGCGGTGAGCGGGCGGCGTGATCGTGAAGGACGGTGAAAACGCCCCCGCGCGGGTTCCCCGAGGGCCGGATGCGCAGAATTGCCGGCACCTCCCCACCGAATACCTATATCAATGGCGTGCGCCGCCATCCGGCCACTCTTACTTACCTCCGGAATGTCAATGCTCTCGCTGGAACTCGTCATCGTCGTCGTCCTGATCGTCATCAACGGCCTGCTCTCCATGTCCGAACTGGCGGTGGTGTCGTCGCGTCCGGCGCGGCTGTCGCTGCTCGCGGCCAAGGGCGTACGCGGCGCCGAGCGGGCGCTGACGCTGGCGGCTGATCCCGGCAAGTTCCTGTCGACAGTGCAGATCGGCATCACGCTGGTCGGCGTGCTCTCCGGCGCGTTCTCGGGCGCGACACTCGGGCAGCGGCTGACGCAATGGCTGCTCGAGCTCGGCCTCTCCTCAGGGCTTGCCGACATCGTCGGGGTCGGCATCGTGGTCACGCTGATCACCTACGCCACCTTGATCGTCGGCGAGCTGGTGCCGAAGCAGGTCGGCGCTGCGCGACCCCGAAAGCATCGCAGTCCGGGTCGCGCCCGCCATGCACGTGCTGGCGAAGATATCGCTGCCGCTCGTCTTTCTGCTCGACGTCTCCGGCAAGCTGATCCTCACGCTGCTCGGCCGCGGCGGCAAGGCCGAGGAGAAGGTCTCGGAGGACGAGATCCATCATCTCGTCAGCGAGGCCGAGAGCGCGGGCGTGCTCGAGCCCGGCGAGAAGGAGATGATCGCCGGCGTGATGCGGCTCGGCGACCGGCCGGTCGGCGCGGTCATGACGCCGCGTACGGAGGTCGACGAGATCGACCTGAACGACGATCCGGCCGCCATCCGCGAGATCATCGCCAAGAGCCCGCATTCGCGCTTCCCCGTCTCCGACGGCGACCGCGACAGGCCGATCGGCGTGCTCCAGGCCAAGGACCTGCTGGTTGCCTATATGAACGAACGTAACCCGGACCTGCGCGGGCTCGTGCGCGAGGCGCCCGGCATCCCGGTGTCGGCGGATGCGCGCGACGTGCTGACCATCCTGAAAGCGGCTCCGGTTCACGTCGGTTTCGTCTATGACGAATACGGCGCCTTCGAAGGCATGGTGACGGCCGCCGACATCCTCGAGTCGATCGTCGGCGCCTTCCATTCCGAGGAAGGACCGCCCGAGCCGGCCTTCATCAGGCGCGCCGACGGCTCACTGCTGATCTCCGGCTGGATGCCGGTCGACGAATTCGGCGAGCTGCTCGGCGTCGAATTGCCGCCGCACCGCTACAACACGGTCGCAGGCCTCGTGCTGCAACAGTTCAATGCGCTGCCCAATGTCGGCGACGCCTTCGACTTCGGCGCCTGGCACATCGAGGTGGTCGATCTGGATGGACGGAGGATCGACAAGATCCTGGCGAGCCGGCGCGCCGAGTAGGCGGCGGCGTGGGCAAACTCGCTCCGGCTAACTCGACCCTCGCCCGAAGCTCACGCCGATCCGCTTTTCCTTGCGCCAGATTACGGTGCAGGGCAGATGTCGTCCGTCGGACTGGACGAACAGGGTGAACTGCTCGGGGATACCGACGGGGCTCGTCACGTCAAGCGCAGCGCCCCCGCTCGAAAAGTTACGGACGGTGCAATCGATCGCGCCGCCGCCGAATTCGATCGTTGCGGCCTTCAGCACGCGTTGCCTGCCATCGTTGCGTCGCTCGTTCATGCCCCCAATTTACACGCAAAGCTGACACAAACGTTAAGATCTCCTCGCGCCGGGTAAATTTGCACGGGGATAGCCGGCGGAATCATGCGGCGGAGCTGCGCTCACAGCGCGGGCTGGAACGTCTCGGCACGCGCCATCAGCCAACCGTCGTGGAAGCGCGGATCTTCCGTACCCTCGAGCAGCTCGCCCGGGCGCAGCGCGGGATACAGCTGGGCGAAGGACTTCACCTGGGTCGTCGACGTCCGTTGGCTGAAATGGATCGGCCGCAACTGCTGCGGGTGTTCGAGGCCGGCCGCGGCGATCAGCTCGGTCAGCGATTGCAGGGTCGCATGGTGATAATTGTGCACGCGGTCGATCTTGAGCGGCACGTAGAGCGCGCGCGCCCGCGTCGGGTCCTGCGTCGCCACCCCGGTGGGGCAGCGGTCGGTGTGGCAGCTCAGCGACTGGATGCAGCCGAGCGAGAACATGAATCCGCGCGCCGAATTGCACCAATCGGCACCGATCGCCATCGCGCGCGCCATGTCGAACGCGGTGGCGATCTTGCCGGAGGCGCCGATCTTGATGCGGTCGCGCGCATTGATGCCGACCAGCGCGTTGTGGACGAAATTGACGCCCTCGCGCATCGGCATGCCCAGATGATCCATGAACTCCAGCGGAGCGGCGCCGGTGCCGCCCTCATTGCCGTCGACGACGATGAAGTCGGGATAGATCCCGGTCTCGATCATCGCCTTGCAGATCGCCAGGAATTCCCAGGGATGGCCGATGCACAGCTTGAAGCCGGCCGGCTTGCCGCCGGAGAGGCGGCGCATCTCCGCGATGAACTGCATCATGCCGATAGGCGTGGAGAAGACCCGGTGCGAGGCCGGCGAGATGCAGTCCTCGCCCATCGCCACGCCGCGGATTTTCGAGATCTCCTCCGAGACCTTGGCCGCCGGCAGCACGCCGCCATGGCCGGGCTTGGCGCCCTGGCTGATCTTGAGCTCGACCATCTTGATCTGGTCGTCGCTGGCGACGCGCGCGAACGCCTCGGGGTCGAAGGAGCCGTCGAGGTGACGGCAGCCGAAATAGCCTGAGCCGATCTCCCAGATGATGTCGCCGCCCATCTCACGGTGATACGGGCTGACGCCGCCCTCGCCGGTGTCGTGCGCGAAGCCGCCCTTCTTGGCGCCGGCGTTCAGGGCCCGCACCGCATTCGGGCTGAGCGCGCCGAAGCTCATCGCCGAGATGTTGAACACCGAGGCCGAATAGGGCTTTGCGCAATCCGGCCCACCGATCACGACACGGAATTTTTCCTTGGCATGCGGCTTCGGCGAGACCGAGTGATGCATCCACTCGTAACCCTCGCGATAGACGTCCTCCTGGGTGCCGAACGGACGCTTGTCGAGCTCCATCTTGGCGCGCTGATAGACCACCGCGCGGGTGTCGCGCGAGAACGGCATGCCGTCCTTCTCGCTCTCGAAGAAGTACTGCCGCATCTCGGGCCGGATTTCTTCGAGCAGGAAGCGGATGTGCGCGGAGATCGGGTAGTTGCGCAGCACCGCGTGGCTCTTCTGCAAGAGATCGCGGATGCCGAGCAGCGTCAGCCCGCCGAAGATCAGGATCGGGACCAGCAGAATGTCGAAGATCTTGCGGTCGACGATGCCGATGCCGATCAAGAGCGCGGTGACCACCGCGCAGATCGTCAGCACGATGAAGCGCGGCGAGAAGGGCAGCAGTAGGGTTTCCAGGATCCCCTCTTCCGCCAGCGGCAGACGTTTCGGAGCTTCCTGCGTCTTGTTGTCGTCGGCCACGATTCCCATCCTCTCGCCAGCATGAGGCGGTACGATACGCCTTTGCCTGTCATACGGATATGACGCGGCCCCTGTTTCAGGCTAGCGAATTCGGCCGAGACAAATCAATCAGCCCGATGGACGGGTTTTGCGGTGCAGCAGAGGGACGGGGCTGGGTTAGCCTGCAAGCGGCCGCAAGCCAGGCGGTGTCCCGGGGAAGCGTAAGCGCAGACCCGGGATCCAGAATACAACACCATACGATGCGCGAGATGGCCCCGGCTCTGCAGCGCAGCGCTGAAAGACGCTGCGTCCGGGGCACGAGGCGTGGCGCTTACCGCTCGACGAAGGCCTTCTCGATCACGAAATGGCCGGGCTTGTTGCCGCTTCCTTCGACGAAATCGCGGCTCTCGAACATCGCCTTCAGCTCTTCGAGCATCGCCGGGCTGCCGCACATCATGATGCGGTCGGTTGCGATGTCGAGCGGGCCTTGGCCGATATCGTTGAAGATCTGCTCGGAGTTGATGAGGTCGGTGATGCGGCCGCGGTTCCTGAACGGCTCGCGGGTCACTGTCGGGTAGTAGACGAGCTTGTCCGCGAGCAGCTCGCCGAACAGCTCATCCTCGCGCAAGGTCGCGACGAGCTTCTCGCCATAGGCGAGCTCGGAGACCTGGCGGCAGCCATGCACCAGCACGATCGATTCGAACTGGTCGTAGACCTCGGGGTCCTTGATCAGGCTGGCGAAGGGCGCGAGGCCCGTGCCGGTCGAGAGCAGCATCAGCCGCTTGCCGGGAAGCAAATTGTCGGTGATCAGCGTGCCGGTCGCCTTGCGGCCGACCAGGATGGTGTCGCCTTCCTTGATCTTCTGCAGGCGCGAGGTGAGCGGGCCGTCCTGCACCTTGATCGAGAAGAACTCGAGCTGTTCCTCGTGATTGGCGCTCGCCATGCTGTAGGCGCGCAGCAGCGGGCGGCCGTCGATCTCCAGGCCGATCATGGCGAACTGGCCGTTCTGGAACCGGAAGCCGGTATCGCGCGTGGCCCGGAAGCTGAACAGCGTGTCGGTCCAGTGGTGGACGGAAAGAACCTTCTCTCGGTAAAACGCGCTCATGATTTTCGATATTCCGAATAACTGCGGTTTTAGGGCAAAAGCGTTGCCCGGCCCTGAAAACGGGCGGTCACCATTGCCATGGCGGAGGATTTCGCGTGTGTGATCTACGCCATTGAGACCAATAATCAACCTCGTTTCGGATGCAATTGATGCCGATCAAACCGGCATTTGCGGCAGAACTGGCCACATCATCAATGAATCTGCTGCCGGACAGGCGCGGAGGGCAATTTCTTTCCTCCCTGATGCGTGGTCGGAGCACTTAATTTCCGTCGCGCTCGCGAGAATTTCATTAAGAATAGCTCTGATTTTCATCCCGATTGGCGCCGCTTCCCGCATTTTTGCGGCTTTTGGCGACAGGAGCGACGAAGGACCATGGCAAGCGGCGAGCGAATCTTCGTTCAGGCGATCAGGCGCTATTGTGCGGACCGCGGCATTGCAGTCGATGTCCGCTCCGGCGGCTGGCTGATCGCGATGCGGCGGGGACCGAAGCGCCACTTCGCCTTCGGCTACGACATCGGCCTCAACAGCGCCATCGCGCACCGCCTCGCCAACGACAAATCGGCCACCGCGGAGGCGCTGGCGCTGGCGGACGTGCCCTGCATTCCCCATCGACTCTTCCTCAACCCGAGGCTGGGCAAGGATGTCGTTGGTGCCGCCTGGCGAGAGGCAATGGCTGGGCTGCTTCAGAACCATCCGCACGGCGTGGTGGTGAAGCCGAACGAGGGGACATCGGGGCGCTCGGTGTTCAAGGTGACGACGGAGGCGGAGCTGGACCACGCCGCCAGCGAGGTCTTTTCGATGAGCACAGGGCTCGTGATCTCGCCCTATATCGCCATCGAGGAGGAGGTCCGCGTGGTGCTGCTCGATGATGTTCCCCAAGTCGTCTACAGCAAGCAGCGTGGCTCGGATTGGCGGCACAATCTCGATGCCGGCGCAAAGCCGGTGCTGCTCGCGGACGGCGAGCTTCGCGCGGCTTGCGTGAAGCTCGCGAGCGATGCCGCGCGCGCCATCGGTATTGCTTTCGCGTCGATCGACGTGGTCCATGCCGACGGCAAATGGAAATTGCTCGAGATCAATTCCGGCGTGATGATGGAGGCGCTGGGCAAACTGCATCCGGAGCTGGTGCAGGCGACGTATGACGCGGCGCTTGATCGGGTGTTTGGGGGAAGCCGCTGAGCGCCACGTGCACGCTGCAATCCCTTCTCCCCTCGTGGGCCGACGAGGGGGAGGGGTGAACCGAGATCACCGCGCGAGCGTTACAACAACATCCCCCTAATTATTGCCGCTGGGCGAATCGTCCATGGCCTTGAAGGCCTCTTCCAGTTGCAGCGAGATCGGCACGTTCAGGCGTTCGCCCGTGGGGAGCCTCGCGGTGAACCATTTGTTGTAGAGCGGGACGAGGTCACGGTTGGAGCCGAGCTTGCGGAAGGCGCGCTCGACCACGGCGGAAAGTTGCGGCTCGCCTTTCCTGAACATGATGCCGTAGGGGTCGTAGGACAGATAGTCCCCGACCACGCGAAAATATTCCTGTGCCTTGTGGCGGGCGATCAGGCCGTAGAGCAGGATGTCGTCGGTCGCGAACGCATCCGCCTTGCCGTCGGCTACCATCCGGAACGACTGCTCGTGATCCGGCGCGGTGACGATGTTGAGGCCGAGCGAGAGCTTCTTGTCGACGGCGTGCATCGCCTGCTCGTTGGTCGTGCCCTTGGTCACCACCACGGTCCTGCCCTTCAAATCTGCGACACCGGAAACAGCCGCTCCCTTCGGCACCATCAGCTTGGTGCCGGCGACGAACATCAGCGGCGAGAAGGCGACGCGCTTGCCGCGCTCGGCATTGGCGGTGGTCGAGCCGCATTCGAGGTCGATCTTGTTCTGGAGCACGGCGTCGATCCGGTCGTCCGAGGTGACCTTGACGTACTCGATTCTGAGATTGGGATCGTCGACCTCGACGCCGATCTCCTCGACAATGGCCTCGCAGAGCTCGAGGCTATAGCCGATCGGACGGCCGGACTGATCGAGGAAGGAGAACGGCGGTGAGCTCTCGCGATAGCCGAGCCGCACGGCGTGCGCTGTCTTGATGGCCGACAGCGTGGGGCTCAGCCCTTCGCTGCCGGTCTGGGCGGACGCCGCAGTCGCGAGCAGCAATGCTGCCGCGAGCCACAGGATGCCGCCGATCACTGACCTCGCCAGTGCCTGGCCCATGGTTCACCCCTAACCATGGCCGGCCATGGCAGGCACTTCGCCCGGCACCATGTCGTCGGGCACGGCGTCGTCCGGCCCCATCGCATGCTCGGGCCCAAGCTCGCCTTCCCACTTCGCCACGACCGAGGTCGCCAGCGTGTTGCCGATCACGTTGGTGGCGCTCCGACCCATGTCGAGGAAGGTGTCGATGCCCATGATCATCAAGAGGCCCGCCTCGGGGATGTTGAACTGCGCCAGGGTCGAGGCGATCACCACGAGGGAGGCGCGCGGCACGCCGGCGACGCCCTTCGAGGTGATCATCAGCGTCGCCAGCATCGCGAGCTGGGTGCCGAGCGGCATGTCGATGTGATAGCTCTGCGCGATGAAGACGGCCGCGAAAGTGCAGTACATCATCGTGCCGTCGAGATTGAAGGAATAGCCGAGCGGCAGCACGAAGCTCGAGATTCGCGACGAGGCGCCGAAGCGGTTGAGCGCCTCGAGCGTCTTCGGATAGGCTGCCTCGGAGCTCGCGGTCGAGAACGCGATCATCAACGGCTCACGAACCAGCTTCAAGAGATGGCTGTAGCGCGGACCGATGACGATGAAGCCGACGATGACCAGGATGGTCCACAGGATCGCCAGCGAGAGATAGAAGCCGCCCATGAACACGACGAGCTTCCAGAGCACCAGGAGGCCGTTCTTGGCCACTGTTGCGGTGATCGCGGCCCACACTGCGAGCGGGGCGAACAGCATGACGTAGGCTGTCACCTTCAGCATGATGTGGCCGACGTCGTCGATCATCGCCAGGATCGGCTTTGAACGTTCGGGCATGGAGCCCATCGCCACCGAGAAGAACACGGCGAAGATCACGATCTGCAGGATCTCGTTCTGCGCCATCGCGTCCGCGATCGAGGTCGGGATCAGATGGGTGAGGAATTTCTCGATCGAGAAGGCCGAGACCGGCAGGCCGGTCGATTGACCCGCCTGCGGCAGCGTGCCGGGGAAGTTGGCGCCGGGCTGCAGCAGATTGACCATGATCAGGCCGAGCAGCAGCGAGACGAAAGACGCGCTGATGAACCAGCCCATGGTCTTGGCGAAGATGCGGCCGAGCTTGGAGCCCGAGCCCATATGGGCGATGCCGCCGACCAGGGTCGCGAACACCAGGGGCGCGATGATCATCTTGATCAGGCGCAGGAACATCATGGCGATCAGGTTGATGGAGGACGCCCAGTCGGCGCGCGTGTCGGGCAGGAAATTGTAGATCGCCGAACCCATGATGATGCCGAGCACCATCGCCGCCAGAATGTATTGCGTGAACCTGTTGGACATCGCTTACCCCCACATACGCCGACGCTTCATGATGTCGCAGATATCCGAGCGACGCAACACGCTTTGCGTGCGACCGCGTTTTCACGATGTTCCCGTTGTGAAACGGGATGCGGCGATCTAGCCTTCATGCAGCGCACAACACATGCGGCCTGCACGTTTTGTTTGCGGCGACTGCATCAGTGATCGGCAGGACAATCAAAGAGGGAAACGCCATGAGCGGACATATCAATCGCCAGATTCTGCTGGTGGAAAAACCCAGCGGCAAGCTCGGCCCCGAGCATTTCAAGATGCTGGAGAGCACAGTGCCGGAACCGAAGGACGGCGAGGCCCTGCTGCGCGTGCGTTACATCTCGCTCGACGCCGCCAACCGCGCGTGGATGCACGGCGCGACCTATCGCTCCGCCGTCGAGGCCAACAGCGTGATGGCCGGCGGCGCCATCGCGGAGGTCGTGAGCTCGAAGGCCGAGGGGCTGGCGCCCGGCGACATCGTGTTCGGTGACACCGGCTGGCAGGAATTTGCCGCGGTGCCGGCAAAGCATCTCACCAAGATGCCGAAGCTCGAGCCGATGACCCATCTGCTCAGCGTGTTCGGCATCGCCGGCCTCACCGCCTATTTCGGTCTCCTGGAGATCGGCAAGCCCAGGGAAGGCGAGACGGTCGTGGTTTCTGCGGCCGCGGGTTCGGTCGGCTCGATCGTCGGGCAGATCGCGAAGATCAAGGGATGCCGCGTGGTCGGCATCGCCGGTGGCACTGATAAGTGCAACTGGCTGACCTCCGAGCTCGGCTTCGATGCTGCCGTGGACTATAAGGACGGCGCGGTGTTCAAGGCGCTGCGCGCCGCCGCGCCCGACGGCATCGACGTCTATTTCGACAATGTCGGCGGCGACATTCTGGAAGCCTGCCTGCCGCAGATGAACAATTACGGCCGCATCGCCTGCTGCGGCGCGATCTCGCAATATGACGGCACGCCCGCCGCGCACGGCCCGCGCGGCGTGCCCGGGCTGATCGTGGTGAAGCGGCTCGTCATGCAGGGCTTCATCGTGATGGATTACATGAAGGAGAGCCAGCGCGCGCTCGCCGACCTGCAAGCCTGGGTCAAGTCCGGCAAGCTGAAGGTGCAGGAGGACATCATCGACGGGCTCGAGAATACGCCGAAAGCGCTGATCGGGCTCCTCGCGGGCGAGAACCGCGGCAAGCGCATGGTGAAACTGTAGCGTCGCCCCACAGCGCCGTCCTTCGACACAATCTGCTTGCGGTCGCGGACAAAGCGGCCAATGATGCCATGCATCGCATGGCTCCCGACGATTGCAATCGCATCACTTTTTTTTAGAGCGCCGAACGGTCATTAGAGCGCTCCAGCTATAGGGCAGGAACTCATACCGATGTTCGGGAAATTGAAGCATGGCTCCACGCGCAGCGCATTGCTGGCAGCAGCAGTGCTGTTCGCAACTGCAACGGTCGCCGTCGCGCAAGCGCCGACCGAAGCCCAGAAGAGCGCTATCCGCTCGGCATGCCGGTCGGACTTCATGGCACGTTGTTCGAGCGTGACGCCGGGCGGCGCGGAAGCGTTTCAATGCCTGCAGAAGAACATGTCCAGCCTGTCATCGGGATGCCAGACCGCCGTTCGCGCGCTCGAGCCCCCAGCGGCACCGAAGGCTGAAGCCGCTCCGGCGGCGCCGAAGACTGAAGCTGCGCCGGCGGCCCCCGCCGCACCGAAGGCCCAGGCGGCGCCTAGCACGCCGCCCGCTGAACCGGCCAGGCCGGCCGCGCCAGCGGTGGCGGCAAAGGCTGCCCCCGCCAAGCAGCCGAGCAGCGCGCAGGCCGCCGCCATCAAGAGCGCCTGCCGGTCCGACTATCCAAAAGTCTGCGCGAGCGTGACGCCGGGCGGCGCGGCTGCGCTCGAATGCCTGGAGAAGAACAAGGCAAGAGTCTCACCCTCCTGCCAAGGCGCGCTGAGCGCGGCATCCGGTCCAGCGGCTACGGCGGCACCTGCAGGTGCGGCTCCCGCGACTGCGCCCGCCGCGGCGCCGGCCACGATCGTGCTGCGGCCATTGCTGCCGCGCGAGGAGCTGTTCATCGCCAGATCGGCCTGCGGCGCCGATATCCGCACGCTCTGCGCCGGCGTGGCGCCCGGCGGCGGCCGGATCATACAATGCATTTCCAATCGGGCGGCATCGCTCTCGCCGGCCTGCAGAGAGGTACTCGCACCTTTCGCCGCGAGATAAGACGAAGCGGACTATGCACGTCCGCAGCACTGAATTGCGGCGGGTGGAGACTCAGTTTCGATCACGACAAGTCCGGGAGGACAACATGCGTTCATTGCTGCTCGTTGCTTCTGCTCTGTTCGCCTTCGCCGCAACCATGACGTTCGAGACCACCGATGCCAATGCGGTGGTGTGCGCCCGCGGCGTCTATCGCGCCGGCTGCGCCGGTCCGAACGCGGCCGTCGCGGTCCGCAAGCCGGTGCCCGCGGTCCGTTGCACCAGGGTGCTGGTGAACGGGGTCTATGTGAGGCGCTGCGTCTGACGCGCCCGGGTGGCCAATCCGGCCCGGTTTGGCTATGATTCGCATCTGACGTTTTCGGGCACCCGCAAACGTGGGCCTGAAGGCGAGCTATGGCGCGCCGGCCACGCCGATAATTCCGCTGGCGCCGGGCGCTGGAGCACATTAGTCTATCCCTAGATAGTAAGTATACTGTCAATTAGGGAGGCAGACGTTGCGGATCGCCGTGATCGGCGGGGGGCCCGGTGGGCTCTACTTCGCCTATCTCTGGAAAAAGCGCCACCCCGAGGATCAGGTCGACCTGTTCGAACAGAACCCGGCCGACGCGACCTGGGGCTTTGGCGTCGTGTTCTCTGACCAGGCCCTTGAGTTCCTGCGCGCCGACGACCCCGAGACGGTCGATGCGATCGCCCCGCATATGGAGAGCTGGGAGAACATCACGCTGAACCTGCACGGCGACAGCGTCGCCATCGACGGCGTCGGCTTCTCCTCGATCGGACGGCTCGAGCTCCTCAAGTTCCTGCAACAGCGCGCGCTCGACGCCGGCATCACGCCGCGGTTTGACACGCAGATTCAGGCCATCGACCAGCTCAATGGCCACGACCTGATCGTCGCCGCCGACGGGCTGAACTCGCTGGTGCGCCGGGCCTATGAGGGCGATTTCGGCACCTCATTGTCCTACTCCTCCAACAAGTTCGTCTGGTACGGCACCTCGAAACGTTTCGACACGCTGTCGCAGACCTTCGTGAAGACCGACCGCGGCACCTTCAACGCCCATCACTACCGCTATTCGCCGACCATGAGCACCTTCCTGGTCGAATGCGATCACGCGACATGGCAGGCCTATGGCTTCGCCTACAAGGACGTCGAGCAGTCCAAGGGCATCTGCGAGGAGGTGTTTGCCGACACGCTCGGCGGTCATTGCCTCGTCTCCAACAAATCAGTCTGGCGCAACTTTCCCTGGGTCTGGAACGAGCACTGGTCGTTCAAGAACATGGTGCTGCTCGGCGACGCGCTGCATTCCGCACATTTCTCGATCGGCTCGGGCACGCGGCTCGCGATCGAGGACGCCATCGCGCTGGTCAAGGCGCTGGAGTCGGATGTGCATCTTGCGACCGCGTTGCATCGCTATCAGGCTACGCGCAAGCCGATCGTGCAGAAGCTCGTCGATGCCGCGCGCACGAGTGCGTCCTGGTACGAACACTTCGCCGAGCACATGAAGCTTCCCCTGATGGACTTTGCCTATAGCTATATCACCCGCTCCGGCCGCATCGACGATTCCCGGCTGCGCGCGATGTCGCCGGCCTTCATGGCCCGCTACGAGGCGGCCAAGAACGGCGGAGATGCGCCATGAGCAACGAGATCAGAGACCAGGTGCCCGCAGACAGCCCCGGCGCGCGCGAGATCGGCTTTGCCATTCCTGAGATTTACAACGCCAGCCGCGTGCTGTTCGACAATCTCGGCAAAGGCCGCGGCGACAAGCTCGCGCTGATGGGTCCGGCAGGCACGCGGACCTATGGCGAGCTCTGCGGCGAAGCCTGCCGCTGGGGCAACGGTTTCGCCTCGCTTGGGCTGAAGCGCGGCGACCGCGTGCTCTTGTTCCTCGACGATACGCCGGCCTATCCGGCCGCGTTCTTCGGCGCCGTGCGTGCCGGCTTCGTGCCGCTCCTGATCAACACGCTGACGCCGCCGGATCTCCTGCAATTCTATCTCGCCGATTCCGGCGCGACTGTCGCGGTCGTCGAGTCCGAATTCTGCGCGCGCTTCAATGCAGAGGCCTGCAAGGACACGGGCCTGCGGACGCTGATCGTCACCAATGGCGGGGTGGGCGATCACGCGGCGCCGCGGGCAGCCGCCGCGGCAAGCTGGCTCGCGCAGTTCCCGACTGAGCTGGCGGAAGCGCCGACTCATCGCAACGAAATGGCGTTCTGGATGTACTCGTCCGGCTCGACCGGCCGGCCCAAGGGCATCGTGCATCTGCAGCACGACATGGCCTACAGCGAAGCCGCCTTTGCGCGGAACGTGCTGAGACTGACGCCCGATGACGTCTGCTTCTCGGTGCCGAAGATCTTCTTCGCCTACGGCTTCGGCAATTCCGTCACCTTCCCGTTCTCGGCCGGCGCCGCGACGCTGCTGCTGCCGGGCCAGCCGAAGCCTGCGTCGATCTTCGCGGCGATCGAGCAATACAGGCCGACGGTCTTCTTCGGCCTGCCGACGCTCTACACGTCGCTGACAAAAGCCGAAGGCGCGGACAAAACCGACTTCTCGTCGCTGCGACTGTCGCTCTCCGCCGCCGAGGTGCTCTCGGCCGAGGTCTTCAACGGCTGGAAGACACTCACCGGCCTCGAGATCGTCGAAGGTCTCGGCTCGACCGAGGTGCTGCACATCTATCTCTCCAACCGCCCCGAGCAGAAGAAGCTCGGTGCCGCCGGCTTGCGCGTGCCCGGCTACGAGGTCGCGCTGCGCGACACGGATGGAAACGAGGTCGGCGACAACGAGGAAGGCATCTTGTGGGTCCGCGGCGATTCCAACACGCCGCTGTACTGGAACCGGCCGGACAAATCGGCCGAAACCATTCGCGAGGGCGGCTGGATCTACACCGGCGACCGCTTCGTCCGCGATGCCGACGGCTTTCACTTCTTCCGCGGCCGCGCCGACGATCTCATCAAGATCTCCGGCCAGTGGGTCTATCCGCTCGAAGTCGAGCTCTGTCTCGCCGACCACCCCGACATCCGCGAATGCGCGGTGTTCGCCGCCGAGTTACCGGATCGTCGCATGACGCTGAAGGCGGTGGTGGTGATGAACGACCGCGCTGCCGATCAGGTCGAAGCGACGCGCAGGCTGCAGGATTACGTGAAGGGCAAGCTAATGCCCTACAAATACCCGCGCGAGGTGATTTTCATCGACGAGCTGCCGAAGACGGGCACGGGGAAGATCGACCGGCAGGCGTTGCTGCGGATGTGAGGGCAAGGACAGTCAGGAGCGCACTCGCGCCGCTACACAACCGCTGTCATCGCCCGCGCAGACGGGCGATCCAGTATTCCAGAGACGGCGCGGCTAGAATGGAGAAGCCGCGGCGTACTGGATTCCCCGCCAGCGCGGGGAATGACAGCGGAGTTAGAGCATGATCCCGAAAAGTGTGCAGCGGTTTTCCGAAAAGATCATGCTCAAACAATAACCCAAAGCGCGATGGTGATTCATCCTGATCCCATCGCGCTTTAGAGGCTGCAGCAGGGCCTCACCCGCCCTTCCCCAGATGTTCCAGAGCATCCTCGGCCCGCAGCGGGACGCGCGAGGCCTCGTTGTTGAGATCCACCAGTTGCGCCAAGAGCCCCATCAGCGTCTTGCGGTCTGCGGGATTCAGCGGCTCCAGCATCCGCGCCTGGGCCCGCTCGACGGCGGGGATGATCTCGCGCAGGATCGCCGCGCCTGACTTCGTCAGATACAGCAACTTGATCCGCTTGTCCTCGGGTGCCGGCTTGCGCTCGATAAAATCCTTGGCCAGCAGCCGCTCGATCACGCTGCCGAGCGTGGAGCGATCGAAGGCGATCACGGCCGAGAGCCGCGTCGCGTCGATGCCGGGATGAGTATGGATCGCGACCAACGCGGCATATTGCACCGGCGTGAGATCGAACGCCTTGCACTCCTCCATGAAGATCGAGACCGCGATCTGCTGCATGCGCCGGAACAGGTAGCCCGGCGCGGCATAGACGGCGTCCATCGTGATCGGAGCGGCAGGCTTATTCGGCATCGGGCTGCTTCTCCGGTGCGGCATCGGCAAACGCCGGCAGCGCCCTGGCGGCGGCCTCGGCCTTGAGCAGGCGCGGATAGGCCGAGACATCGACGCCGAAGCGGCGGGCATTGGCGAGCTGCGGCACCAGGCAGAGGTCGGCGAGCGTCGGCGCATCGCCGAAGCAGAACGGGACCGGCTCGTCCTTGATCAGCGTCTCGCAAGCCGCAAGGCCCTCGCGATTGACCCAGGCGGCCCAGTCCTGGACCTTCTCCTCGGGCAGGCCGAGCTCGCGCAACCGCGCCAGCACTTTCAGGTTCTGCACCGGATGGGTGTCGCAAGCGATCGCGAGCGCGAACGCGCGCACCTTGGCGCGCCGCAGCGGATCTTTCGGCAGCAGCGGCGGATTAGGGTGAGTCTCGTCGAGCCACTCGATAATCGCGACCGATTGGGTCAGCACTGCACCTGCATCGTTCTCCAGGGCCGGCACCAGGCCCTGCGGGTTGATGGCAAGATAAGCGGGCGCACATTGCTCGCCCTTGCGAAGGTGATGCGGCAGATGCTCGGCGCCAAGTCCCTTCAGGTTCAGCGCGATCCGCACGCGGTAAGCGGCGCTGGAGCGGAAATAGCCGTGCAGCTTCATTGGAACCCTCCCGTTTGTCATTCCGGGGCGATGCGTCAGCATAGAACCCGGAATCTCGAGATTCAGGGTTCACGCTTCGCGTGCCCCGGAATGACTGTCTTGTAGTTCACTCGTCGCATTGACGCTACCTAGATCGTAAGTATACTGTCAATTTAGAAACGAACAGGAGGCGCGCCATGGAAGCCGTGACCAAGACGCCGGAACGCGAGGCGTTTTACAAGAAGATCGACGGCGAGAATCTCACCGCGCTCTGGACGGTGATGAGCGACCTGATCACGCCGGAGCCGAAGAGCGCGTGCCGCCCTCACCTCTGGAAGTTCGGCGTCATCCGCGACTACATGACGGAGGCCGGCAAGCTGATCACCGCCAAGGAGGCCGAACGGCGCGTTCTGGTGCTGGAGAATCCCGGCCTGCGCGGGCAATCCAAGATCACGACCTCGCTCTATGCCGGCGTGCAGATGGTGGTGCCCGGCGACGTCGCGCCTGCGCACCGTCACAGCCAGTCGGCGCTGCGCTTCGTGCTCGAAGGCAAGGGGGCCCACACCGCCGTCGACGGCGAACGTACCGCGATGGAGCCCGGCGACTTCATCATCACGCCGTCGATGACCTGGCACGATCATTCCAACGAGACGAATGAGCCGATGTTCTGGCTGGATGGCCTCGATATTCCTTTGGTGCAGTTCTTCGACTGCTCCTTCGCCGAAGGCTCGAAAGAGGACCAGCAGAGAATTACAAAACCTGCCGGCGACAGCTTTGCCCGCTACGGCCACAACCTCTTGCCGGTCGACGTCAAGCGGAGCTCGAAGACATCGCCCATCTTCAGCTATCCCTACGCTTATACCCGAGAGGCCCTGGAGAAGGCCCGCGCGAGCCAGGACTGGGACGCATGTCACGGACTGAAGCTGAAGTTCAGCAACCCCGAGACCGGCGACTTCGCGATGCCGACGATCGGCACGTTCATTCAATTGCTGCCGAAGGGTTTTGGCACCGCGCGCTATCGTTCGACCGATGCGACGGTGTTCTGCCCGATCGAGGGCAAGGGACGCAGCCGCATTGGCGACACCGTTTTCGAGTGGGGCCCGCGCGACCTGTTCGTCGTCCCGAGCTGGCACTGGGTGACGCACGAGGCGGATGAGGACGCCGTGCTATTCAGCTTCTCGGATCGGCCCGTGCAGCAGAAGCTGGATTTGTTCAGGGAAGATCGCGGGAACGCGTGAGGCACTGGGGCTAACCACCCCGTCATTGCGAGCGAAGCAAAGCAATCCAGAATCTCTCCGCGGAGAGAATCTGGATTGCTTCGTCGCTTCGCTCCTCGCAATGACGGACGTGGCTACCGCCAGTGCAACAGCCGTATCTCCAGCCAGCCGATCACCTTTCCCACCGCCAGCCCGAATACCGAAAGGATCACCACGCCGGCGAGCAGCTGATCGGTCTGCATCAGATTGCCGGCCTGCAGCACGAAGGCGCCGATGCCGTATTGCGCGCCGATCATCTCGGCGCTGACGACGAGCAGCAGGGCCACCGAAGCCGTAATGCGGAAGCCGGCGAGGACGGCGGGCAGCGCGCCCGGCCAGATCACCTTGCGCACGATGGTGACGAAGGGCACGTTGAAACTCTGCGCCATCCGGATCAGGTTGCGCGGCACCGCATCGACGCCGCTATAGACCGAGATCGCGGTCGAGAAGAACACCCCGAGCGCAATGGTCGCGATCTTCGGCTCTTCGCCGATCCCGAGCCAGAGGATCAACAGCGGCAGCAGCGCGATCTTCGGGATCGGAAATAACGCCGAGATGAAAGTGATGCCGACGCTGCGCGCGAGCCGCGACAGGCCGATGGCAAAGCCGACGGCGACGCCGGCCGCTGTCCCAAGCAGCCAGCCGATGCCGATGCGCAAGAGCGAAGCGGACACATGCTGCCAGAGCGCGCCTGAGACCGCGAGCTGGTAGATCGCGCGCGCGATCGCCGAGGGCGCCGGCAGGAACAGCGGGTTGACGAGCTTGGTGCTGCCCGCCGCCTGCCATATCGCGATGACCAGCGCGAGCGCAATCCAGCCGCCGAAACGGCTCGAGGCAGGCACGAAGCCGGCGCCGCGGAAGTGGACGCGGCGCGTCGTCTCATCCTTCGCAGGCAGGCCGGCGCGATCAAGCATGCTGGACCTCGCGCTCGGCGTCGATGGCTTCGTTGCGGATCAGCGACCAGATCTGGTTCTGCAAGTCCAGCAGCTTTTCACGCGCAGTGATCTCGCCGCGCGCCGCCCGCGTCATCGGCACAGGCACGACTTCGCGGATGCGCCCCGGTCGCCGCGACAGCACAACGATGCGGTCGGCGAGCCGCGCGGCCTCTTCGAGATTGTGGGTGACGTAGACCGCGCCCATGCCGCCATCGGCGAGCAGACGGACGAAATCCTCCATCAGGAGCTCGCGCGTCTGCGAATCCAGCGCCGACAGCGGCTCGTCCATCAGCAGGATGGCGGGCTTCACCGCAAGCGCGCGCGAGATGCCGACGCGCTGGCGCATGCCGCCGGACAGCTGCTTTGGATAAGTCTGGCGGAAATCGGTCAGGCCGGTGCGGCGCAGGGCGTCCTCGACCAGCGCGCGGCGCTGGGCTGCCGAGAGCTGGGTGTGCAGCAACGGAAATTCGACGTTCTCCTCCACAGTTGCCCAGGGCAGCAGCGCAAAATCCTGGAACACGAAGGTCAGCGGATTGAGGCTGTCCGCCGGCGGCGCGCCGCGCAGCTCGGGCGCGCCGGAGGTCGGCTGCAGCAGCCCGCCGAGAATCGACAGCAGCGTGCTCTTGCCGCAGCCGGAGGGCCCCACGACTGCCACCACCTCGCCCGCGCTAACGGTGAAAGAGATATCGTCGAGCACGGCGAGATCGCCGAAGCGATGGGTGATGTGGCTGGCGATCAGGTCCATGCGGCACCTTCGATTCGCGCCGCGTCATCCCGAGGTGCGAGCATTGCGGTGCAAATGCACCGCGATGGGAGCCTCGAAGGATGACGGGTTTGGAATGGCGCTCGCCGCATCAATCCGCCTTCACATAGTCTTTGGCGATGATCCCGTTCGCGTCAAAACCCTTGTCCGCGAATCCCTGCTCCTGCAGCCATTTGATCTGGTTGTCGACGTTCTTCACATCCAGCTTGCCCTCGGGATCGATATAGGCGCAATTGCCGACGACCTGCTCGACCGGCAGATTGGTGTACTTGGCGATGATCTCCAGCAGCGGTTTTGTCTGCTCATTGATCGGCGCAACGCCATCTTTCATCGCGGCGAGAATGACGTCGTGGTACTCGCGGTCGGCCTTCGTCAAAGCGCCGAGCAGCTTGGTCACCAGCGCCTTGTTGGTCAGCGTCTTCGGCGAGGCGAACACCGCCCCTAACTGCCACGGCGTCTCGTCGCCGACCCAGCCCAGAAACTTCGCGCCGCCCTCGTCCATCAGCTTTCGCGCAGTGGAGACGGGTAGAAGCGCGGCATCGACGGTTTCGCCTTTCAGCGCGGCGGCCGCATTCGACAGCGATTGCAGCGGCACGATCTTCACATCCGCGAGCTTGAAGCCGTATTTGTCGGCGAGCAGGCCGAGCGAATAGTGAAAGCTCGATCCGACCTGCGTGACCGCAACGCGCTTGCCCGCGAGATCCTTCGGCGTCTTCAAGCCCGCGGCGAAGGCATTGTTGCTGGCGAAATAGCCGATCAGGGGATAGCCGGGCTTCTCGCGGCTCATGCCGCCGATCACCTTCAGCACGCCCTTGCCGGCGAGATTGTAGAGGCCCGCAGTGAAGGCGGTGACGCCGAAATCAACGTCGCCGGAGGTGGTGGCCACCGCGATCGGCTGCGCCGCGTCGAAGAATTTCAGTTCGACCTCCAATCCGGCGTCGCGGAAGTAGCCCTTGTCCTGCGCGATGAAGACCGGCGCGGAGGATGACAGGCGGAGCACGCCGATCTTGGCCTTCAGCGCGTCCTCGGCCCGCGCGGTGCCGATCGCCATGATCGCCACCAGGCCTGCCAGCGCAAGCCGCACTATCCCGATCATCCCGTTCCCTCCACCGTCGTTGTCTTGCAGTCCGTTAAAGGCCTTCGGGCACAGCCTGATCTCGCCCGACGAAAGCGCCCTGTTGTTTCAACGTTTCCTGCAATTTTTCAACGGGGATGTCACGCGGGATCCTGTTTCCGGACAACGCCAGCGCCGCCGCGGAACCGGCGGCCTCACCCATCACGAAACAGGCACCGGAGACCCGCGCCGCCGACTGACCCTCATGGGTCATCGAGGCACAGCGGCCGGCGACCAGGAGATTGTCGACGCGGTCAGGCACCAGCATCCGGTAAGGCAGCTCGTTGTAGCCGCGGGATTCCGGGATCGGCGGGAAGGTGAAGACGACGTCGCCGGGAACATGGGCTTCGATCGGCCAGCCGTTGACGCCGATGGAATCCGCGAAAGAGGCGCAGCCGAGCACGTCCTCGCCGCTGAGCTGATAGCCGCCCTTGATGCGGCGGGTCTCGCGGATGCCGAGCTGCGGCGGCAGATCGACGATGTAGGATTTTTCAAAGCCCGGCACGGTGCGCAGGAATTCGAACGCGGCGAGCGCCTGCTTGCGGCCTTCGATTTCGCCGCGGGTGAGATCGTCGGGCTCAATACCGTTGATGGCCTGGCCGTCCTCGCGTGCGACTTGCGTGAAGTTCACCCGCCACTCGATGCCGGACTTTTGCGGCCGCACGATCGCGCTCTTGCGCGGGAATGCGTGGGTGCCGGCGGCCGCGGCCTTTTCCATCAATTGCGGAATGGTGCGCCAGGCCTCGCCGGCCTTTGCGGGATCGATGCCGTTGAGGCGGAGCATCATCGAGGGATAGAGCGGATGGCCGTGCGCGTCGCCGATTTCGAATGGCGCACCGGCCCAGACCGCGAGATCGCCGTCGCCGGAGCAGTCGATGAATATCTCCGCGCGCACGGCCTGCCGACCTGCCTTGGTCTCGACCAGCAACGCGTCGATGCGGCGCTCATCAGCCATGACGACGCCGGCGCCGAGCGCGTGGAAGAGGATATTCACCTTGTGGCTGGCGAGCAGCTCGTCGGCCGCGATCTTGTAGGCCGCGGTGTCGTAAGCTTGCGCGAAGACCTTGCCGAGGATCAGATGCGGCGCATTGAGGCCGTTGAGATGATCGATCCGCGCCAGCAGCTCCGACGCCATGCCCTGCACCAGCCGCCGGTGCTCACCATGGACGTTGCCGTGCAGGCCGCAAAAGTTGGTGACACCGGCTGCGGTGCCCATGCCGCCCAGAAAGCCGTAGCGTTCGATCAGTAAGGTCCGCCGTCCGGCCCGCGCCGCGGACGCCGCCGCCATGATGCCGGCCGGACCACCGCCGAGGACGACGACTTCATATTCGCCATAGAGCGGCACTCGTCGTGCCGGTTCTTCGATCATCGTGGCCCGCATGGCGCGTCCGCTCCCGGAATCTCTTGCTTGGGGCGACTATGAATTAACGCGAGCAAGCGTACAATCCACCAAAATACGCGATCAGCTTTCGCGAATCGAGAAAGATCGACATGGATATCCTGGTGAACCTTCAGGCCTTCCTCGCCACCGCGGATGCCACCGGCTTCTCTGCCGCCGCGCGAAAGCTCAACGTCTCGACGTCGGTGGTCGCCAAGCGCGTCACGCAGCTGGAGACACGGATCGGCACGCCGCTGTTTCACCGCTCGACCCGGCAATTGCGGCTCACCGAAGCCGGGCAGCGCTATGTGCATCGCGCGCGCGGCGTCGTGGCCGATGCGACCGATCTGCTCTCGCGCATGGGCGAGAAGGGCCACGATCTCGTCGATCACTTGCGCATCAAGGCGCCGACCTCGCTGACCGTGGCACGGCTCGCCGATGCCTTCAGCGCCTTCCAGACCCAGAATCCGCGACTGAAGCTCGAGATCGTGTTGATCGATCGTCCCGTCGATCCCGTCACCGAAGGTTTTGACATCGCCATCGGCGCCTTCCCGCATTCGTTCGGCGGTGTGATCGACGAGCCGCTGTGTCCGCTGAAGCGGCTGCTCTGCGCCTCGCCGGCTTACTTGAAGAAACATGGCACGCCAAGACATCCGCGCGATCTGGTCGAGCATCGCTGCCTCAGCTTCATGCCGACCGGACCGGAATGGGTCTTCGACGGACCGCGCGGCCGCATCAGCATCCAGGTCAGCCCACTGCTGTCCTCCAACGAAGCACACGTGCTGGCACGCAGCGCGATCGCCGGCAACGGCATCGCACTGATCTCGCATTATCTCGTCGCGGATGCGTTGCGCGAGGGCAGGCTGAAGCCCGTGCTGCGCGACTTTCCGATTCCGGAACTGTGGGTGAAAGCTGCAATTCCCGAGCGGCGCCGCAACGCGGCCGCGGTGCAGGCGCTGCTGACGCTGCTGAAAACGTCACTGGCGCCGTCGCTGTGAGCAGCATCGGGTGGACAAAATGGCGATTGCCCTCAGACGACGGACCTGAGAGAAGAGCCGTCGCGCCCCACTGTCATCGCGATCCAGTATTCCAGAGGCGTCAAACGTGTACGGAGAGGCGGCGGCGTACTGGGTCGCCCGGTCAAGCCGGGCGACGACCAGCACCTTGGTTCACAGATGGATTCGACGCTTTTGAAATTCGCCCTGCCCGGCCTGGTCGTTCTCGCGATCTCAACCTGCCCCGCCGTGGCCGTGGAGCAGAACTGCCGCTTCATCCAGGCCAAGCCCGAGCGCGAAGCCTGCTACAAGCGGCAGGAGGACGAGCTCGCGGCGAAGCGCAAGCGGGCGCCAGCAATCGCCGAGAGCAACACGCTCGAAACGCTGCGCCAGATGCGGCAGGACGACGACGCGGTCCACCGCAGCATCAACAACATCTGCCGCGGCTGCTGACGTTCAGGCTATTCCGCCGCCCCACTTCGCCGCCCGCTTCTCGGCAAATGACGCCAGTCCCTCCGCCGCCTCCGTGCTCTGGCGCTTGAGCGAATGCAGCTGCACCAGCCGCTTGTAGACCGCATCGTCCACCGCCATGCCGCCGAACGAGCTCTCCAGCGCGAGCTTCTTGGTCTCGGCCATCGCCTCGGGTCCGTTGGCGAGCAGCTGCTCGACCACCTTGGCGCCTGCGGTTTCGAGATCTGCGAGCGCCACCACCTCGTGCACGAGGCCGATGCGGCGGGCATCCTCTGCGCCGAAGCGTTCGCCGGTCAGCGCGTAGCGGCGCACTTGTCGGACACCGATCGCGTCGCAGAGCTGCGGGATGATGATGGCCGCCGTCAGGCCCCATCGCACCTCGGTGATCGAGAACAGCGCGTTGTCCGCGGCAATCACGACATCGCAAGCCGCGATCACGCCGGTGCCGCCGCCGAAACAGCCGCCCTGCACCAACGCGACCGTCGGGACGGCCACGGTGTTGAGCCGCTGCACGGCCTCGAAGGTCGCCCGCGAGGCCGCCTCGTTGGCCTCGGCCGATTGCGGCCGCACGCCATTGATCCATTTGAGGTCCGCGCCGGCCTGGAAATGCTTGCCGTTGCCCCTGAGAACGACCACCCGCAGGTTCGGCTTCTTAGCCAGCTCGTCCATGGCCGCGAGCACGCCTGATATCAGCGCACCGTCATAGGCGTTGTTCACCTCCGGCCGGTTCAACGTGACGGTCGCAACCCCACGCTGATCGAGGCTCCACAGGACGGGGCTGGCAGTCATCGGCGATCCTCCGGTCGTTTATTTGCCCTGCACTATGGCCGAGGCTGCATGTCCCGATCCATATCTTTCCGGCGTAGGGCGGCCGCGTCCATCGCATGGCGGCTTGTGTCATGCTGCTGCCGGACGGCACCAAGGGATAGGTTCGGGATATCATCATGCGCATCTGCATTTTCGGCGCGGGCGCCGTCGGCAGCCACATTGCGGTACGGCTGGCGCGCGCCGGCCACGAGGTCTCGTGCGTGATGCGCGGGGCGCATCTGGAGGCGGCGCGCGCCAATGGACTCAAGCTGCGCGTCGGCGATTCAGAGGCCGGGGCCAAGGTGAACGCGTCAGGCGATCCGGCCCAGCTCGGCCCGCAGGACGTCGTGATCTCCACGCTGAAGGCAACCGCGCTGCCGGGACTGGTGTCCAGCATCAAGCCGTTGCTGCAAGACGATACCGCGATCGTGTTCGCCCAGAACGGCATTCCCTGGTGGTACGGCATCGGCCTGCCGCCGCGGCACCCGACGCCGCCGGACATTTCCTTCCTCGATCCCGGCGGGCGCCTGCGCGCCTGCATCCCGAAGGAGCGGATCATCGGCGGCGTAATCTTCTCCTCCAACGAGGTCATCGCGCCCGGGGTGGTGCAGAACCTGACGCCGGACCGCAATCGCCTTCTGATCGGCGAGTGCGACGACCGCAATTGCGAGCGCATCACCAGGCTGCGCGGGGTCTTCAACGACGCGCGGCTGGAATCGCCGCCGGTGGCCGAGATCCGCGAGGCGATCTGGTCAAAGCTGCTGACCAACATGTCGCTCTCGGTGCTGTGCCTGCTCACCGGCCAGACCGCGCGCGGCGTGCGCGACGACCCCGCCTTCGCGGAGGTGATCCCGCGCATGCTGAACGAAGCCAACGAGATTGCCCAGCATTTCATTCCCGAGGTCAAGCGCGTCACCCGAAGCGGCCCCGCCCCCAATCACAAGCCGTCGCTGCTGCAGGACTTCGAGCTCGGCCGCGCCATGGAGATCGACGTGCTGGTGAAGGCGCCCCAAGCCTTCGCACGCACCGCCGGCCTGTCGACACCGACGCTCGACCTGATCGCCGCGCTGGCGATCCAGAAGGCGCGCGACAAGGGGCTTTATTCGGCGTGAGGCTCAGGCGAGCACATCGATCCAGGCCGCGAGCGTATCCAGCACCTCGGTGAGCGCCTCGTCACTGCTACGGCCGGACTTCTTCAGCACCGCAAACGAATGATCGCCGCCTTCGACCTGATGCAGCATCGCCTTCGGGCCGAGCTTCTCGACGACAGGCTTGAAATAGCTCAGATCGGCAAGCGCATCGCGCGTGCCCTGCAGGAACAGCATGGGGATGGCGATGTCGGAGAGGTGCTCGGCGCGCTCCGAAGACGGCTTCTTCGCGGCATGCAGAGGAAAGCCGAGGAAGGCGAGGCCTTTGACGTCAGGCAAAGGTGCCTTCGCCTGCGCCTGCGAGGTCATGCGTCCGCCGAAAGATTTGCCACCCGCAATGAGCTTCACGCCGGGACACAGCCGCGCCACCTCCCCGACCGCCGCGCGGATGGCGGCGTGCGCGACCGCCGGCTGGTCGGGACGCCCCTTCTTCTCTTCCATGTAAGGGAAATTGAAGCGGAACGTCGCGATGCCGCGCTCCGCGAGTCCCGCTGCGACCTTCCCCATGAAGGAATGCCGCATATCGGCGCCCGCGCCGTGCGCCAGCACGTAGCAGGCGCGCGCATGATCCGGCCGCGTCAGCATCGCCGAGACCGTGCCGATGCGCTCGATGTCGAGCTTGAGCTCCGTCGTCTTGCTCGTCATGACGTCATCCAGGCCTCGCTCAACGGCGCGCGCCACTCGCCGACCATAGATAGTTCAGGACCTGATCAAGCGTCATCATGATCTCGCGGCGTCCGCCCTCGTTCCTCACAGAGCCGAATTTCTCTTCGAGTGCAAGCTTGGCAAAGCCGTGAACGGTCGACCAGGCCGCCGCAGCCGCCGTCTTCGCCTCCTTCGCGGTGCCGCCGACCAGCTCGGCCACGACGGTCTCGAAGGCGTGGCCGGCGGCCCGGCTCGCTTGCTTCAAGCGTGCATCGTCAGCAACGAGTCGCTTGTTCGCAAACATCATCTGGAAGCGGCCGGGATGTCTCAGCGCAAAATCGACATAGGCAAGTCCCTGGGCCCGAAGTTTTTCGCGCGCGCCCTGCTTGCCGGAGGCTGCCGCGCGCAAGGCTTCGGCCAGCGCGTCGTAACCGCGGATCGCGACCTCGGTCAGAAGGCCCTGCGCATTGCCGAAATGGTGCGACGGGGCAGCCGGCGAGACCCCGGCGCGGCGGGCGGCCTCGCGCAGCGTGAAACCTTCGGCACCCTGCTCGGCCAGAATGGCTTCGCTGGCGGCGATCAGCGCCTCCTGCAATTCGCCGTGATGATAGCCGGGCTCCGGCTTCGACCGGGTCAAACCGGCGCTGCGTTTGCCTGAGGAGCCCTGCTTCTTCATGTAACTTGACACTGTTTAGATCGCGGTCTACCAATCTTAACACTGTTCAGATTGAGCGACCGGAGTTCGAAATGACCGAAATGCAGGATATCACCCAAAGCAGCCCGGTAAAGCGCCGTCATCTGGTCGGGGGCGCGGTCCTGGGTGTGCTCGCCGGGGCCGCCGGCGGCCTCGCCGGCGGCGTGGCGCTCGGCCAGGCCGCGACGCTGCCTCAGCAGAAGCCGAGCGGCAAGCGCCGATTCGAGGGCAAGGTCATCATCGTCACGGGGGGCACCTCCGGCATCGGTCGCGCCGCGACGCTGATGTTCGCGGCCGAAGGCGGCCGGGTCGCCTTCTGCGGCCGCAACGTCGAGCGCGGCAAGCAGGTAGAGAACGAGGTGCGCGAGGCCGGCGGCGAGGCCGTTTTCATTCGCGCCGATCTCCGCAACGAGGCCGAGGTGAAGGCGCTGGTCGACAAGACCATCGAACGCTACGTCCGGCTCGACGTCGCCTTCAACAATGCCGGCATCTCGGTCGAAAAACCCCTGCACGAGTACAGCGCGGCCGAGTTCGACGACGTGCTGGGCACCGACCTGCGCGGCGTGTTCCTGTCGATGAAATATCAGATCCCGCACATGTTACAGAAGGGCGGATCGATCGTCGTCACCTCATCGTCCAACGCCATCGCGACCACGGCCAACCGCTCCGCCTATTCGGCGGCCAAGCGCGGGCTGGTCGGCCTGGTTCAGGCCGCCGCGCTCGACTACGCAAGATACGGCATCCGCATCAACACGCTGATCCCGGGCACGACGGATACGCCCTTCATCCGCCGCCTGTCGGGCATGGAGAATCTGCCTGACGCCGCCTGGCATGTCGCCATCGCGCAATGGGCCAAGTCGCATGTTCCAGGCCTGCAACGCGTGGCAACACCGGAGGAGATCGCAGCTTTCGCCCTGGTGCTGGCCTCGGACGATCATCCCTACACGACCGGCGGTCAGTTCGTCATCGATGGCGGCAAGACGGCGCAGGCCGGATAACGCCTGGCGGCGACACTGCGCCGGCAGCCTGAAAACACAATCATCCCTACTCTTGGTTGGCCTACCAGAAGCGGGCAGGCTTGCGTCGGCCCCGACTGCTGTGGCACGCGTGATGCGCACGCGCCGTCCACGCCAAGATGAGGTAATCATGTCCTATCGCTCCTCCTGGATGACCGAAGAGCTCGACGTCTTCCGCGACCAGTTCCGGAAATATCTCGCCAAGGACCTGGCGCCGCACGCCGAAAAATGGCGCGAGCAGAAGATGGTCGACCGCTTCGCCTGGCGCGGGCTCGGCGAGATGGGTGCGCTGCTGGCGAGCGTGCCCGAGGAATATGGCGGCTTAGGTGCGACCTTCGCTTATGATGCTGCCGTGTTGGACGATCTCGAAAGCACGGTGCCGGAGCTGACGACCGGCGTCTCCGTGCACAGCGCCATCGTCGCGCACTACATCCTCAATTACGGCTCGGAGGAGCAGAAGAAGCGCTGGCTGCCGAAGATGGCCTCCGGCGAGATGGTCGGTGCCATCGCCATGACCGAGCCCGGCACCGGGTCTGATCTTCAAGCCGTCAAGACCACGGCGAAGAAGCAGGGCAATTCCTATGTCATCAACGGCCAGAAGACGTTCATCACCAACGGCCAGGCCGCCGATCTCGTCATCGTGGTCGCGCGCACCGGCGAAGCGGGCGCCAAGGGCATCTCGCTGATCGTGGTCGAGACCGAGGGCGCGGACGGCTACAAGCGCGGGCGCAACCTCGACAAGATCGGCCTGCACGCCTCCGACACCTCGGAGCTGTTTTTCGACAACGTGACGGTGCCGCCGGAAAACCTGCTCGGCAATGAGGAAGGCCAGGGTTTTGTCCAGCTGATGCAGCAATTGCCGCAGGAGCGGCTTGCGCTCGCGGTCGGCGCCGTCGCCTCGATGGAGCGCGCCGTCAAGCTCACCACTGAGTACACCAAGGAGCGGAAGGCGTTCGGCAAGCCGCTGCTGGACTTCCAGAACACCGCGTTCACGCTCGCCGAGCGCAAGACCGAGGCGATGATCGCGCGCGTCTTCGTCGATTGGTGCATCGAGCGCTTGATCGCAAAAGACCTCGACACCGTCACGGCATCGATGGCGAAATATTGGTGCTCGGAGAAGCAGGTCGAGACCGCCGACGAATGCCTGCAGCTGTTCGGCGGCTACGGCTACATGCAGGAATACCCGATCTCGCGCATCTTCATCGACTCCCGCATCCAGAAGATCTACGGCGGCACCAACGAGATCATGAAGCTCTTGATCGCGAGGTCGCTGTAGGGGCCGCCGTCTCAATTCGGATGCCACCAGCGGCCGCCGATGACGACCCCCTCCGAGACGATCTTGCTGTTACCGATCAGGTGCTCGCCGACGACGTCTTCATAGTCGAACTGGCCTTGCCTGACCGTAACAAGCGTGGCGTCGCCGACGCTGCCCGGTTTGAGGCTGCCGAGTTCGGGGCGGCGCAGCGCCATCGCCGCGTTCACCGTCGAGGCCGCGATGACGTCGGAGAGCTCCATGCCCATGCACAGGAACTTCGACATGGTCGTGACCTGATCGTAGGCCGGGCCGTCGATGCAGAGCTGATGGATGTCGGAGGAGATGGTGTCGGGATAGAAGCCGTTGGCGAGCATGGCGCGCGCGGTCTTGAACGCGAACGAGCCCTTGCCGTGGCCGATATCGAACAGCACGCCGCGCTCGCGCGCCTCCAGCACCGCCTTCTTCACCGTGCCTTGCGCGGTCGCGGGCGTGTTGGGAAAGGGGCGGAACGCATGGGTGAGAACGTCGCCGGGACGCAGACGGGCGAGCACGTCCTCGTAGCTTGGCGGCGGATGGTCGATATGCGCCATCAGGGGCATGCCGACCTCGTTCGCGACCTCGAGCGCGATGTCGAGCGGCACGGCCCCCGAGGTGCCCGAGGAGTGCAATCCGACGCGCACCTTGATGCCGACGATGAGATCGCGGTTGGCATCCGCCACCTCGGCTGCCTCGATCGGATTCATCAGCCGCAGCTCCTCGCTCTCTCCGACCATGATCCGGTGCGAGAAGCCGAAGATGCCGGCATGCGAGACGTGCAGGTAGGCGAGGATGCGAACCTGGCTCGGCTCGATCACATGCTTGCGGAAGCCGGCGAAATTGCCGGGCCCGGCGCTGCCGGTATCGACCGCGGTGGTGACGCCGGAGGTGCGGCAGAATTCCTCGGCATCGATGCCGAGCGAGGTGCCGCCCCAGTAAACGTGGGTGTGCAGATCGATCAGCCCCGGCGTGACGATGAACCGCGAGACGTCGCGTACCTCTGTCGCAGGGTTCGCCTTGAGCCCGCTGCCGATCGCGGCGACCTTGCCGCCGGCAAAGGCGACATCGGTCACGGCATCGAGCTTCTGGGACGGGTCGATCACCCGCCCCCCGCGCAGGATCAAGTCGAAAGGCATCGTTGTCTCCGGATGTGTGGCAGTGAGGCGACTGGCGGCAGTCAGCCGAGGAAGGAAGTCTCCTGCCTTTAGCAATTTTCGCGCCGGAGAGCTTGTCGAGCGGGGCCGACGAGCCATGCCGAATTGGCGATCCCGGGAAGACTCGAACTTCCGACCTACGGTTTAGGAAACCGTTTTGAGGCACATGAAATCAGTCACTCAGCCGCCTGATGTTGCACATCTGTTGCGGCCATAAAAGGGGCGTAGCGCCAGCGCCGATGTCGAACGCGGCGGGAAGCGGCGCGGGCTGCTCCCGTTTCAGGTCTGGTTCCTGGGAAGAGGTCAACACGCGCGGCTCGGCAAACGAGCGGAGGGCGGCTAGACGGGAGCCAGCAACTCGATCTGGAGGTCATCAAGCGCAAGCCTGGATCCATTTCGAGCGAGAAGCCACGATATCCTGATCTGCAAGGTGACCGCCATTCGCAAGAGCTTTGACGGACGCGGTCTCGTCTACGTCGACAGGAAATACGTCGCTACTCCTTCACCGCAAAGGACCTGCACCTTCCATCTCCTGCCGGTCTCCCGGCGCACCGTTCCCATCCATCATGGCCTACCAGCAATGAGCGACGGCTACTAGCGCGCGGCTTCGAATCCGCCGAGCACCGCGGTCAGATTGGCGCCGAGGATGTCGGAAAGATAGCCGCCTTCCTGCACCAGCACCGTCGGCAGTCCAAACCGGGCCAGCCCCTCGCCGATCCGGCGGAAGCCATCGGTGGTGACGGCGAGACCGGCGAGCGGATCCTTCTCGGAGGCGTCGAGGCCGAGCGCGACCACGAGCGCGGTCGGCGCGAAGGAGCGGATCGCCCTCTCCGCCGCCGCGAGCGCCTTCATGTAGTCGTCGTCGCCGGTACCCTTGGCCAGGGGAATGTTGAGATTGGCGCCGAGGCCGGGTCCGGCGCCGCGCTCATGCGCGTAGCCCCAGACGAACGGATAGAAGAACGACGGGTCGGCGTGGATCGAGACGGTGAACACATCCTGCCGCTCGTAGAAGATGCCCTGCGTGCCGTTGCCGTGATGCACGTCGACGTCGAGGATGACGACGCGCTCATGCTTCTGGCGCAGATGCTCGGCCGCGATCGCGCTGTTGTTGAGGAAGCAGAAACCGCCGGCCATATCGCGATAGGCATGGTGGCCGGGCGGACGGCACAGCGCATAAACCGCATCCTCACCGTCAAGCACCATCTGCGCAGCGGTGACCGCCACGTCGCTCGAGGCGCAGGCGCCGGCCCAGGTGCCCGCGCCGATCGGGGCCGCAGTGTCCGCCGTGTGCCAGCCGAGCTTGCCTACGATATGGGTCGGATAGGTGGCGGCGTTGCGCACCGGGTGGATGTTCGCGATCATCTCCGGCCCGGCATCGCCGAGCGCGGACCATGCATCCCAAGCCTCGGCGAGAAAGCTCAGATATTCCGGACTGTGCACGCGCGCCCGCGGCCCCTGCCCGAATTTGGTCGGCTCGATCAGCGTGTGCTTGCCCGCCTTCAGGCCTGCCAGCAGGCGATCGGCACGCTCGGGCTGCTCGGTGGTGCGCTGGACCACGCCGCGGACCAGGAAGAACTGCGGATCATGGCTGCGGTGTAGATCACTATAGACGGCCTTCACGGGACACTCCTGTCGGATGAATAAGTGAGATGGATCGCACGACATTGCGCCTGAGCAAGATCACGCGCGTCTATTTCGCCGCAAGCGGCAAAGGAGGAATCTCGCGCACCAGCCGTCCGACTTCGCGCCAGGCAACACCGATGTGGTAGTCGATAAGCGCGACGATACGTTCGGGATGACCGGCTTCGATCGCAGCGAGCACCGGCTCATGCGTACGCGCGACCTCGTGCGGATCGTCATAGAGGCGGCCGATCAGGCCGATCACCATGCGCAGCTCCGAGGCGAGATCGTCGAACACCCGCAGCATCCGCCGGTTACCGCCGATCTCGCAGATCAGGCGATGGAAGCGGTAGTCCTCTTCGACCTGCCGCGCCGGATCGTCGAGATCGGCGGTCTCGTGCAGCACGTCGATTTGCCGGCGCAGCTTGTCGCGCGTCTCCGGCGTCAGGTTGCGCGCGGCAAGCACCGCGGCATGACGCTCGACGCAGAGACGCAAGTCGTAGATCTCGTCGATATCATCGGCGGCAAACTGCCGGACGAAGAAGCCGCGGCGCGGATTGGCGACGAGCAAGCCCTGTTGCTCGAGCAGCCGCGCGGCCTCGCGCACCGGCGCCCGGCTCACCCCCAGTTCGCGCGCGATTCCGGCCTCGACGACCTTTGATCCCGGCGGCAGCCGCCCTTGGACGATGGCTTCAGTCAGGCGGCGGGCGACCTGGCGGACAAGGTCGGTCTCGTTGAGGGCCGGCAAGCCGACCGGAGGGGAAATCGTGCGCATTAAAGGTCCATTTTCGACCCTTGTATATTATTTAATCGCCGATTGTCGACAGTTTAGTCTTGATCAAACCTTAGATTGTCGACAGTTTAGTGACGCGGGCATTGCAACTCAACAGAACGGCCCGCGGAGAGGGACAAGCAGCAACGATGACGACGCATGTGCGGCCCGACGGTGTGAAGGACCAGAACCAGCAATTCCGCATCGACCTCGCCGCGGCCTACCGACTGATCCACCGGCTCGGGCTCGATGACAGCATCTATACCCACATCTCGGCGCGACTTCCGGGCCAGCACGACCGCTTCCTGATCAATCCCTACGGCATGCGCTTCGAGGAGGTGACGGCATCGAACCTCGTCACTGTCGATCTCGACGGCAACATCATCGACGACCCGCTTGGTCTTGGCATCAATCCGGCCGGCTTCACCATCCACAGCGCAGTGCACGCCGCGCGTCATGACGCAATATGCGTGCTGCACACCCACACCGTTGCCGGCGTCGCAGTGTCCTGCCAGAAGCAGGGCCTGCTGCCGCTCAATCAATGGTCGATGCAGTTCACCGGTTGCCTCGCCTACCACGACTATGAGGGCATCGCCCTCGACCTCGACGAGCGGCTACGCCTGGTCGCCGATCTCGGCGACAAGTATGTGATGATCCTGCGCAATCACGGCATGCTGACCTGCGGCCGCTCGATCGCAGAGGCCTTCAAGCTAATGCACAATCTGGAACGTTCCTGCCGCGCGCAGCTCGCGATCCAGGCCGCAGGCGCCGAGATCGCACCGCTCTCCGATGCCGTCGCACACAAGACCGCGGGCCAATACGCCACCTTCTACGACAGCATCGAACTGAACGGCATGCCCGACACGGAATGGGCCGCCTTCAAGCGCATGCTGGAGCGGACCGATCCTGATTTCGTGAGCTAGTCGTAAGTCCTTGTCCCGGAGCCGCGCCCGGGAACATCCAACCAGAAGAGAGATTGGACATGTTGAAGCGAGTATTGCTGAGCCTGATGGTAGCGAGTGCGCTGAGCACTGCGGCGTACGCGCAAGAGCCGAAAACCGGTGGCGTGATCAACGCGGTGATCCAGCCCGAACCGCCGGGCCTGATGATGGGCCTGGTACAGAACGGCCCGACCCAGATGGTCTCCGGCAATATCTATGAAGGCCTGCTCCGCTACAGCCCGAAACTCGAGCCGCTGCCGGGCCTCGCCGAGAGCTGGAATGTCAGCGAGGACGGCAAGACCTACACCTTCAAGCTCCGCAAGGGCGTCACCTGGCATGACGGCAAGCCCTTCACCTCTGCCGACGTCGTGTTCTCGATCGAGTTCCTCAAACAGACCCATCCCCGCGCGCGCAGCAATTTCGCGCAGGTCGACAAGATCGAGACGCCTGACGACAGCACCGTGATCTTCAACCTTAAGGAGCCGTTCGGGCCGTTCCTCGGAGTCTTCGAGGTCGGCTCGCTGCCGATGATCCCGAAGCACCTCTATGAGGGCACTGATTTCAAGACCAATCCGGCCAACAACACGCCTGTTGGCACCGGCCCCTTCATGTTCAAGGAATGGCAGAAGGGTTCGTTCATTCGCCTGGTCAAGAACCCGAACTACTACATCAAGGGCAAGCCGAACCTCGACGAGATCTACTGGCACGTGATCCCGGATGCGGCCGCGCGCGCGGTGGCGTTCGAGACCGGCAAGGTCGACGTGCTGCCGGGCGGCTCGGTCGAGAATTTCGACGTGCCGCGCCTCTCCAAGCTGAAGAATGTCTGCGTCACCGGCGCCGGCTGGGAATTCTTCAGCCCGCATTCCTGGCTGTGGCTGAACAATCGCCAGGGCCCGACCGCGAACAAGAAATTCCGCCAGGCCGTGATGTACGCGCTCGATCGCAATTTCGCGAAAGACGTGATCTGGAACGGCCTCGGCAACGTCGCAACCGGTCCGTCGGGCTCATCGATCAAGTACTACAGCAGCGACGTGCCGAAATATGACTACGACCCGGCCAAGGCCAAGGCTCTGCTGAAGGAAGCCGGCTACAACGGCGAGAAGGTCCGCCTGCTGCCGTTGCCCTATGGCGAAACCTGGCAGCGTTGGGCCGAGGCGGTGCGGCAGAACCTGCAGGATGTCGGCATCAATGTCGACATGGTCGCGACCGATGTCGCCGGGTGGAATCAGCGGACCTCGGAATGGGACTACGATATCGCCTTCACCTATGTCTATCAGTACGGCGATCCCGCGCTCGGCGTCGGCCGCACCTATGTCTCCAGCCAGATCCTCAAGGGCAATCCGTTCAACAACGTCGAAGGTTATTCGAACCCGGAAATCGACAAGTTGTTTGCCGACGGCGCGGTCGCCTTCTCCGACTCGGCACGCAAACCATTTTACGACAAGGCGCAGAAGATCCTTGTCGACGATGTGCCGGTGGCCTGGCTGCTTGAACTGCAGTTCCCGACCATCACACGCTGCAACGTCAAGAACCTCATCACCACCGCGATCGGCGTCAACGACGGCTTCCGCGACGCCTGGCTCGACAAGTAGACGATCCCACGAAGCCGCCGCGCTTTCAAGGCGCCGCGGCTTCCTCCTGTCCCCTCTCGAACGCAACCGAGATCACCGATGCTCGCATTCATTGCCCAGAGACTTGCAAAGGCCATTGTCGTTCTGTTCGCGATCGTGGTGCTCAATTTCATGCTGATCCGCATGGCACCGGGCGATCCGGCTGTCGTGATGGCGGGCGAAGCCGGCGCCAGCGACCAGATGTTCGTCAATCAGTTGCGGGAAAAATTCGGCCTGGACAAGCCGCTGCCTGAGCAGCTCTTCATCTATGTCAAGGGCATCGCGACCCTCGACCTCGGCTTCTCCTTCCGGCAGCAGGCGCCGGTGTCGCAACTGATCGTGGAGCGGCTACCGGCGACGCTGTTGCTGACACTGACGGCGTTTGCGATATCGCTTCTGCTCGGCATCCTCTTCGGCACGCTCGCCGCACGCTTCGCCGGCACCTGGCTCGATACCGCCGTCACGATATTCTCGCTGATCTTCTACGCAACGCCGCTGTTCTGGGTGGCACTGATGGCGATCCTGCTGTTCTCGGTCGCGGTGGATTGGCTGCCCAGCTTTGGCTACGAAACGGTCGGCGCAAACTACACTGGTCTTGCCCACGTGCTCGACGTCGGCGCCCATCTGATCCTGCCGGCGACGACGATCGGTCTGTTCTTCATGGCGACCTATTCCCGCATGACCCGCGCCTCGATGCTCGAGGTGCAGCGGCATGACTTCGTCAAGACCGCGCGGGCCAAGGGCCTGCGCAATGCCGTGATCCAGCGCCGCCACGTGCTGCGCAACGCGCTGTTGCCGGTGGTGACGCTTGCCGGCTTGCAAGCCGGAACGCTGGTCGGCGGCGCCGTGCTGACGGAGACGGTGTTCGCGTGGCCCGGCATCGGCAGACTGATGTACGAGGCGCTCTTGCAGCGCGACTACAATCTCCTGCTCGGCGTCTTCGTCGTCTGCTCGGCGATGGTGCTTGCCTTCAACCTGATCACCGACCTGATCTACCGCTCGGTCGATCCGCGCATCGAGTTCGCGTCATGATGAATTTCTGGCGCACGATGCTGCGCAATCCAGGCGGCGTGATTGGCCTCATGATCCTCATCCTGGCGGTCGCTGTTGCGGTCTTCGGTCCCCTGCTGTTTCCGACCTCGCCCTGGCGCATGGTGCAGCGTCCCTTCTTGCCGCCGTTCACGGCGCCGGGCCTGCCGCTCGGCACCGACGCGCTCGGCCGCGACGTGCTGGCCGGCATCGTCCATGGCGCCCGCGTCTCGCTGCTGGTCGGCCTGGTCTCGACCATGGCCGCGCTGGCGGTCGGCATTCCCGTCGGCGCCATGGCCGGCTATTTCGGCGGCCGGATCGGCGACGCCCTGATGCGCTTCACGGAGTTCTTCCAGACCGTGCCGAGCTTCGCACTCGCGATCGTGCTGGTCGCGATCCTGCAGCCCTCGATCGTCTCGATCGTGCTGGCGATCGCGATCGTGAGCTGGCCGCCGGTGGCGCGCCTCGTCCGCGGCGAGGTGCTGTCGCTCCGCACCCGCGAATATGTCCAGGCCGCCGTGGTCACCGGTCAGAGCCACAGCTGGATCATCTGGCGCGAGATCCTGCCCAACGCGCTGTCGCCGGTCATCGTGCTGGCCTCACTGATGGTCGCAACGGCGATCCTGCTGGAATCCTCGCTCTCCTTCCTCGGCCTCGGCGATCCCAATTTGATGTCCTGGGGCTACATGGTCGGCGCCGGGCGCACGGTGATCCGACAAGCCTGGTGGATCACGGTGTTTCCCGGCATCGCGATCCTGATCTCGGTGCTCGCGCTGAACCTGATCGGCGAAGGTCTCAACGACGCGCTCAATCCGCGCCTCAACAAGGAGGGACGCTGACATGTCCGCCGCAACGGCCGTCGTCTCGATCAAGAACCTGAAGCTCGCGCTGCCGCCCGGCGCGGACCGCCGCTACGCCGTCGACGACGTCTCCCTCGATCTCACACCCGGGAAAATCCTTTGCGTGGTCGGCGAGTCCGGCTCCGGCAAATCGATGTGCGCGCACGCGCTGATGGGACTGTTGCCCGACACGATCGGCCGCGAGGCCGGCGAGATCGTCTATGACGGCCACAACCTGCTCGCCCTCGACGAGACCGGCTGGCTCGCGCTGCGCGGCCGCCACATCGCGATGGTGTTCCAGGAGCCGATGACCGCGCTCAATCCGTTGATGCGGATCGGCGAGCAGATCGCCGAAATGTTCGAGGCGCACAATTTGCTGACGCCGAAGGACCGGACGCAGAAGGCGCTGCAGCTGCTGCGCGAGGTCGGCCTGCCCGACCCCGAACGTTCGATGCGCGCCTATCCGCACCAGCTTTCCGGCGGCCAGCGCCAACGCGCCATGATCGCGATGGCGCTTGCGCTGGAGCCGGCCGTGCTGGTCGCGGATGAGCCGACCACGGCGCTCGACGTCACCACGCAGGCGCAGATCCTCAAGCTCATCCGCGACCTTCAGCGCAGCCGCAACATGGCGGTCATGTTCATCACCCATGATTTCGGCGTCGTCGCCGATATCGCGGACCGTGTCATCGTGCTCCAGCACGGCAAGGTGGTCGAGCAAGGCGCGGCCGACGATGTGCTGCTGCGCCCGCAACACAGCTATACTCGCGCCCTTCTTGCGGCTGTGCCATCGATGCAGCCGCCGCAGCGCGCGCCGCTCGCGGGCCGTGCCAAGGCGGTCGAAGTCGTCGGCCTCGACAAGACCTATGTCTCCGGCGGTGGCTGGTTTCAGCCGGAGCGCCGCGTGCGCGCCGCCAACGAGGTCAATTTCGATATCCTCAAGGGCGAGACGCTCGGACTGGTCGGCGAATCCGGCTCCGGCAAATCCTCGGTGGCGCGGCTCGTAATGCGGCTGATCGAGCCGGACCAGGGCACGATCCGTCTCGGCGATATCGACTTCACCCGGATCGGCGGCAAGGAGCTCCGCAAGGCGCGCAGCCGCATCCAGATGATCTTCCAGGATCCGTTCGCCTCGCTCAATCCGCGCCGCAAGGTCGGCAATATCATCGCCGACGGACCGATCGCGCATGGCACCGATGCCGCAACGGCCCATAAGCGCGCCGGCGAACTGCTCGGCCTCGTCGGCCTCAATGCCAGCGCGCTGGAGCGTTATCCGCATGAATTTTCCGGCGGCCAGCGCCAGCGCATCGGGATTGCGCGCGCACTCGCGCTGGAGCCCGAGATCATCGTCGCCGATGAGGCTGTCTCCGCGCTCGACGTCTCCGTTCAGGCGCAGGTGCTCAATCTCTTGGAAGACCTCAAGAAACGCCTCGGCCTGTCGATGCTGTTCATCACGCATGATCTGCGCGTCGCCGCGCAGATCTGCGACCGCATCGCAGTGATGCAGCGCGGCGCCATCGTCGAGCTGAAGCCGACGGCCGCCTTGTTCTCGGCACCGGAGCACGCCTACACGCGCGAGCTGCTCGCCGCCGTTCCCGGCCAGACTTCCTCGTCACGTGCGGCCTGATCGATGCGTTGCGTGCCGATCAGCAAGAGCCTCGATCTTCGCAGCTGCTTGAGGAACCGCGGATTGTCCAGCCCATAATTTGCGAGCAACGGCCCCGGTGCCTGCCGGCGGACGCGCCGGTTAGGAATCGACATTAGCGATAACCGACCCGCTCCTGTCGAATTTCGATCGCGCCGTCTTGACATCGGCATGGGTGTTCTGCGCCCAGGTGACGAGCGCCGCGAGCGGATCGAGCCGTGACCGTCCGAGCGGCGTTAGCCAGTACTCGACGCTTGGCGGCTTGGTCGGGAAGACTTGACGAGACAGAAGTCCGTCGCGCTGGAGATCCCGCAAGGTTTGCGTGAGCATGCGATTGGAGATGTCGGGGAGCAACTGTGTTGAAGTAGCCCGGCGATCGGCCGGCCTCAAGGCTGGCGCTGGCGCGGCACCGCCTCCGGCGGCTTCCGGCCTTGACCCCGTCCGCTCGCCGGTCTTCAGGGCGTGCAAGCGCTCGGCGGAAGCCGAGCGGAGTTGCTCACTTCGTACCGGCCGGCGTCCCATTTCTCGCCGCGTGCGATCATGACGTTCAGGATCACGATCAGCTTGCGCATGCAGGCGGTGAGCGCAACCTTCGGCTCCTTGCCTTTGGCGATCAGGCGATCGTAAAAGGCCTTGAGCACGGGGTTATGCCGGGTCGCGGCTCCCATGGACGCCATGTAGAAGACGTTGCGGACCTTGCGGCGTCCGCCCTGGATATGACGGACGCCCCGACGTTTGCCGCTGTCGTCGTCATAAGGCGCAGCACCCAGCAGGGCCGCGGCCACTTTGTTGCCTATCTGGCCGAGTTCCGGCATCGCCCCGATCAGTCCGGCGGATGTGCCCCCGGCAAGACCTGGTACGCTCTCGATGATCTCGGCGAGTTCGGCAAAACGCGGTGTGGTCTTGATCAGGGCTGCGATCGCTGCTTCCAGCTTGGCAATTTCGGCGGCGAGCCGCTTCAGCAGGCGATTTTGCATCTTCTGCACGACGTCAGGAGTGGAATGCTCCGTCCTGTTTCGCAAGCTCGTCTGCACGTCAATCAGAGCCTGGCGCGCACTCACGATCTGCGCCAGCTTCTCGCGTGCCGCATCGTAGGCTTGCCCCCTTGCCTCAATGAAGGTCTCGGCGAACCAGGCAATCATCTCCGCATCGATCGGATCGTTCTTGGCGAGCTGTCCAGCCGATTTGGCGAAGTTGCGCACCCGCTTTGGATCCACCACCAAGCCTTCGATACCATCCTGGCGTAGCACCTTGGCCCACTCCCGCTCATAACCACCGGAAGCCTCCATGGCGGCTTTGCCGACCTTGTGCTTGCGAAGCCAGCGGATCAGCGCTCGCCGACCTTCTGGGCTGCTCGCGAACGTCTGCCGTTGTGACAATGAGCGAATGCACACATCCACCTTGTCCTTGGCCACGTCGATGCCAGCGACAATGACGTCGTTTTGTGCCATCATCTACTCCCTTCCTTGCTCGGTTCGGGCTCGAAGCCCATGCAACTGTTCGGGTTGAGGAAGACCACCGGATCTGTCCCTCGCTCCCCGACAGGCTCAAGGCCTTTGAGCACGAACGGGCTCAGATCCAGCGACGGGCGGTTTTGCGAGAACCGCCCGTTCGCACATTCTGGCAGATTTTCTGGACACAAGAGCGCGACGAAGCTCGTTGAACCGATGTGGTCCTTCGGCGAGAGCAATGACGATGAGCGTGGTCCACTTGTCGCCCAGATGGCTGAGGATCTCGCGCACTGGGCAGCGTTCTACATCGAAGTCGCCACGGCTCCACAAGACGAACGAAGCCTTCATGAGTTGCGTGGCATACGGGAATTGGGCTGCGACACTTCGAGCTAGTACCAGGGGCGCGCTGTTCGAGGCCGTCGTGCTGGACCGCCCGGAAGCATCCGTCAGCGCTGCGCGCGCATTGGCGTCCTCAACCAATCCTGGAGAAGCCTTTTTCTCTTACCTTGCGGATCTGGCGCCCCACAACGTGGAACGAGTTCTTGCCGATATCGATGCCGATCACGGCTATTGCGCAGTTGGCTTGCTGAGACATGGCGTGCTCCGTCTCTTCGCTGTCCCGGGCCAGCTTTGCGTGCTGTCGGGGCCGAAGCACGGCCGGTCCATCCCATTAGCGGAAGTCGTCCCTATCCATCTGGCTATTGAGCTTCGCAGAACAGTCGCCATCGTAGCCCCGCGCGGGGCTGCCCTTCTTGCAACCTTTCATTGATCAAGATCAAAGAAGCCCGTGACCGGCTAGCCGAACCTGAGATCACTGCGGTCAGTGTGAGTTGATTTCAGGAAAGGAAATGCGATGAAGTTCACCCGTCGATCCGTGGCATTTGGTGGAATAGGACTGCTGGCAGGAGCAACTGCGGCACGGTCGGCCTTGGCCCAGGATGCGTTCCTTGGCGTAGGCGAAGGTTTGGAGGATCTCTGGCTCGCAAGCGACGCCTATGTATTCGGCTATCCGCTGGTCACGATGGAGATGACCCGGCGGATCATAACCAACGTCGCCGAACCCGTGGGCACGCGTGGGCCGATGGGCCACATCATCAAGTTGCGCCACTATCCCGACGCCTCGTTCAAGGACGTCACGGCACCGAACGCGGACACCCTCTACACGACTTCATTTTTCGACGTCGGGAAAGAACCATGGGTCCTCAGCATCCCAGACATGAACGGACGCTATTTCCTGATGCCGATGCTGGACGGTTGGACGACGGTTTTCCAGGTGCCCGGCAAACGCACCACCGGCACCGGGGCCCAGACCTACGCGATCACCGGCCCTGGATGGAAAGGCATGCTGCCGGATGGCGTGAAGGAGTACAAGTCGCAGACAAACATCGTGTGGCTGCTTGGCCGCATCTATTGTACCGGCACGCCGGAGGACTATGCAGCCGTGCACAAGCTGCAGGACGAGTGCAAGCTCGTTCCGCTCAGTGCCTATGGCAAGCCGTACACACCGCCTCCGGGAAAGGTCGATCCCTTGATCGACATGAAGACGGCCGTGCGCGAACAGGTCAACCGCATGGATGCAGGAGCGTATTTCAAGCTGCTCTGTGAGCTCATGAAAGCCAATCCGCCTTACGCCGCCGACGCGCCCCAGCTTGCCAAGTTCGCGCGCATCGGCATCGTCCCCGGACAGGAGTTTGACGAGAGCAAGCTGAAGGCGGATTTCCTGAAGCGCGTACCGGAATTGTCGTTCGACAGGATTATGCTTCAATTCAAGATCAACAAGGCCATCAGGGACGAGAATGGCTTTGCCTTCACGACGAAAACCGGCATCTACGGCACCGATTATCTGATGCGAGCCTTGGTCACCGCGATTGGCCTCGGCGCCAACCGCCCGCAGGATGCGGTTTATCCGACCTCGCAGAAGGATGCAGATGGTCAAAAGTACAATGGCGCGAACAAGTACGTGATGCGTTTTCCCAAGGGCCACCTGCCTCCCGCCGAAGGATTCTGGTCGCTCACGATGTACGACAGCAGCTACTTCTTTGTGAACAATCCGCTCAACCGCTACTCGATCAGCGCGCGCCAGGACCTAAAGGAAAACCCGGACGGCTCAACCGATCTTTACATCCAGAAGGACTCGCCGGGTAAAGACAAGGAGGCAAACTGGCTTCCCGCGCCTGAAGGAGATTTCATCCTCATGCTGCGCATGTACTGGCCGCAGGAAACAGACCCGTCGATCATCAACGGCACATGGACAGTTCCTACCGCCAAGAAGGTCGGCGCTTGAGGATCTACATCATGCCGGCCCATCGTGGTGGGCCGGCATCATCGCTAATGTCGATCCTGACCTAAATCAGCTCTTACGCGGCGTCTTTTGAGGCACCCCCGGAAGGACTGGAATGTTTGACGAGCCGATGTTGACGTCCAGAACTAAAACGGGTCGAGCAGGGCAATGCCGCCATTTCGGCTTCTGGCCCGAAAGCGAAGTGCGGCCCGAGCCCGCTCCTCGTCGGGGTAAACCGGACGCGAGAGAACGGCGGTTCGAACAGGTGCTCATGACCCTGGCTTTGTAAAAACGCAAAGATCGATACGACTAGAATTGCATTCTCAATTCGTCCCTTAACGTTGAAGGCGCTTGAGAGCTTGAGGGCTACATCGGTGTTGGACGAACAACTTCTTCTCTCGCGGTCAAGCGTCATGGTGTTTTCACACAACCAAGACCCGAAGCGGAAATCCGTTGTCCAATGACTCTTGCCATTTTTGGCAATAGCGCCACACTTCTTCGTGGATTGGCCATAGGATTGGGTTGGCCACGGGAGGCAAAAATGCGGCGATCAATCGCGTTGTCGGCGTCGCTAATAATTGTGTTCTTAGCTGGAAGCACTGGAACGGGGAGTGCCGTAGTTTACTGCCAACACGCTGGTTATCCTGCTAATTGCGTCGTAAGACCCGGGGTCGTAGTCACACGAAGCCATGAGCTTCGCAGAATTGAATCCGCAATTGATCCTCGCCTGAGCGGCCTTACTAGGCGGGACTTATTCGATCGAAATAACCCGAACAATCTGCGATCGGATTGGCCCAGCCCACCTGCTCAACCGGGCCAGTGAGCAGACCGCCTGTCTCCGAACCTTTTGTCTGAGTTTGGCCCGGACCGCCTGTGGGGGCCTGACGGATCGATTCCGTTAGTTCAAATTTGACTGGTCGACCGGTCTTCTTCTGTCGGACGATCGCGCGATCGGCCGTATACCCGCCTGGCGCAACGTCATCGACTTTCAATGCGACTACATCGCAGCCGCGCAGCTTGCTGTCGATGGCGACGTTGAAAAGCGCCAGATCACGCGTTCGACCTTCGACCTGGAGCTTGGTTCGGATTGACCAGACGTGCTTGGGACGGAGCGGCGGCTTTGCGCCGACGGGCACCGCTTGGTTTCTTTCGCCGAGCACGATCGTGACGGCGGAGCACGTCGCGACAGCGATGAATCTCTCGCATCAGGACTGGACGCCGATTGACGGCGAGGACGGTGGCCAGTCCGTCCCCGCACGTATCCACCGGTTAGCGGGTAGTCAGATGGAAAGGCTGGCCGTGATCGAACTACAACGGGCCGCCTCATCGTCGCGAACCGCCATCATCCGCAAGGAGCCGCTCGCTCCGGAAGAACCGGTTTGGACGGTTGCCTATTCAGCCGGGCGCCCTCAGCTCGTTGGAGGTCGGTTCGTTCGGTTCGGAGACGACGAGAAGTTGGCCGGCATGGCACTTCTGGAAATGTATGACGGAACCAATCGCCTCATCATCGATCACGGCTCCTCCGGAGCGCCCGTTGTCGATTGTGAGGGGCCGGTCGCTGCTGTCGTGAGCGATATCTTCACACATGAATTGGGCATCCCGGGTCATGCGGGTCTCGACCCCGTGGCGTTCGCCAAACGTCGTCTCGGTCCCGGTCCGGGCGCTGGGCGTCTCTCAACTTCCGTGAATTGCGGGAATTCCTTCAGCGCGATCAGCAGCGTCACGGCATCCTTATTTTGTGAACCTCGGCCTTGTGGACGTCGGCGGCGTTGGCGCCGCGGGCTGAAGATTGAACGTCAGCCAAACGTTCCAGCCTGCTGGCCGATTTTCGTTGGCGAATTCGCCGTAGCCCTTCAGGTTCAGATATCCCTGCATGTCTCCGACCGGGAAAATGTAGCCGACCTGCGGGCCGACGCCGGCCACGCGCGACCGGAAGCAGCCGACGCGATCGCCGGAGCCACTGTCGCAGCCGAGCTGCTGATAGAGGTAGCCGACGAGGCCGACCTGCCACTGCTTGGTCAGGAATTGCGATGCGCCCCAGTCGAGATGCATGTCGACGCCGCTTTGATATTGAGTGGAGGGGTTGACGAAGTTGTAGGTGAATCCCAGCACCGCCGAAAATTCATGCCCGGTCTTTGGATCGAAATAGGTGTAGCCGCCGCCCGCGTCGATCGCCCAGTGTCCGATCCCCAAATTCGCCAGGCGGGTCGACTGGTAGGCGCCGACCGGGAGGTCAGCGGTAACGTACGTCATGTAATTGTTGACTCCGGCATTCCAGCGCAGCGCGAACTGCGGGATCAGGTCGCCGAATGCAATGAGCGAGCTGTCGATGCTGTCGAAGCGCGAGAACGGGAGCGTGCCGCCGCCCGGTCCCGTCAATGTCCCAACGAGCGATCCGGCCAACGACGTGGAGTTGGAGCCGTAGGACGCCAACAGGGTGGCAGAAGCCTGACCACCCAGCACGGGTGTCGCAAAGGTGTAAGTTCCGGCCAAAAGGCCAAGATCCACGTTCGCGTTGACGTTCGCGTTCACGGTGGCCGTTAGATTCGCGGGAAAGCGACCAAGCGTGATTTCGCGCGACCGCGCCACGTCGCCGCCGGCGGAAACAGAGGTGTGATAATAAATCGAGGTCACCGACCAGCCCGGTGCCTGCTGCGGAACGGCCGCGAGGCTGCCAAAAAATCCGGGTACCCAAAAGCTGATGCCATTTTCATCGGCGCGAGCCGCCTGGTTGGACAGCACCAGCAGAGCGGCAATCGCCCCAACACTCGAATGCCGCCGCGAAAATCTACGTCCTAAACCCGATCCAAGGTACCGCATCGCCGATCCCCCGACTCTCGCGATCGCGCCATTGCCGGCTCCGGCCGGTGCGAACTCGGAAACAGTATGCTGGCGCACGTCCATGCGAAATCGGCAAACTTGCATTCATCTGGAGTTTTGTTGAAAGGTTGTGTCCTAGATGCCACAGCCCCGCCGTTCTTGCATCACCATCAGGGCGCTCTCGACAAGGCATCAGCCACTGGCGTGATTGATCTAGATCAATAAAAGCAGAACGCGTTGCTGGAAGCATCTCGTGCTGCCCAGTTCGCAGACAGTTGTGACTTGGCCACCTCTTTTTCCTTTCTAACGACCATCGTTTCGGACGTCGCCCAAGATTGGTTTTCTCTTGAAAGAAGGGCCAGTCGTTATGGCGACGTTGGAGCCGAAGCCATATTCCCGCGAAGCGAGCCTTTGATCGGAGGACGCAATGGGTACTTCTCACAAATCGTTATGCGACTTGGCGGCATCGCTCGTGCCTGTTTGTTTTTTGTGAAGGAAAGGATATCCGATGCACCCCGCAATCATGGCCATGGCGGCGGCTACTCAATTGTTGACGCCCATTTCCGATGCTATCCCAAAATTCAACGTCGAGGCTACTTGCAGAGCATCGGTAGAAGCCGACAAGGCGATGAGTTTGAGCCTACCGCAGAGTTTCGACAAGTGTTTGAGCGATGAGAACTCAGCGCGTGAACAGCTGGGCCCGATTTGGTCTTCGTACTCCCCGGCTGTCAGGTCCCAGTGTGAGGGAGAGGCGACGATAGGCGAAGCGAGCTATGTCGATCTCTTGACCTGTCTTCAAATGACCGATGGATCAGTCACGACCTCGGCAGCAGCCTTGAAGGGCGCGAGCAAAAAGAAGAAGGGTCCAAACTAGCCCGTATTGGCGCCATGATGTCTGCTGCCAGGGCATGATCGGGAAAAGATAAGCCCACACCGTCGCCGTTGGTCCATGCGAGATCGGCATACTCGAGTTCAGCCGGAGGTCTATTGAACGGCTGAGTTCATGACGCCACAGCCTTCTGTGTCTTGCATAGTCGTCAGGGGCCCTCGACAAGGAAGGCGAGCTGGCTGGATTGATCTAGATCAATAAAAGAAGGTTGTGTGGCTGCGAACTTGCCACCGGTTCAGATGTTCGATTGTCATGTTGACTGACTAATGGTTGAGCCGCGCTCCTCCCCCGCAGAACCGATGCTGGAAAGCTGTCGGAAAGATTTTTGAAATGCTCGGGGCGGCGCTCGTAACTTCTCGTTCGCTGCGAGTAGCCCATGCACGACGTTGGCGTTGCGGCAGGCGTACCTTTGTCGGATGAGCCCAGCCAAGGTGGCATGAACTGGATTCCGGGCGGCACGTTCCGCATGGGCTCCGACAGGCACTACGCCGAAGAGGCACCCGTCCATCGCGTCTCGGTGAGCGGCTTCTGGATGGACCGGATGCCGGTCACCAATCGCGATTTTCGCAAGTTCGTCAACGCAACAGGCTACGTGACGTCAGCGGAGACGCGGCCCGAGGCAAAGGACTATCCAGGCGCGCTGCCGCACATGCTCAAGGCCGGCTCGCTGGTTTTCACGCCACCGAAGCGTCCGGTCGATTTGCGCGACTGGTCGCAATGGTGGAGTTTCAAATTTGGCGCCAACTGGCGCCGGCCATACGGCCCCCGCAGTTCGATCAGCGGCCTCGACGATCATCCCGTGGTCCACATTGCCTATCGCGATGCCGAGGCCTACGCGATATGGGCTGGCAAGGACTTGCCGACCGAAGCCGAATGGGAGTTTGCCGCGCGCGGCGGCCTCGACGGAGCCGAGTTCGCCTGGGGCGACGAGTTCATGCCCGGCGGCAGGTCAATGGCGAACACCTGGCAAGGCGCGTTTCCGTACGAAAATCTCAACGGCGATGGTCACGCCCGCACCTCGCCGATAACGGCGTTCCCGCCGAATGGCTACGGTCTCCATGACATGATCGGTAACGTCTGGGAGTGGACCACGGATTGGTGGTCTACCAGACATGAGCCCGACGCCCCCAAAGCCTGCTGTGTTCCGCATAATCCGCGCGGCGGACAAGAGCAAGACAGCCACGATCCGTCTCTGCCCAGGATCAAAATTCCCCGCAAGGTTCTCAAGGGCGGCTCGCATCTCTGCGCGCCGAGCTACTGCCGTCGCTACCGCCCGGCTGCGCGTCATGCGGAAGCGGTGGATACGTCCACGAGCCACGTTGGTTTTCGATGCATCATAAGGAAGGGAGCAAATGATGAGCGAGGACAAGGATAACACCTCACGCGATATGAGCCGTCGCCACGTTTTGCTCGCGACGACAAGCCTGGCGGCAGCGTCCGCATTGGGCGCTGCCGCATCGGTTGAAAAGGCACTGGCCCAGGCGCAGCAGGCACCGAGCGGCCAGCGGCCCAACATCGTCGTCATCATGGGCGATGACATCGGCATCTGGAACATCGGTGCCTACCACCGCGGCATGATGGCTGGACGAACGCCGAACCTCGACAAGCTCGCGGCCGAAGGAATGCTGTTTACCGATTACTATGCCGAGGCAAGCTGCACCGCCGGCCGCGCCGCCTTCATCACCGGCGAGTTGCCGATCCGCACCGGCATGACGACGGTTGGTCAGGCCGGCGCGCCGATCGGGATTCCGGCGGAGGCCGTGACAATCGCCCATGTGCTCAAGTCAATGGGCTACGCCACCGGCCAGTTCGGCAAGAACCACCTGGGCGACAAGAACGAGTTTCTGCCGACCGTGCACGGTTTCGACGAGTTCTTCGGCTATCTGTACCATCTCGACGCCATGGAAGACCCCGCGCACCCCGGCTACCCGCAAGAGCTGCTGAACGTGGTGGGTCCGCGCAACATGGTTCACTCCTGGGCGACCGACAGCGACGATGCAACCGTCGACCCGCGTTGGGGCAAGGTCGGCAAGCAGAGGATCGAGGATGCCGGCACGCTCTATCCCAAGCGCATGGAGACGGTGGACGACGAAATTCGCGATTTTTCTTTCAAGTTCATCGAGAAGGCCAAGGCCGACAACAAGCCATTCTTCCTCTGGCTCAACCCAACGCGCATGCACATCGTCACTCACCTGTCGCAGAAGTATGAGGCGATGCGCAACTCGAGGAACGGCTGGACCATTCATGAAGCAGGCATGGCGCAGCTCGACGATATCGTCGGCGAGGTGATGAAGAAGCTCAAGGACATGGGTGTCGACGACAACACCATCGTCGTCTTCACCACCGACAACGGCACTGAGGTTTTCACGTGGCCAGATGGCGGACAGACGCCGTTTGCGCAATCAAAGGGCACGGTCATGGAAGGCGGTTATCGTGCACCGGCCATGATTCGCTGGCCAGGCCGCGTGCCGGCCGGCAAGGTCGAGAACGGCATCATGTCGGGGCTAGACTGGTTCCCGACTCTGGTGGCGGCCGCAGGAAATCCGAACATTGCCGAGGAGCTGAAGAAGGGCAAGCAGATCGGCGACCGCACTTACAAGGTCTATCTCGACGGCTACAACCAGATGGACATGATCACCGGCAAGGGGCCGTCGAACAGGCATGAGATCTGGTATTTTGGCGAGAGCACGCTAGGTGCCATACGCATCGACGACTACAAGTACCGCTTCATCGACCAGCCCGCGGGTTGGCTGGGTGAAAAGGGCAAGGTCGATGTGCCTTACATTACCAATCTGCGCCTCGATCCGTTCGAGCGAACGGGTTGGCCGGAAAATGGCACCAAGAACGGTGCGCAGCATTACTTCGGTTGGTTCCAGTACGAATTCTGGCGCTTCGTGTTCATACAGCAGAAAGTGGAGGAGTTGGCCAAGACGGCCATCGAATTCCCGCCGATGCAGAGGGGAGCGAGCTTCAATCTCGAAGCGGTAAAAGCCCAGATCGAGGCGGCGAGGCATGCCGTGGCAAAGTGACAAGACCGCGATTGGCTGCTTGCCGATCGAGACCATGCAGTCGCATGCCGGCAAGTAGAATGCGCGATGGCGGGTGCCGGCCGCGGGCGCCCGTCGGACAACATCATGTAGCGACGGGGACCAAGCTCGCACCTCCGCTGTTCTTCGCGCCGCGCGGGGAAACGCTCGAGGAGTTGCCGACGCAGGTCGTCAACCATGTGCTGGAGGAGATCCAGCTCGCCGATGAGCTCGGCATCCACATCTACGGAATCGGCGAACACCACACCGACGAGTTTCTCGATTCGGCTCCCGCGATATTGCTCGGGCCGTTGCGGCGCGTACACGGCAGATACGTCTCACCAGCGCAATCACCATCCTGGGAGCCGCAGACCCGGTCCGCGTCTTCGAGGAATATGCTTCGCTCGACCTGGTGTCCGGCGGCCGCACAGAGATCATCGCCGGGAGGGGAGTGGCTGCGCTCGGCGCAATACGCGTCGAGATTATACCTTCCTAGCAAATCAGAGCAGGAGGACGAGCATCGAGGCAACCATGGGGTGCCAAAAGCGGCAGGCACGCTTTGTCGGCTAACGGTGTAGGTCTCGGACTCCGCCATCTTCAATTTTACACCCAGGCCTTCACTTCTCGCGGGGAACTCACGATGCATCGTGCTAGTTGCCGTCCCTCTCTAGTCCCATCGTCCAGCTATGGCCCGAAAATCAACCCTGCCTCGCCGCCTGCAGCCCATGCTGGCCACGCTGACCGATTCACCGTTCGACGATCCCAATTGGGTCTTCGAGGACAAGTTCGATGGTTTCCGCATGGTCGCGGAAATCCGGGGCGGTAAGGTCGCGCTCTACAGCCGAAACGGGAAAATCATCAGCCACTCCTACATGGAGGTCGCGAAAGCACTTGAAGGCGTGAAGGCCGATGCCGTGATCGATGGCGAGCTCGTCGCGATTGGAACTGATGGCGTATCCCATTTCCAGTTGCTTCAAAACGCCCTGCGCCACGAGGCTAAGCTTCTCTACTGCGCGTTCGACCTGATGTTCGCAAATGGTGAGGACCTGCGTGCGCTGCCGCTCCTCGAGCGCAAGAAGCGGCTCAGGGCCATCCTGCCCCGCCACAAGCTGATCGCGTTCAGCAAGCACCGCAAAGGCAGCGGAACGAAGTTCTTCGCAGAAGCTGAGCAGAGACATCTCGAAGGCATCATGGCCAAGCGCGCCGACAGCCCATACGCGTCCGGATGCCGGACCCCCGACTGGCTGAAAGTGAAGACCGCGCAGCGTCAGGAGGTTGTAATCGCCGGCTTCACGGCACCCAGGCGAACCCGGCCCTTCTTCGGCGCTCTCGTGCTGGCGGTACGCGAAGACGGTGCATGGCGGTACATTGGCCACGTCGGCACCGGCTTCAGCCACCAAGCTCTCGAAGAGCTTCACGGCAAGCTCGTGAAGCTCAAGACCGCCAAGTCGCCCTTCCCTGCTAAGGTGAAGGATGAGCAGGTCACGACCTGGGTGCGCCCTTCATTGGTTGCGGAAGTGAAGTTCGCGGAGTGGACCAGCAAGGGCGAGCTGCGCCAGCCGGTCTATCTCGGTCTGCGGTCAGACAAACAGGCCAAGGATGTCGTTCGCGAAAAGAGCCGGTCGCGAAAATAATGCCCTTCAGACGAAGCGTACGACTTAGAGTTCAGCCGACGGATCGCTCGGATGCCGAAGGCCAGGGCGGCAGGGGCGGTAGCCCGAGAGCCTTGCGGACGGGTCCGAACGACCTCCGGTGAGCTGCGCATGCACCAAGCCTGGCGAGCGCCTCATAATGAGCCGGCACCGGGTAACCCTTGTGGTCCGCGAATCCGTAGCCGGGGTGACGCACGTCGACCGCTCGCATGACGGTGTCGCGCTCGACTTTCGCGAGGATTGAGGCGGCGGCGATGCTGGCTGACTTGGCATCGCCTTTGATGATGGCCTGCTGCGGGATGTCGATTTGCTTCAACCGCTTCGCATCGATCAGCAAGTGCTGCGGCGTCAAGCCCAGCCCCTGGACGGCACGCTGCATAGCCTGGATGCCTGCCCAATAGATATTGATCGCGTCGATCTCCTCGACCTCGACGAACGCTACAGACCAACTCACTGCTTTTTCCTTGATCTCCTTCGCGAGTTCTTCGCGAGCCGCGGCGTCGAGTTTTTTCGAGTCGTCGATCCCGACTATCCGCGTGCCAGGTTTCAGGATCACGGCACCGGCGGAGACCGGCCCGGCGAGAGGGCTCATTCCGGCCTCATCCACGCCTGCCACGGCATGATGGCCGCTCTCCCAGAGAGAGGTCTCGAAGCGGAGCATCTTGCGGAGGCGTTGGCCTTCGGACCTATTTTCGAAGCGGCGTTTATCGATTGCAGCCAAGATGGCACGCGCTCCCGCGCGGCCGTCGGCCCGTAAGATCTGCTCCACGCTGGTCTCGAGCGGTCTTTTCTCGACGACATAGCGTTGACGCAATACATCGAGTGAATACTGGGACATGGCGGTCTTGTGGAGACTGACTGTAAGGCGCGTGTCGGTTAACTTTGTGGCGATTGTCTGAAATTAACCCATGCCGAAGACGAGTGAGGCTGCTATGGCCTCGCGGACTTAAGCGTCTGCAACCCTCACAGCGGGCACAACATATCGATTGGAGGGCCAAGCATCAGTCGTCGAAGTCGGAACCGTTTGGCGCCTCGCTGCCGGCCTTGGGAGCACCGCCGGGGGTGGCCGCTTCTGGACTTTTCTTCTTGATGCGCATGGCCTTGATCGTCACATAAAGATCTCGCGGAGACGCTTTGTCGAGATCCTGCAGATCGCGGTAATTAGCGATGAAGTCCAGAATGCTCGGCCGTATCGGCTGCGTTTCCGTTGCCGTCCTCGTCTTCAGCTTGCGGTCTAGATCCAGCTTGGTGAGTGTCCTTGGCGATCACCACCAATTCGGTTCCCCACGACAGCGGGTATGCGCATCTCCGCGTGACAAGGCGGATCGGGGCAATCGCCGTCGTGCAGCATTTTTCCGTTCACTTTGCACAGTGATGCGGGTGGTGCCGATACCGCCCGAGATCGTGAATCGAAAATTTGTGCCTTCGACGGGCGGCTTTGCGTCCAATTCCATATCGGAAGCCAATCGTTCGATGTGAGGGCTGTCGGCACAACTTAGCAGACATTTCCCCAAAGACAGCAACTCCGCTCTGCGAAGCCGCGCCGAGTTTCGAGTAGCCGAATCGCCACCGCGCGCGCTTCGTCGGCGGCACCCTCGGCGGGGTCATGCTACAGCTCGTGCGGAAGTCTCGAAGCCGCCTCCGATCTCATTCCAACACAGGCCATTTGTCGGACTGGAATGTCCAGAAAACGAGCTTCGAATTGTCTATTGGAAAGGAAACGAATTACGAACACGACACCTCGTCCGTGTTGCATCCGTGTTGCACGGAACAGACGGTACTGGGGCGTAACCCGTTGAAATCAATGGTACTGAGCGTAATCGACGGTAATATCGTTTTGGCGCGAGTTTTTCACCGGAACGGAGCGCGTACGAAGCACAAATCCCTTTGCTTATAGGGTTTCTTGCGGTCGGAGGCTGGCGATCCCGGGAAGACTCGAACTTCCGACCTACGGTTTAGGAAACCGCCGCTCTATCCGGCTGAGCTACGGGACCGCGGAACCCGATAGCTGCGGGTTCGGCCTCCTCATAGCAGAGCAGGATGCGGTTCGCCAGCCGCAAGGCGGGCCAGATCATCTGCAAGCTGAGCAAGGCGGCCGTACAATGCGCCGAGATCCCTCTTGGCGGAGCAGCCCACATGATCGAGAGCATCAGCGCCATCACGCTCGGCACCCACGACATGGCGCGTGCCGTGCATTTCTATCGCTCGCTCGGATTCGAGCTGCTGTATGGCGGTGAAGCCGCCGCATTCACGAGCTTTCGCGCCGGCACCGGCTATCTCAACCTGACTGCGCAGCCGGAAGACAAGCGCTGGTCCTGGTGGGGCCGGGTCATCTTCTACGTGGCCGATGTCGACGAGACCTACGCACAGGCGCGTGCCGCCGGGTGGCCGCCGTCCACCACGCCGCGCGATGCCGAATGGGGTGAGCGCTACTTCCATCTCACCGACCCCGACGGCCATGAGCTCAGTTTCGCTCGGCCGTTGTCCTGACCGAATAAGTCGCATCTGCTGACGTTCCAACGCGCAAGTGGCGCCGTCTCAGCCGCCGTGGCAAGCTCGGCGCGGTTTCCTCAAGTTCTATCCAGGGAGGACGACCATGGTAACCTATGTTGTGCTAGGCAACTTCACGGATCAGGGAGTCCGCAACGTCAAGGACTCGCCGAAGCGGGCCGAAGCCTTCAAGGAGATGGCCAAAACGTTCGGCGTGACTGTGAAAGAGATCGTCTGGACGCAGGGACGATATGACGTTGTGACCGTTCTCGAGGCTCCAGATGAGGCTGCAGCGATGTCGCTCAGCCTTAGTCTCAGCGCACTCGGCAATGTCCGCACCGAAACGCTGCGCGCGTTTTCGGCAGCGGATATGACGAAGATCGTTGGCAAGATGCTCTGACGCTCAGCGCGAGCGCACCGGACCTGCCACCGGACCCGGGATGGCAATCCCGGGCTGAGGCCTCTTACGCCCTGATGTTGTTGTCCTTGACCACCTTGCCCCAATAGGCGACCTGCTTGTCGAAGAAGGTCTTGAAGGCGGGGCCGTCCTGGAGCAGCAGCGTCATGTGCTGGGTCTCCTTGAGCTGGGCGGCAGTCGCGGGCTCGCTCAGGATCTCCCGGGACGCGGTCGCCATGGCCAAGACGATGTCGGGCGGCGTGCCCGCGGGCGCGAAGATGCCCCACCAGGCCAGCGTCTCGAAATCGGGAAAGCCGGCCTCGATCGCGGTCGGCGTATCCGGCAGGGCCTGCAGCCGCTCGCGGCCGAGCTGCAGGATCGGGCGCAGCATGTTGGTGCCGAGCTGGGCTGCGACCAGCGCCGCCGATCCCGCAATCAGATCGACATGGCCGCCGAGCACGTCGTTCATGGCCGGGCCGCCGCCGCGATAGGGCACGTGCATGATGTCGACGCCGGCCTTGCTGCCGAGCACGGTCATGGCGAGATGGCCGAGCGTGCCGACGCCGACGGAGGCGTATTTCACCGCGCCGGGCGTCGTCTTGCAGGCGGCCACCACGTCGGCAAAACTCTTGTAGGGACGGCCGGCGCCGGCCGCGATCACGTAGGGCGCGGTGCCGATCAGCAACACCGGCATCAGCTCGCGCTCGACATCGACGGGCGGCTTGTCGAGGATCGACGGGATCACCGCATGCGAATCGAACGTCACCAGGAACGTCGCACCATCCGCCGGGCTCTTGGCGACCTGCGCTGCGCCGAGCGCGCCGGCGGCGCCCGACTTGTTCTCGACCACGACGATACGGTTGAGCTTTGTCTGCAGGTTGCTCTGCAGCAGCCGCGCCATGGCATCGGTCGAGCCGCCCGGCGGGAACGGCACGACCAGCGTGATTTTCGAGGCTTGCGCGCTTGCCGGTGCCATCGCGAGGATGGCGGGCGCGGCCAGCAGGGCCCGCCGTGTGATCGTCATGGTCCCCTCCCTTTTGTTTCGCGCTTTTCTACTTTTGAGCGCTAAAGCGCGATGAGATTTGGATGAATCGTCATCGCGCTTTAGCTTGTTGTTTACGCATGATCTTTCCGGAAAACCGCTTCGCACTTTTCCGGATCATGCTTTAGGTCGTGCCGAAGCCCGACCCTGCTTTTTTGTATTCTGGCCGCGGCGGGCTGAAGATGTCCAGCACGCGGGCGCCGTCGGGGCCGGCCCGCATGGTGTGCGGCACGTTGCCGGGCGTGCGCCAGAAATCGCCCTTCTTCACCGGGACTTCCTCATCGCCCTGAACGCGGATCGCCGAGCCGTCGAGCAGCACGCCCCATTGCTCCTCGGGGTGATGATGCAGCGCGCCTTGCGCATGCGGCGCCAGCGTCACCACCGACAGCATCGCCTGCTCGCCGGAGAAGATGCGCGTGGTCACTCCGGCTGCAAGCTCGCGAAACAGCCCGTCGCCGGGATTGTCGATGTTGTGGAATTCGTCCTTCTGGCTCACGTCATCCTCCCCTCGTTCTTCTGCGATCAGGCTTTGCCATAGGAGCCCTGGTAGCGGCCCTCGCGGATCGCCTTCATGGTCTCCTCCTCGCGCGCGACCTGGGCGCGCACCGCGTCCAGCAGCGCGGCAGCACCGGCGGCCGGAAACGACACCACGCCGTCCTCGTCGCCGACCACGATGTCGCCGGGCGAAATGACGCTGCCGCCGACCGTGACAGGCACGTTGATCTCGCCGGGACCGTTCTTGTAGGGGCCGCGATGGATCACCGCGCGCGCATAGCAGGGGAAGTCGTCCGCTGCGAAGGCCGCGACATCGCGGATCGCGCCGTCGATGACGTAGCCTTCGGCTTTGCGCCATTGCGCGATGTTCTTCATGATCTCGCCGACCAGCGCGCGCGTCTCGTCGCCGCCGCCATCGACCACGATGACGTCGCCGGGCCCGACCAGTTCGAGCGCACGGTGAATGGCGAGATTGTCGCCGGGACGGGTGCGCACGGTGAAGGCCGTCCCCACCAGCTTGCCGCCGCGGTGATAGGGCCTTAGCCCCACTGCGCCCGGCAGCCGGGCGAGATTGTCCGAGATCACCGAGGTCGGCGCGTGCCTGAAACCTTCGATGATATCGGCCGGCGGCTTCGGCACGCTGCTCGCTGCGATGGTGATCGTCATGTCAATCCTTCCGTGTTTGTCTCATTCGGCGTGCGCCCGCGCCTTCGCCGGTAAAATCCGGAAAGCGCGCCCTTCCTTCATCCATGCTGCGCGCTCATCGCGCAACAGCGTGCGGCGAACTTTTCCGGAATCATCGCGCGGCGGGGCGCTGACGAATTCGAAGCTTTCAGGGTGCTTGTAGCGGCTGAGCCGGTCCTTGAGGAAATCTGCCATTCCATCAGCAATGGCCTGGCCGTCGGCATCGGGCTCCGGCTCGATGATCGCATGCACGCGCTGGCCCAATTCCGGATCGGGCAAGCCGACCACCACGCAGGAGCGCACGCCGGGACAGGCGGAGACGGCAGCCTCGACCTCGGCCGGATAGATGTTGGCGCCGCCGCGCAGCACCATGTCGGCGAGGCGGTCGCCGAGATAGAGATAGCCTTCTGCATCCAGCCGGCCGATATCGCCGAGCGATTCCCAGCCATCGGCGCGGCGTTTCGGCTCGGCCCCGAGATAGTGATAAGTGGCGTCCTTGCCGTCATTGTTGAGGAAGTAGATCTCGCCGGTCTCGCCCGGCGCGACATCGTTGCCGTCCTCGCCAATGATGCGAAGCTTCGCCATATCGCCGATCTTGCCGACCGAGCCCTTGTGCGTCAGCCACTCGGTGCCTGATATGATGCAGGCGCCCTGGCGCTCGGTGCCGCCATAGAGCTCCCAGATCCGCTCCGGTCCGAGCCAGGCGATCCAGTTCTCCTTCAGCCACGGCGGCATCGGCGCCGCCATATGGAAGACCGTCTGCAGGCTCGATAGGTCGTACGAGTTGCGCACGCTCTCCGGCAGCGCCCAGATCCGGTGCATCATGGTCGGCACGAAATTGACCCATTGCACGCGCTCACGCTCGATCTGGCGCAGCGTCTCCTCGGCATCGAATTTGGTGAGGCCGGTGAGCTTGCCGCCGGCGAACAGCGCGTAGTGCGACACGATGAATGGCGCATTGTGGTAGAGCGGGCCGGGATTGAGCAGCGAGACGCCGAAAGGAATGTTGAGCGGCGGCGCCGCGACGGTGTCGGTCACCGCCGGATGGTGATCGAGGATCACCTTGGGACGGCCGGTCGAGCCGCCTGACGTCATCGCCTTCCAGTAGCGCGCCACCGGCGGATTGAGCGGCTCGTCCGAAACACCTTCCGGCACGAAATCCGCAGGCAGGCGGTTCGGCGCATTCCAGTCGGCCTCGCCGCCGACCACCAGCGCGGGCTTGAGGATGTCGAGCACGGCGGCGGCCTCGCCGCGCGGCAGCCGCCATGACAGCGAGGTCGGCGTCGCCCCGCACTTCCATACCGCAAAGGAGGTCTCGAAGAACGAGTTGCCGTTGGGCAAACCGATCGCGACGAAATCGCCAGGCTTGACGCCCTTGGCCGCGAACGCCCGCGCGCGCCGATTGGCGCAACGCTCGAGCTCGTCCCATGTCAACGTGTCCTGCCCGTGACGGATAGCGATCGTGCCTTGCGGTTTGCGCTCGGCGTACCAGCGCGGCACATCGGACAGGGGGAGCAGCATCAGGCGTTTCCACTTCGTGTTCTTGGCGTTGCCGCGGGGAGTGAGGCGCTCGCAACATAAGTGTAACAGCCTGCCGGCGCGACGCTGTGACTCCCACGCCACGTCAAGCACAAAATGTCAGCATCCCGGCCATGAAATTCCCGGGTTCCATGTGGGTTCCATGGGTGACAAGGCGGCGATAAAGGGGCAAAAATCCGACCCGACTCAGTTCGGGTTGAGTTTGATAGGGAATGCTCTCGTAGAATGTCGGCCGTCGTTACATCGCATCGTGCAGCGCTGCTTGTCGTTGCCGCAACAGGGTTTTACCTGCTGATGCATGCGCATGCCGAGGCGCAATGGTGGAAACGTGCGCCGGTCGATTTCGAGGAATGCGCCGACGCCGCCGAGAAGGCCGCAACCAAGACCGAGAAGACAGCCGCGCTTGCTGATTGCAACGCCAAGTTTGCCGGCCGCCGCAAGCCGGGCGGCGGCTATTCCTATTACGACTTCCTCCAGGATCGCACCTTCGACATCGCCGGCCCCAATCCGACGCCGGAGGAGCAGAAGAAGATCGACGAAGCCTACACCGCGTATCTCGCCAATCAGCGCCGCAGCAATGAAGCGGCCCAAGCCACCGCGCGCCAACAGCGCGAGCAGCAAGAGCAACAGGTGCGGCAGCTTCAGCAGGTCGCGCTGCAGACCGAAGTCGAGCGCGTGCCTATCCCGGTCGAACGGCCGAAGGTTCAGCAGGCCGTGGGCACGAGACCAAAGAGCGCGCCCTGCACCAAGGGCTCGTTCAGCTGCGAATGGCCGCGGCTATCGGAAAGCCTGAACGACCTGAAGAAGCTGTTCAACCCGACGCCGAGCAAACCCGCGAAAAAGGGGTAAGCTTCTCGGCTTTTCCGCGGCGGCCGCAAACTCCGCTGTCCTCCCGAGAAGCGTCAGCCCCGATCCGGGACGACGGCGGAGGGTGAGGCTTCAGTTTGGATGCTTCTTCTTGCTGCGCTTGGACGTGGGCACCGTTGGATTCGCGGGCGCGATTACCGTCGGCGAACCACCCAACTGCGACCTGCTCTCCTGCAATCGCCTGTCATAGCCCGGAGAGTTCACGACCGTCGGCGGCCTCGCAAGGGCGAGCGTCGATGCGCCGCAGAGCGCGGCCAGCGCGACCCCGATCATCAGACAACGCTTCATGGCGTAGCTCCTTCGCACTCACGCCGACCCGCGGATCTGCTGCGGCGTCAGCCGCGGCGGGCCGTTGCCGGCCGCCTCGGCTTCCTTGATCAGCGCAACAATGCGGCGCATCAGCGGCACGTTCACGCCGTTTTGCTCGGCGAGCGCGATGACCGCACCCTGGAGATAGTCGATCTCGGTTTTACGGCCCTGCTTCAGATCCTGCCACATCGAGGAGCGCGCCTCGGGATCGATCTTCATGGTCCGCCCGAGGATCGCGTCGAAGATCATGTCTGGCAGCCGCAGCAATGCCGGAGACCATTTCATCGGGATCGGCGTCGACGAAACCGGCGCGATGCCGTCGGCCTTCAGCGCAGCCAGCCCTTCCGCCATCTGGTCGGCGAACAATCTTCGCCACTCGCGATTCGCCAGTTGTGCGGCGAGCGGCATGTCGGACAGCGCGCTGAGCGCGTTGTTCAGATTGATGATCAGCTTGCCCCATTGCACGCCGGTGATGTCACCTCTCGCACGCACCTTAAGGCCAGGCACCGAAAGCGCCCCGGCGGTGTTCGCCTCGTCTTCTCCGACATGGATGTCACCGGAGCTCGAGCGGTGGAAGCGGCCCTCGCCCATCGCGACCACGTTGAACGGCACCATGCCGGCGAGCACGCGCCTAAAATGGTCGCCAAGTTGTTCGCGCAACACTGCGACGTTGCCGATGCCGTTCTGGAGTGAGACGACGACCGCATCCTGCGGCGCATGCTGCGCGATCTGATCGGCGACAGCGGCGGTGTCGGCGCTCTTCACCGTCACCAGCACGATGCCGGCGCCGTGGAAGATCGCAGGATCCTCGGACAACGCAAGCTGACCCGCGCCAAGCCTCTTCTCGGAGCCGTCGAAATCGGTCAGCCGCAGACCGAACCGCTCGATCTCGGTCTTCACCCGCGGCCGCACCAGCAGCGCGACACGCCGGCCTGACGCGGCCAGCATGCCGCCGACGAAACAGCCGATGGCGCCGGCGCCGGCCACCACGATCGGTCGATCCGTAACCATTGAACTCGCTCCCTGAAGGACCGGCCTTCGATAGCAGAGGCAACGCCGCCTGCCCATTGGTTGCGTCGCAGCCGCCTTGTAACCGTCATGAGTGCCCCATATGATTTCGCCCGGGGGGCAGTCAGCGGCGAGCGCTCGCCGAACGAGACGAAGGAGAGCATCATGGGTCTACTCGACGTCCTCAACGGCATGCAGAAAGGCCCGCGCGGCCCAAGCACACCCAGCTCAGAGCAATCATCCTCCGGCGGCATGTCGCCGATGACCATGGCGCTGCTCGGCCTCCTCGCCTGGAAGGCATTCAAGCATCTCACCGCCAATCAGTCGGGCTCGGCGCCGCAACCGTCGCCCGCGCCTCCGCCGGTGAACGCGGGTGCGGGTGGCGGACTGAGCGATATACTGAAGGGCGGCCTCGGCGGCCTGCTTGCGGGCGGCGCGGCCGGCACCGTGCTCAGCGGCGGGCTTGGCGATCTCCTCAACCAGCTGCAGCAGAGCGGTCACGGCGACACCGCGAATTCCTGGGTCGGCAAGGGCGAGAACAAGCCGATCGCGCCGGGCGATCTCGCCAGCGCACTCGGCGCCGACCAGATCGACAGCCTGTCCGCCCAGAGCGGCCTGTCACGCGAGGAGCTGCTCTCTGGTCTCAGCCAATATCTACCGCAGGTGATCGATCATCTGACGCCGGACGGACGGCTGCCGACTGAGAACGAACTCTCGGGGCGAATCTGATGGCGGTCTCGGGAAGGGGAGCACACTCATGAGCATGGGCGGCCTGTTGTGGATCATCGTCGTCGGCTTCGTCGCCGGCCTCATCGCGCGCTGGCTTGCGCCGGGACCGAACAATCCGAGCGGCTTCATCCTCACCACCATCCTCGGCATCGCCGGCGCCTTTCTGGCAACCTTCGTCGGCCAGGCCATCGGCCATTACAGCCCTGACCAGGGTGCCGGCTTCATCACGGCGACGATCGGCGCCGTAGTGGTGCTGTTCATCTGGCATCGCCTCGTGGCGAGCGGCGTGATCAAGGGGTAGCCAGCGAGGGGCGGCACACCGCCTCCACATCGTCATGCCCGTGCCTGACCCGGGCATCCACGTCTTTTGATCTGCGTGACAACACGTGGATGGCCGGGTCAAGCCCGGCCATGACGGGGAGAGAGCGGCGAGACACCCAATCACGTAATCAAATGCATCCCCGCATCCATGCGCACGACCTCGCCGGTCATGTTGCTGGAGGCCGGCATTGCCAGGAAGCAGACGAGCTGGGCGATATCTTCGGCGGATGAGGCAACCTTGAGCGGCACCTTCGCCACGACGCTGTCGCGCACCTGCTTGGCGCCGGCCTCGCCGCGGCCCTTGGTGAACCAGGGCGTATCGATATAGCCGGGGCAGACCGTGTTGACGCGGATCAGCGGCGCGAGCGCGCGCGACAGCGACAGCGTCATCGTATTCAGCGCGCCCTTGCTCGCGGCATACGCGATCGACGAGCCGACGCCACTGATGCCGGCAACCGAGGAGACGTTCACGACCGCCGACGGACGCCCCGAAGCCTTCGCAGCGGCTTCCAGCAGGCTGCGCGCCGCGCGCACCATCTGGAACGGGCCGATGGTGTTGACGCCGTAGACCCGCTGGAAATCTTCAGCCGACAACCCATCGAGATCGGCGTGAGCCACGTGCTTGGTGGTGCCGGCATTGTTGACGAGGATATCGAGCCGGCCCCAAGGCGCAGCGGCAGCGACGATCTTGCGGCAATCCTCATCCTTCGAGACGTCGCCCTGCGCAACCAGCACCTCCGCCGCGCCGGCCTTGCGGCAGAGCTCAGCCGTAGCGTCGGCCTCCTTCTGGCTCGACGAATAGTTGATGACGAGCCGCGCCCCGCTCCGCGCCAGAATTTCCGCGGTTGCTGCGCCAAGGCCGGAAGCAGACCCCGTCACGATTGCGCACAAGCTGTCCTTTGCCATCCCGATCTCCTTCCCCTGTCTTTGATCGCGGCGCCCTGTTTAGCGAGTTTGCCGCGCCCTGCAAATCGAGCAAACTCCGCTAAGCGGAATTAGCCTCCAATTGGTCCTTGCGCCCATGCCCGCACCGCAGGTTGACCTGCGATCAACGCTTGTCAGGGCCATGGCTTTTTCCGATCATCGGGCGCAAGAAGAACGTGCGCGCCGCCCCACGGAGGCGGGACGCGCCAATGGCAAGACACGGGGAACGCTGTGGCGGAGAGTGACAATATCGTCGTCGAGACCGCGGAGAAAATCTTCGCCGATCTCGCCGATCCGCAAGAAATCAACAACGACAGGAAGAATACCTGGCAGGCGCCGCTGTGGCAGGCGCTGAGCGAAGCCGGCCTGCCGCTCTCCTGGGTACCGGACGATCTCGGCGGCTCCGGCGCAAGCCTCGCCGACGGCTTTGCGCTGTTGAACGCCGCCGGCCGTTTCGCCGTCGCAGTTCCGCTGGCCGAGACCATGCTGGCCGGCTGGCTGCTGGCGCAGGCCAGGATCACCTCGCCCGACGGCAAGATGACGGTGCTGCCGGCGTCTCCGAAGGACCGCGTCGGCCTCGATGCCGACGGCTTGCTCTCCGGCCGCGCCCGCGGCGTGCCTTTCGCAAAATCGGCGAAGCATTTTGCGGTGCTGGCGCACGGCAAGGACGGCGCCGCGATTGCGCTGGTGGATGCGACCAAGGCGCGGATCGAGGCCGGCCTCAATGTCGGCTACGACCACAGCGACACCGTGACGCTCGAGAAAGTGCAGCCCGTTGCGATTAAGCCCGCACCGAAGGACTTTGAGCAGACCAATCTGATGCTGATGGGCGGCGTCGCACGCAGCCTCCAGATCGCCGGCGCGCTGGAATCCATGCTCGACATCTCCGTGCGCTATTCCAACGAACGCGTCGCCTTCGAGAAGAAGATCTCGAAATTCCAGGCGGTGCAGCACAATCTCGCGCGGCTTGCCGGCGAATCCGCCGCAGCGCTCGCGGCCGCAACCTCGGCGGCCGACGCCATCGCGAATGCGAAATCGCTCAACGACGAGGTCTATCTCGAGGCCGCCTCCGCGAAAATCCGCTGCGCGGAAGCGGCCGAGAAGGGCGGCGGTATGGCGCATCAAGTCCATGGCGCGATCGGCTTCACTATGGAGCATATCCTGCACCGCTACTCACTGCGCGCGCTGGCCTGGCGCGACGATTTCGGCTCGGAGAGCTACTGGGCCGTCGAGCTCGGCAAGCTCATAGCAAACCGCGGCGCGGACGAATTGTGGCCGCTCGTGGCTTCGCGCTGATCAGGGGACGAGACAACAATGACCGCTGCCCTCCGTTTCGATCCGATCCGCCTGCCCGAGAAGTGCGAGCAGCTGCGCAAGGAAGTCCGCGCCTTCCTCGCCGAGGAAATCGCCGCCGGCACTTTTGATCCGCACAAGCCCAACCGCGAAGACACCGACGCGCCGGAGTTCTCCCGCCGGGTCGGCGCCAAGGGCTGGCTGGGCATGACTTGGCCGAAGAAATATGGCGGCCAGGAGCGCTCGTTCCTCGAACGCTACGTGGTGACCGAGGAGATGCGCGTCGCCAACGCGCCGACGCGCCGCTTCTTCGTCGCAGACCGCCAGAGCGGCCCGGTGCTCCTGAAATATGCGCCCGAGCACATCAAGATGGACATCCTGCCGCGCATCTGCCGCGGCGAGATCTGCTTTGCCATCGGCATGAGCGAGCCGAACTCCGGCTCCGACCTGTTCGCGGCGAAGACGCGCGCGACCAAGACCGACGGCGGCTATCTCATCAACGGCACCAAGATCTGGACCTCGTCGGCACACATCGCCGACTACATGATCGCAATCTTCCGGACCTCGCCGCCGACCAAGGAAAACCGCCGTCACGGCCTGACCCAGTTCCTGGTCAAGATGAAGCAGCCGGGCATCAAGGTGAACCCGATCGGCCAGATCACCGGCCAGTACGAGTTCAACGAGGTCGTCTTCACCGATCACTTCATCCCCGACGACCACGTGCTCGGCGAGGTCGACGGCGCCTGGAAGCAGGCGACGAGCGAGCTCGCCTATGAGCGCTCGGGCCCCGAGCGCTTCCTCGAAACCTATTACGTGCTGACCGAGCTGGTGCGCGCAGTCGGGCCCAATCCGGATACGCGCAGCGCCGAAGGCATCGGGCGCCTGGTCGCGCAGCTCCACACCATGCGGCGCATGTCGGTCTCGGTCGCCGGCATGCTCGAAGCCGGCAAGGAGCCCGTGGTCGAGGCGTCCATCGTCAAGGACATCGGCACGGTCTGGGAGCAGCAGCTGCCGCATCGCGTGCGCGATCTCGCCGCCTTCGTCGAGGAGACCGCGACCAACCGCGAGACCTTGGAGCGGCAGCTCGACTTCGCCATCAAGACCGCACCGAAACTCACCATCCAGGGCGGCACAACCGAGGTGCTGCGCGGCATCATCGCCCGCGGACTTGGCTTGCGGTAACGCTCGTGGCGACCTGCCAGCCTCGCGCTCCGCGCCGACCTCTCCCTATGGGAGGGGTGGTTCTTCGCCACGGACGTATCGGGACGTTTGGAGACAATCTATGAGCACGTATAAAGATATCGGTGTCGAGAAGGTCGGGCATGTCGGCACCATCGAGATCCGCCGGCCGCCACTCAACTTCTTCGACATCTCGCTGATCAACCAGATCGCGGATGCGCTCGACGAGTTCGACCGCGACATCGAGATCCGCGCCTCCGTTCTGTCGGCGCAGGGCAAGGCGTTCTGCGCCGGCGCCAATTTCGGCGACCCGGCGCGGCAGGCGCAGGAAGCGCGCGAGGCCGAGCAAGCCAAGAAGGGCGATCCGGCCGACAATCTCGGGCCGATCAGCCACCTCTACATCCAGGCCGTGCGCATCTTCCGCGCCAAGAAGCCAATCGTTGCCGCCGTGCAGGGCGCAGCCATCGGCGGCGGCCTTGGTCTCGCGGTGTCGGCCGACTTTCGCGTCACCTGCCCCGAAGCGCGCTTTTCCGCGAATTTCACCAAACTCGGCTTCCATCCTGGCTTCGGCCTGACCGTGACGCTGCCCGAGCTGATCGGCAAGAACAACGCTGAGCTGATGTTCTACACCAGCCGCCGGGTCACCGGCGAAGAGGCCTACAAATGGGGCCTGGCCAACGAGCTGGTGCCGCAGGACCAGGTGAAGGCGGCCGCGATGAAGCTCGCCGGCGAGATCGCCGAATGCTCCCCTCTCGGCCTGCTCTCGACCCGCGCCACGATGCGCGCCGGCCTCGCCGACCGCGTCATGGCCGCGACCAATCACGAGCTCGCCGAGCAGACAAGGCTGCGCGCGACTGAAGATTTCAAGGAAGGCGTGAAGGCCACGGAAGAGCGCCGGGTGGCGAATTTTAAGGGAAGGTGATCGCGGCGATGAACGTTCTCTTCTTCCTTCTCCCCCTGTGGGAGAAGGTGGCGCGAAGCGCCGGATCAGGGGTTCTCTCCGTGCGCAAAACTGTTCATGGGGATAGAAACCCCTCACCCGGCTTCGCTCTCGCGAAGCCACCCTCTCCCACAAGGCCCACAAGGGGAGAGGGTACAGCGTGATCAACTCACGCGAAACGTCACCCCGCCGAGCAGAAACTCATTCCCGGCAACGGCGAGCCCCTTCGCCTTGGCGGCATGCAGCACCTGCGCCGCGTCAGTCACCCGAAACTCCAGCGCGCTCATGATCTCGCTGGCGCCCTTCACGAAGCGAAAGGTGGCGTTCGGTAGTCTCAATTCGGCATCGCGTGGCGCAACCCCGATGATCTTGCCCCAATGCTCCGCGAGGCCCTGCGGGTCCGGGCTCTGCATCTCCACCGCCGTCAGCGCCTGCGTCACATCCTTGCGGATGAATTTTTGCCAGTCCGGTCCCGCCGGCGGATAGGCGCCCAGACTATCGTCGCTGCCTTCGGTGTGGTTGAACTCGATGAAGGCGGCGCGGCAGTCGCGGGGGTGGAGCTGCACACCATGATAAGGTGCATGGTCGATGACGTTGGCCGTGCGCACGCCGAGCGCGTTGGCGTTGCGGCCGCGCTCGTCCGGATCATCGCAGCAGAAGATCGCCATGTAGCCGCCGCGGCCGCCGGTCTTCTCGATGAAGCGGCCGGCCGTGGTGCCGTCCCTGAAGGGCGCCACGACTTCAAGCAGGATCGTGTCGACCGGGAGCAGCGCGTTCTCCAGGCCGTATTTTGCGACATTGCCGTCGCGATAGCAGATGGCCAAGCCCATGATCCGGGCGATATCCGTGATCACCGGCTCGAGCTGCGGCGCGACCAGGCAGATCTGCCGCAAGCGCATGTAGGACGACATCGTCACTCGCCCCTGAAGGCGGGCTTGCGCTTCTCGACGAAGGCTTTTGCGGCCTCCTTGTGATCGGCGGTATCACCACAGCGGGTGTGGTGGATCGCCTCGCCGTCGAAGCAATCCTCCAGCGCCAAATGCTCGGCATTATTGATGTTGCGCTTGATGTAGCCGAGCGCGATCGAGGGCCCTTGCGCCAGCGACAGCGCGAGCTCGTGCGCGGCGGTGTCGATCTCGGCGTCGGGCACGACCTTGGTCACCAGGCCGATGGCGTGAGCTTCCCTCGCCGTGAGCACCGGCGACATCAGATAGAGCTCGCGCGCCCGCGCGCTGCCGAGCAGTTGGGTCAGGAAATAGGTCCCGCCGTAATCGCCGGAGAAGCCGACCTTGGCAAAGGCCGTCGTGATCTTGCAGGATTCGGAGGCGATGCGCAGGTCGCAGGACAGCGCCATCGAAAGCCCCGCGCCGGCCGCCGCGCCATCGAGCTGCGCCACGACAGGCTTCGGCATCTGATGCAGGATGCGCGAGACTTCCATGCCACGGCGCAAATTCGCGAGCTTCTGCTCGAACGGCAGCGGCGCGCGGCCCTCCGCCATCGACTTGACGTCGCCGCCGACGCAGAACGAACCGCCGGCGCCCTTGAACAGCACTGCACGTACCTCCGGATCGTCAGCCGCGCGCCGCGCCGCCTCGACCAGCCCGCGCACCATGTCGGGATTGAGCGCGTTCTTCCGCTCCGGGCGGTTCATGGTGATGGTGAGCAGCCCGCCTTCGAGCTTTTGCAGGACCATGTCGTTCATCGGGCGTCTCCCTCTCGTTGTTTGACCGAGCTCTCACCACACCGTCATTGCGAGCGAAGCGAAGCAATCCAGAGATGTCTCCGCGGATGCGGTCTGGATTGCTTCACCGCAAGAGCTCCTCGCAATGACGTCGTGACTTACGTCACGCCGTCACTTCTTCACCAGCGGGCAGCGCGACTGCTCCAGCGACTGGAACGCCTCGTTGCCGGGCACGGTGGCGAGCAGCTTGTAATCGTCCCAGCGGCCCTTCGACTCCGAGGGCTTCTTCACCTCGAACAAGTACATGTCATGGATCATGCGGCCATCCTCGCGGATCTTGCCATTCTTGGCGAAAAAGTCGTTGATCGGTGTCTCCTTCATCACCTTGATCACCGCCGCGGCATCGGTGGTGCCGGCCGCCTTCACGGCTTTGAGGTAATGCGTGACGGAGGAATAGACTCCAGCCTGCGCCGAGGTCGGCATCCGCTTGGTGCGTTCCATGAAGCGCTTCGAGAATGCACGCGTGTCGTCGTTGAGGTCCCAATAGAATGCCTCGGCAAGCAGCAAGCCCTGCGCGGTCTCCAGCCCGATCGAGTCGATATCGGTGACGAAGGCGAGCAGCGGCGAGACCTTCTGGCCACCCTTGGTGATGCCGAACTCCGCCGCCTGCTTGATGGCGTTGATGGTGTCGCCGCCGGCATTTGCTAGTCCGATCACCTTGGCCTTGGAGGCCTGGGCCTGGAGCAGGAAGGACGAGAAATCCGACGTGTTGAGCGGATGACGCACGCTGCCAAGCACCTTGCCGCCGGTCTTGGTCACGACGGCGCTGGTGTCCTTCTCCAGATCCTGGCCGAAGGCGTAATCCGCGGTGAGAAAGAACCAGCTGTCGAGGCCGGACTTCACGGCCGCAAGACCGGTCACATTGGCCTGGCCGTAGGTGTCGAACACATAGTGGATGGTGTAGGGACCGCAGGCTTCGTTGGTGAGACGGATCGAGCCCGGGCCGTTGAACATGATGATCTTGTTGCGTGCTTTCGCGATCTCGCCGGCGGCAAGCGCGGTTGCGGAGGCCGCGACGTCGTAGATCATCTCGACGCCTTGATTGTCGAGCATGTCGCGGGCGATGTTGGCGGAGAGATCGGCCTTGTTGAGATGATCGGCCGCCAGCACCTGGATCTTGCGCCCCAGCACCTCGCCACCAAAATCCTCGACGGCCATCTTGGCCGCGGTCTCGCTGCCGGGGCCCGTGATATCTGCATAGAGGCTGGACATGTCGAGGATGCCGCCGATCTTCAGCGACGGCTTGTCCTGGGCCTGCGCGGCGCTCGCATTGAGGGCAAGCGCGGCGGCAAAAATGCCGGACAAAATAGTCTTCATCGAAAACGACCTCCCTCTATCGCCCGTCTCTGATGGCGGCTTGGTTATTGCTCTTGCCGCAATCATGCCGCATGCGCGAGAGGGCAGCAAGCGCGGGAACGAAGCGAATGCGTGATTGCCGCGCATGTTTTCCGCAAAGCGGAATGGTGAGAAGACGCAAGACGTTCCACGTCGTCATTGCGAGCGCAGCGAAGCATTCCAGAAATGCATCCGCGGGAAAGATTCTGGATTGCTTCGTCGCGAAGGCCTCCTCGCAATGACGGCGTGTGAGGAAGACCCTTCGCGTCTCACCGCGCATGAGTTAAAGTCCGGCCGCAATGCAACCTTTCCGGGTCACGTGACGCAACTGCTCCATCCCATCGTCGCATTTCTTCTCGTCGCGGCTCACGGCGCGTTCGCGACACCGTGCCATTTCGAGTCACAAGGCGAGGGCCGCGTCGCGGCGATCGTGGATGCGCGCAGCGTGCGTCTCGATGACGGGCGCGAGATCCGCCTCACGGGGATCGAGCAGACGGCGACCACGAAGCAGGCGCTGACCTCACTGCTCTCCGGCCGCGACGTGACGCTGCGCAGCGCCGACGACACGCCCGACCGCTACGGCCGCCAGGGTGCGCTGGTCTTCATCGGCGAAAACGACACCTCGGTGCAGGCCATGCTGCTCGCCCAGGGCGACGCCTTCGTCTCCGCCGAGATTGTGGACAAGGACTGCGCGACCGCGCTGATGGCGTCCGAGGCGGCGGCACGGCGGCAAAAAATGGGCAGCTGGGCTGACCCGTCGGCCATAAAAAACGCGGAAAGTCCGGACGATATTTTGGCGGAGATCGGGCGCTTTACGGTAGTCGAGGGCAAAGTCCTGTCGGTCCGGCAAGCTGGGGCAACGACCTACCTCAACTTCGGACGGAACTGGACACGTGGCTTTGCCGTGACTATTTCAAAGCGCACGCTACCGGCGTTCGAAAGCGCTGGCATCGCCCTTAAGTCCCTGCAAAATAGGCGTATTCGAGTTCGGGGCTGGGTTGAGGGGAATACGGGGCCGCGCATCGATGTGCGCCTTGTGGGACAGGTCGAGTTGCTGGGCGCAAGCGAGCCGACAGGGGTAAGGCCTTAGATCAGGCCAGGCACGGGTTAAGCGACGTGGATGGGGTGCTAGAACGGCACGTACGGAGTGAACGCCGCCGGCTGCGGGCGGCGCCGGCTGCGCTGTGCCTTGTCCTGGGCACGGCTCTCGCCGGTTGTGGCGATATGGGCCGGTTCCAGACGGCGGCGCCCCCGCCGACCGTGGTGATGCCGAAGCCGAAGCCCGCCGTGGCGCAAACCCCCGCCACCGAGAAGGAGCACGAGCGCATCCTGGCGAGCTATGGCGGCACCTATGACGACCCCAAGCTCGAGGCGCTCGTCAGCAAGACCGTCGACCGGCTGGTCGCGGCCTCCGACCGTCCCGACCAGGGCTACAAGGTCACCATCCTCAATTCCGGCGCAGTGAACGCCTTCGCCCTGCCGAACGGCCAGCTCTACGTCACGCGTGGCCTGCTCGCGCTTGCCAGCGATACGTCGGAATTGTCCTCCGTGCTCAGCCACGAGATGGCGCATGTGCTGTCCAAGCACGCGGCAATGCGCGAGGACCAGGCTCGCCAGGCCGCGATCGTCACCCGCGTCGTCACCGACATGAGCAACGATCCCGATCTCACCGCGCTGGCGCTCGCCAAGACCAAGCTCACCATGGCGAGCTTCTCGCGCAAGCAGGAGTTCGAGGCCGACGGCATCGGCGTCGGCATCTCCGCCAAGGCGCATTTCGACCCTTATGGCGCTGCTCGCTTTCTGTCGGCGATGGAGCGTAATGCCGAGCTGAAGGCCGGCAAGAGCTCGCTCGATCCGCGCGCCCAGGATTTCACCTCGTCGCATCCGGCAACCCCGGAGCGGGTGCAGAACGCGCAGAACATCGCGCGGCAATACACTGCGCCTGAAGGCGCCGAGCGCGACCGCGAAAGCTATCTCGCCGCGATCGACAACCTCGTCTATGGCGAAGACCCCAGCGAAGGTTTTGTCCGCGGCCGGCGCTTCCTGCATCCGAAGCTCGGCTTCACCTTCCAGGCGCCGGACAATTTCACGCTCGACAACACCGCGCAGGCCGTGATCGGCGTGCGCGAGGGCGGCGCACAGGCGATGCGCTTCGACGTCGTGCGCGTGCCGGCCGAACAATCGCTCGGCGACTACCTCAATTCGGGCTGGATGGAAGGCGTCGAGAAGGCCTCGACCGAGGATCTCACCATCAACGGTTTTCCGGCGGCATCCGCCACCGCCAAGGGCGATCAGTGGCAGTTCAAGGTCTATGCGCTGCGCTTCGGTAGCGACGTCTACCGCTTCATCTTCGCGACACGGCAGAAATCGACCGAGAGCGAGCGCAACGCGCGCGAGACCGTCAACTCATTCCGCCGCCTGACGCTCGACGAGATCCAGGCCGCGCGCCCGCTGCGCATCAAGGTCATCACCGTGCAGCCCGGCGATACCGTTGAGTCGCTCTCCCACCGCATGGCCGGCGTCGACCATCCCGCCGAGCGCTTCCGCGTGCTCAATGGCCTCGATCGCACCGCGCAGGTGAAGGTGCGCGATCGCGTGAAGATCGTGGCGGATTGACACTCGCCCGACTGCCTTAGAGTGGGCAAAGCGCAAGCGTCCCCACCACTTCTCTATTGCGATCTCCGAAAGATGGTGGGCGCGGCGCAAAGCGCCTTCGCCCACCCAACAAGCTACGCGCTATAGCTAACGGCCCGCGTCCATATCCCCCGCCTCACGCTGGCCACTGAGCCAGAGCGCGAGCAGGGTCCAGAACGCGCCTGACAGCAGATACGCGCCCGAAGCGATGACGCCGAGATTGGTGGCGAGCAGCAGCGCGACCAGTGGAGCAAAGCCGGCGCCGAACAGCCAGGCCATGTCGGAGGTCAACGCGGACGCCGTGTAGCGGTACGCCTGCCTGAAGTTCGAGGCGATCGCGCCGGAGGACTGGCCGAAGGACAGGCCGAGCAGGATGAAGCCGATCACCATGTAGATGGTCTCGCCGAACGCGCCGGCATCGAGCAGTTGCGGCGCGAAGCCGCTGTAGATCGCAATTGCGATCGCCGATCCCATCAGCAGCGACTTGCGCCCGACACGGTCGGCGATGATGCCGGAGACAACGATCGCGGCGACGCCGAACACGGCAGCGACGATCTCGATGATCAAGAAGCGCACCGGGCTTTCGCGGGTGAACAGGAACACCCAGGACAGCGGAAACACCGTGACCATGTGGAACAGCGCGAAGCTCGCCAGCGGCGCGAATGCGCCGAGCATGATGTTGTGGCCTTCGCGCGCGACGGTCTCGGAAATGCGCGCGGGCTGGAGTTCGCGGGTCTCGAACAGCGTCGCGTATTCTTCCGTCGTCACCATGCGCAGGCGCGCGAACAGCGCGACGACGTTGATGGCGAAGGCGACGAAGAACGGATAGCGCCAGCCCCAATCGAAGAAATCATCGGCCGAGAGGTTGCCGGCGAAATAGGCGAACAGCGCGCTCGCCACGATCAGTCCGAGCGGGGCGCCGAGCTGCGGCACCATCGCGTACCAGCCGCGCTTCGAGGCCGGCGCGTTCAACGCCAGCAGCGAAGCCATGCCGTCCCAGGCGCCGCCCCAGGCCAGACCTTGTGCGATGCGCGCCAGCGCCAGCAGCCAGATCGCGGCAACGCCGATGTCGTGATAGCCGGGCAGGAACGCGAGCGCCACGGTGGCGGTGCCGAGCAGGAACAGCGCCGAGATCAGCTTGGCCGTTTTGCCGTAGGCATGGTCGATCGTCATGAAAATGACGGTGCCGATCGGCCGGGCCATGAAGGCCAGCGCAAAGATCATGAAGGAATAGAGGGTGCCGGTCAGTTCGCTCGCGAACGGGAACACCAGGCGCGGGAACACAATCACCGAAGCGATCGCGAAGACGAAGAAGTCGAAGAATTCGGAGGTGCGGCCGATGATGACGCCGATGGCGATCTCGCCGGGACTGGCCTGATCGTGGCCGTGTTCGCCCGTGTGGAGGTCTGCCATTGCGGGGGTCTGTGCCGTCGCCATTCGTGCGCCCTTAACGTCCTGAAAACCAAAGCCGAACGCCCGGCCGGACGCCAGGCAATCTGCCCTTGTCTGACCCAACCTCCCGCACTGCAACATTGGACAAATTGTCCAATGTCCGGATTGTTGCGCCGCAGCTACCCGTTGGCCCCGCATAGGAAACTCATTCTCAAAGGCTCGGCCCGTGTCTCGTCTCAAGATCCTGGCGCTACTACCTCTGGCTGCCGCACTCAGCGGCTGCGACTATGTCGTGCTGGCGCCAGCCGGCGACATCGCTGCCCAGCAGCGCGACCTCGTCATCATCTCCACCGTCCTGATGCTCCTGATCGTCCTTCCCGTGATGGCGCTGACGCTGCTGTTCGCCTGGCGCTATCGCCAATCAAACACGGCCGCTCGCTACGAGCCGGAATGGGACCACTCGACCAAGCTCGAGCTGGTGATCTGGTCCGCGCCGCTCTTGATCATCGTCTGCCTGGGCGCGCTGACCTGGATGGGTACGCATCTGCTCGACCCCTATCGCACCCTCGGCCGCATCCATGCCGACCGCGCCGTGGACCAGTCCAAAGCCCCGCTCGAGGTCGATGTCGTCGCGCTCGACTGGAAGTGGCTCTTCATCTATCCGGACTACGGCATCGCCACCGTCAACGAGCTCGCCGCGCCGGTTGATCGCCCGATCAACTTCCGCATCACCGCCTCCTCGGTGATGAACTCCTTCTACATCCCCGCGCTCGCCGGCCAGATCTATGCGATGCCGGGCATGGAGACCAAGCTCCATGCCGTCGTGAACCACGCCGGCACCTATAAGGGTTTCTCGGCGAACTACAGCGGCGCCGGCTTCTCCGGTATGCACTTCAACTTCCAGGGCCTCGACGACAAGGGCTTTGATGCCTGGATCGCCAGCGCCAAGTCCGCCGGCGGATCGCTCGGCCGGGCCGAATATCTCCAGTTGGAGAAGCCCAGCCAGAACGAGCCGGTGCGGCGCTGGGGCAGCGTCGATGCCGATCTCTACCGCCTGATCCTCAACATGTGCGTCGAGACCGGCAAGATGTGCCAGAGCGAGATGATGGCCATCGACGCCAAGGGCGGCAACGGCCATGAGGGCCTGAACAACACCCTGCCGCTCACCTACGACAAGTATGCCCGCCGCGGCACGGTGCTCGGACCGGAGCCGACCTTCGTCGCCGGCACCTGCACACCGGATGCGCCGCAAGGCCAGACCACCGCATCGATCAAGGCGCCCACCGATACAATGCCGCTCATCGGCGCCGGCCTGAAGCGGCCCTCGTTCACGCCGCTGAAGTCCTCGTCCTTCTTCCTCGGACAGCGTCCGAAGTCAGACTCCTAAAGAGAACGCGCATGTCTCCTGATCTTCTCAAGCTCATCTTCGGCCGGCTCGGTTTCGAGTCACTGCCGCTGCACGAGCCGATCGTCGTCGGCACTTTCGTGGTGGTCGCCCTCGGCGGCGCCGCGCTGCTTGGCGGCCTCACCTATTTCCGTCTCTGGGGCTATCTCTGGCGCGAATGGTTCACCACGGTGGACCACAAGCGCATCGGCATCATGTACATGATACTCGGTATCGTGATGCTGCTGCGCGGCTTCGCCGACGCACTGATGATGCGCGGCCAGCAGATGCTCGCCTTTGGCGGCTCGGAAGGCTACCTCAATGCCCATCACTACGACCAGGTCTTCACCGCCCACGGCGTGATCATGATCTTCTTCGTGGCGATGCCACTGGTCACCGGCCTGATGAACTACGTGGTGCCGCTCCAGATCGGCGCACGCGACGTGTCGTTCCCGTTCCTGAACAATTTCAGCTTCTGGATGACGGTCGGCGGTGCGGTGCTGGTGATGGCCTCGCTGTTCATCGGCGAATTCGCCCGCACCGGCTGGCTGGCTTATCCGCCGCTCTCGAACATCGGCTACAGTCCCGATGTCGGCGTCGACTACTACATCTGGGCACTGCAGGTCGCCGGCGTCGGAACGACATTATCCGGCATCAACCTGATCTGTACCATCGTCAAGCTGCGCTGCCCCGGCATGACCATGATGAAGATGCCGGTGTTCACCTGGACCTCGCTCTGCACCAACGTGCTGATCGTCGCCTCCTTCCCGGTCCTGACCGTCGTGCTCGCGCTGCTGTCGCTCGATCGCTACGTCGGCACCAACTTCTTCACGAACGATTTCGGCGGCAGCCCGATGATGTACGTGAACCTGATCTGGATCTGGGGCCACCCCGAAGTCTACATCCTGGTTCTCCCGGCGTTCGGCATCTTCTCGGAGGTCACCTCGACCTTCTCGGGCAAGCGGCTGTTCGGCTACACCTCGATGGTCTACGCCACGGTCGTCATCACCATCCTGTCGTACCTGGTGTGGCTGCACCACTTCTTCACGATGGGCTCCGGAGCCAGCGTCAATTCGTTCTTCGGCATCACCACGATGATCATCTCGATCCCGACGGGCGCGAAGATGTTCAACTGGCTGTTCACGATGTACCGCGGCCGCATCCGCTACGAATTGCCGATGATGTGGACGATCGCCTTCATGCTGACCTTCGTGATCGGCGGCATGACCGGCGTGCTGCTCGCGGTGCCGCCGGCCGACTTCGTGCTGCACAACAGCCTGTTCCTGATCGCGCACTTCCACAACGTGATCATCGGCGGCGTGGTGTTCGGCGCCTTCGCCGGCATCAACTACTGGTTCCCGAAGGCGTTCGGCTTCAAGCTCGATCCGTTCTGGGGCAAGATGTCGTTCTGGTTCTGGGTCACCGGGTTCTACCTGGCCTTCATGCCCCTCTACGTGCTCGGCCTGATGGGCGTGACCCGCCGCCTGCGCGTGTTCGACGATCCCAGCTTGCAGATCTGGTTCGTCATCGCCGCGATCGGAGCGCTCTTCGTCTTCATCGGCATCCTCTCGATGCTGATGCAGTTCGCAGTGAGCCTGCTCAAGCGCGAGCAGCTCAAGGACGTCACCGGCGATCCCTGGAACGCGCGCACGCTGGAATGGGCGACGTCCTCGCCGCCGCCGGACTACAACTTCGCCTTCACCCCCGTCGTGCACGACAATGACGCGTGGTGGGACATGAAGAAGAGCGGCTACCAGCGTCCGCTCACCGGGTTCAAGCCGATCCACATGCCTGCTAGCACCGGCACCGGCATCATCCTCGCCGGCTTCGCCACCGCGATGGGTTTCGGCCTGATCTGGTACATGTGGTGGCTGGCGGCCGTGAGCTTCGTTGCGATGCTCGCCGTCGGTATCGGTCACACCTTCAACTACCACCGCGACTTCGACATTCCGGCTGAAGACGTCATCCGGACCGAGGACGCGCGCACCAAACTGCTCGCCGGAGCCAAGTAAATGACTGTCTCTGTAAATCCCTCGCAAACCGGCGAGCCGCTGTTCTATCTCGCCGACGAACATCCCCATCCGGAAGGCTACAGCACCTCGCTCGGCTTCTGGATCTACCTGATGAGCGACTGCCTCATCTTCGCGATCCTGTTCGCCACCTTCGGCGTGCTCGGCGGCAACTACGCCGCCGGGCCGGCGCCGAAGGACCTGTTCGACCTGAACCTGGTCGCGGTGAACACGTCCATGCTGCTGCTGTCGTCGATCACCTACGGCTTTGCCATGCTGACGATGCAGCAAAATAAGACCGCCCAGACCCAGATGTGGCTGGCGATCACCGGCCTGTTCGGCGCCGCCTTCATCGGCATCGAGCTCACCGAGTTCGCCCACATGATCCACGAGGGCGCCACGCCGCAGCGCAGCGCCTTCCTGTCCGCCTTCTTCACCTTGGTCGGCACCCACGGCCTGCACGTCACCTGCGGCCTGATCTGGCTGGTGACGCTGATGGTACAGGTGCAAAAGTTCGGCCTGATCGAGGCCAACCGCCGCCGTCTGATGTGCCTGTCGATGTTCTGGCATTTCCTCGACGTGGTCTGGATCGGCGTCTTCACCTTCGTCTATCTCCTGGGAGTTCTGCGATGAGCACCGATACCCACGCCGCCCATGCGGACGACCATCACCATGGCGATGGCCACGCCCATGGCACGTTCTCGAGCTACATGCTCGGCTTCGTGCTCTCGGTGGTGCTCACCGCGATCCCGTTCTGGCTGGTGATGAGCGGTACGCTGCCGAGCAAGCAGATCACCGCGCTGGTGATCATGGCCTTCGCGGTCGTGCAGATCGTGGTGCACATGATCTACTTCCTGCACATGAACACGACATCGGAGAACGGCTGGAGCATGATGGCGCTGATCTTCACCATCGTCATGGTGGTGATCGCACTGTCCGGTTCGCTGTGGGTGATGGGCCACCTCAACAGCAACATGATGCCGGTCCACCAGATGACGGGAATGAATTGAGCGAGGCTCCAGATTGAGCAAGGCTCGGACCGTGACGCGCAGGACAGGAGGGACGCACAGCGAGGCTGTGCGCGCCCCCTCGCCGTGGCTCACGGTCCTCTCGCTTGTCGCCTTTGTACTTCTGATCGCGCTCGGCGTCTGGCAGATCGAGCGACGGGCCTGGAAGCTGGCTCTGATCGACCGCGTCGAGCAGCGCGTCCACGCTCCGGCCCAACCGATCCCCTCGCCCGCTTCATGGCCCGCCATCAGCGCAGCAAACGACGAATACCGGCACGTCAGCGTCAGCGGCCGCTTCCTGCATGACCGCGAGACGCTGGTTCAGGCCGTCACCGAGGAAGGCCCGGGCTATTGGGTGCTGACGCCGCTCGAGCGCGATGATGGCACGCTGGTGCTGATCAACCGCGGCTTCGTGCCGTCCGAGCGGCGCGACGTATCGACGCGCAGGGGCGGCAATCCCGATGGTCAGGTCGAGATCACCGGCCTGCTCCGCGTGACGGAGCCGAAGGGCGGTTTTCTCCGGAACAACGTGCCCCAGCACAACCGCTGGTATTCGCGGGACGTCGCCGCCATCGCGGCGGCACGCGGTCTTCATGACGTCGCGCCCTTCTTCGTGGATGCCGACGCCGGATCACAAGTTCCCGCCGGTCCAATCGGCGGATTGACCGTGATCCGCTTTCCCAATAACCACCTGATCTACGCGCTGACGTGGTTTGCCCTGGCTTTCATGCTGGCCGGCAGGTTTTTCGTCACATTCGGCGGCGGGCTGTTCCGGCGCAAGCGCTTCGTCCAGGAACCGGCTGGCGGCTTGGATGCCGCCGCCCGCAGGACGGGATCAGATGCTGGAACGATCGTCGAGCCGACCTGACGACGGGAAGACGCTTCCCCAAACGCTTGCCCATGGCGGCGGGCCCGTCACGCTGCAATCGCAGGCGGACGCGCGCAGCGAGCTGATCGGCCCGGCTCCCACCGACGACGAGACCAATCGCAAGAACATGGCGCTGCTGATCCAGCTGCGCTGGACCGCGGTGGTCGGCCAGATCGTGACCATCGGTGCCGTGCATTTCGGCCTCGGCATTCGCCTGCCGCTGGAGCGGATGGGCGCGGTGATCGGCGCGCTGGTGCTGCTCAACGTCTCCAGCCTGGTCTGGGTGCGCCATCGCGCCGCGATCACCAATAACGAGCTGCTGGTCGCCTTGATGCTGGACGTCGCTGCGCTGACCGCACAGCTCTATCTCTCCGGCGGCGCTACCAATCCCTTCACCTCGCTGTTCCTGCTCCAGGTGACGCTCGGCGCAGTGCTGCTCGATGCCCGCTCGACCTGGTCGTTGGTCGCGCTGACCTGCGCGAGCTTCGTCTGGCTGACATTGGCCTACCGGCCGCTCGATCTGCCGCCGAACCCGATCAGTGAGACCTACAGTCTCACGGTTACTGGCATGCTCCTGGGCTTCGTGCTCAATGCCGTTCTGCTGGTGGTGTTCGTCACCCGCATCAACCGGAATCTGCGCGAGCGCGACGCGCATCTTGCGGCGCTGCGCCAGCATGCCGCCGAGCAGGACCACATCGTGCGCATGGGCCTGCTCGCCTCCGGCGCCGCACATGAGCTCGGCACACCGCTCGCTTCGCTCTCGGTGATCCTCAGCGACTGGCGCCGCATGCCGGATCTCGCCGCAGATCAAGAGCTGGCCGAGGATCTCGCGGAGATGGAGACTTCGCTGCAGCGCTGCAAATCGATCGTGACCGGCATCCTGGTGTCGGCGGGCGAAGCGCGCGGCGAAGGCTCCTCGCCGACGACGGTGACGGCCTTCGTCACCTCGCTGGTCGACGAATGGCGCAACGCGCGCTCGGCCCGCACGCTCTATTTCGTCAACACGTTCGGCGAGGACGTCGCGATCGTCTCCGACGTCGCGCTGAAGCAGGTGATCTTCAACGTGCTCGACAATGCCTATGAGGTCTCGCGCGACTGGGTCGAGCTCGTGGCCGAGCGCGAAGGCGACAATCTCGTGCTGTCAATCTCCGACCGCGGCCCGGGCTTTGCGCCGGAGATGCTGGCGCAGCTCGGCAAGCCCTATCAGTCGAGCAAGGGGCGCGCCGGCGGCGGGCTCGGCCTGTTCCTGGTGGTGAACGTCGTACGCAAGCTGGGAGGCAGCGTGACCGCCGAGAACCACAGGAAGCGCGGCGCCACCGTGCGCTTGACGCTGCCGCTCGCAACGCTCGCGATCGGAGGGAATTTTGACGCCTGACCGTTCACTCATCGTCGTCGAGGACGATTCCGGCTTCGCGCGCACGCTGAAGCGCTCGTTCGAGCGCCGCGGCTACGAGGTGGTGGTGGCCGACTCGATCGAGGAGATGCGCAAGGTGCTGGAGGAGCGTACTTTCGGCCATGCCGTGGTCGACCTCAAGCTCGGCGGCGCCTCGGGCCTCGCCTGCGTCGAGCTCTTGCACACGCATGATCCGGACATGCTGATCGTGGTGCTGACCGGCTTTGCCAGCATCTCCACCGCCGTCGAGGCGATCAAGCTGGGCGCCTGCCACTATTTGGCAAAGCCGTCGAACACCGACGACATCGAAGCCGCCTTCCACAAGGCCGAAGGCAACGCCGAGGTCGCGCTCGATGCACGGCCGACCTCGATCAAGACGCTGGAATGGGAGCGCATCCACCAGACCCTGATCGAGACGGAGTTCAACATCTCGGAGGCGGCCCGCCGGCTGGGCATGCACCGGCGGACGCTGGCAAGGAAGCTCGAAAAGCGGCCGGTGAAGTAGCGTCGCGCGTCGTTTGATGAATGCTCTCTCCTCTCGTCGTCCCGGCGAAGGCCGGGAGCCATACCGCGGAATCTATCGTTGCGATCGGTAGGAGTGCCGAACAACCAATCTTCGCCGAACTTCTCCCTGGGATATGGGTCCCGGCCTCCGCCGGGACGACAGCGAATTTGTTGAGGCGACGTTCGCGAAGACCCGTCATCACTTCACGCCCCAAATAAAAAGCCCGGCCGAGCGGCCGGGCTTTTGAACTCTTGCAATCGGCGTGGCGCTTACGCGGCCTCGTCGGCGACGGTGGTGTCGTCGCCATCGGTATCGTCGGTATCGCCCTCGGCGTCCGTATCGGCTTCGCCGTCGGCGGCTTCCGCCTTGGCGCTGGCGCGGCGCGGGCTCTTGGCGAGCTGGGCCTCGATCTCCTTGACCGCTTCGGTCTCGGTCGAGTGCTGCACCACCGCGATCTCACGGGAGAGACGGTCGAGCGCCGCTTCATAGAGCTGGCGTTCCGAATACGACTGCTCCGGCTGCGACTCCGAGCGATAGAGGTCGCGCACAACTTCCGCGATCGCGACGATGTCGCCCGAATTGATCTTCGCTTCGTATTCCTGGGCGCGCCGCGACCACATCGTGCGCTTGACGCGCGCACGGCCCTTGAGCGTCTCCAGCGCCTTCTTCACCAGGGCCGGATCGGACAGCTTGCGCATGCCGACATTGGCGACCTTGGCGGTCGGCACGCGCAGCGTCATCTTGTCCTTGATGAAGTTGATGACGAACAGCTCGAGCTTGGCACCGGCGATCTCCTGCTCCTCGATGGCCAGGATCTGGCCGACGCCGTGAGCGGGATAGACGACGAATTCGTTGGCCTTGAAGCCCTGACGCTGGGTCACGACCTTCTTTTCCTCGACCTTCGGCGCAGCAGCGGGCTTGGCAGCCGGCTTGGCGGCGGCGGGAGCCTTGGCAGGCGCAGCAGCAACAGGGGCCTTCGGCGCGGGCTTGGCAGCGGGAGCCTTGGCAGTCACTGGCTTGGCAATCACAGGCTTGGCAGCAGCAGGCTTGGCAGCGGTCGCTTTCGCGGCCGGTTTGGCAGTCTTGTTAGGCATTGCGCTTCTTTTGTTCTTCGAGGACTTTGCAGCCGGCGCCTTCGTCGCGGTCCGACCCTTGGATGCGCTACGGCTGGCCGCGGCGACTTTTTTGGCCTCCTTATGGGAAGCCCTCGCTGAAGTACTCTTTTTACGCGTTTTCTGTGACACAGCCTGCGCGCGGAAACTGCCACGCCCCTGTTCGACATTTGGTTTCACGGGAACCCAGAGGGGCCAACGGGGCTGACGGGGTTCGGCTTAATGTGCCCAATATAGCACATTTCCCGCAAAAATCAATGATTTAGGGGTCTTGAGGGCTGGTTTTCGGCGGCAGCGCCGCTATTAGGGTTAAGTTTGGGCGCGAATTAGTCTCCCGAGCCGGGGTTCGGAGAAAAATATTTCTCGAACTTGCCTTCCATACCGTCGAATTCCTTGGCGTCGGCCGGTGATTCTTTCTTCTGGGTGATGTTGGGCCAGCTCTTGGCGTATTCGGCGTTGACCTCGAGCCACTTTTCCAGGCCCGGTTCCGTGTCCGGCTTGATCGCGTCGGCGGGGCATTCCGGCTCGCACACACCGCAATCGATGCACTCGTCGGGGTGAATGACGAGCATGTTGTCACCCTCGTAGAAGCAGTCGACCGGGCAGACCTCGACGCAGTCGGTGTACTTGCACTTGATGCAGTTTTCAGTGACGACGTAAGTCATCCAACGCTCCGAAAAGCTCTTTCAAAAGTCGCGGCTTGCCTAGCGCGGATGGCCCGGCGCCGCAAGGTCGGGAAGGCCCGATCATGACGGCTTTGTGTGTTTGATCGATCAAGAAATGAATAACAAGCGCAATTAATTGCGCGTCCCGAGCTCCTCGTAGAGCACCCGTGCCGAGGCGGCATCGCCGCGGCGTTCGTTGAAGGCGATCACCTTCAGAACGCGCACGGTGCGATCGAGCGCGATGGTGAGCACGTCGCCGGCCTTGATCGCATGCCCCGGCGATGTCTCGCGCGTGCCGTTGACGCGAACATGGCCGGTGACGACCAGCTCAGCGGCGGAGGTGCGCGCCTTCACCACACGGGCGTGCCACAGCCATTTGTCGATGCGCTGGCGCTCGGTCGTGGGGCTACTCCTTCCGCCCCGACAGCTGCTCCTTCAGCGCGGCGAGCTTGGCGAAGGGCGAATTCGGATCAATGGGACGGTCGCGCTCGCGCGGACTGGCGCTCGAAGCGTAGGGACGCAGCGAGGGGCCGGACTCACGATCGCGACGATCGCGCCCCTTGTCGCGGTCGCGGCCACGATGCTCGCGGCCGCCATCGCGATCGCCTGGCTTGCCCTTGCCGCGATCACGCTCCTTGCCTTCGAAGCGGCGGTTGTTGTCGCTGCGCTGCTCGCGGCGATCGCCACCTTCTTCGCGGCCCTTGCGGAAATCCTTCCGATGTCCGCCGTGGCGATGGCTCGGCTTCGCGCCTTCAGCAGCTTCACCGGGTGCAGCGCCAGCTTCGGCAGCCGCCTGCGGACGCGGCTGATGGTGGTGGCGCTGGTGGCGATGGCGCTCGTGGCGCGGCTTGCGATCCTCGTGACGGCCGGCCGGGCGCCAGACCTCGACGAGCGCGGGTTCTGAGGGCGCGGCCGCCCCCTCAGGCGCGGCAGCGTCGGGCGATGCGGCAGCTTCCGTGGCGGCCGTCTCGGCAGCAGCGGCTTCGAGGCCGGCAGCCTCGGTGAACGCCGCAGCTTCCTCGGCGGGCGGCACGATGCCGGGGGCGTCCTCGGGCGTGACGGGCGCTTCTGGTGACGCTTCGAGCGCCGGCTCCTCATGGACGGGCTCGTCGTGCGGCTCCATGCCGGGCGCGTCTTCGACCGTGACGGATTCGGCAGCGGCTTCGGTGGATGCAGCCGGCTCCACCGGCAGGCCGGCGACGGCCTCCGCCGCGGTCTCGGTCGAGGTCTCCGCGCTGCCCTCGGCGGGCGGTGTCTCGGCCGCAACCGTCTCGACGGCGGCAGGCTTCTGTGGCAACGGCGGACGCTTCTCCATGCGATAGCCGAGTGCGCGCAGCACGGAGGCGAAGTCTTCGCCGGCCGAGCCCGTGAGCGAGGTCATCGCCTGCGTCACCACGAAGCTGCGGCCGTCGAACGCGCCGGCGGGCTTTTCGCCGGGCGAATTCTCGCGCCAGGCCAGCGCCGGGCGGATCAGATCGGCCAGCCGCTCCAGGATATCGACGCGCACGGCGCGCTCGCCGGCCTGCTTGTAGCCGAGCACGCGATAGGCATCGCGCGGCAGCTGCTTGTCGACCGGGAACGAGGTGCGCCCCGACGATGCCAGATGCTGCGCGCCCGACAACGCGGAGAGATCGACATTGTCCTGCTTCAGCGCCCAGAGCAGCGCGGCGAGCGCACGCGCGGCGGGCTTGAGCAGGCCGGGGAAATAGATGTGGTAGGCGCCGAAGCGGACGCCGTATTTCCGCAAGACGGCGCGCGAGGGTTGATCGAGATCCTTCAGCTCGCTCGCAATCTTCGGACGCTCGAGCACGCCGAGCGCCTCGACCAGCTGATAGGCGATGCCGCGGGCAATGCCGGTGACGTCCTCGGCCTTGGACAGCTCGAACATCGGCCCGAGCAGCTTTTCGATATGGGTCTTGAGCCAGAGCTCGAGCCGCGCCTGCACCTTGTCGCGCGGGCCGCCGGTCAGGCGCTCGTCGGAGATGATGCGGATGCGCGGATGCAGCGCATCGTCTGCGGCGGCGAGGCGCGCCACGGCATCGCCGGTCCAGCGGATGATGCCTTCGGAGGTGAGCACGAACTGCTCGTCCGGCGCATTGCCGAGCTTCTCGGCGCGCGCATTGATCTCGCCGGCGAGCACGGCTTGCGCTGCGGCCTGCAAGGCTTTCGCATCGGAGCCGGCCTCCGCCGCATCCGGTGCAAAGGTGAAGCCGTCGAGGCGGCCGATGACATGGCCTTCGACGATGACTTCGCCGGTCTTGCCGATTTCAGTATTCAAGCTCGTGTTCTCCCGCAGGCGGCGCATCAATACACTGGTCCGACGATCAACGAAACGCTCAGTCAAGCGTTCATGGAGCGCATCCGATAATTTATTTTCGACCTCCCGCGTGATCCCCTGCCAGCGTTCGGGGTCTCTCAGCCAGTCCGGGCGGTTGGCGACGAAGGTCCAGGTGCGGATTTGGGCGATTCGGGCCGACAACGTGTCGATGTCGCCGTCGATGCGGTCGGCCTGGGTGACCTGGGCCTCGAACCAGGAATCGGGAATGCAGCCTTTCTGCATCAGGAAGCCATACAGCGTCGTCACCAGCTCGGCATGGGCGGCCGGCGACAGCTTGCGGTAATCGGGGACCTGGCAGACGTCCCAGAGGCGCTCCACCGCCGCCTTGCCATGCGCGATATCGCGCACCTCGCCGTCACGGGCGGCATGGTCGAGCACGCGCATGTCCTCGGCGATCGGCGCGCGCGTCAAGGTCTCGTGGCCGGGAGCGAGATTCAGCGACACCTGCAGGGCGCCGAGCGAAGAGAAATCCAGCCTGGAGTTGCGCCATTGCAGCACCTTCACCGCATCGAAGGTGTGGTTCTGCAGCGCGTTGACGAGCTCGGGCTCGAACGGCGCGCAGCGGCCCGTGGTGCCGAAGGTGCCGTTGCGGGTGGCGCGACCGGCGCGGCCGGCTACTTGCGCGAATTCGGCCGGCGTCAGACGGCGGAACTGGTAACCGTCGAACTTGCGGTCGGAGGCGAAGGCGACGTGATCGACGTCGAGATTGAGGCCCATGCCGACGGCATCGGTGGCGACGAGATAATCGACATCGCCGTTCTGAAACATCGCCACCTGCGCATTGCGTGTGCGCGGCGAGAGCGAGCCCAATACCACGGCGGCGCCGCCGTGCTGGCGGCGGATCAGCTCGGCGATGGCGTAGACTTCATCCGCCGAGAACGCGACGATGGCGGTGCGGCGCGGCTGGCGCGTGATCTTGCGGTCGCCGGCGAATTCGAGGCTGGACAGGCGCGGCCGCGTGATCATGGAGACGCCCGGGAGCAGCCGCTCGATGATCGGGCGCATGGTGGCGGCCCCTAGCAGCAGCGTCTCGTCGCGGCCGCGGCGGTTGAGCAGCCGATCGGTGAAGACGTGGCCGCGTTCGAGATCGGCGGCGATCTGGACCTCGTCGACGGCGAGGAAGGAGACGTCGATATCGCGCGGCATCGCCTCGACGGTCGACACCCAATAGCGCGGGTTCTTCGGCTTGATCTTCTCCTCGCCGGTGACGAGCGCGACGCTGGCCGCGCCGGCGCGATCGGCGATCTTGTTGTAGACCTCGCGCGCGAGCAGGCGCAGCGGCAGGCCGATCATGCCGGAGGGATGCGCGAGCATCCGCTCGATGGCGAGATGGGTCTTGCCGGTGTTGGTCGGTCCGAGCACCGCAGTGACGCCCGCGCCAGGCACTCGATCGGAAAGTGCGCGCTCGGAGGCAAAGGGGGAGGAAGAAAAAGCCATGTCTGAGGGATTAGGTAGTGGCGATTTGGGCGAATGTCAGTGCTGGATGAGGCGGTGAGGGGGCTGGGCCCTGTCAGCCATGTCTCCGAACGCTACGCGGCGACCACGCACTCCGCTGTCATGCCCCGTGCTGCCTTTGCTGAAGCTTCGGCAGGCCGAGCACCCCTGTGGGCCCCGGCGTAGCCTCGGCGGAGCCGGGACCGGGGCATCCAGTACGCCGCGGCCTCTCGGCTCGACCACGACCGCCGCGGCGTACTGGATCGCCCGGTCAAGCCGGGCGACGACACCGTGGGTGTGGGAACGCTTTCCCCAAATCCCGCGCAACTGTCTCACTTTGCGACGCTTTTCCCGTTGGCTTTAAGCTTCGGAACGACTCTAGAACGAATCGCGGCCGAATCGCTGACTCCCCTGTGAGTCCTGTTCCGTTCACGCAACATGTCGCGGGACTCGTATTGGTTGCGCACTAGATGGAGTTTTGCGCGGCCGCACAAGCGATCAGGTTCGTTAAAGCTGGGGACGGCGCCGAGTCGAATCAGAATCGGGGTGGAGTCAAATGGATTCCCGGATCCGGGGCGCCAAACAAAAACTGCGAAAACAACCCCATGCACAGTAGGTAAGTTATTGAAATAACGTGACTTCTTTTTACCCTCCCCTGGAGGGGGAGGGTCGGCTCACATGGTGCACTGCGGAATGTGAGACGGGGTGGGGGTGATCTCTCCCCACGGGCACCGTTCGTGCGGAGAGATCACCCCACCCCGCTCGCGCTGCGCGCGATCGACCCTCCCCCTCCAGGGGAGGGTAAGGTCACTGCGTCTTCGCGACCCGCGGGGGCTGGGGAGAGGTGACGAAGCTGGTGGCTTCCAGCATGGCCGGCCCGAGCGGCGTCGGCACTTTCAGCCAGAACGGGACCAGGATGCGCGTGCCCGCCACCGGCGCAAACGCGATCTCGATATTGCGCTGGGCGGCGAGGTATTTGATCACGGGGCGATCGGGGATGTAGCCGGCGACAGGCACGAAATAGAGCGCGCAAACCACGACCGGGCCCCGGTAGCCCTTCTCCGCCTTCACAGTCTCCATGCGCTTGAAATCGAGCTTGAGATCGTAGCGCATGCGGCCGTCGAACACGGGCGCGGCGTTGTGGCAGGCCTCCGGCGCAACGGGGTCGCCGGTGCCGGGCACGCGCAGGAGCGAGGCCGTCATGGGGTCCCAGACGCCGCGGCGGTGCGCCTCGGTGACGACGATGCGGTCGGGATCGACCGGCGGCTCCGGCAGGATGGCAAAATCCTTCACATTGCCCTTGTCGAGGGTGATGCGGATCTCTTCGGTCTTCTTCTGGGTGGTGGTGGAGGCCTGGTAGCCGGTCGCCACCAGCGCGCCATTGACGATGCGCCCCTGGCTGGCGCCGGTGCCGGACCCGCCCGTGAACGACTTCAGCAGCCCCGTGGTGCCGCCGGAGGCCGCCGCCGAGAACACGTCGTCCTGGATATCGATGTTCCAGGCGCCCTTGCCGACGGGAATGCCCGATAGCGTCGCCTCATATTGCGCCTCGAGCTTGCCTTGCGCGGCGGCCGGCGCCACGCCCCACGGCAGGACCAGGGCCAAGACCAGCGCGCAAAAGACAGCCAGCCAGCCGGCCAGGCCTAAGCGGGCCGGGCGCAGGTCCTGCGCAAAAAGGGGCGTTGTCGGCACGAAACAATCCAATCGGGGCGCGATGCGCTGTTACTTAAGCCAAAAACGGCGGCAAACAATGTGGGGGCGTCTGGCCCTTGGAACTCCACCTGAGTCTTCGGCGGCGAATACGCCCTTTATGTGATGGTAAGGTGCGACAATCATTGCCGTTTTGGTGATCGGAAGGTAACCACGGGCTCCCTTCCTCTCCCGCTTGCGGGAGAGGTCGCGCGAAGCGCGGGTGAGGGCTTTCTCCTCTGGGGGACACCATCCGTCATGACGTCGGGCCTCGCAGAGGAGAGAGCCCTCTCCCCAGCCCTCCCCCGCGCGCGGGAGGGAGCGGACCACCCGGGCGGCCGAATCCCCGCCCAAAACCTTGACGTCCCGCCCCTTCCCCCCTATACGTCCGCCCGCTCCCTGCAAGGACAGAAAATTTGCCCCCGTGGCGCCCAAAAATGGCGGCCGCAGATCGTTGGGGGTTCACGGATAAGGATTTTGCCATGTCTCGCCGCTGCGAACTGACGGCCAAGGGCCCCCTCGTCGGCCACAAGGTCAGCCACTCCAACATCAAGACCAAGCGCCGCTTCCTGCCGAACCTCGTCAACGTGACGTTCATGTCGGAAGCCCTGGGCCGCAACGTGCGCCTGCGCGTCTCCACCAACGCGGTCAAGAGCGTCGACCACAATGGCGGCCTCGATGCCTTCCTGCTCAAGGCCAACCCCGACGCCCTCTCCCCGCGCGCAGTCGAACTGAAGCGCGCCATCCAGAAGAAGGTCGGCGACGCGCAGCCGGCGAAGCAGGCGAGCTGAGATTTTCGGAAATTGGGCGGGGGCTAAGTTGCGTCGCGTGGCGTAGGCTTAGCCGGTAGAGTTTTGAGTCGCGGCCGGATCGAAAGATCCGGCCGTTTTTGTTTTCTGTGGAATTTCCATATAGCAGTTTTCAAGCTTGATTGCCGCCCGCTATGGTTGTGGAACGATATGAGTTATTCATTTGAAAACCTATCACCAGCTGATTTCGAAGACTTGGTCCGCGACCTTATTGGGCGTGAATTAAAAGTACGCTTTGAAGCATTCTCCGCCGGGCCAGATGGTGGAATCGATGGTCGGCATGCAAAAGGATCAAAGACCATAGTGCTTCAGGCGAAGCACTATTCTGGTTCGCCGTACTCATCATTGCGGGCCACCATGAAGCGCGAGCGCGCTGCAATCGAGAAGCTCGCACCCAGCCGCTATCTGCTGGCGACCTCAAGAACAATAACGCCAAACAATAAATCTGAATTGGCGAGATTCATCGGCCCTGCGCTCAAGCGCTTACAAGACATATTCAGTCCGGCAGATCTCAACGCCCTTCTCCGGAGCTTTCCGGAAATTGAAAAAGCCAACGTAAAACTATGGCTATCAAGCTCCGCAGTGATGGAGCGCATTATTCGGTCCGGCGTATTCTCATACACCGCGGCGTCTCGCGCAGAAATCGAGGACAAAGTAAAGGTCTACGCGCAAAATCCGAGCTTCTCCGAAGCGAGACAGCGGCTAGAGGCTAATCATGTAATCATAATCTCCGGTCCACCCGGTGTAGGTAAAACAACCTTGGCCGAAATGCTCGCCTATGCCTACATAAGCGAGGAGTGGGAGTTCGTTGCAATTCGCAGCCTTGACGATGGCTTCTCTCGAATTGTCGACACCAAGCAGCAAGTATTCTTCTTCGACGATTTTCTCGGCAAGATTGCCCTTGATACTCGATCCCTCGCCAACAAAGATTCTGAACTCGCCAAATTCATCCGACGCGTTAGAAAATCAAGGAATGCGCGATTCATCCTGACCACTCGAGCTTACATTCTCGAGGAGGCACGACGAATGTCGGAACATCTCGCCGATCGCGGCTTGGAGATCACAAAGTATCTGCTCGATGTAGGCGCATACACGCGAAGAATTCGAGCTCGAATCCTCTACAATCATCTTGTCGTAGCTAAGCCGCCAATTGAGTACCGCCGGGCGCTTACAGACGTCACCGTCCTCGGCGAGATTATCGATCACCCAAACTATAATCCGCGAATTATAGAGGCCATGACCGATATGATCCGAATAACATCAAGCCTGAGGCTTATGCTGCGGCCTTTGTTGAAGCGTTAAACAATCCTCATCAGATATGGGATATCGCGTTCAGGACGCACATTCCGGCGATGTGTCGCCATCTCCTGATGGGTCTATTTTTCTGCTCTCAATACGGCATCGAACTCGGAGAACTCAAGCTAGTTTTCGACGTCCTTCATCCTACGCTGTGTCGCCACTTTGGCTTGCCCCACGACCCGAAGGATTTCGAGGAATCAGTGAAAGTCCTGGAAGGAAGCTTCATCAAGATTCGGGAAAGGACAGTCTCCTTCCTCAATCCATCAGTGCGCGACTACCTGAACGCATATTTAAACGATATCAAATTGCTAACAATCTTTGCGTCTGTCGCACCGCGCTTCATTTGGGCAAGAGAGCTCTGGCGACACGTACACCATGATTCGGAGCGATTTTCAGGGGAGAATGATGTGGCTCTCGCTCAGGCGTTTGCCGGGATGGGCGAGACAGAAAAGTTTCCATTGCGACGTCAAAGCGCCGAACCACCACATCACTCGTACCCTTATGACTTGTATCCATCACAGCGCATCGAACTTCTGCTCGACTGGGCAGTCGTAGCTGATAGTGAAGCGTACTCTCAGTCGGCAATTATATTGCTCAACAAGGCCGAATACACGGCATGGTCCGACGGAACCAAGCTAATCGATCTATTCTTGGCAATACGCCGCGATGAATTTTACAAGAGCCTGATACAGGCAAAGGCTATCATCGACCTTCTAGAACAAGTGATCGTCGGGATATTCAGAGACAACTATGTTCCATCTGATGACTTAGAATCGATGTGCGATCGCATCGATGAGAACAGGAACGAGTTTAGCAATGATGTCATTGCCGCAATGAGGGAGGCAATTGTTAGTGAAATCGAGTCAGCTTATGAGAGGACGGCTGGAATGGACTCAGAGTCCACCCTATCGGACCATGCGACTATTTTGGAGAAACTGGGCAACCGGATAGGCCTTTCAAAGGTGATCATCAAAGATGCGCTACTGAAAGTCGAAGAACGAATCGGACAAGTACGTGATGACACCTCAGATGCAGAACCGCCACAGCTAACTGGCCGTAGAACAGACGAAGATACCTTCGACAATACCGCTTTAAAGAATCTATTTGCACCATTGGCGGACGACACTAGCATGCTTTGAAAAGTCGCGGCTCACCACGGTCGCGGAACGCTGAACTGCTTCGCAACTACCACCGCAACCTTACGGTCGACTCGATCGCAAAAATCTCTAATCCCCCGCATGTATCGACTAATGTCTGCTTGAGTTGCCTGGGCGGTGAAGTCGCCGTGTGCGATATTGTTTCGTAAGTCTACTAGTCCTTGCACACCTAACCACAGCGCTTTGCGAGCACTTTCCGTCCGCGTTATTGCTTTAAAGATATCTTCAGCCCCCCACAGCTTGAAGAAGCGGACCAGATCCTTAGGGTGAGGAGCCTTCATCCACAACAGCAATCGGTCATGAACGAGGTTTCCGGTGCTATGGTCTGTCCAAATCCATGATTCACTCGACACAAAGTCGGTCAGTTTCGGTGCGCGGTTCTCCCAACCGGTTCGTCCTAGCTCATCAATCGGCATCATCGAATGCTGAAGCCTAATGCTATTTGGAAACCTAGCCCCCGAGAGATTTTGCCGATTCAAGAATGCGACAAGTTCCTCGTTCAATGAATAGATATAGCGCTCAAAATGGGATGACAGCAAAACCGCTTGACCACGACCAACTGCGCGGGCGAGCCGGAGCGACTCCGGCGCTCGCGGCCCCAGCGTCGGATGCGAGGCCTTTCCGAGGTCAATAACTTCGTCCAACGCGGCTTGCAGAGCCTGAAACGACGACGACGGCATGGTTACTGATCGAGATTATGATGAACTTGAACTAACGCGCCCGCCTCCTGCATTGCCGCCAATGTGTCGCGAGCCCTTTTTAGAGTTCGCGACCTATCACCTGTCGCGCGCTGAACCGCGTCAGTGAAGCTTTCATCTTTGAAAAGCGCAGCGACGCACCGGCGCACTCTTGATGAATCAGGTAGCTTGTCTTCCGAAATCCACGAGCACGCCAAAAGTTGGGCTTCAAGCAAAGCACGATTGACAGCCGTCTCCGTGGGAGCTCCGTTGGAGCCGAGAACGCGGAAGGCTGAACCACCAAGCAATGCACCCGCGACGTCTACCGCTCGAGAAAATGTCGCACGATATTCGTTAATCTGCGCCGGACTTAGCGAGCGTACACTGCTCATATATTCGTTTAGAAATTTCTTGAGTGGAGTCTTATAGGTGTTCAGCCGTTCGCGCATTGCGAAAAATCGAAGAATTGCTTCTTCGTCCACCATGCGCTTTCGCGGCGCCTTCGTTCCAATAAGGTCTCGGAATGCTGATTTATTTGCGAGCTCATGAAGCAGATCGTTGAATGGACCACGGTAGATAGAGTTTCTCAGCTCCTGAGCGTTCAAGGATATCGATCCCGTATTCAGACGCTCATAAATTTCAAACTTCATATTGGGGTGAGAGTCGATTGAGATCAGGATCGTTCGAAGCGTGCGCATTCGCAAAAAACGCTGCTCACGCTCTGGCAGCTCAAGGTAGCGAAATCCGCGATACTCTCTAAGTACATTCAACCCGGAGAGAGGATACACTCCTCCAAGAAAATTAACGATCGACCGAACACGTTGGTGACCATCAAAAATCTCGTATTTCGCCTCCTCAGTCTCGGCGAAATACAAGACCGGTATCGGAATATTCAGGAGCAGTGATTCAATTAAGCGACTCGCTTTTGCGTTATCCCATACGTACTCGCGTTGAATTTCGGGCAGGACAAGCTGCTTAGTCGTCCACTGTTCGACCAAGGTTTGGACTGACAGATCTAACGGTTGAGTTACAACTCGACGTTCGGCAGGTGGAAAGGAGAAGTCCTCCTCTTCGTCATTCTCGCCCAAGTCAAGATCGGATTGCTTACTTGCCATTTCCAACTCCCACCTCGGCACCAAACCAGAGGTTGTCTAGCTGTGCAATAATACGTAAGGCCGATAGGAGTTGAAGGATATCAGCCCTCTTGCACCGACGCCGCAGTGTTTATAGCGAAATGCACCGCTTCGACCACTTCACCTAAATCTACCAAATGCGACTTTGTCGTCGAAATCCGCCACTCTCGCGCCGGCAGCATCACCCGGACGCCCATTCCGTGGAGCACGCGCGCGACACCGACCGCAACCCCTCGCCGAAAAACCTCGTCATCCGCCGTGACGGGACCGGCAACGAGATCAGCGAGAACATCTCCAACGTCCTGAAGCTCTATCGCCGCCTGCGCAAGTCGGACAAGACGAAGCCGCGGCAGATGGGCTCTCCGATCCCGGGGATCGGCACGGTGACGCTATCCGTAAACACCCCCCTCGCATGTTAACCGTCCATTAACCAACGCACCCTAGCCTGCGGTAATCGTCCAGCCATCATTAGCTCGAAATGCCTTCCCGGTTCGCTCCAGGAGAAGCGCCGATGTGCGTTGAGTTGTTGACGTATGCCGATCTCGGTGCCCGCCTCGATATCTCGCGCGAGGCCGCGCGGTCGCTGGCGAGACGTCGCGGCCTGCCGCGCTCGCGCTCGGGCGACGGCAAAGCCCTGGTGAGCGTTGATCTCGCCACGCTCCGGTACACGCCCCGCCCACGAAAGGACCGCCGGGCAGATCCCGTCGATGCCTCCATGGCAAAGATCGAGGCCATCAAGATCGGGGCCTTCAGGGCGGAGATCGCGCGGCTCGAAGAAGTCGCGACCGCCTACAGGGCCGTGTTCGAGCGCGAGCGGGATCGCGCCGATCGCCTCGCCGTCGAGCTGCAGCAGGCGATCGCCGAGACCATGGCAGCCAATGCGTGGGCGGCACGACTCGACGACGAAGTGACGGCGCTGCGGACCGATCGCCGGGGCGACTCGATCGCGGGACACGCCGCGCGTCGATTGGGACATCTGGCCGCTTCCATCGTCAAAGCAGACCGCGCGGCTTGCAGGTAGCACTCGAGACTTTCTTTAACCCCCGGCTTGCCGGAGCAATCGCGAGGGAAGAATGACTGGCAATACCGATATCCATGAAATGAAGGCCCGCATCGTCGTCTTCGGCGTCGGCGGCGCCGGCGGCAATGCCGTCAACAACATGATCACGGCCGGACTGCAAGGGGTCGAGTTCGTGGTCGCCAACACGGACGCGCAGGCGCTGGCGATGTCGAAGGCGAAGCGCCTCATCCAGCTCGGCACAAGGGTGACCGCAGGCCTCGGCGCCGGCTCGCAGCCGGAGCTGGGTCGCGCCGCGGCCGAAGAGGCGATCGACACGATCCGCGAGCAATTGAACGGTGCGCACATGGTGTTCGTGACGGCCGGCATGGGCGGCGGCACCGGCACCGGGGCTGCACCCATCGTCGCCAGGATCGCGCGCGAACTCGGCATCCTCACCATCGGCGTGGTCACCAAGCCGTTCTACTTCGAGGGCCAGCGCCGCATGCGCTTTGCCGAAGCCGGCATCGAGGAGCTGCTGAAGACGGTCGACACCCTCCTGATCATCCCGAACCAGAACCTGTTCCGGGTGGCCAGCGAGAAGACCACGTTCGCCGATGCCTTCGCCCTTGCCGACCAGGTGCTTTATTCGGGCGTGGCCTGCATCAGCGACCTCATCGTCAAGGAAGGCCTGATCAATCTCGATTTTGCCGACGTCCTCTCCGTCATGAAGGAGAAGGGCAAGGCCATGATGGGACGGGGCGAGGCTTCCGGCGAGAAGCGCGTGCTCGCCGCCGCCGTGGCCGCGATCTCCAATCCGCTGATCGAGAATCCCTCGATCAAGCGTGCCAGTGGCCTCATCATCTCCATCACCGGCGGCAAGGATCTGATGCTGTACGAGGTCGACGAAGCCGCGACCCGCATTCGCGACGAGGCCGACCCGGACGCCAACATCATCGTCGGTGCGTCGTTCGACGAAAGCCTCGAAGGCATCGTCCGCGTCTCGGTGGTGGCGACCGGTATCGATAATCTCGATCCGGCGCAGGCGCTACCGGTGGAAACCGCCCTCACCCAGCTCGCCGGCAGGCTGCGCAACGACGGCCGTCGCATCGCCGATCGCATCGAGCGCAGTGTCCCCCTTCCGCAAGCGGGAAGCCCGCCGCTCCGCCCGCCGCCGCACCACCCCGTGGGGCCACCGGCAAGGCCGGGTCTGGACTATGCGCGGCAGGCGGCGCTTCAGCCGCTCGATCCTTACGGCCGCGCCCCTGCGCGCAATGCACCCGACGAGGCCGTTCTCGATATCCCGGCCTTCCTGCGCCGCGCCGCCAACTGAGGGGTGGCGAAGGAGGTGCGCTCCCTCTCCCGCAAGCGGGAGAGGTTCGAACGAGCCCGCGGCCAGTCGATTCGACTTAAAGCGATTCCGCTTTAGGCTAGTCCAGGGTGCGATGAGATCAGGTTCGGCAGCCCGGATCACCCTCTCCCAGCAGGGAGAGGTGGTCTAATTCTCAACGCGCTCCGAACGTCAGATATGCAGACGAGCTTTTGAGCTGCACAGCGTGCCGATGCGTCACGCTGCCGTGCTGCGCGGGCTCTCGGCGGTGTCCTTCCTGTCCGTCTCCTTGTCGCGGGACAGCCACGCCGGAAAACGAAGCAGGCGTTCGTTGGTGTCTTTCGGCAGCTCGATGGGCGGCGCTTCAATGGCCGAACTCGGCAGGTCCAGCGCTGCGTGTCCGGTTCGCACCGCATCCGCGCGCTGATCCAGTTCGCGGAGCAGGGGATCGAGCACGCTGTCGATCTCGGTCGCCACCGATACCAGGAAACTATTGAGCTCGCGCGCCTCGGGCACAACCGCCGCAGCCTGCTCGATCGCCCTCGAGAGACCATCGACGACAGGCGCAAACGCGCCGGCGGCTTGCTTGATTCGCGTCTTGATCGCTTCGACCTCGCTCAAGACGCGCTCACGCTCTCGCCTTTTCTTTTCTTCCGAAAGACGGGCTTCAATTTCGGCGATCTGGGCCGCCAGAGTCGCGGCTTCGGATGCGAGCGCATCTCGTCTTCCGCGCGCGCGATCGAGATCGCGGCTGAGATTGTCCACTAAGTCGTCCTTTCCGAACATGGCTTTGCTCCGTAGGACAGGCGCTTTGCCCTGTAGGACGGCCTTGGCGCGAACAGCCAGCCTCGCCACCGACCGGATGGCCGGATCGGCCGAAACAGGCATCAACCTCGGTCGCGTCACATGGGCCGACATGGTGATCCCCCCATCGTCAACATTAGGCAACCGCATGGTTAACAACAGGTTAATGTCAACAGACGATGTGGCCATGGGGCTGGGTGCCGGCGACGTTGCCTCCCCGCTGTCATCCATTTCCGCTATACTCGCCCCGGTAGCATCACCCGGAGGCGCATCCCATGGAGCACGCAGCCAGCACCGACCACAAGCCCACCGGCAAGAACCTCGTCATCTGCTGTGACGGGACCGGCAACGAGATTTCGGAGAACATCTCCAACGTCCTGAAGCTCTATCGCTGCCTGCGCAAGACGGACAAGACGTCGCCGCGGCAGCTGGTGTTTTACGATCCCGGGGTCGGCACGGTGACGCAGCCGACGACGTGGCACCGCTGGAAGGCCAATATCAACCTGGTGCTGAGGCTCGCCACCGGCTATGGGCTCGATGACAACGTGCTCTCGGCCTATTGCTTCCTGGTTCAGCATTACGCGCCGGGCGACAAGATCTATCTGTTCGGGTTTTCGCGCGGGGCCTACACGGTTCGGGTGCTGGCGGGGCTGATCCACAAGATCGGGCTGATCTCGCCGGAGCAGGCGAACCTCGCTGGGAGCGGGCTCGTCGCCTACAAGCAATATTCCGGCACCGGGCGCGGCAACGATATCGAGGATCTCAAGGATATCGCGACCGACGAGAGCGGGCCGCTGCCGAAGGATACCTTCGACCTCGCCGCCCAGTTCGCGCGCATCACCTCGACGCGCTGGCCGACCATCCACTTCATCGGCGTCTGGGACACGGTGGCGAGCGTGATCGTGCCGCGGCGCGACAATTTCTTCTTCCTGTTCAGCCTGGAGGAGCTCGCCTTCACGCTGCGCAACCCCAGCGTAAAGATCTTCCGGCAGGCGATCGCGATCGACGAGCGGCGCTGCATGTTCCGCCTGAAGCAGTATGAAGAGCCGCAGGAGTTCTGGAGCAACCGCTACGTACCCGACGAGAAGAAGGTGCCGCAGGACATCCTGCAGGTGTGGTTCGCCGGCGTGCATTGCGACGTCGGCGGCGGCTATCCGGAAGCGGAGAGCGGGCAATCCAAATATCCGCTGCTCTGGATGATCGCGGAGGCCGAGAAGGCCGGGCTGAAGTTCAACCCGCGCACGGTGAACCAGCTCGCCTGGGGAGTCCCTCGCAAGAACTCGCCGTTCAAATACGTGGAGCCCGCTTACACCGGAAAGACGGGCGAGTTGCACAATTCGATGACGGCCGCCTGGCGCGTGCTGGAGTACGTGCCGAAGCGTGCGACGTACAAGGAATGGCCGGCGCGGAAGGTCTATTTCGGCTTCTACATCCCCGATTGCGAGCCGCGCGTCATCCCCGAAGGCGCGCATGTGCATGAGAGCGTGTTGAAGCGGATGGCGGTGGAGCCGGGGTATCGGCCGGTGAACCTGCCGAAGGATTACGTGACGGTGCCGATGCCGGTGGAGCCGGGGGTGGATGTCGCGGCGGATGGGATGGAGGAGGGCGTGACGGGGTGAGGTGGCGGCGACCTCTCCGCCCGTCATTTGCTCTTGCGACGAAGATTCCATGGGGAGTGGATAGCGACCAGGTCTGAGGCCAGACTGAGGGTTGCTGAATCCATTCAACCTGGAGACGACGATGTTGCTCGATCATCCTTCCGACGGACTGGCCGCTATCCGCACGCAGTTTGGCGCAATTTTTGTGTCATTGGAACTGAGCCGTTCGACATGGCTGGTCACTTCGCTGTCGCCCTGCAAGGGCGAGAAGATGTCCAAACGCAGCATGAAGGCCGGCGACCTTTCGGAACTGTTGAAGCTGTTTGCGGAGCTGAAGCGCAAGGCGCAGGCGCGAACGGGTGAGAGCTATCCGATCATCGCGATCCAGGAGGCGGGGCTGGACGGGTTCTGGCTTCACCGCGCCCTGCAGCAGGAAGGCATCGAGAGCCACGTAGTCGATCCGGCCTCGATTGCGACGCCGCGCCGGCGCCGGCGGGCCAAGACGGACCGGCTGGATGGCGAGACGCTGTTGCGGACGCTGCTGGCCTACAAGCGCGGCGAGGTACGGGTCTGCGCCATGGTCGTTGCGCCCTCTCCGGCAGAGGAGGACCGCCGTAGGCTGTGCCGCGAGCGAGAGACCTTGATCGCGGAGCGGATCGAGCATGTGAACCGGATCAAGGGTCTTCTGTTCGCGAAGGGATCTTCGACTACGCGCCGCTGCGGCGAGACCGGCGGAAGCGGCTGGAGGCCTTGCGGACGGGCGACGGGCGCGCCTTGCTGGCGCATCTGAAGGCGCAGATCAGCCGCGAACTCGACCGGCTCGAACTGCTGCTCGACCAGATCACGGCGGTGGAGCGCGAGCAGGATGCGTTGCTGGCCGCGAGCAAGGCGGCGGGGGAGAAGACCGTATCGAACCCGGTGGCAATGCTGCTCGAACTGAAGAGCCTGGGCCCGAACTTCACGGCCGTTCTCTGGTCGGAGGCCTTTTACCGGCAGTTCGCCAACCGCCGCCAGATTGCATCCTATGCCGGCCTTGCAGCCACGCCATGGCGCAGTGGCGGCATCGAGCGCGAGCAAGGCGTGTCGAAGGCTGGCAATCCGCGCCTGAGAACCACGATGATCCAGCTCGCCTGGCTCTGGGTACGCCACCAGCCTCAATCGGCTTTGACCCAGTGGTTCAAGGTGCACAGCCAACGCGGCCGCAAGCGCGCGATCGTGGCGCTCGCGCGCAAGCTGCTCGTGGCCCTCTGGAAGTACGTGACCGCGGGCGTGGTGATCGAGGGAGCCGAGATAAAGGCCGCCGCCTGACACCACGCTCCTCAGCCTCAAAGCCAATCCGCCGAGATTGATCAGCCTCGGCCGATCCGGGTGGACGAACCGATGGATTGCATGGCTTCAAACGCCGTAACGAAGAATGGTCTCGTCCTCTCGAGCCTGCCCGCCGCAAGCGGAATGTTGGTGCAGCCGCCGCCGCGCGGCGACCGAATGTGAGTTTGATCTGGCAAGCAAACCAGATTGCAACAACCGGCTCGACCCTTGGATCGCCTGACGAAAAGGAGTTATCCGCCCGCTGCCCCGACTGCCAAAGCCTGATGGCGTGCTCGCTCGAGTCAAGGCCAAGTCGCTTCGCGACGGCCCTCCGGGCCGACCTTGACTCGATCTGCGCGCGCCATCCTACGTGCTCCACGGTCGGGACGAAGAGCTGGCCTGCAATCGAACAAAGAGCTGAACAAACCGCCTTGACACACCAAATCCCCATGTGAGCAATCCAGGGTCCCTCCGCGGAAAGATTCTGGATTGCTTCGCGGAGCCTGTCATCGGGCCGCGCTTCGCGCGGACCCGTTGGCTCGCAATCACGGTGGTGGGCAGGGTCGCGCAACGACAGGGCGGATTGACGCGAGACGTCCCACCCCGCTACCGCCGCTTTCTGCTCTCGCCGACACTTTTCATTAAAATTCTTCCGGCAACCTTAGTCTGATCGCATCATCTCTTTTCCATCATGGGACAAACCACCCGCCGCGATACCTGCGGAATTGGAGGAGACGTGCCAATGCATCCGCGCAAGTATGTCCGTGTGAAGCCCGCCGGGCTGGTGTCGCGACAGGCCAAGATCATCACCGACCCGCGCGCGCCGGTGATCCCGTGCACGCTGATCGACTATTCGCCCGGCGGCGCCTGCGTCGATCTCGGCGGCCAGGTCAAGATTCCCGATCGTTTCGAGCTGCTCCACGTCAACACCAGGAAGCGCTGCCGCATCGCCTGGAAGCGCGGCACGCGCGTGGGCGTGGTGTTCTAGGCATCTTCCTTAGCCTCCCCTGGAGGGGTCCTGGAGGGGTAAGAGAAAGCTACTTCCGCATCCTCGCCTTGGCGCCGGCGACGATCTGCATGGCGACGCCGGCGATCCAGCCGGCGAAGACGAGCCAGGTCCAGGCCAGGTGCGGATCGAGCCGCAGCACGATCACGGCGACCGAGACGAACGCGGTCAGCGTGGCGCAGAGCGTGCCGGCCGAGCTGAGAAATTCCGCGGCGTCGATCGCGCTGTGCGCGTCGTCGAAAGGCATTTGCGGCGTGTCGATGCCTAGATAGAAGCCGACCGCGCCCAAGGCCATCATCAGCAGCAGGAATCCCTGCGTGGTCAGCGTGGGGATCGCAGATCCCACATAGGCGCCGACGAACAGGCCGCACGCGGCTCCCGCCATCGCAAGAGCCACGCGCTCGAACACATGGGCAGTTTTGCGGATACCAAAACGCATGGCCGGCCTCCGTGAGGCGTTGAGGGGACGGAGGTTAGGCCAGTTTTGGGGGGCGTGGAAGGCGAAGGGGATTATAGCAGGCGGCTTAGCTCTCTCTCCCAGCAAGCGGGGCCGCGAGGAGCCTCGTTTGCGCTGAAGGTGAAGAAATCACCTCGCCCCGAACGTGGTCTTGCCGAACAACGCCTTTTGCGCCTGTGGCTGCGAGCGCCAATATTGCGGCGGGACCTCGACCACGCCGCCGAGCTCGGCGGCGGCGTGCCAGCCCCAGCGCGGGTCGTAGAGCATGCCGCGGGCGAGCGCGACCATGTCGGCCTTGCCGGATGCGACGATCTCCTCGGCATGCTTGGCATCGCTGATCAGGCCGACGGCGATGGTGGGCAAGCCGGTCTCGCGCTTGATGCTATCGGCAAACTGCACCTGATAGCCGGGGCCGAGCGGGATCTTCTGCAGCGGCGAGACGCCGCCGGAGGAGGCATCGATCCAGTCGACGCCGCGCGCCTTCAGCGCTCTCGCAAATTCTATCGTTTGCGCCAGATCCCAGCCGCCCTCGACCCAGTCGGTCGACGACACCCGCATACCGACCGGCTTGTCAGCGGGGAACGCGGCGCGCACCGCGTCGAACACTTCGAGCGGAAAGCGCATGCGGTTGGCGAGGCTGCCGCCATATTCGTCGGTGCGCTTGTTGGAGATCGGCGAGAGGAATTGATGCAGGAGATAGCCGTGCGCGCCATGCACCTCGATGGCGTCGATGCCGAGGCGCGCGGCGCGTTTGGTGCAGTCGACGAAGGCCTCGCGAATGCGCTTCAGGCCTGCCGCATCCAGCGCCAGCGGGGCGGCCTCGCCCTCCTTGTGCGGCACCGCCGATGGCGCCACCGTCTGCCAGCCGCCATGCTCGACCGGAATCAGCTGGCCGCCCTCCCACGGCCGCGCGCTGCTGGCTTTGCGGCCGGCATGGGCGAGCTGCATCCCGATCGCCGCGGAGGAATATCTCCGCACCGAATTGAGGATCGGCCTCAAGGCGGCCTCGCAGGCATCGCTGTAGAGCCCGAGGCAGCCCGCCGTGATGCGGCCGATCGCCTCGACATGCGTCGCCTCGATGCAGAACATCGCGGCACCCGACAGGCTGAGATTGTTGATGTGGGTGAAGTGCCAATCGGTGGCGACGCCGTCCTCGGCCGAATATTGGCACATCGGCGACACCACGATGCGGTTGTTCAAGGTGAGGCCGCGCAGCTTGATCGGGTTAAACAGGGCGCTCATGCGGGGAGTTCCGGGAGATGGAGGAACAATGCAGGGAGTGTAGTGAGCAAAGCGCGGATTGCTAGGCGCGCGGGGGGAATGGCGGGCGCGACGGAATGCATTGCCGCACGATGGGAAGCGAATGCCTCCGCAATGACGAGGGGTGAGACCGCCCTACTCGACCAGCGTGAACTGCAGCAGCAGCGTCCGCTGCAGCATCGAGAAATTGTCGTCCGACACCAGGGTCAGCACGGTCTCGCCGTCGGGCGTGACATGGGCGTCGATGCCTTCCATGTTGTCGATCTCGTGGCCGAGATCGGCGGCGAACAGCGCGGGGCCGTCGACCAGCGCGCCCGGCGCGATTCCCTTCAGGGGGATCGCGCGAATGCGGATGTTGATGCCGGTGAACCAGGAGAATTTGCGTTCGAGGATCAAGAGCTCGCCGGAGGGCAGCAGCACGGCATCGCTGATGTCGTATTTCTCGGTGCGGCGGACGCTGAACTGGCCGGGCGTGGGGCCGCCGATCAGGAAGGCGACGAGATTGCCGTCGGCGTCGAGCCCGCGCTCTGAGAACGCGATCAAGGTGCCCGCGAGCGGCTGGCCCTTCGGGATGAACACCAGCGCTTCAATGCCCTTGTTGGAGGGCAGCTTGCGCAAGGCCGGCGGAACGGCGATCACCTCGCCGCGGGCACGCGTGCCGCCCTTGGCGAAATCGTAGCGCAGGATCTGGTTGACGCGCTCGAGCCCGACATAGACGAGGTTGCCGTCGCGCGCGATCGATTCCGAATCCCACCAGAGGTGCTTTTCCGTGATCGGCCGACCCTCGGCGCCGAGCAGCGGCGCGGCCTCGACGTCGGTGAGCCCGACCATCTCGCGGCCGGAATAGCGGATGGTGCCGGTGAACCAGCCGCCCTGGTCGGAGATCGCGACGAAGCGCTCGCCCTTGCCGTCGAGGAAGCGGATGCCGGACAGGCCGCCGAAGCCGCGATAGGGCGAGGTCAGTACCAGGCCGCTGCGATAATCCAGCGAGCCGAAGCGCGTGCGCGCGCGGTCGCGCGGTTCGAAATGGGGAATCGGACGCGCGTTGACCTCGATGCTGACAGGCGCGGCGACGGCGTGCTCGACTTGGAGCTCGCGTGGCTCGGTCGCCGCTTGCGCCTGCGCGAGACGCGAGAGCGCGAGAGTGGAGAATCCTGCCGCGGCAAAGCCAAGAAAGCTGCGGCGGGATGACGGCGTGCTCACGAATGCAATTTGCGTCGCGGGCGACCGGGTGCTTGCGTGGGCGCCGCGTTCGTCTCGCTGAACAGCTCGGCGAGTTTTTCGGTGATGGCGCCGCCGAGCTCCTCGGCATCCACGATCGTCACCGCGCGGCGGTAGTAGCGCGTCACGTCATGGCCGATGCCGATCGCGATCAGCTCGACCGGCGAGCGGGTCTCGATCTCCTCGATGATGTGGCGCAGATGCCGCTCGAGGTAGTTGCCGGGGTTGACCGACAGGGTGGAATCGTCGACCGGCGCGCCGTCCGAGATCATCATCAGGATCTTGCGCTGCTCGGGGCGACCGAGCAGGCGCTTGTGCGCCCAGTCCAGCGCCTCGCCGTCGATGTTCTCCTTCAAGAGACCCTCGCGCATCATCAAACCGAGATTCTTCCGCGCACGGCGCCAGGGCGCATCCGCCGACTTGTAGATGATGTGGCGGAGATCGTTGAGGCGGCCGGGATTGGCCGGCTTGCCGGCGGCAAGCCAGGCTTCGCGCGATTGCCCGCCCTTCCAGGCGCGCGTGGTGAAGCCCAAAATCTCAACCTTGACGCCGCAACGCTCCAGCGTGCGCGCGAGGATGTCGGCGCAGGTGGCGGCGACCGTGATGGGGCGTCCGCGCATCGAGCCGGAATTGTCGAGCAGCAGCGTCACCACGGTGTCGCGGAACGTCGCCTCCTTCTCGTGCATGAAGGACAGCGGGTGATAGGGATCGGTGACGACGCGCGACAGCCGCGCGGGATCGAGGATGCCCTCTTCGAGATCGAACTCCCAGGCGCGGTTCTGCTGCGCCATCAGGCGGCGCTGCAGGCGGTTGGCCAGGCGCGCGACGATGCCTTGCAGATGCGCGAGCTGCTTGTCGAGATAGGCGCGCAGCCGCTCCAGCTCGTCATGGTCGCAGAGGTCTTCGGCGGCGATGACCTCGTCGAACTTGGGCGCGAAGGCGTGGTATTCCGGCCCGCGCGGCTCGTTCCTGCCGTGCTGGTTCGGACGCGTCGCCTCGCCCGGGGTCTCGTCGTCGCCGAGCTCGCCGTCATCGAAGGTGTCGGAGGTCGAGGCCTGCGCGCTTTCCATCGCGCTCTCGCTCATTTCCTCGCTCGTCGCCTGCGCCTGGTCGGCGCTCATCTCCTGCGCGGCGTCGGAATCGGGCGAGCCTTCGGCGCCGGACTGATCGTTGTCGCCGTCCTGGTTCTCGTCGTTCTCGTCATTGTCCTCGCTGTCGGCGTTGCGCTCGTCGCCGAGCTCGAGCGCCGAGAGCAGATCGTGCACGGCATCGCCGAACCTAGTCTGGTCCTCGAGCACGCCGTCGAGCCGGTCGAGCCGCTTGCCGATCTTGTCTTCGAGAATGGGACGCCAGAGGTCGACCATCTTCTTCGCGGCCGTCGGCGGCGCCAGGCCGGTGAGGCGCTCGCGCACCAGCATCGCCAGCGCGTCCGCCAGCGGCGCGTCGGCACGGTCGGTGATCTCGTCGAACTTGCCGCGGTGGAAATGGTCGTCGAGCATCGCGGTGAGGTTCTTGGCAACGCCCGCCATGCGGCGCGCGCCGATCGCCTCGACGCGGGCCTGCTCGACCGCCTCGAACACGCCGCGCGCCTGCGGATTGCCGGGCATCAGCTTGCGATGAACCTTGGGATCGTGACAGGCGAGCTTGAGCGCGATGGAATCGGCATGGCCGCGCACGATCGCGGCGTCGCGCCTGGTCATCTTGCGCGCCGGCTCGGGCAAGCGGGCTTTGCCCGGCGCGAGCCCGGGCCGCTCGGCCGCGAAGGAGATGTCGAGCTCGGGCGTCTTGGCGATCGCCTTGAGGCAGGAGGCGACCGAGCGCTTGAACGGCTCGGTCGGCGCTTCCTTGTTGTTGCGGAATTTGGAGTTGGAGGTGGTCATCTCGCCCTGTCCGTCGTCCCGAAGGGTGGGACGACATCTCAAACCTCAGCTGAGCGCGACGTTCACCGCCGATTCCGGCAGCTCCGCGTTGAAGCAGCGCTGGTAGAACTCGGCGACCAGGGGGCGTTCGAGCTCGTCGCACTTGTTGAGGAAGGTGACGCGGAACGCAAAGCCGATATCGCCGAAGATGTCGGAATTTTCCGCCCAGGTGATCACCGTGCGCGGGCTCATCACCGTCGACAGGTCGCCATTGGCGAAGGCGTTGCGGGTGAGGTCGGCAAGACGCACCATCTTGTTGACGATGTCGCGGCCCTCCTGGGTGCGATAATGCTTGGCCTTGGCCAGCACGATCTCCACTTCCTCGTCATGGCTGAGATAGTTCAGCGTGGTGACGATCGACCAGCGGTCCATCTGGCCCTGGTTGATCTGCTGGGTGCCGTGATAGAGGCCCGAGGTGTCGCCGAGGCCGACCGTATTCGCCGTGGCGAACAGTCGGAATGCCGGGTGCGGCTTGATCACCTTGTTCTGGTCCAAGAGCGTCAGGCGGCCCGAGACTTCCAGCACGCGCTGGATCACGAACATCACGTCGGGACGGCCGGCGTCGTATTCGTCGAACACCAGCGCGACGTTGTTCTGCAGCGCCCAAGGCAGGATGCCGTCGCGGAATTCGGTGACCTGCTTGCCGTCGCGGACCACGATGGAGTCCTTGCCGACGAGGTCGATGCGGCTGATGTGGCTGTCGAGGTTGACGCGCACGCAGGGCCAGTTCAGGCGGGCGGCGACCTGCTCGATATGGGTGGATTTGCCGGTGCCGTGATAGCCCGTCACCATCACGCGGCGGTTCTTGGCGAATCCGGCGAGAATGGCGAGCGTGGTGGCGCGGTCGAAGCGGTAGTCGGAATCGACTTCGGGCACATGAGGATCGACTTCGGAATAGGCAGGGACTTCGAGATCACTATCGATCCCGAACACCTGGCGCACCGACACTTTCATGTCGGGCAGACCGGAAACTTCCTCAACTTTGGACAGGGCGGCGGTCGTCATCAATCCTCCGAGGTCCCGGGCGGTCCCGAAACCGGTTATTCGCACGTTGGCTGCGGCTGGGTGCTGGAAAGCAACCTATCAGAGACACGGGACGGGCAGAAGCCCGCCCTCCAATCAAAGTTCCATTGTCTTTTCATTTAGATAGGCAAGGAACGCAGATTTTGGAGGGCTGCGTTGCGAATCACGCCCGCATTTCGCACCCGGGAGGACCGGCCCAACCTATGCGAATGGCAAATTTCGCCGGTTCTCCTTATGTAGGGTCCACTGCCCCGCGCGCCAGCCCGCCACAGAGACGACGTGACGTCCTTCCTCGATCCTCTCATCTCCTTCGTCTCGGCCCATGCGTGGCTGGGCTATCTGGCCCTGTTCCTGGCGGCGCTGCTCGAAGCCGTTCCGGTGGTGGGATCGGTGATCCCCGGCTCGACCATCATCCTGGCGCTGAGCGCCCTCGTGCCGGGCGGCGAGCTGCAGCTGCCGTGGGTGCTGCTGGCGGCGGCGCTTGGCGCGGTGTTGGGTGACGGGTCGGCCTATTGGATCGGGCACCGGCGGCAACGCGAGATCCTCAACACCTGGCCGCTGACCAATTATCCGCGCGTGGTCGCGGAGAGCGAAAGCTTCTTCAACCGCTTCGGCACCTGGGCCGTGTTCTTCGCCCGCTTCGTGCCGCCGATCCGCGCCTTCGTGCCCGTGACCGCCGGCGCGCTGGGCATGGCCCCCACGAAATTCTACGCAGTGAACGTTCCCGCGATCCTGCTCTGGGCGCCGGCGCATGTGCTGCCGGGCGTGCTCGCGGTGTCGGCCTTCCACCAATATTTCGGGGTGCCGCACGCGGGGCATCCGTTCAAGCATGTCTGGATTCTAACCGTCGTTGGGGTTGCAATCATTGTCGGCGCTGCAATCTGGACCATCCGCCGCCGGCACGGCAGCGCAGTCGCGGAAGCCAAACCACGGGCCTGATGGCGCGATGCCCGGCGTCCGCTCGCGGCCGCGACCTTGCTCCTCTCGAGCACGACTGCCGAATAGCTGAGGACCGCGGGCCGGACAGCACGCCGCACAAGAGGCGGGCAAACAGAGCTTTCCGCTGCCCAAATTGCGATCCGCTACGGCTCCGCGATGCGCAAATGTTCGTCAGCGGAACACGTTGTCGATTAATTGCTTCACGGCGCATCGCCTTCGGATGACCCTCCTCCAATCACAGGCTGGCCGTTGCGGCCGCCGACATGACCGGAGGTGGTTGCATGCGCGCGAAAACAGCTCTTCGCATGGTCTCGTTTGCGATCTCGGCCTGTGCGGGCATCTTGAATCCGGCTTGCCAGGCCGCGGCCGAGGAGGTGCTGAAGGCACGGCTTGCGCAGAACCTCGCACCGATCTCGGCCCTCGCGATCGTCGCCAAGGCGAACGGCCTCTTCGGCAAGCAGGGACTCGATATCTCGGTCTCGAATTTCACCAGCGGAAAACAGTGTCTCGACACGGTGATGGGAGGAGGCGCGGACATCGCGACGACCGCCGAAGCTCCGGTCACCGCGGCCGCGATGGCGCAGCAGCCGATCGCCTTCGTCGCCGGCATGGAGTACTCGGATCTGAAGACGATGACGGCGGCGGCCGGCGCAATCAGGACCAAAGCGGATCTGCGCGGCAAACGCATCGGCTTCACGGCCGGCACAGGGAGCGAGGTCTACACTTCGGCTCTGCTGAAGGCGGCGGGATTGACCGCCAAGGATGTCACGCTCGTCAACCTTCGCCCCCAGGAGATGCTTCCCGCTCTGGCGGCGGGGAGCATCGACGCGTTCGACACCTGGGAGCCGCACCTGGCGAATGCAAAGAAGGCGCTCGGCGAGGGCGCCGTCCTGCTCGATACCAAGGGGCTCTACTCGGAGACCTTCAACATCGTCGTGACGCGGCCCTATCTGGAGGCAAACCCGGCAATCGTCAGCAAATTCCTGGCGGCTCTCATTGAAGCGGAAGGCTGGATGAAGTCCCATCCGGACGAAGCGATCGACATTGTCGCCGCCGCAAGCGGCATGAAGCGCGACGAGCTGGCGCCGATCTGGTCGGATTACGTCTATCGCGTGCGCCTAGACGACAAGCTGCTCGAGACGCTGAAGACGCACGCGGCCTGGCGGCTCGAGACCGGCAATCACCCGCCGGGGGCGGAGATGCCTGATTTCTCGAAGGTCATTGTGGCGGCGCCGCTGAAGGCGCTTGATCCCGCACGTGTGACACTGTCGGCCAATCCATGAGCACCGGCGGGCACAACCGCGCGACGGCGGCCGGACGTCTGAGCATGCTTCTCGGCGCGCTTTCCGTGCCAGCCTTCGTCGGCGTCTGGGAATTGATCGCGCGCTCCCGGATCGTCAACGCGGTGCTGTTCCCGCCGCCGTCGACGGTCGCTGTCGCCATCCTTGACTGGATCCACAGCGGGCAGTTTGTCGGCGACCTTTCCGCGAGCCTATTCCGCGTCACCATGGGCTTCCTGATCGGGACGACGGGCGGGATCATGCTCGGCGTGCTGACGGGCCGGTTCCGGCTGGTCTCGAGCCTGCTCTCGCCGCTGTTTCATATCCTCCGCCCGATCCCCCCGATCGCCTTCGTGCCAATCGTGATCCTCTGGTTCGGCTTGTCCGAGGCCGGCAAGCTCTTTCTGGTCGTCTGGGGCGTGTTCTTCACCGTATGGCTCGCGACCCATATCGGCGTTCAGAAGGTCGATCGCGGCCTCATTCGCGCCGCGCTGATGCTCGGCACGCCACGTCGGCAGATGCTCACGGAGATCGTCCTGCTGGGGGCGCTTCCCTACATCGTTGTCGGTCTGCGCACCGCCGTCAGCATCTCCTTTTACACGCTCGTCGCCGCCGAGCTGGCGGGTGCGTTCGCCGGCATCGTCTACCGGATCGAGATTGCGCAACAGAACATGCAGACCGGACAGGTCATGGGAGGGCTGGCGGCGCTCGGACTGCTCTCCTTCGTTGCCGATCGGTCCTTCGAGGCCATTGCCGAGCGCGCCGTATGGTGGCGATGATGCACACCCCGCTTCGCCCGACATCACCGCTCCGGCTCGTGGATGCTCAGCCGGAGCCTTCATCGACGGCGCCGGAAGCAATCATCCGGGTCGAGGATTTGAGCATCGTGTTCGATGTGCCGCGCGGCGAGGTCATTGCCGTGGACCGGGTGTCCCTGGCCGTGATGCCGGGTGAATTCGTCTCGCTGGTTGGTCCGTCGGGCTGCGGCAAGTCTACGCTCTTGAACGCGATGGCGGGCCTCGAACGGCCGTTCGAAGGCGAGATCACGGTCGCCGGCAAGCCGATGCTGGCACCTCGACCGGATATCGGGATGGTCTTTCAGCAGCCGCATCTGTTCCCCTGGAAATCGGTACGCCGTAACATCGCTCACGGACCGCGCGCGCTCGGCAAGTCCAAAACGGAGGCGCTTCGGATCGCCGACGACCTGATCGACATGATCGGGCTGACAAAATTCGCCAGCGCCTATCCGCATACGCTTTCAGGCGGCATGCAGCAGCGGGTGGCGATTGCTCGCGCCCTCGCGAACCAGCCGCGTGTGCTGCTCATGGACGAACCCTTCGGTGCGTTGGACGCGCAGACCCGGGCCGTGATGCAGGACAACCTGCTCGAGCTGCGCGACCGGATCAACGCAACGATAGTTTTCGTCACGCATGACATCGACGAAGCCATTCTCCTGTCGGATCGCGTGCTGATCATGAGCGCCGGCCCGGGCCGCATCCTGCGGGATCTTTCGGTGGCCCTGCCGCGCCCGCGCTCCAGCGCTATCCTGACCGACCCAGCCTATCTCGCGCTCAAGCGGGATTGCCTTGACCTGATCCGGACCGAAGGCCGCAAGGCGTTCGAGCAAATGGAAGCAGTGACTTGAAGCGCGATGAGCTCGCTTCAATTTAGCCGCAGCGAGGGCTGGCATAGCTCTTGAATGGATCTGCTCCAGCTACGATGGAGCGGGCAGATGTCAGCGGCAACTCTCAAGGCGACGGCCGGGATCATGCTGGCGGAGTCGGATGCTCTGGTCAGATCGCTGCCAGGCTTGCTCGACCATCTGAGCGAGGCTGACCGGCGCCGTGTGCTGGCAATCGGTCGCCACCAGGTTCTGGACAGCGGCAAGCATATCTGGCGCCAGGGAGAGACCCAGAACGGCATATATCTGATCGAGTCCGGCCGGATCCGCAGCTATTACGCAGCACCTTCGGGGCGTGAGGTGACGCTCGCCTACTGGTTCGGCGGCAATTTCGTCGGCGGGCCCGACCTCTTCGGCTCCGGAGCGCATATGTGGTCTTCGGTTGCGATCGAGCGCAGCCGGCTCCTCTTTCTGCCTGGCCCCGCGCTGCGCGAGCTTGCGCTTCAGTCGGCGACCATCGCGGTAGCGCTGCTGGATGCGCTGGCCTTCAAGGCAAGGTGTTACTCGGCCATGGCGCAAATGCTCGGCACACGATCGGTGACCGAGCGGTTGCAGCGTCTGCTGATCTTTCTCTCGAATATCTACGGCTCGCAGCACGGCCGCGAGATCGTGCTCGGCATTCCCTTCACCCATGGCGATCTCGCCAACCTGATCGGAGCGACACGACAATGGGTGACGGTGCAGCTCTCTCGCATGCAGGCGAGAGGCATCATCCGCTACGACAGAGGTCTGATCGTCATTCTGAATTTGCGCGCGCTCGACCTCGAGATCGTCTAACCGACGCCGCGCAATAGACGTTCAGTCCGAACAGAGCGCCGTCATTGTCCGGCTGCCATCGCGAGGCGAAGTCCAGGAGGGCGTGGTCGTGCCATGCGGGTGCCAGCAGAGTGACGCCCATCGGCATCCCGCTGGTGAGCGTCGCATTGGGAAGCGCCACCGCACACAGATCCAGAAGATTGACGGAATAGGAGTAGTGACCAAGACGCGTATTGAGCGTGACGGGGTCTTCCAGCATGTCCGCAATGGTGAAGGGACGCGGCGCTGTCGGCACGACCAGGACGTCGATCTGCTTGAAGAGGAGCTGGACCTGTCGGCGCAACTTCAGGAGACGATGTTGCGCCGCGAATGCGTCAGCCGCTGAAAATTGCGCCGCAGAATGCAGGACTTTGCGCGTGACCTCCAGCAGATCGCCATGATCGACGTCAAAGAGCTTGCTGATCGCCGCGTAGCGTTCGGCGATCCACGGTCCCGAGAACAGCATTTCGCCGGCCTCGGCGAAAGGCGTGAAGTCGATCTCGAGGGCCTCGCCTCCCAGTCCCACCAGTCTCCCGCAAGCCTGCTCGTAAAGCGCGTCGCATTCAGGCAACCCGAATGAATTGAGCTGAGAGGCGGAAATGCGCCCGAAGCGGAATTCCTGGGGAACAGCGGATGACCGGCCGCGCGCTTCGCGGCTGTAGGGATCCGCCTCGTCGAAGCCCTCGATGAGCTCCAGCAACAATTTGCCCTCGGTGACGGAGTTGCAGAAGATCGACGGACAATCGAGCGTGGGGCAGTTCGGAACGAGCCCGCGGGATGAGACAAGCCCGACCGTCGGCTTGATCCCGATGACGCCGTTGAAACCTGCCGGCACCCGGCCGGAGCCGCCGGTGTCGGTGCCGAGTGAGAAGGCAACGTGACCGGCCGCCACGGCGACGGCCGAGCCCGAGCTCGATCCGCCCGCGACATAGCGATCATCGGCGGCGCTCGGGCAGGCGCCGTGAGGTGACCGGGCGCCGGATAGCCCGGTTGCGAACTGATCCAGATTGGTCTTGCCGAGACAGATTGCGCCCGCCGCGACGAGGTGCTCGACGCACTGAGCCGATCGCTCCGCAACATAGGCGAAGGACGGACAGGCCGCCGAGGTCGGCATGCCCGCCACGTCGATGTTGTCCTTCACGCCGAAAGGCACACCGAGCAGAGGAAGCAGTTCGCCCTGCGCGCTGCGCCGCGCGAGAGCCTCGGCCTCCGCCAGCGCCTCTTCCTTTGGCCTCACATAGATCCAGCAATTGCGGTATTGGTCACGATCGATGCGCTCATATGCCGTCGCGAGGACCGAACTGAGTTCGGCCGAGGTACGAAGCGGGCGACTGCGGCGAGTTAGGGCGGCGGCTTGCGACACAAATGGCTCCCGGGGAGATCGAAGGTGCCACGAGCCTGCCCGGAGGTAGACCGGACGGAAAGCAATTAAGCGCTTCTGCTGCCGCCGTGAACCGGACCGCAAGTGGAGCGATCACGAACTCCCCGCCCGTCTCCCTGGCACCGGCCCGACGTAGCGCGCCCTGGGCCGGATCAGCTTGCCGAACTGCAATTGCTCGCTGGCATGGGCGATCCAGCCGACACTGCGGGCCATCGCAAACAGTGCGAGCTCGCTGCCCGCCGGCAGGCGCAGGGCGTGCACGAGGACTGCGAGCGCATAGTCGATGTTGACGAACTCGCCGGTCGCTTCGGCGATCCGCTCGGGCACCTCGCAGGTGAATTTGCGCGGCGCGCCGGCGCGGGAGAGTGCGTTCAGCAGCGATTGCGCGCGGGGATCGCCGCGCTTGTAGACGCCATGGCCGAAACCCGCGAAACGCTCGCCGAGCGCGACGCGCTCGCGCACCATCGGCTCGACGTCGCGGTCGACCAGCGTCTTGACCAGCTGCGAAGCCAGCACGCCGGCCCCGCCGTGCTTCGGCCCTTTCAACGCGGCGAGCCCGGCGATGACGGAGTCGTAGAGATTGAGGCCGGTCGACGCGGCGCAGCGCGCGGTGAAGGTCGAGGCGTTCAGCTCATGATCGGCGAGCAGCACCAGCGCGCGGCGGATCAGGTCGGGCGCGTGCTTGTTGTCCGCCGCCCAGGCACGCGCGACCTGCTGATGCAGCGGCTCGGCCGACGGCACGGCGTTGAGCATGGTCGCAACCAGCAGGCGGACGATGCGCGCGCCGACCATGGCGCGGCCGTCGGGCGCTCGGGTGAAGGCGCGCGGATCGGCGCTGGCGGCGAGCGCGAGCACCGCAATGGCGCGGTCGATCGGCGCGGCGCGGTGCGCAGCCGCTGCGATCGTGCGCATCTCCTCGGACATCTCGGGCTGATTGTCCGGATCGAACGGATCGACGCCGGAGACGTCCCAGAGCAGCGTCGCGGTGTGCTCGAGCGTGTCGCTCTCGGAAAGATCGACGCAATTGACGCCGCGATAGATCGCGCCCTCCTCCGTGATGGTCGAAATCTCGGTGTCCATCACCGGCAGGTCGGCATCGAAGCTGCGCAGGCCGCGCGGTTCCGGCGACGGCACCCGGCGCTCTTTCAACGCGCGGACGTCCTCGGCGCGGTAGCGGTTCTTGCGCGAATCCGGCGTCGGCTCGGAGCGGATCAGGCCGCGGCTGACATAGGCATAAAGGGTGGCCGGGGAGATCGCGAGCTCGGCAGCGGCTTCCCGGGCGGACAGGTACAGCTCCGGAGAATTTTTCATATTGATTCATGTAATCAAGATTGATCAATCTGTCGAGAGGCCCGATCTTTCCAGTCGTGAAAGGATACAGGCCATGAACATCCACCTCACCAAAAGCCAGATCGGGCTGGACGGCGTTCCCGCGGCTGAGACCGTGCTGAGCCACGTCGATGGCGAGCGCGGCGAGTTGATCATCGCCGGCGAGCATGTCGGGCGCCTCGCCGCCGAATCGAGCTTCGAGGGCGTCACCGCCCGACTCTGGAATGGCGCGAGCGGGACCAGCCGCAGCGAAGCCAATGTGCGGGCGAGCCTGGGCGCGGCGCGCGAGCGCGCCTTCGCGCGGCTGGACGAGTTGCTGCAGGCGACGCGCGGCATGGGCATTATCGACGGGTTCCGCGCAGCGGTCGCCGGGCTTCGCGCGGAGCACGGCCTGGAACATGAGGCGACCATCGTCGGCGCATTTCCGGTGATCGCGGGCGCGCTGGTCCGGCGCGCCAAGGGGCTCGAGCCGGTCGCGCCGAATCCGGACGCGAGCCATGCCGCCGACACGCTGCGCATGCTGCACGGACGCACCCCTGCGGCGCGCGAGGTCACCGCGCTTGATGCCTATCTCGTTACCGCCAGCGATCACGGCATGAACGCCTCGACCTTCACCGCGCGCGTGGTGGCCTCGACGCAAGCCGACCTGTTTGCCGCAGTGACCGCCGGCTATTGCGCGCTCACGGGTCCGCTGCATGGCGGCGCGCCGGAACCGGTGCTGGAAATGCTCGACGCGATCGGCTCGCGCGAGCGCATCCAGCCGTGGGTGGATGCGGCGCTGGCGCGTGGCGAGCGGATGATGGGATTTGGCCACCGCGTCTACCGCGTGCGCGATCCGCGCGCCGACGTGCTGAAGGCCGCGGTCGAGGCGCTCGCATCCAACGGCACCGACCTGCCGTTCGCCGGCGAGGTCGAGGCCTATATTCGGCAAGCGCTGCGCAAGAAGAATCCGGATCGGCCGCTGGAGACGAATGTCGAGTTCTTCACCGCGATCCTGCTCGATGCGCTGGCGATTCCACGGCAGGCGTTCACGCCGATCTTCGCGGTGGCACGCAGCGCAGGCTGGACCGCGCATGCGCGCGAGCAGCAGCGGACCGGGCGCTTGATCCGGCCGAGCTCGTCTTATGTCGGGGCGATGCCGGAGGCGTGACGAAGTAGCCCCGCATGGAGCGGAAAGCGTAATCCGGGAAAGTCGTGGTTGTGAGAGAAAAGTCCCGGATTACGCTTGGGGGGAAAGGAAGCTGCGAGGCCCTACGCCTCCCGTACCACCGTCTTCAGATAGTTGTACGCCTTGATGATCTCGATCAGACGGTCTTCGGTGGAGCGGTCGCCGCCATTGACGTCCGGATGATGCTGCTTGACCAGCGCCTTGTACTTGCTCTTGACGTCGGCGAGCGTGGCGTCGGCGCCGAGGCCCATGACCTGAAGCGCCTTGCGCTCGGCGTTCATCACCTTGCGCGTCTCGGCCTTGGGCGCAGCTTCCGGGCCGCCGCGCCAGCTGGCGCGGCCGTTGATCTCTGAGAACATGCTGAACGGATCGAAGGCGCCATCGATCTCGGCTTCCGATCCCTTCTTGCCGCCATTGGCACCCATCTTCCAGGTCGGACGATGGCCGGTCAGCGCATCCTTCTGGTAGCGCGCGACGGCCTCGGCATTCATGCCGGAGAAGAAATTGTAGTTCTGGTTGTATTCGCGCACGTGGTCCAGGCAGAAGTGCCAGTACTCGCGCTGGTTCTCGCGTCCCTTCGGCGCGCGATGGCTGCCCTTGTTCTGACAGCCGGCCCATTCGCAGGCGACCACGGTCTCGCGCGGCTTCGCTTCCGGTTTCGCGCCTCTCGGCTTGACGCGGATGGAGTCGAAGAACTTTGATGAATCGATCGGCATGGCTGACTTTGACTACGCAATGCACAAACCTTCAAGACTTGACATTGCAATTCGCTGAGCACCCGGTCGCAGTGACCTCGGACGTCCGGGTATTGACGGGGTGCGATCGCACACCTTAATGGCACAGATGGCTATGAAAGACACTATCAGCAACAAGTTGCAGGAAGCTTTCACGCCTGAAAGCCTGCAAGTCGTCGACGAGTCACATCTGCATAAAGGCCACGCCGGCCATCGGCCGGGCGGTGAGACGCACTTCCGTGTGTATATCGTGTCTGCCGCCTTCAAAGGGAAGAGCCTGGTCGACCGCCATCGCATGATAAATTCGGCGCTGGCCGCGGAACTCTCCGGCGGCGTGCACGCGCTCGCGATCCGTGCGCAGGCGCCGGGGGAAGGGTGACCGCCGCAAATTCCGCTGTCATGCCCCGCGCAGGGGCATCCAGTACTCCGCCGCACCAGCTAGGTCCGACAACTGGCGCCGCGGAGTACTGGATCGTCCGCCTGCGCGGACGACGACAGCGGTGGGGAGGCTAAAACGACGTCCCCGCCCTTCTCGGCTTTGCCTCTTCCAGCTCGGCCTCGCGCGGCACCGGCGAAATGCGCAGCGCGGTGATGCGGTTGCGCTCGCGGCGGAGGACGCGGAAGCGGAAGCCGTGGAAGGTGAAGCTCTGGCCGCGGTCGGGGATCGAGCGCGCCTCGTGAATGACGAGGCCGGCCACCGTCGTCGCCTCTTCATCGGGCAGGTGCCAATCCATGGCGCGGTTGAGATCGCGGATCGGCACCGAGCCGTCGACCACGACGGAGCCGTCCGGCTGGGCGCGCACGCCCGCCACCACGACGTCGTGCTCGTCGGAGATGTCGCCGACGATTTCCTCCAGGATGTCTTCCAGCGTCACAAGGCCTTCGACCTCGCCATACTCGTCGACGACGAGCGCGAAATGGGTTTTCCGCCGGCGGAACGCTTTCAGCTGTTCGGAGACCGGACGCATCTCCGGTACGAACCAGGGCGGCAGCGCGATGGTGGAGACGTCGATGCGTGAGGTGTCGCCGTCGGAGGCGCGGATCGCGCGCAGCAAATCCTTGGCGTGCAGCACGCCGATGATGTTCTCCGGCTTCTCGCGCCAGAGCGGAATGCGGGTGTATTCGGTCGCCAGCACCTCGCGCACCAGCTCTTCCGGCGGCAGATCGGCGTTGATCATCATCATCTCGGTGCGATGGATCATGACGTCGGACACCTGGAGCTCACGCAGGTCCAAGAGGCCGCCGAGCATGTCGCGGTCCTGCTTCTCGAACTTGCCCTCGTGGTGCAACAGATCGACCGCGCCGCGCAAGCGTTCGGTCGGAGACAGAATGGCCTGATGCTCGCCGGCCAAGCCAAACAGCCGCATCAGCAGCCGTACGATGACCTCGACCACTCTGAGCAGCGGGCCCAGCACATACATCGTCAGCCGCATCGGCCGCGCCACCGCGAGCGCGATGCGGTCAGGCGCGTTGATCGCGATGGTTTTGGGCAGCACCTCGGCGAAGATCACCACCAGCGCGGTCATCACACCGGTGGCATAGAGCACGCCGACATCGCCGAACCACGATGTGAAGATGCCGGTTGCGAGCGCGGATGCACCGATATTGGCGATGTTGTTGCCGAGCAACAGTGCGCCGATCAGGCGCTCGCGCATGTCGAGCAGGTCCGAGACGACGTCGGCGTCGCGATTACCCTGCTTGGAAAGCCTGAGCATGCTGGCGCGCGAGGCGCCGGTCAGCGCGGTCTCGCTCGCGGCGAAGAACGCCGAGACCAAGAGGCAGAGGACGACGATGGTGAATCCGAGCCAGTCCATGCACCACTCTAGCTACTTTTGACGCGTTTTCCTGACGCGAGCCGGTATCCACTTCGCTCGAAAACGCGTTGGCGAGATAAAGCTCCGCCGCGCATCAGGCCTTCTGCGCGAGCTTCTCCTTCAGGAAGTCGCGCACCGGCGCCGGCTCGACGTCCTTCGCGATCACGGCGCGGCCCACGGCCTCCAGCAGGATGAAAGTGAGCTTGCCGCGCTTGACCTTCTTGTCCTGCGCCATCAGCGTCATCAGCGCGTCGGCATCGGCAAGCCCTTCCTGCGCGAAGCCCGCGATGTCCTGCAAGCGCGTCGGCAAGCCCGCTTCAATCAGGTGCCGTTCGACGCGTGCCGCATCGGATTCGCCGATCATGCCGAGCTTCGCCGAGAACTGGGCCGCCAGCGTCATGCCGATGGCGACGCCCTCGCCGTGGAAAAGGCGGTCGGAGAAGCCGGTTGCGGCTTCCAGCGCGTGACCGAAGGTGTGGCCGAGATTGAGCAGCGCGCGCTCGCCGGTCTCGCGCTCGTCGCGCGAGACGACGCCGGCCTTGGCACGGCAGGAGGTCGCGATCGCATGCTCGCGCGCGGAGCCGCCCTTGAAGATGTCGCAATGGTTCTTCTCCAGCCAGGTGAAGAAGGCCTCGTCGCCGAGCACGCCATATTTGGCCACCTCGGCATAGCCGGCGCGGAACTGACGCGGCGACAGCGTGTCGAGCACGGCGGTGTCGGCGATAACAAGCACCGGCTGATGGAAGGCGCCGAGCAAATTCTTGCCCTGCGGCGAGTTGATGCCGGTCTTGCCGCCGACGGAGGAATCGACCTGCGCCAGCAGCGAGGTCGGCACCTGCACGAAATCGACGCCGCGGCGCAGGATCGCCGCGGCAAAGCCGGCGAGATCGCCGACCACGCCGCCGCCGAGCGCGATGACGAGATCGTTGCGCTCTATTCGAGCGGCGATCAGGGCTTCGCTGACCTTTTCCAGGCCCGCATAGGTCTTGGAGATTTCGCCTTCCTCAACGACGATACGCGAGGTCGGGATGCCGGCGGCCGCGAGCGAGGCCTCGGTCGGCTCGAGCCAGTATTTCGCGACGGTGCGGTCGGTGACAACAGCGGTACGTACGCCCGGCCGCAAGGCTGCGACCCTCTCGCCGAGCGACGACAGCACGCCGCGGCCGATGACGATGTCATAGGCGCGATTTTCCAGCGCGACGCCGACTTTGACGGGATCGGAATGTTTCATCGGCGCGGTCATCGTGCGGCACTCGCAACGTCGGCAGGTGGTTTGGCGGCCTGTCCGCCGCACAGATGGGCGTGCAGCGCCGCGATGCATTCCTCGACGATTCTGTCGTGCGGCACGTCGCGCGAGGCGATCGTGAGGTCGGCATTGGCATAGACCGGCTCGCGCTCGGTGAGGAGGCGCGTCACGGTTCCCTCGGGGTCCGCGGTCTGAAGCAGCGGACGGTCGGCACGACGGCGCACGCGGCGCATGATGACGTCGTGATCCGCCCTGAGCCAGATCGAGATCGCTTTCGCCGCGATGCGCGCACGCGTCTCCTCGCGCATGAAGGCGCCGCCGCCGGTCGCCAGCACCACGGGACCGCCGTCGAGCAGGCGCGCGATCACACGGGCTTCGCCATCGCGGAAATGCTGCTCGCCATGGCGCTCGAAGATTTCCGGTATGGTCATGCCGGCCGCCGCCTCGATCTCGGTGTCGGCATCGACGAAGGGCAGCTTGAGCCTGAGAGCCATGCGCCGGCCGATGGTGGATTTGCCCGCTCCCATCATGCCGACGAGCACGATCGAGCGCGCACCGAGCGCCGACAGGATGTCGGCCTCAGGCGAAGCAGGAAGCGGCAACGCGGCGTCGGACATTGTCTCGCTCGATTGGATCTAGTCGAACCGCCGCCAGATGCGGCATGGTTTGGCCACCTATACGACCCCATGGGGGCCCTCGCCAGAGGACTCTTGCCACGAAACGGCGAACATGTTGGATGATTTCATTGGTTAATTTGGCTGCCTGGACCCCTACCCGAGACCTCAGAACGATGCCGAGCTTGTTCCGCTTCCTGACGGTCGTCGCCGTGATCGCCGGCATCGTCTATGGCGTGGTCTTCGCGCTGGCGAACTTCGTCACTCCGAAGCCGCGGGAAATGACGGTGACGATCCCGCCGGATAAGTTTCTCAAGAAATAGGAGCTAGCCTCCAGGGCATGCCTACCCAGCCCTCAGACGCCAAGCTCACCGGCCTGTTCCTCGACATGCTCGCGGCGGAACAGGGCGCCGGGTCCAATACGCTCGACGCATATCGCCGCGACCTCACCGATTTCTCGGAATTTCTGGACCGGGTCGGCCATACATTCGCGGACGCGGAGACGCAGGTCCTGCGCGACTACCTCGCCGATCTCGACACCCGCGGCTTCAAATCCACCAGCGTCGCCCGGCGGCTGTCGGCGCTGCGGCATCTCTATCGTTTCCTGCTGAACGAGCGCATCCGCGCCGACGATCCCGCCGCCATCCTGTCCGGCCCGAAGCGCGGCCGCGGCCTGCCAAAAGTGCTGTCGATCGCGGACGTCGACCGCATGCTCCGCCGCGCCAAGGAATTGAGCGAGGCGGAGGATGCCTCGCCCTCGAAGCGGCTGCGCGCTTTGCGGCTCTATTGTCTGCTCGAGGTGCTCTACGCCACGGGCCTGCGCGTTTCCGAGCTGGTGGCGCTGCCGCGCTCGGCGGCCAAGCGCGATGCGCGCATGATCGTGGTGCGCGGCAAGGGCAACAAGGAACGCCTGGTGCCGCTCAACCAGGCCTCGCGGCAGGCGATGGCGGATTATCTCGCGGCGACGGACGCGGCAAAGACGGAAAAGAAAAACAGCGTGGCCGCCTCGAAATGGCTGTTCCCCTCCTTCGGCGAGAGCGGACATCTGACGCGGCAGCATTTCGCCCGCGACCTCAAGGAGCTCGCAATCGCCTCCGGGCTTCAGGCCCGCCTGGTCTCCCCGCACGTGCTGCGCCACGCCTTTGCCAGCCACCTGCTGCACAACGGCGCGGATCTGCGCATCGTCCAGACCCTGCTCGGCCACACCGACATCTCCACGACCCAGATCTACACCCACGTGGTCGAGGAGCGGCTGAAGAGCCTGGTGCGCGACCTGCACCCGCTGGCGGAGAAGTGACGCACCGTAGATGGGCTACGGGCATCCCAGGAAACCGCCTTGACTTCGACCACATCTCCGCAGAAAGAGCCGTGGCCTCACGCATGATTTGGCCGGCTGCCACGAGCACACAAGTCAAACCATTGAAGACGCTACACTTCTGTCCGTGACCCTAACCTCGCTTCGCTTCTTTAGCCCCGTCCCCTTATATTGAGTTGATGCAAGACCAGATGCGCAGCTATCTCGACTTCGAAAAGCCGGTCGCCGAGCTCGACTCCAAGGTCGACGAATTGCGCGCGCTCGCTGCCTCCGGCACCGACATCAGCGACGAGATCGGCCGGATCGAGGACAAGGCGGCGCAGGCGCTGGCCGACCTCTACACGAACCTGACGCCGTGGCAGAAGACGCTGGTTGCGCGGCATCCGCAGCGGCCGCATTTCAACGATTTCATCAAGGGCCTGATCACCGAATTCACCCCGCTCGCCGGTGACCGCAAGTTCGGCGAGGACGAGGCGCTGGTCGCCGGCTTCGGCCGCTTCCGCGGCGAGCCGATCTGCGTGATGGGCCAGGAAAAGGGCGATTCCACCGAGAGCCGGATCCGGCACAATTTCGGCATGGCGCGGCCCGAGGGCTATCGCAAATGCGTGCGGCTGATGGAGATGGCCGAGCGGTTCGGCCTGCCGGTGCTGTCGCTCGCCGATTCCGCCGGCGCTTATCCCGGCATTGGCGCAGAAGAGCGGGGACAAGCCGAGGCGATCGCGCGCTCGACCGACGCGTGCCTGGCGCTGACCGTGCCGAACGTGGCCATCATCACCGGCGAGGGCATGTCGGGCGGCGCCATTGCCATCACCACCGCCAATAGGGTGCTGATGCTGGAGCACGCGATCTACAGCGTGATCTCGCCGGAGGCGGCCTCCTCCATCCTGTGGCGCGACGGCACCAAGGCGCAGGAAGCCGCCAACAACATGAAGATCACCGCCCAGGACATGCTCCGCTTCGGGGTGATCGATCAGATCCTGAAGGAGCCCGTCGGCGGCGCCCATCGCGACCCCGCCGCCATGATCGCCACCACAGGCGAGGCCATCGCGAAGGCCTTTGACGAGCTCCGGGGCCTGGACGGGGATGCGATCCGCAAGCAGCGGCGGCAGAAATTCCTCGATATCGGCCGGAAACTGGGCTGATTCGTCTCGATTTGGTGTCCCGGACGCGGGGCGGCACGTAGTGACGCTCCGCGTAGCCGGTGCACGAGACCCCCCGGTAACCCCGCGTTAACCCTTTTTTTGCCCAAATCGGCGATCTCAGTGCCGGCTCGGCCGCAGGGCCCAAGTTCCGGCCCAGTTTAAGTCTCTGTTGACCACACCTTTGGGCCAACGTCCTCGTGATCCCCGCTTGGGTTGCGACCACATGACCCAGAGGTTAGAATTTTAATCAATGGCTTCAGGGCATAAGCGCTGGAGCGTGGTCTAAAAAGGGCCCGTTGCGACGGGCCCCCGGGGTACCCGGTCGGATCATGCGCCAAACGAATTGGGGTTCGCGCTTGCTGCCCGGCACGGTGTGGGGTCCATCTTGATTTCTCGTTCGCTTGCTCGCGCGCTCTTGGCTTCGGTTGCGCTGATGACGGCCGGCGTTCTGCTCACCGGCTGCGACACCGACCAGGTCTCGCTCGCGACCAACGCCAAGGCCAACCAGCCGGTGCCGCCGAAGCTGGTCGCCGCCATGGCCGAGAAGGACATGGACCTGCAATCGCCGATCCTGGTCCGCCTGTTCAAGCAGGAGGCTGAGCTCGAGGTCTGGAAGCAGACCCGCTCCGGCCAGTTCGCGCTGCTCAAGACCTATCCGATCTGCCGCTGGTCGGGCGATCTCGGCCCCAAGGTGCGCGAGGGCGACCGTCAGGCGCCGGAAGGATTCTACTCGATCAATCCGAGCCAGATGAATCCGCAGTCGGCCTATTACCTCTCCTTCAACACGGGCTTTCCGAACGCGTTCGACAAGGCGCTGGGCCGCACCGGCTCGCAGCTGATGGTGCACGGAGACTGTTCTTCGCGCGGCTGCTACGCGATGACGGACGAGCAGATCGCGGAGATCTATTCGCTCGGACGCGAATCCTTCTTCGGCGGCCAGAAGGCGTTCCAGCTGCAGGCCTATCCGTTCAGGATGACGCCGGTGAACATGGCCAAGCACCGGAACAATCCGAACATGCCGTTCTGGAAGATGATCAAGGAAGGCTATGATCATTTCGAGGTGACGCGGCAGGAGCCGAAGGTCGATTTCTGCGAGAAGAAGTACGTCTTCGACGCGGCCAAGCCGGCCGACGCCAAGCGCGATCCGGTGTTCGACGCCTCGGCCAAGTGCCCGGCCTATGTGATCCCCGAGGACATCGCCAGCGCCGTGCGTGAGAAGCAGGCGAAGGACGAGGCTGAATACGCCAAGCTGGTTGCCAAGGGCACGCCGGTGGCGCGCATGAACACCGGCATCGACGGCGGCATGAACAAGATCTTCGCCGCAAAAATTCCGGAAGGCTCGACCGGCCTGTCCGAGAGCGCCGAAGGCACCACGCTGCAGATGCTGGCGATGGCGAAGGCGCCGGGCACGATCCCGGGCCACGTCAATCCGCCCAAGCCGAATCTCGATGCGGTCGCGTCCGCGCCCGCGCCGCAGGAAGAGCCTGTGGTCGCCGTGCCCGCGACCGGCACCCGCGTCGCCTCGGCGCAGCCTGCCGAAAAAGCCTCAAGCGGCGGCTTCTTCTCGAACCTCGGCCGCAAGATGGGCCTCGGCGCCGCCGATACCACGGCGACGGCAACGCCAGCGCCGCAGCAGGCCACCGCGTCTGTCGCTCCGGCCCAGACGTCCACGACCCCGCCTACTGCCGCGTCGCGGCTCAAGGCCGCAGTGACGAGATTCGTGCCGGGGCACGACAAGTCCAAGGACGCCGCGAAGGATGCGCCGAAGCCGGCCGTAGCGGCGGCCAAGCCCGCCGAACCGGCAAAGCCGGATGCACGGCTTGCCCAGACCCGTCCGGCGCTGAAGCCGTCGGTGTCGGAGGGCACAGCCGATAGCGGACAGATGGCGGGCGCCGCGCCGATCGTGCAGTCGAACTCGTTCGACAGCCGCTTCTCCGCGATGAAGTAGGCGTTCCGCGCCATGAAGCGAACGAGCGGTGAGCCCGTTCTTCGACACCGATATCTTGATCTACGCCTACTCGACCGACGTCCGGCGCGATCAGGCGCTGAACACGATTGCCGGCGGTGGCGTCATCAGCACACAGGTGCTGAACGAGTTCACCAACGTGCTGCGCAAGAAGCAGAGACAGGAGTGGCCGATCATCGAGGCCGCCGTGCAGTCAATTCGTTTCCGCTTCCCGGACATCGTGCCACTCACGGCTGACACGCACGCTGCAGCGCTCACGCTTGCCCGTGGCCACAATTTTGCATTTTACGACGCGCTGATCGTTGCGACTGCAATCGAGGCAGGCTGCGGACTCCCTCCGCGGGGGCATTCTGGATTTGCTTCGCTGCGCTCGCAATGACGGAGAATGAGGCGGCGGTGGCCCGCCTCACTCGAACCTCACGCATACCGCCCGTGGCAGTGCTTGTACTTCTTGCCCGAGCCGCACGGGCAATCCTCGTTGCGGCCGACCTTGCCCCAGCTGGCGGGGTTCTTGGGGTCGCGCAGCGCGGCGTCGGTGTGCTGCGGGGCCAGCGTGACGCTGGCGAGCGCCATCTCGTCTTCGCCGGTGCTCGGGTCGAACTTGTGCGCTTCCATTGCAGGCAGCACCGGGGCTTCCTGCTCCGGCGGGACGATCTCGACGCGCATCAGCTGCGCCGTGACGGCCTCGCGCAAATGAGCGCTCATCTCCTGGAAGAGGTTGAAGGCTTCGGTCTTGTATTCCTGCAAGGGATCGCGCTGGCCGTAGCCGCGCAGGCCGATGACCTGGCGAAGATGATCGAGCATGATCAGGTGCTCGCGCCAGAGATGGTCGAGCGTCTGCAACAGGATGGTCTTCTCGACGTAACGCATCACGTCGGGGCCCCATTGCGCGACCTTGGCCGCCATGTGCTCGTCGGCCTTGGTCTCGATGCGCGTGAGCAGCTCCTCGTCGGCGATGCCCTCTTCCCTGGCCCATTCGTCGACCGGCAGGTCGAGATCGAGCACGCGCTTCAGTTCGTCCTTGAGCCCGGCGACGTCCCACTGCTCGGCATAGGCATGCTCGGGCACGTGCTTGGCGACGAGATCGTCGATGAAGGCATGGCGCATGTCGGCGATGGTCTCGGCGACGCTCTCGTCCTTCATCAGCTCGACGCGCTGATCGAAGATCACCTTGCGCTGGTCGTTCTGGACGTTGTCGAACTTGAGGAGATTCTTGCGGATGTCGAAGTTGCGCGCCTCGACCTTCTGCTGCGCCTTCTCCAGCGCCTTGTTGATCCAGGGATGGATGATGGCCTCGCCCTCTTGCAGGCCGAGACGCTGCAGCATGCTGTCGAGGCGATCCGAGCCGAAGATGCGCATCAGGTCGTCTTCCAGCGACAGGAAGAATTTCGAGCGGCCGGGGTCGCCCTGACGGCCGGAACGGCCGCGCAGCTGGTTGTCGATGCGGCGGGATTCGTGACGCTCGGAGCCGATGATGTAGAGGCCGCCGGGCTTCTTCACGGTCTTGGCGGACTTGCTCCCCTTCGCCGGCTCGACCTCGACGGTCTCCTCGGCCTTCAGCACGATGTCGCGGAAGTGCTCGATGTCGGCCTTGATCTGCTCGATCTTCCTGGCCTTCTCGGCCTCGTCGGTAATGCCTGCGGTCTCCTGCTGGATGCGCATCTCCAGCGAGCCGCCGAGCTTGATGTCGGTGCCGCGGCCGGCCATGTTGGTGGCGATCGTGATCGCGCCGGGCACGCCGGCTTCGGCGACGATATAGGCTTCCTGCTCGTGGAAGCGCGCGTTCAGCACCGCGAACAGCTTGGCCGGCTTGCCGGCGCGGGCCGCGGCATAGAGCTTGTCCAGCGCGCCCTCCTTGCCGAAATCGATCTGCTTGTAGCCGTTCTTCTTGAGGAATTCGGCAAGCACTTCCGACTTCTCGATCGAGGCCGTGCCGACCAGCACCGGCTGCAGCCGCGCATTGGCGCGCTCGATCTCGGCGAGGATGGCCTGGTATTTTTCCTTCTGCGTGCGGTAGACCTCGTCGTCTTCGTCGAGACGCGCGACCGGCAGGTTGGTCGGGATCTCAACGACCTCGAGCTTGTAGATGTCGAACAATTCGTCGGCTTCGGTCGCCGCCGTGCCGGTCATGCCCGCCAGCTTCTCGTACATGCGGAAGTAGTTCTGGAAGGTGATCGAGGCGAGCGTCTGGTTTTCGGGCTGAACCGCGACGTGCTCCTTGGCCTCCAGCGCCTGGTGCAGGCCTTCCGAATAGCGCCGGCCCGGCATCATGCGTCCGGTGAACTCGTCGATGATGACGACCTCGCCGTCGCGGACGATGTAGTCCTTGTCGCGGGTGAACAGCGTGTGGGCGCGCAGCGCCTGGTTGACGTGATGCACGACCGAGACGTTCTCGACGTCGTAGAGCGATTCGCCCTTGAGCTGGCCGGCGTCGCGAAGCAGCGTTTCCAGCTTCTCCATGCCGCCTTCGGTCAAGGTCACCGTGCGCTGCTTCTCGTCGACCTCGTAGTCGGTCACCTTCTCCAGCTTCGGCATGAAGGTGTCGATGGTGTTGTAGAAGTCGGAGCGGTCGTCGAGCGGACCGGAGATGATCAGCGGCGTGCGCGCTTCGTCGATCAGGATGGAGTCGACCTCGTCGACGATCGCGTAATAGTGCGGCCGCTGGACCATGTCCTCGAGCCGGTATTTCATGTTGTCGCGCAGATAATCGAAGCCGTATTCGTTGTTGGTGCCGTAGGTGATGTCGCAGGCGTAGGCCGCCTTGCGCTCGGCATCGTCGAGCCCGTGCACGATCACACCGGTGGTCATGCCGAGGAAGCCGTAGATCTGGCCCATCCAGCCGGAGTCGCGGCGGGCGAGGTAGTCGTTGACGGTGACGACGTGGACGCCCTTGCCGGCGAGCGCGTTGAGGTAGACTGCAAGCGTTGCCACCAGCGTCTTGCCTTCGCCGGTCTTCATCTCGGAGATGTCGCCCTCATGCAGCACCATGCCGCCGATCAGCTGGACGTCGAAATGGCGCTGGCCGAGCGTGCGCTTGGCGGCCTCGCGCACGGTGGCGAAGGCGGGGACGAGGAGGTCGTCCAGCGTCTTGCCGTTTGCGAGCTGCTGCCTGAATTCCGCGGTGCGGGCCTTGAGCGCCTCGTCGGAGAGCTTTGAAAGCTCAGGCTCCAGCGCGTTGATCGCGTTGACGCGGGACTGATATCCCTTCACCCGCCGGTCATTGGCGGAGCCGAAAAACTTGCGGGCGAGCGCGCCGATCATGCTTAGTTCCTGTGTTCGCGATTTAACCGCGTTGCAGCCAAGAAGTTGTCACCCGTCTGCCTATCAACTCACCGTGACGCTTCGCGGCGTCAGAGCCCGGACTGCGGGGGTCATCCGCCATATGGGTGGGAATTGGGCAAGTCTGGGTTCAACGGCCAAAAACGCAGCAAAATAAACGCCATCGCCATGGTCGCGACCGGGCAGAGATATGGCCCGGTCAGGGCCTTGTCAACGGCGGGCGCATTGCGGCTAATTCATCATTTTGACAGACTTTTCGCGTTGCCAAGCCCCCCTGAATTGGGCGAGTGTCCGCCCCGCTTCGAGCAGGCCCCTGCTTCAACATAAGGATTTTCCATGACCACCTCGTTCCCGGTAACCACCGGCCAGCGTTTCCGCCATGCCTCCGCCTTGGCTGGCAGCCTCGCTCTGGCGCTGTCCCTGGCGTTCGCGGGCCCGCTCCGGGCCGCCGATGATCCGGTGCTGGCGAAGGTCAATGGCACGGAAATCAAGAAGAGCGACGTCACCATGGCCGAGGAGGAACTCGGGCCGAGCCTCGCGCAGATGGACCCGGCGACCAAGGACGAGAACGTCCTGTCCTTCCTGATCGACATGAAGATCGTCAGCAAGGCTGCCGAAGACAAGAAGCTCGCCGACAGCGAGGAATTCAAAAAGCGTCTGGCGTTCGCCCGCAACCGGCTTCTGATGGACAGCCTGCTCGCCAACGAGGGCAAGGCCGCGACCACGCCGGACGCCATGAAGAAGGTCTATGAAGAGGCCTCCAAGCAGATCACCGGCGAGCAGGAGGTGCGCGCCCGCCACATCCTGGTCGAGACCGAGGACGAGGCCAAGGCCGTGAAGGCCGAGCTCGATAAGGGCGCCGATTTCGCCGAGCTCGCCAAGAAGAAGTCCAAGGACCCGGGCTCCGCCGATGGCGGCGATCTCGGCTTCTTCACCAAGGAGCAGATGGTGCCGGAGTTCTCGGCCGTCGCTTTTGCGCTCGAGCCGGGCAAGATCTCCGATCCCGTCAAGTCGCAGTTCGGCTGGCACATCATCAAGGTCGAGGAAAAGCGCAACCGCAAGGCGCCGGACTTCGAGCAGGTCAAGTCCCAGATCGAGAACTACGTCACCCGCAAGGCTCAGGCCGATTACGTCGCCAAGCTGCGCACCGAAGCCAAGGTCGAGCGGCTGGACCAGCCGGCGGCGGATGCCTCCAAGGACGCCAAGCCTTCCGACAGCAAGATGGCTCCCCCGGCGAAGAAGTAAGAATTCGCTGTCACTTCGCTAACGTGAAGAGTATCTAAGCCTTCGTGATGCCCGGCCCCCGCGCCGGGCATCTGCTTGTCCAGATCCCACCAAGGCGCCTGCGATGTCCTCCTCCGTCTCTCCCCTCGCCCCGAAACACGTTCCCGACATGCCCGTGATCGCGGGCGTCCGCCTTGCGACGGCCGAGGCCGGCATCCGCTACAAGAACCGCACGGACGTGCTGCTGGCGGTGATGGACAAGGGCACTGCGGTGGCCGGCGTCTTCACCAAATCGAAATGCCCGTCGGCACCGGTCGAATGGTGCCGCGCCAAGCTCAAGGGCGGCAAGGCGCGCGCACTCGTGGTCAATTCCGGCAATGCCAATGCCTTCACCGGCAAGACCGGCCGCGCCTCCACCGCGCTGACCGCGAAGATCGCGGCCAAGGCGGTCGGGTGCAGCGAAAGCGAGATCTTCCTGGCCTCGACCGGCGTCATCGGCGAGCCGCTGGACGCGACCAAGTTCGACGGCGTGCTCGGCCGCCTCGCCGAGGCTGCAGAGCCCGGTAACTACCTGGCCGCGGCCAAGGCGATCATGACCACCGACACCTTCCCGAAGGTCGCGACCGCCACCGTCAAGCTCGGCAAGGCCAAGGTCACCATCAACGGCATGGCCAAAGGCGCCGGCATGATCGCCCCCGACATGGCGACGATGCTGTCCTTCATCTTCACCGACGCGCCGATCGCGCCCGCCGCGCTCCAGGCCCTGCTCAAGAGCGGCGTCGAGGACACCTTCAACGCCGTGACAATCGATGGCGACACCTCGACCTCCGACACGCTGCTGGCCTTTGCGACAGGTGCCGCTGCCGAGCAGGGGGCGCCAAAGATCAGCCGTGCCAGCGACCCGCGCCTGAAGGCGTTCGTCAAGGCGTTCAACCAGGTGCTCGCCAACCTCGCCGAGCAGGTGGCCCGCGACGGCGAAGGCGCGCGCAAGCTGGTCGAGATCACGGTCGAGGGCGCCAAGACCAAGGCCTCGGCGCGCAAGATCGCGATGTCGATCGCCAACTCGCCGCTGGTGAAGACCGCCATCGCCGGCGAAGATGCCAATTGGGGCCGCGTGGTGATGGCGGTCGGCAAGGCCGGCGAGCCGGCCGATCGCGACAAGCTCTCGATCTCGTTCAACGGTATCCGCGTCGCCAAGAACGGCGCGCGCGATCCAGGCTATGACGAAACGCAGGTCTCGGAAGCGATGAAGGCGCCGGAGATCGCGATTCTGGTCTCGCTCGGCCTCGGCAAGGGCCGCGACCGCGTCATGACCTGCGATCTCACCAAGGAATACGTCGCGATCAATGGGGACTACAGGTCGTAGGCTCCACGGCCGTCATTCCGGGGCTCGCGAGGCGAGAACCCGGAATCCAGAAGTTTATGCCCGAGATTCCGGGGTCGATGCCGGCGCATCGCCCCGGAATGACGCCTCTGGCGTCACCCCGAAATCCGCGCATCCGCCACCGCCTTCTTGAAGAGTGCGTTCATGGCATCCGAAATCCCTTGCGTCGGGCTCACCTCGAAATACACAAACCGTTGCGGACGAACGTCAGCGAGCGACAGACACGCATGGCCGATCTCAAATTGACACTGGTGGTGGCCTGCGCACTGGTCGACGCCGACAAGCGCATTCTGATCGCGCAGCGCCCCGAGGGCAAGGCGCTGGCCGGCCTCTGGGAATTTCCCGGCGGCAAGTTAGAGCCCGGCGAGCGGCCGGAGCAGAGCCTGATCCGGGAGCTCCATGAGGAGCTCGGCATCACCGTCGCCGAGCCGTGCCTCGCGCCGTTGACCTTCGCCAGCTATGGCTACGAAACCTTCCATCTCCTGATGCCGCTCTACATCTGCCGGCGCTGGGAAGGCCTGGTCACGCCGCGCGAGGGCCAGAACCTCGCCTGGGTCCGCGCCAACAAGCTGCGCGATTATCCCATGCCGCCCGCGGACATGCCGCTGATCCCGCATTTGATTGATTTGCTGATGTGAGGTGGGCCGTGCCCCGGACGCGCAGCAGCGTAGGAACGCTGCGGCGGGGCCGGAACACGCGTCACTCTTTCCCCGCCTTCTTCACCGCCTCCGCCAGGCTCGCCTTGGCCGACCCCGGCTTCAGTGGCTGCTGCTGGCTCGCATGCGGGGCCCAACCGGACAGCCAGATGATGTCGAACGTCGCACGGATGCGGCCATCCGCATCGGCAAAGCGCTCGGCATAGATTTCGGCCATCCGCAACAGCGTCGCGCGCCGGCTCGGCGTGCGCCGCCGCAGGATCAGCACATTGGCCGCGCCCATGCGGCGGAGATCCTGCATCAGGGCGAACGCATTGCCATAGCGCACCACGACACGGTCGACGTCGGTCACCGGCAATGCAAAGCCGGCCCGCTGCAGCAGCGCGCCGATGTCACGAAGGTCAGCGAACGGCGCCACGCGCGGCGACACACCGCCCTCGCATTCGGCTTCCGCCGCGGCAAAGGCCTGGCGCAGCTCGGTCAGGCTGTCACCGCCGATCATCGCGGCGAGCAGCAGCCCGTCCGGCTTCAGCGCGCGCCGGACCTGCGCAAGCACGCCCGGCAGATCGTTGACGAATTGCAGCGCCAAGGCGGAGACGACGAGGTCGAGGCTTTCGGGTGCGAAAGGCAGTTTTTCCGCGCCGGCCGCATCAATCGCGATCCGCGCCATCGCTGGAAGCCGCGCGTGTAGGACTTTGAGACCTTCGCCGGGCGTCCACAGATCAGCCGGAGCGTGAAACTCGCGCATCACTGCGGCCAGCCGGTCTGACATGTCCTCGGCGACCCGATCGAGCAGGAAGCTCACGGCACCTTGTGCCTGCGCACGCCGCTGCCGTGCGTGCAGCAAGGCACGATCGAACAAAGCGGGCGGGGTTTGTCGGTTCTGGGCCATGCCGCTGGTTACGCCGATCATGCCGGCCATGGCAATCACTCTCGTGATCCGGACGCGCCGTGCTCATTGGCGCCGCCGCGCAGAGCCGGACCCAGGGAATGCGCGCCAGATCGCGGTGAGATGGGCCCCGGCTCGGCAGCGCAGCGCTGAAGGAGCGCTGCGCTGCGTCCGGGGCACGAGACGACGGCTTGAGCAATCTATGGTGCAACGCTAGCCTCTCCTCATGGACGCCGACACCACCCCTGCCCGTTCCATCCCCCGCACCGCTGCGTGCCGCCTGGTCCGCCGGCGGCCGCGTGCTGTCGCGCGCAGCACGGTTCGCGCTCGACATCGCGCTGCCGACACTGTGCGTGTCCTGCCGCGAGCCGGTGGACGGCGAGGGTGTTTGCGCTTCGTGCTGGGCGCGGCTGTCGTTCATCGAACGGCCCTTTTGTCCGCGGCTCGGCATCCCCTTCGTCTATGATCCCGGTCCCGACATGCTGTCGATGGAGGCGATTGCGAGCCCGCCGGCCTACCAGCGCGCCCGCGCGGCGGTGCGCTATGACGACGTCGCGCGCACGCTGGTCCATGCGCTGAAGTATCAGGACCGCACCGATCTGGCGCCGGCCATGGGCCGCTGGATGGCGCGCGCCGGCGGCGAGCTGCTGGCGGGCGCCGACATGCTGGTGCCGGTGCCCCTGCATTGGCGGCGCGCCTGGCGCCGCCGCTACAACCAGTCCGGAGCGCTGGCGCGCATCATCGAACGGCAGAGCGGGATCAGGGTGCGGGGCGATGTGCTGCGGCGGGTGCGTGCGACCGAGCAGCAGATCGGCCTGTCGCGGGCCCAGCGCGCCACCAATGTGCAGGGCGCATTCCAGGTATCTGCCGAGCGTCAAGCCGAGATCCAGGGCCGCCGCATCGTCCTGATCGACGATGTCCTGACCTCGGGTGCGACATTGGATGCCTGCGCGCGCGCCCTGCTCCGCGCCAAGGCAGCCCAGGTCGACGTGCTGGTGTTTGCCCGGGTTGTGGAGGTCAGGTGAAGTCCCATATAATTCAATGAATTCATGACATGAGAGCGCCTGACGAGATGACTGCTGCTGTCGAGATCTATACGAGGCCGGGCTGCGGCTATTGTTCCGCCGCCAAATCGCTGCTGACCCGCAAGAAGGCGACCTTCACCGAGTTCGACGTCGCCAAGAACCCGTCCTGGCGCCAGGAAATGTACGGCCGCGCCGGCCAAGGTTCGACTTTCCCGCAGATCTGGATCGGCGGCACCCATGTCGGCGGCTGTGACGACCTCTATGCGCTCGATCGCGAAGGCAAGCTCGACGGCATGCTCGAGAGCATCAAGGCCGCCATATGAGCGAGAATCGCACCTTCACCGCCGCCATGGTGCAAATGCGCACCGGCCTGCTGCCCGGGCCGAGCCTGGAACAGGCGACCAGGCTGATCCGGCAGGCTGCGGCCAATGGCGCCGACTACGTGCAGACGCCCGAAGTCAGCAACATGATGCAGCTGAACCGCAAGGCATTGTTCGAGCACCTGCAGAGCGAAGAGGACGACACTTCGCTGAAGGCGTACCGAGCGCTCGCGGCGGAGCTGAAGATCCACCTTCATGTCGGCTCGCTGGCGCTGCGCTTCTCGCCGGAGAAGGCGGTCAACCGCTCCTTCCTGATCGGGCCCGAGGGCAATGTGCTCGCGAGCTATGACAAGATCCACATGTTCGACATCGAGCTGCCGGACGGGGAGAGCTATCGCGAATCCGCCAACTACCAGCCGGGCGAGACCGCCGTGATCTCGGATCTGCCCTGGGGCCGCATCGGGCTGACGATCTGCTACGATCTGCGCTTCCCGGCACTCTATCGCGCTCTCGCCGAGAGCGGCGCCTATTTCATCACGGTGCCGTCGGCCTTCACCCGCAAGACCGGCGAAGCGCATTGGCACGTGCTGCTGCGCGCGCGTGCGATCGAGACCGGCTGCTTCATCTTTGCCGCGGCGCAGGCCGGGCTGCACGAGAACAAGCGCGAGACTTATGGCCACTCGCTGATCATCGATCCCTGGGGCGAGATCCTCGCCGAGGGCGACGTCGAGCCCGGCATTATCATGGCCAAGGTCGACCCGGCCAAGGTCGAGACGGCGCGCCGCGCCATTCCATCGCTCCAGCACGGCCGCCGCTTCGGCGTCTCCGATCCCAAGGCGGGGCCTGACCATTTGCACCTCGTGCGGGGCTCGGCATGATCCGCTACGCGCTTCGCTGCGACCGCGGCCACGACTTCGAGAGCTGGTTTCAGAGCTCGTCGGCCTATGATTCGCAGGTGAAGCGAAAGCTCGTGACCTGCCCGATCTGCGGCTCGGCCAAGGTCGGCAAGGCGATCATGGCGCCGCGCATCGTCGGCAAGAAGGGTCGCGCGACGCCTCCGCCGGAAGCCGTGGCTGCGGCCACACCCGACACTACACCGTCCGGACCGACCTCGCTGCTGATGGCACAGGAGCGCGAGCTGCGCGCCAAGCTCAAGGAACTGCGCGATCACATCGTCAAGAACGCCGACAATGTCGGCGACCGTTTCGCCAAGGAAGCTCGAGCCATGCACTATGGCGACAAGGAGCACCGTCCGATCTACGGCGAGGCCTCGCCGGACGAGGCGAAGTCGCTGATCGACGAAGGCATCGAGGTCTCGCCGCTGCCGACGCTGCCGGAAGACCGAAATTAGCACCGTCGTTCCGGGGCGCGCAAAGCGCGAACTCAGGTGCGCAGCTGCGCACCTGAGTTCCTCGAGATTCCGGGTTCGCCCTTCGGGCGCCCCGGAATGACAGCCAGTTAAAGCATGATCCGGAAAAGTGCGAAGCGGTTTTCCGAAAAGATCATGCGCAAACAACAAGCTAAAGCGCGATGACGATTCATCCAAATCGCATCGCGCTTTAGACGCCCACCAGCACCGCCACACCGACCACGATCAGCGCGATGCCTGCAAGCTCGCGCGGCGCGATCGGCTGCTTGAACGAATAGTAGGCCACGCCTTGCGCGAACAGCACCTCGATCAAGGCGAGCGTGCGGACGTTGGCGGCGGCCGTCAGCGCGAACGCCAGGAACCAGAACTGCGAGGCGAAGGCGCCCGTGAAGCCCGCCAGCATCGACGGCCTCCACATGCCGAGGATTCCGCGCAACACGTCCGGCGCGCGCCAGAGCAGATAGATCGTCAGCACCAGCGTCTGCACGAACAGGCCGAGCACCAGCGTGAACGACGACGCCGTCACGAACGACACGTTCGGCACGGTGATGATGGCGCCGCGAAAACCGACCGCGGAGAGCGCGAAGGCCGCGGCCGCGACGAGGCCGGTGATGGTCGGCTTCAACTCCGCAAAGCTCTTCTCTCCGCCGGGCCGCAGCGCGGTGATGACGACACCGACGGTCGCGATCACGATCGCCAGCACCTTGAGCCAGGTCAGATGATCGCCGAGGAAGACGAAGCCGAAGATCGCGGTCTGGATCGCTTCGGTCTTGAGGTAAGCCGTGGTCACGACGAAGGAGCGGTCGTTCATCGCGAGCAGCATCAGGCCGGTCGCAACGATCTGGCTGAGCGCCCCGAGCAGCAGCCAAGGCCAGAACACGGCCGGCGGCATGCCGATATGATCGCCGGTCGCGACCAGCACCACGCCGAGGAACAGCAGCGAGAACGGGAAGCCGAACAGGAAGCGGATATTGGTCGCCCCCCAGGTCCCCAGCGGCTTCGTCAGCGACCGCTGCATCGCATTGCGCGCGACTTGGCCCAGCGCAGCAATGATCGTGAAGGGAATCCAGAGGCTGGCGATGGTGAGCATGGGGGGTGGAAAGGTTAGACAAACAGAGCGATTACCGTGACGGGAACAGACTCACTGGTCAACCGCATGGGTGTCATGGGTGCGATGCTCTCGCAACAAATTCGGTGTCGTCCCTGCGAACGCAGTGCGTTCGCTGGGACGACAGCGACTGTGGAGAAACAGATCGCGCCACAGCCTCACACCATCGCTTCCGCGACCACCATATAGTTCACGTCCATGTCGGACGAGAGGCTCCATTTATCGGCGAACGGTGAGTAGACGACGCCGGTCTGCTCGGTGATGACGAGGCGGTTGTCGAGCAGATATTTGGTCAGCTCGTCCGGCGTGACGAACTTGTTCCATTCGTGAGTGCCGCGCGGCAGCCAGCGCAGCACGTATTCGGCGCCGACGATGGCAAGGGCGAAGCTCTTCCAGTTGCGGTTCAGCGTCGAGACCACCATCAGGCCGTTCGGCTTCAGCATTGAGGCGCAGCGCTTCAGGAAGATGCCGACGTCGGTGACGTGCTCGACCACCTCCATCGCCAGCACGATGTCGAAGCGCTCGCGCGGGTCGATCTCCTCCACCGTGGTGCAGCGATAGTCGATCGCAAGATGGCTCTTGTCGGCGTGCAGCTTCGCCGCCGCGATGTTGCTCGCCGAAGGGTCGATGCCGATGACCTGAGCCCCCAGGCGCGACAGCGGTTCGCAGAGCAGGCCGGCGCCGCAGCCGATGTCGAGCACGCGCAAGGACCCGAGGCAATTGAGGCTGCGGACGTTGCGCTCGAACTTGCGACAGGCGGCGTCGCGGATATAGCCGAGCCGCAGCGGGTTGATCCGGTGCAGCGGCGCCATCTTGCCCTTGGGGTCCCACCACTCCGCCGAAAGTTTTGAGAATTTCGCGATCTCGGCGGCGTCGACGGTCGAGCCCGGCTGGGCGGAGAGGGAAGTATTTTGCTGCATGCTCATGGTTACGCGCGGTCCTACCGCGTGGTGATCGAACTACGGAAAGCGAGCGGCGAGGCGATCGTCTTGATCGTCTCGATCCCCTCGCCGACGCCGCGAATCGTCACGTCGCCGTAGTTGAGAATACGTCCAAGAATGGTCTGGTCGACGTCGACGCTCTCGACCTTGTCGAGCGCCATCTCGAAGGTTCGGCGCCTGATGAAACCGGTCTTGTGCACGACCCTGAGGTTGGTGACGTCGGTCTCGGTGGTGAAGCGATGGAACCAGCCCTTGATGGTCCAGTACAGGGCCGCCAGAGCCACGAGACCGGAGGCGACGAGGCAAAGCAAAACCAGCCCCTCGGCGGTGGCCTGCCGCGACAGGATGAACAAAACCAGCGCCACGATCCAGGCCACGATGGCCGGAAAGTAGAAGATCCAGTGCGCATTGGTCGAATACAGCACCCGCTCGCCCGGTTGCAGGATCTCGTCGATATAGCGCGCCATGATCTCGGTTAACCCACTCCCCCGCACCCTGCCCCCGCAGGAACCCGCTTGCCCCGGGCCCCGCCGCTCTGTATACGCGCGGTCGGTGCCCGTGAGGCATGTCCGGTGCGGGTCACCATACTGATCCTTATGAAGGAATGCACGCGTCGTCATGAGCCGCCTCGTGATGAAATTCGGCGGCACGTCCGTCGCCAACATCGAACGTATCCGCAACGTCGCACGCCATGTGAAGCGTGAGGTCGATGCCGGCCATGAAGTGGCCGTGGTCGTCTCGGCGATGGCTGGCAAGACCAACGAGCTGGTGGCCTGGTGCACAGAGGCCTCACCGATGCACGATGCGCGCGAATACGATGCCGTGGTCGCCTCGGGCGAACAGGTGACCTCCGGCCTTCTTGCCATCGTGCTCCAGGGCATGGGCATCCAGGCCCGCTCCTGGCAGGGCTGGCAGATCCCGATCAAGACCAGCGACGCCCATGCCTCGGCCCGGATCGAGGACATCGACGGCAGCGAGATCATCAAGCGTTTCAAGGAGCGCAAGGAGGTCGCGGTCATCGCCGGCTTCCAGGGCATCACCCCCGAGACGGGTCGCATCACCACGCTCGGCCGCGGCGGCTCCGACACCTCGGCCGTGGCGATCGCCGCCGCCGTCAAGGCGGACCGTTGCGATATCTACACCGACGTCGACGGGGTCTACACCACCGACCCGCGAATCGTGCCGAAGGCCAAGAGGCTCGACAAGATCGCGTTCGAAGACATGCTGGAACTGGCCTCGCAGGGCGCCAAAGTGCTCCAGGTCCGCTCCGTGGAACTCGGCATGGTCCACAACATGCCGATCTTCGTCCGCTCGAGCTTCGACAAGCCCGAGGATATCGACCCGCATGCCAACCAGCCGCCCGGCACGCTGATCTGCAGCGAGGAGGAGATCATGGAAAGCCACGTCGTCACCGGCATCGCCTTTTCGAAGGACGAGGCCCAGATCTCGGTGCGCCACATCGAGGACAAGCCTGGCGTTGCGGCCTCGATCTTCGGCCCCCTGGCGGAGGCCAACATCAACGTCGACATGATCGTGCAAAATGTTTCCGAGGACGGCAAGACCACCGACCTCACCTTCACGGTGCCGGCGGCCGACTACACCCGCGCCAAGGAGACGATTACCGCGGCCAAGGCCAAGATCGGCTATGCACGGCTCGATACCGCCACCGACGTCGCCAAGATCTCGGTGATCGGCAGCGGCATGCGCAGCCATGCCGGCGTCGCCGCCCAGGCGTTCTCGGCCCTTGCGGGGCGGAACATCAACATCCGGGCCATTACAACCTCCGAGATCAAATTCTCGGTCTTGATCGACACCGCCTATACCGAGCTTGCGGTGCGCACCCTGCACACGCTCTACGGCCTCGACCAGGCCTAAAGCACGACCCGTCGTCGCGCTTCAGATCGTCGTTTGAGCATGGTCTTTCCGGAAAACCGCTCCGCACTTTTCCGGACCATGCCTGGGCTAATTTTCTCTTAGCGGTCGCAGCAAACGCTGGGGTGTACACACCTTCGCGTTTGGCAGGCGTTTTGCTTGGCAAAACAAGCCTCAATTCGCTATACGGCGGACAGGGTGGGCTGCCGCAGACTGTGTCCCAGTTCAGGCGGCGCTGATTCGGTACAAGTGCCAAATCTCGAGTAGATTTTTGGGCTTGTGCCTGCGCCGGACAAACAATTTGGTTGTTTTTCTGGAATTTTGGGCCAGCCGCCGGCCGATATCGCCGGGTCCGGCAGACGGAGGAGATTGACGGTTCATGCGGAGCGCGTCGGGAGGTCCCCGCGTCTTGTTGAGACGGCTCCGCGAAACCATGGCGGAGCAGGTCTCGGCCCAGGAGCGGCTGGACAAGATCGTGGTGCTGATCGCCGCCAACATGGTGGCCGAGGTGTGTTCGGTCTACGTGCTGCGCGTCGACAACACGCTCGAGCTCTACGCCACTGAAGGCCTCAACCGCGAGGCGGTGCACCACACCGTGCTCAGCGCCCATGAGGGCCTCGTCGGCCTCGTCGCCAGCGAGGCGACGCCGCTCAACCTCAGCGATGCGCAGAGCCACCCGGCCTTCTCGTTCCGCCCCGAAACCGGCGAAGAAATTTATCACTCCTTCCTCGGCGTGCCGATCCTGCGCGCCGGCAACACGCTCGGCGTGCTGGTGGTGCAGAATCGCGCCAAGCGCAACTATGTCGAGGAGGAACTCGAGGCGCTGCAAACCACCGCCATGGTGCTGGCGGAGCTGATCGCCTCGGGCGAGCTGTCGGCGCTCGCCAAGCCCGGCCTGGAGCCGGCCGCACGCCATTCCGCGCAGAAGGTCGGCGCCATCCTCTCGGAAGGCATCGCGCTCGGCCACGTCGTGCTGCACGAGCCGCGCGTCGTCATCAAGGACTACATCGCCGAGGACCTGCCGAAGGAGATCAAGCGGCTCGACAGCGCACTGGCCAAGCTGCGCGCCGATCTCGACCGCATGCTGGAGCGCGGCGACGTCGCCGACGGCGGCGAGCATCGCGACGTGCTGGAAGCCTACCGCATGTTCGCCAACGACCAGGGCTGGTCGCACAAGCTGCACGAGGCGGTCGCCACCGGCCTCACGGCGGAGGCCGCCGTCGAGCGTGTGCAGTCCGACACCCGCGCGCGCATGCTGCGCTCGACCGATCCCTATCTGCGCGACCGCCTGCACGATCTCGAGGATCTCGGCTACCGCCTGATGCGACAGCTCGTCGGCCAGGATCATGCGCCATCACGCGAGCAACTGCCCGACAACGCCATCGTCATCGCCCGCGCCATGGGCCCGGCGGCGCTGCTCGATTACGACCGCAAGCGCCTGCGCGGCATCGTGCTGGAGGAAGGCACCGCCAATTCCCACGTCTCGATCGTGGCACGTGCGCTCGGCATTCCCGCCGTCGGCGAAGTCCCGAACGCCCCCGGCATCGCCGATCCCGGCGACCCCATCATCGTCGACGGCACCTCCGGCACGATCTATGTGCGCCCGTCGCAGGAGATCGAGGCCGCCTTCGCCGAGCGCGTGCGCTTCCGGGCCCGCCGCCAGGCACAGTATCTGGCGTTGCGCGACCGGCCCTGCGTCACCAAGGACGGCCAGAAGGTCGAGCTGATGATCAACGCAGGGTTGGCCATCGACCTGCCGCATATCGAGGACACCGGCAGCGCCGGCATCGGCCTGTTCCGCACCGAGCTGCAATTCATGGTCGGCCAGAGCCTGCCGCGCACCAGCGACCAGCTCGCGCTCTATCGCACCGTTCTGGATGCCGCCGGCAGCAAGCCGGTCACGTTCCGCACCCTCGATATCGGCGGCGACAAGGCGCTGCCCTATATGGAAGCGGTGATCGAAGAAAATCCCGCGCTCGGCTGGCGCGCGATCCGGCTCGGGCTCGATCGCCCCGGCCTGTTGCGCGGCCAGATCCGCGCGCTGCTGCGCGCCGGCGGCGGCCGCGCGCTGCGCATCATGTTCCCGATGATCTCGGAGGTCGCCGAATTCGACGCAGCCAAGGCGCTGGTCGAGCGCGAGCTCACTTACTTGCGCCAGCACGGCCACACGCTGCCTGAAAGAATCGATATCGGCACCATGGTCGAGGTGCCGGCTCTGCTCTATCAGCTCGACGAGCTCCTGAAGAAGGTCGATTTCATCTCGGTCGGTTCCAACGACCTGTTCCAGTTCCTGTTCGCGGTCGACCGCGGCAATGCCAAGGTGTCCGAACGCTTCGACACCATGTCGGCGCCGATCCTGCGCGCGCTGCGCGACATCGCACGCAAGGCGCACGCGGCGCAGAAGTCGCTGTCGCTCTGCGGCGAGATGGCGTCCAAGCCGATCGGCGCGCTGGCGCTGATCGCGCTGGGCTACCGCTCGCTGTCGCTTTCGGCGACTGCGCTCGGCCCGGTCAAGGCGATGGTGCTCGACCTCGACGCCAAGAAGGCCGAAGCCATACTCAACCCTCTGCTGGATGCGCCGGCGGGCAGCGTCTCGATCCGGCAGAAGCTGACGGAATTTGCGGAGGCCGAGGGCCTTGCGTTGTAGCGGACCTGCCGCTGCTCCCTGCCGCCTCGCCTTCTTCCGCCCTTTGAGACCGAACCGATGTCGTCACTCCCCGAAGCAAAACTGGACGTCCTGCTCGCGCATCACGCCTCGCTCGAGGCCGAATCGCTCGGGCAGCTCACCTCCGAGCGATATGTGCAGATCACGCGCGAGCTCGCCGAGATCACGCCGCTGGTCGAGGCGGTGAAAGCCTATCGTTCCGCGGTCAAGGAGCTCGCCGACGCCGAGGCGCTGATCGCCGATCCCGCCACCGATGCCGAGATGCGGAGCATGGCGGAAGCCGAGCGCGACGAGCTGACGCCCAGAATCGAGGAACTGGTCCAGAAGATCCGCGTCGCGCTCTTGCCCAAGGACGCCATGGACGACCGCAACGTGGTGCTGGAAATCCGCGCCGGCACCGGCGGCGACGAGGCCTCGCTGTTCGCCGGCGACCTGTTCCGGATGTACGAGCGCTTCGCGGCCTTGCAGGGCTGGAAGGTGGAGGTGATCTCGGCGAGCGAAGGCACGGTCGGCGGCTACAAGGAAGTCATCGCGGAGGTGCAGGGCCGCGGCGCGTTCTCGAAGCTGAAATTCGAATCCGGCGTGCACCGCGTGCAGCGCGTGCCCGACACCGAGACGCAGGGGCGCATCCACACCTCGGCAGCGACCGTGGCCGTGCTGCCGGAGGTCGAAGACGTCGACGTCGACATCAAGAACGAGGATCTGCGGATCGAGACCATGCGCGCGCAAGGCGCGGGCGGTCAGCACGTCAACAAGACCGAATCGGCGATCCGCATCACCCACATCCCGACCGGCATCGTGGTGATGATGCAGGACAGCCGCTCGCAGCACAAGAACCGCGCCTCGGCCATGAACATCCTGCGCTCACGCATCTACGACGCCGAGCGCCAGCGCGTCGACGCCGCACGCTCGGCCGAGCGCAAGGAGAAGGTGGGCTCCGGCGACCGCTCCGAGCGCATCCGCACCTATAATTTCCCGCAAGGGCGCGTCACCGACCATCGCATCAACCTGACGCTCTACAAGCTGCCGCAGGTGATCGCGGGTGAAGCGCTGGGCGAATTGATCGACGCATTGACGACAGAGCACCAGGCCGCACAGCTCGCTGCGCAGGGCGCGGCGGCCTGAAGCGTGAGCAACCCTTTCGCCGGACAATCCATCGAGCGCGCCCGGCGTACGCTGGCTGCGCAGCTGAAATCGGCACAGCTCGACGAAGCCGAGCTCGACGCCCGCACCCTGATCAGTGCGGCGCTCGGCCTCGACCTCACCGGCCTGGCCACGCAGGCGGCCCGTCCTCTCACCGCAGCCGAAGCATCGCGGCTGGCGCAGCATGCGCAGCGCCGCATCGCTGGCGAGCCTGTGGCGCGCATTCTCGGGACCCGCGAATTCTGGGGCCTGCCCTTCCGCCTGTCGGAAGCAACCCTGGTTCCGCGGCCCGACACCGAAACCGTGGTCGAGCTTGCGCTCGAAATCTTTCGCGAGCGGCAGGCGTCCCATCCGCCCCGCGTCGCCGACATCGGCACCGGATCGGGCGCGATCCTGCTCGCGCTGCTGCACGAAATTCCGGATGCTTTCGGCGTCGGCACCGACCTCAGCCTGAACGCGCTCAAAACGGCCAGGAACAATGCCGCGGCGCTCGGCCTCGCCGACCGCGCCGCCTTCGTCGCCTGCTCCTATGCGGCGGCGCTCCGCGGCCCGTTCGATCTCATCGTCTCGAACCCGCCCTATATTCCCTCGGGCGAGATTCCGAAATTGAGCATCGAGGTGCGCGAGCATGATCCGCATCTGGCGCTCGACGGCGGCAATGACGGATACGACGCCTACCGCGCCCTGATCCCGCAGGCGGCCGAGCGCCTCGCCCCCGGCGGGGCGCTGATCGTCGAGGCCGGACAGGGCCAGGCCCAAAATATTGAAACCTTGATGAGGGGCGCCGCGTTATCGCTGGACAGGCCACCCAAGGCCGACTTGGCAGGCATTCCACGGGCGGTTTCGGCCCGAAAAATGCCCCCATAAAAGCCGGTTTGGGCTGCAAAAACCTCTTGGAATATCGCCTGGGAACGACTACGTTCCGTTCAACACATCGGTGCCGGCCCCGTAGACCTACGGGCGAAAGCCGGGCTCTCGGGCGAGAGCTTTACTGATTTAAAGGTTCCAAGCCGCAGGTCCTGTTGAGCGCGATGGCCAGTGGAGCTGCGCTGCTCTCCGACCGCAACGTGAACGAAAGCCAGATATTGCGCTTGAAGACTGACGCAAGAAAGCTGGGCTTGTTTCGGCAAGCGAAATGAATGGGTTCGCTGGCAATGTATGCTGGCGAGTGGGGAACGCGTCTTTGTTGAACGCGACGGTCGACGAACATCGGCAGGGTTCGATCCGCTTTTGCGCGCGGTGCGCGCGAGAGGTGTGAGCCGCTGGCACCAGGTCACTCCTAGCAATCAGTATGCGTGCAATCTTTAGGGCTGGAATTAAAGGCAGGACATGAGAAACGGTCAAAACAAGCAGCGGATGCGCAACCGCAACAACAATAACAACAACCGACGCGGCCAGAACCCGATGACCCGGGTCTACGAATCCAACGGACCCGACATCAAGATTCGCGGCACCGCTTCGCACATCGCCGAAAAGTATCTCCAGCTTGCGCGTGACGCGCGCTCTTCCGGCGACCCCGTTGCAGCCGAGAACTACTACCAGCACGCCGAGCATTATTTCCGCCTGATCGCGGCGGCCCAGGAGCAGTTCCGCCAGAACCAGCAACCGCGCGGCGATGAGCCCATCAGCAGCAGCGACGACGGCGAGGACGACGGCGAGAATTTCTCGGCCTTCGGCCAGGAGCCGGGTTTCGTCCCGCAGCCCCAGCAGCAGCCCTTCATGCGCGACCGCGATGGGCAGCGCGATCACCACCAGCGTGATCACCAGCCGCGAGACAACCAGCAGCCCTACCAGCGTGACAACCAGCAGCCGCGCGAGCACCGCGAACGCGACCATCGTCCGCAGCCGCAATATCAGCCGCAGCCGCAGCCCGCGAACCAGCCGCAGCCCGTCATAGCCGATGCCGGCGGTGTCGACCGCCTGCCGTCCTTCATCACCGGCGCGCAGCCGCAGGTGAACGGCGGCCAGGGCGGCTTCGAGGGCGGCGGTGGCGGCGAGCGCTATCCGCGCCGGCGGCGCCGGCCGCATGGGCCGCGTCCCGAGCGCGAAGCGGCTCCCGCCGCGTCCAGCGACGAGGTCGCCCCGGGCGAGTAAGCTCCTTCTGATTTTCTGATCTGGATCGTCCCGGCCTCGCCGGGACGATTTGTTTGTGACGATGTGCGTTGGTTGAATTTATGGGAACGCACGGGCACGGATCACCCGTCCCGTCAGGCCCGTAAGGAGAGGTGAAGCTAACTCCGCGTCACCGTCGTCGAGGACGGCACCAGCACCGGCTTCGCGAGCGAGGGAATGAGCCGTACGCGCTCGCGCTTGGCGGGGATCGCGCGGTAGACCTGCTTGGTCGCCTCCACGATATGGACGCCGGCAAAGGGCAGCGACAACGCCGCACCGGCACGCTCCCACATCTGCGCGGATTTCAACACCCAGCCGCCGGCATAAGGCGGCATGAACAGTGCCTCGCCCCAGGCGGTCGGCGTGAACCAGGTCTGGCGCAAGAGCTCGGTGATCTGCGAGCGCGAATAGGGCCGGCCGTGGCCGAACGGCGTGCTGTCGGTGCGGGTCCAAACCCCCCGCCGGTTCGGGATCACGGCGATGACGCGCCCCGAGGGCGCCAGCACCCGCCACACTTCGCGCAGCAGCGCAGCCGGATCGTCCGACATCTCCAGCGCGTGGACCAGCAGGATGCGGTCGACGGCAGCGTCAGGAAGCGGCAGCGAGAACTCATCCACCAACGAGGCCAGCGCCGGCCGGCCCGTCGGCCATTTCAGCACGCCCTGGGCCGCCGGCATGAAGGCGATGCACCGCTCGGCGTCCTCGCGGAACAACCCCAGATAGGGCGTCGGATAGCCGATGCCGAGCACGCGCTGGCCCGCGGCGTTGGGCCAGCGTTCCCTGATGCCGCGATTGATCATTTGCCGCGCCACGATCCCGAGGCGGCGGGAGTAGAACTCGCGGAGGTCGACGACGTCGATGGTCATGACGGCAATGTAACATGCGCGAGGGCGCCGCTGCGCGCGGAATATTGCATTGCCTGCGCAACGTTAACGCCATATTTGTCTGCCGGGGCTGGGCGCGATGGAGATGACATGGCCGCCGAAATTCGTACTTTCACCTGTTTAAACGACAATTTCGGTTATCTGATCCACGATGTGGAAACCAAAGCGACGGCATCGATCGACGCGCCGGAGGCCGGTCCCATCCTCGAGGCCCTGGAGCGCGAGGGCTGGCAGCTGACCGACATCCTGATCACCCATCATCATGGCGATCATGTCGGGGGGGTTGCCGAACTCAAGCAGAGATACAATTGCCGCGTCGTCGCACCGCACGACAAGACGACGAAGATTGCGAATGTCGACCTGCGCGTCGCCAACGCCGACGTGATCAAGATCGGCAATTTGCTGGCGCGTGTCGTGGAGACGCCCGGCCACACGCTCGACCATATCTCCTACGTGTTCGACAATGAGAAGGCGGTGTTCGCCGCCGATACGCTGTTCTCGATCGGATGCGGCCGCGTCTTCGAGGGCACCTATCCGATGATGTGGGATTCGCTCCTGAAGCTGCGCGCCCTGCCCGACGACTTCAAGCTCTATTGCGGCCACGAATACACGGCGTCCAACGTCAAGTTCGCTCTCACCATCGAGCCGGACAATGCGGCGCTGCAGGCGCGCGCCGCGGAGGTGACGAAGCTCCGGGCCGAGAACAAGCCGACCATTCCCTCGCTGCTGGGTGACGAGAAGCGCGCAAACGTGTTCCTGCGCGCCGATGAGCCGGCGGTCGCGGCCAAGCTGCACATGAAGGGCGCGGATCCCGCCGCAGTGTTCGGCGAACTCCGCGAGCGCAAGAACAAGTCCTGAAGAACAAATCCTGGCGGGCATCGATGCCGACCGCAGCCGAGATCATCGCGCGCCTCGAACTCCGGCCGCATCCCGAAGGCGGGCATTACCGCGAAACGTTTCGCGATCAAGCCACGGACGCCAACGGGCGTTCGCGCTCGACCCTGATCTACTTCCTGCTCGCGCGCGGCGAGCGTTCGCACTGGCATCGCGTCGATGCGGTCGAGACCTGGCACTATTACGCCGGCAGTCCCTTGATGCTGCGCATCGCCCATGACGGCTGCTCGCAGCACGAGGTACGGCTCGGCACCGACCTCGTCAGCGGCGAGCGGCCGCAGGCCATCGTGCCGGCGAATGCCTGGCAGATGGCGGAAACCACGGGCGAATGGACGCTGGTCGGCTGCACCGTGGCGCCCGCGTTCGAGTTCGCAGGCTTCGAGCTCGCGCCGGCGGGCTGGGAACCGTAGTGATCTTCACCTCTTCCGCAGCACCATGTCCTTCGCCGCGATCAGGCCGCCGCCGGCAATCAGGATCGCAGCAATCGCGATGTTGGTGCTGGCCTTGGCAAAACCGGCAGCGATGAGGAATCCGGTCGAGAGCAGCGGCGTCGCGTAGGAGGCGGCGCCGAGCACGCGGATGTCGCCGCGCTTCATGCCGATGTCCCAGGCGTAGAACGCGGCACCGACGGGGCCGATGCCGAGTGCGATGACCGAGAGCCATTGCACCGTGGTCTCCGGCCAGACCGTGGTTTCAAGCAGGCCATGCATCAGCGCGGCCAGTATGGCCGTGGCGAGACAGAAGCCCGCGACGGCATCGGTCGGCACCGCCTTCAATCGACGGGATAGCACCGAATAGCTTGCCCAGACGAAAGCGGCGATGAAGGCCGCGATCAATCCCGGCACCGCGCCCGGCGCGAAGCCGGAGGTGTTGCCGGCGAACAGCAGCACGGTGCCGACGAGGCCGAGCACGGCGCCGATGATGTGATGCGCGGCCAGCCGCTCACCGGGCAGGAATGACGAGAACAGCACGATCAATAGCGGCCACAGATAATTCAGAAGGCCGGCTTCGGCCGGCGGGGCGAAGCGCAGCGCGAGAAAATACAGCGCGTGATAGCCGAACAGGCCACCGACGCCGACGACCCAGACCACGAGCGGCTGCTTAAGGCTTTTCGCCGCCCCGCTCCGCCCGATCCAGGTGAGCAGGCCGACGACACCGCCAATCGCGAAGGTCATCGCAGCGAGCTGAAACGCCGGGATCTTTCCCGTCGCCACCGTCATCACTGAGAGCAGCGACCACATCAGGATCGCGGTCAATCCGATCAGCGTGGCAGTGCGGGGAGTCATTCGAGGGAGCCCTTGTCATTCCGGGATGGCGCATAGCGCCAGACCCGGAATCTCGAGATTCTCAGGTGCGCAATTGCGCACCATAGTTCGCCGCTGTCGCGGCGCCCCCGAATGACAGGGCATGATGCCCGGGACAAGCCCGGGCATGACGATGTTGCGAATATCACCCCACGTGATGCGATCGCATCACACCATGTACTGGCCGCCGTTGACCGTCAGCGTCGAGCCGGTGATGAAGCCGGACTCGTCGGCCGCGAGGAACACGACCGCGCGCGCAATCTCCTCGGGCTCGCCGAGCCGGCTGGCCGGGATCTGCGGGATCACGCTCTTCTCCAGCACGTCCTTCGGCACCGCCTGCACCATTTCGGTGTTGATGTAGCCGGGGCAGATCGCATTGACGGTGATGCCGCCCTTGGCGTTCTCGAGCGCGAGCGCCTTGGTGAAGCCGATGTCACCGGCTTTCGCGGCGGAATAGTTGACCTGGCCGAACTGCCCCTTCTGGCCGTTGATCGACGAGATCGAGATGATGCGGCCGAACTTGCGCGCGCGCATGCCCTCGATGACTTGGCGCGTCATGTTGAACAGCGAGCCGAGATTGGTGTTGATGACCGCGTTCCACTGCTCAAGCGTCATCTTGTGGAAGGCGGTGTCGCGGGTGATGCCGGCATTGTTGACGAGCACCTCGATCGGCCCGAGATCGGCCTCGACCTTCTTCACGCCCTCGGCGCAGGCGTCGAAACTGCTGACGTCCCATTTGTAGACGGCGATGCCGGTCTCGGCCTTGAATTTCTCCGCCGCCGCATCGTTCCCGGCATAGCTTGCCGCGACCTTGTAGCCGGCCGCCTTCAGCGCCTTGCTGATCGCCGCTCCGATGCCTCGCGTACCACCCGTCACCAGTGCAACACGTGCCATGTCGTATTCCTTCCCTTGGACTCTTCAGACGTTTCTGACGTGATCGTTTTTAACAGCGGATTATGCGGGACGTTTGACGGACATCAAGAACAAAACGCCCGGCGTGAGCCGGGCGTTTCTCTTTAGTCGAGGCTTGCGTGGTTGCGAAGAATATTTGATTTGCAACCGCTGCCTTTTTAGTCGCGTGCAACGCACGCGCTGACGTGTGCGGCGCACGCGTCAGCTGCGTGTCGGGTCGTCGTCAGTCGCGCGCCACACACATGGCGATGCCCATGCCGCCGCCGATGCACAGCGTGGCCAGGCCCTTCTTCGAATCGCGCTTCTGCATTTCGTGCAGCAGCGTCACCAGCACGCGTGCGCCGGACGCGCCGACCGGATGGCCGATCGCGATCGCGCCGCCGTTGACGTTGACCTTCGAGGTATCCCAGCCGAGGTCCTTGTTGACGGCGCAGGCCTGTGCCGCAAAGGCCTCGTTGGCCTCGACCAGGTCGAGATCGCCGACATTCCAGCCGGCCTTCTTCAGCGCGGCGCGCGAGGCCGGGATCGGGCCCGAGCCCATGATCTTCGGATCGACGCCGGCCTGCGCCCAAGACACGATGCGCGCGAGCGGCTTCTTGCCTTCCTTGGCCGCCTGCTTGGCCGTCATCAGCACCACGGCGGCAGCGCCGTCATTGATGCCGGAGGCCGAGCCCGCGGTGACCGTGCCGTCCTTCTCGAAAGCCGGCTTGAGCTTCGCCATCGCCTCCAGCGTGGCGCCGTGGCGCGGATATTCGTCGGCGCTGACGACGACGTCGCCCTTGCGGGTCTTGATGGTGACGGGAACGATCTCGTCGTTGAACTTGCCGGCCTTCTGCGCGGCCTCAGCCTTCTGCTGCGAGGCGACCGCGAACTCGTCCTGCTGGGCGCGGGTGATCTGCCATTGGCGCGCGACGTTCTCGGCGGTGTTGCCCATGTGATAGCCGTTGAAGGCATCCCACAGGCCGTCCTTGATCATGGTGTCGACCAATTCGAGACCGCCCATCTTGACGCCGCCGCGCAGGTGCTGGGCGTGCGGGGCCATGCTCATGGACTCCTGACCGCCGGCGACCACGATCTCGGAATCGCCGTTGAGCAGCGCCTGGTAGCCGAGCGCGACCGTGCGCAGGCCCGAGCCGCAAAGCTGGTTGACGCCCCAGGCCGGGCTCTCCACCGGAATTCCGGCGGCGATCGAAGCCTGGCGGGCGGGGTTCTGGCCCTGGGCGGCGGTCAGGATCTGACCCATGATGACTTCGGAGACCCGGCCGGGCTCGATGCCCGCGCGCTCCAGCGCGGCCTTGATGGCGACGGCGCCGAGATCGTGGGCGGGAAGGGTCGCGAAGGCTCCGTTGAAGCTTCCGACCGGGGTGCGGGCGGCGCTGACGATGACGACATCGTCTGACATGGGCATCTCCTGGGGCTTGAGGTTCTTGTAAAGGGGGCAGGCGGGCTGGAAAAGCAATCGCCAGTCTGTCAGCCATCCTGTTAACGTCGTTGAGGCATGTCAATCGGCCGGGCACCGAATTCATACCGCAGCGCATTCAAAACAGCGTTCTTGGCGCTTTCGCAAGCAAGATTTTGCCCTGCAATTAACCGTGCCGCACAAAACGGTAGCGTGAGCCCTTTGAAAATGCTTATTTTGTTGCGTTGCGTACTCTTCCCGCCCTGCGGCATTGCCCGACAGGTTCCCGTTCTCCGCGCTTGCAAGTGAGAGCCCATGGCGAAATCAGACCAACCCACCACAATCAAGAAATACGCGAACCGCCGGCTCTATAACACCGGAACGAGTACCTATGTAACGCTGGAAGACCTCGCCGCCATGGTCAAGGACGGAGAGGATTTCCTGGTCTATGACGCCAAGACCGGCGACGACATCACCCGCTCTGTGCTCGCCCAGATCATTTTCGAGCAGGAGAACAAGGCCGGCCAGAACCTGCTGCCGACCACCTTCCTCCGCCAGCTGATCCGCTTCTATGGCGACAGCATGCAGATGGTGGTGCCGAAATATCTGGAGCAGTCGATCGCGACTCTGACCCAGGAGCAAGAGAAGTTCCGCAAGCAGATTGCCAACACGCTGTCCGGCACTCCTTTTGCTCCGCTGGAGGAGCAAGTCCGCCGCAACATGGAGCTGTTCCAGCAGACCTTCTCGATGTTCAAGCCGTTCGCAGCGCCCCGTCCGGCCGCCACTCCCGAGCCGGAGCCCGATGCGAATGCCGAGGCACCGAAGGACAGCAATATCGACGAGCTGCGCCAGCAGATGAAGGAAATGCAGGATCGTCTCGAGCGGATGTCGAAGAAGGACGAGTAGTCTTTTATTCGCGCCGCCCGCGCACGGAAGCGCGAGCTATGTCTGAGCGAAGCACCCATTGGGACCACGTCTACGCCACCAAGGGCGAGGCCGAGGTCAGCTGGTTTCAGGACAGCCCGGCGATCTCGCTCGAGATGATCCGCGCTGCCGGCCCCAACCATGACGCAGCCATCATCGATGTCGGCGGCGGAGCATCACGGTTGGTCGATGCGCTGTTGCAGGACGGATATCGCGACGTCACCGTGCTGGACCTTTCTGCCAAAGCGCTTGACGCGGCGAAGAAGCGATTGGGCGGAGCCGCTTCGATGGTCGACTGGATCGTCGCCGATGCCACGACGTGGCAAACGGCGAAGACCTACGACGTCTGGCACGATCGCGCCGCGTTTCACTTCCTGACCGATCTCCGCGACAGGGCCGCTTACGTCGAGCGCCTGCGGTCGGCAATTGCGCCTGGCGGTCACGTCATCATTGCGACGTTTGCACCTGATGGTCCTGAGAAATGCAGCGGCCTGCCGGTGCAGCGCCACGACAGTGCCAGCCTTGCAGCGGAGCTTGGGCCGGAGTTCGAGCTGGTCGAGACGCGGCGCGAGACGCATCACACGCCGTGGGATTCGACGCAGGCGTTTCAGTTCAGCCGGTTTCGCAGGCGCGGCTCGTGAGGGCGCCGCACGATCCGCAAACTCGTCATTGCGAGCGCAGCGAAGCAAATCCAGACTGCCGCCGCGGTAAAATCCAGGATTGCTTCGCTGCGCTCGCAAATGACGGAGGGACAGGCTCCTACGCCGCCAGCTTCACCGCATGCGCAAAGTCCCAATAGAGCATTCGCGCTTTCGTGTAAAACGGGCCCGGCTTCAGCTCGCGCTCGTCGATGCGAATCACGGGCGCGACCTTGGCGAAATTGCCGGTTGAAAAGATCTCGTCGGCGGCCAGGAAATCGGCATAGCGCAGCGTCTTCTCGACCACGGTAACGCCGTCGCCGCGAAGCAGGCTGATGACGCGCTGGCGCGTGATGCCGTTGAGGAAGGTGCCGTTCGGCACCGGCGTGAAGACCACGCCGTCCTTGGCCATGAACACGTTGGAATTGCCGAACTCGGCGACGTTGCCGAGCATGTCGAGCATCAGCGCGTTCTGGAAGCCGCGCGAAGCAGCTTCCGCGAGCGCACGCGAATTGTTCGGATAGAGGCAAGCCGCCTTGGCCTCGACCGGCGCGCATTCGGCGGTGGGCCTGCGGAACGGCGACAACGTGATGGCGTTGCCGACAGGCTTTGGCATCGGCGCCTCGTAGATGCACAGGCACCAATTGGTGGTCTCGGGGTCGAACAGCACGCCGCCGCCGCTCCCGTTCTGCGCCCAGTACATCGGACGGATATAGAGCTCGGCATTCGCGGCAAAGCGCGCGATGCCTTCGTTGGCGAGCGCGAGCCAGGTATCGGTATCGACCACCGGCTTCAGGCCGAAATTGATCGCGGATTGATTGGCGCGAGCGACGTGACGGTCGAGATCGGGTGCAACGCCCTCGAACGCGCGCGCGCCGTCGAACACGATCGAGCCGAGCCAGGCCGCATGCGTGCGCGGGCCCATGATCGGCACATTGCCGTCGTGCCATTTGCCCTCGAAGAAGGTCCAGCTCGGCGAATAGTCGATGGGTTTTTTGATCTCGGCCATGACCGGCCTCCCCTGAGAATATCCGGGCACTATTGCCGCAATTTCTAAACGATTTGCTGCGGGATTTGGGCACCCTCTGCCTCCAGGGAGGTTAGGACCGCGCAAACCGGCTATAATGTCCGGCAGTCACGGAGTGTCCCCATGCCGCTCGATCCGCTCGCAAAGCGTTTGTTGACCATGTTGGCGGCGGCTGCGCCGCAGGCGCGGAGCCGGCCCAGCGTGGAGGCGCGACGGCAATCGCTGGCAAAGCTGATGCAGTTCGCGCGCGCCGAGGCGCCGGATGTGACGACCTCGGACGGCATGCTGACCGGTGCGGGCGGCGAGCTGCCCTATCGCCTCTACACGCCGGCAAGCGCTGGGGAGCTCGCACCGGGCTTCGTGTTCTTCCATGGCGGCGGCCTCGTCGCCGGCAGTATTGCCACGCATGACCGCATCGCGGCGGCGCTGGCGCATGCCACCGGCTGCCGCCTGGTCTCGGTCGACTACCGGCTCGCACCCGAGCACAAATTTCCCGCTGCCGTGGACGATGCGATCGCCGCGACCGAATGGGTCGCGCGCGAGGCGCGCTCCCTGGGCATCGACGCCGAACGGCTGGTTGTCGGCGGCGATTCCGCCGGCGCCACATTGGCGGCGATCGTGTGCCAGCAGGCTTTGCAAAACGCCGGCCTCTCCATCGTGGCGCAATGCCTGATCTGCCCGGTGCTGGATTTCGAGGAGACCTCGCCCTCGCGCGAGGCCTTTGCGGAGGGCCACCTGATCGATCGTGCCACGATCGAAGCCGATCTTTCCGACTATCTGCCTGACGGCATCGACACCGCCCATCCGCGTGTCTCTCCGTTGCGCGCGACACGGCTCTCGGGCCTGCCGCCCGCGATCATCCACACTGCCGAGTACGACCCGATGCGCGACGAGGGCAATGCCTATGCCCGCAAGCTGCTCGCCGCGGGCGTCGCCGTCGAGCATGTCTGCCACGACGGCATGGTCCACAATTTCCACGCCATGGGCGCGATCTTGCCACAGGCTCAGCTCGTGCTGTCGCAGATCGGCGAGCAGGTGCGCAGGGCGGTGAAGAGGGAAGAAAGCAGCGTCATGCCCTCGAGCCAATGACCGCGCGCGCTGCCGCGACATACTCCGGCCAGTGCGCGTCCGCATAGCGTTCGGCCTGCCGCGCGCAGATAATATCGGGGGCATGCGCGGCCGCAATCGTGCGCGCAAAGCGTTCTTCGGCTACGGTCACGTCGCCGGGTTCTGCCGATGGTGCAGCGGCGGCAGCAGCGGTGGGAGCAACGGCGAGCCCCGCCATTCCGGCGAGCAGGATGCGGCGTGACGTGTTCATGGCTGTCGTCCTCCATTGTTCGGCCTGCACTGTGGCTGGCGAGTGTGTCGGTGCGATCACGGCAGGGTAACCGCACACGTCCATGCCGTCCATCGCTTGCGAAGAGCGCTTGACCGCACGAGCGATCACGTTCCATCTAGCACCGGTTTCGCCGTCAAATCGCCATGCGCCGGATCGTCACGTGCCCCTTCGCAGCCAATCTCGTCGTTCGGTTTTGCGCGTTACCGCGACGGGACTGCTTTGTCTGGCGATCTCGGCCGGCGGAGCCTTCGCGGCCGACGATGAGGACGACGAGCCCGCAAAGCCACGTGTCCCGAACATCTACCTCGATTTGCGCACAATCTATGCGAGGACCCCGGCGGGCGCGCTCGGGCTCGGCTTCGGCAACACCTCGGTATCGGCCGCGCTCGAAGCCCTGGCGGTGCGTGGAGGCGCAACGCTGCCAAACGGCTCGCCGGCGGCAAAATCCATCGCCGTCGACCTGCCGCTGACCGTCGACGTCAGCGACCGCGTCTCGCTTTATGGCGGCGTGTCGGGCTCGACCATTGACGTCGGCGGCGGCTGGTCGGCGTTCGACATCACGAGCTGGAACATCGGCGTGCAGGCCGATCTCTTCCAGCAGAACGGCGGGAAGATCCCGACCATCAGGCTGCAGTCGACCCTGACGCAGTCGGTGCCGAACGAGCAGGGCATGACGAATTCCTTGAACAACATCCTGGAATTCGACTACGCGCTCGACGAGGACGAGACACGGGGCTGGCTGGCCGGCATGCAATACACCAAGACCAGCATCGCCAGCCCGTTCGCCAGCATCGGAACGAACACGATCCTCTATGCCGGCGGTTATTATCAATGGCCAAGCAACTGGAAGTTCACCGGGCGCGTCGGCATGCAGTCTTTCGGCGGCGCGCAGCTCGGGGGGCGGACGCTGGCGTCGTCCTTCACCCAGCCGACCCTGCGCCTCGACCTCGATCGCATGGACGACAACGATAACCGCCTGTTCGGCATCACCGCACAGATCGCGTGGACGCCGAAGCCGGCCTACCAGCTGACGCTGCGAACGCCCCTTTACGCCGTGCGCAATTAGCCAGCTCGCTAGTCCGGCACCGGCACGTCAAAGGTGTTGAGCGTGACCGAGACCATACAGTAGACGCCGACGAGATAGGACAGCTCAGCGGCGCCGTGCTCGCCGAATTCCTTCACCGCCGCGCGCCAGGTCAGCTCCGGCAGTACGCCGCCGCCGACCAGTGCCGATGCCATATCGTAGGCGACCGCCTCCTGCTTGGTGAGGTCCACCGGTCGCTGCCCGGCGACGATGGTCGCGAGCTTCTCGTCGGAGAGGCCACGCTGCTCGGCAACGAGCACGTGGGCATAGAGCTCGTAACCGGACCGGAAATGCGAGCCGGTGACGAGGATCGCGACCTCGCGGACGGCAGCGGGCAGCAACGGGTTCGACGCGATCGCTTTGACCAGCTCCCATACCGGCTTGCCGAAGCGCGGCTCGCGGATCCAGGGATTCCAGGGCCCGAGCAGCGCGCCGTCGTCGCGCATGTTCACAAAACCCTTGAAATGATCCTTGATGCCGGCTCGCATGTCGTCATAGAGCGGCTTCTGTTCGGCACTCAGGTCTTTCGGATCGATAATGGGAAGTCGCACGGCAGGATCTCCTCGTTGAGAGGACGCAACCGTCACCTGCAGCCGCGCGCAAGGCAAGTGAAGTTGCCGTGACGGGCCGTGCCATTTCGTAAATCGCACGAAGATGTCAGCTACGGACCTTTGGGCCCTATGCGCTCTCCGGATTGACGACGTCGTCGACATCGAGTCTCAAGGGCTCACCTGTCGCGAGTAACGACGACAATGTCGCCTCGAACGGTGCCGGGTCGAGACCGCGCGCTTTCAGCCATCCCGACTCGTAATAGGTCTGTCGGTAGCGCTCGCCGGAATCGCAGATCAGCGTCACCAGCGACCCCGTGACGTTCGCCTGGCGCATCTCCGAGGCGAGCCGGCACAGCGCCAGGAAATTGGTGCCGGTGGAGCCGCCGACCGGGCGGCGCAGCCGGCGCGCCAACACGTTCATCGCGGCGATCGTCGCCGCATCCGGGATCTTCATCATGCGATCGACCACGCCCGGCACGAAGGAAGGTTCGCAGCGCGGCCGGCCGACGCCCTCGATCAGCGACGGCCGATCGCAGACATGGGATCGGTCCTGGGAGCGGAAGCAGTCGAAGAAGGCGGAGTGCTCGACATCGGCAACGCACAGCCGCGTCGGATACTGGCGATAGCGCAGATAGCGTCCGATAGTGGCCGAGGTGCCGCCGGTGCCGGCGCCCATCACGATCCAGTCCGGCAGCGGGCGCGGCTCGCCCTGCAATTGCGTGAAGATCGATTCGGCGATGTTGTTGTTGCCGCGCCAGTCGGTGGCGCGTTCGGCAAAGGTGAACTGGTCCATGTAATGGCCGTTCAGACGGGCTGCGAGCGCCGCAGCCTCCGCATAGAGCGCGCGGCCGTCGTCGATCAGGTGGCAGTTGCCGCCATAATGCTCGATCGCGGCGATCTTCTCCGCCGAGGTCGTGCGCGGCATAACGGCATAGAAGGGTACGCCGATCATCTGCGCGAAATAGGCTTCCGACACCGCGGTCGATCCCGACGAGGCCTCGACGACGGACGTACCTTCGCGGATATGGCCGTTGCACAGCGCGTAGAGGAATAGCGAGCGCGCCAGCCGATGCTTCAGGCTGCCGGTCGGATGCGTGGATTCATCCTTCAGGTAGATATCGATGCCGGACAGTGCCGGCACGATCAGCCGAATCAGATGCGTGTCGGCGGTGCGGCACTGGTCGGCCTCGATCGCGGCCACGGCCTCGTCGACCCAGCCGCGCCGATAGGCCGGCCCGGCCGGATTGTGCTGGCGGAACGGGAATGTCTGCATTGCGCGAATCTCTCATGATGCCGATCGTGCATCAAGTGTGAGGCTCAAAACTCCAGCGGCGCGTTGTCGACGACCTCCTTCATCACGAAGAAGGTGCGGGTCTGGCGCACGCCGGGCAGCGCGATGAGCTGCTCGCCGTGGATGCGGTTGAAATCCTCCATGTCACCGACCCGGATCTTGAGGAAATAGTCGAAGTCGCCTGCGACGAGGTGGCAGTCGAGCACGAATTTCAACTTCGCAATCGCCTGCTCGAAGGTGGCAAAGCTCTCCGGCGTCGAGCGGTCGAGCACGACGCCGACCATCACCAGCGTGCCCTTTGCCACCTTTTTCGGCGCGACCATGGCGCGCACCGTGGCGATGAAGCCGTCCTCGAACAGGCGCTGGGTGCGGCGGTGGCATGTGGCGGGGCTGATCGCGACTGATGCGGCCAGCTCGGCGTTGCTCAGCCGCCCGTTATTTTGCAGCAATCTCAATATCTTGAGGTCGATACGGTCGAGCCGCCCGGACATGGAAGAATCTTTCACTTGGAGATGCATCGGCGGAAGAAGTCTTAGCTGAAGTCGCATCTTCCGCAAGATCACGTGCAATATGGGCGCAAAATTCGAGAGCACCTTTTTGCGCCGCAATGCTAGCCACGTCGCAGACACCAACGCCAACGGGGATGATCCATGAACCTGGAAAAATTCGCGCGCTATCCGCTGACCTTCGGTCCGACGCCCATCGAGAAGCTGGAGCGGCTGTCAAAACATCTCGGCGGCCACGTCGAGGTCTATGCCAAGCGCGAGGACTGCAATTCCGGCCTCGCCTATGGCGGCAACAAGCTGCGCAAGCTCGAATACATCGTCCCCGACGCGATCGCCTCCAACGCCGACACGCTGGTGTCGATCGGCGGCGTGCAGTCCAACCACACCCGCATGATCGCCGCCGTCGCCGCCAAGCTCGGCATGAAGTGCCGCCTGGTGCAGGAAGCCTGGGTGCCGCACGAGGACGCAGTGTACGACCGCGTCGGCAACATCATGCTCTCGCGCATCATGGGCGCCGACGTGCGCCTGGTCGATGACGGCTTCGACATCGGCATCCGCAAGAGCTGGGAGCAGGCGATCGAGGAGGTGAAGGCCGCTGGCGGCAAGCCTTACGCCATTCCGGCCGGCGCCTCCGTGCACAAGTTCGGCGGGCTCGGCTATGTCGGCTTCGCCGAGGAGGTGCGCAAGCAGGAGAAAGAGCTCGGCTTCAAGTTCGACTATATCGTGGTCTGCACCGTCACCGGCTCGACCCATGCGGGCATGCTGGTCGGCTTCGCCGCCGACGGCCGCGCCCGCAAGGTAATCGGCATCGATGCGTCCTTCACGCCCGCGCAGACCAAGGCGCAGGTGCTCGAGATCGCGCAGAACACCGCCAAGCTGGTCGAGCTCGGCAAGGAGCTCGTCGCCGACGATGTCGTGCTGATCGAGGACTACGCCTATCCGGCCTACGGCGTGCCGTCGGAAGAGACCAAGGAGGCGATCCGTCTCACCGCGCGTCTCGAAGGCATGATCACCGACCCCGTCTACGAGGGCAAGTCGATGCAAGGCCTGATCGATCTTGCGAAGAAGGGCTATTTCGAGAAGGGCGCGAAGATTCTCTACGCCCATCTCGGCGGCGCGCCGGCGCTGAACGGATATGCGTATGCGTTCCGTAACGGGTGAGTGAAGCTGGCTCTCGCGCCTCATTAACTGCTGTCGTCCCCGGCAAGCGTCAGCGCAGACCCGGGACCCCCGCGCGAGCGCCTGCGCTCGTCGCGACCACATGACCGCGTTTGGCGAAGACTCGTGCTTGGCAGCTTGCCCCAGCCACATCGGCCTGTGGTTACGGATCCCGGATCTGCGCGCTTTGGCGCGCTTGTCCGGGATGACAATTGAGTTGGCGGCTACCTCGTCCTGACGATCTGCAGCAGCTCGTCGCCGTAATGCTCGAGCTTCTTGTCGCCGATGCCCGGCACGTTGCGCAGCTCGTCCAGCGTGGTCGGCCAGGCCCGGACGATGCCGTCGATGGTGGCATCGTGGAGTACGACGTAGGCCGGCACGCCGCGCTGGCGCGCGACCTCAGAACGCCAGGCACGCAGGCGCGCGCGCAGCTCGGGATCGACGTCGCCTTGCGGCGCGCTGGCCGCGGGCGCGAGATCGCCGCGACGGGACTTGGCGCGGCTCGACCGGATGCGGGTGCCCGGCGCCTCCTCGCGCAGCCACACGTCCGTTTCGCCGCGCAGCACGCCGCGCGAGGACTCCGTCAGCTTGAGCGCGCCGTAAGCTTCGCTGTCGCTTCGCAGATGTCCCATCGCCACCAATTGCCGCAGCACCGTGCGCCATTGCTTTTCGTTGAGCTCGCGGCCGATGCCGAACACCGACAGCTTGTCGTGACCGAACTGCGTCACCTTCTCGGTCAGGCGCCCCATCAGCACGTCGATCAAATGCATCGCACCAAAGCGCTGTCCGGTGCGGTAGACGCAGGACAGCAGCTTCTGCGCCAGCACCTTGCCGTCGCGCATCTTGGGCGCCGTCAGGCAATTGTCGCAATTTCCGCAGCTCTCGCCCATCACGATCTCGCCGAAATAGGCGAGCAGCCGCCGTCGGCGGCAGTGCGGCGTTTCGGCAAGACCGACCAGTGCATCGAGCTTGCCGATCGAGACCCGCTTGAACTCGTCGGAGGCGTTGGACTCGTCGATCATGCGACGCTGCTGCACGATGTCCGACAGCCCGTAGGCCATCCAGGCCGTCGATGGCTTGCCGTCACGGCCGGCGCGCCCCGTCTCCTGGTAATAGGCCTCGATGCTCTTGGGCAGATCCAGATGGGCGACGAAGCGCACGTCGGGCTTGTCGATGCCCATGCCGAACGCGACGGTCGCGACGATGACGATGCCGTCCTCGTTGAGAAAGCGGTCCTGGTTGCGCGAGCGCAACGACCCATCGAGCCCGGCGTGATAGGGCAGCGCCGCAATACCGGCGTCCTGAAGCGCGGCAGCGACCTCCTCGACCCGGTTGCGCGAGAGGCAATAGACCACGCCGGCATCGCCCATGTGGCGCTCGCGGATGAATTCCTTCAGCTGCGATACCGAATTGCGCTTGTCGACGATCTCGTAGCGGATGTTGGGCCGGTCGAAGCTCGAGACGAATTGCGGCGCGTCCGAGAGCTGAAGCCGCGCGACGATCTCCTTGCGGGTCAGCTCGTCGGCGGTCGCGGTCAACGCGATGCGCGGCACGTCGGGAAAGCGCTCGGCGATGATGGAAAGGCCGACATATTCGGGCCGGAAATCATGGCCCCATTGCGAGACGCAATGCGCCTCGTCGATCGCAAACAGCGCCACCTTCGCCTGCGCCAGCAGCGACAGGCAGCGGGGCGTCACCAGGCGTTCCGGCGCGACATAGAGCAGGTCGAGGTCGCCCGCGAGCAGGCGCCGCTCGATGTCGGACGCCTCCTGCGGCGTCAGCGACGAGTTCAGCGCGGCGGCGTTGACGCCGGCCTCGATCAGGCCGGCGACCTGGTCGCGCATCAGGGCGATCAAGGGCGACACCACGATGCCGCAGCCTTCACGCAGCAAGGACGGAAGCTGGTAGCACAGCGACTTGCCACCGCCGGTCGGCATCAAAACCAGGCAGTTGCCGCCGTCCGTGACGTGCTGGATGATCTCGCCCTGCGCGCCGCGGAAACCCGGCAGGCCGAACACCGAATGCAGCACCGACAGCGCATCGCGCCCATTGGCCGGCGCAGGCAGCGGAGCGGTGGAGGGAGCGGACATGGCGGAGCAGATCAGGCCGTGAGATTCGTCACAAGGCCAGTCGCATGCTGGCGTCGGCGTGGCAAGACCGTTTGCGGGGCGAGTGCGCCCCTTCCCCTCTCCCCCTGCGGCCTTGCGGGGAGAGGGTGGCTCGCCGCATAGTGGCGAGACGGGGGAGGGGTCTCCATCCACGAATTCGATTTTGCGGAGGCATACCCCTCATCCGGCGCTTCGCGCCACCTTCTCCCGCAAAGGGGGAGAAGGGAAAAAGACGCTACGCCCCGATCCGTCGCAGCGCTTCTGCGACGGTCACGATCGGCATGTTGCGCTTGCCGGCGGCCTCCAGCGCATGACGCATCAAATGTGGCGTGCAGCCATAGGGGCTCGGCCTAGTGGTGACGTCGTGGCCGTACAAGATCAGCCAGCCGCCGCTTGCGACTGCCTCGTCGAAATAGCGATCGATGCCCGCCTTGTCGATCTCGCAATCGACCAAAGGCGAGGCGCGCAGGAACTGGAGATCGATGACGCCGCTGTTGACGCCGGGAAGGATGCCACGCGCGGAGCGAAAGGCTTTTGCGAGTTGCGGCTTGCGCCAGACCGAGGCGATCCCATAGGGATAGGCGAAGTTCTCCAGCGTGATCGAAGCATCGATGCCGCGGAAATGACTGCGGTTCCGCTCGATCTCGCGAGCCATCGCGGCTTCGCCGAGAGTGGCCGAGCTCTGATGCGAGAAGGTGTGGCAGGCAATCTCGTGTCCAACGCGGTGAAGCCGCACGATCGCGTCATTCGACAGGCCATGCCAATGATCCGAGGGGCGATCGATCAGACTGCCGGCGAGGTAATAGGTGCCGCGGCCGCCATGCTGCTCCAAAAGCTCGGCGCCCTCGCCTGCGGCGCTGTCGGGGGCATCGTCGAAGGTGAAGCTCACCATCGGCACATGCACGGGCAGCCGGTGCGGCGCGGCCCGAAAATGCCGGGCCAGCCGATTGTTCACGCGTCCCTGGAGTGCCGACCACACGCTGCGTTTCCCGTGGTGTCCTGTTTCTCTACTGAAACATTCGTGCGCAGGTTGAGGCAAGCCTAACGCACGGGTAATCCTAACGCGGAATCAAGACCGCTTCGGCTAGCGCGCCGCCACCGCCGCATCGGCGTCCGCGCCGAGATAGCGCAACCAGTTGCGGAAGAGCACCGCCGCGGCGTTGCCGGCGTCGATATCGGCGCGCAAGCTCAGCCCAGGCAGCTCGTTGGTGAGCGCCGGATGGCGCTCGTGTGTCGCCTTCTTCTCGAACCGAGCCAGCTTCTCTTCGGTCGCTGCGTCAAAGTAACTCACCGGCAGGCGCGGATAGTTGTCGCGCTCCCGCGCGAGATAGCGGCCGATGTCGCGCAGATATTCGCGCTGGAGCGACAGCGCGTCATACTCCGGGTGGCCCTGGAAGAACACGAAGCGGCTGGCATATTGACGAACGAAGACGTCGACGCCGGCTTCGGCCGAGCGTGTCAGCACCTGATAGCCGGCCTCAGCGAGATCGCTCTCGGCGATTTCGTTCAGACGTGAATGCGAGACCTTGAGCGGCGAAGGCGCCGCATGGGTCAGCGAATCGCTCATCACGACGTCGCAATCGAAAATGCCGTGGCATTTGGCCGGCAGCCGCCGCCGCTCAATGCCGTCGAGATGCAGCACCGCGGCATGCGCGGCAAGGCACGACCAGATCGTCGATCGCGTGTTGGTCTTGGCCCAGTCGATCAGGCTCGTGAGGTCGCGCCAGTATGGCTCCTGGTCGAGCTCGGGCGCGATCGGCTCGGCGCCGGTCACGATCAGCCCATCGAGTTTTCCACGCTCGAGATCGGATAGGTCGGAATACTCGCTCTCGACATGCCACCTCGCTTCGGGCGAGCGCTTCACGCTGGGAAGCGAGAAGCAGTGGAAGCGGATACGGCGCGCACCTGCTGCGGCCTGGAGCAGCTTCATGAACTGCCGCTCGGTCGCCTTCAGTGCCGCATCCGGCATGTTGTTGACGAGACCGATGGTGAGTTCGGTGCCGGCTTCGCGCGCGAGATGGTGCGCGGCGGGCACCAGCGCCGGGCCTGCAATGAATTGATCGCTATCGATCAAGATCGTCATGGGCGGCGGCGCCTACTCCGCGGCCTCGAGGCGCGCCGATGGGCAGGCTTTTTCCAGCGCCTGGTCGACGTCCTCGATGATGTCAGAGACATGCTCGATACCGATCGACAGACGGATGGTCTCCGGCAGCACGCCGGCAACGCGCTGCTGCTCCGCCGACATCTGCCGGTGCGTGGTCGAAGCCGGATGGCAGGCGAGCGACTTGGCATCGCCGATATTGACGAGCCGCGTAATCAGCTTCAGCGCATCGTAGAAGGTCTTGCCGGCCTCCATGCCGCCTTTGATGCCGAAGGTGAACAGCGATGAGGCGTTGCCATTCAAGTACTTCTGCACCAGCGGATAATAGGGGCTGTCCGGGAAGCCGGTGTAATTGACCCAGGCCACGCGCGGGTCGTCGCGCAAAAATTCGGCGACCTTGCGGGCGTTCTCGACATGGCGCTCCATGCGCAGCGCGACAGTCTCGATACCCTGGAGCAGCAGGAAGGCGTTGAACGGCGACAACACCGAACCCATGGTGCGCTGGTAGACGCTGCGCGCGCGCTCGATATAGGCGGTGCGGCCGAACCGCTCGGCATAGACGAGGCCGTGATAGGACGCGTCGGGCTTGTTGTAGGCCGGAAAACGATTGGCGTATTTCGCCCACGGGAAGTTTCCGGAATCGACGATGGCGCCGCCGAGCGTGGTGCCGTGACCGCCCAGGAACTTGGTCAGCGAATGCACGGCGATGTCGGCGCCGTAGTCGAACGGCTTGAGCAGGATCGGGGTTGCGACGGTGTTGTCGACGATCAGCGGCACGCCATGCGCGTGGGCGATCTTCGCCAGCGCCTCGATGTCGCAGACATTGCCGGCGGGATTGCCGATGGTCTCCGCGAACACGGCCCGGGTGTTTTCGTCGATCAGCTTCTCGATCGCCTCCGGCTTGTCGCTCTCGGCGAAACGGCCGGTAATGCCCTGGCGCGGCAGGATGTGCGAGAGCAGCGTGTGCGTGGTGCCGTAGAGCTGCGGCACTGAAACAATGTTGCCGCCGTGATCGGCGACGTTGACGAAGGCAAAATGCAGCGCAGCCTGCCCGGTCGCGACCGCAAGCGCGCCGACGCCGCCTTCGAGTTGGGCGATGCGCTTCTCCAGCACCGCGCTGGTCGGATTGGCGATGCGGCTGTAGCGAAAGCCCTCAGTCTCGAGATTGAACAGGGCCGCGCCGTGATCGGCACTGTCGAAGGCGTATGCCGCGGTCTGGTAGATCGGCACGGCCACGGCGTGCGTCGTGGCTTCGGGCTCGTAGCCGGCGTGAATAGCGATCGTCTCGTTGCGCATCGTGCCACCTCCGCGTGGAGCGGGCCGCACTTATTGGCCTACAATGAGGCGTGTGCGTTATCCGCCGTCCCTCTGTTAGAGGCGGGTGGTAAAGCGGACAATAATTCGCCTAGAGATCGAGGAAGTAACCCTAATGCTTGCTCGCGAATTGGCCGGAAATCCGGTTAAATTCAATTAACTGACCTTGCCGTGTCTCGCGCGGTGTCGTCTCGCCCTGCGCGGCCGAGCTCCCCTCCCCCATGGGCAGGGTTATCGCATTTGCACATTTGGCGGAGGTCGTCATGCCCTGGCTTGTCCCGGGCATCCATGTCTTTGTGCTGCATGGAAAGGCGTGGTTGGCCGGGACAAGCCCGGCCATGACGCTGGACAGACAGTCGGTGCTCAACAGCGCACACCGCGGGAAAGGGGAATGCATCTCCAACGCGGCGGCGCTTGCTTAGGCTTACGCCATCGTCTCCCACAGCCGATGTGCCAGCACGCCGACGCGCTTCTCGATCGCGGCCGCGGCATCGAGTGCGAGATCCTCGCGATAGCGCCCTGCAATCAGCTGCACACCGATCGGCTTGCCCTCGTGGAGCGCCACCGGCACCACTGCGCCGGGCAGACCCAGCACGTTGATGGCGGAGATGAAGCGGATCTCGCCCCAGAAGATCTCGCGCACGCGCTCGGCGCTGACGGCATCCTCGCGCGGGCCCGGCGTCGGCTTCACCGTGGTCGGCGCCAGCACCACCGGATAGTCCTCGAAGAACAATTGCCAGGCGCGGATGTGGCCGTTGCGCGCGGCAGTGGCGCGCATCCAGGCCGGCAGATCGAGCACGTTGGCCTTGGCTTTCATGCCGCCCCAGGCCTTGTGAAAATCTTCGGACGCGACCTTCAGCATGGAGGCTTCCTGCATCACCACGGTCTCGTTGGTGATGATGTCGCACCAGGTCTGCCAGACACCGTTGATGTCTGGCACCTCGACCTCGCTGACGCGATAGCCGGACCGTTCAAGATGGTCCGCGGCCTGGCGCAGCGCCGCGGCGACAGACGGATCGACGTCCATGTCCTCTGGGATCTTTGCCAGCGCGACCTTGATCGGTCCCTTCGGCTTCTCGCCGACCAGTGGTGCCGGCACCCACCAGGGATCGCGCGGATCGCGCTGGCTCATCACCTCCAGCGCAAGGCGAACGTCGGCGACGTGGCGTGCGAGCGGCCCCTGCGCCGACATCAGATGCGCCAGCATCGGCCGCTCCGCCGTTGCGCTGGCGTTGAAGGCGGGGATGCGGCCCTGCGTCGGCTTGATGGTGGCAACGCCGTTGCAATGCGCCGGCCAGCGCAGCGAGCCACCGATATCGTTGCCATGGGCGATGGTGCCGATGCCCGCCGCGACTGCCGAACCCGCGCCGCCCGAGGAGCCGCCGCAGGTGATATCGGGATCCCAGGGGTTGAGCGTCAGCCCGTGCAGGGGATTGTCGGTAAAGCCGCGAAAGGAGAATTCGGGCGTATTGGTCAGCCCGATGACGATCGCGCCGGCCTTCTTCAGGTTGCGCACGACAGGCGCATCGGAGGGCGCAACCAGGTTCTTGTTGGCGGGCACGCCGTTGAAGTTCGGCCGGCCCTGGTAGTCGACGTTTTCCTTGATGGTGACAGGCACGCCGTGCAGGAGGCCGAGCTCGCCGCCTCTGGCGCGCTGCTTGTCGGCCGCATGGGCCGCGGCAAGTGCTTCCTTGGAGAGATCGACGACGACGGCGTTCAGCCGCGGATTGACGGAGCGCATCCGTTCGAGATGGGATTCGACCGCCTCGACCGCGGAGATGGCGCCGGAGCGGATCGCGGCGGCGGTCTCGACTGCCGACCATTGCCAGGGCGCCCCCTTGGGGCGGCGTGGTGCGGCGGCCTTCGCCCGAGGCGCCTTCCTGGCCGGCTTCGCGACCACGCTCTTGCGGCTGGAGCTCGCCTTGCTCGGGGTCTTCACTTCTTTCTCCAAGACACTTTTCTTCTTGGTCTTCTTGGTCACCGTCTTCTTCGCCACGCCAGCATCTCCTTCAATTGCGCGGCGGAGGTTACGGACGACATGCGGCGCTGTACAGCGCGTTTCTGCATGGCGCGTTGGCGTGAGGGCCGATGCGACCAATCGTCAGCGCACCGCACGCCTTCGCCCTACTCTGCCGGAGACGCTGCGACGCCGGCCGGCGCACGGTCGAGCCGGAGGCTCCACAGCGCCAGCACGAGACCAATGGCCGTGATCCCGGCTGCGACCAAAGGCAGCGTGGAGAGACCGAGCCCGCGGTCAATGGTGACGCCACCGGCCCAGGCGCCGAGCGCGTTGCCGAGATTGAACGCGGCGATGTTGAGGCTGGAGGCCAGCGTGCGACCGCTGGGGCCGGCAGCCTCCAGCACCCGAAGCTGGAGCGGGGCGACGGTCGCGAAGGCGGCGATGCCGAGCAGCAAGATCAGCGCGATGGAAAGGATCTTGACCGATAGTACGGCGGCCAGGCCAAGCAGCACGATCGCAAGCCCGGCGAGCGTGCCGGTCAAGGCCCGTGCGAGGCCGCGATCCGCAAGCCTGCCGCCGGCGACGTTGCCGATCGCAAGCCCGACGCCGAACACCAAGAGAATCGGCGAGACCGCGGCCTCCGAGAAGCCGGTGAAACGTGTCAGGATCGGCTGGATATAGGTGAAGACGACGAACAGGCCGGCGAAGCCGAACACGGTCATCGCAAGACCGAGCAGCACCTGCGGACGACCGAGCACCGCCACTTCTTCGGCGAGCGAGATCGGCTTGTCGCCATTGCCGACATGGCCGGGGACGAGCAGCGCGACCACCGCAAACGCAATCACGCCGATGACAGTCACCGCCCAGAACGCCGCGCGCCAGCCGAGCATCAGGCCGAACCAGGCGCCAAAGGGCACGCCGAGCAACGTTGCCACCGTGAGACCGATGAACATGGTCGCTATCGCAGACGCACGCTTGTCCTCGGCAACGAGGCTGGTGGCCACGACCGAACCGACGCCGAAAAAGGTGCCGTGGGCGAGCGAGGTCAGCACACGTGCGGCCATCAGCAATTCGTAGTTCGGTGCCAGCGCGCAAGCCGCATTGCCCAGCGTGAAGATCGCCATCAGCGCCAGCAGCACCGTCTTGCGCGGCATTTTGCGCGTCGCGAGGGTGAGGACTGGCGCCCCCACGAACACGCCGAGCGCATAGCCGGAGATGAGCAGGCCCGCAACCGGCACGGAGACATGCATGTCAGCGGCGACCTGGAGCAACAGGCCCATGATGATGAATTCGGTGGTGCCGATGCCGAAGGCACCGGCGGTGAGAGCGAGAACGGCGGGAGGCATGCGTGGCTCCGATGGGTGAGACGAGCCACGCAGATAGCGGCACGGCCGCAGAATCATTAGAATGTCCGCAATCCAATCATTTGTGACGTGAATTCAATATGGCCCGCTTCGACACCAACCGCGCCGCCGAGATGGAGGTCTTCGTCCGCGTCGTCGACCTCGGCGGATTCACCCAGGCCGCGCGAAAGCTGCGCCTGACCCCGTCCGGCGTCAGCAAGCTGATCTCGCGTCTGGAGGCGCGCCTCGGCGCGCGGCTGGTCAACCGAACCACGCGCAAGCTGACGCTGACGGAGGAAGGCCAGGCCTTCTACGAGCGCTCGTTGCGCATCCTCGCCGAGATGGAGGAGGCCGAGCGCGAGGCGGCCTCAGGCGCGGCGCCGCGCGGCCGCCTCACGGTCAATTGCAACATTCCGTTCGGCATGCTGCATGTGATGCCGTTGATCCCGCGCTTCCTGAAGCAGCATCCGGACGTCACGCTCGATCTCGTGCTGACCGATACGCTGATCGACCTGATGCAGGAGCGCGCCGACGTCGCCATTCGCGTCGGCCCGCTGCGCGCCTCACGCCTCGTCGCGCGAAAGCTCGGCACCAGCCGCATGGTCGTGGTCGGCGCGCCGGACTATCTCGCACGCTGCGGCATGCCGAAGACGCCGGCCGATCTCGTCGATCACCGTGGCATCGGCTGGACCTTTCCGCGCAGCATCCGCGGCTGGCCGTTCAGGCGTGGCGACCACACCGAGCAGGCCCTGCCCGCTCCGGTCGCGCGCGCCAGCGACGGCGAAGCCGCCCGCCGTCTCTGCCTCGGCGGCGTCGGCCTCGCCCGCCTCGCCCTCTTCCACATCGGCCCCGACATCGAATCCGGCCGCCTCGTGCCGGTGCTGCAAAGCTACAATCCCGGCGACCGCGAAGACATCCACGCCGTCTATGTCGGCCACGCCGCCCCGCTACCCGCGCGCGTCCGTGCCTTCATCGATTTCCTCGCCGAGCACGTGCGGGTGAGCGATCCCGCGCTGAAGCGGGCCGGAGATGGGAGGTGGAAATTGGTGGGATGAGATAGCGGTGGAGGGCTCAGAGGAAGTTTGACCCGCGCCGGCTTGCCGAGCCGAAGCAAGCGGCAACGAGTCCGCCTTCGTCCCTGCGGGCTTCGGCGCGAAAGCCTTGCGTGACGTTCGGAAAAAAGGGGTTGTTCACGCCATGCCTACTTGTCTGGGCTTCTCCTCGCGGGAGAGCCACACACCAAATCCGTTTGATGAACGAAGGGGGTAATCCGGACGGCACCAACTACCGTCCGGCTAAGCTCCTGCTTCGAGCCGTCCGGCGTGCAAGCAACGCCGCGCAACGCGCGGATCGATGTCGACGACACAAGTCATAGCAGACTGAATATAGTGGCCATTCAGCTGGAAACATTGCGACGAAACCGCACAGTGGCGGGCAATCCGGACGATCAAGGTGAAGACCATCGAGGATGGCCGCGATCCTCGCTCGCTGCAAAGGATATCTGTCGGTTGAATAGTAGACCTTGACGTGAATGTGAGTCGCAATCCGACTGGACGTGGTTATGTTGCTCGATCGCTTGCACCTGCGGCGGAACAGACGAAGGGCCACGATGACGCGGGGCCACGCCGAGTTCAGCCAAGCTGAGGACACCGAGCCAAACGACAAGCCAATCGATACAAGTGGCTGGCGGACAATCGTGCTCTGCGGCCTTTACGCTTTGCTCGGCGCTATCGCGGCCCCAGTTGCCGCTCTGGTCGGCACCTTTCCTCACTGGATCTGAACCGCTCAATTTAGAGCGAGTCTTGTCAGCGGTTCTGGCGGAGTAGGGCTTCAAGGTCGATCACTTGCAACCGCGCCAAATCTAGCAGTGGAGATATCTATTCGCGTCGGCTAAGCAGTCGGGGTCAGCGAATACACACATCTTGCAGCTGGGCAACGAACGCGATGTTCCTCCTTGCCGTCCTTGCGCTTCCTTTCGCCGGAAGCTGTACTGCGGCTCTTTTGCGAGTCAATGCGCGCAACGCTGAGGCGTGGCTCGCCGGCGGCGTCGCACTTGCTGCCTTTAGCCTCGTCGGTATGGCTTACCCGAGCGTGACGAACGGTGGCGTTGTCTGCTGGCGGACGGAATGGATCGCTGAACTTGGACTGGAATTTGCGTTGAGGCTCGACGGCTTCGCATGGGCATTCGCCATGCTGATCACCGGAATTGGCTTTCTGGTGGTGCTGTATACCCGCTATTACATGTCGCCCAGCGATCCCGTGCCCCGGTTCTTTTCCCTGCTGCTGGCGTTCATGGGCGCGATGCTGGGGATCGTGCTCTCCGGCAACCTGCTCCAGCTCGTGTTCTTCTGGGAGCTGACTAGCCTGTTTTCGTTCCTGCTGATCAGCTACTGGCATCACAATTCGGCTGCGCGTGACGGCGCGCGTATGGCGCTGGTGGTCACCTCGAGCGGTGGGCTCTGCCTCTTCGCCGGCGTCTTGCTGATTGGCCACATCGTCGGCAGCTATGACCTGGACAAGGTGTTGACGTCAGGAGAGGCGATCCGTTCGCATCCGCTCTATGTCCCCGCGCTCGTGCTGATCCTGCTCGGCGCCCTGACCAAGAGCGCCCAATTTCCCTTCCATTTTTGGCTGCCGCACGCGATGGCGGCTCCGACTCCCGTATCGGCCTATCTGCACTCGGCAACGATGGTGAAGGCCGGTGTGTTTCTTTTGGTCAGGCTCTGGCCCGCCCTCGGCGGATCGAACGAATGGCTGTGGCTGGTGGGATCGGCCGGTCTGATCACCTTCCTGGTGGGCGCGTTTCTCGCGGTATTCCAGCAGGATCTAAAGGGCCTGCTAGCTTACTCGACCATCAGCCATCTCGGCTTGATCACGCTCTTGACTGGACTGGACACGCCGTTCGGGCAGATCGCAGCGGTCTTTCACATCATGAATCATGCCACGTTCAAGGCATCGCTGTTCATGGCGGCGGGCATCATCGACCACGAAACCGGCACGCGCGACATTCGGCGCTTGAGCGGTCTCTACGCGTTCATGCCGATCACCGCGACGCTGGCCATGGTCGCGGCCGGGTCCATGGCCGGCGTGCCGCTGCTGAATGGCTTCCTCTCGAAAGAGATGTTCTTCGCCGAAACAATCGAAGTCCATGACAATTCACTCGTCGATCGAGCGCTTCCCTACATCGTCACCGCGGCAAGCACCTTCACAGTTGCCTATTCTCTCCGGTTCATTCGTGACGTATTCTTCGGTCCCGCCCCCGTCGGTCTTCCGCGCACCCCCCACGAGCCGCCCCTCCTGATGCGACTTCCGGCCGAGCTTCTCGTGCTTGCATGCGTCGTGGTGGGCATAGCGCCGGCGTTGACCGTTGCACCGGTCCTCGATACCGCCGCTGGCGCTGTGCTCGGTTCCAACATGCCGGAGTACAGTCTGAAGATATGGCACGGCTTCACGCCCGAATTGCTGATGAGCGTTCTGGCGATGGTTGGCGGCGTCGGCGTCTATGTGATGCTGAGCTCCTACCTTCTCGCCAACGAGGGGCCGCCCTTGCTCGGCCGGTTCAGCGGGAAGCAGATCTTCGACTGGATGATGGTGACGTTATCCTGGCGTCTTGCACGCTGGCTCGAGAGCAAGCTTGGGACGCGACGTCTCCAGCCACAACTGAGAGTCCTGGCCGCTACGGCGTTCCTCGCCGCCTTGCTGCCGCTCTATTCGCGCGGCCTCCCGCTGGCGAATCCCCTGCGGACTACATTTGACCTTGCGTTCGCTTTGCTTTGGACGGTCGGCGCCGCCTGCGCGGTCGGCGCCGCGATCGAAGCCAAATTTCATCGCGTCGTCGCGCTGATCCTGCTCGGGTCTGCCGGTCTCGTGACCTGCGTCACCTTCGTATGGCTATCGGCTCCCGACGTGGCCCTGACGCAGATCGTCGTCGAGACGGTCACGACAGTGCTGCTGCTACTCGGCTTGCGTTGGTTGCCAAAACGTATCGCACCGGCCGGGGCGGAAGCGCCAGCCGGCAGGATTCGATGGCACCGCGTACGTGACTTCGCGATCGCGCTCTCCGTCGGCGTCGGGCTGGCGACACTCGCGTTTGCAGCCATGCAGCATCCCGATACGAACAGCATCTCGCGCTACTTCGTCGAGAACGCCTATACCAAAGGTGGCGGAACCAACGTGGTCAACGTCATCCTGGTGGACTTCCGCGGATTCGACACAATGGGTGAGATCACAGTCCTCGCTGTCGTTGCGCTCACCGTCTACGCGCTGTTGCGCCGCTTCCGTCCGGCGCCGGAGAGCATCCCCGTTCCCGAACAGCAGCACGCCCAGGACAGCCACGACGAGGCGCATCCCGACCGACAGAAGGGTGACACCGCCAAGGACACCACGGAGACCGCGTCGCTGATGATGAGGCTGATGTTTCCCGTAATCGGCGTGGTCGCGGTCTTCCTGCTGTTGCGCGGGCACGATCTTCCGGGCGGAGGCTTCGTGGCCGGCGTCACCATGGCGACCGCGTTCATCCTGCAGTACATGGCTCGCGGCACGACATGGGTGGAAGCTCGTCTGCACGTCATGCCGGTACGCTGGATGGGAATTGGGCTTCTGCTCGCTGGGTGCACGGGGGCAGCTGCGTGCGTTTTCGGATATCCGTTTCTGACCTCGTACTTTGCGTATGCCGAACTGCCGCTGGTCGGCCGCGTCCCCACAGCGAGCGCATTCCTTTTCGACGTCGGCGTGTTCTCACTCGTGATCGGCGCCACGGTGCTGATGCTCATCGCGATCGCGCATCAATCGCTGCGTCGCTACGCAGTTCCGCCTCAGAGCGGCCGAGGCTTGGCCAGTGAGCCATCGAGGGAGGAACTGGTCTGATGGAGTTCGTGCTGGCGATCGGTATCGGTACGCTTGCCGCGTCCGGCGTTTGGCTGATCCTCAGGCCGCGCACCTTTCAGGTTATCATCGGGCTCTCGTTGCTTTCCTACTCGGTTAATCTGTTCATCGTGGCCATGGGGCGAGTGCGGACGGGGGCTCCGGTGCTCATCGCAAAGGAGGCCGGAGATTCTGCGCGGTTTGCCGATCCGCTTCCGCAGGCGCTTGTACTGACTGCAATCGTCATCAGTTTCGCGACCACCGCGCTCTTCCTCGTGGTGCTGCTGGCATCCCGCGGCCTCGCCCGGACCGATCATGTCGACGGCCAGGAGCCGGAAGCGTGAGCGGCGCCTCTGGTCTGGTCATTGCGCCGATCCTCCTGCCCCTGCTGGCAGGTGCCGGCATGCTGCTGCTCAATGGAGAGAAGCACCGCTCGATCGTCGCCGGCCTCAACGTCGGCGTAACCGTTGCCCTCGTTTGCATTGCCACGATCCTGCTCGGACTCTCGGATGCCGGTACAAGGGACGTCTATCGTCTGGGCAATTGGCCTGCGCCATTCGGAATTGTCCTCGTTCTCGATCGGCTGTCGGCTCTAATGCTGCTGCTGACCAATGTCCTCGCGCTGGCCTCGGTGGTGTACTCCCTTGCACGCTGGCACCGGGCAGGCGCGCATTTCCATCCGCTGTTTCAATTCCTGCTGATGGGCCTCAACGGCGCCTTCCTCACGGGCGATCTCTTCAACCTGTTCGTGTTCTTCGAGTTGTTGCTGGCGGCGTCGTACGGTCTTCTGCTGCACGGATCCGGCCTTGCACGGGTGAAGGCAGGGCTGCATTACATCGTCGTCAACCTCGCCGCCTCGCTGTTGTTTCTGATCGGGGTCAGCCTGATCTACGGCGTGACCGGAACGCTCAACATGGCGGATCTCGCGGCACGCGTGCACGCGGTCGCCGCCGAGAGCCGCGGCTTGCTCGAAGCAGGTGCGGGCGTGCTTGCGGTTGCCTTCCTGCTCAAGGCCGGAATGTGGCCCTTGAACTTCTGGCTGCCGACCGCCTACGCCGCCGCAAGTCCGCCGGTGGCGTCGATCTTTGCGATCATGACGAAGGTCGGCGTCTATATCGTGCTGCGCCTGTCGCTCTTGCTTTTCGGCGAGGACGCCGGCGCATCGGCCGGCTTCGGCAGGGAGTTCTTGTTGTTGGCCGGCTTGGCGACGATCCTGTTCGGAGCGATCGGCACATTGGCCTCGCAAGACACCGCCCGACTCGGCGGTTTCTCCGTGCTCATATCCTCCGGAACGGTGCTCGCCGCCACGGGGATGGGACAGGTCGGCGTCACCAGTGGAGCGCTCTTCTACCTGGTCAGCTCGACGCTCGGCATCGGAGCATTCTTTCTCCTCGTCGAGCTCATCGAGCGCGGCCGTGAACCTGGAGCGGACATGATCGCTGTCACGCGGGAAGCTTATGGAGAGGAGGTCGAGACAGACCAAGCCGAAGGGGACGTGGGCGTCGCGATCGTGGCCACCATGGGATTGCTCGGCGTCGCTTTCATCGGCTGCGCGCTGGTCATCGCCGGCTTGCCGCCGCTGTCCGGATTTATCGCCAAATTCGCGCTGCTCGCGGCGGCTCTGCATCCGGCCGATCAGCCAGGGGGGGCCATTCCCGGCAGCGGATGGGCTCTGCTCGCAGTGCTGATCCTCTCGGGTTTCGCGACCTTGGTCGCGATGGCACGCGCTGGAATCCGTATCTTCTGGGCCTCGCCCGATCGCACTGTGCCGCGCGTGCGCGTGATCGAGATGGCGCCGATCATGTTCCTGCTGTTCATCTGTGCTGCGCAAACCGTCTGGGCCGGTCCCGTGATCCGCTTCATGCAGGCCGCGGCGCAATCCCTCCACGCGCCGGCGGACTACATCAGCGACGTCCTGAACACCGGCTCTAGCAGCCGACAAGCGGAGGGCAAATGACACGCTTGCTGCCTTTTCCGATCGTGAGCTCCTGCCTGCTCGCATTGTGGCTGCTGCTCAATCAAGCGGTCACGTTTGGGCACATCCTGCTTGGCTGCTTGGTCGCCCTCGTCGGTGGTCGGATCCTGACCGTACTGGAAATACCGAGCGTGCGGGTCAGGCGACCCGGCGTCATTATGCGACTGTTGGCACGGGTCACCGTCGACATCGTGCGCTCGAACCTGGCGGTGGGGCGGATCGTTCTCGGCTTTGGACGGTGGCAGCGAGCGCCGGGCTTCGTGGAGATTCCGCTCGACATGCGCGCCCCCTACGGGCTGGCCTCGCTCGCCTGCATCATTACGTCGACCCCGGGGACGCTGTGGGTGAATTTCGACGCCCAAAGAGGGGCGCTGACCATCCACGTTCTGGACCTCGTCGATGAAGAGGAGTGGATCCGCACCATCAAGGACCGTTACGAACGTCATCTGCTGGAGATATTCGAATGAGCCAGCTCATGCTGACCTACTCGCTCCTGGTCGCGCAGGTGTTGCTGGGATTGGCGATCGGCTGCGGCGCTTTGCGCATCTTCCTTGGACCGCGCGCTCAGGATCGCGTTCTCGGTTTCGACACGTTGTCCGTCAACGCAATGTTGTTGCTTCTGACGGTCGGGATTCGAACCGGCGAGGCGCTTTATTTCGAGGCTGCCCTGGCCATGGCCCTGTTCGGATTCGTCGGGACGGTTGCGCTCGCCAAGTTCCTCCTTCGCGGCGAGGTGATCGAATGAACGGCATCGAGCACTTGCCGCCTTGGGCTGCCGTCCTCACAGCGGTCTTCCTTTTGACCGGCGCTGCCGTCACGCTGATCGGCTCGCTGGGCCTTTTGCGGCTCGGCACATTCTACGAGCGCGTCCATGCGCCGACGCTCGGAACAACACTCGGCACCGTCTTCATCGCGGCCGCTTCGATGGTCTGCTTCTCGGTTCTGGAGAGCAGAGCGGTGCTGCACGAAATCCTGATCGTCGTACTCGGCGCCGTGACCACCCCGATCGCGTTGACCGTTCTCGTCGGCGCAGCCCGCTTTCGCGACACCGCGGAACGGGCACAGCTGGGTGAACCCGTAGGCCGGGCGCTGCCTCACGCGGCGCCAGGCGACGCTTCGGCGGGCAAGGCCGACTAAATGTCGCAATTGATCCCCTGCGGCGCACGCTTAAGTCCATTGTAGGCGTGATGCTGAACTGTGCGCGTTCTCCGCGACTTCAGCCGGCCGATCGTTGGCCCGTCGCCGGCCTGATTATGCGGATGCCATTCAGAGATCTGCGGCATCCCAAACAGAGGACGTGATGACCAAAGTGCGACCAGACATTCAGGAGAACCGGCTGCAAATCGGCATGTGACCCGGGCGATTTGTATCGCCCGGGCGCGGCAACTCAACGATTCTGACCAAGCCGGGAGTTCTTCATGTCTGTCTTTTTGGCACTGCTGGTTCTGACCTCGTGGATCCTGTTCATCTGGATTTACGACCCCGACGGGTTTCGGGCGGCATTCGCTCGCCGTCCGCCGCCGATGCCGCATGACCCGGAAAGTTGACGCTGGAAGGTGCTTTGTCACCTGACGGTTTTGATCGCGACCCGCTACCGCGCTCTTCATCTCAGGGCGCGCCCGCGCGTTGCCGCGTCATGAGCCGGCCTTGAAGCAATCAAATCGCCGGCCTTGCCGAAAAGACGCGGCGCGGTCGGCCAGTACAAGGGTTCTGACATGATCATCGTCGCTGCGACGGATTTCTCTACGCGTTCCCATCGCGCCCTGCGGCAAGCCGGCCTTCTGGCCCGCGCTCGCCGCGCCGAGCTGCACCTTGTTCACGTCGTTGATGAAGACCAGCCGGACGATCTGGTTCGCATGGAAGAACGGGAGGCCCAGCGGGTGCTGGTGGAGCAGATCTGGTCCATGCCCGAGCTGCATGACGCGCGCTGTCATCCGATCGTGATCACGGGTCACCCCTTCGACGGAATCTTGCGCGCGAGCGCCGCGGTCGGCGCCGATCTCATCGTGATGGGGGCCCATCGCAAGCAGTTTCTGCGCGACATCTTTACAGGGACCACTATCGAGCGTGTCGTCCGCGGAGGAAAGTATCCCGTGCTGATGGTGAACAACGAGGCGCAGCGGCACTACGAACGGGTTCTGGTGCCAGTCGACATGTCGGAGACATCGGCCGACGCGATCCGCTTCGGTCTGTCCGCCGGGTTTTTGGAAGACGGCTCGACGCTCCTTCACGCCTTCTCGCCGGTGGCTAAGAGACGATTGCTCAGCTCTGGTGCGAGCTCCGACGTCATCAGTGGATATGTCGATAGCGAGCGTCACGGAGCGATGGAGGAAATGAGCAGTTTTCTCGTCGCCAATGAGTTCGACGCCCAGCGATGGTCGCTTAGAGTCGACGAGGGCGTTCCCATGCAGGTGATCGCGCGTGCGGTTGCAGAGAAGCGACCCGACATGCTCGTGATGGGTACGCACAGCCGATCCGGGCTGCTTCGCGCGTTGATCGGGAGTGTGACGGAAGAAGTTCTTCGCTCCCTCAACGTGGACGTTCTGGTGGTTCCTCCCACCGGTCCTGACCTCAGACCTTCAAAGACGGCCACCGCTGCCTGTTCTGACGCCTGACGGGAAAAGACTTTCGGATCGCCTGGAGAGACCGGGGCCGCATCCAGCACTAAAGCATGATCCGGAAAAGTGCGAAGCGGTTTTCCGGAAAGATCATGCGTAAACAACAAGCTAAAGCGCGATGACGATTCATCCAAATCTCATCGCGCTTTAGGGCGCGGTATCCTCCCACGCAGCAAGCATGACATCCGCAGGCATTCGCACGTCCGCGGATCGCCATGTAGCACCACGGCTCGCGCCCTCCCGAGATGACTTACCGGCATCTTCGCCCGGGGTCGCGGACAGACGATTTCAAACACTTAGTAACGGGCCGCCTGTCGCCAGAGAACCTCGGCGCCAAGTGCCGAATAACGCAAAAAGCGAGCGGAATTGAGGTTTGTGCCTCGGAGCCACCACCTGCCGGCTCTCGGGCGACGAGCCACGTGATTGGGCTCATTACAATCCCCTGCAGCGATTATACTCGCGGCGAATCCCAACACGTAAACTGAGCGCGAGGCCCGCTTTGGGTAAGCGGCGGTCGAAGTGAGCACAGCGCGCGTCCGGTCTAGCCGCGATAGCCGACACCACAATGGCCGCGCCTTGTTCGGCCAAGGGCCATAAGCGGCAGCCGATGCTCATTGGGAGGCGATCAATTCTCTCTACCCGCCGGGATCAGTTGCGGCCTCAGAGCGGGACCATAATTTCGCAGACAAGTCCCTCTTTGTGCCAATCAAAGCGGACCGTCCCCTTCAAGTGGCTGATCATTCCTTCAATCATACCGACACCAACGCCGTTCTGGGTCGGTTGCTGCACGTCTGGACCACCTGTCTCAGTCCAGAACAGGTATAATTTGCCGTCAGCCCCCTGCGACCATTGCAGGCTTAACTGGCCCTTGGGCTGGGACAAAGCACCGTATTTTGCAGCGTTGGTGGCCAGCTCGTGCAACGTCATGGCAATTGCCTGAGCGATGCCGGGCTCTAGTAGAATTTGCGCTCCGTCTATGAGTACCCGCTTCCCGCTTTGGGAATATGGAGCCAGTTCCTGTGTCGCGATCGCGGATAACTCGGCACCGATCCAGCGTGTCGCGACAAAAAGTGAGCACACTTTCTCAAGCGCTTCGATGCGTCCAATAATTATTTCTTTGAGATCTTCCGGCGAGTCTGATTGAGAACGACTAACCACCGCCCGAATGGTCGCAAGCAGGTTCTTGCTGCGGTGCTCGGCCTCCCGCGCCAATGTCGTGATCAGCTCCTGATTCCTCTTCTGCTCCGTAATATCTCTCGCGATCTTTGATGCACCGACAATTTTGCCATGGTCATCTTTGACAGGAGAAACGGTCAACGAAATTACGATCAAGCTGCCATTCTTGCGTTGCCGAACCGTCTCAAAATGGTCGATGCGCTCGCCTCGTCTGATGCGCGTGAGAATCTCGCGCTCTTCGCTCTGCCGGTCCTGAGGGATTACAATTGTAATGGGTTGGCCGATCGCCTCGCCGGCCGAGAAGCCAAATATACGCTCGGCACCTTTGTTCCAGCTTGTAATAATGCCATCGAGATTCTTGCTTACAATCGCGTCGTCACTGGACTCGACTATCGCGGCCAGGAAGCGCAACCGCTGCTCACTTTCGCGAAGCGCAGTTTCGACTTCTCTCGTCTCCTTGCTGGGAGACTTGCGTTCAATTTGTCCGCCCACAGTGCACCTCCAGGTACGCTTCGCTGCGACAGCCTAGCCCCGTTTTGCGAATTGAAAGGATCGCAATGGTGTGTTCGAAGGCAGCGTTCTGGGACTAGGAGCAAAGTAGATGCCGAAGTTTTACGTTCAGACATACGCCAAGGTCCATATCGGCGAAATCGAGGTAGAAGCAAATAGCTACCACGAAGCGGCTGCAATGGCCGACCTGATCGTACAGAAAGATTACCTGCAGGATAAGGGTGACGAAGGCAAGCTGATCGCCGGTCAGTACCTCGAGATCGAAGAGGCGGAGCTTCACCTAGGTGACCCGGACAGCGCCTACGACAACACGCGATTTCTCGAGCTGTCGACCTCCAGTGGTCCGGACGAAAATTCGCGAAGCTCCGTAGTCATATTCCAAGCTTGAGATCGCCGGAGGAATCTTCCCAGGTCCTCTGGCGTCAGCGACCCCTGATTATCCAAGACATCCAGGGACTGGTTACGTCAGGCGCACCCTGGCTTAAGTTTCTGAAAGCGAAACGATAGTGATCGGTCCCGGTCAGCTCTTTCATGCTGCCGGCTGCGGAGGCCGCTTGTTCAAATCGACCGAAGCGAAAAGCAAGAAAACGGCCGAATTTTTGGCCTGTCTGCAGCTCTAAGTACGAGATCATTTTTGCCGGCTGGCGGAGGGAGAGAATTTAGAAAAAAACTTGCTCGACCGCTGCGCCTCAGGTGCTCTCCCTCGGGGGACAGAAGCTGCAATTTAAGCTTCTCTCCAGAGTATACTGGAGGAGCAACGGTATAATAGTGCCTCGCCGAAGCAGTGGCACGCCCCTCTTGCCCGACAGAAGGCCATCCGCCTTCCGCCAGCCCTGAGGCCTTTGATCCCAAGATGCGAAGCTATGGGCGGCCAGAAAATATCCTCGAGCCGGTCTGCTTTTACTTCAGACTACCTTAAACTCCACCTTGTGTCCCGCCATAGACGACTTTGCGGTGAAGTCCCTGCCGGCCTTTTTGCTTTCCGTCCACTGGATTGGGCTGATGGGATTGTTTTCAAGTTGCAAGTCGAGGGAGGTTAATACGATCGGTGCCGTGGGGTAGTCCGCAGGGGTGACGGTTACTTTGTAACTTTCGACAGCACACACGGCGTAAGTCAGCTCAGATATATCGTCCATTTTCAGTCTGGTGTCCGACTGAATTTGATTGTTACGCGAAAGCGAGCAGACATAGTTGAACTTTCCGCCAGTATCTCTGCCGCCCTCAATAGAGCCGGTAATTATATCTCCTGTCGTGACTGGGATTGCCTTAGAGTAACAGCGGTTCTCGTCACTCAGGTGATCTTGGCCGACCGCCGAGCCTGGATCAGGCAGGTTCGGGTACTTCATAGGGTCGAAATCAGCACTCACGTACCAGCTCCGGATGAACCAACCATTGGTGGTCCACTGGAGGACCGGCTGTAAGATTCCTCCCGTTGCATTTGGTCCCGATACGCTCTCCAGACCATTGAAGATGAATATGATCTGCCCTTCATCGTTCGTTGGTGGCGAGGGCACCACCCAATTGGCTTCGAATTTCGTAATGTGGTCGCTCGTAGATCTGTTGCGCCAGAGCGTGTAACCCTGCCATCCGCCGTCGGGACAATCGATGTTGATGGTCAGCCCATTCAATCGAAGGTTTGGATTAGTTCCGGGCTGCGGCGCAGGGTCCCATTCGGTTGTAAGACCGTGATGCCGTCTGCGACTCTTATTCACTTTGATCTTTATCGGTACTGCGTAGTCCCACAGCGCAATGCGAATAACCTCATCTAAATGCTCCAACAGATTGGCGCCCACTTGCCTGGTGTCGAACGGGTTCATTGCGTTCTTCGGATCAGCAAACCTCGCCGGCTGCTTCTCCAGGTCATCACGAGCTTCCTGAGAGAAGTCGGGCCAATGGTCGAACGCGGCCTGTCCAATTTGCGGTGTACGGCCCCACTTTTTAGGATCCGGCTCCACGTCGCGTTGATAAAGTCCCCACTTAAGATCACTTCTGTTCAGGAAATTGTTCTTAATTAGATTGTGAACATTACCGATATTGCCCCGCGAGTAGGCGTGATCGTTGAATGTCGATAGATAATCGGGGTCCATGTAAATTGCGCCACGGGTTTCTATTCCGCCAGCACCCTTCGGCTGAGCGAGCGCCGCCCGCGGGAGAGCGGCCGTCGCCGCGGTTGCAACGCCACCCGCTAGCACGGTACGCCGATTGAGCGTGTCTTGCTTCTCGGTCCTGCCGTCTTCTTCTTCAGACATGACGTTCCTCCTTGTTAGCTCGCCAGCTGTGAACGATCCAGCACCCTTGAAAGCGTGCGATGAACTTCGCGCTGCGTTCCTAGGGCGCCGATTTGCTTTGCTATTTGCTCGGCTTTGTTTCGGTCCGCCGAAGACTCCACTCCCAATGCGCTATTTAAAGCACTCTTGATGAGCAACGCTTCCAGCTCTAGGGGCTGGTACCCGCTCTGTTGAGCGCTCTGCTCACATCGGCAAACCATCTCTATTGCTACGTTGCGTTGGGTTGTCGATGCTGCCTCACAGAGCGCTAGACCTAGCTCTGCGCGCAATGCAGCCGACCGATGCCCAAGCAGTTCGGCCTCTTCACGGGCCATTTCAAACGCCGTTCGCGCTTCTGTCACGCGCCCTACTCGCAAGAGTGAAAGCCCATGCTGGTTGGCAAGCACGGGTATGAAAAGGTGCACTTCATGCTGATGCGCAAGCTTGAGGGAGTGTGCCAGCGCCGTTTCCGCCGCCTGCGGCTCATCTCTTGAGAGCAAAAGCACTCCGCGGCTAAATCCCCCTGCTATCGCTGCAGCGGGACCTTCATTCTGAGCCGCAATCTCATCTGCTCGTGCTTGCGCCGCGACAGCGCCCTCTTCGTCCCCAAGCGCTACTTTACTGACGCAGATCATCATACAGCTAAGCAGTGCAGCTTGTGCTGCTCCGCCGCCGGGTGGCGGTGAAGCACCTTCAAAATAAAACCGCTTATAAGCTCTCTCCAAAATCTCTACGGCCTTTACGAAGTGACCGGCGATAAACCGCGCCTGCCCCAACCCGTATTCCGCATAGGCCAACCATCCAGGCTCGCCGCTCTGGCCTGCTTCGCGCACTGCAGCCTCGCCCGCGTCGAGCGCTTCGGCCGGCGCACCATAGAAGTTCAACGCCGCCGCACGCATGGCCAACGCAGGAATTCGTCGTCTATTGTCGCCGGAGGCGAGTGCGCGCGCCTCGGCCTCTCTTGCCAAGTCGAGCCAACGGCTCACCTTTCCTAGATTTCCGTAAGCCATTCGCGCCTCAATCCTAAGATCAATCGCGATTGCCTCACGTTGCGGTGACGGCGGCAGCTTGTCGACCGACGCTATTGCCAGTTCGAAATGCTTCATCGCATCCGAAAACGCAGATTGGCCAAAGCAGCGACGCGCGATCGTTGCCCCCAAATCGGCTGCACGCGCCCATTCCTTGGCTTGAACAGCGTGGTGCACCATTATGGCTGCCAACTCGTGCGCGTTCTGAGCAGTAGCCGCCTCGGCCTCGAGCTCGGTCAGAACACGCTTGTGTAGTTTCACCCTATCGGATTCCAGGGTGGCATCGTATGCAACCTGGCGAACGCATTCGTGCGGGAACGTGTTTTGCCCCTCTCCCGCCTGCGGGACGCACACCAACATACCCGCCGCCAGTAGTGCGGTATGGATTTGACGGAAGACCGCCTCCTCCAAACCTGCGATCACCCGGAGTAAACGGCTTGGCACTTGAGGACCGATCGAGGCGGCTACTTGCAAGACCCGCTTCTCGCGCGGGGCCAGTCGATCAATGCGACTCGCGATCACACCTTGAACTGTCAAAGGAACGCCGAGCTCTGTCCCCTCTAAGGCCGGCTCAAATTCACCCCACGCTCCCCTTAATCGACCGGCTTCTATAAGCCCACGACACACTTCCTCTAGGAACAACGGCATCGCACCCGTGTGCTCTAGAATTCGTTCCTTTAAAAGCTGAAGGCGAGGCGATGGACCAAGCAACTGATTAAGCATTGCAAGGCCTTCATCGGGCGCTAGTGGGGCTAGTACCAGTCTGGCATCCGGCTCACACCAAGAGGGCAGCTCATCTGTTCGAGCAGTGATTAACACGAAAAGTGGAAGACGCTTGGCCAACGCCACTATTGCGTCAAGGGCGGGGGCGCTTGCCTCATCAGCCCATTGCGCATCCTCAATGAGAAGCAATGTCGGCTGCCCACCAACCCGACGCGCCACGACCGAACAAGCCATATCGATGATGGCACGAGTTCGCGCGCGGGAGGCTAGCTTTGTCCATACGGGAAGGCTTTCTGCAACTACTCCATCGAGCAGAATCCGCAGCGCAGCCGATTGTACATCTGGCAGGTCGGTGTTGGCGCCCGCTTTATCAGCCCCACTTAGCTCCGAAATAGATTTGACCAGGATATCCTTGAGGAGGGAAAACGGCGAATCGCCAATGATGGGGCTACATTCCGCCTCCACGGAATGCCAGCCGCGCTGATGCAGCACGTGCACAGCCTCGCGCACCAAGCGCGACTTGCCCACGCCCGGTTCCCCCGAAACAAGGGCAACGCGACCGGGGCCATTCGCAGCCGCGACACCAAGCGCAAGTAAGTTTGATAATTCCGTCTCGCGACCGACGAATGCTGCTGTACCTCGCCCCAGGGTCACTTGCCATTTCGATAGCTCACCAACCCTTTTTATGGGATGAACCATGACTGGCTGGGCAAATCCCTTTAGAAGGTGCCTTTCCGGTGCTTCGAAATGGATATAGCCTCCGGCCAGCATCCAGCACGTCTCGGACGCCAGCGCCTGGCCAGGCTCCGCCACCGCTTGCAAGCGCTCAGCCATGATCAGTGGAGGGCCGTCAAAATCGTACATCTGGGTGTAGTCGAGCTTCCGGGGTCCGGCCACTACCAAGCCTGAGTGCACGCCAACCCGCACGCGAATGCTACCATCCGCAAGCGCTTCAATCCGGCTCAGAAGGTCGAGCGCAGCGAGGCAAGCCAGGACCGCGTGCATGTCGTTGGCGACCGGCGCACCGAACACGGCGAATATGCCATCACCCATTTCTCGATGAATAATGCCCCCGTACTGATGCACAGCCGATCGCATCTGACCCATTGCCGGCGCGAGCCGCGCGATCGACTCTTCTAAATCGAGGCCTGTCACCAGATCCGATGAGCGGTGCAGATCGGCTCGCAAGATGGAGACATATTTTCGTTCGGTCGCTAGATTCCGCAAATGCCTCCGGCGATTTATCGGGGACGAGGCTGTTGGCCTTCCATCTCCAGCCGAATCACGCCCCCCTCTGCCCGCGTGGACGATCGTGCTATTCTGCCCAAAAATTAGGGGGCTCGCGATAGATCGGGCGTCCAGCGGCCTGAATGGCGCAGTATCGCTCAAACCTGAACCAATCGAGCTGTGATGCCGGCGTGCCACAGGCGATGCCCTCCTCGCCCGGCAGAAGTGACGCCCGCCGAGCGGAGCTCAATTTCCGGTAAATTAGTCCTCAGATTACTCTTTGGAGTCAAGGCGTCACCGGGCCTGTTCCATGATCTGGCCGCCTGTCAGCCGCAACCGCTCTGCTAGGATGCAACCTGGACAAGAACGTTGAGACCTCGCCTGGCCAATTCTGCCGACGGTCTTAGATTTATCTCCCCTCCGGTGCTAGAGTTGCCTCAGCCGTCCTGCAGTTCGATTAATTCGGAAAGGCAGATCTGCTGTGACGTGCAAGCTATTTCGTACTTTGGCGAGCTTCTCGCTACAGAATGGCCAGTCGAGGCGAGAGCCTCAAGACAAAGTCGATCACCCTATCCGAATTGCGCGTTGAGCTTCTCTCTACCGTTCAACCGCGAATAATCTGACGCTATTAGTAATGCCCTTTAGAATGATGACCTTCGTCATGGAACCGAATGTTTGATCCTGCCACCAGGTCACGGACGGTATTCGAGACCAAAACCTGTCCGGGCTTCGCCATCGTCGCAACGCGCGATGCGATGTGCACGGCGATTCCGCTGACATCGTCATCGGCAACTTCAATCTCGCCCGTGTGAAGGCCGGCCCTCACCTGCAACCCGAGCGGTTCGACGCTTTCATTTATTGCAAGAGCGCACCGGATCGATCGGGCCGGACCGTCGAAAGTTGCTAAGAACCCATCACCCAATGTCCTCACTTCACGGCCGCGATGCCGCAACAGTTCTCGTCGCACGATCGCATTGTGGTGACCCAGCAGGTCGTGCCATGCGCGGTCGCCGATCTTCTCCGCGCGTTTGGTTGAGTTCACAATATCGGTAAACAGAACAGTGGCGAGGACGCGATCAGCTTCGGCGGCCGATCGCGACCCAGTAAAAAACTCCTCAACCTCATCTAGCAGGCTGTTGAAGAACTCAGCCGCGTTCGCAAACGAAGGCTGAATCGTCGCCATTGTGGATGTAGAAGTGGCCGACGAGCCTGCCCGCAGTGCCGATCATAGCCCATCCGCGACCGCAGGACGGATCATTCTCGTCGTGCCCTTCCCATGAGAACTCGGCGCAGGCCGATCCGTCGCGGGCGCCGTAGCGCACGTCCAGGAAGCCCTTGAGAGCCCCAAAGGCGATTTCGCCATCGGACTTGCCCTGGAAGGTGAGATGCGCCTCTTCGGCAAGATCGAGGAACTCGCTGTCCCAGACGTCCATCTCGACGATGCGCCAGCGGCCGACAAAGGCCTTGGCGAAGCCGGGCACCTTGGCCATCAGCCAGTCTCCGCAATCAGCTTCGGCAGCCGCACCAGATTGTAGGCGGCGGCAGCGAAGGTAAAGGCCCATGCGACGCGATCACGGCCACGGAAGCTGGTCTTCTCTTGCCCGGCAACCGTCTTGATCCAGCCGAATGCCTCCTCGATGCGCTTGCGGATGCGCTGACTGATGGCATAGCCGCCGTGCCGGGTCGTTCGTCCGTCAATCGCAGAACTACGGCCGCTGGTGTTCTGTGCAACATGCGGCGTCACGTTCATCGAGCGCAGTTCGTTGACGAAGTCTTCTGCATCGTAGGCTTTGTCGGCGCCAAGCGTGATCGCTGTCGGTCGGTCGGCACGAGGCTCGATCATGTGCAGCGCGGCCACCCGTTCGGCATGCCCGCCGGCCTGCGTCAGGCAGGCGTCGACCAGCAGGCCGTGGCGGTTCTCCATCAGCCCGTGCCCGATGAAGCACAGCTTCGTCTCCTTGCCTTTGCCCTTGCGGTAGAGCCTGGCGTCCGGATCGGTGGTCGAAGCATGGGTGTCATTCGAGCGTTTCTGGCCATGAAAGTCCGCTTCGGCATTGCGCCCGCCGCCTGGCGCTGGCGGCTCGCCGGAGCCGTCCTTCGGCTTGACGCTCTTCATCGAGGCCCAGGCCTCGATCAGCGTACCGTCGACCGAGAAGTGATCGCTCGACAGAAGCCTCTTCACCTTGGGCTGCGCCAGCACCGCCGCCAGGAACTTGGCCGCGATGTCGCCTTCCAGCAGCCGGTCGCGGTTCTTCGAGAACACCGAATGGTCCCAGGCTGCGTCGTCAACGCCGATTGAACGAACCCGCTACGCGGGAGTGGGGGCAAGCCTGCTGAACTGAGGTGTCCTGTCTGAGAGGATGTTGGTCTTCGCACCACCCCTCTCAAGACAGGAGACCCAGATGGCTACGATGAGCCCTCTTCGGCAGCGCATGATCGAGGACATGACGGTCCGCAATCTGTCGCCGTCGACTCAACAATCCTATATCTATGCGATCGCAAAGTTTAGCCGCCATTTTGGCTACGCCCCGGACCGGTTGAGTTTCGAGCAGGTCCGCGCCTACCAACTGCATCTCATCGGTCAAAAGCGTTCGTGGTCCCACATCAATCAGGTGGCCTGCGCGCTGCGGTTCTTCTACGGCGTCACACTCGGGCAGACGGAGGCATTCGAGCGGATCATCGGTGGCCAGAAGCCCGACAAGCTCCCGCTCGTGCTTAGTGCCGAAGAGATCGAGCGCTTCCTGGACGCGGTTACAGGGGTGCGCAATCGCGTCGTGCTGGCGACGGCTTATGCGGCTGGCTTACGGGTTAGTGAAGTCGTCCGCCTGAAGGTGAGCTCGATCGACAGCAAGCGAATGTTGATCCACATCGAGAACGGCAAGGGCGGCAGGGATCGTTACGCGATGCTTTCTCCGCGACTGCTGGAGATTCTACGTACGTACTGGATGCGAGCCCGGCCGGGACTGTGGCTATTTCCAGGCCAAGACCCAAGTGAACATGTCAGCGTCCGCTGCGTCCAGGCGGCCTGCCGCGCCGCCCGCCGCCGCGCTCGGCTTGCCAAGCCGATTACTGTCCATACGCTCCGGCACTCGTTTGCGACCCATCTCCTGGAAAGCGGGATCGACATTCGCATCATTCAAGTTCTGCTCGGACATGCCGACCTGGGATCGACCGCGCGCTACGCTCAGGTTGCGACCAATCTGCTCGCCCGCACGACCAGCCCATTCGATGGACTCTCCGTTAGGGTGATCCCACCCAACTGAGCTGCGCATATGCGCCCCGTGCTCGAGGTGGCGGACATCCTCCGCCGCCACGGCGGCGCGTTCCGTGCCGCGCAGGGGCCTCGGCTGTCCTCCGATCAGCGCCGTGTGATGGCGGCCATCGAGGCGTGTCGCACAGCGACGCTCGGCGGCCACGTCGAGCGGTGCGACGACTGCGGCCTGGTCCGCGTCGCCTATAACAGCTGTCGCGATCGGCACTGTCCAAAGTGCCAAGCGCTCGCGCGCGCCCAATGGCTCGCCGAGCGCCAGGCCGACCTGCTGCCGGTCCCCTATTTCCATGTCGTCTTCACCGTGCCGGCGCCGGTGGCCGCCATCGCGCTGCAGAACAAGACGGTGGTCTACGACATCCTGCTCAAGGCAGCAGCCGAGACGATCCGTCTCATCAGCGCCGACCCGAAGCATCTCGGTGCCGAGACCGGGATGATCGCCATTCTCCATACCTGGGGCCAGACCCTAACGCATCATCCGCATGCCCATTGCCTCGTGCCAGGCGGCGGGATCGCCCCTGATGGAAGCTGGGTTCATTGTCGCCCCGGCTTCTTCCTTCCCGTTCGCGTCCTGTCACGATTGTATCGTCGGCTGTTCCTGGAGCGCCTGCAGGCGGCGTTCAATGGCACCAAGCTCCAGTTCTTCGGCCATCTCGCGCACCTCGTCGAGCCAGCGGCATTCGCCCGCCATCTAAACGCCCTCCGCAAAGTCGAGTGGGTCGTCTACGCCAAGCGTCCCTTCGGCGGACCAGAACAGGTTCTGGCCTATCTCGGGCGCTACACCCATCGCGTTGCGATCGCCAACGGCCGGCTCCTTACCTGTGACGAGGGCCACGTCCGCTTCCGGTGGAAGGATTATCGCGCTGGCAACAAATCCAAAGTGATGACGCTCGACACTGAGGAGTTCCTTCGTCGCTTTCTGCTCCACATATTGCCGAAGGGGTTTCGCCGCATCCGTCATTTTGGTTTCCTGGCGAACGCCTGCCGCGCCGCCAAACTCGCGCGCATCCGAGCGGCGCTTGAGGCGCCGCAGCCACCTCCGCCTGCCGAAGCTGTCAACTATCGTGAGCGCTGCGCCATCCTCCTTGGTCACCGCCTCGACTTATGCCCCATCTGCGGAGGCCGCATGGTCGAGATTGGGCCTGTGCCGGGTGCGCCAGCGCAGCGACGCGCAGCACCTCGCTGCGACACATCATGACCGACGACCTCGATTTGTTCGCTCCCACTGCACATGCTGCCCTGCCGACGTTCTCCGTCGGAACGATCAAGCACGCTCACAACGCCCGGCGAACGGGCGATAGTCAGCCGCCTGGGCTTGACGCGCCGTTCGACGCTATCGACGGCGGCATCCTTTGCTGCCAACATCAGCGACAATCTGCGGCCACAATCGCTCGCGGGCCCGACATCGGGTCAATCGCGCCTACCGGCGCCTAGATCGAGCCCCCATAGGTCCGCGCTCACAAGACGCGGCTTCGTTCAATCCAGCTTCAAATAGGTCCCGCGCTGGACTTGCGGCGAGATCTGCGACGCGGGACCTATTTGAACCCTCCAGTATTCCGACGAACCAGCGGAACAGCAGGTCGTATTCCAGTCGCTCCATCAGAAGCCGCTCCGAGCGGATCGAATAAAACGCCTGCAACAGCATCGCCCGCAGCAGCTTCTCCGGCGGGATCGACGGCCGCCCAATTGGCGAATAGAGCGCGGCAAACTCTCGCTCCAGCGCCGACAGCCCTTCGTTCACAATCGTCCGGATCGCTCGCAGCGGATGATTACGCCGCACCCGCGCCTCCAGGTCGACGTAGCTGAACAGTTCGCCCGTTCGATTGTCGCCGCCGCGCACGCACCATCTCCGAATCTCATCGGAGCCAATGAATCACGGTCGCCGGTCGGCGGCGAGCGCCTTTTTCAACAGCCTGCTAGTACGCGATCCGTGTCACCGGTCCACAACAAGTGGTCATTGCCCTGTAGTTCGACGTATTTCGCATTCGGGATCTTCTCCGCCATGAATCGCCCGGCCTCAACGTTGACCCGAACGTCGCCTTGGCGATGAACGATGAGCGTCGGCACTCGAATGGACGGGAGAATGGGACGAACATCGATTTCGCTGTTCATTCGCATAAGCGCCACAACAGCAGACGGACTGGCGCCGAGCCGCTCAAAACGTGCCCAGGACTGTCGAAAATTTTCATCGGCCGCCACGCTTGGAGCAAACAACGCAAGGCTCTCACCAGTCCCCCACGCCTTCTCCATGCGCTCAAGCGCACCTTCGATCCTATCCGGTGGCAGCACCCACGATCGGAAGTGCCCGTACGTTCCATAAAGCGCCAGAGCTCGCGTGCGCTCTGGATAGGTGGCCGCAAACAAAACGGACATCGCGCCGCCTTCAGAGATGCCGAATAGCGCAGCCTGTTGCGAGCCGACGGAATCCATGACAGCCCGAACGTCGTCCATACGTTCCTCGAGAGTCGGCACGCCGACAGTCCGGTCAGAGAGGCCAGTGCCGCGCTTGTCAAACATGATCAGCCGGGAGAAAGCAGCCAGACGCGTGGCTCGTCCCAGGCCACGTCTAAGTTCGAGATGAAGCCAGGCACAAACACAAGGTCGAAAGGCCCATCCCCCACAACCTGATAGGCGATCTTAGTATCACCGCTCTTTGCGTACCGCGTCTTCGGAACCATCGCACATCACTGCACGTAGAGTGGCGTGATTGGGAGCTATCGGTTGGGTTGATGCTTCTAGCGAGCAGGCCTTCGAGAATGGTAACAGCTTGCCTTGCTCTGCGGAAGCTAAAAGACCAGCGCGACCGACAAGGAGGCGCAGCCCGTGCTTGGGGCAATGGCACTGCCGCAGCACGCAAGATGGCGGACGCCGCTCCAGTTTGGTGGCCGGTTTCCCCCATGGCTCGCGTGCCGACCACGCACGACGGCCATCAACGCAGTGCTTCACATTGAAGTGAAGGCGCGACATTCGCGTATGCGTTCTCATCAAATGCAATTCGTTCAAATGCAATTCGTTGAGGGCGCTGCATTCGCCGGCGTTCATCCGATATTATTCGGCGTGCAAATTTGCCCCATCAGTGGAGTGGGCCCGTGGGGCCGGACAGGGTCAGGCGGCTGATTTGACCCTCTGCCGGGCGTGCTGATCCTCGAAACTGTTGCGGGCTGAGATAACCGAGAGCGGATTGCAATCGGCGCTTATTGTAAACTCCGTCGATGAAGCGGGGAAGGTTCTCGATAACGTCCTCGAGCGTTTCTACGCCATTGGATACACAGCCTCGACCTTCAAGGGTGTTCATGAAGCTCTCGGCCTTGGCGTTGTCGTACGGGTTACCGCGCCGACCCATCGAGCCGACAAGCGCGTGCGCCGTCAGTGTGTCGCGATAGCGCTCGGAGGCGTATTGCGAACCCGATCCGAATGATGCACGCATCCAGCTGACGGGCGTCGTCGCTCGATCGCGGCCGCGAGGGCGGCGATCGTCAGCCGCGTATGAATCGACCGGCTGATCGCATAACAGACCACCCGGCGCGACCAGGCGTTGAGAATGACGGCGACGGATCGGCTGGTCGTGATCGCTATCAGTCGTTGCAACATGGCGGCTGACGCTTGAACTCGATGCTGTGAATGCGGTGCTTGGCCATGGGCTTTCGTTCTTCGAAAGCCCGGCATAGCCGTCAGATCTTAAATTCGCCCTTCTCCAGCCCCATGGCCCACTCCAAATTGACACATCGGAACTGGCGTGAACGCCGGAGCGAGGTCTCAAAAGCAACCATGCGGGATCGTCACGACGCGCTGCCCGGATGGGCTGGCACCGTGAAGTGGAAAGTCGCGCCATGGGGCGCATTGGAGGTCACCCACAAGCGCCCGGCATGCGCTTCGATGATCGAGCGGCAGATCGACAGTCCCATCCCCAGACCGCCAGGCTTCGTCGTGTAGAAGGGGTCGAAGATGCGCTTGAGAGCGTCCGGCGCCAATCCTGGTCCCGAATCCTTCACCGCGACGATAATGCCGTCAGATTCGGCCCGAGCGGTCTTAATGAGCACGCTTCGCGATCCCCTCGCGACCGTGCCCATGGCTTGGATGGCATTGACCATCAGGTTGAGGATCACTTGCTGCAGTTGGACGCGATCACCTTCGACGAGTGGCAAACCGTCTCCGAGCTCCGTCTGCATCACGACGTCGTTCTTCACCGCTTCGCTGCGGGCGAGCTCGATCACGTCCCGGATCGCCTCGTTGATATCCAGGCGATCCTTCAGTGGCGGTGCTTTTTTTATGAGATCACGTATACGCCTGATGATGTCGCGGGCTCGATCAGTGTCGTTCACAACATAACCGAGCGTGTCCCTGGCTCTCTCAACATCCGGCGGGTTTCTGTCCAAGAAATGCAGGGCGGCATCGGCATTCATCGATGCGCCAGCGATCGGTTGGCTTACTTCATGGGCGATCGAGGCCGTGAGCTCACCCATGGTGGCGAGGCGGTTCGCATGCGCCAATTCCCTTTGCACCTCCCGCAAGGTCTCTTCGGCCCGCTTGCGCTCGGTGGTGTCCCGTCCGACGCCGCGGTAACCGATGAAGCGCCCTGCATTGTCGAGGACCGGCAGTCCCGAGATGGACACGTAGCGTTTGCCGCCGTCAGGCGTAGGCCGCGCCAGCTCGAAATCACGGAACGGCAGGTGGGCATCGAGCGTCTCCCGGTGCTTGCGCCAGGCCTCCGCGTCAGGCTCCAAATAGGGCACTTCCCACCACGTCTTCCCAATTTCAGAGCCAGGCGCCGGCGCGTCGGCAAGACCTTCGCCGAATTCCTGGCGGGTGAAGCGATGCTGCGCATCCGATTCCCAGTACACGTCGAAGGAGAATTGTACAAGGGTGCGAAAGCGCTCCTCGCTCTGCCGCAATGCCTCTTCCGACAGCTTGCGATCCGTCAGGTCGACGACAAAAGAGACGCCGTAATCTCGTCGCTCGTCGAATGCAGCCATGCCGATCAACACGGGCACGCGGCTGCCGTCCTTGCGGAAATATTCCTTCTCGAACGGCTGCACGCTCCCCATCATCTTTAGCTCCGGGATCCACAATCGCATGTGGCGGTCGAGCCACTCCGGTGGTGTAAGGTCAGTCCAGCGTAGGCGGCCCGAAATGAGATCCTCGCGATCGTATCCTACGATGCGGAGAAACGCATCATTCGCCTCCAGAATCCGACCTCCAAGTTCCCAGATGATAATCCCGATGATGTTGGCCTCGACCAGGCGCCGAATCCTAGCCTCGCGTTCTGCGAGATCCTGGTACAAGTGAGCATTCTCCAGCGCGATGGCCGCCTGCGAGGCGAGCAGCTTTAGCACCGCGATCCGACCCGGCGCGAAGACATGCGCAGCCAGATTGTTTTCCAGGTACAGCACGCCGATGAAATTCGCATGAGCGATCACCGGCAGGCCGAGAACAGAGCGCGCTTGGCGCTGAATGATGTAGGGATCCGCTGAAAACGGTTTCTGGGCTGCGGCATCATCGAGAATGATGCTCTCCCGCGTACGCAAGATGTAGTGGAGGATCGCCTCCGGCAGGAGCGCTGCCGTCACGGGCTCGTCGCGCAGCTGCACGACGACCGTGTCGCCGTCGGTGGTCGCTTCGGCGGCAATTCGCAACTCGGCCCCGTGCGACAGAACCAACAGGCCGCGCTCGGCGCCCGCGTGCTCGATAGCGGTGCGCATGACGGTGATGAGCAGCTTCTCCCGGACGATTGCGCCCGAGACCGCTTGCGACAACTTGATGACGGTGGCGAGGTCGAGCTGCTCCAGTGGAGTCCCGATCGTGCTCGTCGGGCCGGGCGCCGCTGTTTCCTCTGCCAAGTGGGCATAGAGCCGATCGAGTTGCCGCACCTTGCCATCAGCCCCCCACCGCAAATAGGCGCGCCGAGCGTCGGCCAAGTACGCACGAGCGATTCTCTCAAACCCGCGCGCCGCGTAGAAGCGTGCGGCGAGTTCGTTGGCAAGCGCGTCGTTTTGAACAAAGCCATTGGCCCGGGCCGAGCGGATAGCGTGTTCATAGAGGCGCTCGGCATCGAGCTCGCGGCCCTGCAAGCGGGCGACCTCCGCCTCGACAAGCGCAGCGCGATTCTCGAAATTCTCCGGACAATTCTTTGCCCAGATTTGGATCTGTCGCCGATGCGCCGCCAGTGCCTCAAGGTACTCCCGGTGCTGGGCAGGCGCGGCGGAGGCGCAGGCCATCGCGAGGGACAATGCACCATAGAATTCGTATTCGGCAGTTTCGAGCTGCGATATAGACGTCCACAGCAGCCGCTGCGCCCTTTGAGACGCCTCAATCGCCGCCGCGTAGTCGCCTGCAAAAAAGCGCGCCTGCTGCTTTCGGATCCAATACCAGCAGTCCGCTCGCATGAGGTTGGCATTCTCGGCGAACCGGCGCTCCGTCTGAAGCTCTTCAAACTGCTCATCGTCGAAGGAGCCGAATTTCGAGGTCAGCCCCCGCAGGGTCCGGATGAGCTGCAGTTGGCTGACGACAACGTCAACGACCAGTCCGAACTGTGCCGTTTTCGCAAATGCGAGGCCACTCTCGACTTCACGTTGCACCTCCGCGAGCGGGTCACCAGCCGCGAGCAGATTCGAATTCAGATTGACGCGGGCGTACGCGGCGAACGTGAGGTCGCCGGTTTTGTTTGCGACGTCGAAAGCCCGAAGCAGCGAATCACGCGCACTCCGGACATGTCGCGTCCATGGTGCGAGGTGCGCTCCGAAGAGCATGTAGGTCTGCGCATGAAATCGCGTCAATCCGCGCCGTTCGACCAATTCATATCCGAGCAGACCAAATCGAAATCCCGTCTCGTAGTCGCCGAAGCGAGGACCGGCAATCATCCCAAGCCTCATATAGGCAACGCACGAGGCATCGCAGTTTCCGTGCTCAAGGCTGAGATTAACCGCTCGGCAAACGGTCAAGGAAAAGAGGTTCAAATCCGTGAATAGTGCAGGCGGCAGCAGCCTGGTCAGCACGCCCAGAGTCGCGAGAGACACCGGATCACTCATTAAGGGCAAATCGATCAGTGCTTCGATACGGCGCCCGCCAAGTTGGGACCGGACGCGGTCGTATTCACCTCGCGCCTCCTCCTCGGTGGGATGGGGTGGCCAGTCGATGGTCAGGTGGCGGAGGTAATCGAGAGCAACAGCAATTGCATCGCTACTCCGATCGAGCCTCGTGTATAGGTCGATGCGCAGGCTTGAGACCGTGGCTAACTCGACCGGGCCGGCCGCACGGGCTGAGAGAGCCATCAGGCGTCGCTCCGCTTCCGCCAGCGCGCCGGTCAGAAACTCGCATTCTGCCCGGTTGATCTCCAGGGAGAAGGCAAGTTCATGCCTGCTCTCCCAGCGATCCTCCGGCAACAGGGTCGCGCCGGCATTCAGATAAGTCAGTGCCGAGTCATAGGCGGTGGACGCTTTGGCGCGCTTGGCTGCGAGCAGGTTCAGCTCGGTCAGCTTCGCTTGTTCGTCTCGTGAGGTGATCAACGCAACGCCGCGGTTGAGCTGATTGACAATGTCGAAGATCACGTCCCCATGCTGTTCTGTGGGAGTATTCGCCGCGAGCAGCCGGCCGATGGCGAGATGGGCTTCCGCACGCTCGGCTTCCGGTTTGCTTGAATAGGCGGCTTCCTGCACCCGGTCGTGGGTGAATCTGTAGTAGCCTTGCCGTCGCTCGACCAGCTCCTCGTGCGCGGCTTCCCACAGCGCTGCGTCGACTTCAGCCGCCGATCTTCCCAGAACAAGGGCCAACAGCGTGATCGTGGCGGTGTTACCGAGACAGGCGAGCTGCTGCAACGCTTCCCGCGTGTTGGCCGGAAGGCGCGCGAGTTTGCCGACCATGAGGTCCACCACATTGTCGGTATAGCCCTTGGCGCGAATGAGATCGAGATCCCACGTCCAGCACGACGACGTATGATCGAACGCAAGCAAACGCTCCTCGACGAGCTCGTAAAGAAACTGGATGGCGAAGAACGGATTGCCGCCTGCTTTCTCCTGCACTAACTGCACCAGGGACGCGGCATACCTCGGCTCGCAACGCAACGAGTCGGCGATCAGCTGCCCGACATGCTCGGTGGCAAGCGGCGCCAGCGCGATCTCCTCAACCATGCCGCTGCGGTTCTTGATGGCCGCGATCTTGCGCCGCAGAGGATGCGCGGCGTCGACCTCGTTATCGCGGTAAGCGCCGATCATCAGCAGATGGCTCACATCCGCCTGAGTCAGCAGATCCTCGAGCAGGTCCAGCGTCGCTGAGTCGAGCCATTGCAGGTCGTCGAGGAATAGCGCCAGCGGATGCTCCGGTCGCGCGAACACGCCGATGAACTGCCGCACCACTTGGTGGAAGCGCCTTTGCGCATCCTGCAGAGCCAGGTCGGGCACCCGCGGCGGCTCGCCGATGATAAGCCTCAGCTCGGGGACGAGGTCCACCAATAACCCGCCGTTCGGGCCTAACGCCTTGTGCAGGGCATCGCGCCAGGGCGCCAGCTCGACCTCGCTCTTCGCCAGAAGCCCCCGGAGCAGGCTGCGGAACGCCTGCGCCAGTGTGGCATAGGGAATGTCGCGCTTGTATTGGTCGAATTTGCCGTCGGCGAACAGGCCGCGCGAGGGCACCAGCACCTTGTGCAGCTCGTTGACGACAGCTGACTTGCCGATGCCGGCGTATCCCGAGACCAACACCAGCTCAGGCGTGCCGCTCTGAACCACGCGGTCGAAGGCCGCGAGCAAGACTTCGATGTCTCGCGCGCGCCCATAGAGGGTCTCGGGGATGAGCAGCCGGTCCGGGATGTCGCGCTCGCCCAGGGGGAAGTCGTCAATCCCCTGCCGAGCCTCCCAGGCCGCGAGGCAGCGCCGGAGATCGCTCTCCAGACCGGCCGCGGTCTGATAGCGCTCCTCGGCGGTCTTGTGGAGCAGCTTCATGATGATGGCCGAAAGGAAATTGGGCACTTGCTTCCGACGCTCGGCGGGCGGCACAGGCCTCCTCGCAATATGGCAGTGCACCCATTCCATCGGATCGGCTGCGGTAAACGGGGGCGCGCCGGCGAGCATCTGATAGAAGGTGACGCCCAGCGCGTATAGATCACTGCGCGCGTCGATCGAGCGGTTCATTCGTCCGGTCTGCTCGGGTGCCATATAGGCGAGGGTGCCGGCGATGGTTTCAGGCGGTTCGGGTGATTGGCGCTCGCGCCGGAGTTGCGAGGCAATGCCGAAACCCGTGAGTTTGACTTCGCCGGTCGCGCGATTCACGATGATGTTGTGCGGCTTAATGTCTTTGTGCACGAGCCCACGCTGATGGACCTTGCCTAGAGCCGCCGTGATGTGGACGGCGAGATGCAAGAATGTTCCCACTTCCATGGGCGCTTGGAGCTGGCGCTCCACCGGCTCGCCGCCGGGATCCTCGAGCAGCAGCACGGGTCGGCCGCCCTCGCTGACCAGTTCGAGCGGCCGCAAGGCCCACGCGCTGTCGAGTTCGTCCTTTAGTGCATATTCGTGAGCCAAGCGATCCCGGCTCGTTGATGGGGCGTGCTCGGCAGGAAGCACGGCCAGCACAGTTTTGCGGCCACCATCGGAGCCCTGGCGCGATGCCCGGCAAAAGATGCGGTCGTCGTCCTTCCATAACACCTGGAAGTCGCTGTCCATGCGCGCCGAACCGAAAGACTGGGCAATGTACGCCTCTAGATTTTAGAAGAGGCACGCAGGCCATATCCCGCGCGTAGGGCAGCTTACTGCTAAAAACACAGCGTGGCCCACTCCCATTTTTGGACAGCATTTCTGCCTGTAAGAAGAAGCGAGCCGGCCTCGGTGCGGTCGCATCTATGCCTATGTCCCAGTTGGGTAAAGCGGACGTTAGCTTGTCGCAACGGGGCGTCCGCTTTCTTCAGGAGCTGCCGTCATTCGGATATCAGACGTGATGGCATAAGCCGGCCGTTGGCCGAGGTGATCCGGCAAGCACTGTCCGCCCTACCTTCGAAAGCAGACGTAGTCGGGGCACAAGCAAAGGGAAGCTCCGGGCCAAAAGGCAGCATCGGCAGCTAGTGGCGCCAGAAGCAGACCCTCGCTCCGGGAGACGCCGCCTTCACGTTGGACAAACTTGGACAGCCCCTATGCTGTTGCCGGGTTAGGAAGTAGCGCTGACCTGTCATCGAGAGCTTACGGACTTTGAAAGTTGCGGATATCTTTCCGCGGGCATGGAAGTCCATGCCGGACATGTCAGCCCAAGGCAGCGGAATCTGCAAGGAGAGATTCCGTCACTATTCGACTGCGGCGCGAATTGTCCGCGCGCCGCTGCTTGGTGACGCCCGCCGCTGCTTGGTTTACTTCTTGTCGGCGTTGGCTTCCGTGGGCGGCGGTGGCGGCTTGATGGCCGCCGTCAGCATGCGGATTTTCCACTGGCCGCCTTCCTTAACGTAGACGGCGGACCAAAACAGCTGACGGAGTTTCGGCTCGACATTGAAGGTGACATCGACATCGCCCGCCGCCAATGCCATGTCGTTGCCTAGCGGTTGGGCATAGTTGACCTTGACGGCGATCTTGTCCTCACCGCCCTTGAAGTAGTCTTCATAGGTCGCCTTCAGATCGGTTTTCACCTCTCCAACCACGTTGACTTGGATGCCGTCCTTTGAATAGAGCGACGCAACACACGCGCCATCGTGCTTGGCGACGCAGTCGGTATAGGCCGCGCCTATTTTCTCCAGCTCGGGCTTGATGTCCTGCGCCAATGCAGGAATTGCCATAGCCGACACCATCGACGAGAGAACCAATGGTCGCAACATGGTTGATGTCCTCCGGTTATCGGCGCAACTGCCAGCGGAGTCAGGCGTGAGTAGGACTGTCAGTCCGGCCGCTGCGCCTTACAAGTAGGTCTACAGGGCAGATTGAAGGTTCAAGGGAGGTCGATGTATCGTATCGTGGCACGTGGCGTAGACCGCTGAAGTCGCCTTCGGGTCAATATACGACATCATCCGTATGGGCAATTCCGAAGTCCCGTCGTACAATTGACTACCAAGTGCAATTAGTATCCAGGTGGATTGCTAATGGTGCAAGAGCGGCCAGTCCGAGTTGAGCGTCGGTTGGCGGCGATTTTGGCCGCTGACGTAGTGGGCTATTCGCGGCTTATGCATCTTAACGAGGAGGCCACGCACGCCAAACTGACTACGCTCCTCACGGATGGTATTACACACGCGATCTCTGAACACGGGGGGCGCATCGTCAAGAATACCGGCGACGGGTTCTTGGCAGAGTTTCCGAGCGCGGTGGAAGCGGTTCGGGCTGCTGTGCAGTTCCAGACGCGCATCAGAGAACTTACCGTTGCCGATGCGGCAGACGGACGAATTGCCTTCCGTGTCGGCATCAACGTCGGCGACGTGATTGTCGAGCCGCATGACGTTTTTGGCGATGGGGTCAATATTGCGGCACGGCTCGAGAGCATTGCAGAACCAGGCGGCATCTGCATCTCGTCCTCCGCCTACGATCATGTCCGCGGGAAGGTAGGGGTCGAATTCGCCGATCTGGGCGTCCAGAACCTCAAGAATATCGCGCTTTCGGTTCGGGCCTATGCGGTGGTCCAGGATGGGCTCAGCTCGGCGCCAGGGCCGTCGCGAGCGAAGCTCGACCTGCCGTCTCCCCCTCGTCTTTCTATCGTCGTGCTGCCTTTCGCCAATCTCAGCGGTGATCCCGAGCAAGACCATTTCGCCGATGGTGTGACCGACAGTTTGACCACTGACTTGTCGCGGATCAGCGGCTCGTTCGTGATCGGCCGCCATACGGCATTTACCTACAAGGGAAAATCGGTTGACCTTAAGAAGGTTGGGCGTGAGCTAAACGTCCGCTACGTGCTCGAAGGCTCTGTGCAGCGGAGTGGCAAGCGACTCCGGCTCAATGTACAGCTGATCGATTCGGAAACGGAAAATCACCTTTGGGCCGAGCGGTTCGACAAGCCGGTCGCCGATCTCTTTGACATGCAGGACGAAATCGTGGCGCGACTGGCGAACGCGCTGAATGCCCAAATGATTGCAGCGGAGGCGCGCCGGGCAGAACGTTCTGTAAATCCCGACGCGATGGACTTGAACTTTCAAGGTTATGCCTGGTCATACAGGGGCGTGGAGCACATGAGCGAGGCGCGCAGCTTTTTCGAACGCGCCTTGGCAATCGATCACGGAAGCGTCGGAGCATTGGTCGGCTTGGCGCTCGTTGATCTAACGATCGGAGCTTCCCTGCTGGCTGATAACCGAGTCGCGTACCTTTCGGCAGCCGAAGCAAATGCGATCAAGGCGCTGTCATTGGCCCCGGACCACGCAGTAGCCCACAGGATCCTGGGAGGGGCTTACATTTTTACAAACCGGTCCGCGCAAGGGATCGCTGAATGTGAGCGGGCCTTGGAGATTGATCGCAATTTGGTCGGTGCTCACAGCGCCATTGGTATCGCAAAGTTCTTTATGGGTCGCGGTGCTGAGACAGAAGGCCATATCGTCGAGGCTCTCCGTCTCTCCCCTCGCGATATCTTTGCCCACCGCTGGATGCATATTGCTGGCATGGCCAAGATACTGATCGGCGCAGACACAGAAGCCGTCGCTTGGCTACGGCGAAGCATTGAGGCCAATCGCAACTTTCCTGCGGCCCATTTCTGGCTCGCTGCGGCCTTGGGCCTGCTTGGCGAAAGAGATGAGGCGCGAAGCGCCGCAAAGGTTGGTCTTAAGCTCGATCCAGGCTTTACCATCAGCCGCTTGCTTGTAAGCGAAGCAAGCAACAATCCGACATATCTCGCCGAACGAGAGCGCGTCTGCGAGGGCATGCGCCTGGCCGGGGTGCCGGAGGGATGATGTCGCCCATTCGAGACCGATTCAGCTGGTCGTCATGCCCATCATTCCGCGGACCTCTGATGTCGCCTGCGCTCCTCCATAGAGCATGACGCCGAACGGGGGCGATGGTTGCGGGGAATCTTGAAAAATCTGAGCTGAAATTAAGGCACCTAGGACGCTCCGATCCATTCAGAACATCCCGATCAGGATGAAAAGGCCGATCTCAATCACGAAGGCCACGGCCATGATTGCGACCGTGAGAAACACATCGCTCACCGGGAGGGGGGTCATGGCACGCCTCGCACGTTGCGAAGCCCCGAAGCCCACTAGCCAACCCAGCGATCGCGGGAATGTTTCAGTTCCCAGCGGTCTTGGAGATCGCTAGCGCATTTCGAGTTCGCTGATTGCCTGCGCTGAAATCTGTGCAGGGTCTTTGATCCCGGTTTGAACGATCTTGATGATTGTCTTCGCCACCAACTCCGTGAGCGGATCATCGCGATCTTGAACACACAGGGTGCGTAACGTTTGCTCGTAAGCCTTTGTAATAAAGGCAATCTCCTTCGGTGCCATACCGTGGGTTTGCAAATGCAGGTAGATCGCCATGTCTCGCCCTCCAGCACGCCGATGAGGTCGCGACGAAGTCGCCGTCGAGCATCAGCTGACCCGGAGTCGAGCCGCGCGGCGCGATGAAGGCCGTTCTCAGTTAGGTTCTCAGTAGATCTACTGAGAGTAGAACAGATCCAGTATCCTGCTTGAGCGGGGTCCGAACGCTCTCCGTTGCAGCGGTCAAAGGATCGCTGATGCGAAGTCCGGACTGCCCTCAACGGCATGTTGCGTGATGATGTCCATTCTTGCTCGGACGTAGCGCATCCCAACGCAGCTCGCGCCGGCCTCCTTTGCAATGCTTACGCTGAGGAAGGAATTTCCCAAACCCTTGGGATATCCCTGTTATGCACAGCACTCCTCACATATACCTTCGTTGTGTTGACAATCTCAAAAAAAGTTTGGGCGAGAGTCGCAAACCGGACCGACATTCCCGTTTCTCTTTAACAAAGTCGTGTTGGGTCGGGGCTACATCACGGCTCATCCAAAATCTGATCGAACACAGAGCGTGAGCTCTCGTGACGCAAGCGAGCGTCGCGAGGAATGCTTTCGCTTGAGAAAGGGAATGTTGCGTGAGTGAAAGCGAAATGAAACTGACGCCGAACGGAACGAATGTTTTCGGGACGCCATGGTTGGATTTCTCGAAGGTCGCCTTGCCTGGCGTGGGGCGCGAGCTTACCGAGCGAGGCCTCGCCCGCGCACGGGAAGGTTGCGAGAAGATCAAGGCCGCATCGGAAGAGATGACTGAGGCGCTGCGCGAGACCTATTCGAGCAATGCGAGATGCACGACCGACTACGGGCTCAAGGTGTTCGAAATCTCAAACGCCAATGTCGCTTCTGCGCTCGATTTCTTCGTCCATCTGTTCGGCAGCAAGTCAGCGACCGACGTCTATACCCTATCGGCGGCGCAAGCGCGCAAGGCGTTCGACACCGCCTCCGACCAGAACAAGGAATTGTGGGCGCTTGCCCAGAAGCTCGCGACGGAAACGAGTGAGCCGATCAGGAAGCACTTCACCAGGGTTCTCCACCAAGGCGGGGGCTAAAAAAAGAGCGCTCAATTTCTCATCCAGATTCGTTTGAGGAGGGACCCGGCCGGTTGGAGCAAGCCGAGCTGAGCGAGCACGCCCCACTGCCCCATGCTCGATCAACAAGGTGCGCGATGCCCCCCAACCCCGCACCAACAAGAGGCGTATTCCAACCGGCCGGTGCTTTCTTGCAAAATACAACAAAGACAAATCGCAAGGGAGGGAAACATGGGAATGGTTATGGTCAAATGTCCGCAAACCGGACACGCGATTCCCACCGGTATCCAGACTGATCGCGAGAGCTTTGGACGCCGCGCGGTGTTTTTCTCTCGCACCCGTTGTCCGATCTGCCGCACCGATCACGGGTGGTTTGCGCGGGAAGCCTGGGTCGACGAGCCGGGCATCCGGATCGCGCCGTCGTAGCGGCGGCTCCCGAAAGTATTGGCGATGGCTTTGTTGACATTGTCTCGGTCCCGGCGATCTTCAGACACAAGCTACATGACCGGCTCATGGATTTCGGCCGGGACAAGATGCGAGACATTCATGAACCCTCTATCGCCGAGCGAAGTGTTCCTTACGGTCGCGATCATGAGCGCCACTTTCCTGGCCGAGGCTGGGCACTTTATTTTGATTGGAATGCTTTGAAAGAAGCGCGCGATCTGCGCAGCGCTGCTGCGCCAAGCGATCCCACTTCATCGCGTCGACTACTGGACCATCGAATGGAGCCTAGCATATTCAACCTAAGCCACCCGTACAGATGATGCAGGCAGAACCGCTCTGGACGCGGCGCGGCCGCCTAAGGTCGGCTTCGGGTTCACAGAAGCCGATATCCCACGCTCCTCGAATGATAGTCGCCTAACGAGCCATTAGCAGACGTCAGTTTAGGCGAGATCGTGATCGATGTCGTGGAGCAACCTCGAAGACAAATTCCGCTCCCCATCGGCAATCGTCAAGGCAACCGCGGCTTCTTTGAGCCCTGCCCTTTCTGGCGGCCCGATATGTCACCTCTGGCAACCGTGCGGCGCAGTGTTTTGCGCTCCATGTTCAAGAGCGCTGCATCTTCACGAGCGAAAGCAGCTTGCAATCCGAAAATGCTGCGCGGACTTTTTCGGGAAGGTCTTCGTAGGCCGATTTTTGGATCATGTGCTCGCGCTTCCCGCGACAGCCAGCACTGCAAGCGGCGAATCCTAACCGCGAATCGCGCGAGGCCTCCGGTCAGGCACATCCTCATGTCCTGCGCGGTTTTCAATCGATGTAACCATTGCTGCCAGCGAGGGTTAGATGAATGGCGAAATGGCAGAGTAGATCGAAAATCGAACTCATCCTCAATCGGTTAGCACGTAAGCCTCCTCAAATTGGCCTAATCTGACCCTCGCTGGCAGCCAGGGCTAAATCGCATTTGCGCCCGGGACAGCAGCCGGGCGCTGCTCTTCCCGTACGGCGGGCCGAGCGCTCTAGGCCGCGGACTGATTAAGGGGAGCCATAGCCTGATTGATGCAAGTTGAACGAAGGCAAGATAGTTGGTGGCAAGCCTCTCGTAGCGCGTCGCAACCCGGCGACATTGTTTAATCCTGTTGAAGAACCGCTCGATCCGGTTGCGAGCGCGGTAGAGATACGGGCTGAAGCAGATCGAATCGCTGCGATTGCTTTTCGGCGGGATTTGGCCCGCGAGCCCCCAGTGCGCGAGTTTGAATCACAGGGGCCGACCAAACGGAGGGCCTGGCCGCAGTCATCGGTCACGGTGGAAATAACGTCCATGATTCCTCGCAATTCGATCGATGCGCGATGTCCGCTGCTACGAAGGCTTAGGGATTTCCAACAGCCTAAATCCTAGCCCGCCTTGCGCAAAAGATGTGCAATCAATGATTGCTGCAACGCAAATTTCAACTAAATCTTGGTAAAAAATTTACTGGATGGCCTGCAGCATGACGGCGTTTAGGAAACATCATCTTCCAATATTTTCCATTTGTGCTGTCGCTCATTTCGCAGGAGTCGCTTGCCATGCTTTCGCGCTATTCGATCAGGAGCAAACTCGTCGTCTTTATTTCTTTGCTCCTTCTCGTGTTCGGCGGCACTGGCCTGCTCGCCATCAGCAACATGCGGCTCATCCAGGGGGGCGTCGCTGAGTTCCAATCCCGTTGGCTGCCCGCGGTCCGCCTGCTCGGTAACCTCAGAGCCTACACCATCCGATACGGCAGCGTCGTGCGCGATCACATTCTGGAATCCGACTCCGCGAAGAAAGCCTCAGCCGAGAAGCTTCTTGCCGATCTGACGCGCGACATCGAAAAGGAGGGCGCCGCCTACGAGCCGCTGCTCTCCTCTCCGGAAGAGCGCAAGCTTTACACGGACTTCCAACAACTCTGGAGCGCGTATGTCGCGCAAGTTCCAGACGTGCTCGCTGCGTCCCGCAGGAATGATATTGCCACTGCCAGCGATCTGATCGTTCATCAAATGCAGCCGCTGCGTCAGGACAGTGGACAGGCCCTGCTGAAGGCAATGGACATCAACAACAAGCGTGCAGCGGCCGCTGGTCAGAGTGCTGAGCAGACCTATGCCTTCGCATTTGCTCTCATTGTTGGGACTCTTGTCCTCACCTTGGTACTCAGTTCTATCGTCGGCCTATTGCTGTTGCGCGACATCTCAATGGGGATTAGATCCATCATTGCGCCAATGCGGGCTTTGGCCAACGGCGATGTTACCGTGGTGGTCCATAGCCGGGCCAAGCATACCGAGATCGGCCAAATGGCCGCTGCCCTGCAGGTCTTCAAAGAGTCCCTCATCGCAAAGCAAGCCGCGGACAAGCTTGCCGCAGCAGAGGCCGAGGCCAAGATCTTACGCGGTCAGCGGATCGACACGATTACCGGCGGCTTCCGATCAATGATCGGCGAACTCGTGGCCGCGCTCTCCACCTCCTCCGGCGAACTGGAAGCGGCTGCAGAGACTCTATCTAAGACCGCTGATACAGCCCTGCATATTTCGGCAACAGTGGCGGCGGCGTCCGAAGAAGCATCTCTCAATGTTCAGACTGTCGCGTCAGCTACTGAGGAGATGACATCGTCCGTTAGCGAGATCGGCCGACAGGTCGAGGCATCGACCAAAATCGCGAGCGAAGCGGTTGGTCAGGCTGCAGAAACCAATCATCGGATCCAAAAATTGTCCACGGCAGCAACGCGCATAGGCGATGTTGTCAGCCTTATTACGACCATCGCAGGGCAAACCAACCTATTGGCTCTGAACGCGACGATAGAAGCGGCGCGGGCTGGAGAATCCGGCAGGGGCTTTGCGGTCGTTGCTTCCGAAGTTAAAGCCCTCGCCGGCCAGACCGCGCGGGCGACCAGCGAGATAAGCGAGCAGATCAGCGAAATACAAATCGCAACGCAGGAATCAGCCGACGCGATCAAACATATCAGCACAACAATAGATCGCATTTCGGCGATTACGGCCGCAATTGCCGCTGCCGTGGAAGAGCAGGCCAATACGACCGGAGACATTTCGCGTAGCTTGCAGCATGCCGCCCGGGGAACGGCACAAGTCGCTTCGAACATAACTGAAGTAAAACAGGGCGCAGTCGAGGCAGGATCAGCATCCTCGCAGGTGCTATCGTCCGCGCAGTCTCTCACGAGAGAACGCAGTCGCTTGGAACACGAAGTCCAGAGATTTCTCTCTGCCATCCAGGCCGCTTAAGCGCGCATTTCGAGTCATTTCCAGTGCCGCATATTCAACAATCACGCCAGCAATCCAAAAATAGATCTGGAGATAGCCATGGGGACGGTCGTTCATTTCAAGCCAGCTGGTCGGCCGCTATTACCGTTCGAGGTCCAAGAAGGTGAGCGCGTTCTTGCGGAGGCACTGGACAGACTCACGAAAGCGAGGCTGTGGACCGCCGTTGGGCATCTCCAGACAGCCCTGATAGGCGCCGACAAAATTCGCGACCGACTGCCGGCCGGACCGGTCAAGGATGATTTCGAGCAGAAGCTGGCCGCGCTTATACGGGACCTCTCCCAGTTGCGCGAACAGGTCGAGCAATTGTAGCCTCATAATGGAGACACAGTTCGGAAGCCAATGACTTCGCCAAGAGGCTCATCGCGTCATTTGCTTCGATTGCACAAAGGTGGCGGGTACCAGAGCGAAGCCGGGATCGACGAGGATTCATGAGTACGCGGTCTGGATCGGTGGAGTGGAAATAAATAGCGAAATCGGCCAGAGCGTTTTCCGGTCGAAAGGAGGCTTGAGTTGCACGGGCCGCCAAGCAACTGGTAGACCTAGTATTTGATAAATTGTTGGCTGCCCGTGCTCGTGCAGCGGCCGGGAAAAAAATCCCTGAATGAGAGTGGGCCATCATGCAAAGCAAAGCCGAAGTTTGGCTTTGGAAATCGCGTGAACAGGCCGTCCGCCAGCATGGCCTTGGCGCCCAACACAATTTCGTCGGCCGGCTGGGCGATGAACATCAGCATGTCGATCCTCGTTCTCGAACGCCGACTCGAGCAGCACCGAAGTCACGTAATCGTTTACGATTTCGTTACCTTCGATGGTAACGAGCTCTTGTGGAGTCTTGTGCATTTTGCATCCCACAGGGGGCTGCATGAGCACATCAATCCGTTTCAAGGCGCGCACGCGCGCGCTGGTTCGTCGCTGGAGCGGGGCGCCGCTGACTTGGCTGATCGTTGGCGGGTTCGTGCTAATGGCCGCGACCGCGATCGGCACGGCGCTGACTGTCGATCGCTTTCGTCGGAGCGCGATCGAAAGCGGACGCGCCAGCCTCGAGAGCACCGTGCGACTCCTTGCGCGGCATTTTGACCGTGAGTTTGCAGATTTCTCGGTACTGCAGAAGAGCATCATCGTGGAGCTCGAAAGCCATGACATCGATTCCCCGGACACGTTCCGGAGCGAAATGGCGACGCTCGCCATGCATGAGGTGCTGCGAGCCAAGGCCAGCGGTTGGTCCGATATCGCCGGGGCCAATGTGTTCGATTCCAATGGCGTGTTGATCAACTCGTCGAAGCGCTGGCCGGTCGCCGATATCAAGATCTCCGATCGAGGCTATTTCAACCGCCTGAAAAATGATCCGGCCTCGCAGGAAGAGGTCGAGGTCGTTCCCGGTCGTTTCGGCAGCGGGCAGGCAATTGTATTCGCCAGACGCATCTCTGGCCCGCGCGGAGAATTCCTGGGCGTCGTGTCCCGTGCGATCACACCGGACCTGCTGGAAGAGTTCTTCGCCTCGATAGGTCTTAGCGGAGAGTCTTCCATCGCGATGCACCATCAGAATGGGCAGTTGCTCGCACGCGTTCCACATGTCGAAGCGATGATCGGCCAAAACTTCCATAGAGGTTCGGCTGAGCAGATGGCTGTCTTCGACCGTACTTTCGTCACCACCCAGCTCGCAAGCCCGGTCGACGGCAAGGATCGACTGGTCGCCTCGCAGATGCTCACTGACGAGCCGCTGGTCGTGGTTGCGACCAGGACATTAGATGCGACGCTCGTGACCTGGCGCACGCAGACAAAATTCTTCGTTACCGTGGCGGTGGTATCGATCTGCCTATTGGTCCTAACGCTCTATTTGATCTTCCGCCAGATGACGAGGCGGCTTTCAATCGAGAAGCAGCGATTGGATACCGCGATGAACACGATGACGCAGGGTCTCCTGATGTTCGACCAGGACGAGCGGCTCATCGTCTGCAACCGCCGTTATATTGAGATGTACGGGCTGTCGGCCGACGTGGTGAAGCCGGGCGCCTATTTCCGCGACGTGATCAAGCATCGGCACGACACCGGCTCATTCTCCGGTGACGTCGATTCCTATTGCGACGGCATCTTAGGTACCGTCGGCCGCTTGCAGAGCTCCGTCGTGGAGACCCGTGACGGCCGGCTGATCGAGATCAGGAACCAACCGAGCGCCTCGGGCGGATGGCTTGCCACCCATGAAGACGTCACCGAGCGCGTCCGCGCCGACGAACGAATCGCGCATATGGCGCATTACGACGCACTGACCGATCTCCCCAACCGCGTGCTGATGCGCGGGCACCTGGAACGCCGGGTGGCGGAGCTCGCCGAGGGCAAGCCGTTCGCGATCCTTTATATCGACGTCGACGAATTCAAAGGCGTTAATGACTCGCTCGGGCACGAGATCGGCGACGAGCTGCTGCGCCAAGTCGCAAACCGCCTCCGCAGCTGCGTTGGCCCACACGATCTTGTCGCGCGGCTTGGAGGCGACGAATTCGCGGTCATCAAGGCGGACACTGGCGACCGAGCCGAGTTAATGGTGTTGGCGGATCAGATTTTGAAAACGCTGCGCGCGTCCGTGTACTGCAAGGGTCAGGAGATTTCGATTGACGCCAGCATCGGCATAGCAATCGCGCCGGAACATGGCGACAATCTCGAAGAATTGCTTAAATGTGCGGATCTGGCGATGTATGCCGCGAAATCCGATGGCCGCCGCACATTCCGCTTTTTTGCAGCGGAATACGACGCCAAGGTCAGGCAGCGACGTCAGCTCGGTTTCGATCTGCGGCAGGCACTCGCCAATAGCGAATTCGAGGTGCACTACCAGCCACTAGTCGATCTCGCGGCCAACGTCGTGACAGGCTGCGAGGCGCTACTCAGATGGCATCACCCCGAACGGGGCATGGTTTCGCCTGCAGAGTTCATCCCGCTCGCCGAGGAGACCGGCCTGATCGGCGAGATCGGCGAATGGGTGCTGAAACAGGCCTGCACTGAGGCTGCGAACTGGCCGGGCCAGATCCGGGTCGCAGTCAACGTTTCGCCGGTGCAGTTCCGCTCGAAGACACTGGCGCTCAATGTCGCCGCTGCACTGAATGAATCCGGCCTGGCGCCGGGACGGCTTGAGCTTGAAGTTACCGAAACGGTCTTGATCCGCGATGACGAAGAGGCGCTCACGATCCTACAGCAACTGCGCGAACTCGGCGTGCGCATCGCGCTCGATGATTTCGGTACCGGCTATTCGTCATTGAGCTATCTGCACCGCTTTCCCTTCGACAAGATCAAGATCGACCGTAGCTTCATCAGCGATATCGGTGAGCCCGAAGATTCCTCGCCGATCGTCCAGGCCGTTGTGCATATGGCCGCGGCTCGCCACATGGCAACCACCGCCGAAGGCCTTGAGACCGAGGCGCAGCGCGAGATCCTGCGACGGCTCGGCTGTAGCCAAATGCAGGGCTATCTGTTCAGCCCGGCCATCCCGGCATCCCGGCTGAAGCGGCTGCTTTCGGCTCAGCAAGCCTCAGCGGCCTAAGCCCTTCAGGACTGGTGACAGCGTTCGATCAGAAGCGAATGAATGTCGCAAATCAGTTGTTATGGAAGAAGTCGGCCAGCGGCCGACTGTTGCTACCGATTCACTTCCGGCATGCAGTTGAGTCCTTCAGAGCGCCTAGAGAGACTGATTGAGAAGGGGCCGACGAATCGGGTCTGCTAAGTTTCGTCGAAGACGAAGCCCGCATCGCCTTCGGGAGCGAAGCCAACGAAATAGGCTTGACCTCGATAAAGATATCCGACGTGGCCCAATTCGTTCACGAAGATCCTGCTGATTTGTCGACCGCTCCGATAAACATCTGCCAGGACCCTTTGTATTCCCTCTAATCGCTCTCGCTTTTCTGGATCCGGCTCCAGCTCTCCTGGTCTGACAAATCGAACCTGCCCCCTTTGCTTTATGGCAATAAGCCGTTTGTCCCTTTGGAGAACAGAAAACGTTTTCCCGTGGGCCAACTTGGACGGATAAGTTTCACCAGGAAGAAGATTGTCAAGCGTCGCTTCATTTGATGATGTCTCTGCGGAGGGAAACGCATTTAACCGACCAGCGCCCACGAACTCGGAAGGAAACTACAGAAGGCTAAACGCGATGAAACCAAATCCCAAGTTGCCAGCCGAACTTCAGGGCTGACAGTGCGTCCCTGATGGTCCCCTCGCCCTCATGGACGGCTCGATTGCCAATCTTGCGGATGGCATGGAAAACGTCGGCGACTTCTCTGGGCGCTATGCGTTCGAGGCTAAGCCGTCTGAGCGTTTCCTCGAAAGTCTCTCGTTCGCCAAGGTAGAGGGCGTGTCGAGCAGCAACGCTCTTACACAGCAGCTCGGCGAATTGCCGGAGCTTGAAGATAGCCGTGTTGGGGTCATCGTGCAGGTAACGCTCGGCGGCAGCTCCGTAAGCCGCCAAGCGGGCATCGTGAGGCGCTAAGAATTGAAAATTGCCAGTCGGCGTCATTCCTCCGATAGGACGAGCCGCTGCAACCTAAAAGAAGGTCGAATTGCTTTGAGCCTCGGGCAAACCGCAGTTGGGAGCTGGGCGGCGGCTGCGCCCTTTAAGTCGGTTTTTTGAAGACGGGGCTGGCCCGGTTTTTCCAAGGGGCCCCAGTAGAGGAAAGGGGACCCGTTGGGCGACCCGAGGTTCACAGGGGACAGCCGCTGGCTATTGCAAACTGTTCGTAATTCGGTCACTTGCCGAACAGTCGAAGCGGACGACCTTGAATCTTCCTGGAATTGTCCGGCTTCCCGATCGCCGACATGCACCGAAGTACGAACAGTTGCTTGGATTGAGCCGAGGCACGCTTAAGGCATAGTTCCGAAGCCTTCTTGAGGCCCGAGTTGGCTCTTTTCTAGAGTGGTTGGGTGGGCGAGAGAGATTCAAACGGCGACTCAAATAAGCCGTTGGTTTTCCCTGAAATCCCGTACTGGACCGATTTTGCGGGTTCTAAGATTCGGAGAAAATTCGGTTCTCCAGACCTATCCGGCACGAGCTTGGATGCGTGAGCCGACCTCTCCGTCGGCAAAAAGGCAGGAAAACGGCCGCGTTTCTGGCCTCTCTCCAGATCGAAGTACGAGATCATTTTTGAGCGGCCCGAGACATAGGTGACAGAACGTACCGGGCACATGGGTTACACTTTCCGCTTTTGTTCTGCGGGAGGTGTGGATGCCGTGGAAAGCGAGTTCGGTAATGGAGGAGCGCCTTCGCTTTGTCGCCCGCCTGTTGGACGGGGAAGCCATGACGGATGTCTGCCGGGAGTTCGGCATCTCCCGTAAGACCGGCTACAAGATTTTCGATCGCTACAAGGAACATGGCCTGGAGGCGCTGAGCGACCGCTCCAGGCGGCCGGTTCGCTACGCCAATCAACTGCCGGCCCAGATCGAGACGCTGATTGTCCAGCTCAAGGCCGAGAAGCCGCATTGGGGGGCCCGCAAGATCCGCGAACTCCTGGTGCGACGGCTCGACGGCGATGTCCGGGTGCCGGCCAAAAGCACCATTCATGCGGTGCTCGATCGCCACGGCCTGGTCAGGCGGGGCGGCGGGCCGCGCCATCGCCGCGCGCGGCACGTCGCTATCGCAAGGGACTGCCCCGAACGATGTCTGGTGCGCCGACTTCAAAGGCGAGTTCAAGCTTGGCAACAGCCATTACTGCTTCCCGCTGACCGTCAGCGATCATGCCGCGCGCTTCCTGCTGCTGTGCGAGGCGCTCGACTCCACGCGCGAGGAGCCTGCCATGACCGCCTTCGAGCGCCTGTTCCGCGAGCGCGGCCTGCCGCTTGCCATTCGGTCCGACAATGGCGTGCCGTTTGCCAGTCCCAATGCCTTGTTCAATCTTTCCAAGCTCTCGGTATGGTGGCTCCGCCTCGGTATCGCCATCGAGCGCATCAAGCCAGGTCATCCGCAACAAAATGGCCGGCACGAGCGCATGCACCTCACCCTCAAGAAGGAGGCCACCAGGCCGCCTGGCTTCAACAGCCTGCAACAGCAGGAGCGCTTCGATGCCTTCGTGCACGAGTTCAATACCGAGCGCCCCCACGAGGCGCTCGGCATGAAGTCCTGCCGAGGTCTACACGGCCTCAGCGCGGGCCTATGCCGGCCTGCCGGAGTTGAGCTATCCCTTCCACGACCGCGACGTCGTCGTCACTGCCTGCGGCCGCCTCTGCCTGCATCGCAAGAGGATCAACATCTCAACCGTCCTGGCTGGCCAGAAGCTCGGCATCAAGGAGGTCGACGAGGGCATCTGGCTCGTCAGCTTCATGCATTACGATCTCGGCTATTTCGATCTCGAACAGAAGACCTTGCAACCTCTCGACAACCCGTTCGGTCCGAGGCCCATCACCGATGTCCCCGCCACGACCACGGCGCCCTGACGGAGACGCGCTCTTGTGCATTCTTGGCATGGAAGGCCACTTGCTTGGCTCCGCTGTCGCGGTCAACCCCCGAAGCCCGAAGGGGCGCGGCACGCGCGGGGTTGACGGCGATAGCGCGAGCCGAGCAAAAATAGCCGTGCCATGAATGCGTCACGCTGAAATGCAGCAGATTGCAGGCCATCTCAATTTGAAGCGAACTTGGAGCAGATGACTTTGAAACCCCGCGACAACCCGATCGGCACGAGGTTGTCACCCATCTCTTAGGTACGTTTCGTTACCCATGTCTCCGGGCCGGACATTTGGTGGGATGGCGGAGAGAGTGGGATTCGAACCCACGGTACGGTTTCCCGCACACACGCTTTCCAAGCGTGCGCCTTAAGCCACTCGGCCATCTCTCCGGAGCGCCCTCTCTTGAAGGGGCGCCGATGATTTTGCAAGGGATCGCGGGGAAATCGAGCAATTTTTCCGCAACTTATTGTATTTACAGGATAATATCTGGCCTCCACACGTGCCTTGGCACGCCTGCCGGCTGAACCGCAGGCGGGTTTGGCGCGACGATTCACGGGAAGCCGCCAAACACCACCGGGGACGCCATGACCATCTGCAAGACCATCGCCGCCCTGAGCCTGATTTCGGCCCTCGGCTCCGCCCTCGCCGCCCCGGCCCTGGGGCGGGTCTGCACCCGGCAAGGCGTCGACGTCAGCTGCGACGACGGGCGGCGCGGGGTGCTGTCGGGGAATGCCATCATCTGGCCGGACGGCACCCGCTCGAGCTCGACGCCGCATCAGAGCGTGATCATCGGCAACAAGAGCTCGGTGCATGTCGGGCCCGGCGTGTTCGTCGGCCAGGGCAAGGGCGTGGTGCCGCTGGACGATCCCAGCGCGCCGAACAAGCCGCAATGCGCGATCCTGGATGGCCTGTCGTATTGCTATTGAGGAGGCGTCGCGAATCCGACTGTCACCGTCCTTGCGGAAACAGGCCCCTCACCCCGACCCTCTCCCCGTAAGAACGGGGCGAGGGAGAAGAAAGTCAAATCAACCGCACCCCTGATATCGCCGACCTCAGCCAGCGCAGCGCCTGCGGCGGCTGGGCTGCGAGTGGGGCGACGGCGGCCTTTTCGGTACGGCACTTCTCGAGCCCGGCAACGAAATCGGCGGACCATTGCTGGATGGTGTGGCCGCGCAGCTTCTTCATCATCGCGTCCCAGCGCATCTTGCGCTCGGTGAGCGGCATGGCGGCGGCGATCGCGATCGCGCGGGCCATGCCGTCGATGTCGTGCGGATTGACCAGCAGTGCGGCGTCGAGCTCGTTGGCCGCGCCGGCGAATTTCGACAGCACCAGCACGCCGGGATCGGCCGGGTTTTGCGCGGCGACATATTCCTTGGCGACGAGGTTCATGCCGTCGTGCAGCGGCGTCACCACGCCGATCTGCGCGGCGCGGTAGAGTCCCGCGAGCACGGCCTGGCTGAAGCCTTTGTTCAAATAGCGGATCGGCGTCCAGTCGACCTCGCCGTGGCGGCCGTTGACGTCGGAGACGAGGCGCGCGACCTCGTTCTGGAGATTGCCATAGGCCTCGATGCCGCCGCGCGAGGGGTTGGCGATCTGGAGCAGCGAGATGCTGCGCGCAAACTGCGGGTGCTCGGTCCAGAGCCTGTCGAACGCGCTGATGCGATTGACGAGACCCTTCGAATAGTCGAGCCGGTCGACGCCGATCGCGAGCCGCTCGCCGTTGAGGCTGCGGCGCAGGCGCGACACGTCAGGATGCGAGGCCGATTTTGCGGCATAGGCAGCGAACTTCTCCGCATCGATGCCGATCGGAAACACTTCGCAGCGCGTGCGCCCGTGCTGCGAGATCGCAATGCCGTCCTCGATGGCGAGACCGAGTTCGCCGCCGACATAGCCGAGAAAATTCTGGCGATCTTCCTCGGTCTGGAAGCCGAGCAGATCGTAGGCCAGCATCGCCGTGATCAGCTCACGATGGTTGGGCACGCCCTGGATCACCGCGGCGACGGGCCACGGCGTATGCAGGAAGAAGCCGATCGGATCATCGACGCCGAGCTCGCGCAACTCGGCACCAAGCGCGAGGAAATGATAGTCCTGTACCCAGAACGCGGTCTTGGGTTTTCGGAAGCGCAGCAGGGCCCGCGCCATGAAGGCATTGACCTCGCGATAGCTGACATAGTCCTCGCGCGAGACGCGGATCAGATCGCTGCGCGAATGCAGTGCCGGCCACAGCGCGGAATTGGCGAAGCCTTCGTAATAACCGCCGTAATGCGCCGCCGGCAGATCCAGCGTCGCAATCGCGCCCGTCCCGAGCGCCTCGATCTCGGCGAAGGGTTCCTTCTGATGGCCATCACGCACCCGGCCGGAGGAACCGACCCAGATCGCACCAGAATGTTCCACCACGGGAAGCAGTGCCGCCGCAAGGCCGCCCGTCATGGGCTCGTTGGGTTTGCCGCGGGCGACGCGATTTGAAACGACGATCAAGTTCACAGGTCGTCCCCTCCTGTTCATTCCACCGCGTTTAACTGCCGTTCATCAATATGGTTCCGGATCATCGTTTCAACCAATTGAAACCAAAATCGGGCGCGTGCGTTGGAACTGGCTTCGCTTGCGGAACCCGGCAAATTTCGCCGCCAAAGCTTTTCCGTTTCTGTTCCGCAGCATTCATTGCGCCGCGCAATGCGCTGCGCTGAATGCATTCGTGTCTGTAAGGTGGCGCTGCCTTGGTTTCACCTCGGATCGAGCAGGCGCGCAAGGAACGCACGCACATCGCTCGGCGCGTCGAAGTGGCCGTTCACGCCCATGGCGCGGCGGCCGACCGAGAAGGCGAGCCCGTCCATGTCGGGCATGATCGCAAACACCGTTTCATCGGTGACGTCGTCGCCGATGAAGAGCGGGCGTCGTCCGCTGAACGGCTCGTGCTTCATCAATTCGCGCACACCGCTCGCCTTGGTGAAGCCGGAATGCTTGATCTCGCAAACGAACTTGCCCGGCAGCACCTCGATCGGCGCGTTGGGCAGATCGGCGCGGATCAGCGAGACGGATTCGTAGATCGCCTTCTCCGCATGCGGCGCAAGGCGGTAATGCAGCGCGAGCGAATAGCCCTTGTCCTCGAGCAGGATGCCAGGGCTCAGCTTGGCGATGGCGGCCAGGCGCCGCTTCAGCTCCTTGTCGAGCGGCGGGGCGTGGACATCATCCGCTTCACTGTCCACCGACAGCCGCATCTCCGCGCCATGGCCGGCGACGGCGCGGAATACATCGGGCGCGAAGATCAGGTCGATGTCGTTGAGCGAGCGGCCGCTGACCAGCGCCAGCGCTCCGGAGGTGCGCTCGGTCAGATGCTTCAGCGTTTCCGACAGGCCCGGCGGCACCCACACCTCGCGCGGCGTCGGCATCAGGTCGAGCAGCGTGCCGTCGATGTCGAGCAGGATGGCGATTTCATCGAGATGCGGCACCAGCGCATGCGGCACCGGCACCGTTTCCGGCGTATCGTCATCCCGCATGGTGCGCTTCTGCTCCAACGTCATTTCCGCAAGTTCCGATTTCATCAGTCTACTCCATAAAGGCGAGCGGGCGCGCGACGTGTTCGAGCGATTTGCGTTCCGCGGAGACGGCATAGCGCCACGCCACGATCGCAGCCGCGATCATCAGGACTGCCCCCAGCAGATAGCCGGCGAACACGCTGTTGCGTGATCCCGTGTCAATCAGCGCGCCGAACAGCGCCGGCCCGATCACGCCGCCGATGCCGGTGCCGACCGCATAGAACACCGCGATCGCCAGCGCGCGAACTTCGAGGGGGAAGGTCTCGCTGACGGTGAGATAGGCCGCGCTCGCGGCGGGCGATGCAAAGAAGAAGATCACCATCCAGGCGATGGTCTGCCCCTGCGCACTGAGCACGCCGATCGTGAACAGATAACCCGAGAGCGCCAGCAGCAGCCCGGAGACACCGTAGGTGAACATGATCATAACACGGCGGCCGAGCGTGTCGAACAGGCGACCGAGCAGCAGCGGTCCGAGGAAGTTGCCGGCGGCGAAGGGCAGCAGGTACCAGCCGACATGATCGGCGCTGATCCCGTAGAAATCGGTCAGCACCAGCGCGAAGGTGAAGAAGATCGCGTTGTAGAAGAACGCCTGCGCGCTCATCAGCACGAGACCGACCAGCGCGCGCTGACGATAGGCGGAAAACAGCGTATGCACGACTTCGCGGATCGGCGTGTGATCGCGCATCTTCAGCCGGACCGTCGTAAAGCGCTCCTCGCTCGCATCCTGGTCGCGTCCGATCACCGAACGCTCGATGTCGTCGACGATCGCGTGGGCCTGGTCTGGCCGCCCGTGGATCATCAACCAGCGCGGACTTTCCGGGATCCACATCCGCATCAACAGCACGACGAGACCGATGGAGGCACCGATGAGATAAGCCAGGCGCCAGCCGAGATCGGGGCCGGTTACGGCGGGATCGAGCAGCACGATAGCCGCCACCGCGCCCATCGCAGCACCGATCCAGAAGCTGCCGTTGATGACGAGATCGGTCCAGCCGCGATAGCGCGCCGGCACCAGCTCCTGGATGGTCGAATTGATCGCGGTGTACTCGCCGCCGATGCCGGCGCCGGTGAGGAAGCGGAATAGCGCGTAGCTCGCGACATCCCATGACAGCGCGGTCGCGGCCGTAGCCGAGAGATAGAGCGCAAGCGTGATGAAGAACAGCTTCTTGCGGCCGATGCGGTCGGTGAGCCAGCCGAAGCCGAGTGCACCGAGCACGGCGCCGGCGAGATAGGCGGAGTTGGCGATGCCGAGATCGAGATTGGAGAAATGCAGCGACGGGCTCTGCTTCAGCGCGCCGGAGAGCGCACCCGCCAAGGTCACTTCGAGCCCGTCGAGAATCCAGGTGATGCCGAGCGCCAGCACGACGCGGGTATGAAAGCCGCTCCACGGCAGCGCGTCGAGCCGCGAGGGAATGCTGGTCTCGACGATACGGTCGGTGGCGGTCGCCGCCGGGACTACGGGTGCATAGTTCAGCGCTGGGTTCTGCTGCAATTCCATCGGGTTGTTGCGTCTGATCAATGGAAGCGGCCCCGCTTCACAGGCCGTGGACGGGGTCGGTCCGATCATGGGGGTGCGGCATTCTGCCTGCCACCTGCGACAACGTTTGCGACGAGGCCCGGTTCCCTCGGGAACAGTCTCCAAGAACACCCGTTTCCGATTGAGCTCCAAGGAGTTGACGCATGGCTCAGGTCAGAAAGACGACACATTCACGCAAGACAGGCGCACGCAAGACAGGCGCGCGCAGCAGCGCGCGTCGCAAGGTGAGCACGACGCGCAAGAGGTCAAGTCGTCATGCAGCACCGAAGCGCTGGTCGCAACGCGTGACGCAGGAGAGCGACGCGCTCGATCTCAAGCGCGGCGTGTTCAAGTTCAAGGACCCCAAGAAGATCGCGGCCTCGCTGAAGCGTTCGGCCGAGCACAGTCGGCGCCGCAAGGCCGGCGCCTATCGCTCCGCGCTGTCGATGCTGACGTTCTACATCAACCGCGCCGGCAAGACGCTGCCGAAAACGCAGCGGACGCGGCTGGAACGGGCCAAGGGAGAGCTGAAGCGGGCATTCGGGAAAGAGTGAGACGCGCGCTTTTTCTCCCCTGTCATCCCCGACCAGTGCGCCCTACGCCGCCCGGATATTCGCCATGAAGCGGTCGAGCTCGGCGCGCAGACGGGTGCTTTCGCTCGACAGCGTCTTGGCCGAGTTCAGCACCTCTTCCGAAGCCGAGCCGGTCTCGGCGGCGCCGCGGTTGACCTCGCCGATGTCGGTGGCTGCGGCCTGGGTGCCCTGCGCGACGGTCTGGACGCTGCGGGCGATCTCCTGCGTCGCGGCGCCCTGCTGCTCGACCGCGCTCGCGATCGAGGTCGAGATCGACGAGATCTGGCCGATGGTCGCGCCGATCTCCTTGATCGCGGCGACCGATTCGGCCGTGGCGCCCTGCATGCCCGTGATGTGCGAGGAGATCTCGTCGGTCGCCTTCGCGGTCTGGCTCGCCAGTGACTTCACCTCGCTCGCCACGACCGCAAAGCCGCGGCCGGCCTCACCGGCGCGGGCCGCCTCGATGGTGGCGTTGAGCGCGAGCAGGTTGGTCTGCTCGGCGATCGCGGTGATCAGCTTGACCACCTCGCCGATCTGCTGGGCGGCATGCGACAGCTTGCCGATGCGGCCGTCGGTCTCCTTGGCCTGCATCACGGCGGCTTCGGCGATGCGGCTGGAGTCACGGACCTGGCGGCCGATCTCCTCGACCGAGGCCGAGAGCTCTTCCGTCGCGGTCGCCACCGACTGCATGTTGGAGGAGGCCTGCTCGGAAACGCCGGCGACCTGGCTCGACAGGCTCTGCGTGGTCTCGGCGGTGCGCGTCAGCGTGGAGGCCGCCGATTCCAGCTGCACGGCCGAGGCCGAGACGTTGGAGACGATGGCGCCGACCGCGCTCTCGAAATCGTCGGCAAAGCGGATCAGCTCGGCGCGACGCGCGGCGGCCTGCTCCCGGTTCTGGACTTCGCTGGCGGCGGCATCGCGCTCGGCCTTGGCGACCGCCTGAACCTTGAACTCCTCGACCGCGCCGGCCATCTCGCCGATCTCGTCCTTGCGCCCCAAACCCGGCAGCACGACGTCGAAATTGCCCGAGGCAAGCTCGCGCATCGCCTTGCACATCGCGATCATCGGACGCGAGATGCCATTGCCGAGCCACAAGGCCAGCACGGTGCCCACGGCCAGCCCGCCGAGCGCCAGCATCAGCATCAGCTGCTCGGTCTCCCCGATCGTCGCATTGGCGCTCGCCTCGATGCGTTGCTGATCGGCGGTCAAATCCGAACGCAGCTCGGCCGAGTGCTTGAGGATGGTCGCCGCCGTCTTGGTCATCTCGCCGTTCAGCTTGACGATGACCTTCACGTTCTCGGTCAGCTTTGCGAACGAGGTGCGGTACTGCTTCAAGAGATCGCCGATCTCCTTGACGCGATCCGTGATCTTCTGGTCGTTCGCGTAGATGGAGACCAGCAGCGTCTCGAGGAACTTGACGCGGGCGATCACGCCGTCGGCGGTCTTCGGCTCCGGCTTGGCCACGAAGGCGCTGACCGAGGTGGAGACCGCGAGATATTGCGAGGTGACGTCCTTGGCCGTGGTCTGAACCGAGGCGAGGCCCGCCAGCGCAGCGGTATCGGCGAGATCGTCGAATTTGAAACGGATCTTGTTGCCGACACTGTTGAGCTCGTCGGCCGCGATCTTGTTGTTCTCGCGCGTCAGCGCGATGATCTCGCCGAAGACTTTCGTAAAGCTCTGGAACTCGACCTCGAGCTTGCCGACCTGCTCACGGCGAGCCGCGCCGGTCGTCGCCGCCATCGACTTGGCGATCGCGCTCTTCAGATTCCCTTCGGCGGCCTTGGCTGCGGTCTCGTCATCCGCCGCTCCGGTCAGGGTATAGGTCCGTGCCAGCCCCTGATAGGCGATCAGCTCGCGATCGACCGTCCGCGCCAGATCGGCTTCCGATACGCTGGTGCGGTAGGATGCCACGGCGCCTGCGATCCGCTCGAAGCCGAAATAGGCAAATGCCATGCTGATGGCGAAGATGGCGAGCACCGCGACGAAGCCGAGGATGATTTTTGCGCGAAAACGCAGCGTTGGCAGCTTCGATTGGCTCGACTTGGACGTAACCGACATTCCCCACCCCATTCCATTCGCGGAAAACCAGGCGCAGCCCGGAAGCAGCCCGCTTCTCGACTCCTCTGCACGTTACGGGGCAAAGGATAAAGCTGCAGTAAATTTGTGGCGCCGCAACTGCCGGTTAGGTGACGCAGGGAATTGCTAGGGCGCGCTTTCCCGCGCCGTTACAAATCGAGTGCCACGCCAATCTCCGCTGTCGTCCCCGACCAGTGCGGCCTACGCCGCCCGGATATTCGCCATGAAGCGGTCGAGCTCGGCGCGCAGACGGGTGCTTTCGCTCGACAGCGTCTTGGCCGAGTTCAGCACCTCTTCCGAAGCCGAGCCGGTCTCGGCGGCGCCGCGGTTGACCTCACCGATGTCGGTGGCTGCAGCCTGGGTGCCCTGGGCGACGGTCTGGACGCTGCGGGCGATCTCCTGCGTCGCGGCGCCCTGCTGCTCGACCGCGCTCGCGATCGAGGTCGAGATCGACGAGATCTGGCCGATGGTCGCGCCGATCTCCTTGATCGCGGCGACCGATCGGCCGTGGCGCCCTGCATGCCCGTGATGTGCGAGGAGATCTCGTCGGTCGCCTTCGCGGTCTGGCTCGCCAGTGACTTCACCTCGCTCGCGACGACCGCAAAGCCGCGGCCGGCTTCACCGGCGCGGGCCGCCTCGATGGTGGCGTTGAGCGCGAGCAGGTTGGTCTGCTCGGCGATCGCGGTGATCAGCTTGACCACCTCGCCGATCTGCTGGGCGGCATGCGACAGCTTGCCGATGCGGCCGTCGGTCTCCTTGGCCTGCATCACGGCGGCTTCGGCGATGCGGCTGGAGTCACGGACCTGGCGGCCGATCTCCTCGACCGAGGCCGAGAGCTCTTCCGTCGCGGTCGCCACCGACTGCATGTTGGAGGAGGCCTGCTCGGAAACGCCGGCGACCTGGCTCGACAGGCTCTGCGTGGTCTCGGCGGTGCGCGTCAGCGTGGAGGCCGCCGATTCCAGCTGCACGGCCGAGGCCGAGACGTTGGAGACGATGGCGCCGACCGCGCTCTCGAAATCGTCGGCAAAGCGGATCAGCTCGGCGCGACGCGCGGCGGCCTGCTCCCGGTTCTGGACTTCGCTGGCGGCGGCATCGCGCTCGGCCTTGGCGACCGCCTGAACTTTGAACTCCTCGACCGCGCCCGCCATCTCGCCGATCTCGTCCTTGCGCCCCAAACCCGGCAGCACGACGTCGAAATTGCCCGAGGCAAGCTCGCGCATCGCCCTGCACATCGCGATCATCGGACGCGAGATGCCGGTGCCGAGCAGGAAAGCGAAGACCGCGCCAAGCAGCGTGCCGCCGACGGCCAGCATCAGCACCAGCTGCTCGGTCTTACCGATGGTCGCCTCCGACTCCGAATCCAACCGCTGCTGTTCGGCGACGAGGTCCGCCTTCATGGCGGTCGCGCCTTGCAGGATCGCACCGGCCGAGCCGTTCATTTCGGTGACGAGATCATCGACCAGCTTGGCATTGGCGATCAGCTTCTCCAGCGCTTCGCGATATGCACCGAGCAGTCCCCTGGCATCCTTCAGGCCGGCGACGATCTTGTCGTCCATGGAGTAGACCGCGCTGAGCGAGTTCTCGACGAATTTCAGCCGTGCCAGCGCGCTGGTGGCGATCGCCTGGTCGGACGTCAGCACGAAATTGGTCGCGGCCGCACTCGCGGTCTGGAACTGGGCATTGACCTGCTTGGTGCCGAACTCGATCGCCTGTGCTTCGGCGTCGGACGCGTTGTTGCCGATGTCGTCGAGCTTGTATTTCAGGAGGTTGGCGTTGCGGCTGAGCTGGTTCTGCACAAGCATCGCACTGTCGCGCTTGGCCTGGAGCACCTTTGCGAAAGTCGCGGAGAAGTTGGAGAATTCTTTGGTGAGCTTGTCGAGACTCTCCTGCCGCGCCGGCTTCTTGGCACCCTTGACGGCCTGGCCGATGGCGTCCTTCAGGCTGGCTTCAGCAACGAGGGCCGCCTTGGCGTCGTCTTCCTTGCCGGTGACGACGAAATATTTGACGGCCGAACGATAGGCAAGCAGCTCACGGTCGATGTTGCGGGCAAGATCGGCCTCGGACACGCTGCTGCGGTACGACCCGACCCCGGAGGCGACGCGCTCGAAGCCGAAATAGGAGAAGGCCATGCTGCCGGCCGAGATCACCAGCACGGCGGCGAAGCCGAGGATGATTTTTGCGCGGAACCTGAGGGTCGGAAATAGTGTGCGCTTAGACGACGACGCGATACGTCCGGACATTCCCAACCCCCAGCTCATGTTCTTGCAGCGATTCTGCGGCCCGGAAGCAGCCCTTTCCGAACCATGCGCAAAATTAAGGCAGAATCGTCAAGGGGTGGTAAATCCGTGCAGCCCGCATTCTGGATGGAGAGCTCCTCCACCCGGCCTTGTGGGGGGTCGGGCGCCGTGTTGCAGCCAACCGGAAAACGCCTTACTCTCGAATACTTATCAGGCACTTGGCGTTAGACCGAGCTGGTCCTCGAGGGGAGAAACGGAGTGGGGCAAACCGATTTTCGGTTTGACGGTGCGCCTGGCATTGCCGTGGCCAAGTCGAAGGCTGCGAGCGTCGATGAAGCCGTGGCCGAACTGGCGGCCCAGCTCCCGTCCGACGAGCTGGCGCTGATCCTGGTGTTCCTCTCCCCCAGCTACGACCCCCATCACTTCATCGCCGAGATCACCCGGCAATTCGACGAGACCCAGGTCTGCGGTTGTACCACCGCGGGCGAGCTTGCCCCTGATGGCTGGGACGAGAACAGCGTCGTGGCGCTGGCGTTCAGCCGCGCCGAGTTCTCCGCGGCGGTGCGGCCGATTCTCAACCTCGACAGCTTCCGCGTCGAGGACGGCCGTCGGATCGGCGGCGAGCTCCGGCACGAGCTGTTGCGGGCTACCCCGCAGGTCGACCGCGGCAGTCCCTTCGGCCTGGTCCTGATCGACGGCCTGTGCCGGCGCGAAGAAGCGGTGATGTCCGCGATCTATGCATCGCTGGACGACATTCCGGTCGTCGGCGGATCCGCGGGCGATGGGATGCGCTTCGAGAAGACGTTTGTGTTCTTCGACGGCAAGGCGCACACCAACGCCGCGCTGCTGGTCCTGCTGAACACGTCGCTGCCGTTCCGCGTCTTCAAGTGCGACAATTTCGAGCCGCAGGCGCAGAAGATGGTCGTGACCGAGGCCGACATCGAAAATCGGACGGTGAGGGAGCTGAACGCAGAGCCTGCCGCACTGGAATATTCGCGTGTGGTCGGGATCATGGACGCCAAGCTCGATCCGTTCTCCTTTGCGTCGCACCCGGTGCTGGTGCGCGTCGGCGGCTCCTATTACGCGCGCTCGATCCAGCGCGTCGAACCGGACGGCTCGCTGCATTTCTTCTGCGCTATCGATGAGGGCATGGTGCTGACGGCGGCATCGTCGAAAAGCTTGGTCGGCTCGACCCGCGAGACGTTTGCCGAAATCCGTGACCAGATCGGAGACGTCTCGCTCTATATCGGCTTCGAGTGCCTGCTCCGCCGGCTCGACGCCGAGCAGCACCAGCTCGCCCGCGACATGTCCGAACTGTACCGGCAGAACCGCGTGGTCGGCTTTCACACCTATGGCGAGCAGTTCGGCTCGATGCATGTGAACCAGACCTTCACCGGGGTTGCGATTGGAAGGCGCACCGCGTGACGGAGACGTGGCAGGATCCGCAAACCGTCGAGCAGCTCCAGCGGGAAGCTGCGAAGCTGAGGAAGATCAATGCCGCGCTGATGTCGCGCGTCGAGCGCTCGATGGACCAGCAGCTCAACGCATTCTCCCTGTTCGAAACCGCCATCGCGCTCGACCACAAGGTCCGCGACCGGACGCACCAGTTGCGCGAGGCGCTGCATTCGGTCGAGCGCGCCAATGAGGGTCTCTATCGCGCCAAGCAGCAGGCGGAAGCGGCAAGCTCGCTGAAATCCTCGGTGCTGATCTCGGTCACCCACGACCTGTTGCAGCCGCTCAACGCGGCGCGCCTGACCCTGTCCGCACTGACCGAGATGATGGAATCACAGGAGGCGGGCCTGCTCATCGACCAGGCCGACCGTTCGCTGGTGATGCTGGAGGACCTGCTGCGGTCGCTGCTGGAGATCGCGAAGCTCGACGCCGGGGCGCTCAAGCCAGAGGTGCGCGCGATCGCGCTGGCGCCCTTGTTCGAGCAGCTCCGCAACGAGTTCGAACCGATCGCCGCGCGGCAAGGCCTGTCCTTGCGCATCCGCAGCTCACAGCTCGCGGTGAGGTCGGATGCGATGATGCTGCGGCGGATCCTGCAGAACCTGCTTGCCAATGCCGTTCGCTATACCCGCAGCGGCGGCGTCGTCATGGGATGCCGGCCGCGGGGCGACCAGATCTGCGTCCAGGTCTCCGACACCGGACCTGGAATTGCGCAGGCGCAGCAGGACGCGATCTTCCGCGAATTCCAGCGCGGCGAGGCAAATGCGACCGACCAAGCCGGCTTCGGGCTCGGCCTCTCCATCGTCCGCCGCTTCGCGACCGTGCTCGGGCACGAGGTGCGGCTGTCGTCGCAACTCGGCAGGGGATCGACCTTCACCCTGCAGCTGGAGCCCGCCGACCTCGCCGAGGTCGGCGACGAGGTGCAGGAGGTCAAGCTCGCCGAGCGGCACTACAATTATAGCGGGCTCGAAGGCGCCAAGATCCTGCTGATCGAGAACGATCCGAACGGCTCGGAAGCGATGGCCGCGCTGCTGGAGGGGTGGGGCTGCGACGTCGCGACCACGCGATCGGCCGCGGACGCGCTCGTGCGCCTCGGCGAGCTCGGCGGCGCCCCCGATGCCGTGATCGCCGATCTCCACCTCGATCACGGCGAGAGCGGCCTGTCCGCCATTGCAGACGTCCGGTAGCATTTGAAGCTCGACACGCCCGCCATGATCATCACGGCCGACTATTCCGAAACGGCGGCGAAGGAAGCGAGCCTCCACGGTCTCGAAGTGCTGAAGAAGCCGATCAAGCCTGCCGAGATGCGGGCGCTGCTGTCGTTCCTGCTGAGCTAGCCCGCGGGCTCACATCAAATATCGCAAAACAACCCCATGCACAGTACCGGTAATATCTTACATTTCATCAAGCCAATGATTTGAACTTAAAATCATCGCTCGCGTGCGCTCAACCTGCGAGCCAGAGACGAGATAACCGCGTCACTGCTGATCCGGCTGTGCCCGCTCGCGCCTGGTCGTGGCACCCTCGGCTGCCAGCGTCGCGAAATCGATCCGGGACATTTCCACGATGGCCTTGGTGCGGCTCAGCACGTTCAGCTTGCGCAGGATGTCGGAGACGTGGACCTTCACGGTGGTCTCGGAAATCTTCAGCTCATAGGCGATCTGCTTGTTCTGCAGGCCGCGCTTGAGCATTTCGAGCACGCGCAATTGCTGCGGCGTCAGTTCGTGCAGGCGCTTCAGCAAATCCCGCGCGGGGCCGGACGGACGTTGCGGGCGGACAAATCCGCGATAGGCGGCGGGAACACAGACCGAGCCGCGCAGTACCTCGCAGATCGACTCCGCCAGATCCTGCTTGGACGATGATTTGAGGATGTAGCCGGACACGCCGAGCGACAAGGCACCGGACATGATCTGCGGATCCTGATGCCCGGATACGATGACGACGGGAATTTTGGGAAATGCCTTGCGGATGCGGATGATGCCCGAAAGACCTGTGGTGCCCGGCATCGACAGGTCGAGCAGGATGAGGTCGAGCTCGGTGGTCGCCGCGACCTGCTCGAGCGCACCGTCGATCGACGTCGCCTGCAGGATCTCGGCCGCCGGCGCCACCATCTGGAGCGCGCCCTCGAGGGCCTCGCGAAACAGCGGATGGTCTTCGACAATCAGAAATCGCATCACGTATGAACCATTCCCAAATCGTTGCCGGGTTCGAAGCAAGAACGAGAACGAGAATGTGCCAGCCGGGTCAGGCCGGCTTGACCCAGGTCAAGCCCGACGTCAAGCACGACATCGCGCGTCATTGCGGCCGCCCGCGGTCGGCCCGCGCATAGGGCCGGCCCTTTGGATCCGGCAGGTCCACCTTGCCGACCTCGATGATCGCCTTGTTGCGGCTGAACAGGCCGAGCTTGCGCAGAATCTCGGTGATGTGCGCCTTCACCGTGGATTCGGCGAGCTGAAGCTCCTGGGCGATCTGCCGGTTCGGATAGCCGCGCCGCAGCAGATCGAGCACGCGAAGCTGCTGCGGCGTGAGCTCGCGCAGCTTGACCTCGAGCGCCTTGCTGGCCTCGGCCCGCCGCCGCTGCGGCGCCGCCACGAAATCCTTCGGCACCGACACCGATCCCTTCAACACGCCCTCGATCGATTGCGCCAGCTCGCGCTTCGACATCGACTTCGGCAGATAGCCGGCAGCCCCCAGCTCCAGCGCCTCGCGGACGACGCGCTGGTCCTCGTCGCTCGACACGATGGCGACAGGCAGGCGCGGATAAGCTTCGCGCAAACGCAGAAAGCCGGAGAAGCCCGTCGCATCCGGCAGCAGGAGGTCGAGCAGCGCGAGGTCGATGCCCTCGCCCTGCTCTGCCATCAGGACACGAAGGGCATCCTCGATCGACATCGCCTCGAAGATCCGCGCCTCCGGCAGGGCCAGCCGCACCGCATTGCCGAGCGCCTCGCGAAACAGGGGATGATCGTCGATGATCAGGAAGCTGGTCATGGCGCCTTCACAGGACTGCACCGCCGAATAGTCCACCGTACAGGCATCCACCACGACAGCGGAAGAGGCAGAACCATGCGGCCCCCGTCCGGCGCCGGGATGGTGCCGGACGGACGCTACCACATTCTCCCGATCGGGTTCGGTCAAGGTCGTTCAGTCATTCGATTCGGACTGGACCGTCAGCAGGAAGGAAAAGATGCTGTCGAACTGGTCGTCGGTGAAGACCTCCTTCCAGGACGGCATGCCCTTGGTCGGCCGTCCCTCGTGCACGGTCGTCCAGAACTTCTCGCGCATGTCATCGCCGTAGCGGTGACGCAGCAGCCGCAGATCGATCTTACGCTCGCTCTGGACCGCATCGGGACCGTGGCAATGGGCACAGGTTCCGTTGAAGATCTCCTTGCCCGCACCGATGGCATCGTCGTGTGGCGCGGCCGCATCGCCCTTGGTTTCGGTCGCCACCACATTGGCGACCTGCGCCACGCCGGCTCCGGTTCCCGCCCCCGTCGTGATTGCTGCCGGCACTGCGCCGAAACGAACCGGCTCGCCGGTCGGCAGGCCATATTTCACCGCGAGCTCACCGATCGTCTTCTGAAGCTGCGGCAAGACGGCATCGACGCGATCGCGCAGCTCGGCCGAGGTCTTCGCAAAGCCGATGGCGGCGTCCCACGACAGACCTTCACCTTCGGTGAGCTCGATCTGATAGCGGCCGTTGTAGGCGGTCTTGTTCAGCCAGCCGGCGACCGGCCCCCAGATGAAGGCGACGTCGGCCCTGCCCTGGTCGAGCGCCTGCATGCCTTCCTCGGGCGACAGCACCGTCACCTTCTGGATGTCGTCACGGCTCGCCAGCAGGTTTTGCGGCGTGCTGGCGAACTGCACGGCGACGCGCTTGCCCCTGAGGCCGTCGATGCCGCCGAACACCTGCCCCTTGGCGGCGACGAGGGCATAGCCCTCCTTGGCGAAGCTGTTGGAGAAAATCACGGCCGGTCCCATGAAATCCTCCGAGCGCGGCAGCCCGATCATGGCGTCACATTGCTTGCCGAGCAGCGTGACGCGCACGGTGCGCTTGCCGAAATAGGATTTGTACCAGTCATAGGCGATCGGCCGGCCGAGCGCCTGCGCCAGGGCCTGTCCGATCTCGACATAGAACCCCGGCTGCGACGGACTATCGCTAGAGAATGGAAGGTTGGTCGGATCGGCGCAGAGGCGGAGCGGCTGCGCCTCTTCGGCATGCAGCGGCAAGGCCGGAGCGACCAGCGCGGCGGCACATGCGAGCAGGCCTGCGATGGCGCGATATCGGCTCGCACCGATGGCAGAATGATTCGGACGCATCCTCGTCTCCCTTTGCGTTTTCCTTGGCGTTTCCCTTGGCGTCATTGGGCCGGAGCTTGTTGGGCCAGGCGCGGCGGCACAGGCCTCGTCCATGGCGCAGCTCATGTCTTAAAAAAACGCGCGCGTATCCCGTCACCTCGGGGATACGCGCGCGAGTGGTCACTGGACGGAGAACACGAAGAGCGAACCGCCCTCGGGGGCTGCGGCCGTCATCTTCTTACCTACCTCGCCCAGGAACGCAGGCAGCGCAGCCGTGCGGCCGACGACGATGGCGACATATTGCTTGCCGTCGACCTGGTAGGTCACCGGGCCGGCGCCGATGCCGGAGCCGAGATTCTTGCTCCACAGCACCTTGCCGGATTTCGCATCGATGGCGCGGAAGTCGCCATGGATGTTGCCGGCAAACACGAGACCACCGCCAGTGGTCAGCGTTCCGCCGTTGAACGGCAGGTCTTCCTTGATCGACCAGACCTTCTTCTGCGCGACCGGATCCCAGGCCACGAGCTCGCCGAGGAAGTCGCCGGGGCCTTCCTTGGTCGGGAATTCGGCGCCGAGATAGAACACGCCACGCTTGTAGGTGACATCACTGACCGACCAGTCCATGCAGACATTGTTGGACGGGATGTAGACGAGGCCGGTCTGCGGGTTGAACGACATCGGCTGCCAGTTCTTGCCGCCGATCAGGTTCGGGCAGATGTCCTTGGCGGGATGATTCGGCCCGGGACGCTTGTCGGGATCCTCGACCGCGCGCATCGTGGCGACGTCCCACTTCTTGGCCCAGTTCGAGAACACGTATTTCTCCGCCGACAACACCTTGCCGGTCTCGCGATTGGCGACGAAGAAGAAGCCGTTGCGATCCGCCTTCATGAGCGCCGGAACGGTGCTGCCGCCGATCTTCAGATCCGCGAGCACGGCTTCGTTGACGCCGTCATAGTCCCAGGCGTCGGCCGGCGTGGTCTGGATGTGCCACTTGATCTTGCCGGTGTTGGGATCGAGCGCCAGCGTCGAGGCGGTATAGAGGTTGGTCAGCTTGCCGAAATTGCCGTCGCCGGTCGAACGCACCGCCGTGTTCCACGGGCCGGGATTGCTGGTGCCCCAATAGACCGTGTCGCTCTTCGGATCGTAGGAGCCGACCAGCCAGGCCGCGCCGCCGCCATGCTGGGCGGAATCGCCCTTCCAGGTGTCGCCACCGGGCTCATCCGGGGACGGAACGGTGTAGGTCTGCCACACCTGCTTGCCGGTGTTGATGTCGAAGGCCTGGAGCGCACCGCGGACACCGTATTCGCCGCCACCGAAACCGGTGATGACCTTGTCGCGCACGACGAGCGGCGGCGAGGTGATGACCGAACCCTGCTTGTAGTCGACCACCTTCGCCGTCCACAGCGCCTTGCCGGTCGCGGCATCGAGCGCCGTCAGCTTGCCGTCGAGGCGGCCGACGAAGATCTTGCCGTCGGCATAGGAGACGCCGCGATTGTTCACGTCGCAGCAGGCGTATTGCAGCACGTCCTCGGGAATGTCGGGCTCCCAGGTCCATTTGCGCGCGCCGGTGGCGGCATCGAGCGCATAGACGTATTTCGGCCCCCACGAGCTCGAAACGTAGAGCGTGTTGCCGACGACGATCGGCGAGGATTCGTTCGAACGCAGCGACGCCAGCGAGAAGGAATAAGCCAGCGTCAGCTTGCCGGCGTTTTCGGTGTTGATCTGCTTCAGCGGGCTGAAGCGCGTGTTGCCATAGTCGTGGCCGGCGACAGCCCACTGATTCGAATCGGATTGCGCCTTGAGCAGGGAGTCGTTGGCGCGAACGCCCGGTGTAACGGCGGCAAGCATCGCAATCATGGAGATGCCAGCCAAGAAGCCCTTCGTTCCAAAGGTCATGTATTCCCTCCGCGATGTTGTTGTGCACGCCTCGTTGGGCGCCTGAGCGCGTTGCGCTCGTGACGCGCAGTTTGCCCGCGAGCCATGGTTCGAAATTACAGCATCGCCTTTTCGCGCTTAGTATAGGCGGAAGGTAGTAGTGCAGATCATTGCCGGCTCTCGCCGCTCATCTCGTTGTCCCGGCTTGCGTCTTGCCCGTATTTTGCAGCCCGAAATGCGTCATCGGATTTGGGAAGCATCGCGCTCGCAATCCGATTGTCCTTGCGTGCATCGGTCAAGATGATGGCGCTACCACGCCTGCAAAGCTTTGGAAGAAGTTCGCGGCAAGTTTTCGCGACGTCGATTCGATCAGTCGCGAGCCGAGCTGTGCGAGCTTGCCGCCGATCTGCGCATCGGCTTCGTAATGCAGTATGGTGAGGTCAGGCGATTCTTCTTCCAGCCTGACCTTCGCGCCGCCCTTGGCAAAGCCCGCGACGCCGCCGGCGCCTTCGCCGATGATGCGGTAGCCGTTGGGCGCATCGATGTCGGTCAGCGTCACCTTGCCGCTGAACGTTGCCTTCACTGGACCGACCTTCAGCACAATAGTCGCTGTCATCTGCGTCGACGATGTCATCTCGAGCGATTGGCAGCCGGGAATGCAGCGCCTGAGAATATCGGGATCGTTGAGCGCAGCCCACACCGTGGCCTTCGACGCCGGGATCCGCTGACTGTCATTCATCTGCATCGCTTCCACCCTTTTGGTCGTTGACTTGTACGGTCCGACTAGGGGGAGGCCCGGCTGCGATCAATCGCCAGGAAGTACTAGAAGATCGTGGCTGACGCGGCTTGCCGGCGAGCCGCGTGGCGGGCGCGGCTTCGCTGCATCGCCATAAGCAAAATCAATGACTTAAGTGGTCTCCGCCTACTACCAAGATCGCGATTACAAAGACGGGAGCGCGTGCTCCTATTTGCGCAACGAACAAGGCATTCAAGGGAGAAACGACGCACGACGGCGCCGAGTCCAGGGGCAAGCGGCAAGCATGACCAAGGCAGGCGCCACCAGGACAAAGCGCTTCGCATGACGGCGGTCGAACGTGCCATCGCAGATGGCGGAGCGACCTTTTCCGCAAGCTTCCTGCAAGGTCACGCCACGCACCGGCGGCGGTGCGGATTGTCGTGGCCGGAGCGTACGACTGCGACGGCCGCACGATGTCTTTTACATGACGCGCGGTCGCCAAAATCCCAGTTGCAAAGTTTCGCTCGCGCTGTCTCTAATTAGAACCAATCAAAATCACTCTGGGAGGACTCCAAGTGTCTACAGTCAAACTGACGGTCAACGGCAAGGCCGTTGCTGTCGACGTCGAGGACCGCACGCTGCTGGTCCAGCTCCTGCGCGACCATCTCAATCTCACGGGAACCCATGTCGGCTGCGACACCAGTCAGTGCGGCGCCTGCGTCGTGCACATGGACGGCCGCGCCGTGAAATCCTGCACCATGCTGGCAGGACAGGCCGACGGTGCCAACGTCACCACCATCGAAGGCATCGCCAAGGGCGAGGAACTGCATCCGATGCAGGCCGCTTTCCGCGACAATCACGGCCTGCAGTGCGGCTATTGCACGCCGGGCATGATCATGTCGGCGATCGATATCGTGCAACGCCATGGTGGACAGCTCGACGAAGCCACCGTCCGCCACGAGCTCGAAGGCAATATCTGCCGCTGCACCGGCTATCACAACATCGTCAAAGCCGTGCTGGATGCGGCCGGCCGCATGAAGGTTGCGCAGGCGGCCGAGTAAAGCGGCCGCCGCAAACAAGAAAACCACCGCCGCTTTCGAGGGAAAGCGCGGGTCAACAAATTTCCGGTCGGGAGGACCAGACATGGGTGTTGAAGGCATCGGCGCACGCGTCGTGCGCAAGGAAGACAAGCGCTTCATTACCGGCAAGGGCCGTTACGTCGACGACATCAAGCTGACGGGCATGACCCATGCCTATTTCATCCGCAGCCCGCACGCGCACGCCAAGGTGAAGGGGATCGACTCGTCCGCCGCGCTGAAGATGCCGGGCGTGGTCGCGGTGCTCACCGGCAAGCAGCTCGTCGACGACAAGGTCGGCAACCTGATCTGCGGCTGGGCCATCACCTCCAAGGACGGCAGCCCGATGAAGATGGGTGCATGGCCGGCGATGGCGCCCGAGACGGTGCGCTTCGTCGGCCAGGCCGTCGCCGTCGTGATCGCCGAGAGCAAGAATCTGGCACGCGACGCGGCGGAGGCCGTCGTCGTCGATTACGAGGAGCTTCCCGCGGTCGCCGACATGCACGCGGCGATCAAGACCGGCGCGCCGCAGCTTCATCCCGAAGCCCCCGGCAACCAGGTCTATGACTGGGTGATCGGCGACGAGGGCGCGGTGAATGCCGCCTTCTCGAAGGCCGCCAATGTGGTGAAGCTCGACGTCACTAACAACCGCCTCGCGCCGAATGCGATGGAGCCGCGCGCGGCGATCGCTGATTACGACGCGGCGGAAGAGCACTTCACGCTCTACACGACGTCGCAGAACCCGCACGTCGCCCGCCTCGTGCTGTCGGCGTTCTACAACATCGCGCCCGAGCACAAGCTGCGCGTGATCGCCCCCGACGTCGGCGGCGGCTTCGGCTCGAAGATCTTCATCTACCCCGAAGAAATGGTGGCGTTGTGGGCCTCGAAGAAAGTCGGCCGTCCCGTCAAATGGACCGGCGACCGCACCGAGGCCTTCCTCACCGACGCACATGGCCGCGACCACATCACCCATGCCGAGATGGCGTTCGACGCCAACAACAAGATCATTGGCCTGAGGGTGAAGACCTACGCCAATTTCGGCGCCTACATGTCGCTGTTCTCGTCCTCGGTGCCGACCTATCTCTACGCGACGCTGCTGTCGGGCCAGTACAACATCCCGGCGATCCATGCCGAGGTCATCGGGGTCTACACCAACACCACGCCGGTCGATGCCTATCGCGGCGCGGGCCGGCCGGAGGCGAGCTATCTGATCGAGCGGCTGATGGAAACGGCGGCGCGGCAGCTGAATGTCGATCCGGCCCAATTGCGCCGGACCAACTTCATCACCCAGTTCCCGCACCAGACGCCGGTCATCATGGCCTACGACACCGGCGACTTTAACGCCTCGCTCGATGCCGCGATGAAGGCGATCGACTATGCCGGCTTCCCTGCCCGCAAGGCGCAAGCAAAGTCACAAGGCAAGCTGCGCGGCATCGGGGTGTCCTGCTACATCGAAGCCTGCGGCATCGCACCGTCCAAGGCGGTCGGCAGCCTGGGCGCCGGCGTCGGCCTGTGGGAATCGGCTGAGGTCCGCGTCAATCCGGTCGGCACCATCGAGATCCTCACGGGATCGCACAGCCATGGCCAGGGTCACGAGACCACCTTCTGCCAGCTCGTGGCAGACCGTCTCGGCGTTCCCATCAGCCAGGTCTCGATCGTCCATGGCGACACCGACAAGGTGCAGTTCGGCATGGGCACCTACGGCTCGCGCTCGGCGGCCGTCGGCCTCACCGCGATCCTGAAGGCGATGGAGAAGGTCGAGTCCAAGGCCAAGAAGATCGCAGCGCATGCGCTCGAAGCCTCGGAAGCCGACATCGTCATCGAGAACGGAGAGTTCAAGGTGACCGGCACCGACAAGGCGATCGCGTTCCCGATGGTCGCGCTTGCGGCCTACACCGCGCACAATCTGCCTGAGGGGATGGAGCCGGGCCTGAAGGAGAGCGCCTTCTACGACCCGACCAATTTCACCTTCCCCGCCGGCGCTTATATTTGCGAGCTCGAAGTCGATCCCGGCACCGGCAAGACCTCGTTCATCAACTTCGTCGCGGCCGACGATTTCGGCCGGCTGATCAACCCGATGATCGTCGAGGGCCAGGTCCATGGCGGCCTCGCGCAAGGCATTGGCCAGGCACTGCTCGAGCACGCGATCTACGATGCCAACGGCCAGCCGGTCACGGCCTCGTTCATGGACTATGCCATGCCGCGCGCCGACGACCTGCCCTCGTTCAACCTCTCCCACACCACGACGCTGTGCCCGGGCAATCCCCTGGGCATCAAGGGTTGCGGTGAGGCCGGCGCGATCGGGGCGTCTGCGGCCGTGATCAACGCGATCACGGATGCGATCGGCAAGAACAACCTGGAAATGCCCGCAACCCCTGACCGGGTGTGGCGCACGATCCACGCGGCTTAACCGCCTCATCATCGTCATTCCGGGGCGAGGCCAAGCGTCGAACCCGGAATCTGGAGCTTAAGAATTCAACCTCGAGATTCCGGGTCTGCGCCTTTCGGCGCATCCCGGAATGACAGAGAAAAGATTTCAGGAGCAACCAAGATGTACCAGACCACCTATCATCGTGCCTCCTCGGTCGACGAGGCTGCCAGCCTGTTCGCCAAGAGCAGCGAGGCGAAATTCCTCGCCGGCGGGCAGACGTTGCTGCCGGTGATGAAGCAGCGCCTCGCAGGTCCCTCCGACGTGATCGATGTCGCCAAGATCAAGGACATGATCGGCGTCGAAGCCTCCGGCGATACGCTGACCATCAAGGCCGCCACGCCGCATTACGATGTCGCGACCAGCGACGCCGCGAAGAAGGCGATCCCTGCGCTCGCCTACCTGGCCTCGCTGATCGGCGATCCCGCCGTGCGCTACCGCGGCACGATCGGCGGCTCGATCGCCAACAACGATCCCGCCGCCGACTATCCGGCCGCGCTGCTTGCGCTCGATGCGACCGTGAAGACCAACAAACGGTCGATTGCGGCGGCCGATTTCTTCAAGGGCCTGTTCACGACCGCGCTCGAAGACGGCGAGATCATTACCGCCGTGTCGTTCCCGGTTCCGGCGAAAGCCGGCTATTCCAAGATGCCGCATCCGGCCTCGCGTTTCGCGCTGACCGGCGTGTTCGTCGCGCAGACCAAGTCGGGCGAGGTTCGGGTCGCCGCCACCGGTGCCTCGCAGAACGGCGTGATGCGGGTGCCTGCGATCGAAGCCGCGCTGAAGACGAACTGGTCGCCGGCGGCGATCGACAGCGTCAGCATTCCCGCGAGCGGATTGCTCGCTGACATCCATGGCTCGGCGGAGTACCGCGCCAACCTCGTCAAGGTGATGGCGCAGCGCGCGGTGGCGGCAGCGGGCTGACCCTCCCGCTCCAGCGTCTCAGCACAAATTTTCCGCGGCGCGCACTTCGGTGCGCGCCGCTTTTATTATGCGCCGATGCATGAAAACCGCTTGCCTCACTGGCGTGAAGGCGGGAAAAGTTAATCAGCCAATTAACTCGCCCACAGAGGAACGTCGGAGGCGCTTGCCGGATCCCGGCAACCGCCCGCGACCCGAGGAAACAAAAACGTGCTCGATCAATCAGCCCAGAAATCAGCCCAGAAATCAGCCCAAGACAAATCCGAAGGCTCGTCCGGCCGCGCTTCCGGCCCGCTCGCGGGCTTCCGCATCGTCGAATTCGCCGGCATCGGGCCCGGTCCGTTCGCCTGCATGATGCTGGCCGACATGGGCGCCGACGTCGTCACGCTCGATCGCGTCGGCGCCAAGAAGAGCATGAAATCGGTCGCGGGCCGCGGCCGCAAGCTGATCGAGCTCGACCTCAAGGACAAGGGCGCGATCGCAGAGGTGCTCGACCTCCTGGCCAGCGCCGATGCGCTGATCGAAGGATTCCGTCCCGGCGTCATGGAGCGGCTCGGGCTCGGGCCCGACGTCGTGCTCGCGCGCAACCCGAAGCTCGTCTATGGCCGCATGACCGGTTGGGGCCAGGAAGGCCCGCTCGCCAACGCCGCCGGCCACGACATCAACTACATCTCCATCACCGGCGCGCTCGCCGCGATCGGCACGAAGGAAGCGCCGGTGCCGCCGCTCAACCTGGTCGGAGATTTCGGTGGCGGCGCGCTCTATCTGGTCGTCGGCGTGCTCGCAGCGCTGTTGGAAGCGCAAAAATCCGGCAAGGGTCAGGTGGTCGACGCCGCGATGTGCGACGGCGCGGCGTCGCTGATGTCGTTCTTCTTCGACATGACCACGATCGGCCGCTGGACCGAGGAGCGCAACCAGAACTTCCTCGACGGCGGCGCGCATTTCTATGGCGTCTATGAATGCGCCTGCGGGCACTTCATTTCGATCGGCTCGATCGAGCCGCAATTCTACGCGCTGCTGCGCGAGCACGCCGGCCTGACGGATGCGGATTTCGACGCGCAGATGGACCGCAAGGCCTGGCCCGCGCTGAAGGAGAAGCTGAAGGCGGTGTTCAAGAGCAAGACGCGCGAGGACTGGTGCAGGATCATGGAAGGCACCGACATCTGCTTCGCGCCGGTGCTGACCATGTCGGAGGCGACACAACATCCACACATGGTCGCCCGTAATGTCTTCATCGAGCGCCACGGCGTGAAGCAGCCGGCACCCGCGCCGCGATTCTCACGCACGCCATCGGCCGTGCGTGAGCCGGAAGCGGCGGAGATCACCGCGGTGACGAAGGCGTGGAAGAGGTAGAGCCGACGAGCACGCTCTCGTAGATTCCATGGGCAAAGCGAAGCGTGCCCACCACTTTGAGCGAGATCACAGAGAGATGGTGGGCACGGCGCTACGCGCCTTTGCCCACCCTAGGGCAGCGCGGCTGCCGCCCTACGCCGCGTTCTCCACCTTCAGCACCCCGCGGCGGATCTGGTCCTCCTCGATCGATTCGAACAGGGCCTTGAAATTGCCCTCGCCAAAGCCGTCGTCGCCCTTGCGCTGGATGAACTCGAAGAAGATCGGGCCGATGGCGTTGGCCGAGAAGATCTGCAGCAGCACCTTGGTCTGGCCACCCTCGACCACGCCCTCGCCGTCGATGAGGATGCCGTTCTTGCGGAGCCGTGCGACGTCTTCGCCGTGCTTGGGCAGGCGCGTATCGATCCGCTCGAAATAGGTGTCGGGCGGGGACGGCATGAACGGCAGGCCGGCTTCGCGCAGGCCTTCGATGGTGCGGTAGATGTCGCGGCAGCCGCAGGCGATGTGCTGGATGCCTTCACCGCGATAGGTCTTGAGATATTCCTCGATCTGTCCGGAATCGCCGGCGTCCTCGTTGATCGGAATCCGGATCTTGCCGTCGGGGCTGGTCAGCGCTCGCGAAAACAAGCCGGAGGCGCGGCCTTCGATGTCGAAGAAGCGAATCTGGCGGAAGTTGAACAGCTTCTCATAAAAGCCGGCCCAGACGTCCATGCGGCCGCGATGAACGTTGTGGGTAAGATGGTCGAGATAGAACAGGCCGGCACCGACCGGTCGCGGGTCGCGTGCGCCCAGCCATTCGAACTCGGCATCATAGGCCGAGCCCTTGTCACCGTAACGATCGACCAGATAAAGCAGGCTGCCGCCGATGCCCTTGATCGCGGGCACGTCGAGCGTCTTCTGTGCGGATGACACATCGGCCGGCTCGGCACCGAGCGCAATCGCCCGGTCATAGGCCGCCTTGGCATCGACCACGCGGAATGCCATCGAGGGCGCACAGGGGCCATGCGCGGCGACGAACTCATAGCCGTGAGTACCCGGCTCCTCGTTGACGAGATAGTTGATGTCGCCCTGGCGGTAGACCGTGATCTTCTTAGTTCTATGACGCGCGACGGGTGCATAGCCCATCAGCTTGAACAGCGCGTGCAGCTCTTCCGGGTGGGGATGCGCATATTCGACGAACTCGAATCCGTCGGTGCCCATCGGATTGTCGGCGCTAACAGTGGCCGGCGGTGCATCATGCGGAAACGGACCCATTGACGGTTCTCCCAAATTGCTGGCTGGGAGGAATTGTCCTTCATGAAGCGCGCAAGGGGCGTGCAAACGGCACACGATTCCGCTAGCTTATGCACGACTCGTGCATGAATTGGACGATTGACGCATGATTTCCGTGGACGCGTTCGACCTCAAGATCCTGGGTGCACTCCAGGACGATGGCCGCCTCACCAACCAGGAGCTTGCCGACCTCGCGGGTCTCTCCGCCTCGCAATGCTCGCGGCGGCGGATGCGGCTGGAAGAGGAAAAGGTGATATCAGGCTATCACGCCGATCTTTCCAGCGAGGCGCTCGGCTTCGGCGTGATCGCCTTCATCCAGGTGGGGCTTGCGACCCACTCACCGGACAACTCCAAGCGCTTCCGCGCGCTGGTGAACCGGATCGACGAGATCCAGGAGGCGTATTCGCTGACGGGCGATGCCGACTACGTGCTCAAAGCCGTGCTGCGCGACCTCAAGGGCCTGTCCAACCTCGTCAACGACGTCCTGATGCCGCACCAGAGCGTGGCGCATGTGCGCTCCTCGATCGTCCTCGACCGGCTGAAGGAGAGCTCACGGCTCCCGCTCAAGGAGATCAAGCCCGGCTGAAATCGAGGGAACTATGGCATTCGCGCTGCCTACACGATCTGCGATGATCGCAGCTCCATGTCCGGAGATTCAACATGGCGCTGCAGCTGCGACCGAACTGCGAATATTGTGACCGCGACCTGCCGCCGAACGCAACCGATGCGCGGATCTGCTCCTATGAATGCACGTTCTGTGCGGATTGCGTCGAAACGAAGCTGTTCAACGTCTGCCCGAACTGCGGCGGCGGATTTGTGCCGCGCCCGATCAGGCCGGCGCGGGAATGGCGGCCGGGCGTGTGCGTGGCCAAGCACGTGCCGTCAGACAAGCGCGTGCATCTGAAGTACAGCGTGGAGGATGTCGCAGCGCATTGCGCACGAATCCGCGACGTGCCGCCGGAGAAACGATAGGCTCTCTCTCCACGTCATTGCGAGGAGCTCGCGACAAAATTGCGTAGCAATTTTGCGCTGATGCGACGGAGCAATCCAGACTGCCGCCGCGGAGAGATTCTGGATTGCTTCGCTGCGCTCGCAAGGACGGAGGTTGTGACAGGGACGGCGGCTCACTCCGCCGCCACAATCGTCCCCTCGACCTCGCCGAACCCGACGCGATAGCCGTTGCCCTGGCACCAGCCGCGCATCACGAGGCTGTCGCCGTCCTCCAGGAACGAGCGCTTGGTGCCGCCGGGCAGCTCGACCGGCTCGGTGCCGTTCCAAGAAATCTCCAACAAGCTGCCGCGCTGGTTCTTCTCCGGGCCGGAGATGGTGCCGCTGCCGAGGAGATCGCCGACATTCATGGCGCAGCCGGAAGAAGCATGGTGCATCAGCTGCTGCACCGAGGACCAGTACATGTATTTGAAGTTGGTGCGGCTGATGCTGACGGGCGCATTGGCCCCCGCAGCGCGCAAGGAGACATCGAGCTCGACATCGTAGTTCTGTGGCTTGGTCTGCTTGAGATAGTCGAGCGGCACCGGCTGCTGCTCCGGTCCCTTCAGGCGGAACGGCTCCAGCGCCTCGCGCGTCACCACCCAGGGGCTGATCGAGGTCGCGAAGGCTTTTGCGAGGAATGGGCCGAGCGGCACGTATTCCCATTGCTGGATGTCGCGCGCGCTCCAGTCGTTGAGCAGCACGAATCCGAAGATCATCTCCTCGGCCTGTTGCTCGCTGAGCATGCCGCCCATCGGCGAAGCCTGGCCGATGACGGCGCCCATCTCCAGCTCGAAATCGAGCCGCTTGCACGGCGCAAAGCTAGGCAGCTCCACATTCGGCGGCTTCAGCTGCCCGCGCGGCCGCTTCACCCTGGTGCCGGAGACCACGACGGTGGAGGCGCGGCCGTTATAGGCGATCGGCATGTGCAGCCAGTTCGGCTGCAGCGCATTGTCCTTGCCGCGGAACATCACGCCGACATTGGTGGCGTGCTCCTTGGAAGAATAGAAATCGGTGTAGCCGGAGACCGCGAACGGCATGTGGAGCTTCGCATCGCGCATCGGCACCAGCGCGCGGCTGCGCAGCTCCTCGTTGTCGCGCAGCTCATGATGATCGTGACGGAGCAGTTCGCTGATCCGCGCCCGCGTCTTCGCCCACACCTTCGGCCCCAACGCCATGAAGGGATTGAGCGAGGCCCCGGAGAACACGCCGAACGGGCCGACGTCGAGCCGGGAATCCTGCTCGAGCTCCCAGAGATCGAGCACGTAGCCTCCGATCGCCACACCAACCCGCGGCGTCGGATTGGCCGCGGTCGAGAACACGCCATAGGGCAGGTTCTGAATCGGAAAGTCCGAGGCGGGGTCGACCTCGATGAAGGAGCGGAGGCTGGGGTCGTTGGGGTGGGGCATTGGTTTCCCATGGCGCAGCGGTGGCGGTGTCACCCTCCCCTGGAGGGTAAGAAAGACTACGGCTTGCTCGGATCGAAGCGCTTCTCCAGGCCCTTCCAGCAATCGGCATAATCATCCTGGAGCGTGGAGGAGCTCGCCGCGTGTGCGGTGACGCGCTGCGGATAGCGGGTCTCGAACATGAAGGCCATGGTGCCCGTGAGCTTCACCGGCTTCAGCTCGCCATTGCTGGCGTGCTCGAAGGCGTCGCGATCAGGTCCGTGCGGCAGCATGCAATTGTGCAAGGAGATGCCGCCGGGGACGAAGCCCTGCGGTTTGGCGTCGTAGACGCCGTAGATCAGGCCCATGAACTCGCTCATGATGTTCATGTGGTACCAGGGCGGACGGAAGGTGTTTTCCGCGACCATCCAGCGCTCGGGGAAGATGACGAAGTCGATATTCGCCGTGCCCGCGGTCTCCGAGGGCGAGGTCAGCACCGTGAAGATCGAGGGATCGGGATGATCGAAGCTGATCGCGCCGACCGGGGAGAACGCGCGCAGGTCGTATTTGTAGGGCGCGTAATTGCCGTGCCAGGCGACCACGTCGATCGGTGAATGCGGCAGCGTCGTCTTGAACAGCGAGCCGCCCCATTTCACGAACAGCTCGGTCGGCGTGTCCTTGTCCTCGTAGTTCGCGACCGGCGTCAGGAAGTCGCGCGCATTGGCAAGACAATTGGCGCCGATCGGGCCACGCTCCGGCAGCGTGAAGGCGCCGCCGTAGTTCTCGCAGAGATAGCCGCGCGCCGGCCCGTTCGGAATCTCGACACGGAACTTGGCGCCGCGCGGAATCACTACGATCTCGCCGGGCTCGGCATCGATGCGGCCGAACTCAGTGACGAGGCGAAGATTGCCCTGCTGCAGCACGAACAGCAATTCGCCGTCGGCGTTGTAGAAATGCTGATCCACCATCGATTTGGTGATGAGATAGACATGCGCGGCCATGCCTGCTTGCGTGTTCACATCGCCCGCCGTCGTCATGGTCTGCACGCCCTGGACGAAGGTGAGCTCCTCCTTCGGGATCGGCGTCGGATCCCAGCGCAGCTGCGCGATCGGGAGATCGTATTCGTGGCATGGCGCCGAGCGCCACAGCCCGGCATCGATCTTCTCGAAGCGGCCGGAATGCTTCACCGACGGACGGATACGATACAGCCAGGAGCGTTCATTGGTGCCACGCGGCGCGGTGAAGGGCGAGCCGGAAAGCTGCTCGGCATAGAGCCCGTAGGCGCAACGCTGCGGCGAGTTGCGTCCGATCGGCAGCGCGCCAGGCAGCGCCTCGGTCTCAAAACTATTGCCGAAGCCGGACATGTAGCCCGGCGTGACCTGGGCCGAGCTGCGAACGATCTGGTCAGGCGAGGTATTGATGTTCATGACTATCCTCCTCCTTGCAAGGCGGCCCACATTTCCTGGTCGCGCTTGTCGGTCCAGATCACGGGATCATCGATCCCGGATGCTTCGTCGTAGGCGCGCGACACGTTGAACGGCAGGCAGTGCTCGTAGATGGCGAAACTCGAAAATTTCGGATCCATCACCTCGCGGGTCGCCGCCATCGACTCCTTCAGCGTGCGGCCCTTGGCAACCGAGATTTCGGCCGCGCCATAGAGCGAGGTGACGAAATCCCGCGTCATCGCGATGGCCTCGCGTACCGTAGCGGTGCCCTTCAGCGCATCGCCTCGGCCGGGCGCGATCGCCTTGGGATTGAAGTTGCGGATCTCATTCAGCGTCATCGGCCATTCGCGCAAATGCGCATCGCCGCAATAGCAGGCCGAGTGATATTCGATGAGATCCCCGGAGAACATCACCTCCGCATCCGGCACCCAGGCGACGATGTCGCCGGAGGTATGGCCAGCACCCAGCTGCATCAGCCGCACCTCGCGCTTGCCGAGGTAGATCGACATCTCGCCTTCGAAGGTCAGCGTCGGCCAGGTCAGGCCGGGAATGCTCTGCGCGTCCTGGAACAGGCGCGGGAAGCGGCCGTATTCGGAATCCCAATCCTGCTTGCCGCGCTCCTCGATCAGCCGATAGGTTTCCTGCGAGGCGACGATGCCTTGCGCCTTGTAGGCGGAGGCTCCGAGCACGCGCACGGCGTGATAATGCGACAGCACGACATATTTGATCGGCTTGTCGGTGACGGCGCGCACGCGCTCGATCACTTTGTTCGCCATGGCCGGCGTCGCCTGCGCATCGAACACGAGGCAGCCGTCGTCGCCGACGATCACGGCCGTATTCGGATCGCCCTCGGCGGTGAAGGCATAGAGATCGGGGCCGATCTCGGCGAAGGTGATTGTCTTCTCGGAGAGGTCGCCGGTGGATGCGAAGTTCTTCGCCATCAGTTCGTCCTTACAAGTCTATTGTTGTTGCTGTTGCTGCTGCTGGTCATCGATCATGCGGCGCTTGGCGAGCCCGATCGCCTCGCGCAGCACGTCGATGTCGCCGATATGATTGGCGAGGATCAGCACCAGCGCCGCGTCGAAATCCGCACTCTGCTCCTCGGTGAGGCCGCGATGCGCCTCGACGATGGCGCGGAAGGCATCGTCCGGACGTGCGAAGTTCGAGCTGGTTGAAAGCGGCATGCGAAACCTCAATACAAACCTTCGGCCCGCGCCAACGCCGCCGCGATCGCCGAACGCGTCGAATGGCGGAAGCGCGCCGCGACATAGCCGTCGGGCCTCAGCAGATAGGCGGAGCCCGGCTCGGCGGCGTAGCGCTTTGCGGCCAGACCCGAGGGATCGGCAAGTCCGCCCTCGCCACCAATGCGGATGCCCTTGATGCCATCGGGCGCATCGATCGGCGCGCCATTGCTGAACGACAGCAAGGTGAAGTCCGTTCCACCGTTGCGGAAGGCATCCGTCAGATAGATCTGCTCGCCGGCGCGCGTTGCGACGGGTGCATCGAGCATCGAACAGCCGGGCGAGGGTCCACCGCGCCACGCATCCGCATCGAGCGAAGACAGCGGCGAGTCATAGCTGCACGGCACCGAGAGTCGTCCGCCGTTGACCATGCGCTTGCCGAACTCGGTCTCCTTGGCCAGCGACAGCACCGCCTTGCGCAGCCGCGCTTCCTGATGCGAGTTCGGTGCCATGAAATCGGTCGAGCGGGTGGATTCGCGGATGTTCTCGTCGGCGGCTGCGCTGCGCTCGGTATGATAACTCTCGAGCAGGCTCGCAGGCGATTTGCCCCGCAGCACGCGATCGAGCTTCCAGGACAGGTTCTCTGCGTCTTCAAGTCCGGAGTTGGCGCCGCGCGCACCGAAGGGCGAGACCTGATGCGCGGAATCGCCGGCGAAGATCACGCGGCCATGGATGAAGCGGTCCATCCGCCGGCACTGGAATTTGTACAGCGAGATCCACTCGAACTCGAACTTGTCGTGGCCGAGCATGCGCGCAATCCGCGGCCGCACGTTTTCCGGCTTCTTCTCGACGACAGGATCGGCGTAACGGTTGAGCTGGAGATCGATGCGCCAGACATCGTTGGGCTGCCGGTGCAAGAGCGCCGAACGCCCGGCATGAAACGGCGGATCGAACCAGAACCAACGCTCGGTGGGAAATTCCGCCGTCATCTTGACGTCGGCGATCAGGAACTGATCCTCGAACACCTGGCCCGCAAATTCCGCACCGACCATCTGGCGCAGCGACGACCGCGCACCGTCGCAGGCGATGACATATTGCGCATTCAGGCGATAGGCGCCTTCAGGCGTTTCGATCGTCAGCAGCGCGGAGTCGTTGCGCTGCTCCAGCGCCGTCACCTTGTTGCGCCAGCGCAGGTCGATCTCGGGCAGTTCGTTGATGCGATCGACCAGATAGGCTTCGGCGTAATATTGCTGGAGATTGATGAAGGCCGGACGCTTGTGACCGTCTTCCGGCAGCAGATTGAACTGGTAGAGCTGCTGCTCGCCGTGAAAGATCCGGCCGACGCTCCACACCACGCCCTTGTCGACCATGCGGTCGCCGACGCCGAGTCGGTCCCAATATTCCAGCGAGCGCTTCGAGAAGCAGATCGCGCGCGAGCCTTCGCCGATGCGGTCGGCATCGTCCAGCAGCACGACGCGCTGGCCGCGCTGGGCGAGATCGATCGCCAGCGACAGGCCGACCGGGCCGGCACCGACAATCACGACCGGATGCGCCGCGGGGCGTGGCCCCGGGCGGTCCTGATCGGGATGGCGGCGATAGCCGAACTGGGTCTTGGCCTGATGCGTATTGGCCGGCGCCATACACTAACCTCGGCTCTGGTCAAAAGAGGACTGATCTGCTAGATAGTCTCACGTGCAACTATTTTGGACCGGAGCCGGCCGGCCGTCAACTGGAATTCGGAGCGCTCTCCGTGGCGAGGACATCCAGCGACATCGCGCTGAAGACACCCCAGGCCGACGAGGCTTCATCGCGGCCGAAGCCGCGTCTCGACCTGTTCAAGTTCGTGCCGTTCCGCCTCAACCGGCTGGCAGCGGAGGTGAGTTCCGCGCTCGCGGTCGAATATCAGGAACGTCACGGCCTCGACATTCCGGCCTGGCGCGTGCTCGCCACGCTCGGCTTTCGCGTTGATGCCTGCAGCGCGCAGTACATCGCGCAGTGCACCCGCACGCACAAATCCACCATCAGCCGCGCGGTGACCACGCTGCTGCATGCAGAGCTGATCGAGCGGGTCGAGAACGAAGCCGACCGCCGCGAATTCCGCCTGCAACTGACCAGGAAGGGCCGCACGCTTTACGAAGAGCTGTTCCCGCAATTGCTGCGTCGTGAGGACGAGATCCTCGCCTGCCTGTCCGCGCAGGAGCGCAAGCAATTGTCGGCCCTGCTCGGCAAGATCGAGCAGAGCCTCGATCTGATCCAGACCAGCGAAGAGGCTGACGCGAAGCAGGCGTATTAGGACGGGCATGCATAGAGGCGGAGACGCCTAGACCGGTTGAGAAAGCTTGGTAGGCTCGTGACGGCACCAGTTTATATAGTGGCGCTACTTGTGGCATTTGCCGCAACTCGCGCATACGCCGTTGATATAGGTTATCTGGCTCCCCCCGGAGTCGCTGCAAACGAGTTTCCCTCACCGCAGCGCCCCGTTGCACGGATCGTCAGCCCACGCCGCGCCGCCGAAGAGCGCCGCGACGCCCTCGATGAGGCCGGTCAAATCGCACGTATTCTTGAGCTGAAACCAGGCATGACAGTCGGCGACATTGGAGCAGGCGATGGCTACCACACGGTCAGGCTCTCGCGCCTCGTCGGACCCGCCGGCTCTGTCATTGCCCAGGACGTCACGCGGGATTACCTGATCGAACTCGCAAAGCGAACAGAGCTTCTGAAGTTGACGAACGTGCAGTTCGCGCTCGGCGAACCACACGACCCGCGCCTGCCCGCTTCCTCGCTGGATGCCGCAATCCTCGTGCATATGTATCACGAGATCGCCCAGCCCTATGCCTTCCTCTACAATCTCGCGCCCGCCTTGAAGCAGGGTGCGCGGGTCGGAATTGTCGATCTCGAGCTTCCGACGTCGAAGCATGGCACGCCAATTGCGCTCTTGCGCTGCGAATTGACCGCCGTCGGCTATCGCGAGATCGCCACATATCAGCTCGCAGGTGACGGAGGATATTTGGCAGTATTCTCTCCGCCAGAGGTCGCGGCTCGAAAATCTCCCCGCGATATCGCTGCTTGTGGGAATCCCGCCGGCGCTCGTTGACACCACGTCAGCCGCCCGTCTCAGAGGCTGACCGTATCCGCAGAAGAGGTCAGACCGGAAGTCGCCGGCTGAAACTCAAATCGGCGCTTTTGACCCGAAGCGCACATGAGCAGCTGGGGCCATCGCAACGCTAACCCATGAGTTTTCGCCACTCAGTTGCACTGCTTGGCCGTTAACCGTAAGCTACCGAGCGGGCTAGGCTTGAGGGAAGCCATGGTTGTCGAGACGCGCTATGTGACCAGCGGCGACGTCTTCGTCGCTTATCAAATATCCGGACAGGGCGGTCCGGACTTGCTCATGACACCGGGCTTTGTATCGCATCTCGAGCAGGCGTGGGAGAATCCCAACGTCGCGCGCTTCCTTAACGACCTCGGCTCGTTCTCGCGATTGATCCGATTCGACAAACGCGGCACGGGTCTCAGTGATCGTGGTGTCGGTGTCCCGCATCTCGATGAAAGGATCGACGATATCCGCGCCGTGCTCGACGCTGCGGGTTCTAAGAGGGCCTATTTATTCGGTGTTTCGGAGGGTGGGCCGATGTCGATCCTGTTCGCGGCGACCTATCCTGAACGTGTCGCGGGGCTCATCCTGTTCGGCACGTATGCGCGCACGGTGGGTGCTTCCGTTCCGTTTGACGACTTTGCGACCCTGGAGCGCGATATCCGGTCCAACTGGGGAACCGGCAAAAGTCTGCCCAGTTTCTCTCCGTCGGCCGCCGCAATTCCCGGGGCCATGGAGCGCTTCGCCAAGTTCGAGCGCTCGGCGGCCAGCCCGTCTGATGTGATCAACCTGATGCGCATGAACCGCGAGATCGACGTAACGGCCATCCTGCCGTCGATCCATGTCCCTACGCTGGTCATGCATCGGCGCGACGACGTGCGCATTCGTGCATTCGCCGGCCGCGAGCTTGGAGAGAGAATTCCTCACGCGCGCTACATCGAACTTCCGGGTAGTGATCACCTCGCATGGTCAGGAGATCAGGATCGGCTTGTCGAGGAAATCAGACAATTCATGGGTGTGTCCGCTACCACCATCGAGGGCGATCGCGTCCTCTCGACCGTGCTGTTCACCGACATCGTCGATTCGACAAAGAAAGCCTCGTTGGTGGGCGACAGGCAGTGGCGTTCAACTCTGGAAGCGCACCATGCGGCGGTGCGTTCGGAACTGGAGCGGCATCGCGGACGCGAAGTTAAAACTACAGGCGACGGATTTCTGGCCCTTTTCGACGGCCCGGCGCGCGCCGTTCGCTGCGCCCAGAGGATCGTCAGCGCGGTGCGGCCGCTCGATCTCGAAGTACGGGCCGGCGTCCATACCGGCGAGATTGAAATGATGGGCGACGATGTGGGCGGCATTGCTGTGCACATCGCAGCACGGGTAGCTCAGCATGCGCATGCGAGCGAAGTGCTGGCCTCGAGCACGGTAAAGGATTTAGTAGCAGGTGCCGGCCTCAAGTTCGTCGATCAGGGATCGGCCGTGCTTAAGGGACTTGCCGAGCCCATGCGCCTATTTGCAGCCGTCTGAATGAGCTTCGGTGTCGCCGATGCCGCCTTAGAAAGCTCAGACGTTATCGCCAATGGCCCTTTGTGGCCCACAACGCGCCTCCGGCGATGCTTGTTTGCGCACTGCTTCCAGGTGCACAGCGGATATCAAGCCTGGCTGATCTGAGCCGCGCTTAGGACTTACAAGTAGACGCCCCGGATTCCGTCACTTCGCAAACGACCGCGTCGGCGGCAGATGCAGTGCCCAGGCGTCGACCTTGTCGCTGGCACGCGGATAGATTTCCGTCACGATCGGATCATGACCGGGGATGAACCTGTCAGGGTGGCCGGCGAGGCGCTCGATCGTCTCCCAGCCTGCGGCCATGTCGCCGACATTGTAGACGATCGGGAACGGGCTCCGGCGCTGGAGGTTGGCGTAGTAATGCGCGGCATCGGACGCCAGCACCACCGGCCCGCGCGCGGTCTCGACCTTCACCACCTGCAAGCCATCGGAATGGCCACCGACGCGATGCACGGTGACGCCGGGCGCGACCTCGCCGTCGCCGGAATGGAAGGTGACGCGCTCGCCATAGACATGGCGCACCATCAGCGTGACGTGCTCGACCGAGAACGGATGTCGCAGCAGTCCGTTGCACATGCAGCGGCCCGTCGCGTAAGCCATCTCGCGCTCCTGGAGATGGAAGCGCGCATTCGGGAAGCGGTCGAGATTGCCGGCATGGTCGTAGTGCAGATGCGTCACAATGATGTCGCGGATGCCGGATGCCGCGACGCCGAAACGCTCCAGCGCATCGACCGGATTGAGCGTCAGCTTGCGCGCCCGCGCGCTCGCCTCCTCGGCATTGAAGCCCGTGTCGACCAGGATGTCGCGACCGTGCCCCCGGATCAACCAGACGAAATAGTCGAGATCCTGCGCCGCACTGTCATGCGGGTCGGGCACGAGGAAGTTCATGTGGGGGGTGCGCGGCGACATCGTCGCATAGCGCAGGGCGTAGATTTCGTAGACGTTTCCCATGGTCTGCTTTTCTGAGTTGGATGTTGTGGGACCATCGAGCACACCAAGCCATCGCCGGCAGGAAAGGTCAAACGTGGGGCGTTGCGGCGGAGGCAGGGCTGCAATGTGAGACCAATCACAGCTCCATCACCATGATGACCCCAGCATGCTGCCGATAGGATCGAACCAGGTCACCGAGTACTGTCATGACAACGGTCTATTCCGCCCGCGGCACGCCCCCTGCGTTGCCGTCCATCGTCACGATAATGCCGAATCTCCAAGCGGTTGACGCCCCCCGTCCCCGGTTTGATAATGCAGGAAGCGTAAGTTAAGGTCGCCGCGGCGCAAGCTGGAACGGCGCCTTTTTGGCTGGACCGCGCTGAATATGAAAATTCGCTTCTTTCTTCTTCTCTCCTTGCTCATCTCGCTCGTCCCGACTGCTCCATCGCTTGCGGCCGGTGACCGCTTTGCGCTGGTCATCGGCAACGCCAAATATCCGGACGCGGATGCTCCGTTGAAGGAACCGATCAACGATGCGCGCGACGTCGCCGATGAGCTCAAGCGGGACGGCTTTTCGGTCGAGATCGGCGAGAACCTGACCGGCGACGGCATGCGCCGCGCCTTCGACAAGCTCTACAGCAAGATCAAGCCGGGATCGGTGGCGCTGGTGTTCTTCAGCGGCTTCGGCATCCAGTCTGCGCGCCAGAGCTACATGCTGCCGGTCGATGCGCAGATCTGGACGGAGTCCGACGTGCGCCGCGATGGTTTCAGCCTCGAGACCGTCCTCGGCGAGCTCCACACCCGCGGCGCCGGCGTCAAGATCGCGCTGATCGACGCCTCCAGGCGCAACCCCTTCGAGCGCCGGTTCCGCAGCTTCTCGGCGGGCCTTACACCTGTCATCGCGCCGAACGGTACGCTCGTGATGTATTCAGCGGCGCTGGCCTCGGTGGTCTCGGATGCCGGCGGCGACCACAGCCTGTTCGTCCAGGAGCTACTGAAGGAAATCCGCGTCCCCGACCTGATGGCCGAGGAGACGCTGAACCGCACCAAGATGGGCGTCACCCGCGCCTCGCGCGGCGAGCAGGTGCCGTGGATTTCCTCGTCATTGGCCGAGGATTTCTCATTCACTCCGGGAGCCGGCGGATCGCGTCCCGCAACGCCACCGCCCGCACCTCCTGCTGCGCCGGCCGTCGTCGCCAACAACCCGCCGCCCGTTCCACCCGCGCCGCCGACACCACCTCCGGCGCCGAAGCCGGCCGATGCTGCTGCGGCACCCGCCCCTGCTGCTCCACCTGCCCCCGCGCCTGCGCCGGCCCCACCGCCGAAACCGCAGATCGAGGCCGCCCTGCCCCCGCCGCCACCGCCGGTGAAACCGATTGATCCCGCTCCCGCACCGAGCACGGACAGCGGGCCCAGTGCCGCCGTCCTGGCTGACGATCCCACGATCAAGAGCCTCACCGCCAAGATCGCCGCCAATCCCGATGACGTGAATGCGCTGTATCGGCGCGGCCAGGTCTATGCCAGCAAGGGCGCCTACACGCTCGCCATCAAGGATTTTGACGATACCCTTCGGATCAATTCGAAGGATGTCGAGGCGCTGAACAACCGCTGCTGGACCCGCACCGTGGTCGGCGATCTCCAGGGCGCGCTGAAGGATTGCAACGAGGCGCTGCGGCTGCGGCCGAACTTCGTCGATGCGCTCGACAGCCGCGGGCTGGTCAACCTCAAGTCGGGCGCGGTGAAGAATGCCATCGCCGATTTCGACGCGGCCCTGAAGATCAATCCGCGCCTGACCTCCTCGCTTTATGGACGCGGCCTTGCCAAGCAACGCAACGGCTCGGCCCAGGAAGGGGCACTGGACATTGCCAATGCCAAGGCGATGGATCCGAACATCGTTCAGGAATTCGCAAGCTACGGAGTGCGTTGATATTTTTTTGAATGAGGCAGTCCAAGCCTCGAACCTTGAACAGCCCAGGGAAGACCAATGGGCGGACGCCGGAACAGGCCTTTTCGGCCTGTTGCTGGAATTTGAAATACGCGAGCTGGCTGCGCAGGAGGGACTGGCTATGAGATCGGCTGCAAAAGGGCTTACCGCGATTCTGTCCATCATCACCGTCGGCGCCGCGCTGTCACTGCCAAGCTCAGCTGCGTTTGCGGGCGATGACGGCACCAGCAAGAATGTCACCGAGGACGAGATCGTCCGCGCGCTCGCGCCGGCGCCGAAGAAGCCCCTGACCCGCGGCCTCTCGATCGGCCCGCAGACGGAACCCGCGCCGAACGCAGCGGAGACCAAGCTGCTTCAGTCCGTGCGCGGCCGCTCGACGCGCTCATTGTCGTCGACCGAGCGCGAGGACATCGCGGCGGTCGCCAAGGACAAGCCGAACATCGATCTCGAAATCACGTTCGACTACAACTCAGCCAATATCAGCGCCAAATCGCTGCCATCAGTGCAGGCGCTCGGCCGTGCCTTGACCAGTCCCGACCTGAAGGGCTCGACCTTCGTGGTCGCAGGGCACACCGACGCCGCCGGCGGCGAAGCTTACAACCAGGACCTCTCGGAGCGTCGCGCGGATTCGATCAAGCGCTACCTCGTCGAGAAGTACAACATCTCCGCGACCGATCTCGTCACCGTCGGCTATGGCAAGAGCAAGCTCAAGAATCCGAGCCAGCCGCTGGCGGAGGTCAATCGCCGCGTGCAGGTCGTCAACATGGAAAACAAGACCACCGCATCGAAGTGAGCACGGCATAATCCTTTGCAGTGACAAGTCGTGATGTGGTGTAAGGTCTCGCTGTCGAAGCGCGTCCCGCGGCCTTGCGGGACGCCGCTTTATTTCCGGGAAACGCTCTGTTTGGGCCTCGCGCGGATGGCCGTGAGCCAGGTCAGGATGATTCCGCGATGAATTTGACTGAATATCTCAAGCCGGCCGGAACCGTCGTGTTCGTCCTCGCGCTCGGCGTCGGCTATTATCTGTTCGAGCATCGGCGCCGCCCCGAGGTGAAGGAGACGCCAAGCACGGCGCTCGTCATCGTGACGAAGTCGACCAATGCCTGCTTCTCCGACCTGGTGCGGGTGACCGGCTTCTTCGTGCCGCGCCGCGAGGCGGTCGTCCTTGCCGACCAGGAGGGGTCCAGGGTCACCGACCTCCTGGTTACCGAGGGCACCGTCGTCGCCGACAACCAGGAGCTGGCGCGGCTGACTGCGCCGCCGCAGATTCCGGGCCAGCCGCAGCGGCCCGGCCCACAAGGCCCGGTCTCGCTGAAAGCACCCGCGCCGGGTCTCATCACCGAGGTCCGCACCGTCGTCGGCGCGCCGGCCTCGCCGCAGGCAGGTCCGATGTTCCGCATCGCCGTCAACAATGAGATCGAGCTCGACGCCCAGGTTCCGGCGGTGCACATGTCCAAGCTCAGCTCCGGCGCGACCGTGCGCATCAGCCGCGACGATGCGCCCGATTTGATCGGACGGGTCCGGCTGGTTGCGCCCGAAATCGACCGCGCCACCCAGCTCGGGCGCGTCCGCATCAGCGTCACCAACAATCCCTCACTGAAGGTCGGCGTGTTCGCCCGCGCCTCGATCGACGCCAAGCGGAGCTGCGGCGTGGCAGTGCCCAAGACCGCGATCGATCATCTGACGGTGCAGGTCGTCAAAGGCAACATTGTCGAGACACGCAAGGTGCGGGTCGGACTGTCGTCCGACAGCGCGACGGAAATCCTGGAAGGGCTCGAGGTCGGCGAAATCGTCGTGGCCGACGCCGGCTCTTCGCTCCATGACGGCGACCAGATCAAGACCATGTTCGCCGATGAACTCGATCGCACGCGGGTACGCTGATGGCTCTCAATATCTCGGCATGGTCTATACGTCATCCGCTGCCGTCCGCCGTTTTTTCGATCATCCTGCTGGTTCTGGGCTGGACCTCCTTCACCAAGCTCGCGATCACACGGCTGCCCTCGGCCGACATCCCCGTGATCTCGGTCGCGGTCTCGCAATTCGGCGCGGCACCGGCCGAGCTGGAATCCCAGGTCACCAAGACGGTTGAAGACGCGGTCTCCGGCGTCGAGGGCGTCAGGCACATCACCTCCTCGATCACCGACGGCCTCTCGGTCACCACGATCCAGTTCGCGCTCGAGACCAACACGGACCGCGCGCTCAACGACGTCAAGGACGCGGTGACGCGCGTGCGCTCCAACCTGCCGCAGAACGTCACCGAGCCGCTGATCCAGCGCGTCGACGTCATCGGCCTGCCGATCGTGACCTATGCCGCGATCTCGCCCGGCAAGACGCCGGAGCAGCTCTCCTATTTCGTCGACGACGTGGTCAAGCGCTCGCTGCAGGGCGTGCGCGGCGTCGCGCAGGTCGAGCGCATCGGCGGCGTCGAGCGCGAGATCCTGGTCTCGCTCGATCCCGACCGCCTGCAGGCGATGGGGCTTACTGCGGTCAATGTCAGCCAGAGCCTGCGCGGCACCAATGTCGACGTCGCCGGCGGCCGCGCCGAGATCGGCAAGAACGACCAGGCGATCCGCACGCTCGCCGGCGCCAAGACGCTGGGCGATCTCGCCGGCACCATGATCCCGCTGTTCGGCGGCGGCGAGGTCCGGCTCGACGATCTCGGCACCGTCACCGACACCATCGCCGATCGCCGCACCTTCGCCCGCTTCAACGGCGAGCCGGTGGTCGCGCTCGGCATCAAGCGTTCCAAGGGTGCCAGCGACGTGAAGGTGGCCGAGGCCGTGCAGAAGCGCATCGACGCGCTGAAAACCGCCTATCCCGACGTCGACCTGAAGCTGATCGACACCTCGGTCGAATACACCAAAGGCAATTACCATGCGGCGATCTCGACCTTGTTCGAAGGCGCCATCCTCGCCGTCGTCATCGTGCTGCTGTTCCTGCGCGACCTGCGCGCGACCATCATCGCCGCGATCTCGCTGCCGCTGTCGATCTTCCCGGCGTTCTGGGCGATGGACCTGCTCGGCTTCTCGCTCAACCTCGTCAGCTTCCTCGCCATCACGCTGTCGACGGGCATTCTCGTCGACGACGCCATCGTCGAGATCGAGAACATCGTCCGGCACATGAACATGGGCAAGTCGCCCTACCGGGCCGCGCTCGAGGCCGCCGACGAGATCGGCCTCGCGGTGATCGCGATCTCGCTGACCATCATCGCGATCTTCGCACCGGCGAGCTTCATGTCGGGCATCGCCGGACAGTTCTTCAAACAGTTCGGCATCACCGTCTCTGTGCAGGTGTTCTTCTCGCTGCTAGCCGCGCGCTTCGTCACGCCGGTGCTGGCCGCCTATTTCCTCAAGCACAGTTCGCATGCGGAGCCGCCGCCCGGCCGCATCCTGCGGTCCTATCATGGGATCGTGGCCTGGTCGGTGAAGCACTATTTCATCACGGTGCTGATCGGCCTCGGGATCTTCGCCGCCTCGATCTGGAGCATCACGCTGCTGCCGCAGGGCTTCCTGCCGGCCCAGGACAGCGCCCGCTCGCTGCTTGCGCTCGAGCTGCCGCCGGGCACCCAGCTCGCCTACACCGAAAAGGTCACCGAGGACATCGTCGCGCGCCTGCGCAAACGGCCCGAGGTCAAGAGCATCTTCGTCGACGGCGGACGCGTCCCGCCGGGAACCCAGGAAGTCCGGCGCGCAGCCCTGATCATCAACTACACACCCAAGGACAGCCGCGACATCACCCAGCGCGAGCTCGAATTCTCGATCAGCCAGGAGCTGGAGAACGTTCCCGACATCCGCTTCTGGTTCCTGGACGAGAACGGCCTGCGCGCGATCTCGCTGGTGGTGACCGGTGTCGACCCCAACATCGTCAACAACGTCGCGAGCGAGCTTGCGACGCAGATGAAGCGCATTCCCACCATCTCCAACGTGATCTCCGAGACCTCGCTGGAGCGCCCCGAGCTGCGCATCGAGCCGCGCGCCGATCTCGCCGCACGGCTCGGCGTCTCCACCGAAAGCCTGTCGCAGACCATCCGTGTCGCCACCATTGGCGACGTCGGGCCCGCGCTCGCCAAGTTCGACGTCGGCGATCGCCTGGTGCCGATCCGCGTGCAACTCGAGGATGCAGCCCGCGGCAATCTGAAGACGCTGGAGCAGTTGCGCGTGCCGCTCGGCGAGCACGGCGAGAAGGGTGGCGTGCCGCTCTCGGTCATCGCCGACGTCAAGCTCGACCAGGGTCCGACCAGCATCAACCGCTACGATCGTGAACGGCAGGCGACCGTTGCCGCCGACCTCGTCGGCTCCGCCGCGCTCGGCGATGCCACCAAGAAGATCTACGACCTGCCGGTGATGAAGACGCTGCCGAAGGGTGTGAAGGTCTCGCCCTCGGGCGATGCCGAAAGCCTGAACGAATTGTCGGACGGCTTCGCGACCGCCATCACGGCCGGACTGATGATGGTCTACGCCGTGCTGGTGCTGCTGTTCGGCACCTTCCTGCAGCCTATCACCATCCTGTTCTCGCTGCCGCTCTCGATCGGCGGCGCCATCGCGGCCCTGCTCGTCACCGGCAAGCAGCTCACCACGCCGGTGTGGATCGGCATCCTGATGCTGATGGGCATCGTCACCAAGAACGCGATCATGCTGGTGGAATTCGCCATCGAATCCATCCGTGCGGGCAAGCCGCGCGAGGAGGCCATGATCGACGCCGGCATCAAACGCGCCCGCCCGATCGTGATGACCACGATCGCGATGGCCGCGGGCATGATGCCGAGCGCGCTCGCCGTCGGCGCCGGCGGCGAGTTCCGCTCGCCGATGGCGCTCGCGGTGATCGGCGGCCTGATTTTCTCGACCATCCTGTCGCTGGTGTTCGTGCCCGCGATGTTCATGGTGATGGACGATTTCGGCGCCCTGATCTGGCGCTTCGCCAAGCGGCTGATCGTGCACAGCGAGGATGCGGAGGTTGCCTCTCATCACGACTCCGCACCGGCGCAGGCGACTTCGGCACCGAAGAGCGTCGCGCGGCCAGCTGCGGAGTAGGCTTACGAGGCGTGCTCGTAAGCCTACTCGTTCCGCGCGATCGCGGTCAGCTTGGTCATGTTCCGCAGCAAGATCCGGCCGCGCTGGAGATCGAGGATCGCTTCCTTGCGCCAGGCCTGAAGCTGGCGGTTGACGCTTTCGCGGGCGGCACCGACGAAGACGCCGAGCTGCTCCTGCGAGATGTGGACCTCGGAGCCGAAATCGGCGGCGAGCGCGCAGAGCCGCCGCGCCAGCCGCACCGGCAGCGGCTGCAGCATGGATTCTTCCATACGCTCGCTCTGCCAGCGGATGCGCTGGCACAGCAGGGCGATGATCTTGATCGCGACTTTTGGCTCGCGCTCGAGGAAGCCGAGGAAATCGTCGCGCCGCAGCACGAACAATTCGCTGGCCTCGCCCGCGGTGGCGTCTGCCGTGCGGTTCTGGCCGTCCAGCACCGCTACCTCGCCGAACAGGTCGCCCGGCCCCATGAAATTCAGCGTCAGCCGGCTGCCGTCGGAGGCGCCGGTCTCGATGCGGACCTGGCCGCGACGCACGCCGAACAGCGCATCGCCGGGATCGCCCTTCTGGAACAGCAGCTCGCCGCTCCCCAAATGCTGCGTGTGACAGAGATTGGACAACCGCTGGAGCTCGTCTGCGCCGAGATCGGCGAACATCGGGTTCATCTTCAGGATGACCGCAAATTCGGCCTGCTTGCTCATTTCAATGTCCTTGTGAACGCCCTGGTCATTGTTCTCAGCAAATCGCTTGAAACCATCAACTTCAGGATCGCGTAAAACCGCGCCGGAGAAGTGTGTCATAAGTCACATAACTTTGCAGTACCCCCTGACTATTTTTACGCGCTTGGAGCCGCTTGCCGTCCGGGGATAAACTTAAGGCGCAAAGGACGAGGCATCTGGCGGGTTCGACGCCGATTGTCCGTCGTTGGAAAGTCGACATGAGAGCATTGAAATTCGTCGGCGGGGCTTTGGCCGCCGTCATCATCGTGATCGCACTCCTGCTCGTGGTCGGGATCCCCTCGGGCTTCCTGACCTCGACCATCGCCTCGCGGGTCGAGAGCGCCACCGGCTATCGCCTGTCGATCGACGGCACCACCAGGATCAGTCTGTGGCCGACGCTGAACATCACCTTGAATGACCTCACGCTTGCCGACCCCAAGGACCGCAGCGGCATCAGGCGCCTGACGATCGATAGCGTGCAGGCCGACATGTCGCTCGCCAGCGTCTGGTCGGGCCGCCCTGAGATCAGCGAGCTTGTCGTCGCCCATCCCGTATTCTACCAGCCGCTGCTGCGTGAGCGCCTGCCGAATGCCGGCAGCCCGTCGAAGCCGATCGCGCTGGGCACCAATGCTGCCACGATCGACCGCATCAAGGTCACCGAAGGCGAAGTGGCGTTCTCGCGCCTGCGCGATCGTGTCGAGGGCCGCATCAGCGCCGTCAACGCCGAGGCGATCGTCGACCGCGACCGCAAGGTCAACATCACCGGCACCGCGCGCGTCGGCGAGCATCCGACCAAGTTCGACATCAAGGCAACCTCGCCGGCACTGCCGGCCGAACGGCCGACGGTTCCGGTGGATTTCGCCATCGACATGCCCAGCGTGCTGAAGTCCCAGCTCACCGGTCACGCCGAGATGCGGCTCAATGGCGATGTCGTGATGATCAACGGCGTGAATGGCAGGCTCGGCGACGGCGCATTCAACGGCTGGGCCTCGGTCGACATCGCGAGCAAGCCGCTGGTCAAGGTCGATCTCGATTTCCAGCGGCTCGCGATGCCCCTGGCGAAATCGCCGGACGGCGTGTCCGGGCAGCCCTGGAGCAATGCGCCGATCGACGTCTCCGGGCTCAACTATGTCGATGCGCAGGTGAGGATCTCCGCGAACGAAGCCGTGATCGGCGATGCGCGCATCGCGCCGCTGGCGCTCGACGCCAAGCTCGCCGGCGGCGTCCTGAAGGCCGGCACCGCCAATCTCGGCGTCTATGGCGGCCAGGTCTCGGGCGAGGTGGTCCTCGATGCGACCACCGGCGCGCCGAGCTTTGCGATGCATTCCGACCTCGTCGGCGTGCGCGCGCTGCCGCTGCTGCAGGGCCTCGCCGAATTCGACCGTATCGACGGCAAGCTGCAGGCCAAGCTCGCTTTGCGCAGCGCCGGCAACAGCCAGCGGGCGCTGATGGCGAACATGCAGGGCACGGCCTTCGTCAATTTCCAGGATGGCGCTATCCGCGGCATCAATGTCGCGCAGATGATCCGCTCGCTGACGACGAGCACGCTGTCCGGCTGGCAAGGAAACCAGGACCGAAACCAGGACCCCAGCCAGGAGCAGAGCACGGATCTGTCGCAGCTTTCGGCCTCCTTCCGCATCGACAAGGGTCAGGCGGTGACGACCGATCTCAATCTGATCGGGCCGCTGGTGCGCGTCACCGGCGCCGGCACGATCGCCCTCGACACCAAGATGATGGGCTTTCGCGTCGAGCCGAAGCTCGTGATGACGACCGAAGGCCAAGGCCGCACCTCCGAGCCCGTCGGCTTCGGCATCCCCGTGATGATCCAGGGCAGTTGGTCGCAGCCGCGGATCTACCCTGACATCGCCGGCGTGCTGGACAATCCGGACGCCGCCTATGCCAAGCTGCGCGAGATGGGCAAAGGCCTGTTCGGCCCCGACGGCGCCGGGCTCGGCAACATCCTGGGCAACCTCGGCAGCAACCTTGGGCTCGGCGGCACCACCGCGCCGGGCGGAGGCAATGCCAATCCGCAAGCCCAGCAGCCCGGGCAGAACAACCTGCTCGGCGGGCCCTTGGGGGAGGCGATCGGCAATCTGATTCAGCAGGGACTTTCCAATGGCACAGCAACCGGCACTGGCACCGGCCGCAGTCGCAGCCTGCCGGTGACGCCCTCCACACCGGCGCCGCAGGCCTCGCCTGCCCCAGCTCCGGAGGACCCGCCGCCTGCGCAGCAGGACAGTCAGCCAATGAACGACGTGCTGCGACAGCTCTTCAATCGTTGATTGGCGGGCTGGACCGGCTTGCTCGCCTGCGGCGTCCTCCGAACGGATGAGGCTGCGACAATTCACCACTCTGCTTCCTGCCCGGGAGTCCACAGGGAGTAACCACACCGGCCGCGCGACGGCCGCGCGACGTCCCTTGGCCCAAATTGTGGTAGAACGGCCCGGAAGGGGCTTTACGGCCCGCAGCGCGCAGCGTCAGTGGCGGCGCGAGAGGATCGGGATGGCAGGAGCGAACGACAAGACACGATCTCTGCGCGAGGGTCTGTTCGCCAAATACGTCGTCTCCCTCGTCGGCCTCGTCGTGTTCGTCCTCGCCGTCAACGGCGCGATGGAGACCTGGATCTCGTACCGCGCCACCAGGACACAGCTGACCAACGGGCTGGAGGACAAGGCGCAAGGAGCCGCCCGGCGCATCGAGCAGTCGATCTCCGAGCTCGAGCGCCAGATCAGCTGGGTGACGCGCGCGAGCCAGGACACGTTGGAGAAGCGCCGCGCCGATTACGCCTCGCTGCTGCACCAGGTCTCGGTCGTCAACCAGCTGTTCCAGCTCAACGGCGACGGCCGCGAGGTGCTGCGCGTCTCCAGGCAGTCGACCACGACCGGCGCCAATGCCGACCTCTCCCGCGACGTGCGCTTCACCGACGCCGTCACCCGCGGCGTCAGCTATGCCTCGGCCTGGTTCGCCGACGGGACGCCGCTGATGTCGATCTCGGTGGCGCATTCCGGCTTCAATGCCGGCGTCACCGTGGCCGAGATCGATCTCAGCTTCCTCTCCGACTTCCTGTCAGACGCCCAGGTCGGCAAGGCAGCCTTCGCCTATGTCGTCGATCCGCGCGGCCGGGTGCTGGCGACATCGTCGAAAGGTCCCGAAATCGGCAAGGACCTTTCCAAGCTGCCGCAGGTTGCGGCCGCGATCGCGCCCGGCCACGAGCCCGACACATCGGGCACCGACTTCAACGGCCAAGCCGTGATGAGCGCCGCGAGCATGGTGCCGAAGCTCGGCTGGAGCGTGCTGTTCGAGCAGCCGAGCACGCAGGCCTTGATGCCGATCCGCGACCAGCTGGTGCGCATCGCGCTTCTGATCGGCATGGGGCTGTTGGTCGCGATCCTCGCCGGCACGCTGCTCGCCCGCCGCATGATCATCCCGATCACGGCGCTGCGCGACGGCGCGCACAAGCTCGGCGAAGGCGATTTCAGCCACCGCATCGACGTGCACACCTCCGACGAGCTCGAAGACCTCGCCGGGCAGTTCAACCGCATGGCCGACCAGATCCAGGAGACCTATTCGAACCTGGAGACCAAGGTCGAGGAGCGCACCCGCGATCTCGCGCAGTCGATCCATGAGCTCAAGGTGCTGGAGGAGGTCGGCCGTGCGGTGGCCTCCTCGCTCGATCTCAACGCCGTGCTTGCGACCATCGCCGCCCGCGCGATCGAGATCACCCATGCCGACGCGGTGCTGATCTACGGGTTCGACGCCGAGGCGCGATGTTTCGACCTGGTCGAAGCCAACGGCATCGACAAATCCGCCGAGGGCGCGCATGTCACCGTCGCGCAGGGCGAGAACATCCTGAGCGATGCCGCCAGAAGCGGCGAGCCGATCGCGCTTGCCGAGCTCGGCGAGGCCGCCGAGCAGCCGCTGCGCGAGGTCGCACTCGCGGCCGGCTTCCAATCGGTGCTGGTGGTGCCGCTGATCGACCAGCAGGGCACGCTAGGCTCGCTGGTGGTGCTGCGCCGCGCCGGCGGCGAGTTCGCCGGCAGCATCATCGGCCTGATGCGCACCTTCGCCAACCAGGCCGTGCTGGCGATGCGCAATGCGCACCTGTTCACCGAGGTCGATCACAAGAGCCACGCGCTGGAGGCCGCGAACGAGACCGTGCGCGCCCAGGCCGACAAGCTCAAGCAGCAGACCGAGCAGCTCAAGGACTGGAACAAGTCGCTGGAGGCGCGCGTCAAGACGCAGCTCGGCGAGATCGAGCGCATCCGCAAGCTCGAGCGCTTCCTGGCGCCGCAGGTGGCGCAGCTGATCGCCTCCTCCGACAGCCCGGAAGGACTGCTCACCAGCCAGCGCCGCGAGGTCACGGTGGTGTTCTGCGATTTGCGCGGCTTCACCGCGTTCACGGAAACGACGGAGCCGGAGGAGGCGATGAACGTGCTGCGCGAATATCACGCCGCGCTCGGCCAGCTGATCTTCAAATACGAGGGCACGCTCGACAAATATGCCGGCGACGGCGTGATGGTGCTGTTCAACGCGCCGATCCAGTTCGAGGACCACACCAAGCGCGCGGTGAAGATGGCGGTGGAGATGCGCGACACCATCGGCCCGCTGACCGAGCGCTGGCGCAACCGCGGGCATAGCCTGGGGTTCGGCATCGGCATCGCGCTCGGCTACGCCACGCTCGGCCAGGTCGGCTTCGAGCAGCGGCTGGAATATGCCGCGATCGGCAGCGTCACCAACCTCGCCTCCCGTCTCTGCGGCGAAGCCAAGGCGGGCCAGATCGTGGTGAGCCGCCGCGTCTACGGCATGGTCGAACCATGGGTCGAGGCCCGCGCCCTCGACGACCTCCAGCTCAAGGGCTTCAATCACCCCGTGCTGGCGATGGAGATTTTGAGCTGGCGCGAGGAGGTGGAGAACGTGGTGGACGCCGCGGTGGTGCGGCGACGGGGGTAGCCAAAACAAAAATTGCGAAAACAACCCCATGCACAGTAGGCGGGAGCTGGAAGATCAATGGGTTACCCGAGCATCAAAGTCGGACAGTGACGACGGTCTGGGCTGGCCGGTGCTTTGACACGTCGGGCAAAACACTGGCATGATGGCATCATCGAGAGTTCAGGCCAGTGCAAACGCATCGAACGGGCGCGACCGCTGACATCGGCGGCGTGACGCGCACCCCAAGGCGCAGCTTTACGGCCGCCGCGGTGATTGGGCGGCGACAACGCGCAGCTCGACTTCAGGGAGATGAAGTTCGACTGGGCGTGCGGGTCCTCACACCTCCCGCTTCGGCCCGATCGCCTCGAACGCCGCCTTCTGCTCGTCGCTTAGATCCGCCTCGAAATCGTCGAGCGCATCAGTGACGCCGTTCACCGCTTCCAGCATCGTCGCCAGCCGCGCCTTCACGGCGGCGAGGCGGGCTTGCGCGGTTGCGGCGGGCTCTGTCGGGCAGGCGCTGAGCGTCTGCATGGTGCGCAGCGTGGTGTCCTGCAGCACTTCGAGGCGGGCGCGGGCGATCTCGTCGAGGTGGAGCGTGGAGGCAATCTCGGCGGCGGGCCATTGCTGCTGGACGAGTTGCTCGTATTGGCGCTGCGCGTTTTCGTCATAGCGGGGATCGTAGTCGGGCTGGCAGACCTTGGCCGCCTGCGCGTCCTTGGTCGCGTTCTTGCTCGCGTCCTTGCTCGCGTCCTTGGCCCGGTGGGACGCCAGCGCGGCGCGACGCTCATTGGCGAGGGCGTTGAGCCTGGTTTTCTTGTCGTCATCGAGCAGGCCGACGAATTTCGTCAGCGGCGCTTCAATTGCGTCCGTCGCCTTGATCATGGCCTGGAGTCGCTCGCGCATCAGGCCGAGGCGCTCGGAGGCATTCGCAGGAGCCTGCGCCGGGCAGGCCGCGCGGATGGTGTCGCGCGCCGCATTCCAGGCGGATGCGAGCTCGTCGAGCGCGGTGCGCTGCAGCTCGTTCGGCTGAACGGCGCTCGCGATCCGGTCGACCGGCAGGCCACCGGTGTCGCTGGCCTCGCAGAGGGTTTCCGCGGACGGGATTCTTCGCGCGCGCCGGCCTTGCGGCACGGTGTAAGCGGCAAGCTCGGGCGCGGCATAGGGCGTGAAGAGTGCGGCATAGATGTCGCCGTAGCCGTAGAGCGAGAGGCTGGTCGCATCGCCGAAGATGATTGCGGTGGTGAGATCGTCATGCGCGAACGGCCAGAACACCGGGCCGACCCAGCCGTAGCTGCCGTCGGGATGGCGCCACCAGCCCTGCGGCCGCCGGCCGCCTTGCCAGCCCGCCAGCGCAGCCTGCGCCGTGAGGGCCGCACGCAGGACGTAAGGATTGGATAGCTGGCCGCGCTCGGCTCCGCGCGGGTCTTGCGACCTCAGCGCGGCGGAGCGGTAGCGGCCACCGCGCACGGCCATGCGGGAATGGCGCAGCCGCGACAGGCCCATCATGTGGCCGACGGCGAAACGCGCAACCCCGAGCGGACCGCCACGCAACCCGAACTGCGCCTCGGCCCTGTCAGGCAGCAACACTGCCGCAATCACGAGAGCTGCGCCGGCCAGCGCCAAGCCCATGCGCCTCGAAATGATCGCTGACCTGACCGCCGACTTGACCAATCTGGCCACGTCTTGGCACTCCCTCCCACACCAAGCGCGCAATGCGTCGCATCACAATGACGCGCGAGGGAACCGATTGTTCCGCGGCGATGCAGGGCAAAGCGTCGCAACGCTCACCGGCCATGCCGGCGCGGGGTCACTGCGGCTTTTGCGGCAGCACGAACGTCTGCCCGGGATAGATCAAATCGGGGTTGTGGATCTTGTCGCGGTTGGCGTTGAAGATCACCCCGTAGCGGGCGCCGTCGCCGTAAGCGAGCCGGCTGAGCGCCCACAGGCTGTCGCCGCGGGCGATAACGCGGCTGCCGCCTGCTTCCGCCGGTGCAGTGGTGAGCACCTCCGCCGGCGAGGCCGATGCGACCGCCGTCGCCGCCGGCGCATGCGCGAAGGCCTTGGTCTTCGGCGCGCCGATCAACCTCGGCCGCGCCGCTTGCCTGTCAGGCACTGAAGCCAGGTGCGGCGAGGCCGATGGCAGCGCGGCCACGACATCCGGCTTGTCGTCGGTCTTCTCGGCCTGCTTGGTCTCCTGCCGCGCATCCTGCTTCGCGGCCGGCGCGGGCGGCGGCGCCGCCTCGGCGATGGTCACCGGCATGGTCCGGCCGGATTCCGTCACCGTGCCGTCAAGCGCCTTGGCCCGGAGCGTCAGTTCATAGGAACCGGCAGGAAGCTGCGGCGGAGTCATCACGAACTGGCCCGAAGCGTCGGCGACCACGGCATCGAGCGGCTTGCCGTCGCGCAGCAGCTCGACCCTTGCACCCGGCGTGGCGCGGCCCGCAATCACTGCCGCCTCGCCATGACTGTCGATGCGGGCGACGTCGAACCGGGGCCCGGCATCCGCAACCGCCGGCGCCGGCTTGATCGGCGCGAAATCGCCGAGCGCGGCCGTGACCTGCTTCTGGGTTTCGCCCAGCGCGCCCGCCTTCGGCTCCGCGGCCGGTGCAGGCGGCGCGCTGGCGGCAAGCTTTGGCTGGTCCGGCTTCTGCTCTGGTTTGGACTCGTCCGCTCCGGGCTCCACCTTGAGCTCGACCTTGGCCTCGACTTTGGTCTCGGGCTTGGCGTCGGGCTTGGCTTCGGGCTTGGCGGCGACGATGGTCGTCGTCCCGTCCGGCAGCAGGCGGCGCAGCTCGGTCGGGCCGATCACCAGCGCGGTGCCGACCAGCGCCAGCAGACAAAAGGCAATGAAGGCCTTGGATGCGGTGATCATCTGAAAAGGACCTTGAGTGGCAAATCAGCCGAGGTCGGCAAAGTGCGCCGATTTGGCTGCGGCAGCAAGACGGTCGATGGGATTATGCCTCCATCCCGGCGCGTCCGGAATGACCCGGCGAGGTCCCCTCGGCGTCAAATGCGCGAGGCCGCACCGCGGCTATAATTTTTAAGGAATTTCCTGTGACCGATTTTTTTCGCACCGCGCCACGGCTGGCGCTTGCTCTGACACTCGCCGCTCCTGCCGCACTGGCCGCCTCCGGCCCGCCGCCTGGTTACATACCTATCGCCATCTGCACGGCGAACGCGGTGAAGCGGAGACTGACTGCTGTCGGACTGTTCGACGCGAGATGGATGATCGACTGCACGATCCTTGCGCCAAGAGATCAAAACGCCAGAGGGTCCGTAACATCTGTTCTTGATATCATGATCGCGATCGCCAACAAGCCGCCGAAGATCGGTAGACATGCAATTCGCGTGAGCCCGTGCGAGACGCTGCATGAAGGGCGATAGTCCGGAATTGTCCGGCGCCTTTCCCCGCGCCACCGTTCACCGTCACCGCGAGAATAGGATCGAACCTCCGAGTTCGTGGTTATCGACTCGCTGAGACGGCCGGGAACTCCGGCCGGCGGGCACCTGTCAACATTGCATCACGCGCAACGCAGGCGGCTTTTCGCCGGCGTCGTGGCGCGCGCGTGCGAAAAGCGAGCGAGGTGACATGGCGGTCCTGTCTTTCAGAACGATCCCTCTCGTGGTGGTTGCAGCCGTCATCGGGCTCTCCGCGGAGGCCCGCGACGACGGGCGCTACGCAAACTCTCCCCTCAAGGGCTGGTTCGAGAGCCTGCACAGCAAGGGCGGCGGCCCCTGTTGTGCCGACGCCGACGGCACTGCGCTGGCCGATGTCGACTGGGAGACGCGGGACGGACATTACCGGGTACGGCTTCTCGGCAATTGGGTCAATGTGCCCGACGACACTGTCATCACCGAGCCCAACCGCGCCGGGCGCACCATGGTCTGGCCTTATTACGTCAACGGCCGTCCCATGATCCGCTGCTTCATGCCCGGCAGCATGACCTGAACCGCGACGAGCTCCGCGGGATCGGGAAGCTCACATCGAACGTCGGGCCGCACGCACTTCGGCGAATTCGGCGTCGGGGTGGCTGACGATGGTGGCGACCATGATGCCGCTGATGATCAGCGACCAGGCGGTGTCCCAATAGATCCAAAACACGAGCCAGCCTCCCTTTTCTCGCTTTCACTCTCTTTCGCGCCCGCCGCACCGGGCTAACCGCATCGCGATGCCGGCGTTTCCAGCGCGAGCCCGGCCCTACGACGCGCGGACGGGCCGGGCGCTATTTCTGTTTGGTCGGTGGCGGTGTCCGATCGGTTTGGCCGGTGTGGCGCTTTGCCACGACGTCCTCGTCGTGCTCGCCCTGGTGCGGCCGCGGCGCAAGCTTGGGCTGACCGGCTTGACCGCCATGCTTGCCGCCCATGTCGGGCTTTCCTTCGAGATCGTTTTCGCGGGGCATGCGGTTCAATGCGTTCGCACGGCATTGGTTCGCAACAGGATCGGCCGTTTTCGCACTGTGAACGAACTCATAGAACCGCCCATCTTTGTAGTGCACGATGGAGCTGGCGCCCTGGTGCATCGCGATTTCTACCGACGGATTGGCCTGATGCGAAAACGACTGATCGTCTGGACCATCATGACCGCCACCCTGGTTGCAGTCACCGTGTGGACCATGCTCGGGCCGCCGGACCGCCCGTCCAGCCCGCATCTGCCCTCCCGCACGGCGGCGGTGCGTTAACTCGTCATCCTGCGACCGATACCATTTCGGCATCGATCGATCCCAATTGGAATTTGGTGCGGCGGCGCGCCTCCCGCTATCCTCGCGGCAAAAGGAGGATGCCGCGAGCCGGCTTTCAGGAGGAGCCCATGTTGAGACCGATCCGACGCATCGCATCGCGCGCACCACGCGCTGCGATCGCCATTTCCCTGTTCGCTTCTCTCATTGTCATTTCTGGAGTCCGTGCGGGCATGGCCGAAACCTTCGCCTATGTCGGCAACGCCGACAGCAACGACATCAGCGTGTTCAAGATGAGCGAGAGCGGCGAGATGACACCGGTGCAGACGGCCGCCTTCAAAGGCGTCGAAAAGCCCGGCTCCTCGACGCCGCTCGCGATCACACCCGATCACCGCGTGATGATTGCCGGCGTCCGCTCGCAGCCATACCTCGCGGTGAGCTTTGCGATCGACCCGAAGACTGGCCAGCTCAGCCATCTCGGCAACGGACCGCTCGCGGACAGCATGGCCCATATCGCCGTCGACCGCAGCGGCAAGTTCCTGTTCAGCGCCTCCTATGGCGGCAACAAGGTGGCGCTGAATCCGCTTCTTGCCAGCGGCGTCGTCGGCGAGCCCAAGCAGGTGATCCCGACCGGGCTGAACGCCCACGCCTTCCTGCCCTCGCCCGACAACCGCTTCGCGTTCGCGACCAATCTCGGCTCCGACCAGGTGTTGAGCTTCGCCTTCGATGCCGCGGCCGGTACGCTCACGCCGAGCGATCCGCCGGCCCACAAGGTGGCGGAAAAGTCGGGGCCGCGGCACTTCGTGTTTCACCCAGGCGGCAAGTTCGTCTATTTCCTCCACGAGCTGAACGGCGATGTCGCGGCATTCGCCTATGAAGCGCGGAGCGGCGCATGGGACGAAATCCAGCGCACCACCGCGCTGCCGGAAGGGTTCTCCGGAAAAGAGTCTGATAAGAAGGCTTGGGCCGCCGACATCCACATCACGCCGGACGGCCGCTTCCTCTACGCCTCCGAGCGCACCACCAGCACGCTCACCGCCTACAAGGTCGATGCATCAAGCGGCAAGCTGACCACGATCGGCAGCGTGCCGACCGAGAAGCAGCCGCGTGGCTTCCAGATCGATCCAAGCGGGCGCTACCTCGCCGCGGTCGGCGAGCTTTCGGACGGCATGACGGTCTATGCCATCGACCAGAGCAGCGGCGCACTGGCCAGGCTGAAATCCTACCCCACCGGCAAGAAGCCGAACTGGGTCGAATTCCTGAGCCTGCCGTGAGGGGCCGCGGCGACGGACTTACGTAAACATCCGCAATTTTCGCAGCGTCCGCCTTCGGGCCATATCAGTGGGCATGGACCGACAGATCGTCTTCAAATGCCTCAGACCGGCCTGAACGTGCAGCATCGGCTTACTGATGAGCCGGACGATCGCACCCACGTGTCCGTATCCTGTCCGGCCTGCACGCGGCTGCATCTGATCGATCGGACCACCGGCAAGCTGCTGGGCGATCGGCGCGGCTGACGGTCAACGCCGGCCTGCGGCGTGACGTCTTCGGGGCGAACCTCTTCTCCAATCCTGCGACTAATCAAGGACTTGTAATCAAGGACTTGTAGTCAAGGACTTGCCGCGACTGCCCGCGGCGGCGCGGCGTCCTCTCTCGGGACCACGCGGCCGTAGTGCGGGCGGCGGCCATCTGCTATCGATTGGAGGCATAGCCCCTGTGGAATTTCCGATGCGTCATTTGTCCCGTGCCGTCGTTCGAAACCTGTACCCCGCAGCCGTCGCCGGCGTGCTCGTCTTCAGTCCCTATCCGGCCGGCGCGGCCGATGACGATGCGCCCAAGGGACCCGCGGTCACGGTGCTGAAAGTCGCGAAATCCTGCTTCTCCGACATCGTCGAAGCCACCGGCACGATCATCGCGCGGGAGGAAACCTCGGTGCGGCCCGAGCGTCCCGGCCTCAAGGTCACGGACGTGCTGGCGGAAGCGGGCGACACCACCACCGCCGGCCAGGTGCTGGCGCGGCTGGCGCTGCCCGAAGGCGGCACGCTTCAGGTCACCGCGCCCGTGGCGGGCGTGATCGCGACCTCGACTGCGCAGATCGGCAACTTCGCCTCGGCCAAGGGCGAGGCGCTATTCACGATCGTGGCGCGCAGCGAATACGATCTCGTCGGCCTCGTGGCCACCACCGATGTGCGCAAGCTCGCCGTCAATCAACAGGCCACCGTGAGGATCGCGGGCGCCGGCGACATCAGCGGCAAGGTGCGCCGGATCGGCCCGACCGTCGAGCCGAACATCCAGCAGGGCATGGTCTATATCGGCATCTCCTCGCAGAAGCGGCTGCTCCTGAACGCGAGCGGGCGGGCGCTGATCAAGACCGGGCAAAGCTGCAACGTCGCGGTGCCGCTCACCGCCGTGCAATATTCATCCGCCGGCACCGTGGTGCAGGTGATCCGCCGCAACCGCGTCGAGACCAAGCGTGTCGAGATCGGCTTGATGTCGGGCGGCAATATCGAGGTTCGCGACGGCCTGAACGAAGGCGATGTCGTCGTCGCCCGCGCCGGCGCATTGCTGCGCGAAGGCGATCCGGTGCGTCCGGTGATGGCGAGCGCGGAAGCAGCGAAGTAGCAGCCGCGATCCTTCACCCTCCCCTGGAGGGGCCCTGGAGGGGTAGGGGAATCGCATATGGTGCTGGCAGGGTGTTGCCAAGCGGTTGGAACTGGATTCTTTGGGTGTCTCTCGATTCCAGAGGGAGACCTGAATGCGCAAGCTCAAGCGCCTGTTTCGACCGCTCAAGGACCCGCGCGCCAGCAACACCCGACATGATCTTGTGGAGATCCTCGTCATCGCCTTGGCGGCGACGCTGGCTGGCGCCAAGACCTGCACCGAGTTCGAGTTCTTTGGCCAAGGCCGCGAGGAGCTGTTGCGGCGCTTCCTGGAGCTCAGGCACGGCATTCCGAGCCACGATACGTTCAGCAACGTCTTCCGTGCGCTGGATCCGAAGGGGCTGGAAGCGGTTTTGCGCAAATTCAGCAAGAGCTTCGGCATCAAGGGGGTGGTCAGCATCGACGGCAAGGCGCTGCGCGGGGCCTACACGCGGGGCCGGCAGGCCACGCCGCTGCATATGGTCAATGTCTGGGCCGCAGGCACTCGCATGGCGCTGGCCCAGAGAAAGGCTCCCAACCGCAACGAGGTTGCCGGGGCTCTCGAAGTTCTCGCCCTGCTCGATCTGGACGGGGCTCTTGTCACCGCCGATGCCTTGCATTGCCGGCCCGACACCGCGCAGGCCATCCGCGACCGGAAGGGGCACTACGTGTTGGCCATCAAGAGCAATCGTGGCCGGCTCTTCAAGACCGTCAAGACGCTGGTCGACACAGTCCGAAAGCCCGCGCGAGCGAGTCAACGAAGAGCCACCGCCCACGGCCGCGTCGAACGCCGACAGGCCATCGTCGCGCCGGCTCCTCAGTTGGCGAAACAATACGACTTCCCCGCTATCGCCGCAGTCGGTCGCATCGACAGTTGGCGCGCCAACTCTGGCAAGGCTGTCAAACACACGGTCCGATACTTCCTCGCCTCGCGCCTGCTGTCGGCCAAAAAGCTGCTCGAGGTCGTGCGTGCCCACTGGAGCATCGAGAACAACCTGCACTGGGTCCTCGACGTCCTGTTCGACGAGGATGCCTGCCGCAGCCGCAAGGATCACGCCGCCGAAAATCTCGCCCTCATCCGCAAGCTGGCCATCAATACCCTGCAGGCAACGCCCGGTCCTGCCCGCATCAGCCACAAAATGCTCCAAGCCAGATGGAATAATGACTTCCTTCTCTCCGCCCTCGCCATCTGCGATAACCCTACCTGGAGGGGGAGGGTCGCTTCGCATGAAGCGTAGCGAAATGCGAAGCGGGGTGGGGTGACAGTCTATCCATTGAAGCGGTGCCCGAGTGGAGAGATCACCCCACCCCGCTCGCGCTTCGCGCGATCGACCCTCCCCCTCCAGGGTAGGGCTATCGCATATGGGCGAGGGCGGAGAGAAGGAAGTCATTATTCCATCTGGCTTGGAGCATTTTGTGGCTGATGCGGGCAGGACCGGGCGTTGCCTGCAGGGTATTGATGGCCAGCTTGCGGATGAGGGCGAGATTTTCGGCGGCGTGTTCTTTGCGGCTGCGGCAGGCATCTTCGTCGAACAGAACGTCGAGAACCCAGTGCAGGTTGTTCTCGATGCTCCAGTGGGCACGCACGACCTCGAGCAGCTTTTTGGCCGACAGCAGGCGCGAGGCGAGGAAGTATCGGACCGTATGCTTGGCGGTCTTGCCAGAGTTTGCGCGCCAGCTGTCGATGCGACCGACTGCGGCGATAGCGGGGAAGTCGTATTGCTTCGCCAACTGAGGAGCCGGCGCGACGATGGCCTGCCGGCGCTCGGCGCGACCGTGGGCAGTGGCTCTTCGTTGACTCGCTCGCGCGGGCTTTCGGGCTGTATCGACCAACGTCTTGGCGGCCTTGAAGAGCCGGCCACGGTTACTCTTGATGGCCAACACGTAGTGCCCCTTCCGATCGAGGATGGCCTGCGCGGTATCGGGCCGGCAATGCAAGGCGTCGGCGGTGACAAGAGCCCCGTCCAGATCGAGCAGCGCGAGAACTTCGAGAGCCCCGGCAACCTCGTTGCGGTTGGGAGCCTTTCTCTGAGCCAGCGCCATGCGAGTGCCTGCGGCCCAGACATTGACCATATGCAGCGGCGTGGCCTGCCGGCCCCGCGTGTAGGCCCCGCGCAGCGCCTTGCCGTCGATGCTGACCACCCCTTGATGCCGAAGCTCTTGCTGAATTTGCGCAAAACCGCTTCCAGCCCCTTCGGATCCAGCGCACGGAAGACGTTGCTGAACGTATCGTGGCTCGGAATGCCGTGCCTGAGCTCCAGGAAGCGCCGCAACAGCTCCTCGCGGCCTTGGCCAAAGAACTCGAACTCGGTGCAGGTCTTGGCGCCAGCCAGCGTCGCCGCCAAGGCGATGACGAGGATCTCCACAAGATCATGTCGGGTGTTGCTGGCGCGCGGGTCCTTGAGCGGTCGAAACAGGCGCTTGAGCTTGCGCATTCAGGTCTCCCTCTGGAATCGAGAGACACCCAAAGAATCCAGTTCCAACCGCTTGGCAACACCCTGCCAGCACCATATGCGATTCCCCTACCCTCCAGGGGAGGGTAAGAAACTAACCGCCGGCTTCGCCGAAATGGACGTCTTCGAGCAACGATGACGACACGGTCGGGACCTGGTCGCCTTCTGAGGCGCGGGAGATGGCGAGGCGGGTCTTGTTGAAGATGCTCTCGGCGCTGCCCGGCTTGCTGAGATTGTTGAGGAACTCGCTGACCAGCACGCTGTGCTCGCCCTTGCCGTCATCGACGACCTTGCCGGGCGAGGCGGAGGTGAGGATCAGCGCATTGTCGGACGCGCTGATCGGCGCGAGGCCGTGGCTGTAGGAGCGGAAGCGGCGCTCGTAAGGGTTACGCCGGGAGGCGTCGACCACGACGAGCTTGGCCTTGGCGCCCTGCTCCTTCATCATCTCGAGCACGCCGTCGATGGAGACGCCATGGCGGCGGACGTCGCTTTCCTTCCAGATCACGGCATCGACCGGCAGCATGTAGCTCTCGCGTCCCGCTTGCACGCCGTAGCCGCCGAAGAACAGCATGACGACGCTGTCGTGCGTGATCCGGGACTTCAGGCGGCCCACGGCGCGGACCATGTCGTCCTTGGTCGCGTCTTCCACCATGTCGACGTCAAAGCCGTTCTTGCGCAGGGACGAGGATAGCGCCCGGGCGTCGTTGATGGACTGCGTCAGCGGCGCGTTGGCGTCGGGATAATGTCCATTGCCGATGACGAGCGCGAGACGCGAGCTCTGGCCGATCGAACCGGTGATCTGTTCGGTGGTCACAGCCTTGGCGGCATCGATCGCACGCATGTTGAGAGCAGCATGGGCGCCGATCGCGAGCGACACCGTGCCGACGAGGGCTGCGGCGAGGGCGATCGTACGTCGGGAAAGGTCGAGCTGCTTTACATTCATCTCGGTTTGTTTCCTGTGCCAAAGTCCAGCCAAGCGCGCGCACACTGTTTGAGTAGCGCGATAGCGGCTTTGGGTTTGAGGGATTGGCCGGGGAAGTGCCCCCGAATTGCGCGCAATTTGCGGCGCCGCACCAAACAAACCCTTAACCGCATATAGGCCCTGGGGCAATAGATTGCTCAAAATTTGAGCTAAGCGTCTGAATATATTGGTTAATCCTCCAGACCAAGTTCATGCATTCTTGGCTCCCCCGTAGCCTTCCGGACGCTCCTCATGCAGCCTTCGTGCCGGCCCTTTCTGTGACGCCTATCACATTTGTATTTTCCGCGAATCCGGGTAGCCTTTTCAACGACTTGCAGGGGGTGGTGTGCGAACGGCTGCGCGCTCGCCGGCCCCGGCCGGGCCCCCCGCGACCAGGTATTTCATGAGCTTTCATTATTTTGCCGGCGCCGCCTGCCGGGCGCTGACGGCGCGGAAGGACGGCCCCTCACTTTACGACGTCTGCGATCCCGTATTGTCCGATGCGGCCGGTGGCGATCCTCATCTGGCCAAATTCTACCAGACCGCACTTGGCAATCCCGCGCTGCGGATACTGCTCCGCCGCGCCGGCCTGCCCGAGCTGCGCGACGAAGCCAAGCTGAGCCGGCTGCGCGAGGCGCTCACCCGCGCCCGCGACGAGGTCGAGCCAGACTGGGCGGCGGTCGGACGGCCGATCGCCGATCTCGTCGACAGCATCGCGCTCGACCATCCCAAGCCGCCGCCGGTGCCGTTCAACGCCGCCCTGCCGCAGGGCGCACAGATCGACGGCGCGATCCGCGACTGCGCGCAGCATCTGCTCGGCTCGTACCGCCGCAATGGTTTCCTGCCGACCTATGCCGCCTTCAACCTGATCGGCGACCCCGATTTTCGCGGACGTGAGCTGATCATGGCGCTCACGGGGCTGAACGCACGCGGGTACAAGAATTCCTCGCTGCTGTTCAACCTCGCCCGCGTCTTCATCGCGCGCTCGCCCGCGCGCGCCGTGGTCAATCCGCCCTGGAAAGGCATTGCCGAGCCGATGTGGGAGCCGGTGCAGATCCGCCACCGCTCCGCCTATTACGACGCGTTCTTCATCGAGGCGCTGCTGAGTTATGTCGAGACCGGGCTCGCCTCGCCGGCCGACAAGATCGCGGCAGAGCGCGCCATCGCAGACATGGTCGATTTCTGCGTCAACATCAGCCGCGAGGAGGTCGAGGGCATCGATGGCGCGCGCTTCAACGTCATCACCGCGCTGGCGCCGGCGCCGCATCCACGGTTCTCCCGCTACTTCGCGCAAATCAAGCAGGATCTCGGCTTCGGAATCTACGTGCCGGATTGCGACACCACGGCCTGCTCGATCTCCGCGGCGACGCAGGCCGGCTGCACCGATCCCATCATCGACCAGCCGCTCCTGGATTTCTACTCGGGCTATCAGGTGCGCGCCGGCGTCAACACGCCGCGCGTGACCGTGCCGCTCAACGACAATATCGACTATGAGGGCGGGGTTGCGACCTGGATCGACAATCTCGCGGGCGAGCGCCCTTACGGCAACGACCTCGATCCGACGCTCAATCTCGACATTCTCGAGGTCAGCTTTCGCAACCTCGCACGCTGGAAGATCCTGGAGACGCCGGCGCGGCTCGCAACCGTGCATCGGATCATCGGCTTCCAGAGGCGCCTGGCGGCGAGCGGCGCCTTCGCCAATCCGCGCTCGCATATCTATTATTTGCCGGAACTCTACAGCGCCTATTTCGGCCGCTGCTATGCCGCCTTCCTGGCACTGCCGCTGTCGGCACAGGCGGCGATCGATCCCGACGGCGATTTCGATTTCATCCGCCACCGCGTGCTGTCCTACGTCAAGGGCGAGCTGATGGCCGCCGAGATGAACGTGTTCGACGCCGCGCTGGCGCTGATCGCGCTCGGCCATCTCGGCGCCGACCCGCGCTCCTTCGCGCCCGCCTTGAACGTCATCATCGCGAGCCTCGGCGAAGGCGGCCGCCGCGGCCCGTTCCGCGCCTATGAATGGAATAAGATGAAGACGCCGACGCGGATTCTGGTGGGCGGACCGGAGGTGACCTCGGCGTTCGTGCTGATGGCACTGGCAGCGGCGAAAAGGGCGATGGCGCGGGGGTGATGTGTCCTTCCTCCCCTGGAGGGGGAGGGTCGATCGCGCGTAGCGCGAGCGGGGTGGGGTGACGGTCTCTCCGCGACGAACAGTGCCCGAGTGGAGAGATCACCCCACCCCGTCATGCAATCTCGCTTCGCTCGATAGCATGCCGACCCTCCCCTCCAGGGACCCTCCAGGGGAGGGTAAGAAGCCGACAATGACGGGAAGTTGAAAGTCCACCTGTCAGGCAAACGCTGGCCGAGCGGCCAAAAGCCGACCACAATTGCGCCGTCTATCGAGATTTTCATCACACCCGGACAGGCATGTTACGAAGATTCCTGATTGCGCTTGCTTTCCTCGCCCCCTCGCTCGCGCACGCTGCCGACATCACCGGCACAGCAAAGGTCCGCGCCGGCGATGCCGTGGTGATCGGCAACACGCGCATCCGGCTCGGCGGCATCGACGCGCCCTCAGTCGATCAGCTCTGTCTCAACACCAAGAGCGAGCGCTGGACCTGCGGCGTCGCGGCCCGCGACGAGCTCGCCAAATACGCCGAGGGCAAGACCTGGGTCTGCCACACCCGCGCGATCGACCGGCGCGGGCGCACCGTGGCTCGCTGCGAGGTCGGCGGCGAGGACATCCAGAAATGGCTGGTGCGCAGCGGCTGGGCACTGGCTTACACCCACATGTCCCGGGATTATGAGGCGGATGAAAAGGCCGCGCGCGAGGCCAAGGCCGGGATGTGGCAGGGCGCCTTCATCGCGCCCTGGGACTGGCGCGTCCGCAACAAGAAGACCGCCATCCTGGGGGCCACCGAGCCGCCGGAGGGAGCGCATGCGGTGCTGCTCGCGTCGGCCTCGGGACCGGTCGCGCCCTCGCCGGACTGCACCATCAAGGGCAATGTGAACAGCGCCGGCGAATGCATCTATCACCAGCCGACCAGCCGCTGGTACGCCCAGATCAGGATGAAGATCAGCAAGGGCACCCGCTGGTTCTGCTCGGTCGAGGAGGCGGAGGCCGCCGGCTGCCGCGAGACGAAGCGATAGAGCATGGTCCGGACCCGAAGGGCCGCGTTGGCGCAAAGTGTGAAGCGGCTTTCCGACGAGACCATGCTCAAAGCAAAAAACCACGCCAGACCTGCGTTTTACGCGCTTTTCTCACACGCTGCCGCCGCGTAAAAGTATGATTCAGCGACCCACCATCCTGTTCTCAAGCAACAAGGACCGACAGCAATGACCGTTCGCGCGGGCCGGGAGTTTCTGGCCATCCCCGGGCCCACCACGATGCCCGACGAGGTGCTGCGGGCGATGCACCGTCCGGCGATCGACATCTACTCCAAGCAGATGCTCGACCTGACAGAGAGCCTGCTCAGCGACATCTCGAAACTGTTTGCGACCAAGGGCAAATCCTACATCTACATCGCCAACGGTCACGGCGCCTGGGAAGCGGCGCTGAGCAACGTACTGTCGCGCGGCGACAAGGTGCTGGTGCTGGAAAGCGGGCGCTTTGCGATCGGCTGGGGCAATGCGGCGGCGCTGATGGGTGCCGAGGTCGAGGTGCTCAAGGGCGACTGGCGCCGCGCGGTGCGGCCGCACGAGGTCGAGGAACGCCTGCGCCGCGACAAGGAGCACAAGATCAAGGCCGTCGTCGTCGTCCAGGTCGACACGGCCAGCGGCGTGCAGAACGATATCGAGGCGATCGGCAAGGCGATCAAGGCGAGCGGCCATCCCGCGCTCTACATGGTCGACACCGTCGCCTCGCTCGGCTGCATGCCGTTCGAGATGGACAAATGGGGCGTCGACGTCGCGATGTCCGGCTCGCAGAAGGGCCTGATGACGCCGCCAGGTCTCGGCTTCGTCGCCGCCAATGCGCGCGCGCTCGAGGTGCACAAGAAGGCCAACATGTCGACGCCCTATTGGAGCTGGAGCGAGCGCGAGGGCACCGAGAACTATCGCAAATATGCCGGCACCGCGCCGGTGCATCTGTTGTTCGCGCTGCGCCAGGCGATCGACCTGCTATACGAGGAAGGGCTTGAAAGCGCCTTCCGCCGCCACAGCCTGCTCGGCGAAGCTGCGCGCCGCGCGGTCTCCGTCTGGTCGGAAGGCCAGGTGCTCGGCTTCAACGTGGCCGAGGCCAGCGAGCGCTCCAACACCGTGACCACGGTCACCATGAGCAACGGCCATGACCCGGCCGTGCTGCAACGCTATTGCAAGGACAAATGCGGTGTCGTGCTCGGCACCGGCATCGGCGATCTCTCGGGACAAGCCTTCCGCATCGCCCATATGGGCCACGTCAACGCGCCGATGCTGCTCGGCACGCTCGGTGTGATCGAGGTCGGGCTGAACGCGCTGAGTATCCCGCACGGCAAGGGCGGGCTCGAGGCGGCGGTGTCGTATCTCGGCGAAGAGGTGGCGGCGTAGCTTCATCCCTGCCCGCTTGCGGCAGCGCGACCGGATCTATCAAAAGTCGCGGATAGCTCGCCCACAGCGCATGCTTCGAGGCGCCTGCCAATGGCGGGCCCTCGGGTCGGAGCGGGAGCGCGAGGCAGCAGCCTTCTTTAAATTCCCCACATTCGATCTGATATAGAGGCAAGACACATCCCAGCTCCGAGGATCGACTTGCCCAACACCGCCAGCAAGACCCCGCCCGTCGCCCCGCGCCGGCCGCATTCATTCACCCGGCACGGCATCACCGTGACCGACGACTATGCCTGGCTGAAGGACGAGAAATGGCAGGAGGTGCTGCGCGATCCCAAGGTGCTCGATCCCGACATCCGCAAATATCTGGATGAGGAGAACGGCTACACCGAGAGCCTGCTCGGCCATACCGCGGCGCTGCAGAAGACGCTGGTGGGCGAGATGCGGGGGCGGATCAAGGAGGACGATTCCAGCGTGCCGTCGCCGGATGGGCCCTTTGCCTATTTTCGCCGGTTTCGCGAGGGCGGGCAGCACGAGCTGTTCGGCCGCATGCCACGCGACGGCGGCGAGGGCGAGATCGTGCTCGATGGCGATGCGCTCGCCAAGGACCACAAATATTTCAAGTTCGGCGGCAGCCGCCACTCGTACGATCACAAGCTGCAGGCCTGGAGCGCGGACACAAAAGGTTCGGAGTATTTTTCGATCCGCGTGCGTGACTGGGCGACGGGAAAAGATCTCGACGATCTCGTCGAAGAGACCGACGGCGGCGTGGTCTGGGCCGCGGACTGCAAGAGCTTCTTCTATGTGAAGCTCGATGACAATCATCGGCCGATGCAGGTGTGGCGGCACAGGCTCGGCACCAAGCAGGCCGACGATACGCTGGTCTATGAGGAGCAGGATGCCGGCTGGTTCACCCATCTGCACGAGAGCACCAGCGGCCGCTTCTGCGTCATCGCCGGCGGCGATCACGAGACGAGCGAGCAGCGGCTGATCGATCTCGCCAAGCCCGAAGCGCCGCCGCGCCTCGTCGCAGCGCGCGAGGAAGGCGTGCAATATTCGCTGGCCGACCGCGGCGACGAACTGTTTATCCTCACCAATGCCGACGATGCCATCGACTTCAAGATTGTCACCGCGCCGCTCAGCTCACCCGAGCGCAAGAACTGGCGCGATCTGATCCCATATCGCCCCGGCATCTACATCATCGACCTCGATCTCTATGCCGGCCATCTGGTGCGGCTCGAGCGCGCGCATGCGCTGCCGGCGATCGTGATCCGCGATCTCGCTGGCGGGGAAGAGCACGCCATCGCTTTCGACGAGGCCGCCTATTCGCTCGACACGATGGGCTCTTACGAATTCGAGACGACGAATTTGCGATTTACCTATTCGTCGATGACGACTCCATCGGAGGTCTACGACTACGACATGGCGAGACGAACGCGCGTGCTGCGCAAGCGGCAGGAGATTCCGTCAGGCCACAACGTTGCCGACTACGTCACCACGCGCATCATGGCGAAGGCGCATGACGGCGCCGAGGTGCCGGTCTCGATCCTCCATCGCCGCGGGATCGAGCTCGACGGCTCGGCACCGCTGCTGCTCTACGGCTACGGCTCCTACGGCATGGCGATGCCGGCCTCGTTCAGCGCCAACCGCCTGTCGCTGGTGGACCGCGGCTTCGTCTACGCCATCGCCCATATCCGCGGCGGCGCCGACAAGGGCTGGAGCTGGTATCTCGACGGCAAGCGCGAGAAGAAGACGAACAGCTTCGACGATTTTGCCGCGAGCGCGCGAGCTCTGATCGAGGCGAAATATACCAGTGCCAGGCGGATCGTCGGCCATGGCGGATCGGCCGGCGGCATGCTGATGGGTGCGGTCGCCAACCGCGCCGGCGAATTGTTCGCCGGCATCGTTGCCGAGGTCCCGTTCGTCGACGTGCTCAACACCATGCTCGACGACACGCTGCCGCTGACGCCGCCGGAATGGCCGGAATGGGGCAACCCGATCGAAAGCGAGAAGGATTTTCGCACCATCCTGTCCTACTCGCCCTATGACAATGTCGCGGCAAAGGACTATCCCGCGATCCTGGCGATGGGCGGGCTGACCGATCCGCGCGTCACCTACTGGGAGCCAGCGAAATGGATCGCGCGCCTGCGCGCCACCATGACCGGCGGCGGCCCGGTTCTCCTGCGCACCAATATGGGCGCCGGCCACGGCGGCGCCTCGGGACGGTTCGAGCGGCTCGACGAGGTCGCGATCGTGTACGCGTTCGCGCTGTGGGCCGTGGGGATGGCGGCGGCTGGGGTGTAGCCACACCCACCGCCGTCGTCCCGGCCAGTGCGCAATTGCGCGCGGGGGCCGGGACTAAACACCTAGAGCAGTGCGGGCCTTAGCGACCGTTCTTCTTCCGCCATTCCGCGAAATCGGTGCGCGTTTGCGGATCAGTGGCGGGATAGAGACCAAAAATGCCGCGGCCCTTGCCGACCTCCTCGGTGACGAAATCCTCGAACGCAGTCATCTCAAAAGTTTCGTTCGCGATCTCATCGGCGAGGTGCGAGGGAATCACGATCACGCCGTCGGCATCGCCGAGGATGACGTCGCCGGGGAACACCGGCGCATCGCCGCAGCCGATCGGGACGTTGATCTCATCGCTTGGTGCAGCGTCAGATTGGTCGGCGCGCTGGGACGATGGTGATAGGCGGGGATGCCGAGCTTGGCGATCTCGGCGGAGTCGCGAAAGCCGCCATCGGTGACGACGCCGGCGACGCCGCGCTTCATCAGCCGTGTGACCAGGAGCGCACCGGCCGAGGCCGCGCGCGCGTCCTTGCGGCTGTCCATCACCAGCACGGCACCCGGCAGGCAATCCTCGACCGCCTTGCGCTGCGGATGGGAACGATCCCTGAAGACCTCGATGGTGTTGAGGTCCTCGCGCGCCGGCATGTAGCGCAGCGTGAAGGCCTCGCCGACCATGGTCGGCTGGCTCGCGCCGACGGGACGCACATCCTGGATCATCTGGATGCGCAGGCCGCGCTTGAACAAGGCGGTGGCGACCGTGGCGGTGGAAACGGATTTGAGCTTGTTGCGGGTGGCTTCGCTGAGTTTTGTCATTTGTATATCCTCATCTGTCATTCCGGGGCACTCGCGTTAGCGAGTGAACCCGGAATCTCGAGGTTCCGGGTTCGCTTCACGCCCCGGAACGACGCATCAATAAATCGACGGTTCGCCGATCGGCGCGCCGAAACCGGTCTCGAGGAAATCGAAGTCGCAGCCGTCGTTGGCCTGCTTGATGTGTTTTGTGAACATCCAGCCATAGCCGCGCTCGAAGCGGCGCTCGGGCTGCTTCCAGGCGGCGCGGCGTTTTGCCAGCTCGGCTTCGGGGACATCGAGATTGATGGTGCGTGCGGCAACGTCCAGCGTGATGCGGTCGCCGTTCTGCACCAGCGCCAGCGGGCCGCCGATATAGGATTCGGGCGAGACGTGCAGGATGCAAGCGCCATAGCTGGTGCCGCTCATGCGTGCATCCGAGATGCGCACCATGTCGCGCACGCCCTGCTTCACGAGCTTGGTCGGGATCGGCAGCATGCCCCATTCCGGCATGCCCGGCCCGCCCTGCGGCCCCGCGTTGCGCAGGATGAGGATGTGATCCTCGGTGACATCGAGATTGGGATCGTCGACTGCCTTCTTCATCGAGGGATAATCGTCGAACACCAGCGCGGGGCCGGTATGCTTGAGGAAGCGCGGCGCGCAGGCGGAGGGCTTGATGACGCAGCCGCCGGGCGCGAGATTGCCCTTGAGCACGGCGAGCGCGCCTTCCTTATAGATGGGATTGTCGACGGAGCGGATCACGTCGGCATTATGCACCTCGGCGCCCTCGATGTTCTCGCCCAGCGTCTTTCCGGTGACGGTGATGCAGTCGAGATGCAGATGCGGCTTGATCTGGCCCATCAGCGCCGGCAGGCCGCCGGCATAGAAGAAATCTTCCATCAAATACGTAGCGCCGCTGGGACGGACGTTGGCGATCACGGGCACCTTGCGGCTGGTCTTCTCGAAATCGTCGAGGCCGACGTCCTGGCCGGCGCGGCGGGCCTGCGCGATCAGATGGATGATTGCATTGGTGGAGCATCCCATCGCCATCGCCACCGCAATCGCATTCTCGAACGCCTTGCGGGTCTGGATCACCTTCGGCGTCAGATCCTCCCAGACCATCTCGACGATGCGGCGACCGCATTCACTGGCCATGCGGATGTGGTTGGCGTCGGCAGCCGGAATCGAGGAAGCGCCGGGCAGCGTCATGCCGATCGCCTCGGCAATCGCGGTCATGGTGGAAGCCGTGCCCATGGTCATGCAGGTGCCATAGCTGCGGGCGATGCCGGCCTCGATATCGAGCCAGTCCTTCTCAGAAATCTTTCCGGCACGGCGCTCGTCCCAGTATTTCCAGCCATCGGAGCCGGAGCCGAGCGTCTTGCCCTTCCAATTGCCGCGCAGCATCGGGCCGGCCGGCAGATAGATCGCCGGGACGTTCATCGAGGTCGCGCCGAGCAGCAGTGCCGGCGTGGTCTTGTCGCAGCCGCCCATCAGCACAACGCCGTCGACGGGATGGCTGCGCAAGAGTTCCTCCGCGTCCATCGCCAGCAGATTGCGATAGAGCATGGTGGTCGGCTTCAGCAGCGATTCCGACAGCGACAGCGCAGGCAATTCCAGCGGCAGGCCGCCGGCCATCAGAATGCCGCGCTTGACGTCGTCGACACGCGACTTGAAGTGCATGTGGCAGGGCTGTGCGTCCGACCAGGTGTTGAGGATCGCGATGATCGGGCGGTCCTTCCACTCCTCGGGCGCGTAGCCCATCTGCATCGCGCGGGAGCGGTGGCCGAACGAGCGGAGATCGTCGGGCGCGAACCAGCGCGCGCTGCGGAGCTGGTCGGGTGTCTTTTTCTTGTTTGTCATTTTGTTTCTTGTCTGTCCGGAGGATTCGCCCTGCTCTTCTCACAGGCTGTCCATCGCCGGCAAGGCGCTGAGCAGGACAAAGGCGAGCCTCTGATATGCACTCAGGCGTGCATACCCGCCGTTGCACCGCAATAAATCGGCGCCTCCGGCCGGAGCGGCTCCGAAGTGCTTGCCGGCAGACGAGAATCCGCGCAACAGTTTCATACCTTATGGCTTGATTTGCGGTCGCTGGGGCATTCCCATCCGATATCGGAGGATTTCAGACGTGGCCAACATCCTGATCGTGGATGACGATCCGGCCGTACAGATGACCATCCGGCTGCTGCTGGAACGGGCTGGTCATCACGTGACGGTCGCCGGCGATGGCCGCGAGGGGCTGGCGTTGTTCGAAGCCCTCCAGTTCGACCTGCTGTTTCTCGACATCTTCATGCCCGGCATGGATGGACTGGAGACGATGCGTCACATCCGGGCGCTGGCCCCGGCCATTCCGATCGTCGTCATCTCCGGCCGTTCGGCTACGCCGGATGCGTATGCCGAGCCGGACTTCCTGAAGATGGCGACCAAGCTCGGCGCGGTGGCAAGCCTGCGAAAGCCGTTCCGACCCGGCGCACTGCTTGCCGTAGTCGATGATTGCCTGACCGCGGGCGAGCCGGAGGGGTCCCATGTCCGCTCCGGCCGCCGATGACAAGAACACCTCCTCTTCAAGGCAGAAACGGCGCCGCGCCACGGCCATTCCTGCGAATATCCCCATGAGACTTGCGACGACGCTGGCAACGCGGCTGGCCATCGCGATGATCCTGCTGGTGGCGGTCACCGTGGCCGCAGTCGGATGGCTCGGCTATCGCAACACCACACAGGCCGTCATTCCGCGGGTGCTGGAGCGGGTCGAGGCCCAGTCGCGCCTGCTCGCAGCCAATCTCGAATCCTACGTCGCCGGTGCTCGCGGCGATTTGACCGGCTATCGCTCCGCCGCGGCAATCAATGGCCTGATCCGCGCTCACCTCGGTGGAGGAATAGACGCTTCCGACGGCGTCTCCGAGAAAACCTGGCGCGAGCGCATCGCGGCGCGGCTTGTCGCCGAGATCGATGCCAAGCCCAGCTATGGGCAGTTTCGCATCATCGGTCTCGACGATAACCAGCGCGAGCTGGTCCGCGTTGACCGCTCCGGCCCGAATGGAACGGCCCGGATCGTCCCCGACGACGAACTGGAGAGCAAGGGCGAGCGAACCTATTTCCAGGAAACGATACGGCTGGCGCCGGGCGATATCTATGTTTCGCCTGTCGATCTCGCCACGCGGCAGGGCGGGACCACGGAGCCGCACGTTCCGACTCTTCGCATCGCGACACCCCTGTTCACGCCGGACAACAAGCCGTTCGGGATCGTCATCGCCAATATCGACATGCGCCCGGCGCTCGACCGCATCCGCGCGACCAGGAATTCGGGAGGAGAGCTGTACGTCGTGAATTCGCGCGGCGACTATCTCGTCCACCCCGACCGCACGCGGGAATTCGGCTCATTGCACGGCCATCCCACCGATTGGCGCAATGACTTTCCGTTCTTCTCGGCCCTCGCCGGCACGTCGGACGTAGCCACGCGGCTCACAACCGATGAGTCGGGCCGGCCGAGCGGTGCGGCCATCGCGCCGGCACGGCTTGCGAGCAAGGAATGGGTCGCCATCATCGTGACCATTCCCCCGTCCGTCTTCGGCCACGTGCCGGCCGCCATTCAAAAAACGTCCCTGCTCGTCGGCGTGCTTGCCGTTCTCGCCGCGGCCGCGCTCGCAGTTCTGCTGGCGCGCTCATTGACCCGCCCGATCGGGCGTCTCACCAAGGCGGTGGAGGCCATCGGCAGCGGCCGACCGGCGGACATACCCGTCGATGCCAGCGGCGAGACCGGCGTGCTGGCGCGGGCCTTTGCCCAGATGGTCGAGGAAACCCGGGCGAAAACGGCCGCGCTCGAACGAGAGGTCGAGGAGCATCGACGCACCGAGGCCGCGCGAAGCCATCACGCGGCGCGCGAGAACCTGTTCAGTGCCGCGGTGGAATCGTCCGACGATGCGATCGTGATGCAGACGCTCGATGCCATCATCACGGGCTGGAATCCGGCCGCCGAGCGTCTTTATGGCTATTCGGCGGAGGAGGCGATCGGCAAGCCCACGTCGATCATTGTGCCGCCCGATCGCCGCGAGCACGGCAAGGACTATTTGCGGCGGATCGCGCGGGGCGAGCCGATCGAACGCTTCGAGACGGTGCGCCTGCGCAAGGACGGAACGCCGGTCGAGATTTCGCTCGGCCTGTCGCCGATCAGGGGACCGTCGGGCGAGATCATCGGCGCCTCCGGGAGCGCGCGCAGCCTGACCGAGGCGCGGCGCGCCGAGCGGGCGCTGCAGCAGCAGCTCGAAGAGCGGCGCCAGATTTTCGAGACGTCGCAGGACCTGATCATGATCATGGATGCGCGGGGCCATATCGCGCAGATCAGTCCGAGCAGCGAGACCATTCTCGGCTATCGGCCGGACGAGATGATCGGCCGCAGCGGCGCCGACTTCATTCATCCCGACCATCTGGAGCAGTGCCGCGCCGAGATGCGCGCGATGCGTCGCGGCGAGCGCATCAAGCTCGCCGACACCCGCTGCTTCCACAAGAGCGGCCGCGAGGTCTGGCTGTCCTGGCTCGGCAGCTGGTCCGAGCCGGCGCATCGCTTCTTCTTTGCGGGACGCGACATGACCGAAGCGCGGCTCGCGCAAGAATCGCTGCGCGAGAGCGAGCGGCTGGCCCGCAACATCGTCGAGACCTCGCTCGACGCCTTCGTGCAGACCGACGAGACCAGCAACATCCTGAACTGGAACTCGCGGGCCGAGCAGCTGTTCGGCTGGCGCCGCGACGAGGTGCTCGGCAAGAACACGATCGATCTCATCGTCGCCGAGAGTGAACGCGAGAGGGTCAGGGCGGGGCTGAAGCAATTCCTGGAGAACATGGACAGCAGGATGCTGAACCGCCGCCGCGAGCTGATGTGCCGCCGCCGGGACGGCAAGGAATTCAAGGCCGAGCTGAGCGTCACCGCCCTGAAGCGCCGCGAGGGCCTGCTGTTCAACGTCTTCTACCGCGACCTCACCGACAAGATCGCCGCCGAGGAGCGCATCCGCCATGCCGAGAAGATGGAGGCCGTCGGCCAGCTGACCGGCGGCGTGGCGCATGACTTCAACAACATTCTCACCGTCATCACCGGGACGATCGAGATTCTCGCGGAGGCAGTCGCGAAGGAGCCGCAGCTCGCGGCCATCACGAAAATGATCGACGAGGCCGCCGCGCGCGGCGCCGATCTGACCCAGCACCTGCTCGCCTTCGCACGCAAGCAGCCGCTCCAGCCGCGCGAGATCGACATCAACTCGCTGATCGTCGACACCGCGAAACTGTTGCGGCCGACGCTGGGCGAGCAGATCCAGATCGAATCGGTGTTTGAGGACGAGAATTGCGTCGCGATCGTCGATCCCAACCAGCTCACCACCGCGATCCTGAACCTCGCGCTCAATGCTCGCGACGCGATGCCCGGCGGCGGCAAGCTGATCCTGGAGACCGGCGCCGCCTATCTCGACGAGGCGTATGCCAGCGCGAACGACGTGCCGCCGGGGAACTATATGCTGATCGCCGTGAGCGACACCGGCACCGGGATTCCTGCGAACATGTTGACCAGGGTGTTCGAGCCCTTCTTCACCTCGAAGGGACCGGGCAAGGGCACCGGGCTCGGGCTTTCGATGGTCTACGGCTTCATCAAACAGTCCGCAGGTCACATCAAGATCTACAGCGAGGAGGGCCACGGCACCACGATCAAGATGTATCTGCCGCCCGGCAAGACGCCGACAGCGATCGGCGAGGGCGTGACGCCAGCGACGATCGAGGGTGGACACGAGACGATTCTGGTCGTCGAGGACGACCGGCTGGTGCGGGACTACGTGCTGGCCCAACTGCATTCGCTGGGTTACGTCACCTTGCAGGCCGCAAACGCCGCCGAGGCGCTCGCGATCGTCGCCGCCGGAAAGCCGTTCGACCTGTTGTTCACCGACGTCATCATGCCCGGCAAGATGAACGGACGGCAGCTCGCCGACGAGCTTCAGAAGACGCGCCCCGATCTGAAGGTGGTCTACACGTCAGGCTACACCGAGAACGCAATCATCCACCACGGCCGGCTGGATTCGGGTGTTCTGCTGCTCGCAAAGCCCTATCGCAAATCGGATCTGGCGCGGATCATCCGCAAGGCGCTGCAAGCATAGGGCGCCATCGCGTGTCCCGGCTCTGCGGTGCATCACTACGTGACGCGCCGCGTCCGGGGCACGAGAGAAAAAGACCTTGCGAGCTACGAGGCGCGCTGGGCCGCGGTCATCACGATGCGGATCAGGTCGGCGGCGTTGCGCGCGCCGAGCTTCTTCATGATGTTGGCGCGGTGGTCCTCGATCGTGCGCGGGCTGATGCCGAGCGTGCGGCCGGCTTCCTTGTTGGAGGCGCCGGAGGCGAATTGCTCCAGCACCTCGCGTTCCCTCCGAGTCAACGGCTCGCGTCCGGGGAAATGCAGCGAGCCGAATTTCGGAGACGCGTTCTCCGCCTGCCTGCGCGCATAGGCGCCGATCGCCTCGTCGAGCCGGCCGACGATCTCGCTGCCGCGGAACGGCTTCTCGATGAAGTCGAGCGCGCCGCCCTTGATCGCGCCCACCGCCATCGCGATGTCGCCCTGCCCGGAGATCATGAAGATCGGCGCCGGATAATCCTCGCCCTGCAACTCCTTCAAAATGTCGAGACCCGACTTTCCGGGAATATGCACGTCGAGCAGGATCGCAGCCGGTGTGCGGTTTCGCGCGACGGAGAGCAGCGCTGCGCCGTCCGCAAAACAGATGACCTCATAGCCCGCCGCCTTCAACACCATCGACAGGGTGTCGCGGACGGCAGGGTCGTCGTCGACCACGAAGATTTCACCGCGAGAGCTTTGTTCGGCCATTTGCCACATCCGGTTGGCATGAAGGACTAGCGTCCGCGCCAACACTTGTGGCGTTCGGCGCGGATTCGGCCCACCCGTATTTGTACGGGACATGGACTTAACGCACAAGTAGCGGCATGGCGCCTAATTGCATCAGACGGAGAATATCCATGCTGAATTTGGCCGATACGCCGCCTCCTGTCGCAATGCCCGAAAGCGAGAGCCGTGAGTTGATTGCGGCAGACCTTCGCTTGCTGATCGCACAGATCGAGACCAGCATGCGCCGGATCGCCGCGGCCATGGACCAAGAACACGGCAGCGATCCGGAAGGTTCCGCGGGCGTTTTCTTGCTCGACGACGTCACGCCCCGTTATGCCATCGCTAACGCGGCCCTCAACGCCTGCCTGGCGGGCCTCGGCCACGCCCTGCAATGCCTGTCGGAATCCGGAAGCGCGGCGGGCGACCGCGCCCGATCGCATGGCAGCTCCGCGCTTTAGGCGCGGTGCCGTTCCACGATCGCGTCGTTGGCGACACCACCCCAGGTGTGGATCGCCGGCAGCCCCATCGCGGTCTTGCCCAGATTGGCGAGGCTGATGCGCAGCGCCGCGAGATCCAGCGGCTTCGGCAAACTTTGAAGCTCGATCCCGACGGAACGGGCGAAGCTGCGGGCGGCACTGCGGCGCTTGCCGTCCATGCCGCTGATGACGATCACGGAGCCGGTGAATTTCGCGCTCGCCATCTCGCGCAGCACGTCGATGCCGTCGCCATCCTCCAGCACCAGATCGAGCGTCACGCAATCAAAGCGCCCAGCGCGCAGCTTCTCGATCGCATCCGCCACGGATGGCGCCACGGTGACTTCGTGGCCGGCCTGCTTGGCCGCGACCGTGATCAGGCGGCGCTGCGTGGCGTCGTCGTCGACCACCAGGAGCTGAAGCGCACGCCGCTCGGCGACGTCGGGCAGGTTTGAAGGGATGGGGGAAAGAGGACTTCTGGGCATTGCCGTATCCTGAGATTGAGACCTTCGATGGATACACGGGTCGCGCTTAGGCCGCGTAAAGCTGCTGCGGCCAATTGATTCGGATATTTTCAGCAATTGTGAAGCAAGGTGTCGAAAAAAGCGGCGACGGCTGCGGCCAGATCACGCCGCGGCGTCGTGGCCGCCGGCGCTACCGCGCTTCTTCCTGTTCTTGCCGCGCAGGAACTGGATGTCCATTTCGGCGCCGTTGACGCGGACCAGCTCGCAGCGACGGTAGGCGAGGCCCGTCGACGACAGCAGCAGGAAAAACTCTTTCAGGTTCAACCCCTGGATCGAGCCCTCCACCGTGAGAACGGCGTCCGTGTCGGAGATCGCGTTGAGCTTGCAGTCACGCCGCCAGGTGCCGTCGATAGCCATGATGCAGACATCATAACCTCGGCTGAACGTCACGCGCTCCGCGCCCTTGCCATCTTCAGCCATGCTTAGCGTCCCGCCATCGCCGCCATGCGCGGCGCCACTGCGGCGAGAACCGGCTTGGCCGCTGCCGCACGCGGGTCGTTCGGCCTGTAGAGGCCGCGCCGCTCCGCAATTGGCCTGAACGTATCGGTCAGTCCGACCACGGTTTCGGCGGCGCCCAGCACCAGGAAACCATCCGGCTCGATCTGGCGCGCCAGACGGTTGAAGATGTTGATCTTGGTGCCCTGGTCGAAATAGATCAGCACGTTGCGGCAGAATATGACGTCGAAGGTGCCGAGCTGGGCGAAATCGTGCAGCAGGTTGAGCTGCCGGTGCTGGACCATCGCCCGCAATTCGGGATTGATCTGCCAGGTCTCGCCGATCTGCTTGAAATGCTTCACCAGCATCTGGATCGGCAGACCGCGCTGCACCTCGAACTGGCTGTAGACGCCGGCCTTGGCCTTCTCGAGCACCTCCTGCGACAGGTCGGTGGCGATGATCTCGACGCGCCAGCCGGTGAGGGCCGCGCTCATCTCCTTCAGGCACATCGCCAGCGAATAGGGTTCCTGGCCGGTCGAGCCGGCGGCACACCAGATCCGCACGCTGCGTTTGCCGGCGCGCGCCTTGATGATCTCCGGCATGATGTGGTCGCGGAAATGATCGAAGGGGACCTTGTCACGGAAGAAGAAGGTCTCGTTGGTGGTCATGGCTTCGACCACGTCGGTAATCAGCGCGCGCGAGCCGGCTTGCAGCTTCTGCACCAGTTCGGCGATGCCGGAAAGCCCGGCCTTGCGGGCGAGCGGCAGCAGGCGGCTTTCGATCAGGTATTGCTTGTCTGCGGACAGGTCGAGACCGGAATTATCTTTCAGAAACTTACGCAGATACTCGTACTCGGTCGGGGTCACGGATGGCCTCTTCGAAGCTGTACTGGAAACACTCTGGCCCAAACACTTTGGGCCAGACACACTCAGACCATGGCTTGTCCGACCGGGATCAAACCAACTTCAGCGAACTTGTCGGCGATGATGTCTTTGTCGAAGGGCTTCATGATGTACTCGTTGGCGCCGCCAGAGAGTGCCTGAGCGATATGCGCCACGTTGTTTTCGGTGGTGCAGAACACGACCTTGGGCTGATCCCCGCCGGGCAGGCGGCGCATGTGGCCCATGAACTCGAAACCGTCCATGACCGGCATGTTCCAGTCGAGCAGCACGGCATCGGGCAGCTTGCGCCGACAGATCTCGAGCGCCTTCGAGCCGTCCTCGGCCTCGGTGACCTCGAATTCCAGGCCTTCCAGGATCCGGCGCGCGATCTTGCGTACGACGCTGGAATCATCGACGACCAAACACGTTTTCATTTTGGTTCTCCGGCTTCGATGTTTTCGTTGGCTTACGCCGCCATCTGCACTTTGGTTTCGAGCTCGAGGACGCGATCGACGTCGAGGACGACCATGAGCTGGCCGTCGAGGCGGTGGACACCGCCGGCGAGCTTGGCCATGCGGGGGTCGAGGTTGACGGGGTTCTCCTCCTTGCCGTCCTCGGGCAGGCGCAGCACCTCGCCGATCTGGTCGATCAGGAGGCCGTAGGATTCGCCGCGCAGGTCGACGCCGACCGCCATCGCCGTCTTGCCGTCCTCCGGTCTGGGCAGGCCGAGACGGGCGCGCATGTCGACCACGGTGACGATGCGGCCGCGCAGGTTCAAGACGCCGGCGATCTCGCGCGAGGACAAGGGCACGCGGGTGACGCGCTCGGGCATGAACACGTCCTGGACGCGGGAGATCGGCAGCCCGAACAGCTGGCCGCCGATCATCGCGGTGACGTATTCGACCATGGTGCCTTCGCTGGCGTGGATCTTGCTGCTCATCAGCGTGTCTCCTGATCCCGTTGGTTACGCCGCCGCCCGGCTCAGCTCGGAGGCGCCGGCGGCGCCCGCGGTCTGCTCCTTCAGCGCCGCGATCAGACCGGGACGGTCGAACTTGGCGACATAATCGTGGAAGCCGGCCTGGCGGCCGCGCTCGATCGCCGCCGGCGACACCAGCGCCGAGAGGCCGATGATCGGCGTCGCGGCGAGATTTTGTCGGCGCGGATCACTTCGGCGAACTCGAACCCGTTCATGTCCGGCATCTCGATGTCGGTCAGGATCACGTCGAAGTTTTGCGCGCGCAGCGCGGCGAGGCCCTCCTGCGCGCCTCCCGCGGTGCGGACGCGGTAGCCGGCGGCCTTCAGCACCGGCGCCAGCATGTTGCGGAAGAACGCAGAGTCGTCGACCAGCAGCACCGACTGCGAGTGCATCGACGGCCGCATCTCCTTGCGGGTGAACCAGTCGGCGAACGCCATCGGCAGGAAGTGGCCGACGTCGATCACCTCGGTGGCCTGGCCCTTGATCACCGCCGAGCCGAGAATGCCCGAACCCGAACCGCCGACCTCGATGTTGAGCCGTTCCTCGACGATGTCGATGATCTCGTCGACGACGAGGCCCATGGAGCGGCCGTCATCGGCGAACACCAGGATCGGCTGGGCGCCCTGGCCGGCAATGGTGACGCCTTCCATGGCGACCAGCGGCATCAGCTGCTCGCGGTACTGCACCATGTAGCGGCCGTTACTGAACTCGATCTTGTCGGCCGGCAGCTCTTCCAGGCGCGTGACGAGGCCGAGCGGGACCGCCTTGGGCTGCGACGAGCCGGCGCGGAACACCAGCAGCGAGGTGGTCTGCTCGCCCGAGCCGATGTGATGGCCGGCCGCGTCATCCGCCATGTCGTGGGCCGAGGAGCCGGCGGCGCCGAGCGCCTTGGCAATGCCGTTGGGATCGATGATCATGATCACCGCGCCATCGCCCAAGATGGTGTTGCCGGAGAACATGTCGATGTGACGCAGCTTGGTCGACATCGGCTTGACCACGATCTCTTCGGTGTGGAACACGCCGTCGACGACGATGCCGAAGGTCTGGCTGCCGACCTGCGTCACCACGATGAAGCCGTTCTCGGGATCGCTGGCGGCGCCGTCGTCGATCTTCAGGAGCTTCTTCAGGTGGATCAGCGGCAGCAGCTTGTTGCGCAGCCGCAGCACCGCGGTGTCCTTGATGCGCTCGATGCGGTGCTCGCTGTTGGCGCGGGCGCGGACCAGCTCGACCACCGAGAGCTGCGGAATGGCAAAGCGGTCGCCGGCGGCTTCCACGATCAGGGCCGAGACGATGGCGAGCGTCAGCGGGATCTTGATGGTGACCGAGCTGCCCTCGCCGGCCACGCTCTTGATGTCGATGGTGCCGCCGATCTGGTCGATGTTGGTGCGCACCACGTCCATGCCGACGCCGCGGCCCGAGACCGAGGTGATGACGGCGGCGGTGGAGAAGCCCGGCGCGAAGATGAACTTGTGGATCTGGGCTTCGCTCATCTTCTCCAGCTCGGCCTCGGTGACGAGACCTGACGAGAGCGCCTTGGCCTTGATCTTCTCGGTGTTGAGGCCGCGGCCGTTGTCGGCGATGCAGATGATGATGTGGCCGCCCTCGTGATAGGCGGAGAGGCGAATGGTGCCCTGCTCGCCCTTGCCGCTGGCGAGGCGCTCGGCCGGGGTCTCCAGGCCATGATCGGCGGAGTTGCGCACCATGTGGGTGAGCGGGTCCTTGATCAGGTCGAGCACCTGGCGGTCGAGCTCGGTGTCGGCGCCGTGCATCTCCAATTCGATCTGCTTGCCGAGTTCGCTCGAGAGGTCGCGGACGATGCGCGGCAGCTTCTGCCAGGCATTGCCGATCGGCTGCATGCGCGTCTTCATGACGCCCTCCTGCAGCTCGGCGGTGACGTTGGAGAGGCGCTGCAAGGGCACCTTGAACTCGGTGTCCTCGTTGCGGCGGGAGATCTCCAGCAGCTGGTTGCGGGTCAAGACCAGCTCGGAGACCATGGTCATCAGATGCTCCAGCGTATCCACGTTGACGCGGATCGACTGGTTGGCGACGCGGTCGCCCTCGCTCGCCGTCTCGTCGGCCATCGACTTCTTCGGCGCCGGCTTGGCGGGTTTTGCCGCCTCCTTCGCGACCGGTGCTTCGGCGGCCGGCGCAGGCGCGGCCTCAGCTTTGACAACAGGCACCGGCGCTTCGATCGCGGTCTCGCGGAAGGCGCGCTCGAGCTCGTCGAGCGAGACTTCGCCCGGACGCAACGGGCGCTCCAGGGTCTGCTCGACCAGCGAGCCCGTGGTCATCTGCTTGGCCGGCGCAGCAGCCGGGGCATCCGGCGCCAGCGGCGGAGCGTCAGCAACCGGAATGGTGCCGCTCGGCATCGGCTGCGCCGAGCCGGACGCGATCGGCGAGGCCGACGCCGACATCGCCGCCATGCCCTGCTCGACCATCGCTTCCAGCTTGTCGATGAGGTCGCGGTCGTTGCCCTCAGGCTCGGCTTCGGTCGCCTCGAGACCTGCCAAAATCTCCTTGATGCGGTCGATCGAGGACAGGATCACCGTCACCGCCTGCCCGGTCACCGGCATGCCGTCACGGAATTTGCCCATCAAGGTCTCGCCGGCATGCGCCAGCGCTTCCAGCCGCGGCAGGCCGAGGAAGCCGCAGGTGCCCTTGATGGTGTGGACCAGGCGGAAGATGTTATCCAGGATCTTGGCGTTGTTCGGCTCCTGCTCGAACTTCACCAGCTGGTTGTCCACGGTGTCCAGGCTCTCGCTGGTCTCCGTCAGAAACTCCCGCAACAGATCATCCATGAGCTACGCCTTACTGACTGGACCCGAACGCGACGCCTGAGCCACCGTGGGCATGGACGCCCCTAGCCTGGATCGTTAGACATCCCATTTCACAGTCCCGTTAATTTCATCCTCCGTGCTACTACGGATATTGAAGAGAAGTTTGCGGGTCGACTGCATGCTGCAGCGCTTTTCGGCAAAAGCGGCTCCGCGCCCCAGCGAAGGGACATGCGAGCTAAGACCGATAACGGCGAGGCGCGCGGGAAAGTCCTGCTCATGAAGAACGATAGAGACGGCATGCAGGGCATTGGCCCGAGCCACACAAGCTGCGGCACACTCGTGATCCGCCTTTTGCGGTGTTGCCGCGACCTGCGCGGTCCGCGCGCTTGAGGTAAACGAACGGTTACCCTACGGCCGAAGCGGCTCGTGCCGCGCTAACCGAGCCGCGCGGCCGAGGCAATGTCGCCGTCGGGGCGGTGCTCTGCCAGGCAATCGCTGATGGCGGCGAGCAGCGCGTGCGGCGTGAACGGCTTGCGCAGACAGCGTGCGGCGCCGAGCTCCAGCGCCATCCGGAGGAAATCAGGTGCGGGCGAGTTCAGATTTGCGAAAGCGTAGCCGGACATCGCGATCAGCGGAACAGCGGGTGCCGGGTCGTGGAAGATCCGGATCGATTCGAACCCGCGCATGTGCGGCATGAAGATATCGATGATCATCAGGTCGACCAGTTCGCCCTCGAGGGCGCGCAGTCCGGATTCACCTCCCTCGCCGCAAATGAGACCCCGTCTGCCCTCCAACGGGTATATGGACGACACCACAACTCTTAGGTTAGTATTGTTTATGCGCCACGCAACTGAATGACGGACGGAGGCCACGCCGATCGTCTATCGAACCCGCTGGATTGAACCTGCATGACCGCGAGCGGCCACCCGCCCAATCAGTTGCTGCAACTGCTCGCCACCGCCTGTGCCCGATGGGAGCCGTGCCGTGACGGGAGCATCGCGCAATCGCTGTATGCCGACGTCGGGGCAGCGTCGCAGACCGATCACGAAGGACGGACAACTTGTCCCCAATCGCCAACATATCCCGGCATGAACATGATACAACTTACCCGGGTAGGGCGTGATTTCACGCCGCGCTTCGAGGAGTGCAGGGAACCGGGGAGGCAGCTTTGGGAACGATGGTGCGTTCACCCAACGGTTTCCTGTCTGCACTGTCGGCAGACGACTATGAATTGATCCGCCCGCATCTGCGAACGGTCGATTTGCCCCACGACGCCGTGCTGGTCGAGACCGGTGAGGCGCTCGAGCGCGCCTATTTTCCCCACCGCGGCGTCATCTCGCTGGTGGTGGAGCTGGCCAAGGGCGAGCATGTGCAAGTCGCCATGATCGGCCGCGACAGCTTGCTCGGGACGCTTTCGACCATGGGCGATGCGTGTGCGTTGAACACCGCCATCGTGCTGGTTCCCGGCGTCGCCTCGGTGGTGGATCTGGAGCGGCTGCGGATCGCCGCCGACCAGAGCAGCACCCTGCGCACGTTGCTCGCGCGCCACGGGCTGGCGGTCTACGCCCAGGTGCAGCAGACCGCGGGCTGCAACGCCGCCCATCCGGTGGAATCGCGGCTGTCGCGGTGCCTGTTGCACACCCACGATCTGTCGGGCGACTCCCGACTGCTGCTGACCCAGGAGACCCTGGCACAGATGATCGGGGCGCGGCGCAACAGCGTGTCGCTGGTCGCCAACTCCTTGCAGCAGGCCAATTTCATCCACTACAGCCGCGGACACATCCAGATCACCAATCTGGACGGCCTGCGCCAGACGGCCTGCGAGTGCTACGCCATCGTGAAGGCCCAGTACGACCGCCTGCTCGGCACGCGCTGATCGCCGCGCTCGATTGGTAAACGGCCGGCTAATGCCGACCTGCAAACACGGGCCATCCTGCTACCGGAACTGAAATTCGAATGCGGTAGACACGGGGCATGCCTCGCGCCGGCACGTGCCGCGCGCCAACGAAACGTGATTGATCAAGGCAGGCCATGTTTGACGTAACCGTCGCGCCTGCACAGAAGGCGCTCGATGCCGAACCTGCGCGCGAGCCGCGCGCATACGAAGCGCTGGTGCGCGAGATCGGCGAGGACGGCGCCTCTGAAGTGCGCGATGTATTCTGGAGCGAGACCTGCGTGCGCCTGCAACTGTTCCGCACGCTCTCGCCTTTGCAGCACCACGCCAGGATCGCGCGGGAAGCGCATTCGCTGAAGAGCGCGGCCGGGACGTTCGGCTATGTCAGGCTCGCAGCGCTGGCGTTGCGGCTGGAAAAAACCACGGAGGGTCTCGGCGAGACGGAATTCCGCGTTCTCCTTGACCGGATGGATGCCGCCTATGCCGCCGCCCGCGCGCAGGAGCCGCCGCGCAAAATCCGCCGTACTTCTACGGTTTGGGATTTTTAGAGATGGCTAATCATGGGTCGCGATAGTCCTGGAAAACCAGGAGGGTTTTCCATGTTCACCTACGAGACCGCAGACCAGAAGGAGGTTCGTCGCTTCCGCATTGCACAGTTCAATGGCCGGATGGCGACGGTGAAGGCCGGCGGGTCGACCGTGACCGGCTTCGTGCGTTCGGTGCTGGAGCAGGAATCGAGCATGCCTCCACGCTGGACCATCACGATCATTCCGAACGCGCCGAAGGAAGAGATCAAGCCGCTGCGTCCCGCCGCGCGCGCACGTCCGTTCGCCGAAGATTATTTCTGAGCGTTTCCAAAGTTCTCGAGAACGTCTCGAGCTTCGTCCGCACCGCCTGCGGCGGCGCAATAGACCCGCTCAAACCTAGTCGATCGCATGCAGCAGCGCCGCGCGGACGAGGTCCGCGGTGTTGCGCGCACCGAGCTTGCGCATCGCCTCGGCGCGGTGGCTCTCGAAGGTGCGCGGACTGATCTGCATGCGAAGCGCGCCCTGCTTGTTCGAGTAGCCCTCGCTGATCAGCCTCAGCACCTCGCGTTCGCGCTTGGTCAGCCGCTTCTGGCCGGACGGGCCGAGGAGTTCGGCGTTCGGCAGGCGCTGCGGCTGCAGCACGCGGGCGGCCTTCGATTCTGCCTCCTCCGTGCCGGACGGGATCGGCAGGCCGCCCTTGTGAGGGCCGGCCAGCCGTTTGACCAGACCGCAAACGCGTTCGGTCTGTGCCAGCGCGTTCTCCACCACCCGCTGCAAATAGGCGCGATCGCCGGTAGCGGGCGCGAGCTGGTCGCTGTGATGCTTGATCTCGCCCATGTAGAGCAGGAGCGCCGTCAGGGGGCCGTTGAGCTCGCGGGCGATGGCAGCGGCCATTTCGTCGGCTGCCTTGGCACGGACGGCGCTCAGGCGGACGAACTCGGGCTCTTCAGCGGAAGCAGCGCTGCCTTCGTGCCATTCCGACGGCCGCGAATCGCCGGCCGTATCATTCTGTGACCCCATGTCACTGATTTAGCGGAACCTGGGCCTGTCTGTGGTTAACTTTTTGCTCCGTAAGACTACGGTGATTTAGGCCATTTTGCGCAAAAATAGCGGCTTCGGCACAATTTATGCTTGCGCGGTGCTGCACCCGACCATGCAAGGGTTGAGCTTTCCCCAAGATCTGGGCTGAGCGGATAGGACTCCTTGGCCGCGGCCTTCCCCTGACCTCCGCCCCGGGTTTACGGAATAATTAACGGCGGCTTGCTTCTCTAGGGAGGTTGAGAGCGCGCAAATGCCTCCACGCATTGGGCCCGCAAGCCCGCGGGACACGCTGCGAAAGATTGCGTGCCATGAACGAGATCGATCGGCTGTCGGAATTCCTGCAGAGGCTGACGCCGCTGTCGCGCAGCTGTCTGCTCAGCGAGCTCGAACGGCTCGAGCTGTGCGGCATCGACATGCCGGGTTCGGCCGACATCCAGTCCCGCCTGCGCGCCGAGTTCCGCAAGGACGGATCGACCCAGGCGCGCGCCACCAATCCTTCGCGTTATTTCTTCGCGCCGCTGGAGCTGCTGCTGATCGACGGCGCGCCCGAGCATGCCAATATGGGGCGGATCTCGCGCAACACTCTCACTCCGATCTGGGAATGGATCTGCCGCGACCTGCTGCCGACCATGGCGCGCGACTACATCAAGGCGATCAACGACCAGGTCGCGGCCAACAACCCGAAGGAAGTGCAGAAGATCGCCTCGACCTTCCAGACCAAGGTCGTCAAGGTCCTCGAGAGCACGCTCACCTCGCCAGAGAGCGCCGACTCTGCGCGTGCCAAACTCGCGCAATACACGGCCTCGCGCACCGCCTTCGATGACGTCGTGAAGATGCTGCATGTGTTGCGCGCCGGCGATGCGCTGCCGAAGTTCGACGAGGAGCTGCCCGAGAAGATCGCGAAGTTCGACGACGGCCGGGTCGCGCAGATCACCGCGCAACTCGACGCCTTCAAGAAGGCGCATCCCCATGCGGTGCCCTTCGCGCTGGCGCTGGTGGCGCGGCGCCTGAAGACGTCCTGGCAATTGGTGCGGCTCGCCACCAAGGCCGCTGCGAGCAAGGCCGCCGCAGACGTTGCCGCCACGCCCTATGCCTGCGTCGTTCCCATGGTCCTCGACCGGCTCGACGACAAGCGTCTCGCGCTTCGCTTCGCGCTCCGGCACAACCGGGTGCTGATCGCCCGCGACCTGCTCGCCGAAATCTATGACACCGAATATGCGCTCAAGGTCCGCATCGACGGCATCGAAAGTTGCGAGTGGGGCATTCGTCTCCGGCAATTGATGGACGCGATCGCAGCGCTGGTGTCCGCCGAGGTGAGCCGCTTCCCGTCCAATGTCGGACACATCCTCGGCTCGCGCCGCCTGCGCAGCCACGACACGATCGGCGGCAAGCTGACTTATCTCGCCTGGAAGGGCCGCGACGCGATGCAGGACGGTGCGGCGGCGTTCCGCAAATTGATCGGGCAAAACTAGATCGGGGTTCGGTCGCGAAGCAACACGTTGCGCGCGGCTACCGCGGCAGGCACAGGAAGCGATCCATAAATCGCCCTGACAGCACGAATCTGAACCACCAAGATATCATTCGCCGCATCGACATAGCTGTAATCCTCGACAGCCCTCCACCGGCTACGCGGACCAATAGCGCAGCTGCGGCAATGCACATGTGATGTGTTTCACACGCGCGCCGTCTCATCCGGCGCGCCTTGTCGCAGAACCGTCACGAGCGAAATCGAGACATGCGCGCATCGCGCGAAAATGAATTCTTCGGCCGTGCCATCACTCCTATGCTCCGATCCATCGCTCGAGCATTGGGAAGGAAATCCGCGATGAGGTCGAACCGACGGATATTGACGATGTCTGCCCTGCTCACGGTCGCGCTGGCGCTGACTTCCACGACGATGGCGCAGACGGTGCCGCAGCAAGGCAATGCGGCGCCGACCGCCGACAATGCGGTGCTGCTCACCGTCTTCTTCAAGCATGACCAGTCCCGCCCGTTGAACGAGCTGAATGCGCAGCTCGACAAGCAGGGCTTCTACAAGGCGTTTCCGCCGCCCGGCGTCGAGGTCGTGAGCTGGTACGTGATGATGGGCATCGGACAGGTGATCACGCTGCGCCTGCCGGCCGGACGGCTGCGCGAGGTCAACCGCGTCATCGAGGATACCGCGTGGGGCGCTTACCGCACCGAATTCTATCCGACGTATGACTACAAGGCGATCGGCACGGCGCAACACGAAAAAGCCGCCGGCAATTAATCCTGCGGAAGCGTCATCGTTGAACCGGATGGCGATGCAACCGCGTCGCTCGTCTCAGTTCATCGGCAAGCAACGACAGTCGGACGCGCGAGGAAGATTTCGCCTGCGCTGACTTGTCGTTGCCTGTGTGGTGCTCGGGTATGCGAATTCTTCTCGAAGATTCTGTCGACAAATTAGCTCGAATTGCAGGGCTTAACGTTACTCAAATTATTCAAGAACGATGTGAAGCTCTCCTTATTTGAACCCACGCTCAGCGTTTAAGAAAACGTCACGGAACGGGAGTGGTGTAATGAACGATGGGATGACTGAACTCGTCGGCCGGAGGCCTGTGACCTTCGGACGGCGAAAGGTGACGCCGCGCGCTTGCGTGGCCGACAGCAAGCGTCACTTGCGCGCCTTTCTCAGCGAGGTGCTCGAGGATCTCGGCTTCGTCACCTGCGAATGTGCCAGCGCCGATGAGCTGAAGACCGTGCTCGCCACCGAACTGCCGGACCTGATCCTGCTCGGCGTCGCCGCCGATGGCATCGAGCCGGGACGATTCCTCGAGATATTGGTGCGCGAGGCATTTGCCGGCAGGGTTCTCGCCGTCGGCGCCCGCGAGTCGATCATCGTCAAAGCCGTGCGGCAGGTCGGTGAGGAATATGGCCTTGCGATGCTGCCGCCGCTCACGACGCCCTTTGCCGCGGAGACGCTGCGCGAGCGCGTTGCGATGCTGCTGCCGGAGGAGCCGGCGCCGAGCCCGGCCGTGCATGTCGGAGAAGCCTTGCACGCCGGCTGGCTCGAGCTGTGGTACCAGCCCAAGATCGACGCGCGCACGCTGGTGCGCAGCGGCGCCGAGGCCTTGGTGCGGATGCGGCATCCGACCTGGGGCGTGGTGCCGCCGGCCTACTTCATCCCGGAGCCGCACGATCCGCATTTTCGGGAGCTCTCGGAGTTCGTGATCGATCGTGCCTTGCAAGACTGGCATTATCTGCTGGAGCAACAAAGCCCGGTCGATCTGTCGATCAATCTGCCCGCCTGCTATCTCAGGGAACCGCAGGCCGTGCGCGATCTCTGCCGCCGCGTGCCGACGCATCCGGCCTTCGGCGGACTGACCGTCGAGATCGACAGCCAGGAAGCGACCCGCGATCTCGACCACCTGACCGAGGTGGCGCGCGAGGTCGGTCTGCACAACATCGGCTTGGCCGTCGACAATCTCGGCGCCGATTGGCCGGAGCTGATGGGCCTCGACAGGATTCCCTTCGTCAGGCTGAAGGCCGACCGGCAGTTCGTCACCGGCAGCGGCAATGACCGGCTCAAGCGCACGGTGTGCCGTCACATCGTCGAGCTGGCCCAGAGCTTCGGCGCACGCGCGGTGGCGCAAGGAGTCGAGAGCCGCGCCGACCTCGTCGCGGCGAACGAGCTCGGCTTCGACCTCGTGCAGGGCTTCCTGTTCGGCAAGCCGATGCCGCTGAAGAAGTTTGCGAGGAGCGCGCTGACCCGGACCGTGATGGGGCAGGCGTGAGGCCGATAGGCTTCAGGCAAACCGCCGCGCGAAGACGACGCAGACGACCACGAGCGCGGTCGCGGCGATCATGCTCCAGGCCACGGGCTCGTGCAGCAGAAGACCTGCGAGCGCGAGGCCGAAGAATGGCTGCAGCTGCTGAAGCTGGCCGACGCGCGCAATGCCCCCGATTGCGAGCCCGCGGTACCAGAAGATGAAGCCGACGAACATGCTGAAGACCGAGACATAGGCGAGCCCGATCCAGGCGGGCACGTCGACGCCGCTCCAGGCGGGCGGCCACGTCAGGATGGCGAGCGCCAGCATCAACGGCAGCGCGAGCAGCAGCGCCCAGGAGATCACCTGCCAGCCACCGAGGCGGCGCGACAGCGCGGCGCCTTCGGCATAGCCGAGGCCGCACAGCACGATCGCGGCCACCATCAGGAGATCGCCGGTGAGCGACGCCGCGCCGTCGCCGGAGAGGGCAAAGCCGGCCACCGTGGCGCTGCCGAGCACGGCGAACAGCCAGAACAGCGGCTGCGGCCGCTCGCCGCCGCGCAGCACGCCGAAGATCGCGGTCGACAGCGGCAACAGGCCGATGAAGACGATGGAACGCGCCGAGGTGATGTGCTGGAGCGCGAGCGCGGTCAGCAGGGGGAAGCCGACCACGACGCCGATGGCGACGATGGCGAGCGAGGCGAGATCGTGCCGCTGCGGTCGGGTCTGACGGAGCACGACTAGCACCGCCGCCCCGATCAACGCCGCGATGACGGCGCGCGCGGACGTCAGGAACAGCGCGGAGAAGCCGCCGACGGCCACGCGCGTTGCCGGCAGCGAGCCGCTGAAGATGATGACGCCGAGAAGCCCGTGGCCCCAGCCGGTGGCGGTAGAGTGCATGGCCCCCCCTTTTGGACGGCGATCTTCGGACTTCCGCGATGGCAAGGACAGCGACAATTCAGTACAATTCTGCCAAACTGTATTGATATGGAAGGTCGCACAGTTTGGACGGCGAGGCGCAGACAAAGGGGCGCAACGGAACGCGGACGATCGACGTGATGAGTGCGATCCGCGCGAGGGTCGCTGCCCGCGCGCTCGGTGCCGGCGACCGGCTGCCATCGATCCGCCGTCTTGCCGCGGCCATGGGCGTTTCGCCGTCCACTGTGGTGGAAGCCTATGATCGCCTGGCGGCCGAAGGCCTGATCCGCGCCCGCCGCGGCTCGGGTTTCTATGTTTCGCCGAGCGTCATGCCGCCGCTGGCCTTGACCGAAGCCGAGCCGCGCCGCGACCGCGCGGTCGACCCGTTCTGGGTATCCAGGCAATCGCTCGATGCCGACGCGAGCGTGGTCAAGCCCGGCTGCGGCTGGCTGCCGCCCGACTGGATGCCGGAGGACGCCTTGCGCCGCGCCGCGCGCGCACTTGCCCGCACGGATGCGAGCGTCTCGACCAATTACGGCACGACGTCCGGCTCGCCCGCTCTGCGCCGGCTGCTGCTGAAGCGACTCGCCGAAGACGAGATCGAGGCCTCGGTCAACCAGCTGATGCTGACGGGTTCCGGCACGCAGGCAACCGACCTGATCTGCCGCTTCCTGCTCCGCCCCGGCGACACGGTGCTGGTCGACGATCCCTGCTACTTCAATTTTCGGGCGCTGCTGCGCGCGCATCAGGCGAAGATCATCAGCGTGCCCACCACGCCGTCGGGCGCCGACGTCGCGCGCTTCGAACAGATCCTCGCCAGCGAACGGCCGCGGCTCTACATCACCAACTCAGCCCTGCACAACCCGACCGGCGCGACGACGTCGCTGCAGACCGCGCACCGGCTTCTGACAGCGGCGGCCGCGCACGATCTCACCATCATCGAGAACGACATCTTCGGCGATTTCGAGCCGGAGCGCTCGCCGCGCCTTGCCGCACTCGACGGGCTCAATCGCGTGATCCGCATCGGCAGTTTCTCCAAGACGCTGTCGGCCTCGGTGCGCTGCGGCTATATCGCGGGACGCGCCGACTGGATCGAGCAATTGGTCGACCTCCAGGTCGCGACAAGCTTTGGCGGACCGAGCCCGGTTGCGACCGACATCATCGCCAATGTGCTGGCCGGCGGCAGCTATCGCAAGCACATGGATGAACTGAGACGGAAGCTCACCCGCACCCGCCGCGACATCGCGCGCAAACTTCAGGCGCTGGGAATCGAGCCTTGGCTGATGCCGCGCGGCGGCTTCTTCCTCTGGTGCCGCTTTTCCGATGGGCTGGACGCCACGGCCGTTGCGCGCGCCGCACTCGAGGAGAACGTCGTGCTCGCGCCGGGCAACGTGTTCAGCGTGGCGCAGACGGCCACGAGCTTCATGCGATTCAACGTCGCGCACATGAACGAGCCGCGGATGTGGGACGTGCTGCGGCGGGTGCTGGCCGGTCGCAAGACGTAACTTGCGCCGGACCAGCCGCCTCAGTTCGAATCGAGCTTCCCGGTCCAACGATTCCTGCGCTTCCAATATGGACAGTGCGGACAGGACTCTCCGATCGGGTAATCAATGCCTCTTCATGCGGATAGCACCGCTGCTCGGAGCAACCCATCCGTTGCCTCAAGAATTGAACGCTAGCCAATCAGCAGCCCAAGTTTGGCGGCCGTTTGCAGGAATTGACGGAGGTCTCCCGCCACGGCCGCCGGATCTACCCGCTCTACCGAGGACTGATGTCGGTCAGCGGCATTTGCCATGCCGCCACAAATCACTTCGACCAGCTCATCGAAACTTCTCGAGCCGTCGAGAAGCTGAAGAGCCTGGCATCCACGCTCATCTTCCAGACGAACGGTCTGATGCAACATGTTCGTAACCATGGTGTCGCTCTGCGATTGCATGCGTGCGACCGGGCTGGCGAGAGGCCGGTCGCTGACATGCCGTGTCAGCTTGGGGCGCGACAGGAAGAAGCCGACCTCTCCGCTGCAGGCAAGAACGAACATTGCCTCCACCAGTAACTGAACATCCTCTGCCGAGGGCAGTTGCGGGTCCAGCTGGCGGGTCGCTTCATCGACCAATTCATCGAACGTCAGCGTCGATGGCCATGCCCTCCCGAGCGTGAGATACGCTGACTTCAACAGAGGATGCGAAACGCGTAGCGAACTTCCCTCCTGGGTCTTGAACTCCAGCTCGGATGTATCCGCCAGGCAGAAGTCCGGCGCGACCGGTTCTGTCGAGGACAGCAGATGGAAGCGGCGCACGAAGTCCATGTTGATCTTGCGCTGGAGCGGAACATCGCCGTGACAGAGCAGGGTTCGGCGGAATCCGAATCCATCGATGAAGTCCTGATACTGGTCGCGCGCCATGAATTCGGCGTCGGGAAGGCAATAGGCTCGCAGACAATGACGTTCGGATTTAGCATTGCCTCTCTTGGCAAGCCATGCAGGGGCTACACCAGACACCTCTGGCGTGCGGTAAGGCCGGATTTTGCGGGGCTTTCCTGAAGCCGTTGAGCGGCCCGAGACATAGGTGACAGAACGTACCGGGCACATGGGTTACACTTTCCGCTTTTGTTCTGCGGGAGGTGTGGATGCCGTGGAAAGCGAGTTCGGTAATGGAGGAGCGCCTTCGCTTTGTCGCCCGCCTGTTGGACGGGGAAGCCATGACGGATGTCTGCCGGGAGTTCGGCATCTCCCGTAAGACCGGCTACAAGATTTTCGATCGCTACAAGGAACATGGCCTGGAGGCGCTGAGCGACCGCTCCAGGCGGCCGGTTCGCTACGCCAATCAACTGCCGGCCCAGATCGAGACGCTGATTGTCCAGCTCAAGGCCGAGAAGCCGCATTGGGGGGCCCGCAAGATCCGCGAACTCCTGGTGCGACGGCTCGACGGCGATGTCCGGGTGCCGGCCAAAAGCACCATTCATGCGGTGCTCGATCGCCACGGCCTGGTCAGGCGGGGCGGCGGGCCGCGCCATCGCGCGCGCGGCACGTCGCTATCGCAAGGGACTGCCCCGAACGATGTCTGGTGCGCCGACTTCAAAGGCGAGTTCAAGCTTGGCAACAGCCATTACTGCTTCCCGCTGACCGTCAGCGATCATGCCGCGCGCTTCCTGCTGCTGTGCGAGGCGCTCGACTCCACGCGCGAGGAGCCTGCCATGACCGCCTTCGAGCGCCTGTTCCGCGAGCGCGGCCTGCCGCTTGCCATTCGGTCCGACAATGGCGTGCCGTTTGCCAGTCCCAATGCCTTGTTCAATCTTTCCAAGCTCTCGGTATGGTGGCTCCGCCTCGGTATCGCCATCGAGCGCATCAAGCCAGGTCATCCGCAACAAAATGGCCGGCACGAGCGCATGCACCTCACCCTCAAGAAGGAGGCCACCAGGCCGCCTGGCTTCAACAGCCTGCAACAGCAGGAGCGCTTCGATGCCTTCGTGCACGAGTTCAATACCGAGCGCCCCCACGAGGCGCTCGGCATGAAGTGCCCTGCCGAGGTCTACACGGCCTCAGCGCGGGCCTATGCCGGCCTGCCGGAGTTGAGCTATCCCTTCCACGACCGCGACGTCGTCGTCACTGCCTGCGGCCGCCTCTGCCTGCATCGCAAGAGGATCAACATCTCAACCGTCCTGGCTGGCCAGAAGCTCGGCATCAAGGAGGTCGACGAGGGCATCTGGCTCGTCAGCTTCATGCATTACGATCTCGGCTATTTCGATCTCGAACAGAAGACCTTGCAACCTCTCGACAACCCGTTCGGTCCGAGGCCCATCACCGATGTCCCCGCCACGACCACGGCGCCCTGACGGAGACGCGCTCTTGTGCATTCTTGGCATGGAAGGCCACTTGCTTGGCTCCGCTGTCGCGGTCAACCCCGAAGCCCGAAGGGGCGCGGCACGCGCGGGGTTGACGGCGATAGCGCGAGCCGAGCAAAAATAGCCGTGCCATGAATGCGTCACGCTGAAATGCAGCAGATTGCAGGCCATCTCAATTTGAAGCGAACTTGGAGCAGATGACTTTGAAACCCCGCGACAACCCGATCGGCACGAGGTTGTCACCCATCTCTTAGGTACGTTTCGTTACCCATGTCTCCGGGCCGGACACGTTTTATTATGGCGGAGAGGGAGGGATTCGAACCCCCGATAGGCTTGCACCTATGCCGCATTTCGAGTGCGGTGCATTCAACCACTCTGCCACCTCTCCTGAAGGCGCCATATAGGAGCTGCGGCCCCTGTGGTTGGGGGCGTTAATAGGCGAGGATGGCGGGCCAGACAAGGCGCCAAAGGGGAAAATCCGCTGCCTCGTTCAGCCCTTGTCGTCCCTCTTGGCCTGGAGCTCCGCTCCGATGAACCGGAACGGAGCCCTGGATTTTTGTTTTGACGCGTTTTCTTGACGCGAACCGGTGGCCACTTCGCTGGAAAACGCTTTTGCTCCGAAAGGAACCGCCATGGAGCATCTGACGATCTCGGCCAATGGCGCCGATTTCCACCTGGTCCGCGCTGGAAAGGGCAAACCGCTGCTTTTGCTGCATGGCTGGCCGGAATTCTGGCTGACCTGGGAGCCGGTCATGGCGCGTCTTTCGGATCGCTTCATGCTCGTAGCGCCGGACCTTCGCGGCTTCGGCGACAGCGACAAGCCCGATGGCCCTTACGGGCCGGAAGGCCACGCGGCGGACATGCTGGCGCTGATGGACGGGCTCGGCATCGACCGATTCGGCGTGGTCGGCCATGACGTCGGCGGCGCCATGATGCAGCCGCTGGCCCGCCAGGCGCCCGGGCGGCTCGCCGGGCTTTTCTTCTTCGACTTCGTCTATCCCGGGATCGGGCCGCGCATGGCCGCGCCTGATAGGCTCAACCACATCTGGTACCAGTCCTTCCACCAGATGGAGATTGCGCCTGCGCTGATCGGCGCGAGCCGCGAGAGCTGCCGGCTCTATATCGGCCATTTCCTCAAGTGCTGGGCGCACCGGAAGGGCGCCTTCGACGACGTCCTCGACGCCTTCGCCGACAATTTCTTCAAAGACGGCAATCTCGCCGGCGGCTTTGCGCATTATCGCGCCTCGCATGCCGGCCGGATCGCGATGATGAAAGGCGAAGCGCTACCGCTTCCAACGATTGAGGTGCCGACCTGCGTGCGCTGGGCCGAGCACGATCCGCTGTTTCCCTATGCGTGGACCGATCGGCTGGGCGAGACGTTCAGCACGCTCGATCTTGCGATGTTTCCCGGCGTCGGCCACTTCCCGCATCGGGAAGATCCCGATCGCGCGGCAGCCGAGATCGCGGCGTTCTTTCAGCGCGCCGGCTGGAGCTGAGGGGATGAGAACGGGGTGGGACCGCCAGACGCGGTAAACACTGGCGGTCCCGTGCCGCTCATTGAAATACTGGCCGGGAAGGGCGGCTTCGCCGGCCGAGTGGAAGCGACGATTCGACCCTAGCGTGTAGTCCGCATGGCGCAACGCAATCCGGTCCTTAACCTAACCGGTCAAGGTTACTCTGGAGCCCGGACGGGCTTCAGGTCCTCGTCTGACGCGTTTTCTTGACGCGAACCGGTCTCCACTTCGCTCGAAAACGCTAGCTAGTCCGCTTTACCCTTTTTCTTCCCGTTCTCCGTGGAATCCCGGTCTTTTCCGTTGCCGTTCTCCTTGCGGCGGTTGGTGAAGCGCGCATTGCCGAGCCCGGTGCCGATGGTGAGCACGCCCCAACGATCGACGTGCTGCATGAACGGCACTTCCGACAGCCCCTGAACGACACCGTCATTGTGCATCACGATCGCAGCATCGTGCTCGCCGATCTGCGGGATGGCTTCGATGAGGCTCGCCGGCAGGTTGAACTTGCTGCTCTCCCAATTGCCGGGGAGATTCTGCGCGCCCTTCTCGATCGAGCCGTCCGCGTTGATCACTCCGGGACAGGCGATGCCTATGAACGGCGCGAGCTTGAAGCCTTCGGCCTCGGCGTCTTCGATCAGGCCTTCGAGCATCTTGACCAGCCGCTTCACCGCGACTTCGCGGCTCGGCTCGTCATCGGCGTGACGCCACAGATCGGATTTGAAGACCACCGCCTTGGACAGGTCGGGCGCCTTCTTCCACCGTGTCTCGACGATGCCGCAGCGGATGTTGGTTCCGCCGATGTCGACGGCGAGAATGCTGTCATAGGCCTCGAAAATCCAGGAGGGCGCGAGGTGCAGGGCTCCGATCAGGCCGGCATCGTCAGGATCGAATCGAATCGGCACCAGGTCGACCTTGAAGCCTTCCGATTTCAGGATGATCTCGGCCCGGGCAATGGCAATTTCGCCGAGCCGGCTGGCGCGAAAGCCGCCGCCGACCACGATGCATTCGGTCTTGGCCCAGGCCTTGGTCTTGAGGAATCGCCGCGTGACGTAAGCGAGCTCCTGCGCGAAGTCCTCGATCGCGCTGTGCACGACGGCCGTTGCCTCGGTGTCGTCGCCGACCAGGACGGCATCAAGGGACTTCTTGCTGAGCTTGTCGGACGGCTCGTCGCCGAACGGATCCTCGCCGCTCTTGCGCAGCGGCTTGCGCCATTCCTCGAGGATCTCGCGAAACGCCCCCTTGCTGGCGCGATCGCCGAGAAAGCCGTCATCGTCCTTGATCTCGATGTTGAAGCTGTCGACATCGACCGACGGCAGGCGGCTCGCCCCGTGCTGGGCGATACCCGTTGTCTTGACCAGCTCGTCCGTAGCCATGGTAGCCCTTGCCCGCGTGTCCAATTTGCGAGGACACAACGGGATGGGAACCGGTTGGTTGCAGAGCGGGCCGGAGATTCTCCGAACGTTCGGAAATGGCTCAAATCCTTCAAATTCGGGCCCTTTTCGGCGGTTTGCCTTGACTCTCCGCCCCCGGCGGCTATAAGTCCCACAGCCGGCGCGGGGCGTTTCTCGCGCCGCTTGTTTTTGCCTGGGTTTTCAAAGGGATAACTCCCGCCCGCGCAGACTCGCATAAACCCGTAGCGACTGACAAAAAGCCGGCCCGGACGATACCCGTCGCGAGGCCGGGATTGAACACGAAGGAAAAAAACGATGTTCGCAGTCATCAAAACCGGCGGCAAGCAATACCGCGTCGTGCCGGATGATGTCTTGGAAGTAGGCAAGATCGAAGGCGAAGTCGGCTCGATCGTGCAGTTGAATGAAGTTCTGGTGGTCGGCGGCGACACGCCGGTGCTGGGCGTTCCGACGGTCGCGGGTGCGTCCGTCGCGGTCGAGGTGCTCGACCACAAGCGCGGCCCGAAGGTCATCGCGTTCAAGAAGCGCCGCCGCAAGAACTCGCGCCGCAAGCGTGGCTACCGCGACGAGATTACCGTGCTGCGCGTCAGCGAGATCCTGACGGATGGCGCCAAGCCCACCAAGGGCCCGCGTCCGAAGAAGGAGAAGGTGGCCAAGGAGCCGGCAACGGAAGCCGCCGAATAAAACGGAATTGATCACGCCAATTCACGAATTGAGGCGTGAGAAATTTTGAAATGATTCCGTCAAGGAATTGATCTAGAGATACGCAGGATTTCGGAGACGAGCCATGGCTCACAAAAAAGCAGGCGGTTCATCGCGCAACGGACGCGATTCCAAGGGCAAGCGCCTCGGTATCAAGGCGTTCGGCGGGGAGATCGTCACTCCCGGCAACATCATTGCGCGTCAGCGCGGCACCACCTGGCACCCCGGCCTTAATGTCGGCATGGGTACGGACCACACTTTGTTCGCCAAGATCGAGGGCCGCGTTGCGTTCCAGGCCAAAGCCAACGGCCGCACCTTTGTATCGGTACTCCCGATCGCAGAGGCTGCTGAATAGACGGTGGATCAAATTGGAGTCCGCCGGTCCCGACTGAACCGGCGGAGTCCCAGAGATCACAGAGATCGAAGGCTCCAGGGGAGGCGGGAAACCGGCCTCCCCTTTTCTTTGCTCACTTTGACTTAGTGACTTTCACGGAGCCGGACATGTTGCAGGATTTCTCGAGCGTGACCTTGCGGGAGGCGAGACCCAGCGTCGTCGCCACCGAGCGGCTGACCTTGCGGCGGCCGACCCTCGCCGACGTCAGGACCATCGCCCGGCTCGCCAACGACCGCCGTGTCGCCGAGAACACGCGCCGCCTGCCGCATCCCTATTCGCAGGACGACGCCGCCGAATTCATCCGCGCCACCGCCGAGCTCGGCAGCGAGACCGTGTTCCTGATCGAGCACGATAGCGGACCGGTCGGCATGGTCGGCATCGATTGCTCCAAGCCCGGCAATGCCGAGCTCGGCTACTGGCTCGGCGTCGAGCATTGGGGCCAGGGCTTTGCCACCGAGGCCGCACGCGGCGCGATCGACTTCTTCTTCGAGGAGTTCGAGGACGATCATCTCCATGCCGGCGCCCGCGTCACCAATCCGGCCTCGCGCAAGGTGCTGGAAAAGTGCGGCTTCCAGTGGAGCGGCGTGCAGCTGCACCGCTTCCTGGCGCTGGGCTCCTCCACGCCCGTCGACTGCTTCCGCCTGTCACGCGGCGTGTGGGCCTCACTGAAGAGCTGGAGCAGTGCGCGACGGGTGAGATAGCTTACCCTCCCCTGGAGGCCCTGGAGGGGGAGGGTCGGCTCACATTGAGCGCAGCGAAATGTGAGACGGGGTGGGGTGACAGTCTCTCAGCGGAAGCAGTCCCCGAGCGGAGAGATCACCCCACCCCGCTCGCGCTTCGCGCGATCGACCCTCCCCCTCCAGGGTCCCTCCAGGGGAGGGTAAGAGCTACGCTGGCGGATTCACTTCGCTGCTCGGACGTCCCAAATCCCGTTCGCGCAAGTAAATGTAGAACCCGGCGCCGATGATGATCGTGGCGCCGACGAGTGTTGCGATGGATGGGACGTCGCCGAACACGACGAAGCCGAAGATCACGGCCCAGACGATCATCGAATATTGATAGGGCACGACAACGCTGGCCGGCGCGAGCTTGAGCGAGCGGTTGACGCAGAACAGCGCGGTCACCGAGACGCATCCGGCGAGCGCGAAGATCACGAGACTGCCGGGGCTCGGCGGCACCCAGTGGAACGCCGACAGCACGGCGCCCAGCGAGAACGTGCCGACGAATTGCGACGATGCCATCACGATGTCGGGCGTCTTGCGCAGGCTGCGTGTGATCAGCATCAGCGTTGCGAAGGAGAGACTGCCGCCGAGTGCGATCAGTGCCGGCAGGCTGACCGTCTGCGCCGAGGGGCGCAGCGCGATCAACACGCCGCAGAAGCCGATCAGGATCGCGGTCCAGCGCCGCCAGCCGACCCTCTCCCCTAAGAAGATCGCCGACATTGCGGTGACGAAGATGGGACCGGCGAGATAATAGGTAATGACGTCGGCGAGCGGCAGATAGACCGTCGCGAGGAAGAAGGCCGCGACCTCCAGCGTCGAGAGCACGACGCGAAACAGCTGCAGGCCCGGCCGCTCCAGATGCAGGAACTGGTGGCGCTGCTTCCAGATCAGCGGCGACAGCAAGAGCAGCGCCGCGCAGGCGCGCAGGAACAAGAGCTGTCCCACCGAATAAGTCCCGACCAGGAACTTGCCCATGGCGTCGCCGAACGAGAACATGAAGATCGACAGCACCATGAGTCCGATGCCGGCGAGGCGCGCGGAGCGATCGTCATAGGCGGAGGGATTCTTGAAGAGGGGCATTGATCGGACTGTCAGAGATCGTCATTGCGAGCGCAGCGAAGCAATCCAGAATCTTTCCGCAGCGACCGTCTGGATTTGCTTCGCTGCGCTCGCAATGACGGGAAAGAGCGTCGCCAGTAATCTTGCTTGCGGCCGTTTTAATGACGAGAGCGACACGGACAAGCCCACATCCACCAAATTGAACCGATTGTCGCACTCTTCGCATCGCGGTAGCGATACAGGCGACATCGACGAAAGAGCCCTGACATGACCGATTTCGATCCGGCCCAGCATCGCATGATCCCGACGCAACGCTGGTTTGAGGATTTCGTCGTCGGCGAACGTTTCGTGCTGCCGAGCCGAACCCAGACCTCGGCAGTGTTCGCCGCATTCCAGACCGCGAGCGGCGACACTCATCCGGTACACTACGACGTGGAATATTGCCGCGCCCGCGGCATGCCACATCTGCTCGCCCACGGCTTCCAGACCCTGATCCACACCGCGCCCGGCGCGGGCCTGTTTCCATTCATGGTCGAGGAGTCCCTGGTCGGCTTCCTCGAGCAATCGAGCCGGTTTCTCAAGCCGGTGTTCGCCGACGACACCATCTATCCGGCGCTCGAGGTCACGGAGCTGGTGCCGGGGCGCACCACCGGCGTGGTGACGCTCAAAAGCACCGTGTTCAACCAGCGCAAGGAGCTGGTGCTGGAGGGCACGCAGAAATTCCTGCTCAGACGGCGACCGGCTGGTTAAGCAAGGGCCGAAATTCGCGGAATTTCGGCCGATTTGCGCATCGATCCGGGTTGCCGCACGGGACCGGCTGGCCTACCTATGGCCCATGAAATTCCTCGACGAAGCAAAGGTCTATATCCGCTCCGGTGACGGCGGAAACGGCTGCGTGGCGTTCCGCCGCGAGAAGTTCATCGAATTCGGCGGTCCCTCCGGCGGCAATGGCGGCCGCGGCGGCAATGTCATCATCGAGGTCGCCGACGGGCTCAACACGCTGATCGACTACCGCTACCAGCAGCACTTCAAGGCCCAGAAGGGCGAGAACGGCATGGGCTCCGACCGCCACGGCGCCAATGGCAAGAACATCGTGCTGAAGGTCCCCGTGGGCACGCAGATCTTCGACGAGGATCGCGAGACGCTGATCCACGACTTCACCAAGGTCGGCGAGAAATTCGTGCTGGCCGAGGGCGGCAATGGCGGGTTCGGCAATGCGCATTTCAAATCGTCGACCAACCGCGCGCCGCGCAACGCCAATCCCGGCCAGCCCGGCGAAGAGCGCTGGATCTGGCTGCGGCTGAAGCTGATCGCGGACGCCGGCCTGGTCGGCCTGCCCAATGCCGGCAAGTCGACCTTCCTCTCCAAGGTCAGCGCGGCGAAGCCGAAGATCGCCGACTATCCCTTCACCACGCTGCATCCGCAGCTCGGCGTCGTGAATGCCGACGGCCGCGAATTCGTGCTGGCGGATATTCCCGGCTTGATCGAGGGCGCGCATGAAGGCGCGGGCCTCGGCGACCGCTTCCTCGGCCATGTCGAACGCTGCCGCGTGCTGCTGCATCTCGTCGACGCAACCAGCGAGCACGCCGGCAAGGCCTACAAGACGGTGCGCAAGGAGCTCGATGCCTATGGCGGGCAGCTCACCGACAAGGTCGAGATCGTCGCGCTGAACAAGATCGACGCGGTCGAGCCGGACGAACTGAAGAAGCAGAAAGATCGCCTCAAGCGCGCCGCCAAGAAGACGCCGCTGCTGCTGTCCGGCGTCACCGGCCAGGGCGTCAAGGAAGCACTGCGGGCGCTTGCGGATGTGATCGGCGAAAGCCCGGTCTCGGCCAAAGCCAAGAGCGCCGCCGAAGCGGAGCCGTGGTCGGCTTAAGGCGGGCGGCGCTCTCTCCATACCTCTCGCCAACGGGGAGAGGTCGATTTGCGCAGCAAATCGGGTGAGGGGGCTCAGGTCCCACGAGAGAGCGCAACCCCTCACCCGGCGCCGTAGCCGAAGCTTGCTTCGCCGTTCTGCCAAGTACGGGCGCCAAAGGCGGCCTATGCCGACCTCTCCCTCCGGGCCCTCCGGGAGAGGTTGTCTTCGCGCCATCGATAGAGCAGCATTCAGAAAATCAAGAAGGGGCGGAGACAAAGCATGGCGCGCGCGAAGAACGTACTCTGGATCATGTGCGACCAGCTTCGCTATGACTATCTCGGCTGCACCGGCCATCCCACGCTGAAGACACCCAACATCGACGCCATGGCGAGGCGCGGCGTGCTCTTCACCAAGGCCTATGTGCAATCGCCGATCTGCGGCCCGTCACGGATGTCGTTCTACACAGGGCGCTACATGCGCTCGCACGGCTCGCACTGGAACGGCTGGCCGCTGCGTGTCGGCGAGCCCACGCTCGGCGATCACCTGGGCAAGATCGGCGTGCGCAACGTGCTGGTCGGCAAGACCCACATGGCGCCCGATCTCGAAGGCATGAAGGCGCTCGGCATCCCGCCGGAATCCGTCATCGGCGTGCACGTCGCCGAGTGCGGCTTCGAGCCTTACGAGCGCGACGACGGCCTGCATCCGACCGGTCGGCCGCGGCCGAAATACGACGAGTATTTGCGCAGCCAAGGTTTTGACGCCGCCAATCCGTGGGAGCATTGGGCCAATTCGGGTGCGGCTGACGACGGCTCGCTGCAGAACGGCTGGCTGCTGGTGCACGCCGACAAGGCCGCGCGTGTGCCCGACGAGCATTCCGAAACGCCTTACATGACGCGGCGCGCGATGGATTTCATCAGCGAGGCCGAGACCGACGGTCGGCCGTGGTGCCTGCATCTGTCGTATATCAAGCCGCACTGGCCCTACATCGCGCCGGAGCCCTACGCCAGCATGTATTCGAGCGAAGACATGATTCCGGCGATTCGCTCCGAGCGCGAGCGGCAGAATCCGCATCCGGTGTTCGGTGCCTATATGGACATGCGCTACTCTCGCAACATGGCGCGCGACGAGGCGCGGGAGAAGGTGATCCCGACCTATATGGGCCTGATCACCCAGATCGACGACCAGATGGGCGTGCTGATGAAATTCCTGGAGGCGCGCGGACTGCTGGAGACCACCATGATCGTGTTCACCTCCGATCATGGCGATTATCTCGGCGATCACTGGATGGGCGAAAAGGATCTGTTCCACGAGCAGTCGGCCAAGATCCCGCTGATCATCATCGATCCCTCCAGGGACGCCGACGCCACGCGTGGCACGCGCAGCGATGCGTTGGTCGAGGCCATCGATCTCGCGCCGACCTTCGTCGATTATTTCGGCGGCAAAGTGCCGGGCCACATCCTCGAAGGACGTTCGCTGCTGCCGCTGCTGCGCGGGCCCACGCCATCAGACTGGCGCAAGGTGGCGTTCTCCGAATACGACTACGCCATGCAGGACGTGCGGCTGAAGCTGAACCAGCCGATCGAGCGCTGCCGCCTGTTCATGGTGTTCGACGGCCGCTGGAAATACATCCACGCCTCCGGCTTCCGCCCGATGCTGTACGACCTCGAAACCGATCCGGAGGAATACGTCGACCGCGGCGATGACCCGGAATGCGCAAGCATCATTGCGCGGCTGCAGGCCGAGCTGTTCGACTGGGCGCTGCACCCGAACGACCACATCACGACACCGCGCGAGAAAATCGCCTCCTATGCCGACAACCAGCTCCAGGTGAAGGGCGGCATCCTGATCGGCATCTGGGACGAGAAAGAGCTCGCCGCAATCAAGGACGGCCTCGCCCAGCGCGCGAAGATGTAGCGAACAGGGCACAGCTTTCTTGGAGTGTGAGCGAGGCCTAATTCTCGATCTTGTATCCAGTCGCCTTCACGATCGGCTGCCAGAACGCCGTATTCGCGGCGAGCTCCTTCGACAGCCCGTCCGCATTGCTGCCGACCGGAATGAGCCCGATCGCCGTCAGCTTCTCCTTCACCTCGGGCTTGGCGAGCGCCGCGCTTGCCGCAGCGCCGAGCTTGGCGGCGAAATCCGGCGGGCTGCCGGCCGGAAGCCACATGCCGTACCAGGCATCGGCAACGAGATCGATGCCGCTCTCCTTCAGAGTGGGCACCTCAGGCGCAAAGGGCGAGCGGGCCGCGCTCGCGACCACGATGATCTTCACGCCCTTGGCGCGATGTTGCGGCAGCGCGTCGGCCAACGTGGTGATGCCGAAAGCAATGTGGCCGCCGACGAGGTCGTTGAGGATCGGGGCGCTGCCGCGATAGGGCACGCGGGTCAGGGGAATGCCGAGATCCTTCTCCAGCTTGGAACCCATGAAATGCGGAATGGTGCCGTTGCTCGGCACCCCGAACGAGGTCCTGTCCGGATGCGCCTTGAGCCAAGTCACAAAGCTCTTGAGATCGGTGGCATCGACCGCCGGGTTGATCACCAGCGCAAATTCGAACCGCGCCAGCAGCGACACCGGCATGAAATCCTTCGACGTGTCGAAGCTCGGTGTCGTCTCCACCATCGGCAGCAGGTACATGGTCGGCCCCGTCGTCACCAGCACCATGCTGCCGTCCGGGCTTGCGCCCTTCACCGCCTTGATGCCGATCAGGCCGTCACCACCGGTGCGGTTCTCGACCACGATGGTCCGTTGCAGCACCGGGGCCATCTCCTGTGCGATGAGCCGGCACAGCGTGTCGCCGCCGGCTCCGGCCGCGAAGGGGAAGATGATCTTGCTCAGCCCGGCCTGCGCTTGCGCCCCGCCCGCCTGCGCTAGGAGCGGCAGCCCCAAGCATCCGGTGATGAATTTGCGGCGGTTCATAGGTTTGCTCTCCGGCCCCGTTTTTTTGGTTGCCCGCATTAGAACCGGAACGGCGTCCAAGACAAGGCCGCCTTCGGCCGTTTACCATCTCGGCGCCTTGCGCCGGCCATCGTCATGCTGCAAAAGCAGGCCTCACCGGCGCCGCTCTCTCCGCTCCGCCGTTTCCAATGCAGAGCAGATCTCCAAGCGCGCCATGGCCAGCCCCGAACTCAGTCAATTCCGCCGCATCGTCGTCAAGGTCGGCTCGGCGCTGCTGGTCGATTCCGACAAGGGCGAGGTGCGGGCGTCCTGGCTCGCCGCGCTCGCCGATGACATGGCCAAGCTGCACAAGGAAGGGCGCGACGTCCTCGTCGTCTCCTCCGGCTCGATCGCGCTCGGCCGCAGCCGGCTGAAATTGCCGCGCGGCCCGCTGAAGCTCGAGGAGAGCCAGGCCGCTGCCGCAGTCGGCCAGATCACGCTGGCGCGGATCTGGTCGGAGGTGCTCGGGGCCCACGGCATCGACGCCGGCCAGATCCTGGTCACGCTGCAGGATACCGAGGAGCGCCGCCGCTATCTCAATGCCCGCTCCACCATCGGCAAGCTGCTGGAGTGGCGTGCGATCCCCGTGATCAACGAGAACGACACGGTCGCCACTACCGAGATCCGCTATGGCGACAATGACCGCCTCGCCGCGCGCGTTGCCACCATGGCGAGCGCCGACCTGCTCGTGCTGCTGTCCGACATCGACGGGCTCTACGACGCCCCGCCGAAGAACAACCCGAACGCCAAACTGATTCCCGTCGTCGACAGCATATCCTCGGAGATCGAGGCTGTGGCGGGGGATGCCGAGTCCGAGCTGTCGCGCGGCGGCATGCGCACCAAGGTCGAGGCGGCCAAGATCGCGACGACAGGCGGCACCCACATGCTGATCGCCTCCGGCAAGATCGAGCATCCCTTGCAGGCGATCGCCGATGGCGGCCGCTGCACCTGGTTCCTCACGCCCGCCAATCCCATCACCTCGCGAAAACGCTGGATCGCGGGCACGCTGGAGCCGAAGGGCACGCTGACCATCGACGCCGGCGCGGTGACCGCGCTGCGCGCCGGCGCCAGCCTGCTGCCGGCTGGCGTGATCAAGGTCGAGGGCCAATTCGCCCGGGGCGATGCCGTGATCGTGCGCGGCCCCGACAGCAGCGAGGTCGGCCGCGGCCTGATCGCCTATGACGCTGACGATGCCGAGCGGATCAAAGGGCGCTCCTCCCCTGACGTGATGACCATCCTCGGCATCAGCGGCCGCGCGGAGATGATCCACCGGGATGATCTGGTGGTGGGCGGGTAAGGACCTTTGCTTCGTCATTCCGGGATGGTCCGAGGGACCAGACCTCAGGTGCGCAATTGCGCACCGGGGAGTCTCGAGATTCCGGGTTCGGTGCTGACGCACCGCCCCGGAATGACGTCGGGCTGGGTCATTGACCTGGTCGGAACGCCGCCGCCCGAAGCCCTGCCATACCCTCCCCGCCCTTCGCAAAAGCGGGATTTCCGTGCTAGGACACTGCCTTAGCAGAAGGTTTGACCCCATGGCCGCCCCCCTCAAAGCCGTTGACGGCAATGCCGATCGGACTGGCGATCTCTTGGCGCTGATGTCCGATCTCGCCACCAAAGCCCGCGCTGCCGCGCGCGTGCTGGCGCTGGCGCCGCCGGAGCAGAAGAACCGGGCGCTCGAAGCCATGGAACGGGCGATCCGGGCGAACTCCGCGGCGATCCTTGCTGCCAATGCCGAGGACGTCGCGGAGGCCCGCGCCTCCGCCAATGCGACCTCCGCCTTCATCGACCGCCTGACGCTGACGCCGGCGCGGGTCGAAGGGATGGCCGAGGGCATCGGCATCGTGCGCGGCATTGCCGATCCGATCGGCGTCGTCACGGAGAGCTGGCAGCGGCCGAACGGCATGACCATCGAGCGCGTACGGGTGCCGCTCGGCGTCGTCGGCGTGATCTTCGAGAGCCGTCCGAACGTGGCGGCGGATGCCGGCGTGCTGTGCCTGAAGTCGGGCAATGCCGTGATCCTGCGCGGCGGCTCGGACAGTTTCCGCTCCTGCCGCGCGATCCATGATTGCCTGGTGCAGGGCCTGCGCGAAGCCGGCCTGCCTGAAGCTGCGATCACGCTGGTGCCGACGCGCGACCGCGCGGCGGTCGGCATGATGCTGTCAGGGTTGAACGGGGCCATCGACGTGATCGTGCCGCGCGGCGGCAAGAGCCTCGTCGCGCGCGTCGAACAGGAAGCGCGCGTGCCTGTGTTCGCGCATCTCGAAGGCGTCAACCACGTCTATGTCGATGCCAGCGCCGACCTCGCCATGGCGAAGTCGATCGTGCTCAATGCCAAGATGCGGCGCACCGGCGTCTGCGGCGCGGCCGAGACGCTGCTGGTCGATCGCGCCGCTGCTGCATCGAGCCTGAAGCCGCTGGTCGAGATGCTGCTCGATGCCGGCTGCGAAGTGCGCGGCGACGACGCCGTGCAGAAAGCGGATGCGCGCGTCAAGCCTGCAAACGACGAGGATTGGGACACCGAATATCTCGACGCGATCATCGCGGCGAAGGTGGTGGACGGCGTCGACGGTGCGATCGCGCATATCCAGAACCACGGCTCGCATCACACCGATGCCATCGTGAGCGCCGACGAGCGTGCGGCGAAGAAATTCCTCAGCGAGGTCGATTCCGCGATCGTGCTGCACAACGCCTCGACGCAGTTCGCCGATGGCGGCGAGTTCGGTTTCGGCGCCGAGATCGGCATCGCCACCGGCCGCTTCCATGCCCGCGGCCCGGTCGGCGCCGAGCAGTTGACGAGCTTCAAATATCGCGTTCACGGCACAGGGCAAACGCGGCCGTAAGCAAGGTTGCAGGGCGGGCATTGAGCAACAATTTCGTCGTGCCGCGTTTTGTGGCGCAAGCAGTCCCTCCCCATGCGGAGGGTATGCGCATTGGCCTGCTCGGCGGCTCGTTCAATCCGCCGCATCAGGCGCATCGCGCGATCAGCCGGTTCGCGCTCAAGCGATTGCAGCTCGATCGCATTTGGTGGCTGGTCACGCCTGGCAATCCGCTCAAGGAGAACGGCAATCTGCACGAGCTCGGCGCGCGCATGCAGGCGGCGCGCGACGTCGCCAACGATCCGCGCATCGAGGTGAGCTGTCTCGAATCCGTCATTCGCACCCGCTATACTATCGACACGATCAACACCTTGCGCCGCCGTTTCCCTGGCTTGCGCTTCGTCTGGATCATGGGCGCCGACAATCTCGCTCAATTCCATCGTTGGCAGGACTGGCGGCGCATCGCCGCCCAGGTGCCGATGGCAGTGATCGATCGTCCGCCACAGAGCTTTCGCGCCCTCAGCTCGCCCGCCGCCCAGGCGCTATCGCGCTACCGTCTGCCCGAGCACAAGGCGGCCCTGCTTGCAGATCGGCCGGCGCCGGCCTGGGTATTCCTGACCGGATTGAAGCTGAATCTCTCCTCGACGGGCTTACGGAACCCGGACGGGAGCTGGAAAGGTACGAAGTGAGACGAAAAGTGTGCGGGCTGGGAGCTCTCTGGCATATTGAAACCCTTAACCCCACATGATGTAGTGTAGCCAGTGAGCGCCGGATTCGGCGTTCGCGATACAGTGAAAGGAATGGTCCCTGACCGCATCTGTATTGTCCAAGCCTGTTTTACCCAAGGTTGCCAAGCCTGCGCGTAAAACATCGACCAAAGCTGTGGCCTTGAAGGCGCAACCCGACGCCGACAAGACGCTGAGCCTGATCCTCTCCCGCCTCGAGGACATGAAGGCGGAAGAGACGGTCACCATCGACCTTCGCGGCAAATCGGCGTATTCCGACTACATGATCGTCACCACCGGCCGGGTGAACCGGCACGTCGGCGCGATCGCGGAGAACGTGACGAAGAGCCTCAAGGAAACCGGCATCAAGAACATCCATGTCGAGGGCTTGCCCAATTGCGACTGGGTGCTGATCGATTCCGGCGACGTGATCGTGCACGTGTTCAGACCCGAGGTCCGCGAGTTCTACAATCTCGAGCGATTGTACACGCAGGGCCCAGGGGCGGCGAAGGCGATCTAGGCTCATTGAGCCGATTTCGAATCGGCTGACGCGCATGCTAGCGTCGTGCGCGCGCTCGTTGCGCGCGGTCTTGTCAACGCGACTCTGAAATCATGCGTGTTGCTGTCATTGCGGTGGGCCGACTGAAGCAGGGCCCCGAACGGGAGCTTGCCGACCGCTATTTCGAGCGGTTCGAGGAGGCCGGCCGCAAGCTTGGATTCCGCGAGCTCAGCATCCACGAAATTGCCGAAAGCCGCGCACGCGATGCGGCGACACGGATGGCCGAAGAGGCCACGGCGATCTCGGCGCATATTCCGGAAAAGTCGATCCTGGTGGCACTGGACGAACGCGGCCAGAATCTCGACTCCACCGTATTCGCACGGCATCTGGCGCGCTGGCGTGACGAAGGCGCCGGACATACCATCTTCTTGATCGGAGGGGCGGACGGACTTTCGCCCGAATTGCGCCGTAAGGCCAAGCTTGCGATCGCGTTCGGCTCTGCGACCTGGCCGCACCAAATGGTCCGCGTCATGCTTCTGGAACAGCTTTATCGGGCCGCCACCATCCTGGCCGGCCATCCCTATCACCGCGCGTGATGTGCGCCACAACGAGCACCTTTGCCGACACGATGCGAGCGCCGCTCCTCAACCTGCTGCTGATCACTGGCGTTGCCGGTGCAAGCTTCGCGCAAGCTCAAACGGCGACGCCCCCACAAACCGCGGCGGTCTCGCCCGATGCGATCAAGCAGCGCGAGCAGGAGCTGGAAGCCGCGCGCGCGAGACAGAAGAGCGCGGAGGAAGCGCAAGCCAAGCTCAAGGCCGAGATCACCGCGCTCGGCCAGGATCGCACCCAGCTCAATCAGCAGCTGATCGAGACGGCCGCCAATGTGCGCACGCTGGAAAGCAGGATCGACGAGGCCGAGGCGCGGCTGCGCGCGCTGAACGGCCGCGAGCAGCAGATGCGCGCTTCGCTCGATTCGCGCCGTGCCGACATCGTCGAGGTGCTGGCGGCCTTGCAGCGCGCCGGCCGGCGCACGCCGCCCGCGCTGCTGGTGCGGCCCGAAGATGCGCTGCAGTCATTGCGCACGGCGATGCTGCTCGGCGCCGTTGTCCCGGAATTGCGCAGCCGCGCCGAGAAAATCGCGGGCGAGCTCGGCGAGCTCGTGACCTTGCGCAAGACCATCGCCACCGAGCGCGACCAGCTCGCCTCCGACCGCGACAAGGTCCGCAACGACCAGACCCGGCTCACCGCTTTGGTCGACGAGCGGCAGCGCCAGCAGGCGGCGCGTGAGAAGGACTTGGACGCCGAGAATTCGCGCGCCCTCGCGCTGTCAAAGCAGGTCGGCGATCTCCAGGGGCTGATCGCCAAGATGGAGCAGGACCTGCAAAGCGCCGCCAAGGCGGCCGAGAAGGCGGCCGAGGCTGCAAAGCAGGCCGAAGCCAAGGCGGCTGCCAGCGCCAATACCAGTGCCAAGTCCGGTCCGGGCGCTTTCAAGGATAAATCCCGCACCACCCCAGCGATCGCCTTCGCGTCGGCCAAGGGCCTCCTGCCGCTTCCGGTTAACGGTAACAAGATCAGGGATTTTGGCGGTTCCGACGGCGTCGGCGGGGTCCAGAAGGGCATTTCGTTGGCGACCAAGCCCGGCTCCCAGGTCACGACGCCGTGCGATGGCTGGGTTGTGTACGCCGGCCCGTTCCGCAGCTATGGACAACTCTTGATCCTCAATGCCGGGGGCGGGTATCATGTCCTGATCGCCGGGATGGAGCGCATTTCGGTCAACATCGGACAGTTTGTGCTCACGGGGGAGCCGGTCGCGACCATGGGGTCGACCTCTCAAGTCGCCTCCATTCTCGCCACGAACGCGAGTCAACCTGTGCTGTATGTCGAGTTCCGTAAAGACGGTACTCCAATCGATCCAGGCCCATGGTGGGCCGCAAATGAAGGCGAGAAGGTTCGCGGATGATGCGCAAGACTTCAGTAATCCTCCTCAGCGCGGCTACCGGCGCGGCGCTGACGCTGTTCGTGACCCAGCCGCGCGCGGTCTTCATGGGCTCCAGCGCAAGGGCCGCGACCGCGGACACCTATCGCCAGCTCAATCTGTTCGGTGACGTCTTCGAGCGCGTGCGCTCCGATTATGTCGAGAAGCCCGACGACACCAAGCTGATCGAATCCGCCATCAGCGGCATGCTCACCGGCCTCGATCCGCATTCGAGCTACATGGACGCCAAGAGTTTCCGCGACATGCAGGTGCAGACCCGCGGCGAGTTCGGCGGCCTCGGTATCGAGGTCACGATGGAAGACGGCCTGATCAAGGTGGTCTCGCCGATCGACGACACGCCCGCTTCGCGCGCCGGCATCATGGCCAACGACATCATCACCAATCTCGACGACGAGGCGGTGCAGGGCCTGACCCTGAACCAGGCGGTCGAGAAGATGCGCGGTCCGGTCAACACCAAGATCAAGCTCAAGATCATCCGCAAGGGCCAGGACAATCCCATCGACGTCACCCTGGTGCGCGACAACATCCGCGTCCGCTCGGTGCGCGCGCGCGTCGAGCAGGATGACATCGCCTACATCCGCATCACCACCTTCAACGAGCAGACCACCGAAGGCCTGAAGCGCGAGATCGGCAATCTCTCGAATCAGATCGGCGACAAGCTGAAGGGCTACATCATCGACCTCCGCAACAATCCGGGCGGCCTGCTCGAGGAAGCGGTCACCGTCTCCGACTCGTTCCTGGAGAAGGGCGAGATCGTCTCGACCCGCGGCCGCAATGCCGAGGAGACCCAGCGCCGCACCGCGCATGCGGGCGACCTGACCAAGGGCAAGCCCGTCATCGTGCTGATCAATGGCGGCTCGGCCTCGGCGTCGGAAATCGTCGCCGGCGCGCTGCAGGACCACAAGCGCGCGACCATCGTCGGCACGCGCTCGTTCGGCAAGGGCTCGGTGCAGACCATCATCCCGCTCGGCTCGGGCAACGGTGCGCTGCGGCTGACCACCGCGCGCTACTACACGCCGTCGGGCAAGTCGATCCAGGCCAAGGGCATCGTCCCGGACATCGAGGTGCTGCAGGACGTGCCGGACGAGCTGAAGTCGCGCACCGACACCAAGGGCGAGGCTTCGCTGCGCGGCCATCTGAAGAACGATGGCGACGAGAAGACCGGCTCGCAGTCCTACGTCCCGCCGGATGCCAAGGACGACAAGGCGCTCAAGCTTGCCGGCGACCTGCTCCACGGCATCAAGAACAGCGCCTCTGCCGCACCGACGCCGGGCGGCGACAACAAGGCCGCGACCGACAAGCCCAAAGCGGCGAACTAAGTCGGCGCCACGCGCGATCTCACGACAAGGGCGGCTTCTTGAAGCCGCCCTTTTTGCTGGGAACTCCCGTCGTCCCCGGCCTCTCCCGGCCTGCCGCCGCTTGACCCCGCCGTGGTATCGTCGGGATGAGTGATTCGGGATCGTGCATGACTGAAACGGCCGATGATCTGAGCGCGCCGCTCGGACAGGACAAGCCGCGCCGGAAACGCCGGCTGCGGCTGCCGTTCACCGCCATGCAGCTGCTGGCCGTCCTGCTCGGCCTGTTCCTCGTCACCTTTGCCGGCTTCGCCATCTTCAACAAGGATCCGCTCGGCGGCGAGCCGGTGACGCGAATCGCGATCAGCGAGCCCAGGACGATCGACAAGGCCACGGACGAGAGACCGGCCAGCCAGGAGAGCAAGCGGGACACCAAGGAAACGCCGAAGCAGGCCGCCTCCGGTGAGCAGAAGACCATCACCATGATCGACGGCTCCACCGGCGCCCGCCACGACGTGGTGATCGGCGCTGGCGATGCTGCGGAGAAGGACGAGGCAGCCTCCGCCCCGCCGTCCGTGATGGCCGGGATCAATCCGAAGCTGCTGGAGAAATCACGTTACGGCATGATCCCGGTGATCGCCGACGGGCTGAAGCCGTTCAACGTCTATGCGGCAGACGCCGACCGCGCCAGGGCCGCCAAAATGCCGGTGGTCGCGATCGTGATCGGCGGCCTCGGAGTCGGCGCCGCCAAGACCCTGGATGCCATCATGAAGCTACCGCCGGCGGTGACGCTGGCCTTCACGCCTTACGGCGCCGACCCCGGCAAGCTCGCCGAACGGGCTCGCGCGCAGCGCCACGAGATCTTCCTGCAGATCCCGATGGAGCCCTACGACTTCCCCGACAACGATCCGGGGCCGCAGACGCTGCTGACCTCGCTCAGCGCCGACCAGAACATGGATCGCCTGTACTGGCACCTCAGCCGGATGCAGGGCTATGCGGGCCTCACCAATTTCATGGGCGCCCGCTTCATCGCGACTGAGCCCGCGATGCAGCCGATCATCCGCGAGGCGGCCAAGCGCGGCCTCGGCTTCTTCGACGACGGCTCCTCGCCCCGCAGCATCGCACCCCAGGCCGCGGCGAACCAAGCAATACCGTTCGGCAAGGGCGACATCGCGATCGACGCGGTGCCGACCCCGGCCGAGATCGACCGCGCCCTGAACAAGCTCGAATCGACGGCGCGCGAGCGCGGCATCGCTGTCGGCACGGCCTCCGCCCTGCCCGTCTCGATCGAGCGCATCGGCGCCTGGACCAGGACATTGGGCGACCGAGGTATCCTTTTGGTGCCATTGACAACCGCGATGCTGAAATCAAAATCCAGCTAAATCAACGAATTGGCGGCACGGGTCCCGCGGGACCGGCATGCCCACCAAGTGCAGGCAAGAGGTCTGGCGGAATGGCGCGTTACGAGGATCTGCCCTACCGGACCTGTGTCGGTGTGATGCTGATCAATCCAAAGGGACTGGTGTTCATCGGCCGCCGCGCCGGCGGCATCGAGCATGTCGACGACACCCATGTCTGGCAGATGCCGCAAGGCGGTGTCGACCCCGGCGAGGACACCTGGGAGGCCGCCAAGCGCGAGCTCTATGAGGAGACCAGTGTACGCTCGGTGGAGCGGCTCGGCGAAATCCCGGACTGGCTCACTTACGACATTCCACGCACGGTCGCCGGGCGCGCCTGGAAAGGCCGCTACCGCGGTCAGCGCCAGAAATGGTATGCGGTTCGCTTCACCGGCAAGGACAGCGAGATCGACGTCGAGAATCCCGGCGGCGGCGGCCACAAGGCGGAGTTCGTGAGCTGGCGCTGGGAGCCGATGAAGAATCTGACCGGGCTGATCATCCCGTTCAAGCGCCCGGTCTATGAGCGCGTGGTGCAGGAATTTTCCGCGCTGGCGGAGCAATAGTCTCTATTGTCGTCCCGGGGCGATGCGAAGCATCGAACCCGGGACCTCGAGATGCCGGGTTCGATGCTTCGCATCGCCCTGGAATGACGAAGAGAGACACTTTGCAAGTGACCAACGACAAACCTTACCGCCCCAACGTCGGGATCGCCCTGTTCAATACCGATGGCCGCGTCCTGATCGGCCACCGCTTCAAGGGCGACGGGCCCGAGATCATCCTGCCCGGCCTCGACTGGCAGATGCCCCAGGGCGGCGTCGACGAGGGCGAGAACCTGCGCGATGCAGCGATGCGCGAACTCTGGGAGGAGACCAACGTCGCGAGCGCCGACTATCTCGGCGAGACCGACTGGTTCACCTACGAATTCCCGCCTTACGACGGACCGCAGACGCATCGCCTCGCAAAGTTTCGCGGCCAGCGCCAAAAATGGTTCGCGCTGCGCTTCACCGGCCGCGACGACGAGATCGACCCGCTGACACCGCGCAACGGCCAGCCCGCGGAGTTCGACGCCTGGCGCTGGGAGCGCCTCGACCGCGTCGCCGACATCGTGGTGCCGTTCCGCCGTGAGGTCTACCGCGCGGTGGCGCGAGAGTTTGCGGCGTTCGCAAACTGAAACTGCGAAAACAACCCCATGCACAGTAGAGATGGGGTTGAAATCATGAGAGAAATTTCGGCGGAGATTTGCGTGTGAGGGCACCGCTCGCTCCGTTCCCTTCCCGACCCCACAAGGGAGGGGAACACACCTTCATCGGAGCGTTAATCGAGCCCAATCGGAGCAAGTACTAAATTTAATTGATTGGTCCCACCGTGAACGGGCCGATGGCGATGACGTGGCAATCGCTGTCGCGCTTGGCGCAATCGGCGAGGGCTGTGTTGACGGCGGTCTGCTCGTCGGCGGCCTTCAGGCCGAGACCGGGGCGGCCTGCGGTGCCGACGGCGACGGCGTTCCAGCCCATGACGTCGGTGAGCTTGCGTACGACTTCGCCGCGCGCCTCTGCCACGATCGAGGCGCTGGAGGCGGCATGGAAGAAGCCGGTGATCCTGAACAAGGTCGGGATCGGCACGACGAAATTGTCGTCGATCGCGACGACCAGGCAGGCAACGCCGGCAATCGCGCCACACGATTCCAGGGAGCGCCGCGCCGCGTCCTCGTCGGATGATGCGCCCAGCACCATGAAATATTGCCCGCCCGGGCCGAGTGCGACCGAGCGGGATTTCGCCGCCGGCACGAACATGTTCTCGAGCCGGACTTTCCCGGCGTCGCGCACCATCGGAAAATCCTTCGACACGAACGGCCGCTCGACCATCGCATCGTGCCGCACCCAAGGCTGCGGCGGCATTGGCGGCTTGCCGTGCGTGTAGACGACGTTATTGCCGACCGCATAGAGCTCGCAGCGCCGCGGCGATTGCGCCGCATCGGCGCGCTTCTGGCACTGCTCGAGCGCCATGCTGCGTGCGGCCTCCTCGTTCGGCTGGTTCAACGCCGAGCCGGTGGAGCCGCCGACATTGAGCGCGAAGGCCTTGTAGTCGCCGGCCGCGGAATAATCCCCCGCCAGGAAGTTGCGGACGCGCTCGTTGATGAAGGGCACGTTGTCGGCTGCAAACTTGCCGACCACGGGCGAGGCGGATGGTGATGGCATCGGAGCCATCGCGGCGGCGGCGTTCGGTGACGCCACCGGCGCCTTTGCGACCTCGGTCGGCGCCGGGCTCGTCGCCGCTGCATTGGCGGACGGCACGGCGCTTGTCGGGGCCGGCGGCGCTGCCACACGCGCGGTCTGCTTGAGCTTGGCGTTGTAGAGGAAGCCGGTGACGACGATCCCGACGATCGAGACCACGGCGACGACCAGCGGCCACATCCAAACCGGCGCGGCGGCCACCTTGGAGGCCGCCTTCTTCATTTGCGGCTTGGCATAGCTCCCGTCCTCGCGCCGCATTGCCACCATGTAGGCGTGCACCGGCGTCGGGATGTTCTTGACCTCCTGCGCGCCGATATCGGCGAACTGCACCGACAGCTTGTTGGCAACCTGCTCATGCACCGCGCGGGAGACGCAGATGCCGCCAACCTCGGCGAGTCCCTCCAGCCGCGCCGCGATGTTGACGCCGTCGCCGAGGAGGTCGCCATCGCGCTCGACCACGTCTCCGATGGTGATGCCGATGCGAAACGACATCTGCCGGCTCGGCGGATAGGCCATGTTGCGGGTCCGCAAGCTTTCCTGGATGTCGATCGCACAGCGCACGGCATCGACCGCGCTCGGAAATTCCGCGAGCACGGCATCGCCCGCCGTGTTGAAGATGCGCCCGCCGGCCTTGGCGATGAAATCGTCGACGACCTCGCGATAGGAGGCGAGACGCCGCAGCGTCTCCTCTTCGTCTTCCGCGACCAGCCTCGAATAGCCGGCAATATCGGCCGCGAAAATCGCTGCGATCTTGCGTTTCATCTGCCACCGGCCCCCGGAACAATCCGCGAGGCAGAATGCCGCCATCAGCGACGCGGTGCAACAAAGTTTCAGCGCCCGCCACGGTGGTGACGAGCGCTGAGCCTGTTGAAGGGTGCCTTTGCAGGAATGTCTGTTCGAGCCCCGGAGCGGTGCCCCGGGGCTTAGTGCATAGCCGTGGAGCTGAGCTGCTGCTGGATGCTCTTGAAGTGGTCGAGCCGCGCAATGGCCTGATCGAGCTCGCTGCCTTCGTGCTCTTTCAGATTCTCTTCCATCTCCGCGATCGTCTCGGCGAACTGGGCACGGTCGAGCTCGGCCAGTGACGTCGCGACGTCGGCGAGCACGGTCAGGCCCCTGTCGGAGACTTCGGCGAGACCGCCGAGCACGATGATCTTTTCGTGGCGGCCAGCCGTGGTCACGGTGAGAATGCCCGGCCGGATCGCAGCCACGACCGGCGCATGTCCCGCCAGCACGCCGAAATCACCCTCGATGCCGGGGATGTCGACCTGGTCGACCTCACCCGAGAAGGCGAGCTTTTCCGGAGAGACGAGATCGAAGTGGAAGGTGGCCATGGGTTATCCGTTTTTCCGCTTGCCACCCGCGGGCTCGACCCGCGGGTCCATCCATCAAAAATCTCTTTGATGGATCGCCGGGTCAAGCCCGGCGATGACGAGATGAGAAGGCTTAGGCCGCTTCCGCCGCCAGCTTCTTGCCCTTCTCGACGGCTTCTTCGATGGTGCCGACCATGTAGAAGGCAGCTTCCGGCAGGTGATCGTACTTGCCTTCGACCAGGCCCTTGAAGCCCTTGATGGTGTCGGCGAGCTCGACGAACTTGCCCGGCGAGCCCGTGAAGATTTCGGCGACGTGGAACGGCTGCGACAGGAAGCGCTCGATCTTGCGGGCGCGGGCCACCGTCAGCTTGTCCTCTTCCGAAAGCTCGTCCATGCCGAGAATGGCGATGATGTCCTGGAGCGACTTGTAGCGCTGCAGCACCTGCTGGACCTGACGGGCGACGGCGTAGTGCTCCTCGCCGACGACCAGCGGCGAGAGCATGCGCGAGGTCGAGTCGAGCGGGTCCACCGCCGGATAGATGCCCTTTTCCGAGATCGCGCGCGACAGCACCGTGGTGGCGTCCAAGTGCGCGAACGAGGTGGCGGGCGCCGGGTCGGTCAAGTCGTCGGCCGGCACGTAGATGGCCTGCACCGAGGTGATCGAACCCTTCTGCGTGGTGGTGATGCGCTCCTGCAGCGCGCCCATGTCGGTCGCGAGCGTCGGCTGATAACCCACCGCCGAAGGAATACGGCCGAGCAGCGCCGACACTTCCGAACCGGCTTGCGTGAAGCGGAAGATGTTGTCGACGAAGAACAGCACGTCCTGGCCCTGGTCGCGGAAGTGCTCGGCGACGGTCAGACCGGTCAGGCCGACGCGGGCGCGGGCGCCCGGCGGCTCGTTCATCTGGCCGAACACCAGCGCACACTTCGACTTCACGCTGGGATCCGGATTCTTCGGATCGGCGTTGACCTTGGACTCGATGAACTCGTGATAGAGGTCATTGCCCTCGCGGGTACGCTCGCCGACGCCGGCGAACACGGAATAACCGCCGTGCGCCTTCGCGACGTTGTTGATCAGCTCCTGAATCAGCACGGTCTTGCCGACGCCGGCGCCGCCGAACAGGCCGATCTTGCCGCCCTTGGCGTAAGGCGCGAGCAGGTCGACGACCTTGATGCCGGTGACGAGAATTTCGGCTTCGGTCGACTGGTCGGTGTAGGTCGGCGCTTCCTGGTGAATCGCGCGGGTGCCTTCCGACTTGATCGGACCGGCCTCGTCGATCGGCTCGCCGATGACGTTCATGATGCGGCCCAGCGTACCATCACCCACGGGAACCGAGATCGGCTGACCCGTGTCGGTCACTTCCTGACCGCGCACCAGACCTTCGGTGGCGTCCATCGCGATCGTACGGACGGTCGACTCGCCGAGATGCTGCGCGACTTCCAGCACCAGGCGGTTGTTGCCGTTCTTGGTCTCCAGCGAGTTGAGAATGGCCGGCAGGTGGCCTTCGAACTGCACGTCGACGACGGCGCCCATGACCTGGGTAACGCGACCGATCTGTGTGGCTGCTGTAGCCATTTACTGTCTCCTTCGATCCGAATTTCGTGTCCGGTCAGACTGCTTCTGCGCCGGAGATGATTTCGATGAGTTCCTTAGTGATCTGGGCCTGACGCGTGCGGTTGTAGACCAGCGTCTGCTTGCGGATCATCTCGCCGGCGTTGCGGGTGGCGTTGTCCATCGCCGACATCTGCGCACCGTAGAACGAAGCGTTGTTCTCGAGCAGGGCGCGGAAGATCTGCACCGCGAGATTGCGCGGCAACAGGCGCGTGAGGATCTCGTCCTCCTCCGGCTCGTATTCGTAAGAGGTCGCGCTGCCGTTCGCACCGCCTTCCTCGACAACCAGCGGAATGATCTGCTGGGCGGTCGGGACCTGTGCGATCACCGACTTGAATTGCGCGTAGAACAGCGTGCAGACGTCGAACTCGCCGGCGTCGAAACGGGCCAGCACCTTCTTGGCGATGTCCTCGGCGTTGACGAAGCCGAGCTGGCGCACGCTGCGCAGATCGAGATGCTCGACGATCTGCTTGTCGAACTGGCGGCGGAGCTGCTCGTAGCCCTTGCGGCCGACGCAGAAGAACTTCACTTCCTTGCCCTGCGCGGCCAGCGCCAAAGCGCGCTCGCGGGCCAGACGCACGATGGAGGAGTTGAAGGCGCCGGACAGGCCCCGCTCGCCGGTGCAGACCAGCAGCAGGTGCACCTGGTCCCTGCCGGTGCCGGCCAGCAGCTTGGGCGCGCCGGGCGAGCCCGCCGCGGCGCTGGCGATGTTGGAGATCACCGCGCTCATCTTGTTGGCATAGGGACGCGCCGCTTCCGCCGCGGTCTGCGCACGGCGCAGCTTCGAGGCCGCGACCATCTGCATGGCCTTGGTGATCTTTTGCGTCGCCTTCGTGGAGGCGATGCGGACGCGCATGTCTTTAAGTGACGCCATTCTTCGTTCACCCCGGCGGTTCGATCTCTCGGATCAAGCCGCTAGCCTACCCCAATCGTCATGCCCGGGCTCGCCCCGGGCATCCACGTACCGCCTCACACGTCGATAGCCGGTACATCAAATGCGAAGACGCGCTTCGCGCTTTTGCCCGGCCATGATGCCGCTTAAGCGAAGCTCTTCGCAAAGCCGTCGACCGCCGACTTCAGCTTGGCAGCGGTGTCGTCGGAGAGATCGCGGCTGTCGCGAATCGCGGTGAGGATGTCGGCGTGCTTGCCGCGCAGCAGCGAGAGCAGGCCGTCCTCGAACGCGCGCACCTTATTGAGCGGGAGCGGATCGAGATAGCCGTTGGTGCCGGCCCAGATCACGCAAACCTGCTCTTCCATCTTCAGCGGCGAGAACTGCGGCTGCTTCAGGAGCTCGGTCAGGCGCGAACCGCGGTTGAGCAGGCGCTGGGTCGAGGCGTCCAAGTCGGAGCCGAACTGCGCGAAGGCCGCCATTTCGCGGTACTGCGCGAGCTCGCCCTTGATCTTGCCGGCGACCTTCTTGGTGGCCTTGGTCTGCGCCGAGGAGCCGACGCGCGACACCGACAGACCGACGTTCACGGCGGGACGGATGCCTTGGAAGAACAGGTCGGTTTCCAGGAAGATCTGGCCGTCGGTGATCGAGATGACGTTGGTCGGGATGTAGGCCGACACGTCGTTGGCCTGGGTTTCGATGACCGGCAGCGCCGTCAGCGAGCCCGAGCCCATGTCCTTGTTCAGCTTCGCCGCGCGCTCGAGCAGGCGGGAGTGCAGATAGAACACGTCGCCCGGATAGGCTTCGCGCCCGGGCGGACGGCGCAGCAGCAGCGACATCTGGCGATAGGCGACGGCCTGCTTGGACAGGTCGTCATAGATGATGACCGCGTGCATGCCGTTGTCGCGGAAGTACTCGCCCATGGTGCAGCCGGTGAACGGCGCGATGTACTGCATCGGCGCGGGATCGGACGCGGTGGCAGCGACGACGATCGAGTATTCGAGCGCACCCTGCTCCTCCAGCACCTTCACGAACTGAGCGACGGTGGAGCGCTTCTGGCCGACTGCGACGTAGACGCAGTAGAGCTTGATGTTCTCGTCCGGCTGCGCGTTCAGCGGCTTCTGGTTCAGGATGGTGTCGAGCGCGATCGCGGTCTTGCCGGTCTGGCGGTCGCCGATGATCAGCTCGCGCTGGCCGCGGCCGATCGGGATCAGGGCGTCGATCGCCTTGAGGCCGGTCGCCATCGGCTCGTTCACCGACTTGCGCGGAATGATGCCGGGCGCCTTGACGTCGACGCGCATGCGCTTCTCGGCCTGGATCGGGCCCTTGCCGTCGATCGGGTTGCCGAGCGCGTCGACGACGCGGCCGAGCAGGCCCTTGCCGACCGGCGCGTCCACGATGGCGCGGGTGCGCTTGACGGTCTGACCTTCCTTGATCTCGCGGTCGGCACCGAAAATAACGACACCGACGTTGTCGGTTTCGAGGTTCAGCGCCATGCCGCGGGTGCCGTTCTCGAACTCGACCATTTCACCGGCCTGGACGTTGTCCAGACCGTAGACGCGGGCGATACCGTCGCCGACGGACAGCACCTGTCCGACTTCGGAGACTTCAGCTTCCTGGCCGAAATTCTTGATCTGGTCCTTGAGGATCGCGGAAATTTCCGCGGCGCGGATGTCCATCAGCCTGCCTCTTTCATCGCGTGCTTGATCGAATTGAGTTTGGTGCGAAGCGAACCATCCACCATGCGGCTGCCGAGCTTGACGACGAGGCCACCGATGATCGAGGGATCGACTTTCACGTTCAGCGCGACATCCTTGCCGGTCACCGACTTCAGGGCAACCTTGAGGGCATCGAGATTCTTGTCCGAGAGCGCTTCGGCGACGGTGATGTCGGCCGTCGTCTCGCCCTTGAACTTGGCGACGAGAGCGCGATAGGCGCGAATGACGTCGGCCACCGCGAACAGGCGGCGGTTGGCGGTCAGCACCTTCAGGAAGTTGGCGGTGATGCCGGCGATACCGGCCTTGTCCAGCACGGCCGAGAGGGCCCGGGACTGGGCGTCCGCCGCGAACACCGGGCTGCGGACGAGACGCTTGAGATCGGCGCTCTCATTCAGCAGGGCATCGAATTTGTCGAGATCGGCTTTGACCTCGTCGACCACTTTCTGGTCGCGGGCCAGTTCAAACAAGGCCGTTGCATAACGGCCGGACACACCTGAAACGGACGTATCTTCTGCAGCCACAGACGCGCTCTTTATGCTGTCAAACTCGCAAGGGAAAAACCGTCGCCACAAAGCGGCGCCTAGCGATCCAAGCCCTTGGAATTCAAGCGGGACTTCGATTTTCGACCAGCACGGGAGGTGCCGGGCTCGTTAAAATCGCGGCTTTGCTAACATAGCAGGCGCGCAGGTGCAACATGACGCCAAATTAAAGGCATGAGGTTCTGTCGCCAGTTCGTCGCAGCCGGGGAGGCCTCGCGAGCGACGGCGACGAGTTGGCGCCGATGTCCTCCCACGTCGCGGAAAATGGGCGTGAGCCCGGTCGCGACCTCTCCATTGGTTCCTGCCGCCAGCGCATAGCGGCCATGAACACGGATCACTGAGGCGTGAATCCGGCCTCGCCAGTTCCACCCGCCGAATACTTACCGAATTCTAAATGGTCGCGCCGATGACTTGGCTTTACAGTAATCCCAAGTAATCAATAGGTTAATAAATCGTTAAAGCCGAAGAATATGGCACGTCGACCGAATATCGCGCGGCGGTAACAAGATATTTCATGACCAAACATCGCGGATTTACTGCCTAATTCACGCCGCATTAGGAATCGAAATGCCAACCCGCTCACAAACTGATGGGGGCTCCACTAGCCACATATGTGGCAATACTAGCTTAGGGACCGATAAATGCTGTCTTTGAAGACGCTGGGCTCTGTGACCCGGCCGCGCACGGCGATCGCTTTCGTTGCCGCAACTCTCCTCGTCGGTGGAACTGCCACCGAGGCTTCCGCCAAATCCAGGCATCACCGGCATCATCACCGCCACCACGCCCAAGCTGACACCAACGCGAGCTCCGATTGGCGGAATGCCAATGCGTCGATGACGCCGACCTCCGGCACCGGCCACAGCTTCTCCGGCATGGCCTCCTATTACGGCAACGAGTCCGGCAGCCGGACCGCCTCGGGTCAGCGCTTCAACCAGAACGCCTTGACCGCGGCGCACCGTTCACTGCCATTCGGCACCAAGCTGCGCGTCACCCATCGCGGCCAGAGCGTGATCGTCACCATCAACGACCGCGGTCCGTTCATTCGCGGCCGTGTCCTCGACCTCTCCACCGGCGCTGCCCGCGCCATCGGCCTCACCGGCGCCGGCGTCGGCCGCGTCACCGCGGAAGTCGTCTCCTAAGGCGTTCGCCTTACACGCGCAGTTTTCATCAGTTTGATGCGCGCCTGAAACAAGCCCGTGGTCTTGGGGGACCGCGGGCTTTTTGTTTGGCCACCGCCCCTCTCCCACGTCATTGCGAGCGAAGCGAAGCAATCCAGCATCTTTCCGCGGAAGGACTCCGGATTGCTTCGTCGCAAGGGCTCCTCGCAATGACGTGGAGAGAGTGTGCCTAAAGCATGATCCGGAAAAGTGCGAAGCGGTTTTCCGGAAAGATCATGCGTAAACAACAAGCTGAAGCGCGATGACGATTCATCCAAATCTCATCGCGCTTTAGCCCCTACAAAAAGCTCTGCGGATCGACGTCGACTTCGAGCTTTTGATTGCCTGTCGGCTTCGGGCAGACGGCGAGCCAGTTGCGCAAGTAGTCCGAGAGATCGAAACCGCGCGCCGATTTCACCAGGATGCGGAAGCGGTAGCGGCCCTTGATGACGGCGAGCGGGGCTTCGGCCGGGCCGAGCACCACGACGCGCTCGTCGCGGGGCGCGAGCGCGACGAGCTTGCGGCCGAGACCTTCGGCACTCGGGCGGTCGCCTGCGGAAATGATCAGGCTCGCGAGCCGGCCGAACGGCGGATAGAGCGTCTTCTCGCGCAGATCGATCTCGCTGTCGTAGAAGGCCTCGCGGTCGCAGGCGACGAGCGCCCGCATCACGGGATGATCGGGCTGATGAGTCTGCAGATAGCCGACGCCGCGGCCCTGCTCGCGACCGGCACGGCCGATCACCTGGTTGAGCAATTGCCAGGTCCGTTCCGCCGCGCGCGGATCGCCATTGGACAGACCGAGATCCGCATCGACCACGCCGACCAGATTGAGCCGCGGGAAGTTGTGACCCTTTGCCACGAGCTGCGTGCCGATGATGATATCGACGCGGCCCTCCGCGATTTCGGCAAGCTCGGAGCGCATCGTCTCGATCGAGGTGATGAGATCGCTCGACAGCACCATGGTGCGCGCTTCCGGGAACAACGCCGCCGCCTCCTCCTGCAGGCGCTCGACGCCGGGACCAATGGCGACCAGCGATTCCTCGGCCGAACAGTTCGGACAGAGATGCGGGCGCGGCATCGAGAAACCGCAATGGTGACAGACCAGGCGCTGGCGGAAGCGGTGATCGACCAGCCAGGCGTCGCAGATCGTGCAGGCGAAGCGATGGCCGCAGGCACGGCAGAGCGTCAGCGGCGCATAGCCGCGGCGGTTGAGGAACAAGAGCGCCTGCTCGCGCTTTTCGATCGCGGTCCTGATCTCGCCGGCAAGCCGCGGCGAGATGAAGCGGCCGCGCGCGGGCGGCTCGCGGCGCAGATCGATCGCCTCGATATGCGGCATGTGCTGGCCGCCGAAGCGCGAGGGCAGCGCGATGCGCTGATAGCGGTTCTTGCGCGCATTGACCTCGGACTCGACCGAGGGCGTCGCCGACGCCAGCACGACCGGGATTTTTGCGATGTGCCCGCGCACCACCGCCATGTCGCGGGCGTGATAGTGCACGCCATCGTCCTGCTTGTAGGCCTGGTCGTGCTCCTCGTCGACGACGATCAGGCCGAGATTGGCATAGGGGAGAAACAGCGCCGAGCGCGCGCCGACCACGACCGGCGCAGTCCCTGCGGAGATCGCCGCCCAATTGCGCGCGCGGGTGCGCGGCGTCAGTTCGGAGTGCCATTCGATCGGCCGCACGCCAAAACGCTGCGCAAAGCGATCGAGAAACTGTCCGGTCAGCGCGATCTCCGGCATCAGGATCAGCGATTGCCTGCCACGACGGATCGTCTCGGCCACCGCCTCGAAATAGACCTCCGTCTTGCCGGAGCCGGTGACGCCGTCGAGCAGCGCGACGTGGAAGGTGCCGTTGGCCGCCAGCGCGCGCATCGTGTCGACCGCGGCGCGCTGCAGCGGCGTGAAATCCGGCCGGCCGAATTCCGGATCGGGCGCCGGCGGCGGCGGAGGCGGCGGCATCGGCTCCACCGTGAGCGTGCCTTCGTCGACGAGGCCGTCGATCACGCCCGAGGAGACGCCGGCTTCCTTGGCCGCCTCGGACTTGCCGTGCAGCAGGCGGTCCGACAGCAGCGCGATCACCCGCTGCCGCGCCGGCGTCAGCCGCTTCGGGGGATCGCCGACCAAGCGTACACCGGCGCGCGCCCGCTCAGGACCGAGATTCTCGCCCATGCGCAGGCACATGCGCAGCACCATGCCGCGCGGGCTCAGCGTGTAATTGGCGACCCAGTCGACCATCTGGCGCAGCTCGGGCTTGAGCGGCGGGATATCGAGCTTTTCGCCGACCTCCTTGAGGCGATTGTGCAGGCGTGGATCCGGGTTGGCGTTTTCGCCCCAGACCACGGCCAGGACCTCGCGAGGCCCAAGCGGCACACTGAGGAGATCGCCCGCCTTCAGCTCCATGCCGCGCGGCACTTTGTAGGAATAGGTCTGGTCGAGCGCGACCGGCACCAGCACGTCGACCATGCGGGTCGCGTTGGCGGGGGCGGTGCTGCTGCGCGAGGTGTGATCCATCAACAGTCTTTGGAGGGAGAATCGGAACCCGGAGTGCGAGGCTAGCGCCGCGGGGCGACCTTAGCGAACAGTAAACTGGTGTGATGCGATATACTGCGCGGAATCACCACGTCCAGAGCGCATGAGCAAAGCGGCCGCCCCAAACATCGAGCTCGCCAGCGCCGATCCCTCGATCACGCAGGAGATGGCGCGCTGGCTGTCGCATCTCGGCGCCGAGCGGCGACTGTCGCCGAAGACGCTGGAGGCCTATGGCCGCGACTTGCGGCAGTGCCTGGATTTCCTCTGTGCCCATTGGGGCGAGCGGGTCACGCTCGAACGGTTCGCGGCGCTCGAAGCCACCGATATCCGCGCCTTCATGGCGATGCGCCGGGCGGACGACATTGCCGGCCGGAGCCTGATGCGCGCGCTCGCGGGGCTGCGTTCGTTTGGACGTTTTCTGGAGCGCGAGGGCAAAGGCAAGGTCGGCGCATTGTCGGCCATCCGCGCGCCAAAAGTCGCAAAAAGCCTGCCGAAGCCACTGCCGATGGCATCGGCAAAGCGTCTTGCCGACGCCGACGAGCGCGCCGGCGAGGAACGCGAGAGCTGGATTCTCGCGCGCGATGCCGCCGTGATGGCGCTGCTCTATGGCTCGGGCCTGCGCATCTCCGAAGCGCTCGGCCTGAAGCGCCGCGAGGTGCCGCGGCCCGGCGAAGGCGACGTGCTGGTCGTGACAGGCAAGGGCAACAAGACCCGCATGGTGCCGGTGCTGCAGAACGTGCTCGAGCTGGTGCAGGAGTACGTCGCGATGTGCCCGTATTCGCTGCCCGCGGAAGGGCCGATCTTCGTCGGCGCGCGCGGCGGGCCGCTCAGCCCGCGCATCATCCAGCTCGCGATGGAGCGGCTGCGTGGCGCGCTGGGACTTCCCGACAGCGCCACACCGCACGCACTGCGCCACTCCTTCGCCACGCATCTGCTGTCGCGCGGCGGCGACCTCCGCGCCATCCAGGAATTGCTCGGCCACTCCTCGCTCTCGACCACGCAGGTCTACACCGGCATCGATTCCGAGCGGCTGCTGGAAGTCTATGCCAGCGCGCATCCGCGGCGGTGAATCCTGACATCAAGCTGTCATCCCGCGCATGCCTCTTGCGCGGCACCCGCGGTTGGGTCAATCGTGCGGAACCAGACAGGAGGACATATGAGCGCACATGAAAGCATGGAGCATGCCGAGCACGCCGAGCACGCGTCCGGCTCGAACAAGAAGATCGCCCTTCTGATCGCCGTGCTGGCGCTGTTCCTTGCGATCTCGGAGACGCTCGGCAAGGGCGCCCAGACCGAATCGATCAGCAAGAACGTCGAGGCCGCCAATCTCTGGGCATTCTTCCAGGCCAAGAGCATCCGCCGCACCGTCGTGCAGACCGCGGCCGAGCAGGGCAAGCTGACGCTCGCCGGCACCGGCGATGACGCGCTGAAGGCGTCGGTACAGAAACAGGTCGAGGACTGGACCAAGACCGCGCAGCGCTACCGCTCCGAGCCCGAGACCGGCGAAGGCACCGAGCAGCTCGCCGAGAAGGCCAAGCATGCCGAGCACGAGCGCGACGAGGCGACCGCGAAGTACCATCACTTCGAGCTGGCGTCGGCGGCCTTCCAGATCGGCATCGTGCTGGCGTCGGCGACCATCATCACCGGCATGTTCGCGCTCGCCTATGTCAGCGGCGTGCTGACGCTCGCCGGCCTGATCATGACCGCGCTCGGCCTGTGGTGGCCGCATCTGTTGCATTTGCATTAAGGGGTGTGTGGCGTGCGGTTTGACGCCACACAGACAGTGTCATGCCCCGGCTTGACCGGGGCATCCAGTACGCTGCGGCTTCTCGGTTCTCATCTCTCTCTCTCTGTCTCTGGAATACTGGATCGCGCCGGGCGATGACAGCGAGTATGTGGCGAACAGCGAATATGTGACAGAGAGCTAGCGCGCCTGGTGCACGCTCTTGCGAAAACGCTGGATCAGGCGCAGCGTGCGGGAAGACCAGCCCTCGCCATCGCCGGCGATCAGCTGACGGATGCGGCGCTTGATCGGGTCGACCAGCTCAGCGGCCCTGGCGCGCACCTTCAGAACCAGATCATAGATCCGCTCGAACCAGTGCATCTCCAAAAGCTTGTCGCGCGTCACGTCGAACACGAAGGCGGTGACGCCGACGCCAACCATCTTCGCGAAAACGATCGTGAACACTGCGCTGGTCCAGTATTCGTGCGCCAGCAGCCACAGGCCGACCAGCTTGAGCGGAAACAGCGGGATGATGGGGACCGCGAACACGATCAGCGTCATGGCCGGCGACAGCGCATCGACGCGCTCCGTCAGCCATTGCTTGAACCGCGCGAGCGGGATGGCTGCGACGACCCGCGCGACGATCGGCTCGAGATGGTCCCACAGCCAGGCTTCGATCAGGAAGACGATCGCAAGCAGGACCCAGACCGGTTGAAGGAGGCGGCGCAGCATATGTTCCCGCCCGTTTCGGTGCTGGGCGCGTCGCTACATATGGATGGCCCGCTTGCCGACTGCAAGCGCGGCTTCCTTGACCGCCTCCGAGCGGGTCGGATGGGCATGGCAGGTGCGCGCGAGATCTTCTGCGCTGCCACCAAACTCCATGAGAACGCAGGCTTCATGGATCATTTCGCCGGCCTCAATGCCGATAATGTGCACGCCGAGCACGCGATCGGTCTTCGCATCTGCGAGAATCTTCACGAAGCCGTCGGTGGTCTGGTTGACCTTGGAGCGGCCGTTGGCGGTAAAGGGAAACTTCCCGACGGTATAGGCTGTGCCTGCCTGCTTCAATTCCTCCTCGGTCTTGCCGACGGAGGACACTTCCGGCGTGGTATACACGACGCCCGGGATCACATCGTAGTTCACGTGGCCCGCTTGCCCCGCGATGATCTCGGCGACCGCAACGCCTTCGTCCTCGGCCTTGTGCGCGAGCATCGGGCCTGCGACGACGTCGCCGATGGCATAGACGCCCTTGAGGCTGGTGGCGAAATGCGGATCGATCTGGACGCGGCCGCGCGCATCGAGCGCGACGCCGGCTTCCTTCAGGCCGAGCCCATCGGTGTAGGGCGCGCGGCCGATGCAGACCAGAACGACGTCGGCCTCGATGGTCTCGGCGGCACCGCCGGCAGCCGGCTCGATTTTCGCGAGCAGTGCCTTGCTGTTCGCTTCGACGCCGGTGACCTTCGAGCCCAGCTTGAATGCAAATCCCTGCTTCTCAAGGATTCGCTGGAATTGCCGTGCGACCTCGCCATCCATGCCGGGCAGGATGCGATCGAGGAATTCGACCACCATGACCTCGGATCCGAGCCGGCGCCACACGGAGCCGAGTTCGAGCCCGATCACGCCGGCGCCAATGACCAGCAATCTGCCTGGCACCTTCTCCAGCGACAGCGCGCCGGTCGAGGAGACGATGCGCTTCTCGTCGATCTCGATGCCCTTGAGGCGCGCGCTGTCGGAGCCGGTGGCGATCACGATGTTCTTGGTCTCGACCACCTGCGACCTGCCGTCGGCGGAGACCTCGACCTTGCCGGTGCCCAAGATCTTGCCGGTGCCCTTGAGCACGTCGACCTTGTTCTTCTTCATCAGGAACTCGACGCCCTTGACGTTGCCGTCGATGCCCTGCTGCTTGAAGTTCATCATCGCGGGAAGATCGAGCTTCGGCGCGGGAACGCTGACGCCCATCTTGGCGAAGGAATGCCCGGCTTCCTCGAACATCTCGGAGGCGTGCAGCAGCGCCTTCGAGGGCATGCAGCCGACATTGAGGCAGGTGCCGCCGAGCGTGGCGTTCTTTTCGACCACCGCGACTTTCATGCCGAGCTGGCTCGCGCGCACCGCGCAGACATAACCGCCCGGTCCGGTGCCGATGACGACGAGATCGTAGGTAGCCATGAGAAAGTCCCGTAAGGTTAGGCGTGATGAGGATGTGTCAGCGTCCGCGCGGCGCGTCAGCGTCCGCCGGACACATCGAGAATCGCTGAGGTGACGTAAGACGCCTCGTCCGACAGCAGCCAGACGATCGCGTTGGCGATTTCATCGGCGGTGCCGACGCGCTTCATCGGCACAAGATGGGCCAGACGATGGGCGCGGTCGGGCTCGCCGCCGGCGGCGTGGATTTCGGTGTCGATCAGGCCCGGGCGAATGCCCGCGACGCGAATGCCCTCGTTCGCAACCTCATAGCCGAGGCCAATGGTGAAGGAATCGATCGCGCCCTTGGAGGCGGCATAGTCGACATAAGTATTCGGCGAGCCGAGCTTGGCGGCGACCGACGACAGATTGACGATGACGCCGCCCTTGCCGCCATGCTTGGTCGACATCCGTTTCACCGCCTCGCGCGCACAGAGGATGGAGCCGGTGACGTTGACCGCCATGACGCGCTGGATGCGCTCGGCCGACATCTCGTCGACCCGCACGCCGCTCTTGCCGACGATGCCGCCATTGTTGACCAGCGCGCCGAGCGTGCCGAACTTGTCGGCTTCCCTGAACAGGTTGAGGATGTCGCCTTCCTCGGCGACGTCGCATTTCACCGCGATGGCCTTGCCGTTCTTGGCCTCGATCTGCGCGACCACCTCGTCGGCGGCATTTTTGTTGCTGGCATAAGCGACCACGACGCGATAGCCGCGCGCGGCCGCCGCAAGCGCGGTCGCCCGCCCGATGCCGCGGCTGCCGCCGGTGATGACAACGACTTTATCCGTCACGCGCGCCTCCATGGTTCGACATGCGCCGTCGCGTCGGTCGCGACGGCGCTCGCAGAGCATTGGGGATCAGAGATCGAGCACCAGGCGCGCCGGATCTTCCAGGCTCTCCTTGACCCGGACCAGGAAGGTGACGGCTTCCTTGCCGTCGATGACGCGGTGATCGTAGGACAACGCCAGATACATCATCGGGCGGACCTCGATCTTGCCGCCGACGACCATCGGCCGCTCCTGGATCTTGTGCATGCCGAGGATACCGGACTGCGGCGCGTTCAGGATCGGCGTCGACATCAGCGAGCCGTAGATGCCGCCATTGGTGATCGTGAAGGTGCCGCCCTGCATCTCGTCGATCTTGAGCTGGCCGTCACGGGCGCGGCGGCCGAAATCGGCGATGCTCTTCTCGATGTCGGAGATCGACTTGTGGTCGCAGTCGCGCACCACGGGCACGACCAGGCCCTTGTCGGTGCCGACGGCGACGCCGATGTGGTAATAGTTCTTGTAGATCAAATCGCTGCCGTCGATCTCGGCGTTGACGGCCGGGATGTCCTTCAGCGCCTGCACGACGGCCTTGGTGAAGAAGCCCATGAAGCCGAGCTTGGCGCCATGCTTCTTCTCGAACGCGTCCTTGTAGTGGGCGCGCAGCGCCATGACGTTGGTCATGTCGACCTCGTTGAAGGTCGTGAGCATGGCCGCGGTGTTCTGCACGTCCTTGAGGCGGCGCGCGATGGTCTGGCGCAGGCGGGTCATCTTGACGCGCTCTTCGCGGGCGGCGTCATCGGCCGGCGACGGCGCGCGGACCTGCACGGCGGCGGCGGGCTGGTTGACCGGGGTCGGCGCCGACGCGGCGCGCTCGATCGCAGCCAGCATGTCGCCCTTGGTGACGCGACCGTCCTTGCCGGAGCCCGGAACGGTGGAGGCGTCGATGCCGGTCTCGGCCGACAGTTTTCGCACCGAAGGCGCGAGCGGGGCATCGGCCGGCGGCGCCTTGGCGGCGGCAGCGGGAGCCGGCGCGGGAGCAGCGGCAGCAGCAGGAGCAGCAGCCTTGGCCGGCGCGGCGGCGGGCTTGGCGGCGCCGGCACCATCGGTGATCTGACCAAGTAGCGCGCCCACAGCAACGGTCGCGCCATCGGCGGCGATGATCTCGCTCAGCGTGCCCGCGGAGGGCGCCGGGACTTCGATGGTGACCTTGTCGGTCTCGAGCTCCACCAAGGGCTCGTCGACGGCGACGGGGTCGCCGGCCTTCTTGAACCAGCGGCCGATGGTGGCCTCGGTGACGGATTCGCCGAGCGTCGGCACACGAATTTCAGTCATGGTCTCTTCCTTAAGGGATCGCCAGTAGCGGTCATGAATTTCATACGTCATTGCCCGCGAAGGCGGGCAATCCAGTACGCCGTGACCTTCGTGATCAGAACGAAAGCCGCGTCGTACTGGATGCCCCGCCCCCGTGCGCAATTGCGCACTGGGCGGGGCATGACAGAGTCCTAAAGAACTTCTCAGCTCAGTGCTTCGTCCAGGAACGCCTTCAGCTGCGCCTGATGCTTGGACATCAGACCCGTGGCAGTCGCGGCGGAAGCGGCGCGGCCGACATAACGCGGACGCCGGCTCGCACCGTTCACCTGGTTCAGCACCCATTCCAGATAGGGCTCGATGAAGTGCCAGGCGCCCATGTTGCGCGGCTCTTCCTGGCACCACACCACTTCGGCCTTCTTGAAGCGCGACAGCTCGGCCACCAGCGCCTTCAGCGGCACCGGATAGAGCTGCTCGACGCGCATCAGATAGATGTCATCGATGCCGCGCCTCTCGCGCTCCTCGTAGAGGTCGTAATAGACCTTGCCGGAGCACAGCACGATGCGGCGGATCTTCTCGTCCTGAACGAGCTTGATCGCTTCGTTCGGCAGCATCTGGGCGTCATCGTAGAGGATGCGGTGGAAGGTCGTGCCCTTCGCGAGCTCCTCGAGACGCGACACCGCCCGCTTGTGGCGCAGCAGCGACTTCGGCGTCATCATGATCAGCGGCTTGCGGATCTCGCGATGCAGCTGCCGGCGCAGCACGTGGAAGTAGTTCGCCGGCGTGGTCGGGTAGACCACCTGCATGTTGTCTTCCGCGCACATCTGCAGGTAACGCTCGAGACGCGCCGAGGAATGCTCCGGCCCCTGGCCTTCATAGCCGTGCGGCAGCAGGCAGACGAGACCGGACATGCGCAGCCATTTGCGTTCGCCCGAGGAGATGAACTGGTCGAACACGACCTGCGCGCCGTTGGCGAAATCGCCGAACTGGGCCTCCCACAGCGTCAGCGTGTTCGGCTCGGCGAGCGAGTAGCCGTATTCGAAGCCGAGCACGGCCTCTTCCGACAGCAGCGAGTTGATGACCTCGTAATGGCCCTGCTCGCCGCCGAGATGGTTGAACGGCGTGTAGCGGCTTTCGTCCTCCTGGTCGATCAGGACCGAGTGGCGCTGCGAGAAGGTGCCGCGCTCCGAATCCTGTCCGGACAGGCGGACGTGGTGTTTTTCGTTCAGCAGCGAGCAGAACGCCAACGCCTCGCCGGTCGCCCAGTCGATACCGGTACCAGTGTCGATCGCCTTCGAGCGGTTATCGAGGAAACGCTGGATGGTGCGGTGAACGCGGAAGCCGTCCGGCACCTTGGTGATCTTGCGGCCGATGTCCTTCAGCGTGGCAATGTCGACGCCGGTGACGCCGCGCCGCGCATCCTCTTCCTGGTCGGCAATCTTGAAGCCGGCCCACTTGCCGTCGAGCCAGTCGGCCTTGTTCGGCTTGTAGGAGGTGCCGGCCTCGAACTCGGCATCGAGCCGCGCGCGCCAGTCGGCCTTCAGCTTGTCGACCTCGCCCTCGGTGACCACGCCCTCGGCGATCAGGCGCTTGGCATAGAGCGACAGCGTCGACGGATGGGCCGCGATCCGCTTGTACATGACCGGCTGCGTGAACGCCGGCTCATCGCCCTCGTTGTGGCCGTAGCGCCGATAGCACCACATGTCGATGACGACGGGCTTGTGGAATTTCTGCCGGAACTCGGTCGCGACCTTGGCGGCGAACACGACGGCTTCCGGATCGTCGCCGTTCACGTGGAAGATCGGCGCGTCGATCATCTTCGCCACATCGGACGGATAGGGCGAGGAGCGCGAGTAACGCGGATAGGTGGTGAAGCCGATCTGGTTGTTGACGATGAAGTGCACGGAGCCGCCGGTGCGGTAGCCCTTCAGGTCCGACAGGCCGAAGCACTCGGCGACCACGCCCTGGCCGGCGAACGCGGCGTCGCCATGCATCAGGAGCGGCATCACGGAGATGCGCATGTCCGGCGGATCGCCGTGCTGGTCCTGCTTGGCGCGGACCTTGCCGAGCACGACGGGATCGACGATCTCGAGATGCGAGGGGTTGGCGGTCAGCGACAGGTGGATGCGGTTGCCGTCGAACTCGCGGTCCGAGGAAGCGCCGAGGTGATACTTGACGTCGCCGGAGCCTTCGACGTCCTCCGGGTTGGCGGAGCCGCCCTTGAACTCGTGGAACAGCGCGCGGTGCGACTTGCCCATCACCTGCGTCAGGACGTTGAGGCGGCCGCGATGCGGCATGCCGAGCACGATCTCCTTCACGCCGAGATTGCCGCCGCGCTTGATGATCTGCTCCAGCGCGGGGATCAGGGATTCGCCGCCGTCGAGGCCGAAACGCTTGGTGCCGGTGAACTTGGTGTCGCAGAACTTCTCGAAGCCTTCGGCTTCGACCAGCTTCATCAGGATGGCTCTGCGGCCTTCGCGCGTGAACGAGATCTCCTTATCGGGTCCCTCGATGCGCTCCTGGATCCAGGCCTTCTGCGCGGCATTGCTGATATGCATGAACTCGACGCCGAGCGTCTGGCAGTAGGTGCGCTCGCAGATCGCGACGATATCGCGCAGCGTGCCGTATTCGAGGCCGAGCACGTGATCGAGGAAGATCTTGCGGTCGTAATCGGCTTCGCTGAAGCCGTAGGTGCGCGGGTCGAGCTCTTCGCGGTTGCGCTGGGCTTCGATGCCGAGCGGGTCGAGCTTGGCGTGGAAGTGGCCGCGCATGCGGTAGGAGCGGATCAGCATCAGGGCGCGAACGGAGTCGCGCGTGGCCTGGAGGACATCGGCGGAAGAGATATCGGCGCCCTTGGCCTGGGCCTTGGCGGCGATCTTGGCGCCGACCGCCTTCTCGACCTCGGCCCAATTGCCGTCGAGCGCGGAGGTCAGATCGTCCCGCGGGGTCAGCGGCCAGTTGTCGCGCTCCCAGGACGGTCCTTCCGCGTTCTTGCTGATGTCAGCGGGCTGGTCGTTGAGGCTCTTGAAGAACTCCTGCCACTCGGCGTCGACCGAGGTCGGGTCCTTCTCGTAGCGGGCGTAGATTTCGTCGATGTAGGTGGCGTTGGTGCCCTGCAAAAAGGATGACAAGGCAAAGGCTGCGTTCGCGTCCTGGCGAGACATACTTGAGTTCCTGGCGATTTCGGTTCGCGCATAACAAACGGCGCTGGCGCCGAGCTTCCCCGACAGGGCTCGACGCGACAGGCACCCTTTACCCTATTTGCTGCGAAACTTCGCCCGGAAAAGCACGAAGAAGTGAATTAGCCCTTCAACTTTTCGGCAAGCGTATGGCCGAGGCGCGCGGGCGACGGGGACACTGTAATCCCTGCCGATTTCATCGCCTCGGTCTTGGAACCGGCGTCGCCCTTGCCGCCCGAGATGATCGCGCCGGCATGGCCCATGCGGCGGCCGGGAGGGGCCGTGACGCCCGCGATGAAGCCGACCATCGGCTTCTTACGGCCGCGCTTGGCCTCGTCCTTGAGGAACTGGGCGGCGTCCTCCTCGGCGGAACCGCCGATCTCGCCGATCATGATGATCGATTCGGTCTTGGGGTCGGCGAGCAGCATCTCCAGCACGTCGATGAACTCGGTGCCCTTGACCGGGTCGCCGCCGATGCCGACCGCGGTGGTCTGGCCGAGGCCTTCCTGGGAGGTCTGGAACACGGCCTCATAGGTCAGCGTGCCCGAGCGGGAGACGATGCCGACCGAGCCGGTCTTGAAGATATTGGCGGGCATGATGCCGATCTTGCACTCACCGGCGGTCATGACGCCCGGGCAGTTCGGCCCGATCAGGCGCGACTTGGAGCCGATCAGCGAGCGCTTCACGCGCACCATGTCGATAACAGGAATGCCCTCGGTGATGCAGACGATCAGCGGGATCTCGGCGTCGATGGCTTCGCAGATCGCGTCCGCCGCGCCCGGCGGCGGGACGTAGATCACCGACGCGTCGGCGCCGGTCTTCTCACGCGCCTCGCGCACGGTGTCGAACACCGGCAGGCCCAGATGCGTCGAGCCGCCTTTGCCCGGCGAGGTGCCACCGACCATCTTGGTGCCGTAGGCGATCGCGGCCTCGGAATGGAAGGTGCCGTTCTTGCCGGTGAAGCCCTGGCAGATGACCTTGGTGTTCTTGTCGATCAGGATGGACATGAGGTCTGCTTTCGCGAACTAACGAGTGAGAGGGTCAGTGGATGCGGCGGTAGACGCCGGTGAGGACGTCGGACCAGCCTTCCGCGTCCGGCGAGAACTGGATCTTCAACGAATAGGAATTGTCGTCGATGATCTCGTAGACGTGGCGCGCATTGCCACGGAGCGAGCCGCGCACCAGCGTCAGGGTCTTGCCGACCCACCCGCCGGAGGCGGGCGAGGGCGGCGTGTAGCCGAGCGAATCGTACCAGAACAGTTTGTAGGTCCGGTCGTCGCGATCGTAGGTGAAGATGCCGTGGGTGGCGAAGACCTGCTTGCCCTCGCGCATCTGGACACCGTCCTGGATCAGATAGAATCCGTTGAGGTCCATGCGCGCGACGACGTGAGAGGTCGCCGGTCCGCCCTCCGTCCAGCGCGACGGAAAGACCACCTCTTCGCCAGTCCATTCGCCGGCGAACGCGGCGAGACGCGCATGCTCGGGGAGCGGAGATGATGCGGCGAGATGGTCCTGGGCCATGGCCTTAGCCTCCCTTGACGGCCTTCACGATCTTCTGCGCGGCGTCGTCGAGATTGTCGGCCGGCACCACGTTGAGGCCGGATTCGCGGATGATCTTCTTGCCGAGCTCGACATTGGTGCCTTCGAGACGGACCACCAGCGGCACGCTGAGACCGACCTCGCGCATCGCGGCCGTGACGCCCTCGGCGATCACGTCGCACTTCATGATGCCGCCGAAGATGTTGACCAGGATGCCCTTCACGTTGGGATCGGCGGTGATGATCTTGAATGCGGCCGCGACCTTCTCCGTGCTGGCGCTGCCGCCGACGTCGAGGAAGTTCGCCGGCGCCATGCCGTAGAGCTTGATGATGTCCATCGTCGCCATGGCAAGACCGGCGCCGTTGACCATGCAGCCGATGTTGCCGTCGAGCGCGACGTAGTTGAGGTCGTACTTGGACGCCTCGATTTCCTTGGCGTCTTCCTCGGTCTCGTCGCGCAGCGCGAGCACCTCGGGATGACGGAACAGCGCGTTGTCGTCGAACGACACCTTGGCGTCGAGCACGCGGAGCTGGCCCTGCTTGGTCACGACCAGCGGGTTGATCTCCAGCATCGACATGTCCTTGGCGACGAAGGCGGCATAGAGCTGCGCCGTGAGCTTCTCGGCCTGCTTGGCGAGATCACCGGAGAGCTTGAGCGCCTTCGCAACCGTGCGGCCGTGATGGCCCATGATTCCGGTGGCGGGATCGACTGAGAAGGTCACGATCTTCTCGGGCGTGTTGTGCGCGACGTCCTCGATGTTGACGCCACCCTCGGTCGAGACGACGAAGGAGACGCGCGAGGTCTCGCGGTCGACCAGGATCGAGAGATAGAACTCCTTGTCGATGTCGGAGCCGTCCTCGATGTAGAGGCGGTTGACCTGCTTGCCGGCCGGGCCGGTCTGCACCGTCACCAGGGTTGCGCCCAGCATCTGCTTGGCGAATTCGGCGACCTCGGCGGCCGATTTGGCGATGCGGACACCGCCCTTGTCGCCGGCCGAGGCTTCCTTGAACTTGCCCTTGCCGCGCCCGCCGGCGTGGATCTGGCTCTTCACCACCCAGACCGGCCCGGGCAGCGCCTTGGCCGCAGCTTCTGCGTCGGCGGCTTTGAGGACCGGCACGCCCTTGGAGATCGGCACGCCGAACTCGTTCAGCAGCGCTTTGGCCTGATATTCATGGATATTCATATGGTGCTCCCTGAACCCGCGGGCGGTGACCCCATGGGCCCACCTCAGTCTTGTGGCTGGCATACCATATACCACAGGAACTGCAACCCGGATTCTTTGCCTTCAAGGTCTCTGGACTGCGAACCGGAGCCCCGCCCAGCCTTCAACAAGGGTTGCAGCCGGGGTCCGGAAGTGAAACCGCCGAAGACCGGATTTCGATCTTCGGCGGGGTATCTGCTTGCGCCTTAGCGGCCGAGAAGGTCGGGGGCGATCTTCTTGCAGGCGTCGACCAGGCCCTGCACGGCGCCGACCGACTTGTCGAAGGCCTCGCGGTCCTTGCCGGCGAGGTCGATCTCGACCACGCGCTCGACGCCCTTGGAGCCGATCACGACGGGCACGCCGACATACATGTCCTTCACGCTGTATTCGCCATTGAGATAGGCGGCGCAGGGCAGCACGCGCTTCTTGTCCTTCAGATAGCTCTCGGCCATCGCGATCGCCGACGCGGCCGGGGCGTAGAAGGCCGAGCCGGTCTTGAGCAAATTGACGATCTCGGCGCCGCCGTTGCGGGTGCGGTCGACGATCTCGTCGAGGCGCGCCTGCGAGGTCCAGCCCATCTTGACGAGGTCGGGCAGCGGAATGCCGGCGACGGTGGAGTACTTCACCAGCGGCACCATGGTGTCGCCATGGCCGCCGAGCACGAAGGCGGTGACGTCCTCGACCGAGACGTTGAACTCGTCGGCCAGGAAATAGCGGAAGCGCGCCGAGTCCAGCACGCCGGCCATGCCGACGACCTTCTTGTGCGGCAGGCCCGAGGCCTTCTGCAGCGCCCAGACCATCGCGTCGAGCGGGTTGGTGATGCAGATGACGAACGCGTCCGGAGCGTACTTCTTGATGCCGGCGCCGACCTGCTCCATGACCTTGAGGTTGATGGAGAGGAGGTCGTCGCGGCTCATGCCGGGCTTGCGCGGCACGCCGGCGGTGACGATGCAGACCTTGGCGTTGTCGAGCGCCTCGTAGGAGTTCGCGCCGGTGTAGTGCGCGTCGAAGCCGTCGACCGGCGAGGACTGCGCGATGTCGAGCGCCTTGCCCTGCGGCACGCCCTCGGCGATGTCGAACATCACGACGTCGCCCAGTTCTTTCAGGCCGATGAGGTGAGCCAGCGTTCCGCCGATCTGACCGGAGCCAATCAAAGCAATCTTGTCGCGCGCCATGTGAACCTGTCCTTTAGACACGTAAGGAGGTGAAAACTGAGACGGGTGGTTATCCCTTTCGCCTTCCCCGTTCAAGTCGCCCAATGCCCAATTGTCGGGCTTGCCGACGTCTCGGGCACGCAGCCCCTCATCCGGGATGCGCCGATAGGCGCAGCCCCGGAATGCATCGGGCGACAGAGCTTGTGGCCCGATGGATTCCGGGTTCGCGCTTCGCGCGTCCCGGAATGACAGCGCTAGCGAAATAGGACTTAAGTCTCCACCAGGCCTTTGGTCGAGCCGCTGGCGGTGGAATCCTTGCGGCCGTGAGGCAGCGCCAGATAGGATTCCGAGCTCATCTCGATCAGGCGCGAGGCGGTCCGCTTGAACTCCATGGCCTCATTGCCCTCGGTGGCGAGGTAGAGCGAGATCGGATTGGCGTCGGCCGAAGCCATCAGCTTCACGGCGTTGTCATAGAGCGTATCGATCAGCGTGATGAACCGCTTGGCGGCGTTGCGCTGGGAGAAGTCCATGACTGGAATATGGTCGACCAGGATGGTGTGATACTCGTGCGCCAGCCTGAGGTAATCGGATGCACCCAGCGGCTTCTCGCAGAGATCGGCGAAGGAGAACCGCGCCACGCCGTGGGCCGAGCACGGCACGTGCAGGATGCGGCCCTTGATCGAAATGTCGCGCGGCCTGCATTGTGCCCCACCTGACATCCGCTTCCAGGCACGGTCGAGCGCGGCGTCCGCATCGCCATCCGCCGGTGTCAGCCACATCGGCACGCCCTGCAGTTTCTCCAACCGGAAGTCGGTGCGGGCATCGAGCCGCGCGACGTCCATGTGATCGGTGATCTGCTTGATGAAGGGCAGGAACAGCGAGCGGTTCAAGCCACCCTTGTAGAGATCGTCGGGCGCGACGTTGGAGGTCGCAACCACGACGGTGCCGAGATCGAACAATTTCGCGAACAGGCGGCCCAGGATCATCGCGTCGGCGATGTCGGTGACGTGGAATTCGTCGAAGCAGAGCAGCCAGCTCTCCTCAAAGATCGCATTTGCGGTCAGCGCGATGACGTCGCCATCGGCGATCTCGCCGCGCGCGATGCTCTGGCGATAGTCGTAGATGCGCTCGTGCACGTCCGCCATGAATTCGTGGAAATGCGCGCGGCGCTTGTGCTCGACCGAGCAGTGCTGGAAGAACAGATCCATCAGCATGGTCTTGCCGCGGCCGACCTCGCCATGGATGTAGAGCCCACGCGGGGCATCATCCTTGTCGCCGCTGCCGAACAGGCGGCTGAGCAGGCCCTGCTTGCGCAGCGGCTTGTAAGTGGCGAGCCGCTGGTCGAGCGCCGCATAGGCCTCGGCGACCTCGGCCTGCGCGGCATCGGGCTCGATCGCGCCAGAGGCGATCTCGGCCTGGTATGCCTCGCGGAATGGGGAACTGGGGGTGGAGAGCATGGCCCTTTACCGCCAGAGACGGACGGAAATTGCAAGCCGTCAATTGGTGCGGGGCGCTATGCGTTCCGAGTCCCGGACGCGCTGCTGCGCATAGACGGGACCCCCTATTTCGTCCATAGCCAAAATTCATTCATCGCGGAGCGCTGGGCCCCGGCTCTGCGGCCGGGGCACGGAAGCTGCGCTACTCACACAGTTCGTAGGCGTCCTCGACCACATACGGGCCGCCGCCCGTAGAGGCGCGCGAGGAGAACAGCACGAAGCGTTCGGCCATGAACGCCTTGCTTGGGAAGTAGCCGCGCAGCGAGAGATAGTCGGCGACGTCGCGGTCGGAGGCGTCGTGCAGCCGGGCCAGCGTGACGTGCGGAATGAACTTGCGTCCCTCCGGGTCGAGGCCGATCCGCTGCATCATGCGTTCGAGCTCGGCCTGCAATTCCATCAGCGGCTTGCTCGGCACGATGGTCGCGACCACCGCGCGCGGCTTGCGGCCGCCGAAGCTGGTGAGGCCCTGCACCTTCACCTCGAATGGCTTGCGGTCGACGCGAAACAGCATCGAGGCGATCTCGTTGGCGGAGGCGCCATCGATGTCGCCGATGAAGCGCAAGGTGACGTGATAATTTTCGGGATCGATCCAGCGGGCGCCGGGGAGGCCACCCCTCAAGTTGGAAAGCGACTGGCCGATCTCGGCCGGAATTTCCAGACCCGTGAACAAACGCGGCATCGTTTCGCACTCCCGATGCTTGGGTACAGCCCTCGAGCTAAGGACCATATCCAAATTAGAGCCGGCGACGAATCACCGGTACCCTGATTCCTATCGCAGTTGTGTGACTCTGCGAAGCTTCGCCCGCCTCACCCCCGTAAATCCCTGGGAGTTCGGGTTGGGACTGCCCGCTTTCAACGCCGCTGCTCAGCGATCGTGCCAATGAATGCCTCCACCATGGGCATGATCCTGCCGACGATGATGTCGACGCCGGCCGCAGTCGGATGAATGCCGTCGGCCTGATTGAGCTTGGCGTCGGCCGCAACGCCATCGAGGAAGAACGGATAGAGCGGCACATCGAATCGTTTCGCCAGATCCGGATAAATCGAATTGAAGCGCGCCGCATAGTCCGCGCCGTAATTCGGCGGCGCCAGCATGCCGCACAGCATCACCGCGATCTTGCGCGCCTTCAGGCGCTGGATGATCTCGGTCAACGCGGCGCGCGTCACATCGGGATCAATGCCGCGCAGCGCGTCGTTGGCGCCGAGCTCGACGATGACGCCATCGGTTCCGTCGGGCACCGACCAGTCCAGCCGGTCGCGGCCGCCGGAGGTGGTGTCGCCGGACACCCCGGCGTTGGTCATGTTGACCTCTATGCCCTTGATCTGCAATGATTTTTGAAGCTTTTGCGGGAATGCCTCCTGGGCCGGGAGGCCAAGACCGGCGCTCAAGGAATCGCCGAGAACGACAAGCTTGACCGGTTTCGTCGCGCCCGCCCAAGCGGGGGACGCAATCGTCATCACGGCGAGCATCAACACGGCTATGTGCATGAACAATCCGTAACGCCTCTCGACCCCGCGTGCGGAGTTGCCATATGACCGGACCATGGACACGCGCATCAATTCCTCTTCGCTCGCCACGGCCGCGATGGACACCATCGCCATCTCCAACGTCAATCTCTCATTGGGCACGGGCGCGGCACGCGTTCATATCCTGAAGGATATCAGCCTGCGCGTCGCCTCGGGCGAGACGATCGGCCTGATCGGCCCGTCAGGCTCGGGCAAATCCACGCTGCTGATGGTGATGGCGGGGCTGGAGCGTCCTGATAGCGGAGAGGTGGTGGTCAATGGCACGGCTTTCAATGCCCTCGACGAGGACGCGCTGGCGCGCTTCCGCGGCCGCCAGGTCGGCATCGTCTTCCAGTCCTTCCACCTGATCCCGACCATGACGGCGCTGGAGAACGTCGCGGTGCCGCTCGAGCTTGCCGGCGATCCCGATGCTGCGAGGCGCGCGGCGCAGGAGCTGCAATCGGTCGGGCTCGGCGATCGCCTGCATCACTACCCGACGCAGCTCTCCGGCGGCGAGCAGCAGCGCGTGGCGCTGGCGCGCGCGCTGGCGCCCGATCCCGCCATCCTCGTCGCCGACGAGCCCACCGGCAATCTCGACGAGGCAACCGGAAAGCAGATCGTCGATCTCCTGTTCAGCAAGCACGCCGAGCGCGGCATGACCTTGGTGCTGGTGACGCACGATTCCTCGCTCGCGCAACGCTGCGATCGCGTCATCCGCCTGCGCTCCGGGCGCATCGACACGCAGTCGGCGCCGGCATGAGCGCAGCTGTCGAATCGTTCGCGAAGCCGGGCGGCGTCGCGCTCTCGTTGCGTTACGCCCTGCGCGAATTGCGCGGGGGCTTGCGCGGATTCTATGTCTTCATCGCCTGCATCGCGCTCGGCGTGATGGCGATCGCCGGCGTCGGCTCGGTGTCGGCGAGCCTCTCCGACGGTCTCGCCCGCGAGGGCCGCACGCTGCTCGGCGGCGACGTCTCCTTCGTGCTGTTCCAGCGCGAGGCCAAGCCGGAGGAGGTCGCCTTCCTGCGCTCGCGCGGCACCGTCTCGACCGCCGCGACCCTGCGCGGCATGGCGCGCTCGGCTGATGGCAAGCTCGCGCTGGTCGAGATGAAGGCCGTCGACGACACCTATCCGATGCTGGGCCAGCTGACACTGGCACCGCCGCTACCGATGGCCGATCTGCTCGCGATGCGTGACGGCGCGTTCGGCGCCGCGGCCGATCCGACGCTGCTGGCGCGGCTGTCGCTTAGGAACGGTGACCGCCTCACGATCGGGTCCGCAACGTTCCAGATCCGCGCCACCGTCGAAGCCGAACCCGACAAGCTCGCCGGCGGCATCGGCTTCGGCCCGCGCTTCCTGATCAGCGAGGAGGCCTTGCGCGCCACCGGCCTGATCCAGCCCGGCAGCCTGGTGCGCTGGGTCTACCGGGTCAAGCTGCCCGATACCGCGAATAACGAGCGCGCCACCGAAGCCTTCATCGCGGACGCGCGCAGCGCCGCGCCGCAGGCCGGCTGGGAGATCCGCAGCCGCTCCAACGCCTCGCCGCAACTCGAGCGCAACATCAGCCGTTTTACCCAGTTCCTGACGCTGGTCGGCCTCGCCGCGCTGCTGGTCGGCGGCGTCGGCGTTGCCAATGCCGTGAAGAGCCATATCGATCGTCGGCTCGAGGTGATCGCGGCCCTCAAGGCCGTCGGCGCGACCGGAGGCGACGTGTTCGGCATCTATCTGGCGCAAGTGATCCTGCTTGCGGGCATCGGTTCGGTGATCGGCCTTGCGCTCGGCGCGGCGATGCCCTTCGCCATCGTCGGGCTGTTCGGCAAGCTCTTGCCGCTGCCGGTGGTGCCGGCGGTGCATGCCGACGAGCTCGCACTGTCCTTCGTCTATGGCCTGCTCACAGCGCTCGCCTTCGGCCTGTGGCCGCTCGGGCGCGTGCATGACGTGCCGGTGGCGGCGCTGTTCCGCGACACCATCAGCTCCGAATGGCACCGGCCGCGCGCGAGTTATCTGGGCCTCATGGGCGTGGTGATCGCGCTGCTGATCGCGGTCGTGATCGGCCTGTCGTTCGACAAGCGCATCGCCGCAGTGTTCGTGGCCTCCTCCGTCGTCGTGTTCGCCCTGCTGCGCGGCATCGCCGCCCTGCTGATGACGATGGCGCGGCGGCTGCCGCGGACGCGACTGCCGATGCTGCGGCTCGCGATCGCCAACATCCACCGGCCGGGCGCTCTGACGCCGTCGGTCGTGCTGTCGCTCGGGCTCGGGCTCGCCGTGCTCGTCACCATCACCCAGATCGACGGCAATCTGCGGCGGCAGTTCCTCGCGGCGCTGCCCGATCGCGCACCCTCGTTCTTCTTCATCGACATTCCGAGCGCGCAGGCCGAGCAGTTCGACGGCTACCTGCGCCAGATCGCGCCAGGCGCGACGGTCGAGGACGTGCCGATGCTGCGCGGGCGCATCGTCGCCGCGCGCGGCGTGCGCGCCGAGGAGCTCAAGCCCACCACCGATTCCGAATGGGTGCTGCAGAGCGACCGCGGCCTGACCTATACGGCCGAGCTGCCGAAGGGTTCGAAGGTGGTCGAGGGCGAGTGGTGGAGCGCGGACTATTCCGGCCCGCCGCTGGTCTCGATGGAGAAGAAGATCGCCGACGGTTTAGGCCTCAAGCTCGGGGACGAGGTGGTGGTCAACGTGCTCGGCCGCGACATCCCGGCGAAGATCAGCAATCTGCGCAATATCGACTGGCAGGGGATGGGCATCAATTTCGTCCTCGTGTTCTCGCCCAACGCCTTCAAGGGCGCGCCGCACACCCATATCGCGACGCTGACGGAGACGGGCGGAAATGCGGCAGGCGACGGCAAGATCATCAAAGAGGTCGCCGACGCCTACCCTATGGTGACGAGCGTGCGCGTGCGCGAGGTGATGGAGACGGTCGGCTCGGTCGTGACCAATCTGGCGCTGGCGATCCGCGGCGCCAGCGCCGTGACCCTGATCTCGGCGATCCTGGTGCTCGGCGGCGCGCTCGCCGCCGGCCACCGTCACCGGGTCTATGATGCGGTGATCCTGAAGACGCTGGGCGCGACGCGGCTGCGGCTGCTCGGCGCCTATGCGCTCGAATACCTCCTGATCGGGCTCGCCACCGCGGTGTTCGGCGTGATCGCCGGCAGCATCGCCGCCTGGATGATCGTGACGCGGCTGATGACGCTGAGCTTCGTCTGGCAGGCCGGCAGCGCGGCCGGCGTGGTCGCGGCCGCCCTGGTCGTCACCGTCGGGCTCGGGCTCGCCGGCACGCTGCTGGCGTTGAACAAAAAGCCGGCCACGGTGTTGCGGAATTTGTGACAAATGGTAGCGGCTAACCGCAAGGGAGCGAAATCGCACGATTCCTTGCGATTAACCACGGTCCGCTCGTCGGGATTGCGGGCGAGGGCGACATTCGGCCGCGCGTGGACGGTTGCAGCGAATGTGTTAGTTTCCCACATATCGAATGGGTTCGGAGCCCCGATTGTTAGCCAAAATTTAGTCGGCTGGCATCGGTATCCGAGATAGAGTTTGACGAACCGGCGGCATGGCGACCCTCGTGCCGGGCCGGACCAACCAACGGGAATTCGACCATGTCGGACCTAGACCGTAACTACGCTTCTCCTTTCGGCAGGGCCGCCGGGCGTGTTGACGCCGCGACGGTCGACGCCGGCCTGCGCGCTTACATGCTGCGCATCTACAACTACATGAGCATCGGCCTCGCCATCACCGGCCTTGCCGCGCTCGGCGTCTACATGGCCGCCGTGACCGACGTTCCGACCCCGGAAGCGGTCCGCGTCGGCAAGCTGTTCCTGACGCCGTTCGGCTACGCGATGTTCGTCAGCCCGCTGAAGTGGCTGTTCATGCTCGCGCCGCTGGCGATGGTGTTCGTCATCTCGGCGGGCATCAACCGCCTCGCCCCCTCGACCGCCCAGATCCTGTTCTGGGTGTTCTCGGCGCTGATGGGAATCTCGCTGTCGTCGATCTTCCTGGTGTTCACCCACACCTCGATCGTGCGGGTGTTCTTCATCACGGCGGCGACCTTCGGTGCGCTCAGCCTCTACGGCTACACCACCAAGCGTGACCTGACCGGGATGGGCTCGTTCCTGTTCATGGGCCTGATCGGCATCATCATCGCGAGCCTGGTGAACCTGTTCCTGGCCAGCTCGATGCTGCAGTTCATCGTCTCGGTGGTCGGCGTGCTGGTGTTCGCGGGCCTCACCGCCTGGGATACCCAGCGGCTGAAGAACGACTACATCTACGGCTACGCCTCGGCCGGCGGTGACATCGCAGAGCGTGCGGCCATCACCGGCGCGCTGTCGCTGTACTTGAACTTCATCAACCTGTTCACGCTGCTGCTGCAGCTCCTCGGCCAGCGCGATTAAGCTCTGGGACGGGAGAAGGACACAAAACCCCGGCCGCGAGGCCGGGGTTTTTGTTTGGGCGTGGCTGCCGCCACATACTCCGTCATTGCGAGGAGCTCGCGACAAAATTGCGTAGCGATTTTGCGCTGATGCGACGAAGCAATTCAGAGTGCCTCCGCGGATGCATTTCTGGATTGCTTTCGCTGCGTTCGCAATGACGGCGGGGAAGCAGCGTTGCCCCCTTCCAGCAGTCGCGGGAAGGCTCTAATCTCAGCCCCCATGTCCGCACCTGAAATCAGGCCCACCACCGAGGCCGACCTTCCTGCCATTACCGCCATCTACCAACAGGCCGTCCGCGAGGGCACCGCGACGTTCGAGCTGGAGCCGCCCGATCTTGCCGAGATGACGCGCCGCTATCGTGCGCTGATCGAGGGCGGCTATCCCTATTTCGTCGCCATGCTGGACGGGCGCGTGGCCGGCTACGCCTATGCCGGCGCCTACCGCCCGCGGCCGGCCTATCGTTTTACGGTGGAGAACTCGATCTATCTCGATCCCTCCTTCCACCGCCGCGGTGTCGGCACTCTGCTGCTGGAACGGCTGATCGCCGAATGCGAGGCGCGCGGCTTCCGCCAGATGATCGCGGTGATCGGCGATTCCGCCAATGCCGGATCGATCGGCGTGCACACCAGGGCCGGCTTCAAGATGATCGGCACGCATCCCAATGTCGGGCTGAAATTCGGCCGCTGGCTGGACACGGTGATGATGCAGCGCGACCTCGGCGAGGGGGCGACGAGCGTGCCGGGGAAGTAGTTCTGCACTGCACAGTCATTCCGGGGTGCGCGTCAGCGCGAACCCGGAAATCCAGAGGTTATGGACAAGCTCGAGATTCTCAGGGCGCGCAACCGCGCGCCGGAGTTCGCGACTTCGTCGCGCCCGGGAATGACGACCAACGGTCGTCACACCACGGCCAGCTTGCGATCGATCACCAGCAGCACGCGCTCGAGTTCGTGGCCGCGGCGCAGGATCAGGCCCGTCGCCGAGATCACGCTGTACATGCCCTGCTTGCGCGCGAGCCGCGGATCCTTCTCGATGCGATAGATCGGGACTTCCGAGGCGCGGCGATAGACCGAGAACACCGCGCGGTCCTTCAGGAAGTCGATGGCGTAGTCGCGCCACTCGCCGTCGGCGACCATGCGGCCATAGAGATTGAGAATACGATGCAGCTCGAGCCGGTTGAACGTCACCCGGTTCGGCTGCGCATTCGCGGCGGAGCGCGCCGCCGCGCGCTGCTCGCTCGGATCGGCATCCTCCGAGATCAGGCTCATGGGAAGCGCCTCCTCATCGCACTGCAATGAACCGCATCCGCGAAAACCGTCACCGGAACCGAGTTCATGACAATCGCATGATCGCGCCAACCGTTCCGCACCGCAAGGGGTTCAACCGATCGAATTGGACGGGGATCGGGACGCACGCACTGGTGGAACTCTGTCGCGGCAAACCGTCACGGGATCGTGCTCAAGAATCTTAGTCTCGCCGCTTTTCCGCCAAGCGCCTGCCGCCCTGCATTGCGAAAAGAATCGCGTGCGTTGACCCGGTCCTTTCGGTTCCGGATTCCTCAGCCCCCAGCCCCCCGGGGTCGAACAGGATCGGGTCTGTACGCACGGCAAGGAGGGCCAACGCAAGTTGGTCCTTTTTGGTTTGTGTCGGGATGTTTCCGGCGCCCACTCTCTCCGAACATCCGCGCGAAGATTCCCTCCCCTCATCCCAAAGGCCGCGATCCCAAGGGCCGCGCTCTTCGCGCGGCGTCTCGAAGGATGCAAGGCCGAGCTGCATCAGCGGGGGCTTTGCATGGTTCGAGACGCGCGCAAGGGTGCGCTCCTCACCATGAGGAGTGGGAGCGAACGTAGCGATAGAAACGAATCAATGCAGCGACGTGTACGCCGCGCCCAGCATCGGGCCCGGCTTCTCACGACTGCCGTCCTGGACGTACACCACCGCGCCGTCGACGCCGTCGCGCGTGAGGTTCTCGATCGGCACCGTCCAGCTTTCCGGACGCCCGGTCCAGTCGCCGACCTTGAGCAGGTTGCGCACCACGTTGTGATAGGTGACCTGCTGTCCGCGATTCTCGCCGCGGGTGATCGCGATCGGCACCGACTTGGCGATCGAGCAGATCCAGACTTCACCGCGCGAGACCGTCGGCTCCTTGCTTGCGTCCACCGAGACGTTGATCTGCTTGCCCGAGAGTGACATCGTCACCGGCACGCTCATCACGCCGGCGCCCTTGTCGGTCTTGCCGATCGCACTCTCGATGCCCGCGCGGTCGCTGCCGATCACATGCGTGGAGCCGTTGACGACGACCTGCGGTGTGTAGACTTCGCGGTCGCCGCGCATGCGCGAATAGGCACGTTGCCGCGCAGAGAAGCGCGAATCCGCCAGCGTGTCCTTCCAGCCGAGATAGTCCCAATAATCGATCGGCATGCTCAGCGCGATGACCGAGGGATCCTTGGAGAGATCGCCGATGATCTGGTCGGCGGGCGGACAGGACGAACAGCCCTGCGAGGTAAATAATTCGACAACGGCGCGGGGATCAGCCTCGGCGGGGCGTATGACGGCGATGATCGCACAGATGCCGAGAGCTCCCGACCAGAGGGCACCAGACCAGCGGGAAATCGGATGAGTAGCCGTCATTGTCGTCATGTCGAACGCCGCACACCATTGCTCGTGAGAGGGAAATCTTATCGCCTGATGGTCACCGTAGTCTTACGGGGCGCGGCACATTCGTCCAGGCAACCGTCCAAGGGAGGTTTTCCGCCGGGCGGGCCCATCTGAAGCGTACCGCAAACGCGTGAAGGCGGCCTTTTGATAGGCCGCCTTCGTCAGGGCTTCTACTCACTTCGCAGTGAGCCATCGTTCACAAATCCGCGCTTACGCCGCGAGCTTGCGCAGCACGTAGTGCAGGATGCCGCCGTTGCGGTAGTAGTCGAGCTCGTCCAGCGTATCGATGCGGCAGAGCAGCGAAACGCGCTGCAACGAACCGTCGCCGGAGACGATCTCCGCGGTCAGCTTCTGACGCGGCCTGAGGTCGCCTTGCAGGCCGCGGATGGTCACCTTCTCGTCGCCCTTGAGGCCGAGCGACTGCCAGGAGGTGCCTTCCTCGAAGGTCAGCGGCAGCACGCCCATGCCGACCAGGTTGGAGCGATGGATACGCTCGAAGCTCTGGCAGATCACGGCGCGAACGCCGAGCAGGCGCGTACCCTTGGCGGCCCAGTCGCGCGAGGAGCCGTTGCCGTATTCGGCGCCGGCGAACACCACCAGCGGCACCTTCTCTTCCTGGTACTTCATCGCGGCGTCGTAGATCGACATCTGCTCGCCGTCGGGCCAGTGCTTGGTCAGACCGCCCTCAGGGATGTTTCCATCCGCGCCCTTGAGCATGAAGTTCTTGATGCGGATGTTGGCGAAGGTGCCGCGCATCATCACTTCGTGGTTGCCGCGACGCGTGCCGTACTGATTGAAATCGGCGGGGCGCACCTGATGCTCGCTGAGATATTTGCCGGCGGGCGAGGTGAGCTTGATCGAACCGGCCGGCGAGATGTGGTCGGTGGTGATCTTGTCGCCGAACATGGCGAGGATGCGCGCCTCGACGATGTCGGTGACCGGCTCCGGCTCCTTCTTCATGCCTTCGAAGTAAGGCGGGTTCTGCACATAGGTCGAAGACATGTTCCAGCGATAGGTCTCGCTCTCGACCGTCTTGATCTTGCGCCAGTTGGTATCGCCCTTGAACACGTCGGCATACTTCTTCTTGAAGATCGACGCGGTCACGAACTTCTTCATGAAGGCGTTGATCTCCTTGGCCGTCGGCCAGATGTCCTTCAGGTACACCGGCTTGCCGTCCTTGCCCTCGCCGAGCGGCTCGGTGGCGAGGTTCTTGGTGACGCTGCCGGCGAGCGCGTGCGCAACGACCAGCGGCGGCGAGGCCAGATAGTTCGCCTGCACGTCCGGCGAGACGCGGCCTTCGAAGTTGCGGTTACCGGAGAGCACGGCAGCGGCGACGATGCCGTTGTCGTTGATCGACTTCGAGATCTCCTCCGGCAGCGGACCGGAATTGCCGATGCAGGTGGTGCAGCCGAAGCCGACCAGGTTGAAGCCGACCTTATCGAGATCCTTCTGGAGGCCGGAATTGGCGAGATACTCGGCCACGACCTGGCTGCCCGGGGCGAGCGAGGTCTTCACCCACGGCTTCGCTTTCAGGCCCTTGGCCGCCGCGTTACGCGCGAGCAGGCCCGCACCGATCAACACGCTGGGATTCGAGGTGTTGGTGCAGGAGGTGATCGCCGCGATCACGACGTCGCCATGGCCGAGATCGAAGTCCTTGCCTTCGACCGGGAAACGCTTCGCCGGCTCCTCGGCCTTCTTGTACTCGCTGGCGAGCGCGAGCGAGAAGCCTTCGGCGACCGAAGGCAGCGCGATGCGGCCTTCGGGACGCTTCGGGCCGGCCATCGACGGCACGACGTCGCCGAGGTCCAGTGTCAGCAACTCCGTGAACACCGGATCGGGCGACTTGGCGGTGCGGAACAGGCCCTGCGCCTTGGCATAGGCCTGCACCAGCGCGACGCGGGCCGAGGCACGGCCGGAGGTCTTGAGGTAGTCGAGCGCGGCGGCGTCGACCGGGAAGAAGCCGCAGGTCGCGCCGTATTCGGGCGCCATGTTGGCGATGGTCGCCTTGTCGGCGACCGAGAGGTGGTCGAGGCCGGGGCCGAAGAACTCGACGAACTTGCCGACCACGCCGAGCTTGCGCAGCATCTGCGTCACGGTCAGCACCAGATCGGTCGCAGTGACGCCTTCCTTCAGCGCGCCCTTCAGCTTGAAGCCGACGACGTTGGGCAGCAGCATCGACAGCGGCTGGCCGAGCATGCAGGCTTCCGCCTCGATGCCGCCGACGCCCCAGCCGAGCACGGCGAGACCGTTGACCATGGTGGTGTGGGAGTCGGTGCCGACCAGCGAATCGGGATAGGCGACCTCGAAGGTGCCGGTCTTCTTGCCGACCGTCATCTTCTCCTTCTTGGTCCAGACCGTCTGGGCCAGATATTCGAGGTTGACCTGGTGGCAGATGCCGGTGCCGGGCGGCACCACGGAGAAGTTCGAGAACGCCTTCTGACCCCACTTCAGGAACTCGTAGCGCTCCTGGTTCTGCTTGTATTCCTCGACGACGTTCTTGCCGAAGGCCTTGTTGTCACCGAAGAAGTTCACGATCACGGAGTGGTCGATGACGAGGTCGACCGGCACCAGCGGATTGATCTTCTCAGGCTCGCCGCCGAGCTTCTGCATCGCGTTGCGCATCGCGGCGAGGTCGACCACCGCGGGCACGCCGGTGAAGTCCTGCATCAGGACGCGCGCCGGGCGGAAGGCGATCTCATGCTCCAGCGACTTCTTGCGCAGCCATTTCGACACCGCGACGATGTCTTCCTTCTTGACCGAGCGGCCGTCCTCGTTGCGCAGCAGATTCTCGAGCAGGACCTTCATCGAATAGGGAAGCTTCGAAATTCCCTTCAGACCATTCTTCTCGGCTGTGGGCAGGCTGTAATAGACATAGGTCTTGGCGCCGACCTTGAGGGTCTTTTTGCATTTGAAGCTGTCGAGCGAGGTCATGTAGGAGATCCCAATTGTTAGTTATACCCGGCAGGGTATTTTAACACCGTCAGCGTATCAGGCTGGGCCGCTTGCAGGGGCAGGTTGAGTTGCTGCATCAACTAGTTCCGGGCTTATAGAAGCTTTCTAACCGCACCGCCACAGCCACAATCGTGCCGCAGCAACCGCTGAGCCAAAAATTCCCATGCGCTACCCCAAGATTTCCTGAGGCCTGGCTGTGAGCTGGTTGAAGCGAGGCGAGATGCGGCTGGCAGGTCATGGGCTCAGATGCGTGCGGGGCGGGCGCGAGGTGTTCGCCGGCCTCGATTTCGCGGCCGTCTCGGGCGAAGCCCTGGCGGTGATGGGTCGCAACGGATCGGGCAAGACCTCGCTGCTGCGGCTGATCGCGGGCCTGCTGGTTCCCGCCGGCGGGACGATCGCGCTGGACGGAGGCGACGGCGAGCTGACCTTGGCGGAGCAGTGCCACTATCTCGGCCATCGCGATGCCCTGAAGCCGGCGCTGAGCGTTGAGGAAAATCTGGCATTTTGGGCTGATTTTCTCGGCGGCGAGCGTTTTGAGGCGGCCGAGAGCCTCGCCAAAGTCGGCCTCGACCATGCCACCCATTTGCCCGCAGCCTTCCTCTCAGCCGGCCAGCGCCGCAGGCTCTCGCTGGCCCGGCTGCTGACCGTGCGCCGCCCGGTCTGGCTCCTGGACGAGCCGACCACGGCGCTGGATGTGGCCGGCCAGGACATGTTCGGCGGCCTGATGCGTGAGCACCTGTCGCGCGGCGGCATGATCGTCGCCGCCACCCACGCGCCGCTCGGGATCGAATCGCGCGAGCTGCGGATCGGGGATACGGCGTGATTCCGATGCACCCTCAGCTTTCCAAGCGGCCTGGCGCCGCCCTCTCCGCTCCCTCGCCGCTCCCGCTTGCGGGAGAGGCCGGCATAGGCGGCCCTTGGCCGCCGTCCCTCAAAAACGCCGATGCTTTGCATCGGCTATGGCCCCGGATGAGGGCTCTCTCCTCTGGGGGAATCTTCGTTGTCGAGAAACCCTCTCCCCGGCCCTCCCCCGCACGCGGGGGAGGGAGCGCACCGCCCCTGGGGCACAATGGGAGCACCCCATGACCGCCCTGTCCGCCCTGATCCTCCGGGACATCAGGATCGCGCTTCGCGTCGGCGGCGGGGCGCTGATCGGGGTGCTGTTCTTCCTGACCGTGGTGGTGCTGATGCCGTTCGCGGTGGGGCCGGATCTGGCGCTGCTGTCGCGGCTGGGACCGGCGATCCTGTGGCTCGGCGCGCTCCTGGCGAGCCTGCTGACCCTGGACCGGCTGTTCATGGCCGACCACGAGGACGGCTCGCTCGACCTGATCACGATGGGCCGGATGCCGTTGGAGCTCGCCTGCGCCGCCAAGGCGCTGGCGCATTGGCTGGCCGCCGGCCTGCCGCTGATCGTCGCAACCCCGCTGCTCGGCCTTTTGCTCAACCTCGACATGGTCGCGACCGGTGCGGTGGCGCTGACGCTGCTTGCGGGAACCCCGGCCCTGACCTTCACTGGCATGATCGGTGCGGCGCTGGCGGTGACGCTGCACCGTGGCGGATTGCTGATGGCCGTTCTCGTGCTGCCGTTGTCGATTCCCGTGCTGATCTTCGGGGTCGCGGCCTCGCAGGCGGTGATCGTCGGCCCGATGACCTTCGGCGCGCCGTTCTCGATTCTATGCGCCCTCTCGCTGGTCAGCTTCGTGATCGGCCCGTTCGCGGCGGCGGCGAGCCTGCGGCATGGACTGGACTGACCTTGACCCCGATCAACTTTCGCGACGGACTTTCGTGCTGATTGCCTGAGCGGCCCCCGGTGACTATCACGATACCATGACGCTGATCGACCTCGCCAACCCCACCCGGTTCCTCGCGCTGACGGCGCGGGTGTTGCCGTGGCTCGCGGCTGCGACCGTCATCCTGCTCGCCATCGGCCTCTATCAATCCGCATACGCGCCGGACGACTATCAGCAGGGCGCGACCGTCAAGATCATGTTCATCCACGTGCCCAATGCCTGGCTGTCGATGTTCGTCTGGGGCGTGATGAGCATTGCCTCGCTAGGCACGCTGGTGTGGCGGCATCCGCTCGCCGACGTCGCCGCGAAAGCGGCTGCTCCGATCGGCGCCAGCTTCACTTTCCTCGCTCTGCTCACCGGCTCGCTGTGGGGCCGGCCGATGTGGGGCACCTATTGGGAATGGGATGCGCGGCTGACCTCCGTTCTGATCCTGTTCCTGATGTATCTCGGCCTGATGGCGCTGTGGCGTGCGGTCGACGATCCCTCGCGTGCGGCGCGCGCCGCCGCGGTGCTGACGCTGGTCGGCGCGATCAACCTGCCCATCATCAAGTTCTCGGTCGACTGGTGGAACACGCTGCACCAGCCGGCCTCGGTGATGCGCATGGGCGGCTCGACGCTCGACAAATCCTTCCTGATCCCGCTGCTCGTGATGGCGATCGCCTTCACGCTGCTGTTCGTCACGCTGCATTTGGCGGCAATGCGCAACGAGATCCTGCGCCGCCGCGTCCGCTCGCTGCAGATGATGCAGGCGAGCCGCGTCGCGTTCTCGAGCGAGTTGGGCACCGGCTCACATCAAGAAAACGCGTCAAAAGGGGCGGCGTGATCATGTCGCTCGGTCCTTACGCGTCCTTCATTGTGGCGTCTTACGCGGCTGCCGCACTCGTGATCGTGATCCTCATCGGGTGGGTCATGCTCGATTATCGCAGCCAGACGCAGCGCTTGCGCGAGCTGGAGGAGCGCGGCATCACCCGCCGCTCAGGCCGCAGCGCGACGGAGCGGCGATGAGCGACCGGTCGAGCTCCGCGTCGCCGCAGCGGCGCACCTTTCTGATGGCACTGCCGCTGATTGCCTTCCTCGGCCTCGCGCTGCTGTTCTGGTTCCGGCTCGGCAGCGGCGATCCTTCGCGAATTCCTTCGGCGCTGATCGGCCGGCCGGCGCCGCAGACGATGCTGCCGCCGCTCGAGGGCTTGCAGGCCGACAATGCGCCGGTGCCGGGGCTCGATCCCGCCGCCTTCAAGGGCAGGGTCACCCTGGTCAATGTCTGGGCGTCCTGGTGCGTGCCGTGCCATGACGAGGCGCCGCTCCTGACCGAGCTCGCCAAGGACAAGCGCTTCCAACTGGTCGGCATCAACTACAAGGACGCCTCCGACAACGCGCGGCGCTTCCTCGGCCGCTACGGCAACCCGTTCGGCCGCGTCGGCGTCGATGCCAACGGCCGCGCCTCGATCGAATGGGGCGTCTATGGCGTGCCAGAAACGTTCGTCGTCAGCCGCGAGGGCACCATCGCCTACAAGCTGGTCGGCCCGATCACGCCGGACAATTTGCGGACGGTGTTGATGCCGCAGCTGGAGAAGGCGTTGAAGGCGGGGAGCTGATCGCCGCGCTCGCGCCGCATACTCAACTGTGATCGCCCGAGTTGATCGGGCGATCCGGTATTCCAGAGACGCCAATCGGATAAGCGTACTGGATGCCCCGCTCAAGCCGGGGCATGACAGCGATATGTGGAGCGACGCTTCGCCCTACCCCTTCCTGACATCCCCCGCTTCCGCCTCGCTTGCTTCCAGCGATGCCGGCGCGATCCCGTAGCGCTTGGTCAGCGGCATCTGGGCGATGGCGAAGATCATGGTCAGCGTGGTCACGCCAAACACCTTGAAGTTCACCCAGAAATCCGTGCTCTGGGTGCGCCAGATGATCTCGTTCAGCACGGCCAGGCCGGCGAAGAACAGCGCCCAGCGCAGCGTGAGGATACGCCAGCCCTGCGGCGTCAGGTTGAACATCTGGTCGAACATCACGGCGATGAAGGAGCGGCCGAACAGCAGGCCGCCGCCGAGGATCACGGCGAACAGGCCGTAGATGATGGTCGGCTTGACCTTGATGAAGGTCTCGTCGTGCAGCACCAGCGTCAGCGTGCCGAACACCAGCACGATCACGCCGGTCACGATCGCCATGATCGGGATGTGGCGCGTCACCACGTAGGAGGCGGCCATCGCCGCCACGATCGCAACCATGAAAGCGCCGGTCGCGGCGAACAGATTGAACTTCGCATTGACGAAGAAGAACACGAGCAGCGGACCGAGCTCGGTCGCAAGCTTGAACAGCGGATGCGGCTGGGTCTTGTCCATTCTCTCTTCCGTCTCTCCCATCCTTCGAGACGACCGCTTCGCGGTCTCCTCAGGATGAGGACCTCTTATGTGGCACGATCTCATCCTGAGGAGCCGCGCAAGCGGCGTCTCGAAGGATGAGGCTATTCGATTCCGGCGATGGCGCGGGCGAAGTCGCGCGCGGTGAACGGCGCGAGATCGTCGACGCCCTCGCCGACGCCGATGAAGTGCACCGGCAGCTTGAACTTCTCGGCGAGCGCCACCAGGATGCCGCCGCGCGCCGTGCCGTCGAGCTTGGTCATCACGAGGCCGGTGACCCCGGCGGTGCGATGGAAGGCCTCGACCTGCGACAGCGCGTTCTGGCCGACGGTGGCATCTAACACCAGCAGCACCGCATGCGGCGCGGTATCATCGACCTTGCGGATGACACGCACGACCTTCTCAAGCTCGTTCATCAGCTCGGCCTTGTTCTGCAGGCGGCCGGCGGTGTCGATCAGGAGCACGTCGGTGTTCTGCTCCTTCGCCGCGGTCAGCGCGTTGAAGGCAAGGCTTGCCGAATCCGAGCCTTGCGCGGCCGCGATGACCGGCGTCTTCGTCCGCTCGCCCCAGACCTTGAGCTGCTCGATCGCGGCGGCGCGAAACGTATCGCCGGCGGCCAGCATCACCTTGCGGCCTTCGGATGCGAATTTCTGCGAGAGCTTTCCGATCGTGGTGGTCTTGCCGGAGCCGTTGACGCCGACGACGAGGATGACGAACGGCTTCTTGGCCGTGTCGATCTCGAGCGGTTTTGCGACCGGCGCGAGCACCTTCTCGACCTCGGTCGCAACGACGTCCTTGACCTCGTCCGCCGAGATTGCCTTGTCGTAGCGCCCCGCGCCGACGGCGTCGGCAATGCGCACCGCGACCTGTGTGCCGAGGTCGGCGCGCAGCAGCACGTCCTCGATGTCGTCGAGCATGGCGCGGTCGAGCTTGCGCTTGGTGACGAGGTCGGCGACCGCGGTCCCGAGCGAGGACGAGGTGCGCTTGAGCCCGTTGGACAGGCGGCGCCACCAGCTCAGTTTTGGGGTGTCGGAGGTGGTATCGTTCATGATGGCGTGTTAGCCGTTCCGGCCTGCAAACGAAAGTCTTGACCGAAAGTCGTTGTCCTTGCTCGATGTTCCCGAATTGACATCAGACGAAATCCTGGCGCGCGTGCTTCATCGCGACGGCTTGATGCTGGTGATCGACAAGCCGGCCGGCCTGCCGGTGCATCGCGGCCCCAAGGGCGGGCCGAACCTGGAAGCCTGCTTCGACGCGCTCCGTTTCGGTCTGCCGCGGCCGCCGGTGCTGGCCCACCGGCTGGACAAGGACACCTCGGGGTGCCTCGTGCTCGGCCGCCATCGCAAGGCAACCGCCTCGCTCGGCCTGCTGTTCAAGCACGGCAAGATCGGCAAGACCTACTGGACGGTGGTCGAGGGCGGCCCTGCCGAAGATGAGGGCACGATCGACATGCCGCTCGGCCGGCTCAATGCCGAACGCGGCTGGTGGCAGAAGCCGGATCCGGAAGGGCAGAAGGCGATCACCAATTGGAGGGTGATGGGCCGCGGCGACGGTTTCACCTGGCTCGCCATGGAACCCGTCACCGGCCGGACCCATCAATTGCGGGTGCATTCGGCCGCGACGGGCTGGCCGATCTTCGGCGACAACATTTACGGCAACGGCCCGCGCTTCGGCGAGCCGCGCCTGCATCTGCATTCCCGCGAGATCGTGGTGCCGATCTCCCGGAACAAGGAACCGATCCGCGTGGTGGCGCCGGCCCCGCCTCATATGCATGAGAAGCTCAGGGCCTGCGGCTGGAATGGGGAGTAACCCAACTGCCTGACCCTCATGGTGAGGAGGCCGCGCAGCGGCCGTCTCGAACCATGAAGCCCCGCTGCCAGACCTCGGCCTCCATCCTTCGAGACGCCCGCTTTGCGGGTTCCTCAGGATGAGGATCACCATGGTTTACGAAACGTTCAGTGCTCGCCTCTAATGATCACGGTTGCTTAGAAAAAGCTTCCGTAACCGCTCAGGACGAGCCGCGCGTGATGACCAAGGCCGGGCTATCGATCATCGACGAGGTCGAATCCGCGATTCGGATGGGCTCGCCGGAAAAGGGGCTGGAGACGGCCCGGCGCGTCACCGAGCTGTTCCTGTGCTCCGCCGGCAATTTCGACGACGAGCAGATCGCGCTGTTCGACGACGTGCTCGCGCGCCTGATCGGCACCATCGAGCTGCGCGCCATCGCCGACATGGGCGCGCGCGTGGCGCTGGCCGAGATCAGCGCGCAGCTCGCGCCGATCGCGCAGGCGCCGCCGTCCGTGATCCGCCGGCTCGCCAACAATGACGAGATCCGCATCGCCGGCCCGGTGCTGCAGGAATCCGCGCGCCTCGACGATGGCGAGCTGGTGAAGATCGCATCAAGCAAGGGCGAGCCGCATCTGCTCGCGGTCGCCGGCCGCTGGTGGCTGAAGGAGATCGTTACCGACGCGCTGCTGGCGCGCCGCTATCCCAGCGTCAGCCGGAGGCTCGCGGCCAATCCCGGCGCACGCGTCTCCGGAGGCGGATTTGCCATCATCGTCGGCCAGGCCGAGAGCGATCCGGAGCTCGCGGTCAGCGTCGGCATCCGCGTCGATCTGCCATCGGAGCTGCGGCGCCAATTGCTGCGCTCGGCGACGGATGCCGTGCGCACCCGCCTGTTGTCGCGCGCGCCGCCGCATCTGTTCGAGGAAATCCAGAGCGCGATCGCAGCCGTCACCATCGGCGTCGAGCGCGAGATGTCCGGCGTTCGCGATTTCGAGGGCGCCAAGCGCGCGATTGCGAATCTCAAGGCGACCGGCCAGCTCGATGAGGCGACGCTGTTCGGCTTCGCCGGGCAGCGGCGCTATGAGGAGACGGTGGCGGCCCTGGCGGCGTTGTCCGGATCGACGATCGAGGTGATTCGCCCGCTGATGCAGAGTCTGCGCGAAGACGGTCTGCTGGTGCCGTGCAAGGCCGCGCAGCTCAGCTGGGAGACCACCGTGGCCGTGCTCGAAAGCCGCTTCGCGACAGGTGCGATGAAGCCCGCGGACATCGCCAGGGCGCAGGGACACTATGCGAGAATGACGGCGGAGAACGCCAAGCGCACGCTGCGGTTCTGGCAGGTAAGAGCGCTGTAGGGGGCGCGCTGCTCATCACACACTCGGCCGTCATTGCCCGCGAAGGCGGGCAATCCAGTATTCCAGAGACGGCGGAGATCAAACTGAGAAGCCGCGGCGTACTGGGTCGCCCGGTCGAGCCGGGCGACGACACCGACTATGTGGTGAGCCGCTCGCCATCAACGCCGGCAATCACTCGTGGCACGATGCCCCCCACCCGCTCGCCCGCAATCGCCACCGGCAGATAATGCTCCGTGCGGCCCTGCTCCCCGCTCTCGATCAGCACATCGCGCGTCGCGCCGATCTCGGCTTGCAGCCGCCGCCGCAGCGCCGCTTCGCCTGCGGCCCGCAGCCGTTTCGCACGCGCCTTGATCTTGGGACCCGCCACCTGCGGCATCCGCGCAGCCGGCGTGCCGGGGCGCGGGGAGTAGGGGAAGACGTGCAGGAAGGTGAGGCCGCATTCCTCGACGAGCTCGAGCGAGCGCGAAAACATCTCCTCGGTCTCGGTCGGGAAGCCCGCGATGATGTCGGCGCCGAAGGCAACGTCGGGTCGCAGCCGGCGGACCTGGTCGCAGAACACGATGGCGTCCCGGCGCGAATGCCGTCGCTTCATGCGCTTCAAAATCATATCGTCGCCGGACTGCAGCGACAGGTGCAGATGCGGCATCAGCCGCGAATCGTCGGCGATGGCGTCGAGCAGATCGGCATCCGCCTCGATCGAATCGATCGAGGAGATGCGCAGGCGCTTCAGCTCCGGCACGTGCCTCAGGATCTGCTTGGTCAACATGCCGAGCTTCGGCGCGCCGGGCAGGTCGGTGCCATAGCTGGTGAGATCGACCCCGGTCAGCACGATCTCGGCATGACCGCGCTCGACCAGCGCTCGCACCTGCTCGACCACGGCGCCCATCGGCACCGAGCGCGAATTGCCGCGGCCGAACGGGATGATGCAGAAGGTGCAGCGATGATCGCAGCCGTTCTGCACCTGCACGAACACGCGCGGCAGACCGCTCGCATAGCCGTCGATAAGATGCGGCGCCATCTCCCTCACGGCCATGATGTCGCTGACAGCGATCTTTTCGCTGGCACCAAAGTCGAAGGCGCTGCGCGTCTCCTGCCATGCAGACGATCGCATCTTGTCGTCATTGCCGACGACACGATCGACCTCGGCCATCTCAGCGAACATCTGGCTCTGCGTCTGCGCCGCGCAGCCGGTGACGACGATGCGCGCCTCGGGGCGCTCGCGCTTCAGCTTGCGGATCGACTGGCGCGCCTGCGCCACCGCCTCGTTGGTGACGGCGCAGCTGTTGATGACGATGGTGTCGGAAAGGCCCGCGCCCTCCGCTTTGCTGCGGATCACCTCGGCCTCGAAGGCATTGAGGCGGCAGCCGAAGGTGACGATGTCGACGGCCATCAGGCGACCGGCGCGAACAGCGCCGGATCGAAATGGCCCTCATATTCGAAGGTCGCGGTGCCCGTCATCAGCACGTGGTCGTCGCGCTCCCGCCATTCGATGCCGAGCCTGCCGCCCGGCAATGCGATCTCGACCTTGCGCGCGGCGCGCTTCAGCCGCGCTGCCGCGACGGCGGTGGCGCAAGCCGCCGAACCGCAGGCCCTGGTCAGGCCTGCGCCGCGCTCCCAGGTGCGGATCGTGATGTGCTGGGGATCGACGATCTGGGCGAGCGTGATGTTGGCGCGCTCCGGGAAGATCGGATGGTTTTCCAGGAGCGGACCGAAGCGGCCGAGATCGTAGGCGTTGACGTCGTCGACCCAGAACACCGCATGCGGATTGCCCATGCTCACGACGGAGGGCGAATGCAGGATCGGATTGTCGATCGGCCCGATCTGCAATTCGATGTAGCGGGTGTCGCGAAACTCTTCCGCCAGCGGAATGTCCTGCCAGCCGAATTTTGGCGCGCCCATGTCGACGGTGTAGAGATCGGGCGCCGGCCCCTGCCAGGCATTGAGCAGGCCGGCGGCGGTCTCGAAGGTCGCCGTGGTCTGGCCGGTCTTCTCGAAGATGCGGCGCACGACGCAGCGCATGCCGTTGCCGCAGGCGCCGGCTTCGGAGCCGTCATTGTTGTAGATGCTGATGAAGGCCTCGGTGCCGTCGAGCCGCGGCTTCTGCAGCACCATGAGCTGGTCGTAAGCCACGCCGCCGTTCGCGGACGCCACCGCGCGCGCATCGTCCGGCGTCACCCGGCCTGCGGAATCGCGCATGTCGACAACGACGATCTCGTTGCCGATGCCGTTCATCTTGGCAAATGCGTGGTTGGCCAGCGCGCTCATGAAAGTTCCCGAATTTCGCCTGTCTTATATGGCGATCCTCGGCCGCTTGGCCAGCGATTTGCGGCCGGTGCCGAGACGTCTGCTATGACGCATCTGTCATGGGACGAATTCAGCGCTCGCGTGTTAGAACGGCGCGGTTCGCGCGAACGGGGACGCTAAAGCCGGATTTGGGCCTTGGTGGGCAAGGTCTTGGGGAGAATCTTGGGGAGAATAAAATGATCAGGTTTCGTCGTTTCGCTCTGACCGCACTGGTCCCGGCAGCGGTCCTGTCGCTTGGCCTGTCATTTGGACTGCGCGAGGTTCTGGCGCAAACCCCGAGCCCGGCGCCCGCCGCGTCGGTCAGCCCCTCGCCGGCCCCGTCGGCCTCGCCCTCCCCCGCACCTTTGGCAACACCCGCCCCAGCGGCCAGCGCCTCACCCGCTCCTTCAGCATCGCCAGCACCCGCGGCCAGTGCCGCGCCCAGCCCGACCGCCCCACCGCCCGCCGCGGCCGCTACTCCTGCCCCGGTGCAGACCGCCGATCCCTTTGGCCTCGAAACCACGCTCGAGGCCAAGAAGGTCGTGATGGTCAAGGGCACGGCCAATTGGGACTCGGCCTTCGACACCCTGATCGATGCCTTCAAGGCGCTGAACACGCTGTTGGACAAGCAGGGCATCAAGCCATCAGGCAATTCGATGATCGTCTACACCTCGACCGACGACACCGGCTTCACCTTCCTCGCCGAGATCCCGGTCGACCAGGAGCCCAAGAACCTGCCCAAGGACATGAGCATCGGCAAATCGCCTGAAGGCAAGGCGCTGAAATTCGTCCATCGCGGCTCCTACGACAACATGGACAACACCTATGAGGCGATCACCAATCACCTCGACGACAAGAAGCTGGAAGCCAAGGACACCTTCATCGAGGAGTACCTCACCGATCCCCTGAAGACGGCGGAGGACAAGCTCGTGATCAATGTTTTCGTGCCGCTGAAGTGAGACTGATGCAAAAGCCTGCCCTGCTCGCCGCCGTTTTCGCCACCGCCGTGCTGACCGCCTCCGCACGCGCCGACGATTTTCCGTCCGCCATCACGGTGAGCGGCGAGGCCACGATTTCCGCGGCGCCCGATCTCGCGCACATCGATGCCGGCGTCGCCAACGACGCCAAGACGGCGAAAGAAGCCTCCGATGCCAACAACGCCGCGATGGGCAAGGTGCTGCTGGCGCTGAAGGGCGCAGGGATCGCCGAGACGGATTACCAGACCTCGCGCCTGTCGCTGCAGCCGCAATACGGCCAGAACAAATCCACCGGTGCTTCGCCCGTGGTCGGCTTTCGCGCCTCCAACCGCGTCACCGTCAAGATCCGCGACGTGACCAAGGTGGCCGGCATCATCGACACGCTGGTCAGCGCCGGCGCCAACGACATCGGCAACATCTCCTTCGAGGTGACGCAGGCGTCAAAACTGCTCGACGACGCGCGCGAGCAGGCGGTGGCGGACGCCCGCCGCAAGGCGGAGATTTATGCCAAGGCCACCGGCGTCACGCTGGGCGCGCCGCTCAACGTGTCGGAGGGCGGCGGCCCAGTACCGCTGTTCAAGGCGCGGATGGCGACGGCCCCGATGGCTGCGCCGGCCGCCGTTGCGCCGGGCGAGGAAACGCTGTCGGTGACGGTGAATGTGAGCTGGGCGATCAAGCAGGGACAGTAGGCCGTAAGAGGCACACTGCGCGATCCAATTTCGCTGTCGTCCCCGCGAACGCGATGGCGAGCGCGGGGACCCATAACCAGAGAACAATGTGGGGCAGAACTCCCACTCCGAGTCGTCGCCAAACATCTCCCTTGGATATGGGTCTCGGATCTGCGCGCGCTCGAGGCGCGCCTGTCCGGGACGACGGGCTGTATGTGTGGTGACAGCGGAGTAAATCGCGCGCGCTAAATCTCCACGACCTGCCCGGGCTGCATCGCCACGAACCGCTCCTGAGGAATGTTCGCGGCATCGAGGGCCTCGACCAGCGCCTTGGCCGGCGCGTCGATTGCTTCGTCGGTGAGCTGGAACGTGCCGTGGTGATGCCCGAGCGCGGCCTCGGCGCCGCAATCGGCCAGCGCCTTCACGGCGTCTTCGGGATTCATGTGCTGGTCCCGCATGAACCAGCGCGGCTCGTAGGCACCGATCGGAAGAATCGCCAGGCGCAGCTTCCCGTGCTTCTCGGCGACGCGGCGAAAGTGCCTGCCGTCGCCATAGCCGGAATCGCAGACGACGTAGATCTTGCCGGCCGGCGTCTCCAACACGAAACTCGCCCACAGCGCCTTGTTGCGGTCGAACAGGCCGCGCGCGGTCCAATGCCGGGTCGGCACCAGATGCACGGCGACGCCTTCGCCGAGCTCGACGCGATCGTGCCAGTCGAATGCTTCGGCCTTGATGGTGGGATCGGCGCTGCGCATCGTGACGTCGTTGCCGAGCGGGGTGACCACGCGCGGAGCGAAATTCTTGGTGAGCCGCGACAGCGTCGCGATGTCCAGATGATCGTAGTGCCCGTGCGAGACCAGCACGACGTCGATCTTCGGCAGCTTCTCGAAGGCGATGCCGGGATCGTTGTGCCGCTTCGGTCCGGCCCAGGCGACCGGAGAGACCCGCATTGACCAGACAGGATCGATGAGGATGTTGAGACCGCCCGCCTGGATCAGCCAGCTGGCGTGGCCGACGAAGGAGAGCCGCACCTTGTCACCGTCGACACGCTCCGGCGGGGTGTCGGCATGGGCGCTGGGAGCCCAGTCCGGCCATTTCGCGCGCTGCCGGCCGCCGTCGAACTGCCAGCGCAAAACCTCTCGAAGCGATTTCGGCGGCGCCCCGTCCGGATCGAAGAAGTGCAGGCCGTTGAAATGGTCGGAGGCGGGGCCGTCATAGGTTTTCATGCTGGACATCCAGAAGGAGGGGATGCCGACCAGAGCACCGGCTCCGGCGAGCAGTCCGAATAGGCGGCGGCGGGTGACCGGCACGGCGGGCTACCAGGGATGGTCGGGACGGTAAGGCATCACCGGCTATATGGGCCAGCCTGGCGGAAAAGGAACCCGTCACCAAAAGGGGCACATTTTCAGTATCTTGCCCTACCAAAGGCACGGCGGCATCCTAACTTTCCTTGACTTTTGGGCGTGAGCGGCGTTTAACCCCGCCACTTTCTCGGAAAGGCTTTCTTTTCGACCCGCCGACCGGCCCTCGAGGCCGGAGGTCAACGCCCGACAGCGCTGTGCGCCCTCGGGCGCAAAGGTGTTTGGAAGATCGTTTGCCAGGAAGGTGGTCATCCCCCGCGAAGGCGGGGGATCCAGTACCCCCGAGGCGGCTCGGCTGGACCCGAGAAGTCGCGGCGTACTGGATGCCCCGCCTCCGCGGGGCATGACAGCGGTGAATAACGGAGCGCTCTTCCCGTCGGGAAGGCAGCAACAGGACAACGGCATTGTTCGACAATCTGTCGGAACGGCTTGGTGGCATTCTCGATCGTCTGACGGGGCGCGGTGCGCTGACCGAAAAGGACGTCGACGCCGCAATGCGCGAAGTGCGCCGCGCGCTGCTCGAGGCCGACGTCGCGCTCGAGGTGGTGCGCAGCTTCACCGAGCGCGTCCGCGAGCAGGCGATCGGCGCCACCGTCGTGAAGTCGGTCACCCCCGGTCAGATGGTGGTCAAGATCGTCCATGACGAGCTGATCAACACGCTCGGCGCCGAAGGCCAGACCATCGACGTCAATGCCGTGCCGCCGGTGCCGATCATGATGGTCGGTCTGCAGGGCTCCGGTAAGACCACCACCACCGCAAAGCTCGCCCGCCGCCTGGTCCAGCGCGACAAGCGCAAGGTGCTGATGGCCTCGCTCGACGTCTACCGCCCCGCGGCGATGGAACAGCTGGCCGTGCTCGGCCGCGACCTCGACATTCCGACCCTGCCGATCGTGGCGGGTCAGCAGCCGCCGCAGATCGCCAAGCGCGCGCTGGAAGCCGGCAAGCTCGGCGGCTACGACATCGTGCTGCTCGACACCGCCGGCCGCACCACGCTCGACGAAGAGATGATGGCGGAAGCGGCTGCAATCAAAGCCGCCGCCAATCCGCACGAAGTGCTGCTGGTTGCGGACTCGCTCACCGGCCAGGACGCCGTGAATCTCGCGCGCTCGTTCGATCAGCGCGTCGGCCTCACCGGCATCGTGCTGACCCGCGTCGACGGCGACGGCCGCGGCGGCGCCGCGCTGTCGATGCGCGCCGTCACCGGCAAGCCGATCAAGCTGATCGGCACCGGCGAAAAAACCGATGCGCTGGAAGATTTCCATCCTGATCGTATCGCCGGACGCATCCTCGGCATGGGCGACGTGGTCTCGCTGGTCGAGCGTGCCGCCGCCAATATCGACGCCGAAAAGGCCGCGCGCACCGCCGAGCGCATGCGCAAGGGTCAGTTCGACCTCAACGACATGCGCGAGCAGCTGTTGCAGATGTCCAACATGGGCGGCATCAGCGGCCTGATGGGCATGATGCCCGGCATCTCCAAGATGAAGAACCAGATCGCGGCGGCCGGCATCGACGACAAGATCCTGAAGCGCCAGGTCGCGATCATCGATTCCATGACGCGCGAGGAGCGCCGTCATCCGGACCTGCTCAAGGCCAGCCGCAAGAAGCGCATCGCGGCCGGCAGCGGCCAGAGCGTCGAGCACGTCAACAAGCTGCTCAAGATGCACCGGAACATGGCCGACATGATGAAGGCCATGGGCTCGGGCAAGCGCGGCCCGCTCGCCGGCATCGCGCAGGCGATGGGTTTTGGTGGCGGCATGAAGATGCCCTCGCCGGAAGAGATGAAAGCGCTGCAGGAGAAGATGCAGGGTGGCGGCGGACAAGGCCTGCCCAACCTGCCGAAGGATCTGCCGCCTGGTCTTCGCACTGGCCTGCCGAACCTTCCTGGTCTCACCGGGCTGAGCGGCAAGCCAACGCTGCCGGGCCTCGGCGGTTTCCCGGGCAAGAAGAAATGAGGAATTCGTCGCGGGGGACCGCAACAGGCCTCACGCAACGCGGAATACCAATCAACCGAACAAAACGTACTTTGAAGGAGAACTGAATGTCCGTCGTTATCCGCCTCGCTCGCGCAGGCACCAAGAAGCGTCCCGTCTATCACGTCGTCGTCGCCGACTCGCGCTTTCCGCGTGATGGCCGCTTCATCGAGCGTCTCGGCCATTTCAACCCGCTGCTGCCGAAGGACAACGAGACCCGCCTCAAGCTCGACATGGAGAAGGTGAAGGCCTGGCTCGCCAAGGGCGCGCAGCCGTCGGATCGCGTGGCGCGTTTCCTCGACGCCGCCGGCGTCAAGAAGCGCGAAGCGCGCAACAACCCTGAGAAGGCCGTGCCGCGCAAGGAGCGCAAGGCGCAGGCCGAAGCCGCCGCCAAGGGCTGAGGCTAGGACATGTCGGCGCTGGTCTGCGTCGCGCGGATCGGCGCCGCGCATGGTGTGCGCGGTGCGGTCAAGCTGTGGACCTTCACCGAAGATCCGTTTGCCGTCAGGCGCTACGGGCCGCTTCTCGCCAAGGACGGCAAGCGCCAGTTCGAGGTCGCGACGGCGCGCGAGGCGAAAGATCATCTGGTGGCGACGTTCAAGGGCGTCACGACCCGCGATGAGGCCGAGCGCCTCAACGGCGTCGAGCTCTACGTTCCGCGCGAAAAGCTGCCCGCGACCGACGAGGACGAATATTACCACACCGATCTGATCGGGCTCGCCGCCGTCACCACGGACGGCGAGACGCTCGGCCGCGTGCTCGCGATCCATAATTTCGGCGCCGGCGACATCATCGAGATTGCCCCGCCCAAGGGCGCGACGATGCTGCTGCCGTTCTCCAACGCCGTGGTGCCGGAGGTCGACATCGAGGGCGGCCGCGTCGTGATCGCGCCGCCGCTCGAGATCGAGGGCGAGGAGCGGGGCGAAACTCTCGCTCCGAGTCGTCGCCGCGAAAGCGGGGACCCATAACCACAAGCCGTGGTTTTTGGCTAAGCTGGAGCCTCCAACCATCGCAAAACTGGCTGCGCTGGTTATGGGTCCCTGATCTGCGCGCGCTTGAGGCGCGCTTGTCGGGGACGGCGAGAACTGAGATCGAATGACCAACCCCTCACCCTGGCGCGCAACCGTGCTGACGCTGTTTCCGGAGATGTTTCCGGGACCGCTCGGCGTGAGTCTGGCCGGCCGGGCGCTGGCCGCCGGGCTGTGGCAGCTCGAGGCGCGCGATATCCGGGCCTCGGCCACCGATCGCCACCGCAGCGTCGATGACACCCCGGCCGGCGGCGGGCCGGGCATGGTGCTGCGGGCGGATGTGCTGGCGGCGGCCATCGATGCCGCTGGGATTGGTGCTGAGCGGCCGCGCTTGCTGATGAGCCCCCGCGGTCGGCCATTGACCCAGGTCCGGGTGGTCGAGCTCGCCCAAGGCCCCGGGCCCCTGATCGTCTGCGGACGGTTCGAGGGGGTAGACCAGCGGGTGATCGACCGGCGCGGCCTGGAGGAGGTCTCGATCGGCGATTACGTCCTGTCGGGGGGTGAAATCGCGGCCTTCGCCCTGATCGACGCCTGTGTTCGGCTCCTGCCGGGCGTGATGGGCAAGGAGGCCTCGGGAACCGAGGAAAGTTTTTCGGACGGCCTTCTGGAATACCCCCAATACACCCGCCCGCAGCTGTTCGAGGGGGTTCCGATCCCGGGGGTCCTCACCTCGGGCGACCACGCCAAGGTGGCGGCCTGGCGGCGGGCCGAATCCGAGGCCCTGACGGCGGCCCGACGGCCGGATCTATGGGCTCAAATCCCGGTCAAGGCCCCGAATCGGGCCGGCCGCCAAAAAACGCCAAAAAACAAGACAGACGGGTGACAAACGCTCCGGCTTGCCTTATAGGAGCGGCCAAATCCGCAATGGCTGGATAGACGAATTTCACGCAGCCCCCGTTTCTTCAAGGCTGGGCGCGCCGATGGAGATTTACCCATGAACCTGATCAAGCAGCTCGAACAAGAGCAATTCGACAAGCTGTCCGCTGGCAAGGACATTCCGGAATTCGGCCCCGGCGACACCGTGATCGTCAACGTGAAGGTCGTCGAGGGCGACCGCACCCGCGTGCAGGCCTATGAGGGCGTCTGCATCGGCCGTTCCGGCGGCGGTCTCAACGAGAGCTTCACCGTCCGCAAGATCTCCTATGGCGAGGGCGTGGAGCGCGTGTTCCCCGTGATGTCGCCGATGATCGACTCGATCAAGGTGGTGCGTCGCGGCAAGGTGCGTCGCGCCAAGCTCTATTACCTCCGCAATCTCCGCGGCAAGTCGGCCCGCATCGTCGAGAAGCAGGACCGCGCTGCTGCCGTCGGCGAGTAAACCTCGCCACCTGGCAAGTTTTTCGAAAGCGCGGGGCTCGGCTCCGCGCTTTTTTGTTGCGTCAGTGCGGCGCGCAAGGTGCCCGTCCCTCACCCTGAGGAGCGCGGAACGCGCGTCTCGAAGGGCGAGGCCACCGGCCGGGCCTTCATCCTTCGAGACGCGCGCCAAGAGCGCGCTCCTCATGCATGGTGTGCGTGGCGGTCATTTGAAACCACTCGCGATTCCAGTTCGGCCTGCTATATATTCTTGGAATGTTTCCAGATCTGACCAGCTTCGCCCCCGTCCAGCGCATCGTCATCGACGATCGCTCGCGGCTGCCTGGCCGGTTCTTCGGACGCTTCGCGACCTCGGCAACGTCAGAGCTTACGCGCGCAGCCTAAAAGCTGCGCTGACGATTTTGTTGCCCGCGCGCCAGGCGCGCTATCCGCTTACCAACATTCCCGGAGCTCAAGCTCATGTCCAAGCCGACCACCCTGTACGACAAGATCTGGAACGACCACCTGGTGCACGAAGCCGAGGACGGCACCTGCCTGCTCTATATCGATCGTCACCTGGTGCATGAGGTGACCTCGCCGCAGGCGTTCGAAGGCCTGCGCGCGACGGGGCGCAAGGTCCACGCGCCCGAGAAGACGCTCGCGGTCGTCGACCACAACGTGCCGACCACCGATCGCACCAAGCCGAATCCGGATCCTGAGAGCATCGAGCAGATCAAGGCGCTGGCCGAGAACGCCAGGGAATTCGGCATCGAATATTACAACGAGTTCGACAAGCGCCAGGGCATCGTCCACGTCATCGGCCCCGAGCAGGGCTTTACCCTGCCCGGCACCACCATCGTCTGCGGTGACAGCCACACCTCGACGCATGGTGCGTTCGGCGCGCTCGCCCACGGCATCGGCACGAGCGAGGTCGAGCACGTGCTGGCGACGCAGACGCTGATCCAGAAGAAGGCCAAGAACATGCGCGTCACCGTCGACGGCAAATTGCCCGACGGCGTGACCGGCAAGGACATCATCCTCGCCATCATCGGCGAGATCGGCACCGCGGGCGGCACCGGCTACGTGCTGGAATATGCGGGCGATGCGATCCGCGCGCTCTCGATGGAAGGCCGCATGACGGTCTGCAACATGTCGATCGAGGGCGGCGCCCGCGCCGGCCTCGTTGCGCCCGACCAGAAGGCCTTCGACTTCCTGCGCGACCGGCCGAAGTCGCCGAAGGGCGCGGCCTGGGATGCGGCAATGCGCTATTGGGAGACGCTGCGCTCCGACGAAGGCGCGCATTTCGATCACGAGCTGCGCCTCGATGCTGCAAAACTGCCGCCGATCGTGACCTGGGGCACCTCGCCCGAAGACGTGATCTCGGTGACCGGCATCGTGCCCGATCCCGACAAGATCGAGGACGAGGCCAAGCGCATCTCCAAGCATCGCGCGCTGAAGTACATGGGCCTGACCGCGGGGACGAAGATCACCGACATCAAGCTCGACCGCGTCTTCATCGGCTCCTGCACCAACGGCCGCATCGAAGACTTACGCGCAGCGGCGAAGATTGCTGAAGGCAAGACCGTTTCGGCGAACGTCAACGCCATGGTCGTGCCGGGCTCCGGCATCGTGAAGGAGCAGGCCGAGGCTGAAGGTCTGGACAAGATCTTCATCAAGGCCGGCTTCGAATGGCGCGAGCCGGGCTGCTCGATGTGCCTTGCGATGAACCCGGACAAGCTGAAGCCGGAAGAGCGCTGCGCCTCGACCTCGAACCGCAACTTCGAGGGCCGCCAAGGCTTCAAGGGCCGCACGCATCTGGTGTCGCCGGCGATGGCGGCGGCCGCGGCGATCGCGGGTCACTTCGTCGACGTCCGGGAGTGGCGCTAAGCCGGTTCCTGCAATTGTAGCGATCGCGGCAAAGCGCCGTTAAGCGCCCACAACGACACTGCGTCCTCGCGACGATCTCGCGAGGACGCAAGCCATGGCCAACAAGCCTGAATATGTCGACCTGATCAGCGAAGCGACGCGCCAGCACCGCCGGCGTGCGGCGCCGCTGCGCGTCGTTGCCAAGCCGGAGGTGGAGGAGACGTCAAAGCTCAGCCGCTGGCCGCCGGCGATGTTTCGGCAGTGGAAGCTCGAGAATCTGATGCGGTGGAAGGCTTCGTCTTGGAAGCTGAAGGATTGGCTCTGAGTTAAAGCGCCGCCATTATCCACGGTCATTCCGGGCGATGCGAAGCATCGAACCAGGGTGCGCTATTGCGCACCCGAGAATCTCGAGATTCCAGGTCTGGCGCTTGCGCCGCCATCCCGGAATGACGGTGCTAAATCACCTCACCAATAATACCGGTACGGATAGTGCCAGCGGGGCCAGCGGCAGACGCGGCGCGGGCCGTAATAGGTCCAGATGATCCGGCAGCGACGCGGATAGTGATAGTAGGGATAGTAGCCCCCGACATAATAGCGCCGGTGGAAGTGACGATAGCCGTAATGGGGACGATAGATCCCGTAACGATGATAGCCGCCATAGTGGCGAAATCCGCCGTAACGAATGCCGCCGCCGTGAAAGGCCGGCGCAGCGCGGAAGCCGCCGCCATGGAAGCCGCCACCGCGGAAGCCGCCGAAATGTCCGCCACCGCCGCGGAAGCCACCACCGCCGTGGAAATGACCGCCACCGCCATGTCCGCCGCCGCCGTGACGTATCTGCGTGACGAGATCGTCGGTCGCGGCCTTCGTCGCGGGTGACGTCGCCGGATTGATCAAGGTGAGTGCTTCAGCGCGACGCGCGGTGCCGGCCGACAGCATCAGCGTCGCGGCGGCCGCGATCCCGAGCACGCGCATCGGGCGAGCCCGACGACCCAACATCCTCAGCATGGAACCCTCCCTGAATCTGGACAGCAGAGCTGCGACGCGACGTCTCGGCCGTGCCATCGCTGTTCAATTACGGTCGCTCCCAAGATTAAATTGCGGACGGCGATGTGAACGCGCCATGAATGAACGACACTGGGCCTCGGCGATGCGACGCAGTGCCGCGACGGAAGGAATTTTGCAAATGACTGTCTACGCCATTGCGCAATTGAAGATGACGGACCGCGCAGCTTATGACCGCTATCAGGCGCGGTTCTTCGACGTGTTCAGAAAGTACAACGGGCGCCTGCTCGCCGCCGACGAACATCCGCGCGTACTCGAGGGCGCGTGGCCGCATGACAAGCTTGTCATGATGTCGTTTGCCGACGAGGCCGCATTCCTCGCCTTCTCGAACTCGCCCGAGTACGAAGAGATCTCGCGTGATCGCAAAGCCGGCGCACAGGCGACCGTGCTGCTGGTCAGGGGATTCGACCCCGCGGGCTAAAGTGCGATGAGATTTGGATGAATCGTCATCGCGCTTCAGCTTGTTGTTTACGCATGATCTTTCCGGACAACCGCTTCGCACTTTTCCGGATCATGCTTTAGCGCGTCCAGAACGGCCCGTAGCCGAACACGAAAGGTACCGGCACGCGGTAAGGATAAGGACGATAGTAGACGGGCCGCGCGTAGTAGCGTGGATCGTGGCGCGCAGCAGGCCGCGCAATGTCACGGGCTCGCGCGTGTCGCCGGACATCGAAAACCGCGATCCCCGCCGACGCCTCCGGTATCGTCGCCCTTTGCGCCGCGGAAGCGCGAGGCACGCCGGCAGCGAGCGCCACGGCAATAGCCAATCCAATCCATCGCGCCATCACGACCCTCACGAGGCCACGGCGCTGTTGGCTGGCGCGGGCATTGAACTGGTCAGCCCCGGCGCCAGTAGCAGCTCACGCGCGGCACGATCACCGTGCCGCTCGGCCGGTACTCCTGCACATAGGTCGCGTTGCAGACGCGGACCGCGTCGGGGCCGGGATTGTAGCGCGGATAGACGCCATCCGGGCTGTAATAGGGCGTGACGCGCAAGCGCGCCGGGGGCCGCTTGCGCAGCGGGGGTATGTCGTCAGGCGGAACCGCCTGGGCGAAGCGAATCTCGGGGTCGGCGGTCTGCGCTTCCGCGCCAACGCAAAACTGCGAAAACAACCCCATGCACAGTAGAGTCAGCGCTGTTTTCGCTCGCATTTTTCCGCCCACCTGAAACGTCCCATTCAAGGCCCACGCTCCCCGTTTTGGTCGCGCCCGTCAACCTCGCCGCGCTTATAAAGCCAGATGCATCGCCGCGGAACCCGCGGTAAGAAGGGGTCCATGTGGACGGAATTGAAAGCGCCGTCGCTGGCCGAGATGGAAGCGATGGCTCACGATGTGTTCGAGCGCCTGCCGGTGGAATTTCGCAAGCTCTGCGAGGGCGTGATTGTCCGCGTCGACGACTTCCCGACCGAGGAGGTCCTGGACGAAATGGACTGCGAGAGCGAGTTCGACCTGCTCGGCCTGTTCCAGGGCGTCGGCCTGCCGCATCAGAGCTTTGGCGACGTGGCGCGGCTGCCCAACATGGTGTGGCTCTACCGCCGGCCGATCCTGGATTATTGGGCCGAGCACGACGAAAGCCTCGGCCATATCGTCCGCCACGTCCTGATCCATGAGATCGGCCACCATTTCGGCCTTTCGGACGACGATATGGCCGCGATTGAGGCCAAGGCGGAGTAGAGCGGAGCTTCTTCACCTCTCCCCGGCGGGGAGAGGTGAAATCCCAAGGGAGAGGTGAAATCCCGACGCCGCACCAGTCCAGCCTCATACCCCGCAAGCAGGAGAGGTAAGGCAGACCTGCCCAATTCGGCCTAGGATTCGGCCCCCGATCGCGATAAATACCGGCTCCCTGAACCACGTGCGGGAAAGCGCAACCATGGACAAGTTCACCACGCTGGAAGGCGTCGCGGCGCCGCTGAAGATCGTCAATGTCGATACCGACATGATCATTCCGAAGCAGTACCTCAAGACCATCAAGCGCACCGGCCTTGGCAAGGGGCTCTTCTCCGAGCAGCGCTACAAGGACGACGGCAGCGAGAACCCGGATTTCGTTCTCAACCAGCCCGCCTATCGCAACGCGAAGGTGCTGGTCGCCGGCGACAATTTCGGCTGCGGCTCGAGCCGCGAGCACGCGCCCTGGGCGCTGCTCGACTTCGGCATCCGCTGCGTGATCTCGACCTCGTTCGGCGACATCTTCTACAACAACTGCTTCAAGAACGGCATTCTGCCGATCCGCGTCTCGCAGGAAGATCTCGACAAGCTGTTCGACGACGCCGAGCGCGGCGCCAACGCGACGCTGACGATCGACCTGCCGAACCAGGAGATCCGCGGCCCCGACGGCGGCAAGGTCAAGTTCGAGATCGATCCGTTCCGCAAGCACTGTCTCATCAACGGTCTCGACGACATCGGCCTCACCATGGAGAAGAAGGCCTCGATCGATTCCTATGAAGAGAAACTCAAGCGCGAGCGCGCCTGGGCCTGATCTCGGATTTTCGTTCGAGCCCCGGTGCTGTCAGCGCCGGGGCTTTTTCTTTGCCCTGCTTATCCGTATGGCTCGCGCATGCTCCCCGAGATCGTCACCTTCTGGCATGGCCCGATGGATGCGCTGCGCCAGACCTGTCTGCGCTCGCAGCTCGCTGCCGGCCACAAGGTCACGGTCTACAGCTTCGACACCATTCCCGGCCTGCCCGCCGGCGTTGCCAACGCCGAGGCCGAGGCGATCCTGCCGCACGCATTCTCCGAGCGGTTGCGGCCGCCGCAGCCCGACGGCAGCTGGCGTGACTGGACCACGCTGCAGTTCAGCGACTTCTTCCGCATGAAGCTGATGGCGAAGGGCCTCGGCCTCTGGCTCGACGCCGACGTGCTGCTCTTGAAGCCCGTCGAGATCGATCCGGCAAAACCCTATTTCGCCTGGGAGCGGCCGCGCCAGCTCGGCAATTCCGTGCTCTATCTTCCGCCCGAGCACGGCATCGTCGCCGCCTTCGAAGAGCTGATGGAGCAGGAGGAGCTGACGCCGAACTGGCTCTCGGTGCGCCACCGCATCACCTTCATGATGCGCCGCCTGCGCGGCGGCTCGAACCGGCTCTCGGACATTCGCGTCGCGATCTACGGGCCTGCGGCGCTCACCGCGCTCGCGCGCCGCACCGGTGAATTGCAGAACGCGTTGCCAAAACAGTCGTTCTACGCCGTGCATGCCGAGCCAAAATTGTTCTTCGACCCCTCGAGCTATCTCGGCCTCGTCACCAATCCCGAGATCATCGGCCTGCACATCTCCCCCAAGGGCCGCGGCGGCGAGAAGCCGATTCCCGGCAGCCTGTATGCGTGGGCGGCGGAGCGGTTTAGCTAACTGTCGCGCAAGAGATGCGCTGCAGCTCGCAGGCTTATGGAGCCTTCCGAGCAAACGCCTCGTCCTTCGAGACGACCGCTTCCAGCGGTCTCCTCAGGATGAGGCTAACGGGCATAGGAGCCTGTAGAAACCGTTGCCGCACACTCCGTCCTCATCCTGACGGTTATTGCGCGAATGCCCCGACGCTGGAGTCGCTCGGCCGTGCCGATCTCGTGCCGCGCCGAGATCGTGCGTGCTCAGGACTTCCCCATCGCCGCAATCGCATCCGCGATCTCGATCGTGCGGCGGGCCATGTCGGCGTGCAGGCGCTCCACCATGGCGCCGTCGAGACGGATCGCGCCGCGCGAAGCATTCTCCGGCAATTCGAACGCCGCGATGATCTTTCGGGCGCGCGCGACTTCTTCTTCAGGCGGGGTGAAGATCGCGTTGCAGGCGTCGATCTGTGAGGGATGGATCAGCGTCTTGCCGTCGAAGCCGAGGTCGCGGCCTTGCGCGCATTCGGTGGCGAAACCGTCGGAATTGGCGATGTCGCTGTAGGGGCCGTCGAGGATTTCGAGGCCATGGGCGCGCGCCGCCAGGATGCAGTGGGTGATCATCGGGATCATCGCGGCGCGGCCCGGCAGCATCCGGATCCGCGTCTCGCGCGAGATGTCGTTCGGGCCGAACACGAAACCGGAGAGGCGGGTCGATGGATCGCGGCCGGCGGCGGACAGCTCCTCGGCATGGAGCACCGCGCGCGCGGTCTCGATCATGGCCCAGACTTTCACGGTCGGCGCGGCGCCAAGCTCGGCCAGCTTACGGCCGATCGCATTGAGATCTTCGATGCTTGAAACTTTTGGAACCAGGATGCCGTCGGGCGATGCCTTGGCGGCCATCGCGACGTCATCGGCCCACCAGGCCGTGTCCAGACCGTTGGTCCGGATCAGGATCTCGCGCTTGCCGAACCCCTTGGCCGAAATCGCAGCGGCGATCCCGTCGCGGGCCATCGCCTTGGCTTCGGGGGCGACCGAGTCTTCCAGATCGAGGATCAGGCCGTCGGCGGCCAGATTCCGTGCCTTTTCCAGCGCGCGGGGGTTGGATCCGGGCATGAACAAATGGCTGCGGCGCGGGCGGGTCATGCGATCGTTCCTTCCGGTTTCCTCGTCTGTCTTCTGACCTGAGCCGTAGCACTTGGCATGCCTATTCGAAAGGCTTGTTCGGTCCCGGGCTCTATGGTTAGGCATAGGCCATGACGACATTCCCGAAGCATTTGCTGGAAGGCTACAAGGCCTTCGCCACCCAGCGGCTGCCTGCCGAGCAGAGCCGCTACCGCGAGCTGTCGGTGAAAGGACAGTCGCCGGAAGTGATGGTGATCGGCTGCTGCGACAGCCGCGTCTCGCCCGAGGTGATCTTCGACGTCGGCCCCGGCGAATTGTTCGTCGTCCGCAACATCGCCAATCTGGTGCCGACCTATCAGCCCGACGAGAGCGCGCATGGTGTCTCGGCGGCGCTGGAATATGCGGTGACGGTGCTGAAGGTGAAGCACATCGTGGTGCTCGGCCACGCGCAATGCGGCGGCATCCGCGCCTTCGTCGACAAGATCGAGCCGCTGACGCCCGGTGACTTCATCGGCAAATGGATGCAGATGTTCATCAAGCCCGGCGAAGTGGTCGAGCAGCGCGAGCACGAGACCATGGCGCAGTTCGTCGAGCGCATCGAGAAGGCCGCGGTGTTCCGCAGCCTGGAGAACCTGATGACCTTCCCGTTCGTGCGCAAGGCCGTCGAGAGCGGCCAGATGCAGACCCACGGCGCCTATTTCGGCGTCGCGGAGGGGACTTTGTTCGTGCTGGACAAGGCAAGCAAGGAATTCAAGAGCGCGCGCGGCGAGGCTTGAGCGGCTTCGTATACTGCCGCATCAAACGAGATCGTCGTCCCGGACAAGCGCAGCGAAGCGGAGCGCAAATCCGGGGACCAATACTCCCGGGACCAATCGAGGCGCGAAGGCGTAACTCCGGGTCCCCGTAACCACGTCTCCCTTACGCCGCCTTCTTCTTCGCGCTGATCAGCTTGCGGTTGATCAGGACTTCCGCGATCTGGATCGCATTGAGCGCGGCGCCCTTGCGCAGATTGTCGGACACGCACCAGAACGCGAGACCGTTCTCCACCGTCGCATCCTCGCGGATGCGGCTGATATAGGTGGCGTCCTCGCCGGCGGCTTCGTATGGGGTCGCGTAGCCGCCGGGCTCCTGCTTGTCGATGACGAGGCAGCCGGGCGCCTTGCGCAGGATCTCGCGGGCTTCGTCCGCGCTGATCGGATTCTCGAACTCGATGTTGACGGCCTCGGAGTGGCCGACGAAGACAGGCACGCGCACGCAGGTCGCCGAGAGCTTGATCTTGGGATCAAGGATCTTCTTGGTCTCCGCCATCATCTTCCACTCTTCCTTGGTGTAGCCGTCTTCCATGAAGACGTCGATGTGGGGGATGACGTTGAAGGCGATGCGCTTGGGGAATTTCTTCGCGACCAGCTCGTCATTGGTGTAGACGGCCTTGGTCTGCGAGAACAGTTCGTCCATCGCGTCCTTGCCGGCGCCCGACACCGATTGATAGGTCGAGACCACGACGCGCTTGATCGTCGCCTTGTCGTGCAGCGGCTTCAGCGCGACCACGAGCTGCGCGGTCGAGCAGTTCGGGTTGGCGATGATGTTCTTCTTCTTGAAACCTTCGGTCGCGCCTGCGTTCACTTCCGGCACGATCAGCGGCACGTCCGGGTCCATGCGCCAGGCCGAGGAATTGTCGATCACGACGGCGCCGGCGGCGCCGATCTGCGGCGACCATTCCTTCGACACCGCGCCGCCCGCCGACATCAGGCAGATGTCGACGTCGGAGAAGTCGTAATGCTCGAGCGCTTTGACCTTGAGGGTGCGGTCGCCATAGGAGACCTCGACGCCGACGCTGCGGCGCGACGCCAGGGCCACGACCTCGTCCGCGGGGAATTTGCGCTCATCGAGGATGTTGAGCATTTCCCGACCGACATTGCCGGTCGCGCCGACGACTGCGACTTTGTAACCCATCGTTCACTCTCCGATGAAAAAGCCCGTTCCTGAAGCTGACGCTTAAACAGGAAGAGCAGCGCTTCTATGCGAGAACCGGCCTCAAGACAACGTGGGACCATGCCTGAAGGCCGTGGATGCAGTCGCCTGAGGCCAGCACGGCCGTTAGCCCTACCCAGATCCAGCTGGCGCTCCTGGCCGTTGCCGACGAGGTCGTCGGCACGCTGGCGCGCCTGATCGCCTATGTAGGGGCGCTCGCCCTGCTTGCCATCCTCGCCGTCGCAGCGCTCGGCCAGCTGCCTGACTTGCGCGACGATGAGCCGGCGGACAAGCCAGGCTGGAGCGTGGCCGACCGCTCGCATCCGGCCTTCGCCGTCAGCCGATTCGATTCATCAGATAAAACAGCATCTTACACCATCCTCAGGCATCCCGAAGGCGGCCGCAGGGACGTGCTGCGCTGGACCGACGCGGCGGACAAGCCTGTAGCCGAGCTCGAAATCTACCGCCAAGGCGCCGAATTCGACGTGACACGGCCGGCGGCCGCGGGTCTGGCCGCCCAGATGGGGTTGGGGACGGTCACCCCGCTCGAGCAGGCCGGCCTGATCGACACCAAATTCGGCCCCGTCGCGCTGTTCCGGCCAACCGGCACGATCGAGGGTGCGCAGGGCTGCCTCGGCTACCTCAAGCGCAGCGAGGAGCCGGGCTTGCAGATCTCCGGCTTCTCCTGCCAGGGCGACAGCCTTCCCGCGACGCGCGCGGCGATCGCCTGCACGCTGAACCGGCTGACGCTGCTGACCTCGGGCAACGAGCCAAAGCTGGCGGAAATGTTCGCCCATGCCGAGCTCAAGCGCCGCTCGTGCGATTCGCGGGGCTCACCGGACTGGCTGCTCGGCGCCGCCAATGCGCAATTGCGCGGGACGCTTTGACCGGCATCAAGCTCAAGTGGCTGGTTTGCATGCAACTTTTGCCGGCGCGCACGATTATTCCGCGTTGGTGTGACCCAATAGACCTAGTTGCGGTCACCCCGGGCGCGCTAGTATGGGGTGAAATCGACTGGCGGCTTGCCGCCTGAAGGGGACGTGATGAGCTCGAAATTTTCTGCGGCGAACAAATTGGCGACCTGGCTTGCGGCAGGCGCCGTGATTGCCATGTCCGTCGCGACGCCAGCCTCCGCCGACACCAGGACCAAGCGCTATGACGAGCGCGGCCGCCCCTACTATGGCCCGAGCGGCCCCAACGCGGTCTATCAGCAAGGCCGCACTCGCATCTATGTGAGCAAGCGCTCCTGGCTCGACGGCGGCACCGAGGTCAATCCGGGCGACCGCAAGTTCACCGACTACGCCTTCCCGCCGGCAGTGGGCTATCCGTCCTTCGCGCGCGAGAACCTCAACCGCCCGATCGACCGTCAGCCGCTCTCGCCCCCGCAGGATGTCGGCGGCTATCCGCAGAATTTCCCGCTGTACTGAGCGGGCTGATCTTTCCGAATCAAAATGGCCGGGCTCGCGCCCGGCCGATTTTGTTTTTGCGCGATGCCGTAGGGCACTCCTGCCTCTCCATCGTCATTGCGAGCGCAGCGAAGCAAATCCAGAATCTTTCCGCGGAACGATTCTGGATTGCTTCGTCGCTTCGCTCCGCGCAATGACGGCTGAGACTATGCGTTCGCTGCCGGATCATAGCGCCGGCAAAATTCTTCGATCGCCTCGGAGCGAAAATCGGCGAGACGCTCGAAGATGAGCGCATCCGGCCAATCCCACCAGGCGATGCGGCGCAGGCTTGCCGCAACGGCATCCGGAAAGCGTTTGCGGATGGGCCGTGCGGGAACGCCGCCGACGATGGTGTAGGGCTCGACATCACGGCTGACGACCGCGCCTGCGGCAATCACCGCGCCGTCACCGACGCTCACACCCGGCAGCAAGATGGCGGCGTGGCCGATCCAGACGTCATTGCCGACGATGACGCGATCGCCGCGGCGGCCTGCGAAGAAGTCGCGGTCGCGCGTCGCCGACGCCTCGTAATATTCAGGGCAATAGGTGAAGCGATGCTGGGACGGCCGGCCCATCGGATGGTTCGGCGCGCCGATCCGCACCGCATTGGCGATGGCCGTGAACTTGCCGATTGTCGCATCGGCGACGTCGCAGTTCTCGCCGAGATAGGAGTAGTCGCCAAGCGAGGCATATTCGATCCGGGTATGGCTGAGGATCTCGCAGCGCCGCCCGATCTGCGCCTCGCGCTGGCGCACCGTTTCATGGATGGTGGTTTCCGCGATCTTGGGGCGGGGTGAGGCATCCATGAGGGAGCTCCGATAGCAGGTGCGTAGGGTGGGTTAGCCCTGCGACTGCGCGAAGCGCATTTCGCACGGCTAACCCACCCTACGAAAGCCGTGCTTTTGGCTACGCGTGCAGCTTCTGCAATTCCTTCAAAATCGCTTCGCCCATCTGCGTGGTCGAGGCCGCCGTGGTGCCTTCCGACTTGATGTCGGCGGTACGCAGGCCGCTGGCCAGCACCGCGGCGATCGCGGCGTCGACCTTGTCAGCGAGATCGCCCATGTCGAAGGAATAGCGCAGCGCCATGCCGAAGGACGAGATCATCGCAATCGGATTGGCGAGGCCCTTGCCGGCGATATCGGGCGCCGAGCCGTGCACGGGCTCGTACAGCGCCTTGCGCTTCTTGCTCTTGACGTCGACCTCGCCGAGCGAGGCCGAGGGCAGCATGCCGAGCGATCCCGTCAGCATCGCCGCGATGTCGGAGAGCATGTCGCCGAACAGGTTGTCGGTGACGATGACGTCGAACTGCTTCGGCCACTTCACCAGCATCATGCCGCCGGAGTCAGCAAGCTGGTGCTCGAGCGTGACGTCGGGATATTCGCGCTTGTGGACCTGAGTCATGACCTCGTTCCAGAGCACGCCCGACTTCATGACGTTGCGCTTCTCCATGGACGTCACCTTGTTCTTGCGCTTCCTGGCAAGCTCGAAGGCGACGCGGCCGATGCGCTCGATCTCATAGGTGTCGTAGACCTGGGTATCGATCGCGCGCTTCTGGCCGTTGCCGAGATCGGTGATGGTCTTGGGCTCGCCGAAATAGACGCCTCCGGTGAGCTCGCGCACGATGACGATGTCGAGGCCCTCGACCGCCTCGCGCTTCAGGCTGGAGGCATCGGCCAGCGCCGGGTAGCACACGGCCGGGCGGAGGTTCGCGAACAGGGCAAGATCCTTGCGCAGGCGCAAGAGACCAGCTTCGGGGCGCACCTCGTAAGGCACCGCATCCCATTTCGGGCCGCCGACTGCGCCGAAGATCACGGCGTCGGCGTCCTTGGCCTTGGCCATGTCGCCCTCGGAGATCGAGACCTTGTGGGCATCATAGGCCGAGCCGCCGACGAGGCCGGTGTCGGTCTCGAACTTGGCGATCCCGGCCGAATTGAGCCAATCGATCAGCCGCTTCACCTCGCCCATCACCTCGGGGCCGATACCGTCGCCGGGGAGCAGCAGCAATTTGTGGGTCGCCATGGTCGTTCTACCTCCGTTGCGTCATGGCCGGGCATAGCCGGCCAAAGGACGGCGTCGCTTCCGCTCGCCTATGTTCCGGCCATCCACGTCCTTGGCTTGCGGGGCGAAGAACGTGGATGCCCGGCACAAGGCCGGGCATGACGGCATCTCGTGAATTTCGGCCGGAGTGCTAGAGCGGCGTTGCGCGCTTGGCAAGACACCATTGCCGCGCCGCGGCTGTGCAAGACCGGCAGGGCCTGCCACAGTGCGGGTTGCCGGAGTACCCCTTGCACGCCCCTGACCGTCCCCCGAACCCGCATCCTGCGCGGCTGATCCTGACCCTCTCGCTGGCGGCAACGGTCGGGCTCGGCATCGGCCGCTTCGCCTATGCGCTGGTGCTGCCCGACATGCGGGAGGACCTTGGCTGGTCCTACTCGGCGGCCGGTTTCATGAACACCATCAACGCCGTCGGCTACCTCGTGGGCGCGCTTGTCGCGTCGCGGCTGATCCAGCGCGTCGGCTGGTCAGCCGCAATCCGCGGCGGAACCCTGGCCTGTGTCGCCGCGCTCGCGACCTGCGCGCTATCAGGCAATTTCGTCGCGTTGAGCCTGGCGCGCCTCGTGCTGGGCCTGGGCGCAGCGGCGGGCTTCGTCGCCGGCGGCGCGCTGGCCGCGACCATTGTGCAGTCGCAGCCCGCGCGCGCCAATTTCCTGCTCAGCCTGTTCTACGCCGGGCCGGGCATCGGCATTCTATCATCCGGGTTGATCGCCCCGTTCACGCTGCAATATTTCGGACCCGGCTCGTGGTGGATCGTCTGGTGGGCGCTGACGCTGCTGTCCGTCGCGATGACGATCCCGCTGTTCCTGATCCGCATCGAAAGCGGCGCGCGTTTCTCGGAAGGCAGTCACGCATCGTTCGCGATCCTGCCGGTGCTGATCTATCTCGCCGGCTACTTCCTGTTCGGCGCGGGTTATATCGCCTACATGACCTTCATGATCGCCTATGTGCGCGACGGCGGCGGCGGCGCTGCGGCGCAGGCGGCGTTCTGGAGCCTGATCGGTCTGTCCGCCTTCGTCACCCCCTGGGCCTGGCGCGGTGTGCTGGCGCTCGACCGCGGCGGGCTCGCCACCGCGATCATCCTCGGCACCAACGCGTTGGGGGCCGCCCTGCCGATGCTCGGGCATTCGCCGGCCTGGCTCGCGATCTCGGCGGTCGTGTTCGGCGTCGCCTTCTTCGCCGTGGTCGGCTCAACCACCGCCTTCGTCCGCTTCAACTATCCGCCCGAGGTGTGGCCGACCGCGATCGCAGCGATGACGATCTCGTTCGGCGTCGGCCAGACGCTCGGCCCGATCGTGGTGGGTGCGGTCACGGATGCGCTGGGGAGCTTGAGCTACGCGCTGAACGTCTCGGCCGCACTGCTGGCGCTCGGGGCGGTGGCGGCGCTGTGCCAGCGGAAGGTGGGGCCGGCCAGGCAATCGGTGCCGTAGGGCGAGCAAAGGCGCGAAGCGCCGTGCCCACCATCTCCTTCATCATGGATGGAATGGTGGGCACGCTTGCGCTTTGCCCACCCTGCAGCGGAGCTAGCTCCCGCTGAACGAATTGTACCCCTGGTCTTCCCAGTAACCGCCTTTGTAGTCGTTGGTGACTTCCATCGAGACCACGTATTTCGGGTTCTTGAAGCCGAGCTTTGTCGGCACGCGGATCTTCATCGGGAAGCCGTAGGCGCGGGGCAAAATCTCGTTCGCGTATTTGAACGTCATCTGCGTCTGCGGATGCAGCGCGCTGCGCATGTCGAGCGGCGAGTTGTAGCCGTCCTTGTCGGCACACTGGAACCAGACATATTTCGCGCGCGTGTCCGCGCCGATCAGCTTGAGGAAATCGCGCAAGGGCGTGCCGGTCCAGCTGCCGATCGCGCTCCAGCCCTCGACGCAGATGTGGCGGGTGATCTGGGTGACCTGCGGCAATTGATAGAGCTCGTCCAGCGTCCAGGACTTCTTGTTGTCGACGAGACCGCGCACTTCGAGCTTCCAGTCCTTGCCGTCGACATCCGGGGCATCGTCGAGATCGTAATAGGCGTTGAACGGGAACGGCTTCGTGATCGCGCTCTCCGGGAAGGTCGGCGCCAACGCATCGGGATTGAAAATGAAGGACTGCACGGCGTCGTTGAACTTCGACACCTGCTTCAGCATCTCCTCGGCCGAGGAGGAGTCGACGACGTCGCAGCCGGTGAGCAGCGTCAGCGCGCCGAGGCTGGCGCCGCCCGCGATGAAGCGGCGGCGGGTGAGATCCGGCATCGTCTTGAGGGAGTCCTTGATCAGGAGCCGCTTGTCGACGCCGGGGATCAGGAATGAACGTTTGGCCATCACAACTCTCCTAATCAGCGCCCGATGATCATCGCGCGCAGGCTCTTCGGCACCAGCAGCGCGAGCAGGACGTGGATGACGAGGAACGCGCAGATCGCGGCCATGCAGAAGAAATGCACATAGCGCGCGGTAGGATAGTCGCCGAACAGCATCACGAGGTAATACAGCTGCACCGGCTTCCACATGCCGAGGCCGGAGAGCACGATCAGCACGCCGACCACGATGATGCCGGCATAGAGCAGGCGCTGCACGTAATTGTAGACGGTGAGATCGTCATGACCGAGCTTGAAGGTCAGAGCCGCCCTGACGTCGTGAAGCACGCCGGATGGCGTGATCGGCAGCAGTTTTTTCCGGAAGCGTCCGGTGGCAAAACCGGTGATGAGATAAGCAAGGCCGTTGATCATCAACAGCCACATCGCCGCAAAATGCCAGAGCAGGCCGCCGCCGAGCCAGCCACCGAGCGTGTACTCGCGCGGGAAGCTGAAGCCGAACAGCGGCGAGGCATTGTAGATCTGCCAGCCCGACAGAATCATCAGGATCATGGCGAGGGCATTGATCCAGTGCATGACCCGGACCCAGGCCGGCTGGATCACTTTGGCCGGGGTGGCGCTGACCTGCTCGTCAGTGACTGTGAGGCTCGACATGATGGTTCCGTCCTGGCGATCGTCTAACGATAATTATACGCCGCTGCGTCCGCTTTCGTTACGCCTCTCGCGTCATGGAATCGATGCCGCGAGGCTATGGCGGTCACAAAAAAGCGAGCCGGGCACCCCCGGCTCGCCGTCTCAAAGCGTCCTGTTCGGGGGATGAAACAGGGGCGCGCGGTGTTACGTCGCCGGCATCAGCACGGTGTCGATCACATGGATGACGCCGTTCGACTGGTTGACGTTGGAGATCGTCACCATGGAGGTGCCGCCCTTGGCATCGACGATCCAGGTCTTGCCGTCCATCTTCTTGACCGTCAGTTCCTCGCCCTCCGTGGTCTTCAGCTTCTTGCCGTCGGTGAGGTCGGAGGCCTCGAGCTTGCCGGGCACGACGTGGTAGGTGAGGATCTTGGTCAGCGTCGCCTTGTTCTCGGGCTTGACCAGATTGTCGACGGTGCCGGCCGGCAGCTTGCCGAAGGCGGCGTTGGTCGGCGCGAACACCGTGAATGGTCCCTTGCTTTCCAGCGTCGGCACCAGGCCCGCCGCCTTCACCGCCGCCACCAGCGTGGTGTGGTCCTTGGAATTGACTGCGTTCTGCACGATGTTCTTGGACGGGAACATCGCGGCGCCACCGACCATGACGGTCTTCTCCTCGGCGCGCACCGGCGCGACGACGGTCGCGGTGACGGCGATGGCGCTGAAGGCGGCGGCAGCGAGATAGGCAATGCGCTTCGACATGGAAAGTCTCCCGATTGAATAGAGGCCGGCGATGGCCGGTGTTTGAGTTGGGCAACAACGGCGGCTGCGGCCGTGTGAAGTGATGCAGCAGTGCCGTCGTTGGACCGAACTACGGGAGGGTCTGCGATACGGTTTCGAGGAAAAATTCTTTGTGATGCGTGAAACTATGTGGGGAGATGTTCGTGTGGTGGCTCAGGCGTCATTGCGAGGAGCGAAGCGGCGAAGCAATCCAGACTGTCTCCGCGGATCTATGCCTGGATTGCTTCGCTTCGCTCGCAATGACGAGGTCGCGCGACCTTGGCTAATCCCTGTTGTTCGGCGTCTGGATGAAGCCGCGATTATGCGTGGGGCTGATCAGGAGCTCGTTGATGCAGACGCGCGGCGGCATCGAGGCGATGAAGGCGATGGTGCGGCCGAGGTCTTCCGGTTGCAGCATCGTGGCCTGCTCTTCCTCGCTTGGCACCACCGGGCGCAGCTTCAGGATCGGCGTCGCCACCTCGCCCGGCATCAGGCAGCAGGCGCGAAGCCCATTGACGCATTCGTCCATGTTGAAGGAATGGGTCAGCGCCAGCACCGCATGCTTGGTCGTGGTGTAGGCCGGGCCCGGCATCTTGGAGACGTGGCGGCCGGCCCAGGACGAGACGTTGATGATCGAGCCGTCCTGCTGCTTGCGCATCGTCGGCAGCACCGCGCGCATGCAATAGAGCACGCCGTTGAGATTGACCTGGACCAGCTTGTCCCAGCCCTCCAGTTCCATGTCCTTCCAGCTGCGCTTGGGAACATTGATGCCGGCATTGTTGACGAGCAGGTCGATGCGGCCGTGCCTGGCGACGATCTGATCGGCTGCCTTCTGGGCCTCCACGGCGTCGGACACGTCGAGTGCAATGGCCTCAGCCGCTCCGCCCGCGTTACTGATCTTGACAACTACGGTATCCAGGGCGTCCTTGCGTCGCCCGGACACCACCACCGTCCAGCCGTCAGCCGCGAGCGCCTCTGCGCCGGCCTCCCCGATCCCGCTGCCGCCTCCGGTGACCCAGGCCACGCGTTTCCCGTTTTTTGACATGCAAACTGTCTCCGTTGCTTCATCGGGGCGGTTTTTGCTAATCCAGCCCTCGATTTTTGACCGGCCTCCGCCGGCGAGGAATGTTGCATGAACCAAGCTGCCAACGCCAACCTGTTTTCCCGCCTGTTCGACGGCCTGGACGATCCGAAACGCCTTGCGATCGAGACGCATGACGGCGCCCATATCAGCTATGGCGACCTGATCGCGCGCGCCGGGCAAATGGCGAACGTGCTGGTCGCCCGCGGCGTGAAGCCCGGCGATCGCGTCGCGGTGCAGGTGGAGAAATCCGTGGCCAACATCGTGCTGTATCTCGGCACGGTGCGCGCCGGTGCAGTCTATCTGCCGCTCAACACGGCCTACACGCTGAACGAGCTCGACTACTTCATCGGCGATGCCGAACCGTCGCTGGTGGTCTGCGATCCCTCCAAGGCGGAAGGGCTCGGCCCGATCGCCGCCAAGGTGAAGGCCAAGGTCGAGACGCTCGGGCCTGACGGCAAGGGCTCGCTGACGGAGGCTGCCGACAAGGCAGGCAGCGAATTCACGACGGTGCCGCGCGCGAGCGACGATCTCGCCGCGATTCTCTACACGTCAGGCACAACCGGCCGATCCAAGGGCGCGATGCTGACCCACGATAATCTGGCGTCGAACTCGCTCTCGCTCGTCGACTACTGGCGCTTCACCGACAAGGACGTCTTGATCCACGCGCTGCCGATCTACCATACGCACGGCCTGTTCGTGGCGACCAATGTGACCCTGTTCGCCCGCGCCTCGATGATCTTCCTGCCGAAGCTCGACCCTGATTTGATCATCAAGCTGATGGCGCGCGCGACGGTGCTGATGGGCGTGCCGACCTTCTATACGCGCCTGCTGCAAAATCCCGCGCTGTCGCGCGAGACCACGAAACACATGCGGCTGTTCATCTCGGGCTCGGCGCCGCTGCTGGCCGAGACCCATCGCGAATGGTCGGCGCGCACGGGCCATGCCGTGCTCGAGCGCTACGGCATGACCGAGACCAACATGAACACGTCGAACCCCTATGACGGTGAGCGCGTGCCCGGCGCGGTCGGGTTCCCGCTGCCCGGTGTCTCCCTGCGTGTGACCGATCCCGAGACGGGCAAAGAGCTGCCGCGCGAAGAGATCGGCATGATCGAGGTGAAGGGCCCGAACGTATTCAAGGGCTACTGGCGGATGCCGGAGAAGACCAAGGCCGAATTCCGGCCCGACGGGTTCTTCATCACCGGCGACCTCGGCAAGGTCGATGCGAAGGGTTACGTGCACATCCTGGGCCGCGGCAAGGATCTCGTGATCTCCGGCGGCTTCAACGTGTACCCCAAGGAGATCGAGAGCGAGATCGACGCCATGCCCGGCGTGGTCGAGTCGGCCGTGATCGGCGTGCCGCATGCCGATTTCGGCGAGGGCGTCACCGCGGTGCTGGTCTGCAACAAGGGCGCCGATGTCAGCGAAGCCTCGGTGCTCAAGGCGCTCGACGGCCGCCTCGCCAAGTTCAAGATGCCCAAGCGCGTCTTCGTGGTCGACGAGCTGCCGCGCAACACCATGGGCAAGGTGCAAAAGAACATTTTGCGCGAGACGTACAAGGATATTTACGCGAAGAAATAAGGAGCGCCCTCTCGTCTCGTCATTGCGAGGAGCTCTTGCGACGAAGCAATCCAGGCTGCCTCTGCGGAAAGATTCTGCATTGCTTCGCTGCGCTCGCAATGACGGTGGGTGCGGCGGCTACTGCCCGCCCAGCAAGCTCAGCACGAACCTGCTACCCACAATGAACAGATAGCAGCCGAACGCGACTTCCAGCATGCGCTTCGACATCGCGTGCGCGGCCTTCACACCCAGCGGCGCGGTGACGAGGCTCATTGGCATCACCAGCACGGCGCCGATCAGCGAGACGTAGCCGAGCGCGAACGGCACCTGCAGCGCGGCGACGGTCGGATAGCTCGCCGCGGCGGGCCAGCCAGCGTAGACATAGCCGAGCGCGCCGGGAATCGAAATCAGCACCGCGAGCGCCGACGAGGTCGCCACCGCCTGATGAATGGGACGGCTGTAGAAGGTCATCAGGAGGTTCGAGAACAGACCGCCGCCGATGCCCATCAGCGTCGAGAGAATGCCGACGCAGAAGCCGTAGACGCGCATCAATGGCCCCTTCGGCAGGTCGTCGCCGAACTTCCAGCCTTCGCGCGCGAAGACGAGACGGGCCGCCGCCGACAAGGCGACGCCGACGAACACGATCTTGAACAGCCGCTCCGGCGCGACGCGCGCGACCACGCTGCCGGCGATGACGCCGATCAGGATCGGCACCCACCAGACGCGCAGGATCGCCATGTCGACCGCACCGCGCTTGTAGTGCGCCTGGAACGATCGGATCGAGGTCGGGATGATCACCGCGAGCGAGGTGCCGACGCACAGCGGCATCCGCACCTCCAGCGGCACACCGCTCGATGCGGAAGCATTCGTAGAACACCGGCACGAGGATCGCGCCGCCGCCGATGCCGAACACGCCGGCCAGAAATCCCGAGAGCGCGCCGGTTGCGATCAGCAGCAGCGCGAGCTCGACGATCTCCTTGATATCAAGACCTGCAACCACCCCTGACTTGCCCCCGGCGACTTGGTCGCAACTTCTCCGCCACGCACGTTCGGAGAGCCATCTGCGGTGGTTTAGGCGATCTGATTCCCACGGTCGACACGCAACGTCGGCCGGCTGGGGTGGAATGCAGGGTGCGCATATCCGGACCAGACCCGAATGCGATCAAAGCTCAGCAGATTGGCGCCCGGCCGAGGCGCGCTGCCGGCGTTTTGGCTGAGCTCCGGCTGGGTTAGACGGCATGGTCCGTTTGGAGGTGTTCCAATAGCAATTTCAACGCGCCTCGGCGCTTTGGAAAGACATGAATGAATGTTCGGTTCTTTGTTGGCGGACAGAGGCTCTGGTATACCAAGCCCCTGATTGGTCTTGTTTCATCAAGGCTGTAGAGCTGAACCCTCGTTCGATTTATGGCGATTTGGTGATTGCGCAGGCGGAATCGACTCCGTAAATAGAGCCGACCTCTCGCGATCCCCGCGCGCGCCCTCAAGGGCCGCCATACAACATCAAAGCCCATGACCGCACGGATCGAACGACCGCTTTCACCACACATGCAAGTCTACCGCTGGACGCTGACGATGGCCCTATCCATCGTCCACCGCGCCACCGGTATCGCCCTTTACGTCGGAACCCTGCTGCTCGCCTGGTGGCTGATCGCGGCGGCCTCCGGCCCCGCCGCCTATGCCCATGTCCAGGCCTTCACCGGCAGCATCATCGGCCGACTGATCGTGTTCGGCTACACCTGGGCGCTGATGCACCATATGTTGAGCGGCATTCGGCACTTCGTCTGGGACCTCGGCTACGGCTTCAAGGCCAATGAGCGCGAGGCCCTGACCTGGGGCGCAGCGATCGGCGGCATCGCCCTGACGGTGCTGATCTGGATCATCGCCTATGCAATCGGAGGCGGACGATGAGCGCGACCGATACGCCCAAGCGCAGCATGCGCACCCCGCTCGGCCGCGTCCGCAATCTCGGCGCGGCGCATTCCGGCACATCCGATTTCTGGCGGCAGCGCCTCACGGGGGTGGCGATGACGCTGCTGATGATCCCGGTGCTGGTGATCATCATGATGCTGCTCGGCCGCAACCAGGCCGGCGCCAAGCAGATCCTCGGCTCGCTGCCGGTCGCCATCATCATGGTGCTCTTCATCATCGCCAGCGCCTGGCACATGAAGATCGGCATGCAGGTCGTGATCGAGGACTACGTCCACAACGAGAAGCTGAAGCTCACCGCGATCATACTCAACAACTTCTTCTCGATCGCGGTCGCGCTCGCCTCGATCTACGCGATTCTCCAACTGTCATCCGGAGTGTAACCCATGGCCAACGAGACGAATGGCAAGGGCAACGGCGCTCCCGCCACCTACGGCAAAGCCTACCCGATCGAAGATCACACCTATGACGTCGTCGTAGTCGGCGCCGGCGGCGCGGGCCTGCGCGCGGTGGTCGGCTGCAGCGAGGCGGGCCTCCGCACCGCCTGCATCACCAAGGTGTTTCCGACCCGCTCGCACACGGTCGCGGCGCAGGGCGGCATCTCTGCTTCGCTCGGCAACATGCACAAGGACGACTGGCGCTGGCATATGTACGATACCGTGAAAGGGTCGGACTGGCTGGGCGACCAGGACGCGATCGAATACATGGTGCGCAACGCGCCCGACGCGGTCTACGAGCTCGAGCATTGGGGCGTGCCGTTCTCGCGCACCGAGGACGGCAAGATCTATCAGCGTCCGTTCGGCGGCATGACCATGGACTACGGCAAGGGTCAGGCGCAGCGCACCTGCGCCGCCGCCGACCGCACCGGCCACGCCATGCTGCACACGATGTATGGCCAGTCGCTGCGTCACGCGGCCGAGTTCTTCATCGAGTTCTTCGCCATCGACCTGATCATGGACGACCAGGGCACCTGCCGCGGCGTCATCGCGCTCAAGCTCGATGACGGAACGCTGCATCGCTTCCGTGCCCAGACCGTGATTCTCGCCACCGGCGGCTACGGCCGCGCCTACGCCTCCTGCACCTCGGCGCACACCTGCACCGGCGACGGCGGCGGCATGGTGCTGCGCGCCGGCCTGCCGCTCCAGGACATGGAGTTCGTCCAGTTCCACCCGACCGGCATCTACGGCTCGGGCTGTCTCGTCACCGAGGGCGCCCGCGGCGAAGGCGGTTATCTCGTCAATTCCGAGGGCGAGCGCTTCATGGAGCGTTACGCGCCGTCGGCCAAGGACCTCGCCTCGCGCGACGTCGTTTCGCGCGCGATGACCATCGAGATCCGCGAAGGCCGCGGCGTCGGCAAGAAGAAGGACCACATCTTCCTTCACCTCGACCATCTCGATCCCGCGGTGCTCTCCGAGCGCCTGCCGGGCATCTCCGAATCCGCAAAAATCTTCGCCAATGTCGACGTGACGCGCGAGCCGATCCCGATCGTGCCGACCGTGCACTACAATATGGGCGGCATCCCCACCAACTATCACGGCGAAGTGCTGACCAAGAAGGACGGCGACGACAACGCGGTGATCCCCGGCCTGATGGCGATCGGCGAGGCCGCCTGCGTCTCCGTGCACGGCGCCAACCGCCTCGGCTCCAACTCGCTGATCGACCTCGTCGTGTTCGGCCGTGCCGCAGCGCTCCGCCTGGCCGAGAAGCTCACGCCCAATGCCAAGCAGCCCGAATTGCCGGCGAACTCGGCCGAGATGGCGGTCAGCCGTCTCGACCATTACCGCTACGCCTCCGGCGGCACCCCGACCGCGAAGCTGCGCGAGGGCATGCAGCACGTGATGCAGAACAATTGCGCGGTGTTCCGCACCGGCGAAGTGCTGAACGAAGGCCAGAACCTCATCGCGAAGGTCCACAGCGGCATCACCGACATCGCCGTGTCCGATCGCTCGCTGGTGTGGAATTCGGACCTCGTCGAGACGCTGGAGTTCGATAATCTGATCTCGCAGGCCGTGGTGACGATGAACTCGGCCGCCAACCGCACCGAGAGCCGCGGCGCCCATGCCCGCGAGGACTTCTCCGAACGCGACGACAAGAACTGGATGAAGCACACGCTGGCCTGGCTGGACGATGCCGGCAAGGTCAAGATCGAGTACCGCCCGGTTCACGACTACACCATGACCAACGACGTACAGTACATCCCGCCGAAGGCGCGCGTGTATTGAGCGAACAGTAGCCGTCATTCCGGAGCGATGCGCAGCATCGAATCCGGAATCTCGAGATTCCGGGTCTGGTCCTTCGGACCATCCCGGAATGACGAAAGGTTAGAGCAATGGTTGAATTCGCACTTCCGAAGAACTCGAAGATCACTGGCGGCAAGACCTGGCCGAAGCCCGCGGGCGCGACCGAGCTCCGCGAGTTCAAGGTCTATCGCTGGAATCCTGATGACGGCAAAAATCCGAGCGTCGACACCTATTACGTCGACACCAATGATTGCGGTCCGATGGTGCTCGATGGCCTGATCTGGATCAAGAACCACATCGACCCGTCGCTCACCTTCCGCCGCTCCTGCCGTGAAGGCGTCTGCGGCTCCTGCGCCATGAACATCGACGGCCAGAACACGCTGGCCTGCACCCGCTCGATGCACGACGTCAAGGAAGGCGCGGTCAAGATCAACCCGCTGCCGCACCAGCCCGTGGTGAAGGACCTCGTCCCCGACCTCACCAATTTCTACGCGCAGTACGCCTCGGTCGAGCCCTGGCTGAAGACGACCTCGCCGACGCCGCAGAAGGAATGGCGCCAGAGCCACGAGGATCGCGAAAAGCTCGACGGCCTCTATGAGTGCATCCTCTGCGCCTGCTGCTCGACCTCCTGCCCGAGCTATTGGTGGAACAGCGAGCGCTATCTCGGGCCCGCCGCGCTGCTCCAGGCCAACCGCTGGGTCTCCGATTCGCGCGACGAAGCCACCGGCGAGCGGCTCGACAATCTCGAGGATCCGTTCCGGCTCTACCGCTGCCATACCATCATGAACTGCGCCAAGGCCTGCCCGAAGGGCCTCAACCCGGCCGAAGCCATCGCCGAGCTCAAGCTCAAGATGGTCGAGCGGCAAATCTGAGACGAAGGTCATCCTTCCACCCCGGCCCAGACCGGCCGGGGTGTTCTGCAATTGGCTTAAATTCGAGCAGAATTTTCTCAATCCCGCTGCACGTGCAAATTTTTAGATTGCAACCAGCCGCTCCAGCATAAGCTACTTCCTCACCTGCACAAGATTCGGTTAAGCTCCCACTCGGGACGGAGCGACTGTGCAGAGGGCGCAACGCAACTCGCTGAGGCTGTTGCAGTGGATGATGGCGGCATCCCTGGCGCTGCCGATTGCGCTGTTCGCCGTTGCCGCCACGATCTCCTACACATCGACCAAGGATATCGCCGACCGGGAGATCGAGCGCACGGTCGATGTCGCGCATGAGCACGCGCTCAAGGTGTTCGAGACCATCGACCGCAGCCTTGCCGAGCTCAACGAGGTCGTGCGCGGCCTTTCAGACGATACCATCCGCGCCCGAGAGCCGACGCTGCATCGCCGGCTGAAGCGGCTGACCGATTCGCTGCCGCAGCTCAAATCGGCCTGGATCTTCGATGCGCACGGAAAAGCTCTGGTCAACAGCCTTGTCTCGCCACCGCCGGACCTCGGCTTTGCCGACCGCGATTACTTCTATGCCCATGTCGACCAGACCATCGGCACCTTCATCGGCATGCCGCTGACGCCGCGTCCGCCCTATCAAGGTGCCCGCTTCTTCGGCGTGAGCCGCCGCCGTGACTCCGACGACGGCCGCTTCATCGGCGTGATCCAGGCCTCGGTCCTGCCGGAATATTTCGAGAGTTTTTACGCCAGAATTGGATCGGATCCCGGCAGCTTCTTCGCGATGGCACGCACCGACGGTGCGGTGCTCACGCATTTTCCCCGGCTTGACCACGACCTCCGGCTCGATCCGGCCGGCCCTGTAGGCCGGAAGATCGTGGCTCAACCCGAGCACGGCCTCATCACCGTGGCATGGCCCTCGGACGGCATCGAGCGGCGCATCGCCTACCGGCGCGTCGCCGAATATCCGATCTATGTCAGCGCCGGGCTCGAGACCTCGGCGATCCGCGCGCGCTGGTTCGCCACCATGGGCCAGCATCTGGTGTTCGGCATTCCCGCCACCGCACTGCTGTTTCTGCTGCTGGCGCTCGCCTTGCGGCGCACCCAGCACCTTCAGGCCGAAGCTGCAAAGCGGCGCGAGGCCGAGGAGGCGCTCAAGCACAGCCAGCGCCTGGAAGCGCTCGGACAGCTCACCGGAGGCGTCGCCCACGACTTCAACAATCTCCTGACGGTGATCCGCGCTTCGGTCGACCTTTTGAACCGGCCGCAGCTGACCGAGGAGCGGCGGCAGCGCTACATCACGGCCATCGCCGATTCAGTGGCGCGCGCAGCCAAGCTGACCTCGCAGCTGCTCGCCTTTGCACGGCGCCAGCCCCTCAAGCCGGAGGTGTTCGACGTCGGTGCGCGGGTGCAGTCGCTGCACGACATGCTCGCCACGCTGCTGGGTCCCGCGATCGAGATCGTCATGCAGCTGCCGGCGGAGCCGTGCCTTGTCAATGCCGATGCCAGCCAGTTCGAGACCGCGCTGATCAACATGGCGACCAACGCGCGCGATGCCATGCAGGGCAAAGGCAGGATCGTTTTCAGCGTCGAGGCAACAACGACCGTTGCGGACGCAACGGTGCAGCTTTCGGCCAGCCCGGCCATGACAGAGCATGGCTTCGTCCGCGTGACAGTCAGCGACACCGGCATCGGCATTCCCGCCGCGCGAATAGGGCGCATCTTCGAGCCGTTCTTCACTACGAAGCAGGTCGGCCACGGCACCGGTCTCGGCCTGTCCCAGGTGTTCGGCTTCACCCGGCAATCGGGCGGCGAGGTGACTGTCACGAGCGAGGTGGGGCAGGGCAGCACCTTCTCGCTCTATCTGCCGCGCGTCCCGCCGGACCTGTTGCCGCAGCGCCAGGCGCCCAACACTGCGCCGGCGGTGGCCGGCAGCGGCATGTCGGTGCTGGTGGTCGAGGACAATATCGAGCTCGCCAATTTCGCCGCCGATGGGCTCACCGAACTCGGCTACACCATCACGCTGGTCGACAATGCGACCGATGCACTCGCCGAGCTCGCCGTGGACGCGGATCGTTTCGATGTCGTGTTCTCGGACGTGGTGATGCCCGGGATGACCGGGCTCGATCTGGCGCAGGCGATCCGCGACCGCGGCATCGGCGTGCCGGTCGTGCTGACCACCGGCTACAGCCAGGCCCTGTCACAGGACGGCGCTGCCGGATTCGATCTCGTGCAAAAGCCCTATTCGATCGAGGAATTGTCGCGCGTTCTGCACCATGCGGCACGGCCGCGACGCGTGCGCGACGGCGCCGCCGAGTGATCAGCCGGAACCCAGGGGAACCGTTTGATTTCCTTTGCGTTGTCCGCTCATGCACAAGCCGGCCGCAACGCGCGAACAGGGCAAACAGCCGCCCATTGTCGAGATCAAAGGCGAGAACGGCGATGAAGTGACACCGCCGCCGCCCGACCTGGTCGAACCTGACCCCGAGCTCTCAACCGAGGAAGCCGAGCAGGCGCGCAAGGATTATCTGCTGACGCGGTTCTGGATCAGCGCGCGTGGCTTCTGGGGCCGCAACGGCAACCGCTTGGCCTGGCCGTTCTCGATCGGTCTCGGCGCGCTGATCGTCCTGACCGTCGGCTTCCAATACGGCATCAATGTCTGGAATCGCGCGATCTTCGACGCCATCGAGAAGCGCGATGCGACGAGCGTCTTCCATCTCACGGCGGTGTTCTTCCCGCTCGCGATCGGCAGCATCGTGCTCGCCGTCGCGCAGGTGTTCGCGCGCATGGGCATCCAGCGGCGCTGGCGGGCCTGGCTGACTGCGAGCGTGCTGACCAGGTGGCTCAAGAACGGGCGCTACTACCAGCTCAATCTCGTCGGCGGCGACCACCAAAATCCCGAATACCGAATCGCGGAGGATCTGCGGATTGCCACCGACTCTCCGGTCGATTTCCTCGCCGGCGTCACGTCCGCGCTGCTGTCGGCTGCGACCTTCATCGTCGTGCTCTGGACCATCGGCGGTGCGCTCACCGTCGTGCTCGGCGGCTCGTCCATCACGATTCCCGGCTTTCTGGTGATCGCCGCGATCCTGTACGCCGCGATCGCATCCGGCTCGATCGTGGCGATCGGCCGGCGCTTCGTGCAGGTCTCCGAGGAGAAGAACCAGGCCGAAGCTGATTTCCGCTACACGCTGACGCGCGTGCGCGAGAACGGCGAAAGTATCGCGCTGCTCGGCGGCGAGGAGGAGGAGCGCGACGGCATCGACCGCAATTTCAACCGCGTGCTGCGGCAGTGGGCGCGCCTCGCCGGCCAGCACATGCGCACTACGCTGGTGTCGCAGGGATCCAGCCTCGTTGCTCCCGTTGTCCCGCTTCTCCTCTGCGCGCCAAAATTCCTCGACGGCAGCATGACGCTGGGACAGGTGATGCAGGCGGCCTCCGCCTTCACCATCGTGCAGAGTGCGTTCGGCTGGCTGGTCGACAATTATCCGCGGCTGGCCGACTGGAATGCCTGCGCGCGCCGCATCGCCTCGCTGATGATGTCGCTCGACGGCCTCGAACGCGCCGAGCAGGGCGACGGCCTTGGCCGCATCAAGCGCGGGGAGACGCGCAACGACGCCATGCTTGAGATGAAGGATCTCTCGGTCACGCTCGATGACGGCACCGCCGTGGTCGGCGAGACCGAAGTCGTGATAGACCCGGGCGAACGGCTGCTCGTCGCCGGCGAGTCCGGCACCGGCAAGAGCACGCTGGTGCGCGCCATCGCAGGCCTGTGGCCATGGGGCGGCGGAAGCGTGAATTTGCATGCCGACCGGCGTCTGTTCATGCTGCCGCAGCGGCCTTACGTGCCCTCCGGCTCCTTGCGGCGCGCGGTCGCCTATCCCGGCGCCGCCGACCACTGGACCGTCGAGGAGATCGGCGAAGCCCTGCACAAGGTCGGCCTCGATCATCTCAAGGGGAAGATCGAAGAGGAAGGACCGTGGGACCAGACGCTGTCCGGCGGTGAGAAACAGCGCCTCGCCTTCGCACGGCTGCTGCTGCACAATCCTGATATCGTCGTGCTCGATGAGGCAACCTCGGCGCTCGACGAGCGGAGCCAGGACAAGATGATGAAGATGATCACCGGCGAGCTGCCGAAGGCGACCATCGTCAGCGTCGCGCATCGCGCCGAGCTGGAGGCTTTCCACAGCCGCAAGATCGTGCTGGAGCGGCGCAAGGGCGGCGCAAAACTCGTCAGCGACGTCGAGCTGATTCCGCGCAAGGGCAAGCGCAAGCTGCTCGGGCGATTGCTGCACCAGCGGAAGAAGGCAGCGTGATCCGAAGCCCGGATGAGCGAAGCGCAATCCGGGACCGGTCCGTCCACGCGCGAGAACACGCTGTAACGCTCCATCCAGGCTACAACCCGCCCATTGGAGTTGTCGCCAAAACCGGCTATGCATGCGCCGCCTGCAACGAGGACCTGCTGCTTGACGTCCGACAACGCCCCTTCGTCCGCGCCGTTCGGCGCGTTTGCCCCCAATGCGGCACAGGCTGCGATCATCCGCCTCGCGACGCGCTCGGGGCTGATGCGCGGCGCGTTCCGACCCTGGCTGTCGCGGCTGGTCAATCTGCTGCGCAGCGGCCCGCTCGACGTGCAGTATCAGGGCGCCTCGTTCCGCTTCTATCACCAGGGCAGCGCGACCGAGCGCGGCGCGCTGTTCAATCCCGACTACAATCTCGACGAGCTCGACTTCCTGCGCCAGCACACCCCTGCGGGCGGCGTGTTCGTCGATGTCGGCGCCAATGTCGGCACCTTTGCGCTGGTGATGGCGCGGCAGGTCGGGCCATCAGGCAAGGTGGTCGCGATCGAGCCGCATCCGCTGACCTTCGGACGGCTCTCCTTCAATCACGCCGCGTCGAAGACGCCGCAGGTGCGCCTGGTGCAGGCGGCCGCGGGGGACAGCGACGGCGAGCTGATGATCGAGAGCGGCGGCGGCAATCTCGGCGCCACTCACGTCGTCACCGGCTCGGCCGGTGCCGAGGCCATCAAGGTGCCGTCGCTACGCTTGATGCGCATTCTCGAGGAGGCCGGCGTCACAAAGGTCGATTCGCTCAAGATCGACGTCGAGGGCTTCGAGGACCGCGTGCTGATCGGCTTCTTCCGCGACGCGCCGCAATCGCTCTGGCCGCGCGCGGTCGTGATCGAACACCTGTCACGAAACGAATGGCAGCAGGATTGTATTGCCGACATGGTCGCGCGCGGCTTTACGATCGCACGCAAGACACGGAGCAATACGTTCCTGTCACGCTGACAAGGACGAACAGGAGAGGTTGCGATGATCGACCATCTGGGTTTCTCGGTCTCCGACTATGAGCGCGCAAAAACGTTCTATGCGAAGGCGCTGGCGCCGCTCGGCTATGGCCTGATCATGGAAGTGACGGCCGAGCAGACCGGTCACGCTGCGGCCGCAGGTTTCGGCGCCGACGGTAAGCCGGACTTCTGGTTCGGCGCGGAAGGCGCCATGAACAAGCCGGTGCACATTGCGATCGCAGCGAAGGACCGCGCCACGGTGGATGCCTTCTACAAGGCGGCGATCGCGGCCGGCGGCCGCGATAACGGCCCGCCCGGCATCCGCCCGCATTATCATGCCAATTATTACGGCGCCTTCGTGCTCGATCCTGATGGCCACAATATCGAGGCCGTCTGTCACGCGCCCGAATAACGCAGACTTCGAATCGATGTGGTGCGGAACATCAGCGCGACATGGTCGTTGTCGTTCTCTGGACAACGATCTCGATGATGCCGATGCCGATCGAACCGCCCGAGATTCCGCCATCGACGCCCGGCACTCCGACCGAGCCGCCGCCCGGAATTCCGCCGGGCAATCCACAGCCCGACATCACGCCGCCGACGCGCGAGCCCGGCGAAACACCGCGGCCGGATGAATTGCCCGGCCATATGCCGGAAGAGATTCCACGACGCGGACCGAACGGTCCGCTGACGCCCAATCCTGCGACGGACGCAGCTCCACCGCAGGATCACGTATGAGGCGAAGCATCACAGGTGAGGCGATTGCAAGAAGCGTCTGAATGCGCAATGAACGTCACCATAGTGAGGTGATTTGCGTGCAGAAATAAATCGGACTGCGGTCGCATCGCCCGCCACAATGCGGCCTAACGCGTAGCTGTTCATCCCAACACTTTCGTCAAAGAACCTTCCGGGGAAGTTCACCACCATGACCAACCTTCGTATCGTGCTGCTTGCGACGACGGCTCTGACCGCGATGCAATTGGCAAACACCGCATCGCACGCGCAAAGCGCTTCGCCACTCGTGGTCGCACAGGCCCAGCCGCAAGAGACGGGCCCTGACGGAAAACCGAAGCAGCCGCCGAAGGGACCGCCCGGGGCCGCCCCACCTGCAGCACCCGCGCGCCCAGCGGCACCGCCGCCCGCGGCTGCACCGCCCCACCCGCCCGCAGCGCCCCCGCCGACAGCCGCACCGCCGCGCCCGGCAGCGCCGCCACCGCCTTCGCCTCCGCCTGCGGCCCGTCCGGCGCCCCCGCCGCCGCCGGCCGCTCCGAAGCAACCTGCGCCGCCTCCACCGCCGCCGGCCGCCCCGAAGCAACCTGCGCCGCCTCCACCGCCGCCGGCCGCCCCGAAGCAACCTGCGCCGCCTCCGGCCGCGGCCCCGCAGCAGCACGCCCCGACACCGCCTCCTCCGGCGCCGCCCGCGGCACGTCCTGCGCCCACGCCTCCGGCACCGCCTCCGGCCGCGGCTCCGCAGCAGCACGCACCCACCACGCCGCCGCCTGCGGCTCGCCCGACGCCACCCCCTCCTCCTCCGCCTCCGCCCGCCGCGGCTCCGTCGGCCCGGCCGACGCCTGCGCCCACGGCAACCCCGCCTGCTCCGACAGCTGCGCCCACGGCCCGCCCCGGCGCAGCTGCGCCGGCAGCCACGCCCGCTCCGACGGCGACACCAACGCCGACGCCGACCCCTGCGCCGACCGCAACGCCGGCTCCGGGCAGCACGCCTGGTGCACCGCCAGCCGGCCGCCCCGGCGCGCCTCCACCCGGCGCACGTCCCGGCGCGCCTCCGGCGGCGGGATCGCCAGCCCCCGGAGCCATGCCTGCTCCAACGGCAACGCCGGCCCCGAGCGGCACCGCGACGCCGCCGGCCGGACGTCCGGGATCGGCGACGCCGGCCCCAGGCCCAACCCCGGCTCCGACCGCGACGCCAACCCCTGGCCAACAGGGTGGAACGCCTCCTGCCGGCGCGCCCGCTGCCGGAACTCCGGCTGCGCCGCCGCAGGCCGGCAATCTCCCGCCCCGCCCCGCAGCTCCCGCCGGCGCCCCAGCACCAACTGTCGTCCCCGGCACGCCGGCCGCAGCACCGCCGCCGAACCGGGCGCAATACGCGCCGCCGACGGTCGCACCGGCCTTCCGCGCCGCGCCGACGGTCGCTGCACCGTTGCCGCCTCCGCCCCGCCCGCCGCAGCGTGACCTGACGCCGCTCGCGATCGGTGCGGGCGTGGTGGCTGGCGCCGTGATCGGCGCGACGATCGCCGACTACCGCAATCAGCGGCAGGAGGTCGTCGAAGGCGGACGCACCATCTACACCGAGCCGGATCGCATCATCATCCGCGACCCCGGCGGCCAGGAGTATGTCCGCGGCAACGATCTCTACCGCTTCCGTTACGGCGCCCGCGACATCCGCACCTTCAACGAGGGCGGCGAAACCCGCACCGTCGTGATTCGCCCTGATGGCAGCGAGGTCATCACGGTGGTCGGTCCGGACGGTTCGCTGCTGCGGCGAATCCGCAGGGACCCCGGCGGACGTGAGATCGTCATCATCGACAACAGCTACCGCGATCCGCGCTCGGTCGGCGGCTTCTATGTCGACGTGCCGCCGCCGGTCGTGAACATTCCCTATGATCGCTACATCGTCGACGCTGAGGAGGCGTCGCCGGACGTGATCTACGCGACCATGGAGGCACCGCCGGTACAGCGGATCGAGCGGCGCTATACGCTCGACGAAATCCGCTACAGCCCCAATGTTCGCATGCAGATGCCGAGCATTGACGTCAACACGATCAACTTCGAGACGGGATCGTGGACCATCCCGCCGGACCAGGTGGCCCGGCTCCAGGTGATCGCCGACGGCCTCAACCGGGCGATCCAGCGCAACCCGCGCGAGGTGTTCCTGATCGAGGGACACACCGACGCGGTCGGCAACGACGTCGACAATCTGTCGCTGTCGGATCGCCGTGCGCAGGCCGCGGCCGAGTTGTTGACGCAGCAGTTCGGCGTGCCCGCCGAGAACCTGACCTCGCAGGGCTACGGCAAGCAGTACCTGAAGGAGCAGACCGACGGACCGAGCCGGATCAACCGGCGCGTCACCGTCCGCCGCATCACGCCGCTGCTCAACGGCGGCACGGCCTCGCTGCCGCCGCCCCCGCCCGGCGCCGCGCCGCCGCGGTAAGGCGAAGCACAAACGCAAATGGCCGGGAGCGATCCCGGCCATTTTTGTTTTGGGCTCTCGTCATTGCGAGGAGATCCAGACTGTCACCGCCGAGAGATTCTGGATTGCTTCGCTTCGCTCAGCAATGACGAATGAAGCTACACCAGCTTCACCCCTTGTCGCTCTCGAGCCGGAAGATCTGCGAGCCCTCGCTGCCCGAGAGCAGGCCGGTGTCGCTGTAGAGCTTCAGCTTGGTGCGGGTGTCGGCGATGTCGAGGTTGCGCATGGTGAGCTGGCCGATGCGGTCGGCCGGCGTGAAGGCGGCGTCCTCGACCTTCTCCATGCTGAGCCGCTCCGGCGCATAGGTGAGGTTGGGGCTTTCGGTGTTGAGGATCGAATAGTCGTTGCCGCGGCGCAGCTCCAGTGTGACCTCGCCGGTGACGGCGCGCGCGACCCAGCGCTGCGCGGTTTCGCGCAACATCAAGGCCTGCGAGTCGAACCAGCGGCCCTGATAGAGCAGACGTCCCAGGCGCATGCCGCTGATGCGGTACTGCTCGATGGTGTCCTCGTTGTGGATGCCGGTGACAAGGCGCTCATAGGCGATGTGCAGCAGCGCCATGCCGGGGGCCTCGTAGATGCCGCGGCTCTTGGCCTCGATGATGCGGTTCTCGATCTGGTCGCTCATGCCGAGGCCGTGGCGGCCGCCGATCGCATTGGCTTCGAGGAACAGCGCGACGAGATCGGAGAAGGTCTGGCCGTTCAGCGCGGTCGGCTGGCCTTCCTCAAAGCGCACCACGACCGTCTCGGCCTTCACCGCGCAGTCATCGCGCCAGAACGGCACGCCCATGATCGGATTGACGATCTTGATGCCGCTGTCGAGGCTTTCGAGATCCTTCGCCTCATGGGTGGCGCCAAGCAAATTGCTGTCGGTCGAGTACGCCTTCTCCGCACTCATCTTGTAGGCGAAGCCCTGAGCGGTCATGAACGCCGACATCTCGGCGCGGCCGCCGAGCTCGTCGATGAACTGCTGGTCGAGCCAGGGCTTGTAGATCTTCAGGCCGGGATTGGTGAGCAGGCCGTAGCGGTAGAAGCGCTCGATGTCGTTGCCCTTGAAGGTCGAGCCGTCGCCCCAGATGTTGACGCCGTCCTCTTTCATCGCCGCGACCAGCATCGTGCCGGTGACGGCGCGCCCGAGCGGCGTGGTGTTGAAATAGATGATGCCCCCGGTCGAGATGTGGAAGGCGCCCGACTGGATCGCGGCGATGCCTTCGTGGACCAGCTGCGTGCGGCAATCGACGAGGCGCGCCTTCTCGGCACCGAACTCCATCGCCTTGCGCGGGATCTCGTTGTAGTCGGCCTCGTCGGGCTGGCCGAGATTGGCGGTGTAGGCGTAGCAGCGCGCCCCCTTCTGCTTCATCCAGAGCAGCGCCGCAGAGGTGTCGAGGCCGCCCGAAAAAGCGATGCCGACTTTCTCACCCTTGGGCAGGCTTTTCAGGATCGTGGTCATGGCGCGTCCAATCGGTCTCAAATAGCTGATGTTGTGGCTCGAGGGCGGCGAATATCAAATTTCGCGAGGCTCGGCACGCATTTAATGGCTCAAACCGAGGGCTCGGGACCGGTCTTGCGGCCGAACAGGCGCTGGCGGAGCCGGTAGGCGGGCATGTTCAGCCGGGTCAAGACGGCATCGACCGCATCGTCCGAAAACCGCGTCCGCGGCCAGCGGTAAATCAGCGCGTAGGCGAACCAGATCACGACGAAGGTCACGAGGCCCGCGATGGAAACGTCGGTGAAGAAGTGGCCACCGAAGGCCATGCGCAGCCCGCTGGTTACCGCGCCGAACACCACGGCGGCGGTATAGGCAAGTGGCCGCCACGCCGGCGGCGCCAGTGCGGCCGGCGCGAGCGTCCAGAATGCCGTTGCCCCTTCGCCGGAGAAGAACGAGCAGTTGCGTCCGCAGCCGCCGCGCGGATCCCACCAAGGCACGAATTGCTGATCGCCGGCAAACTCGGTCACCACCACCGGACGGGGACGGCCCCAGTAATTCTTGAACGTCAGGTTGGTCAAAATGCCGGCCGACATGGTCAACGTCACCAGCAGGAAAATGATCGTGCGCCCCGGCACCATCAGCGGCCGGTCCGGCCGGATCATCTTGACCACAAGCGCGACGATCGAGGGCAGGGCGAAGGCCCAGGCGATCCACATCGCCGCATCGCGCGCAAAGCCGGCCCATTCGTTCAGCTTGAGCGGAAACGTCCTGGTCGCGGGGTCGAAGAACAGCGCAGCGAGCTTGAGATCGAGCTCGGGATAGAGGCCGAAAACAAGGCCGATCACGAGCCAGAGCGCCAGGGCGATGAAGAGTCCAGTCCGGTTCATGGCGCGCGGTTTAGCGGAGTGGAAGGAGGATGGAAACCCTTTGCCACCGCCATTCCGGGATGGTCCGAAGGACCAGACCTCAGGTGCACAATTGCGCACCGGGGAATCTCGAGATTCTCAGGTGCGCAATTGCGCACCATAGTTCGATGCTTCACATCACCCCGGAATGACGCACATAAATTACCGCCCGTCCGGCCGCGACTGTGACGGCAGCGGCGGAGGCGGCTTGTGCGGAGGCGGCGGCTCGCGCCAGGCGCCGGCGTTGCGGCCGGCGATCAGCCAATAGACCACACCGGCGACGATGCCGGCGCCGGTCATGATCTCCAGGTGACGCCGCACGATGCCTTCGAACTGCAAGGTGTCGGCGTGAAACGGAACAAGGCCGAGATAGCAGGCGAGCCCGACGAGGCCGCCGCCGACGGCGTAAGCCAGCGCGCTGCGGATGTAGAGCGCTTCGGTGACGGCGACGATCACCGCCGCTGGCACCAGCGCGAAGCCCGAGACGAAGATGAAGCCAAAGCCGAGCAGGATATCGATCGCACCTTGATCGACGGGACCGGCGCCGAGATCTGCGAATTCCGGGAACAGCAGCGCGACGACGACGATCATGCCGCCGACGAAGCAGGCGGCGAGGAAGCCGATGAAGATGATGATGAGGCGGCCGATCAGGGACATGGCAAAAATGTCAACTCAGTCGCCATTGCGAGGAGCGCAGCGACGAACAATCCAGACTGCCGCCGCGGAGATATTCTGGATGCTTCGCTGTGCTCGCAATGACGGGGATGCGAGAGCGCGGACATAGAAAGCTAGTCCGTCATCGCCATGGCGCGCAGCGCCTGGCGCTCCCTGGCGCTGAGCTTCTCGGTCTCCGACTTGAGCTGGCCGCAGGCGGCGAGGATGTCGCGGCCGCGCGGGGTGCGGACCGGTGAGGAATAGCCGGCGTTGAAGATGTATTCGGAGAATTTTTCGATCTGATCCCAGTCCGAGCACTCATAGGCCGTGCCCGGCCAGGGATTGAACGGGATCAGATTGATCTTGGCCGGAATGCCCTTGAGCAGCTTCACCAGCAGCTTTGCATCGTCGAGCGAATCGTTGACGCCCTTGAGCATCACATATTCAAAGGTGATGCGGCGCGCGTTCGAGGCGCCGGGATAGTCGCGGCAGGCCTGCAAGAGCTCCTTGATCGGATATTTGCGGTTGAGCGGCACCAGCTCGTTGCGCAATTCATCGCGCACAGCATGCAGCGAGATCGCGAGCATGACGCCGATCTCCTCGCCGGCGCGCACGATGTTGGGCACCACGCCCGAGGTCGAGAGCGTGATGCGGCGGCGCGAGATGCCGATGCCTTCGTTGTCGCCGACGATGAGCAGCGCATCGCGCACCGCGTCGAAATTGTAGAGCGGCTCGCCCATACCCATCATCACGATGTTGGTGACGCGGCGCGTGCCGTCCTCGCGATCGGCCCAGTCGTTCAGGCGATCGCGCGCGACCATCACCTGTCCGACGATCTCGCCGGCGGTGAGGTTGCGCACCAGGCGCTGCGTGCCGGTGTGGCAGAACGCGCAGTTGAGCGTGCAGCCGACCTGCGAGGAGACGCAGAGCGTGCCGCGATCGGTTTCGGGGATGTAGACGCACTCGACTTCATGCGCCTTCTGGACGGCGTCGCCGCTCGGCAGCCGCAGCAGCCATTTGCGGGTGCCGTCATTGGAAATCTGCTCGGCCACGACTTCCGGCCGGTCGACGGTGAAATGCTGGGCGAGATCGGCGCGAATGCCCTTCGAGATCGAGGTCATCTCGTCAAAGCTCTGGGCGCCGCGGAAATAGATCCAGTGCCACAACTGCTGCACGCGCATCTTGCGCTGGGCCGGTGCAACGCCGATCTCGCCGAGGCGATCTGCAAGCTCGGCGCGCGACAGGCCGATCAGCGACGGCTTTGCCGGCGGCACATAGGTTTCGAGCGGAGTCTTCTCCACCAATGTTGCGTTGTGCGGCTCGGTCATCGCTTGCCTGAGATTGCTGCTGTCTCGTCATGGCCGGGCTTGTCCCGGGCATCCACGTTCTTCCCGCCCGGAGCCAGCGCGTGGATGGCCGGGACAAGCCCGGCCATGACGGCAGCACCTTTGGGATAACCCCTATATAGCAATCGGAACCGCCGATTGCGACCTTATCGCCCTCAGCCTTAACGACGAGGCGTTACCGCCTGCAGTCCTGTGCGATCTTGTCGAGCGCCTGGGCGAGACCCTTCAGCGAGAAGGTATCGGTCGTCTCGGTCCCCTTGGCCGAGACGCCCTTGACCACGAGATCGGCAGATTTGCGCATGGCTTCGACCATCCGCTCCTCCTCGGCCGCGTTCTTGATCCAGAGCCCGTCGCCCTGCGTGTACATGGCGAAGGAGGCGCCGCCGACCTCGACGGTCGATTCCGAGCCCGGCTTCAGCGCGTAGCCGATCATCACCGAGACCTCGTTGCTCACCTTCTCCGCCGGCCGGGTCGACACGAAGGCATAGGCGGGATCACGCGGCCGGTTCGGCGGGTTGGTCTTCGACGACGACGGCTTTGCCAGCGCGAAGCAGACCTTCTTGCCGTTCGGCGCCGCCGAGTATGCTCCCCAGGTGCCGAACTGCCCGATCAGGGTCGGCTCGGCGCCGCCCGCAACTGCGGCGGGCGAGGCCGCCGATTTGCTCTCGGGCTTCGAGGCCGCCTTTGCAGTCGTGCTGGCCGGCGGGGCCGGCTTCGGTGTCGCCTCTTTTGGAGCAGACTCTTTTGGAACAGACTTGGGCGCCGGTTGCGCCGTCTGCGCCCACGCGGAATCGACAATCCGCCCGGCCATCACGCCAGTCATCAAAGCTAAAATCAGCACCCGCCACATGCTGGAGTGGTTCCCTCAATATTGTGACTGGAAGATGGCCCGAGCGCGCTTTGTCCCCGGGCAGGGATAGCCGGGAAAGTCCAACTTGGGAAGGCAGTTAGCGGTATCGGTGGCGGTTAGGCCTTGGATCGCGCGGCGCGTTGCTCGGCCCATTGTGCCTCGGTCCAGGCGAGCAAATCCTCGGCGCCGGAACTGCGCAAATGCGCGCCGCCGTCGATCACCACCATCTCGCCATTGATGTAGGCGGCACGGTCCGAGACCAGGAAGCTGGCGAGATCGGCAAGCTCGTCGTGCTCGCCGGTGCGCCCAAGCGGGTTGCGCGAGGTCCAGCCTTCGTCGCGGCCCTCGGGACGGAGTTGCCCGGCGGCCCCTGCGGTCGGGAACGGGCCCGGCGCGATCGCAACGTTGCGGATGGCCTTCGGGCCCCATTCCACGGCGAGACTCTTGGTCATCGCGAGCAGCGCCGACTTCGCCATCGCCGACGGAACCGTGAAGGCGCGGCCGGTGATGGTGGAGGTCGAGAGGATCGACAGCACGACGCCGCCGTGCTTGCCCTCGATCCAACGCCTGCCGGCGGCGAGCGTGCAATACATCGCGCCATGCAGCGTCGGCGCCAGGATCGCATCCGCGGCGCGGAAGGAGAGATGCTCGCTCTGCGCGATGAAGGTGGCAGCGGCATTGTTGACGAGGATGTCGAGCGGCGCCTCGCGCCAGATCGCATCCATCATGCTGTCGACGGCCGCGCCGTCGCGGATATCGCAGGCGATGGTCGTGACTTTGCCGCCGGTCTCTTCGCGCATCGCCGCTGCCGTCGCTTCCAACCGATCGAGCTTGCGGCCGCAGATCACGAGCTCAGCGCCGAGCGCGAGGAAGCGGCGTCCCATCGCGGCGCCAAGGCCCGACCCGCCGCCGGTGACGAGGATGCGCTTGCCCTTGAGCAGACCTGTTTCAAACATCGTTTGAATCCTTTCTCCGCGGATTTCATCATTGCGAACGCAGCGAAGCAAATCCAGGCTATTTCCGCAGGACGGATTCTGGATTTGCTTCGCTGCGCTCGCAATGACGGGAGGATAGGCCGTCGTATGACCCGAGACAAAGAATCCGGATTGTCGACCCGCATCAAATCCGGCAAAACCGGGCCAACCATAATTCCACTCGAAACGCCTCAAGGTGCCGCGATGAAAGCCATCCTCTGCTCGCAATATTGCCAGCCCGACGATCTCGTGCTCGCCGATGTGCCGGATCCGGTGGCTGGCCCCGGCGAAGCCGTGATCGCGATCAAGGCGGCGGCGCTGAATTTCTTCGACATCCTGATGATCCAGGGCAAGTACCAGATCAAGCCGCCATTCCCGTTCTCGCCGGCTGCGGAAGTCGCGGGCGTGATCGAGAGCATCGGCGCCGGTGTCACCGACCTCAAGGTCGGTGACCGCGTGGTGGCATCCTGCGGCCACAACGGCGCACGCGAGAAGATCGCGCTGCCGGCGGCCTCGATCGTGAAGATCCCCGACAATCTCGACTACGACCGCGCGGCCGGCATCATCATCATCTACGGCACCGCACTGCATGCGCTGGAAGATCGCGCCAGTCCGAAGCCCGGCGAGACGCTCGCGGTGCTCGGGGCCGCCGGCGGCACCGGCCTTGCCGCCTGCGAGCTCGGCAAGCTGATGGGCCTGAAGGTGATCGCCTGCGCCTCGTCCGACGAGAAGCTTGAATTCGCCAAGGCGCACGGCGCCGAGCTGACGCTGAACTACGCGAAGGAAGATTTGAAGGAAGGTCTGCGCAAGCTCACCGGCGGCAAGGGCGTCGACATCATCTTCGATCCCGTGGGTGGTGCGTATGCCGAGCAGGCGCTGCGCTCGATTGCCTGGGAAGGCCGCTTCCTCGTCATCGGCTTTGCCGCCGGCGACATTCCGAAGATGCCGCTGAACCTCGCGCTGCTGAAGGGCTGCGATATCCGCGGCGTGTTCTGGGGCGCCTGGACCCGGCAGAATCCGGAGAAGAACCGGGCCAATCTCGAGAAGCTCGTGAAGTGGACCGCGGAAGGAAAGATCTCATCGCATGTTGACCGCACCTTCCCGCTGGCGCAGACGGCGGATGCGCTGAAGGTGCTGGCGGGGCGCCAAGCGATGGGCAAGGTGATCCTGCATCCGTGATCGCGATGTCATCGCGACGCCGCTTCATACACAGCTGTCATCGCCCGGCTTGATGACCGGGCGATCCAGTACTCCGAGACAGTTGTGGTTGAATCGATGGCCGCGGCGTACTGGATTCCCCGTCTACGCGGGGAATGACAGCGAGCGCGGAGCTGGCAGTGTGCCTGCCGCTGCATCATAAGTCCCCCTCAACCACAGTTAGTAAAATAGAGGTGCATTCCGCAACCTCGCCCCAATCAAACCCAAATATTTCCCGATTCGCCCCAATCGTCGTCGTCTTTTGGACTGATTCAAACGGCGATTTACCGGTTCCAGTTTGCGGGGCGCTCCTGGACAAGAACAAGAAGACTGAAGCCGGGACTGCCCCTGCGTTGCGTCAGTAGGGAGCATCACACCATGGAGACGACGGCCTATCGACCGTCGAAGGAGTCGCTCGCGCTCGACTCCGATCGATCTGCATCACATCCGCCCATCGCATCCTATATCCGCGCACGTGCCAGGCGCGCCGAGCTTGCGCAGGACGATCCCATCCCACTGTTTCTGTCCGACCCGCTCGGCGCACCGGACCCGCGGGAATATGCGCCGCTGCGCCCCAGAGCCAGGATCGCGCCTCTTCTTGTCGCTGCGGGACTTGCGATATCCGCCGCCGCGATCGCGGCGGTGGTGTTTCAGTCCGACCTGCGTGGCCTTCTCGCCGACTATGCCGGCGCAGCTCCCGGGCAGGCAATGGCTACCGCCAGCCCGCCGGTCGTAAACCAAGTCTCGAGCAAGGATCCCGGCCGCGTGACCGACACGATGCTGGCGAGCGCCGACAAGCAGGACCTCCCGGCACCGCCAGTGCCGAGCCGCGAAGCGATTGCGACCGCCTATCAGACTGCGCTGCAGGCCCAATCCCAAAGCCAAGTCCAGAACCAAGTCCAAATGCAGACCGATGCGCCGGCACCTGTCGCGGCGCAGCCTGCGCCGCCCGAGCCCGCCAGGACGCTCGACGCCGACACGCTTGCGGCACTGACGACGCGCGCCAAACGTCTGATCGGCGTCGGCGACATCGCCGCGGCGCGCCTGCTGCTCGAACGGGCGGCCAATGCGCAAGACGCGACGGCCGCGCTGCTGCTGGCACAGACCTACGATCCGGCAGTGCTCGGCACCAACGACGCACGAAGCGTCATTGCCGACGCGGCAGCCGCTCGTGACTGGTATCAGCGCGCCGCCAGCCTCGGATCGGCGGAGGCGCGCCAGCGCCTCGCCCAGCTCTCGAACTAGATCACTTCAGGGGACATCATGCGTAATGCTTTGAAAATGGCGCTTGCCGCCATCACGACCATCTGTGCCTTCGCGGCCCACGCCGAGCAGACCGAGTACGATCCGGCCAAGGTCTCCGACGGCCTGAAGGCCATCTTCCAGTTCGGCTCGACCTCGACCAAGCAGGCGCTGAACGCCAACACGGTCACGCTGATCACCGGCACGATCGGCGGCACCTATGTGCAGTTCGGCGCCGACCTCGCCTCGGTGCTCGACGACGGCAACAAGATCCGCGTGCTGCCGATCGTCGGCCGCGGCTCGGTGCAGAGCGTTGCCGACATCCTGTTCCTGCAGGGCGTCGATCTCGGAATCGTGCGCGCCGACACCCTCGACTATCTCGAGCGCAAGGGCTTTGCCAAGGACATCAAGCGGCAGTTCACCTATGTGACGAAGCTCTACAACGAAGAGATGCAGGTGATCGCGCCGAAATCCGTGGCAACGCTCAAAGACCTCGAAGGCAAGACCGTCAGCGTCGACCTGCCGAACGGCGGCACCTTCGTCAGCGCGCTCACCGTTTTCGAGCGGCTCGGGATCAAGGCGAAATTCGTCTATGTCGAGCAGCGCATCGCGATGGAGAAGCTGAAGGCCGGCGAGATCGACGCCGTCATCGTGGTCGGCGGCAAGCCGTACAAATCGGTCTCGACCTTCGGCAATGATGGCCGCTTCCATCTCGCGAAGGTGGACTATGCGACCCCGCTGCAGAGCGACTATCTGCCGGCAACCCTGACCGCGAAGGACTATCCGAACCTGATCAAGGAGGGCGAGAGCGTCGACACGATCGCCGTGCCTGCAGTGCTCGCGGCTTATAATTGGGCACCCAACACCGAGCGCTATCGCAAGCTCGCGCTGTTCGTGGACGCGTTCTTCACGAAATTCCCCGCGCTGCAGAACCCGCCCTTCCATCCCAAGTGGAAGGAGGTCTCGCTCGCGGCGCCGCTATCCGGCTGGAACAGATTGCCGGTGGCGCAGCACTGGCTCGACAAGCACGGCGTCGAGCCGGTGACGCGGCAGCGCTTCGAGGCGTTCCTGAAGCAGAGCCCGACCGCTGCAAACGTGTCCGACGCGGACAAGGAGACGCTGTTCAGGCAATTCCAGGCGTGGGACGCGGAGAAGGCGCGGGTGGAGAAGAAGTAGCTGTTGCCGTTGCGACCAACGATGTCGCGAGCGACATCCACACACTCGCTGTCATCGCCCGGTCTTGAACCGGGCGATCCAGTATTCCGTGACGGCAACGACTGAATCGAGAGGCCGCGGCGTACTGCATTCCCCGCCTTAGCGGGGAATGACAGCAGCAGGTGTCGCCACGACTTGCCGTCAACAACGGCTAGTCCGTCGCCTCCTCCTCCACCCCGCGCTTCAGCGCGGCGCGGGCGGCCTCGCGGTGCTCGGTCGTGATGTGGCCGGCAACCATGCGGATGGCGGTGGCGAGCACGGCGGCGTCATCGGCGAAGCCGAGGACCGGCATCACGTCCGCGACGAAGTCGAACGGCAGGATGAAATAGGCGATCGCACCCAGCAGCGAGGCTTGAACGTGGCGCGGCGTCTGCCGGTCGAACGCGCAGTAATAGGCGGCAAGCAAATCTTCCGCGAACGGCAGCTGCGCGGCGACGCGCTTCAGCTTGCGCCAGAAGCGGCGGCGCACGCTCTCGCGATCTTCCGCGAGCCGATCGGCCGGCTCGAAGCCGACGCTGTGCTCGGCAGCCATGCTCAAATGCTCCCCGTTCTGCCGGAGGTGGCGGATCGCCCGATCCCGGCGATCACAAGATGGGGATGCGGCCGGTCCCTGCAAGGCGTCAGCTTGGTGTCAGCCGGCGATGGCGTTCATCGCCTTGGCCAGGGCGATGTCGACCGCGGTGACGCCGCCGGCGTCGTGGGTCGACAGCACCACCTCCACCGTCTTGTAGACGTTGCGCCATTCGGGGTGGTGATCCAGCTTCTCGGCTGCCAGCGCGGCCCGGGTCATGAAGCCGAACGCCTCGTTGAAATCCTTGAAGACAAAGGTTTTCCCGATGGCGTCGCGGCCTTGGACTTCAGTCCAGCCCGGTAATCCGCCCAGCGCCTGCTTGCGCGTCTCCGCCGAGAGCCGTTCTGCCATGGTCGTCTCCGTCCTTTAGGGGAACTTTACTCTAACACCGCGCCGGCGCACGGGTTCATAGCGGATTTCCTGCATCCGCTAACCATGACGGAGATGTAACCCCGCCGGACAAGAAATTTGCTACACTTGCGGGCGTAAACCGCCGGCCAAGATGAAACTGAGCCTGAAGAGCCTGTTTGGGAGATCGATGACCGGGGGATTGGACCTGGCCGAAACGCCCCCTCCGCCTTCGCCGCGATCCGCGGCGCGGAAGACGGCACTCGTGTCTCTGGCATTCGTGCTGGCGATCATCGGCGCACTCGTCGGCGGATATTACTTCGCGATGCGCCCCGTGACGCTCAAGATCGCGGTCGGGCCCGCGAACAGCGACGACGTCAAGGTCGTGCAGACGCTGACGCAGGCCTTCACGCAGAGCAGGGGCCAGGTGCGGCTACGCCCGATCCAGACCGACGGCGCCACGGCCAGCGCCAATGCGCTCGCGGAAGGAAAGGCCGATCTCGCCATCCTGCGCGGCGACCTCGACGTGCCGAAGAACGCACAGGCGGTCGCGACCCTGCGCAAGAACGTCGTGGTGCTTTGGTCCGTTCCGGGCAAAGGCAAGAAGCGAGGCCCGAAAATCACCAAGATCGCGCAGCTCGCTGGCCATCGCGTCGGCGTGGTCGGCCGCACCCAGGCCAATGTCAACCTGCTCAAGGTGATCCTCCAGCAATACGGTGTCGATCCCGCCAAGGTCGAGATCGTGCAATTTCCGGCGAACGAGGTTGCCGAGGCGATCAAGGCGCAGAAGGCCGACGTCTATCTCGCGGCCGGCCCCGTCAACAGCAAGATCACGGCGGATGCGATCTCCGCCTCCATCAAGGATTTCGGTGCGCCCACCTTCCTCGCGATCGATTCGGCGGACGCGATCGCACAAAACCATCCGGTCTACGAAGCGTCCGAGATTCCCGCCGGCACCTATGGCGGCTCGCCCGCACGCCCGGAGGACGAGATCAAGACCATCAGCTTTTCGCACCACATCGTGGCGCGCAAGGCTGTGTCCGAAACCACCATTGCGGCGTTCACGCGCCAGCTCTTCGCCGTGCGTCAGCAACTGGTGACGGAATTCCCGCTCGCGGCGAAGATCGAAACGCCCGATACCGACAAGGATGCCGTGATCCCGGTGCATCCGGGTGCGGCTGCCTTCGTCGACGGCGAGGAAAAGACCTTCCTCGACAAATACAGCGATTACATCTGGTGGGGCCTGATGGCGCTTTCCGCCATGGGCTCGATCGGCGCCTGGTTTGCCGGCTATCTGAAGAAGGACGAGCGCAACAGCAACAATCATCAGCGCGAACGACTCCTCGACATGATCTCGGCGGCGCGCAAGTGCGAGACGACCGAAGAGCTCGACCAGATGCAGACCGAGGCTGACGACATCCTGCGCGACACGCTGCGCTGCTACGATCACGGCGCGATCGAGGAAGGGGCGCTCACCGCCTTCAACATCGCGCTCGACCAGTTCCACGCCGCGGTCGCCGACCGCAAGGCAGTGCTGATGAGCCTGCCGCAGAACCTGCAACGCGCGAGCGCGCAATTCCGCGCCGCCGGCAACGCGTAAAGGCTTGCGCGCGTTATCGCTGCGTCACATTGTCTCAATATAGCGTCTGACTTCACCGGCTGCCGCCTGGCGGCCGTCGCACGCGATATCGGGGCCGTCCCATGAACATCAAATTCTCCCGCCGCCGTTTCCTCGCCACCAGCGCCGGTGCACTCGGCACGATCGCGATGCCGTATCTCTCGCGCGCAGCCGACCGGCCGGCCGTCACGCACGGCGTGCAATCGGGCGACGTCACCGTCGACAGCGGCGTGGTGTGGGCGCGTACCGACCGGCCCGCACAGATGCTGGTCGAGGTGGCAACGACCGAATCCTTCAAGGATGCCCGTGCGCTGCCGCCGATCGCGGCGCTGCCCGAGAGCGACTTCACCGCGAAGATGCTGGTTGAACGTCTTCCGGCCGGCCAGGACATTTTCTACCGCATCCGCTTCCGCGATCTCTCGCACAGCGCGGTCGAGGGCGAGCCGGTGGTCGGCCGCTTCCGCACCGCGCCGGCCGACCGCCGCGACGTCAGCTTCGTCTGGGGCGGCGACGTCGCAGGCCAGGGCTGGGGCATCAACCCCGAGGACGGCGGCATGTTCACCTTCTCGGCGATGCGCAAGCACCGGCCGGATTTCTTCCTGCATTCCGGCGACACCATCTATGCCGATGGTCCTATCCAATCCGAGGTGAAGCTCGCCGATGGCAAGATCTGGAAGAACGTCACGATTCCGGAGAAGGCCAAGGTCGCCGAGACGCTGGACGAGTTTCGCGCCGCGCACAAATACAACCTCACCGACGACAATCTCCGTGCCTTCAATGCCGAGGTGCCGATCTTCGTGCAGTGGGACGACCACGAAGTCACCAACAACTGGTCGCTGTCGAAAGACTTGCCGGCCGCCTACAAGGTGCGCGACATCTCGCTGCTCGCGGCCCGCGCGGGTCGCGCCTTCCACGAGATGTACCCGATGCGCGAGAGCATCATCGAGCCCGGCCGCGTCTATCGCCAGATCTCCTATGGCCCGCATCTCGACGTGTTCGTGCTCGACGAGCGCAGCTATCGCGGCCCGAACGGCGCCAATCTCGAAACCGACTATGGCCCGGCGAGCTATTTCCTCGGCCCCGACCAGATCGCCTGGCTCAAGCGCGGTCTTCTGAATTCGCGCGCGACATGGAAGGTGATCGCGTCAGACATGCCGATCAGCCTTGTCGTCTCGGACACGCCGAAGGGCGGCTCCGAAGCCGTTGCGCAGGGCGACGGCCCGGTGCGTGGCCGCGAGTTCGAGATCGCCGACATCCTGCGCTTCATCAAGATGGCGCCGGTCAACAACACGGTGTGGCTGACGGCGGACGTGCATTACGCTGCAGCGCATTATTACGATCCGAACAAGGCGCAATTCCAGGAGTTCGAGCCGTTCTGGGAATTCGTCTCGGGCCCACTACATGCCGGCACTTTCGGTCCGAACGCGCTCGACAACACCTTTGGACCCGAGGTCCGCTTCGTCAAGGCGCCGGGCAAGGACAGTCAGAACCTGCCGCCGTCAGCCGGCATGCAGTTTTTCGGCCACGTCAAGATCGACGGCGCCTCCGGCCAGATGACGGTGACCTTGCGCGACCGCGCCGACGTCGCACTGTGGTCGACCACGCTGGATCCGAAGCAGAGCTGATCGCTAATTGGCGGCGCGCGCCTGGAGGGCCGCTTCCAGCGCGTCGCTCGAACACGGCTTCTGCAGCCGCGGCCGGCCTGCCAATTCCGGTGGAATGCGCGCCTCGGCCCCGTAGCCGGTGACGAAAACGAACGGAACCTTCAGCGCGATCAGCCGCTCGGCGATCACAAAGCTCGTCTCGCGGATCAGCTCGACGTCGAGCAGCGCGAAATCCGGCGTACGCTTCGCGATGGCGTCCAGTGCCTGTGTCACCGAACCGACGGTCCGCACACCGGTCACACCGAATCCGAGCAGACGGTCCTCGAAGTCGAGCGCGATGATCGGGTCGTCCTCGACGATCAGAACATCGGCCGGCCAGCCTGAGCCATTGGACGGTGCGGGTGCCATGATCACATCTTGGTTGGAGTTATCGATCAGGACTGCCGCGACACGATGCCTGCGCCCAGCGCATCAGAGGGTTCCCGGAACGAAACTCACCACATCATCGTTCTTTAGTCTGTCCACTTGTACACACAGGAGTGGATGGGACTCGGTAAGTGGGAGGAAGGAGGGGAGTTCAAAATGAATACGCGTGTCGGCAAGGTCACCGAGGTCGAGAGCCGGCCGGCCAACAATCTGCTGCGGCGTTTGAACCAGGCAGACTACGCACTCCTTGCACCGCACGTGACCGTCGAAGACTCCGCAGCAGGCCAATTGCTTTACAATCCCGGCGATGACGTACAGGTCGTCCACTTCCCCTGCGGACCGTCACTCGCGACTTTCCTCGTCCCCAACGAGGATGGCCGCGACGTCGAAACCATTCTGGTCGGCCGCGAAGGCGCGGTGGGCGGCATCGTCAGCGAGGGATTTCTACCGGCCTATACCCGGATCTGCGTGAAATTCGGAGGGCCGTTTGCGCGCATTCACGTGGCCAAGCTCGAAGCAGCCAAGCTGCGCTCGTCGTCCCTGCGCAACATTTTTGTTCGCTACGCCGACTGCATGCTGGCCCAGATCTTCCAGTCCACCGCCTGCAACGCGATCCACTCGATCGAGCAGCGCACCGCCAAATGGATTCTGGCCGCGATGGAGCGGACCGGCAACGACACCAGCGTGCCGCTCACGCATGAACAGCTCGCGACCCTGCTCGGGGTTGGCCGCAGCTATGCCAGCCGCGTGCTCCAGTCGTTCAGAGCCGAAGGCGTGCTCGACACGCGGCGCGGTTCGATCCTGGTTCGCAACCGCGACGGCCTGCGCCAGCGCGCCTGCCTGTGCAATGACGCCGTGAAGGCGCATTTCGAGGAGGTGCTGAGCGGGGTGTATCCGACCGAGGTGCGGAAGGCGGTGTAGAGGCGGCTCGGCTGCTATCGCGGGCCTCGACGACTTCACCTGCGGCACGCCCCGCCCATCCCGGAACCCAGCCCTAAGCTCCGGAAATTCCCGGACAAAATTCAGTCAACCAACGGCCAAAGAACACATTGTTTTTTGGCCGTTTTTGCATATATTGCGCCGCAACGCGTAGGGCGCCCGGTCTGATATGGCCGGGCTTCCTTTTTGGGCGCAAAGCGCCCTGTTTCCAGTCTTCCAGCGTTGTTTCGAGAAGAGGTCCCGGTCCGACCGGCGAGATCGCGCTTAACCCATTGTTCGACCGCAAAGAAGCTCACTCATGAACCTTCGTAACGTCGCCATCATCGCCCACGTCGACCACGGCAAGACCACCCTGGTCGACCGCCTCCTGCAGCAATCCGGCACGTTCCGTGAGAACCAGAAAGTGACCGAGCGCGCCATGGACTCCAACGACCTGGAGCGTGAGCGCGGCATCACCATCCTGGCCAAGGCAGCCTCGGTGCAGTGGAAGGACACCCGCGTCAACATCGTCGACACCCCCGGCCACGCCGATTTCGGCGGCGAGGTCGAGCGCATCCTCAACATGGTGGACGGCGCCCTGGTGCTGGTGGACGCCGCCGAGGGCCCGCTGCCGCAGACCAAATTCGTGGTCTCCAAGGCGCTGAAGGTCGGCCTCAAGCCGATCGTCGTCATCAACAAGGTCGATCGCCCCGACGCGCGGCCGACCGAAGTGATCAACGAGGTGTTCGATCTGTTCGCCGCGCTCGATGCCAGCGAGGAGCAGCTCGATTTCCCGATCCTCTACGGGTCGGCCAAGCAAGGCTGGATGGCCGAGAGTCCCGAGGGTCCGAAGGACAAAGGCATGGAGCCGCTGTTCGACCTGATCCTGCGCCACGTCGCGCCGCCGAAGGTCGAAGAGGGTCCGTTCCGGATGATCGGCACCATCCTCGAAGCCAACCCCTATCTCGGCCGCATCATCACCGGCCGCATCTCCTCCGGCACGCTGAAACCGAACCAGCAGGTCAAGGTGCTCAACGCCGAGGGCAAGCTGGTCGAGTCCGGCCGCATCACCAAGATCCTTGCGTTCCGCGGCCTCGAACGCACACCGCTCGATGAGGCAGAAGCCGGCGACATCGTCGCCATCGCGGGCCTCACCAAGGGCACCGTTGCCGACACTTTCTGTGATCCGACTGTCGAGGTGCCGCTGCCGGCGCAGCCGATCGATCCGCCGACCGTGTCGATGTCGTTCATCGTCAACAACTCCCCGCTCGCCGGCACCGAAGGCGACAAGGTGACGAGCCGCATGATCCGCGACCGTCTGTTGCGTGAAGCCGAGGGCAATGTCGCGCTGCGCGTCGTCGAATCCGCCGACAAGGACGCGATGGAAGTGTCGGGCCGCGGCGAACTCCAGCTCGCGATCCTGATCGAGACCATGCGCCGCGAAGGCTTCGAGCTCTCGGTGTCGCGCCCGCGCGTCGTGTTCCAGAAGGACGAGGCCACCGGCGCCACCATGGAGCCGATCGAGGAGGTCGTGATCGACGTTGACGAGGAGCATTCCGGCGTCGTCGTGCAGAAGATGAGCGAGCGCAAGGCCGAGCTGATCGAGATGAAGCCGTCCGGCGGCAACCGCCAGCGCCTGGTGTTCTACGCCCCGACCCGCGGCCTGATCGGCTACCAGGGCGAGTTGCTGACCGACACCCGTGGCACCGCGATCATGAACCGCCTGTTCCACGGCTATGCGCCGTACAAGGGCGAGATCCAGGGTCGCCGCAACGGCGTGCTGATCTCCAACGACCAGGGCGAGGCCGTGGCCTATGCCATGTTCAAGCTGGAAGACCGCGGCCCGATGATGATCGAGCCGGGCTGGAAGGTCTATCGCGGCATGATCGTCGGCGAGCACACCCGCGACAACGATCTCGAGATCAACGTGCTCAAGGGCAAGCAGCTCACCAACATCCGCACGACCTCGAAGGACGAAGCCGTGCGCCTGACCCCGCCGATCCGCATGACCCTGGAAAAGGCGCTCGCCTATATCGAGGACGACGAGCTCGTCGAGGTCACCCCGAAGTCGATCCGCCTGCGCAAGAAGCACCTCGACCCGAACGAGCGCAAGCGCGCGGAAAAGGCCAAGGAAGCGGTGGCGTAAGGCTCCCACTCTCGTTCACTGTCATTCCCCGCGAAGGCGGGGAATCCAGTACGCCGCGGCATCTCGGCTCTATAACGATCGTCTCTGGAATACTGGATCACCCGCCTGCGCGGGTGATGACAGCTGTGCGCGTTGCGGCTTCAGCGCGTATCAGAGACGTGCTAAAGCATGATCCGGAAAAGTGCGAAGCGGTTTTCCGGAAAGATCATGCGTAAACAACAAGCTAAAGCGCGATGACGATTCATCCAAATCTCATCGCGCTTTAGAGCCCGGCCATGACCTCCCTCCCCTCCTCCGTCGACGTCGCGATCATCGGCGCCGGTGCCGCAGGTCTCGGCGCGGCGCATGCGCTGGCGGGCTCCGGCCTCTCAGTCATCGTGCTGGAGGCGCGTAACAGGCTCGGCGGCCGGGCCTGGACCGTGCAGGCCTCGCCTGAGGTGACGTTCGACGTCGGCTGCGGCTGGCTGCATTCGGCGGACAAGAACTCCTTCGTGCCGATCGCACGGCAACTCGGTTTCGAGGTCAACAAGGATCTGCCGCCCTGGCGCGAGCGCGCCTATGGCAATGCCTTTCCGCAAAGCGAGCGCGACGATTTCATGCGTGCGATGGACGCGTTTTATGAGCGTCTGTGGGAAGCGGCGCAGAAGGGCCAGGACGAGCCTGCGAGCGTGAGCCTTGAGCCAGGCAATCGCTGGAATCCGATGATCGACGCGATCTCGACCTATATCAACGGCTGCGAGCTGAAGGACATGTCCACGCTGGACTGGGACGCTTATGAGGACACGAACGTCAATTGGCGCGTCCGCCGCGGCTATGGCGCGCTGGTTGCAGCCTATGGCGCTTCCTGCCCAGTGGAGCTGAACTGTAACGTCACATTGATCGACCATTCCGACAAGCGCATCCGCATCGAGACATCGCGGGGCACGCTGACGGCGGACAAGGTGATCGTCACCGTGCCAACGGATCTGATCGCCCTTGAGGTGATCCGCTTCTCGCCGCCGCTCCCCGCCAAGGTCGACGCCGCCTCCGGCCTGCCGCTCGGCGTCGACGACAAGGTGACGCTGGCGCTCGAGGACGCCGAGGCCTTTCCGAAGGAGGGCAACTTACGCGGCGCCACCATGCGCACCGAGATGGGCACCTATCACATCCGCCCGTTTGGCCAGCCCTGCATCGAAGGCTTCTTCGGCGGCAGCTTTGCCCGCGAGCTGGAAGCCGCCGGCGACGGCGCCATTGCCGCGCACAGCATCGATGAGATCGCGGGTTTTCTCGGCAATGATGTCAGGCACAAGCTGAAGCCGCTCTGCGAGTCGCGCTGGGCGCGCGATCCTTTTGCGCGGGGGTCCTACTCGCATGCGCTTCCCGGGCATGCCGGCGACCGTGCCGTGCTGGCCGCGCCGGTAGCTGGCCGCCTGTTCTTCGCGGGCGAGGCAACGTCGCCGACCTTTTTCACGACGGCGCATGGGGCGCGGGATAGTGGGGAGCGAGCGGCGAAGGAAGTGCTCGCGGCTTTGGGCAAGCCGTAGCCACGCCCTCCGTCATTGCGAGCGCAGCGAAGCAACCCAGACTGCCGCCACGGAGAGATTCTGGATTGCTCACATGGGGATTTGGTGTGTCAAGGCGGTTTGTTCAGCTCTTTGTTCGATTGCAGGCCAGCTCTTCGTCCCGACCGTGGAGCACGTAGGATGGCGCGCGCAGATCGAGTCAAGGTCGGCCCGTAGGGCCGTCGCGAAGCGACTTGGCCTTGACTCGAGCGAGCACGCCATCAGGCTTTGGCAGTCGGGGCAGCGGGCGGATAACTCCTTTTCGTCAGGCGATCCAAGGGTCGAGCCGGTTTTTGCAATCTGGTTTGCTTGCCAGATCAAACTCACATTCGGTCGCCGCGCGGCGGCGGCTGCACCAACATTCCGCTTGCGGCGGGCAGGCTCGAGAGGACGAGACCATTCTTCGTTACGGCGTTTGAAGCCATGCAATCCATCGGTTCGTCCACCCGGATCGGCCGAGGCTGATCAATCTCGGCGGATTGGCTTTGAGGCTGAGGAGCGTGGTGTCAGGCGGCGGCCTTTATCTCGGCTCCCTCGATCACCACGCCCGCGGTCACGTACTTCCAGAGGGCCACGAGCAGCTTGCGCGCGAGCGCCACGATCGCGCGCTTGCGGCCGCGTTGGCTGTGCACCTTGAACCACTGGGTCAAAGCCGATTGAGGCTGGTGGCGTACCCAGAGCCAGGCGAGCTGGATCATCGTGGTTCTCAGGCGCGGATTGCCAGCCTTCGACACGCCTTGCTCGCGCTCGATGCCGCCACTGCGCCATGGCGTGGCTGCAAGGCCGGCATAGGATGCAATCTGGCGGCGGTTGGCGAACTGCCGGTAAAAGGCCTCCGACCAGAGAACGGCCGTGAAGTTCGGGCCCAGGCTCTTCAGTTCGAGCAGCATTGCCACCGGGTTCGATACGGTCTTCTCCCCCGCCGCCTTGCTCGCGGCCAGCAACGCATCCTGCTCGCGCTCCACCGCCGTGATCTGGTCGAGCAGCAGTTCGAGCCGGTCGAGTTCGCGGCTGATCTGCGCCTTCAGATGCGCCAGCAAGGCGCGCCCGTCGCCCGTCCGCAAGGCCTCCAGCCGCTTCCGCCGGTCTCGCCGCAGCGGCGCGTAGTCGAAGATCCCTTGCGCGAACAGAAGACCCTTGATCCGGTTCACATGCTCGATCCGCTCCGCGATCAAGGTCTCTCGCTCGCGGCACAGCCTACGGCGGTCCTCCTCTGCCGGAGAGGGCGCAACGACCATGGCGCAGACCCGTACCTCGCCGCGCTTGTAGGCCAGCAGCGTCCGCAACAGCGTCTCGCCATCCAGCCGGTCCGTCTTGGCCCGCCGGCGCCGGCGCGGCGTCGCAATCGAGGCCGGATCGACTACGTGGCTCTCGATGCCTTCCTGCTGCAGGGCGCGGTGAAGCCAGAACCCGTCCAGCCCCGCCTCCTGGATCGCGATGATCGGATAGCTCTCACCCGTTCGCGCCTGCGCCTTGCGCTTCAGCTCCGCAAACAGCTTCAACAGTTCCGAAAGGTCGCCGGCCTTCATGCTGCGTTTGGACATCTTCTCGCCCTTGCAGGGCGACAGCGAAGTGACCAGCCATGTCGAACGGCTCAGTTCCAATGACACAAAAATTGCGCCAAACTGCGTGCGGATAGCGGCCAGTCCGTCGGAAGGATGATCGAGCAACATCGTCGTCTCCAGGTTGAATGGATTCAGCAACCCTCAGTCTGGCCTCAGACCTGGTCGCTATCCACTCCCCATGGAATCTTCGCTACGCTCGCAATGACGGGCTACTCAATCACCCGCGCTCGCAAATCGGCATCGGGCACGAAGCAGGCGTCGTACTTGCCGAAGATGCGATAGCGGTTGCGCGCGACGAGATTGTAGATCGGGTCCCGCAACGGCTTCGGCACGACGAATAATGCGCGTACCCAGCCCCAGCCGGGGAGCTGCGACAGCACCGTCAGCGCAGCATCCGACTTCATGAACGCCTCGCCCCCATGGATCACCGCATTGGTGTCGGGATCCTCCGGATCGATGCCGAACGTTCGCGCCAACCGCGTTCCATAATCCGACTGGATTGGCGTAAAGCGAAACCGCTTCGCCGTGTCGCGGGTCCCAACGAACCGCACCCAGCGCGAGCAGAAGATGCAGATGCCGTCGAACAGGATCACGTCATCGTCGGGCCATTTCTGCATCAGCGATTGCCCCATGGCTTCTGGATGGCCGTTGGCCCGCTCTGGTTCAGTGCGCGCGCGAGCTCACCGCTTGCGGCTTTGACGCCGGCTTCGGTTTCGATCATCCAGTGGCCCTCGCTGCCGACGGCCGGCAGTGAGCGAAACTCGACCTTTCCGCCGCTGCCGCGAAACGCACCGACGAGTTTCTGCGAAAATGCCGTGGCGAAATAGCTGTCATTGCTCGCAACTAGCCAAGTGACGGGAATGCGCGCCGCCCTGCCGAACTCCGCGGCGGCGGCAAGCAGCGTATGCGGCGCGCAGATTCGGTTCGGCTCATCATTGGCATGGCCACCGCGCCCCGGCGCAAAGGCGATGATCGCGGAGATCACCTTGGGATCGGCGTTGGCCAGCGCCAATGCACCCCATCCCCCGGCGGAATGGCCGATCACGATGGCGGCCTCCTTGCCGATGAAATCCTGCTTTTGCAGATAGGCCAGTGCACGCGAAATTGCGTTGGCCGTTGCGCGGCCCGAGCGTGCGTAGTCGGCCTCGTCGCAGCCGCCCTGATCCTCGATATAGCGGCCGCCGGTCGCACCATGCCCGGGCCGCTCCGGCGCCAGCACGGCAAAACCGCGCGCGACGAGGTAGGCGGCGAGCGGACGGTATTCCGGCTGCGGCATTTGCGCACGACGCAACGCGTTCTGCGTCGAGGCGTGCGCGATCACCGCGAGTCGGAACGGACCTGGGCCAGCGGGGCGAAACAGCAGGGCATGCGCAGCAAGGTGGGTATCCGGCGAGGGCACAAGCCACTCTTGCCGACGAAACGGTTCGCCCTCCTCCCCCGATGGGCCGAGCGTGGCCTGAGCACACAGAGGCGGCGCAGTCAGCAAAGCCAACAGAGGCAGGAGCGCAATGGTGTTGAGGAGCCGCATGAATTGCCGAGGGCGAATGCGAATAGTGACAGCCAGATTGGTAGGAACGAATCATTATCGGCCGACTTTCTGCGTTGCCACTGCCCTTCCCTGGTTGCCGTAACGTAGTTTCGTACCGACGCTTGGTCCTGCGATTGCCGTCTGAAATGTCGGCTTGTCCTCTTTCGGCACAGCATGGCCAAAATACTGATGCAGAAAGTCCACAGGTTAACCGATAATTAACGATAGGTCTTGCCGCCGGCGCGGCGACTTGGTTTGATCGCGTCCATGAGCACAACCCTGATCGAGGTCCGGCCGGCCAAAGCTGCAGATGCAACTGCGGTGGCATCGACCCATGACGAAGCCTGGCGTTCGGCCTATCAGGGCATCATTCCCGGCGCCGAGCTGGAGAAGCTGATCAATCGCCGCGGTCCGCAGTGGTGGGACAGTGCAATCCGCAAGGGCAGCCGCGTCAGTGTGCTGGTGTTCGGCGACAAGATCGCCGGCTATGCCAATTACGGCCGCAACCGCGCCCGCAGCCTGCATTTCGACGGAGAAATCTACGAGCTTTATCTGCGGCCCGAATTTCAGGGACTCGGCTTCGGCCGCCGGCTGTTCGCTGCCGCCCGCCGCGACCTGATGCAGAGCGGGCTGAAGAGCATGGTGGTGTGGGCGCTCTCGGACAATGACCCCGCGACCGAGTTCTACCGGGCGTTGGGAGGACGCATGGTGGCACGTTCGTCCGAGCGGTTCGGGCCGAAATCGCTCGACAAGGTTGCCTTCGCCTGGACCAATTGAGCTGCTGAAACCCTCCCGGCAGGGTTTCCCGTCCGTCGATACCCGTTGCCTCAAGAGCCGGTGGTCGCCGGATTCATTATTTCACAAAAACGCGATGGATCAGCGGGCCAAGCCCGCGTATGACAGCGCCAAAATCGCTGCCGGGCGCGATTTCACCTCGGCAATAACGGAGCCTTGAATGCGTATCGATGCGGTCTCGATCGGGAAAAACGTACCACACGACGTCAACGTCATCATCGAGGTCCCCGTGGGCGGCGAACCGATCAAGTACGAGATGGACAAGGAGGCCGGTACGCTGGTGGTCGACCGCTTCCTCTACACGCCGATGCGTTACCCCGGTAACTACGGCTTCATCCCGCATACGCTGTCGGACGACGGCGATCCTTGCGACGTCCTGATCATCAACACCCGCGGGATCATTCCCGGCGCCGTCATGAGCGTGCGCCCGGTCGGCGTGCTGTTCATGGAAGACGAAGCCGGCGGCGACGAGAAGATTTTGGCAGTGCCGTCATCGAAGCTGACTCAGCGCTACGACAAGGTGAAGAGCTATTCCGACTTGCCGGACATCACGCTGCAGCAGATCCAGCACTTCTTCGAGCACTACAAGGATCTCGAAAAGGGCAAGTGGGTGAAGATTTTGCGCTGGGGCGGCCCTGAGGAAGCGCACAAGCTGATCCTCGAAGGCATCGAGCGCGAGAAGAAGAAGAAGAAGGGTTGATGCTTCCGTGTCCCGGCTCGGCAGCGCATCGTTTCACGCTGCGTCCGGGGCATGAGAGTTCAACTACACCGCCGGCTTCGGCAGGCCGGCAATCGCACACGCTGCCCGCAGCGTATTCACCAGCAGACACGCCACCGTCATCTGGCCGACGCCGCCCGGCACCGGCGTGATGGCACCGGCGACGCCGAGCGCTTCCTGATAGGCGACGTCGCCGACGAGGCGCGTCTTGCCATCCTCCTTCGGAATCCGGGTAATGCCGATATCGATCACGGTGGCGCCCGGCTTCAGCCAGTCGCCGCGCACCATCTCCGCCTTGCCGACCGCGGCATAGACGAGGTCGGCGCGCTTCACGAGATCAGGCAGATCGCGCGAGCGCGAATGCGCGATCGTCACCGTGGCGTTCTCGTTCAGCAGCAATTGCACCAGCGGGCGGCCGACCAGGTTGGAGCGACCGAGGACGATGGCGTTCATGCCTTCGAGCGAGGCGTGCACGCTCTTGGTCAGGATGATGCAGCCGAGCGGCGTGCAGGGCGACAGCGCCTCAAAGCCGCCGGCGAGCCGGCCGGCATTGTTCGGATGTAGCCCGTCAACGTCCTTGGCGGGGTCGATCGCGTTGATGACGGCTTCGGTGTTCAGCCCCTTCGGCAGCGGCAGCTGCACCAGAATGCCGTGCACGGCGGGATCGCGGTTGAGCTTTGCGACCAGCGCCAGCAGATCTGCTTGCGAGACGTCGGCCGGCAGCTTGTGCTCGAACGAGGTCATCCCGGCCGCCTGGCTCTGGGTGCGCTTGGAGCGGACATAGACCTCGCTGGCGGGGTCGTTGCCGACCAGGACGACCGCAAGGCCCGGCACCAGATTGTGCTCGCGCTTGACCCGGGCGACCTCGTCGGCGACGCGGGCGCGGAGGTCCGCGGCGATGACTTTTCCATCGATGATCTCAGCGGTCATGTCAGTTCCTCAGTCTATCGAATGGGCCGACGTGAGCCGGCGCAAGGCTTCGCCGAGCCGTGTCGGATCGCCGTTGACCGCGATCTGCTTCAGCCGCGAGGTCGCCCCGGACAAAAGCTTGACGCTGGCCTTCGGTACGCCAAGCGATTTCGCCAGCAGCACCAGAACGGCCTTGTTGGCCTCGCCGCCATCGGCGATGGCGCGCACCCGCACCTTGAGCACGCTGCGGCCATCCGAGAGTTGCTCGATGCCGTCGATGTCGTCGCGGCCGCCGCGTGGCGTCACCCGCAGCGCGATGCTGATTCCTGCGGTCGAGTAACGCCAGGGTTCCCTTGAAGCTTCGTTCGCAACCAAGGCGCCCCAGCCCGCTCAGATCACGTTCGGGTAGATGTAGTACAGGATCACCCGCTCGATGAACATGATGATCAGGATCAGGATGATCGGCGAGATGTCGAGGCCGCCGAGGCTCGGCAGGAAATTGCGAATCGGCGCCAGCAGAGGCTCGGTGATCCGGTACAGGAACTCCGCTACCGCCGACACGAACTGGTTGCGGGTGTTCACCACGTTGAAGGCAATCAGCCAGGACAGGATTGCGGAGGCGATCAGCAGCCAGACGTAGAGGTCGAGCACGATGATGACGATGTCGAGAACGGCACGCATGGCTTTTGAGGCCTCTGGCTTTTGAAAACTCTGGCTACGGTCGGGATTGACGCCTGCTGCTAGATATCGGTTCCCTCCGGCCCAAACAAGGGAAGTTCAGGCGCGGAAATGGCTAAAACCGGGTTACACCCGTCCTTGACTTGACCTTGGCAGGGACTTAAATGGCGCCCGGTTGTCGGCCGCGTTCACCAGAGCGGCCAGCAAAGGGGCCATAGCTCAGCTGGGAGAGCGCGTCGTTCGCAATGACGAGGTCGGCGGTTCGATCCCGCCTGGCTCCACCAGCCTTCGCTGGCTTCGCCAGCTTCGGCTCGGCAAGCCCTTTCGTAGCGAAGGCTGCCGCGGCGCAGCCCGAAGGGCGAAGCCGGGCTTCATCCGCAAATCAGTCCCTACCTCCCCGTAAACCTCGGCGGCCGCTTCTCCATGAAGCTGGCTACACCCTCCCTGAAATCACTCCCGTTCAGCGCCACCATCATCTCGCGGTTGGCCTCGATCGTCGCCTCGGCAAGCGTCTGGAACGGCACCTCGTAGAGCTGGCGCTTGATCACGGCCATCGCGCTCGGCGAGACGAAATCGGCGAGGTCGCGCGCATAGGCGTAGGTCTCCTCGCGCAGCTTCTCGGGCGAGCAGAGCCGGTTGACCAGCCCGATCCGCAACGCTTCCTCGCTCGACACGCGCCGAGCTGAAAGCAACAGATCCAGCGCATTGGCGTGACCGACGATGCGCGGCAGCATCCAGCTGATGCCGTGCTCCGCAATCAGGCCGCGCCGAGCGAAGGCGGTGGTGAACACGGTATTGTCGGCAGCAAAGCGAAGATCGCAATAGAGCGCGTGGACGAGACCGATGCCGGCCGTGGCGCCATTCAGCATGGCAATGACGGGCTTCTTGATCGAGGGGTAATAGCCGTAGCGCGTCTGCCAATCCGGCCGGCGGTTCATGTCGAACGGCGGCAGGTTCGAAGCACGCCTGACGTCGTCGGGATCGAGCCCCTTCAGCGCATCCATGTCGGCGCCGGCGCAGAAGGCGCGGCCCGCGCCGGTGAGGATGATGACTCGGACATTGTCGTCGGCGTTTGACGCTTCCATCGCGTGGCGCACGTCGCGCTCCATGATCGGCGTCCACGCGTTCATGCGATCGGGGCGGTTGAGCGTGATGGTGGCGATCTTGTCGCTCACCTCATAGAGAATGTGTTCATAGGCCATGACGCTCTCCCTGGTTTGCCGGCGCGATCTCGCGCGCGCTCGTTGGCGGCGAACCTAGCATATCCAAGGAAGCGGCAGGGACTTGCGCCAAGGACTTGCGCCAAGGACCTGCGCCAAGGACCTGCGCCAAGGACCTGCGCCAAGGACCTGCGCGAAGTCGCGATCACTCGGCGGCTTGCGCCAGCACCGGCCGGCGCGCCAGCCAGCCGTTGATGAAGTGATCGAGCCAGGCGCGCTCCGCGACATCGTAGACGGCTCGATCCGCGAAGTGATGATGCCGTTGCCGCGCACCGGGCGCGCTGAAACCGTCATAGCCGCGCGTGGTCCAGCGATGCATCATCGCGTAGGTCACATCGGGATGAAACTGCACGCCGAAGGCATTCCCGGCACGGAACGCCTGCACCGGAAAATCATCGCCTTCGGCGAGCAGCTCGGTGCCGGCCGGCAGCTCAAAGCCCTCGCGATGCCAGTGATAGACCTGTGCCGGCCAATGAGGGCAGAGCGCATGGCCAGCAGCGGTCGGCCTGATCGGGTAATAGCCGATCTGGGTCAGCGCCTGCGCATGCGGCGCGACACGGGCCCCCAGCTGCATCGCCAACATCTGCGCACCCAAGCAGATGCCGAGGAACGGCCGCTGCTCGCGAAGCGGAATTTCGATCCAGTCGATCTCGCGGCGGATGTAGTCGTCGGGATCGTTGGCACTCATCGGGCCGCCGAAGATCACGGCACCGGCATGCTGATCGAGCGTCTCGGGCAAGGGATCGCCGAAGCGTGGACGGCGGATGTCGAGGCGATGGCCGAGCGCGCGCAGCACATTGCCGACGCGGCCCGGTGTCGAGCATTCCTGATGCAGGACGATCAGAATCGGCAGCCGGGTTTCAGCGGCGGCGGCGCTCGGCGCCCTCCGTGGGAAGGGCACCACATCTGCGCCACCAAACCTGTCCGTCCGGAATGACATGGCCTCTGCGAGTGCTATCGGTTCAGACCGCCAGCTTAGCTAAGCGATGGTTAACATCGTGTGAGTTTGCGCACACACGCCCCGATCTTGAAGCAAGCTCCGGGCCACTACGGATGCACCGGGCGTTCTTCAGCGCCGCTGCCTCTGGAACCGGCTGGTGGCTGCCAGGATGAAGCCGCGCGGGAAGAAGCGGAGCGCGAACGGCACAATCTTGATGCCGAGACCCGGCAGCACTGCCCGTTTGTTGGCCATCAGGCCACGATACGCCTCCCGTGCAACTTCGGCGGCAGAGACGTTGAGAACGGCCGTATCATGTTGCGATCCGACGCCGGCGCGGGCCTGGAATTCGGTGGGCACCGGACCCGGGCAAAGCACGGTGACGCGGACGCCGCGCGGTGCAAGCTCCGCCCGCATCGCTTCGGTGAAGGAAATCACATAGGCCTTGGACGCGTAGTAGACGGCCATGCCGGGCCCGGGCAGGAAGCCGGCGACGGATCCGACGTTGAGAAGACCGCCCTTGTTCCTGACGAGCTGATCGGCAAAGCGCAGCGACAGATCCGTCAGGGCCCGGACGTTGACGTCGACGATGCCGAGCTGCTCGCTGCGATCGCGTTCGGTCGCATCGCCGAACACGCCGAAGCCCGCATTGTTGACGAGATGATCGAGCTCGACACCTTCGGCCGCAAGCGCTGCCGCGATCGTCGCGCCGGCGTCCCTGTCCTCGAGATCACAGGCGATCACGATCGGCTTCTTGCCGCACTTGGCGGCCAGCTCAGTGGCGAGCGCCTCCAGACGGTCTGCCCGTCTCGCGGTCAATGCGAGGCGATGTCCATTGGACGCAAACACACGCGCCAGCTCCATCCCGATGCCCGCCGAGGCACCAGTAATCAGCGTCACCCGCTCAACCACGATCGAAGTCTCTTGAAAGCAACTTTTTTGGCCCCGCAACGGGGGAACGAGAGCATAGGCCGAACGCAACAGGCAAGCGGCGCTGACAGCATGGCCGCTTGAGCAGAACGACAGGCAGTGCTGAAAGACCGTGGATTTACAGGCGAATTCGGCGCGGGCGGCGAATAAATTAAAGTTTCGTCATGTATGCGCGCACGCGGCGCTTCGTCGAGTCCAGCGCCGTCAGCCGCCGACGGCACCGTCCTTGATTTGGCCGCCGACACGCTCTGCGACTGCGTGCTTCAGCTCGATCCGGTCGCGCTGGGAAATCCCGAGCAGGTCGGAAGCACGCCAGACGACATTGTCCTCGAATTCGCTGACCTGGCCGTCGGCATAGACCAGCTCCCACATCATCTGCACGATGCGCTTGCGGCCCTCTTCGTCCAGCGAGCGCATGATGACGCTGGTGAAGTGATAGAGGTCCACCGCCTCGCCCTCGACCTCCGTCGCATCGGCGATCAGGCGATCCGCGGTGCCGCGATCGAGGCCGAAATGGCTTTCGATCAGGCTGTGCAGCTTGCGCTTCTCGGCTGCACTCGGCTGACCGTCCAGCGAGACCACATGGACCAGCAGGGCGGTCGCCGCCAGCCGATAATCGCTGTCGCCGAATGCGCGGTCCTGAGCTTGGGGACCGACAATGTCGGCGATGAACTGGCGCAAGCCGTCGAGCATGAGGTCCTACCGAGATCAATGACGCCGCGAGGGGTGCGGCCGATACCAGCATTATATGAGCGGGAAACTCAACCGGCGCAACGTGCGTCAGTTCCGCGCGCTGCATTACGTTTCAGCAATCCGGAGCGCGGCTCGCGGTCATGTCCGGGCTTGTCCGGACATGACGACGGTGGCTGGGATACGCACCTGCCTCGACACCGTCATTACTTGTGCATGAATGACGGCGCTGCGGCCGCCGCACTCCCTCACGGTATCTCGTACACCACCATCTTGTCGGCGATGCCGCGGAGCGCAGCCTGCTTCTGGATCGGCTTGATCGCGCGCCGCTCCAGCAGCTCGGCGACCGCCGGCGCATCCGCCACCGGCCCGGTGATGTGGATCTCCTGCGCGGTCGACAGGCTCTGCACGCGAGCCGCGATGTTGACCGTCTGGCCGAAATAATCCTGGCGCTCGTTGAGCGTCACCGCGAGGCAGGGACCTTCATGGATGCCGATCTTGAGAATGAGATCGTTGGCGCCGCGCTGCCTGTTCAATTCGTCCATGGCTGCGCGCATGCGCAGTCCGGCGGTGATGGCGTGCTCAGGTCTGACGAAGGTCGCCATGACGGCATCACCGATCGTCTTCACAACTGCACCCTTCTCGGCAGCGATGATCTCCAGGAGCGCACGAAAATGCGCGCGCACAAGATCGAAAGCACTGAGGTCGCCGACGCGCTCGTACAGGGCCGTCGATCCCTTCAGGTCGGTGAACAGGAAGGTCAACGATGTGATCTTCAATCGCTGGTCGACGTTGAGATTGTCGGCCTTGAAAACATCGCGGAACGTCTGATTGGACAGCATCCGCTTGGCGGTCAGAATTGGTTTGCGCTTGCCGATCATCTCATGCAGCGCGTCGGCAGCAATCCAGACCGAGGGCAACACGCGACCGCCCGATTGATTCTCGAGCGTAAGGCGCAACGGCCCGGGGCGCATCACCGTGGTCCCCGTAGGCGCCTCCAGCCTGTTGAACATGATCGAAAGCTGCTGGCGTTCGCTCGTCGGCTCACCCCGGACGTCGAGGAAATGCGCCGAATGAGTGACCGGCTCGAACACGATGATGAATTGGCTGGGCAGGGTCAGCGAGAGGATTGCCTTCTCGCCGGCAGGCAATTCGAGTGCCTCGAGCGTCACCTCGTTGATCAGGCGCGCAAAGGTTTCATCGTTGATGTCGACGCCTGAACTCCAGAACATCTGCCGGACATATTCCCAGATCGGCAGCGTGTCGGGATCATGAGCACCGATGCGGCGAACCCGCGGACTGACGGTGAAGGCCACCTCGACCATCTCATCGACAGATGCCTCGTATCCGGCTGCACAGAGCGCGCAGTTGTAGTCTTCGTGCTTCAACGATTTCAGCGTTGCGTGTGCGCCCAGGACCCCTCCGCAGCCAGGACACAGCACGTTCCAGCTCATGTCGAACAGGCCAAGCCGCGAGGCATGCAGGAATCCGGAAATGACCTTCTCCTGGTCGAGCCCGGTGCGATCGGCAAAATCCAGCACATTGATGCGGTTAAGGTCGCGATCTTGACCCTGGGCGATCAGCTGCGCGATCGCATCGACAACCTTCGGATCGGCGGTCTGCTTCAGAACGGAAAACTGGGCCTGGATGTCGCTCATGGCAGGGGCTCTATCTAGGATGAATCACGCCGTCGGCCGGACGAGCGCCTGTCACCGACGCGTGATGCGGAACATGGGCGAATGGTCCGGCTGGGTGGTGACGACGCCTTGCGGAATCACGGGAACAGCCTGATCGGCGAGCTCGACGCGGAAGGCGCCGATCAACCGGGCCAGGGCCAGCACGGATTCGGCTTGCGCGAACGGCGCGCCGATGCAGACGCGCGGACCTGCGCCGAACGGCAGATAGGCGAAGCGGTCCGGCGCCTCTTTCGACATGAAGCGCTTTGGAATGAACGCGTTCGGCTGATCCCACAGCTTCTCGTGCCGATGCAGCAACCAGGGCGCGATCATGATGATGTCGCCCTTGCCGATCTCGACGCCCGCGGCATTGTCCCTCTCGCGCGCGGCTCGCGCGACCAGGAAGGCGGGCGGATAGAGCCGCATGGTCTCGTCGATCACGGCGCGGGTGAATTTCTGGCGATCGATGTCGGCGATACTGTCGAGATGCTCGCCGCTTGTCTCGGACGCGAGCTCTTCCTGCGTCTCCGGATCGAGCGCGAGCAGATAGAGCGCCCAGAACAGCGCCGTCGCCGTGGTCTCGTGACCCGCCAGGATCATGGTCGCGACCTCGTCGACGAGCTGCTCGTCCGAGAAGCCCTTGCCCGTTTCGGGATCGCGCGCCTCGTCCATGAGATCGAACAGGTCGCGCGGCGGCGCGCCATCCTTCTTGCCGGCCGCGCGACGTTCGGCGATCAGCATGGCAACGAACTCGGTCCAGCGCTTGCGGAAACGGGCGCGCGCAAGATCCATCGGGCTCGGCCAGGAAACCGGTAGTACCATGTCGAGGAAATAGGGACGTCCCAACCGCGCGGCATATTCCATGATGAAGTTGCGCAGGGTCGCGCCGTGCCGGTCCATGCCGAACGAGAACATCGTGCGCCCGGCGATCTCGAGGGTCATGCGCTGCATGACCTCGCGCAGGTCGACGTCTTCGCCCGCGCGCTCATCGAGCTTTGCGATGGTCTCGTCGAGCACCGCCGTCATGTGCGGGACGAGATTTGCGGTGGCGCGCGGGGTGAAGGCTGGCGCGAGGGTGCGGCGCTGAAAGGTCCAGGAATGACCTTCCGCGATCAGGAGGCCGTCGCCGAGCACGGGGCGCAGCATGCGGATGCCTGCCGGCGTGCGCGTGTAATTCTCGTAATTGCTGAGCAGGACGTGCCGGATCGCATCCGGCTGGTTCAGGATAAAACTGTTGCGGAAGAAGAAGCGGCCCGGGATGACGTCTTCCTCATAGGCGCGCTGCCCCCAGGTCGCGATCATGTTCTGCCGGATCACCGCGAGACGGCCGAAGAACGACATGTCGTCGGGCGCACGCGGGGGAGCGGGAGGGATGATGGGCCGACGCACGCTGGCGATATTCATGGCTCTCTCCCGCGGATGTGACGCAGGCTAATAGCTAGTAAGTCAGCTCGGCAATCGCAATCCGGTTCTCGGCGGCAGGCCAGGTGCGGGCCACGATCCGCTCTTCGCCGAATTGAGCCACGATGTTACGTCCGACCTCGCTGGCCGGAAGCCGCAGTGTTGCTGTCGCATCCGTGGGCACGCCCGGCTTGACGTCGGCCGGCTCCCTGCCGTCGAACAGCACCACGTCCCGCGGCAGTCCGAAATAGCCGCGCGGACGCGACATGATCACGACCGCGCCGGCATCCTTGTCGGCCGGTCCGATCGGGCGCGCGGGCCGGAGGTGCACGACGTCGGACGAGCGCGGGAAGGGCGAGCGGTAGATTTGCGTGATCGGCGCATCCGGCGCCGCCAGCACGAATTCGAGCGACCAGGACGGCTCGACCTGCGCCGGCCCCCAGCGGCCGTCAGCGCCGGTCTTCGTGCTGTGCACGGCACTGCCCATGCGCTCGCCGGTTTCGGGATCGACACGGAAGATATCGACGGTTGCACCCGCCACCGGGCGATTGGTCGATACGCCGCCGGGCGTGCCCGTGACCAGGCCGCTCAGCCTCACATTCGTCTCCGGCACAATCGCGATGCGCGCGGGCTCACGCCCGGCGATGAACTTGTAGATCTCCCGGAACGCGCGCGGGTGGAACGCGACCTCGCGATGGTCGAGCGCGCCGAGCACGAGGTTGGTGGCGCCCCTCAGCTCGGGCCCCTCGGCGTTGACATTGGTCGGTGTGCCAGGCTTGCCGATGAAGCGGCCGTCGGGTTGCGCATATTTGTCCAGACCGTCGCTGCGCAACGTGAGGAAGGCAACCCCCGGCGTCACCTCGCTCTCGCCTTCGTTCAGGCTGCGCAGGAACGTGCCGCGGCCGTTGAACTCGTTGTTCGGCTGGTCGTCGGTCGCGAACACGCCGTGATTGGGCGTGCCGCACAGCACGGCGTGGCTGACATCGCCGGCACCGCCATTCTTGATGACGTTGCGAATGGCATAGCCGCCGCGCGAGCTGCCGACCAGCGCCACGCGCGCCGCACCGGTCCGGCGCTTCAGCTCGGCGATGGCAGCGGCCAGCTCGCGGCGCTGGTCCTCGGTCGAGGAACGCCCCGCCTGCTCGAGCTTGTCGTCGCTGCGCGCCAGGGGATCGGTGAAATTGATCGCCATCATGCGCTCGCGCGCGACGCCATTGGATTCCATCCGCCAGAGCGTCGTCATCCAGAGCGCGTCATAGTCCCCATTGCCGTGAACGAACAGGATCGGCGGCACGTCCGTGTTCGGCGTGGCCCCTGGTGCGGTCTGCGCGATCGCAGCCGTCCGCAAGCTCGCAACTGCGAAAGGCAAGCTGCCAACGCCCTGCAAAATCGTCCGTCGTGACAGCTTCATCTGTTCCTCCCCGGCAAACCGCCTCTTTGCACCGCTTATAGCGGCCTAAACACTGGACAGCGAAGGACTTTCGCGGGCATCACTGAATTTGCCGGAATCGCCTGGGACCATTTCTGCAAGACCGTTTGGAAGGGGATATGACCGAGCAGACGAACCGCCAGAAAAGTGGCGCCGACGGCATTGCCGCACCCCTGCGGTACACCGTGTTTCGGCGGATCTGGCTCGCCAGCCTGCTCTCCAATCTTGGCCTCCTGATCCAGGGCGTGGGCGCGGCCTGGGCGATGACGCAGATGGCGGCCTCGGCAGACAAGGTGGCCCTGGTGCAAACCGCCCTGATGCTGCCGATCATGCTGATCTCGATGCCGGCTGGCGCCATCGCCGACATGTATGACCGCCGCATCGTCAGCGTGATTTCACTGTCGATCGCGCTGATCGGCGCAACGGCCCTGACGATCTTGGCCGGCCTCAAGCTCATCACCCCGGAAACGCTGCTCGCCTTCTGCTTCGTCGTCGGCAGCGGCAACGCGCTGTTCGGCCCGGCCTGGCAATCCTCGGTCAGCGAGCAGGTGCCGCCCGATGCACTGCCTTCGGCAGTCGCGCTGAACGGTATCAGCTACAACATCGCGCGCAGCTTCGGTCCGGCGGTCGGCGGCGTCATCGTCGCTGCGCTCGGCGCGGTCGCCGCGTTCGCCTGCAATGCGATCCTCTATCTGCCGCTTCTGGTGGTGCTGCTGCTCTGGCGCCGCAGCACCGAGCCTTCGCGCCTGCCGCGGGAAAAGCTCAACCGCGCCATGGTCTCGGGCGTGCGCTACATCACCAATTCGCCGCCGATCAAGATCGTGCTGTTGCGCACGCTGGTGATGGGCCTGATCGGCGGCGCGGTGATGGCGCTGATGCCGCTGGTCGCGCGTGACCTGCTGCGTGGCGGCGCGCAGACCTACGGCATCATGCTGGGTGCCTTCGGCATGGGCGCGGTGATCGGCGCGCTCAACATCCACGAATTGCGCAAGCGCATGAGCGGCGAGGCCGCGATCCGCGCCTGCACCATCTCGATGGCTTTCGCGATGGCCGCCCTGGCCCTGAGCACGGAGCCGGTGCTGACGGCGACCGCGCTGGTCTTGGCCGGCGCGGTCTGGATGGCTGCGATCGCGCTGTTCAACATCGGCGTGCAGCTCTCGGCGCCGCGCTGGGTCGCGGGCCGCTCGCTGGCGGCGTTCCAGGCGTCGATTTCCGGTGGCATCGCCATCGGCGCCTGGGGCTGGGGCCATCTCACCGACTATGCCGGCGTCGAGATCGCATTGCTGACGGCGGCAGGCCTGATGCTGATCTCGCCGCTGCTCGGCATTCGGCTGGCGATGCCGCGCGTCGGCGCGCGCAACGAGGATGCAGAGGTGCTGGCCGATCCCGAGGTGAAGCTGTCGCTGACCGGGCGTAGCGGGCCGCTGGTGGTCGAGATCGAATACCGCGTCGCGCAAGAGAACGCGCGCGCGTTCCACAACGTGATGCAGGACGTGCAGCTCTCCCGCCAGCGCAACGGCGCCTATGGCTGGTCGATCGCCCGCGACATCGCCGATCCCGAACTGTGGACCGAGCGCTATCATTGCCCGACCTGGTTCGATTACCTGCGCCAGCGCAACCGCTCGACCCAGTCCGAACGCGCGCTGCATCAGCAGGCGATCGATTTCCACATCGGTCCCGAGCCGGTTCGGATCCGCCGCATGCTGGAGCGCCCATTCGGTTCGGTGCGCTGGAAGGACGAGACGCCGGACCGGGCGAATAGCGAGGTGCTACCGGTAGTCGCGACCGCGGCAGGGAGCGGCACGTAGCTTCTTTCGGCCCGTAGCCCGCATGAGCGAAGCGACATGCGGGGCCAAGCGTTCCCGGATTTCGCTGCGCTCATCCGTGCTACAGAAATCGTTACTGCCCGTGTTCCGTCAGCACCTTGTCACAGGCCTTGCTCAGGCGCGTGCGGTTCTGCTTCAGGCAGGCGAGCACGGCGCCATCACCATTGTTCATCACGGCGCGGCAGAAGCGCGAGACGTCGCGCGCGCAGGCATCGTGGCCGGGCTGCTGTTGTGCGGATGCAGCCGATGCGCACAGCAGAAAAGGGATGATGAAAAGAAATCTGGCCATCGCGTAATGCCTCGTAGCGCAAAAGAATGTGCGGGCGAAGCTAGTGCGACGATACCGGGGCTGCAACGGCTTTGTTGACTGGCTGCAAGGCGCCGCCGCATGGCCCCGGCTTCATGCCGGGACACATCGCAAGGGGAGCTGACCAGCGCAATGATCGCCGCGTTGCTTACTGCTTGTCCTGGGCGTCAGCGATCTTGCGCGAGGCGCCCTTGGCGAGATCCTTGTCCATCACCGCGCGGCAGCCGGCGCTTAAGTCAGAGCGGTGCTTGACCATGCAGGCCGTGATCTTCGGGATGTTGGGGATCTCCGCCGAGCAGAGGCGGAAGGCATCGCCAGTGCACATCTGCTGCGCCTCGGCCGAGAACGCGAAGCTCGAGTTCGTCGAGATGATCGAGACGATGGCGGCAAAGCCCAAGGCCAGGCTGGCGTCACGGATCTTGCTGGTAAACGACTTGGTCATTTGAAGCTCCCATTGGCACCGCCACAAGCGGCCCCGTTATCGATGGGAGCTACGATGATCCGGGAAATCCGTTTCCACTGTGATGACGCTCACGGGAGGCCGATCCTCTGTGATCCCGGTCACTTTGGCGCACCCCGCTGAAATTCCTCCACGACCGCCGTCGCGTTGGTGTCACGTTAACTCTTACTTCGCATTAATGGCTTGTCGCGCGGGAAATTCCGCCGGTTTGGTTGCGTAATTGGAAAGAGTAGCGATGCGTAATGCGTTGGGCCTGATGCTGGCCAGTGTAGTTGCGGCGGTCGTGATCGCCGCCGGCGGTTGGTTTTATTATTCCGCGCGCGCCGACCAGGGCGCTCCCAAGACGATTGCCGCCCGTACCGCCGACCCGTTGCCGGCACAGGCGAAGCTCGCCGCCAAGGACGACGTCGAGACCACCGCGGCGATCGCGGCCAAGCCGGCCGCAGCGGCTCCGGCACCCGCGCCGGTCATGCCGATGCAGCCGAAACAGGCCTGCGCCAATCCGAACGCGTTGGGCGTGTCCCGCGTGGTCGAGATCGACACGACAGGCGGTCCGGGCTTCGGCTTCGAGCATTTCAAGCAGTTCGACTTCCTCACCGAGAAGGAGGTCGTGCTGACCTTCGACGACGGCCCGTGGCCGGTCAACACGCCCGCCGTGCTGAAGGCGCTCGCGGACGAATGCACCAAGGGCCTGTTCTTCTCGGTCGGCAAGCACGCGACCTACCATCCGGAAATCCTGCGCCAGGTACTGGCCCAGGGCCACACGGTCGGCACGCACACCTGGTCGCATGTCAACCTGAACAGCAAGAAGATGACCGAGCAACAAGTCAAGGACGAGGTCGAGAAGGGTTTTAGCGCGGTGCGCTTCGCGCTCGGCACCAACCCGGCGCCGTTCTTCCGCTTCCCGCAGCTCCAGCACAATCCGGCGATGGTGACCTATTTCGGCACCCGCAACGTCGCGATGTTCTCGACGGACATCGACTCCTTCGATTTCAGGAAGGGTGCCACGCCCGAGAAGATCGTCGAGACCGTGATGACCAGGCTCGACAAGCTCGGCAAGGGCATCATCCTGATGCATGACTTCCAGAAGCACACCGGCGAAGCCATGCCGGCGCTGCTCGCGCGGCTCAAGGCCGGCGGCTACAAGGTCGTGCAGATGAAAGCGAAGACGACGCTTCAGACGCTGCCGGAATATGACGAGGCGCTGATGAAGGAGTTGAAGGTGCCGACCGCAGGCACGACCACGCGCCCGATCGGAAGCGTGGTGCAGACGGTCTCGCAATAGGCGCGACCAAGATGCGCATGGCCGGCCTTCGCCCGGCCATTTGCTTTGGCGAGCGGCTTACCGGTAGATGCCGTGGTCCTGGTCGGCGGGCTTGGTTGTGACCGGCGCTGAGACGGTTCTTCCCGCAGCGGGAGCGATCAGCGTAATGAGCGCAGGAGCCGAAATTGCCGGCGGGGTGAGCAATTTGAAGCGAACTTGGAGCAGATGACTTTGAAACCCCGCGACAACCCGATCGGCACGAGGTTGTCACCCATCTCTTAGGTACGTTTCGTTACCCATGTCTCCGGGCCGGACAGGCAGGCGCTGGTGCCGCAAGAGGGATTCGAACCCCCGACCCCGTCATTACGAATGACGTGCTCTACCGACTGAGCTATTGCGGCGAACCGGCCGGGACCTGTGCGATGCCGGCCCCGATACGCGCTCCTGATATCGGGCATGGCCGGAATTGGCAAGGACAAGCCGGGCTCGAAATACGCCTCACGCGCCCCAGCGGGACCAGAATCCGCGCCAGCCGCCCGCCTGGGCCTTTGCGTCGGCCTTGGGCGTGCCGATTTGTTCCGTAAATTCATCGCTCGGGCCGTCGTCGTCGATTCCGGGATCATCCGGTGCGCGGACGATCGGGATCACGGCCTGGATCGGCGCCGATGCCTGCTTGCCGAGGTCGGCTCGGGTTCGGAACACCGGCGTTGCCGCCGGCGGCGATGATTCGGCGGGCGCCGGAGCCGGATTCGCCGGCTCGGAGGGTGTGACGGTCGGCTCGTCGTCCTTGACTGCTTCGTTGGCAGCTTCCTGTGGAACTTCCTTGGCCGGAGGCGGCGAATTGTCCTGGGCGGCCGGTACCGGCACCGGGGCCATCACCGGCGGTTCCACCGGAGCTGCGCCAGGAGCGGCGGTGACCCGCTTCGGCGGCGGGGCCGCCAGCATGGCTTCCTCGAAGGGCGAGGATTCGATCGTGGCGCCCTTGTCCGAGGGCAGGCTCGCGACCGGTGTCTGCCACTGGAACGCATCGAGGCGGCCGGTGACCGGCGAGACCGGCCGCCAGCGGTCGCTGACATAGCCGTCCGCGGTCCAGGCGGGGTCGAGGCGAGCGCGTACTGCGCGCAGGGTCCAGGCGCGGACACGGCCGCCATCGCCATGCTCGGCGCGCTCGATCTCCGCCATCAGCAGGGCGACGCGCTGGGTCGGATCGCTGACGTAAGGCGCGAGCACCTCGCGGGCGCGGCCGAACTCGGAGGCATCGATCGCGGCGCGCGCGATCGCGAGCTGGCCCTCGATATGGCCGGGCTTGTCGGCTGGCGTCTTGGCAGCGAGCGTCTCGACCCGCTGCAGGCGCTGCCGCGCGGAATCGCCGAGCTTCACATGCGCGTAGGCATCGGCGAGATCGGGATGCGGATTGGCGAGCCAGGCCGCTTCCACCAGCTTCATGGCACGGCGCACCTGATGCGCCTCGCTCTCGAATCTTGCCGCGAGCACCGCGGCTGGGACCAGCGTCGGCGCGAGCTTGACCGCCTCCATCACGCTCTCGCGCGCCACGTCACGATCCATCGTCTCCAATTCCAGCGCGCGCGCGGTAAGCAGCACGCCGCGCTGCCGCCGATACGTCGGCTTGTCGATCTGGCCCGCGGACAGATTCGAATCGAGGATCGCAAGCGCGCCGCTCCAGTCGCCGCGCGCGCAGCGGAAGCCGAGCACAGCGTGCGAGGCCCAGGTCGCGGACGGCGACAGCTTGATCGCTTCTTCCGCGATCATCACCGCGCCGACCGCATCGTCGGCGCGCTGCGCCTCGATGAACAGGCCGCGCAGGCCGAGCAGCCGCGTGTCCTCGCGCTCGGCCATCGCGCGGAAAACGCGCTGCGCCTCATCGCGATTGCCTTCGAGCTGAGCCGACTGCGCGTGCAGCAGCAGCGCGAGCGGATCGTTCGGCGCATGCCGCCGCGCCGCCTCGGCATGACGGCGGGCGAGCGCGGGATCGCCATGGCCGATCGCGAGCAGGCCGTGGGTGATGGCGTGGCGTCCCCGCGCCTGGCGCTTTTCGTGGCGACGGCGGCGCAGACGCGCCGGCGTGCGCCAGATCATCGTCAGGATGCTCCAGAGCAGCACCACGGCGACGGCAAAGAGCCCAAGCAGGAACACGAACCTGGGAAGCGTCGTCGAGATGCGGAAACCACCCGCGGTCAGGACGAGGTCGCCGGGCTGGTCGGCAACCCAGGCCGCACCGGCCGCCGCCAGTGCGATCAGGACGAGAAACAGGACGATGCGAAGCATGGCGATCCCTATACGCGCCGATTGTTGCGCGAACCTTTACTGAAGAGGCTTGACTGGATCAGACTTGACCGGATCGGATTTCACGAGATCCGCCATGGCATCGTCGGCGAATTTGCGGGACGCGGCGAGCGCGGTGTCGCGGGCATCGATCTTGTCGAGCCAGGCCTGCGCCGGGGCGCGATCAGCCTCGGGCAGCATCTTCAGCTCGCGCCGCGCTTCGACGAAATCGTTGCGGAGCGCAGCCGCGGTCACGCGCGCAGCGATGGCACCGCGATCGTTGCCGACCCCGTCGGTGCGCTCGATGCGAACGAGCTTTGATGCGCCGGCCTGGAGACGCTCGACAATGCCGGCGTCGCTCGACGGAGCTTCCGGCGGCGGCGAAAGCTTCGGCACGATGTTGAGGAGATCGCGGCTCAGCGCGGCCGCCGTTGGAATGCCGGACGATGCAAACGCGTCGAGCGGCTTCAGCATGTCGGGCTTGGCCGCCAGCGAACGCGCCACGGCCAGTTGCGATTGATAGGGATCGCCATGGCGAACGGCGACGTCGAGCAGCGCCGCTGCCACCACATGGCGGAGCGGCTTGTCGTCCACCGTCCTGGCGTCCGCGATCTTCTCGCCCTGCTGCGCAAGCTCGGCGCGCTCCGTCTTGCTGGCGCGCTCGAGCTGAGCGATGCGGTCGAGGACAGCTGCAAGATCAGGCGCAGCCGCAGGCGACGCTACTTTCGCGTCATTCAGGGCATTCGCAGTCTTGTCGAACTGCGCACGCAGATTGGCAATGTCGCTGCGCAGGCTGCTTGCGGATTTCTCCAGCGCGTCGATCCGCGCCGCCATGGCCGGATCGGCTGAGGGCTTGCCAGCCTTGGCCTCGACCGCAGCAACGCGTCCGCTTAGCGCATCGATCGTCGCACTGGTGACCTGCGGCGCGGCCGGCGGCGCCTGCACCGCAGGCCAGCCCAGCATCCAGCCGACCGCGATCACGACCGCCGCTGCGACGGCACCGGAGAACGGCGCAATGACCCAGGGCGAAACCGGCGCTGACACAGGCGCGGACGCCTGCTCCTCTGCAGAGCCGGACTGAGGCTCGGTCTTGATCTCTTCCGATCCGCCTTCTTCGAACCTGGCCTGCGCCTGCGCGGCATGCCCGGGACCCTCGGGCTCGCCCGCGACCTGCTGCGGCTGGGTGGAGACTTCTGTCGCCTCGAGATCGATGGTGGGCGGGGTGCGCTTGGCACGGCCCGCGTCGGGTGCCAATCCAGCGTCTTCAGGCTTGTCATCGGCCATCGTGACGGTTCCTCACACTTCCATACCAGGGTGGACTAGATTGCGTCGGATTCGGCCCGACCTTTACGCCAAACGGGTCCGCAACGCACGCTCCAAGGTGTCGAATAAGGCAGTTTCGTCCGGCGTGGCGGCCACCAGAACCTGTGACGCGCCAGCATCGCGCAGCACGCCCGCAACCGTGTCGGACAGGCAGCAATGCGGAATCGCCAACGCCGAGATTTCGACGCCTTCGTCCCGCGCTGCGTCCAGGAAGGCGCGGGCGCTGCGCCGGGAGTAGTGCAGCACCGCCTCGATCCCGTGGGCGGCAAAGCCCTCGCAGACTTCGCGCGGCAGATGCTTGACCGGGGCCATGCGATAGGTGGTCTGCGTGACCACGCGGAAACCCTCGGCAACGAGTTCGCCGCCGAGATCGCGCGACAGATCCGCGCCCGCGAGATACAGCAGCGCGCTCTTTTTCTTCAGCACCTTGTCGCGCGCGCTCTGCATCACCTTCTCGCGCAAGGAAGCAGCACCGCCACCGGAGACGATTACCTCGACAAAACCGGCCTCGCGCGCCGCAGCGGCCGTATGCTCGCCGACCGCAAACAAAGGGAACTCTAGAAGACCGAGGTCCCGCAACTGCGCCGCGGCGGCGCGGATCGCGTTGGCCGAGGTGACGAGAACGGCACCGTAGGGCGCTTCACTCTCGCCACGGAAGGCGACCGGCTCGAACTTGAGCGCCGGCGCGAGCAGCACCAGATGCCCACGCGCGCGCAGATTTACCGCCGTCGTCTCATTGTCGGGATGCGGCCGTGTGACAAGAATGGACATCGCTGGTGTTCCCGAACCACGTGGCGGTGACGCATTGACCTGGACGGCGGCGCGTGACGATTGCGCAATCTGGCCCCGGGATGCTACCGGACGTACCAGAACTCTGCTTTACAGATGAGCGCAAGGGCGCAAATTGGATAACAATTCGCCAATGCTGGTATTGGGCATCGAAACCACCTGCGACGAGACCGCTGCGGCCGTGATCGAGCGGACACCTGACGGCAGCGGCAAGATTCTGTCCAATATCGTGCGGTCGCAGGTCGAAGAGCACGCCCGCTTCGGCGGCGTGGTGCCGGAGATCGCCGCGCGCGCGCATGTCGACCTGCTCGACGGCATCATCGATCGCGCCATGCGGGAGGCCGGCATCGACTATGCCCAGCTCGACGGCGTCGCCGCGGCCGCAGGACCCGGGCTGATCGGCGGCGTCATCGTAGGGCTCACCACAGCGAAGGCGATCGCGATGGTGCACGACACGCCGCTGGTTGCGGTGAATCATCTCGAAGCGCATGCATTGACGCCGCGCCTCACCGACGGCATCGAATTTCCCTATTGCCTCTTCCTCGCCTCCGGCGGCCATACCCAGATCGTCGCAATCACCGGCGTCGGCCAGTATGTGCGGCTCGGCACCACCGTTGACGATGCCATCGGCGAAGCCTTCGACAAAGTCGCGAAGATGCTGGGACTGCCATATCCCGGCGGACCGCAGGTCGAGCGCGCGGCGGCAGGCGGTGACGCCACGCGCTTTGCGTTTCCGCGGCCGATGCAAGGGCGTCCCGATGCGAATTTCTCGCTGTCGGGATTGAAGACGGCAGTGCGCACCGAAGCGAGCCGGCTGGCTGAGCTCACGCCGCAGGACATCAGCGATCTCTGCGCGAGCTTCCAGGCCGCGGTGCTGGATTCGACGGCCGACCGCCTCAGCGTTGGCCTGAAGCTTTTTCGTGAGCAGTTCGGCGCGCCGCGCGCGCTCGTGGCCGCCGGCGGCGTCGCCGCCAATCAGGCGATCCGCGGCGCTCTCGATGACGTCGCGAGGCAGGCGCAGACGCAACTGATCATGCCGCCGCCCGCGCTCTGCACTGACAACGGCGCCATGATTGCCTGGGCCGGAGCCGAACGCCTCGCGCTCGGCCTGACCGACACGATGGACGCGCAGCCGCGCGCACGGTGGTTGCTCGACGCCAATGCGGCGGCGCCTACGGGTTACGGCAACACACGGGCGGGATTCTGACGATGACCGCGTTCCAATCCATCGCGGTGATCGGCGCGGGCGCCTGGGGTACCGCACTGGCGATGGTGGCGGCGCGGGCAGGGCGGAGCGTGACGCTCTGGGCGCGCAACGCGGAGCATGCTACGCGGATTGCATCGACGCGCGATAATCCGCGGCTGCCCGGCGTGCGGCTTGCTCCGGACATTGTCGTCACGAGCGATCCGGCGATCGCCGCGCGCGCCGACATGCTGCTGATCGCAACGCCTGCGCAGCACTTGCGCGGCGCGGTCAACATGTTGGCCTCGCATCTCGCAAAACCCATTCCGGTCGTCGCCTGCGCCAAGGGCATCGAGCACGGCACCCATAAGTTCATGACAGACGTGATCGCCGAGGCCGCGCCGCACGCGCAGCCGGCGATCCTGTCAGGCCCAAGCTTTGCCGACGACGTCGCCCGCGGCCTGCCGACAGCTGTGACCCTGGCGGCAAGCGATGAGGCGTTGGCCAGCAGCCTGGTGCAGGCGCTGGGCTCGCCGACATTCCGCCCCTATCACTCCACGGACATCCGGGGTGTCGAGATCGGCGGCGCCGCCAAGAACGTGCTGGCGATCGCAGTCGGCATTTCCGTCGGGCGCAAGCTCGGCGCCTCGGCCCAGGCGGCGCTGACGACCCGCGGCTTTGCCGAGCTGACGCGTCTTGGCCGCGCGCTCGGCGCGCGCAGCGAGACGCTCACCGGTCTGTCCGGCCTCGGTGATCTGATTCTCTCCTGCTCGAGCCCGCAATCGCGCAACTTCGCGCTCGGACTCGCACTCGGGCGCGGCGAGCAGCCGCCAGCCGGCAAGCTCGCCGAGGGCGAGTTCACGGCCCCTGTGCTGATCGAACTCGCCGCTTCGCAAAACATCGAGTTGCCGGTATCAGAAGCGGTCGCATCGATCCTGAGCGGCCGAAGCACGATCGATGCTGCGATCTCGGGGCTGATGACGCGTCCCTTCAAGGCAGAGGAATGACGTCTTTCTCAACATGGCAGCGCTTGTCGCGGGCATCCACGTCTTGATATTGACGGATAGCAAAGACGTGGATGACCGGGGCAAGCCCGGCCATGACGAATGGACAGGGCGCATTATGAACTACTGGCTGGTGAAATCCGAACCGTCGGTGTGGTCCTGGGAGCAGCAGGTTGCGAAGGGCGCCAAGGGCGAGGCCTGGACCGGCGTGCGCAATTTCACTGCGCGCCAGAACCTCGTGAACATGAAGAAGGGCGACAAGGCGTTCTTTTATCATTCCAACGAGGGCAAGGAGATCGTCGGGATCGCGGAGATCATCAAGGAGGCCTATCCCGACCCGACCGACAAGACCGGCAAATTCGTCTGCGTCGACATCAAGGCCGACAAGCCCTTGAAGACGCCAGTAACGATGGCTGCGATCAAGGCCGAGAAGAAGCTCGCCGATATGGCGCTGGTGAAATATTCGCGCCTCTCGGTGCAACCGGTGACGGCAGAGGAATGGAAACTCGTCTGCAAGATGGGCGGAATCTAGCCGAAGCTGCCGTAGCCCGGATTGCGCTTCGCTCCATTCGGGCTACGATACCCGGGCTTGCGGATCCGGTAACGCAAACACCTCACAAGGCGCTGCAATCCCGCGCAGCGAATGCGATCCGAGTGCGATCAACGGCATGTCCGTCTCGGCCGCAAGCGCCCCCGACACGAGCACGGTCCGCCCGAGCGGCTTGCACAATCCCTCGAGACGACTGGCGAGATTGACGGCGGGACCGATCGCGGTGAAATCGAGCCGGTTGGCGGCGCCGATATTGCCCCAGAGCATCTCGCCGAGATGGAGCGCCGCACCGAACGCGAGCGACGGCAGCCCTTGCGCGCGGCGCTCGGCGTTGAGATAGGCCATCCCGGCTTCGGCGGCACTCGCCGCACGGAGAGCGGCATCGCAGGCGCGGCGCGGCGATGCCTCGAGCACCGGGAAGATCGCGAGCACGCCGTCGCCGATGAATTTCAGCACCTCGCCGCCGAAGGCATGAACCGCGCCGGCGATGCGGTCGAACCAGGCGTCGAGCGCCGCGATGACCTGGGCCGGCGGCGCGGTTTCCGACAAGCTCGTGAAATTGCGCAGGTCCGCATAGAGCAGCGCAGCCTGAATGGTCTCGCCGAGGTCGCGCCGCAAGGGTGCCGCCAGCACCCGCTCTGCGCTGCGCTTGCCGAGATAGGCATCCAGTGTCGCGCGCAAAGTGGCACGCGCCGCGAGCACGGCAAGGGGCGTCGCGGCAAAGCGCGCGGCCTGGCGCAATTGCTCGATCTCGTCTGCAGTGAACGGACGCGGACCGATCCAGCCCAGTTGCGGCCCATCGAGCCGGCCGACGATGTCTTCGTGCACCTCGCCGTGCGCGATGTCGCGCAGCCAGCGGCGGCCGGCATCGTTCGGCGGGTCCGGCGCCAGCCCGCCAGGCACGAAGCCAAGCGCTTCGATCACCTGACCGCGATCAGCCCGCCACAACCACGTGCGCTTCGCGATCAGCGGGTGCGGCACCTCCAGCGTCAGGCTGCCTGCCGCAAGCGGCACGCCGTCGGCCACCAGATGAGCGCCGAGCTCCGCGAGCAGGCGGTCGGCTCCGGGACAATCCGAGGCGGCATCGACGAGCCAGGCGAGGGTCGGAGATAGATCCATGGTCCGATGATGGCGAAGCCGGGCCGTCTTTGTCACGGGCAATCCTTGACGGAGCCCCGCAGCGCCGCCATGTCCCAAGGTCAGCCTAAGGCAAGACGAGGGATGATCGCCAATGACCGAGCCGTTCATGGTGCGGCGCGAGACCCAGATCGCGGCCCCACGTGCCACGGTCTTCGCCTATCTCACCGACCCCGAGAAGATCCTCAGCTGGATGGGCTCCGACGCGACCACGGAACCACATCCGGGCGGGCTCTACCTGCTCAAGGGTATCGGTCCGCGCGATGGCGTTGCCCGCGGCGCCTTTCGCGAGGTCGTGCCGGTGCATCGCCTGGCCTACACATTCGGCTGGGAGGGCGGTCAGGAAGTGCCGCCCGGATCGAGCCTGATCGAGATCGACCTGATCGAGCGCGACGGCGGCACGCTGCTGCGCATGACCCATAGCGGCCTGCCGAGCGAGGCGCAGGCCGCCGCGCATGCGAAGGGATGGGCGCATTATCTGGGACGTCTCGCGCGCGCAGCCGCCGGCAGCGACCCCGGGCCCGGACAATGGTGTTTCAGACAAGACGTAGGGACGTCGGGCGGCTTACACGGCCGCGGTCGCCACCACCTGCGCCAGCAGCTGCTCGCGTCTTGCCTGCGAACGCTGGCCCTTCATGGTCGCGGCGAAGCGCTCGAGGATGCCCTCCTCGAACGCAGTGACGATGGTGTCATGGACGTAGCTCTTGCGGCAGATTGCCGGCGTGTTGGAGAGCTTGTCCGCCGCGGCGCGGATCGCATCCAGCACCTGCTTCTTGCGGCCGCGCTGGCTGGTCGCCGGCGTGATCCGCGACAGCGATTCCACCACGACGGCGGACGCCATCAGCGTGCGAAAATCCTTCAGCGAGATCTTGATGCCCGCGATCTCGCGCAAGAACGCATTCACCTGCGTGGTGTTGACCGCGCGCACGATGCCGTAGGCATCGCGATACTGGAACATGCGCTTGCCCGGGACGCCCTGCAAAATGCCGATGGCGCGCACCAGCTTGGCCGCGTCGCACTCCTTGCGCACCGCCTTGCCGCCCTTGGCCTTGAAGGTCAGCACGAAGCTGTCGCCTTCCAAGATAACGTTGGACTTCAGCAGCGTGGTGGCGCCGCGGGTGCCGTTGAGGCGGGCATAGGATTCGTTACCCGGACGGATCGCGGTGCGCGCGATCAGCTCGATCACGGCCGAGAGCGCGAACTCGCGCGTCGGCTCGTCCCCCGACAGGAACGCCGAAACCTTGCGCCGGATTTTTGGCAGCGCGCCGACGAGCTTCTCCAGCCGATGCGCCTTGCGCTGCTCGCGCACCTTCTCCCAGTCGGCGTGATAGCGATATTGCAGCCGGCCCGCGGCATCGCGGCCCACGGCCTGAAGGTGCGAGTTCGGATCGGCGGAGTAGCGTACCTCGCGATAGGCCGGCGGCACCGCCATCGCGTGCAGCCGGCGGATGGTGCGGGCATCACGGATGTGCGCGCCATTGGGACGGACGAATAAGTAGCCCTTGCCGCGCTTGATACGGCGGATGGTCAGCTCGTTCTGGTCGCCGAGCCGCAGGCCGAGTTCCTTGGCAAGCGCCTCGACCGTCGCTGCGGGCGCCGTATCGAAGACCTTCTTCGGGCTCGGGCGCCTGAAGGGCGCCGGTTTCGGCCATTGTCCAAGGGCTTTGGCGAGGGCAATGGCCGCAGGATCGGCTGAAGCGGGCCGCATCGTCCCGAGATTCTGCTGATCCATCATAGTCTTATGCCTTTAGCCCTGTCTGTTATCGATCAATGCCGCTGTTCTGATTTTTGTTCCGGGGGTCTCCTTGGACCCGGGTTGGCCATTTAGGGTGTTCCGAACCGTATTGCGAGTCCCGAATCAGTGAGAGGAGGTTGCTAAATACCTCCAATGATGCATGAGGCTCCGCGCCGGGCTGTTCCGCACAAACGGGGTAAACACCCCAAAAGGCGCCCGCGGGCCTGTTTCAGATCCGCGACGGTCGCGGCAGATGGCCTTGATCCTCCGCATGGCCGGCAGCCCACCGAAGGTCCAGCTTGTGCTCCTTGTCGGGTCCGGCTAGCCCGACGCATAATCAGTCAATGATCAAGTCGGCTCGCCGATCGCTGCGTTCGGCCCGCCGTATGTGGAGGGAAGCATGTCCGAGAAGATCTACGACGTCCCCGCGGAGTGGGCGAAACGCGCCTGGATCGACCAGGCCAAGTACAAGGAGATGTACGCCCGCTCGATCTCGGACCCGAACGGTTTCTGGGCGGAGCAGGCCAAGCGCATCGACTGGATGAAGGCGCCGACGAAAATCGAGAACGTCTCGTTCGCCCCCGGCAACATCTCGATCAAATGGTTCGAGGACGGTGTCCTCAACGTCGCCCACAACTGCATCGATCGGCATCTGCCTGCGCGCGCCAACCAGACCGCGATCATCTGGGAAGGCGACGATCCCTCGCAGTCAAAGCACATCACCTACAAGGAGCTGCACGACGAGGTCTGCCGGATGGCCAACATCTTGCGCACCCGCAACGTCAAGAAGGGCGACCGCGTCACCATCTACCTGCCGATGATTCCCGAAGCCGCCTATGCGATGCTGGCCTGTGCACGCATCGGCGCGATCCACTCCGTGGTGTTCGCGGGCTTCTCGCCGGACAGTCTCGCCCAGCGCATCAATGACTGCCAATCCAAGGTCATCATCACCGCGGACGAAGGCCTGCGCGGCGGCAAGAAGGTGCCGCTGAAAGCCAATGTCGACGCTGCGCTCGCCAAGACGGACGGCGTCGACTGGGTCGTCGTTGTCAAACGCACCGGCGGCAAGGTCGACATGAACCCGACCCGCGACCTCTGGTACCACGAGGCGGCGGCGATGGTGACGACGGAATGCCCGCTCGAGCACATGCACGCCGAGGATCCGCTGTTCATCCTCTACACCTCGGGCTCGACCGGCCAGCCCAAGGGCGTGCTGCACACGACGGGCGGCTATCTCGTCTATGCCGCGATGACGCATCAATACGTCTTCGACTATCACGACGGCGACATCTACTGGTGCACCGCGGACGTCGGCTGGGTCACCGGCCACAGCTACATCCTGTACGGACCGCTGGCGAACGGGGCGACCACGCTGATGTTCGAGGGCGTACCGAACTATCCTGACAATTCGCGGTTCTGGAACGTCATCGACAAGCACAAGGTCAACATCTTCTACACCGCGCCGACTGCGATCCGTGCACTCATGCAGGGCGGCGACGAGCCGGTGAAAAGGACCTCGCGCGCCTCGCTTCGCCTGCTCGGCTCGGTCGGCGAGCCCATCAATCCGGAAGCCTGGGAGTGGTATCACCGCGTCGTCGGCGACGACCGCTGCCCGATCGTCGACACCTGGTGGCAGACCGAAACCGGCGGCATCCTGATCACGCCACTGCCGGGCGCGACCAAGCTGAAGCCGGGCTCGGCGACGCAGCCGTTCTTCGGCGTGGTGCCGGAGATCGTCGACGCCGACGGCAAGGTGCTGGAAGGCGAGACCACCGGCAATCTCTGTCTCACGCGCTCATGGCCGGGCCAGATGCGCACGGTCTACGGCGACCACGCCCGTTTCGAGCAGACCTATTTCTCGACCTACAAGGGCAAGTATTTTACGGGCGACGGCTGCCGACGCGACGCCGACGGCTATTACTGGATCACCGGCCGCGTCGACGACGTGATCAACGTCTCCGGCCATCGCATGGGCACCGCGGAAGTCGAGAGCGCGCTGGTCGCGCATGAGAAGGTGTCGGAGGCCGCCGTGGTCGGCTTTCCGCACGACATCAAGGGTCAGGGCATCTACGCCTATGTCACTCTGATGGCCGGCGTGCAGCCGACCGACGATCTGCGGAAAGAACTCGTCACCTGGGTGCGCAAGGAGATCGGCCCGATCGCTTCGCCCGACCAGATCCAGTTCGCGCCGGGTCTGCCCAAAACCCGCTCGGGCAAGATCATGCGGCGCATCCTGCGCAAGATCGCCGAGGACGAGCCCGGTAGCTTAGGGGACACTTCGACCCTGGCCGATCCCGCCGTGGTCGACGATCTCGTCAAGAACCGGCAGAACCGGAAATCGGCGTAAGTCATCGGGATCGTTCCGGGTGATGCGTGAGCATCGAACCGGGACCCCGCAACTCTGAACTTCATGCCGGGGCCACGCTTGCGTGGCCCCGTCATTTTTGGCCCACATCGTCGCCAATCCTGCAATGTTGCTCGCGAAGGATTCCAGGACTAACCTGAAGTTGTTATTCCAGGGCGATTATGCGAGGGCTGGTGCTTGGCCGATATTTTTTTCAGCTATGCCAAGGTTGATCGCGCGCAGATCGAGCCCATCATTCATGCACTCGAAACCGAGTGGACGGTGTGGTGGGATGACGATCTTCAGATCGCACGATCCTTCAGCGAGGAGATCGAGGAAGAGCTGAATAGAGCGTCGTGCACGATCGTCGCGTGGTCGAAAGCCTCGACGAAATCCAAATACGTTCTTGATGAAGCCGGGCTCGCCAATGAGGCGGGCAAGCTCGTTCCGATCTCGCTGGACGGTGCCAAGCCTCCGCTGGGCTTCCGTGGTATTCAGACAGGCGATTTTTCGAAATGGCAAGGCGATCGCAACGCCCCGGAGTTCATGAAGCTTCGTCAAGCAGTTCAATTGAGAGTGGGAGTTCAACCAGCTCCAACCAAGTCGACGTCATCGCCCGCCAACGAACTTCCTGGTTCGACCAGCCCCGGACCTGTCAAAGAGCGACCTGCTGGAGATGAGCCTGGGCCCTCAAAACCAGAACCGGCCGGAGGAAAGCCACGATCATTGCAGGGTTGGTTGATCGCATTGGCAATCGCAATGGCAGCAGGCGTCGCGGTCGCCGTCGTCATGCTGAATCGGCCGCCGGCAGGCCGCCCCTCCATACCTGACGTAACTGCGACGCCGAGCCCTACGGCCACAACGGCGGAGACTGCTTTCAAGGGAGTGACGATCTACCTGCACACCAAACGTCCTCAGCAGCAGGTCGATGCGCTTCTTGCGAAGCTGCACGACGCCGGCTTTGAGCAGTTCCGCTCGGATGATAACGTCGACAACGACAACAAGCCGGACAGCGTATCGCCACGCTCGGGGGTTGATTACCGCGCGGGGGATGCGAAGAGTCTTGCGGCCGCCACCAAAGCCGCTCAGATCACCAACGAGTTGCTCGGTACCGGCATCAAGCCGCGGCCACAGACCATGGAGGCCAACAAGCTCGGCATCTGGCTGCCTTATCGGGGCGACTACACAGCCTCTCTCGTCTTTGCCGGCGACTTCAACCGCGACCGCGACATCAGGCCGTTCGCGCGCGAGGTGGGGGCGCTGGGCTGGAAATGGCAGGAGCCCACGGCCGGGGGCGGCACCAGGAGCGAGGCAGCGGCGCGGACGTGCGAGGTGCGGTATGGATCTCCGTCCGACCGCCCGTTCGCTGAGCTGCTGGCCAAGGACATTACAGGGATCGCCGCTCCTGCTGGAGCCACACGCGTTGCGCCCGGTGGGGTGAGCGTGAAGGTCGATTCCAGTGTCGCCGCGAGCAGTCTCCAAATCTGGATCGGCTCCGGAATCTGCAAATAGCCGCGGGCTCCTCGGACCAGACCGGCTCTTCCCGGCACCTCCTCGCGTAATTGTCAGAGCGGGCGGTGCCTCCCCCGCGTCTTTCCCGCCCAGTGTTGTTTTCAGGTCATTTACTTTGTTTCGAACATTTCCTTTGTTCCCCCTGCCAGCTGGCCCTCGGCGGCCGTGCGTGGAAACCATCCGGTTAACGGGCGCGGTTAACAATGAGCGTGACGAGGGCTCGGCGCGGCGGCAATTGCCGGGTTTTGCGTCATTTTGGACGATTTGTTTTGGGCAAAGGGAAGCATCGATGTCGATGAGGATTGCAGTGGCGCTGGCCGCCACCATCGGGGTTGGGGTCTCGATGTCGACGGAGGCAGAGGCACGGCCGGAACTGGTGGGGGCGCATCTGGCCGACTATTCGCCGGGCACCATCGTGGTCAAGACCAGCGAGCGGCGGCTCTATCTCATCCTCGATAACGGCCATGCCGTGCGCTATCCGGTCGGCGTCGGCAAGGCCGGCAAGCAATGGGCCGGCACGACGAAGATCGACGGCAAGTATCTCAATCCGGCCTGGGCGCCGCCCGCCGAGGTAAAGCGCGACAAGCCGAACATCCCCGACGTCATTCCGGGCGGCTCGCCGCGCAATCCGATGGGCGTTGCGGCGATGACGCTCGCCGGCGGCGAATACGCCATCCACGGCACCAACGTGCCGGGCTCGGTCGGCGGCTTCGTCTCCTATGGCTGCATCCGCATGCTGAACGACGATATCACCGATCTCTATGGTCGCGTCTCCGTCGGCACGACGGTGGTCGTGACGCGCTGATCGCCTGAATCGGTCGAGATGAGAAAGCCGCGTCTTTCGACGCGGCTTTTTTATTGCCAGAAGCGCCAGCCGCGCGCGCACCAGCCGTCGCGATGGCCGCCATTGTAGCTGCGAACAAAGCCGCCGGCGAGCAACGCGGCCGAGACGTTGGCGGTGCGCTTGGTGGCGACGTCGGCGAGAAGGCGGCCGTATTTATCCTGACCGAGGTTGTAAATCATCACGCCGCCCTGACCGAGCAGATTGCGTAGCGCATCGCTGGCGGCCTCGGCCTTGTCCAATTCATCTCGACAAGATGCTTTCATCTCGGGCGCATCGATGCCGCGGAGACGGACGCGCGCGACGAGATCGCGCCCGTCGCGCCGATGCAGGCGCGCGAGGAACGTATCGCCGTCGATGGTGCGGACCACCTCGACCGGTTGCCTCACATCGGACCTGTCGGACTGCTGCAGGATGATCCCGGCATCGCGCGAGTGTTCGTCATCGACACGCGGAATGGGCCAGATCGTTCCCTGGCGAAGGCCGAGCACGACGGCCGTCACAACGCCAACCACGAACATCCACGGCAACAGGCCGGACAAGCGGCGGCCGAATGGCGAGCCGCTGTATGAAGGCCGGTATGGATGGCCGGGGTCGAAGCGCGACATTCCTGCACGCTACGGCTGAGTCGAGTGAACCGGCAAGTTCACTTAAGACGAGCGCGCGTCACGCGGCGCGTCAAAAGTCCGAAGCGATGCCATTTCGCTCCCAATCGCCGTAGCGGGTCGGCTCCGGCCCCTTTGGTCCCTGCAGCTCCCTGGGCGCGGCTCCAGCATGCGCGGCGATGGCAGCCTGCCGGCGCGCCTCGGCTTCGGCCAGCGCGCGCTGTGCCGCCGGCGGCAGCGGCTTGCGATCGGGAACGGAGGGCTCGTCACTCATCTCTTCGGGTTTCTAGCGCAGGATCAGGGGAAGTGCGAGGTCCAATTACGCATTGCTGAATTGGTCATTGCAGACTGCTGTCGCGAGAGGACATTCTTACATTTGGCATATTCGCGTGTCAGAGATCGCCTTCTCAAGGCATGCGCCCTTTGCGGCGGAACTGCCGCTCGCTCAGAACCTTGCTTCCGCATGCCATCTCAACGTTTCGTCCCTCCATCCGAAGTGCCAGGTCTTGCGGCACGCCGGATTGCCGCCGACATCGTCGACGGCGTGCTGCACAAGCACCGCACGCTTGACGACCAGCTCGACGGCGGCAGCGCACATCCCGGACTGAAGACGCTGGCCGACCGCGACCGCGCGCTGATGCGGCGCCTCGTCGCCACGGTGCTGCGCCGGCTCGGCACGCTCGGCCATGTGCTGTCCCGCCTGCTCGACAAGGGCATTCCTTCCGACGCGCCGCGCGCCCAGAGTGCGCTGTTGATCGGCGCCGCCCAGATTCTCTGGATGGACGTGCCGGATCATGCCGCGGTCGATCTTTCCGTTCGCCTCGTGCAATCCGACCGCCGCGCCGCGCGCTATGCCGGCCTCGTCAACGCCGTGCTGCGCCGCTGTGCGCGCGAGGGCAAGGCGCTGGTCGAGGAAGTCGCGACGCAATCGCTGGATCTGCCGCCGTGGCTCCTCGCGCGCTGGAGCGCGCATTATGGCGAAGCGACCGCGCGAGAGATGGCACTGGCGCTTGGGCACGAGCCGTCGCTCGATCTGACGGTGAAGTCGGATCCCGCACAATGGGCGAGCCGTCTGCATGGCGAGACACTGCCGACGGGAACGGTGCGGATGCTGCTGCACGGTTCGGTGACCATGCTGCCCGGCTTCGCCGAGGGACAATGGTGGGTGCAGGATGCTGCCGCCGCGCTGCCCGCCCGGCTGTTCGGCGACGTCAAAGGCAAGTCCATTGCCGATCTCTGCGCCGCCCCCGGCGGCAAGACCGCACAGCTGGCGCTATCGGGCGCGCATGTCACGGCCGTCGACCGCTCGCCCGCGCGGGTGGCGCGTTTGCGCGAAAACCTGGCGCGACTGTCGCTCCAGGCCGAGACTGTCGTCGCTGACGCCGTGGAATGGGCCGGCCCGGCCGAGGCCTTCGACGGCGTCCTGATTGATGCGCCCTGTACCTCGACCGGCACGATCCGCCGTCATCCCGACGTGGCATGGCTGCGGCAGGAATCCGACATCGCCGCCCTGGCCTCGCTGCAGCAGCGGCTGCTACGAAAATCGGTGTCGCTGCTCAAGCCGGGCGGGACGCTGGTCTATTGCACCTGTTCGCTGGAGCCCGAGGAGGGTGAGCAGGCCGTGGCGGCGCTGCTCGCCGCCGAGCCTGCGCTTCGCCGCGTTCCGATCAAGGCGTCGGAGGTCGCGGGCCTGGACGAAATCCTCAACCGAGACGGCGATCTTCGCACCCTGCCCTGCCATCTGCCGAACGCCGATCCCAAGCTCGGCGGCCTCGACGGATTTTTCGCGGCCCGGCTCGTTAAATCCTGATTTTGCACTGGATTTTGCGACCACGACGCTGATTCGCGCCGTTCAAGGTGGTGTCAGACGTCCGATTTTGGGATTAATAAGGATTCGTCACTGATCCTCTCCCCCTTCAAGGCAAGGCGTGTCGGTCGCTCAACGCAGACGTATCTCGACGCTGGTCATGAACCGCTTCGCGCGGAACATGCTCGCGCGCGCGAGCGGCGGTTCCGTTGCGTTGTCGCGGGTCTGGCCCGGCCGCACCGACCGGCTGATCATCGCACCGCACGACCTGCGCACCGCGGACGCGACCCGCGCCGCCGAGATCTATGCCGGACGCTTCGTCTTCGCCGGCAAGATCGTCAATTGCCACGGCCGCTCGATCTTCGATCTCGAGCCGCCGTCGGAGGATTGGGAGGTTGCGCTGCTCGGCTTCGGCTGGCTGCGTCATTTGCGCGCCGCCGACACCGCGCTGACGCGGGCGAATGCGCGGGCACTCATCGAGGACTGGATCGCCAACCCCGCCAACAAGCGCCGCCCCGTCGCGCGCCGCGCCGACGTGCTGGCCCGGCGCGTGATCTCGCTGCTGTCGCAGGCGCCGCTGGTGCTGGGCGAGACCGACAACAAGTTCTATAGGCGCTATCTGCGCGCCCTGGCGCGAGAGATCCGCTTCCTGCGCTACACCATGGTCGACATTCCGGACGGGGTGCCAAAGCTCCAGGTGCTGATCGCGCTGTGCTATGCGGCCCTGTGCCTCGCCAACCAGACACGTCACATCCGCAGCGCCTCGAAGAAGCTGTCCGATGAATTGCAGCGGCAGATCCTACCCGACGGTGGACACATCTCCCGCAACCCGGGCGCGCTGATCGAACTTTTGATCGATCTCTTGCCGCTGCGGCAGACCTTTGCCGCGCGCAACATCGCGCCGCCGCCGGCGCTGCTCAATGCGATCGACCGCATGATGCCGATGCTGCGCTTCTTCCGGCACGGCGACGGCAATTTCGCCCTGTTCAACGGCATGAGCGCGACCTCTTCGGACCTGCTCGCCACGCTGCTCGCCTATGACGACACCCACGGCATGCCGATGGCGAACATGCCGCATACCGGCTTCCAGCGCCTCGATGCCGGCCAGACCACGCTGATCATCGATACCGGCCCGCCGCCGCCGGCCGGCGTCAGCCATGATGCCCATGCCGGCTGCCTGGCGTTCGAACTGTCTTCCGGCATCAGCCGCATCGTCACCAATTGCGGCATGCCGACCACGGGTCGCGACAATTGGCGGCCGTTCGCACGCAGCACGGCGGCGCATTCGACGCTGACCTATCACGACACCTCGTCATGCCAGTTCGTCGAGATGTCGGCGATGAAACGGCTCCTGCACGGCGCACCCGTCACCAGCGGTCCGGTCGAGGTCGAGAGCTATCGCGAGGTGGTGCCGAACGGCATGCTGCTGACGACGTCGCATGACGGCTATCTCGGCAAGTTCGGGGCGATCCACCGCCGCGTGCTGATGATCACCAATGACGGCGCGCGTATCGACGGCGAGGACACGCTGTCGCCGCCGCAGGGCGGACGCTTCAAGGGTGCCGATGCGGATTTCGCGCTGCGCTTCCATCTGCATCCGGCGGTGAAGGCGAGCCGGTTGTCGGACGCCCGCGGCGTCATGCTGGTGCTGCCGAATCGCGACGTCTGGACCTTTGAAGCATTGGACGACAAGGTCGACCTCGAGGACAGCGTGTTCCTGGCCGGCAATGACGGCCCGCGCCGCACCGCGCAGATCGTGATCCGGCAGAACGCCCGCCAGGCGCCGTCGGTGCGCTGGAGCTTCGTTCGCTCCACCGCCTCGCCCGCAGTCACCAACGCCCGCCGCAACGCCAGGCGCGAGCCGGAACTTCCGTTGTAACCGCGCGCGATTCGGCCCATCCCGGCGTTGTGAAAACGGTCGAAAGCTGCTAACGAACACGCGCTCGCGCGACTGGCGACCTTGGATGGAGCACCATCGGGAAGCGCGGGATATGGCTGCCGCGCGCCTGGGCATAGGTACTCCTTACAACAGAGGATCTTGTCCATGACCAACACGACCCGCCGCGTCACCCGCGCGCTGCTTTCCGTTTCCGATAAGACCGGGTTGATCGAGTTTGCCCGCGCGCTCGCCGCACGCGGCGTGGAGCTGGTTTCGACCGGCGGCACCGCAAAAGCGATCGCCGCGACGGGCCTCAAGGTGAAGGACGTCTCCGACCTGACCGGCTTCCCCGAGATGATGGACGGCCGCGTCAAGACGCTGCATCCGAAGGTGCATGGCGGCCTGCTCGCGATCCGCGATAACAAGGAACATGCGGACGCGATGAAGAAGCACGGGATCGCGCCGATCGATCTCCTGGTCGTCAATCTCTACCCGTTCGAAGCAACCGTCGACAAAGGCGCCGGCTTCGAGGATTGCATCGAAAACATCGACATCGGTGGACCCGCGATGATCCGCGCTGCTGCCAAGAACCATGACGATGTCGCCGTCGTCGTCGAGGCGCAGGACTACAAGGCGGTGCTCGACGAGCTTGCCCACAATGACGGCGCGACCACGCTTGCGCTGCGCCGCCGGCTTGCCGCGAAAGCCTACGCGCGCACCGCGGCCTATGACGCCGCGATCTCGAACTGGTTCACTCGGCAGCTCGAAATCGACGCGCCGGATTTCCGCGCCTTCGGCGGCCGGCTGATCCAGTCGCTGCGCTATGGCGAGAACCCGCACCAGACCGCGGCGTTCTATGCGACGCCCGACAAGCGCCCGGGCGTCTCCACCGCACGGCAGCTCCAGGGCAAGGAGCTCTCCTACAACAACATCAACGACACCGATGCCGCCTATGAATGCATCGGCGAGTTCGACGCCAAGCGCACGGCGGCTTGCGTCATCGTCAAGCACGCCAATCCTTGCGGCGTCGCGGAAGGCCCTGACCTCGTCACCGCCTATCGCAAGGCGCTTGCGTGCGACTCGACGTCAGCCTTCGGCGGCATCATCGCGATGAACCGCGCGCTCGACGCTGACACCGCGCGCGAGATCACGAAGATCTTTACCGAGGTCATCATCGCGCCCGATGCCAGCGAGGAGGCGATCGCCATCATCGGCGGCAAGAAGAACCTCCGCCTGTTGCTCGCCGGCAGCCTGCCCGATCCGCGTGCGCCGGGCCTCACCGCCAAGACGGTCGCGGGCGGCCTGCTGGTGCAGAGCCGCGACAACGCGGTGGTCGACGACATGACGTTCAAGGTCGTGACCAAGCGCGCACCGACCGACGCGGAGATGCGTGACCTGAAATTCGCGTTCCGGGTGGCAAAACACGTCAAGTCCAACACCATCATCTACGCCAAGGATCTCGCCACCGTCGGGATCGGCGCAGGCCAGATGAGCCGGGTGGATTCAGCACGGATCGCGGCACGCAAGGCGCAGGATGCCGCAGCCGAGCTGAAGCTGGCTGAGCCGCTCACCAAGGGTTCGGTGGTGGCGTCGGATGCCTTCTTCCCGTTCGCCGACGGCATGCTCGCCTGCATCGAGGCCGGCGCAACCGCCGTGGTGCAGCCCGGCGGCTCCATGCGCGACGACGAGGTGATCAAGGCCGCCGACGAGCACGGCATCGCCATGGTGTTCACGGGCACGCGGCACTTCAGGCACTGAGCCTCACTGTCGTCCCGGACAAGCTCGCCCTAGGCGCGCATCGGTCCTGACTTCGTCATTGCGAGCGTAGCGAAGCAATCCAGATTCATTCGCGCGGGGGCAGTCTGGATTGCCTCGACGCTTCGCTCCTCGCAATGACTGAGGTGAGATCGCATGCTGCGGGCTACTCCCGCACGCGCATCAACAGGCCAAGTCCCGCAACGAAGAACACCACCAGCACGGCCATGCCGGCCTTCTGGCTCGCGGTCACCGCGGTGATCATGCCGATCAAGAGCGGTCCGACGAAGGACGTCACCTTCCCGGTCAGCGCGAACAGGCCGAAATACTGAGCGATGCGATCGTGCGGTGCGAGGTGGATCAGCAGCGTGCGGGAGGCGGCCTGCAGCGGGCCGCCGGCCGCACCGATCAAACAGCCCAGCACGAGATAGGCGCGCTCCGCCGCGCTCGAGAACAGGGGAGCGCCTGCTTGCGGCGGCGCGACCTTGATGAAGAAGATCGCATCCTTGTCGACCAGCAGGATCGCCGCCAGCGACAGCAGCAGGATCAGCATGCTGCCGGCGATCACGCGCTTCGGTCCGAGACGATCGTCGAGCTTGCCGCCGAGCCATGCGCCGAACGCGCCGGCAATCGCGAGCATGATGCCGAACGTACCGATCTGGATCGTGTGCCAGCCGAACGTGCCTGCGGCATAGATGCCCCCAAACGCGAACAGCGACACGAGACCATCGGTGTAGATCATGTTGGCGAGCAGGAACGCCGCGAGCGACTTCTGCTTGGGCAACCCTTTGATCGACTGCTTGAGCTCCCACAGGCCCTCGCGCAGCGCCTCGTGCAACGGGCGCCTCGCCGGATAATCCGGCGTGAACAGGAACATCGGCGTCACGAAGATGATGAACCACAGCCCCGTCAGCGGCCCGGCGGCACGGTCGCCCTGATGCGTGACGGGATCGAGCCCGAACAACGGTGTGACGCCGAGCAGCGTGCGACCAGTCTCGGGATTGGCGGCGAGCAGGCCGAGCACGATGACCAGGCTGACGATGCCGCCGATGTAGCCCGTAGCCCAGCCTGTGCCGGAGAGCCGGCCGATCCGTTCCGGCGGCACCAGGGTCGGCATCATCGCATTGTTGAAGACGGTGGCGAATTCCGCACCGACGCTGGCGAGCGCGACCGCGGTGAGCAAGGTCGGAATGATGGCGTAATCGCCGGGCTTGCCGATCCAGAGCGTGCAGGACGCCAGCACCAGCACCGCGCCGAAGCCTGCGATCCATGGCTTCCTGCGGCCCGCCGCGTCGGCGATGGCCCCCAGCACGGGTGACAGCAGCGCGATCGCAAGGCCCGCCGCGGCCATCGCGAAGCCCCACAGCGACTGGCCGGCGGCGGGATTTGGCGCAACGCTGCTCGCGAAATAGGGCGCGAACACAAAGGTCGTGATCAGCGTGAAATAGGGCTGCGCAGCCCAGTCGAAGAAGATCCAGCTGACGATGGCGGCACGGGGCGGATAGGTGCGCGGGGTGCTGGTCATGCGCACGTCGGGGGCGATCGTCGTCATCACGCAGTCCTCATCACGAACAGTTTTGCCTCTACCGGCGCAAACCGTATAGCATTGCAGCGAGACGTGTGAACTGGCCCGAGCACGCGGCGGAAGTTTGATGATGTCGTCATATTCGACACGGCGGACATTTTTTGCCTTCATAGCCACGCTGGCGTTTGGCTTCGCTCCGGCGGCCGCTCAGGATGCGCGGACGGGCTATGTCCCGCCTGCACGCGACAGTGTGCGCGCCGTCGCCGCCGAGCACGGCATGGTGGTGGCGCAGGAGAAGATTTCCGCACAGGTCGGCGCCGACATCCTGCGGCGCGGCGGCAATGCGATCGATGCTGCGGTCGCGACCGGCTTTGCGATGGCGGTGACCTACCCGCGCGCCGGCAATATCGGCGGCGGCGGCTTCATGGTGATTCATTCCGCCGATCGCAATGAAGACGTCACGATCGACTATCGCGAGACGGCGCCGGCTGCGACGACCCCGCAGATATTTCTCGGCGCCGATGGCAAGCCTGACGCGACGAAGTCGCGCGATTCCGCGCTCGGCATCGGTGTGCCCGGCACAGTCGCCGGCCTCGCGCTGGCATTGGACAAATACGGCTCGGGACAGTTCACGCTGGCGCAACTACTCGCGCCGGCCATCGCGCTCGCGCGCGATGGCTTCACCGTCAGCGACGACATTGCCGATACGCTGCCGAGCTGGCACCGGCGGCTGGCACGCTGGCCTTCCTCGGCCAAGATCTTCTCGCGGCCCGATGGCACGCCGCTGGGCGAAGGTGACCGGCTGGTGCAGGGCGATCTCGCCGAAACGTTGTCGGCCGTAGCCGCAGTGGGGCCGCGCGGCTTCTATCAGGGGCCGGTCGCGGAGAAGCTCGCCAAGGCCGTGACCGACGCCGGCGGCATCATGACGCCGGCCGACCTCAGAGCCTATCAGCCGGTCATCCGCGCGCCGGTGCGCGGCACCTATCGCGGCTATGATATTGTCTCGATGCCGCTGCCCTCGTCCGGCGGCGTGGTGCTGGTCGAGACACTCAACATCCTCGAGGGGTTTCAGCTCGCTGATCTGAGGCAGGGATCGCCGGCATCGCTGCATCTCTTGATCGAGGCCATGAAGCGCGCCTATGCCGACCGTGCGCGCTATCTCGGCGACCCCGCCTTCGTCGACGCGCCGATCGAGACGCTCATCGCAAAGGACTACGCCGCCAAGCTGCGCGCGGGCATTTCCGCCGAACGCGCCACGCCCTCGAATGACCTCGTGTCCGCGTCTGCCGCGCCGCGCGAGGGCAGCAACACCACGCATTTTTCCGTCGTCGACCGTCGCGGCAACGCCGTCAGCAACACGTACACGCTGAACTTCAGCTATGGCGTCGGCCTCGTCGCCGAAGGCACCGGTGTGCTGCTCAACAACGAGCTCGACGATTTCACGGCGGCGGTCGGCGCTTCCAATGCCTATGGCCTCGTCGGCTTCGAGGCAAATCTGCCTGGACCCGGCAAACGGCCGCTCTCGTCGATGTCCCCGACCATCGTGCTGAAGGACGGCAAGCCGGTGCTGGTGACGGGCTCGCCTGGCGGCAGCCGCATCATCTCGACCGTGCTTCAGGTGATCGTGAACGTCCTCGACTACAGGATGGATGTTGCGGCCGCGGTCGCAGCGCCGCGGCTGCATCACCAATGGTTGCCGGATGAAGTGCGCGTCGAGCGCGGCTTTCCCGACGACGTGCTGCTCGGGCTTAAGGCGATGGGCCATCTCATCGTCGAGCCGATGGGACAGACATCGGCCAATTCGATTCTCGTGACGCCGAACGGACCGCTCGGCGCGGCCGATCCGCGCACGCGCGGCGCGGAGGCGGCGGGGCAGTAAACCCGCTCTCTCTGCATGGCACGACCGCGCGCGCCGGCTTGCTCGGCCGTCGCGCATGCTACTACCGTCCGCCAAAACAATTGCCGGGGAAACGCAACATGACCATCGCCGATCCGAACCAGCGCATCGAACGCGCCGAGATCGAGGACACCAGCCTGCTCGCCTTCTATCGCGACATGAATACGTCCGAACGGCGGACGTTCTGGGCCTGCGCGGCGGGCTGGGCGCTCGACGGCATGGACTTCATGATCTACCCGCTGGTGATCGGCACCATCATCGCGCTGTGGAAGGTCGATGCAGCCTCGGCCGGTCTTGCCGGCACGGTGACGCTGCTCGCCTCCGCCATCGGCGGCTGGCTCGGCGGTTATCTCTCCGACCATATCGGGCGTGTCAGGACGCTCCAGATCACCATCGTCTGGTTCTCGTTCTTCTCCCTGGTCTGCGCCGTCGTGCAGAATTTCGATCAGCTCTTGATCGCGCGCGCCGTTCTCGGTCTCGGCTTCGGCGGCGAATGGGCCGCCGGCGCCGTGCTGATGGGCGAGGCGATCCGGCCGCAATTTCGCGGGCGCGCGGTCGGCTCGGTGCAGTCGGGCTGGGCGGTCGGCTGGGCTCTCGCCGTGCTGTCGCAGGCGATCCTGTTCTCGCTTCTGCCGGCGGAGACGGCCTGGCGTTGGATGTTCGTGATCGGTGCGCTACCGGCACTGCTGGTGTTCTACATCCGCCGCTCCGTCGCCGAGCCGGAGATCGCAGCCGAGGCCCGAGCAAAGCAGGCGGAAACGGGCGGTCATCCGAAACTCTGGGAGATCTTCACCTTCCCGATCGTGAAGACCACGGTGCTTGCGTCTCTGATGGCCACGGGCTGCCAAGGTGGCTACTACGCCATCACCTTCTGGGTGCCGCAATTCCTGACCAAGGAGCGGCACCTGTCCGTCGTCGGCTCGACCGGCTATCTGTCGACGCTGATCATCGGCTCCTTCATCGGCTATCTCACCGGTGCCTGGCTTGCCGATCGGATCGGGCGGCGCAATCTGTTCCTGATCTTCTCGCTCGGCGCCATGGCAGTAGTGCTGCTCTACACGCAGCTGCCGCTAACCAACGAGATCCTCTGGATACTGGGTTTCCCGCTCGGCTTTTTCGCCTCGGGCTATTTCTCCGGAATCGGCGCGTTCCTCACAGAACTCTATCCGACGCGACTGCGCGGCTCCGGCCAGGGCTTTTGCTACAATTTCGGCCGCGGCATCGGCGCGCTGTTTCCATTCCTCGTCGGCGCGCTGTCGGCGACGACGTCGCTGGCGAACGCGATCGCGATTTTTGCGGTGGTCGCCTATGCGGTGTTCTTCATCGCCGCGTTCGCGCTGCCGGAGACGCGTGGGCGCGTGCTGCACGCGGATTGACGGCTCGGCGTCATCCCCGGGCGATGCGAAGCATCAAACCCGGGATCTCGAGATTCCGGGTTCGGTGCTGCGCACCGCCCCGGAATGACGAGATAGTGGCTTACCTTCCCACCTGGTACGGCCCGCCCTTCTCGAGAGCACGCGCATAAGCCGGCCGCGCGTGGATGCGCTCCAGGAACGCCATGGCCTTGGGATGGCCCTGCTCGAGCCCGCCTCGCGCTTGGGCCGCTTCCAGCGGAAAGCTCATCTGGATGTCGGCCGCGGTGAACTCGCCGCCGGCGAACCATTCGCTCTTGCCAAGCTCACCTTCCCAATAGTCCATGTGCTGCTTGAGCTGCGGATTGACCAGCGCGGTCAGCGCCTGGTTGCAGACCTTGCGCACCAGCGGCCGAAGCAGCGCCGGCGCGCGCTTCGGCATCAGCGTGAACAGCAGCTTCAGGAGCAGCGGCTGCATCGCCGATCCTTCCGCATAGTGCAGCCAATAGGTGTAGCGCAGCCGCTCCGGCGTGTTCGGCGGCGGAATCAGCCGGCCATTGCCATAGGTGGCGATGAGGTATTCGATGATCGCGCCTGACTCGGCGATGGTGTTGCCGTTGTCGGTGATGACGGGCGACTTGCCGAGCGGATGGATGGCGCGCAGCTCCTTCGGCGCGCGCATGTCCGGCTGGCGCTGATAGCGCACGATCTTGTAAGGAACACCCAACTCCTCGAGTAGCCACAGCACGCGCTGCGAGCGGGAATTGTTGAGGTGGTGAACGGTCAGCATCGCGGAGTCCCCAAGCATTGGGCGTGGTCGGTCGGCCGCGCCGTTCGTGCCAGCCCGGAAACGCATTGTCGAGCCGCAGGTACAGATATTTTCACCCGGGTATATTGACGGCGGGAATTTACCCGGGTATTAAGCTCGCGGCACGAACAAAATGGCAATGATTCCAATGCAAGGGACCTACACAGCCTTCGTCGGCCAGCGTCGGCTGGCCTCCGGCACGGCCGGCGATGTCGCGCTCGCGGTCAAGCGAGCCACGCAATCGCTGGACCAGCCGATCATCATCTTTGATGACGGCACCGGGAGGTCGATCGATTTCGACCTGCGCGGCGATGACCGCGAGGTGCTGGCGCGGCTGGCGAAGCTGGCCCCGCCGCCGAGTGAGGAGGCTGAAGCACCCGCAGAGCCGCGCGGCCGCGGCCGGCCGAAACTCGGCGTGGTCGCGCGCGAGGTGACGTTGCTACCGCGACACTGGGAGTGGCTCAACGCGCAGGCGGGCGGTGCCTCGGTCGCGCTGCGCAAGCTGGTCGACGAGGCCAGGCGCGCGAGCGGCGACAAGGACCGCGAGCGCCAGGCGCGCGATGCCGCCTATCATTTCATGTCGACCATCGCCGGCAATCTGCCGCAGTTCGAGGAAGCCTCGCGCGCGCTGTTCGCGGATGACCGGCGGCGCTTCACCGGGCTGATCGCGGACTGGCCGACCGACATCCGCGACCACATCGTCAAGCTCGCCTACAGCGACCGCGCTTAAACCGCGCGCCGCTCTTCACAACCCCATCGACAGCCGAGCCGCGCATTGCGCGGCAACGGCTTCGCACGCCCTGATGAAAGGCCAATCCATGTCCGCCGCAACACCTCTCTGGACCACATTCCTCCGCTTCCTTGCTCCCTTAATGCTCAGCAACGCGCTGCAATCGCTGTTCGGCACTGTCAGCAACGTCTATCTCGGCCAGATGATCGGCGTCGACGCGCTCGCCGCCGTTTCGGCGTTCTTCCCCGTGATGTTCTTCCTGTTCGCCTTGGTCATGGGCCTGAGCACCGGCGCGACCGTGCTGATCGGCCAAGCGTTTGGCGCGGGCGAGCACAACGGGATCAAGCTCGTCGTGGGGACGACGCTCGCAGTCGGCTTGCTGCTGTCGATTTCGATTGCACTGGTTGGCGGGCTCTTCAGCCGGCAATTGATGATCGCGCTCGCCACGCCCGCTGACATTCTCGATGAGGCCAGCGCCTATGCGCGAATCATGCTGCTGACCATGCCGCTCGGCTTCATCTTCCTGCTGATGACGGCGATGATCCGCGGAGTCGGTGACACATTGACGCCGCTGCTGGCGCTGGCGTCGTCGACTGCGATCGGCCTGATTCTGACGCCACTGCTGATCCGCGGCGCGTCCGGATTGCCGGCGGCGGGTATCACCAGTCCGGCGTGGGCGGCTGCGATCTCGAACATGCTCACGCTGACCTCGCTGGCCGTCTATCTGCTGAGGAGGAAGCACGCGCTCGCGCCGGACGCGGCACTGCTGCGTCAGGTGCGGTTCAACGGCGCCGTGCTCAGTAAGATTCTCGGCATCGGGCTGCCGAGCGCGATCGGCATGATGGTGATGGCGATCGCGGAGCTGGTGCTGCTCGGCCTCGTCAACGGCTTCGGCTCAAACGCCACGGCCGCCTATGGCGCCGTCAATCAGGTGATGGGCTACACGCAGTTCACGGCGATGTCGATTTCGATCGCGGTCTCGATCCTCGGTGCGCAGGCGATCGGTGCCGGCGACCGGGCGCGGCTCGACCGCATCGTGCGCACCGGCCTTGCGTTCAACCTCGCTCTGACCGGCGGGCTGGTGGCGCTGATTTACCTGGTGCCGCGCACGGTGCTTGGCATCTTCATCACCGAAGGCGCCGTGCTCGATCTGGCGAGGGAGCTGCTGTACATCGCCTTGTGGAGCTCGGTGCCTTTCGGCCTCGCCACGGTGTTTTCCGGCGCGATGCGCGCGGCCGGCGTCGCCTTCACGCCGATGCTGCTGTCGATCTTCGCGATCGTCGCGATCGAGCTGCCGGCTGCGGTAATCCTGAGCGGCACGATCGGCCTTGGGGGCGTATGGGCCGCCTATCCGATTGTGTTCTGCGCCATGCTCGCCCTGCAGATGGGCTATTACCTCCTGGTGTGGCGCAAGCAGGCAGTCCAGCGTCTGATCTGATCCCCAAAGTATTATGACCATCATTAAACGGTGGACCTGTGGCGCGGCCTGCGCCACAATGAGCAAAAAGCGACGTCAGGGAGAATGATATTGACCCGCACCGCCCCGCAATTCCTGTTCGACTTCGGCAGCCCCAACGCCTATCTCAGCCATCTGGCGATACCGGCGATCGAGCAGCGGATCGGCGTCAAGTTCGAATATGTGCCGATCCTGCTCGGCGGCATCTTCAAGGCGACCAACAACAAATCGCCGGCCGAGACGCTGGCCGGCATCAAGAACAAGCGGGAGTTCCAGCAGGTTGAGACCGAGCGCTTCATCAGGCGCTTCCATGTCCAGCCCCATGTCTGGAATCCGCATTTTCCCGTCAACACGCTGAATTTGATGCGCGCGGCAATCGCGGCGCAGCTCGAGGGAGTCTTCGAAAAATACGTCGAGGCCGCCTTCCACCACATGTGGCGCGAGCCGAAGAAGATGGACGATCCTGAGATCGCGGCGAAGGCGCTGGAATCCTCCGGCCTCGATGCGCAGAAGCTGTTCGCCCGGACCCAGGAACCCGAGGTGAAGGGCAGACTGATCAAGAACACGGAGGAGGCAGTCGCCCGCGGCGCATTCGGCTCGCCGACTTTCTTCGTCGGCAACGAGATGTTCTTTGGCAAGGAGCAGCTCCGCGACGTCGAGGAGATGGTCCTCGGCAAATAGCATCATACTCCAGCGACAGAATGTGATCGCGGCAACATTCTGGGTTGCTTCGCTTCGCTCGCAAGGGCGTCTATAGATAGACCGCCAACAGCAAGAACAAGGAAGATCCCATGCGTATCCTCGTGGTCGGCGCCGGCGCCATCGGCGGCTATTTTGGTGGCAGGTTGTTGCAGGCCGGCCGCGACGTCACATTCCTGGTCCGGCCGCGGCGCGCCACCGAGCTTGCGAGCGCCGGCCTCGTCATCAAGAGCCCGAATGGCGACGTGACCTTGAACAATCCGCCGACCGTGCAGGCGGACGCGCTCAAGGACAAGCTCGACGTCGTGCTCTTGAGCTGTAAGGCGTTCGACCTCGACGACGCCATCAAGTCGTTCGCACCGGCGGTCGGGCCGAACACCACCATCATCCCGATGCTCAACGGCATGAAGCACCTCGACACGCTGGATGCCAAGTTCGGCAAGGAGCGCGTGCTGGGCGGCCTCTGCGCCATCGCCGCGACGCTGAACGATAAGCGCGAGGTGGTGCAGCTCCAGCCGATGCAGTCGATCAATTACGGCGAGCGCGGCGGCAAGATGTCGGAACGGGTGAAGGCAATCGACGAGGCCTTCAGGAGCGGCATCGCTGGCGCCACCGCCAGCGAGAACATCATGCAGGACATGTGGGAGAAGTGGGTGTTCCTCTCCTCGCTCGCGGCATCCACCAGCCTCATGCGCGCCTCGGTCGGCAACATCCTTGCGGCTCCGGGCGGTCGGGATTTCCTGCTCGGCATGCTGGATGAGACCAGCGCGATCGCGACCGCGTCGGGCTATCCGCCGGGCGGGCCGTTCTTCGAGCGGGTGAAGGGCAATATCACCACCGAGGGCTCGCCGATGACCGCGTCGATGTTCCGCGACATCAAGGCGGGCCTGCCGGTCGAAGCCGATCACGTCATCGGCGATCTCATCGCGCGCGCCGATGCCGCCAAGGTGCCGGTGCCGAAGCTGCGTATCGCCTACACGCATCTGAAGGCGTACGAAAAACAGCGGGTGGGATAGCGGCCGGCCACACACTCGGTGTCGTCCCGGATCTGCGCGCGCTTGAGGCGCGCCTGTCCGGGACGACGAACAGCTATTTCAAATGCGCCAGATAATGCGAGACCGCGGTGATTTCCTCGTCGCTCATGTGATAGGCGACATCGGCCATCGCGGCGACGCCGCCGCCGACGCGCTGGCCGGCCTTGTAATCGTGCAGCGCCTTGACGAGATATTCTTCGCGCTGGCCGGCGAGCCGCGCAACCGCCTTGGTGCCGGCATAGCTATCCGTGTGGCATGAGGCGCAGCGGCGGCCCGCGGCAACCTGCGCGCCTTTCTTCGACAGGTCCGGATCTTTGTCATCCGGGCCCTTCGGCGGCGTCAGCTGGGAGAAATAGGCGCCGAGATTGCGGATGTCCTCGTTGTTGATCTCCTCGACGATCGGCTGCATCTGGTCGTTCTTGCGCGAGCCAGCGCGGAAGAACACGAGCTGCCATTGCAGGAATTGATCAGGCTGGCCGGCGAGCGAGGGAATGTTCTCGGTCTGCGAGATGCCGTTCTCACCGTGACAGCCGGCGCAGACCTGCGCCTTGGCCTGGCCGGCGGAGACGTCGGCGGCGCGAGTGGCCGGCGCAATCAGAAAGCTGGCTGCCAGAGCTCCAAACCAAACAGCTCGCATGGATGATTTCTCCGACTGTCATTGCCGGGCTTTGACCCGCCTGCGAGACCGAGGCCTGTTCGGTGGGCGTAGGCCCGGCAATCCACCCCATTGGTGAAACGCTTCTCGTTTGGTGGATACCCGGGTCAAGTCCGGACATGACGAACCTGTTCCGCTGCGAGCCTGCTGCGTCAGACAAAAGAGGCTGCAGCCGTCACCCCGGTCGCAGCCTCGTTCTCGTGTCGCGCTACTTCTTGCTGTAGCTGATGCGGTAGATCGCGCCGGCCCAGTCGTCGGCAACGAGGATCGATCCGTCCTTGGCGAGGATGATGTCGTCGGGTCGGCCGAGATAGCCCTGGTCGCCCTCGAGCCAGCCGGAGGCGAACACCTCCTGCTTCGGGTTCTTGCCGTCAGGCCCGACGATCACGCGTACGATGCGCGCGCCCTGGTACTTGTGACGATTCCAGGAGCCGTGCTCGGCGATCAGGATGTTGTTCTTGTAGTCGGCGGGGAACTGGTCGCCGGTGTAGAACTTCATGCCGAGCGGCGCGACATGGGCGCCGAGATTCAGCACGGGCGGTGTGAACTCGGAGCATTTGTGGCCCATCGCGAACTTGTCGTCAGGCAGATTGCCCTGGTGGCAATAGGGATAGCCGAAATGCTCGCCGATCCTGTTGATCATGTTCAGCTTGTCTGAGGGCAGATCATCGCTGATCCAGTCGCGGGCATTCTCGGTGAACCAGTATTTGCCGGTGCGCGGATCGACGTCGCCGCCAACCGAGTTGCGGACGCCGAGCGCCCAGATCTCGGCGTTGCCGGTCTTGGGATCGACGCGCCGGATCTGCGACACGCTGGTCGGCGGAATGCCGATGTTGAAGGGCGGGCCGAACGGAATGTAGAACCAGCCTTCCTTGTCGACCGCGATGTACTTCCAGCCGTGCGCGGCATAGGATGGCATGTCGTCATAGACGACCTTGCCCTCGCCGAGATTGTCGAGATTGGCTTCGGCGTTGTCGTAGCGGATCAGCTTGTCGACGGCGATGACGTAGAGCGCGCCGTCCTTGAAGGCGAGACCGGTGGGCATGTTCAGACCCTTGAGGATGGTCTTGACCTCCTTCTTTCCGTTATTGTCCTTGATGGCATAGACGTTGCCGAGACCGAACGAGCCGACGAACAGCGTGCCCTTGTCACCCCAGGCCATCTGCCGCGCGGCAAGCACGCCCGAGGCGTAGACCTCGATCTTGAAGCCCGGCGGCAGCTTGATTTTCTTGACGATGTTGGCGAGCTCCGTGTCGGAGGCGCCGGTCGGCGGGCCCGAGGGCGGCGCGAGACCCTTTTGCGCCTCGGTCTCGTCGCCGAGGAACCAGTCGTCCGGCGGATGGGTCCAGAACTCCTTGGTACCGGATTCGTATTTCTTCAGCGCCCGGTTCTTGTCCTGTTGCTGCGCATTGACAACGCTGGTCCCGGCAAGAAGGGCCACGGCCGCAAGCGCCAACATAGATCGATGGAACATCGATGTCATCGCGTCACTCCCCTAAGGCAGCCGTGAGGGCTGCGCGTTATTTTGTTTTGCTAGTCGAGAGGCGAAGTTTTGAGTCCGTCGGGACGACAGACGTAAAAAGGTTAGCACATCTGCGAGCCCTGAGAAGCGCATCGCGTGTGCTGCGGTTGTGCTCCGAAAAAATTGAGACGCAATGTCAATGAGCGGGCGGACGCCGCCGCGGCAATGCTCTCGCTGCAGCGCGAAATCAATTGGGCACGCGGATCGCTTGCAGGCGGCACGAGGGATCATACAAAAACGCGAAAACAACCCCATGCACAGTAGAACGGCTCAGACCGGCGCGCTCCCGGTGACGTCGAACAGGCATTTGAAACGTCGAGCAAAACAGCAATCGCGGCGCTTACGAAGCGACGGGGTAGGGCCCATCCTCGAACACCGTGTCATGATAGCCTTTCGACCCGATCTCGCGCGCGAGGGTGCTGCGAAAATCGCGGTCATCTCGCAGGCTGCGCAGCACATGCGCGAAGTCGTATTCGGGCCGCCAGCCGAGCTCCCGCCGCGCCCGTTCGTTGACATAGACGCGGTCGATCGCGGGGAAGAGCCGCCAGCCGCGCACCGCATAGAGCTCCGCACATTCCGGATAGAGCTCGCGCACGACACCGGCGGCATCGCGCGCAAGCGCTTCGAGATGACGTTGCTCGAACGGGCTCGTGGCCGAGACGATGTAGCGGGCGAACCCGATTCTGGGCGCGCGCTCGACGGCCAGCAGATGGGCGCTGACCGCGTCCGCGATATCCAGCCGGCGATAGAGCAGCTCGTTGGCCTGCGCGTTGTCGAGCGCGTAAGCCGACCGCATCGCCGGATCATCGTCGTCCTCGGGAAAGAAGCGCGACGTCCGCAGGATGAGGACCGGCAGGGCGCGCTCGCGAAAGAACAGTTCGCAGAGGTTCTCGGCCATCAGCTTGGTCGTGCCGTAGATGTTCTTCGGCACCGGCGGCAGGTCCTCGGTGACCCACACGGCGGTCTGCCCGGCCTCGGGGCGCAGCTGCGAGCCGAACGCGCTGGTGGTGCTGGTGAAGACGAAGCTCTTCACACCGGCCGCCGCGGCCGCCTCGAGCAGGTTGAGCGTGCCCGTGATATTGGTGTCGACGAAGTCTCGCTTGCCGTGGGTCGCCACATGCGGCTTGTGCAGCGTCGCGGTGTGGATCACTGCAGTGATGCCGTCCATCTGCGCTCGCACAAGCGCCGGATCGACGATCGAGCCGACGGCGTCGGTGAAAGGGGAGGGCTTCAGATCGAGCCCGCGGGCAGGCGACCCGCGCCCATGGAGCGTCCGCAGAATGGCCTCGCCGAGGTGGCCCGCGCTGCCGGTGACCAGAATTGTCATTTGAGATCCAATGCATCCGTCAGCTGCGTGGAAAACCACGGCCCGATCCGGTTTGGCTGGATGCTCTGGGAAAATTTGGAGCGGGCGAAGGGGCTCGAACCCTCGACCCCGACCTTGGCAAGGTCGTGCTCTACCACTGAGCTACACCCGCATCCTGTGTCGGTCGCGTGACGCGCCGGCAACGGCTGTCGTATGCCAAAAGCGGGAGGGGAATGCAACAGCTACCCGCGGCATAGATTTGCAATTGAGGACCCCATATGGACCCCGAACGTGGCCAAATGGACCGAAAAAGCTCCGGAACCGGCGAATCGGGGCGCCTGGATTGAAATTCGGCCCATCCGGCCCAATTTAGGAGCCGACCACAAGCATATGATGCGGCGGCATGCTAAAGAGCCGCCATTCCAGCATGACGAGGGGATCCCGTGACGATCATCGACCAGGGTAACGGAGCGGCGGGCCCGGCTGCGGCCGACCTGATCAAGGACACCACCACCCAGACCTTCGTGAAGGATGTCATCGAGGAATCGAAGCGCCAGCCGGTGCTGATCGATTTCTGGGCGGAGTGGTGCGGCCCCTGCAAGCAGCTCACCCCCGTGCTGGAGAAGGCGGTGAAGGCGGCCAAGGGCAAGGTCAAGCTGGTCAAGATGAACATCGACCACCATCCGGCGATCCCGGGCCAAATGGGCATCCAGTCGATCCCGGCCGTGATCGCCTTCGTCAACGGCCAGCCGGCCGACGGTTTCATGGGCGCGGTGCCGGAGAGCCAGGTCAATGCCTTCATCGAGCGGCTGACCAAGGGCGTCACCGCGCCGGGCGAGGTCAACGTCGCCGAGATCGTGCAGGAGGCCGAAGCTGTGCTCGCCGAGGGCGACACGGCGGCGGCGGCGCAGATCTATGCCGAGGCGCTCCAGCATGATTCGACCAATATCGCGGCGCTTGCGGGCCTTGCGAAGTGTTACGCCGTCTCCGGCGCATTGGAGCAGGCCAAGCAGACGCTGGCCATGGTGCCGGACTCCAAGCGCAACGATCCGGCCGTGAAGGCCGTGCAGACCGCGATCGATCTCGCCGAGCAAGCGAAATCGCTTGGCCCTGTCGCCGAGCTGGAACAGAAAGTCGCCGCAAACCCGCTCGATCATCAGGCCCGATTCGACCTCGCCACTGCGCTCAACGCGCAAGGCAATCGCGCGGCGGCGACCGAGCAGCTCCTCGAGATCGTCAAGCGCGACCGCAAGTGGAACGACGACGGCGCCCGCAAGCAGCTGGTGCAGTTCTTCGAGGCCTGGGGCGGCACGGATGATGCAACCGTCGAGGGACGCAAGCGTTTGTCGACGATCCTGTTTTCGTAGGGACGTACTGGCAACGCCAGGGGGACCGGGCAGATGCCGATCAACATCGAATATCGCGGGCCCGCCGACCTCCCGGAGATCATTCCGGTGTTTCCGTTGCCGGGCGCGCTGCTGCTGCCCCGCGGCCAGATCCCGCTCAACATCTTCGAGCCGCGCTACCTCGCGATGGTCGACGATTCCTTCCGCGACGGCCATCGCCTGATCGGCATGATCCAGCCGGACGTGGCGCATTCGCCGAAGGATTCCGACAAGCCGGCACTGTTCCGCGTCGGCTGCGTCGGCCGCATCACCCAGCTCGCCGAATCCGGCGACGGCCGCTACATCCTCGAGCTCACCGGCGTTTCGCGCTTCAAGGTGGTCGAGGAGCTCGAGGTGCTCACCCCCTATCGGCAGTGCAAGGTGGATTTCTTCGCTTTCGTCGACGACTTCACCGCGCGAAGGGGCGAGGAGGAGGTCGATCGCGAGGCGCTGCTGGCCGTGCTGGCGGATTTCCTGAAGGCCAACAATCTCAAGGTCGACTGGGAGGGCGTCGAGAGCGCACCCAACGAGGCGCTCGTCAACGCGCTGGCGATGATGTCGCCCTATGGCCCCGCGGAGAAGCAGGCGATGCTCGAGGCGCCCGACCTGAAGACCCGCGCCGAGATCCTGATCGCCGTCACGGAGATGGATCTCGCCAAGAAACGCACCAGCGGCGATCCGCCGCTGCAGTGAGGGTCTGAAAGCTCACGCAGCGCGGACGGCTGCTTCGTCCCGCCGCAGCATTCTGGCGATGTCGGATGCAGGCATCGGCCGGCTGAAATAATAGCCCTGCGTTTCGATGCACCCTTCCTCACGGAGGATGTCGAGCTGTTCCTTCGTTTCGACGCCTTCGGCGGTCGTCGTCTTGCCGAGGCTGACTGCGAAACGAACCACTGCGCGCGCGAGATGGCGCGCCTCGGCCCGCACGCCGGAGAGTTCGTCGACGAAACTGCGGTCGATCTTGACTTTGTCGAACGGGAATCTCTGCAGAAAGCTCAGCGATGAATAACCGGTGCCGAAATCGTCCAGGGCGATTTGCACGCCGAGTTCGCGCAACTGAGCGAGCACCGCAAAGACGGCTTCGCTGTCATGCATGATCACCGTCTCGGTGACCTCGAGCTCGAGCCTGTGCGGCGCGAGTCCTGAACTCGCCAGCGCGCCGACGATGACCGGAACGAGCTCCTTGCTCCTGAATTGGGCGGGAGACAGGTTGACCGCGATCCTGACAGATGTCGGCCATGTGGCAGCTTCCGCGCAGGCGGTCCTCAAGACCCACTCGCCCAGTGGCACGATCAAGCCGGTCTCTTCCGCAAGCGGGATGAATTCGCCGGGCAGGACCAGGCCTCGCTGCGGGTGATGCCAGCGCAGCAAGGCCTCGAAGCCACAGGTCTCGCCGGTCGCGGCGCTGACGAACGGCTGGTAGTGAAGCTCGAATTGACGGCCAACAAGCGCATCCCGCATGTCGCGCTCGAGGTTGCGTCGCGCATGCATTAGCTCGTCGAACTCCGGCTCGAAGAAGCGGTATGCACCACGTCCACCGCTCTTGGCCGAGTAGAGCGCGAGATCCGCGCTCTTCAGGATCACGTCGGAATCGTTGCCGTCCCGCGGCGCGATGGCAATGCCGATGCTGGTGCCCACCGTAACCCGGTGATCGCCGAGATCGAAGGGTTCGCAAAGCGCCTTTCTGATGTTCTCGGCAAGGGCGGCGGCCTCCACGGCCGGGTTGGTCACGTAGTCGATGACCGCGAACTCGTCGCCGCCGAGTCGCGCGATCAACGCGGTTTCCGTGACGCATTCGCGCAGACGCGTGGAGACGGCGCGCAGCAGCGCATCGCCCGCCGGATGTCCAAGCGTGTCGTTGACTTCCTTGAAGCGATCGAGATCGAGCATGAGCACGGCCAGATCGAGGCCGCCGTTGCGCGTCACCGCAATCGCATGCTCCATCCGCTCCCTGAGCAGCACGCGATTTGGCAGATCGGTCAGCGCGTCGTGTTGCGCCATATGGGTGATCTTGGCCTCGGACCGGCGTTGCTCGGTTACGTCGAGATGCGTGGCCACCCATCCGCCGCCGGCCATTGGCTGTCGCGTCACGCGGATCAGCCGGCCATCCGCAAACTCGTCGATCCTGCTCGAAACTGCATCGAACGGCAGGGCCGCCAGTTTCGAGATGAATTGCTCGGCAGCGCATTCGCTGGAATCGCCCTTGAGAATGCCCTTCGCGATACGATGCCTGATGATGTCGGTATGCGATGTCCCGGTCCTCAGCAGCTCCGGCGGCAGCTGATAGAGTCGGGCATAACGCTCGTTGCAGACCACAAGCCGCTTTTCGGCGTCGAACATGCAAAGACCCTCGACCATATGATTGATCGCCGTATCCAGCCTGAGCGTCTGTTCCTGTAGTTCCAGCTGCGAATCTTCGAGCTGCTGCCGGGCGAGCGAAAGCTGGCTGATGATCTCCTCGAACCTGGCGGTTCGGCTTGCCAGGCGGCGATCGGCCAGCACGCCGATCAGACTCATCCCCAGCACGGAAAGTGCGACACCGGCGATGGCAAGTGCGAGGAAACCCGGAGAAAGCGAGAGCTTGTCCGTCGCGAGGGTGGGGTCCGGCGTGATCTGCACGGCGCCCATGGCTGTGAAGTGATGCGACACGATGGCGAGTGTGAGCAGGACGGCCGCTCCCAGCGTGCCCCGATAGTCCTGGTAGGTGAGGGCAACTGCCAGCGCTGCGTAGCCGAGGCACATGCCGAGAATGATCGAGACGATTACCAGGTCCACCGACCAGGCGACCCGGCCGGGCACTTCAAGGGCCCACATCCCCAGATAGTGCATGCTGGCAATGCCGCCGCCGATGATGACGCCGCCCGCCATCGCGCCCCAGCGACCGAACGTGCCGACCGCCACACCGAAGCCGACCGAGGTCAGAACCATGGCCGCGGCGAGCGAGAACGCCGTCAGCACGAGGCCGTAGCCGGTCGTGACACCCGGCTCATAAGCGAGCATCGCGACGAAATGCGTGGCCCAGATTCCGTAGCCGATGGCGGCGCCGGCAATCGCGATCCAGATCCACCGCGTTCGCGCGCGCGTCGCGATCGCACGATGAAAGATGTTGGCTGCGACGATGCTCGCGACGAAGCAGACCAGGCCTGCGAGTACGACGAGCCGCAAATCGTGCTCGGCCGTAAGACATGAAAAAACGCGGAACATGCAAATCGCTCCCTCGTCAATACTATCGAGGATTGAGCCGATCAGGCTTTGTCCGCGTTAATTTTCTGCAATGCCCGGTTGCATGCCTATCGCGAGGTAAATGTTTCCCCGCAAATGACGCAAGTTGGGGGTGGTTGTGCGGGTTAAGACGGCTCCGCCCCGTGAAACTACGTAGGCCTGTGGCTGCTCGGGAACTCGACCGGTTCCGCTTAGAGATGATGCCGGATCCGCTTGCGGCCGGTGATCATCGCCCGGATCAGGTTCTCGCGCTGAAGAAGTCCCATCAGCAGCACGCCGAGCACGTGCAGCACCACCAGCACGATGACCGCATCCGATGAATAATGGTGGGTGTCCTCGACCCACCAGAGGCCGAAGAAGGTCACGGTCACCGACATCGCGCCCGTGATCGCCGAGACGGCGACCGCCAGCAGCAGCGCCACCAGCATCATCGTGCCGGCGGGATTGAGTCCGATATAGCGGCCGGTGATGCCGCGGCGCAGATTCCAGAGATAGCGTGGCGCGACAAGGAGCCGGACGCCGACCATGCGGAAACGAGAGTAGCGACCGCCCCAGAAACCCCAGACGATACGGAAGACGAGAAGCCCAAGGACCGTATAGCCGACGATGCGATGCAGCCGGTCATAGACGGTGGGCGTGAACCACGCGGCCAGGATGCTGGCCGCGAAAGCCCAGTGCCAGAGTCGCAGCGGCAGATCCCAGACTGCGACCGTCCGCGAAGCGGTTCGATCCGCGGGGGCCCGGTCGGCCGGCCCGCGCGCTTCTGGCACCGCTTTTTCGATCAAGCCGGGATGATCCTTACTTGGCGATCGTGTGCTTCAGGCTGAGATCTTCGGGGCTGTAGAACAGCTCGTAGAGCTTGCCTTCCTTGACGCCGTAGACCTCGTAGCACGAGCCTTCGATCTTGGAGCGCCGCACCTCATAGCCCAGCGCCTTGGCCTTGGCTTCGGCTTCGCTGGCCGGCTTCCACGACGCCTTGTCTAGCTTGGTGCAATCCTTGAAACCGTCGGCCAAGGCCGTCGATCCCGCGCCGATTCCGATCGTCAGTGCAATGGCAACAACACGAATGACCTTCACGAACTCTCCTCCTCTCGTGGACGCGCCGCGAAGCCGCGGAGCGCACCGAAGGAAGCAAAGAAGGCGGTGAAGTCAATCGCGTACGGCCCTGGTTCGCTTTAGATAACCTCTAACATGCGCGAAAACATGAGAGCTCTCTGCGCACAATGCGGATTTGGCCCCACCGCTCCAGCCTTACGCCTCACGGACCGGATGCGCGGCGCTAGTAGCCTGCGACCGCGAGCGCGACGACTGCCCCCATGCCGACCCAACCGAAATGGCGGCCACGCGTGGCGAAAGCATTGGCGAGGGCTGCAAAGCCGAACACGATGGCGAGCGTGGCGACGATCCAGTGCCGGGCGAGGCTCGATTCCAGCCGCGGCGCAACCAGCAGCAGCACGCCGCCGCCGATCCACGCCACGGTGCCGGCCTGCCATACCAGTCGGATCAGCGTGCGCAGGCGCGGCGGCTCGATGCTGGCGCGGGCGAATACCTTGCTCTCGCCGAGCACGCCGTGGATCAGCGCGATGAGGATCGCGACGGCGCCGGAACATTGCAGGAGAAGGTCTCGCATCGGGCATGCTCCATCCGTACAGCACTGTATGGATATGCACCCACTTGCCCGCGGCTGTCAATACACTAGTGTATGGCCTCCATCCGGAGCCAGGCATGACCGAGCAGCTTTCCGCCGACGACTGGATCAAGGAGGGTTTGAAGGCGCTCGGCAAGAACGGCTTCACGGCGCTGAAGGCCGATCCGCTCGCCAAGTCAATGGGTGTTTCGCGCGGCAGCTTCTATTGGCATTTCGCCGATCTGGCCGGGTTTCACGCTGCCGTGCTGAAGCGCTGGCGCGAGATCGCGGCCGAGCAGATCATCGCAGATGTCGAAGCCGCCAGCGACGAGCCGCTCAAGATGCTGCTGTGGAGATCCTTTGGCGCGCGGCTCGACCTCGAGCGCGCGGTGCGCAACTGGGCCGCGTTCGATGCGACGACGCAAGCGGCGGTGCGCGCAATCGATCGCCGCAGGCTCGACTATATCGAGGCGCTGCTGGAAAAGCGTGGGCTGGCTCCGGCGACGGCGCAGGCCCGCGCGCAGATCCTCTATTGGACATTCCTCGGTTCCGCCCTGTCAGGCCCGCCGCTGCCGGCGGCGCGGCTTCAGGCCGTGCTCGACGAGCTCCTAGGGATGCTCGTCGCTTAGACCCGTGATGCCGGACGCGAATTTCTGTGCTAAAGGCAGCCGACTGCCGGAGACCCCCATGAACGTGCCCACCGAACGTCCCGAAGCCAGCGTCGACCCCAAATTGCTGGAGATTCTGGTCTGCCCGCTGACCAAGGGCCCGCTGGAGTTCGATTCGGCCAAGCAGGAGCTGATCTCGCGCAGCGCCAAGCTCGCCTATCCAATCCGCGACGGCATCCCGATCATGCTGCCGGAAGAGGCGCGCAAGATCGATTGAAGCTTGCGTAGCCGGTCGCTCGTTTGGAGCAATGCCGGCGCCACATCCTCGGTGTCGTCCCTGCGAAGGCCGGGACCCGTTACCACCGAATTGCGCTGTTGCGCGAGTTGGTCACCTCGAGTCTTCGCAACACTCTTGCTGCGGAGTATGGGTCCCGGATTGCGCGATTGGGGCGCGCTTGTCCGGGACGACGCGAAGAGAGTGAGGCGCGAGCGCTCTCTAAACTTGCGCCTTACAACGCCTCGCCCTTCAGCAGCCGCGGCACTTCGCCGGTGAGGCCGGCGGCCTGGCGGATGAAGAGGTTCTTCAGCGGCGGGGCGCGGTCGACGAGGCCGAGGCCGATGTCGCGCACCGTGCGCAACAGCGTCGACTGATTGGAGAACAGGAAGTTCAGAGAGTTGGTGGCGACGCCCATCGCCATGGTGTCGAAGCGGCGCCAGCGCTGGTAGCGTTCGAGCACGTCCGCCGCGCCGAGATCCATGCCGAGCCGCGCGGCATCGACCACGACCTCGGCCAGCGCCGCGACGTCCTTCAGCCCCATGTTGAGGCCCTGGCCGGCAATGGGGTGGATGACGTGGGCGGCATCGCCGACCAGCGCGAGGCGCTCGGCGACGAATGAACGCGCGACGAAATAGGACAGCGGAAACGCGCGCGGCTTGTCGAGCACCTTCACCTCGCCGAGATGCAGGCCGAAACGCTGCTCGAGCTCGCTGTGAAATTCCTCGTCACTGAGCCCGATGATGCGCGCGGCCTCGGCTCGGCGCTCGGTCCATACCAGCGAGGAGCGCTTGCCCGAGAGCGGCAGGATCGCGAAGGGACCTGCCGGCAGGAAGTGTTCTTCGGCGCGGCCTTCGTGATCGCGTTCATGGCCGACGGTGACGACGATACCGGACTGATCGTACTCCCAGCCATGGGTGACGATACCGGCGCGCTCGCGCAGTCTTGACCGCGCGCCATCGGCGGCGACCAAGAGACTGGCTGCGATCACGCTGCCGTCGCCAAGCGTCACGTCGATGCCATCGGAGCGCCCGTCGTAAGACACGACCGTGGTGGCGCGAAGATCGATGCCCTCGGCCTCGGCGCGCACCACCAGCGCATCGATCAGCCGGCGGTTCTCGACCATATGCGCAAACGGCTCGCCCGGCGCGACATCGCCGGCGAAGTTGAGGAACACCGGACGGGTGGCGTCCTCGAGCTTGGAATCCGTGACGACCATGTCGAGGATCGGCTGCGCCTCGCCCCTGACGTCGTCCCAGGCACCAATCGCCTCGAACAGGCGGCGGCAGGCGGCGACGATCGCGGTGGCGCGCGGATCCCGGCTCGGCCGCGTGCTGAACGCGGGATCGGCGACGATGACGGGGATCTCGGGGCCGAGCCCCTGGCGTAGCGCCAGGGCCAGCGCGAGCCCCGCAAACGCGCCGCCACCTATGACAATGCTACCCTGTACCGACATACCAAGCTTCCCGGTCAATTCTCGGTCTTGCTAGCAGACTTGAGCTGGGCGAAACAGTGCGGTGAAACAAGGGCGGAACGGCTTCGTTCCGTCATTCCGGGGCGCCTCGAAGAGGCGAACCCGGAATCTCGCTCAACAACTTCTGGATTCCGGGTTCGCGCTCACGCGCGTCCCGGAACGACGACGAAAGCGAAAGCGCGCCGATGTCCAAAAGCCTGATCGACCTGATCTCGATCCTCGACCTCGAACAACTCGAGGTGAATTTGTTCCGTGGCAACAGCCCGAAGACGAGCTGGCAGCGGGTGTTCGGCGGCCAGGTGATCGGGCAGGCGATGGTTGCCGCCTGCCGCACCGTCGAGGGCCGGCTGCCACATTCGCTGCATTGCTATTTCATCCTCCCGGGCGATCCGCAGATCCCGATCATCTACCAGGTCGAACGCCTGCGCGACGGCAAGAGCTACTCGACCCGCCGCGTCACCGCGATCCAGCATGGCAACGCGATCTTCTCGATCATGGTGTCGTTCCACGCCGACGAGGAGACTTCATTCGATCATCAGGACAAGATGCCTGATGTGCCGCCGCCGGAGAAGCTCACGGCGGAGGAGGTGGCGAAGCAGCCGATGTTCAAGGAGATGCCGGAGTTCATCCGCCGCTACTATGAATCGGATCGGCCGATCGAGCTGCGTCCGGTCGAGCTCGGCCGCTATTTCGGCCAGAAGATCGAGGACGGCCGCATTCACGTCTGGATCAAGACCGCCGCGAAGCTGCCAGACGATCCGGCGCTGCATATGTGCGCGCTCGCCTACGCCTCCGACTTCTCGCTGCTGGATGCGATCATGGCGCGCTACGGCCGCACGCTGTTCGACAAGCGAATGATGCCGGCGAGCCTCGATCACGCGATGTGGTTTCACCGCCCGTTCCGCGCCGACGAATGGCTGCTCTACGCGCAGGATTCGCCGAGCGCGCAATCAGGCCGCGGCCTGACCCGCGGCTCGATCTTCAAGCCCGACGGCACGCTGGTGGCGTCCGTTGCGCAGGAAGGCTCGGTGCGCGAGCGGAGATAGCGCTCAATAGGCGCGAGCGGCCGCCCCGCGGTCGACCAGCGCGAATTGCGACACGAACCAGCAGCCGTACCAGCGCAGCATCCACGGAATCGGGATGATCAAGCTGCAAGCCAGCGTGAACACCACCGATCGCCACAGGATCTGCCAGCCACTGCCATTGAAGACGACCTCGCGCCGCGTGCCCTCGATGTTCCGGCAATTCCAGCGCATCCAGAACGCGATCACCCAGGCCCAGCCGATGATGGTGATGGTCGAGATCATCATCAGCAGATACCAGCCGACATAGCCGATCGCGCTGCCCTGGAACGAAAGCGGCAGGCGCTCGCCGTTCGAGGTGAGATTGGCTACGATCCAGCGCAGGATCACCCAGGCGAGGAACGCATTGGCGATCGCTGCAAGGAGCGGCGCGAACGAGATGCCGGTGGCGCCGGCGTAAGTCAGGAGCGCGTTCAGCATCAGCGCCCACCAAATGTCCATCGGTTGGCCGGCGAAACCAAAATTCGGCCGGCCCGGCACCTGGATGTGCGAGGTGATGTATTGGTAGAACCAGACGGTGGCCCAGGGCGCGGGGATCACCAGCAGGATGCCGATCACGAACACGATGCTGCGGCCAAGAAGACCGAACGCGCTGAAATCAGCCGTTAGCGATCCGCCCGCAGCGCCACCGTAGCCACCGCCGCCCATCATCGGCGAGCCGCCGGCCGGAATCATCGGAGGTGCACCGCCGCCGAGCAGGCCCGGAATCTCGGCGGCCTTCTGCCAGCCGGCCATGCCCTCGGTCCAGACCAGCGTGTCTGGACGGACGATGCCCTGGGCGATGAGATCGCGGAACTGCCCTTCCGCAAAGGGCCCCTGCTGCTTGCCCTCGGATGCGTAGAACCAGCTCGCCATGAAACGTCCCCCTCGAACATAATTATGTACCGGCCGGGACGCTTCGGTTCACCGCATCCATGCCAAAAATGCATTGTGAAGGATCAACGGATGCCCTGTACAGAGGCGGCCGTTCGCATGGCGAGACGTTTTTCCGCTTCAACCTGCAACTTTTTTGTGCCATTTGCCCGGAAAGATGCCAGATTGACGCGGCGCCGGGGACATACGGCGCGGCGCATCCCGGGGAATAGGCCTGACCATGAAACTCGTCGTCGCGATCATCAAACCCTTCAAGCTCGATGAGGTCCGCCAGGCCCTGACGGCGATCGGCGTCCACGGCATGACCGTGACCGAGGTGAAGGGCTATGGCCGCCAGAAGGGTCACACCGAGATCTATCGCGGCGCGGAATATGTCGTGAACTTCCTGCCGAAGCTGCGGATCGAGATCGCCGTCGCCTCCGATGTCGCCGACAAGGCCGTGAGCGTGATCAGCGCCACCGCGCGCACCGGGCAGATCGGCGACGGCAAGATCTTCGTGACACCGATCGACCACGCGCTACGCATCCGCACCGGCGAGACCGACAGCGACGCGCTCTAAACACACCTCTTCGATCGCACGCGTCGATGCCGTTGCGTGCCAATCAATTTCGATGCCGGGGGAAATGACATGGCGGGACTGTTGCGCCGCGTAGCCATCATGGCTGCGCCGATCGGATGCGTGTTGATGATGGTTTCGCCGGCGCGCGCGGCCTCCGAGATCAACACCGCCGATACCGCCTGGATGATCGTCGCCACCGCGCTGGTGCTGATGATGACGATCCCGGGGCTCGCGTTGTTCTATTCCGGCATGGTGCGGAAGAAGAACGTGCTCGCCACAATGGCGCAGAGCCTCGCCGCGGTGACGCTGATCTCCATTCTCTGGGTCGCGTTCGGCTATTCGCTCTGCTTCGTCGGCGACGGACCGTGGATCGGCACGCTCGACCGTTGGTTTCTCGCCGGCATGACCATGGACAGCGTCAACCCTGCTGCGAAGACCATCCCGGAATCGCTTTTCATGCTGTACCAGATGACGTTTGCGATCATCACGGTGGCGCTGGTCGCGGGCTCGGTTGCCGACCGCATGCGATTCTCGGCGTATCTGTTGTTCTCGGTCGCCTGGTTCATCTTTGTTTACATTCCGCTGGCGCATTGGGTGTGGGGCGGCGGCTTCCTCGCCAGCACGGGCGTTTTGGATTTCGCCGGCGGCCTCGTCGTGCACCTGTCGGCCGGCACCGGCGGCCTCGTCGCGGCCAAGGTGATGGGGCGCCGTCACGGCTACGGCACCGAGAATCTCTCGCCGTTCGATTTGTCGCTCGCCGTGATGGGCACCGGCCTGTTGTGGGTCGGCTGGTTCGGCTTCAACGGCGGCTCGGCGCTCGGCGCGAACTCGCGCGCGGTGATGGCGATCACCGCCACTCATCTTGCCGCCTGCGCGGGCGCGCTGACCTGGGGCGCGATCGAATGGTCGACGCGGCGCAAGCCCTCGGTGCTCGGCATGATCTCCGGCGCGGTGGCCGGGCTCGGCACCATCACGCCAGCCTCCGGCTTCGTCGCGCCCTGGCACGGCATCGTCATCGGCGTCATCGCCGGTGCGGTCTGCTACTGGGCCTGTACCTGGCTGAAGCACCGCTTCAACTATGACGATTCGCTCGACGTCTTCGGTGTCCACGGCATCGGCGGCCTGACCGGTACCCTGCTCGGCGGCGTATTCGCGACCAGCGCCATCGGCGGCACCGCCGGCCTGCTGGAGGGCCATCCCCAGCAGATCCTGATCCAGTTCTACGGGGTCGCCGTTACCTTCGTCTGGTCGGCGGGCGTCAGTTTCGTCCTGCTCAAGCTGGTCGGCCTGTTCGTGCCCTTGCGCGTATCCCGTGAGCATGAGCTGGAGGGACTCGATATCTCGCAGCACGGCGAAGCGCTCCAGTAAGCCATCGGCTGCCCGACCTTCATTCCGGGCTTGCACGACACATAAGCATGTGCTTATGTATCGTCATGACCGAAGCCGACATCTTCAAGGCGCTGGCAGACCCGACACGCCGCAAGGTCTTTGAGAAACTCGCTGGCGGAAGCCTGAATGCCAGCGCGTTGCGCGATGGATTGGAGATCAGCCAGCCAGCGATGTCGCAGCATCTGTCGGTGCTGCGCGCGGCAGGTCTCGTGCGCGAGCAGCGGCAGGGCCGCTTTGTCAATTACGAAGTCGACCCGGACGGAATTGTCGCCATCGGGGCATGGCTCGCGCGCTATCGCGCCTATTGGCCGAAGCGTATGGAAGCACTTGCCGATCTCCTGAAGGACATGGACCAATAAGGACTGGCTCAATGAGCGACGCCGCGAAACCTGATCGTCCGAACGAAGCGCTCGTGCTCGAATTCGATTTCGATGCTCCGCCAACAAAGGTCTGGCGCGCCGTGACCATTCCCGAATTGCGCGAGCGCTGGTTGCCGGATTGCGATCTTGCGGGCGCCGAGCCGGAATCGTCGATCGCGGGCGAGGAGGTGCGCTACCGGCTTCGCGATTCCGAACCGCCGTTTCGCGAAAGCCACGTCATCTTCCGGATCGAACCGAACGAGGACGGCGGCACCCGCTTTCGCATCATCCAGCAGGCCTGCGACATCGGCGCAAAGCTGCCGCAAGCCGCCAACAGCAATTGCGGCGTGATGCGCGCGGCGGCTTAACACCAAACGGACTTCATCCCCTGCAGACATGGAGGTCGCCGATGCGCGACATGCTTCAGCTCGTCCCTATGGTCGTCGAACAATCCGCCCGCGGCGAACGATCCTTCGACATCTACTCGCGGCTTTTGCGCGAGCGGATCATCTTCCTCAACGGCGAGGTCAATGATGCGATGTCGGGCCTCGTCTGCGCGCAGCTCTTGTTTCTGGAAGCGGAGAACCCGAACAGGCCGATCAATCTCTACATCAATTCCTATGGCGGCGTGGTCACCAGCGGCCTCGCGATGTACGACACCATGCAATTCATCAAGGCGCCGGTTCATACGCTGTGCATGGGCACCGCGCGTTCGATGGGCTCGTTCCTGCTGATGGCCGGCGAGCCCGGGCACCGCGCGGCCCTGCCGAACGCCAGCCTTCACGTCCATCAGCCACTCGGCGGCTTTCAGGGCCAGGCATCCGACATTCTGATCCATGCCAACGAGATGCAGGAAACCAAGCGACGCATCATCCGGCTCTATGCGCGGCATTGCGGGCGGTCCGAGGAGGAGGTGGAACGGACGCTGGACCGCGACCACTTCATGACTGCGCAGCAAGGCGTCGAATGGGGATTGATCGATCGGGTTTTTGCGGCGCGCGACGCCGCCTGATCGACCCAATGGCGGCCTTCGGCCCCCCAGGCTTGGATCAGGAAGTCCGGCTTGCAGCGCGTATCGCGTGAGCAGGAACCTGAGAGGTGGATGGTTTGCAGCAGGGCGAAGCCCTGCGATAGGCACGTGCGCTACGTAATTACCTTCCCGCTGCCCGGCACGTGAGCAACATTGTGTCGACGGCCTGTCGTGCCCGAGATTTGAGCAGACGTGACCACGTTTTGAGCGCGACGTAATAGCGCACCGCAGCGCAATACCAGTCAACCGCGAAAACGCCCGTTTTCATAATCCGTTAGGCAATGAGGCTGATCTGGCACGGCATTTGATTCTAAGGGGTCCGGCTGTGCCCGCGTAGTGAAAATTCTCCCTCGTGGCGAACCAGTCGAGAAACGCCCGGCCACGTCCGGACCGGGCCCAAGCGGGGATAGGACCCATGAAAATTGTTATGGCGATTATCAAGCCATTCAAGCTTGAAGAAGTCCGTGACGCCCTGACCGCCATCGGCGTTCACGGTCTCACGGTGACGGAAGTCAAGGGATATGGCCGCCAGAAGGGCCATACGGAAATCTATCGCGGCGCCGAATATGCCGTGAGCTTCCTGCCCAAGATCAAGATCGAGGTCGCTGTCGCCTCCGACCAGGTCGACAAGACCATCGACGCCATCACGTCCGCGGCGAAAACCGGACAGATCGGCGACGGCAAGATCTTCGTCATCAATCTCGACCATGCGGTTCGCATCCGCACCGGCGAGGCCGATGCCGCGGCCCTCTGACTTCGCGCTCAACCTTATCCAATCAGGAGTAAACAATATGACGTTCAAGCGTCCCTATGGCGCGGGATTGGCGGCTCTCGCAGTCGGCCTGTTCGCTGCGACCGCAGCCTACGCCGAGCCAACGGTCAACAAGGGAGACAACGCCTGGATGCTGACATCGACAGTGCTGGTGCTGTTGATGACGATCCCCGGTCTCGCGCTGTTCTACGGCGGCCTCGTCCGTTCCAAGAACATGCTCTCGGTACTGATGCAGGTGTTCTACACCGTCTGCGTCGTCACCGTGATCTGGGCCGTGTACGGCTACAGCCTCGCCTTCACCGGCGGCTCCGACTTCATCGGCGGCTTCTCCAAGGCCTTCATGATGGGCGTCACCACCGACTCGAAGGCCGCGACCTTCTCGGTCGACGCCAACATCTCGGAGCTCATCTATATGTGCTTCCAGATGACCTTCGCGGCGATCACGCCCGCCCTCATCGTCGGCGCCTTCGCCGAGCGCATGAAGTTCTCGGCCATCGCTCTCTTCATTCCGCTCTGGGTCACGCTGATCTACTTCCCGATCGCGCACATGGTCTGGTACTGGCCCGGCCCGGACGCGATCCAGGATGCGGCCAAGGCGCTGGCTGCGGCGGGTGATGCGGCGGCGAAGACCGCGGCGCAGGCCAAGCTCGATGAGATCAACGCCGACGCCGGCTGGATCTTCAAGAAGGGCGCGATCGACTTCGCGGGCGGCACGGTGGTGCACATCAACGCCGGCATCGCAGGCCTCGTCGGCGCTCTCCTGATCGGCAAGCGCGTCGGCTACGGCAAGGAGCTGATGGCTCCGCATTCGCTGACCATGTCGATGATCGGCGCCTCGCTGCTCTGGGTCGGCTGGTTCGGCTTCAACGCCGGCTCTAACCTCGAGGCCAACGGCGGCGCTGCGCTCGCCATGACCAACTCCTTCGTCGCCACCGCAGCCGCCGCGCTGTCGTGGATGTTCGCGGAGTGGATCGTGAAGGGTCATCCGTCGGTGCTCGGCGTCATCTCCGGCGCTGTCGCGGGTCTCGTGGCCGTCACGCCCGCTGCCGGCTTCGCCGGCGTGATGGGTGCGATCGTCCTCGGCCTCGTCGTCGGCGTGGTCTGCCTGTTCTTCTGCACCGTCGTGAAGAACGCGCTCGGCTACGACGACTCCCTCGACGTGTTCGGCGTACACTGCATCGGCGGCATCGTCGGCGCCCTCGGCACCGGCATTCTGGTCAACCCGGCGCTCGGCGGTGCGGGCATCATCGATTACACCGCCATCCCGCCCAAGGTTGCCGATTACGACTTCGCGGCGCAGATGATCTCCCAGCTCTGGGGCGTCTGCACCACGCTCGTGTGGTCGGGCGTCGGCTCGGCGATCCTCTACAAGGTCGTCGATGTGATCGTTGGCCTCCGCGCCAATGTCGAGAGCGAGCGTGAAGGCCTCGACATCACCGAGCACACCGAGCGCGCCTACAACATGTAACTCTCCTCCCGGACGCGGTCTCCTCTGGAGATCGCGTCCACAACTACGGTTTGGGCACATACCCGGCAATGCCCCGACCGTTGAGGGGCTCCAGCGCAAGTTGGAGCCCCTTTCTTTTGATCGGCGCGCTGAAGAAAAAGATTGCCATTCCGCGAAGCCGGCGCAGAAATATCGACCTCAAGAACAACAATCGGGAGGTCGTCATGCGTTTGGAAGGCGGATGCTATTGCGGCGAAGTGCGCTATGTCGCCGAGGGCGACCCGATGATGCAGGCGCAGTGCCATTGCCGCGAGTGCCAGTACATCTCGGGCGGCGCACCCAACACCTTCATCGCGATGCCGGCGGCAGGCTTCACCTACATCACCGGCCAACCGAAGCAGTTCAGGCGCAAGGATCTCGAACGCGCCGTCACGCGCGAGTTCTGCGCCGAATGCGGCACGCACCTCGTGACCAAGGTTCCAGGCCTGCCGGCCGCAGTCGTGAAGGTCGGCACACTGGACGAGCCGGAAAAATTCAAGCCGCAGATGGCGATCTACACCTGCGACATGCAGGAGTTCCACACCATCCCCGCAGGCATGAAGACCTTCGAGAAGCTGCCGGGGCACTAAGACCGAGCCGCGAAGGCGGTGCGCCCCCTCCTGCAAGCAAGCGGGAGAGGTGGGAGCCGCCATGCATCCCGTTGTAATCCGGTCCCATTATTCCCGCTCTGGACGACGGCGGCGGCCGATGGTTAATCGCGTCTTAACCTCGCCCTATCTATGGTGAACTGAACCGCTTCCCGCCGGCGCCTATGGTAGCGACCGGCCGTTCCAAGAGTGCTGGCGTCAACAATGGCTATGACCGCTTCATCCCGTGCGCCGCAGGCCAGTGGAAGCTCCGATTCCGAGCGCTCGCCTTTCGTCCGGTTGAATGAGCTTTTGGCCCCGCATCAGCCGGGCAAGCCCTTGATTTCGCTTGCGGTCGGCGAGCCCCAGCATCCCGTGCCCGACTTCGTCGGCCCAGTGCTGGCCAAGCACATCGCCGAATTCGGCCGTTACCCCGCGAACAAGGGCACCGACCCGTTCCGCCACGCCGCCGGCGCCTGGCTGTCGTCGCGATTCAAGCTGCCGCGGCCGCTCGACCCCGAGAGCGAGATTCTCGTCCTCAATGGCAGCCGCGAGGGGCTGTTCCTCGCCGCGATGGCGGCCGCGCGCTATGTCGGCCCGCGCCCCGGCAAGCCTGCGATCCTGATGCCGAACCCGTTCTATCCGGTCTATGGCGCCGGCGCGCTCGCAGCCACTTGCGAGCCGGTCCATCTGCCGACAACGGTCGAGAACGGCTTCCTGCCCGATCTCGACGCCATCGATGAGGCGACGCTGGCGCGCACGGTGGCGTTCTATCTGGCCTCGCCCGCCAATCCGCAGGGCTCGGTCGCGAGGCCCGACTATTTCGAGCGACTGAAGCAGTTCGCCGATCGCTACGGCTTCGTGATCCTGAGCGACGAGTGCTATTCCGAGATCTACACCCGAGAGGCCCCCGGCAGCGCGCTGGAATGTGCCGGTCCCGATTTCACCCGCGTCGTTGCGTTCCAGTCGCTGTCGAAGCGCTCCAACCTGCCGGGCCTGCGCGTCGGCTTCGCCGCCGGCGACAAGAAATTCATCGGCATGTTCCTCGAGCTGCGCAACATCGCTGCACCCCAGGTGCCGGTGCCGCTCCAGCATGTCGCGACCGTCGCCTATGGCGACGAGGCGCATGTCGAGGAGAACCGCAGGCTCTACCGGATCAAGTTCGATCTCGCCGACCAGATCATCGGCAATCGTTACGGCTATCGCCGCCCCGATGCCGGCTTCTGCGTCTGGCTCAACACCTCAGAAGTCGGCGACGACGTGTCGGTGACACTCAAGCTCTTCAAGGAAGCAGGCGTGCGCGTGGTGCCCGGCAGCTTCTTGGCGCGACAGCAGCCCGACGGATTCAATCCCGGCGCGGGCTACATCCGCCTCGCGCTGGTGCAGGATGGCGAGACGACGGCGCAGGCGCTGCACCGTCTGGTCGAGACTCTGGGTTAGGCGGGGCCCGTGAGCATGTCGGCAATCGAACGTGTCATTCCACTGGTCGCTCATCTGCCGCCCTCGATCCGCGAGGGGCTGGCGCGGCGCATGCGCGAGCTTACCGGGCTTGGCATGATCGCGCTGGCAGGTGTCGCCTCGGCGGCGCTGATGACGTGGTCGGTGCAGGATCCCAGCCTCAGCCACGCCACCTCGCGGCCGATCCGCAACATTCTCGGCTATGCCGGTGCCATCGGCGCCGACCTTGCGATGCAGATCCTCGGGCTCGGCGCGATCATGCTGGTGCTGACGGTTGCGGTCTGGGGCTGGCGCATGATGACGCATCGCCCGTTCGACCGCGAGGCGCTGCGGCTCGGCTCCTGGATTCTCTGCACGGTGATCGCGGCGGGCTTCGTCAGCTGCTGGCCGCATGGCGGCGCATGGCCGCTGCCGACCGGACTCGGCGGCGTGGTCGGCGATGCCCTGGTGCGCGCGCCCGCCGTGATTTTCGGACCGGCCGGCACGATCTATCGCATGGTGCTGGGCACGATCCTGTTCGCCGCGATGGCCGCGAGCTTCCTGATCGCCTGCGGCCTCGGCGCACGCGAGCACGACGACGAGCTTGCGGAGATCGAGAACGACGACAAGCCGCTCGACGAGGACGAGGAGAGCGATCGCGGCTCCGTGTCGCTGGGCTGGCTGTTCCATGCGCTGATGAGCACGAAGGCCCGGCTGATCTGGCTACTGGGCGCTGCCTACCGCGCGCTGGTCTCGAGCGGACCGAAGACCAAGGCCGCTCAGTTCAGCCGCCAGGAGCCGAATCTCGGCGGCGGCCGCGCCGCACCCTCGATCTCGCCGCAGGCCGAGGACGAGGACTACGAAGACGAGCACGAGGAAGAAGAGGTCGAGGAGGAGGAAGAGGAGGAGCCCGCCGCGCGCGCCCCGAAGAAGAAGGCTGCGACGAAGGCCGCTTCCAAGAAATCCTCCGACAAGTTCGATCTTCCGTCCGTCTCCATGCTGGCCGCGCCGAAGGCTGGCGATCGCCAGCCGCTGAGCAAGGCCGAACTGGAGACCAATTCCCGTTCGCTCGAAGGCGTGCTGCAGGATTTCGGCGTGCGCGGCGAGATCGTGAAGGCCAATCCGGGCCCCGTGGTCACGCTGTACGAGCTGGAGCCGGCGCCCGGCATCAAGTCCTCGCGCGTGATCGGTCTTGCCGACGACATCGCCCGCTCGATGAGCGCGCTCTCGGCCCGCGTCGCCGTCGTGCCCGGCCGCAACGCGATCGGCATCGAGCTGCCGAACGCGCATCGCGAGAAGGTTTACCTGCGCGAATTGCTGGTGGCGAAGGAAGCGACCGACACGGTCGCGAAGCTGCCGCTCTGCCTCGGCAAGACCATCGGCGGCGAGCCCGTCATCATCGACCTCGCCCGCACGCCGCACATGCTGATCGCCGGCACCACCGGCTCGGGCAAGTCGGTCGCGATCAACACCATGATCCTCAGCCTGGTCTACCGGCTGCGCCCTGATCAGTGCCGGCTGATCATGGTCGATCCGAAGATGCTCGAACTCTCCGTCTATGACGGCATTCCCCATCTGCTCACGCCCGTCGTGACCGACCCCAAAAAGGCGGTGGTCGCGCTGAAATGGGCCGTGCGCGAGATGGAGGAGCGCTACAAGAACATGGCCAAGCTCGGTGTGCGTAACATCGACGGCTACAACACGCGCCTGCTCGAATTGAAGGCCAAGGGCGAGGAGCCGACGCGCACGGTGCACACCGGCTTCGACAAGGAGACCGGCAAGGCGATCTACGAGGAAGAGAAGCTCTCGCTCGATCCGCTGCCCTACATCGTCATCATCGTCGACGAAATGGCCGACTTGATGATGGTCGCCGGCAAGGACATCGAAGGCGCGGTGCAGCGTCTCGCGCAGATGGCGCGCGCCGCCGGCCTGCACGTGATCCTGGCGACGCAGCGCCCGTCGGTCGACGTCATCACCGGCACCATCAAGGCGAACTTCCCGACCCGCATTGCCTTCCAGGTCACCTCCAAGATCGACAGCCGCACCATCCTCGGCGAGATGGGCGCCGAGCAGCTGCTCGGCCAGGGCGACATGCTCTACATGGCCGGCGGCGGCCGCATCAGCCGCGTGCACGGTCCGTTCGCTTCCGACGAGGAAGTCGAGAAAGTGGTGCGTCACCTCAAGACGCAGGGGCAGCCGGAATATCTCGAAGCCGTCACCGCAGAAGAGCCGACCGAGGACGAGGACGGCGCCGTGTTCGACGCCACCGGCATGGGCGGGGATGGCGGCGGCGATCTATTCCAGCAGGCGGTTGCGATCGTCAAACGCGATCGCAAGGCTTCGACCAGCTACATCCAGCGCCGCCTGCAAATCGGCTATAATCGCGCCGCGTCTCTGATGGAGCGCATGGAACTGGAAGGCATCGTCGGTCCCGCCAACCACGCCGGCAAGCGCGAGATTTTGGTCGAGGAAGAAGACAGCCATATGTGAGGCGAGGAGCCTCTGAAACCTAATTTCACGCAAAATCGATATCTGCTTTTGCCCGAAATCACGCTAAAAGGCGCCCAGCCATACAGGACGACGCGTTGATCAGACATCCGGACATTCGATTCGCTGCCCTCATCGCCGCGCGAAGCGCGCGCGTGGCCGGCGTGCTTCTCGTCACCGCCGCGATGGTGACCGGTGCGTCGCTCGCGCAGACCGTGCCGATGCCGAAGCCTGCGCCGAAGGGCCGCGATGGCGCTCCGGCCGGCGGTGGCCCAGCCGTCACCGGCGCGACGCAGACCCCGCCGAATCCGGTGATTCCGGATCCGCGGCGCAACGTGCCGAGCAGCATCTTCCAGACCTTCGATGCCAACCAGAAGGCACAGGCCGCCAAGGTCAGCGCCTATCTGTCGTCGCTTCAGACATTGGTCGGGAATTTCGTCCAGGTCGGCCCCGACGGCAGCAAGACGCAGGGCGATTTCTACATCCAGAAGCCGGGCAAGGTACGCTTCGAATATGACGCGCCGAGCCCGATCGACATCATCGCCGACGGTTCGTCCCTTGTGGTGCGCGATCGCAAGCTCGCGACCCAGGACGTCTATCCGCTGTCGCAGACGCCGCTGCGCTTTCTCTTGTCCGACCGCATCGACCTGATGAAGGACACCAACGTCGTCAACGTCTCGGCCGACGACGTCTATGTCAGCGTCACCATCGAGGAGAAGCAGGCGCTGGTCGGCACCAGCCGGCTGCTCCTGATGTTCGGTGCCAAGGACGGCCAGCTCAAGCAGTGGACGGTCACCGATCCGCAGGGCTATGACACCACGATCGCGGTCTACAATCTGGATTCGAGCAAGAAGCTCGATCCCAGCATGTTCAAGATCGATTTCACCAATTACGGCCCGTCGCCGGGTTGAGAGCTGATGGGTTGCTCCGACGGTCGTCATGCCCGGGCTTGTCCCGGGCATCCACGTTTTGGGTCCTACAAAAAGGCGTGGATGGCCGGGTCAAGCCCGGCCATGACGGATGGAGTTTGTTAGATCGTCCCCATGCGTCTTTCCCTGACAACCTGGAACATCAATTCGGTGCGGCTGCGCATCGATCTGGTCGCGAAATTTCTCAAGAGCGCGCGGCCGGAGGTGCTGTGCCTGCAGGAGACCAAGTGCATCGACGACGCCTTTCCGATGAAGCGCTTCAAGCGGCTCGGCTACGAGCACGTCGCGCTGAACGGTCAGAAGGGCTATCACGGCGTCGCCATCGTCTCGAAGATTCCGTTCGAATCGAAGGACATCCGCACCTTCTGCGATAAGGTGGATTCGCGGCACATCTCGGTGTCGTTCGGCGAGAACGCGGGCATCGCAAAGCCGCTGGTGCTGCATAATTTCTACGTGCCCGCGGGCGGCGACATTCCCGATCCCGCGCTGAACGAGAAATTCGACCACAAGCTTCGCTTCCTCGACGAGATGACGGCGTGCGAGCCGCTGCATCCGCGCGGTGAGGATCGCCATATCCTGGTCGGCGATCTCAACGTTGCCCCGCACGAGAACGACGTCTGGTCGCATAAGCAGCTTCTGAAAGTCGTCTCGCACACGCCCGTCGAAACCGAGAAGCTGAAGGCGGCGCTCGCCGCCGGCGAATGGGTCGACGTCGCGCGCGAGCGCATTCCGATGTCGGAGAAGGTCTATACGTGGTGGAGCTACCGCTCCGCCGACTGGACCGTCGGTGACCGCGGCCGCAGGCTCGATCACATCTGGGTCTCGCGCGCGCTGAAAGACGCGGTGCAGGATTTCAGGATTCTGCGCGACGCGCGCAGCTGGGAGCGGCCGTCGGATCACGTGCCTGTCACGGTGACGCTGGAGGTGTGAGGCCCTGTCATTGCGGGGCGCGCGGAGCGCGAGCTGTGGTGCGCCCGGAATAACGAGCGGAGAGAGCTACGACGTCAGCTTCGCGCCCGCCATCAAGATATCGCTGGCGATCTGGCTGGAGCGCACCGCGAATTCGTCGCGCAGGCGTACGGCCGCGGCGGGATCGCTTTCGAGCACACGCTGGAACAGGCTGCGTGCGACGCGGATGACGGAGGAATGCTCCAGCGCGATCGCGCTCGACGGCCGCTTCATCGGCACCACCAGCGCGAGCTCGCCGATCAGCGCGCCGGGACCTGCGATCATCTCGGCGCCGGCGCCGTCCTCAACCCGGAAGGCGCCGCGCTGGACCACGAAGCCGGCATCGGCGGCGTCGCCGAGATTGAACAGGACGTCGCCGCGGACGAAATCGCGCTGCTCGGAACCGATCGCCAGCATGCGCAACGAGGCGTCTCCCAACAGCCGCAGTGTCGGGACACGCTCGAGAAGCGCTACGTCGTCGTCGATTGACATTCAGGTCCGAGGCTCAAGGGCACGCCATCTAAAACGATTCGCGCGCCCCCGAAGCGTATCACGGCACCAGCTTGTAGCCACCGGCTTCCGTGACCAGGATTTCCGGGTTGGCCGCATCCTTCTCGATCTTCTGGCGAAGGCGATAGATGTGGGTTTCCAGCGTATGGGTGGTGACGCCGGAATTATAGCCCCAGACCTCCTGGAGCAGGGTCTCGCGCGACACCGGCATCTGGCCGGCGCGGTAAAGGAAACGGAGAATGGCGGTTTCCTTCTCGGTGAGGCGGACCTTGCGCGCATTGGCCGCGGTCAGCATCTTCGAGCCCGGGCGGAAGGAGTAGGGGCCGACCGAGAACACTGCGTCCTCGCTGGCCTCGTGCTGGCGAAGCTGGGCGCGGATGCGGGCCAGCAGAACGGCGAAGCGGAACGGCTTTGCCACATAGTCGTTGGCGCCGGATTCCAGGCCCAAGATCGTGTCGGAATCGGTGTCATGCCCGGTCAGCATGATGATCGGCGCCTTGAAGCCGCCCTTCCGCAAGGAGCGGACAACCTCGCGGCCGTCGGTGTCGGGCAGGCCGACATCCATCAGGACAAGATCGGGGGAATTGGCTTTGGCGGCGCTCGCACCCTTGGCGCCGGTATCGACGGCGGAAGCCTCGAATTCTTCGTGTAGCGATAATTGCTCCACCAACGTATCGCGCAGATCGGTATCGTCATCCACGATCAGGATCTTGCGGGCATTGGCCATGGGGGGTCATCCTTTTAGGTCCGGCTCGGCGCGCATCCATGCCGCACCCAGCCGCGAGGGAAAGTTTAGGGTCGCCGTTATTATTATTGTTCGTGTTGAAGTAGTGGGCTGTTACCGATTCACAAGCCAGAACCACTCTAACTCAGAATATCAGGGCGTTTTGATGAATGTCCTGTAATGAATCCGACATTCCACGTTCACATGAAAAATAAAGCAGCATCAGTTGGTTACGCCAGGAATCGAAGCGCCAGGCCGCTCTCCGCGATCCGTGTTAGGCCTGCCGCCGGCAATCCGCGCAGGGGTTGGCTGACGGCCGGAGCACTGACCATCCCGGTGGCGCTGGGGCGGGGCGGCATTCTGGCCAACAAGCGCGAGGGCGACGGCGGCACCCCCAGGGGCAGCTTCCGTCCGATGCGGTTGTGGTGGCGGGGTGACCGGCACAGCCGGCCCCAGACGTTCTTGCCGACGCGGATGATCACCGGCGTGGACGCCTGGTGCGAGGATCCACGGGATCGTCACTACAACCGGAGCATCCGGCTCGGCGAGGGGCAGGGCGGTGACCGGCTCAAGCGGGCAGACCATCTCTACGACTTCATCATCGAGATCGACCACAACACGCGACCACGCATCGCCGGCCGCGGCAGTGCGGTGTTCTTGCACCTCGCCCGCGACAATTTCGGCCCGACCGCGGGCTGCGTCTCCATGACCAAATCTGCGATGCTGCAATTGCTGCGGCGCTTGGGCCCGCGAACAAAAATCATCATTGGGTGAGGGGCATGCTCGACGAGGATCCACGGGATCGTCACTACAACCAGAGCATCCGGCTCGGCGAGGGGCAGGGCGGTGACATTTGTGTAGGCGCGGCACACTCCGCCATCATTGCGAGCCCATCTCTCTCCACACGTCATTGCGAGGCGCCCTTGCGACGAAGATTCCATGGACCAGGTCTGAGGCCAGACTGAGGGTTGCTGAATCCATTCAACCTGGAGACGACGATGTTGCTCGATCATCCTTCCGACGGACTGGCCGCTATCCGCACGCAGTTTGGCGCAATTTTTGTGTCATTGGAACTGAGCCGTTCGACATGGCTGGTCACTTCGCTGTCGCCCTGCAAGGGCGAGAAGATGTCCAAACGCAGCATGAAGGCCGGCGACCTTTCGGAACTGTTGAAGCTGTTTGCGGAGCTGAAGCGCAAGGCGCAGGCGCGAACGGGTGAGAGCTATCCGATCATCGCGATCCAGGAGGCGGGGCTGGACGGGTTCTGGCTTCACCGCGCCCTGCAGCAGGAAGGCATCGAGAGCCACGTAGTCGATCCGGCCTCGATTGCGACGCCGCGCCGGCGCCGGCGGGCCAAGACGGACCGGCTGGATGGCGAGACGCTGTTGCGGACGCTGCTGGCCTACAAGCGCGGCGAGGTACGGGTCTGCGCCATGGTCGTTGCGCCCTCTCCGGCAGAGGAGGACCGCCGTAGGCTGTGCCGCGAGCGAGAGACCTTGATCGCGGAGCGGATCGAGCATGTGAACCGGATCAAGGGTCTTCTGTTCGCGCAAGGGATCTTCGACTACGCGCCGCTGCGGCGAGACCGGCGGAAGCGGCTGGAGGCCTTGCGGACGGGCGACGGGCGCGCCTTGCTGGCGCATCTGAAGGCGCAGATCAGCCGCGAACTCGACCGGCTCGAACTGCTGCTCGACCAGATCACGGCGGTGGAGCGCGAGCAGGATGCGTTGCTGGCCGCGAGCAAGGCGGCGGGGAGAAGACCGTATCGAACCCGGTGGCAATGCTGCTCGAACTGAAGAGCCTGGGCCCGAACTTCACGGCCGTTCTCTGGTCGGAGGCCTTTTACCGGCAGTTCGCCAACCGCCGCCAGATTGCATCCTATGCCGGCCTTGCAGCCACGCCATGGCGCAGTGGCGGCATCGAGCGCGAGCAAGGCGTGTCGAAGGCTGGCAATCCGCGCCTGAGAACCACGATGATCCAGCTCGCCTGGCTCTGGGTACGCCACCAGCCTCAATCGGCTTTGACCCAGTGGTTCAAGGTGCACAGCCAACGCGGCCGCAAGCGCGCGATCGTGGCGCTCGCGCGCAAGCTGCTCGTGGCCCTCTGGAAGTACGTGACCGCGGGCGTGGTGATCGAGGGAGCCGAGATAAAGGCCGCCGCCTGACACCACGCTCCTCAGCCTCAAAGCCAATCCGCCGAGATTGATCAGCCTCGGCCGATCCGGGTGGACGAACCGATGGATTGCATGGCTTCAAACGCCGTAACGAAGAATGGTCTCGTCCTCTCGAGCCTGCCCGCCGCAAGCGGAATGTTGGTGCAGCCGCCGCCGCGCGGCGACCGAATGTGAGTTTGATCTGGCAAGCAAACCAGATTGCAAAAACCGGCTCGACCCTTGGATCGCCTGACGAAAAGGAGTTATCCGCCCGCTGCCCCGACTGCCAAAGCCTGATGGCGTGCTCGCTCGAGTCAAGGCCAAGTCGCTTCGCGACGGCCCTACGGGCCGACCTTGACTCGATCTGCGCGCGCCATCCTACGTGCTCCACGGTCGGGACGAAGAGCTGGCCTGCAAATCGACAGAGTTAGGGCAACATCGGCCCTCGCCGACGGCAGCTAACGATGCCCGAAGATCGCGCTGCCGACGCGCACATGGGTAGCGCCCAACATGATGGCGGTCGCAAAATCCGCGCTCATGCCCATCGAGAGATTCTTCAACCCGTTGCGCGCGGCGATCTTTGCGGTCAGCGCAAAATGCGCCGCTGGCGGCTCGTCGACCGGCGGTATGCACATCAGTCCGGAGATCGTCAGCCCATAAGTGTCGCGGCAGCTTGCAAGGAACGCGTCGGCCTCGCCGGGCGCGACGCCGGCCTTCTGCGGCTCCTCGCCGGTATTGATTTGGACGAAGAGCTGCGGGTGCTTGTTCTGGGATTCGATTTCCTTGGCTAATGCTTGGCAAATGCTCGGGCGATCGACCGAATGGATGGCATCGAACAGCGCGACCGCGTCTTTCGCCTTGTTGGATTGCAGCGGCCCGATCAGATGCAGCGCGATATCGGGGTAAACAGACGTTAACGCCGGCCACTTGCCTTTGGCCTCCTGCACCCGATTCTCGCCGAATACGCGCTGCCCGGCGGCGATAACCGGGGTAATTGCATCCGCCGCGAAAGTCTTGGACACCGCAATCAGCGTCACGGCAGCACGATCACGCTGTGCGTCCGTGCAGGCGCGTGCAATTTCGGCTTCAACCGCGGCAAGCGCGTTTGGTGAATGGCCGGTTACCGGCGCGGCATTAGCTTCTGTCATGACGTCTCTTGGCTGTTCGTAGCCCGGAGTTAAGTCCAATTTTACCGAGTTCAAGAAACAGTTTTTGAACCCTTCGCTTTACCTTAGCCCATGGGGTGGTAGCGAAGATGGCAAGCGTCAGTCTCAACCGCAAACGAGCGAAACTCAAGCAGGTTCTCGGAATCCGGGCGCGGCTCGCGTTGCTCGCGGTGATTCTTGTGGCGCCCTTGATGCTCGAGCGCATCCGTTCGCTCGAAAACACGCGCGCGCGGCAGATCGCGCAAGCTGCGGCCGAATTCACCACGGTGGCAAGGCACAGCGCCGATGCGCAGCGTGAGGTGATCTCGTCGGTCGAGACCATCCTGAAATCGGAAGCCTTCATCCGTGCCTCCGCCGGCGGCATCAGCAAGAGCTGCGACGTGCTGCGCGCAAGTCTGCCGTCGAACCTTCCCTGGATCCGCACGCTTCTGATCGCCGGCCAGGACGGGCGCATCCAATGCGCCACCAACAACATGTATGTCGGCCTCGATCTCAGTGACCGGCCGTACTTTCAGCAGGCACAGGAAACCGGCGGCTTCATACTGAGCGACTTCATCATGTCGCGGCCGGTGCCGTCACCGACGGTCATGGCGGTTTATCCGGTCTCCGCCTTCAGCGGGGTACCTGATGCCGTCGTGCTCGCCACCGTCAATCTCGACTGGATGTCGAAGGTCATGAGCAATCTGGGCGGTCGTGCCGGCATCACCGCGGTGCTGGTCGACAGCGCGGGCACCGTGCTGGCGGCTCCGGCCGATCAGCACAGCGCAGTCGGCCGTCCGCTCGACAACATGCCGCTGATGTCCGCGATCGCCGACAAGGCGCTGCGGTCCGACCAAGACGAGGGTTCACTGTCTTTCCTCGCCGCCGACGGCTCCCGCCGTGCGGTCAGCTTTATCCGCATCGCCGGAACCAATGCCCGCCTGATCGCCAGCATCGACGAAGACAAAGTGTCCGCAGCGGTCAGCCGCGACATCCGCACCGCGTATCTGCAGCTCGCTTTCGTCCTCATGTTCGTCCTGCTCGGCGCGCTGATCGCCGCCGAGAAACTGGTGATCAAGCCGATCGAGATGCTCGCCGACATGGCGAAGCGTCTCGGCGAGGGCGACCTGTCGGCCCGTGCGGCACGCAGTCGGCTGCCGGCCGAGTTCGTGCCTCTCGCCCGCGCGTTCAACGCGATGGCCGCCCAGCTCAGTCAGCGCGAGCGCGAGCTGATCGCGAGCAACGACCGCCTGACGGTGATGGCCTCGATCGACATGCTGTCGGGGCTTGCCAATCGCCGCGGCTTCCAGGGCCGACTCGATTTCGAGTGGATGCGCGCGCAGCAGTACGGCAGCGATCTCGCGCTCCTGATGATCGACGTCGATCATTTCAAGCTGTTCAACGATACCTACGGCCATCTCGAAGGCGATTCCTGCCTGACGCGGCTCGGCGAACAGCTGTCCGGCATTGCCGCCGACACGATGGGGTTTGCGGCGCGCTATGGCGGCGAGGAATTCTGCCTGCTGCTGCCGAACACCGACGTGACGCGCGCCGTTGAGATCGGCGAGCAGGTGCGCGCGGCCGTGCTGAAACTCTGCCTGCCGCACATCACCTCGAACCACATGATCGTCACGGTCTCGATCGGGGTTGCCGCGACAAAGCCGAATGAGACCCTGCGTCCCGGCGACCTGATCGAAGCCGCCGACGCCGCGCTCTACGCCGCCAAGCATCGCGGCCGCAACAACGTCGTCGAGCACGGCGTGCAGGCGATCGAGATCGGCCCGACTGAGATGATGCTGGCGGCTAACGCCTAACCCGCAGCCCCGGCCCGCTCGAGCTCGATCTCGGTCACCACGCGATTGCGGCCGCCGCCCTTGGCGAGATAGAGCGCGCGGTCGCAACGCTCGATCAGATCGGTAATCGCCTCGCCCGCTCGGTACTGCGCCACGCCGATCGACACGCTGATGTTGGGCAGGGTCTCGCCGGACGAGCGGCGCGTGATCGTACATTCGGCGATCGCGCGCCTGATGCGTTCGGCGATCCCGGTGCAAGTGGCGAGATCGGCGTCCGGCAGCACCGCGATCAGCTCCTCGCCGCCATAGCGGGCCGGCAGATCCTGCGCGCGAACCTTTTCGCGCAGCACCTTGGCCATCAGGCGCAGCACCTGGTCGCCGACGCCGTGGCCGAAATTGTCGTTGAAGGACTTGAAGTGGTCGATGTCGAGCAAGAGCACGCTGAGCGGCTCGCCCCATTCCGCAGTCGCCTGCGCCTTGCGCAGGAACTCATCGAGCGCCCGCCGGTTCGCCAGGCCCGTCAACATGTCGGTCCGGGCGCGCTGCTCGGACCTCGACAGCGAATCGCGGATCACGTCGAGCTCGCGGGTCTTTTCCGCGAAGCCTGCCTCCAGCCGTGTCGCCCTTGTGGCGGCCCGCGCCAGCTCGTTCATGAGCTGGGCGACCAGCAGTTTTGGATCGACGCCGGCCCTGCCCTGGTCGGCCACCTGGCTGATGACTTGCATCTGCGAATGATTGTCGGCGATCGCAGTCGCCAGAAACTCCTTCGCGGCCCCCATGAGTGCCTGCAGCCGCTCGGAGGTCTCGACCGCGACGGTACCCACCTGGGGCGCGACATAGGTCTCGAACAGACCCTGATTGGTTCGGGCGTCAAAGGAACGATTGTGGTCGATCAGAAAATCGACGGCGTTGCGAAGATCGTCTTGGCTGCCGGCGAAATACTGGAACCAGACGGCAAAATTGGCGGGGGTCGGTGCAATCCGCTGTTCGGCCATGCTCCGCATCGCCCGCCCGGCGACGGACGCGGCATAGTCGTAATCGGGATCGTCGAAGCTGGAATCCATCGCGTTCATGCGGCCTTGTCGGGCCGCAAATTGGCATTGACCCCTTAATCACACCCCAACGCCAGCCCTCGTAGTTATGCGGAGGCGTGGTCAAAGTTTCAAAACGCGGCAACCCATTGACCCCCTGAGGCCTTCTATGGCCTAGTCCGCCGTCTTTAGACGGCCGAACCCAAGAAAACCCAACGATTCCATGACCTCCGAACGCTATAACGCCCGCGACGCCGAACCGCGCTGGCAAGCTACCTGGGACCAGCAGGCGATCTTCGTCTCGAAGAACGACGACCCGCGGCCGAAATATTATGTGCTCGAGATGTTCCCCTACCCGTCCGGGCGCATCCATATCGGCCATGTCCGGAACTACACGCTCGGCGACGTACTGGCCCGCTTCATGCGCGCCAAGGGGTTCAACGTGCTGCATCCGATGGGGTGGGACGCGTTCGGCCTGCCGGCCGAGAATGCCGCCATCGAGCGCAAGGTCGCGCCGAAGGCCTGGACCTACGACAATATCGCCGCGATGAAGAAGCAGCTCCGCTCGATCGGGCTGTCGCTGGACTGGTCCAGGGAGATCGCGACCTGCGATCCCTCCTATTACAAGCACCAGCAGAAGATGTTTCTGGACTTCCTGCGCGCCGGTCTCGCCGAGCGCGAGAAGCGGAAGGTGAACTGGGACCCCGTCGACATGACCGTGCTCGCCAACGAGCAGGTGATCGACGGCCGCGGCTGGCGTTCGGGTGCTGTGGTCGAACAGCGCGAGATGAACCAGTGGGTCTTCAAGATCACGAAGTACTCGCAGGAGCTGCTGTCCGCGCTGGACGGGCTGGAACGCTGGCCCGACAAGGTGCGGCTGATGCAGCGCAACTGGATCGGCAGATCGGAAGGCCTCTTGATCCGCTTCGCGCTGGATGTGGCGACGACGCCGGCCGGCGAGAGCGAGCTGAAGATCTTCACGACGCGCCCGGACACGCTGTTCGGTGCGAAGTTCATGGCGATCTCGGCGGATCATCCGCTGGCACAGGCCGCTAGCGCGAAGAACCCGAAACTTGCGGAGTTCATCGCCGAGATCAAGAAGATCGGCACTGCCCAGGAGATCATCGACACCGCGGAGAAGCAGGGTTTCGACACCGGCATCCGTGCGGTGCACCCGTTCGACCCGAACTGGAAGCTGCCGGTCTATGTCGCGAATTTCGTGCTGATGGAATACGGCACCGGCGCGATCTTCGGCTGCCCGGCGCACGATCAGCGCGACCTCGACTTCGTCAACAAGTACAATCTCGGCAACACGCCGGTCGTGTGCCCCGAAGGCCAGGATCCCAAGACCTTCGTCATCACCGACACCGCCTATGACGGTGACGGCCGCATGATCAATTCGCGCTTCCTCGACGGCATGACCATCGATCAGGCCAAGGAAGAGGTGGCGAAGCGCCTCGAGAGCGAGCTGCGCGGCAATGCGCCGGTCGGCGAACGTCAGGTGAATTTCCGCCTGCGCGACTGGGGCATTTCGCGCCAGCGCTATTGGGGCTGCCCGATTCCCGTCATTCACTGTCCGAAGTGCGATGTGGTGCCGGTGCCGGATGCCGATTTGCCGGTGAAGCTGCCGGAGGATGCGACCTTCGACAGGCCGGGCAACGCGCTCGATCATCATCCAACCTGGAAGCACGTTGCCTGCCCCAAATGCGGCGGCAAAGCGCAGCGTGAGACCGACACCATGGACACGTTCGTGGATTCGTCGTGGTACTTCGCGCGCTTCACCGATCCCTGGAATGAGGCCGCGCCGACGACGCCTGCGGTCGCCAACCGGATGCTGCCGGTCGATCAGTATATCGGCGGCGTCGAGCACGCGATCCTGCATCTGCTCTACAGCCGCTTCTTCACCCGCGCGATGAAGGCGACCGGACATATTGCGCTGGACGAGCCGTTCGCCGGCATGTTCACGCAAGGCATGGTGGTGCACGAGACCTACCAGAAGGCCGACGGCACCTACGTGCAGCCGGCCGAGGTGAAGGTCGAGGTCGGCGGCAACGGACGCCGCGCAACGTTGCTCACCACAGGCGAAGACATCCAGATCGGCCCGATCGAGAAGATGTCGAAGTCGAAGAAGAACACGGTCGACCCTGATGACATCATCGAGACCTACGGCGCCGACGTCGCGCGCTGGTTCATGCTGTCGGACTCCCCGCCCGACCGTGACGTGATCTGGAGCGACGAGCGCGTCCAGGGCGCCTCGCGTTTCGTGCAGCGGCTGTGGCGGCTGGTCAACGATTCCATCGAAGTCGGCAAGAGTGCGCCGGCAGCCCGGCCGGCCAGCTTTGGCCCGGACGCCACTGCCCTGCGCAAGGCCGCCCACGGCGCGCTGGACAAGGTCACCACCGGTATCGAGCGGCTGCACTTCAATGTCTGCCTCGCCCATATCCGCGAATTCACCAATGCGTTCTCGGAGGTGCTCCAGCGCCCCGGCCAGCCCCCGGCCGATCTCGCCTGGGCGATCCGGGAAGCAAGCCAGATTCTGGTCCAGCTGTTCTCGCCGATGATGCCGCATCTGGCCGAAGAGTGCTGGCAGATTCTTGGACACGAGGGACTGGTTTCGGAGGCCGATTGGCCCCAAATCGAACGCGATTTGCTGGTTGAAGACAGCGTGACCCTGGTGGTCCAGGTTAACGGCAAGAAGCGGGGTGAGGTCACAGTTGCAACAGCGGCCCAGAATCCGGAAATCGAGGCTGCCGTTTTGGCCCTCGATGCGGTAAAGCTGGCCCTGGACGGCAAGCCCGTCCGCAAGGTGATCATCGTTCCCAAGAGGATCGTCAATGTTGTCGGCTAGGATCCGCATCGCAGCCCGCTTGCTGGCAGTGGCCGCGCTGGCGGCGCTGATGGCCGGCTGCTTCCAGCCGATGTATGCCGAACGCACCGACGGCACCCCCGGCCTGCGCGAGAAGCTGATGGGGGTCGAGCTCCCGCCGATCAACAAGCCCAATGCATCCCGCGAGGCCCGCGTTGGCGTCGAAATCCGCAATGCGCTGGCCTTCAAGCTTTACGGCACGGCGACGGGCATGCCGCCGACCCACCGGCTGGACATCCGGTTCACCACCAGCCGCTCCTCGCTGATCGTCAGCGCCGCGACGGGACTGCCGACCAGCGAAAATCTCGGCATCGACGCCCAGTACAATCTGATCGAGGTTGCGACCGGCAAGTCGGTCATGACCGGCTCGACCTTCTCGCGCGTATCCTATGACATGCCGGGATCCTATCAACGCTTCTCGCGCACCCGCGCCGTGCGCGATGCCGAGGATCGCGCCGCCAACGAGATCGCCGAGAACATCACCACCCGGCTCGCCTCGTTCTTCACCGCGGGCACCTAGTTCATTTCCGTCGTTCCGGGGTGTCCAGAGGGCGAACCCGGAATCCAGAGATTGTTGATCGAGATTCTCAGGCGCGCGAACGCGCCGCAGTTCGCGCTTCGCGCGCCGGGATGACAGTTAGGGCCATGGTCGCGCTGCGTGGAAAAGAGATCGACGCTTTCCTCGCCCGCCCCGATGCGGGCCGTCCGATCATCCTGCTCTATGGTCCCGATGCCGGCCTCGTGCGCGAGCGCGCCGATGCCCTGATCGCATCGGCCGTCGACGATCCCAATGATCCGTTCTCGCTGGTCAAGCTCGACGGCGACGAGCTTGCCGCCGAGCCTTCGCGTATCGTCGACGAAGCCATGACCGTGCCGCTGTTCGGCGGCCGCCGCGCCATCCGCGTTCGCGCCGGCTCGCGCAGCTTTGCTGGCGGAATCGACACGCTGGCCGAGATGAACGTGAAGGATTGCCGCATCGTGATCGAGGCCGGCGAGCTGCGCCCGGAATCGCCGCTGCGCAAGGCTTGCGAGCGCGCCAAGACGGCGGTCGCGATCGGCTGTTATCCCGACACCGAGCGCGACCTTGCCAAGCTGATGGAGGACGAGCTCCGCATCGCGAATTTGCGCATTGCGCAGGACGCCCGCGCGGCGCTGATGTCGTTCCTCGGCGGCGACCGCCAGGCTTCGCGCAACGAGCTGCGCAAACTGACGCTCTACGCCCACGGCAAAGGCGAGGTCACGCTGGATGACGTGATGGCCGTTGTCGCCGATGCGTCGGAGCTGAAGCTCGACCCGATCGTCGACGGCGCCTTTGCCGGGCGACCCGACATCGTCGAGACCGAATTCGCCAAGGCCATGATCGCCGGCACCTATCCCGGCGTGATCATCTCCGCCGCCCAGCGGCAGGCTGCGTGGCTGCACAAATCCGCGCTCGCGATCGCTGACGGTACGCCGGCCTCCGCCGTGCTCGACGGCGGCTTTCCACGCCTGCATTTTTCGCGAAAGCCCGCGGTCGAAACCGCGCTGCGCAATTTCAGCCCGGCGCGGCTCGCCGCCATCATCGAGCAGCTCGCGACTGCCGCGCTCGACACCCGCAAGCAATCGACGCTCGCCGCCGCGATCGCCCAGCGCACGCTGATGGCGATCGCCGCGAATGCGAGGCGGCGGGGTTAGGCCTCCGCTCGCTAGCCACGTCATTGCGAGCGAAGCGAAGCAATCCAGAGTCCGTCCGCGGAACGATTCTGGATTGCTTCGTCGCTGGCGCTCCTCGCAATGGCGCGAGGAGAAACTGGGGTCGAAAAAGGCGCTACAGCGCGCCCTTCGCCAGCCGCTTCATCACCTCATCGAGCTGATCGAGGTTGCGGTAGTTGATCTGCACTGAGCCGCCGGGATCGCGGTGATTGACCGTGACCTTGAGACCCAGCGCATCGCTGACGCGCTTTTCGAGATCGATCGTATCGGGGTCTTTTTGCTTGCCCCCGGTGGCGCGTGCCTTCTGCGGCTTGCGCTCCGGCACGCCTTCCTCGTGCGCGAGCGCCTCGGCCTGACGGACGTTGAGGCCTTCCTCGACGATGCGCTTGGCGGCGGCGAGCGGATCGGGAACGCCGATCAGCGCGCGGGCGTGGCCCGCCGTCAATTCACCGGTCGCGATGAAGGCCTGCACCTCGGCCGGCAGCTTCGTCAGCCGCATCATGTTGGCGACGTGGCTGCGGCTCTTGCCGACGACTCTTGCGATGTCGTCCTGGCTGCGTTTGAACTCGTTGGCGAGCGCGTGATAGCCCTGCGCCTCTTCCATCGGGTTGAGGTCTTCGCGCTGCACGTTCTCGACGATGGCGAACTCCAGGGCATCGCTGTCGCTGATGTCGACCGGCACGATCGGCACTTCGTGCAGGCCGGCCATCTGCGAGGCGCGCCAGCGCCGTTCGCCGGCGATGATCTCGTAGCGGTCATGCGCGCCCTTCACCGGACGCACCACGATCGGCTGGATCACGCCATGCTGCTTGATGGAGTCAGAGAGCTCCTTCAGCTCCGCGTCGGAAAAGGTGCGGCGCGGATTGCGCGGATTGGCCTTGATGAATTCGATCGGCACCTTGCGCTGCGCGCGCGGACGATCGACATGCTGAGCCTCGCCGCCGACATCACCGATCAGACTTGCAAGACCCCGGCCCAGTCGCGAACGCGCTTCGTCGGCCATCGCCAGCTCCCTTGGATTCACGGTGCAGCACTCCAGAACTGAATTTCAAATCGCAGGGTGGGCAAAGCGAAGCGTGCCCACCAGTTGTTTATGTGCGGAAGATGGTGGGCACGGCGAAGACGCCTTTGCTCACCCTACGGCACCACTAATGCGTCGTGCGCAGCTCGCGCTCGCGCTGGATTACTTCGGTGGCGAGACGCAGGTAAGCTTCGCTGCCGACGCATTTGAGATCGTAGACCAGCACCGGCTTGCCGTAGGACGGCGCCTCGGAGATGCGCACGTTGCGCGGGATCATGGTCTTGTAGACCTTCTCGCCCATGAACTGGCGGACGTCGGCGACGACCTGGTTCGAGAGATTGTTGCGCGAGTCGAACATGGTCAGCACGATGCCGTGGATCGACAGATTCGGATTGAGCGTCGAGCGCACCTGCTCCACCGTCTGCAAGAGTTGCGACAGACCTTCGAGTGCGAAGAACTCGCATTGCAGCGGCACCAGGATCGCGTCCGACGCCGCCATCGCGTTCACCGTGAGCAGGTTGAGCGAGGGTGGGCAGTCGATCAGCACATAGGTGTAGTCGGCGTCCGGCGAGACGTTGTTGTTGAGCGCGGCGATGGCATCGCGCAGCTTGAAGGCGCGGCCCGGCGTGGTGCCGAGCTCGAGTTCGAGACCGGAGAGGTCCATGGTCGACGGCGCGATGTGCAGCCGCGGCACCGCGGTCGAGACCACCGCTTCACGCAAGGCCGCTTCCCCGACCAGCACGTCATAGGTCGAGCAGGAGCGGTTGCGGCGATCGATGCCGAGGCCGGTCGAAGCGTTGCCCTGCGGATCGAGATCGACGATCAGGACGCGCTCGCCGATCGCAGCGAGCGCCGTGCCGAGATTGATCGCTGTGGTTGTTTTTCCTACGCCACCCTTCTGATTCGCCAGCGCGAGAATGCGCGGGTGACCGTGCGGGACCTCATTGGTCTCCTGGGCGGCCGGTTCTGGCTGCGGCTCGTCAATCACGCTCATCGCAATTCCCCACTCAACCCCTGAACGCCTCAGCTGCGCCGTTCGACGGACGTCAGTTCCACGATCCATCCGTCTCCGGTTCGGCTCGGATGGAGTTGAGGCTGAATATTCCAATATTTAGCGGCTTCGGTCAATTCAGCCTCTACATCTTGACCCTTGAGAAATAGCGCCTTTGCGCCTGGACGCATCAGCGGCTCCGCAAAGCCGATGAGTTGATGTAACGGAGCCAGCGCACGCGCGGTGACGCAATCGACAGGGCCAGTGATTCTATCCACATTATCCCCGATCTCAGCGAGATGTACGACTCCCGGAGACGCGGTAATGCGAATTGCTTCACGGAGGAACGCTGCCTTCTTGGCGATTCGCTCGACGAGATGGACGCTGGCGCCGGGCGTCTCGGCCATGGCGCAGGCGAGCACGACGCCGGGGAAACCGCCGCCGCTGCCGAGGTCGGCCCAGCGCTTTGCGGCCGGCGCGAGATCGACGAGCTGGAGCGAATCGGCGATGTGCCGAGTCCAGAGGTTTGGCAGGGTCGACGGCGCGATCAGATTGGTCTTGGCCTGCCACTCGCGGAGCAGCGCGATGTACCGATCAAGGCGGGCTTCCGTTTCATGTGAAACGGGAGCGAGCTTGAGCGCCGCAGCCTTGTCGGCGGCGATAGTGGCGTCGAGCGATTGATCGTTGGCGCTTGCCTTGTCCACCTTCGGGCTGGCCGGTGCCGGCTCGCCTCGGCGCCCGCCGCCCTCGCCCGATCCGGATCGTCGCAACAGCGGTCTGTCTCCGCCCGGTCCGCGCTGTTTCACGTGAAACGCCTATGCGATTGCCTTGGAAGTCTTCCTCGCCTCGCGGCGGAGATAGGCCGCGAGGATGCCGAGCGCGGCCGGCGTCATGCCATCGATCCGGCCGGCTTGGCCGACGGTGAATGGCCGCGCCTTCTCCAGCTTGGCACGGACTTCATTGGAGAGACCGGGGACCAGCTGGTAGTCGACTTCCGACAGCACCATCCCCTCGTCCCGCCGGAAGGCTTCGACGTCGGCGCTCTGGCGCTCCAGGTAGACGTCGTACTTGGCGTCGATCTCGAGGTGGGTGGCGATGATGGGATCGATGGCTGATAGCTCCGGCCAGATCGCACGGACCTGGCTCCAGCCGATATCAGGATAGGCCATCACCTCGAAGGCGGAGCGGCGCTGGCCGTCCCGATTCAGGGACAGCCCGTGCTTGATCGCCTCATTCGGGGTGATCGTCAGTGACTTCGAGAGCGCTCTCGCCGCATTCAGGGCTTCCATCTTGGCGCGATGGTGCTGGGTTCGGGCACTGCCAACGCAACCGAGAGCGATCCCCTTCTCAGTCAGCCGCTGATCGGCATTGTCTGCCCGTAGCGTCAGCCGGTACTCGGCCCTGGAGGTGAACATCCGATAGGGCTCGCTGATCCCGCGGGTGACGAGGTCGTCGATCATCACGCCGAGATAGCCATCCGCCCGGTCGAATACGGTCGGCGCGGCGCCGCTGGCAGAGAGCGCCGCATTCAGGCCGGCGACGATGCCCTGCCCGGCGGCTTCCTCATATCCGGTAGTGCCGTTGATCTGCCCGGCCAGGAACAGCCCCCGCAGACGCTTGGTCTGCAGGGTCGGATCGAGCTCACGGGGGTCGATGTGATCATATTCGATGGCGTAGCCGGGGCGGACCATCTTCACCCGCTCAAGGCCGGGAATGCTCGCGAGGATCGCGAGCTGGACCTCCTCAGGGAGCGAGGTGGAGATGCCGTTGGGATAGACGGTCGTATCGTCGAGCCCCTCCGGCTCCAGGAAGATCTGGTGGCCGTCACGGTCGCCGAAGCGGACGATCTTGTCCTCGATCGAGGGGCAATAGCGGGGACCGGAGCTCTTGATCTGGCCGGAGTACATCGGGGAGCGGTGGACATTGGCCCGGATCACCTCATGGGTCGCGGCCGTGGTCCGGGTGATCCCGCACTGGATCTGCGGGGTCGTGATCCGCTCGGTCAAGACCGAGAACGGCTCCGGGGGCTCGTCGCCAGGCTGCATCTCGACCGCGGACCAGTCGATCGTGGTGCCGTCCAGGCGCGGCGGAGTACCGGTCTTAAGCCGTCCAAGAGTAAAGCCGGCACGCTCGAAGGAGTTGGAAAGACCCATCGCGGGGGCCTCGCCGACGCGTCCGGCGGGCCAGTTTTTCTCGCCGAGGTGGATCAGGCCACGCAGGAAGGTCCCGGTGGTGACGACCACGGCCCCTGCCCGCAGCTCCCGACGGTCCGCCAGGCGGAGCCCGGTCACCCGCCCCTCGACCACGATCAGCTCATCGGCCTCGCCTTCGACGACGGAGAGGCCCTCAGTGTCCCGGATCGCGGCCTGCATGGCAGCCGCGTAGAGCTTGCGGTCCGCCTGGGCCCGCGGTCCCCGGACTGCGGGGCCCTTGCGGCGATTGAGGACGCGAAATTGGATGCCACCGGCATCCGCCACCCGGCCCATCAGACCATCGAGAGCGTCGACTTCGCGAACCAGATGGCCTTTGCCAAGGCCGCCGATGGCCGGATTGCAGGACATCGCGCCAACAGTCGAGAAACGGTGCGTCACCAGCGCCGTCGCCGCCCCCATCCGCGCAGCCGCAGCCGCGGCCTCGCAGCCGGCGTGGCCGCCGCCAATCACGATGACGTCGAAACTCTCTCGCTCTGTTCGCATGGGCGGACTTCTATCCCAGAGCGGAAAAAGCCGGAAGCGGAAACTCGGCGGGCGCGTGTTTCACGTGAAACAACGAGGGCTTGCGGCTGAAAGCGATTTTGCGAAAACAACCCCATGCACAGTAGGAGGCGCCCTGTTCCGCCTCGTGTTTCACGTGAAACGAAATCAAAAGCTCTCTGCCAGGATGGGGATCAAACGCGTACTACTAAGCCACTGCCTCGTTTACTGGAGGTACCGATTAGATGCGAGGCGGTCGCCCCACTCTGGCATTGCGAGCGGGTGAAGCAATCCTCTGCGGAGGCTGTCTGGATTTGCTTCGTCGCAAGGGCTCCTCGCAATTGTCGATGTTCAATAATTCGCTGATTGGATTGCGGTGGTCTTGGAAGCGGCGAAAGCCTTGGGAGTTTGTCCTGCCAAGGCCTGATGGGGTCTGTGGTTGTTGTAGTAGACGAGGTACTCGAACAGTTCATTGGCGAAGTGGTCCAGGTTGTCGAAGGTCGTACCCTCGATGACGTCGTCATCGAGGGTACGCCAGAAGCGTTCGACCTTGCCGTTGGTCTGCGGCCGATAGGGCCTGGTGTAGCGGTGCTTGATGCCGAGCTCGAGCAGCATGGCCTCGAATGGATGCTCGGCCGGCTTGGTGCGGGCGGCGAACTCGGCGCCGTTGTCGGACAGGATTTCCTGGAAGACGAGCCCATAGGTGACGTTGAGGGTGTTGATCATCTTCAGGGTCTTGAACATGACCGGCAGCGCCTTCTTGGATGTCAGGACCTCGGCCCAGGCCAGACGCGAGCAGCTGTCGATCAGGCTGATGATGTAGGCCGTGACCGGGGGTGGCGCGAGGAACATATCGCGCGGCAATTGATGCAGATCGACGTGGCCCAGCTCCCCGAGCTTGTCCTTGATAATACGGCGTTTCTCCTCGCGCATCGCCGGCGTGCGGCGGTTCAGGCGGTGGCGCTTCAGCACCCGGTAGATCGTGATCGGCGAAGGTACCGTGTCGCGCGTTTCGCGCAAGACGGCATGAATCTCATAACGGTTCATCCCCCGCTTGCGATGGGCGACGATCTCCGCCTCGATCCCTTCCGGCTCGCGCCGTTCCCGCCACTTCGGGCCGCGCCGCCGCGGCAGCAGATCCGCGTCCTCGCCGCTCTGCAGATAGCGATTGTAATACTTGCGGAACGTCTGCGAGCAGGTCCCGTGGTGCCGGTAGAAGTCGCCGACCCGCTTGAACAGCGGCGATCGGCCAGCCTTCACCGCCTCATACTCCGAAATCAGAAAACGCCACTTCTGCAGATAGTTGCGTTCAACCGTTCGGTCATAGCTGTTGTCTCGCATCGGATCGTTCCTCCGCTGGAGCGATCCAATCAGCGAATTATTGAACATGCACAGCAATGACGAGATTGAGGCGCGGCCGCTGGCTCAAACGTGCATCTCTGCCAGATCGGGCAATAGTGCCTAGAGTGACTTAGCAGGGCCGCAGTTTCACCTGAAACAACCGGAACCCGCAAACAGGGACTGCAGGAACCGTCCCTGTTCCACGTGAAACAACGGAGTGGAACAAGAGCTTCCAATGAAGAACTAGCGCCTACTTTCCGATGCAGAACTTCTGGAAAATGGCCCCGAGGACATCCTCGACATCCACCCGGCCGAGCAGTCGGCCTAGGGCATAGGCGGCGGCACGCAGCTCTTCGGCCGCGAGCTCTTCGCCGTCTTCCACAAGCTCCAGACTCCGGCGCAAGCTGTCTGACGCCTGGCGCAACAAATCACGCTGGCGGGCTCGGGTCACCAATGCGCCCTCGGTGGTCCCGAAGAAATTGGCGGCGAATTTCACGAGTGCCTCGACCAGTTCGGGAATGCCGTCACCCCGGCTCGCCGAGATCCCGAACTCGCCTGCCGGCTCTGTTGCCCCGGCTCCGCCAAGGTCGATCTTGTTGCGCACGATCCAGACCGAGCCGCCGGACTCATCACTTCCATCTCCGGACGTCCACAGCGAGGGTCTTGCGTCGGGATCGGCAGCCTGCCCGCCCTCCACCAGCCACAGCACCAAATCGGCGTCCTCGGCTCGCGCCCGCGCCCGACGCACGCCCTCCTGCTCGACGGGATCATCGGTCTCGCGAATGCCGGCGGTGTCAATGACAGTGACGGGATAACCGTCGAGATCGAGCTGCACCTCGATGACGTCGCGCGTAGTCCCGGCATGCGGCGAAACGATCGCGACCTCGCGGCGCGCGAGCTGATTCATCAGCGTCGACTTGCCGACGTTGGGCTCGCCGGCGATCGCAACCACCAGGCCGTCGCGCAGGCGTTCAGAATGTCCTTGTGCGGCAAGGACCTTTGCGATTTCGTCGTGCAGCGCTTTGATCGCTTTCACCGCCGGCGCCCTCAGCGCTGCCGGCACATCGCCTTCATCGGAAAAATCGATACCGGCCTCGATCAGCGCCGAGGCCTCGATGATGCGCTCGCGCCAGTCGCGCGCGCGATCGCCGAGCAGGCCCTGCAATTGGCGCAGCGCCTGACGTCGCTGCCGGTCGGTGTCGGCGTGGATGAGATCGTCGAGGCCCTCGGCCTCGGTCAGGTCGAGCTTGCCATTCTCAAAAGCGCGCCGGGTGAACTCTCCAGGTTCAGCCGCCCGTGTATTCGGAATATTAGAAATCTCCGAAAAGAGCGCCGCCAGCACGGCTCGGCCGCCATGGACGTGAAATTCGGCGATGTCCTCCCCGGTCGCGCTGGCTGGTCCCGGAAACCAGAGCACGACCGCCTCGTCGATCGGCTCGCCCGCACTGTTGCGGAGCAGCCGGCGGCTCGCCTGCCGCGGCGCCGGCAGCTTGCCCGCGAGCGTCGTCAGTACCAGACTGGCCTGCGAGCCCGACACGCGCACCACGGCGATCGCGCTGGGCGCCCGGCCGGATGACAGCGCAAAAATGGTCTGGTCTCGCGGATGCATGGCCTATTTGTCCGGCTCGCGGCGAAAAGGCAAACATCCGTTGTTAGCTGCCGGGCTGCGGGATTTTGCTGCACCGGATCTCACAATGATTAATGTTGCAGTGCAATAAACCCCCAGCAATTTTGCTGCAAAAATGCTCGCGCGCGCGGCGGATAGGCTGGCCAAATTCAAGTATTACTTTTATATATCAACAGATTAAAAGACGTCCCGAACTCGGGTCGCTAGCCACCATTCATGCTGCACTTCGCTGCAGCAAAGCCGCAACAAAAAGAGCGCCCGAAGGCGCCCTTTGTTCCTTGCTGCACTGCACTCATGTGTTCATGGAGTCGAAGAACTCCGAATTGCTCTTGGTCGAGCGCAGCTTGTCGAGCAGGAAGTCGATGGCGTCCATCGTACCCATCGGATTGAGGATGCGCCGGAGCACGTACATCTTCTTGAGCACCTGCGGATCGGTGATGAGCTCCTCCTTGCGGGTGCCGGAGCGCGAGATATCGATCGCCGGGAAGGTACGCTTGTCCGAGACCTTGCGGTCGAGGATCAGCTCCGAGTTACCGGTGCCCTTGAACTCTTCGAAGATGACTTCGTCCATGCGGCTGCCGGTATCAACCAGCGCGGTCGCGATGATGGTCAGCGAGCCGCCCTCCTCGATATTGCGGGCGGCACCGAAGAAGCGCTTCGGGCGCTGCAACGCGTTGGCGTCGACACCGCCGGTCAGCACCTTGCCGGATGACGGCACGACGGTGTTGTAGGCGCGGCCGAGGCGGGTGATCGAATCGAGCAGGATCACCACGTCGCGGCCATGCTCGACCAGGCGTTTGGCTTTCTCGATCACCATCTCGGCGACCTGGACGTGGCGCACCGCCGGCTCGTCGAAGGTCGAGGACACCACCTCGCCCTTCACCGAGCGCTGCATGTCCGTGACTTCTTCCGGACGCTCGTCGATCAGAAGCACGATCAGATAGCATTCCGGATGATTGTGCGTGATCGAGTGCGCGATGTTCTGCATCAGCACGGTTTTACCGGTGCGCGGCGGCGCGACGATCAAGGCGCGCTGGCCCTTGCCGATCGGCGCAACGATGTCGATCACGCGCGCAGACAGGTCTTTTCGCGTCGGATCGTCGATTTCCATGCGGAAGCGCTGGTTCGGAAACAACGGCGTGAGATTGTCGAAATTGACCTTGTGCTTGGCCTTTTCCGGGTCCTCGAAATTGAGCGTGTTGACCTTCAACAGCGCAAAGTAGCGCTCGCCCTCTTTCGGGCTGCGAATGTGGCCTTCGATGGTGTCACCGGTGCGCAGGCCGAAACGGCGGATCTGCGAGGGCGAAACGTAGATGTCGTCCGGGCCCGGCAGATAATTCGCATCGGGCGAGCGGAGGAAGCCGAAGCCGTCGGAGAGCACCTCGACGACGCCTTCGCCGACGATATCGGTCTCGGCGAGCGAGAGCTGCTTGAGGATGGCGAACAGCAGCTCCTGCTTGCGCATGGTGCTGGCATTCTCGACCCCGTTCTCTTCCGCGAACGAGACGAGCTCGGCCGGGGTTTTCGTCTTGAGGTCCTGGAGTTTGATTTCCCGCATTGGGGTGGTCCTGTGGGGTAACCTGAAAAAGAGGGGGTGCGAGGAGGCTCTGAAATGCGGACGCGAGCAGGTGCAGGTAAGGTCCGCAGGTCTGGCAAGGTGAGTGCCGGTGAGGCTTCAAACCTGATGCGGTGTCCGGCCTCTGGAAAGCTCGGACACAACCACATCCGCCTGCGTTGGGTGGGATGTCGATAATATAGAAAATCGCCCTCCGCTCCGCAAGCCGAAGCGCTGAGCTAATCGTCGGGCCGCTTGCCTAGAACGGCTTCACGATCACCATGATGACGATGAAAATCATCAGGACGGTCGGCACCTCATTGATAATCCGATAGAATTTCTGGCTGCGGGGGCGCCGGTCGGCGGCGAAATCCTTGCACCAGCGGGACAAAAAGCCGTGGACCGCGGACAGCACCAGCACCAGTGCCAGTTTTACGTGCAGCCAGCCGAACGTGAACCAATGGCCGGACCAGGCCAGATAGAGCCCGGCGAGCCAAGTGACGATCATGGCCGGGTTGATGATCGCCTTGAGCAGCCGACGCTCCATGATCTTGAACGTCTCCGACTGCTTCGAACCGATTTCGGCTTCGCAATGATAAACGAACAGCCGCGGCAGATAGAGCATGCCGGCCATCCAGGAGATGACGGCGATCACGTGCAGCGCCTTGATCCAGAGATAGACGTCTTCGAACATTTTCGCGGTCCGAATTCCTGACCATCTGAGAACGCTGGGGATAGTAAGAACTCATTAAGGTCTTACCCCGCACACATATCCGTCTGCAGTGCCTTCCTCAAATCTAGAATCTTAGATTCTTAAGGTTTGAGTCTTTGTGACCGTGGATTGGACTCACGCAATTCCGTCCGCGAGTTCACGCGCGCTTGTTCACAGCCATCCACATATCCCGGATGGCCTCTGCCGACGTCCGATAAGTCAGTCGTCTTCAAAGGCTTGCGCATTTCTATCGGCAGCTTATCAAGGGGGTTGTTCGCGCAATCCCGTTTCCGTCTCCGCAGGGTGCCGGACTTGTTCTGACGGGCCGCGGTGTGAAGAAAATCGGCACTTGTCCCGCCCCTGGTGTCGCACATCCCTTTCCGAGGGGTTAAGCTCCACAGAAATCCACAAACCGCCCCACCGAAATTCAAAGGGTTTTTGTGCCGACCTCGAACAATTATTTCCATCTGCACCTGGTCTCGGACTCCACGGGTGAGACGCTCATCACCGTGGCGCGCGCGGTCGCGGCCCAATACGCCAACGTGACGCCGGTCGAGCACGTCTATCCGCTGGTGCGCAGCCAGAAGCAGCTCGACCGCGTGCTCGACGAGATCGAGGAAGCGCCGGGAATCGTGCTGTTCACGCTGCTCGAGAAGGATCTGGTCGCGAGACTCGAAGGCAAGTGCAAGGAGATCAACGTTCCGAGCCTGTCGATCATCGGTCCGGTGATGCAGCTGTTCGAAGCCTATCTTGGCGCTGCGACCACAGGCCGCGTCGGCGCTCAGCACGTCCTCAACGCGGAATATTTCAAGCGCATTGACGCCTTGAACTACACGATGATCCATGACGATGGTCAGCATGTCGAGGGTCTCGACGAGGCCGACGTGGTCCTGGTCGGCGTGTCCCGCACCTCGAAGACGCCGACATCGATCTATCTCGCCAATCGCGGTATCCGTACCGCCAACGTGCCGCTGGTTCCGGGCATTCCGGTGCCCTCGCAATTGGAGACGCTGACGCGGCCGCTGGTCGTCAGCCTGCACGCGACGCCGGAACGCCTGATCCAGATCCGCCAGAATCGCCTGCTCTCCATGGGCGCGGAGTCCGGCAGCGACACCTACACCGACAAGCAGTCGGTCACCGAGGAGGTCGCGTTTGCGCGCAAGCTCAGCGCCAAGCATGACTGGCCGCTGCTGGACGTCACGCGCCGTTCGATCGAGGAAACCGCGGCGGCGATCATGAAGCTCTATAGTGATCGCCAACGCAACCGGCCGTCGGAATAGCTTTTGCCATGACACTGTGGCGCGGCACATCCCCGTTGATCCTGGCCTCGCAGAGCAGCGCGCGCAAAATGCTGCTGGCCAATGCCGGGCTCGAATTCGAGGCCGTGACGGCCCATATCGACGAGCGCGGCATTCAGGCCGGCTCGAGACTTTCAAATCCGCGCGAGATCGCCTTGTTGCTGGCGCGAGAAAAGGCCAAGGCCGTTTCGGCGGGTCATCCGGGGAGCTACGTGATTGGGGCCGATCAGACGTTGGCTCTCGGGATGCGGCTCTTCAACAAGCCCGCGGGCCGTCCCCAGGCGATGGCGCAGTTGCGCGATCTCGCCGGCAACGGCCACGAGCTGAATTCGGCGGTGGCCGTGGCGCGTGACGGCAAGATTGTGTTCGAGGACGTTTCGGTCGCTCGCATGACCATGCGAGAGATGACCGACGCCGAGCTTTCGGCCTATCTCGACGCTGCCGGCGATGCCGTCACGACCAGCGTCGGCGCCTATCAGCTCGAAGGGCTTGGCATTCACCTGTTCGAACGGATCGAGGGCGATCATTTCACCATTCTCGGCCTGCCGCTGCTGCCGCTGCTTGCGTTCCTGCGGCGCGAAAGGCTAGTTGCGGTGTGAATGACAGAGATGGCTGGGCGTTGATGCGGATCCTCGGACTGACCGGCTCGATCGGGATGGGCAAATCCACCACTGCGAAGCTGTTCGCGGAGGCCGGTGTTCCCGTCTACGATGCCGACGCTGCCGTGCATCAGCTCTATGAGGGTGAAGCAGCCCCGGCGATCGAGGCGGCCTTCCCCGGCACCACCGTGAACGGCAAGGTCGACCGGCAAAAACTATCGGCGCGCGTCGTGCACGATCCTGCCGCGATCAAGCAGCTCGAGCAGATCGTTCATCCGATGCTTGGCGCCTCCCGGCAGAAATTCTTCGCTGACGCCGAGGCTGCCAAGGCGCCGGTGGTAGTGCTGGACATTCCGCTGCTGTTCGAGACCGGCGGCGAGAAGCGGGTCGACGCCGTCGTCGTGGTCTCGACCTCGCCCGAACTCCAGCGCCAGCGGGTGCTGGAGCGCGGCACGATGGACGAGGCCAAGCTCGACGCCATCATCGCCAAGCAGACGCCGGATGCCGAGAAGCGCAAGCGGGCCGATTTCGTGGTGGATACCTCACACGGACTCGACCCGGTGCGCGACCAAATCAAGCACATCCTGGCCGAGGTCGTTAAGATGCCGCAGCGGCGAGCCTGATTCGCCGTCTCACACGGCTTCTTGACGGCATGCGCGAAATCGTCCTCGACACCGAAACCACCGGCCTCGATCCGCTCCGCGGCGACCGACTGGTCGAAATCGGCTGCGTCGAGATCTTCAATCGCATGCCGACGGGACAGAGCTTTCACGTCTACATCAACCCCGAACGGGACATGCCGGCGGAAGCGTTCGCCGTGCACGGACTATCGTCCGAATTCCTGGCGACCAAGCCATTGTTCCACGAGATCGCCGACGAGTTTCTGGCGTTCATTGGCGATGCGCCGCTGGTGATCCACAACGCTTCGTTCGACATCGGCTTCATCAATGCCGAGCTCGACCGCATCAAGCGCGCCGCGATCCCGCGCGAGCGGCTGGTGGATACGCTGCTGCTGGCGCGTCGCAAGCATCCCGGCGTGTCCAACCGGCTGGACGATCTCTGCTCGCGTTACGCCATCGACAATTCGCACCGCACCAAGCACGGTGCGCTGCTGGACGCCGAGCTGCTGGCTGAGGTCTATGTCGATCTGGTCGGGGCGCGGCAGTCGCAGCTGCTGCTGGCTTCGGACGCCCAGGAGATTCGCGTCAGTGCGGCCGGCGATGCGCCGCGGCGGCAGCGCTTGGAGCCGCTTGCGCCGCGGATTTCGGAGGCCGAGCGCGAGGCCCATCGGGCCTTCATCGCAACGATGGGCGACAAGGCGATCTGGAACGAGTACCTGCCCGCTCCAGCCGCCGTGGCGGCCGCTCAGGCCTGACCAGCTTGACCCTGAGCGGCCATTTGCCGCTCCATGTTCTGGCGATAGAGACCGACGAAGTCGACCGGATCCAGCATCAGCGGCGGGAACCCGCCGTCGCGCACGGCCGTTGCGATGATCTCGCGGGCGAACGGGAACAGCAAACGCGGGCACTCGATCATGACCAGCGGATGAAGGTTCTCCTTGGGCACGTTGGCGATGCGGAACACGCCGGCATAGGCGAGCTCGAACGAGAACATCAGCTTGCTCGCGGCCTCGGCCTTGCCCTCGACCGACAACGTCACCTCGAACTCCTGTTCGCTGAGGTTGTTGGCGCTGACATTGATCTGGATGTTGATCTGCGGCGGTTGGCTCTGCTGCTGCAGCGAGCTCGGCGCGTTCGGATTTTCGAACGAGAGGTCCTTGGTATATTGCGCCAGCACGTTCAGCTGGGGAGCCTGGGCCGCCTCGGGAGGGGTGCCGTTACCGTTGGTCATGAAAGTCTCTCCTTACCCGATTTGGGCTGAATTTCGCGGCGGTTGGCTAACATAGGGCCGCCTCGTTCCACAAGGACGAACGGTCCCGGATCAAGGATTCGGGCCGCGCCCGGAGCTTTGACATTCATCCTGCCTTTTCCGCGAAATTGCGCCTTAAACGATTGAAGATGCGCGATTTCCGGGCAGGATCGGGTTTCCCCTTAAGCATAAAACGCGCTACACTCGGCGCTGTGCCAAAAGGCGCCATTGGCCGGGCAAGATTTCGTGCCTACATCCCGAGGACCTGATGTGGATCCAAAATGGTGATGTAGACTTGCCGTTTCCGCGAGGAACGGTCTACTGGCCGGATTGATTTTCCCGGCAACGACCCCTGAAAAGACCAGAAAGCGAATACGACGTGGACATCTACACCATCATATTCCTGGCGCTGGCAGTCTTCATCTTCCTGAGACTGCGTAGCGTGCTGGGGCAGCGCACCGGCAACGAGCGGCCGCCGTTCGATCGCACCGCCGCCCGCAATGCGCTGGGGGGTGCTCAGGACAACAACGTCGTGACCATGCCGGGCAAGGTGATCGACCAGGCCCCGCTGGCGCCGACGGCCGAGCCGACCGCGCCCTCCGATCGCTGGAAAGGGCTGGCCGAGCCGGGCACTGCGCTGGCGCAGGGGCTCGATGCCATCGTCGAGAAGGATTCCAGCTTCGACCCGCGCCATTTCCTCTCGGGCGCGCGCGGCGCCTACGAGATGATCGTGCTGGCCTTCGCCAATGGCGACCGCCGCGCGCTGCGCGACCTGTTGTCGTCGGAGGTCTATGAGAGCTTCGACGCCGCGATCAGGGAACGCGAGAAGAACGAGCAAAAGACCGAGACGCGCTTCGTCTCGATCGACAAGGCCGAGCTCGTCGGCGCAGAGCTGCGCGACCGCACTGCCCAGCTCACCGTGCGCTTCGTTTCGCAGATGATCTCGGCCACCCGAGACAAGGCCGGCAACATCGTCGATGGCAGTGCCGATACGGTCGCCGACATCACCGACATCTGGACTTTCGCCCGCGACACCTCCTCCCGCGATCCGAACTGGAAGCTGGTTGGCACCGGAAGCGCGAATTAAGCTTTTCCTGAAGACCGGCGCGACGGCGCTTTGCGCAGGTGCCGTCGCGCTGTCGTCGTTTTCGCTCGGCGCAGAGGCGGCGCGGCGCCACCATCGCAGTCAGCACCAGCATCTGTCGCACGTGCCTGCCGCTCCGCCGCGGCCCTTGCCCTATCCGCAGCTCTCCCTGCCGTTCGAAATTCCCGGCGCGCAATATCTGCCGCTGGCCTGGGCGGACGTGAAGGGTTGGGGCGCGGACGATCATCTCGCCGCCTACAAGGCCTTCCGTGCCAGCTGCCGATCGATCAATGCGCAGAACGGCGCAGCCGAACCCAAGGCTTTGGGCGCCTCGCTGAGCGAGCCTTGCCGGGTTGCCAAAACGCTCGATCTCACCGACGACGCCAAAGCGAAGACCTTCTTCGAGGAGAATTTCGCACCGCTGCGGATCTCGCGCCTCGGCGAGCCCGATGGTTTCGTCACCGGCTATTACGAGCCGGTGCTGGAGGGATCGCGCACGCAGACCGACGTCTACAACGTGCCGGTCTATCGTCGTCCCTCGAATCTGTTCGTCCGCGGCTACAAGCAGGATTCGATCAGCCTGCCCAACAAAGGCCCGGTCTATCGCAAGATCGGCCGCCGCAAGCTGGTGCCCTATTACGACCGCGGCGAGATCGAGGACGGCAAGATCGCCGGTCGCGGGCTGGAGATCGCCTGGCTGAAGGACCCGACTGATCTGTTGTTCGCCCAGATTCAGGGCTCGGCGCGGATCAAGTTCGAGGACGGCAGCACGGTTCGGCTCAATTACGACGCCTATAACGGCTATCCCTACACGGCCGTCGGTCGCATCCTGATCGAGCGCGGCATCATCCCGAAAGAGGAGATGTCGATGCAGAAGATCAGGGAGTGGATGGCGCAGAACCCCGACGGCGCCAAGGAGCTGCGCCGCCAGAATCGCGCCTACATCTTCTTCCGCGAGGTCAACCTCTCCGACAAGGATGAGGCGGTAGGCGCGCAGGGCATTCCGCTGACCGCGGGACGCTCGATCGCGGTCGACAAATCGCTGCATGTCTACGGCACGCCGTTCTTCATCGAGGGCGAGCTGCCGATCGAATCCGAACGCGCCAAGACGCCGTTCCATCGGCTGATGATCGCGCAGGACACCGGTTCGGCCATTATTGGACCTGCGCGCGCCGATCTGTTTTTCGGTGCTGGCCAGGAGGCAGGCCGTATCTCCGGACGGCTGCGCCACCCCATGCATTTCGTGATGCTGATACCGAAGAGCCTCGATCCCGGCCCGCGCGCCGCGAAGCTGCCGATACCTGACCCCAGGCCCTCGGAGAAGATCGCAAAACTGTTTCCGCAAACCGACCCGGCGACGACGGGCACGCCTGCCGCCGCCGCGGCGCAAGGCAAGAACGAAACGGTTGCCATCGCCGGCCCCGTTCCGCTACCGGTGCCGCGTCCCGCGATCGAGCCTGCCTCCGAACCGCGTCGACCGGTGAAGAATCGTCCTCATCGGCAGCAATGAAACGATCGTCCCGTCCGCCCGTGCTGGAGTCCCGCCCCTCGCCGCGCCGTCGCGCGCTGAGCGAGGAGGAGCGCGAGCTGTGGGATACGGTTGCAAAGCATGTCAAGCCGCTGAGGAAGCATCGCATGGCGAAGGCACAGGCCGCGCCGCGCGCTGAGCCGACACCCGCTGTGCCTGCCATGCGACCCGCGTCATCGCAGCGACCCGTCGCCGCCGCGCCGTCGCCGCGTGTCGCAAAACCGTCCGTGCCGCCCTTGGCGCCGCTCGGCAAGCGCGAGCGGACGAAGCTCTCGCGCGGCCGCAGTGAGATCGAGGCGCGACTCGATCTGCACGGCATGACCCAGACGCGCGCCCATCGCGCGCTGTCCGGTTTCCTGCACCGCGCCCACCAGGACGGCCTGACCTTCGTGCTCGTGATCACCGGCAAGGGCCGCAGCGGCGGCGAGACCGGCGTGCTCCGCCGCCAGGTTCCGGAATGGTTGAGCCTGCCCGAATTCCGCGCCTTCGTCGTCGGCTTCGAGACTGCGCATATCGGCCACGGCGGCGAGGGCGCGCTGTATGTGCGGATCAGGCGGGCGAGAGGTTAGATAGCGAGTCCACACCTCTCCCGCTCGCAAGCGGGAGAGGGAGCGCACCGTCTCCGGAGCTGGCCGATCGTCTCAGAGCTGATCGTCTCAGAACGGCCGGACGATTCCGACGCGCGGGATCAAGGTGATGATCAGCCCCAAGATGTTTGTCCTCTGATGCTCCGCCGGAATCAGCGCAGTCTCGCGCTTGGCCGGCAGCATCTTCACTGCATGCAGGATCAGGAACATGCACACCGCCCAGTTCGAGATCCAGCGCGAATAGTCGAACACCATCACGAACATCACGAGATAAGCGAGGCTGATCCCGATCAACGCTGCGATGATGAGGCGGCGCTGCGTTTCGCTCGCGAGCGCGCCGATCAGGTTCGCAACATAGCGCCAAAGCGGCGTGTGCAGCCAGATCAAGAGTGCGAACACGGGCACGCCGAGGATATTGTGCGGCAGGCGGCCCCAGGTGTCGGCAACCTCCTTCGCCAGCGGCTGGTACCAGATGTAGGCGAATTGCAGCAGGTCGGCGCGCGATGGATCGGCCATCCGGCTCTTCAGATACGCGACGAAATCCGCTTCGGGGATCGGCATCGTTCCCTGGAATTGCGCCGCAAAGAACAATGCGGAGACGGCGGCGAGGGCGACGCTACCGAAAGCAATGTTGGTGCGATTGTAGCCATGGGTCAGGTAGTGCCTGATCACGACGATGGTGATGATCGTCGGCACATACATCAACAGATGAATGTGATGGATCAGCACGAGAATGATCGAGAACAGCGCGGCCGCGGCAACGAACAGCAACGAGCCTGCGGGCATCAGCAGCAGCACGATCGCCAGCGCGCAGCCATAAATGTCGAAATGGCCGAGCGTGTGCATGAAGTTCTTCAGGAAGAACGGCGAGCCTGCGGTGAAGACGAACAGGGGCAGCGTCTTCGCGCTGAAGCCGAACGTCTTCTCGAATAGCTTTGCGTACAGCCCCAGCGTCGCCAGCCACGTCACGCCGCCGAGCGCGAACACCAGCCATACCGGCACCTTGTTCGTGAACAGCGCGACGATCGCCCCGATCAGCGCGCGCTTGATGAAGCCGAAATGGTAGTCGACCAGGAGGTGGATATAGGGGACGTAAGGCGGCAGCTGGATCTTGTGGATGAAGACGCCGACGATGATCGCGGCGTTGATCGCGAGCAGGAGTCGCCAGGGATTTTGCAGGATGCGTACGGTCACGCCGCATCAATAGCGTGACCGGCCCGAATTACAAAATGAACCGGCTCAGATCCGCGTTCTTGGCGAGGTCGCCGATGTGCTTCTGCACGTAATCCGCGTCGAGCCGGATGGTCTCGCCGTTACGGTCGGGGGCGGTGAAGGAGATCTCGTCCAGCACCCGCTCCATCACGGTCTGCAGCCGCCGCGCGCCGATGTTCTCGACGGTGGAATTGACGGCCACCGCAATGTCGGCCAGAGCATCGATGGCGCTGTCGCTGATGTCGAGCGTCACGCCCTCGGTCTGCATCAGCGCGACATATTGCTTGATCAGCGAGGCTTCGGGCTCGGTCAGGATGCGGCGCATGTCGTCGCGGGTCAGGGCCTGCAATTCGACTCGGATCGGCAGGCGGCCCTGCAATTCCGGCAGCAGGTCGGACGGCTTGGCGACGTGGAAGGCGCCCGAGGCGATGAACAGGATGTGGTCGGTCTTGACTGCGCCGTGCTTGGTCGAGACCGTGGTGCCTTCGATCAGCGGCAGGAGATCGCGCTGCACGCCCTCGCGCGAGACGTCGCCGCCGACGCGGCCGTCGCGGGCGCAGATCTTGTCGATCTCGTCGAGGAACACGATGCCGTTGTTCTCGACCGCGCTGATCGCTTCCAGCGTCAGCTGCTCGGTATCCAGGAGCTTGTCGGATTCCTCGTTGACGAGGATCTCGTGCGAACCTTCCACGGTCAGCCGCCGCGTCTTGCTGCGGCCGCCCAGCTTGCCGAAGATGTCGCCGATCGAGATCGCGCCCATCTGCGCGCCCGGCATGCCCGGGATCTCGAACATCGGCATGCCTCCGCCGGACGATTGCGTCTCGATCTCGATTTCCTTGTCGTTGAGCTCGCCGGCGCGCAGCTTCTTGCGGAAGGATTCCCGAGTCGCCGAGCTGGAATTGGCGCCGACCAGCGCGTCGAGCACGCGCTCCTCGGCGGCAAGTTGGGCGCGCGCTTGCACGTCCTTGCGCTTCCTCTCGCGCACCTGCGCGATCGCAACCTCGACGAGATCGCGCACGATCTGCTCGACATCGCGGCCGACATAGCCGACCTCGGTGAATTTCGTGGCTTCCACCTTCAGGAACGGCGCATTGGCGAGCTTGGCGAGCCGCCGCGCGATTTCCGTCTTGCCGACGCCGGTGGGGCCGATCATCAAGATGTTCTTCGGCAGCACCTCTTCGCGCAAGGAGCCTTCGAGCTGTTGCCGGCGCCAGCGGTTGCGCAGCGCGATCGAGACGGCGCGCTTGGCGTCGTCCTGGCCGACGATGAAACGGTCGAGTTCGGAAACGATTTCGCGGGGGGAGAAGTCTGTCATGTCTGATTAGCTAGGGCGGGAGGCGGCCAAGGACAAGCCGCAATTTAGGTCAGATGATCGGCGGGCCGGATTGCCATTGTTTCACGGCCTCGAGCGGATGGATCAGCATCAGGATATTGAGCGTCAGATTGTCACGAATGTGGAGCGCCAGCATGATTTCGAAGGCAAGTCCGAGCAGCACGGTCGCGCTGATGGGCAGCATGCGAGCGGCAAGGAACCCCAGGACCATGGCCAGATTGTCCGAGACCGAATTGACGATGCTGTCGCCATAGTAATCCAGCGAGATCGTGCCCGCGCGGTAGCGCTCGATGATGAAGGGCGAGTTCTCGACGATCTCCCAGGCGCCTTCGATCACCATGGCGATGATCAGCCGCGCCGGCCAGGACAAAGGCAGGAGCGGCAGCCGTGCGAACAGCAGCCAGGTCAAGCCGTAGAACAGGAAGCCGTGCAGCACGTGCGAAAAGCTGTACCAGTCGGCGATCTGCTGCGAATTCTCCGAGCTGTTCACCACGCCGTGCCAGAGCTTGATGGTGCCGCAGGTGCAGATCGGGACCCGCCCCATCGCAAGCAGGATCGAGGCCTGCAGCGCCAGCAGCAACAGCGCGAGGCCGGCCCAGGCGAGCGGTGGGACCGCGACCTTGCTCTCGCTCGCCTGCGCCAGCGTCACGGTTCGCAAACCATCAGCAGTGCCGGACCGTCCGGCGTCGCGACCATGCGGTCGCGGATGAATCCAGCCCTCTCGTAAGCGCGTATCGCGCGCAGGTTCAGCGGGTCCGGATCGGTGACCATGCGGGCCAGACCATGCCGCAGCTGTTCGTCGACGAACTGGCGGATGAACGCCGAGCCGTGGCCGCGTGCGATCATGTTGCCGTCGCCGATGAACAGGTCGATCCCACGCGTGCCCTCCGGTTGCGGCCCGAAGCCTGTATTCCAGGCGGTCAGGCGGTAGCACTGAAGATAGCCGAATGGCCTGTCGCCGGCCAACACGATGAACTGATCCATCGCGGGCTCATCGAGATCGCCGCTGACCAGCGCAAACTGTTCATCCGGATCGCCCCACCATTCCCGCACATGAGCCTCATCCAGCCACCGCCGGATCAGCGGCAGGTCGGCCGCGGTCATCGGATGGAAGGCATAGCTTGGGGTCATCTAGCAACCACGGCGGTGCTGCGCTCCCTCTGCCGCCTGCAAGCGGGAGAGGTTACACCGACTCTGGAGCTCCGCTGTTCGGTCAAAGCCCCTACCCGCTCGCCAGGCTCTCGATGGTCACATTCCGGTTTGTGTAGACGCAGATGTCGGCGGCAATGTCGAGGGAGCGGCGGACGATGGTCTCGGCGTCCTTGTCGGTGTCGAGCAGGGCCCGCGCCGCGGCCAGGGCGTAGTTGCCGCCGGAGCCGATCGCCATCACGCCGGCTTCGGGCTCGAGCACGTCGCCGGTGCCTGTCAGCACCAGCGAGACGTCCTTGTCGGCCACGATCATCATTGCCTCCAGCCGCCGCAGATAGCGGTCGGTGCGCCAGTCCTTGGCGAGCTCCACGGCCGCCCGGGTCAGCTGCCCCGGATATTGCTCGAGCTTGGATTCCAGCCGCTCGAACAGCGTGAAGGCGTCGGCGGTGGCACCGGCGAAGCCGCCGATCACGTCGCCCTTGCCGAGCTTGCGGACCTTCTTGGCGTTGGCCTTGATCACGGTCTGGCCGATCGAGACCTGGCCGTCACCGCCGACCACCACCTTGCCGCCCTTGCGGACTGTCAAAATCGTGGTGCCGTGCCAGTGAGGTGAGCTGTTCTGGGAATCCTGCATGAAATACCTCGTTGTCCGGCCTGATTTAGGCGGTCAGAGCTGAGGGTACAACGGGCCGTTTCGGGCTCAATTTCGCTCACCATAGGCAGAAGTAGAGGCCCGGCCGGCCGTTCCCGCAGTAGCGAAGGTGTCATTTGGCTGTTAATAGACTGGCGTTTTCGGCTCAAAGCTAGAATGGAAACCGCATTTCAATGCGCACCGCGACGATCAAGCGCAAGACCAAGGAAACCGACATCGAGGTCTCCGTGAACCTCGATGGCACCGGCGTGGCCAATATCGCGACCGGCATCGGCTTTTTCGACCATATGCTCGATCTTCTCGCCCGCCATTCCCGCATCGACCTCACGGTCAAGGCCGTGGGCGATCTGCACATTGACTATCACCATACCACCGAAGACACCGGCATCGCACTCGGCCAGGCGGTCAAGCAGGCGCTCGGCAACATGGCGGGTATCACCCGCTATGCCGGCGTGCACATGCCCATGGACGAGACGCTGTCGCGCGTGGTCATCGACATCTCGGGCCGCCCGTTCCTGGTGTTCAAGGCCGACTTCCCCCGCGACAGGATCGGTGAGTTCGACACCGAGCTGGTGCGCGAATGGTTCCAGGCCTTCGCCATCAACGCCGGCGTGACTCTCCACGTCGAGACCCTATATGGCGATAACAGCCACCATATCGCCGAGTCCTGCTTCAAGGGTCTGGCGCGGGCGCTGCGCACCGCCGTTGCGATCGATCCGAAGGCGGCGGGTGAAATCCCCTCCACCAAGGGCTCGCTGGGCGGCTGACATCTCCGTCTCGCGGCGAACGCGAGCCGGCGGTATCACTGAATTTTCGAGAACGGGGGCATCACCATGCCTGTCTACACAGTTCATGCTCCCAGCCCAGGCGGGGCCGATCTGCGCGCGGGGGACAAATTCGTCTTCGTGCGCGACGGCTTCCATTTCTGGGCGATGATCTTCGGCCCGTTCTGGCTGCTGTGGAATCGGCTGTGGCTGGTGCTCATCGGCTGGCTGATTTTCATGGCGGCATTCCATGCAGGCCTCTCCAGCCTGGGTCTCGGCCGGAGCTCGATCTTCTTCGCCGACATCGTCGTCGCGCTGTTGACGGGGCTTGAGGCTTCCAGCCTGCGGCGCTGGACGCTGTCGCGCGGCAAGTGGCGGCAGCTCGACATCGTCGTCGCCGAGGACCGTGACACCGCCGAGCGTCGCTTCTTCGAGCGCTGGAGCCAGAAGCAGCACGGCATCGTCAACGATCAATGGGCCGTCGATCGCGGCGGCCCGCCGCCGACCCGCGGCGTGCCGGGTCAGCAATTCTCGAACCCGCCGCCGCTTCCGGCCGGCGGCATCATTGGATTGTTTCCAGAACCGGGAGGGTCAAGATGAGCGTCGCCATCATCGATTACGGTTCCGGCAATCTGCATTCCGCCGCCAAAGCGTTCGAGCGCGCTGCGCGCAGTCTGGAGAGCCCGCAAAAGGTCTTCGTCACCAGCGATCCGGACCAGGCCTACGAGGCTGACCGCCTGGTGCTCCCAGGCGTCGGCGCCTTCGCTGATTGCCGGCGCGGCCTTGATGCCGTCAACGGCATGGTCGAGGCGATCACCGAAGCGGTGCGCGTCAAGGCGCGGCCGTTCTTCGGCATCTGCGTCGGCATGCAGCTGATGGCGAGCCGCGGCAAGGAGCACGTCATCACCGAGGGCCTGAACTGGATCGGCGGCGACGTCGAGAAGATCACGCCGCGCGATGAAAGCCTGAAGATCCCGCACATGGGCTGGAATACGCTCGAGGTGCTCAGGGAGCATCCGGTGCTGAACAAGCTGCCGCTCGGCCCCAAGGGCCAGCACGCTTATTTCGTGCACTCCTACCACCTCAACGCCGCCAATGAGGCGGACGTGCTCGCGCGCGCCGATTACGGCGGGCCTGTCACCGCGATCGTCGCGAAGGACACCGCCATCGGTACCCAATTCCACCCCGAGAAGAGCCAGCGTTTCGGCCTGGCTCTGATCTCGAACTTCTTGCGATGGAAGCCGTGATCCTCTTTCCCGCGATCGACCTCAAGAACGGCCAATGCGTGCGCCTCGAGCAAGGCGACATGGCGCGCGCGACCGTTTTCAATCTCAATCCCGCAGCCCAGGCGCAGAGCTTTGCCGAGCAGGGTTTTGAATATCTCCACGTCGTCGACCTCGATGGGGCGTTCGCCGGCAAGCCGGTGAATGCTGAGGCCGTCGTGGCGATGCTGAGGACGATCAAGATCCCGGTGCAGCTCGGCGGCGGCATCCGCGATCTCGCCACCGTCGAGGCTTGGCTCGACAAGGGCATCAGCCGCGTCATCATCGGCACCGCCGCGGTGCGCGATCCCGAGCTGGTGAAGTCAGCGGCGAAGAAATTCCCCGGCCGCGTGGCCGTGGGCCTCGATGCCCGCGACGGCAAGGTCGCGGTCGAAGGCTGGGCCGAGACCTCGCAGGTGACCGTGCTGGAGATCGCCAAGCGCTTCGAGGATGCCGGCGTTGCTGCGATCATCTTCACCGACATCGCGCGCGACGGCCTGCTCAAGGGCCTGAACCTCGACGCGACCATCGCGCTGGCCGATGCCATCTCGATCCCTGTGATCGCCTCCGGCGGTCTCGCCTCGATCGAGGACGTCAAGGCGATGCTGACGCCGCGTGCGAGAAAGCTCGCCGGGGCGATCGCGGGCCGTGCGCTCTATGACGGCCGGCTCGATCCCGCCGCCGCCCTCACCTTGATCCGCAATGCGCGCGCGTAGGAGCTGACCCATGTTCAAGGTGCGCGTGATCCCCTGCCTCGACGTCAAGGATGGCCGCGTCGTCAAGGGTGTCAACTTCGTCGATCTGCGCGATGCCGGCGATCCCGTCGAGGCCGCGATCGCCTATGATGCCGCCGGCGCCGACGAGCTGACCTTCCTCGACATCACCGCGACCCATGAGAACCGCGGCATCATGCTGGACGTGGTCCGGCGCACGGCGGAGGCCTGCTTCATGCCTGTCACCGTCGGTGGCGGGGTGCGCGAGGTGAACGACATCAAGACGCTGCTGCGCGCCGGCGCCGACAAGGTCTCGATCAACAGCGCCGCGGTGGCGCGGCGGGAGTTCGTCAAGGAAGCCGCCGAAAAATTCGGCGAACAGTGTGTGGTGGTTGCGATCGATGCCAAGCGCGTCAAGCGCCCTGGTGGCGACCGCTGGGAGATCTTCACCCATGGCGGCCGCAACTCCACCGGTATCGATGCCATCGAATATGCCCAGGAAGTGGTCGCGCTCGGCGCCGGTGAAATCCTGCTCACCTCGATGGACCGCGACGGCACCAGGCAAGGTTTCGACATTCCGCTGACCCGCGCTATCGCCGACAGCGTTCCCGTTCCCGTGATCGCCTCGGGTGGCGTCGGCAATCTCGACCATCTCGTCGACGGCATCCGCGACGGGCACGCCACGGCTGTGCTGGCCGCCTCGATCTTCCACTTCGGGGAATTCACCATTCGCGAAGCCAAGGAGCACATGGCGCGGCGTGGGCTGCCGATGCGCCTGGATGCCTGACGACTCCGGTTCATAACAATGCTACATTGGCGGACGGGAATGGCCGCCGTGGCCAAATGTATTGCCAAGCGTGTTTCCGAGTAAGTCCGATGCCGCGTTTCACGATCCATGATCTGGCCGAGACCATCGACGCCCGCGCGGCTTCCGGGGGCGAGGCCTCCTATACCCGCAAGCTCCTCGACAAGGGCGCCGAGCATTGCGCCAAGAAGTTCGGTGAGGAAGCAGTCGAAACCGTAATCGCTGCAGTCGAAAACGATCGCGCGCATCTGATCGCCGAGAGTGCCGACCTGCTCTATCATTTCCTTGTCTTGCTCAAGGCCCGCGGCGTAAAGCTGGAGGAGGTCGAAGCCGCGCTGGACAAGCGGACGAACATGTCAGGGTTGGAAGAGAAGGCGTCGCGCAAGGGCGGCTAGACAAGGGCGAATAGATCGCAACGGGAAGACGACGTCATGGATATCCGCGCACCCGAGCAGCAGTATAATCCGTACCGCGTCTATACGCGCGAGCAGTGGGCGCGCCTGCGGGACGATACGCCGATGACGCTGGAGCCGGGCGAGTTCGACCGGCTGCGCTCGCTGCACGATCGCCTCGACCTGCAGGAGGTCGAGGACATTTATCTTCCGCTGTCGCGCCTCTTGTCGATCTACGTCGATGCGACGCAGCGGCTGTATTACGCGGAGCGCCAGTTCCTCAACATCAGGGATCGCAAGGTGCCCTATATCATCGGCGTCGCCGGCTCGGTGGCGGTCGGGAAATCCACCACGGCACGCGTGCTCCAGGCGCTGCTGGCGCGCTGGTCGCCGCGGCCGAAAGTCGAGCTGATCACCACTGACGGATTTCTCTATCCCAACGCGGTGCTCGAGCGGCACGGCATGATGCAGAAGAAAGGTTTTCCGGAGAGCTACGATCTGCCGCTGCTGCTCAGCTTCCTCTCCGACATCAAGGCCGGCCGTCGCCATGTGCGCGCGCCGGTCTATTCGCATCTGACCTACGATATCGTGCCGAACCAGTGGGCCGAGATCGACCAGCCCGACATCCTGATCGTCGAGGGCGTCAACGTGCTGCAAACCGGCAAGCTGCCGCGCGACGGCAAGGCGGTGCCCGTCGTTTCCGACTTCTTCGATTTGTCGGTCTACATCGACGCCGAGGAAGCGGCGCTGCGGCAATGGTACATCAAGCGCTTCCTGGCCTTGCGCGACACCGCATTCACCGATCCAAAATCCTACTTCAACCGCTACGCGCTGCTGTCGGATGAGGAAGCCACCGCCACTGCGATTGCGATCTGGGAACGCACCAACCTCGCCAATCTCGAGGACAACATCCTGCCAACCCGCCCCCGCGCGACGCTGATCCTCAAGAAGGGCGCCGACCACACGGTGGAGAGCGTGGCGCTGCGGCGGCTGTAATCGCGCCGGTGAGCGTCGCCTTAGGCGAATTTAGAAGCTGAGGGTCTTTTGTTGCAGACCAACGAGGGGTATTGGGTCATGGCCTTCGAAAACGCGAGGGCACACCATGGTTGATCGTCTCAGAAGCGCTGCGGAGCAGCTGGAAGCACCGATCTGTCCGGACTGCCATATCGAGATGAAGTGGTTCCGCTCGGAACTGCTCGCAGACGAGCCGACCCCGATCATCGCGCATCTCTTCTTGTGCCCGCATTGCAAGCGCGCGGCTCAGGCGGACACCGTTTTCAAGAGCACCCAAGCGCCGCCGGGCAAGCGCGCGGCGCCGCGTTTTCTTGCTCGTGCCGAAGAGTGGATCGTCCCGCCAGTCGGCCCGAAGGTCCGCTCTGCCCCCGACCTGCCCCGCGCCATCGCTGGTGCGAGCCAGGGACGCGCGGCTCAAGCGCGTTCATGCGCAAATCCTCTATTGCAGATGCCCCGAGGATGGTGATGCGCAGCGCGATCGACTTCAATTGCCAATTGCCTATTGCCGGCTGAACTCAGGTTCTCGTGAGGTTAGGGACGGCCAGATGTCGGGATGCGGCCAACCCGGCCAGCGCCTCTTCCAGTTTCTCGCGGTCGAGCGGCTTGATCAGAAACCCGTTCATGCCCGCCTCGAAGCAGGCATGGCGATCTTCCACCAGCGCGTTGGCGGTGAGCGCCAGGATCGGCGTGTGGTGGCTGCCGCTGGCCGCCTCATGTGCGCGGATGCGCTTGGTCGCTTCGATGCCGTCGAGCTGCGGCATCTGGATGTCCATCAGCACGAGATCGTAGGGCGTGCCGGCGGATGAGGCAGCGAGCCAGGATTCCAGCGCGGCCTCGCCGTGGACGGCGATGACGACGCGGTGGCCGAGTTTCGTCAGCAGCGAGCGCATCAACAGCGCGTTGATCTCATTGTCTTCGGCGACGAGGATCGAGAGGCCTTTCGATGGTGCTGTGCCGGCGGATGCAGCCGGCGGCTCCGGCGCGAGATCGGGGGAAGCGACCTCCGGCGTCAGGGCGAGGCGTGCGGCGAGCGAGGCCGCGCGCAGCGGCTTCACCAGAAAGCCGGTGAAGGCCGGCGACAGCTTCTCGTGGCGCGAGCTCGACGTCAGCAGCACGAGGCGCTGCAATGCATGCGCGCGGGCTGCGTCACCGAGATGGTCGGCGACGGCGGGACCGATCGCGCGATCGATCAGCACCGCGTGCCACGAGCGTTCCGGCAGCAATGCTTCGGCGACGGCCGCGTCGGCAACCATGCAGGTCTGGCCGCCCCAGCGCTCGAGGCGCCGCGCGATCAACGAGGCTTCGATGCCGTCGGCGACGAGGAGCATCGACTTGCCGGTGAGATCGGGGCTCGGAAATTGCGTCTGTCCGGCGCCGGCTTGCGACGGCGGAAGCGGCACCGCGACCTCGAAGGTCGAGCCCTTGCCCGGCTCGCTCGTGAGCGTGATCCGGCCGTCCATGCGCTTGACGATTCGCTCGCTGATGGCAAGGCCGAGCCCGGTGCCGCCATAGGTGCGGGCGACGCGCTCGTCGGCCTGCTCGAACTCGCGGAAGATGCGCTGCTGTGCTTCGGCGGCAATGCCGATGCCGGTATCGCGGACCAGGAAGCTGATCTCGTTCGGCCAGATGCCGGGCTCGACGATCAGCGCGACGCCGCCCTTGCTTGTGAACTTGATGGCGTTGCCGGCGAGGTTCAGCAGCACCTGGCGCAGCCGTGCGGCGTCGCCGACCACCTCGAGCGGCAAGCGCTCGTCGACATAGGCGGCGATCTCGAGCGCCTTCGCCTGCGCGCGCGGCGCGAGCAGCTCGGTGATCTCCTCGACCAGGGTCGAGAGCGCGAAGGGACGCTGATCGAGATCGAGCTTGCCGGCCTCGATCTTGGAATAGTCGAGCAGCTCCTCGATCAGCGCCATCAAGGCTTCGCCCGAGGTCTTCACCGCCCTGGCATAGGTCGCCTGCTCCGGCGTCAGCGTGGTGTCGAGCAGGAGGCCGCCCATGCCGATGATGCCGTTCAGCGGCGTGCGGATCTCGTGCGAGGCCATCGCGAGGAAGCGCGATTTGGCGCGGTTGGCGGCATCGGCCTGGTCACGCGCGTCGGAGAGGGCGCGTTCGGTCTCAGTGCGATCGGTGACGTCGCGGCCCACGCTCTGCAATTCGGCGGGTTGTCCGGCGTCGACGCGGACATAGCCCTCGCGCCAGGCGATCCAGCGCGCGCCAATCGGGGTTGCAATCTTCTGGTCGTGGATGCGCGTGCCGTTGCTCTCGCGGGCGCTTTCGCCCTGCTCCAGCACGTCGAAGTCGAAGCGCGTGCCGACCAGCGCGCTGCGCGTCTGTCCTGCGAGTGCGCAATAGGCCTCGTTGGCAAAGGTGATGCGGCCGCTCGTGTCGCGCAGCACGATGAGGTCGCCCTGCTGCTCGAACAGGCTGCGGGCGCGTTCTTCCGATTCCTTCAGCTCCCAATTGCGGTCGATCAGCGCTTCGTTGTGGGCTGCGAGCGTCCGCAGCCGCTTGTTGACGAAACGCAGGCGCATGCTCAGCGTCGCAAGGCCGAGGCAGGCGAGCGCGAACAGGAAGCTCGCACCGATCGCAAAGGCGTGCGGATCGTAGCCGGAATTCTCGGCCCGGCTGCCGGTCACGAAACCATAGGCGCCGCCGAAGGTCGCCGAGAAAATCATGAAGGAGCGGATTGCGAAGGCGACCCTGGGATGCTGCCGCCTGAAGCGGCGCATGCGCACCTTGATCCGGAACGTCCGACCCATCGCCTCCGACCCTTGCCTGAAACCCCGCTGCCGCGAGCGACGATGGCCTGCCGACCTTGCGAACAGCTTGATGCTTCGGCGCTGCCTCCAAACAGGGTTGACGGGGCCTTAACGGTTCAGAGCGAGGCGGCCTGGAAATGGCGTTGGCCGCCGCGGGCGCCGACGATCAGCGCCGCCGCCTCGCGCTGCGAGAACGTCTTAGAGCGCACATAGATGCGGTAATCCGCAGGTCCTTCGCTGGAGAGATAGATCACCTGGCCGCCATCGACCGGCTGCGCGGCAATCGAGACAAGGCGCGTCGACGGATTGGCCTGGCAGGAGTCCGGCTCGTCGCCGAGGCCGTCGTCGACCACGGCGAAATCCGCAGCGCCCGCATCGTCGGTGATCTGGACCCGCACCGTGGCCCGCGCAGGATCATCGGTGAAGGCGACATGCACGCCGGCGGTCCAGAACAGGGAGGTGAGCTCGACCGATGTTTCGCCCAGCGCGATGCAGGGATGCGAAACCGATCCGATCTCGGCGCGGGCGAACACCGCAGCCGCCAATACAGGAACAACCGAGGCCAGGACCTTGAAACGCAACATGACGCTCTACTCGCCGGGCCCTGGGGAGAACTCGTTGGGCCTTATGGTTTGCAGAGCGTAAAGGAAACTCGTTACCGCCGGGTTGACGCGCGCGGCGCTTACGCGATCTGCCGCACATCCTCCGCGAGTGCGCGGTAGGAGAGCGCTTCGGCGAGGTGCAGCCGGCCGATCTTGTCGGCATGGTCGAGGTCGGCCAGCGTGCGCGCCACCCGCAGCACGCGGTGATAGCCGCGCGCCGACAGGCGCATGGTCTCGGCGGCATCCCTCAACAGCTTCTGGCCCTGCGCGTCCGGCTTCGCGATCTCCTCCAGTACCGAGGCTGGCGCCTCGGCATTGGTGCGGACATGGGGCAAGCCTGCATCCGCATAGCGCGCGAGCTGGATGTCGCGCGCCGCCGCGACGCGCGCGGCGACCTCGGCAGAGCCCTCCGCGGCGGTGGCAGGATCAGGTCGGCGGCGGTCACCGCCGGCACCTCGATGCGGAGATCGATGCGGTCCATCAGGGGACCGGAGATGCGTGCCTGGTAATCGCCGGTGCAGCGGTCGATGCGCCCCCGCTTGCAGGCATAGCCGGGCTCGAACGCATTGCCGCAGCGGCAGGGATTCATCGCCGCGACCAGCATGAAGCGGGCAGGGTAGGTGACGCGGTGATTGGCACGCGACACCGCGACCTCGCCGTTCTCCAGCGGCTGGCGCAGTGAATCCAGCACGCGCGGATCGAACTCCGGCAGCTCGTCGAGGAACAGCACGCCCTGATGCGCCAGCGAGATCTCGCCGGGCTTGGCGCGCGCGCCGCCGCCGGTGAGCGCGGCCATGCTGGCCGAATGATGCGGCGAGCGGAACGGGCGCCGCGCCGTCAGCGCGCCGCCCTCGATCTCGCCGGCGACGGACGCAATCATCGAGACTTCGAGCAGCTCGCCCGGCGACAGCGGCGGCAGGATCGAGGGCAGGCGCGCGGCCAGCATCGATTTGCCGGCGCCGGGCGCGCCGATCATGAGCAGATGATGCCCGCCGGCGGCCGCGATCTCCAGCGCGCGCTTGGCGCTCTCCTGGCCCTTGATGTCGCGCAGGTCGAGCGTGGAGGCGGCGGCCTCATGCACTCTAGGCGAGGGCCGCGACAGCACCTGCGTGCCCTTGAAATGGTTGGCGATCTGGATGAGCGAGCCAGCCGCAATGATCTGGATGTCCGGGCTCGCCCACGCCGCTTCGGAGCCGCAAGACGCAGGGCAGATCAGCCCTTCCTCGCGCATATTGGCGCCGATCGCGGCCGGCAGAACCCCGGCCACCGGCGCGATCGAGCCATCGAGGCCGAGCTCGCCGAGCACGGTGAAGCCGGCCAGCGCATCCGGCGGGATCGCCCCGATCGCGGCCATCAGCCCGAGCGCGATCGGCAGGTCGTAGTGGCTGCCTTCCTTCGGGACGTCGGCCGGTGCCAGATTGACGGTGATCCGCCGCGCCGGCAGCGCCAGCCCCGAGGCGAGCAGCGCCGAACGCACCCGCTCGCGCGCCTCCGACACCGCCTTGTCCGGAAGGCCGACGATGGCGAAGGCCGGCAGGCCCGGCGCGACCTGCACCTGCACGTCGACCGCGCGGGCCTCGATCCCCTCAAAGGCGACGGTAGAAACCCGTTGAACCATGCCCGAACCAGCCTGCTCTGTCCTGCAATTAGGGGTAGCAGAGGGCGGCCGTTCTCGCAAGAACAATACAGGAACAATGCTTAGAGCCCGCGCAAGTCCTAATCAGTCGTAAACGCGACGCTGAGACTACGTCTCGAATGCCGGCTTCCGTCCTCAGCACATTCCAACGAATGTCCGCTACTCCTGGGCTCGCGGGATGGGCCGTGATCTAACAAGTGAAGAAGCAAGATGCTGGTAAATCGCCGGAGAAGCGAACGTCGGGTGTGCAGCCGGCTCGCCAAGATCCATTTTGGGGCGGGCTCGCTGCCGCGGGATTGCACGATCACGGATATTTCGGATGGCGGCGTGAAAGTGGTGGCGGAATTCCTGGAAGTGCCGCCGCAATTCACCATCATCTTCGCGCCTGATTATTCCCGCCAATGCCGCCTGCGCTGGCGCATCGGCTGCGAATTCGGTGCCGAATTCGTCGACTGAACCTCAACAGGCGCGCCTCCTTAACGGGACTTTAGCGTTAATGGGTAAGCATCTCTGATCAGTTGCCGAGTGATCAGAGTATGTCCAAGCGTTCGTTCCTCGCTTTTCCCCCGGCGAGATATCTGTGTTCCGCCGTACTGATCCTTGCCCTCGGCGGCTGTCAGACCACCGGCATCGAGGACGTCACCGGTGCGCTCGGCGGCAAGCAGGCGTCCGTCGCTGAGGCCGACAGCAAGGCCGACGCCAGGCCGGAGATGGACGCACTTCGCGAGCGTTATCGTGCCAAGCCCAGCGATCCCGCAATCGCGATCGAATACGGCAAGGCGCTGCGCGACAGCGGCCAGCGCGCGCAGGCGGTCGCGGTGCTCGAGCAGGCCGTGCTCGCCCGTCCCGGCAACAAGGCGCTGCTCGCCGGCTATGGCCGCGCACTCGCCGACAACGGCAATTTCCAGCAGGCCTTCGACGTCCTCGGCCGGGCGCATTCGCCGGAGGATCCCGATTGGCGCATTCTGTCGGCGCAGGGCGCGGTGCTCGATCAGCTCGGCCGCAACGAGGAAGCCCAGCAATATTACGCCGCGGCGTTGAAGATCGTGCCGAACGAGCCGACCGTGCTGTCCAATCTCGGACTGTCCTATATGCTGCAAAACAATCTGTCGAAGGCCGAACAGGTGCTCGGCCGCGCTTATCAGCGCAATCAGAACGATGCGCGGGTCCGCGCCAATCTGGCCCTCGTGCTGGGATTGCAGGGGCGCGAGGCCGAGGCCGAAATCCTCGTGAAGGCAGATTTGCCGCCGGACCAGGCAGCGGCCAAGGTCGCGGCGCTGAAGCAGCTGCTGGCAAAGAAGCAGCAGCGGGCGGACAAGTAATCCGCCCCTCTGATGTACCCTATGACGCCTTGCGATGCGGGGCCGAGCCGCGCCCTGACCTGCCCTTCAGCTTCTTCAACAGCGGCTCGAGCAGCGAGCGCTTCGGCTTCTTCACGTCGCCGCGGCCGGCGAGGCGGTTCGCCATGTTCTGGAACAGGAGGGTGGTGCTGTGGGTCTTGGAGACCTCCGCGATCATCTGGCCGTTATTGGCCGCGGTCGAGAACAGTTTCGAATCGAACGGGATCACCGCGATCGGCTGGCTCTCCATGGTCTTGGCGAACGCCTTGACCTCGATCTCCGCGCGCCGGTGCATGCCGACCTGGTTGAGGCAGTACAGCGGCGGCCGGTCGTTCGGCCGCGCTGTCTTCAGAACGGTCAGCATGTTCTTGGTGTTGCGCAAGTTGGCGAGATCGGGCTCGGCCACGATGACGATATCGTCGGCGTTCACCAGCGCGCGTCGCGTCCAGCCGGACCATTGATGGGGAACGTCGAGCACGATGCACGGCGTGGTCATGCGCAGCGTGTCGAACACCGCGTCAAAAGCTTCGGCACCGAAATCGTAGACGCGGTCGAGCGTGGCGGGCGCCGCAAGCAGGCTGAGGCGATCGGTGCATTTGGCGAGCAGGCGCTCCATCAGCGCCGTGTCCGGCCGGTCCTGCGACAGCACCGCGTTGGCGATGCCCTGCACCGGGTCCTGGTTGTAGTCGAGACCCGCCGTGCCGAAGGCGAGGTCGAGATCGATCACGACGGAATCGAGCGAAAGGTCTCGCGCGATGGTCCAGGCCAGATTATGCGCGACGGTGGACGCGCCGACGCCGCCCTTGGCGCCGACCACCGCGATGACGCGGCCGGTGATGATGGCCTCGGACGCCGAGAACAGGCTGCAGATCGAGCGGACCACGTCGAGGGTTTCGACCGGTCCGACCACGTAGTCGTTGACGCCGCGGCGCACCAGCTCGCGATAGGGCGCGGTGTCATTGGGGCTGCCGATCACGACCACGCGGGTGCCGGGATCGCAGACGCCGGCGAGGTCGTCGAGTCCCTCCAGGATGTCGCGCGTGCCGTCGGACTCGATGACGATCACGTTCGGTGTCGGCATCGATTCATAGGCTTCGATTGCTGCAGCGAGGCCACCGTCCTTGGCGGTGAGGTGAGCCTTGGCGAGCCGGCGATCCTGGCCCGCCGCGGTCACTGCCTTGAGCGTCTGCTCGGTCTCGCAAAAGGCTTGCACCGAAATGCGAGGAACAGGCGCGATATGTTCGTCGGGGTGCAGCGGATCGTCCGCGTCTTCTTCGTCAAGCCGTGTCATTTGCCGGTATCGCTGAGTTTGGCCTTGTCGGATTCGGGAGAGGGCGTCGCGATCGGCGTGCCCTTGCGGTAACGGTCGAAGGCGATGTCGCGCCGTGCGGTATAGGCGGGTGTCTCGGCGCGCGGCTGCTCGAGGTCGGCCGGGTTGTCGATCATCGCGGCGAGATTGCGCTGGCTGGCGCAGCCCAGATTGAAATAAGGCCGGTTCTCGTTGTAGCCGGGGTCGAGGATGGAGGGGCCGACGTCTTCCGGCCACAGCCCGCACGGCCCGGCGACGGCCGCGATCTTCGAATAACTCAGGCGAATGGTCGGCAGCAGCCCGGGATCCTCAGGACGGTAGGGATGCTGGACGATGGCGCGCGACGGCACGCCGCCGGACGTGAGCACGGAGCGGATCTCCTGATAGGTCGCAGCAGCCGCGCGCGAATTGGCGGTGTCGGCGGGCACGTCGACGACGACGGAGCCGGTGCCCTCGCGCACCCAGTCCCGCGCGATGCCCGCGACGTCCGCATGCTGTGCAGCCGAGAGGCCGCCGCGCGCCTTGCCGACGAAGATCACGATCGACTTCTTGCCTTCCTGCACCGCGATCGGGTGGCGCTGGCGATAATCGGTCGGCACCGTCTGGGTGACGATCTCCGTGGTGTTGCAGGCGCCGAGCATGACAGAGAGCCCCGTCAGTGCCAGCGTGATCCGCAAATTGCGACGTCGATCGGCTGATGTTGTCGTCATCGCCTGGTCCCCTTTGCCCCCGTTTCGCGCCCCGGTCCCCAAACCGTTCGTCTCAGTCGATGATGAAGCCGAAATCACCGGGCGTGCCGGCGACCGGATCGACACGGGTCGCGATGCCGTAGAGGCGATTGACCCGGCCGAGCAGCGCCCTCTGCGCGTCCGAGGCCGGCGCGAAGCCGTCGTCGGGCCGCGACAATTCCTTCTGAGCGACCGCGCGCACCACATAGGGCGTCACGATCACCATCAGCTCGGTCTCGTTGTTGACGAAGTCCTGGCTGCGGAACAGCGCGCCGATGATCGGCACCTGGTCGACACCAGGCAGCCCGTTGATCGCCTGCTTGGTCTGTTGCTGGATCAAGCCGGCCATCGCCATCGAACCGCCCGAGGGAATTTCCAGCGTGGTCTCGGCGCGGCGGGTCTGGATCGATGGAATGGTGATCGAGTTGTTCGCGAACGAGGACACGGCCTGCGTCAACGTGATCGAGTTGGTGTTCGACAGCTCCGAGACCTCCGTCATCACGCGCAGGCTGATACGGCCTTCGCTGAGCACGACCGGCGTGAAGTTCAGGGAGATGCCGAACTTCTTGTAGGTGACCTGGGTGGTGCAGACGTGAGTGACCGGATCGCAGGCATAGCCCCCGGGGATCGGGAATTCGCCGCCGGCGACGAAAGTGGCGGATTCGCCCGAGATCGCGGTCAGGCTCGGTTCGGCCAGCGTGCGCATGACACCGGCGCTCTCCATCGCCCGCATGGTGGCGTTGACGGTGGCAACGCCCTTGGCGAGCCCGGAGACGCCGAGCCCATTGCTGCCGACGATCGGCCCGCCGGAGACCGAGAACGGGTTGGAATTGTTGAAATTCACCACGGCGGTGCCGGCGTTCAGGCTGGCGCTGAGATCGACGCCGAGCTGCTTGACGATATCGCGGCGGACCTCGCCGACCACGACCTTGAGCATGACCTGATCGCGGCCGCGCACCACGATGTTGTTGACGACCTTGTCCGAGCCGCCGACGAGCTTTGCGGCGACGTCGCCGGCCTGCTGAGCCTCGACCGGGCTCGACACCGAGCCGGTCAGCATCACGCTGTCGCCGACGCCTTCGATCTGGACGCCCGGCAGCGACTGGCGCAGAGCGGCGCGCATGCCGTTGAGGTCGCGCTTCACCGCGATGTCGTAGGAGGCGACCTGCTGGCCGTCGGCGGCGAAGAACACGACGTTGGTCTGGCCGACCTGGCCACCGATGATATAGGCGCGCTGGGCCGAGCGGATCACCGCATTGGCGATCTTGGGGTCGGCCACCAGCACGTCCTTGACCTCGCGCGGCAGGTCGATGACGACGGACTTGCCGATGCCGAGCGACAGAAAGCGCGTCCGCGCCGGTGCGATCGTCGCCACCGACGACACGCCGAGATCCGACGCCTGCATCGGCTCCTGGTCGCCGACCGGCGCATCCGCAGCACTGAGCACGCCGGGGGCCGCGAGCCCCAGTATCAATATCGTCCCCGCCAGGAGCGCGCGCGCGCGCTTCCCCCGAATGCGCAGGCCGGTCCGATCACCCCCGTAGTTCATGCTGTCCCCATCACCTCTGTGACGTCAGTTGCCGTGCCGGCACGCCATAACGGATCACGTTCACGCCGCCCGGGCGCTTGATCGCCTGGTCCTCGGGTGTGCCGTCGACCGCGTTGGCATCGACGATGCTGCGCAATGCGAGTGTCAGAGTGCCGCCCTGGCGTGCGGCCGAGAGCGTGGCGACCTGGTCGGGCCGGAGCTCGAGCGTGACGGTCTTGCCGATCACGGCGTTCTGGCCGTCCTTCTCCTTCGGCGCCTGGTCGATCGCGAGCACGCGGATGTTGGTCAGAATGACCTCGGACAGGACGAGATCGTTGCCGCCGGTCGGACCGTTGGTGTTACCGTCGGGATTCTTCAGGCGGCGGGTCAGGACGATGTCGACGCGATCATTCGGAAGGATGAAGCCGCCGGCCCCGGTTTCGGCTGAAATCTCGCTGGAGACGGCGCGCATCCCGGAGGGCAGGATAGCGGCCATGAAGCCGGAGCCTTCGGCCTTGACCAGCTTCTGCTCGCGGATCGGCTCGCCCTGCATCAAGGGCACGCGCGCGATCGAGCCGGCGATCTGGGTCTGCGCCTCGGGCCGGCTGTCGCGGCGAATGAAGGCGCTGCTCGCAGTCGCCGCCGGCCAGGCCTGCCATTGCAGGTCGTCGGGCTTGACGGCTTGGCCGAGCTGGATGTCGTTCTTCGCGACAAGGACCTCGACCGTCGGCAGCTTCTCGGCGGCCGGGAGGGCGGGCGCGGGTGCATTCTGATAGCCGCTCGCCAGATACGCAGCGACGCCGCCGGCGCCGAGAGCGATGACGAGAACGACGATGCGTGCGGTATTCATACGTTTCTACTCTTACGCGGGGCACTCGAACCGCACCTGGCGTGTTCCCCCGCGTCGATGAGTAGGGAGTAAAAGTATAAGGGGTGTTGCGAGGCCGAACGCGATCGCCGGCCAGCGATGCTGGTTTTCGGCAGATGGTGAACGTCGCGTTATCTGAGGCCACGCGGCTCCGTAGATTCACGCATCCCGACGCGCGCATTTGGATGAGACGCGGGGCGTCATGGTGAACGGGTGGTTAGTGAAAAGGGCCTGCCTGAAGCCGCGTGATTGTACCGGCGAGACGGCAGCAAGGCACCACAACATCGGTGTCGTCCCGGCGAACGCCGGGACCCATACCGCGTGATATCTCGGCTGTAAAAGATAGAAGTACCAACGGCGAGTTTTCGCCACACCACGTCCTGTGGGAATGGAACCGGATCGGCGCTCCGCTTCGCTGCGCTTGTCCGGGACGGCGTTGGAGAGAGATCATACGCTCTCGTAGCAGCGTGCGCGGAAGCTACTTCTTCCGCTTCTGCTCGATCACGTCCCAGATCTTCGCCGCGACATCAGGGCCGCCGAGCCGCGAGATGGCGCGGATGCCGGTCGGCGAGGTGACGTTGATCTCGGTGAGGTTGCCGTTGATGACGTCGATGCCGACGAACAAAAGGCCGCGCTCGCGCAGCGCCGGGCCGAGCGTGGCGCAGATCTCGCGCTCGCGCGGGGTGAGCTCGGTCTCCTGCGCCGCGCCGCCGCGCACCATGTTGGAGCGCAGGTCGTCGGTGGCCGGCACGCGATTCACCGCGCCGGCGAACTCGCCGTTGACGAGGATGATGCGCTTGTCGCCGTGCTTCACCTCGGGGATGAACTGCTGGATCACCCAAGGCTCCTTGAATGTGACCGAGAACATGTCGAACAGCGAGCCGAAATTCATGTCCTGCGGCATCACGCGGAATACGGCCGCGCCGCCGTGACCGTGCAGCGGCTTCATCACGACGGCGCCGTGCCTGTCGCGAAACGCGTTGATCTCATCCAGGTCGCGCGAGATCAGCGTCGGCGGCATCAGCTGCGGAAAATCCATCACGAACAGCTTTTCCGGCGCGTTGCGCACGGAGGCAGGATCGTTGACGACCAGCGTCTTCGGATGGATGCGCTCCAGGAAATGCGTCGAGGTGATGTAGGCGAGGTCGAACGGCGGGTCCTGGCGCAGCAGCACCACGTCAAAACCGTTCAGCGCTTCGCGCTTGGGCTCGCCCAAGGTAAAGTGGTTGCCGGGCTCGTCGCGCACGGTCAGGAGCTGAACCGGAGCGACCAGCTCTTCGCCGACCATGGAGAGCTTGTCGGGCGTGTAATAAGACAGGCCATGGCCGCGCCGCTGCGCCTCCAGCAGCAGCGCAAAGGTGGAATCGCCCTTGATGTTGATGCGGGCGATGGGATCCATCTGGACGGCGACGTTCAGTTTCATGATCTGCCTTTCAGGTCGAGGCGTCGAATGCCGCCAACACATGGCGCGGAAGCGAGCGCGGCGCAATCAGCATGGCGTCGAATCGCAATTCGAATTCGGCATGCTCGGGATGCGCCACAAGCCAGCCTTGGGCGGCGTCGATGATGCGCTGCTGCTGGCGCGGCGTCACGGCGAAAGCAGCGTCATCCAGGCTCGCCCGCGCCTTGACCTCGACGAAAGCGATCAAATTGCGGCGGCGCGCCACGATGTCGATCTCGCCATACGGGGTGCGGTAACGTTTGGCGAGGATGCGATAGCCCTTGGCCATGAGGTATGCGGCGGCGCGGCTCTCCGCGGAGATGCCGGTGCGGAACGCGGCGACGCGCTCGGGCGAGGCGACCTTCGGTTCCGCCGGAGGGTCAGTCTTCGCCATCGCCGCCTCGCAGGTCCTTTGCGAGCTCGAGCGCGCGGGCATAGACCTCGCGGCGCGGCCGGCCCGACAGTGCCACCGCATGCGCCACGGCATCCTTGACGCTGTTGGCGGCAAGCTGCTCGCGCAAGAGACCGTCGAGCGCATCCGATGCCAGCACGTCGGCGTCGGCTGCAGGCGGACCGATCACGAGAACGAATTCGCCGCGCGTCTCCGGCGCGTCGGCTTGCCGCGCGAACTCGGCGAGGGGGGCACGCCTGACCTCCTCGTGCAACTTGGTCAGCTCGCGGCAGACCGCTGCCTCTCGTTCACCCATGATTTCGGCGAGATCGGTCAATGTGGCCTGCATGCGATTGCCCGATTCGAACATCACCAGCGTCGCGTCGATGCGCGCAAGCTCGGCCAGGCGTGCGCGGCGCGCTGCCGATTTCGCCGGCAAGAAGCCCTCGAAGAAGAAGCGGTCGGTCGGCAATGCAGCGACCGACAGAGCTGCCAGCACCGAGGATGGGCCGGGCAGCGCATACACCGGATGGCCCGCAGCGCAGACCTCGCGCACCAGCTTGAACCCGGGGTCGGAGATCAATGGCGTGCCGGCATCCGACACCAGAGCGACCGAGCCGCCTTGCGCCAGCACTTCAAGAATCTTCGGGCGCGCCGCTTCCGCATTGTGCTCGTGATAGGGCTTGAGCTGCGCCGCAATCGCATAGCGTTCGGTCAGGCGGCGCGTGATGCGGGTGTCCTCGCAGGCGATGACATCGACGCCGGCGAGCGTCTGAAGCGCCCGCAGGGTGATGTCGCCGAGATTGCCGATCGGTGTCGCCACCAGATGGAGGCCCGGCGCGACCTTCGGCGCGGCAAACCGATGGGCATCGATGGAGAAGCCGCGCATGGCGGCGTCTTGAGCTTCAGGCGTATTTATCGGGGCCGGCTTTGCGCGCATAATGAGGTCAACTTAGGCACGATCCGCAGGGCTGGGAACCGGCTGGCGGAAAAAGATCGTGCGGAGGTGAGGGGCGGGGAGCGGACGGGAATGTGGATCACGTTGAGAGGTAATCAGGGCGCTTGCGCCATATTCACGACGGAAACGCCGCCTTGATGCTGAATGAGTGATGGTGAACAGCTGCCGGGACGGGGAGGCGGCCGTGTTAAGCGCTTGTTATCCTTTTGTTTTGGTTAACCATTTGCCGACAATATGCCTGAATTCGCGGGCTTGTGCCGCGGAAGCAATGTCATGACCGGCCGGCGACGGCCGGTCAGAAGAGAAGCTGCCATGGTGGGCCCGCGTCATCCAAAGTCTCCCATTCCGGGGTCCCGATTGTCGGGAGCGACCCGCCGGAGTGCGCTTGGCCTGTTGCTCGGTGCGCCCGTGCTGTCGGCCTGCGCCGGCGTGCAGCAAGGTCTCAGCCAGTTCTCCAACCCGTTCTCAAGCTCCACACCGCCGGCCCAGCCGGCGGGTCCCCAGCAGCAGGCGACGACCGCCGGCACCGGCGGCGTGAAGGTCGGTCTGATCTTGCCGCTCTCGGCCGCCGGCAATGCGGGCCTCGCCGCGCAATCCATGCGCAATGCCGCCGAGATGGCGCTGGCCGAGTTCCAGAACCCGAATATCCAGCTGCTGATCAAGGACGACAATGGCAGCCCGCAAGGCGCACAGGCCGGCGCGCAGCAGGCGGTCGACGAAGGCGCCGAGATCATTCTCGGGCCGCTGTTCGCGCAGTCGGTGCCGGCGGTGGCACAGGTCGCGCGCACGCGCGGCATTTCCGTCCTCGCCTTCTCGACCGATTCCAGCATCGCCGGACGCGGCGTCTATCTGCTCTCGTTCCTGCCGGAGTCCGACGTCAACCGCATCGTCGAATATTCCGCCAGCATCGGAAAGCGCTCCGTGGCCGTGCTGGTACCCGACAATGCCTATGGCAATGTCGTCGAGGCCGCCGTGAAGGCGGCCGTTCCGCGGCGCGGCGGACGCATCGTCGCCTTCGAGAAGTACGGCGCCGATCGCGCCACGCCGGCGCGCACCGTGGCGCCGCAACTCGGCAGCGCGGATGCGCTGTTCATCGCCGATGACGGCGATGCCGTCGTGTCGGTGGCAGATGCCATGACCGCGGCGGGCGCGAACCTGCGCAACATCCAGCTGCTCGGCACCGGCTTGTGGGACAATCCGCGCGTCTATGCCAGCGCGGCGTTGCAAGGCGGCCTCTATGCCGCGCCCGACCCGGCCGGCTTCCGCGCCTTCTCCGGCCGCTACCGCACCAAATATGGCGGCGAGCCGGTGCGAACCGCCACGCTCGCCTATGACGCGGTCGCCCTCGTCGCCGCGCTCGCGCGCACGCAGGGCGGCCAACGCTTCTCCTCCGATGTGCTCACGAATCCTTCTGGCTTCGCCGGCATCGACGGCCTGTTCCGCTTCCGCGCCGACGGCACGAATGAGCGTGGGCTCGCAGTGATGAAGGTGACGCAAGGCGGCGGCGTTGCGGTCGCGGGCTCGCCGAAGAGTTTTGGGGCGTAGCCGGTTCTCCCCTTCGTGCGGGACGACGACGGGGAGAGAGCTCAGGCCGCCAGATCCGCTACCACGGCATCCAGCACCGGAAATCCGCTGCTGGTCACGCGCAGCCGTCCCGTTGCATCGACCGTGATGGCGCCCTCCTCGCGCAGGAGCGCGATGCGGCGGGGATCGAGCGGGCGGCCAGAGAGTGCCCTGTAATGCTCGGGGTCGATGCCTTCGGCGAGACGCAATCCCATCAGCAGGAATTCGTCGGCGCGCTCCTCGCTGTTGAGCAGCTCGTCGGTGACGATGCCATCGCCGTTGGTTTCGACCCGCATCAGCCAGGCCTCGGGACGCTTCTCGGTGGCGGTGGCGTGCCTGATGCCGTCGATGTCGAGGCGGCCATGCGCGCCGGGGCCGATGCCGGCATATTCCTCGCCACGCCAGTACACCAGATTGTGCCGGCACTCGGCGCCGCGCCGCGCGTGATTTGAAATCTCGTAGGCGGGCAGGCCGAGCTTGTCGCAGGTCTCCTGCGTGACATCATAGAGCGCGCGTGCGGCGGCTTCGTCCGGCGTCTTCAATTTGCCGGCCTGGTGCAGGCCGAAGAACGGCGTGCCTTCCTCGATCGTCAATTGATAGAGCGACAGATGCTCGGCCGCTTCATCAATGGCGTGCCGCAGCTCGTCGGCCCACATCGCCGGCGTCTGGTCGGGGCGAGCGTAGATCAGGTCGAACGAATAGCGATCGAACGAGCGGCGCGCGATGGCGACGGCATCGAGCGCCTCGCGCGCGCTGTGCATGCGGCCGAGCGCCTTCAGCGAGGCGTCATCGAGCGCCTGCACGCCGAGCGAGACGCGGTTGACGCCGGCAGCGCGATAGCCGGCAAAGCGCGTGGCTTCGACGCTGGTCGGATTCGCCTCCAGCGTGACCTCGACGTCGCCGGCGACAGCCCAATGCTTGCCGATCGCATCGAGCACCGCGCCGACGGTTGCAGGCTGCATCAGCGACGGCGTGCCGCCGCCGAGGAAGATCGAGGTCACCTCGCGGCCCGGCGCACGCCGTGCGGTCGTTTCGATCTCACGTCCGAAGGCGGAGGCGAAGCGCGCTTCGTCGATCGCGGCGTGGCGGACATGGCTGTTGAAGTCGCAATAGGGACATTTCGACAGGCAGAACGGCCAGTGCACGTAGACGCCAAAGGCTTCCTTAGCGCGGCTCAAGGCAGATCTCCGCCAGTTTCACGAAGGCGCGGGCGCGATGCGACAGGCCGAGGCCGAGCGGTGGCAGGCCGTGCTTCTCGACGCTTTCCATCTCGCCGAAGGTACGGCTGTGGCCATCGGGCAGAAACATGGGATCGTAGCCGAAGCCGGCATTCCCGCGCGGCGGCCAGACCAGCGTACCGTCGACGCGCGCCTCGACCTGTTCGAGATGATCGTCGGGCCAGGCAACGCAGAGCGCGGAGACGAAATGCGCTCTTCGGCGGTCGGGCGTGGTGGCGCCGCGCTCCTGCAACAGCCGCTCGATCTGCGCCATCGCCGCCGCGAAATCCTTGTTTGGGCCGGCCCAGCGCGCCGAGAAAATGCCGGGCGCGCCGTCGAGCGCGTCGACGACGATACCGGAATCGTCGGCGAAAGCAGGAAGCTTGGTCGCCTTCGCCGCGGCGCTCGCCTTGATCGCGGCATTGCTACGGAAGTCGTTTCCGGTTTCCTCGGGCTCGTCCAGACCGAGCTCACCGGCCGACACCGCCTCGATCCCATACGGCGCAAGCAGCTCCTTCATCTCGGCGAGCTTGCCGGGATTGTGGGTGGCGATGACGAGCTTGTCCGTGATTCGGCGGTGCATGGCCTATTGACTACGCCACGGCCAGTTTCTGCAAGTCCACCAGACGCGCGACGCCCTTGCGCGCCAGCGCCATCAACGCCAGGAACTCGGTTTCGGTGAACGGCTCGCGTTCCGCGGTGCCCTGCACCTCGATGATGCGGCCATCCCCGGTCATGACGAAATTGGCGTCGGTCTCGGCCTCGGAATCCTCGGCATAGTCGAGATCGAGCACCGGCGTGCCGTTGTAGATGCCGCAGGAGATCGCGGCGACGTTGTCGCGCAGCACGTTGGCCTTCACCATGTTGCGCGCCTTCATCCAGTTGACGCAATCGGCGAGCGCGACCCAGGCGCCGGTGATCGAGGCCGTGCGCGTGCCGCCGTCGGCCTGGAGCACGTCGCAATCGACCGTGATCTGGCGTTCGCCGAGCGCTTCGAGATTGATGATGGTGCGAAGCGAGCGGCCGATCAGGCGCTGGATCTCGACGGTGCGGCCGCTCTGCTTGCCGACTGAGGCCTCGCGGCGGGTCCGTTCCGAGGTCGCGCGCGGCAGCATGCCGTATTCGGCGGTGACCCAGCCGCGGCCCTGGCCCTTCAGCCAGGGCGGCAGGCGGTCCTCGAGCGTGGCGGTGACCAGCACATGGGTGTCGCCGAATTTCACCAGGCACGAGCCTTCCGCATATTTGACCACGCCACGCTCCAGCGTCACGGGGCGCAATTCGTCGGGCGCACGGCGGCTTGGCCGCATGGGAAATCCTCCAAAACTCACGGGAAAAGGCTGTTCGCGGTGCTTGTAGGTGGGGCAGGGGTGGGCGGCAAGGTTTTTTCACCCCTCGCCTTCGAGGCCGCAAACGCCCCGCTTGTCAGAACCGCCCTGGATGGACAAATTATGAGCATCTGAGAGGAGTTACCGTCTGTGGCCCATCACGATCCGATCCATCTGATCGCGCCGCGCGCAGGCCTCGCCCAGCTCAACGAGCGTTCCCGCGACATCTTTCGTCAAATTGTCGAAAGCTATCTCGCGACCGGTGAGCCGGTGGGCTCGCGCAATATTTCGCGCCTGATCGCGATGCCGCTGTCACCGGCCTCGGTCCGCAACGTCATGGCCGATCTGGAACAGCTCGGCCTGATCTATGCCCCGCACACTTCGGCGGGCCGGCTGCCGACGGAACTAGGCTTACGCTTCTTCGTCGATGCCCTGATGCAGGTCGGCGACCTCAATGAGGCCGAGCGGCAGTCGATCCAGAGCCAGCTCTCCTCCGTCGGCGAGGCGCAGTCGGTCGAGGCGGCGCTGGACCAGGCCCTGATGCGGCTCTCCGGCCTGACCCGGGCCGCCGCTGTCGTGTTGACACCAAAATCCAATGCGCGGCTCAAGCACATCGAATTCGTCCGCCTGGAACCGGAGAGGGCGCTGGTGATTCTGGTCGGCGAGGACGGCCAGGTCGAAAACCGCGTGCTGACGCTGCCGCCCGGAGTTCCCTCCTCGGCTCTGATCGAGGCTGGCAATTTCCTCAATGCGCGAATCCGCGGCCGCACGCTGGCCGAGGCGCGGCTCGAGCTCGAAACCGCGCTCGCCGAGGCCCGCGCCGAGCTCGATCAGCTGACGCAAAAGGTGATCTCGGCCGGCATTGCCAGCTGGTCCGGCGGCGAGAACGAGGACCGCCAGCTCATCGTTCGTGGCCATGCCAATCTGCTCGAAGATCTGCATGCGCTGGAGGATCTGGAGCGGGTGCGCCTGTTGTTCGACGACCTCGAGACCAAGCGGGGCGTCATCGACCTGCTCGGCCGGGCCGAAACCGCCGAGGGCGTACGCATCTTCATCGGCAGTGAGAACAAGCTGTTTTCCCTGTCGGGGTCCTCCACCATCATCGCGCCCTATCGGGATGCCGCCGGCCACATCGTCGGCGTTCTCGGCGTGATCGGCCCGACGCGGCTGAATTATGCCCGCGTGATCCCGACCGTGGACTACGCCGCCCGTATCGTCAGCCGCCTGCTGGGGGGCTGACCGGCGTTTCCGCCGATCACGGGCGCTTGATTTTCGTGGCCTCAGGCACGATATCCGGGCCAACAATCCCTGGAAACGAGTTCGAGAATAGAGCCGATGACCGAGCAAGACCGGCAACCCGAAGACACGACTGCAGCGACCGGCGAGCCCGTGGTGTCAAAACCCTACATCATGCCCGACGATCCCGAGCCCGGCTCGGTCGAGACGTTGCAGAAGGAGGCCGCCGAGGCGCGGGACCGCATGCTGCGGACGCTGGCCGAGATGGAGAATTTGCGCAAGCGGACCACCAAGGAGGTCGCTGACGCCCGCCTCTACGGCATCACCGGCTTTGCGCGCGACGTGCTCGACATCGCCGACAATCTCCAGCGCGCGCTCGACGCCGTTCCGGCCGAAGCCCGTGCCGCGGCCGATCCCGGCCTGATCTCGCTGATCGAGGGCGTCGAGCTCACCGAGCGCTCGCTGCTCAACGCGCTGGAAAAGCACGGCGTGAAGAGATTCGATCCGCAGGGCCAGAAGTTCGACCCGAACTTCCAGCAGGCGATGTTCGAAGTGCCCGATGCCTCGGTGCCGGCGGGCACCGTGGTGCAGGTCGTGCAGGCCGGCTACACAATCGGCGAGCGCGTGCTGCGCCCGGCGCTGGTCGGTGTCGCCAAGGGCGGCGCGAAGGCGGCGACCGCGGCCAACAACAACAACGAGTCGAGCGGCGCGCCGAACTGAGCGGTAAGCGACGAGTCATTCCGGGGCGGCTCGCAGAGTCGAACCCGGAATCCGGTGCGCAATTGCGCACCGGAGTTCGATGCTTTGCATCGAACCGGAACGACTGATCGTAAATCTTACGCGCTCACCGCGATATCCGCAGACTGAATCCGCTTCACGCCGGCCTTGGCCATGTCGGCCCAGGCCTTTGCCAGCGAGCCCTGGGTGTCGATGCCGCGGCAGGCGTCTTCCACCACATAAACCTCGAAACCCGCCTTGCGCGCGTCGAGCGCGGTCCAGGCGACGCAGAAGTCCGTCGCGAGCCCTGCAACGAAGACGCGCTTGATCTTGCGTCCCTTCAGGTAGCCGGCAAGCCCCGTCGAGGTCTTGCCGTCGGCTTCGAGGAAGGCCGAGTAGCTGTCGACGTCCTTGTGAAAACCCTTGCGGATGATGAGCTCGGCGTGCGGGATCGACAGGTCCTTCGACAGCGAAGCGCCATCGGTGCCCTGCACGCAATGGTCGGGCCACAGCACCTGCTTGCCGTAGGGCAGGTCGATGGTCTCGAACGGCTTCTTGCCTGAATGAACCGACGCAAACGAAATGTGGCCGGGCGTGTGCCAGTCCTGTGTCATCACCACGTTGGAAAACGCCTTCGCGATTCTGTTGATGACGGGCACCACCTGCTCGCCTTCCTTCACCGCGAGGCTGCCGCCCGGCAGGAAGCAGTTCTGCACGTCGATCACGAGCAGGGCTGATGCGTCGTCCGGCTTGATCGACGCGGCCGCGAACAGCGCACTTGGCGCGAGCGTCGCCAGTGCCGTCGTTCCAAGCATTGCCAAGACGTGTCGCCGATCCAGCATCGTTCGCCTCCCCTTAGGATGATCCAACGGAGGGGAGCGTAGTTCCGTTCGTATACGAACAGAAGCCCGAAAATGCAGCCGGTCTTGGTGAGGGGTTGGGCTCGCGGCGTGCTCGGCGCACCTCTCCTTGCGGGCCCTTGCGGGAGAGCTTGCTGCGCTTGCAGAGCGCGGTCTCGATTGCGGAGACACCCTCTCCCCGACCGCCCGCCCGCGGGTGGGGGCGGGTGGGGAGGGAGCGCATCTCGCGCGTGGGACGCGTCTACCCCTTCGGCTGAATCCCGTCGCGCACCGCGCGGAAACGGGTGAAGGCGGCTTGCCATCTGTCGCGCGGGGCGCTGGCGATGATGCGCAATGATGCGCCGCCACTCGAGAAGCGGATCCACTGCACCACGGTCACGGGGACCTTATCCTTGCCGCTGACGCCGTCGATCCGGGTCTCGAAACCCTGCTGGCCGTTGATGCGGATCGGCTCGGACATGGTGATCCGCGACTCGCGCACGCCGGGAATCTGGAGTGCCGCCTCCTGGGCGAAACGGGCGCGGTCGTCGGCGGCTTGCGGGGTGGCGCCGATCAGGCCGAGGATCATGAACGGCCGCGACTCGTAGCCCGTGCTCTCATCGCCATCGGCCAGGATGATGCTCGAGCCCGGCGCCAGGGTCCGGACGTCCTTGAAGTCGGCAAGATCGGTGATCTTGAACGGCATCAGCGCGATCTGCTCTTCGGCCGAGACCTGCCTGCGGGTGGTGGCGCTCGCAAACATCTGCCGCACCGCTTCATCGGTGTAGATCTTGGTCGCATTCTCCGGGATCTGCACCGCGACATAGCCGGAGAAGCCGGCACCGGGCACGATCATCGAATAGCGCTTCACCGGGGTATCGTCGGCCTTGCCGCTTTCGGTCGTGAAATAGGCAAGGCCCGCGGGGGTCTCGATCTTGTCCTGCTTGACGCCATTGGCCCCGGCAGGATTGGAATTGAACGCGCTCACGACCTCGCCATAGGCCGCCGGCGGCAGCTCGGTGATCAGCACCTTGACGCTGCCGTCCTCGCTCTCGAAGCCCGGAAAGGTTTTCGCCGTGCTGAGGCCGACCAGGGGCACCATGCCGAGGCGCAAGCCAGGTGGGAAAACGGCGTCGGCGGCGTAGGCCGGAAACGCGGAGACGGCGAGGAGGGCGAGTGCGGCGAGGGGGCGGATCAGCGTCATGGGCACTCTGATTGGTTCACATTGAGGCCGTTCGATGGTCGGCCGCCGGGCGCTTTGTCGCGCGAAGCAGCTGCGCCGGCTGTCCGGCCGGTCAGCCTTTTAGCGGGTTTGGCCCTGCCGCAACAGGGAGGGGCCGCTCGCGGAAGCGGGGGCTTGCCGAAGCGCGAACCTGTTAATAATTCCTCACCCGCAAGGGCGGTGGAGCCCAGATATGATCTTCCAAAACCCAATGTTTTCGCGGCAGAAACGTAGCTTCGGTCCTTGCGGGCCCCTCCCCCCCTCCTATATGAGCCTCAATCATCGCAATATCGCGGATGTTTGATCTTAGGGGGTTTCGGTTCGGGTGCCTTCTGGGCCCAGCCAACCTGCCGCAAAAAGAAGGATATCAGGACCATGGGAAAGGTCATTGGGATCGACCTCGGCACCACGAACTCGTGCGTCGCCGTGATGGATGGCAAGAACGCCAAAGTCATCGAGAATTCCGAAGGCATGCGCACGACGCCTTCGATCGTCGCCGTCACGGATGACGGTGAGCGCCTCGTCGGCCAGCCGGCCAAGCGCCAGGCCGTCACCAATCCCGAGCGTACCTTCTTCGCAGTGAAGCGCCTCATCGGCCGCCGCTACGACGACCCGATGGTCGAGAAGGACAAGAAGCTCGTTCCGTACAAGATCGTGAAGGCTTCCAACGGCGACGCCTGGGTCGAGGCCGACGGCCAGACCTACTCGCCCTCGCAGGTCTCGGCGTTCATCTTGCAGAAGATGAAGGAGACCGCGGAAGCCCATCTCGGCCAGAAGGTCGACCAGGCCGTCATCACCGTTCCCGCCTACTTCAACGACGCCCAGCGCCAGGCGACCAAGGACGCCGGCAAGATCGCGGGCCTCGAAGTGCTGCGCATCATCAACGAGCCGACCGCGGCCGCGCTCGCCTATGGCCTCGACAAGACCAAGGCCGGCACCATCGCGGTGTACGACCTCGGCGGCGGCACCTTCGATATCTCCATTCTCGAGATCGGTGACGGCGTGTTCGAGGTGAAGTCGACCAATGGCGACACCTTCCTCGGCGGCGAAGACTTCGACATGCGCCTGGTCGGCTATCTCGCCGATGAGTTCCAGAAGGAGCAGGGCATCAACCTGCGCAACGACAAGCTCGCCTTGCAGCGCCTGAAGGAAGCCGCTGAAAAGGCCAAGATCGAGCTGTCCTCGACGACGCAGACCGAGATCAACCTGCCCTTCATCACCGCGGATCAGACCGGTCCGAAGCATCTGACGATGAAGCTCACCCGCGCCAAGTTCGAGGCGCTGGTCGACGACCTCGTGCAGAAAACCATCGAGCCCTGCCGCAAGGCGCTGAAGGACGCCGGCGTCACCGCCGGTGAAATCGGCGAGGTGGTGCTGGTCGGCGGCATGACCCGCATGCCGAAGGTCCAGGAGGTCGTGAAGCAGCTGTTCGGCAAGGAGCCGCACAAGGGCGTCAACCCGGACGAAGTCGTGGCGATCGGTGCCGCGATCCAGGCCGGCGTGCTCCAGGGCGACGTCAAGGACGTCCTGCTGCTCGACGTGACCCCGCTGTCGCTGGGCATCGAGACGCTGGGTGGCGTGTTCACCCGCATCATCGATCGCAACACGACGATCCCGACCAAGAAGAGCCAGGTGTTCTCGACGGCTGAAGACAATCAGAATGCCGTCACCATCCGCGTCTTCCAGGGCGAGCGTGAAATGGCGGCCGACAACAAGATGCTCGGCCAATTCGACCTGATGGGCATTCCGCCGGCTCCGCGCGGCATGCCGCAGATCGAGGTGACCTTCGACATCGACGCCAACGGCATCGTCAACGTCTCGGCCAAGGACAAGGCCACCGGCAAGGAGCAGCAGATCCGCATCCAGGCCTCGGGCGGCCTGTCGGAAGCCGACATCGAGAAGATGGTCAAGGACGCCGAGGCCAATGCGGCGGCCGACAAGAAGCGCCGCGAGGCGGTCGATGCCAAGAACCATGCGGACGCGCTGGTGCATTCCACCGAGAAGGCCCTCGCCGAGCACGGTTCGAAGGTCTCCGAGACCGAGCGCCGCGCCATCGAGGATGCCGTCAGCGACCTCAAGGAGGCGCTGAAGGGCGACGATGCCGAGGCGATCAAGGCCAAGACCAACACCCTGGCCCAGGCTTCGATGAAGCTCGGCGAAGCCATGTACAAGCAGCAGGCCGAGGCCGACGCCAAGAAGGACGCGGCCAAGGACGACGTCGTCGACGCGGAATTCACCGAGGTCGACGACGAGAAGAACAACAAGAAGTCTGCATAAGCCCGAGAGGGTGGCGATGCGGACGGCTTGGACCCCACACGCGCTACCGGCCTCCTCCCTCGCGGGGGAGGCCGTCGTGTCGGGCTCCACGGGCAAGGCGCCCGTTACCATCGATCAATTCCCAGCCGTTATTCTCAGCGCTGCCAGGCTGCCCTCTGCCGCGAGGCGGAAGGGCGCTTATATTGCTGCGTGGCAACGCTGTTTCGCCCCAACTTGAAATCGCGATTGGATAGACCGAGCTGAACATGTCCACGTCCACCAAGCGCTGCTATTACGAGACCCTCGAAGTCGATCGCGACGCTGACGAATCCAAGCTGAAATCGTCGTTCCGCAAGCTGGCGATGAAATTCCATCCGGACCGCAATCCGGGGGACCAGACCAGCGAAGTCAAATTCAAGGAGATCAACGAGGCCTATGAGGTCCTGAAGGACAAGGACAAGCGCGCCGCCTATGACCGCTATGGTCACGCCGCGTTCGAGCAGGGCGGCGGCTTTGGCGGCGGCCCCGGTTTCGGCGCGGGCTTCGCCTCCTCTTTCTCCGACATTTTCGAAGACCTGTTCGGCATGGCCGGGCAGCGCGGCCGCGGTGGCCGCGAGCGCGGCGCCGATTTGCGCTACAATATGGAGATCACGCTCGAGGAAGCCTTTGGCGGCAAGACTGCGCAGATCGAGATCCCGGTCTCGGTCACCTGCGAGGCTTGCTCGGGCATCGGCGCCAAGGCAGGTACCAAGCCGAAGACCTGCTCGACCTGCGGCGGCGCGGGCCGTGTGCGGCAGTCGCAGGGCTTCTTCACGCTCGAGCGCACCTGTCCCGGCTGCCAGGGACGCGGCCAGATGATCGAGGACGCCTGCCCCTCCTGCGCGGGCCAGGGCCGCGTCACGCGCGAGCGCACGCTGTCGGTCAACATTCCGCAAGGCGTCGAGGATGGCACCCGGATCAGGCTCGCCGGCGAGGGCGAGGCCGGGGTCCGCGGTGGTCCGCCCGGCGACCTCTACATCTTCCTGTCGCTGGCCCAGCACCAGTTCTTCCAGCGCGATGGCGCCGATCTGCACTGCCGCGTGCCGATCTCGATGGTGACGGCCGCGCTCGGCGGCGAATTCGAGGTGCCGACCATCGACAAGGGCAAGGCCAAGGTGAAAGTGCCTGCCGGAACCCAGTCCGGCCGCCGATTCCGCATCGCATCAAAGGGCATGCCGGTGTTGCGGTCGCGTCAGATGGGCGACATGTATGTCCAGGTCGTGGTCGAGACCCCGCAGAACCTCACCAAGAAGCAACAGGAATTGCTGGCCGAGTTCGACAAGCTCTCCTCCGGCAACACCCAGCCGGAATCCGAGGGTTTCTTCGCCAAGGTCAAGGACTTCTTCGGTAATCGGGCGAATTGACTCGTCTTGACCGTGCCGTCTTCGGCCTATACGTCTTTATGACCATTTTCTGACACGCCGCGGTCCTGCGGTCCCGTCCGGTCCCGACATGCCATTGCCATCGTCTGCGCGTGCCTTGAAGAAGCCTCGTCTTGACGACGAGGTGCGCTTTCTCAGGTCGTGGATCGAAAAGCCGCTGCACATGGGCGCGGTGATGCCGTCGGGCAAGCTCTTGGCCCGGACCATGGCTCATTATGTCGATCCGGAGTCCGATGCGCCGGTGGTGGAGCTCGGGCCCGGCACCGGCGCGATCACCTCCGCGCTGATCGAGCGCGGTGTCGACCAGAAGCGTCTCGTCCTCGTCGAATACAATCCCGGCTTCTGCGCGCTGCTGCGCGACCGCTACCCGCAGGCCAAGGTGGTGCAGGGCGATGCCTATCGCCTGCGTGACACGCTCTGGAACGTCCTGAGCGCGCCGGCTAGCGCGGTCGTCTCGGGCCTGCCGCTCGTGACGAAACCGATGCTGACGCGGCTGCGGCTCATTCGCGATGCCTTCACCGCGCTTGCGCCCGGCGCGCCCTTCATCCAGTTCACCTATGCGGTGGTGCCGCCGATCCCGAAATCGCTGCCGGGCGTGTCGACAGAGGCCTCGGAACGGATCTGGATGAACCTTCCGCCGGCCCGCGTCTGGGTGTATCGCAAGGACTAATTCCGCCCGCTCTTCTTTTGCGCGGCGGGCTCGTTTCGCCGAACGCATGGGATTGGATGTCCGCACCCAAAATCCTGATCATTCCCGGCTCGCTGCGCACCGGCTCGCACAATGTGAAGCTTGGGGCGCTGGCGGCCTACGAATTCGCCCAGGCCGGCGTGGACGTCACCCGCATCTCGCTCGCGGATTTTCCGCTGCCGATCTACGACGGCGATCTCCAGGCCAAGTCCGGCGTGCCCAAGCACGCCATCAATCTCAAGCGCATGATCGGCGCCCATCACGGTGTCCTCATCGTCTCGCCCGAATACAATGCCTCGGTGCCGCCGCTTCTCAAGAACGCGATCGACTGGGTCAGCCGCGTGCACGAGCTGCACGAGGCGCGCGGCGAGGTGTTCCGCAACCGCGTCTTCGCGCTCGCCGGCGCCTCGCAGAGCCGGCTCGGTGCCGCCCGCGCGCTCCAGGCCTTGCGGCTGATCCTCTCCTCCTGCCACGCCAACGTGATTGCCAGCCAGCTCACGCTCGCCTTTGCCGACCAGGCCTATGACGATATGGACAGGCTGAAGAACGAGGGCGATATCGCCGCGTTGAAAGAGCTGGTAACGCAGCTGATCGACGTTTCCCAACGCATGATGTGAGGTGACATGACGGCAGCCGAGATCGCCCCGAAAGACCGCCTGATCGTTGCGCTCGATCTGCCGAGCGTTGATGCTGCGGAGGCGATGATCGCGAAGCTCGGCGACAGCGTCTCGTTCTACAAGATCGGCTATCAGCTCGCTTATGCCGGCGGCCTGCCGTTGATCGGAACGCTCGCCGACAGGGGCAAAAAGGTCTTTGCCGATCTGAAGATGCACGACATCGGCAATACGGTGAGGCGTGGGGTGGAGAGCGTCGCCAAGCTGGGTGCGACCTTCGTTACCGTCCACGCCTATCCGCAGACCATGAAGGGCGCCGTCGAGGGCCGCGGCAGTGCCGGCCTGAAGATCCTCGCCGTCACGGTGCTGACTTCCTACAATGACGACGATTTGCATGCGGCGGGCTATCGGCTCAGCGTGTCGGAGCTAGTTGAGGCCCGCGCGCAGCAGGCGCAGGTGATCGGCGTCGACGGCCTGGTGTCCTCGCCAGAGGAAGTCGGTGCGTTGCGCAAGATCGTCGGCCATCAGATGAGCCTCGTCACCCCCGGCATTCGTCCGGCGGGCGCCGCCAGCGGTGACCAGAAGCGCATCATGACGCCGGACCGCGCGATCACCGCGGGCGCGGATTATCTCGTTGTCGGGCGCCCGGTGGTGGAAGCCGCCGATCCGAAGGCTGTCGCCGACGCCATCCACGCTGAGATCGCGCAAGCTCTCGGCTGACCACACACAACAGGGAGAACAACAATGGCAAAAGGCTACTGGATCGGGCGTGTCGACGTGAGCAATGACGAGGGCTACAAGCCCTACGCCGTCGCCAACGGTCCGATCTTCAAGAAATGGGGCGGCCGTTTCGTCGTCCGCGCCGGCAAGTTCACCACCGTTGAAGGCGCCAGCCGCAACCGCAACGTCGTGATCGAATTCCCGGACTACGAAACCGCGCTCGCCTGCTACAACTCACCGGAATATCAGGCCAACATCAAGGTGCGCCAGCCGCACTCGATCGCCGATCTCATCATCATCGAGGGCTATGACGGCCCGCAGCCGCAGGACGGCTGACGCCCGTCATTCCGAGGCGAACTATGGTGCGCAATTGCGCACCTGAGAATCTCGGGATTCCGGGTTCGGCTCTGCGAGCCGCCCCGGAATGACGGTGAACGTGGCGTCACTGCCCCCGATCCCCTCGGTTGCCGGAACTGCGTCCCCCCGCTACAACGGCTCCGAAGAGGATCACACCATGTCCGACATGCGCTTGATTGTTGCTGGGGCCGGCGGCCGGATGGGCCGCGCGCTGGTACGGGCGATTGCCGAGAGCAAAGGCGCGGTGCTGGCGGGCGCACTGGAGGCGCCGGGCTCCGATCTGCTCGGCAAGGATGCCGGCGTGCTCGCAGGCCTGCCGGCCAACGGCATCACGCTCTCCGCCGATCTCTGGGCGATGTCGAAGGATGCCGACGGCATCCTCGATTTCACCGTGCCGGCGGCGACCATCGCCAACGTCGCGATCGCCGCCCAGCGCGGCCTCGTGCATGTCATCGGCACCACCGGACTTTCCGGCTCCGACAACGCCGTGATCAAGAGCGTCACCAACCGCGCGGTGGTGGTGCAGTCAGGCAATATGAGCCTCGGCGTCAACCTGCTCGCCGCCGTGGTCAGGCGCGTCGCCAAGGCGCTCGACCAGACCTTCGACATCGAGATCGTCGAAACCCATCACCGCATGAAGGTCGATGCGCCCTCGGGCACGGCGCTGATGCTGGGCCAGGCCGCAGCCAGCGGCCGCGGTGTCACCCTCGATGACCATTCCGAGCGTGGACGTGACGGCATCACCGGCGCACGCCGGCCAGGCAGTATCGGTTTCGCTTCGTTACGCGGCGGCACCGTCGCCGGCGACCACAGCGTCAGCTTCCTCGGTCCGTTCGAGCGCCTGACGCTGTCGCATCAGGCCGAGGACCGCATGCTGTTCGCCCACGGCGCGCTCAAGGCGGCACTGTGGGCCCATGGCAAGGCGCCGGGGCACTACACCATGGCCGACGTGCTCGGCCTGTCCGATATCTGAGTCAACGGAATGATTGCCCGTTTCAACTGCAGGCTCCCTTCACCTCTCCCCAACGGAAAGGTTGGGCACCGCCGATGCAGCAACCATCAAGCTTAGTTTCATACGGAAGGTAAAATGAGCGAACGTCTTCTCGTGCTCGTGCGCCATGGCCAGAGCGAATGGAATCTGAAGAACCTGTTCACGGGCTGGAAGGATCCTGACCTCACCGAGCTCGGCGTGAGGGAAGCCAAGGAAGCCGGCCGCAAGCTGAAGGCACAGGGTCTCGTATTCGACGTCGCCTTCACCTCGGTCCTGACGCGCGCGCAGCACACGCTCGATCTCATCCTCGCTGAGCTCGGCCAGACCGGTCTGCCGACCTCGAAGAACCTCGCACTCAACGAGCGCGATTATGGCGATCTCTCCGGTCTCAACAAGGACGATGCGCGCAAGAAATGGGGCGAGGAGCAGGTACACGTCTGGCGCCGCTCCTACGATGTGCCGCCGCCCGGCGGCGAAAGCCTGAAGGACACGCTCGCGCGCGCATTGCCCTATTACGTGCAGGAGATCCTGCCCGGCGTGCTCAACAGCAAGCGCACGCTGGTTGCCGCTCACGGCAACTCGCTGCGTGCGCTGATCATGGTGCTGGAGAAGCTCTCGCCTGAAGGCATCCTGAAGCGCGAGCTCGCCACCGGTGCGCCGATCATCTACCGCCTCAATGCGGATTCGACGGTCGCCTCGAAGCTGGACCTGGCGGGCTGAGTTTCTTCGCCTCTCCCCGCGTGCGGGGAGAGGGAGATCAATCACTGCATCCCCAGCTGCCCGGCTTCCCAGCCCAGCATCGCCTGCTTGCGGGTGGTGCCCCAATGATAGCCGGTGAGCGTGCCGCTCTTGCCGAGCGCGCGGTGGCAGGGCACGACGAAGGAGACCGGGTTCTTGCCAACCGCGGCACCGACGGCGCGAGAGGCCTTCGGATTATTGATGTTGCAGGCGATGTCGGAATAGGACACCGCGCGTCCCATCGGAATTTTCAGCAGCGTCTCCCATACCCGCACCTCGAAATCGGTGCCGATCAGGACCACGCGCAGCGGCTGATCCGGCCGCCACAGCTTTGGGTCGAAGATGCGCGCTGCGAGCGGCGCGGTGCCTTTGTGATCTTCCACGTAAGTAGCGTTCGGCCAGCGCCGCGTCATGTCGGCGAGTGCGATCTTCTCTTCGCCGTGATCGGCGAAGGCAAGTCCGGACAAGCCGCGATCGGTGGCGATCACGATCGCGGTGCCGAATGGGGAGGGGTGGAAGCCATAGCGCAGGGTGAGACCGGCACCGCCGTTCTTCCACTCGCCCGGCGACATCGCTTCGTGGGTGACGAAGAGATCGTGCAGCCGGCCCGGCCCGGATAGGCCGGAGTCGAGCGCCGCATCAAGAATGCTGGCGGAATCCCTGAGCAGATTCCTGGCGTGGTCGAGGGTGAGCGCCTGCATGAAAGCCTTCGGTGTGATCGACGCCCAGCGGCGGAACAGATGGTGCAGCTCATCCGGCGTGACGCCGGCGGCATCCGCCATCGCCTCGATGGTCGGCTGCGCGCGCCAGTTCGCCGAGATGAACGCAATCGCCCGCCGCACCGAATCATAGTCGCGCCACGCGGCGTTCTGGGTGCCCGGCTTGGCCAGGCGCTGGTCATGTATCGCGAGGGTCATCATGTCCGGAAATGTAGGAGAGAGGCGGGTCTGAAACCACCCGATTTCCGACTGGAATCAGCTGATCGGATTGTAGGTCGGTCCACGCTTGGTGGCGTTCAATGCCTCGACCAAGCCATTGTAAAAACTTGCCTTTTCCTCAGGCCCTAAGAACCTCGCGATCTGGATCTGATGACCGCGCGAGATCAGATAGAGATGCTCGATGCCGAAGTCCTCGTCGACTTCCATGTCGAGGCGGACCCAGAGCGGATTGAAGGTCCATTCGGCGACCTGGCCGCGATGGCTGATGCGCCTCACGCGCAGCTCGGAGGTCGTAACGGTGATCTCCTCGCGCGCCCGAGCGCTGCGGAAATTGACTTTGAAGGCCCACCAGACCACGAGCACGTCGAGACCAAAAAAGCCGAACACCGGCCAGGCGCCCATCATCAGGAAAGCGAGGCCCGTGACGAAGCTGACCACGCTCAGGAACAGCATCACGGCGAGGAAGCCGGTGCGGTTCAGCGAGCGGTGCGGCGTCAGCAGCGCGGAGAAGATCTGCACCTCGCGCTGATCTTCAAAGTCCTTGCGCTCAATTTCGTTGCCTGTGCTCATCGTCCCTCAGTATATCCCGATCATGGCGAAAATCACCCGCAAGCCGGTCTCCCGCAAAGCGGCGGTGCCGAAGAAAAAGGCAAAGCCGGTCGCGGCCAAACCGAAATCCTCCGCGAAAAAACCACTCAAGGCCACCAGGCCCTGGACGCCGGCCGAGGTCCGCGAGGTCTTCAGCCGTTTCCGCAAGGCCAATCCGGAGCCGAAAGGCGAGCTCGAGCACGTCAATCCGTTCACGCTGCTAGTTGCCGTGGTGCTGTCGGCGCAGGCGACCGATGCCGGCGTCAACAAGGCGACGCGCGCATTGTTCGAGGTCGCCGACACCCCGCAGAAGATGCTCGATCTCGGCGAGGAGCGTCTGCGCGAGTACATCAAGACGATCGGACTCTACCGCACCAAAGCCAAGAATGTGATCGCACTGTCGGCCAAGCTGCTCAGCGAATTCGGCGGCCAAGTGCCGCGCACGCGCGCCGAGATCGAGTCGTTGCCCGGTGCCGGGCGCAAGACGGCCAATGTCGTGCTCAACATGGCCTTCGGCGAGCACACCATGGCGGTCGATACCCATGTTTTCCGCGTCGGCAACCGTACCGGACTTGCGCCGGGCAAGACGCCGCTGGAGGTCGAGCTCGGTCTCGAAAAGGTGATCCCGGCCGAGTTCATGCAGCATGCCCATCATTGGTTGATCCTGCACGGCCGCTATACTTGCCTCGCCCGCAAGCCGCGCTGCGAGGTCTGCCTGATCAACGATCTCTGCCGGTGGCCGGAGAAAACGGTGTGAGCAAGTAATCAACGTCTTTCCGGGGCGATGCGCGGCATCGAACCCGGAATCTCGAGATGCCGGGTCCGTTGCTCGAACCGTCCCGGAATGACAGCAGTGAGATTTGCGTTCGGACAAGCGCTTTTGGGGGCATCCGTGAGTCAACAAGAACGAGTTCCGTCACCGCCTGCCGCCGCACCTGTCCCGCCGCCCAAGTCAACACAACGGCCGGCCTCACCGCTCTGGAGCCGGCTCGCGATCCCGCTGTTTGCGGTCATCGTTGCGCTCGGCTTCGTCGCGCTGGCGACGCTGCGCTTCGACGAATGGGTCGGCAATGCGGTGATCCAGACCACCAATGACGCCTATGTGCGGGCGGAGCTGACGCGGCTTTCGAGCCGCGTCTCGGGCGAAGTGCTCACCGTAGGCGTCACCGATTTCCAGCGCGTGAAGGCCGGCGACCTCCTGATCCAGATCGATCCGGCCGACTACGAGGCGCAGGTCGCACAGGCCGAAGCCAATGTCGCTGCTGCGCAGGCCACCCTCGACAATCTCGCCAATCAGATCGAGCTGCAATATGCCACGATCGCGCAGGCGCAGGCCGCGCGGCTGTCCGCGGAGGCCATGGAGGTGGAGGCGCGGCAGGAGCAGGAGCGTCAGCAGTCGCTGTCGCAGACCGATGCCGGCACGCGCCAGCGGCTCGAGCAGGCGGTGGCCGCTTATGCCAAGGCGCAGGCCGACGTGCGGGCGAGCCGCGCCGTGATCGCAGCCCAGCAGCACCAGCTCGAGGTCCTGCAAGGCACCAGGAAGCAGCGCGCCGCCGATGTCGAGGCAGCCAAGGCGACGCTGGCGGGTGCGAAGCTCAAACTTGGTTACACGAAGGTCACCGCGCCGTTTGACGGCGTTGTCGGCGAGCGGCAGGTGCAGCCCGGCGATTACGTCAATATCGGCACCAATCTCATCAATGTGGTGCCGCTGCCCAACGTCTATGTGATTGCGAACTACAAGGAGACCCAGCTCACGCACGTCGCACCGGGCCAGCCGGTCGAGATCACCGTCGACAGTTTCCCGCGTGAGAGGCTGCACGGCAAGGTCGAGCGCATTGCGCCGGCGACCGGCGCACAAGTGGCGCTGCTGCCGCCCGACAACGCAACAGGCAACTTCACAAAGGTGGTGCAGCGCATTCCCGTGCGCATTCAGTTCGATCACAATCAACCGCTGCTCGCTCGGCTGGTGCCGGGCATGTCGGTGGTCACCAGCATCGATACCAAGGCTGCGAATGGCGGAAAATGACGCTGCCAGCCGCGAGCCGGTCTCGCGCGGCGGCATCGCGCCGCAGCCGCTGTTCGCCGTCGCGGCGGTGCTGCTCGGCTCGTTCCTCGCCAATTTCGATAGCCGGCTGACCACGGTCGGCCTGCCCGACCTTCGCGGCGCGTTCTCACTCGGCTTCGACGAGGGCGCCTGGCTCTCCACGGCCGGCATCGGCTCGCAGATCTTCATCGCGCCTGCGGTGGCCTGGCTTGCTACCGTGTTCGGCCTGCGCCGCGTGCTCGGCATCCCCAGCATCGTCTATGCGGCCGTCTCTTTCATCATTCCATTCGTGCACCACTATCCGACATTGCTTGCGCTCAGCGTCGTGCATGGCCTGTTGCTCGGCACCTTCGTGCCGGCGACGCTGATGATCGTGTTCCGCAATTTGCCGATCCGCTGGTGGCTGCCGGCGATCTCGATCTATGCGATCCGCGTCGGCTTCGCCTTGGACACGTCGACCTCGCTGGTCGGCTTCTATGTCGACCATCTCGGCTGGCAATGGCTGTACTGGCAAGGCGTGGTGATCGCGCCCTTGATGGGCCTGATGGTCTATCTGGGCACGCCGAACGAGCCGGTGAACCGTGCGCTGCTGCGCGACGCCGATTGGGGCGGCATGCTGCTGCTCGGCGCCTCAGTCTCGATGATCTATGCCGGGCTCGACCAGGGCAACCGGCTGGACTGGCTCGGCTCCGGCACGGTGATGGCGCTGCTCGCCAGTGGCGCGGTGCTGTTTCTGGCCTTCCTCGTCAACGAGTCCCTGGTGCGGCAGCCCTGGGCACATGTGAATGTGCTGTTCTCGCGCAACATCGGCTTGGGGCTGGTCCTGATCCTGCTCTACACACTGACCAGCCTGTCCAACGCCTCGCTGGTGCCGAACTTCCTCGCAACCATCGCGCAGCTCAGGCCCGAGCAGAGCGGCCTCTTGCTGCTCACCTATGGCGCGTTGCCGATGTTCGTGCTGGTGCCGGTCTCGATCTGGCTGCTCAGGCATTTCGATACACGTACGGTGCTCGTTCTGGGCTTTGCCTGCTTCGCCGCGGCGAATCTCTGGGGCACGCGGCTCACCCATGTCTGGGCGCGCGAGGATTTCATCGGCATCGTGCTACTGCAGGCGATCGGGCAGTCGCTGACCCTGCTGCCGCTGATCATCACGCTGCTCTCCAACTCCGATCCGAGCCGCGCCACCTCGTTTGCCGCCTATATCCAGATCATGCGGCTCGGCGGCGCCGAGATCGGTGTGGCGTTGATGGGCACCTGGCTGCGCGTCCGCGAGCAGGTCCATTCCTTCTATCTCGGCCAGAACCTCGCGGTCGGCGATGTCGATGTGGTGGAGAGACTAAAGCAGCTCGCCGATCATTTCGCCGCCCATGGCAGGGGATCGGCGCAGGCGCGCGCGGTCGGCACGCTGGCGGGCATCGTCCAGCGCGAGGCCAATGTGCTCGCCTACATCGACGGCTTCTGGCTGTGCTTCTGGCTCGCGATGGCCGCACTCGGTGTCGTCGCGCTGGTCACCCGCGCGCCGACGGGCCCATTCACGCCGGCGCCGTTCGGCTTCGCCAAGACGGTGCTGCGCAAATGCGGGATGCCTGTGGCCTGAGCCGGGTTACCGCGCCTGCCGCGCCGGCTCGATCAGCTCGGGCCGCGGGCCTGACAGGCGCTTGTGCATGTGGACCATGAAGGCCATGCCGAAGATCGGCGTCGCCAGGTTGACGATCGGGATCGAGACGAAGGCGGCGATGAACAGGCCGGCGGTGAAGATGGTCGCGGCATTGTCGCGCCGCATCGCCTTGGCTCCCTCCGGTGGGCGGAAGCGCATCGCGGCGAGCTCGAAATATTCGCGGCCGAGCAGCCAGGCGGCGGCGAGGAAGAAGATCAGGAAACCGGCGCCGGCGAACAGCACCAGCGGCAGCGCGGCGAGATAAACCACGATGGTCAGTAGCGCGGTCTTGATGCCCTCGAACATCGCCTGGGTGAACGGCAGCGCCGTGCCGGGTCGTTCGGCCGGATAATGCTCGCGCTCGACGATGTTGGCGACGTCGTCGACGAACAGGCTCGCCACCAGTGAGGTGATCGCAGGCATCAGGAAAATGCCGCCGAACACGACACCGAGGCCCGCCGCGATCGAGACGATCCAGGACAGGATTTCGAGCGATGAATGCCAGCCCGGTCCAAGCAGGCCTTCCAGCCACACCTCGCCGGAGGTTGCAAACCAGCTGAGCAGCCGCTGCAAGCCGATCGCCAGCACGGTGATCAGCACCAGCGCCAGCCCGATCGATCGCCACAGGATCGAGCGCATCGGCGGCGAGATCATTTGCGACAGCGCCTTGATGGCGGCATCAAGCATGGGGCACCCTTTCACGAGACGACCCGCGAGAGGTAGACATGCAGGGCGATTTCGGCAAGGGAGGCTGGCCTGCTGTGGCCAGCGGCTTGACGGTCTCGTGTCCCGGATGCGGCGCTCCGCTGAAGGAGCGCTGCGCCGCGTCCGGGGCACGAGAGCTACTGTCTACCCATGCCGATGTCCGTGCTTGCGCGCCCTCGCCTGCTTCCCTTCCCCGGTCGGGATCATCACCACGCGGCCGTAGCGCACGCCGCGTTCGGCGATGATGTGGTCGGCGAAATGCCTCACCTCGGAGGCCGCGCCGCGCAGCGCCGTCATCTCCATGCAATTGTTGTCGTCGAGGTGGACGTGCAGCGTTGCCAGTGCGAGATCATGGTGGCCGTGGAATTCCTGCACCAGCCGCTTTGATAGATCGCGCGCGGCGTGGTCGTAGACATAGACGAGGCCCGCGACGCATTGGCCGGTCTGGGCGGTGTCCTCGGTGGATTGCTGAAGCCCGGCGCGCGCGAGGTCGCGGATGATCTCGGAGCGGTTCTGATAGCCGCGCGCTTCCGCCGCGGCATCGATCTCCGCCAGGAGGTCGTCCTCGATCGTGATCGTAATCCGCTGCATCAGGTCCCCTCCGCGCATCTCGCCGAATGGACCCGTTTTACACGGATTTTGCGACCCTCACAGCCGCGTTGCACGAAGCCGCAGCGCATTGCCGACCACGCTCACCGAGGACAGCGCCATCGCCGCTGCCGCGATGATCGGGGAGAGCAACAGACCGAACGCCGGATAGAGGATGCCGGCCGCGATCGGAATGCCGGCGGCGTTGTAGATGAAGGCGAAGAACAGGTTCTGGCGGATGTTGTTCATCGTCGCCTGCGACAGTTTTCGCGCGCGCACGATGCCGATCAGGTCGCCCTTCAGCAGCGTCACGCCGGCACTCTCCATCGCCACATCCGTGCCGGTGCCCATGGCGATGCCGACTTCGGCCGCTGCCAGTGCCGGCGCGTCGTTGATGCCGTCGCCGGCCATCGCGACGCTGCGGCCGCCCTTTTGCAGCTTTGTCACCACCGCGCTCTTCTGGTCCGGCAGCACCTCGGCCTCGACCTCGGCGATGCCGAGCCGGCGCGCCACGGCCTCCGCCGTCGTGCGATTGTCGCCGGTCAGCATGATCACCTTGATGCCTTCATCGGCCAGCGCTTTCAGCGCCTCCGGCGTCGAGGCCTTGACCGGATCGGCGATCGCGAACAGGCCGGCCAGCCGGCCATCGACGGCCATGTTGATCACGGTCGCGCCGTCGCCGCGCAGCCGTTCGGCTTCGGTGTCGAGCGTCTTGGTCTCGATGCCGATGGAGGTCAGATATTTGGCATTGCCGAGCACGACGGTCTTGCCGTCGACCTTGCCGGTCGCACCCTTGCCCGTCGGCGAATCGAATTGCTCGACTTGGCCAAGGGCGAGCTGCCTCTCCTTGGCCGCGCGCACGATCGCATCAGCTAGGGGATGCTCGCTGGCGCGTTCGACGGTGGCCGCAAGCCGGAGGATGTCGTCTTCCGCAAAGCCGGACGCCGGCACGATCGCGACCACCTTGGGCTTGCCCTCGGTCAGCGTGCCGGTCTTGTCGACCACCACCGTGTCGATCTTCTCCATCCGCTCCAGCGCCTCCGCGTTCTTGATCAGCACGCCGCCTTGCGCACCGCGGCCGACGCCGACCATGATCGACATCGGGGTCGCCAGGCCCAGCGCACAGGGGCAGGCGATGATCAGAACGCTGACCGCCGCGACCAGGCCGAAGGCGAGCCGCGGCTCCGGTCCGAACCACGACCAGGCGGCAAAGGCGGCGATAGCGACGACGATCACCGTCGGCACGAACCAGCCGGCGACCTGGTCGGCCAGGCGCTGGATCGGTGCGCGCGAGCGCTGCGCGTCTGCGACCATCTGCACGATCTGCGACAGCAGCGTCTCGCGCCCGACCTTGTCGGCACGCATGATGAAGCTGCCCGATTGGTTCAGCGTGCCGGCAATGACCCTGGCGCCGGTGTCCTTGGTGACCGGCATGGATTCGCCTGTCACGAGGGATTCGTCGAGCGAGGAGCGCCCCTCCAGGATGGTGCCATCCACCGGCACCTTCTCGCCGGGACGGACGCGCAAGCGGTCGCCGGCATGGAGCGTGTCGATCTCGACCTCATGCTCGCTGCCGTCAGCGTCAACGCGACGCGCGGTCTTGGGCGCAAGCTGGAGCAGCGCCTTGATCGCGCCCGACGTCGCATCCCGGGCGCGCAGCTCGAGCACCTGACCGAGCAGCACCAGCACGGTAATGACGGCCGCCGCCTCGAAATAGACCGCAACCGCGCCTTCATGGCCGCGGAAGGTGGTGGGGAAGATCTGCGGCGTGACGGTGCCGAGGACGCTGTAGACATAGGCAACGCCGGTGCCCATCGCGATCAGCGTGAACATGTTGAGGTTGCGCGTCAGCAGTGATTGCCAGCCGCGAACGAAGAACGGCCAGCCCGCCCACAGCACTACGGGTGTGGCGAAGACGAGCTGGATCCAGTTCGACAGCGTCGGATCGATCCAGTTGTGCGGACCTGCGAGATGGCCGCCCATCTCCAGCACCACCGCCGGCAGCGCCAGCACGCCGCCGATCCAGAACCGCCGCGTCATGTCGGCGAGCTCCGGATTGGGACCAGTCTCCAGGCTTGCGATCTCCGGCTCCAGCGCCATGCCGCAGATCGGGCAGGTGCCCGGGCCGACCTGACGGATCTCGGGATGCATCGGGCAGGTATAGATCGTGCCTGCGGGCATCTCAGGCTCGGGTGCCTTCTCCTTCGCGAGATATTTTGCGGGATCGGCGGCGAATTTGGTGCGGCAGCCGGCCGAGCAGAAATGAAAGATCTCTCCGTGATGCTCGAAGCGATGCTTCGAGGTCGCGGGATCGACCGTCATGCCGCAGACGGGGTCTTTCACCTTCGTTGCTGCTTCACCGTGAGGATGGGGATGGCCGGCATGATCGCCGTGGCCGCCACAGCACGAGGAGGCCTCCGGCTTGGCCGCCGGCGGTGTAGCCTTCGTGGAACAGCCGCATCCGGAATGCGTTTCCGCGTCGTGACGATGCTCGTGTGCGTTGTTGTTCATTGCCATGCTCCGGCCTTTTACGCGGGCTCGTCCGTGGGCTTGCAACCTATACCCTGTAGGGGTATATAGAGCCCATGCGCAAGGACATCAAGACATCTGTCGGAAAACGTCTCGGCCGGATCGAGGGCCAGGTTCGTGGCCTCTCGAAAATGGTAGAGGAAGACCGCTACTGCATCGACATCGTCACGCAGATCTCGGCGGTGCGTGCCGCGCTGCGCCGGGTCGAGGAAGAGATCCTGAAGGACCATGTCGCCCATTGCGTCGAGCACGCCATCGCGAGCGGCGACAAGGCCGATCAGCGCGAGAAGATCGCGGAGCTGATGGCGGTGATCGGACGGGCGGAGCGATAGCGCGCGCTCTCTCCACCGTCATTGCGAGGAGCTCTTGCGACGAAGCAAATCCAGACTGCCGCCACGGTAACAGTCTGGGTTTGCTTCGCTGCGCTCGCAATGACGGTGAAGAGGCGAGATCATCGCGCTACACCCCAGCTGTCGTCCCGGCGCAGGCCGGGACCCATAACCCCAGGGAGGGTTTTGGCGAAGACTGGCTGTTCGATACCGCTATCGCCCGTACTCGATGGATCACGCGGTATGGGTCCCGGCCTGCGCCGGGACGACGGTGGGGCTACGCCGCGATCCCCCGCTCGCGCGCGCGGTAGATCGCGAGCTCGCACAGCAGCACGAAACGCTCGGAGAACGCGGCGGTGATCTCCGCGGGCTATGCGTTCACTTCTTCAGCCGAAATCTCAGCCGACGCCTCTTCGTCAATCGCCTCAGGAACGAGCGGCGGCGCACGGAGCGTTTCTGGAAACACACTGAAAGTGCCCGCCACCTCCTCGAGCGGCTTCTGCTTGTCGGCCCAGTGCAGGGCGGTGTAGTCGAACCCGTGCACGATGGTGGGTTTGACGACTTCGAAATAGGGCGAGATGTCGAAGTCGCGGGGCATGTAGAGCGAGGAATCGCGGATGTGCAGGATCTCGCGACGGGCGGCGCGGCTGCCTGCTTTGGTGATCTTCGGCAGGATCGGATAGCGCACGGCGTCGAAGGCCTGCGCGATCAGCGCCGAGCAGATGATCTTGGTCGGATCGCCCGAGCCGATCGCGATCATGCGCCGACGCCAACGCTGCGGTATCGGCAGCGGGAACAGGTAACGCATGAGATCAATGATGTTCTTGGTATCGTAGCCGAAGCCGATGCGGTTGATCGCATAGCGGCAGACCGTGGTGCGGTCCTCATGGGACAGCCCGACCGGGCGGCAGATGCGGGTGTGATAGGGGAAATATTTCGACAGCGGTGCGGAGGTGACGCCTTCGCCGATATTGGCTTCGATCAGCACATGCGGCTCGCCGTTGGGCTCCTCCGCCCCCTCGATCGGGCCGACATAGAGCGCGGCATGCGACCAGGTCGACTGCGTCAGATATTTGATGATGCCGGAGATCCGGTTGTTGCCTTCGACGAGCAGCACGTCGCCGGGCTCGATGACGCCGCGCAGATGCTCCGGGTCGCTCGGCGTGAACGGCTCATAGCCCGGCACCTCCTTTGAGAGGTACGCGGCAATCAGCTTGCCGACTGAATCCAGGACCGTCCCCATGTCGAACTCCCCCCACGACCTTCTCCGGCCGTCTTTTTCCCTTCTCTATCATGGTCGAAACGTGTTGCAATTCGGTTCATCACTCTGCGAGATCAAGCGGATTGATTCACCATGATGGTTGCTGCGCAACATCAGATACGGCAAGGTTCGCGGGCTGTTCCCGTTCGCCGCAAGTCCCCGGAAACCATGACATGACAATCACGCGCCGCGGTTTCCTTTCGGCGTCGGCGGCTTTTGCGGCGATGCCGGTGCTGCGCGCAACCGCCGCACCCCTGCCACGTGAGGTCGACATCGTCGTGATCGGTGCGGGAGCTGCGGGAATTGCCGCGGCGCGGCGCATCATCGCGATGGGCCGCAAGGTCGTCGTGGTGGAAGCGGCATCGCAAGTCGGCGGCCGCTGCATCACGGATAGTACGACGTTCGACACGCCGTTCGACCGCGGCGCGCGCTGGATGCACAATCCCGACACGAACCCCATGATCCGGCTGGCGCGCAGCGTCGGGCTCGACGTGCTGCCGGCGCCATCGGGCCAGAAGATGCGCATCGGCCGCCGCAATGCGCGCGCGGGCGAGACGGAGCAGTTCCTGGCGGCGCTGGTGCGCGCCAACCGCGCCATCGACGAGGCCGCGCGCGGCAAGCTGGATACATCCTGCGCGTCCGTGCTGCCCAAGGATCTCGGCGATTGGGCCGGCGCGGCCGAGTTCATGCTGGGCGCGGGCTTCGCCGGCAAGGACCTGAAGGAACTGTCCGCGATCGACAAGGGGCGCGCGCAGGACCGCAACGCGGCGATCGCCTGCCGCCAGGGCCTCGGCACGCTGATCACCAAGCTTGCCGAGCAGGCGCCGGTGGCGCTGTCGACGCCGGCGAGCCGCATCGCCTGGAGCAACCGCGACGTCAGCGTGGAGACGCAAGCCGGCAAGATCGCCGCGCGCGCCGCCATCGTCACGGTCTCGACCAATGTGCTGACATCGGGAGCGATCAAGTTCGCACCCGATATCCCCAAGCGGACGTTGGACGCGGCATCCAAGCTCAGCCTAGGAAGCTACGATCGGATCGTGCTGCAATTGCCGGGCAATCCGCTCGGCCTGTCGCGCGACGACATCCTGATCGAGCAGAGCGATTCGATGCGCACGGCACTGATGTACGCGAATATCGGCGGCTCCTCGCTGTGCTCGATCGATGTCGGCGGCTCGTTCGGCCGCGATCTCACCGAGCAGGGCGAGAAGGCCATGGTCGCTTTCGCCAAGGAGTGGATCACAAAGCTGTTCGGCAGCGAGGCCGCCGCCGCCGTGCAGAAGACCAGCGCCACGCGCTGGAATGCCTCGCCCTTCGTGCTGGGCGCGATGTCGGCGGCTTCGCCGGGCGGTCAGCTCTCGCGGAAAACCTTGGCCGAGCCGATCGGCAACATGTTCCTCGCCGGCGAAGCCACGCACGAGACGCTGTGGGGCACTGTCGACGGTGCCTGGGAAAGTGGCGAGCGTGCTGCGGATGCAGCCTTGCGCAAGATCGGCGCGCTCAGGGACGAGCCGGCCGACGTGCCGACGCAGTCGACGAAGAAGCGGCGCGTGCCGCGGCAGTAGGGGCAACCAAGTTGCAACAAACTGCGCCGTCGTCCCGGACAAGCGCGCGGTTGAGATTTCAGCGCAACACCCCGTCCAGCGCTGGCAGCCCCGCAATCACCGCCAGCGCGATCAGCCCGTAACAAATGCCGCGAAACACCTTTTCGTTCGCGCGCCCGAACAGCGAAGCACCGAACGCGACCCCGAGCGCGTAGACGGGGCCGACGATCAGCGAGAGCACCAGCGATTCGCGACTGATCAAACCCGTTGTCGCATAGCTGACCATCGAGAAGAAATCGGACGCGCCGAAGAACAGTACGATGTTGGCGCGCGCGACGATCGGGGCGATCGGACGGCCGAGCCAGTAGCCGACGATCGGCGGGCCGCCGGTCTGCGCGAGGCCGCTGCAGAAGCCGGAGAGGCTGCCGATGCCGACCGAGAGCCAGGTGTGGTCCTTGCCGCGATAGCGCCAGCCCGACAGCAGCAGAAGCAACAGCGCTGCGACGAAGCAGGAGATGATCCAGCGCGTGGTGACGGGCTCGAGCACGCTGAGAAAGTATGTGCCGGCGGGCACGCCGATCAGGGCACCCAGCACGATCACGGCGGTGGCCTTGCGGTCCGCCTTGCGCCATGCGTCAGGCAGCAGCGGCGCTGCCGCGACGAAATCGATGACGAGCAGCAAGGCGGCAACGAGCCGCGGCGCCGCGATGCTGCTCGCCAGCGGCATGAAAATCAGCGCCGAGCCGAAGCCGGAAAAGCCGCGGGCGGTGCCCGAAACGAAAGCGACGGCGCAGAGCGCCATCGCAATGGTGAGGCTGACGTCCTGCGGGAGAAAGCCGGCGAGACTCATCCCCGCAAGGTGCCACCGGTCTTCTTCGTGACCTCGGCCACGATCTTGGCACCGACGGCCTCGATCTCCTGGTCGGTCAGGGTCTTCTCACGCGGCTGGATCGTCACCGCGATGGCGATAGACTTCTTGCCGTCTTCGATGCCCTTGCCCTCGTAGACGTCGAAGACGTTGACGCCAGTGATCAGCTTCTTGTCGACGCCCTGCGCCGTACGCACGATGTCGCCGGCCTTCACCGTGCGCTCAACGATGAAGGCGAAGTCGCGCGTAACAGGCTGGAACGCCGAAAGCTCGATCAGCGGCTTGGCGCGGGTCGGCTTCTTCTTCGCCTCCGGGATGCGGTCGAGGATCACCTCGAACACCATCAACGGACCGTCGGCGCCGAGCGCCTCGAGCGCACGGGGATGCACCTCGCCGAAACTGCCGAGCACGTTCTGCGGCCCGATCTGGATCGTGCCGGAGCGGCCCGGATGCAGCCAGCCGGGACCGCCGGCGACGATCTGCAGCGCCTGCATCGGCGCGCCGGCCGCAGCCAGCACCGCCAGCGCATCGGCCTTGGCGTCGAACACGTCAGCCTGGGCGGAGCCGGTCCAGTGCCGTCCGAGACCTTCGGACGAAGCAAGGCCGCGGCGCACGCCGCTCGCCGCCATGAACTGGTCCTGCGGGCGATCACCCTTGAACACCTGACCGACCTCGAACAGTGCGACATCGCCGAAGCCGCGATCGGCATTGGTCTGCGCGGCCGCGATCAGGCCCGCGAGCAAGGTCGGACGCATGTCGGAGAGATCAGAGGCGATCGGATTGGCCACTTCGAGCTCGCGCTGACCGCCGCCGAACAATTTTGCCGCAGGCTTGGCGATGAACGACCAGGTCACGGCCTCGACCATGCCGCGGCTCGCCAGCGCGCGCCGCGCGCGGCGGGTGCGCAGCTGGAGCGGCGTCAGCACGGATTTGCGCGCGTCCTCGCCGCGCTCGAACGGCGTCATCGGCACCTTGTCGACGCCGAAGATGCGCACGATCTCCTCGACGATGTCGGCCTTGCCGTGCACGTCGGAGCGCCAAGAGGGGACTGCCACCTTCACCACCGGGCCGGGGCCCGCCATCATGAAGCCGAGATGGGTCAGGATACGCTTCATCTCGACCTGAGGCACTTCGATGCCGGACAGGCGCTTCACTTCCGTGACCGGGAAGTCGATCACGCGGTCGTCGGCGAAGGATTTGCCGACCACGACAGTCTCGGACGGCGTGCCGCCGCACATCTCCATCACCAGCCTGGTCGCGAGCTCCAGCCCCGGCACCATGAAGGCCGGATCGACGCCGCGCTCGAAGCGGTAGCGTGCATCCGAATTGATGCCGAGCTTGCGGCCGGTCTGGGCAATATTGATCTCGTTCCACAGCGCCGATTCGATCAGCACGTCGGTCGTGGTCTCGTCGCAGCCCGAGGCTTCGCCGCCCATGATGCCGGCGAGCGATTCGACGCCGCGCTCGTCCGCGATCACGCAGATGGCGGGATCGAGATTGTAGGTGCGGCCGTCGAGCGCGAGCAGGCTCTCGCCCTCGCGTGCGCGGCGCACGACGAGATTGCCCTTCACCTTCTTGGCGTCGAACACGTGCAGCGGCCGCGCGCGGTCGAAGGTCATGAAGTTGGTGATGTCGACCAGCGCGTTGATCGGGCGCAGCCCGATCGCGGTCAGCCGCTTCTGCAGCCATTCCGGCGAAGGCCCGTTCTTGACGCCGCGCAGGAGGCGCAGTGCGAAGCCCGGACACAGCGTTGCGTCCTCGACAGTGACCTTCACCGGGCACGGGAATTCGCCCTTGATCGGCTTGATCGTCGGGTCCTTGAACTTGCCCATGTCGGCGGCGGCAAGATCGCGCGCGATGCCGTGCACGCCGGTGCAGTCCTGCCGGTTCGGCGTCAGGTTGATCTCGACCACGGGATCGCCGAGGCCGGCCCATTCGGCATAAGCCGCGCCGATCGGTGCATCCGCCGGCAATTCCATGATGCCTTCATGGTCATTCGAGATCTGGAGCTCAGCCGCCGAGCACAGCATGCCGCGGCTCTCGACGCCGCGAATGGTGCCGACGCCCAGCGTGATGTCCTTGCCGGGAATGTAGGTGCCGGGCGGCGAGAACACGCTGATGAGCCCGGCCCGCGCATTCGGCGCGCCGCACACGACTTGCACCGGCGCGCCACCGTCACCGGTGTCGACCATGCAGACCCGCAGCCGATCGGCATTCGGATGCTGCTCGGCCGAGATCACCCTCGCAATGGTGAAGGGCTTGAGCGCCTTCGCCTCGTCCTCGATGTTCTCGACCTCTAGCCCGATCATGGTGAGCTTGTCGGCGAGCTTTTCGAGCGGCTCGTCGGTGTCGAGATGGTCCTTCAGCCAGGAGAGGGTGAATTTCACGAGCTCAGCCCTCCGGCAAGCGTTGGCACTTCGAGCGGCTTGAAGCCGTAATGGGACAGCCAGCGGACGTCGCTGTCGAACAGCTGGCGCAGGTCGGCGATGCCGTATTTCAGCATGGCGATGCGGTCGATGCCCATGCCCCAGGCAAAACCCTGGTACTCGTCGGGATCGATGCCGCAGGCGCGCAACACGTTCGGATGCACCATGCCGCAGCCGAGGATCTCGAGCCAGTCCTCCCCCTCGCCGAAGCGGATCTCGCCCTTGTCGCGGCGGCACTGGATGTCGACCTCCAGCGACGGCTCGGTGAACGGGAAGAACGAGGGGCGGAAGCGCATGTTGATGTGATCGACCTCGAAGAACGCCTTGCAGAACTCGTGCAGGATCCATTTGAGGTGGCCGAGATGCGAGGTCTTGTCGATGACGAGGCCTTCGACCTGATGGAATTGCGGCGTGTGGGTCGCGTCCGAATCGATGCGATAGGTGCGGCCCGGGCAGATCACCCGGATCGGCGGCTTTTGGCTCAGCATGGTGCGCACCTGCACCGGCGAGGTGTGGGTTCGCAGCAGCATGCGCGAGCCGTCCTCCTTCGGATGGAAGAAGAACGTGTCGTGCATCTCGCGCGCCGGATGGCCTTCCGGGAAATTCAGTTTTGTGAAGTTGTAGTCATCGGTCTCGATGTCGGGGCCTTCGGCCACCGAGAAGCCCATGTCGGCGAAGATGGTGGTCAGCTCGTCCCAGACCTGACTCAGCGGATGGATGCGGCCGGTTTCCGCTGCGGCATCGCGCAGCGGCAGGGTGACATCGACGGTCTCGGAGGCGAGCCGGGCTTCGAGCGCTGCCGACTTCAGCACGTCGCGTCGCGCGGCGAGCGCCTGGCCGACTTCGTCCTTGGCCTGATTGATCGCGGCGCCTTGCGTCTTGCGTTCGTCCGGCGACATCTTGCCGAGGGTGGCGAGGAGCGCCGAGATCGAGCCCTTCTTGCCGAGGGCTGCAACACGCACGGCTTCCAACGCAGCCTCGTCGGAGGCGGCGGCGATGTCGGCGATGATCTGGGCTTGGAGCTGGGCAAGATCGGTCATGGCAATCCCTTTTGGCCAGGATGCTGAGCCGATGATCCTAGCCCGTCACGCCCGGCATTGTGCCGGACATCCACGTCGGAGAAGTGTATTGGCGCGACAGGTGACGGCCGGGGCAGTAAAGCGCGAGGCGCGCCCCTGACCGGGCCATCACAAGCTGAACGCTGCGAGCACAGTGCAAGACGGCTTACGCCGCCAGCGCGGCCTTGGCCTTCTCGGCGATCGCCTGGAACGCGGCGGGCTCGCGGATCGCGAGATCCGACAGCACCTTGCGGTCCACGGTGATGCCCGACTTGGCGAGGCCGTCGATAAATCGGCTGTAGGTCAGGCCGAACGGACGGACGGCAGCGTTGAGGCGCTGGATCCAGAGCGCGCGGAAAGTGCGCTTGCGACGCTTGCGGTCGCGGAAGGCGTATTGCTGGGCCTTCTCCACGGCCGGCTTGGCGGCGCGGATGGTGTTCTTGCGGCGGCCGTAGAAACCCTTGGCGGCCTTGTAGACCTTCTTGTGCTTGGCGTGGGCGGTCACACCGCGTTTGACGCGAGACATGACGAAATCCTTCAGAGATGACTTTGGTTATCGGATTGCCGCGGGATGCGCGGCGAGGCTGGCAGTGATCGTGGACGCGATCAGGCGTTCGGCAAGAAGTATTTCTTGACGTTGTCGCCGTCGGTCTTGAACAGCACGCGGGTGCCGCGGAGCTGACGGATCTGCTTCTTCGTCCGCTTGATCATGCCGTGACGCTTGCCGCGTTGGGCGTGCATCACTTTGCCGGTGGCAGTCACCTTGAAGCGCTTTTTAGCGCCCGATTTGGTCTTCAGCTTGGGCATTTGGCTCTCCTAATGGCCATAGAGATTCGCCCGCGAAGGCGGCTGGCCGTCAAAAATGCTCGTTAGAGCGTTGATTGTGCTCAGGTTTTACGAACAAGCGCGAAACCCGCACGAAACACCGCCACGGCAGCCCTTAATCAGCCGGGCGATGAAGGCTGGGCTTATGACAGAGGACAAGCCAATTGGCAACGATGAACCGCCGAAACCTGCCCGCCGACTATTGGAGGTTGCCACCCCTCATCTCCAAGCCTTGTGCCTGAAGCAGGACCAAAATGGCCCCTTTCCCGCAATTTCTCTCTTCGCTGGCGAATTTCGCCCGGCCCCGCCATCTGGCGCCGTTCGCCGTGCTCGCCACGGCTGCGCTGCCACAGACCGCCGACGCCCGCGCCGGCGGCTATGACGGCATCTGGAACGTCACCTTCGCCACCACCCGCGGCAATTGCAGCTCGGGCTACAGCGTTCCCTTCGTCGTGACAGGCAGCCGCGTCTCGTCCGCCGGCGGCGGCCGGGTCTCGGGCCGGGTCAACCACTCCGGGGCCGTCGCCGTCCAGGTTTCGGTCGGCGCCTCCCATGCCAGCGGCGGCGGCCGGCTCGCGGGCCTGAACGGCGCCGGTTCATGGAAGGGCGTCATCTCCGGCGACCGGTGCAGCGGCACCTGGCAGGCGAGGAGGATCTGACACACAAACGGCCCGCCGGAGATCCGGACGGGCCGCTGAATTCTCAGTCCCCAAAGCGCTTCGCGTCAGCGCGGCGCCAGCACCATGACGACCTGGCGACCTTCGAACCGCGCGTCCTGTTCGACCTTGGCGAGCTCGGCGACGTCGGTCTTGATCTTGTCCAAAAGCTTGGTGCCGATCTCCTGGTGCGCCATTTCGCGGCCACGATAGCGCAGCGTGATCTTGACCTTGTCGCCCTCTTCGAAGAACCGCTGCATGGCGCGCATCTTCACGTCGTAATCGTGGTCGTCGATCATCGGGCGGAGCTTGATCTCCTTGATCTCGACCGTCTTCTGCCGCTTACGAGCTTCCGCGGCTTTCTTCTGCGCGGAATACTTGTACTTCCCGTAGTCCATGATCTTGCAGACGGGAGGGCTGGTATTCGGCGAAATCTCGACCAGATCCATGCCGACTTCCTGAGCCATCCGGATGGCGACGACGGTCTCGACCACTCCTTTGTTGTCACCGGTTTGGTCGATCAGCTGGATCTGCGCATTGCGGATATCATCATTGATGCGTGGCCCGTCTTTGCTGGCAGCGGGCGGAGCTTTATTAGGACGGCGAATGGGTGGTTCTCCAAAGTTGTGAAGGAAGCGGCTATTTTGAAGCAAGATGCGTTTGCCGGCAAGCAAGTCGCTCGGCGAAACGCGAAAAACCCTCAAATGCGAGGCATTTTGGTCACGCCTGGGCGCGCTGACGACATAGACACCTTGCATCTGTTCCGCAAGCGTCCCAAAGGGCAATGCCGCCACCGAATTGAGCTGCGGGACGCGTCCAAACAGCTCAAACCGCACAGCCAGAGTAAACGTTCCATGACCGACATAATTCCTGATGCCATGCTCGACTTCATCGATGTGGGCGAGGGCCTGTCCGCACGCAGGATCGCGGTGCGCAGTCGGCGTGGACAGGGACCCGGATTGGTCTGGCTCGGCGGATTCAAATCGGACATGCAGGGCAGCAAGGCCTTGGCGCTGGACGCCTGGGCCCGGGATCACGGCCGCGCAATGGTCCGGTTCGACTATTCCGGCCACGGCGAGTCCGGCGGCGATTTCGCCGACGGAACCATCGGACGCTGGCTGGAGGAAAGCGTCGCGGTGTTCGAGCGGTTTTGCGACGGCCCGCAGGTCCTGATCGGCTCGTCCATGGGCGGCTGGATGGCGCTGCTGCTCGCGCGCGAGATCAAGAAGCGTCCTGGCAAAGCGTCGCTGGCCGGTCTCGTCCTGATCGCGCCGGCGCCCGACTTCACCGAGGAGCTCATGTGGAAGAATTTCTCGGCCGCGGTGAAGAAAGAGATCGAGACCAAAGGCGTCTGGCTTCGGCCCTCGGAATACGGCGACGGCTCACCCTATCCGATCACGCGGAACCTGATCGAGGAGGGCCGCAATCACCTCGTGCTCGGCAGCGCCATCGATCTCGGCTGCCCCGTCCGCATCCTGCAAGGCGCGCAGGATCCCGACGTGCCCTGGCAGCACGCGTTTGCGCTGACCCATCGCCTGCCGGCCGACGATGTCGTCCTGACCATGATCCAGGACGGCGATCACCGCCTGTCGCGTCCGCAAGACATCGCGCGCATTCTTGCCGCGGTGGCCGAGATCGGGTGAAACTGGTGCCCAACATTCGGTGTCATGGCCCGACTTGATTGGGCGATCCAGTATTCCAGCCAAGGCTGTGCTTGAACCGAGAAGCCGCGGCGTACTGGATGCCCTGGTCCCGGCTCCGCCAAGGCTACGCCGGGGCCACAAGGGTGCTCGGCCGCCGAAGCTTTAGCGAAGGCGGCAAGCCGGGGCATGACGGAGAAATTGGGAGATGCGCCAATGACCACCACTGCCATGCTGCGCGCTTTCTGCGATGCCGTCGAGCAGCGCAACGGCCGTGCCTTCGCCGAGCTGTTCACCGAAGACGGGGTCTATCACGACGTGTTCTACGGCGCCTTCGCCGGCCGCGCGAAGATCGCCGCGATGATCGATGACTGGTTCTATCGTACGGCGACCGATTTCCGCTGGGACATGCACGAGCCCGTCACCGACGGCACCACGCTCTATGCGCGCTACACCTTCAGCTACAAATCAACCCTGCCGGAAGCGAACGGTGCGCGGGCGATGTTCGAGGGTGTTGCCGTCATCACGCTGCGTGACGGCAAGATCGCGAGCTATCACGAGGTCGCCAATACCGCGCCGGCGTTCGTCGATTTGAAGTTCGCACCCGAAAGAATCGCGAAGATCGCGGCCAAGCAGGGCGCCAAGCTGAAGGCGCGCCCCGAGATGCGGCGGCATCTCGTCTAAAGCATGATCCGGAAAAGTGCGAAGCGGTTTTCCGGAAAGATCATGCGTAAACAACAAGCTAAAGCGCGATGACGATTCATCCAAATCTCATCGCGCTCTAGCCGTCATTCCGGGGCGCGCGGAGCGCGAACTACGGTGCGCAATTGCGCATCAGAGAATCCAGAGATTGTTGAGCGGGATTCCGGGGTCATCGCTGCGCGATGCCCCGGAATGGCAGTGTGGCTACGGCGGCGGCGCTTTTGCCATCGGCTTGCGCTGGGCCAGCGCTGCGACCGTCGCGGTGCCGATCGGGCCCTGTTCGTCATAGAGCCAGCATTCGCCGATCGCGACGCCGTCGGTGGCGTGGTGGTTCACCACCTCGAAGCCGATCCACTTCGTCACCGGCAGGCGGTGCAGATAGATCGTGACGTCGCTGTTGATGTAGCCGAGTCCCTTGTCGCCGGCGTTGGCAAACGGGCTGGCGAAATCGGCACCACCGGCGACATGGACGAACGGCGTCATCGGGGCGCCGGCGACGAGCTCGCGCACCTCGCTCATCCACAGCCGGCGCGGCCCGAGCGAGCCCATGTGGCCGACGATGGGGCGCGTGGTCCATTTGCCGTTCATGCCGAGCCTGGGATCGGTCGGTTTCGGGATGTCTGATGGCTTCGGCACCTCCCAGTTCGGCGGCGACCAGACATTGCCCTCCGGATTCTGCGTCTTGCGCAGCAGCTGGCAAGAGGCGCGCGCCATGCTGACGCCGCCGGAGACGAATTCCGCCTCGACCACGCGGATGCGCAGACCGTCACGCACGAGGCGTGTCGTCACCTGAATCGGTTTGTCGATCGTCGGCAGCCGAAACATGTCGACCGTGAGCCGCGCCGGCACGAATTCGGGCCCGGAATGGCGTTCCTCGATCGCGAAGCCGAGCAGGCCGACGATGACGCGGCCGTGCAGCGATGTCGGATCCCATGGACCATTGGCGACTTCCGTCGGATGGAATGTATCGCCGTCGCGCGTGAAGAAAGGCATGTTTGTCATGCGCGCGAGATTGCGGGAATGGGTGAGGAAATCAAGGGTGGGCGTCGTAAGAGTGAGGGGGCAAAAGCTCTTGCCAAAATAACAGGTGTCATCGCCCGACTTGATGTTCAGCCCGGGGACATGACCGACGGGTGTTCGGGGACATAGCCGACACATCATAGTGCAGGGATTTGGCAGTAAAGGAGGCCAAGTCCATGCCCTGGCGAGAGGTGTCGGTGATGGATCAGCGGCGGGAGTTCGTGCGGCTTGCGATGCAGGAGGGAGCGAACCGGCGGGAGCTCTGCCGGCGGTTCAATATCCATCCCGACACGGGCTACAAATGGCTTGCACGATGGCAAGCGGATCAGAATGTCGACGACCGCTCGCGCCGACCGCATGCGAGCCCGGGACAGACCGATTGCGAGCTTGAGGCACGTATTCTCGCGGTACGCGATGCCCATCCGGCATGGGGAGCTCGCAAGATAGCTCACTGCCTGGAGCGCAATGGCTTGCGTTCGCCAGCAGTCTCAACAGTTCATCAGATCTTGCGTCGGTCTGGCCGCATCAAGCCTCCGATCGGCGGCCCGACGGCAAGCCAGCGTTTCGAGATGCCGGCCCCCAATCTGTTGTGGCAGATGGACTTCAAAGGCTGGGTTCGGCTCGGCAATGATACCCAGTGCCATCCTCTGACGGTGGTGGATGACCACTCCCGCTATGATCTGTGCCTGCAGGCCTGTGCCGATCAACGCACAGATACCGTGCGCAGCCGCTTGGAGAAGACCTTTCGCCACTACGGGCTCCCGGAGGCTTTCTTCGTCGACAATGGTTCGCCCTGGGGTGATCCTTCCGGCGAGCGATGGACACGGTTCTCGGTGTGGCTGCTCAAGCTTGGCGTCGCCGTCATCCACAGCCGCCCATATCACCCGCAAAGCCGCGGCAAGAATGAACGATTCCACCGCACCCTCGCGGCTGAGGTGTTCGCACTGCGACAGTTCCGCGATCTCGCAGAGACGCAGCGTGCCTTCGACGCCTGGCGGGAAGTCTACAACTTCGAACGGCCACACGAGGCGCTCGGACAACAGGTCCCGGCCAGTCGATATCGGCCCAGCCAGCGACCAATGCCCGATCGATTGCCACAGGTCGAATACGACAGCCATGAGATCGTGCGCCGCGTCTCCACGACCAAAGCCTATGTCAGCTTCAAGGGACGTCTTTGGAAAGTGCCACAGGCCTTCCGTGGCGAGCGCCTCGCCATCCGCCCCTCGGCAAACGATGCGCAATACGGGATCTTCTTTGCCGCCCACCAAGTCGCTATCATCGACTTGGCGAGCGGAGAATGTGTCGGCTATGTCCCCGAACACCCGTCGGTCATGTCCCCGGGCTGAACACTTGATCGGGCGATCCAGTATGCCGAGACGGCAGTGATTGAGCCGAGAAGCCGCGGCGTATGCCCCGATCAAGCCGGGGCATGACAGCGAAAATTAGGAGGCGAGCTGCCACTCCTCGCGCACGCTCTCGTCTTGCTCGTCGGCAATCGCATTGGCCCTCATCGCATCAAACTCCTCCCGCGACACCAACTGCGCCAGCGCCCAGACCGCAGCTCCGCGTACCAGCGGGTTGGCATCATCCAGCAATCGCCGCGCCTCTTCCGCCAGGGCAGCTTCGCCCGAGTTGCCGATCGCAATCAGCACGTTGCGCAAGAACCGGTCGCGGCCGATGCGCTTGACCGGTGATTTCGTGAACAGCGCACGGAATGCGGCATCGTCGAGCCGCGCGAGTTCGGCGAGAGAAGGCGCGCGCAATTCGTCGCGCGCGGCGAGCTTTGCCTCGCGCCCCTCCCGCGCAAACTTGTTCCACGGACAGGCCGCGAGGCAATCATCGCAGCCATAGATGCGATTACCGATCGCCTTGCGGAATTCCTGCGGGATCGGACCCTTGTTCTCGATGGTGAGATAGGAGATACAGCGCCGCGCATCGAGCTTGTAGGGCGTGGGGAACGCCGCCGTCGGGCAGATGTCGAGACACGCCCGGCACGAGCCGCAATGGTCGATCTCGGCAGCATCGCGCGGCAGATCGAGCGTGGTGTAGATCGCGCCGAGAAACAGCCATGAGCCGAACTCGCGCGAGACCAGATTGGTGTGCTTGCCCTGCCAGCCGAGATGCGCGGCCTGCGCCAGCGGCTTCTCCATCACCGCGGCGGTGTCGACGAACACTTTCACCTCTGACGGGGCGGTCGCGACCAGCCAGCGCGCCAGCGCCTTCAGCCGCTTCTTGATGAGGTCGTGATAGTCGTCGCCCTGCGCATAGACCGAGATCGCCGCGCGCGTGCGCTGCTTCAGGATCGCCAGCGGATCTTGGTCGGGGCCGTAATTGACGCCGAGCATGATCACGCTGCGCACGTCCTGCCACAGTCCGCGCGGATCGACCCGGCGCTCGGGCTGCACCGCGAGCCAGTCCATGTCGCCATGGCCGCCTGAGGCGATGAATTCGAGGAAGTGTTTCCCGGCGCTCTCGATCGTGCCCGGCGCGGTGATGCCGACGCAGTCGAAGCCGAGCGCGCGCGCCTCGTGTTCGAGCGCCGCCTTCAGTTCAGTCGGATCGGAGTTCAGAAATCCAGGTCCACGTAGGTCCGCGACGCCGGCACGCCAGCCAGCCATTCGCTCAGCAGCGGACGGAACGACGGGCGGGATTTCACCCGCGCGTACCACGCCTTTGCTGCGTCGTCCTCGCTCCATGGCACGTCGCCCAGATAGTCGATCGCCGAAAGGTGCGCCGCGGCGGCGAGATCCGCGTAAGTGAGCCGGTCGCCAGCGAGGAAATTGCGCGTCTGCGCCAGCCAGCCGATATAGGCCAGATGATAGCGCACATTGGCTTTCGCTGCGCGCATCACGTCGGCCGAAGGCGGGCCGCCGCCGTTCTCCTCGCTCATGAAACGCTTGTAGATGCGCTCGGTGACGAGGGGATGCGAGACTTCCTCGAAGAATTTTTCGTTGAACCAGGCCATCAGCCGGCGCACCTCGACGCGCTCGAAGGTCGTCTCCGGCATCAGGCGCTTGGGTCCCATCCCGGCGCCATAGGCCTCGTCGACATATTCGGCGATGATGGCCGCGCCCGGGATCGGCGGCTGCTCCTCGTCCACCAGGACGGGCGTCGTGCCCGCCGCATTGAGCAGCAAAAACGCCTCGCGCCGCTCCCAGCTGCGTTCCTCGACCAGCTTCAGGTCAAGCCCGTATTCGCCCGCGATCAGGCGGATGAAGCGCGAATGCGGACAGAACGGATGATGAAACAGCGTAAACATGAAACCTTTGACTATTTGATGGTGCTTAAGAATCCATCAATGTTTGTGCGGCGCCACACTAGTCCCTCAAAACCGCGAAGCAAGCGCGTGATTTCGCATTTTGCGATTGCAGCATTGGGGGGAATAGGCGAGAAGAGCCCCGCTTTTCCAGCCGAAATGGACCGTAAATATGTCAGACGCAATACGGGCAGTGATCCTCGGCATCATCGAGGGTGTGACCGAGTTCCTTCCCGTATCCTCGACCGGCCACCTCTTGCTCGCCGAGCGCTTCTTCCATCTCGGTGAAGGCGCGTTCTGGGATTCGTTTACGGTTCTGATCCAGCTGGGTGCGATCCTCGCGATCGTCGGGCTGTATTTCAGAAAGCTCTGGGACGTCGCGATCGGCATGTTCACGGGCGATGCCTATGCGCGCCGTTTCGTGATCGGCGTGCTGGTGGCGTTCCTGCCGGCCGTCGTCGTCGGCCTCGTTGCCGGCAAATACATCAAGAGCGTACTGTTCAACCCCTGGGTCGTCTGCTTCACGTTGATCGTGGGCGGCGCCATCCTGCTCTGGGTCGACAAGCTCGACCTCAAGCCGCGCGAGCACGACGCCACCAAATTTCCGCTGCTGATGTATCTCTATATCGGCATCGCGCAGTGCGTGGCGATGATCCCAGGCGTGTCGCGTTCCGGCGCCAGCATCGTCGCCGCGATGCTGCTCGGCGCCGACAAGCGCGCGGCGGCGGAATTCTCGTTCTTCCTCGCCATTCCCACCATGATCGGCGCGTTCGCCTACGATTTCTACAAGAACCGCGCCGAGATGACGATGGACCATATGAACATCGTCGCGATCGGCTTCGTGGTCTCGTTCATCACCGCCGTCATCGTGGTGAAGACATTTTTGACATACGTCACCCGCCACGGCTTCGTGCTGTTCGCCTGGTGGCGAGTCATCGTCGGCACGCTCGGCCTGATCGCGCTGGCGCTCGGTCGTTAAGCTCTACCGCCCGGGCTTCAACGCCATATGAGTTTTGGCACGCGCTTCGTTTTGATCGGCGCGTCATCGCGGCCGACATGCACGGCAAGAACCATCACTGCTAAAGCGCGATGAGATTTGGATGAATCGTCATCGCGCTTTAGCTTGTTGTTTGCGCATGATCTTTCCGGAAAACCGCTTCGCACTTTTCCGGATCATGCTTTAGGGCGTTTTCGGCCGCTATGTCGACAGCCTCACGTCGTTACGGTGAAGCCTGGCCCGAGGCGGTGTTCAAGAAGCTGAAGCTTTGACGCCGTTGCCGCACGTTCGGTGCGCTCCCTCGCCCGCTTGCGGGAGAGGGTTGGAGAGAGCGTGTCTCCACAGCGAGGTCCCGATGACGAGAAAGCCCTCACCCGCCGCGCGGGACGATGCTTCGCATCGCCCGGATGCGGCGACCTCGCAAGCGGGAGAGGTAAGAACCTCACACGCTCATGCGCTGGAATTGGCCTGCGGCGCGGAAGCGCCACAGATATTGCGGGGCAATCGCTTCCAGCGAATCGGGCGTGATGCCGAGGCCTTCCAGCGTCAGGCCGGCCGCCTTCGCCGCCTCCGACACCACATTGTCGCGCTCGAGCAGCGTGACCTGGTCCGGCGTCAGCTTGAACCCGCCCGGCGCGAATTGCAGGAAGTGAGCCTGGAAGCGGGCGAGGCCGAACGGCAGCGAGATCAGCATCCGCTTCCGGTCAGTGATGTCGAGGATGGTCTGGATGATCTCGCGCATCGTCAGCACCTCCGGCCCGCCGAGCTCGTAGGTCGCGCCCGTCCTGGCCTTGCCGTCGGCAGCATCCGCGATCGCGGTGGCGACGTCGCCGACATAGACCGGCTGCATCCGGGTACTCCCGCCGATCAGCGGCAGCACCGGCGACATCCGGGCCAGCGCGGCAAAGCGGTTGGTGAACTGGTCCTCGGGGCCGAACATCACGGAGGGGCGGAAGATCGTGGCTGAGGGAACCGCAGCCAGGACCGCGGCTTCGCCCGCCGCCTTGGCTCTGGCATAGCGCGAGGGCGAACCGGCGTCGGCCCCGATCGCGGAGACATGCACCAGCTGGGCTCCGGCGGCGGCTGCCGCTTTGGCGACGGTCTCGGCGCCCTTGGCCTGGACGGCATCAAAAGTCTGCGCGCCAGCCTCGGTGAGGACGCCGACGAGATTGATCACGATGTGCGAATCACGCAGCGCCGCCTCGACCGAGGCCGGATAGCGCAGATTCGCCTGCACGGCGTGGACCTGCCCGACCCGGCCGAGCGGCTGGAGGTATCCGGCGAGTTCCGGCCGCCGCACCGCGACCCGGACCCGGTAATCCCTCTTGCACAGGGCGCGGACGACACTGCGGCCCAAAAACCCCGATCCGCCGAAAACCGTGACGAGCGTGTCCAGATTCGATGCCATGGGGGGTCCATTCCTGCGGAAAGAGTGCGTCTTGTCAGGCTTTTATCGGCCTGGTTTGCGATGCGCAATCGGCATCCCGAACCGGGCTTCAAGCATGAATTGACAACGGCGTCACCGAACCGTAGTAACCCCCTCCGTGCCCCAAACGGCATGCCCAGGTGGTGGAATTGGTAGACGCGCTGGCTTCAGGTGCCAGTGGCTTAACGGCCGTGAAGGTTCGAGTCCTTTCCTGGGCACCACCGCTCCGCGATGTCCTCGATTTCGCTGGAGTCCCTGATACTCAAGGGTGATCGACCGTCTCAACTGGTACACAGAGACGGTACACATGCTTCTGCGAATGGCCTCTCCTATCCGCCGCGACGGCTCCTCCGTTCATTACCTCCGAAAGCGCGTCCCCGCTGACCTGACCGATCAGGCAGTGGGCTTGGTGCTGGGCGTTCCCGTGGGGATGAGACGGCGACGGTGAAGGTCGGTGGCACCGGCACGATCAAAGTGTCGCTGCGCACACATGACCCTCGGGAGGCCAAAGCACGGCAAGCCAAGGCGCTCGCCTATCTCGATGACGCCTGAGGGAACGCGGTGGGTTGTGGCGATGTTCTAAGGGAGTGTGGCCGAGCAGAACTCGGGCGGCTTCCTCTTCCCCGACGGGCAACCTATTGCTCACCGCGCGGCACGGTGCCTGATCGTTTCATCACGTTGATGGTTGCCGATCGTAGATAGTCCACGAACGGCAGAGGGCTTCTACCTCGCACAGGTTCGCAAGGTGGTGGTCGATCATTCCCGCTCAGCCAACAGGAGCGGCGCAATAGCGGACGCGCCAAGATCGACGCGACGGGCCACACTGCGACATTGGGACAAGCCAGCCACTGAGGCTTTGAGAAACCGCCACAAGTGTCGTGCGCAGCCAAATTCGTCCTTCAAATGTGAAGGGCGATTATTCCGGGAAAGGAACAGGCGCCTGCAAAAAGTATTTCCACTTCGTGCAGGGCCGAAGCTACGGAACGTATCAGGGCTGGAATGACGCTTCGTCTCCAAACACGAAGGAACCATACTCCGGCGGGCGGCGAAGCACATTTCTGAGATTTTAGTCTGAGATTTTTGCAGTGCGCCGATCGAGGAGCCTACAGAGAAGCAGTGAGGCCCTAGCTGGTTCCTGAGCGAAGAAAGGACACAATGATGGAAACCTGCACCGAGAAGCATCACGCCAATCATCCCCACAAGCATGGCCCCAACTGCGGGCACACCGGGATCCGTCATGACGGCCACGTGGATTATCTTCACGACGGCCATCTCCATCACATGCACGGGGATCACGTGGACGAACATGTCATTCCGGTCAGCGCAGCAAATCCCGTGAAGTGCACGCCTCAAGTCCACTGTTCACACGTACACGGTCCAAACTGCGGACATGAACAGGTGCCGCATGGCGATCATGTCGACTATCTCGTGGACGGTCGGCTGCACCATCCGCATGGTGATCATTGCGATGACCACGGGCCCGTTCAGTTGGCCTGACAGGCACGACCGTGATCGAATCTCATTAGCCTAGCTGATGTCTGATCCGGGTCATTCGAAGCTCTCGAGCGCTTCGCCCAGATCAGCACTCACCGCCATGCGACTCTTCCATGCGGTCTAGCTGACCAATGACTATTGTTGATCGGCATTCCTTTTCAAGGCGGTCTGAGTCAAACGGCTGCGACCGTGGTGGGTCGAAGCTGAGCTTGACCATCGGTCGCGATAAGGTGAAGCACCCTCACACCACCCGCTTCCCCGCCGGCTCCGCCACCGCCTTCTGCACGAAATACATCATCACCAGCGTCACGATCGTCGTGGTCACGACGACGTAGCCGATCCGGTCGAAATGGATCAGCGCGCCATCAGGCGCCTGCGCGATGATCGCGCCGGCGAGCACGGAGCCGAGCCCGCCGGAGAGCTGCTGGAGCGAGGCGCTGACCGCGCTGAACGAGCCGCGCTGGCTCGGCTCCGGGATCGCCGACATCAGCGCCTGCGATGGGATCATGCGCGAGAAGATGCCGACGAACAGCAGCACGTTGACGGTGATCGCGGTCACCAGCGAGACATGGCCGAGATGGGTGTAGATCAGCACCATGAGGACGGTCATCGCGCAGCCGAACACGAAGGTCGGATACTTGCCGAACGCGTCGCTCGCCCTGCCGACCAGCGGCCCGGTGACGATGCTGAACAGGCCGGAGACGAGATAGATCGTCGGCAGATGCGTGATGTCGATGCCGAGATTGTGCACGGTGTAGGCGCTGGAGAACGGCATCAGCATGTAGCCGCCCGTCGCCAGCAGCGTCGTGACGGCGAAGGCGAGCGTATAGCGCGGGTGACCAATCGTCGCGACCAGATGGTGGAATGGGCTTCTGTCCTGCTTCAGCGTCAGATGTGCGTCGACCGGCTCCATCGCGAAGGCGATGATCGCGATTGCCGCGATCGACAGGACGACGATCGCGACGAAGCAGACATGCCAGTTCCAGTGATTGGCGAGAAACAGCCCGGCGGGAATGCCGAGCACCTGGCTCGCGGCGAATGCGGTCTGAATGAAGCCCATCACGCGGCCGCGCATCTGCAACGGGAACAGGTCGGTGACGATGGCGAGCACGACCGAGCCGATCACGCCGCCGAACAATCCGGTCACGATCCGGCCGAGCAGCAGGATGTGATAATTCTGCGCGGCGGCGCAGAGCAGGGTGCCGAGCGTGAAGCCGACATAGAAGAACAGCAAGAGGCGCTTGCGATCGAAGCGATCGGCGAAGCCGGCGGCGAGGATGCCCGATACTCCCGCACTGAATGCGTAGGCCGACACCGCGACGCCGAACTGTCCCGCCGTGATGTTGAGCGATGGCATCAGGATGGCGCCGAGCGGCGACATGATGATGAAGTCGAGGATGATCGTGAACTGCGTGAACGCGAGCAGCGCGATGAGGAGCGCCTGGTAGCGCGAGAAGCCGCGCTGGCGTTCCCGTTGGTCGTCGATTGGCGCAGCGAGCGTCTGTTCGGTCATGGCATCCGATTCGGGATGAGCAGGGCGGGGCGCGAGAAAATGGGAGATAAGGTCGGCTGAAGGCGATTTGCAGGGGGCGTGTCTGAAAAACCAGGGCTTGCATCAGCGGCCTCGGGCCCGCGTGCGATTGCGACGTCCAGGATGGCCTATCGCACCTCGCGCTCCCGGATCAGCCGCACCCTTCGCGTAGCACCTCGCACACTTGGAAGGGGGAGCGGCGCGAAGGCGACGAGTTCATTCACCACGTTCTCGGTCGTCCTCCCAAATCAGCGCTGACAGCGCCATGTCGGCCGCTCCATCGCCAGCTGCCGCTAGGTAGGAAATATCACGTAAAAACAACCGCTTGGACGTTACACAAGCTCCGGTGCCCTCAGCTTTTCGCCGGCCAAATCCCCTCGATTGCACCGTCCGGATTTACTCCACTTTAGATAACTTGCCTCTAAGTCAGCGGCGAAGCTCGCATCCGGCGACCAGGCGGGCACGCAAGAGCCCTTGGGGCTCGCTTCGTCGTGAGGGGATCGGTGGATCAGCACCAAGTCTGGCGCGAGCCGACATTCGACAAAGTTGCGAATGCGATCAGCCCGTTCGCGCTGAGGTCGGGAATCTATCTGTTCCTGATCTCGTTCATGTCCCTGTTCTACGTCCTGAACGCGCCGGCCCTGCTCGGTCACTACGATCTCGGCTGGCATCTGGCGGCCGGAGATCTGATCCGGACGAGCAGCAACATCCCCTTGCAAGATCCCTGGTCTTTCACCCACGGCGACAAGACATGGTTCAACCTGTCCTGGCTCTGGGACGCGCTCGCCAGCGTCACGTTTCAATATGCAGGCCTTGGCGGGCTCGTCGTGTTAGCAGTGGCGTGTGGCGCGGCGATCGTCGGCTATCTCACATCCGTCTGTGTCGGCACCGGCGCATCGCCGGTCGCGGTGTGCATCGCCGTGTTCTTGGCGTGCCTGCTCTATCCCCTCTACGAGGCCTCGCCGAACGTGTATCTCGCGGTGTCGCCCAACACCTGCACGATGTTGCTCTGCGTCGTGTTCTACCGGGAATGCCTGCGACGCTCGCGATGGTTCCTGCTTCCGCTGCTGATGGTGCTCTGGGCCAATTTGCACGGCGGCTTCCTGCTCGGCTTCTTCGTCATCGGCGTGTTCTTCGCCGTAGCCTTGCTCCGCGGTGCCTGGGCTGATCTCAAGATTTTCGCATGCGCCGGCATCGCGTGTCTTGCTGCGACATTCGTCAATCCGCTCGGCTGGAACATCTACGCCGGCACCGCCGCGACGATGGGGCACTTCGTGCAGGACAATATTGGCGAGTGGCTGTCCTACTATCACAACATGGAAATGCCGGGCAGCATTCCCGGCATTCTTTACATGCTGGCCTTCGTCGTGCTCGAGTTGCGCTTCCGGAATTCAAGGCCGATCCCGCTCGAACCACGATTGATGTCGTGGCTGTTCCTGATACTGGGCCTGTATCAGTTCAGGTACATCGCATTCTTCTTCATCTTCTCGGCGGTACCGATGGCGCTGCACGTCAGCCGGCTGCTGCCTGAGCGGTTCACCAATATCGACGTCAAGGGACCGCTGCTCGCGGCCGGCATCGTCGGTCTGTGCACCTTGCCGATGGTCTTCCTGCGCGCCGCTCCGGCGTTCGCGATGCCGGACATGTTGTCGAACGAAGACGCCAGCTATTTGCAAAAGAATCTTGCCGGCGCGCGCGTCCTGAACAACTGGAATGTCGGCGGCTACCTGATCTTCAAGACGCACGGCACCGTCTCGCCCTTCGTCGACGGCCGTGCCGCCACCGCCTATCCGGACGATCTGCTGCACGACTATTTCAAGCTGGTGAGCTGGGAAATCGACGAAGCGGCTTGGGACATGGTGCTCGACAAATACCGGATTGACGCGGTGCTGTGGGTCAGGACGCATGAGCAGCTACGGCGGTTTCTGGTCGAGCGGCGTGGCTGGCGCGAGCAATACAGTGGGGCCTATGAAACCGTTTACGTCAGGCCCGATTTTGCCGGCGAGGCCAAGAAATAATGACGGATAGTGCCGCAGTTCTGTTCGTTCCCGCCAGCGCTCCCGCCGGCGAATCCAAAAGCTTGGCAGCGCGATACGGCGTCCTGTGTGCGTTGCTGCTGGTCGCCGCGGCCATCCGGCTGCCGCTCGCCTTCTGGCCGAACATCAATCACAACGACGAGATCTATCAATATCTGGAGCCGGCCTGGCGCCTGCTCGGTCATCAGGGCGTCGTCACCTGGGAATGGCGTGACGGCATTCGAAGCTGGTTCTTGCCGACCTTGTTCGCAGGCCCGGTCGCGCTGGGCGACTGGCTTGCACCCGGCGGCTGGGGTGCCTTCGTCGCGCCTCGCCTGCTCGTCAGCCTTGCGTCGCTGTCGATCGTCGCAACCGCCTGGCATTTCGGCGCGCGGATCTCGCGCGCGCATGCCATCGTCGCGGCGCTTGCCGCCGCGGTCTGGTTCGAGCTCGTCTATTTCGCGCCTCACACGCTGAGCGAACCGCTGACGACGGCCCTCATCCTGCCGGCAGCCTTGCTGCTGACCGGAGAACCCTCGCGCAACCGCCTCTTTGCCGGCGGCGCATTGCTCGGGCTCGCTTTCGTCTGGCGCTTCCAATATGCGCCGGCCTGCGCCGTGTTCGTGCTGGGCGCCTGCTGGCGGGATCTGCGCAACGCAATTGCCCTGATTGCCGGCGGATGCGCCGCTCTGGCGGTCGCGGCTGGCGTCGACCTCGCCAACGGCTCGATTCCGTTCGCGTGGCTCGTCCTCAACATTCAGCAAAATCTCCTGCATGACAGGGCGTCGGAATTCGGCGTCGCGCCGCCGATGGCTTACATCCAGCTGATGTCTATCCTGTGGTCGGGAGCGACGCTGCTGATGCTGATGGCGCTCCGGCGTGGCTGGCAACATGCCCCGCTGCTGATCGTCGCGGCGATCGTGAACGTCGCATTTCACAGCATGATCGCGCACAAGGAATATCGCTTCATCTTCCTGTCGATCCCCTTGCTGATCATCGCTGCGGCGCTTGGCTCGGCGGATTGGGTCCAGTTGATGCGCCAACGCCCTGGGTGGCGGCACTGGGGCCTTCCCGTCGTCTGCGCGGGTTGGGTGCTGCTGTCGCTGGGATTGTCAGGCGCGACCTACACCATGCGCCACAACTGGATGCTCGGCACGGCCGAGGCGAAATTGGCGACGGACCTTGACGTCGATCCGGAATTCTGCGGTCTCGCCCTGTACGGCATGCACGACCCGTTCCTGCCGGGCCGCGGGCAACTCGCGATCGGTCGTCCGGTCTATTCCTTCTATCAGGACGATCCTCTGGTCAATGGACAGCTTTCGGCGCTGGTGCAAAAGCACCAACGCGAATTCAACCGCATCATCGCCCCGGCGTCGCTGGCCGGAGAACTGCCCCCGGACTTTTCCAAGCGAACCTGTGCCCTCGCGAGCCATGACATCAACACCTGCGTCTTCGTCCGGCGTGGCGCTTGCGATGCGTTCACGACCGGCCCCTTCGGGATCAACGACGTCCTGGTGCGTCTCAATGACTGACTGCGACTGACGCTTGCGCGGTCCGCCGCCAGCAGATAAACGCGGCCGCGGCCGGTTCGCATGGTCTCGTCGGAAAACCGCTTCGCACTCTCCGGATCGTGCTCTAGCCTGCAAAATGCACCGATTCGACCCGAGGTTTTGACCCGCCATGACCGTACGCCTGCACCGCGGCGACCTGCCCGACCTGTCCCGCTACACCGGAGCGGTGGCGATCGATACCGAGACCATGGGGCTGAACCCGCACCGTGACCGGCTCTGCGTGGTGCAGCTCTCGCCCGGTGACGGCAGCGCCGACGTGGTGCAGATCCCCAAGGGGCACACCGACGCGCCGAACCTGAAGGCGCTTTTGGCCAATCCGGCGGTCACGAAAATCTTCCACTTCGCGCGGTTCGATATCGCGGTCCTGTACCAGACCTTCGGCGTCATGACCGGACCGATCTATTGCACCAAGATTGCCTCCCGCCTGACCCGCACCTATACCGACCGCCACGGCCTCAAGGACCTCGTGCGCGAGGTGCTCAACATCGACCTCTCCAAGCAGCAGCAGTCCAGCGACTGGGGTTCCGACAGCCTCAGCGAGCCGCAGCTCGCCTACGCCGCCTCCGACGTGCTGCATCTGCATGCCTTGCGCGAGCGGCTCGACGCCATGCTGGTCCGGGAAGGCCGCGCCGCGCTGGCGCAGGCTTGTTTCGATTTCCTGCCGACTCGCGCTCTTCTCGACCTCCAGGGCTGGGCGGAAGAGGACATTTTCGCGCATTCCTAAGGGGCTCTCGCTGCGATTGGCCAGGGGTTGCCGCCCCGTTTCGGACACTTTCGTAACGGCCTGTCGCCGGCTGCATATTTGGGCGGCGCCGGATAGAATGGGGCCGAGCGATAGTCAGGAGCCGAGGTAAGTAGGAGCCCAGGTGAATTCGGCCCAGAATCCCACCTACGACGCCGCGCTTGCGGCGAAGTTCGCCAGCGCGGCGCGCCACAGCCGCCTGGTGCGGATTCTGCGCATCGCGGTACCGGGTGCGGTGCTGCTGTCCATGGCTGCCATCGTCGGCGTCTCGATCTTCAATCCGTTCCGCATGCTGATGCCGAAGCTGCCGCTCGATTCCGGAAATATGGTGGTGTCCGGCACCAGGATCACGATGGAGACGCCGCACCTCGCCGGTTACACGCCGGACCAGCGGCCTTACGAGCTCTGGGCCAAGACCGCGACACAGGACATCACCGACCCCGATCATGTCGATCTCTCGGATTTGCGGGCGAAGGTGCTGATGGAGGATCAATCGACCTTGTTCCTCGACGCCCGCACCGGCCGCTTCGACAATAAGCAGCAGCAGCTCGATCTGCACGAGGACATCTTCCTGCGCACCTCGACCGGCTATGAGGCGCGGCTGAACTCGGCCTTCGTCGACATGGGCAAGGGCACGGTCACCTCGGACGAGCGCGTCGACGTCAAGCTGACCAATGGCACGCTGAGCGCGGATCGCCTGCGAATTACCGAAGGCGGTGACGTCATCCGCTTCGAGGGCAATGTGGTGATGCATCTGGACAAGCTGGACGAGCCCGCTGCCGCCCAGCCCGTTCCATCCGAGCCCGCGCCGGCGAAGACACGCACGCCTCAGAACAAGCCTGCCAATTCAAAGTGATTTTCATGATGAACCGTTTTTCGCGCAACGCTGTCGTCGGCAAGGCCGCGCTCGCCGTCGGCCTCGCGCTGCTCGTCACGGGTGCGGCCATCGCGCAGGGCGCGATGCAAGGCGTGCCCAACGCGATGCAGGGCTTTTCGCAGAACCGCGATCAGCCGATCCAGATCGAGGCCGCGTCGCTGGAAATGCGCGACAAGAAGAAGGAGGCGACCTTCGCCGGCAATGTGAAGGTCGTGCAGGGCGACACCACCATGACCTCGAAGACGCTCGTGGTGTTTTACGATTCGGGCGGCGACAAGCCGGCCACGCCGCAGCCCGCACCGGCGAAGGGCGCGAAATCGGCGCCGATGCAGTCGGCGACGCCAGGACCGAGCGGCAGCTCCTCGATCAAGCGGTTGGAGGCACGCGGCAATGTCGTGGTCACCCAGAAGGACCAGGTGGTGACAGGCGAGACTGCCATCTTCGACACCCGGACCAATCTCATCACCATGCTCGGCGGCTCGGGCCAGGTGGTCCTGACCCAGTGCAAGAACGTCATGCGCGGCGACCGCCTGACCGTCGATATGACCACCGGCGTGTCGCGCGTGGAATCTGACAGCGGACGGGGAGTCCAGGTCCTGATGCCGCAGGGTGGCAGCAATGATTGCGGCCAGGGCGGCAAATCCGGCGCGGCGCCGCCCTTGCAGCTGCCCGGCGCAAGCAAACAAAAGTAAATTCAATCACTTGGCTCGGGTGCTCCCGATCCGAGGTTGAAGCCTGCGCGGCGAGACTGTATCTAGCGCGCAGGGCTTTCGAAGCGGGGTTCGCCGCTTTTCGGGCGTGTTTCACTGGGCATGAGACATCCCTTCACTCATGCTGCGTCAGCGAATCGGTCTGGCTGGCGTGGCAGATCACGCGAATTTCGCGCACGAAACGCGCAAGGCTAGAAGGCGGGGATGGTCGATCTCTTCAGCATGTTCCGTCGGCGCCCCGCCAAACGTGGCCGGCCTGGATTTGCGCGTCAGGACATTACCGCACTCGGTGACAGCGTCGGCGGCCTCATGGCCAGTCCTGTCAGGGACGCGCCGCCGATCACCCGGGAGCAGCCGATGCGTGCGCCCGACCAGTTCCAGGCGGACTACCAGGCCGACTATCAAGTCGAGCCGCCGCGGCCGCAGCCGGTCCACCCGGTCAGGGCCGCCAGCAAATCCAATGGCGCAGGCGGGCCGCAGCTGCTGAAGCGGCCCGGCTTCCTGGCTGTGCATAATGTGGAAAAAGCCTTCGGCAGCCGCCAGGTGGTGCGCGGCGTCAGCATCTATGTGCGCCGAGGCGAAGCGGTCGGCCTGCTCGGCCCGAACGGCGCCGGCAAGACCACCGTGTTCTACATGATCACCGGCCTGATCAAGGCCGACCGCGGCGCGATCGAGCTCGACGGCCATGATGTGACGAAGCTGCCGATGTATCAGCGCGCGCGGCTCGGCATCGGCTACCTGCCGCAGGAAGCCTCGATCTTCCGCGGCCTCACCGTCGAGCAGAACATCCGCGCCGTGCTCGAAGTGGTCGAGCCCTCGCGCAAGAAACGCGAGCAGCAGCTCGATTCGTTGCTCGACGAGTTCAACATCACGCGCCTGCGCAAATCGCCGTCGATCGCGCTGTCCGGCGGCGAACGCCGCCGCGTCGAGATCGCACGCGCGCTGGCGACGCGGCCGAACTACATGCTGCTCGACGAGCCCTTCGCCGGCATCGACCCGATCGCCGTCGGCGACATCCAGGACCTCGTCCGCCATCTCACCAATCGCGGCATCGGCGTGCTCATCACCGACCACAATGTCCGCGAGACGCTCGGTCTCACCGATCGCGCCTATATCGTCTATGCCGGGGAAATCTTGACCGAGGGGACGCCGGATGAGATCGTTGCTGATCCGGACGTGCGCCGCCTTTACCTTGGCGAGGAGTTCCGCCTCTAGCCCTTTTTTCCAATCCGTCAAGACGTGTACATCGGGCTCGGACTAGGATAAGCAAAAATCGGACCAATTTTTGGGAACGGTTCTTGCTTCATGGCGCTCACGCAGAGATTAGAGTTCCGGCAATCGCAGTCGCTGGTCATGACGCCGCAGCTGATGCAGGCGATCAAGCTGCTGCAATTGTCCAATCTCGATCTCACCACCTTCGTGGAAGAGGAGCTTGAGCGTAACCCCCTCCTGGAGCGGGCCAATGACGAGGCCCCCGCGGGCGAGGCCTCGGCCGAGGCCGGCCAGTACGGCGATGGCAACGATTCCGGTGGTCAAGGTGACGGTGTTGGCGACGACGGCTTCGGCGGCAGCGGCGAGGCCTTCGAGCCGGGCCAGGAAGAATGGATGAGCAAGGATCTCGGCACCCGCGCCGAGATCGAGCAGACCCTGGACACCGGCCTCGACAACGTCTTCTCCGAGGAGCCGGCCGAGGCTGCGGCGCGCAACGCCCAGGATGCCGTGCCGACCACCTATACCGAATGGGGCGGCGGCGCCTCGGGTGACGAAGACTACAATCTCGAAGCTTTTGTCGCGGCCGAGACAACGTTGTCGGATCATCTCGCCGAGCAGCTCTCGGTCGCCTTCACCGCCCCCGCCCAGCGCCTGATCGGCCAGTACCTGATCGATCTCGTCGACGAGGCCGGCTATCTGCCGCCCGATCTCGGCCAGGCCGCCGAGCGTCTCGGCGCAACGCAGCAGGAGGTCGAGGACGTCCTTGCCGTGCTGCAAAAATTCGACCCGCCCGGCGTCTGCGCGCGGTCGTTGAGCGAATGCCTGGCGATCCAGCTGCGCGAGCTCGACCGCTACGACCCCGCGATGCAGGCCCTGGTCGAGCATCTCGATCTCTTGGCCAAGCGTGACATCGTTGCCTTGCGCAAGATCTGCGGCGTCGACGACGAGGACATCGCCGACATGATCGGCGAGATCCGCCGCCTCAATCCCAAGCCGGGCATGAAGTTCGGCTCGGCGCGCCTGCAGACCATGGTGCCCGATGTCTATGTCCGTCCGGGCCCCGACGGCGGCTGGCATGTCGAGCTCAATAGCGACACCTTGCCGCGCGTGCTGGTCAACCAGACCTACTATTCCGAGCTGTCGAAGAAGATCGGCAAGGACGGCGACAAGTCGTATTTCACCGACGCGCTGCAGAACGCGACCTGGCTCGTGCGCGCGCTCGACCAGCGCGCCCGCACCATCCTGAAGGTTGCAACCGAGATCGTGCGCCAGCAGGACGGCTTCTTCACCCATGGCGTCGCGCACCTGCGGCCGCTCAATCTGAAGGCCGTCGCTGATGCCATCCAGATGCATGAATCCACGGTGTCGCGCGTCACCGCCAACAAATATATGGCGACCAACCGCGGCACGTTCGAGCTGAAATATTTCTTCACGGCCTCGATCGCCTCGGCCGACGGCGGTGAGGCGCATTCGGCGGAAGCCGTGCGTCACCACATCAAGCAGCTGATCGATTCGGAGGAGCCCTCCGCGATCCTGTCGGATGACACCATCGTGGAACGCTTGCGCGCCTCGGGCATTGATATTGCCCGCCGCACGGTCGCGAAGTACCGCGAAGCCATGCGCATACCCTCCTCGGTGCAACGCCGCCGCGACAAGCAGAGCGCTCTTGGTAACGTCCTCTCCACCGCCTTGTCCGATCGCTCCCGCAACCCCGAACTGGCCTGATTGCGCCGGAGCGAAATCGCGCTACTCTCGATTCCCCATCGAGACCGATCCAAGCTGGGCACCAACCAAGCGAGGCATCACATGACTCTCAGAATCTCGGGAAAGAGCATCAGCGTCGGCGAGGCCCTGCGCGGTCGCGTCGCCGACCGAACCGACGAGGTGCTGCGCAAATATTTCGACGGCAACTATTCCGGCCACATCACGCTGAGCAAGGACGGCTTCGGTTTCCGCACCGATTGCGCCCTGCATCTCGATTCGGGAATTACGCTGGAGGCCGATTCGAACGCGCCGGATGCTTATGCCAGCGCTGACCAGGCGCTGCTGATGATCGAGAAGCGGCTGCGTCGCTACAAGAACCGGCTCAAGGACCGCTCCGCCCGCAAGGCCCATGCCGCCTCCGAGGCGATGGCTGCGCTCGATGCCACCAGCTATGTGCTGGAAGCGCCTGGGGAGGGTGAAGAGGAAGTCACCGGCTACAGCCCCGTCATCATTGCGGAGCAAACCACGGCGCTGAAGCGGCTCTCGGTCAGCGAAGCTGTCATGGAACTCGACCTCAGCGGGGCACCCTGCCTGGTGTTCCAGCATGGTTCGTCCGGCCGGGTGAACATCATTTACCGCCGGGCGGACGGCAATGTGGGCTGGATTGACCCGCCGGGCGCGAAGGTCGACGGCCGGTCGGATGGTTAGGCCTGGGACGGGGCCCGTAGCATTCCGGCCCCTTAACAATGACGGGGGCAAAGCCGCATGCGGGAGTTGGCACCGGGATTGCGTTGGAGTAGAAGCCCCCCACATCTGAACCGGGGCTAAGTCCGCCTCCTGCTTCATGTTATTGACGCCGGCTCAGTTTGGTCTATCAAGCTGGCCAATTCGGAACCTGACGGTTTAATTCACCTCGGAAACCCTCCATGCCGATTACCGATCTGGTCGCACCCGAGGCGATTCTCCCGGCATTGAAGGTCAACAGCAAGAAGCAGGCCCTGCAGGAGCTCGCAGCCAAGGCCGCCGAGCTGACCGGGCAGAACGAGCGCTCGGTATTCGAGGTGCTGCTGCAGCGGGAGAAGCTCGGCACCACCGCGGTCGGCTATGGCGTCGCCATTCCCCACGGCAAGCTGCCCAAGCTGGAAAAGATCTTTGGCCTGTTCGCGCGGCTCGATCGCCCGATCGATTTCGAGGCGATGGACGGCCAGCCGGTCGACCTGGTCTTCCTGCTGCTCGCCCCCGAAGGCGCCGGCGCCGATCACCTCAAGGCGCTCGCTCGCATCGCTCGTCTCCTGCGCGATCAGGACATCGCCAAGAAGCTCCGCGCCTCGCGCGACGCCCAGGCGATCTATTCGGTGCTCGCTCTGCCGCCCGCGACTGCGGCGTAAAGCTCCGCGCCAAGCCGTCGTTATCGCGTCCAACTGCCGCGGCATTTTCGGCGACTCCATGCAAGGCTTGCGGCAGGGCCGTTCACGAGGATACCTGTCTCTGATCGGCGCTTGACTGGCCTTAAGGGGGCAGGAGTGAACAAAGTGCCAGATCTCCGCTTCGGAGATCTGATCCTCGACGAGACGTGCCTGTTCGCGCCGCAATGGGCAGACGATCAAGTTCACCAGAAACGAGCGCGCGCTGTTGCTCGCCCTCACCCGGAATCCGCATCCGCCTCACGCGCCGCGGCCGTCTGCTCGATGAGGTTGCTTCGGAATCCGACATATCCGACCGCAACATCGACTTTCTGGTGAACAGGCTGCGGACCAAGCTTGGCGACAGCGCCAAATCGCCAAAGTACATCGCCACACAATATGGCGAGGGCTATGTCTGGATCGCCGCATCGTCTTCGGCGGCGGTCGGCGGATTCCTGGTCATTGGCCCGGCTTTCGGACCTCAGGGGCATCCCTTCAGCCAGCAGGCCTCGTCCCTGGTCGCCCAGCTCCGCGACAAGATCGCCGCCGGCGTTGGTCGCAAGGTCGTTGGTTGCCGAGGACTGGCGCTCCGCCGCCGCTGACGCGCGCTACGTCCTGCAGATGAGCTTTCTCGCTGGCGACGAGCATCTCGATTGTGCCGCCACTTTGCGGGAAATGCCTTCAAGGCGAATCGTGAAAGCCTTCCGGCTCCAGCTCGACATGGCTGACGCCGGCTCGTTCACGGCCGAAGCGAGCAGGGTCTCGACGGATGTGATCGGAGCGCTGTCGCAGGCCCTTATTGACGCCTCCACCGGTCTCGGCACACCCGCGGACGAACGACTCGAAGCGCGCCTTCACAAGGCTGCAAGCCTCCTGTCGGTCTCGAATCCATCGTGGCTGGGATCTGCTTCACATCGGCGATATGACCTTCGCCGAAGGTTTGCCCTGAGGCCGCCGACCGCGCGAAGGGGTCGCGATGCAACCTTAAGGGAAATATTAACCGTGCTTTCGGAAGGTCGGCTCATGGCCAGCCTGCACACCGTAGCGGATTCCGAGGCATACGACAGCGCGATCTGGAAAGCGCCCGGCGCCGGCGTGGAAACGCTTGCCAGAAACGTGATCCGCATCTCGATCACCGTCAACGTGATCGCGTCGATGGGCGTTTTCCACCCCGCATTGCTCCCCGCAGAGTGGAGCTATGTGCAACAGGCCCTCGCGCTCTTGATGTGGGTCATCCTGATCTACGCCAGCGTCTTCGTGCGTCCACGCGTGCGCGTGCAGCCCAATCCCGATCTCATCGCGCTGGTCGCATTCTATACTCTCGCTGCCGTTTCCGTTCTCTGGACCAGCCTCGCCACCGCAGCGATCATGAAGAGCGCGGCACTTGTGGTGACGACCTTCGGTGCTTACTGCCTCATCACGCGTATCGACATCGACGAGATCGTCGGATCGACGGCGCTGGGGCTCTTCATCCTGGTCGCCGCCTCGGCCCTGTGTGCGGTCTTCGTGCCCGAGATCGGCGTTGACCAGAGCTGGATGCACAATGGCCAGTGGCAGGGAATATATGAATCGAAGCAGACGCTCGGCTTCATCAGCGCCTATCTGATGTTTTTCGCCTGTTATCAGAAGATGACGGGCCAGGGGTGGATCGCTTTCCTCTCGACCTTTCTCCTGGCATCGACCTGCGTCATCGCCTCGGGATCTCGTGGTGCCGGTGCCGTTGCGCTTGCCGCGGGCGGACTGCTCGTGACTTCGATGTGGTCGATCCGCTGCATGAGAGTCTACGCGGTGCTGCCGTTCATCATGTGCATCCTGGCCGCCCTGCTGATGCTGTATTTCTATGTGACGGGGTACGATTCCATCCGTATCGGCGAATCGACCATCGATTTCACCGAGCGGACCTTCATTTGGCAGTACGCCATCAGCCATTTCAACGACGCGCCGCTGCTGGGCTTCGGCATCAACGGATTCTGGACGCGGCCTTCGATTTACGACTATTTCAATCAGAACCATGGCTGGGTGCTCGACAATTATCACAGCGGTTACGTCGCGGTGGCGATTGAAACCGGATTTCTGGGATACGTTCTGTTCGTTGCGAGCGTCTATCTGTTCTCGGAAAAGGTCCTGTATTTGATCGCCACTCGCTCGATCGATCGTTGCCACTGCGCGCTCATCATCGGATTCGTCGTCCTGAGCTTTCAATCGAATTTCACCGAGACGATGTTGCTTCGCTCGACGATGTTCACGTCGGTGCTTCTCGTCGCATTCTTCTTCGCAGTGTGCAGGCCGGTGCCGCAGCAACCCCTGCAGCAATGATGGGGGCAAGCAGGATGAAGGCCATCTGCGCCCGCTGGCCGGTCACTTTGGGTCTCGCCTTGGCGATATCCGTGCTTGCGATCTGCCGTCACGCCGAGGCAGCCGGGCAGGGCACCGCGCCTGCGCCCCCGAGATTGGGGCGCGGCATCAACATCCTCGGCTACGACGGTATCTGGGAAGGCGGCCGGAACGCGCCATTCCGCCTGGACAACCTCACTGCGATCAGAAACGCCGGGTTCTCGCACGTTCGGATCAATTTCTTTGCCTTCAAGTTCATGGGCCCCGGGAATTTGCTGGATGACATCGTCTTGCGCCGGCTCGATGCCGTTATCGAGGAAGTGCTCGCCCGGAATCTCATCCCCGTCCTCGACGAACACGATACCGGTGTTTGCCAGCGCGACGTGTCCGGATGCGCCGAGAAGCTGAAAGCGTTCTGGACGCAAATCGCCGCGCGCTATGCCGGAAAATATCCGAGGCTTGTCTTCGAGGTTCTCAACGAGCCGGGCGGGCAGATGACGTCTGCCGCCTGGAACGCCCTTCTGAATGAGTGTCTCGGCATCATCCGCGCCACCAATCCCCGGCGGGCAGTGATCGCTGCGGTTCTCAACATCGATGACATCCCTGTCGAGGACCTGGTCCTGCCGTCAGATGACCGAAACCTCATCGTCACGTTTCATTATTACGCGCCGATCCGTTTCACGCATCAGGGCGCACCGTGGTCCGAAACGTTTTCGCGAGTAGGGCCACTTGATTGGGGCACCCCGGAGGACGAACGGAAGGCTCTCGCCGATTTCGAGAAGGTGCGTATCTGGTCCGAGCGGGAAAAGCGCCCAATCTATCTCGGCGAGTTCGGCGTGTACGAGGCCGCTCCAGCCGAAGCTCGGACGAGATACCTATCGTTCATAGCGCGAGGTGCGGAGCGGCTTGGCTGGGCATGGGCCTATTGGCAGTTCGACCATGATTTCGCCGCCTTCGACAGCGCGCGTCAAAGCTGGAAGCCGGACATCATGCGGGCGCTGATCCCGGCGGGGCGTTGAAGTTTGAAACTTTCGCGACCTGAGCCGGACGCGCGCCTCGACGAATTCGTCGACATCGCGTGTAACCACGATCAGGTCCTGTGAAGCGGCGATGGACGCGATGAACAAATCCGGTTGTCCGAACGTGTGGCGGCAAAATTCGCTCATCAGGGTTGGGTTTCGGCCTGCGTAGTTCCGAAACCACGTTTGGTATCGAGCAGCCATCCCCTCAAAGCTCGACGTCCCGAACCTTGGACTTGATCGTCAGGCGTTCGAACTCCAGGTCGCCCAATGGAGACTTGGCAAGGGCGACAGCGATATCGCGGCCGCTTACGGGCCGCTGAAGGCGGTCAAATTCCTCTGCCGCGACAATCACCGCGGCGTCCTTCCCGTGCGGCGTCACGCGCTGTGGTCCAGAGCGTTGGGCCTCTCTGACGATGTGGCTCAGATGCGTTTTCGCATCCTGAAGGCTCCATCGTCTCGATTGAAGACCCTTCTTCGAAGAGGGGGGCTTTGAAGAGGGGGGCTTTGCCGCCATGTTGCGCTTTCTGGTCGGATCAACCAGATTTTAGAGTATCCGAATTCGTCGTCAAAGTGAAACGGGCACGCCTTCGTGCGAAGGCATGCCCGTCAAAACTCTATTCCTGCGACGCGCGTGCTCAGTGCACGCTCACCGCTTGCAGCTCGTTGCTCCAGGCGTTGGCGATTGCGGCTTCGCGGCTGTCGGTCAACATGATCGGCGTGCCGTCGGCGGCGTGGAGCGCGAACAGCTTGAGACCCGGCGCAATCTTGGGCGCCTCGGGGAACAGGTCCGGCACGTCCTCGGAGCGGATCTGCTTCACATAGGCGATATGGCCTTCGCCCAGGGTCGCCAGCGTCTCCGGAGAGACGTTCTTGGCTTCGTATTCGAACGCAACGTGACCTTCACTCATGGTCTCGACTCCTCTGGAACACTAAGCGGTCGAGTCCGCTACTCGTTCCATTATTCGTGCTCATTGATAGCGATTGTCTTAACGATCCGCTCCGGTTCAGGCCGGGCCAGATCGATCGACAACAGCCCGTTCTTCAGATCCGCACCCAGCACCAGCATCCCCTCAGCCAGCACGAAGGTGCGCTGGAAGTGGCGCGCGGCGATGCCGCGATGGATGTATTGCCGGGTCTTTTCGTCCTGCTGCCGCCCGCGGATCACGAGCTGGTTTTCCTCAATGGTTACATCGAGTTGGTCGCGCGTGAATCCGGCAACCGCCAGCGTGATGCGCAAACGCTCGGGCTGGCCGTCCGTGCGGTCACACCTCTCGATATTGTAGGGAGGGTAGCCGTCGGCGCCTTTGACGACGCGGTCGAGCACGCGCTCGATCTCGTCGAAGCCCAGCAGGAAGGGACTGGAGAGCGTTGGAACACGAGACATAGTTTACAAAGTCCTCGCAGAAGCGACTTTGGTGTTTCAGGGCCCGTCAAGGCACCCCTTGGTCAGCAATATGGGCATATCCATGTGTGGGTTCAAGGACGTAGCCGGGGCCTGTGGATGGGCCGACGCCACCATCGTCAGGCCCAGAGCATCGCATTAGGCGTCATGGCCGGGCTCGTCGCGGCCATCCACGACCTTCCTCGCGGCACCAAGAATGTGGATGCCCGTGACAAGCCCGGGCATGACGAATCTGCCGCCGAATTTCCCCAACGAAAACAAAGCCCCTTCTACTGTGCATGGGGTTGTTTTCACGGTTTTGATCGGACTCCTTTCGGAACCCGTCAGGCCTCGATCCGCTTCCGCCCGTCGCCGCTGAACAAATGCAGCTTGCTCTGCACCGCCGCGACGCGGATTTTCGCGCCGATGGCGGGGGCTTCGGTTCCGGGAATGCGGACGATGACTTCGCCGGGCGGCAGTTCGCCTGGCGTGGCGGCGACGCGCTGGTCTTCCTGCTGGCGCGAGCCGTAGACGAAGGTTTCGGCGCCGACGCGCTCGATCGCCTCCACGGTGAGCGGCAGGGCGACGCCGCCGGCGGGCGTCTCGTCGGTGATGACGAAATCCTCCGGGCGGATGCCGAGGATGCCGGCGTCGGCCGCAGCACTGCCGGCGAGCTGCGACCGGATCTCCTCGGGCCGGGTCGACATCAGATTCATCGGCGGCGCGCCGATGAAGGAGGCGACGAAGGTGGTCGCCGGCTTCTCGTAGATCGCCAGCGGGTTGCCGACCTGCTCGACCTGGCCGCCGTTCATCACGACGAGAATGTCGGCGAGCGTCATCGCCTCGAGCTGGTCGTGGGTGACGTAGATCGACGTCGTGTTGAGCCGGCGCTGCAATTTGCGGATCTCGACCCGCATCGCGATGCGCAGCTTGGCATCGAGGTTGGAGAGCGGCTCGTCGAACAGAAACACTTTCGGCTGGCGCACGATGGCGCGGCCCATGGCGACGCGCTGGCGCTGGCCGCCGGAGAGCTGGCGCGGCTTGCGCTCCAGCATGGCGGACAATTCGAGCACGCGCGCGGCTTCCTCGACGCGCGTCTTGATCTCGGCTTCCGCCATGCCGCGGTTGCGCAAGCCATAGGCCATGTTGTTGTACACGCTCATATGCGGATAGAGCGCGTAGTTCTGGAACACCATCGCGATGTCGCGGTCGGCGGGCTCGATCTGGTTGACGACGCGCCCGCCGATGTCGATCTCGCCGCCGGTGACGGTCTCGAGCCCTGCGACCATGCGCAGCAGCGTGGACTTGCCGCAGCCGCTTGGTCCGACCAGCACGCAGAACTGTCCGTCGCCGACATCGACGTTGACGCCTTTGATGGCCTCGAAGCCGCCGGTGTAGGTCTTGCGGACGTTGCGCAGGGTGACGTTAGCCATAAATCTCTACTTCTCCGTCTCGACGAGGCCGCGCACGAATAGCTTCTGCATCACGACGACGACGAACACCGGCGGCAGCATGGCGAGCACGGCGGTTGCCATCACGATCGGCCATTCGGTCAGCGCGTCGGTGGTGGTGATCATCTTGCGGATGCCGATCTGGATCGTCTGCATGTCGTCGCGCGTGGTGATCAAGAGCGGCCAGAGATATTGATTCCAGCCGAGGATGAACAGGATCACGAACAGCGCGGCCATGTTGGTGCGCGACAGCGGCAGCAGCGTATCCCAGAAGAAGCGCAAGGGACCTGCGCCGTCGATGCGCGAGGCCTCCAGCAATTCGTCCGGCACCGTCATGAAGAACTGGCGGAACAGCAGCGTCGCGGTGGCCGATGCGATCAGCGGCAGCGACAGGCCGGCATAGCTGTCGAGCATATGCAGATCGGCGACGATCTTGTAGGTCGGATAGATGCGCACCTCGACCGGCAGCATCAACGTGATGAAGATGAGCCAGAAGATCGGCATCCGGAACGGGAAGCGGAAATACACGATCGCATAGGCCGAGATGATCGAGATCGCGATCTTGCCGACCGCGATCAGCAGCGCCGTTATCAGCGAGTTCAGCATCATGTTGCCGACGGGCTCGCGGGTCGAGCCGCTCGTGCCGACGAAGATGGTCTGATAGTAAGTCTCGAAGAAGTGGCCGCCGGGCAGCAGCGACATCTGCCCGTTCGCGATCAGCGCGTTGTCCTGGGTCGAGGCGACGATCGCGATGTAGACGGGGAAGGCGACGATCGCGATCCCGATCCAGAGGATGACATGCGCGACGTAGCGCCGAAAGCCTTCTTCCTCGACCATCAGTAGGTCACCTTGCGTTCGACGAAGCGGAACTGGATGCCCGTCAGCACGATCACCATGATCATCAGGATCACCGACTGCGCCGCCGAGCTGCCGAGATTGCCGCCGAGCAGGCCGTCGGAATAGACCTTGTAGACCAGCGTTTCCGTCGACTTGCCGGGACCGCCGCGGGTCATGGTGTCGATGATGCCGAACGTGTCGAAGAAGGCGTAGACGATGTTGACGACCAAGAGGAAGAAGATGGTCGGCGACAGCAGCGGGAAGGTCACGGTCCAGAACCTGCGCATCGGGCGCGCGCCGTCGATCGCGGCAGCCTCGAGCACGCTTCTCGGGATGCTCTGCAGGCCGGCGAGGAAGAACAGGAAGTTGTAGGAGATCTGCTTCCAGGCGGCGGCGAGGATGATCAGCGCTGCGGCCTGGTCGCCGTCGAGCAGCGGATTCCAGTCGATGCCGAGGGCGCGCAAATACCGCGAGAGCACGCCGAGCGAGGGATGCAGCATGAAGATCCAGAGCACGCCGACGACCGGCGGCGCCACCGCATAGGGCCAGATCAGCAGCGTCCGGTAGAGCAGCGAGCCGCGCAGCGGCTTGTCCGCCATCACGGCGAGCAGCAGCGCAAACGACAGCGACGACACCGCGATGGCGAACGAGAAGAAGAAGGTGCGGACGATCGCCTCGAAATAGGCGCGCTCCCTGAACAGCTCGAGATAGTTGTCGAACCAGACGAAGCTGCTCGACAGGCCGAAGGCGTCCTGGAGCAGGAAGGACTGGATCAGCGCCTGCAAGGCCGGCCAGTAGAAGAAAATCAGGACGATCGCGAGCTGCGGCGCAACCAGCGCATAAGGCAATAGCTTGGATTGGAAAATGGCTTGCTTTTGCATGATGCCCGCGGGGGGCGGCAGGCCGGGTTGACCGGCCTGCCGCTCGTCGCCTTACTTCACGGCGGTCTTTTCGAACTGGCGCAGCATGGTGTTGCCGCGCTCGACGGCCGCATCCAGCGCCTGCTTGGCGGTCTTCTTGCCCGCCAGCGCCTGCTCGATCTCTTCCGCCCAGACGTCACGGAGCTGCACCATGTTGCCGAGGCGCAGGCCGCGCGAATTCTCGGTCGGCTCCTTGTTGGTCAGCTCGAGCAGCGGCGTCTCCAGATACGGCTGGTCCTTGTAGAAGCCTTCCGCCTTCGCCTTCTCATACGCCGCCTTGGTGATCGGCAGATAGCCCGAAGCCTTGTGGATGTAGACCTGGCGATCGGTATCCGAGAGGAAGGTCAGGAATTTTGCGACGCCCTTGTATTCGTCAGCCGACTTGCCGCCCATCACCCAGAGCGAGGCACCGCCGATGATCGAGTTCTGCGGCGCGCCCTTGACGTCGGGATAATAGGGCATCGGCACCGCGGTGAAGGCGAACTTGGCCTGCGCCTTGACGTTGCCGAAGAACGCCGACGAGGTCAGGTAGAGCGGGCATTCGCCCGACGTGAAGCGGCCCTCGCCGGTGTTGGTGCGGCCGGCATAGTCGTAGGTCTTGTCCTTCTGGAGCTCGACCAGGTTTTCGAGATGCTTGACCTGGAGAGGTCCGTTGAACTCCAGCACGGTGTCGAAGCCGTCGAGCCCGTTGGCCTTCGTCGACAACGGCACGTTGTGCCAGGCGGAGAGTTGCTCGAGATTGACCCAGGTGACCCAGGAGTTGGAAAAGCCGCAGGTGGCGTGGCCGGCCGCCTTCAGCTTCTTGGCGGCGTCGAACACTTCGGGCCAGGTCTTCGGAATCGCGACATTGGCCTTTTTCAGCTCATCGAGGTTGACCCACATCACCGTCGACGACGAGTTGAAGGGGAAGGACAGCATCTCGCCCTTCGAGGTCGAGTAATAGCCGGTGATCGCGGGCAGATAGGCCTTCGGATCGAACTTCTCGCCGGTCTCGGCCATCAGCTTGTACACCGGCTTCACGGCGCCGGTCGCGGCCATCATGGTGGCGGTGCCGACCTCGAACACCTGCATGATGTGCGGCGCGTTGCCGGCGCGGAACGCGGCGATGCCGGCGTTCATCGTGTCGGCGTAGTTGCCCTTGTAGGTCGGGATCACCTTGTAGTCGCTCTGCGCGGCGTTGAAATCGTTGGCGAGCTTGACGATGACGTCGTTGTTGGCGCCGGTCATCGCGTGCCACCACTGGATTTCGGTCACGGCGAGTGCCGGCGAGGAGCCGAGACCAACCGTGAGTGCAACAGCAGCAGCCGCGCCAATATGTCGAAGAGCCATCAAGAAAACCTCCCTTGCCCGTCACTAAAGAAGCGCTTGCGCTAGCAGCGCCATATGACGTTCACATGACTGTGTAAGCGGGAGAAACGAAAGCAGCAAGCGCTGCCAAATGGGAAGTCGTCAAATAGGCGAAGACGGATCGGGCAGCCTCGTCCGTTCGCGGTGCATTATCGTGCCCGCGCCGCACTGCGGCATCATTCGTTGACGGAGGAGGTGGTCGCTAGCGCTTGCGCTCGGGACCGCAAACGGTGCCCTTCTCGACCATCGCGTCGATCTCGGCCTTGGAGTAGCCGAACTCACCCAGCACCTCCGCGGCGTGCTGGCTGAATTTCGGCGGCACGCGCCGCAGGCTCGGCTTGCTGCGGTCGAGCCGGATCGGCGAGGCCACGCCCTTGTACCAGTCCTTCTCGATGATATCGCCGCGGTAGATCGTGTGCGGATTCGTCAACGCCTGATCGATCTTCTGCACCGGACCTGCGGGCAGGCCGGCCGCGAGCAGGCGATTGCACAGCGGCTCGGCCTCGTGCTGACTGAACACTGCGGCAAGCTCGGCGCGCAGCGCCTCGCGATTGGCGATGCGGTCCTTGTTGCGGGCAAAGCGCGGGTCGGTGCCGAGCTCGGGTTTGCCGATCTCTTTCGCCAGCTTGCGGAAGGTGCCGTCATTGCCGACGCCGATGAAGATGTCGTCGGTCTTGGTAGGGAAGATCGCGTAAGGCACGAGGTTGGGATGCTCGTTGCCGGTGAGACCAGGCGGCTTGCCATGCATGAAATAATTCGCGGTGTGCGGATGCATGATGGCAAGCCCGGTCTCGTACAGCGTCGTCTCCAGGAACTGGCCCTTGCCCGAACGCTGCCGCTCCGACAGCGCCATCAGGATGCCGATCGCCGCATAAAGTCCCGTGGTGATGTCGACCAAGGGCACGCCGATCCGCATCGGCCCGCTCTCGGGCGATCCGGTCGCCGCGATCATGCCGGTCATGGCCTGGACGATGGCGTCATAGCCCGGATTGCCGCCACGCGGGCCGTCGGCACCGAAGCCGCAGATCCGGCAATGCACGAGGCGCGGAAATCTTTCGCGCAACACCTCGTTGCCGATGCCCCATTTCTCCAGTGTGCCCGGCTTGAAATTCTCGATCAGGACGTCGGCCGTCTCCAGCATCTTCAGCAGCACGACGCGGCCGCCCTCGGAGGCGAGGTCGAGGCCGATCGAGCGCTTGTTGCGGTTGATGCCGACGAAATAGGCCGCGTCTTCCTCATGGAAGGGAGGGCCCCATTCGCGCACCTCGTCGCCCGCGGGCGGCTCGACCTTGATGACGTCGGCGCCGTGGTCGGCGAGGATCTGGGTGCAGTAGGGACCTCCGAGCACGCGCGTGAGATCGATGACGCGCAGTCCGCTCATGGCACCCGTTGCCGCTTCAGTCATGCCTTCGCTTCTCCTGTATCGACGTTTGATCACAGGCCTAGCGAGGTTTTTTTGCGCCCGCAATGGCGCCGCACGTAGGGCCGCATGCACCGCCGCCGCGCAATCCCGCGATGTGGGAAATCAACGGAAGCGGCCGGCCCGAGGGGATCCCGGGCCAGCCCATCCGCCCTTTCGATCAGACGACCGTCAGGCGAACGTCGACATTGCCGCGCGTGGCATTGGAGTACGGGCACACCTGGTGCGCTTTCGCGACCAGCGCCTCGGCCTCCGCGCGGGCAAGGCCCGGCAGCGAGACGGCGAGATCGATGTCGAGGCCGAAGCCGCCTTCGGAGCGCGGGCCGATGCCGACGGTCGAGGTGACGGAGGCGTCGGCGGGAACCTTGGGGCCGCCCTGCGAGGCCACGAATTTCATCGCGCCGATGAAACAGGCGGCATAGCCGGCAGCGAACAGCTGCTCGGGATTGTTGCCGGCGCCGCCCCCGCCGCCGAGCTCCTTCGGCGTGGTGAGCTTGACGTCGAGCGCGCCGTCGAGGGTGGCGGCATGGCCGTCGCGGCCGCCGGTCGCCTTGGCGCTGGTCTTGTAGAGGACGTTCACGGACATTTTCGTCTCCTCGGGTCTTTCCGGGTTGGGGTGCGATCTTTTATTGCAGGCAATTAGATTGTGTGCAATTGAAATTGTCAGGCCTCACATTTAATTGTTCGCAATTGAATGTCGTGCCGCGCGGTCCCACAATGGGGCTATCCTCATGAGATTCCCATGGCCCGGAAACCATCGGCAGCGGACGCGCCGCTGCGGCTCGACAACCAGATCTGCTTCGCGGTCTATTCCGCCGCGCACGCCTTCAACCGCGTCTACAAGCCGCTGCTCGACCGGCTCGGCCTGACCTACCCGCAATATCTGGTGATGCTGGTGCTGTGGGAGCGCGACGACGTGCCGGTCAAGGAGATCGGCGAGAAGCTGTTCCTGGATTCGGGCACGCTGACGCCGCTGCTCAAGCGGCTCGAGGCCGCCCATCTCGTCAAGCGCACCCGCTCGAGCGAGGACGAGCGTCAGGTGCTGATCGCGCTGACGCCGCAGGGCCATGCGCTGAGGGAGAAGGCGCGCAGCGTGCCGCAGTCGATTCTGGCGGCGACGGACTGCTCGGTGCCGGAGCTGGTCGCCATGAAAGACGAGATCGTCGCGCTGCGCGATCGGCTGAATGCGGTGATCGGGGATTAGGGGTTAGAGGCGCTTCTTGGCGAAGGCGCGGCCGGGTGCCGACTTCAGGTGCTTCTCGAATGCGATGGCCTGCTTCTCGTTGCTAAACGCGATGTAAGTCTTGAGACGCCAAGGCCCATACTTCGAGGTGTGAGGCACCTCGCCAGCATTGTGCTTTGTCAGTCGGGCGCGCAGATCATCGGTGATCCCGACGTGGAAATGAAGGGAATTAAGGCTCTCAAGGATGTAGACGTACTTCACGGCACACTCCTCAGTTGTCGAGGAGAGCTTACACCCGCTTTTGTCCTGCAAAAGCCTGGCTTCGCCATGAAGCGCTTGCGGAGCCGAAGCTCGCGAACTGAAGGCTTGCGAATAAAGCCCGGCTTCGCTCTTCGGGCTACGCCGCGGCAGCCCTCGCTACGATAGGGCTTGCCGAGCCGAAGCCGGCGAAGCCAGCGAAGGCTGGTGGAGCCAGGCGGGATCGAACCGCCGACCTCTTGCATGCCATGCAAGCGCTCTCCCAGCTGAGCTATGGCCCCTTAGTCCTTAACCGGGGTGAACCTGGTTGATCCCCCGGACCGGCGAGCCCTTGGCGACTCGCGCGGTGCACCCTTTTTCACAGATCAGGGCTGATCTCAAGTCTCTTCATCACCTCCGACATCACCAATGATGTCTGTCACGTCCTCATCGCCCTCTTCCTCGTCGGCAATGAAGGTCGAATCATCGTCATCGTCGTCGTCGAGGGTCTCATCGACCTCGATATCGTCCTCGGATTCGGGCACGACAGCCTTGACCTTGCCGGTGCTCTCCTCGGCATCGGCCTCCTCGAGCGAGACCAACTCCTCGGCCTCGGCCGGCTCCGGCGCGGTGTCCTGGGCCATGTTGCGGGTATCGCCGCCCCGTGCGCGCGCGGGCGCAATCGGCGCAATCGGCACCACCTCGCCGGTGTAGGGCGAGATCACCGGATTCTTGTTGAGGTCATAGAACTTCTTGCCCGTGGTCGGGCAAATACGTTTGGTTCCGAGTTCGGACTTGGCCACGGCAGGAATCCTGGGAATGTCTGAAAAGCGGTGCTTCACTTGGCTAGTTGGCGGCCGGCTGTCAATAGCGCATTACGAGAGAAAGACATGCTCGTGACGGGGCTCGGACCATGTGGTAGGTGCGCCCAGCCCCATAGGGCCTATTCAAGGACACAATCTTGACCCATTCCGACCAACCGAGGCCGCTCCAGTCTCGCGCCAGCGGTGCCCTGACCGGGAAAGTACGGGTGCCCGGCGACAAGTCGATCTCCCATCGTGCCCTCATCCTGGGTGCGCTCGCGGTCGGCGAGACCAGGATTTCGGGCCTCTTGGAGGGCGAGGACGTCCTCAACACCGCCAAATCCATGCAGGCACTCGGTGCCAGCGTCGAACGGACCGGAGATTTCGCCTGGAAGGTAAACGGGGTCGGAGTCGGGGGATTTGCCCAGCCCAAGGCGCCGCTGGATTTCGGCAACTCCGGCACCGGCTGCCGCCTCGTCATGGGCGCCGTTGCCGGCTGCCCGATCTCGGCGGTGTTCGACGGCGACGCCTCGCTGCGCAGCCGCCCCATGCGCCGGATCCTCGATCCGCTCGAAAAGATGGGTGCGAAGGTCGTCTCCGGCGGAGAGGGCGGGCGTCTGCCGCTGACCCTCCAGGGCGCGCGCGATCCGCTTCCGATCACGTACAAGACCCCGGTCGCCTCCGCCCAGATCAAGTCGGCCGTGCTGCTGGCAGGCCTGGCTGCGCCGGGCACCACGACCGTGATCGAGACCGAGGCCAGCCGCGACCACACCGAGCTGATGCTGAAGCATTTTGGCGCGGACATCACCTCGGTGCAGGAAGGTCAGCACGGCCGCCGCATCACGCTGGTGGGTCAGCCCGAGCTGCATGGCGCCAATGTCGTCGTGCCCGCCGACCCCTCATCGGCCGCCTTCCCAATCGTCGCGGCGCTGATCGTCGAGGGCTCCGACATCGTGCTGTCCGACGTCATGACCAATCCGCTGCGCACAGGCCTGTTCACGACGCTACGCGAAATGGGCGCCTTCATCGAGGAGAGTGAAGTGCGCGGCGATGCCGGCGAGCCGATGGCGCGCCTGCGCGTGCGCGCGTCAAAGCTGCGCGGCGTCGAGGTGCCGCCGGAGCGCGCGCCGTCGATGATCGACGAATATCTGGTGCTGGCAGTGGCGGCGTCCTTCGCCGAAGGCACGACGATCATGCGCGGCCTGCAGGAGCTGCGCGTCAAGGAATCCGACCGCCTGGAGGCCACCGCCGCCATGCTCCGCGTCAACGGCGTCAAGGTCGGGGTCTCCGGCGACGATCTTATCGTCGAGGGCCGCGGCCATGTCCCCGGCGGCGGCACTGTCGCCACCCACATGGACCATCGCATCGCGATGTCCGCGCTGGTGATGGGCTGTGCCTCCGATCAGCCGGTGACCGTCGACGACACCGCCTTCATCGCCACCAGTTTCCCGGACTTCATTCCGATGATGCGTTCGCTAGGGGCCGAGTTTTCATGATCATCGCCATCGACGGGCCCGCAGCCTCGGGCAAGGGGACGCTCGGCAAGCGCCTCGCCCACCATTACGGCTATCGTCATCTCGATACCGGGGTCATCTATCGCGCCGTGGCTTACGAGCTGATGCAGTCCGGTCACGATCTCCGCGATGAAGCGGCGGCGGTGGCGGCGGCGCTGGAGCTCGATCCCGAAAAGTTCGGCAATCCGGTGCTGAAGACCCAGAAGGTCGGCGAGGGCGCCTCGATCGTCTCGGCGATCTCGCGGGTCCGCGAGGTCCTGGTCAATTTCCAGCGGCAATTCGCTGCCGATCCGCCCGGCGCCGTGCTCGATGGCCGGGACATTGGAACCGTGATCTGCCCCCATGCCGACGTGAAGATATTCGTCGTCGCCGATCCCAAGGTCCGCGCCCATCGCCGGACCATGGAGGCCAGGGCGAGGGGGGAAGAGGCCGATGAGGCGGCCGTGCTCGCGGACATCATCCAGCGCGACGAACGCGACAAGAACCGGCCGGTTGCGCCTTTAAGACCGGCCCCGGATGCTTACTTGCTAGATAACTCCCAACTGGATATAGAAGGCGGCGTCCGGGCCGCCATCGACATTATCGAGGCCGTCCGAGCGGGCCGGTCGCGGGGTTAAGCCGCAGCCGTCATTGGAGGAAGCGCCCGCTCCCGTCTCTTTGATGTCGATATCTTCGGTCCCCTCGTTTCGGGGCCGGCGCGATCCAGGCTCCGGACAAAGATTTCCACGTATCGAACGCGCGGGCCTCAGCCGGCCCGCCTCCGCTGTTCCGCTGCAAAGCCGGAGCAGCGAGCGGTCGCTCGAAGGTTTTGCGGACCTTCCGACACTGCGTGTGCGATGCGCCCATGAACCCAACGGCCGGCAAGACATCCGCAACTGGAGAACAAATGGCTTCGACTTCTGCTGATACCTATAGCCCCTCGCGCGACGATTTCGCCGCGATGCTCGACGAGTCCTTCGCAGGCGGCAACCTGCAGGAAAGCTCCGTCGTCAAGGGCAAGGTGGTTGCAATTGAAAAGGACATGGCCGTCATCGACGTCGGCCTGAAGACCGAGGGCCGCGTTGCCTTGCGCGAATTTTCGGGCCCCGGCCGTGAGAGCGACCTCAAGGTCGGCGACGAGGTGGAAGTGTTCCTCGATCGCATCGAAAACGCCCTCGGCGAAGCCGTGCTGTCGCGCGACAAGGCGCGTCGCGAAGAGAGCTGGGGCAAGCTCGAGAAGGCGTTCCAGAACAACGAGAAGGTCAACGGCGTCATCTTCAACCAGGTCAAGGGCGGCTTCACCGTCGACCTCGACGGTGCCGTGGCGTTCCTGCCGCGCTCGCAGGTCGACATCCGTCCGATCCGCGACGTTGCGCCGCTGATGAACAACTCGCAGCCGTTCCAGATCCTCAAGATGGACCGCCGCCGCGGCAACATCGTCGTGTCCCGCCGCACGGTGCTGGAAGAGACCCGCGCCGAGCAGCGCCAGGAGCTGGTGCAGAACCTCGAAGAGGGTCAGGTCATCGACGGCGTGGTCAAGAACATCACCGATTACGGTGCGTTCGTTGACCTCGGCGGCATCGACGGCCTGCTGCACGTCACCGACATCGCATGGCGCCGCGTCAACCATCCGACCGAGGTGCTCTCGATCGGCCAGACCGTGAAGGTCAAGATCATCAAGATCAACCACGAGACGCACCGCATCTCGCTGGGCATGAAGCAGCTGCTGGACGACCCGTGGCAGGGCATCGAAGCCAAGTACCCGCTGGGTGCCCGCTTCACCGGCCGCGTCACCAACATTACCGACTACGGTGCGTTCGTCGAGCTCGAGCCGGGCATCGAAGGCCTGATCCACGTCTCCGAGATGTCGTGGACCAAGAAGAACATGCATCCCGGCAAGATCGTCTCGACCTCGCAGGAAGTCGACGTGCAGGTGCTGGAAGTCGATTCCGTCAAGCGCCGCATCTCGCTCGGCCTCAAGCAGACCATGCGCAACCCCTGGGAGGTCTTCGTCGAGAAGCACCCGACCGGTTCGGTGGTCGAGGGCGAGGTCAAGAACAAGACCGAGTTCGGTCTGTTCCTGGGCCTCGAGGGCGACGTCGATGGCATGGTCCACCTCTCCGACCTCGACTGGAAGCTTCCGGGCGAGCAGGTGATCGACAACTACAAGAAGGGCGACATGGTGAAGGCCGTGGTGCTCGATGTGGACGTCGAGAAGGAGCGCATCTCGCTCGGCATCAAGCAGCTCGAAGGCGACCCCTTTGCCGAGCCGGGCGATGTCAAGAAGGGCGCGGTCGTGACCTGCGAAGTGCTCGAAGTGAAGGAGAGCGGCATCGAGGTGAAGATCGCCGGTACCGACTTCACCACCTTCATCAAGCGCTCCGAGCTCGCGCGTGACCGCAACGACCAGCGCGCCGAACGCTTCGCTGTCGGCGAAAAGGTCGATGCCCGCGTGATCCAGTTCGACAAGAAGGCCCGCAAGGTCCAGGTGTCGATCAAGGCGCTCGAAGTCGCCGAAGAGAAGGAAGCCATCGCGCAGTACGGCTCTTCCGATTCGGGTGCGACGCTCGGCGACATCCTGGGCACCGCGCTCAAGAACCGCGAGAACAAGTAAGCGAAACGTTCGTTTCGCTGCATCGAAGCCCCGGCGCGAGCCGGGGCTTTTTTGTTTGGCTTGGCGGCCGTATTGCCCGTTACCCCATCTACCAGGGCTCCCAAGCCTTCATTTCTTCAAATTGCGCCCCAATTGATGTATCCAGATAAGCCGTTGGTCACGCTGTGACGGCACAACGCGCCCAGCCTTTCATTTGGAGACATTCCGATGTCGCTTGATTCGGACATCATCGTCGATCGCCGCAGGATCCGCCGCAAGCTGACGTTCTGGCGCGTGATGGCCGCGCTGATCGCGATCGCGGCGATTGCGAGCTTCGCGCTGATTGCGACACCCGGAGCACGCGGCACCTTTGCATCCGCCGGCTCGATCGCGCGCGTTCATATCGAGGGATTGATCCGCAGCGATTCCGATCGCACGCAGGCGCTGGAGCGGCTGGAGGATTCGCAGGCCGCTGCCGTGATCGTTCATATCAACTCACCGGGCGGCACCACCGCCGGCTCCGAGCAGCTCTATGACTCGCTCGTGCGGCTGAAGGCGAAGAAGCCGCTCGTCGTCGTGGTCGAGGGCCTCGCCGCCTCCGGGGGCTACATCACGGCGATCGCGAGCGATCACATCGTCGCCCAGCAGAGCTCGCTGGTGGGCTCGATCGGCGTGCTGTTCCAGTACCCCAACGTCTCCGAGCTCTTGAAGACGATCGGCGTCAAGGTCGAGGAGGTGAAGTCCTCGCCGCTGAAGGCGGCACCCAACGGATTCGAGCCGACAAGTCCCGAAGCGCGCGCGGCGCTCGATGCGCTGGTGAAGGACTCCTATGCCTGGTTCAAGGGCCTCGTGAAGGAGAGGCGTGGCATGGATGACACGCAGCTCGAAAAAGTCGCCGATGGCCGCGTCTTCACCGGCCGCCAGGCGATCGATCTCAAGCTGATCGACCAGATCGGCGACGAGAAGACGGCCGTGACCTGGCTGGTCGAGCACAAGAGCGTCAAGAAGGGGCTTCCCGTGCGCGACTACAAGCTCGAGCCGCGCTTTGGCGATCTGTCGTTCCTCAAGACCGCGGCCGCCGTGACGCTGGAAGCGCTGGGTTTGGGCTCGATTGCGCACCAGATCGGGCAAACCGGCGTCGCGCAGGCGGTCGATCGGCTCGGAATGGATGGAATGCTGGCGTTGTGGCAGCCGGCGGCGTCAAACTGAGCGGAGACAGGCGAGTTCCGTAAGTTTTTCCCGTTTGACGCGTGCCGGCGCAGCCCGCTTTTTCGGCATTTGTCACGCATTTTCACGACGCTCAACCTTGATTTAGCGTCTTGACAGATCACGGTATTTTCACGGAAATGGTCATCCGCACGCTTCCGGGTCCTATCTCTCGATGATCAAATCCGAACTTGTTCAGCGTATCGCCGAGCACAACCCGCATCTGTACCAGCGGGATGTCGAGAACATTGTGAATGCGATTCTCGAGGAGATCGTAGCGGCGCTTGCACGCGGCGATCGCGTCGAGCTGCGCGGCTTCGGTGCATTCTCGGTCAAGCATCGCCCTGCGCGCGCAGGGCGCAATCCACGCACCGGCGCCCATGTACCCGTCGATCAGAAGAGCGTTCCGTTCTTCAAGACCGGCAAGGAAATGCGCGAGCGGCTGAACCGCGACCATCCGGATCCCGGCGCGGCGGACTGAGGCCGGCGCCAGGGTTTTCCGCGGTCGCTCGGCATGCGGCCGGAAGCTGGATTCAAGGCGAGCGAAGCGAGATGCGAAAGTTCCTGACCGCGCTGATCGTGATTCCGCTGGGCCTCATCATGGTGACCTTTGCGGTGGCGAACCGGCAATTCGTCACGGTCTCCTTCGATCCCTTCGTCTCCGACGACCCCTCGTTCTCGGCTACGATGCCGCTGTTCCTGCTCCTGATCCTGGTTGCGGGGCTGGGCGTCGTGGCGGGCGGCTGTGCGGTCTGGTTCGGCCAGCGACACTGGCGGCGCGCCGCGCGCCGGCATGAGGCCGATGCCCGGGCTGCGCGGGGCGAACTCGCCGAGGCCCATGCGGCGGCGGCACGGCCCGAGGCGCAGCGCCTCCCCGTTCCCTCCGGGACAGGCCTTTACGGGCCCATCGGGCGAGACAAGCAGCGCGCGACGTTGTAGAAGCGGCCCGACCGAAAAACCCTGCGTTCCGGCCGCCTTGCGGCCTCCATTTGCTTTGAGATCATGTCCCTGCTCGTCAAGATCTGCGGCCTGTCCACGCGCGAGACGCTTCAAACGGCGCTCGATGCCGGCGCCGACATGGTAGGGTTCGTGTTCTTTCCGCCGTCGCCGCGGCACCTCTCGCTGGAACTTGGCCGTGACCTCGGTCGCCTGGTGAAGCAGCGCGCGCTCAAAGTGGCGCTCACGGTCGATGCCGACGACGCCACGCTCGACAACATCATGGACGCGCTGTCGCCGGACATTTTCCAGCTCCACGGCCAGGAAAGCGTCGCTCGGCTGCGCGATATCAAGCAACGCTTTGGCCGCCCCGTGATGAAGGCGGTGCCGGTCGCAGCAGCAGCCGATCTCGCCGTGCTGCCCGGCTACGCCGCGGTCGCCGACCGCATCCTGTTCGATGCGCGTGCGCCGAAGGACGCGACGCGGCCCGGCGGCTTAGGAGAGCCGTTCGACTGGCACCTGCTCGAAAATCTCGATCTGAAGCTGCCCTACATGGTCTCGGGCGGGCTGCACGCCGATAACCTGGCCGAAGCCCTCCGTGTCACCGGCGCCGGCGGCGTCGATGTGTCCTCGGGCGTCGAGAGCGCCCCCGGCATCAAGGATCCCGAGATGATCCAGGCCTTCATCCGCGCCGCGCGCGCCACCCAAGATGCAAGTCAAGAGTTGAGCGTCCGATGAACATCGCCAAACCGAATTCCTATCGCAGCGGCCCCGACGAGCGCGGCCATTTCGGCATTTTCGGTGGCCGCTTCGTCGCCGAAACGCTGATGCCGCTGATCCTCGATCTGGAGAAGGCCTACACCGCCGCCAAGGCCGACCCGGCCTTCCAGGCCGAGATGAACGGCTACCTCAAGAACTATGTCGGCCGGCCCTCACCACTCTATTTCGCCGAGCGCCTCACCGAGCATCTCGGCGGCGCAAAAATCTACCTCAAGCGCGAGGAGCTCAACCACACCGGCTCGCACAAGGTGAACAACGTGCTCGGCCAGATCATGCTGGCACGGCGCATGGGCAAGAAGCGCATCATCGCCGAGACCGGTGCGGGCCAGCACGGCGTCGCCACCGCAACGCTGTGCGCGCGCTTTGGCCTGGAATGCGTGGTCTATATGGGCGCCGTCGACGTCGAGCGGCAGCAGCCCAATGTCATCCGGATGGAAATGCTGGGCGCAAAGGTGTTTCCGGTGCAGTCGGGTACGCGCACGCTGAAGGATGCCATGAACGAGGCGCTGCGCGACTGGGTCACCAACGTGCACAACACGTTCTACTGCATCGGCACGGTGGCGGGTCCGCATCCCTACCCGACCCTGGTGCGCGACTTCCAGTCGGTCATCGGCAACGAGACCAAGGCGCAGATGCAGGAGATCGAAGGCCGCCTGCCGGATTCGCTGGTCGCCTGCATCGGCGGCGGCTCCAACGCGATGGGCCTGTTCCATCCGTTCCTCGATGATCCCAGCGTCGAGATCTTCGGCGTCGAAGCCGCTGGCCACGGATTGACGCAGCTGCACGCGGCCTCGATCGCGGGTGGCCGTCCCGGCGTGCTCCACGGCAACCGCACTTATCTCTTGATGGATGCCGACGGCCAGATCCAGGACGCGCACTCGATCTCGGCCGGCCTCGACTATCCCGGCATCGGCCCCGAGCATTCCTGGCTGCACGAGGTCGGCCGCGTGAACTATCTCTCCGCGACCGATGATGAGGCACTCGCCGCATTCCAGCTGCTGTCAAAGCTCGAAGGCATCATCCCCGCGCTCGAGCCGGCGCATGCCATCGCCAAGGTGATGGAGCTCGCGCCGAAGCGGCCTAAAGATCACCTGATGGTCGTCAATCTCTCCGGCCGCGGCGACAAGGACGTTCCGCAGGTCGGCGACATCCTGAGGGGCAAGAAGTGACCACGCGTATCGACACCCGTTTTGCCGAGCTGAAACGCCAAGGCCGCGCGGCCTTCGTCACCTATGTGATGGCAGGCGATCCCGATCCTGCGACCTCGCTCGAGATCGTCAAGGCGCTGCCGAAGTCCGGCGCCGACGTCATCGAGCTCGGCATTCCCTTCACCGATCCGATGGCGGATGGTCCCTCGATCCAGGCTGCAGGCCTGCGCGCGCTCAAGGTCGGCATGACCCTGAAGAAGACGCTGGAGCTGGTGCGCGACTTCCGCAAGGGCGACAATGTCACGCCGCTGGTGCTGATGGGCTACTACAATCCCATCTACATCTACGGCGTCGACAAGTTTCTGGCTGATGCCAAGACGTCAGGCGTCGATGGCTTGATCATCGTGGATCTGCCGCCGGAGGAAGATGACGAGCTCTGCATTCCCGCGCTGAAGGCGGGGCTGAACTTCATTCGCCTGGCGACCCCGACCACCGACGATAAGCGCCTGCCCGCGGTGCTCGCGAACACGTCAGGCTTTGTCTATTACGTCTCGATCGCTGGCATCACCGGTGCGGCGGCGGCGGACGCCAATGCCGTCGGCGAAGCTGTCGCGCGCATCAAGCGGCATACCGGCTTGCCGATCTGCGTCGGTTTCGGCATCCGCACCCCGGAGGCCGCGCGCGCCATTGCCGAGAAGGCCGATGGCTCGGTGGTCGGGACCGCGCTGGTCGACGCGCTCAAGAACAGCCTCGATGCCGAGGGGCGGGCGACCGCCAAAACCGTTAATGCCGTCGCCGAATTGACGGCGGCCCTGGCCCAGGGCGTCAAGGGCGCACAGCAGGCGGCGGAATAGGCCATAATTCCGCTTTGGAGCGGGCGGCACGGCGGCTTGCCGGGGAGAGGCCCGGGCGCCATATAACCCTTCAGGCGATCCGCGAGGCGGGATCGCACATCGGAGCAAACCATGAACTGGCTTACCAACGTGGTCCGGCCGAAGATCCGCAACATGCTGCGGCGGGAGACGCCGGAGAATCTTTGGATCAAGTGCCCGGATTCCGGACAGCTCGTGTTCTACAAGGACGTCGAGGCCAATCAGTTCGTCATTCCCGGCTCGAACTACCACATGCGCATGGGCGCGGTGGCCCGGTTGAAGTCGATCTTCGACAACGAGACCTGGTTCGATGTCGCGTTGCCCGAGGTCACGCCCGACCCGCTCAAGTTCCGCGACGAGAAGAAATATGCCGATCGTATCAAGGACGCGCGGGCGCGGACCAATCTGAATGACGCGGTCAAGGTCGGCTACGGCAAGCTCGAAGGCGCTGCCGTCGTCGTTGCCGTGCAGGATTTCGACTTCATGGGCGGCTCGCTCGGCATGGCCGCGGGCGAAGCCATCGTGCGCGGCATGGAGCTCGCTGTCGAGAAGAAGTCGCCGTTCATCGTGTTCGCCGCATCGGGCGGCGCGCGCATGCAGGAGGGTATCCTCTCGCTGATGCAGATGCCGCGCACCACCGTGGCGGTGCAGATGCTGCGCGAGGCGAAACTGCCCTACATCGTCGTGCTGACCAATCCCACGACCGGCGGCGTCACCGCGTCCTACGCGATGCTGGGCGATGTGCAGATCGCCGAGCCCGGCGCGCTGATCGGCTTTGCCGGCGCGCGCGTGATCGAGCAGACCATCCGCGAGAAGCTGCCCGAGGGTTTCCAGCGCGCCGAGTACCTCAAGGAGCACGGCATGGTCGACATGGTCGTGCACCGTCACGAGCTGCGCCCGACCCTCGCCCGGCTCTGCCGCCTGCTGACCAAGGCGCCGGCGCAGGAAGGCGCTTCGAAGCCGGCGCAGCCGGTGACGAGTCCGGCGCAGATCGTATCGGCCGCCGAGACGGCGCCGGCCGCGCCGCACGCGTGAACGCCTCCCCTGACACTGCAAAGACACCGCTCGGTGAATTGATCGGGCGGCTGTCGGCCCTGCATCAGAAGCGCATCGATCTCGGGCTGGAGCGGATGCACCGCCTGCTCGAACGGCTCGGTCATCCCGAACGCAAGCTGCCTCCGGTGATCCATATCGCCGGCACCAACGGCAAGGGCTCGACGCTCGCTTATCTGCGCGCGACGCTGGAAGCTGCGGGCTTGCGGGTTCACGCCTACACCTCTCCCTATCTCGTCCGCATCAACGAATGCTTCCGGCTCGGCCGCGTGGGCGGCGGCGTGCTCGTCGGTGACGACGAACTGCGCGCTGCACTGGAAGAGGTCGAGCGCGTCAATGCCGGCGAGGCCGCGACCGTCTTCGAGCTGAAGACCGCCGCCGCTTTCGTGCTGTTCGCGCAGAATCCGGCCGACGTGGTGCTGCTCGAAGTCGGCCTCGGCGGCCGGCTCGATTCGACCAACGTGATCGATGCGCCGGCGGCCTGCGTGATCACGCCGGTCAGCATGGATCACGTGGATTTTCTCGGCGATACGTTGGCGTCGATTGCCGGCGAGAAGGCCGCGATCATCAAGCGCGGCGTGCCCGTGACTTGCGCCGAGCAGATGCCGGAGGCGATGGCCGTGATCGAAGCGCAGGCGAAGCGAATGCGTGCGCCGCTGTTTGCCGCAAACGAGAGCTGGCACGTCAATGTCGAGCGCGGGCGACTGGTCTTTTCCGACGATCGCGGCTTGATGGATCTGCCGGCGCCGCGCCTGTTCGGCCGCCACCAATTCGCCAACGCCGGGCTCGCGATCGCGACTCTGCGCGCGATTCCGACCTTCAAGATCCCTCACGCCGCGTTCGAGGCCGGCATCGTCGGCGCCGAATGGCCGGCGCGGATGCAGCGCCTCACCTCGGGTGAGCTGCAGTCCTGGGGTCCGCAGGGCTCGGAGATCTGGCTCGACGGCGGCCACAATGCCGAAGGCGGGCGCGTTGCGGCCGCCGCGCTCGGCGATCTCGAGGAGCGCGTGTCGCGGCCGCTGGTCGTGATCGCGGGCATGATGGCCAACAAGGACGCGCAAGGCTTTCTCGCCAACTTCGCCGGTCTCACCCGGCACATCATCGCAGTGCCGATTCCCGATATCGAGAACGCGATGCCGGTCGACTGCCTTGCGGATGCCGCGCGCAGCCTCGGCATGCGCGTCGAGCCCGCGCCCTGCATCGAGGCCGCCCTGCGCGCCTTGGCGAAACTCGCCTACGAGGTGCCGCCGCGCATCCTGATCACGGGCTCGCTGTATCTCGCCGGCCACGTGCTGGCGATCAACGGCACGCCTCCTGCATGAGTTTCCGTGTCCCGGACAAGCGCAGCTCTTGGCAACGCGTAGCGTTGTCCAGGGCGGAGCGCTGATCCGGGATTCAGAACGCCGCAGCATGGGCCCGGCTCAGCAGCACCACTGCGCGCTGCGCTCGGTCCGGAGCAGGAGAGTGGGGAGCACAACGATGCGTTTCGCCGCGATTGCCGATATCCACGGAAACTACCTCGCGCTCGAAGCCGTGCTCGCCGACATCCACGCGCTGGGGATCACAGACATCGTCAATCTCGGCGACATGCTGAGCGGTCCGCTCGATGCGCGCCGAACCATCGAGATCCTGATGACGCTCGACGCCGTGCACGTGCGCGGCAATCACGACCGCTATCTGCTCGACCGCCCACCCGAGAAGATGGGCTCGTGGGATCGCCCGGCTCATGCACAGCTCAATGCCGCACAACTCGACTGGCTGCGCGTGCAACCGATGACGCGCGTGTTCCGAGACAGGGTCTTCCTCTGCCACGCGACGCCCGGCAGCGACGAGGTGTACTGGCTCGACACCGTGCATGCGGACGGCGCGGTGGCGCTGTCGCAGCTTGACCGGATCGAGCAATTCGCGGAAGGCATCACGCAATCGCTGATTCTCTGCGCCCACACTCATCTCGCCCGTGCCGTGCGCTTGCGCGATGGCCGGCTGATCGTCAATCCCGGCAGCGTCGGCAGTCCTGGTTTTCGCGACAAGCATCCATTCCCGCATGTCGTCGAAGCCGGCACGCCGCACGCGCGTTATGCGATCCTCGAGTTGGTGAGCGGTGTTTGGCAGGTCACGTTCCGCCACATCGCGTATGATCACGAGGCCATGGCGGCGCTGGCCCGTCGCAATGGGCAGCCTGAACTGGCGAACGCGCTCGCGACGGGATGGATTGCGTAGTCATGCCTCGTGTCCCGGCTCTGCGGTGCATCGCTTGCACGCTGCACCTAGTCCGGGACGCGAGAGCGAACCTCACCCGAGCAGCTTCATCGGCTCGGCCGCCTTCTGCTTCAGCTGTTCAAATGTGCATTGCCTCGGCGCCTTGTCCGGGCGCCAGCGCAGGATCGAGGTGCCGTGGCGAAAACGCTCGCCGCTGAAATGGTCGTAGCAGACCTCGATCACCAGCTTCGGCTTCAGCGGGCACCATTTGGCCGAGCGCTCGGTCGACCAGCGGCTCGGTCCGCCCGGCGCATTGCCGGTGAAGCCCGGCTCGCCAATCAATGCTTCGAGCCGACCGGTCAAGGCTGGCTTCTCCTCAGCCTTGATCGCGGAGGTGAAGCCGACATGGTGCAGCAGACCCTTGTCGTCGTAGAGACCGAGCAGCAGCGAGCCGACGACTTTCCGGCCGGCCATCTTGTTGTTGGCATAGCGGAAGCCGCCGACCACGCAATCGGCGCTGCGGAATTTCTTGATCTTCTGCATGCCATCGCGCGTGCCGGCCTGGTAGGGCAGGTCGATGCGCTTGGCGATGACGCCGTCCGAGCCGCCGCCGGATTGCGCCAACCATTTTTTGGCCGTGGCGTAGCTGGCCGTTGCCGGTGAGAGCCGGAAGATGCTGCCCTCGAGGTTGGCTTTCGCAAACGTCTCCAGCGCCGGCCGGCGCTCGTGCAGCGTCCTCTTGGCCAGATCTTTCTGCCGGGACGTCGCGAGCAAATCGAACACAAGATAGAGCGCCGGTGTTTCTTCCGAGAGCTTCTTCACGCGGCTCGCAGCCGGATGAATGCGCTGCAGGAGCGCGTCGAAGGAAAAGCTCTTTCGGTGCGGCACGACGATCTCGCCGTCGAGCGTGAAGCGATCTGCCTTCAACTTCAGCGCAGCGGCAACGATCTCAGGAAAATAGCGCGCAAGATCCTCACCAGACTTCGAGCGCAGATCGACGCTGCTGCCGTCGCGCGACAGCAGGCAGCGGAAGCCGTCCCACTTGGGTTCGTATTGCCATTGCTTGCCGCGCGGGATCTCGTCGACCGAGCGCGCCTCCATCGCAACGAGAGGGGACGATCTTCGATCGCGCTTTCGGGGAGAGGCTGGCAAGGGCGGGACTCGTCACACGCGGAACATGTCCCATCAACGCAAACGGCCGGCATTTCGCCGGCCGTTGTCGAAAATAAATGGATGCAGCGCGGATCAGACCGCGGAGGTGATCCACTGCTGCAGCTTCGCCTTCGGCGCGGCGCCGACCTGACGCGAGGCCATTTCGCCACCCTTGAAGATCATCAGGGTCGGGATCGACATCACACCGTACTTCGACGCGGTCTTCGGGCTCTCGTCGACGTTGAGCTTCACGATCTTGACCTTGTCGCCCATCGCACCGGCGATCTCGTCGAGAGCGGGCGCGATCATGCGGCAGGGGCCGCACCATTCGGCCCAGAAATCGACGACCACGGGGCCGTTCGCCTTGAGCACTTCGGTTTCGAAATCGGCGTCGGAAACCTTGCTAACGGCCATTGGGAATACCTCACTCGGTTGAAAGAGAATCGGCGCGACCCGGAATCGCGGCCGGGATCATGCGGTCAACCTATGAACGGCTCCTTGCCGGGTCAAGGACGCTCACATCGAGATGAAGGGATGACAGCGCCGCGTCCAGCGCGGGGGCCGAAATCTCCATATATTCAAGGGCCTCGGTCCAGAGCAGCACGGCGCGGATGGGCTTTTGGGGGTAAAGCCGCGTCAGCACCGCCCGGTACAGCGCAAGCTGGCGGACATAGGCGGCGGGCGCCTCAGCCGCGCTCTTGGGAGCCGCCTGGTTGGTCTTGAAATCGACGATCAGGACCTCATCGGGGCCCACGACCAGCCGATCGATCTGCCCCGACACCAGGGCCGGGGTGCGGCCCGGCCGCTCCAGCCGGCCGGCGATGGCGACCTCCGCCCGGCTGCCGGCGGCAAACACCGGGCCGAAACGCGGGTCAGTGATCAAGGTGAGCACCTTGTCGGCCAGTGCGGTGCGGTCGGCCTCCGGCCAGTCCGAGGCGTTGCGCGCCATGAAACCGAGCGCGGCCTCGCGCCGGCGCTCAATGGCGATGTCGGGCAGGGATTGCAGCAGACGGTGCACCAGCGTGCCGCGCTGCAGCGCCAGCGCGCGCGACTGGATTGATTCGCCTGACCGTACGCTGCGGCCCTCTTCGGCTGACTGGCCCGAGGGTCGCACGGGATCGTCGTCGATGGTCTCGCGCGGAGCCGGTGTTCGCAGCCAGTCCGGCAACGCGATGGTCTGCTGCACCGACGTCGCGGGCGTGCCCAGGGCCGCGACATCCTCCGGCCGAGCGAAGCGGGTGACCTTGCCGAGCGGCGTCTCGATCACCTGCTTGTCGAGGCCCGAGCCGGCGAGCCCGGTGCCGATGAGGTCGTACCAGCTCAGCTTGCGCACCGTCTTCATGTTGCCGGGCATGCAGCCGCCGACGATCAGCCGGTCCGCCGCGCGTGTCATCGCGACATAGAGCAGGCGGCGGTACTCGTCCTCGGTCTCCTCGATCATGGTTTTGCGCGCCTCGGCGACAGGCTTGGGATCGTCTGCCTTGCGGCCGGCCCAGACCACGATCTCACCGCCGTTGCCACGCGGCACCTGGATCAGCCGCAGCCGCTGCGAGTCCGCCGGCGACGACGTGGTGTCGACCATGAACACGACGGACGCCTCCAGGCCCTTGGCCCCGTGCACGGTCATCACGCGCACCTCGTCGCGCGAGATCTCCATGTCGCGCTTCACCTCGGTGTCGGCCGAGCGCAGCCAGGCCATGAAGCCCTGCAGCGAGGCCGGCGCCTTGCGCTCGTAGTTCAGCGCCAGCTCCAGGAATTCGTCGAGCGCGTCATTGGCTTCATGGCCGAGCCGGCGCAGGATGCGGGCACGGCCCCCGTCGCCCCCTAACAGCCAGGCGTAGAAGGCGAACGGCGTCTCCTCGCGCGCACGAATCTCGCAGGCTTCAAGGCGCCGCAGCGCGGCGGCGAACTTACCGCTTGTGCCTGCATGCTCGCCGAGCGCGCGGCGCAAGGATCCCTTGCGGTCCCAGGCAAGCTGGAACAAATCGTCGTCATCGAGCCCGAATAGCGGACTCTTCAGCGCCACCGCCAGCGCGAGATCGTCCTGCGGCAGCAGCAGCGCATCCGCAAGGTTCATCAGATCGATAATGGCGATGTGCTCGGTGAGCTTGAGCCGGTCGGCGCCGGCGACCGGAATGCCGGCGTGCTTCAGCGCCTGGATCACGGCGTCGAACGCGTTACCGCGCCGGCGCACCAGGATCAGCATGTCTCCATAACGCAGGGGGCGACGTTCACCCTCGTGCCCCGTCAGCGTGCCGCTCTCGACCAGCCGCTTGATCTCGGCCTGGATGCGGCGCGCAAGCTTGACCTCGGGGCTGGTGACGGCGACGCCGTCGAACGGCGCGCGCCAGCCCTCGATGTCTTGCCTGTCGTCGGCTTCAGCGAGATCCCACAACTCGATCACGCTCGGACCGGCATCGGCGAGCGCGTTGTGCAGGGGATGGCCGATCTCGACCGAATGAATGCTCTTGTAGATCGCGGGGTCACGGAAGACGTGATCGACCGAATGCAGGATCGTCGCGCCCGAACGGAACGAATAGGTGAAGGCGACCGGATCGAACTTCAGCCCGGCCGCGGTGAACTTGCGGTGCAACTCGCGCCGGCGCGCGTCGAACTCGTGCGGAGCCGCGCCCTGGAACGAGAAGATCGATTGCTTCTCGTCGCCGACGGCGAAGATGGTGCGGTTCAGCCCTTCGCGCGCGCCTTCGCCGGCGGTGAATTCGGAGATGATGTGCGCGACGATGTCCCATTGCCGAGGGCTGGTATCTTGCGCCTCGTCAATCAGCACGTGATCGACGCCGCGGTCGAGCTTGTAATGCACCCAGCCTGAGGCGACGCGATCCAGCATCGCCAGCGTCTTGTCGATCAGATCATCATAATCGAGCAGCCCGCGCTCCTGCTTCTCGCGCCGGTAGTTCGCGGCAGCGGCGGTCGCGATCTGCAGCAGGGCCGCGGTGCGGTCGCGAATCGTCACGGCGCGACGCTTTTCGATCAACCCACCGAGCCGCTGCGCCTCGGCCTCGAACAGGCGGGCGACGGACGGATTCTGGTCGCAAAACTTCTTGGTAAGCACCGCCTTGCGCGGCAGCTTGTCGTCGGTGAGGAAGACGCAGAGATAGGCGTCGACCTGAGCGCTGCCGGAAAACACCTTCGCCTCGCGGAGCCGGCCAGCCTGGTCATTGTCGGATTTGCTGCCATCCTCCAGCGCGAATGCGATCTCGTCCCAGCGCGAGCGCGGCAGGAACGGGCCATCCAGAATGTCGGTCTCGACGTCCTCGATGCGCTCGCTGACGTCAACGCCCAGCACCGCAGCCATCTGCGCCGCAGCGGCTTCCGCGTTGCCGGCCTCGTCGGTCCAGGCCATGAAATGATCACGGCTGAGACACGCCTCGCGCACGACCTCCTTGAAGGTGACATCGGCGGCGCTCGCCATCGCCGTCAGCAGCGCGCGGCCGGTGACGCTGTCAGGATCTCGCGCGGCGTCCAGCAGCACCTTCAGATTGGCGCGCTCCATCATGTCGGTCTGGTCGCGCTCATCGAGCACGGCAAAGCGCGCCGGCACGTTGGCCTCGAACGGGAACTGCTGGAGCAGGCGCGTGCACAGCGCGTGGATGGTCTGCACTTTCAGCCCGCCCGGCGTCTCCAGCGCACAGGCGAACAGTTTTCGCGCTTCGCGGCACAGCTTCGCGCTCGGGTGCGGGATGCCGACAGCGACAATCGCCTTCTTGAGCGCATCATCATCCAGCGTCACCCAGTGCCCGAGCGTGGTGAACACGCGCTCAGCCATGTTGGCGGCGGCGGCTTTGGTGAAGGTGATGCAGAGAATCTTCTCGGGCGGCACGCCCGACAGCAGCAGGCGGATCACGCGCTGCACCAGCACGTGGGTCTTGCCCGAGCCGGCATTGGCCGACACGAAGGCCGACGCAGTCGGATCGGACGCACGCGCCTGCCGCGCGCGCACCTCGTCGGGGATGGGACGTGGCAGCTTCACCATTCCTCGATTCCCAGGCCGCCGGCCGCGGACCATTCCTTGATCCGGGCGAGGTCGTCATAAGTGCCGTAGCGGTTCGCCCACATCGGCAGGTTCAGCGAGGTGTAGGGCTGGTTCTCGTCCTCGAAGGACCGGATCAGCGCTTCCAGCTTGGCGCGCGCCTCCGCGGCTGCGGTATCCGGCGGCTGCGGCTCGTCGCCCTGCTTATACTTGAGCTCTAGGATACGCTCCTCGCCCGGCGGATTGTTGCCGCTGAGCCGGACATAGACGAGCTGGCTCACGGAGGAGCCGGCATCGATATCGGGAAAACCGCCCTCGCGCAGGATCGCGGCTTCCAGCGTGAGCTGCGGCGACAGGCCCATGCGGACCTGCTTGCCGGTCGGCGGCTGGCCGGTCTTGTAGTCGAGGATGGCGTAGCTGCCGCCCTGGCGCCGCTCGATGCGGTCGGCGCGCGCGGAGAGACGGAAGCTGCGCTGATGATCAAGCATGATCGAGATCTCGCCATGGGTCTCCGCGACGATCGCCTCGATTGCATCGCGCCGTGCCGTCTCCCATTCGCCGAACCAGCGCGCGATGCGCTGAAAGCGCGGCCACCACAACGCGCGGGCCTCGGGCCGCTCCATCAGCGGCGCAAAATGCTTCTCGCCAATCGTGCGCAGCACGCGCGCGGGATCGTCGGGCAGGCGCGTTGCATAGGTTTCCGTGAATTCGCCGATTGCCTCGTGGATCGCCGAGCCGCGGTCGGCGGCCGACAGCGGCATGTCGACGGGGTCGAGCGCATCGAGCCGCAAAATGTATTTGGCGTAGATCGTGTAGGGATCGCGCAGCCAGTCCTCGATCGCGGTCACGGACATTTTCAGCGGCCGCGTCGCGCGCGGCGGGCGCGGCTCGGGCTGCTTGATCGGCCTGACTTCGTCGGGCTGGTCCAGCGCGCCTGCGAACTGCACGTATTTCTCGCCGGCGCGAACGGCCGCCTTCCAGAGCTCGTCGCCGGCAACCGCTTCCAATCGATGCAGGAAGCGCGAGGCCACCGCCGGCGCGCCGCCGGCCTTCGCCGAATGGGTGAGGATCACCTCGTCGCCGCCGAGCAGCTGCGCGAAGTCATGTGCGGAAAGGCCGATGCGGCGCTCCGGCAGATCGAGCCCGAGCTCGTGCCGCATCGGCCGGCTGAGCCAGGGATCGATGCGCGGCGCCGGCGGCCAGACGCCTTCGATCAGGCCGCCGATGATGATGCGGTCGGCCTGCATCAGGCGCGATTCCAGCGGGCCGTAGATCTGCAAGCGTGCGCCCGGCCTGTCGCGACGACGTACCGCGCGGTCACCGAAGGCGGTCTGGAACACGTCTGGATAGTCAGGCAGCGGCACCATCAATCCGCTGGTCGTGCCGCCGCGCAGGAGATCGTCGAGGACGCTGGCGAGCGCGAGGCCTTCGCGCTCCTCGAAGGCGAGCGGAATGCCCAGCTCGTCGCGCGACAGCTCGATCATGATCTCGCGATGCCGGTGCGCGAGCTCGGCGAAATCATATGGCTTCGACGTCGGAAGGCTCTCGATCGGCGCCAGTGCCTTCTGCAAAGCACTGATCAGCGCCTGGATGCGATCGAGATCCTCGGCCTTGAGACGTGCTCGGGGCTCGGCCTTGTGGAGCGCGGAGAGCTCGCTGCGCCACAGCTTTGCCAGCTCGTCGCGAAAGCGGTTGAACTCGCGCAAGAGGCCGGCTGTGCCCGGCGGTGGGCACGTGCCGCGCAGCACCGCCAGCTCCAGGCCTTCGATCGCCGCTCTCCACGCGCCGGGCGCACGGCCGAGCCGGCACAGCGGATGCTTCAGCATCGCGAGCAATGTCGGCGGCTCCAGGCCCTCGGTCGCGGCCTCTGCGGCAAGGCGCGCAAAAACGCCGGCCGAGGTTTCCATCAAGACGTCGCCGCCGGAATCGTCGAAGGCGAGATCCCATCGCGTCAGCGCCGCCATCACCCGCCGCGCCAAAGCGCGATCCGGCGTCACCAGCGCCGCGGATTTGTCGAGATGCCGCGCCTCACGCATCGCAATCGCGATCGCGAGGGCTTCCATCTCGGGATTGGGAGCCTCGACGACTGCGAGATTTCTCATGCCGCCCGCGATCTTTGCGGCGACTTCGGGCTGCTTCAGCCGGTCGTGCCAGACTTCCGTCTTGGCCGACGGCCGCATCGACTCCGACGCGAGCAGGTCGCGGCCGCCTTCCGCCGGCGGCTGAAGAATCTCGACGTCGCTGCGCTTGATGCCCAAGCGCTGCAGCAGGGCGTGCATGGCATATTGCGGATGGTTCGAGGCCGGATGCTCGGCGAACTTGCCGAGCGAATCGCGCACGCCGCCGATGCTGCGCCAGGCGTCGTCATCGAGATCGGTGTCGAGGCCCGGCAGCACCACCGCACCATGCGGCAGCGCGGCGACCGCATGCAGGAACTTTGCGGTGGCCGGCATCGAGCCGGTCGAGCCGGCCGCGATCACCGGCCCGTTCGGATGCGCGGTCAAGCGCCTCGCTTCCGCAGCGATCAGGAGATCGCGCCGCGCCGCGGGCTCGATGCGGTTGATCTCGGCGAGATGATTGGGCCAGGCGATGCGCGCGATGCGCAGGAATTCGAGCGAGTGCTGCCAATAGCGATCGAGGTTGTCAGGCACCAGAGCGTCGAGCGCGCTCCAGTCGACGCCGCGCGTCACCATGTCATCGATCAGACGCGCGAGGTCGCCGGCAAGTGCCAGCGTCGAGGCGGGGCCGCCGACCACCAGCGGCGCCAGCACCGGGCCCTTGGCCCAGGCCGCGACGAGCTGCGCCAGCGTCAGCCACCGCTCCAGCTCGCCGAGCCGCGGTGGAATGTCGAGCGGGGCGGCGGTCGAGAACTGCTCGTCCTCGTCGGCGAAAGCGAGCTCGTCCTCATCGATGTCGCCGAGCGCGACGATGCGCGGCAGCACCACGGCATCTGCCTTCATCTCGTCGAGGAAGATCTCGCGCACGACGCGCATGGCGCGCCTCGTCGGCAGATAGAGCGTGGCGTCGGCCAGCCGCGCCGGTTCCTTGCGCGCCTCGAATCCCTCGACCAGCCGGCCGTCGAGCAGGGCCGTGACGACCGTGCGCAGGAACGGAACTGAGATGGGAACGCTGAAAACGCGCATGGGCTGCCTGATTCGGGAATCGGGGCAATATAGGCAGGCGGACTCGAACGGTCATGGGTGCATGTGAGGTCTTTCCCCGCTGTTTGCTACACATCCGCTCTCGTGGCCCGGACGCAGCGCAGCACGTAGTGATGCGCTGTTGAGCCGGGGCCCAGATTACTTCGTTCCGCAAGTGAGGATGGACTGGGTCCCGGCTCTGCGGAGCGGCACCTTGTGCCGCTACCGCGTCCGGGACACGAGAGCGGACCTACGCCACGCTCTCCAGGAACGCCTCTTCCGCCGCATGCACGGCATCGGGTGTGCCGACATGCATCCAGACGCCGTCGAGGCGAAGGCCGAACAGCCGCTCCTGCTCGTTGGCGCGGTCGAACATTTTGGTCAGCGAGAACTCGCCCTTGGGGGCATCGGCGAAGATCGACGGCGACATGATCGCCGCGCCGGCATAGACGAACGGAACGACCTCTTTTTCCTTGCGCTTGCGCAGGGCGCCGTCGGGCAGCATGCCGTAATCGCCGCGGCCGCTATAGCCAATGCTGGTCGCGGTCGGCGCCATCAGCAGCAGGATATCCATGCGCGCCGGGTCGAAATTTTCAGCCAGCCGCGTCAGATTGGAGCGCACGCCATCGATCCACAGCGTGTCGGAATTGACGTGGAAGAACGGCGCGTCGCCGAGCAGCGGCAGCGCCTTGACCACGCCGCCGCCGGTGCCGAGCACCTGGTCGCGCTCGTCGGAGATGATCACGCGCGGAGATTGACGTGATGCGGTGTGGTTGATGATCTGGTCCGGCAGATAGTGCACGTTGACCACTGCTTCGGTCACGCCCGCCTGACCGAGCTTGTCGAGCACGTGGTCGAGCAGCGGCTGGCCCGCCACCGGCACCATCGGCTTCGGCATCTTGTCCGTCAGCGGACGCATGCGCAGGCCGAAGCCCGCAGCGAGCACCATGGCTTTGGTCGGTTTGACGGACATCCTTCGCTTTCTCAGACCTCTCGCGTTCGCAGCAAATCCTAGCACGAGGTTCGATCAGCCGCACCGCATCTGAACCGCCTTAACCACTCGCCGTGACGGTTGTACGACGGGTGTTGCCGTTACGCCCCAACGGTCGCGGAACGGACCTTTTTCTTTTTGTCGCCGAGCTTGAGGAAATTGACGCCGATCTGGTCGCCATTGACCCAGGCGAGTTCGCAGCGCCGGTACGCCAAGCCGGTGGACGACAGCAGGAGAAAGAATTCCTTCAGGTGCAGGCCCTCGACCGAACCGTCGATGGTCAGCTTGGCGCCGGTCTCGGAGACGTCCTCCATGGTGCACTCGCGCCGCCAGGTGCCGTCGATTCCCATCATCTGGGCCGGAATCCCGCGTTCGAAAACAACCCGGTTGTTGACGCGCTGATCCGCTTTCGCCGCCATCTGCCTCGCTCCAGCCCCGTATTTATCCGGCTGTCTCTCCGCCAGAATAGCGGAGTCTTGGCTAACAGGCGGTAAATCGAGCCCGGATCAGGCTTGTGGCGGGCGTTGGGGCGGCGGCACGTTGGCGAGATACCAGTCGCGCAAAGCGCCGAGCGCGGGATGTGCCAGCGAGCGCTGGAGATAGGTCCAGATCCGCGGCTGATGGCGCAGATAATGCGGCTTGCCGTCGCGGCGGTTGAGCCGGGCGAAGGTGCCGAGCAGGCGCGTATTCCGCTGCGCCGACATGATTGCATAGAGCTCGGCGAAGCCGGCGGCGTCGAAGCTGGTGTCCTGCGCGCGCCGCGATTTGATGTAGCGCGACAGCAGCGTCAGCTCGAGCGTCTCCGGCACGTCGATGCGGGCATCCTGCAGCAGCGACACCACGTCGTAGGATTGCGGACCGAGCACGGTGTCCTGGAAATCGATCACGCCGACACGTTCGATACCGCTGCGATTGCCGAGCCAGATCAGGTTCGGCGAGTGATAGTCGCGGATGATCCACGTCCGCGGCGCCGCCAGCGGCTTCTTCAGCAGCTCGCGCCACATCGCGAAAAACTCGGTGCGCGCTGCTTCGCTCAGCGGCGCGTTGCGGTCAGGCAGATACCATTCCGGCATCAATCCGATCTCGGTCAGCAGCGCCTCGATGTCGAAAAGGGGGATCTCGTAGGTCTGCCCGTCCAGCGGCAGCGTCTCCGGCAAGGCTCTGCCGTGCAGCATCGCCAGCACATCGGTGGCGGCCTCGTAGCGCTCGGCGATCGGGCGCGGCGGATCGCCTTCGATCACGCCTTCGCCGCCGAAGTCTTCGGTGATCAGGAAGCCGTGGTCCAGATCGGAATGATGGATCGCGGGCGCGGAGATTCCCTGCGCGCGCAGGCCTTCGTCGATCGCGACGAACGGCCTTACATTTTCGGCGAGGTGCACGGCGGCACTGTAAGATTTTCCATTGTAGAGGGCCGCGCCGTCGGGCCGCTGCGGAAAATTCATGAGGATGACGATCTCGTCGTCGCGCAGCAGCCGGGCATAGGAACGCGTCGAGGCGTCGCCATTCATACGCCGTCGCGTCGCGTCGATATAGCCGGATGCGTCGAGGAATTCGCGCAGCGCCTTCAGCCGCGCGACCTGCGCGGCGCACTTGCCATGACCGGTGATGTCGGCGGCGCGCGCATTCGAGCCCAGTGCCGGCCGGTGCGTCAGTGCGATGTCGATCCGATCCGCGGGCATGGCCGACGGCGCACGCTCCGGCCATTCGATCAGAACCAGCGTGGCGTCCGGCAGCGGCGACAGCCCGATCTCCTCGAGCTCGCTCTCGTCCTCGACGCGGTAGAGGTCGGCATGCAGCACCGGGAAGGGCGGCAGCTCGTAGCCCTGCACCAGGGTGAAGGTCGGGCTCGGCACTTCCAGCACCTCGTCGCCGGCGAGGTAGCGGATCAGCGCGCGTGCGGCAGCCGTCTTGCCGGCGCCGAGATCGCCGGTGAGGGTTATGACATCGCCGGATCCGACCAGCAGCGCGAGATCGGCCATCAGCTGGGCAGTGGCCGTCTCGTTGTGAAGCGCGACGGAGAATGTGCTGGGCGCTGTCATTCTGCGGCGTCGCGGTGCGCCGCCTGGTCGGTCGGGAAGTCGCAGATCACGACCGTGCCCCGGCCGACGATCGAATCCACCCGCACCTTGCCGCCATGCAGCTCGACGAAGGAGCGCACCAGCGACAGGCCGAGCCCGGCGCCGCGGTGACGCGAGCCCTGCGAGCGGCTTTCGAACCAGTTGAACACCTTGTCCTTCATGTCGGCAGGTATTCCAGGTCCGGAATCTGTCACGGTGAAGACCACGCTGCGTTCGGTGCGCCGGGCGCTGATTCCGACGGTGGAATCCTGTGGAGAAAACCCGACGGCGTTGGCGAGGAGGTTATAGAGCACCTGCACCACGCGCTTCTCGTCGCCGATGAAGCTGCCGACATCGGGCGCGATCTCGACCTTGAGGCGGATGCGGTCGGTGGCGAGCCGGTCCTGGATGCCCTCGGCGGCGAGCTCGATGGCCTTGCTGACATCGACTTGCCCGAGTTCCAGCTTCATCGCACCGGCGTCGATGGTGGCGAGATCCAGGATGTTATTGGTGAGCGCGAGCAGTGCGTTGGTCGACTTTGTGACGTAGTCGAGATACTCGGCCTGTTTCGGCGTCAGCGGCCCGGTCGAGGGATCGCTGAGGAAATGCGCGAAGCCGATGATGGTGGTGAGCGGCGAGCGCAGCTCGTAGGAGACGTGGTGGACGAAATCCACCTTCATCTGGTCGGCGGCTTCCAGCGCCTCGTTACGCTCGCGCAGCGCGCGCTCGACATTCTCGGTATCGGTAATGTCCTGGAACGTCAGCATGGTGGCGCCGTCGGGCAGCGGCCGGATCATGCCGTCGAGCACGCTGCCGTCCTTGCGCTCCAGCTTCAGCGGCACGTCGGCGCGGTTCTCGATCGAGGTGATGGCCTCGCGGATCTGGCGCCAGACCACGGGGTCGTCGAACAGCTGATGGCACCAGCCTTCCACCGTCTGGATATGCGGTTCGTCGCGCATGGCGTCGCTCGACAGCTTCCACATCCGGACGAAGGCCGGATTGAATAGCTGCGCCTTGCCGTTGCTGCCGAACACCGCGACGCCCTCGGCGAGGCTGTCCAGCGTCTCGCGCTGGACCCGGATCAGGCCGTCGAAGCGGCGGGCGAGGTCGAGGCTCTCGGTGACGTCGTCGAACAGATAGGTGACGCCACCTTCCGGGTTCGGCGTGGTGACGACCGAGAGCGCGCGGCCGTCAGGCAGGAACCAGGTGTCCTTGGCGGTTTCGACCGCGCGATAGGCTTCGTGCAGCTTGGCTTTCCAGGCGCGGAAGTCCGGCTGCTCCGGCAATTTGCGCGCGGCGCGGAGCTGGTCGAGTATGCTGGAATCGTCGGGATTGGCGTCGAGGAAGTTGCGGTCGAGGTCCCACAGCCGCCGGTAGGAATCGTTGTAGAAGGCAAGGCGCCGGTGGCCGTCGAACACGGCGACGCCGGAGGAGAGCTGGTCCAGCGTGCGGCGATGCGCCTCCGCCATGCGCACCAGCGCCGCGCTCAGCGCATCCGCCTCGCTGGCATCGATGGCGACGCCGACGCTGCCGCTGCCGACATTGACGGCCCGCACGTCGTAGATGCGCCGCTCGCCGCCGATCACGATCGGCAGCCGCGACGTGAAATTGGCCGTGTCCTTCAGCCCCCGCTCCATCGCACTGCGGTCGGCGCTGTCGAGCAGCTCGAGCTTCCGCTCCTGGGCATCGGTGACGCTGGTCGCCTCGGTGGCCCGGACATAGGCCGGATTGGCGTAGGTCAGCGCGCCGTTCGCGCCCTTGGCCCAGATCGGCCAGGGTGCGGCGGCGGCAAAGCCGCGCAGCATCTCGGTCTCGTAGCAGAGCGCGTTGTAACGCAGATTGGTTTCGGCCAGTTCACGCCGCAGTCCGGAAAGTTCACGAATCCGGACAATGGCCTGGCCGCCGATGGCACGACCGATAGCCTCCAGCGTGTGGCCGTGCGCCGTTGTCAGCGTCAGCTGGAACCCGTCGCCGCGGTCGCGCAGCGCATCGACCGCATGGTCCATCTGCAGCGCGGGTTCCGGCGGCAGCCAGGTTCCGAACGCCAGCACGCGCTGCGGCGAGGCGTCGCGCGGCAGCACCATCGAGATGTCGCCGGAAATCTGGGCGCGATTGTCCCCGGCCGGCCAGGAGATCAGGATCTGCGGCTCGGCGAACAGCAGCGCGCCGAAGCGGTCGGCCTGGAGTTGCAGTTCCCCGATCCGGGTGCGCAGCCGCGCCTCGTTGTTCGCCGTGCGCACCCGCGTGCGCATCAGCAGGATCGCGGCCACCACGGAGAAACCGAGCAAAGCCAGCGCGGTGGCGAGCACCGCGAGTTCCTGCCGGTTGAAATCCAGCATGATGGAGAGGGTGTCGACGACATCGGCGGCCTTGGCCGGCGCAGCCGACAGTAGCGCCGCGAAAGCGCCTCCCACCAAGCCGTTGCGCGCCAGCGATGTGCACGACAGCAGCGTCCGACGCATCGACACGATCACGCCTGACATAGTTGCCCCAAGACCGCACGAATCTACGCGCGGCGACCCCCGTCGCGCGCGAATCAAGAGACAATACCCTCACCGCGACTCCACCGGTAAGAGTCCAGATCGTGAACGCAAAGCGGCCCCACAAAAATGCCGGGGGCACGCGGTTCTGGAGTCACGTAATTCTTCGGGTGATTCGGCAGGAGCTGTCGTATGTTAGCGGCAATGAAGATTTGGGCGAGATCGCCACGCGAGCGGGGGCGTTCCCTCTCCCGCTTGCAAACGAGAGAAGTAAGACGCTAACGGCCGGTGGAACCAAAGCCGCCGGCGCCGCGATCGGTCGCCGACAAGGTGGCCACCGGAACCAGGACGGCCTGCACCACGGGCGCGATCACCATCTGGGCGATACGTTCGCCGCGCTTGATCACGAAGGACGCCGCGCCGTGATTGATCAGGATCACCTTGATCTCGCCGCGGTAGTCGGCGTCGATGGTTCCCGGCGAGTTCAACACGGTGACGCCGTGCTTGGCCGCCAGCCCGGAGCGCGGCCGCACCTGCGCCTCGTAGCCGGGCGGCAGGGCGATCGCCAGGCCCGTCGGCACCAGCGCATATTGGCTAGGTGCGAGCGTCAGCGGCTCGCTGTCCGGAACGGCTGCCATCAGGTCGAGGCCGGCGGCCTCGCTGGTCTGATAGGCCGGCAGCGCCAGGCCGTCAGCATGGGCGAGGCGTTGCAGTTCGACGGTGACCTTCGTGCTCAAGATGCCGGCTCCCGGGATTTATCGGTCGCGATTCTGGCGATGTGCGCGACCAGTTCGATGGCGACCTGTTCCTTGGTCATCACCGGCCAGGAATCAACTGCAATCTCGCCGTCCTTCGCGCCGTTCTTGCGGCTGAGGAGGTGGACCGTGTTGCGGTCGCCGCCCATCACACCGGTGGCGGGCGAAACGTCGTTGGCGACGATCCAGTCGCAGCCCTTGCGCGCGAATTTTGCCTTGGCGTTCTCGATGAGATGCTCGGTCTCGGCGGCAAAGCCGATCACCAGCGGCGGGCGCTTGTCGGTCAGCTTCGAGATCGTGGCGAGAATGTCGGGGTTCTCGACCAGTTGAAGCTGTGGCATGCCGGCCGCGGTCTTCTTCAGCTTCTGCTCGCCCTCATTGGCGACGCGCCAGTCGGCGACCGCAGCGGCGAAGATCGCGACGTCGGCGGGCAGCGCGGCCTGCACCTGCTCCAGCATTTGTCGCGCGGATTCCACATGCTTGACGGTGACACCAGCGGGATCGTCGAGATCGACCGGGCCGCTCACCAGCATCACGTCAGCGCCCGCGGCCTGTGCGGCGGCTGCAATGGCAAAGCCCTGCTTGCCGGAGGAACGATTGGCGATGTAGCGCACCGGATCGATCGGCTCGTGCGTGGGGCCTGCGGTGATCAGCACGCGCTTGCCGGCGAGCGGCTTCGGCATGGGCGGTCGCAGCAGCCGTTCGGCGGCGTTGGCGATCTCGATGGCTTCCGACATACGACCGACACCGGCTTCGCCGGCTTCGGCCATCTCACCCGAGTTCGGGCCGATCAGCGCCACGCCGTCGCGCTGGAGCTGCGCGACGTTGCGCCGCGTCGCCGCGTTGCTCCACATCAGCGGATTCATCGCCGGCGCCAGCAGGATTTTTCGATTGGTGGCGAGCAGGATGGCGCTGGCGAGATCGTCGGCATGGCCGTTCGAAATCTTCGCCAACAGGTCAGCCGTCGCCGGCGCCACCACGATCAGGTCGCAGTCGCGCGCCAGGCGAATGTGGCCGGCGTCGAACTCGCTCTGCGGGTCGAACAGGTCGGTATAGACGCGCTCATGGGAGAGTGCGCTCACCGCCAGCGGCGTCACGAATTGCTGCGCCGCCTTGGTCAGCACGCAGCGGACCTCGATGCGGCGCTCCTTGAGTCTTCTGATCAGGTCGAGCGACTTATAGGCCGCGATCCCGCCGCCGATGATCAGGGTGACGCTGGCCTCAGGGAGGGCACCGGTGCGCTGGGGCGTCGGGGCGGTAGATGGAGCGGGCGGCGCCGAAAACGGCGTCAGCGGCTCCTCGCGGCCCTCGATCAGCTCCCTCAGGATGACCCGGACCTCTTCCTCGACCGACCTGCGGTTCCTGGCCGAGCGCAGCCGCAAATAGGTTTTGACGGCGTCGTCGAGCTTGCGGATGGTCAGGCTTGCCATGACGCTCTCCAGCACGAAATGATAGCGATGCTATCATCCGCGTGATTGCAGTGCAATCAAAGATTCCGGACGGCAACCAGGATCCCGATAAAGGTCGCGGCGATGATCCAGAGCGCCACGGTGCGCCAGCGGTTCTTGCGGCCCTCGCTGCGCCCCATGGCCGCGATGCTCTCCGGCGACAGGCCTATGCCCTCCCGCGTCATGGTCTCGAGCTGCTCGAGGACTTTCACCGATCGCTCCGCGATCTCCGGCAGGCGCATCAGCACGCGCGCGATGTCGCCGGTTCCGGCAAGTGCGCCCTGTACCCGGCCTAGGGGTCCGAGATTGCGCTCGATCCATTCGCGCACCACGGGGTCGGCGATCTTCCAGATGTCGAGCTTGGGATCGAAGCCGCGCGCCACGCCCTCGACCACAACCATGGTCTTCTGCAGCAGGATCAGCTCGGGCCGCGTCCTCATGTCGAACAGGCCGGTGACCTCGAGCAGCAGGGTCAGCAGCCGCGCCATCGAGATCTCCTCGGCGGTACGGTTGTGAATGGGCTCGCCGATGGCACGGATGGCTTGGGCGAAATTCTCGACCGAATGGTGCGCGGGCACATAGCCCGCCTCGAAATGCACCTCGGCGACGCGGCGGTAGTCGCGGGTGATGAAGCCGAGCAGGATCTCGGCCAGGAAGCGCCGCTCCTTCATGCCGAGCCGGCCCATGATGCCGAAATCGACCGCGACGAGACGGCCGGTATCATCCAGGAACAGATTGCCCGGATGCATGTCGGCGTGGAAGAAGCCGTCGCGCAGTGCATGGCGCAGAAAACTCTGGATCACCTTGCGGCCGAGATCTGGCAAATCGACCTGGGCCTCTGCGAGGCCCTTGTGGTCGTTCAGCGCGATGCCGTCGATCCACTCCATGGTCAGCACGTTGTGCGTGGTGCGATCCCAGTCGACGGCCGGCACGCGGAAATCAGGATCGCCCTGCGTGTTCTCGGCCATCTCGGATAGCGCCGCTGCTTCCAGTCGCAGGTCCATCTCCATCGCGACCGAGCGCGACATTGTGTTGATGACTTCGATCAGGCGCAGGCGCCGCGCCTCGGCCGAATAGGCTTCGGCCTTGTGCGCGACGAAGAAGAAGTCGGAGAGATCGCGGCGGAAGCGTGCGGCGACATTGGGCCGGAGCACCTTGATCGCGACCGGCTTGCGGATGCCGTCGCGCAACACCTCGCCGCGATGCACCTGCGCGATCGAGGCGGCCGCGACCGGCGGGCCGAAGCTCGCGAATACGTCGCTCAGCGGTCGTTCCAGTGACGTCGTGATCGCCGCTTCGGCTTCGGCTTGCGAGAACGGCGGCAGGCGATCCTGGAGACTTTCGAGATCGCGCGCCATGACGACGCCGACCACGTCGGGGCGCGTCGCCAGGAATTGCCCGAGCTTGAGATAGGCCGGGCCCATTCGCGTCAGCGCGCGAGAGATCCGCGGACCGTGCTTGGCGCTGCGCCGTTCGACGAGGCGCGCGAGCTTCAGCGCAAGCTGGCCCGGTGGCGGCACCAGGCTCGGATCGACCGAGCCGAACACGCCCTCGCGCGCAAAGACGAACGCGGCGCGGATCAGGCGCGCAATGTGGGTGATGGCAGAGATCACAAACGCCAGCCCGAATGCAGTGCGACGATGCCGCCAGAGAGTGTCTGCCAGCTGACGCGGGAAAAGCCGGCCTCGCGGATCATGTCGGCGAAGACGGCAGGCTTGGGAAACTTGCGGATCGATTCGACGAGGTATTGGTAGGATTCGGCGTCGCCCGTGACCATGCGGCCGAGCGGCGGGATCACCTTGAACGAGAACAAGTCATAGAGCTTGTCGAGCCCTGGCATCTCGACGGTGGAGAATTCCAGGCACAGGAAGCGGCTGCCGGGCCTGAGCACGCGATAGGCCTCGCGCAGTGCGAGGTCGATCCGCGGCACGTTGCGAATGCCGAAAGCGATCGTATAGGCATCGAAGCTGCGGTCGGCGAAGCCAAGCGATTCGGCATTGCCTTCGACGAAATCGACCTGGGTCTCGAGATGCTGCTTGGCGGCGCGTTCGCGGCCCACGGCCAGCATATCGGTGTTGATGTCGCAGACCGTGGCATGGAAGCCGGGACCGGCCGCCCTGGCGGCGCGGAAGGAGATGTCGCCGGTGCCACCGGCGACATCGAGCAGCGCGAACGGCCGGTCGCCCCTCGGCGGGTCGAGCGCGGTGATCATGATGTCCTTCCAGACCCGGTGCAGACCTCCGGACATCAGGTCATTCATCAAATCATAACGCGACGCCACGCTGTGAAACACGTCGTTCACCAGCGTCTGCTTGTCCCCGAGGGGAACGTCCCTGAAGCCAAAATGCGTGGTTTCGCCCGGCCGATCCATTACTCTACTCCGCATGGCGGACCATAGCGCGGCCGCCGCAATGGCGCTATCACACCGCCCTCATAAGGTGAATGCCCGACGATGCCCGAATTGCCCGAAGTCGAGACCGTCCGCCGCGGCCTTCAGCCCGTCATGGAGGGTGCAAAAATCCTCAATGCGGAGGCCCGCCGGCCGGATTTGCGCTTTCCGTTCCAGCCGGACTTCGTGGCCCGGCTCAAGGGGCAGGTTGTCACGGGCCTCGGCCGCCGTGCAAAATATCTCATGGCCGATCTCGCCTCGGGCGACGTGCTGCTGATGCATCTCGGCATGTCGGGCTCGTTCCGTGTCATCAAGCCGGACAACGACGTGCAGCCTGGCGCGTTTCACCATCCGAAGGCCAAGGATTCCGCGCACGATCATGTGCTGTTTCGGATGTCCTCGGGCGCCGACATCGTGTTCAACGATCCGCGCCGTTTCGGTTACATGAAAGTGATTGCGCGCAACGCGCTCGAGGAAGAACCGCTGCTGCGCGGGCTCGGACCCGAGCCGCTCGGCAACGAATTCGATGCCGCGATGCTGGCGCGCTCCTGCGAAGGCAAGACCACGAGCCTGAAGGCCGCGCTGCTCGACCAGCGCGTGGTGGCGGGACTCGGCAACATCTATGTCTGCGAGGCGCTGCACCGCTCGCATCTGTCGCCGCGCCGGATCGCCGCGACGCTATCGACCAAGAAGGGCGAGCCGACCGATCATGCCAAGCGATTGGTCGGCGCGATCCATACCGTGCTGAACGATGCGATCAGGGCTGGCGGCTCCAGCTTGCGCGATCACCGCCAGACCTCGGGCGAACTCGGTTATTTCCAGCACTCGTTCAAGGTCTACGACCGCGAAGGCGAGACATGCACCACGCCGCGCTGTGGCGGCACGATCAAACGGTTCACGCAGAATGGTCGGTCGACCTTCTGGTGTCCGAAATGTCAGAAGTGACCATCAGGCTTGTTGCCGAGAGGCCGTGAGGCTTGGTGAGGGCGACGACAGCACCACGCCCGTCAATGACCAGTGGATGGAACGTCTGGAACCGCGAAGCAAAGCAATCCGGCCGGGCTGCCAGTGTCGTGGTCTCGTCCGCCGCAAGCTCCGCGGCGACGTTCAGCATGTCATGCGCAGGCGACATCACCTGGTCGATCAGGGCATCGTTCGGAGCTTCGAGCTCGAGCCGGGTCTCGATCCAGTGCCCTCGGCGAGGGTGTTGGCGGCGCTATCGATGCGCTGGCCGCGGCGTAGTCGCACGTGGGATGGATGCGCAACCGTGCCCCGGACGAAGCGCAGCGCATAGCGATGCGCTGCAGAGCCGGGGCCCGGAAAGCCCCAAGTGCGACTGTTGGTGACATGGGTACCGGCTCAGCGGCGCGGCGTTTCACGCCGCACCGCGTCCGGGACACGATAGCGCGTAGTTGTTGGCGAGCCTACTTCCGCACGCAGATCACGCGCACGACAGCGGCTTTCGCATCCATCGATGAGCCATTCGCAGTGATGCCATTCGCCTTCAGGAAATCGCGCACCGTCTCCGCGGAGACCATTACCGCCTGCGAGGCCGGCACCGACGTTGCAGGTCCTGCAACCATTGCCGGCTTCAGCAGCGCAATGCCGGCGAACTTGCCGTCGGCGTCGATGGCCGGGCTGCCGGAAAAACCCACCGACGGTGGAGGCGACAGCGCGGAGTCGCTCGCTGTCACAGGCGCCAGCGCCGCCTTCACGCTCGACACGCGGGCCGCACCGCCCTGACCCTGTGGGTCTGCGATGCCGATCACGTCGACATTCGTCTTCGCCGCGCCGCTCGCGACGCTGAGCGGCCTCAGGCCGCGCGCGCCGTAGATGTGCAGCAGCGCGAGATCGTGCTCCTTGTCCTCAGCGAGGCGGTCGGCGCTGCCATGACCGCCGATCGTGATTGCTAGGCAGCCATCGGTGACGAGGCGGTCCGTGACGATCGCGCCGTCGTCGCTGACGACGATGCCGGTGCCGTATTCGACAGTCTTGCGCGGCGGCGGTCCGGCCATCGGGCTGGACGGAAACGCGTTGAACGCGCTCGACATCGCGATCACAACCGGTTCGACCGTGTTCTCCATCGCCTGGTCGTAGAGGATGGTCATGATGCGGACCTCATCGCCTCTGAAGGTGCCGCGCACGTAGAATTTCTTGAGGCCCTGAAGCCCGGACAGCACGAAGAAGTCAGGCTTCACCACGGTGTAATCGACCTTGCGGCCGGCGGGCTCCTTCTTCTCGGCCTCCGCGATCTTCGCGGTGGTCGGGTTCACCTCCTTGCGGCGGCTGAGCAGCACCTGCACGGTTCCGGTCGGCGAGGTCCATTTCGAGCCGTTGGCGTCGCTCGCCTGCTGCGGCACAAGCTTACCGGGGATGCCGAGCCGCGCACCGCTGGTCGGCTCCATGACGATCTTCCAGCCGACACTGTCTTGTTTCCGCCTTGCGGTCTCGGCGAGCGCCGCACGCTCCTGCGGATTGAGCACGCCGGTCGGCTTGCCGCCCTTGGCCTTCTGGTATTCCTTGATGGCGTTGACCATGCGCTCGCTGACGTCGCCGGTGATGGCCCCGTTATATTGGCCGACCCAGGCGAGATCGGATTGCAGCGACAGGCGCTCGGCCTGTGCCATGGCGTCGGCTGTTTCCGATGCCGTCTGAACGGTTGGCGGGCGAATCGGAACGGTCTGGACCGTTTTCGGCTTGGTGCTGGGGACCTGCGGCGGCGTCATCTGGGCGTTCGCAGCCGTGGCCGCCGCAAACATCAGTGTTGCCGCAAGCGTCGATCTCATGACAAATCCAGCCAGCCCATTGAACGCAATGCCATTGAAGCACATCTCGTTGGTCGCGAACAATGTTGGGCTGGTTCAGGTGTTGATCCTCATCACCATGAGGGTTGAGAGGAACGAAGAACGATGCTGAGCCCCGACGAACTCGAACGCTATGCCCGCCATATCGTGCTGCGCGATGTCGGCGGTCCCGGCCAGGCTGCGCTGAAACGAGCCTCCGTGCTGGTGATCGGTGCCGGCGGGCTCGGTGCGCCCGCTCTGATGTATCTGGCCGCTGCCGGCGTCGGCACACTCGGCGTGGTCGATGACGATGTGGTCTCGCTGTCCAATCTGCAGCGCCAGGTGATCCACGCCACGCCCGATATCGGCCGGCACAAGGTCGAGAGCGCCGCCGAGCGGATCGCGGCGCTCAATCCGCATGTCCGCTTTGTCGGTCACGCCACCTGGCTCAACGCCGACAATGCGCTCAGCCTGATCGGCGATTACGACCTCGTGCTCGACGGCTCCGACAATTTCTCGACGCGTTACCTCGTTTCCGATGCCTGCTTCTTCGCGAAGCGGCCGCTGATCACGGCGGCGCTCGGCACCTTCGACGGCTCGCTCACCACCATCCGCGCGCATGAGAGGAACGAGCAGGGCGAGTTCAATCCGACCTACCGCTGCCTGTTTCCGGAAGCGCCGCCGCCTGGGACCGTTCCGGCCTGTGCCGAGGCCGGTGTCATGGGCGCATTGGCGGGCGTGCTCGGCTCGATGATGGCGCTGGAGGCGATCCGCGAGATCGTCGGCTTCGGCGACGGCCTCGTCGGCCGCCTCCTGATGATCGACGCGCGCGCGATGCGCTTCGAGACGTTGCGCTACGCCCGCGATCCCGCCAATCCGCTCAACGGCGATGGGCCCGTGATCGAGGATCTGAGCATCCATCGCGAGTAGGACAGCGGCCCAAAATTCGGGCGGCACCGAGAGCACTATGCAAACAGTAGAACTCGACGCAAGTAATTGGAAAACACGCATGGAGGAGACGCGAATACGTCGACTTGCACGTACAGGTGAGGACGTGGCGGCTAGTCTTGAAATCGCGAGCTAGGTTCAATTTGCCCGGGGGCAGATAGGATACACCATCCGTCCGCCGGAGCGCAGACACTCACAGCATGCTCGGCAGCACGCGATCCGGTGGCTTGTGGGCGTCGAGGAAGGTGCGGATGTTGATGATCACCTTCTCGCCCATCTCGACGCGGCCCTCGATCGTGGCCGAGCCCATATGCGGCAGCAGTGTCACCTTGCCCGCCTTGGCGAGCCGCACCAGTTTCGGGTTCACCGCGGGCTCGTGCTCGTAGACGTCGAGGCCGGCGCCGCCGATCTCGCCGCCCTCGATCAGCTTGATCAGCGTGTCCTCGTCGGTGACCTCGCCGCGCGCGGTGTTGACGATATAGGCGTCCTTGCGGATCAGCTTCAGCCGTCGCGCCGAAAGCAGGTGATAGGTCGCCGGCGTGTGCGGACAGTTCACCGAGATGATGTCCATCCGCGCCAGCATCTGGTCGAGGCTTTCCCAATAGGTCGCGCCCAGCTCTTCGGCGATGACGGGCGCGACGGGACGGCGGTTGTGATAGTGGATCTGCAGGCCGAAGGCGCGGGCGCGGCGCGCCACCGCCTGGCCGATGCGGCCCATGCCGATGATGCCGAGACGCTTGCCCCCGATGCGATGGCCGAGCATCCAGGTCGGCGACCAGCCCGCCCAGAGCTTTCCTTCGGTCAGGATCGAGGCGCCTTCGATCATTCGCCTGGGCACCGCGAGGATCAGCGCCATGGTCATGTCGGCGGTATCTTCGGTCAGGACCTTCGGCGTATTGGTGACGGTGATGCCGCGGGCATGGGCGGCTGCGACGTCGATATTGTCGACGCCGTTGCCGAAATTGGCGATCAGGCGGAGCTTGCAGTCGGGCTGGTTCACGACATCGGCGCTGATGTGATCGGTCACGGTCGGAACCAGCACGTCGGCGGTGCGCGCGGCTTCCGCGATCTGATCGGCCGACATCGGCGTGTCATCGAGATTGATCCGCGCATCGAACAGCTCGCGCATTCGCGTTTCGATCGAATCCGGCAGCTTGCGCGTCACCACGACGAGGGGCTTTTTCTTCACCGACATGTCCTGCTCTCATGAGGCACAGCAAGCCGCCTCTGTCGCCAAAGGCCGGTCGTTGAGGCCTCATTAACCCGGTTGTTCGACACTGCCCTTGCCGTGTCCGTCCCCGGTGTTTCCTCCAAGCTCTCCCGACATTTCCGGCCGGAAAATCGGGGCAAACTGGTTGTTCAAGTGCTCGTCCTCTCTAGCAGAAGGCCGGGCCAAGACAAGAACCACGGGCCGAGGGTTGGAACCCGCGTGGGGCGGGAAGCAGGGGCAGACGCGGCAGGGTTTTGGAATTTGGGGTGAGGATCCGGCTTGGCCGGGTCTTCGACAGGAGACGGGTTGATGGCGTTGGGGCGTTTTTGTTCGGTGATGGCGCTCGTTTGCACCTGGTTGAGCGCCTCGGTCGGCCCCTCGCATTCGGCGAAGGATAATACTCCGCAGACCGCCAGCGGGTTGCCGGTACCGCGCTATGTCAGCCTCAAATCGGATCACGTGAACGTCCGCGCCGGCCCGACCAAGGACAATGACGTCGCCTGGGTCTACACCCGCGCCGGCCTGCCGGTCGAAATCACCGCCGAATTCGAGAACTGGCGCCGGGTGCGTGATTCCGAAGGCGCCGAGGGCTGGGTGTATCACTCGCTGCTGTCGGGCCGCCGCACCGCTGTCGTCACCATGAAGCACAAGGACGACCTCGCCCCGATCTATGACCGGCCCGATCCCGACAGCGCGGTTGCGGCAAGGCTCCAGGCTGGCGTCGTCACGCAGGTGAAGAAGTGCGCCGCAAGCTGGTGCCGCGTCATCGGCAACGGCTTTGACGGCTGGATCCAGCAGGAGCGCCTCTGGGGCGTCTACGCGGACGAGCAGGTGAATTGACGCCGACAGGCGTCATCCCGGAGCGATGCGTAGCATCGAATCCGGGATGACGGGAAAAAGGAAATGGCCGGGACAAGCCCGGCCATGACGATCTCAGCAGTTTAAGACGATCTCAGCAGTTTAAGACGATCTCAGCGCTTCTTGCGCAGGCGCACGACCATGTCGATGCGGGAGATCTCATAGCCCTCGGGCACCTCCGGCATCTTCGACAGCGCCAGATGCGGATCCTCGATGTCGACCAGCTCGTGGCTGTTCTCGAGATAGTAGTGATGATGGGTGGTGACGTTGGTATCGAAATAGGTCTTGGTGCCGTCGACGCTGACCTGGCGGAGCAGGCCGGCATCGGTGAGCTGATTCAGCGTGTTGTAGACGGTCGCCAGCGATACCGGGACCTTGGCCAGCGTCGCTTCCTCGTAAAGCATTTCGGCCGTGAGGTGACGCGCACCCTTGCCGAACAGGAGCCAGCCGAGCGCCATGCGCTGGCGCGTCGGACGCAGCCCCGCGGACTGGAGCATTTCGTTTACGTCGTGCCAGGGACAGCCGGTCAAGGCCGGCTGGCGGCCGGACAGGAGGGCCGCGGCATGGACGTCATCGTCGTGATGGGGCGCGGTATTCTCGCTCATTTCCAGATTTCGGGCACGCGTGAACAATATCTCCCAGTAATATAAGAACAGAAAGATGCAGATGCAAGTTTCTCGCAACTAGAGAGGTTCTAATCAGGGTTGGAACCGGCCTGGGGAGCGCGTCATTTTACCTTCATCGATGCGCTTTGCCACCCGAAATAGCCTGTGTTAGAGAGCGCGCGGTTCCGCTTAGCCGATTTTGGCGCAGCCGGGCATGAAAGCTTGGGCGCAGTCCATTCGGGGCTTGCGCGAGTCGCGGCCGGCGGTGGCAATTGGCGTTGCTCTCCGATCGAGACGGGGCCCATTTCGCCAGAAAAACGCCGCTTAACCGGGATTTGAACAGAGGCTCGTGAATGCTGAACAGGCGCAACGGTTACGAATACGAAGATCTGCTGGCCTGTGCCCGCGGCGAGATGTTCGGCCCGGGCAATGCCCAGCTGCCGCTGCCGCCGATGCTGATGTTCGACCGCATCACGGACATCAACGACAATGGCGGTGAGTTCGGCAAGGGTCTCGTGCGCGCCGAGCTCGACGTGAAGCCCGACCTCTGGTTCTTCGGCTGCCACTTCAAGAACGATCCAGTGATGCCGGGTTGCCTCGGCCTGGATGCGCTGTGGCAAATGGTCGGCTTTTACCTCGGCTGGATCGGCGGCGAAGGCCGGGGCCGGGCGCTCGGTCTGAGCGAACTGAAGTTCGGCGGCCAGGTGCTGACTGACGCCCGCAAGGTTGTGTACAACGTCGATATCAAACGCGTGATGCGCTCAAAGCTCGTGCTCGGGATTGCCGACGGGTGGCTTTCGGTCGATGACCAGATTATTTATCGCGCCAAGGATCTGAAGGTCGGCCTGTTCAAGCAGGGCACGAGCCTGGGCTGAGCGCATTATCCAAGAAGACAACGACGAGGCGAGGCTGACATGAGGCGGGTTGTGGTCACCGGAATGGGCATCGTTTCGTCCATCGGAAACAACACCCAGGAAGTGCTTGCGAGCCTTCACGAGGCGAAATCGGGCATTTCGCGGGCTGAGAAATATGCCGAGCTCGGCTTCCGTTCGCAGGTGCAAGGTGAGCCCACGCTCGATCCCTCGACGGTGGTCGATCGCCGCGCGATGCGTTTCCTCGGCCAGGGCGCGGCGTGGAATCACATCGCGATGGAGCAGGCGATCCAGGATTCCGGCCTGTCGCCCGATGAAGTCTCCAACATCCGCACCGGCATCATCATGGGTTCCGGCGGTCCCTCGGCGCGCACCATCGTCGAAGCCGCCGACATCACCCGCTCCAAGGGACCGAAGCGGGTCGGCCCGTTTGCGGTGCCGAAGGCGATGTCCTCCACGGCTTCCGCGACGCTTGCGACCTGGTTCAAGATCAAGGGCGTGAACTATTCGATCTCCTCGGCCTGCGCGACGTCGAACCATTGCGTCGGCAATGCCTATGAGACGATCCAGATCGGCAAGCAGGACGTCATCTTCGCCGGCGGCTGCGAGGAGCTGGACTGGTCGCTGTCGGTGCTGTTCGACGCCATGGGCGCGATGTCCTCGAAGTACAACGATACGCCGGCCACGGCCTCACGTCCCTACGACCTCAATCGCGATGGTTTCGTCATTGCCGGCGGCGCCGGCGTGCTGGTGCTGGAAGAGCTCGAGCATGCCAAGGCGCGTGGCGCACGCATCTATGGCGAGGTCGTCGGCTACGGTGCGACCTCCGACGGCTACGACATGGTCGCGCCATCGGGTGAAGGCGCCGAGCGCTGCATGCGCATGGCGATGTCGACGGTGAAGACCAAGGTCGATTACATCAATCCGCACGCGACCTCGACACCGGCCGGCGATCCGCCGGAGATCGAGGCCATCCGCAAGGTCTTTGGCGTTGGCGAGAAGTGCCCGCCGATCTCCGCGACCAAGGCGCTGACCGGCCACTCGCTGGGCGCCACCGGTGTGCAGGAAGCGATCTATTCGCTGCTGATGATGAACAACGGTTTCATCTGCGAGAGCGCGCACATCCAGGAGCTCGATCCCGTGTTCGCCGACATGCCGATCGTGCGCAAGCGCATCGACAACGCCAAGATCGGCACCGTGCTGTCGAACTCGTTCGGCTTCGGCGGCACCAACGCCACGCTGGTGTTCAGCCGGCTGGATGCGTGACGACGTTGTCGACGCGTTCGTGATTTCTCGTCATGGCCGGGCTTGTCCCGGCCATCCACGTCTTAGGTTCTGGCTGCAAAGGGCGTGGATGCCCGGGACAAGCCCGGCCATGACGCAGAGCGGAGAGTAGTTTCGCAATGGAAGGATTTATGAAAGGCAAGCGCGGTCTGGTCATGGGCATCGCCAATGATCATTCGATCGCCTGGGGTATGGCGAAGACGCTGCATGCCCACGGCGCCGAGCTCGCTTTTACCTTCCAGGGCGAGGCCCTCGGCAAGCGCGTCAAGCCGCTGGCTGAATCGCTTGGCGTGGATCTGGTGCTGCCTTGCGACGTCGAGGACATTTCCAGCGTCGATGCCACCTTCGCTGCGTTACGCGAAAAATGGGGCAAGCTCGACTTCATCATCCATGCGATCGGCTTTGCCGACAAGAACGAGCTCAAGGGCCGCTACGCCGACACCAGCCGCGAGAATTTTTCGCGCACCATGGTGATCTCCTGCTTTTCGTTCACGGAAGTCGCAAAGCGCGCCGCCGAGCTGATGACCGAAGGCGGCAGCATGATCACGCTGACGTTCGGCGCCTCGGAGCGCGCGATGCCGAACTACAACGTGATGGGCGTAGCCAAGGCGGCACTGGAAGCCTCCGTGCGCTATCTTGCCGCTGATTTCGGCCCGCGCGGCATCCGCGTCAACGCGATCTCCGCAGGCCCCATCCGCACACTCGCCGGCTCCGGCATCGGCGAGGCACGGGCGATGTTCGCCTTCATGCAGAAGCACGCGCCGCTCCGCCGCGGCGTCACGCTGGACGACCTCGGCGGCTCGGCGCTGTATCTGTTGTCGGATCTCTCCGGCGGCGTGACCGGCGAGATCCATTATGTGGATTCCGGCTACAACGTCATCCTGATGCCGAGGCCGGATGATCTGAAGGTGTCGGAATAGGATGCCTTCGTAGCGTGGGCAAAGCGAAGCGTGCCCACCTCTTCCTCACTGTCGTCGAGAGACGGTGGGCACGGACGAATCTCCCATCTATCCCGCCGCGATCTTCTCCGCGCGCTGGAACGCCGGCCGCGCCATGCAGCGGGCGAGATAGGCATCGAAGGCCGGGCGCGACGGCACCATCTTGAACAGGCGCACCGCGAAATTCAGGCCCGAGCCGACCGTGACGTCGGCAGCGGAAAATTCCTCGCCGAGGATCCACGGACCCTTGGCGAGCGCGGCTTCCAGTACGTCGAAAACCTGCGTCGCGCTGCCCCAGGCCGCGGTCGAGGTCGGGATCTCGATCTTGGTGAAGATCTGGATGATGGCGGGCTCGATGCAGCTAGGGCAAAAGAACAGCCATTGCAGATAGCGCGCGCGGCGCGGATCGGTCACGGCGGGCGCGAGCTTGGTCTCGGGATAGCGATCGGCAATGTAAGCGCAGATCGCCGCGGCTTCGCCGAGCGCAGCATAGCCGTCGGTCAGCGCCGGCACCTTTCCCATCGGGTTGATCTTGAGAAAGTCCGGCGCCTTCTGCGCGCCGGTCGAGATGTCGGTCAGCACGCGCTCATAGGGCAGGCCGCTCTCCTCCATCAGCCAGAGCGTCGTGAACGAGCGTGAGCGAGGCGACCAGTAGAGCTTGATCATGGGGCATTTCGTTCGTTCTTCCACCGGTAATACTTCATCACGAAACCGTTCGACGGTTCGGTCTCTTCCTTTTCGAACACGAAACCTTCGCGTTCGTACCAGCGCCAGGCCTTTTCGTTCTCGCGGACGCAGCGCAGGCAGATTTCGTCGGGCAGCTGCGTGCGCGTGAAGGCGAGCAGCTGCCGGCCGAGCGATTGGCCCTGATAGGCGGGCGCAACGAAGAGCATGTCGAGATCGAGCTTGGGCAGATGCAGCGCCAGCATGGCAGCGATGGTGCCCTTATCGTCGGCGACGAACAGGCTCCAGCCGTTCTCGATCTCGCGCCTGATGCGCGCACGCAAATTGGCGAGGAGGAAGCCGCTCGCTTCGGCAAGCCCGGTCGAGACCCAGCTCTCCATCCAGACACGGCCGATCTCGTCATACTCCTCTGGGCAGGCGGGGCGGATGATCGGATGCGACATACGCCGCTCAAACCCGCTGGCTGCGCACGGATTGCCGCGCGCGCACCTTGCCGGCCGACAGGCACACCACCTCGGAAATCTGCAGCAGCTGCCGCGCCAACGGGCTGGTCTTGCGCCAGACCATGCCGATGATACGCGAGGGCTCGGGGTCGCGGAAGCGCGCCAGCGAGACCGAGGCCGATCGCGTCTCCACCGGCACCGCCATCTCCGGGATCAAGGTGACGCCGATACCGGCGCTGACCATCTGCACCAGCGTCGAGAGTGAATTCGCATCCAGCATCTCGCGCGGAGGCGCCGATTGCATGTTGCAGAACGAGAGCGCCTGGTCGCGGAAGCAGTGCCCCTCCTCGAGCAGCAGAAGCCGCATCTCGCGCATCATCTCGCGCGACGGCACCGGTGTGCCTTCATCCGCACCCGGCCGCACCAGCAGAAATTTCTCCTCGAACAGCGCGACCTCGGTGAGCGAGGGCTCCGACACTGGCAGTGCCACGATGGCGGTGTCGAGCCGGCCTTCCACCAGTTCCTGGATCAGCCGCGGCGTCATGGTCTCGCGCACGCGGATGTCGAGCTCCGGATGCATGCGCGTGAGATTCTTGGTGATCTTGGGCAGCAGGTAAGGGGCGATGGTCGGGATCATGCCGATGCGCAGGCGGCCGGCGAAGCGGTCCTGGGACGCCCGCGCGAAATCGCCGAGCTCGTCGACCGAGCGCAGGATGTCGCGGACCCGCTGAGCGAGCTCCTCGCCGAAACGGGTCAGCGCCACTTGCCGTGCGCTGCGCTCCAGCAGCAGGCCGCCGAGCGTCTCCTCCAGTTCCTTGATTTGCATCGACAGAGCCGGCTGCGAGATCGAGCAGGCCTCGGCCGCGCGGCCGAAATGGCCGTGACGGGCCAGCGCATCGAAATAGCGGAGCTGGCGCAGCGTCAGATTCATCATCAGAAAATCCTATCGCAGCGATCATTAAAGTCAACTTCACCTGATAGGACCTGGCGCTTAGAGTGGCTCTACCTGGTCAAATGGCGCCGTCGGACGCCACCAGAGGAGGTAATCATGGATGACACTTCGAAGTGCCCGTTTTCGGGCGGAAAACCCACGCGCGTGAACCGCGACTGGTGGCCAACCCAGCTCAGCATCGAGATGCTGCACAAGAATTCCGACCTGTCCGACCCGATGGGCAAGGAATTCGACTACGCCAAGGAATTCAAATCGCTCGACCTGAACGCGGTCATCAAGGACCTGACCGCTCTGATGACGGATTCGCAGGAATGGTGGCCCGCCGACTTCGGTCATTATGGCGGCCTCATGATCCGCATGGCCTGGCACAGCGCGGGCACCTACCGCATCACCGATGGTCGCGGCGGCGCCGGCGCCGGTCAGCAGCGCTTCGCGCCGCTCAACAGCTGGCCCGACAACGCCAACCTCGACAAGGCGCGCCGTTTGCTTTGGCCGATCAAGCAGAAATATGGCCGCAAGATCTCCTGGGCCGATCTGATGGTGCTGGCCGGCAACGTCGCGCTGGAATCGATGGGCTTCAAGACCTTTGGCTTTGCGGGCGGCCGCGCCGACGTCTGGGAGCCGGAAGAGCTCTATTGGGGCCCCGAAGGCACCTGGCTCGGCGATGAACGCTATAGCGGTGAGCGCCAGCTCGCCGAGCCGCTCGGCGCGGTGCAGATGGGCCTGATCTACGTCAATCCGGAAGGCCCGAACGGCAAGCCGGATCCGATCGCCGCGGCCAAGGATATCCGCGAGACCTTCTTCCGCATGGCGATGAACGACGAGGAAACCGTCGCGCTGATCGCCGGTGGCCACACCTTCGGCAAGACCCATGGCGCGGGCGATCCCTCGCTGGTCGGCCCGGAGCCGGAAGCGGGCGCGCTCGAGGATCAGGGCCTCGGCTGGAAGAGCAAGCACGCGTCGGGCATCGCCGGCGATGCCATCACCAGCGGCCTCGAGGTGACCTGGACGCAGACCCCGACGAAGTGGAGCAACAACTTCTTCGAGAACCTGTTCAAGTACGAATGGGAGCTGACCAAGAGCCCGGGCGGTGCGAACCAGTGGGTGGCCAAGGGCGCCGAGGCGATCATTCCCGACCCCTTCGACAAATCGAAGAAGCATCGGCCGACGATGCTGACGACGGACCTCTCGCTGCGCTTTGATCCAGCCTATGAGAAGATCTCGCGTCGTTTCCTCGAGAACCCGGATCAGTTCGCGGACGCCTTCGCCCGCGCCTGGTTCAAGCTGACCCACCGCGACATGGGACCGATCCAGCGCTATCTCGGCCCGCTGGTGCCGAAGGAGACGCTGATCTGGCAGGATCCGATTCCGGCCGTGAACCACGAGCTGGTCAGCGAGCAGGATATCGCCTCGCTGAAGACGAAGATCCTCGCTTCGGGACTCTCGGTGCCGGAGCTGGTCTCGACCGCCTGGGCGTCGGCCTCGACGTTCCGCGGCTCGGACAAGCGCGGCGGCGCCAATGGCGCGCGCATCCGGCTTGCCCCGCAGAAGGACTGGGAGGTGAATCAGCCGGCTCAGCTCTCGAAGGTGCTCGGCAAACTCGAAGCCATCCAGAAGGAGTTCAACGCATCGTCAGGTGCGAAGAAGGTCTCGCTCGCGGACCTGATCGTGCTCGGCGGCACCGCCGCGGTCGAGAAGGCCGCCAAGGATGCCGGCGTCGACGTGAAGGTCGGCTTCACGCCGGGCCGCATGGATGCCTCGCAGGAGCAGACGGATGCGGCCTCGTTCGCACCGCTGGAGCCGCGCGCCGATGGCTTCCGCAACTATGTCGGCAAGAAGCATCAGTTCCTGCAGCAGGAAGAAGCCCTCGTCGATCGCGCGCAGCTCTTGAGGCTCACCGGCCCCGAGATGACGGTGCTGGTCGGCGGCCTGCGTGTGCTCGGCGCCAACGCGAACGGTTCGAAGCACGGCGTGCTCACCGCGAAGGTGGGAACGCTGAGCAACGACTTCTTCGTCAACCTGCTCGACATGAGCACGCAGTGGACGCCCGTCGCCGACGGCAGCTACGAGGGACGCGACCGCAAGACCAATGCGGTGAAGTGGACCGGCACGCGCGTCGATCTGATCTTCGGCGCACACTCCCAGCTCCGCGCCTTCGCCGAGGTCTATGCGACCTCGGACTCCAAGGAGAAGTTCGTCAAGGACTTCGCCAAGGCCTGGACCAAGGTGATGAACCTCGACCGGTACGACATCGCGGCGTGAGGCCGATTCACCTCTCCCCGCTGGGGAGAGGTGAAGATCAGCGCGCTGCCCGATCGAAGCCACAAACAAAAAGGGCGGCCTTTCGGCCGCCCTTCGTTTTTCCGGACCGTAGCGAGATTTACTCGCCCGCCGCTTCGCGCGGGGCCTTCTCGCCCTCTGCGGCCTTCTCCTTGGCCTCGAGGTCTTCGCCGGTGGTCTGGTCGACCACCTTCATGGACAGGCGGGTCTTGCCGCGGTCGTCGAAGCCGAGCAGCTTGACCTTGACCTTGTCGCCTTCCTTGACGACGTCGGAGGTCTTCTGCACGCGATTGGCCGCGAGCTGGCTGATGTGGACGAGGCCGTCCTTGGAGCCGAAGAAGTTCACGAAGGCGCCGAACTCCATCACCTTGACGACGGTGCCGTCGTAGATCTGGCCGACTTCCGGCTCGGACGCGATCGACTTGATCCACTTGATCGCGGCCTTCATCGCCTCGCCGTCGCTGGAGGCGACCTTCACGGTGCCGTCGTCCTCGATGTTGACCTTGGCGCCGGTCTTCTCGACGATCTCACGGATCACCTTGCCGCCGGTGCCGATCACTTCGCGGATCTTGTCGGTCGGGATCTTGAAGCTCTCGATGCGCGGCGCGTATTCGCCGAGCTCGGCGCGGGCCGCGTTCAGGGCCTTGGCCATCTCGCCGAGGATGTGGATGCGGCCTTCCTTGGCCTGGCCAAGGGCGACGCGCATGATCTCTTCGGTGATGCCCTCGATCTTGATGTCCATCTGGAGCGAGGTGATGCCCTGTTCGGTGCCGGCCACCTTGAAGTCCATGTCGCCGAGATGATCCTCGTCACCAAGGATGTCCGAGAGAACCGCGAAGCGCTTGTCTTCGAGGATCAGGCCCATCGCAATGCCCGCGGTCGGCCGCTTCAACGGCACGCCCGCATCCATCAGCGCCAGCGAGGCGCCGCAGACCGAGGCCATCGAGGAGGAGCCGTTGGACTCGGTGATCTCCGAGACCACGCGCACGGTGTAGGGGAATTCATGGTGCGGCGGCAGCACCGGATGGATCGCGCGCCAGGCCAGCTTGCCGTGGCCGATCTCGCGGCGCTTGGTGCCGCCGAGGCGGCCGGTCTCGCCGACCGAATAGGGCGGGAAGTTGTAGTGCAGCAGGAACGTCTCCTTGTACGTCCCCGACAGCGCGTCGATATACTGCTCATCCTCGCCGGTGCCGAGCGTGGTCACGACCATCGCCTGGGTCTCGCCGCGGGTGAACAGCGCCGAGCCATGGGCGCGGGGCAGCACGCCGACCTCGGCGATGATGTTGCGCACGGTCTTGACGTCGCGGCCGTCGATGCGCTTGCCGGTGTCGAGGATATTCCAGCGAACGATCTTGGCTTCCAGCTCCTTGAACACGCCGGCGACACGGAGCTTGTCGTATTTCGGCTCCTGGCCCTCCGGGAAGTAGTGGGCCATCACCTTTTCCTTGGCGACGCCGACGGCGGCATAACGCTCCTGCTTGATCGGGATCGCATAGGCGGCGCGCAGCTCCTGCTCGATCAGGCCGAGCATTTCCTTCTCGAGCGCCGAATTGTCGATCGCGGTGACTTCGCGCGGCTCCTTCGCGGCCTTCTCGGCGAGCTCGATGATGGCGTTGATGACCGGCTGGAAGTGGCGGTGACCGAACATCACGGCGCCGAGCATCACGTCTTCGTTGAGCTCCTTGGCCTCCGATTCGACCATCAGCACGGCGTCGGCGGTGCCGGCGACGACGAGGTCGAGCTGGGTGTCGACCATCTCGTCGAGCGTCGGGTTGAGGACGAATTCGTCATTGGCGAAGCCGACACGGGCCGCGCCGATCGGCCCCTTGAAGGGCACGCCGGACAGCGTCAGGGCGGCGGAGGCCGCAACCATCGCCACGACATCAGGATCGTTCTCCATGTCGTGCGACAGCACGGTGACGATCACCTGGGTCTCGTTGCGCCAGCCGTCGACGAACAGCGGGCGGATCGGACGGTCGATCAGGCGAGAGACCAGCGTCTCCTTCTCGGTCGGACGGCCCTCGCGCTTGAAATAGCCGCCGGGAATGCGTCCCGCAGCGTAGGCCTTCTCCTGGTAGTCGACGGTCAGCGGCAGGAAGTCGACGCCTTCGCGCGGCGCCTTGGCCGCAACGACGGTGGCGAGGACCACGGTCTCGCCATAGGTGGCGACGACGGCGCCGTCGGCCTGGCGGGCGATCTTGCCGGTTTCGAGCTTGAGTGGGCGTCCGCCCCAGTCGATCTCGACTGAATGCTTATTGAACATGGAGGTCTTCTTTCATGGGTTCTCGAAAGAAGGGACGGCTCTCGAAAAACAAAAACCATGCGCAAGATTGCGGGGCGCTGATCGGAGCGGATTATCAGCGTCCTGCGATCCTGCCATGGTCTTTGGATGTCGGATGGCGTCCATCCTTTCGGTCATACGGGCGCCTTGCCCGTTGTGCCCAGCCGCCGGATTGCTGCTGGACTGTCAGTCGGCACGAACGCGAACACCGAATCGCGGTCTTCGCTCTTCATGCCCGGATGCGAATCCTCAACGACTCGCATCCGACGCGCACGCAGCCTCGATCAAAAACCTTTAAGGAAGCGCTTTCGTTCGAAACCACGCGCAAAAACGCGCGCCGGTGGCGCGCGCAGGAACCGTTAACGACGAATGTTGTGCTTCTCGAGCAGCGCCTTGTACCGTGCCTCGTCCTTCTTCTTCAGGTAATCGAGGAGCGAGCGGCGGGTCGAGACCAGCTTCAAGAGGCCGCGACGCGAATGGTTGTCCTTCACGTGGGTCTTGAAATGGTTGGTGAGGTTGTTGATGCGTTCCGACAGGATCGCGACCTGAACCTCGGGCGAGCCGGTGTCGCCGGCCTTGGTGGCATTCGTCTTGATGACTTCCGCTTTGCGTTCTGCGGCAATCGACATCGTCAATTTCTCTCGTTGCGACCGGGGCTGGCAGTCAGGCCGGTCAGGTTGAACACACGCTTGGGGATGATTTCGCCATTGCCGACTTCGGCAAGCGCCAAAAGACGGCCTGCCACCGTGACATAGACTGTGCCGCTACAAGTGGGCGCATCCCGTCCGCGCAACAAAACGGCCTGGCCCCGATGGAGCCTTGCCGCATCAGCCCGAGTGACGGCCAGTGCCGGGATGTCGTCCAGCGCGGTCTCAACGGGCAAAAGCGCGTCGGCGAGGCTGCCCTCGCCGGACGCGGCTCTATGGCACAAAGCCTCCAACTGATCCAGCGGAATCATGTCGTTCTCGCCAAATGGACCGACCAGGGTCCGCCTGAGCGCGCAGATATGGCCATAGGTGCCGAGAAGCCGGCCCATGTCGCGGGCCAGCGCCCGGACATAGGTGCCCTTGCCGCATTCGGCCTCGAACACGGCCCGGTCGTTATCCGGTTGATCTACAAGGGTTAAATGGTGAATCTCGACCGGGCGGGGCGCCAGTTCCACGACTTCGCCGTCGCGGGCGAGGTCATAGGCGCGCTCGCCCTGGACCTTGATCGCGGAATAGCGCGGTGGGATCTGCTCGATCACCCCGGTGAAGCGGGGCAGGAGGGCCAGGATCGCCTCCCGCGTCGGGCGCTGGTCGGAGGTCGCGGTCACCCGGCCCTCGATATCGTCGGTGTCGCGCTCCTCGCCCCAGCATACCGTGAACTGATAGCGCTTGCGGCCGTCCATGACGAAGGGAACGGTCTTGGTGGCCTCACCGAGCGCGATCGGCAGCCCGCCGGAGGCGAGCGGATCGAGAGTGCCGGCGTGCCCGGCCCGCTTGGCGTTGAACAGGCGCTTGAGCACGGCGACCGCCTGTGTCGAGGTCATGCCGATCGGCTTGTCGAGCACGACCCAGCCATGGACGTCGCGCCGGTCGCGGCGAACCTGGTTGCCCTTCTGCTTGGCACGCGGATCGTTGTTGACGCGGCGCGGCTCCTGATGCGGCCGGGCATCGCTCTCCAGATCCGCAAGATTATTTTTCTGCACGTCGCGCTGATCGGCATCATTGCCGCCGATCGTGCCGTGAGCCGGGTTCATCGTCATTGCTCTTCTTCCCGATCCGAAGCCGGATCCTGTTCCAGGTCCTTCTGCACCGCAGGTGTTCGCAAAAGCTTCTCGATCCGTTCCGCCTCGTCGAATCGCTCATCGACGCGGAAGCGAATGTCAGGTGCAAATTTCAGGTTAACGCGCCGCGCGACTTCGCCGCGCAGGAATTTCTTGTTGCGCTCGAGCGCAGCGATCACGACCTCGGTGTCGCGGCCACCGAGCGGCATCACGTAGACCGTCGCGAGCTTCAGGTCGGGCGACATCCGTACCTCCGGCACGGTGATGATGTGACCTTCGAGATCCGCATCATGCACATTGCCTTGCGCCAGAATATCGGCCATCGCGTGGCGAACCTGCTCGCCGACGCGCAACTGACGCTGCGAGCCGCCGGGCGCGGAACTCTTCTTCTGATGATGCCGTGGCATTTGTCGAAAATCACCTCGTCATGCCCGTGCCTGGGACACGGGCATTGTCATTTGTCCCGTTGAAACGAAGTGGGGTGGATGGCCGGAAAAATCCGGCCATCGCACTCCCGCAATCTCAGTTCAAAAAAATCCGAACGCTTCGGTAAGATTTGGACTTACAGGGAGCGCTGGATCGTCTCCACGCGATAGCACTCGATGACATCGCCTGCGCGCATGTCGTGGTAGTTCTCGAAGGCCATGCCGCATTCCTGACCGGACTGGACTTCCTTCACTTCGTCCTTGAAGCGTTTCAGCGTCGACAGCTTGCCTTCATGCACGACGACGTTGTCGCGGATCAGGCGCACATTGGCGCCGCGTTCCACGGTGCCGTCGGTGACGCGGCAGCCGGCGACCTTGCCGACCTTGGAGATGTTGAAGATCTCCAGGATCTCGGCATTGCCCAGCATGGTTTCGCGCAAGGTCGGCGCGAGCAGACCGCTCATCGCCTTCTTCACGTCGTCCACGAGGTCGTAGATGATGTTGTAGTAGCGGATCTCGATGCCGTTGCGCTTGGCGGCCGCAGCGGCTTCCTTGTTGGCACGAACCGAGAAGCCGATGATCGCGGCGTTGAAGCCTTCAGCCAGCGTCACGTCGGATTCCGAGATGCCGCCGACGCCGGCATGCAGGATGCGGGCGGCGACTTCGTCGGTGCCGAGCTTCTCCAGCGAGCCGAGGATCGCTTCCAGCGAGCCCTGCACGTCGGCCTTAACGATCAGCGGGAATTCCTTGCGGCCCGCCGTCTTCAATTGCGACATCATCTGCTCGAGCGAGCCGCGCATGCCGGAGATCGAGGCTGCCGCGTTCTCGCGCTTCTGGTGCGCGCGGTAGCTGGTGACCTGACGGGCGCGGGCTTCGTTCTCGACCACCGCGAGCCGATCGCCGGCCTCCGGCGGACCGTTGAAGCCGAGCACTTCGACCGGCACCGAGGGACCGGCCTCCTGCACCGTCTCGCCCTGATCGGAGATCAGCGCGCGGACGCGGCCCATTTCGGCACCAGCGACGATGATGTCGCCGACACGGAGCGTGCCGCGCTGCACCAGCACGGTGGCGACCGGACCGCGGCCGCGATCGAGCTTGGCCTCGATCACGGTGCCTTCGGCCGGACGCTGCGAGTTGGTCTTCAGGTCGAGGATTTCGGCCTGCAGCGCGATCATCTCGAGCAGCTTGTCGAGATTGGTCTTGTTCTTGGCGGACACCTCGACGTCGACGACCTCGCCGCCGAAGGACTCCACCTGCACCTCGTGCTGGAGCAGTTCGGTGCGCACGCGCTCGGGCTTGGCGTCGGGCTTGTCGATCTTGTTGATGGCAACGATGATCGGCACCTTTGCCGCCTTGGCGTGGTTGATGGCTTCGACCGTCTGCGGCATGACGCCGTCATCGGCCGCGACCACCAGCACGACGATGTCGGTGACCTTGGCGCCGCGAGCGCGCATCGCGGTGAACGCGGCGTGGCCGGGCGTGTCGATGAAGGTGATCTTCTTGCCGCTTTCGGGCGACACCACCTGATAGGCGCCGATGTGCTGGGTGATGCCGCCGGCCTCGCCGGAGACCACGTTGGCATGGCGGAGCGCGTCGAGCAGCGAGGTCTTGCCGTGGTCGACGTGGCCCATCACGGTCACCACAGGCGAACGCGTCTCGGTATCGGTGGAATCGTCGACGGTGTCGAACAGGCCTTCCTCGACGTCCGATGCGGCGACGCGCTTGACGGTGTGGCCCAGTTCTTCGGCGATCAGCTGGGCGGTGTCGGCGTCGATCACGTCGGTGATCTTGTGCATCGCGCCCTGCTTCATCAGCAGGCGGATGACGTCGACCGCGCGCTCGGACATGCGGTTGGCGAGTTCCTGGATGGTGATCGCTTCCGGGATCGTCACCTCGCGGACCAGCTTCTCCTTCGGCTCGTTCGAGGCGTGGCCCTTCAGGCGCTGGGTGCGGCGGCGGAACGAGGCGATCGAGCGCTCGCGCACGTCATCGGCATTGAGCGCCGTGACGACGGTGAGGCGGCCGCGTTCCTTCTGAGGGCCGGGCTTGTGTGTGGTCTTCGGGGCTGCCGCGGGACGCATCGCGCCGCCGGGGCCGCGACGAACCTGGCGCGGAGCCTCGTCTTCGTCCGGCTCGGCCGCAACAGCGGGGCCGCGACCGGGGCCACCCGGACGCTGCGCGGTCGTCGTTGCAGGCCGCGCCGGCGTTGTTCCCGGGCGTGCCGTCGTGGTGCCGGGCCGCGGCGCAGGCGCGGCCGGTGCCGCGGTTGTGGGACGCGCGGCGGCCGGCTGCTCGCCTTCCCCAAAGCGCTTCTTGGCCTCGGTCTCGGCCTTCCGCTTGGCTTCGTCCTCATGGCGATGCCGCTCTTCCTCGGCCTTGCGACGGGCTTCGGCGGCTTCGCGCTCGGCGCGTTCGGCGGCCTCGCGGGCGGCGCGACGCTGGGCCTCTTCCTCGGCCTGGCGGCGTTCCTCGATCTCGCGCAGCTTGGCATCGGCCAGTGCGCTGGCGCGGGCGGAACGCTCGTCCTCGGTCAGGGTGCGCAGCACCACGCCGGAACCGGCGTTGCGGGGCGGGGCGGGCGGAGCCGGACGCGACGGAGCGGCGGGTGCGGCCGGCGCGGGCTTTGCAGTCACCTCGGGCGCGTGCGGCTCGGGGCCGTCGCCAATGCGGCGCTTGCCGCGCTTCTCGACCACGACCTGCTTGCTGCGGCCATGGCTGAAGCTCTGGCGCACGGTGCCCGTTTCGACGCGCGGCTTGAGCGATAGCGTCTTGCTCGGAACGCTCAGCTTCTTGTCGCCAGGGGTCTTGGTATCAACCATTCAGCAGTCCTAATCCTGATTTGTCAGTGTTGTGCGTTGCCGCACCGTCCTATCGGGTCGTCTTGTCTCTCAGAAATCCTGGCCGGGCTTGTCGGCAGTCTTGTCATCGTCCGCCATCCGGTATCGGACCAGCATCTGGCTACGTGACAGGAATGACTTGCTCGCCGGGCCCGCGAGCAGGGCAGCATGTATCACATTTGACCGGGTCAGTGCCAAATCCAATTCTAATGATTTCAGTGCGGTGACGACGGGAATCTGCGGCTTGGCGCCGCGATTTCCGGCATTTTGACGCGCCAGCATGTCCAATTTGCGGATTCCGTCCGCGGCCCCGTCGCTGGCATGGATCAGGACCTCGACCGTTCCTTCCCGAAGGGCGCTCTCGACCTTGCCGAAGCCGGCCACGACCTGGCCCGCCTTGGCGGCGATCCCAAGGGCTTCCGTCACGCTCCGAACCAGGAGCGCCTCGATGTCAGTGGGAAGCGTCTGAGGGACGCGCAGATCGCGCTTGAAGGCCTTGCTGAATTGGTGACGCCGCACGGCTTCCGCAACCACCTTGCGTGAGGCGGTGACCCACATGCCGCGTCCGGGCAGCTTGCGCTTGAGATCGGGAACTACGTGCCCGTCCGGCGAGACGACGAAGCGGATCAGCTCGTCGATCGGCCGGACCTCGCGACTGACCGCGCACATGCGCATGGTCGCGGACCTTTCGGTCCGCGGCCCATGGTCGAGTTCGCTGTCAGTGCTGGCGAGCATCCGGGCGACATCCTCCTTGGCCTTCTAGATCGCGTGATCTTTACGCAAAGCCGGTCTCCACTTTTGCTGAACACGCCTTAGGCCGGCTTAGGCCGGCTGGTCTTCGGTCGCCTCGGTCTCTTCGGCCAGCTTGGCGAGATCGCCCTCGGTGATCCAGCCGGCCTTGACACGGGCCTGCATGATCATCGCTTCGGCATCGTCACGGGAGATGTCGATGCCGTCGAGCGCGCCGGCGTGCTTGGTCGGCTCGCCGCCTTCCTTGCGCTCGGTCCAGCCGACCAGATCGTCGGTAGCGCAGCCGGCGAGGTCGTCGACGGTCTTGATGTCGTTCTCGCCGAACTTCACCAGCATCTTCGAGGTCACGCCGGGCACGTCCTTGAGGGCGTCCTCGACGCCAAGCTCCTTGCGCCTGGCCTCGAGCTCGGCTTCCTGCTGCTCCAGATATTCGCGAGCGCGATTCTGCAGCTCCTGCGCGGTCTCCTCGTCGAAGCCTTCGATGCCGGCGAGTTCCTTGACGTCCACCATCGCGAGTTCCTCGACCGAGGTGAAGCCTTCGGACGCCAGCAACTGGCCGACCACCTCGTCGACATTGAGCGATTCCATGAAGACGCGGGTGGAGTTCTCGAAGTCGGCCTGGCGGCGCTCCGATTCCTCCTGCTCGGTCAGGATGTCGATGTCCCAGCCGGTGAGCTGCGAGGCCAGACGCACGTTCTGGCCGCGACGGCCGATCGCCAGTGAGAGCTGGTTGTTGGTGTCGGGCACGACGACCTCGATGCGCTCGCGGTCTTCGTCGATGACGACCTTGGACACTTCCGCCGGCGCCAGCGCGTTGACGACGAAGGTCGCGATGTCGGGCGACCAGGGAATGATGTCGATCTTCTCGCCCTGCAGCTCGTTCACCACGGCCTGCACGCGCGAGCCGCGCATGCCGACGCATGCGCCGACCGGATCGACCGAGGAATCGCGGGAGATCACGCCGATCTTCGCGCGCGAGCCGGGATCGCGGGCCACCGCCTTGATCTCGACGATGCCGTCATAGATCTCCGGCACTTCCTGCGCGAACAGCTTCGCCATGAACTGCGGATGGGTGCGGGAGAGGAAGATCTGCGGACCTCGCGTCTCGCGGCGGACGTCGAAGATGTAGGCGCGGACGCGGTCGCCGTTGCGGAACACTTCGCGCGGCAGCATCTCGTCGCGGCGGATGATGGCTTCGCCACGGCCGAGATCGACGATCACGCTGCCATATTCGACGCGCTTGACGACGCCGTTGACGATGTCTCCGATGCGGTCCTTGAATTCCTGGTACTGCCGGTCACGCTCGGCCTCACGCACCTTCTGCACGATCACCTGCTTGGCCGATTGCGCGGCGATGCGGCCATATTCCAGCGGCGGCAGGGTGTCGGCGATGGTGTCGCCGACCTGGGCGCCGGGATTGGCGCGCTGCGCGTCGACCAGCGAGATCTGGTTGGCATGGTTCTCGACCTTGTCGACCACCAGCATGTGGCGCGACAGCCGCAGCTCGCCCTTCTTCGGGTCGATCTCGGCATGAACGTCAGTCTCGCTGCCGTAGCGTGCCCTGGCGGCCTTGGCGATGGCGTCCTCCATCGCCGCGATGACGATGCCGCGGTCGATCGATTTCTCGCGAGCGACGGCATCCGCGATCTGAAGCAATTCAAGTCGGTTGGCGCTGACTGCCATGGCTAGTCTCCTTGGTCAGGCTCGGTCTCGCCGCGCCGCGCGCGTTCGGCGGCAAGGCGATGTTTCTTCGTGTTGGTGGGGGCCGGCTTCTTCTTCGGCTTGGTGTTCTTGGTGGTCTTCTCGCTGATCTTGGCGTGTGGCGCCTGCGGCGGCTCGAGACCGAGATTGCGGCGCATCTCGCGCGCCTCGGCCTTGCCGCGACGCATGGATTCGGCGATCAGCTCGTCGGTCAGCACGAGGCGTGCCTCGCCGATATCCTCCATGGTCAGGAGAACGTCGGCATCGTCGCCCGCCTTGACGTCGTCGCGATGCAGATGCACGCGGTTGCCTTCGACCGCGCCGAGCGTGCCGCGGAAACGCTTGCGCCCCTCATGCGCGACCGCCATCTCGATCTTCACCAGATGTCCGGAATAGCGCTCGAAATCGGAGCGGCGCACCAGAGGACGGTCGATGCCCGGCGAGGAGATCTCGAGGCGATAGGCGCGATCGATGGGATCGGCGACGTCGAGCACGGGCGACAAGGCCCGCGAGATCGCCTCGCAATCCTCGATCTGCATCGAGCCGTCCGGCCGCTCGGCCATGATCTGCACGGTGCAGCCTGCCTCTCCGGAAATGCGGATTCGAACCAGGCGGTAGCCCATGCCCTGGAGCACGGGCGTCGCCACCGCCGACACCCGTGCCGCGACGCCGGGCTCGACCACGAGCCGCGGCTCGGCCAACAATTCGGCATCCGTGGAACCAGGGGTCGGTTCGGTCATGTCCAGGGTCAGGGCGCTCGATGGTTAAGGCTTGGTTACGACGTCAAAGCCCGTTTCGGAACTTTCCCGACGACGCGTCGGGCCGCATCTTCCGCCAAGCCGCGTTCAGGTAATAAAAAAGAGCGGGTCCTTGCGGGCCCACTCTCACTACGCGGATCGTATGAGAAGATGAATTGGCGCTGATATAGCGCTTTCCCAGCTCCCGGACAAGGCCCATTGCAGCCGGAACGGGCCTTTTTGCGCCGATCCGCGGATCCCGCGCAACGCTTCCTTCATCAAGCAGGCCTAGATTGCCGGATTGTGGGGCGGCTTGAACCAAGGGCGCACCCGCGGCGTGCCCCGTTCGAGTTGCGTATTCATGGCCGTTGCCACGTCGCTCATTCCTGGACTGGACGATATCGTCAAACGCGGCGATCCGCGGCGACGCGGCGAGATCGCGCGTGCCATCGCCCAGCTGTTCTTCCAGGGCGCGGAGAAGCTCCGCCCCGAGTTGATCGATCTCTTCGACAATCTCCTTATCGATCTCGTCCCGCATGCCGAACTCGCCTCGCGCATCGATCTGGCCGAGCGCTTCTCGCGCCTGAACAACGCGCCGCCGCACCTCGTCAATCAGCTCGCGCGCGAAAACGAGATCATGGTGGCCGGTCCCGTGCTGCGCCGCTCGCCCGTGCTCGACGACGTCGCTCTGGTCGAGATCGCGCGCTTGAAAGGGCAGGGCCATCTCCTGGCGATGACAGAGCGCCCCGCTCTGTCTGCCGTCGTCACCGACGTGCTCGTCGAGCGCGGCGATCGCGACGTGGTGCGGCGCGCCGCAGCCAATGCCGGTGCGGTGTTCTCGCCAAGCAGCTATTCCGAGCTGATCAAGCGCGCGGCGCAGGACGGCGTGCTGACGCTCAAGATCGGCCAGCGCAATGATCTCTCAGGCGAGAACCTGAAGCGGCTGCTCGACGGCACGCTCGACGTCATCCGCCGCCGCCTCTCCACCGTGGTCAATCCCGCGCGCCAGGCCGAGATCAAGCGCGCCATGTCGGCGATGGAGGAAGCTGCTCGGCCGCCGGGGCCGCGGCGCGATTTCTCCGCGGCACAGCGCACCGTGCTGACCCTGCATCGCGAGGGCCATCTCGGCGAGAGCGCATTGCTCGGCTTCGCCAAGGCGAACAAATCCGAGGAATCGATCGCCGCGCTGTCGGCGATGTCCGGCGTTCGCCTCCAGGTCCTCGACCGCCTGATCGGGGGCGACCGCTACGATCCGCTTCTGATCCTTGGCCGCGTGCTGAACCTGGGCTGGCCCACGGTGCGCGCGCTGATCCTGCTCTGGTACGGATCGAACCGTACGCCCGCCGATGCCGACATCGAGGCCGCACGCCTGAACTTCACGCGCCTTATGCCGACGACCGCCGAACGGGTCGTGAATTTCTGGCGCAACCGGCAGACGATTTGATCGAGGTTCAGGTCTTCGCCGTCATGGCCGGGCTTGTCCCGGCCATCCACGTTCTTCGTGCCACCGAAAGAAAGTGCGTGGATGCCCGGGACAAGCCCGGGCATGACCACTGCGGATGGGCCGCGCGAAATCTACACCCGCTTGAACCGCAAGTAAGCCGCCTTGCGTCCTTCGCGCGCGGCCTTCCGGCCGTAGCGCGTCATGGTGTAGCCCGGCCACGGCCGCCGGAAATCGTCGGCGCGCTCGGCAAGCCAGACGAAGTCCGGCGAGCGCGCAAGATGCGACAGCGTCCAGGCGCAGTAATCGTCGATGTCGCAGACGAAACGGAATTCGCCGCCGCTTCTGAGCACGCGCGCCATCGCGGCGATGGTCCGGTCCTGCACGAAACGCCGCTTCCAGTGCCGCCGCTTCGGCCAGGGATCGGGATGGATCAGGTCGATCCGCGACAGCGAAGCCTTCGGCAGCCAGGCCAGCAGTTCGGCGGCATCGCCCGCGAACAGGCGGATGTTGCCGATGTTGGCGGCCTCGATCTGCGCCAGGATCTTTGCCATGCCGTTGACATAGGGCTCGCAGCCGATGAAGCCGGTCGTGGGGAAGCTCTTCGCTTCGGCCGCGAGATGCTCACCGCCGCCGAATCCGATCTCGAGCCTGACATCTTCGGCTGCCGGGTCGAAGAGTTCGCGGGCGTCCGCCGGCGCCTCACGGTCGATGTCGAGCGCAAGATGCGGCAGCAGCTGCTCGATCAATCCGGCCTGGTGTTGCCTGAGCTTGTGGCCCTTGCGGCGCCCGAAGAAGGCGCGCTCGCTGTCCTCGCGATCGGGATCTGATTTGCGTTCGCTCATCGCAGCGTCTGATACAGGCGATGGAGCAGCCGCGCGCGCGGCGCGAGCGACGAGACGTAGAGCTGCTCATAATGGGTATGCGCGCCTTTGCCGTCGACGCCGAGCCCGTCGAGCGTTGCGGTGTGCGCGGCGGTGAAATTGCCGTCCGAGCCGCCGCCGGTGTGGGTATCGATCAGCTCGAAGCCGATCTCGCTGGCGAGCGCCTTCGCATGCTCGTACAGCGAGGCGCCTGCATTGCTCTTCTCGTAAGGCGGTCGATTGAGCTCGCCGGTGACCTCAACGGTAACGCCGTCGGTCTTCGATCTCAGAGAGAGAATCTTGCCGACGAACTCGTCCGCATCCTCGAGGCTCACGACGCGCAGATCGACTTCGGCATAGGCCGCTTCCGGCGTGACGTTGGGGCGCGTGCCGCCGCGCACCACGCCGACATTGACGCTGACGCCGCGCGTCAGATCGTTCATCCCTTCCAGCTCCAGGATCACGTTGGCGAGCTCGCGAACGGCACTGCGGCCGTCCTCGGGACGCGTACCGGCATGTGCGGGCACGCCTGTGATGAACACCTGGAAGCGTCCGACGCCCTTGCGTCCGGTGACGATCTTGCCGCCGTCACGCGCCGGCTCGGTCACCAGTACATATTTGGCCTTGCGTCCCTCCCGCTCGATCAGCGCGCGCGAGGTGGGGCTGCCGATCTCCTCGTCGGAGGTGAACATGTGGGTGATGCCGAGCGGCGAACCGTCGCCGGTGGCGCAGAGTGCGCGAAAGGCGTGATGGGCGATGTAGGCGCCGCCCTTCATGTCGTAGATCCCAGGGCCGAACGCGACGTCGCCTTCGACCTTGAACGGCAGGCGCTCGATGAATCCGATGGGATGAACGGTATCGAGGTGGCTCAGCACCAGGATGCCTGGCCGATGCTGCCCCCAATTCGTGCGCGCCACGAGATGATCGCCACAGCCGTCCACGCCGGCGATGCGCTCGAGCGTGACGGGCAGGTCGCGATATTGCTCCGCGACCAGGGAGACCAGCTTGTTGACCTGTTCAGGTGCTTCGGTCGGCGTCTCGATCTCCACCCAGCGGCGGATGCCATCGAGAATAGTTTGTGAGTCGAACCAATTGGAGTCAGTCATGGACGCATCTGTGCCTTTGAATCGCATCATCGAAGCGGACGCGCATCAAAGCGCGGTCGTAAATGACGACATAGGCCAGATTTGATGCAGTCTCAAATCGCCATGCAGATGGCGCTTTAGCGCTTGTCGGGACCTTCGCGGGCCGCAATCTGCTCGACGAGATCGACGATCGAACGGCGCATCTTTGAATCGGTGATTCGCGTGAAGGCCTTGGTCAAGGCGAGCCCTTCGGAGGTCGCGAGAAAGTCCGAGACGTAGGAGGGCGAGGCGCCTTCGCTGAAGCCTTCCGGACCCGGCACGCCGCTCGGGCCGCCCTCGAACAGGAATGACACCGGCACCTGCAGAATCTCGGCGATCTGCTGGATGCGGCTCGCGCCGACCCGGTTGGTGCCCTTCTCGTATTTCTGGATCTGCTGGAAAGTCAGGCCCAAAGCTTCACCGAGCTTCTCCTGGCTCATGCCCAACATGATGCGGCGCATGCGCACGCGACTGCCGACATATTTGTCAACAGGGTTGGGCGCTTTCGACATTTCCTCAGCCCTCCAAACGTCACCTTCGGCGCAATCATCACGCCTGCCTCGGGTGCAAACTCGTCAAAATCGAACCCTGTTATTGGGAAACATTGCGGAGAAATTTAGCAATGCGCCGCTGTCTTTCGCAGCCGGTGCAGAATGGGGAGCCCGCGTGCAGTCTGTCAACCGTGGGACTACGGTTGTCAAAGGATTCTGGCCGCGGCGGCGGCGCGATCAGGGCTGACGCTTGCCGACGCGTCGGCGGACCGCCAGGAGCACGGCCACCGCGACGAGCAAGGCTGCGGGCGCATCACCCACCCGTGCATAGACGGTCGGTGGAATTGCGGCGGGCAGGTTTGCGTCCAAAATGCCTTCGATGCCGAGACCGAGGCTCGCGACCGTGCGCCCGACCGGATCGATCACTGCGGACACTCCGGTATTGGCGGAGCGGACCAGTGGCAATCCGAGCTCGATCGCGCGCATCCGCGACTGCTCCAGATGCTGATAGGGGCCGGTCGAGATGCCGAACCAGCCGTCGTTGGTGAGGTTCACGATCCAGCCCGGACGTTCATTGCGTCCAGCCACTTCGCCGGGAAAGATGGCTTCGTAGCAGATCAGCGGCAGCGCAGGCGGCGCGCTGGGCACCGTCAGTGCATGCCGCACGGTGCCGGGAATGAAGCCGCCGCGCACACGCGTCAGTTGCTCTAAACCGAGCTTCTCCATCAGCGCCTGGTAGGGGAGAAATTCTCCGAACGGGACCAGATGCAGCTTGTCGTACACTGCGAGCACGCTGCCGTCGTGATCGATCACGTAGATCGAGTTATAGGCGCGCGTGATCGGCGTGCCCCGCGGCAGGTCGGGCGCGCGGACCGATCCCGTGATCAGCACGGTGCCCTTCGGCAGCAGGTCCGCGATTTGCGCCATCGCGTCGGCTTCGCGGGTCAGGAAGAACGGAAAGGCGGATTCCGGCCAGATCAGGATGGTGGCATCGCGCACGCCGGTTGATTGCGGGCCGGAGGCGCGGTCCGACAGTGCGAGATACGTCTTCATCACCTCCGCCTTGGCGGCGTAGTTGAATTTCGCGTCCTGCTGCAGGTTCGGCTGCATCAGGCGCAGCTTGGCGCCGGACACCATCGTGGTCGGATGCAGCGACAGGCGGATTGCGCCGAAGATGCCCATGGCCACCAGAAGCGCGACGGCGGCCGCCGGCACCCGCCATTGCAGGCGGCGATCGGCCGTGCGGTCGATCAGCGTCGCTGGGCTTGCGAAGATCGCAACCGTCAGGAACGTCATGCCCCACAGGCCGATCAGCGAGGCCGTCTGCGCCAGCGGCAGTGGCTCGGAGAGCGCATAGCCGAACGCGTTCCAGGGAAAGCCGGTCAGCGCATGACCGCGCAGCCATTCGCTGATGGTGAGGCTCGCCGCGAGCGCAAGCACGCGCGTGGCGTTCTTGGTCCACAGCAGGCGCGCCAGCGCAAAGCCGATCGCCGTGAAGATCGACAGATAGGCCGGCAGGCCCAGCACGGCGAACGGCGTCAGCCAGGCGAACATGTCGGCGTCGACGAAGAAGGCGTAGCCGATCCAGTAGAGGCCGGGCACGAAATAGCCGAGCCCGAACCAGTAGCCGGTCAACGCGGCGGTGGGGACGCCGCCATAGCGTCCGCCGCCGGCGCCGTCGATCAGCCATACCAGCACCGGGAAGGTGACGAACAGCACCGGGAAGAGATTGAACGGCGCCAGCGCCAGCACCGACAGTGCCCCGGCCGCCATGGCGATGACGGCGCGCTGCCATCCCCAGGTGAGGATGATGGCGAGCGCAATCTGCCGAAGTCGCTGCGATGGACTCACTGCGGGCCGGCCCCGTCGCTCGGGGGCGGCGTGGGCGTGTCGCTGGCCGGCGGTTGTCCGCTCTCGGGCGTGGCTTCACGGCGCCGGCTCTCGCGCTGGGTGCGCGGCGCCGGACGCTCCTTCCGCGTCGAGATGCGCAGCCGCTTGACACGGCGCGGATCGGCATCGAGCACCTCGACCTCGTAGGTGCCGGGACCCGAGATCACCTCGCCGCGCACCGGCAGGCGTCCGACGAAGCTCACGAGATAGCCGCCCAGCGTCTCCACCTCCTCGCCGGCCTCGCCGGTGACGAAGTCTTCGCCGATCACCGAGCGGACGTCGTCGAGGCTGGCGCGGGCATCGGCGATGAAGGCGTTGTCGGGCAGGCGCACGATCGAAGGCGGCTCGTCGCTGTCGTGCTCGTCGTCGATCTCGCCGACGATCTGCTCGACGATGTCCTCGATCGAGACCAGCCCGTCGCTGCCGCCATATTCGTCGACCACCAGCGCCAGATGGATGCGCGAGGCCTGCATCTGCGCGAGCAGGTCGATCGCCCGCATCGAGGGCGGCACGTAGAGCAGCTTGCGGATGATGTGCGCGTCATGAAGCGGCAGCGCGAGATCGACGGTGCGCAAGTCGAGCCCGGCCGGCAGCGGCTTCTTGCGCTTGGTCTTGGTGGCTTCCGGCACGCGGGCGCGTGCGGTCATGAAAGCGAGCAGGTCGCGGATGTGGACGATGCCGACGGGATCGTCGAGCGTCTCGTTGAAGACCACGAGGCGGGAATGGCCGGCGCTCTCGAAGCGGTCCATCAATTCCCCGAGCGGGATGTCGCGCTTCACTGCGACGATGTCGGCGCGATGCACCATGACGTCGGCGATACGGCGCTCGTGCAGGCCGAGGATGTTGCGCAGCATGGTGCGCTCGACGGCCGAGAAGCCGGTGTCGTCGGGTGTCGTCGCGTCCAGCACGACCTGCAGGTCATCGCGGACCGATCCCGCCTTCCAGCCGAACAGCGTCCGGATGGCGCGCAGCAGCCAGTTGTCCGCCGTCGGGCGCATCACCTCGCCTTGCGTCACCACGGCCGGCAAATTGGCGGTGTTGCGCGGATTGTCTTGGATCGGATCGGAATCCGGCATCTCAATGCGTCCCCGGGCGGTCTGCATAGGGATCGGGTATGCCGAGATGAGCTAGGATCTCACGTTCGAGCGCTTCCATCTCCTCGGCGTCGCCGTCGTTCTCATGGTCGTAACCGATCAGGTGCAGGAATCCATGCACGGCGAGATGGCTCAAATGATGGTCGAACGGCTTTTCTTCCTCGTCCGCCTCGCGCCGCGTGGTCTCATAGGCGATGGCGATGTCGCCGAGCATGCGCGGCGCATCGCCCGGTTTCCATTCGCCTTCCGGCTGGAGCGCGGGGAACGAGAGCACGTTGGTGGGCTTGTCGATACCGCGCCAGTTGCTGTTGAGGGCACGGATGCCGGCGTCATCGGTCAGCATCACAGCCACTTCGGCGTCGGCAACGTCGTCTTCGACGCTCTCGGCGGCGGCCGCCACGGCGCGCTGGATCACCGCTTCGGAATCAGGCTCGCGCTGCCAGCAATCGGCGACGACGAGGACCTCGGTCATGGGAAGATTGGGATGGGACATTGTGCTGTCTGGGACGAAAGGCGCCGTGTTCGCGCCCTTTGGGTCCGGTGTTGCCTCGTCAGGATTGACCGCTGGCCGGCCGCTGCGGCGGCCCTTCGTAGGCGGCGACGATCCGCGCCACCAGTTCGTGGCGGATCACGTCCTCGGCCTTGAAATGAACCTGGGCAATTCCCTCGACGCCGTTCAAGAGGCGGGTCGCCTCGGCCAGGCCCGAGGTCTGGCCGTTGGGCAGGTCGATCTGCGAGGGATCGCCTGTCACGATCATGCGGCTGTTCTCGCCGAGACGCGTCAGGAACATCTTCATCTGCATCGACGTGGTGTTCTGGGCCTCGTCCAGGATGATGGCGGCATTGGTCAGCGTGCGGCCGCGCATGAAAGCGAGCGGCGCGATCTCGATCTCGCCGGTCTGCAGCGCGCGCTCGACGATGCGTGCATCCATGAGATCGTAGAGCGCATCATAGATCGGCCGCAGATAAGGATCGACCTTCTCGCGGAGATCGCCGGGCAGGAAGCCGAGCCGCTCGCCGGCTTCCACCGCCGGACGCGACAGGATGATGCGATCGACCTCCTTGCGCTCGAACAACTGCGCGGCATGGGCGACGGCGAGCCAGGTCTTGCCGGTGCCGGCGGGACCAATGCCGAACACCAGCTCGTGCCGCTTCAGCGCGCGGATATAGGAGTCCTGTGCAGCCGTGCGCGCACGCACCGGCCGTTTGCGCAGATTGATGCTGTCGAACGTCGATTTGGCCGATTTGGCGTCGAACTCGAACAGTGAGCCCTGCGCGATCACGGCGCGGATTGCGCCTTCGACCTCGCCCTGGTCGAGATCTTGCCCCTTCACCGCTTGCGTGTAGAGCATCTCCAGCACGCGGCGCGCGGCGTCGCAGCCGTCGCGGGTGCCGCCGATGGTGATGTGGTTGCCCTTGGAATCGACGATCACGCCCAGCCGCCGCTCGATCTGCGCCAGATGCTGGCCGTACGGGCCGACCAGCGCGGAAGCGGCGCGGTTGTCGTCGAAATCGATGACGACCTGGGTTTCGGGCGGAACTTGCATGTCGCGGTCAAATTTGCGGCTGGGAGCGAACGAAGACGAATCCGATGCGCTTTTTGGCAAGGGTTCAGGCTCCAGTGGCTTGCGATAAAGCGGGCTCGCGCGCGCCATGCGGCGTCATGAGCTCACCGAGAAAGCTGTAGCGCTCGAGGCTGTCGATCCGCACCGGCAGGATTTGTCCGATGATGTCGATTGATGCCATCACATGGGCGGGCTGCAGGTAGGCGGTGCGGCCCACGATCTGGCCTTCCTTGCGCGCCGGACGCTCGAACAGCACGTCGACCGTTGAGCCAATCGCGGCCTTGTTGAAGGCCGATTGCTGGCTGTCGATCAGTTCCTGGAGCCGCTCCAATCGCTGGTCCATCTCGGCGGGGGACACCGTCTCCTGCATGTCCGCGGCCGGCGTTCCCGGCCGGGCGGAGTATTTGAACGAATAGGCCGCAGCGTAGCCGATTTGCGTGACAAGCGCGAGAGTGGCGCGAAAATCTTGCTCGCTCTCGCCAGGGAAGCCGACGATGAAATCCGATGAAAAAGCAATGTCTTGGCGTGCACTGCGGAAACGGTCGATGACGCGGCGGTAATCATCGGCGGTATGTTTGCGGTTCATGGCTGCCAGAATCCGGTCCGAGCCCGATTGCACCGGCAGGTGCACGAACGGCATCAGGGCACCGAGATCGCGATGGGCCGCAATCAGGCTGTCGTCGACGTCGCGGGGATGGCTGGTCGAATAGCGCAGCCGCGCGATGCCGGGAATCGCCGCCAGATGTTCGAGCAACCGGCCGAGCGGCCAGATTTTCCCGTCCGGCCCTTCGCCGTGATAGGCGTTGACGTTCTGCCCGATCAAGGTGAGCTCGCGCACGCCGTTGTCGGCGAGCCGCTTCACGTCCTCGACGATCTTCGCTACGGGGCGGGAGACTTCCGCGCCGCGCGTGTAGGGCACGACGCAGAAGGTGCAGAACTTGTCGCAGCCTTCCTGCACCGTGACGAAGGCGGAAATGCCGCGCGCGCGGATCGCATCGGGCTTCGGCTGGGCCAGGAAGCCGAACTTGTCGGCCGCGGGAAACTCGGTCTCGATCGCACGGCCCTCGTCGCCGGCGCGCTTCAAGAGCTCCGGCAGATGATGGTAGCTCTGCGGTCCCACCACGACGTCGACGACAGGCGCCCGGCGCACGATCTCCTCGCCCTCGGCCTGCGCCACGCAGCCCGCGACCGCGATCTGCATCGTCCGGCCCCCACGCGCGGCCTCGTCCTTGGCGAGGCGCAGCCGGCCGAGCTCGGAATAGACTTTTTCCGAGGCCTTCTCGCGGATATGGCAGGTGTTGAGGATGACGAGGTCGGCATCCTCTGCGCTCGCCGTCTCCACGAATCCTTCCGGCGCCAGCGTATCCACCATGCGCTGGGCATCGTAGACGTTCATCTGGCATCCATATGATTTGATGTGCAGCTTGCGCGGCGGCGACATGGAACCCGAAATTGAGGTGGAGGACGGCCCTCAGATATAGGCTGGAGAGGCGGAAATCCAGCGAATGCGGGCCTTTAGGTCGTCATTCCGGGGCGCAGCACAGTCGCGAACCCGGAATCCCGCGCCAAAACCTCCGGATTCCGGGTTCACGCGCGTCGCGCGTGCCCCGGAATGACGGCAAGACGACAACAATCAGCCCGCCAGGACGTCCGTGTCGACCCGCCGGACCAGCTCCGGCAGCTGGTGCATGTCGGCAAAGAGCAGGTCGGCGCCGGCCTCGCGCAACGTCTCGGCGTAGCCGTCGCGGCAATGGCTGCCCCCGTAGAAGCCGAATACGGTCATGCCGGCCGCCCGGGCGCCGGCGATGCCGGCCAGACTGTCCTCGATCACGACGCAGCGCTCGGGCGGCACGCCCATTTCGCTCGCCGCGAACAGGAACAGGTCCGGCGCCGGCTTGCCGTTCTTCACCTGCGAGGCCGAGAAGATATTCGGCGCCAGGCGTTCGTAGAGACCGGTGCTTCCCAGGCTCACGCGCATGCGCTCATGCGAGCCGCTCGAGGCGACGCAGACGCGCTGGGTGACGACATCGAGCACATCATGGATGCCGCGGATCGCTTCGAGGTCGGCCTCGAACGAGCGGAACAGCTCGTCCTGAAGATCGCCGTGATAGGCCTCGGGCAGCTTGCGGCCGAGTTCGGTCTCGATCTCGAGATTGGCCTGGCGCGTCGAGCGGCCGAGAAAGCGCTCGAACACCTGATCCGATGTGATCGGGTAGCCGTGGCGCGTCAGCACATCCGCATGCGCGCGACAGGAGATCACCTCGCTGTCCACGAGCACGCCGTCGCAGTCGAAGATGATGAGGTCGATGGGCACGAATTCAATTCGTCGGCTTGTCGTCGTCGAGCGGGACGCAATAGAGCTCGAGCCGGTGATCGACGAGCTTGTAGCCGAGCTTGCGGGCGATCTCCGCCTGAAGCTTCTCGATCTCGTCGGAGGTGAACTCGATCACCTTGCCGTCGCGCAGATTGATGAGATGGTCGTGATGGCTGTCGCGCATCTGCTCGTAGCGCGCGCGGCCCTCGCGGAAATCGTGACGCTCGATGATGCCGGCATCCTCGAACAGTTTCACGGTGCGATAGACGGTCGAGATCGAGATCTTGTCGTCGACCGCAACGCAGCGCCGGTACAGTTCCTCGACATCGGGATGATCGATCGCTTCCGCGAGCACGCGGGCGATGACGCGGCGTTGCTCGGTCATGCGCATACCCGTGGCGGCACAGCGCGACTCGATATCGGACGCCTTGGATGCAGAGGAGGATTTCAGTGTGGTCATAGCGTTGTCTGCCTGGCGGGGCTTTCTGTCACCAATGTTACGACAAGTCACGTCGCATCAGAAGGGCGTTCAATTGTTCCCCGTCAGGCTGCTTATAGTAGCGATCGCGGCGTCCGACCACCACGAATCCGCATCCGGCGTAGAGCCGCCGCGCCGGCTGGTTATTTTCCTCGACTTCGAGAAATATTGTGCGGACGCCGCGCCCGGCGAGGTGGCCGAGATGGGTCATCAGCAGCGTGCGGGAGAGACCGCGGCCGCGATAGGCCCCGTCCACCGCAATCGAGAGGATTTCCGCTTCGTCCGCGCCGGTCCGCGACACCGCAAAGCCGATCGTCTTGCGGCCGAGACGCAAGCGATGCACCAGCGTGTTGCGCTCGCTGATCATGCTCTCGAACTCGCCTTCGCCCCAGCCGCGCGCGAAGGAGGCGCCGTGCAGCTGCGCCAGCCGTGCGGCATCGTGCATGGAAGCCGGCTCGACGGCGGCCGTGCCGCCGCGCCACCATTCCGACAGCCATCTCATCACGAGCTCGCGGCTTGGGCGAGCGGCGGAGTTGCGGCCGGCTTTGCGTCGGGCGCCTTCAGATAGAACGGCCGCGCCGGGTTCGTCTCGGGATCGGCTGCGGCTCCGAGCCATGCGACCCAGCCGATGTCGGGCGCGGGCTGCGCGTCGACCGCAACAGGTTGCGGTCCATCCTTCGGCCAGCGACCGGCGAGGATCTTGGCGGCATTGCCGACCAGATGCGGCGCACCGAATTGCGAGGCCGCGATCGCCTCGTCGATGGGCGCGACGCCCGGCCGTACCAGCTGGCTGCCGTCGCCGGCGACGATCTGGAAATAGACGTGATCGTGCCGTGCATCGATTGCAGAGATCACGGGTGCCGACTTGCGCTGGCAGACGACGGCGGCCGCATAGGCCGACAATGTCGTCAACCCCACGGCCGGCTTGCCGGCTGCGAGCGCAAGGCCGCGCGCCGCGGAAATGCCGACGCGCAAGCCGGTGAAGCTGCCGGGGCCGACGGTGACCGCGATGCGGTCGATCGAGGTGAAAGCGAGATCGGCGGATTGCATTACGCGCGCGATCACCGGCATCAGCGCCTCGGCATGGCCGCGCTTCATGAGCAGCGATTCCTGCGCGAGCAGCTGGCCGGCCTCGGTGTCGAGCACGGCGGCCGCGCACGCTTCCAGCGCAGTATCGATGGCAAGGATCAGCATGGCCTGATCATAGCATTGCCGATCGGATGATGCCCAAGCTTCTTGCCGTCATGGCCGGGCTTGACCCGGCCATCCACGACTTTGCAGCCTCAAAAACGTGGATGCCCGGGACAAGCCCGGGCATGACGGAGAAAAATCGGTGCGCAGACCGCGCAATTCACATCGGCCGGACTTCGACCACGTCGGGCACGAAGTGCTTGAGCAGGTTCTGGATGCCGTGCTGGAGCGTCGCGGTCGATGATGGGCAGCCGGAGCAGGCGCCCTTCATGTTGAGATAGACGATGCCGTCCTTGAAGCCGCGGAAGGTGATGTCGCCGCCGTCATTGGCGACCGCCGGCCGCACCCGGGTCTCGATCAGGTCCTTGATCATGTCGACCGTCTCGGCGTCGGCCTCGTCGAAGAACTCGTCCTCGTCGTCGAGATCGACGTCGCTCGTGGCCGTGCCGTCGGCAAGCAGCGGCGCACCGGACATGTAGTGCTCCATGATGGCACCCAGGATCGCGGGCTTGAGCTGCTGCCATTCACCGCTCGCCTTGGTCACGGTGATGAAGTCCGATCCGTAGAACACGCCGGTGACGCCGGGTACGTCGAACAGCTTTTCGGCGAGCGGCGAACGGCCGGCGGCTTCGCGGCTCGAAAACTCCACCGGGGTGCCCTCGACCACGACGCGGCCGGGAATGAATTTCAGCGTGGCGGGATTGGGGGTGGCTTCGGTTTGAATGAACATGGTTTTCTCCAGACGTCGCCGGTTCAAGGCCGGCGCGTGCTCCATCCCTAGCAGATGGCGACGGCGAACGCACGATCAAGGGGGTTGGAGTGCATTTCCTTATTAGATCAGTAGGTTAGGTTCTCCTTCCCTTCTCGCCGCTGGCACCCGCTTGCGGGGAGAGGCGAAAGGCGCACACCGGCTACGACAGCGAATCCACGCTTTGGTCGCTTAGCGCGCCCGAGATGATCGTCACCGGCACGGGAAACGTGCCCAGCTCATGCGCGAGCAGCGTGACCAGAGGTCCGGGACCCTCGGCGCCGGGATTGGCGGCCAGCACCAGCACGGCGATGTCAGGATCCTCATCGATCACCGCGAGCAGTTGTTCCATCGCGGCGCCTTCCCGAATCACCCGTTCCGGCGTGATCGCGGCGATGCCGTTGGCTCTCCCGGCGGCACGGTCGAGCGCGGCCTCCGCTGCCTCCTGCGCCTCGGCGCGCATGATATCGGCGACCCCCAGCCATTCCTGGCTCTGCGGTTCGGGCTCGATGATGCGCAGCATCACCACCCCGCCGCCGGCGCGGATCGCCCAGCGGCTGGCGTAATAGACCGCGCGATCCCATTCGGCGCTGTCGTCGACGACGACGAGGCATTTGGGCTTGTGACCCGGCTCGTAGCAAAGTCGCTTGCTGGTCATGCATGTCCCGGCGTGCGCATCGCCGCATGCTGCCACACTCCCTCCCGCTTGGGGAGAGGAGACGCGGCCGGCACCTCGGCGCCTAGCGCCGGCGGATGAAGCCGACGATGTCCTTGGAGAGCTTCATCGTCTCGTCGGCGATCGCGCGCGCACGGTCGGACCCCTCGTTCAGAATCGCGTCGATATGGCCGGGGTCGGCGACGAGGCGCTTCATCTCGCCGGCGATCGGCGCGAGCTTGGTGACGCACAGCTCCGCCAGCGCGTTCTTGAAGCTGGAGAACTGGCCGCCGCCGAAATCCCTGAGCACGTCGGCCTTGGAACGGCCGGAGAGCGCGGCGAAGATGCCGACGAGATTGTCGGCTTCGGGGCGCGCTTCCAGGCCCTTTTCCTCCGTCGGCAGCGGCTCCGGATCGGTCTTCGCCTTGCGGATCTTCTGCGCGATGGTGTCGGCATCGTCAGTCAAGTTGATGCGCGAATTGTCCGAGGCATCCGACTTGGACATCTTCTTGGTGCCGTCGCGCAGGCTCATCACGCGCGTCGCCGGGCCCGTGATCAACGGTTCCGGCAGCGGGAAGAACAGGCCGTCACTGTGTCCCTGCGCGCGAATGGAATCGCCGAAATCGTTGTTGAACTTCTGCGCGATATCGCGCGAGAGCTCGAGATGCTGCTTCTGGTCCTCGCCGACCGGAACGTGGGTCGCGCGATACAGCAGGATGTCGGCCGCCATCAGCACGGGATAATCGAACAGCCCGACGGAGGCATTCTCGCGATCCTTGCCGGCCTTCTCCTTGAACTGGGTCATGCGGCCGAGCCAGCCCATGCGCGCGACGCAGTTGAAGATCCAGGCGAGCTCGGCATGGCCCGAGACCTGGCTCTGGTTGAACACGATGTGCTTCTTGGGATCGATGCCGGCCGCGATGAACGCCGCTGTGACCTCGCGGGTGTTGCGCGTGAGCTCGGCCGGTCCGCCCCAGACGTCGACGCCTTGCGTGATCGCGTGCATGTCGACGACGCAATAGATGCAGTTGTGGGTTTCCTGCATCTTCACGAAGTTGACGATCGCGCCGAGATAATTGCCGAGATGCAGATTGCCCGTCGGCTGGACGCCCGAAAAGACCCGTTCAACGAATGGCATGGTCAGCTTTCCTGGAAGACACGGCCGTCGTTTCCAACAGCGGCGCTCCCCCGTCAAGGGCAATTCCACCTCTCCCATCGGGAGAGGTGAAGAGGCCGGCGCCGAGCGCTCTAACGACCCGGTCGTTTCAAGGCGTTAACCGCTTCGCGCCAGGAGGCTGCGCCGAGGATTTGCAGCAGCAGGCCGTAGACGGCGATTCCGGCGGCGATCTGCACGCCCAGCGCGACGAATTTGATGACGCCATGGGTCTCGACAGGCACCAGACCCGTGGTCAGCCGGAGCAGGGCCCCCATGGCGATCGCGGCCAGCACGATCCGTGGCAATCGCGTGCGGGCGGCCGCATCGACCGAGAAGCCGAACTCGCTCGTGCCCTTCCGGAGCAGCGAAAGTGCGCTGCTCCAGGCGCCGGCCGCGATGCTCATCGCAATCCCGCTGGCGCCGAAGACATGGCCGAGCAGCAGCGCGAGCACCACAGCGATCACGAAACCTATCGCGGTTGCGAGCAGCGGCGTCATCGTGTCGCTGCGGGCATAGAACGCTGGCGATAGCGCCTTGATCAGCACATGCGCCGGCAGGCCCAGCGCCAGCCACATCAACGCATGCGCGGTGGCGGTGCTGTCCTCCGCGCCGAAGGCGCCATGCTCGAACAACAGCCGCACGATCGGCTCTGCCAGCACGATCAGGCCGAGCGTCGCCGGCAGCGCCAGCCCGGTCGCAAGCTCCAGCGCGCGTGATTCGGCATGCGCCACCGCGTCGCGATCGCCGCTACTCACGGAGCGCGTCAGCTCCGGCACCAGCACCGTGCCCATGGCGACGCCGACGATGCCGAGCGGCAGCTCGATCAAGCGGTTGGCGAAATAGAGCCAGGACACCGCGGACGGCGTCGCCGAGGCGATGATCGCGCCCGCGACCGTCAGCCATTGCGGGCCCGAGCTTGCGATCATGCCGGGGATCGCCTTGGCGAAGAAGCCGCGCATCTCCTTGTCGAAACTGGCGCGCAGCGGCGTCGCAAGACGCGCGCTTCGCTGCGACAGCAGCATCAGGAGCTGCAGCAGGCCGGCGATGCCGACGGTGGCCGCCAGAATCCGCGCAGCGAAATCCGCGTCAGCATGCCAGACGAGCAGCACTGCGATCGCGGCGATGAGCGCGATGTTGAACAGCAGCGGTGAGAACGCCGTCAGCGCGAAGCGGCCCTGCGCATTGAGCAGCCCCATCAGCACAGTGACGGGACCGGCGAAGGCGAGATAAGGCAGCATCAGCCGCGCGTTCTCCACCGCGCGATCGAGCGTGCCGCTGCCAAGGAACCCCGGCGCGATGACCGCGATGATCACCGGCATCAGAAGCGCAATGACGATCGAGATCGCGATCAGAGCGGCGCTAACCGTGCCGAGCACGCGTCCGGCGAATGCCGCTGCGGCCGCGGCCCCGTCGCGATCGCGGGCGCGCAGCCAGGCCGGGATCAGCGCCGCGTTCAGCGCGCCCTCGCTGAGCAGCCGGCGTACCACGTTGACGAGCTGAAATGCCGCCAGAAAGGCGTCCGCCACGGCGCCGGTGCCGAGCAGTGCCGCGATCAGGGAATCGCGGGCGAAACCCAGCAGCCGCGAGGCCAATGTTCCCGTCGACACGGTGAGGAAGGAGCGGATCATTGCCGTCGAGATTACCGTTGCTTGCCCGCCAAGGCCCGGTCGTGATAGGCCGCGAGCTCAGATTTCAGGCCGACAGGAAGCGGATTTCCGCAGGGATCGCAATCCGCCAAACAGGATCAAGGTGAATGGCTGACGTGAAATATGACGTTCTCGGCATCGGCAACGCGCTCTTTGACGTGCTGGTCAGGACCGACGAGGCCTTTCTGGCCAAGCATGGCATGACCAAGGGCAGCATGTCGTTGATCGACGAGGCGCGCGCGGCGGCCATTTACAAGGACATGGGCCCGGCCACGGAAGTCTCGGGCGGATCTGCCGCCAACACCATCGTCGGCATCGCCAGTCTGGGGGCACGCGCCGCCTATGTCGGCAAGGTCAAGGACGATCAGATCGGCAATCTCTATGTGCACGACATCCGTGCCGCCGGCGTCGCCTTCAACACGCCCGCCGCCAAGGACGGTCCCGCCACCGGTTGCTCCTACATCCTGGTCACCGGCGACGGCGAGCGTACCATGAACACCTATCTCGGCGCGGCGCAGGACCTGTCGCCCGCCGACATCGACCCGGCCGAGATCGCCGGCGCCGCCATCGTCTATCTCGAAGGCTATCTCTGGGACCCCAAGAACGCCAAGGATGCGTTCGTCAAGGCGGCCAAGATCGCACATGATGCCAAGCGCAAGGTGGCGCTGACGCTGTCGGATTCGTTCTGCGTCGACCGCTATCGCGACGAATTTCTCTCGTTGATGCGCAACGGCACGGTCGACATCGTCTTCGCCAACGAGTCCGAGCTGCATTCGCTCTACATGACTTCGGATTTCGACACCGCGCTGAAGCAGCTGCGCAACGACGTCAATCTCGGCGTCGTCACCCGCAGCGAGAAAGGTTGCATGGTGGTGTCGTCGGAAGACGCCATCGCGGCGCCCGCCTCCCCGGTCGACAAGGTGGTCGACACCACCGGCGCGGGCGATCTTTTCGCTGCAGGCTTCCTGTACGGCCTGGCGCGCAATTTCGGCTACAAGCAGTGCGGCGAGCTCGGCGCGCTTGCCGCCGCCGAAGTGATCCAGCACATCGGTGCGCGTCCGCTTGTATCGCTGAAGGAGCTCGCGCAGCAGCGCGGGTTGACGGCTTAAGGCGCGGCTCGTTCCCCGTCATTGCGGTGGATCGATGCTCGCGCTTCATGCTTGGTAGTCATGCCCGGCTTGTCCCGGGCATCCACGTTCCACGTCTCGCGCCGCTAAGACGTGGATGGCCGGGACTGTGCTTGGCTTTGCGTGGGGTTTCCTCGGGTTTGATTATTGTTGGAAGTGATCGATTGTCCTCCTGCATGCCCGGCGCGGCCAGCGCATCTATGGTCCTGCGCCGGTCGCGATGTCGTGACTTGACGGTCTTGGTCCCACGCAGGACGACAACGGGGCTGAACGGTGATGCGCCCTCACAATCTGTGGTGGATTGCCGGAATTCGCTCTCACCTGAGACGGGCTGCAGGCGTATGTTTCGTGAGTTTTCGGACACCTGAAACATTTCGCGAGCTGCCGCGTTCAGCACCCGGTCCGATCCATGGGCCGATTAAGACTTGATGCAAAATGTTGCCGGCCGCGGATGGGCGGCGAGGGGGACCTCAGATGATTTCGACCTGGAGCGAATGGAAGCGCTATCCCCGTCCGGGGCGCGGCGAGAACCTGGAGGCGCCGATTTCGCCCGGCATTTACGAGGTCCGCATCGCCGGCACCGGCGCACTCTATTCCTTCGGCGCCGTCGACAATCTGGCGCAGGCGCTGGCGCTGCTGCCGGTCGGCTCAAAATCCTGGTTCGGCCGTCGGGATACCTCTCAGGTGCCTGATCTCGAATACCGGACATGCGCGACCTCCACGAAGGCGGACGCCAAGGCCGCGGCCGAGCGCATGATCGGTCGCCGCGAGACCTATATCAGCGGCGCGGCCTGACTGCTTGCTCGATCGCGACGCCACACCTCTCCCCGGTCTGAACAGGGGAGAGGCAAGGGACCCACGGCTCTCAGTATAATTCCCGGCAGATGTGCGTTGCCGGGCGGTGCATTGCGCGCCACCTGTCCCTATATTCCGGGCCGATCCGATCGTCTCAGGGAGTAACGCCATGACCTCGACTGCCGCTGCACGTGCCCCGCAAGCCACCGCCTCCCTGCGCGACCGGTTGAAGGACCCCTCGTTGTTGAAGGAGGCCTGCTACATCGACGGTGCCTGGGTCGGCACGCCGGTTTTTGCCGTCAACAATCCCGCCACCGGAGTCGAGCTCGCAAAGGTTCCGCAGCTTGGTGCTGACGATACCACCAGGGCGGTCGAAGCCGCCCAGCGCGCCTTTCCGGGCTGGGCCAAGCACACCGCCAAGCAGCGCTCCAACATCTTGCGCAAATGGTTCGAGCTGATCGTCGCCAACCGCGAGGATCTCGCGCTGATCCTCACCTCCGAGCAGGGCAAGCCACTCACCGAGGCGCTGGGTGAGGTCGATATCGGCGCCGCCTATATCGAGTTCTTCGCCGAGGAAGCTCGCCGCGTCTATGGGGAGACCATCCCGACGCAGCGGCCCGATGCGCGCCTGCTCGCGATCAAGCAGCCGATCGGCGTCTGCGGCGCGATCACGCCGTGGAATTTCCCGAACTCCATGATCACCCGAAAGGTCTCGCCGGCGCTGGCGGCCGGCTGCACCGTGGTGCTCAAGCCCGCCAACGAGACGCCGCTCTCGGCGCTGGCGCTCGCCGTGCTCGCCGAGAAGGCCGGCATCCCCAAGGGCGTGCTCAACATCATCACCGGTGACGCGCCGCCGATCGGCAAGGTGCTGTGCGAGCATCCGGCGGTGCGCTTCGTCGGCTTCACCGGCTCGACCGCGGTCGGCAAGATCCTCTATCAGCAGGCCTCGGTCGGCGTGAAGCGGCTCGGCCTCGAGCTCGGCGGCAACGCGCCGTTCATCGTGTTCGACGACGCCGACATCGATGCCGCGGTCGAAGGCGCGATCGTCTCGAAATATCGCAACATGGGCCAGACCTGCGTCTGCGCCAACCGCATCTACGCCCAGGACGGGATCTACGACGAGTTCGTGCAGAAACTGTCGAAGAAGGTCGCGGCGATGAAGATCGGCGACGGCACCGAGAGCGGCGTCACGCAAGGGCCGCTGATCAACATGAAGGCGGTCGACAAGGTCGAGCGTCACATCGCCGATGCCGTCGAGCGCGGCGCAAAGGTCGTCACCGGCGGCAAGCGCAGCGAGCTCGGCCGCTCCTTCTTCGAGCCGACGGTGCTCGCCGACGTCAAGCCGGACTCGCTGGTGTCGCAGGAAGAGACCTTCGGCCCGCTCGCACCCGTGATCCGCTTCAAGGACGAGGCCGACGTCATCGCGATGTGCAACGCCTCGCCGTTCGGCCTCGCCTCGTACTTCTATTCCCGCGATCTCGGCCGCGTCTGGCGTGTCGCCGAAGCGCTGGAGTCAGGCATGGTCGGCGTCAACACCGGCCTCATCACCACCGAGGTCGCCCCCTTCGGCGGCGTCAAGGAAAGCGGCCTGGGGCGCGAAGGGTCGCATCACGGCATGGATGAATATGTCGAGATCAAATACGTGATGATGGCGGGGGTCTAACCGGCAATCGAGATGCGCGCCGGCGATTTGAGTGTGCCGGCGCGAATCGCATCAGCGGCAGACGTAGGCGCCGTTCACATAGACACGGACGCATGCCGCGCCGGCAGCCGCCGCACCCACCGCCGCTCCCCCAACGACCGCGCGTCGCGTGGTTCGACGTGCTACGCCGGCAACGCTCACGGGGGTTGCCGGCCGGCCGACCCTGGCTTCAGCGCTTGGAACGCCGAACGCGATGCCGGCGTCTTTTGACCAGTTGGTCGAGCCGAAAATTCCGCAGCTCAGGACGGCTGTAAAAAGTAACATTCGCTTGGTGCCGACCAGCGTCATGGCGATCTCCCTCGTTGTTGTATCAAGCCGAGGTGATCAGCTTTCTCTTATCGTTGGCTCCCGGTTTGATCTGGATCAATGGAGGCGATATCGCAGGGTCGCAAAGCGCCTCGGCGTCAAGGAAAGCAGCCTTGGCCTCGAAGGCTCGCGTCACGGCATGGAAGAGTATGTCGAGATCAAATACGCGATGATGGCGGGGTTTAGGGGCCTCGCTCGATCAATTCCTGCTTCGACGCAGTTCGCTGGGGCTATATCCGAGCTCGTGCCGCATCCATTTCGCCAGATGAGACTGGTGGGCAAAGCCGGCTTCGGCGGCAATATCGCTTAGTTTGCGGTTGCCTTGAAGGAGAAGCCGACGTGCGTGCTCCACTCTCCTTCTCAGGATATAGCGATGGATCGTGACATCCATCGCCGCTTTGAACCAGGTCCGCAGATGTGAGTTGCTGACGCCGGCCTCGCGGCTGAGAATGTCAATGGTGAGCGGCTGGTCGAGATTTGCGTCGATATAGGCGAGCACTCTCTGGAGCTGCGCGTCCGAGAGGCGGATGGGGTCACCTGGCGGATCGTTCGCCAGGTTGAGCAATTCGACCGCCAGGGCCATGCCAACGTTTTCGGCAAATAGCGGGCCGCTCGGCGAGCCTGCCCTGACGTCGCTTTCGAGGGCCTGTCCAAGCAGAACGATGCGGTCATTCCGCAGCATATGATGATGCGCGAGGCGGGCAGATGCCGGCTGCCGGCTCCTTGCTGCAGCATGGTCGAGCATGCTCGGCGCCAGCCGAATCTGAAGCGACTGGTAGGGTGTCTCGGCGACGAAGCCGGCCGAACGCACCAGAGGGAATCACGTCGATGTCGCCGGCCTGACGCAGGAACTCGTCCCCGGTCTCGATGCATAACGAGCGCGTCGCGGGGCTGAGATGGATGATGATCCGATGGTCGCCGATCGGCTCGAGCGCAACGGCATCAGGCTCGGTCCGCCTGGCAGCGGCGGCGACGCCGGCTGATGTTGGCGCCGAACTCGGTCTCGCTCGCATGGGCCGGGCTCCAGATCTTGGCGGAACGTGTTCGATATTTGGCGCATCGTGCGCGATTTTCAACCGCGCCGACGGCAAAGAACTCATCCGTCATTCGTGACAATGAGGATGCCAAGTGAGTCATTACGTGATCGTCGGAGCCGGCCCTGTCGGGCGCGAAACCGCGCGCCTTCTGGCGGAGGAAGGGCATAGTGTCATCCTGACCAGCAGGAATGCCGGATCGCTCGATGCCGGAGACGTCCGAACGGTTTCGTCCGACGCCACCGACGCCGCGCAACTGGCGGCTCTCGGCAAGGGTGCGGATGCGATCTTCATGTGCGCTATGGCGGCCTATCATCGATGGCCAACCGATTTCTTCCCGATCATGGACGGAACCGTCAAGGCGGCCGAGCAGGTTGGCGCCAAACTGCTCGTAGTCGGGAATGTCTATGGCTATGGCGCCGCGGCCGCTAGTCCTCTCACTCCGGAGCTCGAGCCGGACCCGACCAGCCGCAAGGGCACGACCCGGCACATCATGTGGCAGCGTGCGTTGCGATCGAACGTTCCCGCCATCGAAGTCCGCGCGAGCGACTATCTGGGCAAGGATGCGGTTGCGTATTTCTCGCTGCTGGCCCTGCCGTCGCTGCTCAGGAACGAGCCGGTATCTTTCCTCGGCGATCCCGATGTGGCCCACGCCTGGACGTTCACCAAGGACACGGCGAGGACGCTGATCGCGGCGTCGCGCTTCACCGGAGAATGGGGCCGCGCCTTTCACGTGCCGTCGCAGTCCGCGTCCGTGCGCGAGCTCGTGCGAAGATTCGCGGTCGCGCTGAAGATTGACGTTCCGGATTTGCTTCGGCTCACCGCGACCGATCTGGAACGCATCGGCTTCGGCGAAGGGATCGAGATGGCCTATCTGTTCGAAAAGCCGCTTCTGCTCGATGCCGGGGAGACCGAGAAACTGCTGGGCGTCACCGCGAGCAGCCTGGACACGATGGTTCGTGACACCCTTTCGTAGGTGGCACGCATGGATATGGGAAAGAACATGAGCGCGCAGGTGACAAAACTTGTTCAGGACTACATCGCGGTGTGGAACGAACGAGATGCCGGGAAACGCCGGCGGCTGATCGATTCGGTCTTCAACGATGCCTGTGCCTATATCGATCCGAATGACTCGGTCGCGGGAAAGGATGCAATCGAACACTTGGTGGAAGCCTTGCAAGCGAGGGTCCCGGACCTGCGCTTCACGCTCGCAGGTCCCGTGAACGCGCATCACGATCAGGTCTTGTTCGGCTGGAGGCTGGCTGCGCCGGGGGCTACAACACCCGCTGCCACAGGCATCGACATGGCGGTGCTGGATGGCGGCCGCATTGGGCGGCTCCACGGATTCGTAAATCCGCGGGCGGAAACAGCCTGGATTTGCTTCGTCGCGAGGGCTCCTCGCAATGAAGGAGTGAGTGACGACAGCCGGACTTAAATCTTCAGCTCTTTGCCCGTCACGCGGCGATACGCTTCCAGATACCGCTTGCTGGTCGCCTCGACCACGCTCGCCGGCAGTGGCGGCGGCGGGGCGTCGCCGTTCCAGCGGCCCGCGCGGCGCTCGGCGTCGAGATAGTCGCGCAAGGGTTGCTTGTCGAAGCTCGCCTGCGGCTGGCCGGGCTTGTAGGAATCGACAGCCCAGAAGCGGGAGGAATCCGGCGTCATCACCTCGTCGATCAGGATGATGCGGCCGTCCTTGTCGCGGCCGAACTCGAACTTGGTGTCGGCGATGATGATGCCCTGCTCGCGGGCGAGCTCCTCGCCGAGCGTGTAGATCGCGCGCGTCATGCTCTCCAGCGTGTAGGCGACCTCGTCGCCGACCACCGCGCGCATCTTCGCAATGGTGATGTTCTCGTCATGGCCGCTCTCGGCCTTGGTCGCCGGGCTGAAGATCGCAGGCTCCAGCTTCTCGCTCTCCACGAGGCCTGCCTTCAGCTTCTCGCCCGCCAGCGTACCGCTGGCGGCATATTCCTTCCAGGCGGAGCCCGAGAGGTAGCCGCGGATCACGCACTCGATCGGAAACACGGTGGTCCGCTTGCACAGCATGGCGCGGCCGAGAATCTCGGCGCGATGCGGTTTCAACGCCGGCACGGCCGCTACGATCTCGTCGGTATCGGCGCTGATCATGTGATGCGGCACCACGCCCTCGAGCTCATTGAACCAGAACGCGCTGATTTGCGTCAGCACCGCGCCCTTCATCGGAATGGTCTCGCCCATCACCACGTCGAAGGCGCTGATGCGGTCGGTGGTAACGAGCAGCAGGCGGTCATCATCGACGGCGTAGATATCGCGCACCTTGCCGCGTCCGATCTTGGGCAGGGGCAGGTCACTGGAGAGCATGGTGGTCATCGGCAGATCTTTCGCAGGCAAGTCTTTGCAGGCAAGTCTTTGCAGGCAAGTCTTTGCAGACATGGCCTTCGGGCAGAGAGTCCGGACGCGCCGGATGGCGCAGCCGGAAACCGGATTAGCCTATTCCGGCAGCGGAATGAACTCGTGTTCCTGCGGAACTGCGGCGAAGCGGCCGGTTTTCCAGTCCTGCTTGGCCTGCTCGATCCGCTCCTTGCTGGAGGAGACGAAATTCCACCAGATGTGGCGCGGGCCCTCCAATGCATCGCCGCCGAGAAACATCATCCGCGTCGCCTCGAGCGCCTTCACGGTGATGCGATCGCCGGGTCGGAAGATCAGGAGCCGCGGCCCCTCGTAACGTTCGTTCGCGATCTCGACCTCGCCGTCAACCAGGTAGATCGCGCGCTCCTCATGATCAGGGTCGAGCGGCACCGTCGCGCCCGCGACCGCCGTGACCTCGGTGTAGAACCAGGGCGAGACCATCGACACGGGCGAGGCGATGCCGAAGGACGAGCCCGCAATCACGCGTGCGGTAAAATCGCGCTCGGAGATCATAGGCAAGTCGCCCGCCGCATAATGCTGGAACGACGGCGCGATCTCTTCCGATCCGGCCGGCAGCGCGATCCAGCTTTGCAGTCCCAGCATCTTCTGGCCCGAGGCGCGCTGTGCATCCGGCGTGCGCTCGGAATGGGCGATGCCGCGCCCGGCCGTCATCAGGTTCATCGCGCCAGGCTGGATCTCCTGGACGTTGCCCTCACTGTCGCGATGCATGATCGCGCCGTCGAACAGATAGGTGACGGTGGCGAGCCCGATATGCGGATGCGGCCGCACGTCCATGCCCTTGCCGGAGACGAACTGCACCGGGCCGAAATGGTCGAAGAAGATGAAGGGCCCGACCATTTGCCGCTTGCCATGCGGCAGCGCGCGCCGCACCGCAAATCCGTCGCCGAGATCGCGCGTGCGAGGCACGATGACCAGATCGAGCGCATCGCAGGACATGGGATCGCCGAGCACGGGGTCGTTCGAGGGCTGCCAGCTCATGGGTGGACTCCTTTTTGGCTTTGTTGAGCGGGAGCCTAGCAGGATTTCGCATCGTCGTCGCGGCAAAGGTCGCTCCTCAAATTCCGCTGTCATGCCCCGGCTTGCCGTCTTCGCTGAAGCTTCGCCGGCCGAGCGCGTGTAGGCCCGGCGTAGCTTGGCGGCGCCGGGACCGGGGCATCCAATACGCCGCAGCCATCGATTCAATCACCGACGTCTCGGAGTACTGGATCGCCCGGTCAACCAAGCCGGGCGATGACAGCGGTGGATGCCGCTACGACAATGGCATGCGGATGGTCCTTGAAAAACCGGGCACAACGAACGATGTTCGGCTGCTTCCAACCACGTCAATCGAACCATCCGATGACCCTTGCCGCAACCGAGCTCGCCTTTCGCGCTGCCAGCGTCGCGCTGCTGCTTGTGCTGGCGGTGTCATTGCTCTCCGATTTCCGCAACGTGCTGGCAGCCCGCCTCGGCGCGGCGTTCGCGCTCGGCTCGGCGGCGCATGCGGCGAGCTATTCCATCGGCGTGTCGTCGCTCGTTCCGGTCTGGCACGCGCCGCTGATCGCGCTGTCGACCGGCAATATCGTCGTGTTCTGGCTGTTCACGCGTGGGCTGTTCGACGAAGCCTTTCGGTTGCGCTGGTGGCACGGTTTGATCTGGGCTGCGGTAACCGCCTTCAGCTTGGTCGGGTGTCTGTGGATCGCGCCCGGCGGGAACGCGCGGTTCTCGGTGACGGTCGTCAATCTGATCGTGCTCGGTTTCATCGCGCTCGCGGTGGCGCAGACCATCCGATCGTGGTCCGCCGATCTGGTCGAGCGTCGCCGTCGCGTGCGCGTCTTCATCGTGTGCGCCGCCGCGCTCTATGGCGGGCTGAATGCGCTGCTTCAGATCCTTGCTGCCGGCAGTGCAGGCGATGTCGCCAACACGATCAACGCCGGTGTGCTCGCCTGCATCGTTGCGGCCATTGCCTGTGCGATGATGCGCATCGACGGCGCCGATCTGTTTCCGGCGTCAACGTCCGCGCCGGCAATTTTTCCTCAACCCGCGAGGAGCGATGAATCCGCCGACCAGAAGCTCATCGACGCCCTGATGCGGCTGATGGCGGACGAGCGCGTCTATCGCCAGGAGAACATCACCATCGGCGTGCTTGCGACCCGGCTCAAGATTCCCGAATACCGGTTGCGCCGGCTGATCAACCAGCGGCTCGGCTATCGCAATTTCAATGTGTTTCTGAACAACCACCGGATCGAGGAAGCCAAGGCCGCGCTCGCCGATCCCGCCCAGGCCGAAGTCCCAATCATCACCATCGCCATGGATGCCGGCTTCCAGTCGCTGGGTCCGTTCAACCGTGCCTTCAAGGCAGTCACCGGCGTGACACCGACGGAATACCGGCGGCTCAAGGTGAATGCGGCGTGACGCGCCCGCTTCGCCTCTCCCCCGGGGAGGCCACCGCAGCTGCGGCGGCATTTTTCGTATTACTCTGAAATAACTGACTTATTCCAGAACCGGCCAGTCTCGTTCAGTTTTAGGCCAGCCCATTTTCCGAATCCGGCGAGCATCCACCGTCCGCCTTCCGCTTCCTCCCGCCATACGCCCCAGCCGGAGAAAGCCTGTGACCCGCCGCCGCAAGATCGTCCTCCTCGCCACCACCATTGCCGCAGCCGGCCTTGCGCTCGGCGCCGCCCGGGCCCGCGACTTGCCTGAGGTCGCGACCGGCTTCGTCGCTGACATTCTCTGCTCCGAGACGTTCGTCTCCGGCCTCGATCCCCAACGCAACTTCGCCGAGACCACCGATGCCATGCCCGGGACCAGCCTGATCAGCTGGGCGATGGACTACAGGGTCGATAGCGTCCGCAAGGACGTCACGGTGACGCTGTTCGGCCTCGGCCGCAGCCACGCCGTCTACCGCGAGGGACTCGGCTGCACGCTCGAACATGGCGCTGGCATGACTGCCGTCGAACCGCTGCCTGACGACGAACGGCCGGCGTTGCTACCCGAGATCGCCGGCCCCGCGATCGTGCCGCCGCAAAGCCCCTCACTCGCCGCCGCGCTCGACCGTGCCTTCACCGAACCCGCAGAGCCGCCCTACCGCCGCACCCGTGCCATCGTCGTGATGAAGGACGGCCGTATCATCGCCGAGCGCTACGCGGATGGCATCGGGCCGGAGACGCCGCTGCTCGGCTTCTCCATGACAAAGTCGGTGATATCGGCGCTGATCGGTGTGCTGGTGCGCCAGGGCAAGCTGAAGCTCGAGGGGCCTGCGCCGATCGCAGCCTGGAAGAACCCCGATGATCCGCGCCATGCCATCACCGTCGATCAGCTGCTGCGTCACACCGCGGGCCTTGCGCTCGGCAGTTCGTTGCAAGCCTCGCTCGGCTCGGCCTTCGAGCCCGTCAACCGGATGAAGTTCGTGGAGACCGACATGGTGGCCTATGCCGAGACCATTCCGCTCGAGACCGCACCGGGCGCGGCGTGGAATTACCACGATGGCAATATGCTCATCCTCTCGCATCTGATCCGTGCTGCGGCCGGCGGCAGTCCCGCAGATGCGCTTGCCTTTGCGCGCCGCGAATTGTTCGCCCCGCTCGGCATGCGTCGTGTCGTGCTCCAGCTCGACGGCGCCGGCACGATCGAGGGATCGAGCGAGATGCTGGCCTCCGCACGCGACTGGGCGCGCTTCGGCCAGCTCTATCTCAATGGCGGCGTCGCCGGCGGCAAGCGCATCTTGCCGGAAGGGTGGGTGAACTATTCGTCGAGGGCCACGCCGAATGCGTGGGTCGGCATCGGCGCCGGCTTCTGGACCAACCAGGGCGACAGCTTTGGCGCAAATTTTCGCGTGGAGCACGGCTGGCCGCGCGATGCCTTCTTCGCCAAGGGCACGATCGGGCAATACACCATCGTGATTCCGTCGGAGCAGCTGGTGATCGTGCGCATGGGGCGCTCGCCGAACTGGCCGCCGCAAGCCGACGGCGTGTTCGATCTCGTGCACGATGTGGTCGCGGCCACGCGCGAGAAGGGGAAGCTGGCGGGGGCGGATTGAGAAGAGCGGACCGCGCCGCTTCTTACCCTCCCCTGGAGGGACCCTGGAGGGGGAGGGTCGATCGCGCGCACCGCGAGCGGGGTGGGGTGACGGTCTCTCCGCGACGAACAGTGCCCGAGTGGAGAGATCACCCCACCCCGTCACGCAATCTCGCGTCGCTCGATCGCGTGCCGACCCACGGGCGAGCTACGCTCGTCCCGGACCCCTCCAGGGGAGGGTAAGATGCGGCTGCGGCTTAGCTTCTACCTCCCCAATTCCGTCGCCTGCGCCACGCGGTCGAACCGCTCCAGCGCCAGAATCGCATCGGCAAACTTCTCTGCGCGCGCGTTCAGCACCGGGCGAGCCAGCGTCAAAAACTTCTGCTGCATCGCCTGCGTATCCGGGAAGGACGTCGGCTCGCCGGACGGATCCGCATAGAGCCGCTCGTGCACGCCATCGTCGGTGGTGATGCTCACGCGCGCGCCGAACGGATGGGTGCGGCCGATCTCGAGCCGGTCGTCCTGCACCACGTCGAACTTGTCGGCGAGCGCGTCGATGGCGGCATCGCCGAGGCGGTTGTAGTCGTCCCAGCCGAACGAGCCCTGGTCCAGCGCGAGCGCGCCGGTGAAGAACATCGAGAACTGGCCGCCGACGATCGAGCGCGGATGCCGCTTGGTCGCGGCATCGCCGGTCAGCGTGATGCCGTTGCGATGCAGGCCGATCTCGACACGCTTGACCTGATCGGGCGTCAGATTGTGCTCGCGCCGCATGGCGATCAGCGCGTCGATCGCGGCATGGGTGTAGCGGCAGCTCGGATAGGGCTTTACGCCGATCTTCATCGTTTCATAGGTCTTGCCGAGATCGGCCACCGCCTTTTGCGGATGGGCGTCGTCGGTGTAGCCGGCGAGCAGGCCGTGCTTGCCCTCAACTGACTCGGTCGCGCCGACGAAATCGTTGCGTGCCAGGGTCGCTGCGATCACGCCGTTCATCGCGGCCGCGCCGACCTGGTAGCGCTTGTTCCAGGCGCCGTTGACCAAAAATTGCAGCGAGCCCGCGGCCTGGCTGCCGGAAACGCCGAACGCGGCGATCAGCTGCTTCTCGCTGAGGCCGAACAGCTTTCCTGCCGCGGCAGCGGCGCCATAAGTGCCGGCGGTCGCGGTCGGGTGGAAGCCGCGCGCGTAATGCGAGGTCGGGTCGAGCGCGTTGCCGAGCCGGCAGCAGACCTCATAGCCCACGACGATCGCCGTCAGCACGTCGCGTCCCGACGCCCCGACCATCTCGCCGACGGCGAAGGCGGCCGGCACCACGGGCGCGCTCGGATGCAGCGAGGAATCGGCGTGGGTGTCGTCGAAATCGAGGGAATGGCCGAGCGCGCCGTTGAGCAGGGCCGCGACCGCCGGCGTCCAGGTCTTGGTGTCGCCGAACACGGTGGACTCGCCTTTGGTGTCGAGCGCCAGCGCCTCCAGCATCTTCAGCATCGACGGGGTCGATTCGGCCTGGCGCCGAGCCCGTATCGCGCTGCCGAGGAAGTCCAGCGTCAGCACCTTGGCGCGCTCCAGCACCTCCGCCGGAATATCCTGGTATTTCAGGTTGAAGACGTACGCGGCGAGCGTTGCAGTTTCGTGGGCCATCGTGTTTCCTCGTTTGGCGCGCAAGTTAAGCCGGCTGATTTGGCCTTTCAAGCGGCCTTGCGGCCGCGGGCATCAGCCATGCTTTTGCTTGGCTTCAAGAGGATCGAGACTTCCGCCGATGGCATTCGCAAAAGCGCTGTTCGCTCGCATCCGGTCGCGGCGGACCCAGCTGGGATTGGCGATCCGGGTCACGGTGGCCGCGACAGCGGCCTATGCGATCGCGACCGCCCTGCATCTGTTGCTGCCGCTCTGGGCGGTGCTGACCTCGCTGATCGTGACCCAGATGAGCGTTGGCCGCTCGCTGAAGGCAACGCGCGACTACATGCTCGGCACCATCGGCGGCGCCGTCTATGGCGGTGCCATTGCGATCCTGATCCCCTATTCCAGCGAAGCCGGCCTTCTCGGCCTCCTCGTGCTGTCGGTCGCTCCGCTCGCCTTCATCGCTGCGATCAATCCGAGCCTCAGCGCGGCCACGGTCACCGCGGTGATCGTGCTCCTGGTGCCGACCATGCATCACTCCGATCCCATGACCTCGGCGATCGATCGGGTCAGCGAGGTCGCGGTCGGTGCCATCACGGGTCTGCTGGTCTCCTTCCTGGTGCTGCCCTCGCGCGCGGTGCGGCAGATCCGCGCCAGCGCGGCGACGCTGCTCGAATTGATCGCGGATGCCTTCACCGAGCCGCTGGCGGGTCTCACCCGTGGACGCGACAATGACGCGCTGCATAGGATCCAGGACGGCATCGGCACGGCCATGGTCAGCCTCAATGCGATCGGCTCAGAAGCCGAGCGCGAGCGCGCCGCGCGCCTGTCGAGCGGCCCGGACACCGGCCCGTTGCTGCGAACGATCCTGCGGCTGCGCCATGACGTCGTGATGATTGGCCGAGCGACTGTCGTGCCACTGCCGATCGAGGTGCAGACGCGCCTATCGGGCCCGCTCATGGAAGTCTCGACCGTGATCGCGCGCTTCCTGCGCTCGGCCGCTGCCGCCTTGCGCGAAGGCGCCGGCGCGCCGCCGATCCATCCTGTCCACCTCGCGCTCCAGCATTACGCCGAAGCGGTCGCCTCTGTCCGCCAGGACGGCCTGATCCGCGGCCAGCCCGGCGACACCGCCGAGCGCTTCTTCGCCCTCGGCTTCTCCCTGGAGCAGATGCACCAGAATCTGTGCGATCTCGATCGCGTCGTCGGCGAATGGTCGGAGGCGTCGAGCAACAAGTCCGCGCGGGTGGCGGAGTAAGCTAGAGCATGATCCGGAAAAGTGCGAAGCGGTTTTCCGGAAAGATCATGCGTAAACAACAAGCTAAAGCGCGATGACGATTCATCCAAATCTCATCGCGCTTTAACGGGCCGGCTCCACGATCCGTCCCATCATGCCGCGGACCACGAGCTTGTGGAAGGGCGTGATGAGGGCGAGGTAGGTGCGGCCGAGCAGATTGTGCGTGCGCACCAGCGTGGTCGAGGTCACCCGGCGGCTCGCGGCATCGCCCGTCACGTCGACGACGAGGCGGAAGTCGAGATGAGAATCGTTGAAGCCCGCGACGAGCCGCTCCGGCGTCTCGCTCACCACCGGAAAAAGGCCGATCAGGCCGTGCGGCGCCGGCGCGCCTTCGCCCGAGGTCTTCAGCCCGAACGGCGTCACCAGAATGTTGCGCAGGTGCACCAGACCGTCGACCCAGCGCCGCCCGTGCAGCACCATCCGGACGCAGGCCTGGCGGGCATCGACCGCCGCCGCGCCGATCTCGACGCGAAACGCGTCGATGAACTGCGCGCCGGGCAGCAATGCATTGGCATCGACCTCAGGCGTGACTTCGTGGACCGTCCCCTTCATTCCACCAATCTGCGCGTCAGCATTCGGAAGCGCAAGACCAGGAGCCCGGCATAGACGAATGTGCCGATCGAGAAGCCGATCCAGACGCCGATCGCGCCCAACCCTGCGTGGAACGCGAGCATCCAGCCTGTGGGAAAGGCGACGCCCCAATAGCCGATCGCCGCGAACAGCAGTGTCATCCTGGTGTCGTTGATGCCGCGCAGCGCGCCGCCCATGATGGTCTGCAGGCCGTCGGCGATGAAGAAGGTGGCGCCGACCAGGAGCAGCGTCCCCGTCAGTTCGACGGTGGCCGCGCTTTCGCTGGCGCCGCCGAAAAACAGCCGGCCGAGCTGATAGCGCCCGATCACGATGGCGATCGTCAGCGCGAAGACCAGCGCGACACCGAGCACGGCTGCGGCGAGCCCTGCGCGCTTCACCGCCGCCGGATCACGGCGGCCGAAGGCATGACCGACCCGCACCGTCGCAGCCATGCCGATGCCGAGTGGCACCATGAACAGCACGGCGGTGACCTGGAGCGCGATCTGGTGCGCGGCGAGCGCCGTGGTCGAGATCAGCCCCATCAGCAGCGCGGCCGAGGAGAACAGGCCGTATTCCAGCAGCAGGGAAAACGAGATCGGCGCGCCGACCGCAACCAGCTGACGCATCAGCGGCCAGTCGATCCGCCAGAGATGGGCGAGGGGATGATAGCCGGCGAAGGGTTTTCGCCATGCCGCGATGGCGAGCGCGGCGAGGAAGGTGCCGAGATTGACCAGCGTGGTCGCAAGCCCCGCGCCGAACAGGCCGAGCTCCGGCAGGCCGAACAGGCCGTGGATCAGGGCGTAGACCAGCGCGGCATTGACCGGGATCGCCGCCACCGTGATCCAGAGCGGCGCCTGCGGCCGGTTCACCGCGCTCATCATGCTGCGCAGCGCGATGAAGCCCAGCGCCGGCGCGATTCCCCAGGCGAGGCCGTTCAGGTAGCGCTGCGCCAGCGCGGCGGATTGTGGCACTTGTCCGAGTGCGAGCAGGATCTGCTCGCCATAGAGCGGCGAGGCCATCATCGGCAGCGAGATCAAGAGCGCGGCCCAGAGGCCGACGCGGAGGGAGCGGCGGATGCGCCTGATATCGCCGGCGCCGAACGCCTGCGCGGCCAGCGGCGACACCGCGGACATCAGTCCGAGCCCGAAGGTGAAGCTGACGAAATAGACCGTATGCGCCAGCGCCGCCGCGGCCACTGCGCTCTCGCCGAGGTGGCCGATCATCGCGAGATCGGTCGTGATCATCGCGATCTGCCCGAGTTGCGTCAGCATCATCGGCACGGCGAGGCGCAGCGTCTGGACGAACTCTTCGGCGAGATGATTTGGCGGCACGCCGGCCTGCGGCTGCGAATGATGTTGCACGGTGTCGAGCATCGCCGGTCAATAGCACGGCCACACGTCGAAAACATGGCCCACGTGTCCCGGACGCGCGAAGCGCGAGCCGGGACCCAACAGGAGCCACCGCCCATGGAATCTACGATATTGTGCGCTTCGCGCCACCTTCTCCCACAGGGGGAGAATGAAGAAAGAGCCTTCAGCTCTTCCTTTCCGGCACGCGCTTGATCTTCGCGCCCAGTGCATTCAGCCGTTCCTCGATGCGCTCGTAGCCGCGCTCGATCTGGTCGGCGTTGTTGATGGTGGAGGTGCCCTCGGCGCAGACGGCGGCGAGCAGCATCGCCATGCCGGCGCGGATGTCGGGCGAGGTCATCGGCGCGCCGCGCAGGCGGCTGGGGCCGGCGATGATGGCGCGGTGCGGGTCGCAGAGCACGATGCGCGCGCCCATCGCGATCAGCTTGTCGACGAAGAACATCCGCGATTCGAACATCTTCTCGAACATCAGGATCACGCCCTCGCATTGCGTGGCGGTGACGATCGCGATCGACATCAGGTCGGCCGGGAAGGCCGGCCAGGGCTGGTCCTCCAGCTTGGGCACATGGCCGCCGAAATCGTCCTGGATCTTCAATGTCTGATTGGAGGGCACGATGAGGTCATCGCCCTCGATTCGGCAGACGATGCCGAGTCGCTCGAAACCCATGCGGATCGAGCGCAGATGCTCGACACCGGCGCGCGTGATGCGCAGCGGCGAGCGCGTCACCGCGGCAAGTCCGATCAGCGAGCCGACCTCGATGTGGTCGGGCTGGATCCTGTAGCTCGCTTCCCCCAGCGTCGCCGCGCCATGGATGGTCATGGTGTTGGTGCCGATGCCCTCGATTTTCGCGCCGAGCGCGACCAGGAAGTTGGCGAGGTCCTGCACATGCGGTTCGGAGGCGGCGTTGCGCAAGTAAGTGACGCCTTCGGCGGCGACCGCTGCAACGAGCGCGTTCTCGGTCGCGGTGACGCTCGGCTCGTCCAAAAACACGTCCGCGCCGGCGAGCTTTGGCGCGCGGAACTCGAGCCGGTCGGTCGCGGTGACCTTGGCCCCCAGCTGCTCCAGCGCCAGCACATGGGTGTCCAGACGGCGGCGGCCGATGACATCGCCGCCCGGTGGCGGCAGCATCACCTCGCCGCAGCGCGCGAGCAGGGGCCCCGCGAGCAGGATCGAGGCACGGATGCGCACGCACAGCTCGGGATCGAGATCGGCGGCGCGGATGCTCTTGGCATGGATGTGAAGCGTATTGCGGGCAGTCCATTCCGCCGATGCACCGACCGAGCGGATCAGCTCGACCAGTGTTTCGGTGTCGCGGATCCGCGGCACGTTCTCCAGCGTGACCGGATGCTCGGTGAGCAGGGCGGCGGCGATGATCGGAAGCGCCGAGTTCTTGTTGCCGGACGGCTCGATCGAGCCCGAGAGCCGGTGACCGCCCTCGACGATATATTGGATGGGCGCCAAATGGATTCTCGCTGTCCTGATGGAGTGGGGAGGGCTGTTTCGGGCGGAAACTACAGAGATTTGAGCGCGGGAGCAATTGTGCTGGGCGGTGGTTCGTAGCCGATCCGTGAGCCCAGGCGAAGCTGCTGATCCCTCATGGTGAGGAGCGCGGAACGCGCGTCTCGAACCATGCAGGCCCCTATGTCGCCTGTGGCCATCCTTCGAGACGCCCGCTTTCGCGGGCTCCTCAGGATGAGGATGAAGCTTGTGGAAGCGGCCCTCAAAACAGCCCGACGATATTCCCGATCACATAGAGGATCGCGATCAGGATCAGCGCGCCGATCAGGTGATCTGCATCCGTGGTTGGCTCCGATCAAGCCAACCCGGCCTCAAATATCGATCGTCGCGCTCAGCGAGTGTTCCTGGATGAAGTCGCGGCGCGGCTCCACCACGTCGCCCATCAGTTTGGTGAAGATGTCGTCGGCCTCGTCGACCTCCTTGACCTTCACCTGCAAGAGCGAGCGTGCCTCGGTGTCGAGCGTGGTCTCCCAGAGCTGCTCGGGGTTCATCTCGCCGAGGCCTTTGTAGCGCTGCAGCGTGATGCCTTTACGGCCAGCGTCGGTCACGGCTTCGAACAGATCGACCGGGCCGTGGACCACGTGCTCGTTGTCCTTGCGCCGCAGCTTGCCGGAGCGGGCGTAAACGTCCTGGAGCCTGGTCGTATATTCGTCGAGCTTGCGCGCCTCGGCCGAGCCGAGCAGCGCATCGTCGATCACAGCCGCTTCCTTGACGCCGCGCACGGTGCGCTCGAACACGAAACCCTGGCCCTCGACGAATTGTCCCACCCAGCCGCGCTCGACCTCCTCGGCCTGGTTGTCGAGCCGGCTCGCGATGTATTGCGCGGCCGCAGCGGCCTTCTCGGGATCGCCGTAGATGTCCTTGTTCAACACGCCGGTGATGGCGGCCTGCTCGACCACCTTGCGGTTATAGCGGCTGTGAAGGTTGCGCAGGATGCTGCGGACGACGCGGGCGTCGTCGACCAGCGCGCGCAAATCGCGCCCGGAACGGTCGCCGCCGGTGCCAGGGATGTACACGCAGTCATCGAGACCGGCGTCGATCAAATAGTCTTCCAGCGCTCGCTCGTCCTTCAGGTACTGCTCGGACTTGCCGCGTGAGACCTTATAGAGCGGCGGCTGGGCGATATAGAGATAGCCGCCGTCGATGATGTCGCGCATCTGCCGGTAGAAGAAGGTGAGCAGCAGCGTGCGGATGTGAGCGCCGTCGACGTCGGCGTCCGTCATCACGATGATCTTGTGATAGCGCAGCTTCTCGACCGAAAACTCGTCGCTGATGCCGGTGCCGAGCGCGGTGATCAGGGTGCCGATCTGCTCCGACGACAGCATCTTGTCGGGACGGACCCGTTCCACGTTGAGGATCTTGCCGCGCAGCGGCAGCACCGCCTGGAATTCGCGGTTGCGGCCCTGCTTCGCGCTGCCGCCTGCCGAGTCGCCCTCGACGATGAAGAGCTCGGATTTGGCTGGATCCTTCTCCTGGCAGTCGGCGAGCTTGCCGGGCAGCGAGGAGACTGAAAGCGGGCTCTTGCGCGTCAGCTCGCGCGCCTTTCGCGCAGCTTCGCGGGCAGCGGCGGCCTGGATCACCTTGCCGACGATCATCTTGGCCTCGGAGGGGTGCTCCTCGAACCAGGCCTGGAGCGCCTCGTTGAGGACGTTCTCGACCACGGGACGCACTTCCGAGGACACCAGCTTGTCCTTGGTCTGCGACGAGAATTTCGGATCGGGCACCTTCACCGACAAAACGGCGGTGAGGCCTTCGCGGCAGTCGTCGCCGGTCAGCGCGATCTTTTCCTTCTTGGCATTGGCCTCGGCGTAGCCGTTGACCTGGCGCGTCAGCGCGCCGCGGAAACCGGCAAGATGGGTGCCGCCGTCACGCTGCGGGATGTTGTTGGTGAAGCACAGCACGTTCTCGTGGTAGCTGTCGTTCCACCACAAGGCGGCCTCGACGCCGATGCCGTTGGCTTCCGAACGCACCATGATCGGCGTGGGCACCAGCGCCTTCTTGTTGCGGTCGAGATATTTGACGAACTCCTCGACGCCGCCGGAATAGTACATCTCCTCGCGCTTCTCGACCGCGTGGCGCATGTCGGAGAGGGCGATGTGCACGCCGGAATTGAGGAAGGCGAGCTCGCGCAGGCGGTGCTCGAGGGTAGCGAAATCGTACTCGATGTTCTTGAAGGTCTCGGTCGAGGCGAGGAACGTCACCTCGGTGCCGCGCTTGCCCGGTGCCTCGCCGACCACCTTGAGCGGTGCGACGGCGTCGCCATGGGCGAACTCGATATAGTGCTCCTTGTTGTCGCGCCAGATGCGAAGCATCAGCTTGCTCGACAGCGCGTTGACGACGGAGACGCCGACGCCGTGCAGGCCGCCGGAGACCTTGTAGGAGTTCTGGTCGAACTTTCCGCCGGCGTGCAGCTGGGTCATGATGACCTCGGCCGCCGAGATGCCTTCGCCCTTGTGGATGTCGACGGGAATGCCGCGGCCGTCGTCGCGCACGGTGACGGAATTGTCGGCGTTGAGGATCACGTCGACGCGCGTGGCATGACCCGCGAGCGCCTCGTCGATCGCGTTGTCGACGACCTCGTAGACCATGTGGTGCAGGCCCGAGCCATCGTCGGTGTCGCCGATATACATGCCCGGACGCTTGCGGACGGCGTCGAGACCCTTGAGCACGCGGATCGATTCCGCGCCATATTCGCTCGCGGTGGAGGGCTCGTTTTCGGCAGCATGCTGCCGAGCAGGTTCTGTCATGAGAGGCCTTCGAGATGTCGCCCGAATCAGCGGCGCAAAAGGCGCTGATTTGCGAGGTTATTTGTGCCATGAAAGACCGCTTGCGCCTAGCGCAAAGTATCTCCCGGCAACCCTTTGAGTAGATAGGGTTTTTGGGCCGGTTTTCAAGGCTTTTGGAGGGCGGTTTCCGGCACTGCAAAAAGCGCGATTCGAGGGCCCGTTGGGGCCTCGAAGGGGGCGTGGATTTTGCGGGGCTGAAGGCTGGTTCCGCGCCGCCGGGGTGAGAGATTTCACGCTGCGCGTCTCGCTGCCCGCGGATCGAGACGGGCTCAATACAGATGCAGCGGCGACCACGCATCGCCGTCGCGTCCGACCGTGAGCTCCCAGGTGTCGCCGGCCGCGATGACGAGGGTGTTCGTATGGGCGGGATGCCCGGGCACGTTCACTTCGTAGGGATATTTGCCGGCCGGCAGGTCCAGCGCGACGGCATTGGCGCCGCGGGCGCGGATGATGGTCCGCTCGTCGATGGTGAGCGCGGCCTCCGTCTCGCCGATATTGCTGAACACCACCTTGGCCTGGCCGGGTTCGGGCATGACGTTCGCCTTTGTCGCCGTATCCGAATTCTTCTGCACGAGCTCGATCGCGGTGCTGTTGTCCTTGCGATGGAGCTCCAGCAGCGCCGGTCCGAGCGGTGAGGCGAAGGCAAGCTCGACGTGATCGGCGGCGATCACCGCGCCGTCAGGCTTTTCCTGCCAGCCGAGCTTGCCGAGTTCGGCGCGGTAGAAGGCGAGCACGTCGCCGAGATCGAAGGGGACGGTCGCTTCCAGCCTGGTACGGAGCGGCGCTTCGATGCCGCTCACCACGGTGGTGTGGATTCCCCTGTAGCTGTAGCGGGTCGGCGCGGGCAGCTTGGTCGCGGAATCCGGCGTGAGCCCGGCCGAGAACAGCGGCGGCAGCTGCGACACCCAGGCTCCGGCGCTCGCCGCGAGCATGCAGATCGCGAGAAAGCAGAGGCCGCACGCAAACGCCAGCCATCGTGCCGGGGCTTGCGCCCCGGTCATTACCGTCCGCATCTTTCTCCCCAGGATATCGCGCGCGACGCCATCGCCGCCGCGCGCTCAAAAAGCTAGTCGCGGCCGCAAACGGGCGGGTTCAAGGCGGCGGTCTAGCTTCGGGCCGAGACTCGTCCGCTCTCGACGTCAAAGACTTCGCCCCCTGCGCCGATCTCGGTGAAGGCGGCAGGATCCGCGCCGGTCAGCCACACCTGCGCGCCGAGCTTCTTCAGCTCCTCGAACAGCGCCGCGCGGCGGTTCGGGTCGAGATGCGCAACCACCTCGTCGAGCAGCAGCAGCGGCACGATGCCGGTCATCTCGGCGACCAGCGTCGCATGCGCGAGCACGAGGCCGATCAGAAGCGCCTTCTGCTCGCCGGTCGAAGCGTCGCGCGCGGGCATGCTTTTCGGCGCGTAGACGACCTGCAGGTCGGTGAGATGCGGACCGTCGGTGGTGCGACCGGCGATCGCATCGCGCGGGCGGTTGTCGCGCAGGATCTGGCGGTAGCGGTCCTCGACCGACGTCGCGGTCTCCTGGAGCAGCGCGTTCTCCATCCAGCCGTCGAGCGCGATCTGCGCCGACGGGAACGCGGATTCTTGCGCGCGTGCGTTGAGCATGCCGGTGAGCCTTGCCGCGGTCTGGCCGCGCGTTGCCGCGACCGCGACGGCCAGCTCGGCGGTCTCGCGCTCGATCGCGTCGCACCAATGGTCGTCGTAATTGCGCGTCTCCAGCAGGCGGTTGCGCGAACGCAGCGAGCGCTCGAGTGCGTTGATCCGGCTGGAATGCTCGCTGTCGATGGCGAGCACCAGGCGGTCGAAGAAGCGCCGCCGCTCGGACGCAGCCCCCATGAACAGCCCGTCCATCGCCGGCGTCAGCCACACCATGCGGATGTGGTCGCCGAAGGCGCTGGCCGACCCCACCGGCTCGCGGTCGATGCGGCAGCGCCGGCTGACCGGCCCATCTGCGCGCGGCGTATCGATCCCGGTGCCGAGCGTGGCGAGCCCCAGCGCGCCCTCGACCTGCGCCGACACCGCCCAGGAGCCGTCGCCCTGGTTGTCGGCGACGTCCTCCAGCGTCGCGCGGCGCAGGCCGCGGCCCGGCGACAGGAACGAGATCGCCTCGATGCAATTGGTCTTGCCCGCCCCGTTCGGCCCGACCAGCGCCACCACGTCAGCCGTCGTCTCGAGCCCCGCCGCCCGATAATTGCGAAAGTGCGTCAACGTCAGGCGATGAATGCGGGAGGGGGTCATCTCAACTCGTCATTGCCGGGCTTGACCCGGCAATCCCTCGCCCGCGTCAGCGGGCAATTTCATCATATGGGTCTTGCCAGGTGGGATTGCTCTTCACAATCAGATCGATCTTCCACTCACGGGACCAGTGCTTCATGTTCTTTTCGCGCTGAAGGGCAGCGGCGATCGTGTCATGCGCCTCGAAATAGACCAAAGCCTTCACGCCGTAACGTTTGGTGAAGCCATCGGCCAGACCCTCGCGATGTTCATAGACGCGGCGGACCAAAATGTTCGTGACGCCTATGTAGAGTGTTCCACCGGGCTTGCTGGCGAGGATGTACACCCAGGTCGTTCTGTTCGATGGCTGGCCGGGTCAAGCCCGGCCATGACCCGGCCATGACAAGAGGAGAAAATAGCCTCACACCCGCATCGGCATCAGCACGTACAGTGCGCTCTTGTCGTCACGATCCTGCACCAGGGTTGGTGAGCCCGGATCGGCGAGGCGGAGGGTTGCGACGTCGCCTTCGATCTGGGCGGCGATGTCGAGCAAATAGCGGGAGTTGAAGCCGATATCGAGGGCGTCGGCGGCGTATTCGACCTCGAGCTCCTCGGTCGCGCTGCCCGAATCCGGATTGGTCACCGACAGCACCAGCTTGCCGGCCGACAGCGACAGCTTCACCGCCCGCCCGCGCTCGCTGGAAATGGTGGAGACGCGGTCGACCGCGTCCTCGAAGTCCTTCTTGTCGACGACGAGCTCCTTGTCGTTGTTCTGCGGGATGACGCGGCCGTAGTCGGGGAAGGTGCCGTCGATCAGTTTCGAGGTCAGCACGACGTTGCCGATCGTAAAGCGGATCTTGGCCTGCGACAGCTCGATCGTCATCTCGGCCTCGGTGTCCTCGATCAGGCGCTGCACCTCGCCGACGGTCTTGCGCGGCACGATCACGCCGGGCATGCCCTCGGCGCCCCTGGGCTGCACCAGGTCGAGCTGGGCGAGGCGGTGGCCGTCGGTGGCGACGCCGCGCAGGGTGGCGGCCTTGGCCGTGCCGGCCGCGTGCAGATAGATGCCGTTGAGGTAGTAGCGCGTCTCCTCTGTCGAGATCGCGAACTGGGTGCGGTCGATCAGCCGCTTGACGTCCTTGGCCGCGAGCGAGAACGAGTGCGACATGTCGCCGGCGGCGAGATCCGGGAAATCATTCTCCGGCAGCGTCTGCAGCGTGAAGCGCGAGCGGCCGGCGCGGATCGCGAGCACCGCGCGGTCGCCGTCGGCCTCCAGCACGATCTGCGAGCCGTCGGGCAGCTTGCGCACGATGTCGTAGAACATGTGCGCCGGCACGGTGGTGGAGCCCGCGGTCGCGGTTTCCGCCGGCAGCGTCTCCGTCACCTCGAGGTCGAGGTCGGTCGCCTTCAGGGACAATTTGGCGTTTTCGGCGCGGACCAGCACGTTGCCGAGGATCGGGATCGTGTTGCGGCGCTCGACCACGCGGTGGACATGGCCCAGCGACTTCAGGAGTTGCGCGCGTTCGACCGTAACCTTCATTGCACTACTCGCCCGATCCCCAAGGAAAACACTGCGTTGGAAGAAGCCCGGCAGCCGAAAAGCGCCACGGCACCGAAGACCCCGGAAGGCCGGGTCATCGAGCCGATATGACCAAAGCCGTCAGGGTCGCGCAAGGTGGCGCGGATGGCGCTGGGATTCAAGGCATTGGGGGCAGTTCCCCACGATTTAACGGCAAACCGGCGCCGGCAGCCGGGTGCAGGTGCGCTCCCTCGCTGGTGGGGTAGCAATCGTCCCCACAGCGTCATGGCCGGGCTCGTCCCGGCCATCCACGGCTTGCCTAAGGAGCCCAAAGAACGTGGATGCCCGGGTCAAGCCCGGGCATGACGACCTCTGCTGAAGGTGAAACAAATAGGCCTTTATTCCTGAAGCTGGCGCTTGAGCGACTCGACCTCTTCCAGCAGCGCGGTGTCCTTGGAGACCAGCGCCTCGATCTTGCGTACCGCGTGCAGCACGGTGGTGTGGTCGCGCCCGCCGAAGCGGCGGCCGATCTCGGGCAGCGAGCGCAGGGTCAGCGTCTTGGCGAGATACATCGCCACCTGCCGCGGGCGGACCACGTTGGCGGTGCGGCGCGAGGACAACAGGTCGGAGCGGCTGACATTGTACTGCCGCGCCACCACGCGCTGGATGTCCTCGATCTTGATCCGCTTGGGCTCCTGCGGCCGCACCAGGTCGCGCACCTCGTGCTCCGCCATCTCCAGCGTCACCGGCCGGTTGTTGAGCTTGGAATGCGCGAGCAGACGGTTGATCGCGCCTTCGAGATCGCGGCCATTATGGGTGATGGTGCGCGCCAGATATTGCAGCACCTCCTCGGGCACCTCGAACGTCGCATGATGGGCGCGGGCCGCGGCGACGCGCGACTTCAGGATGCCGTGGCGCAGCTCCTCGCCGAGCGAGCCCATCTCGACCACGAGCCCGCCGGCGAGCCGCGAGCGCACGCGGTCGTCGAGGCTTTCGAGGTCGGACGGCGGACGGTCGGCCGCGATCACGACCTGGCGGCCGGCGTCGATCAGCGCGTTCAGCGTGTGACAGAACTCGGCCTGCGTCGACTTGCCCTGGAGGAATTGCAGATCGTCGATGACGAGCACGTCGATGCCGCGCAGCGCTTCCTTGAAGGCCAGCGCCGTCTGCGTCTTCAGCGCAGCGACGAAGCCGTACATGAATTTCTCCGCCGTGAGATACAGCACCTTGCGCTCGTTGCCGGAATTGCCGGCCCAGGTCACCGCCTGCAAGAGATGCGTCTTGCCGAGGCCGACGCCGGCGTGAATGTAGAGCGGGTTGAACATGACGGGATCGCCGCGGCGTCCTTCGGCAACCTGGCGCGCGGCGGCATGTGCCAGCGTGTTGGAGCGGCCGACGACGAAGCTCGCGAAGGTCAGGCGCGGATCCAGCGGCGAGCCGCCGAGCGCGTCGTGATTGGCCGAGACCGGCGCGGTCGCGGTCGAGCGCAATTCCGGTGTCGGCGCGCGGCGCGCCTCGACCGGCGCGGGCGCTTCCTTCGGGTGTGCCGCCGGGCGCACGGCGGAGCGGACCGTGAGGTCGATGCGATGCACTTCCGGCATCTCGGCCTGCCAGCACGACAGCACGCGCTCGGCATAATGGGCCTGGATCCAGCTCTTCAGGAACCGCGTCGGCACCGAGAGCCGCACGCTCTCGTCCTGCACGCCTTCGAGATCCATGCGTGCAAACCAGCTCGTGTAGACGTCCTCGCCAACGCTCGAGCGCAGCCGACCCTTCACGCGTGACCAGCGATCCTGTTCCATTGTCAT